>CAVQXJ010000014.1:0-141174 GCA_963717745.1 uncultured Acidobacteriota bacterium
GAACTGACCGGGAAAAGGTTCGCCGGTGGCTCCCGGACAATCATAGAGATCGTGACTGGCCCCCATCCGCCGGAGCGCCATCGCCGGCTGCGCGCGATTTTCGATGAAGCCGTGCTCAAGGAGACGTCAGAGCGCGACCTCTACCTCGACGACCGCCTGCGCCGGCGATGCGGAGCTGCGCGCGGACCTGAGGCGGCTGCTCGCGGTGCACGGCGAGGCGGGCGCGTTCCTCGATCGGCCGGTGGAGGCCTGGCTCGCCGGGCGCGACGACGTGCCGTTCACCGGCACCGATCGATTTCGAATCCTGCGGCAGGTCGGCGCCGGCGGCATGGGCGTCGTCTACGAGGTCCACGACACGCTCCGCGACGAGGCGGTCGCGCTCAAGACGCTGCGCCGCACCGGCGCCAGCCGATCTCTATCGCCTGAAGCGTGAGTTCCGAAGCCTCGCCGACATCACGCATCCGAACCTCGTCTGCCTCTACGAGCTGTTCGTCGAGAGGACGCGATCGTTCTTCACGATGGAGCTGGTCAAGGGCGTGAGCTTCGTCGACTACGTGCGGGGCATCTCCGCGCGACGACTGGTGCCCGCGCTGGAACAGCTGATCGACGGGGTGTCGGCGCTGCATCAGCGCGGCAAGCTGCATCGCGACATCAAGCCGTCGAACGTGCTGGTCACGCCCGAAGGCCGCGTCGTCATCCTCGACTTCGGCATCCTCGCCGACTGAGACCGCTGCACGCGTCGAGACGAGGCGCGCGGCGGCACGCCCGCCTACATGTCACCCGAGGAGGCGTCGGGTGCCGCGCCGTCGGAGGCGAGCGATTGGTACGGCGTCGGGCGTGACGCTCTATGAAGCGCTGACCGGGGCCTTGCCCTTCGACGGCTCGGCCGCGGACGTGCTGTATGCGGAAGCGCACGGAGGATCCGCCGGCGCCGGCGGACTGCACCCCGGCGCGGTGCCCGCCGATCTCGAGCGACATCTGCATGGGCCTGCTGCGCCGTGATCCGGCGCAGCGTCTCACGGGCGCCGCGGTGCGTCGGGCCCTGATGCCGGGCGCCGGTGAATCGCCGCCCGGGAGCGTGATGGCGACGCCCGATCTCCCGTTCGTCGGGCGCGGTCCCGAGCTTCACGCGCTGATCGAGGCGCGCGACGAAGTCCTCGCGGGCCGGGCCCGGGCGGTCGCGATCTACGGCCCGTCCGGAATCGGCAAGAGCGCGCTCGTGCGCCAGTTCGTCAGGCAACTGGAGCGCGATGCGGTCGTGCTGATCGGCCGCTGCTACGAGAACGAGTCGGTGCCCTACAAGGCGCTCGACGGGGTGGTCGACGATCTGAGCCGCTATCTCGCCTCGAGCGCCCGCGGCCTGGGTCGAGGATCTGCTGCCGCGAGATGTGCCCGCGCTGGCTCGAGTGTTCCCCGTCCTGCTTCAGGTGGAGGCGATCGCCGAGGCCGCGCGCGGCGCCGATCTCGATCGCGTCGATCCCTTTCGCACCAGGCGGCTGGCGTTCGAGGCGCTGAGCGCGCTGCTCGCGACGCTGGCCGCGCGGACCTTGCTCGTGATCTGGATCGACGACCTGCAATGGGCCGACGCCGACAGCATCGTCCTCCTCGAGGAGCTGCTGGCGCCGGCCGGACCTTCCGCGATGCTGACGCTGTTGTCCTTTCGCAGGAGGAGATCGGCTCGAAGCCATTCCTCCAGGCGCTGCTCCCGCGCACATCGGCGGTGACTGCTCGAGCCGCTCACCGATGACGAAGCGGACGCGCTGATCTCGGGCGTCGTGGTGGACAGCGGGCCGGAGCTGACCAACGACGACAAGCGCCGCATGGCGCACGACGCCGGTGGCAGCCCGTTCGTGCTCGAGCAGCTGGCACTCTACGCGGGCACGTCGTCCGCGGGGACGCGTCAGGCGCCGACGTTCGGCCGCCTGTTCGCGTCGCGCGTCGAGGCCCTGTCGCCGGCCGGGCGCCTCTTTCTCGAGACGCTGGCGATCTGCGGCCGGCCGGTCGCGCCGGAGATCGTCTGCGACGCCTGCGGCGTCGCGCGCGACCGGCAGTCGCTGGTCATGATGCTGCGCGCCTCGCGCTTCATCCGCAGCAGTGGCTCGTCGGACCGGGTGGAGACCTATCACGATCGGATTCGTGAAGTGCTGGTCGACCGCCTGCGGCCCGATCGAGTGCGCGACCTTCACACGCGCATGGCCGCCTCGCTGGTCGCGCGCCAGAGCGACGACTGCGACGCGCTGTTCGAGCACTATCGCGGCGCCGGCGATGACGAGCGCGCATCGATGCAGGCCGGGCTGGCGGCGGAGAAGGCGGGGGCGGCACTGGCGTTCGACCGATCCGCGTCTTTCTACCAGCATGCCCTCGATCTGTCCCCATCCGCCGCGGCGGCGTCTGCGTGGAGGGAAGGGCTGGCCGCCGCGCTGGCGAATGCCGGCCGTCCGGCCGAAGCGGCGGACGCCTACCTGCGCGCCGCCGAAGGCGCCGCACGCCCGCAGCACATCGAACTGCAGCGGCGGGCCGCGGAACAGTTCCTGATCGGCGGACACATCGATCGAGGCCTCGATCTGAGCCGGCACGTGCTCGAGAACGTCGGCTTGACGCTCGCGTCCAGCCCGCGCGCGGCCGCGGTGCGCTTGGTGTGGCGTCGCGCACGCCTGCGTCTCAGAGGCACGGCCTTCGTCCCGCGGGTTGACGAGATCGACGGCGAGACCTTGCTGCGGCTGGACACCTGCTGGGCGACGGCGACGGGGTTGGCGCTCGTCGATGTGATCAGCGCCTCCGACTTCGTCGCGCGGCACCTGCACCTGGCCCTCGACGCCGGCGAGCCATCACGCATTGCGCGTGGTCTGGCGCTCGAATCGTCGGCGAGAAGCGCCGACTGGGTCTACCGAAGGAGCGCACCAGCGCTCGCGGCTCGGGCGAAGGTGATGGCCGAGGACGTGGGGACCCCACACGCGAGGGCGATCGAACGCCTGTGCGACAGCCTCACCGCCACAGCGAGCGGTCAGTGGAGACGGGCGCTGGTGTCGTCCGGACAAGCGATCGCGACCCTGCGCGACGAATGCGTCGGCGTGACCTGGGAGCTGAACATCGCGCAGAACGTCCACCTCTGGGGGTTGATGTACCTGGGTGAGCTGGCCGAAGTCTGTCGCCGCGTGCCGGTGCTCCTCGCGGAGGCGCGGCGCCGCGGCAATCTGTATCTCGCCACCGAGGTGTGCACGCGCAGCAACCTCGTGTGGTTGGTGGCGGATCAGCCGGACGAAGGTGAACGCGAAGTGATGACGGCCATCGCGAGCTGGTCCCAGAAAGGCTTTCATCGTCAACACTACAGCGCGATGCTGGCGCGGGTGCAGACCGCGCTGTACCGCGGCGACAGCGCGGCCGCGTGGCGGATCCTGACCGAACAAGAGCCGCATTTCCGCCGATCGATGCTGAGGCGCGTGCAGGCGGTGCGCATCGAAGCTCTGTATCTCCGTGGGCGAAGCGCGCTGGCGATCGCCGCGGCGAATCGTTCCGACCGCCGGTTCCTCTCGATCGCTCGCGATGCGGCGCGCCGTATCGCCGGTGAGCGCATGCCCTGGTCGACTCCCCTCGCGCGGCTGCTGCAGGGCGGCATCGCGTCGGTCGAAGGGAACGAGCCCTTGGCGGTGGGCTGTCTCGAAGACGCGCTCGATCGATTCGAGCGCGCCGAGATGCAGTGGTACGCTGCCGTGACGCGGCGGAGACTGGGCGCGCTTCGACGGGACGAACCGGGCCACGCGCTGTTCGAGCAAGCGACCGCCTGGATGGCGAGTCAGGGGATCAAGGATCCGATCCGCATCACCCGCATGCTCGCGCCAGGCTTTCGGTCCGAGTAGCCTCGCGTTCGCCTGCGCTCAACTCAGACGCCTGGCGATGGCCTTGCCCAGCTCGCCGAGGATCCGCAGCGCCTCGGCGCGCTCGCGCCGCGCAAGACCCGCCGACAGCAGTGCCACCTGCTGCTTGCCCCGGCGAACCACCAGAATCGCCACGGACGCGCTGAAGCCTTTGGCCTTGTCTTCACGTTCGACCACGGCGACCGCCTGATCGCCGACCCCGGTCAACGTCTCATAGCGCACGTTTTTCGCGGCGTCGTTCCGGAGCGGATCGAGGAAGGTCAGCGCCCAGGTGTCCTCCGCCTCCTCTCGCGGCGTCTCGGTGATCTCATCCGAGGTCAAGACGAAGACGCTGCCCGACGCGTACCGGCTGCTCGCCGGGTAAGGCCAGACGCACTTCACCATTCCGTCCTTTTCGAGGCTGCGATCCACTTTTCCAGCGCCGGCTCCCGGGAAGGCCTGCTGCAGGTCGGCCGCCGTCAGGAGCGTGCAGGGGTCCTGGATCGGCCGGCCTTGTGCCGCCGGACCGATGGTCATCAAGGCAACGATCGTGGTGAGAGAAGAGATCTCGATCATGGCTAGTGTCGCGTCACCGCAGTCCTGTTAACACCGAGGGCGGCGATGCGCCCGGCGCGCAAGGCGCGAGGAGGGCGCAGACCGGGCGTATGGAACCGACGAGCAACGCCGCGCCCCGGGATGCAGCGCCGGCCGAATGTAACAGGACTTCGGTGACGCGACACTAGGAGCATCCTCGCTGTAGGGGTAAGCGGAACTTTTCGCTCGAACAGCTCATGAGAGAATCGAGGAGGTAAACACAGAACCGAGCTGATGGGCGATTCCTCATTGTCTGGCCTGGTGGCCCAAGCGCGAAGCGGCGACGCCAAGGCCTCGGCCGCGCTGATCGATACCGTCTATCCGGAGCTCCGGAGGCTGGCCCACCACTACCTGGCCGGCGAGCGTCCGGAACACACGCTCCAGACCAGCGACCTCGTCCACGAGGCGTGGCTGCGGCTCTTTTCCTCCGAGGAAATCTCCGTCAACGACCGCGCGCATCTGGTGGCGCTGATGGCGACCCAGATGCGGCGGGCGCTCGTGGACTATGCGCGGCACCGTAACGCGGCGAAGGGACCAGGCTCCGGCGTCCGCGTCTCGCTCTCCGGCGCGGACGAGGTTGGGGTCCGTCCAGACGAGGACGTGCTCGCCCTCGATCAGGCGCTGGAGGCACTGGAGGCCGTCGATCCACGCGCGGTGCGGGTCGTCGAGATGCGGTTCTTCGGGGGACTGGCGGAGACCGAGGCGGCGCAGGCCCTCGGCGTGTCGGTCGCGACGCTCAAGCGCGATTGGACCTTCGCGCGCGCCTGGCTCACCGACAGGCTGACGACAGGCGACTAGTCTTTGGCTCCCGCCGCTCGTGGAATTTCTACTTGATCATCCCGGTCTGCCGGAGGAAGGAGACCAGCTGCACCGGCCACTCCTGGTGCGACTGCCCGGCGCGCTCGGGGCGAAGGCCGAACCCATGGCCGGTCTTGGCGTAGATGTGCAACTCCGCGGGCACGCCGGCCTTCTTGAAGCGTAGATAGGCCTCCGCGAGACCGACGGAAATATCCGCGCGATCATCGACCCCGGCGGCCATGAAAGCGGGAGGCGAGCCCGCCACCGGTTGAATCAGCTGACTCTTACCCGGATAGATCAGGACTTGAAAATCCGGCCGTGAGCTGACGCGCTCGACCGGATCGGCCGCACCGGGCTGCCCGGAATCGTTCCGAATCGCGACGAGCTCGGCGAGCTCCCCACCGGCCGAGAAACCTCCCGCGCCAATCCGGTTCGGATCGATGCCCCATTCGGCGGCGCGGCTGCGAACGACGCGCACGGCCCGCTGCATGTCGGCCAGCCCTTCGACGTCGAACACGTACCCCGAGCTCTGCAGCCGGTTCTTGAGGACGAACGCCGCGATCCCCTTCTCCGCGAGCGCCTGCGCCGGGTTGAAGCCCTCGTGCATGATCCACAGGCTCTTGTGTCCGCCCCCAGGCGCCACGATCACGCCGACGCCGGTGTTGATCTCCTTGCGCGGCAGGAAGACCACCATCGACGGATTGTGGATGTTGACGACCGTCTCACCTTCGATGCGCTCGGGCTCGTCCTTGCGCGCTTCGGATCCCGGCGCGCCGTGTGGCCAGAGGAAGACGGTCGGCTTTCCTGGTGGAACGACCACCGTCGCCGCGCCGGTCTGCGATGCGCGTACCGCGATGCCGTGCGCCGCCGCCATTGTCGCGAGCATCAGGATCGCCGCGAGGACCGGCCTGAACTGTTTCATGCAGGGGTGTAGTTGAGCCACGCGCGGAATCTTACGTCAGCCGGCGGTCGCGGCCTTCAGACCCGAACCCGCGAACCGCGAACCCGCGACGGCGCCTCAGAACTGGAACCTCGCCACGATCTGGCCGTTCCGCGGCAACTGGTTCGGCGTCGCGGTCGGGTTGATGTAACCAAAGCCGTTGCTGGGCTCGCCTCTCGAGTTGAAGGTCCGCGTCGACAGCGGGTTGTTGTTGAAGTCGGTGGGCATCCGGAGGTACGTCCGGTTGAAGATGTTGAAGAACTCCGCGCGCACCTCGAAGAACGACCGGCCCTTCAACGAGAACCGCCGTCCAACGCTCATGTTCTCGATGACCTGCGTCTGCCACCGGTAGTCGCCGTAGAAGGCCTTCGACGTCCCGAACTGTCCCGGCGCGGGATCGGACCACGCCGACGAGACCGTAGTGATGGGAGCTTCCGGGATCGACCTCCGAGTCGAACCCCAGCCCGTCGTCTTCGATCTCGACGCGCAGCCGTTTGCGCTCGAACCCGAATGTCACCGACAGCCGGCTCGGCGCGGCGTGGCGGATGGCCTTCTGAAGCGCCTCGCGAATCAACATCATCAGGCTGCCCTCGGTGTCGCTGCCGAGCGCGACCGGCTCCCCCTCCACGTGCACCCGGATGTCGATGCCCGACTCGAGGCCGACGCGGTGCGCGAGCTGCGAGACCGCCGGGACCAGGCGGTCCCCGTTCGGGGAGGTAGTGCTCCACGCGATGGCCATCGAGGATCAAGGCCTCCGCCTCCGACGAGGATCCGTCCCTCGCGATCCTGACGAGATCGCGTGCACGTACATGGTCGGCGCGCCGCCCTGACCGTCGACGCGCCGGAGCGCACTGCCTTCCAGGCGAAACAGCCCGTCGTCGGTGCCCACCCACAGCTCCTCGCGATCCTCGAACAGTGCGCGGACGAAGAGGTTGGTCAGGCCGTCGGCCGGTCCGAACCTACGGAACGCGCCGTCTTCATAGCGGACCAGTCCCGCGCCCTCGGTGCCGGCCCACAAGGCACCATCGCGGGTCGTCGCGAGCGAGTACACACTGTCGCTCTTGAAGGCCGGGGCGTTGGTCGAATTGAAGACCGTGACGCGGACGCCGTCGAAGCGCACGAGCCCCCCGCTCGTGCCGATCCACAGGTGGCCATCAGCGGTCTGGGCGATGGCCTGCGCGAAGTCCTCGGGAAGGCCGTCCGGGCTCTGCCACACCCGCCGGCTGTAGGACGCCGAGATCGGACGGGCTCGATCAGGGCCTGACCGGCAACCGGCGCCGCAGAGCAGAGCAGCACACAGAGCGCCGTGACCGATGAGAGTGTCGCCACGCGTCAGGGCAGGTGCAGGATGCCCCGTTGCAGGGCGGTGACGATGGCCTGGGTACAATCGCCGACGTCGAGGCGGCTGAGGATGATGTTGACGTGCCACTTCACGGTGGCTTCGGCGATCCCGAGGGCCACGCCGATTTCCCGGTTGCTGCATCCGCCGGCAATCAACCGGAGCACCTCGAGCTCCCGGGGGCTCAACTGCGAGTGCGGCCGTCGCTCGGCGAGGGTCTTCGAGACCGCCTCCGGGATGACCCGTCCGCCCGAATGCACCTTGCGCACCGCGGCCGTGACCTCGGCGTGCGACATCCCCTTGAGCAGATCGGCGTGCGCACCCGCATCGAGCGCACGATGGATGTCCTCGTCGCCGGCATAGGTGGTCAGCACGATGAAGCGGATGTTGGGGCGCTGCGCGCGGATCGTCCGAATCGCGTCCACGCCGCTGGCCCCGGGAAGCCGGAGGTCCATGAGGACGACATCGACCGGCCGCGCCTCGCACAGCGCGCAGGCCTCCTCGGCCGATGCCGCTTCGCCGGCGACGGTCATGTCGGGCTGCAGCCCGATGATCGCGGCGAGCCCGAACCGGACGACCGTGTGGTCATCAACGATGAGGACTCGAATCGGCGAAGGCTCGATGGTCATCGAAACGGCGAGAGGCTAGCACGGAACGGCGAGACCGGCGGCGGCAGGGGCCAAGAGGGGGCCGCCGTCGAATCCAGGCTGGCCAGGCTCTCGCGGCCAGGCGGCTCACGTGATCTGGATCGCACTTGTGCTATAAAACTCGCACGATGAGACGCGATCAGGCCTGGGGAGACGGGGTGCGGCGGGATGTCGCGTACGCCGTGCGGTCGCTGGCCAGGAGCCGCGGCTTCACGGTGGCTGCCGTGCTGACGCTGTCGCTAGGCATCGGCGCCACGACCGCCATCTGCAGCATCGTCCGCACGGTGCTCCTGGCGCCGCTGCCGCTGACCGATGGCGATCGGCTGGTGCGGATCGTCGAAAACGACCGCCCGCGCAATCTGCCGGGCATCACCTATCGGGAGTACCCTCGAATGGCAGCCGCGCCCGGCCACCCTGTCGGGGCTGGCGGCGGCGGGATCGCATCCCCAGGTGATCATGCCAACCCCGGCGGGGCTGGTGCGGGTGACCGGCGGCTTCGCCTCGCCGAATTACTTCGAGGTCCTCGGAGTCAAGCCGCTGCTCGGGCGCACGCTGGCCTCGAGCGACGCCGCCAATCCCGACGTGATGGTGCTGGCGTATTACTCCTGGCAGCGCCATTTCGCGTCCGACCGCGGCGTGGTCGGCACGGTCGTCGCCTTCCGGTCGGGCACCCTTGCCGGCCGCTCCCTCACCGTGGTCGGCGTCCTGCCTGAAAGCGTGGAAACGATCGCCTCGCTGACCGACTTCTACACGCCGATTGTCGGCCTACCCAACGCGGGGACGATCGGCGTGGCGCCGATGATTGGCCGGCTGCGTGCCGGGGTCTCGTTGGCGGCGGCGTCCGAGGAAGCCCAGGCGATTGGCACGGCGGTTCGTCCGCCGCGGCCGGCGTCCGCTCCGCCGCTCACCACCGCCAGATTCGACGCCCAAAGCCTGAAGGGCAGTCTGTTCGAGTCGAGGCCGGGCAGTCAGGCGACCGGCGATGTGGCGACGGTCAAGTCCGTCCTCCAACTCTTTCTGGGCGCGGCCGCCATCGTGTTCCTGATCGTCTGCGCGAATGTGGCGAACCTCCTGCTCGCCCGGGGCACCGCCCGCCGCCGCGAGCTGGCCACGCGGGTCGCGCTCGGCGCCAGCCGATGGCAGCTGCTGCGCCAGATCCTCGCCGAGTGCGCGGTCCTGGCCACGGCCGGCGGCATCATCGGCGCGGCGCTCGGCGCCGCCGGCGTCTCGCTCGTCAAACGGCTGGCGATCGTGGAAGCGCAGGGCGTGTTCCGGATTGTCTTCGGCGCGAACATTCTGCCGCGTGGCCACGAGCTCGGCGTCGACGTTCGACTGCTGGGCATCGCGTTGGCCGTCTCCGTCGTCGCGACGTTCGCATTCGGGCTGTTGCCGGCCCTTCACCTGTCGCGCACGAATCAGCTGGACGCGCTCGGCTCGCGCGGGGCCGCGACCACGAAGCGGGACACGCGCCTGCGCATGCTGCTCGTCGTCGGCGAGCTGGCGATGGCGACGATCCTGCTGGTCGGCGCCGGACTGCTGGCGACCAGCTTCGTCAACCTCGCCACGGTGGAGAAGGGCTACGACCCGAGGAACGTGCTGGCGTTTCAGCTGGTGCTACCGGGCGAATATCCCACCGCGCGGAAAGCCGAGTCGATCGACGCGGTGCTGCGCGCGGTGCGCGCGATACCGGGCGTCACCGCCGCCGGCTTCGCGTATGTCGGCATCATGGTCGGCCTTCAGGACACGGTCGGGTCGTTCGTGCCGCCCGGCCGCACGCTCGACGAAGTGGCGAAGGAGCCGAATCGGCCGCGACTCAAATCGCTCAGCCCCGGTTATCTCGAAGCCGCAGGCGCCACGGTGCTCGACGGCCGCCTGATCGCAGAGGGCGACTCCGGCCAGGCGACGCCGGTGATCGTCATCAACAAGAGCACGCAGCGCCGGTACTTCGGCGAGGCCAGTCCGGTCGGCACCTTCATGGACTGGCACGGCGGCCGCGGCCCTCACGTACCGGTGCAGATCGTCGGCGTGATCGCCGATGTCCGCCAGGCCTCGCTCGACCGCGAACCGTACCCGGAAATCTTCATGGACTACCGGCAAGTGATCGCCTTGCAGCAACGGTGGGGCGCGCCGAAAGCCCTCGTCGACCACTGGGCATTCGGATTCATGTCGTTCGCCATGCGCACCCGCGGCGATCCTGCTGCTGTCGTGCCCCAGGTGCAGCACGCGATTACCCGCGCCGACTCGAACGCGGCGCTCGACGCGATCATGCCGCTGAACAGTCTGGTCGCGAATGCCGTGGCTCGGCACCGGTTCTATGCCGTCATGCTCACGGGCTTTGCGGCGGTGGCGGCGCTCCTGGCCGCGATCGGCATCTACGGGGTCCTCGCCTATTCGGTGGTCGAGCGGACGCGGGAGATCGGTCTCCGAATGGCCCTCGGCGCACGGCGGCAGGCGGTGCTCGGGCTGGTGCTCCGACGTGGACTGTCGTGCGCCGCCGTCGGGATCCTGCTCGGCCTGGTGGGCGCGGCCACCGGCACGCGCTATCTGCACGCGATCCTCTTTGGCGTCACACCACTCGATGGCACGACGTTCGTGATGGTGGCCGTGACCTTTGCCGCAGTGGCAGCGATCGCGTCGTACGTGCCGGCGCGCCGCGCCACCCGAGTCGATCCGATGGTGGCGTTGCGCAACGAATAGACACTGACAAAGGAGTTGATGGTCCCTTGAACTGCGAAGCCTTCCTCGACCGTCTGTACGACAACGATGTCCGGGCGGCTGGGCGCGGCCAAGGCAGGATACCGCCGGATATGGCCCCGCACATGCTCGCCTGTGACAGGTGCCGGGCGGCGTACCACGCCGCACGTGCGGATGATCTGCTGCTGGCGCGCGCGCTCCTGGAGGCACCCTCTCCGGCGTGGCGAGCCCGGGTATTGCGACAGATGGCGCGCTCGCCACAACACGCGTCCTGGTCGCGGCGAATCGCCACGGTGAACGAGGTCGTGATCTGGGGAATCCTTGCGGTGGCGGCGTCGCAGGTCCTCCTGGGCCAGAGTTCGACCGCGGCGTACGTCGCGGCCTTCTGGGCCGGCGGCGCAGCGGGACTCCTGCGTCCGGGGATGGTGAAGCACTGGCAGGTGCTTCGTCGCCAACGGAGCGCACTGAGCGGGATGTAAGTCCACACGCTGGCGCCGCAGGGGCGTGATCAGCACTTCTCGCGCCCTGAGACGCGTGAGGCTCAGGGCATCGTCAGGATCAGCCTCGGGCTGCCGCCGCCGATCTTCTCCGCCAGCGCCTTGTATCCCGGTTCCTTCCATGCCACCGCGCCTCGGCGCAGGATCCGGTGAATCGTGCTCGCGCGGAACGTGGTGATCTGGGCTTCGCGTCTCGATGATGCCGATGCCGCGCCCCTGGTTGATGCCGGGGATGTACTGACCGTAGTTGAGATGGGGGTTCATCCGCGTCGCGGGATCGAGGAACCACACCCGCATGAGCTCGCGGCGTGGGTCGCGTACTCCGCGCGTCCCGTGTACGCATACGCGAGCCCGAGGGTCGTGACCGCGCCGCCGAGCCGTCCGAGGTCGTCGCGATCGGTGATCTTGCTGATCTCGGGATTGCGCTTGCCGTCCTTGCGGACGTACGGCTTGCCGTCCGACTTGGCGGGATCCGGCCACCAATACGGCGCCTGGCTCATGTAGTCGTGCCGGTCACCGCTCGGTGGCGTGATGGTCTTGTCCATCACGGACATCGGCTTGATCGCGAGCGCCGCTTTCGCGTCTTCCTCGAGGGCGGCGATCGCCGCCCTGATCGCCGGGTCGCCTTTCTCACCGCGCCCGCACGTCGCTCAGGTAGGCGCGGTCGAGCAGAAGAGATGCCGGGCGGTTCGCTTGGAAGGCGCCGGTTGTTGCGATCGTGATCGAGACGACCGAGACGACGGCCAGAGCACGAGACTTCAGCGTCACGGCCAATCGTCTCTTTGCTAGGCTATTTTCAGCACCCGCAGCCCGTTCTCCCACACAATCTTTTTGAATGACTCCGGCGTTGCGATCTGTTTCAGCTGCGTCAGCGTCGCGCGCGCGATGCAGCGTCCGGTGGCGCCGCCGCGGCCGTCCGGGCACGGGCAGTCGCTGCCGAACACCAGTTTGTCCTGATGCCGCTCGATGAAGCGCGCCGCGAATTCCGGATCGCGCGTCAAGAAGTTGTTCCCTGAGTTTGCGGAGATATCGGCATAGAGATTCGGGTACTCGCCGAGGAACCTGTCGGTCACGCCGCCCGGCTTGATCGGGCCTGTCGGATACGACGAGTCCTCGGCGTAGTCGGCGCTCACGTTGGCCCAGAACCCGTCGGCGTGGCCGACGAACGTCGTCCTTGGAAACGCCTTCAGCATCGCGTCGAACTTCTTGAAGCCGGTATTGAACGTTCCCGGGCCTCCCGGCGGGCTGAATTCCTGGAAGTGGATCACGATCGGCACGTTCAGCTCGGCCGCGAGCGCGTAGAGGCGCTGCATTTCCGGTCCTGCCGCCGCAACCTGCGACTTGATTTCACCGAACCCCTTCGCGCCGCTCTCCAGAGCGGCGCGCAGATACTCGACCGAGCTCGGCTGCGTCACGTCGATGGAGGCGAACCGGATGAAGCGAGACGGATATGCTGCGACTGCCTGCTTCGCGCGATCCTCGAGGACGGCGCCCGTCAGGAGCACGGCCTTAGTGACGCCGGCCCCATCCAGATGAGCGATGTGGGCCTCGGGCGTCGCGCGCGGGTGCATGTGCGTGTCGAGGATCGGCACGCCCCATTCATTCACGCCCTGCGCGGCCGCGGCCGACCAGAAGTTCGGCACGACGACTGCGGAGGCGCCACTCGCGGCGGCCACCGACTGGAGGAATGCTCGCCGGCTGATGTTCTGCATCGCGGCAGGATATGAGCGTCGTTGCGTTGCGTCAAACACCGGATGTAAACGGTCTTAACGGTCGAGGATCTCACCGCGTCCAGCTGGCCTTGAGCGCCTCCCACTCGGACAGCATCACGGCCGCCGCCTGCTTGGGGTCGCGCGGCTGCAGGCGCGCGGCGCGGTCCGGGATGATCCCCTGCACCATCAGCCGATCGAGATCGGCGCGCAGCGAGGCGCCATGGTCCCGGCCGAGCGGCGCGGTGACCCAGGCCGCCATCGCCGCATTCAAGGCGCGATCGAGATTGCCGGCGCCGCGCGCTGCGGCGGCCAGCCAGTAGGCGGCCGGCGCCGAGGCGGGATCGGCGGCGATCTCCTTCTCCATCCGGGTGACGATCTGCGCATACACCGGCTCGCGCTGGTCGCGGGGGCGGGTCAGCGCCAGCCGATCGATCGAAGTCGCCCACCAGTCCAGCAGGCGATCTCGCGCCCCCGGCGCCAACGGCTCCCCGTTGTCGAGGGCGCGTTCGAACACCTCGACCGCCGGGCCGAACCGATCCTCCAGGTACAGGGCTTCCCCCTGACCGATCATGAGCTCGGCCCGTTCACGACGGTCCAGCCCCTGGGGATTCACCGAGCGCAGCGTTTCCCGCGCCTGAGCGAGATCCTCCGGTTCCGCCGACTGCCGGTACCGCTCGAGATAGATGCGGCCGAGCACGAGCCGGGCGGACTCGGCGGTGGCGGGAACCTTGATGGCGTCGCGGGCGAGCCGGGCGGCGTTCTCATACTGTCCGAGGTTGTAGAGGCGCCGCGCCTCGGCGAGCGGATCGACCGCCGCCACGCCAGCGTTCCGGACAGGGCGACAATCGCCAGCGTCGTCAACACGTGCATGATCGCCGATCCTAGTGGACCGTATCGGTGATTTCCATAGTGGATCTCGCCGCGCGGCGCCCGGCTGGCCAGGCGCGACGAGCGAGCCTACCGGGAGTATGTGAGCGAGGAGCACGCCGCCCGACGCCGGGGCCCCCGCCGCGCGGACTGTGCGCGGTGGGGTGGAGAAGGGATGCCCCGCGGTGAGAGGCCTAGGGAAATCACCGACACGGCCCACCTGCATCCCGCCAGGGCCGCCGAGCCGGGAGCTGAAGGCTCCGACGGGCGCGTCGGTAACCTGATGGGCGTCAACAGCTTAGTGATGATCGGCCGATTCGTGATGCTATAATCGCGGCTTGATGGTGGAACCGACCATCGTCCCTCGGTCCGCGCACCCGTTATCACGGCGACAGATCGATCCCGACGCTCTCAAAGTCCTCTACAGGCTGCACGAGCACAACTACGTCGCGTACCTGGTCGGCGGCAGCGTTCGGGACCTGCTGCTGGATCGCCGGCCCAAGGACTTCGACATCGGAACGTCGGCGCACCCGCATCAGGTCAAGAAGCTGTTTCGGAACTGCTGGATCATCGGCCGGCGGTTCCGCTTGGCCCACGTCAAGTTCGGCACCAAGACCATCGAGGTCGCCACGTTCCGCCGTCAGGTCGACGCCTCGACGACGCCGGAAGCGGAAATCGCCGAGGCTGAACAGGCCGAGCTGAACGGGGCAGACCCGGGCAACGCCCTCGACGACCGCTCCGATTCCGAGGCCCGGCGCCAGCAGGATCGCCTCATCCAGCGTGACAACACCTACGGCACCCCAGAGGAAGACGCGTTCCGCCGCGACTTCACCGTCAACGCGCTGTTCTACGACATCGGAACGTTTTCGATCATCGACTATGTCGGCGGGCTCCAGGATCTGCACTCTCGGCTGATCCGCTGCATCGGCGATCCCGACGTGCGGTTCCTCGAGGATCCGGTCCGGATGCTGCGCGCGGTGGTCCTGGCGGCGCGGCTGGAGTTCACGATAGACGACCCCATCCTCGATTCGATCGACGCGCAGAAGCACGAGATTGCCCGCAGCGCGCCGGCGCGGCTCCTCGAGGAATACTTCAAGATTCTGCGCTCGGGGCACGCGGAAGAGGCGTTCCGCCAGCTGCACGCCACGGGACTGCTGAAAGAGATCACGCCAGAGCTCGACGCCGCGCCCGACTACCTGTGGCGCTCGATCTCGTCGCTCGATCGGTACCGGGCCAACTTCGAAGCCGCGCCAGAGACGCTGACCAATGCGATCCTGGCTGGCAGCCTGCTCCAGCCGCTCGGCCTGGTCGGCCGGCGCCAGCGATTCTCCGCCGACCCACTGGAGCGGCGGGTCGAGCTCGGCCTGTTACCGATTCCACGCCGCGATGTCGAGCGGCTGCAGCAGATCATCAGCTTGCAGCATCGCCTCATGGACATCCAGGCGCCATCCCGCGGCCAACGCGGCCTGGTGCATCGCTCGACGTTCGCCGAAGCGGTGACCTGGCTCGAGATTCACGGCGAGCGGCCCGACGTGGTCGAGCACTGGCGCCAGCTGCAGGCGGAGACCGCACCAAGCGTCCCGCATCACCACGCGCCGGGAGAGCTGGTCACTGCCGCCGGGCCGTTTCAGCGTCGCCGGCGCCGTCGCCGCCGTCCGCGCAGTCCTTATCGCGCGCCTCAGGAATAGGGCCGCTGGCGGATTGGGCGGCCCGCGTCAAATCCCAAGCTCCAAACTCCAAGCTCCAACCACTCCCAAGTTCCCAAGGCCCCAACGAAATCCCAAGGCCCAAATCCCAAGGGACCCTCGTCGAATCGACTTGGACTTGGGAGTGGTTGGGATTTGGAGCTTGGAGCTTGGGATTTGAACCGCTATCGCCCGGTAGGCTCGGCGACAAACCGATAGCCAACCCCGCGCACCGTGAGCAGGTGTTGCGGATTGGCCGGCTCCGGCTCGATATACCGGCGCAACCGGACGATGAAGTTGTCGATCGCGCGGGTGTCGGTGTCCTCGTGCAGGCCCCAGACTTCCTCGAGCATCGCCTTTCGCGACACCGCCTTGCCTTCGCGATCGGTCAAGTAGCGCAGCAGGTTGGCTTCCATCAGGGTCAGCGGCAGCACCCGGTCATCGACGCGCAGCTCCAGCGTGTCGAATTCGATGGTCTTGCCGGCGAAGGCGTAGCGATCCCGCGCCCGCCGCATCCAGCCGCTGCGGCGGACCAGCCCCTTGATCCGCGCCAGCAGAATCGCGAGCTCGCTCGGCTTGGGCAGGTAGTCGTCGGCCCCTGCCCCGAAGCCCTTCAGCACGTCTTCGGGACGGCCGCGCGCGGTGAGCATCAGGACCGGCACGAACTGCTTCGCCGCCCTCAGCTCGGCGACCACGGCAAAGCCGTCCTTTCCCGGCAGCATGACGTCGAGGACCACGACGTCGAACGGCTGCCGTTCCGGACCGAGCAGGCGTTCGAGCGCGCCCTCGCCGGTATCCACGACCTCGGCGTGGAAACCCTCGGCTTCGAGATTGAACCGCAGCCCCTCGGCCAGATGGAGCTCGTCCTCGACGATCAAGACCCGCTGGATGGACGAGGTCATGCTTCGGTGGCTTTGGGAAGGAGCAGGGTGAAGGTGCTGCCGCGGCCGGTGCCTTCGCTCTCGGCGAACGCCTTCCCGCCGTGCCGTCGCGCCACCGAGCGGACGATGAAGAGGCCGAGACCGCTGCTGCCGCGGGCACGGCTGACAGCGCCGGGGATGCGGTAGAAGCGTCTGAACACCCGCTTCAGCTCCGCCCGGGATATGCCCATGCCGTTGTCGAGCACGCGGACCGCCAGCCGCTGTTCGGCGGTCTCCTCGAGCACTACCCGGACGCGCGGGGGCGCCGGCGAATACTTGATCGCGTTGTCGATCAGGTTCCACACCGCCGCCTTCAACTCCTCGGTGTCGCCGGTGACGTAGGCGCGGTGCGCATCGATGCGCTGCTCGAAGCCGAGTGCGTCGCCGTCGAGCCGGAACCGGGTGCGCGCGAGGTCGACGCACTCGGCGACCAGCTCGCCGAGATTGATCCGGGTGCGGGCGCTGCGCCCCAGCTTCGGCCAGGATGCGACGCTGCCGGCGTGCAGCACCTGTTCGATGGTGTGCAGCAGCCGATCGCTGTCCTCCAGCATGATGCGGTAGAACTCCCGACGCTTGGCGTCGTCCAGCTCGCGGGTCTGCAGGGTCTGGAGATAGAGGCGGATCGAGGCGACCGGGGTCTTGAGCTCGTGGGTCACCGCGTTGATGAACGAGTCGTGCTGCTCGTTCCGGCGGATCTCACGCACCAGGAAGATGGTGTTCAACACCATGCCCGCGATGATCAAGAGGAAGAAGATGAAGCCGAGGAGGGCGAGCACGCCCTGCCGCCAGTTGAGGAGCACCCAGCTGACGTTGAGCGTCACCGCCAGCGCCACCAGGCAGATGCCGAGGACGGTGAAGAAGATGACCGACCGGCGCCGGCCGCTGATCATTTAGAGAGGATAAGGGATCCCGCGGTCCGCGATCTGCGGCTCCCGCCTTCGTGCTTCGCGCTTCGGCGCGGCAAAGCGGCTGAATTACGCCGCTTTGGCGTACTGCTCTTCGCGGACCTTCGCCACCTTCAGGTCGCGCACCACGCCGATGGCGGCCAGCACCTTCAGCGTGATCCAGCTGATGTCGAACTCGTACCACGCCAGGCCGTGCCGCGCTGACACCGGGTGCGCGTGGTGATTGTTGTGCCAGCCCTCACCGAACGTGAGCAGCGCCACCCACCAGCTGTTGCGCGAGTCGTCTCGGGTGTTGAACCGGCGGCTGCCCCACATGTGGGTGGCCGAGTTGACCAGCCAGGTCGCGTGCAGCCCGAACACCACGCGGAAGCCAATCCCCCAGAGCACCATGCCCCAGCCGCCGACGGCGAGCAGGATCAGGCCGAGCAGGGTCAGCGGCACGTAGTGATAGGTGTTGAGCCAGCGGTAGAAGGGGTCGCCGGCGAGGTCCGGGGCGTACTTGGCCATCAGCTCGGTGTTGTTGTGATGGGTGTCGCCGAACAGGATCCAGCCGGCGTGCGCCCAGAACCCGCCGTCGTGCGGCGTGTGCGGATCGCCTTCCTTGTCCGAGTGCTTGTGATGCACCCGGTGCGTCGATACCCAGAAAATCGGGCCGCCCTCGAGGGTCAGCGTGCCGCAGACCGCCAGGAAATATTCGAACGCTTTGGACGTCTTGTAGCCGCGATGGGTATGCAGCCGGTGATACCCGAGGCTGATCCCGAATCCAACCGCGAACCAGTGCAGCACGAGTGCCGTGAGCACGTTGGTCCACGAAAAGAACCAGAATGCGGCAATGGCGGCGACATGGAAGAGCCCCATGAACACCGCGGTCAACCAGTTGACGGTCGAGTAGGAGTACTCGGGCCGGACGTCCGCGCGAGCTGTCATCCAATCAAGGTAGCAGTTCGCGCGGACTCCGTTTGTAAGACTTCTGTACTGGACCCTCGACCGGGCGGCGATCGGTCGAATCAGCCGTTTTTTCGCTCGAATTCCTGCATGAACTGCACGAGCGTGTCGACCCCGGCTTCGGGAAAGGCGTTGTAGATCGAGGCGCGCATTCCGCCGACCGACCGGTGCCCCTTGAGCCCGTCGAGCCCGGCCGCAGTCGACTCCTTCGCGAACTTCTTCTCCAGCTCCTCGCTGGGGAGCCGGAACGTGATGTTCATCCGCGACCGGCTGTCTGGCTCGGCGTGGCCGCGGTAGAAGCCGGTCCGGTCGATTTCGGCATAAACCTTCTGGGCCTTGCGCTCGTTGACCTTCTCGATCGCCGCCAGGCCGCCCTGGTCGATCAGCCAACCCAGCACGAGCCGCATCATGTAGACCCCGAACACCGGCGGGGTGTTGAACATCGACTGGTTCTCGGCGTGCACCGGGTATTGCAGCATCGTCGGCAGCGAGGCCGGGGTGCGGCCGAGCAGGTCTTCACGCACGATCACCAGGGTCAGCCCGGATGGGCCCAGGTTCTTCTGCGCCCCGGCGTAAATGAGCCCGTACTTGGAGATGTCGATCGGGCGGCTGCAGATGTCGGACGACGTGTCGGCGACGAGCGGCACGTCGCCGGTGTCGGGGATCTGGCGCCACTGGGTGCCGTAGATCGTGTTGTTGGTCGTGATGTGCACGTAGGCGGCGCCAGGATCCAGGGTCAGCTCATCGGGACGCGGGACCCGCGTGAAGTTCCCGGCGGCGGTGGAACCGGCGATCTTGGCGGTGCCGACCTTCTTGGCTTCCTTCAGCGCCTTCTCTGCCCACACGCCAGTGATGACGTAGTCGGCAGAGCCGCCGGCCGGCATCAGGTTCATCGGCACCATCGAGAACTGCAGGCTGGCGCCCCCCTGAAGGAAGAGGACCTTGTAGTCGTGGGGGATGTTCGCGAGATTTCGCAGATTCGCTTCGCACCCCTCGATGATCTCGTCGAACGTGGAGGAGCGGTGGCTGATCTCCAGCACCGACATGCCGACGCCGGGCAGCGACAGCAGGTCCCGCTGCACCTGTTCGAGCACCGTCACGGGAAGGACCGCCGGACCGGAAGAAAAGTTATGAATGCGTGTCGCCGTTGTCGTTGCCATGTAAACCCTCTCGTCAGGAGCGTCCTGTTCAGCCCCTCTGTAAATTGACCACCTGCAGATCCAGCACGTTCTCGTTGCCGCTCTTCACCCGCTCGCACAGGGCGCTCGAAGGCTCGCCATCGAGGTTGACGCGGGCCACCGCGGCTTCGGCCCCTTCGAACACGATGTTCTCGGTCTCCTGCACGTTCAGGTTGGCGCCCCGCAGCTGATCGAAGACGTGTGCCAGCACGCCCGGACGATCGCGGTGCCGCACCACCAGCATGTGCGTGGCCGGGGTTCGCTTCGACAGGTTCACCACGTTCGGGACCCGCCCGGTCTCCCGGTAGGTGGTGATGATGCGGACGGTCTCCGCCGCGATCGCTTCCTGCGCCTGTTCCGTCGAGGCGCCGATGTGATGCGTGCCGTACACGCCGGGGAGCGACGCCAGCTCGGTGACGAATTCCCCGGTCGCCGTTGCCGGCTCACGGTCGAACACGTCGAGCCCGACCCGCAACCCTCGATCACGCACCGCGGCCGCCACCGCTGCCTCGTCCATCACTTCACCACGAGCGGTGTTGATCAGCATCGACCCCGGCTTCAACCGGCCGAGCAGCTCGCCATTCACCAGCCCGCGGGTCTCGGGTCCGAGCGCCAGGTGCACGCTCAGGATGTCGGCGCGCGCCGCGACGTCTCCGGGCGTGGGCGCGAGCTCGATCGAAACCTGACGCAGCGCCGATTCGACCTCCAGCTCACGCGCCTCGGGCTCGGTCAACGGGCGCTGCTCCCCGGCGAAGCGACGGCTCCACAGCACGACATTCAGGCCGAATCCGGCGGCCCGGCGAATCATCTCCTGCCCGATGCTGCCGACGCCGAGCAGCCCCAGCGTCTTCCCGAACAGGCCCCGCGCGTTCGAATACTCCTTCTTGTTCCACTTCCCGCCGCGCAGCTCGACGACGTTGTCCGGCACCCGCCGATCCAGCGCGAGGATCAGGGCGAAGGCGAGCTCGGCGACCGCGATCGCGTTCTTGCCCGGGCAATTCGACACGTAGATTCCCCGCTTCGAGGCCGCGACGACGTCGATGGTGTTGTAGCCCGCACCGGCGCGCACTACCAGCGAGAGGCGCCCGGCGTCGAGCATCGGAGCGGTCACTCTGGTGCTCCGCACCACCAGCACATCCGCCTTCGTCGTCCCAATCGCCGCGCCGAGCGCGTCGTCTTTCAGCTCGGGATCGCTGATGACCTCGCACCCGGCGGCCTTCAGACCGTCGATGCCGGACTGCTCGAACTTGTCGGCGATCAGGACCTTCATGTCAGTTTCCAGTTGCCAGTTTCCGGTTGCCAGTTCCCAGTGGAAAAGAACGGCGATCTTTTCCGACTGGAAACTGGCAACCGGCAACTGACAAGCGTCAGATCTCGTGAATCAACAACCCGTCCCGCAGCTTCGGCTCGAACCAGGTCGACTTCGGCGGCATGATGCCGCCGTCGTCGCTGATCGCCATGAGATCGCCGACCGTGACCGGAAACATCGAGAAGGCCACCGCGGCGCGGCCGGAATTGACCGCCTGTTCGAGGGCACCCGTGCCGCGGGCACCGCCGATGAAGTCGACGCGCTTGTCGGAGCGGATGTCGCCGATCTTCAGCAGCTTGTCCAGCACGTGGTGTTGCAGGAGCGCGACGTCCAGGCTGCTGGCACGCGACTCGTCCTCCGGCACGGCGCCCGACAGATCGACCGTGTGCCACTGGTGGTCGAGGTACATCGCGACCTCCCCCTTGCGGCGCGGCCGCGCCGGCCCGTCGGTGACGTGAAACTGTCTGGCGCAGCTCGGCGAGGAACTGCTGCGGGGTTCGTCCCGCGAGATCGCGCACCGTGCGGTTGTAGGGCAGGATCTGCATCTGGTTGTCGGGGAAGGCCACCGCGATGAACTTGCCCGCTTCCTCGCCGTCGCCGCGCGTCCGCAGCTCGGCCCGGGTGCGGGCGGCGCTCGCCGCGCGGTGATGACCGTCGGCGATGTAGAGCGCGGGCACCTGCGCGAACAGTTCGACGAGCTGGCGGGTCTCCCCGGCGTCGGCCGCCCAGATCGTGTGATGCACGTCGTCGGGCGCAGTGAAGTCGAAGAGCGGCGCGCGTCCGGTGACCCGCCGGGCGATCGCATCGAGCGCGCTGGAGGCCTTGTAGGTGAGGAACACGACGCCGGTCTGCGCCCGCACCTCGATCATGTGCCGGGTGCGGTCGTCTTCCTTGTCGCGCCGGGTGCGCTCGTGCTTCTTGATGACGTCCTGCTCGTATTCGTCGACCGAAAAGCATCCGGCCACGCCGGTCTGCTCATGCCTGCCCATCCGCAGCCGGTAGAAGTAGAGCGACGGCTCGGCCTCGGCGACGAGCGGGGCGTTCTTGCGCAGCACATCGAAGTTGGCGCGGGCCTTCGCGTAGACCGCCTCCGAATAGGGATCCGCGTTCGTGTGCAGGTCGATTTCGGATCGGCTCACGTGCAGAAAGCTGAGGGGATTCCCGTCGGCGAGCTCACGGGCTTCGTCGGTACTGACGACATCGTAGGGAACGGACGACACCGCGGCGGCATTCTCGGGCGTGGGACGCAATGCCCGGAACGGATGGATGAGAGCCATCCGCCCATTTTACCCGCGGGGCGGGGAGCGGGCGGGTGTCAAATCCCAAGCTCCAAGCTCCAAATCCCAACCACTCCCAACCGCCAAATCCCAACACCAACTGTCAAGTCCCAACGCAACCGCCAACAACCTTCTGGTTTGGGATTTGGTTTTGGGATTTGGTTTTGGAGATTTCGTTTGGGACTTGGTAGTTGGGAGTGGTTGGAGCTTGGGATTTGGAGCTTGGGATTTGACGATCCTCGCCTACTGTGCCGCGGCGCGGACCGCGTCAGGGCGTCGCGGCGCGGCGTCGGCCAGCACCGTCGCTTCGATCTGCTGGAGCATCGCGTCGCGGGCGGCCAGGAACGCCGGGCGATGCGCGGGTTGAATCGGATCGCCGGGAGGCTGGCGGCGGCGCTCGCCGACTGGATCGACGAACGCGCCGTTCCTGAGCAGACGGAAGTCCAGATGCGGCCCGGTCGCGGTGCCGGTCGACCCGACCCGGCCGATGACCTGATTCTGATCGACGCTCGCTCCGGCACGGATGCCCGGTGCGAAAGACGACAGGTGCAGGTAGTAGGTTTCGACGCCGCGATCGTGGCGGATGCGGACCTGGTTGCCGCCGGCACCGGCCCAGCCCGCCGAGACGACCGTCCCGCCGGCGACCGCGACCACCGCGGCTCCGTGCGGGGCCGCGTAGTCGACGCCGAGATGCGCGCGCACTGTGTGATGCACCGGATGCAGCCGGCGGCGCGAGAAGCTCGAGGTGATGCGCGGCTCGAACTTGAGCGGCGACACCAGGAAGAACCGCTTCAGCGATCGGCCCTCTTCGTCATAGTAGGCGGCCTTGCCGGTCTCGGGGTGCGTCCATCGCACCGCCTGATGGGTCTTGCCGTCGGCCACGAACGTCGCGGCCAGGATGTTCCCGTAGCCGGCGAACTGCCCGTCGCGGGTGGACTTCTCGAACAGCAGCTCGAAGCGATCGCCCTGCTTCAGGTCGCTGTTGAAATCGATCTGGCCGCCGAAGATGTCGGCGAGCGCCATCGCGAGCTGGATGTTCTCGCCGGTCTCCCCCATCGCCGCGATGAGCGAGGAGTGCCGCGCGTCGATATCGCCGCGAATGGCCAGCACGTTCGATTCCTTCTCGAACGGCACCACTTCGGCGTCGAGCACCTCCGGACGCCCGCGATCGCGGCTGATGATTCTCAGGAACTTGTCGGTGTCGATCTCGTACTCGAACTCGCGGAGAAACCCGTCCATCGACAGCACCAGCCGGTACGGCCGATCGGCGCGCAGGCGGCGGGGATTGAACACGGCGGCCGCGGACTGCACCGCGGCGTTCACGAGGTCGGTGGAGAGCTTGTGCTGCCGCAGCAGGCTGTCGAGCGTGGCGTGCCGAGGCACCCGCGCCTCGATGACCGCGGGCTCCGGCCGCAGCAGCACATCAGCGGCTGCGCGATGCGGCGCCTGTGGCTGAGGCGCGGCACACGCCGCTGCCGATCCTGCCAGTATGGCGATCCCGAAGACTCTGCTGACCATGAGGTGTCAGCAGTGTAACAGGAGACTTTGGAGGGACGAGCTCGGCTATTGGCCGATTCCGTATCATTTTCATCCCCGCCTCCGCGCGACCCGAGCAGGCCGCGCTGCGGCGAAGCCCCGCCGTAGCTTGCCGGTGTCGCGACGGGCCGCAAGCGTAGGCGGGCGAGGCGAAGCTAGCGCGAAGCCAGCCGGGGCGCCATCACCCACACGCCCCAAGTCCCGGACCGCCGGCTGTGGTACGCAACCCGGCGCCCGTCCGGCGCCCAGGTGTACTCCTCGGCGGTGGGATCCTCGAGCACACGCCGCATCGAGCCGTTCCCGAGCTCGAGCAGCCACGCGCCGTTGCGGTGAACCTGGAACACGATTCGCCGGCCGTCCGGTGACACCGCGGGCGTGAGAATCAGATGTCCCTTCCGCGGCGTGTCGAAGATCCGTTCCTCTCCCGTCTGGAGGTCGCGAATGATCAGCCGGGTCTCGTGGCTGTAGGCGATGCGGCGGCCGTCCGGGAACCATGATCCGCCCAACGGCTGCCCGGATTTGTTGTTCGTGATCTGCCGCATCTCACCATTCGTGAGATCGAGCGTCCACAGATTCCACACCTGCGGATCGGCCGCTTCCGCGCGCACGAAGGCCAGCCGTCCGGCATCGGGCGACCAGCTGGGCACGGCGGCAAATCCTTCGCCACTCACGCGGCGCACGTGCTTGCCGTCGGCGTCGGCGACGTAGACGCCGCGCACGCCGTCACGATCGGAATCGAACGCAATCCGGTTTCCGTCAGGCGACGGCCGCACGTGAAAGTTGTTCGCCGCATCGTCCACGATGCGGGTGATGCGCAGCACCGAACCGTCGCTCCCGGTTTCAGCCCGGCCGAGCGGCGACCGATCGGACTCGTCCGGGTGGTAGAACATCGCCGTCCCGACCGAGGCGAACGACGGAGAGAACGCCGCGCGATCGGACGCCAGCCGGTACTCGGGCGCGCCGACCGCGGTTGCAGGTTGCGCGGGGTCAGGCGTTGGTGCCTGTGGGCGTGCCGCGATCGCCGACGGCACGACCGGCTGCGGAGAGACGGCCGCGGGGGACGCGACCGTGCCGGCCGGCGTCGACGGCTTCCCGACAACCGGCGAAGGGTCTGCCGGCGACGTCGCGGCCGCGGCCGTTCTGCTCGGCGCCGTCGAAACCCGGTTGGAATCGGGGATCGACGCGCTGCGGGCCCACCAGGCGGGCAGCAGACCGATGACGAGCAGCGCCGGGATGGCCAGCGCCGCCAGCGCCACCGCCGCACGGCGGCGTTCGCGCGGGGCCGTGGGCGCCGTGACGGTGCCCTGCCGCAGACGCCCGCCCTCCAGCTCGGCCTCGGATGACTGCCGACGGACCGGAAACGCAGCGACCGGGATCGCGTAGTCCGCGTCGATCACATCGGGCACGGACGATTCGCCAGGACGCGCGACCAGCGCCGCTCGATCGGCTTGATCGATGAGCGGCAGGAGGGTCGACACCACAAGCTGCTCATCGAGCCCGGCCGACCGTGCGTAGCGCACGAGCTGGGTTCGTCCGTACTGGCCGCTCGGCCAGTTCGCGAAATAGCCCCACTCCAGCTGCCGGAGCATCCCCACCGGAATATGGCTGCGGGCGGCGATGGCGGACAGCGGCAGGCCGGTGGCACGGCGCGCCCGGCGGATGTCGGAAACGGTCAGGGGTTCGCGAGCGAGGTGCGCGCGAATGTCCTGCGTACGCGATGACACGAACGGTTGGATCTGTGCGGCCGTCGGCTCAGCCTCGACAGCGTCGGGCACGCGGGCGGCCACGAACTCACTCCACGAGACGACGAGGTTGGCCACCGCCGCCGTCGGATCGGTGGCGGAGAACCGCGCCAGCGCTTCGGCGAAATCATCAAGTGTGGGGAACGGCGGGAGATCGAGCGTGCCGAGCGCGCGGGCGACAATCAGCTTCAGCCCCCCCGGCACGCGGAACTGATTCCCGGCGTCGGCGCCTGGGAGGAGGGAGTCGAGCAACTGCGCGGCACGCATCACTGGCCGTCCGCCTGCCGCGACCGGCCCCTCGACCGACACCACGCCTGCGCCGGACAATCGGATCACGTGCGCCGATGGCACGCCCGCAACTTCTCCGCGCGCCACCAGCCGGAGCAGCTCCCGCACGATGGTGACTGCTTCGTACGGCCGCAGCCGAACCCCAGCCGCTGACAGATCAGCCAGCGAGATGGGGGCATTGAGTTTGTGCATCGGCAGAGATCAGTGCGACATCCCTGCCAGCTTCGGAAATTGGAGCCAGTCGGCCGAAACGAGCCCAAGAACCTTCAGGAAGTCGCCTCAGCCGGACAAACGGTTGAGCGTTGAAGTGGGCAATGTTCCACGAAATTACACACCCGGACCATACGAGGAAGCCCGGGTGTGTAGGTCAACGCTGCACGGCAATAGAGATCAAACGGCGATACGGCACCGGCTGACCGTTGAAGGTGGCGGGCTTGTATTTCCAGTCGCGCGCCGCGGCGAGCACTTGCTGGTCATACGTCGGATGAATCGCATTCCGCATCGTCATGCCGACGACACGACCCTGTTCGTCGATCACCACGTCGAGCAAACCGCGCGTTCGCGCCATCGCCATCATGGATTGGGGAATGGCTGGGACAACCTGCCTGATGACAACCGGCGCCACGACCGACGTATCCTCCGCGGTGTAGATCTTCCCTGGAACGGGTCCCGCGACCACCGGCGCCGCCGGCGGCGGCGCAACGGCGACAGGCGCCGGAGCGGGCTTGGGTTCGACCGAAGGTGGCGGCGGCGCCGCGGCGCGGGCGCTGAGCTCGAGGAACCCGGCCGTGAGCACGCGCAGATCGCCGAGCCGGCCACCGGTGTCGGGGTCGTCAATCAGCGAGAGGACGGTCTTGAACTGTGCCTCGGCTTCCGCCCAGTCGCGGCGGTCGTAGGTCGCCTTGGCCGCCTGGTACCGGGCGGTCGTGATCTCCGGAAGCAGCCGCTTGCGGACGTCGCTGAAGCTCGCGCGGACCCGCGGCGATTCGGAGTCCCCGGGCCGGTAGGTGGGATCCGCGGTCACCATCGCCCCGATTGCGCTTTCGGCCTCGCTGGCGCGGCCGAGCGCGAGCAGGCACAGCGATCGGTATTGCTCGACCGACTTCCGATCGATGCTCTCGCCGATCCGCAGACCATTCAGCACGCTCAGTGCCTCGTCGTATCGCGCGGAGGCGTAAAGATCCTTGGCCGCGCCGAGCCCGAGCGGCGCGGCGACGATGGAGCTGTCGAACTGGGCCGCCGCGGGCAGCGCCAGGCCGAGCGCCATCACGAATGCTCCGACACCCACCTTGTTCATGGCTTGACCTGCCGATCGTGCTGAGTTTTCAACTGCTGGTTTACTTCATCGAGACGCTGACCCGGACCGGCGCGCCGGTCGTCACCGAGACGGCCTGCTTCTTCTCGCCGAGCTCGGGATGACGGAACACGATTTCGTGGGGGCCGATCGGCACCGAGACGTTGCCAATCGGCGTCTCGCCGATCCGGCGGCCGTCGATCCACACCTCGGCCCAGGGCGAGGCGTTGAGGCTGACCGATCCCTGCGGCAGCTCGATCACGAGCGGCGCGACCTTGCCGGGCAGCACCTGCACCGTGCGCGACTCGCGGAACCCCAGCGACGGGTTCACGAGCTCCAGCACGTGACGGCCGGACGCGAGCATCAACCGGTCGGTTTCGGTCGTGCCGATCAGTTGTCCGTCTTCACGGATTTCGATGAGGAACGGCGCCTTGACGCTGACCCATCCGGACACCGGGCCATCCACGGGGGCCGGAGCCGCGATGACCGGCGCGACCAGCGAGGCGGTCGTGCCGGCGAGCACCTTCACCGTGTGACGTGACGTGCCGGCCGCGCTCTGGAGGACGACCTCGTGATCGCCGCTCGTCAACCCTTCGATCGTGATTGGCGCAACCCCGCGCGGGACGCCGTCGACCGTGACATTCGCGCCGACCGGCTGCGAGTGCACGACCAGCATGCCGGTGGTCGGCGTATCCACGAACTCGAGGTACTGCGACACCTGACCGCCGGCCGGCACCTGCAACGGAATCACCCGCGGCACGCCGCGGCCGCGCAGCTCGAGGATGTGCGATCCCGCGGAGACCGACACGGTAGCGGGCGTCATGCCGCGGCTCACGCCGTCGACGAACACCTCGACACCTGCCGGGCTCGACTGCACGAGGAGCGTGCCGAGCTGTGGGACCGGGGGGTGCCGCCGGAGCGCCGCGACGCGTAAACCCCGCCGCCGATCAGCCCGACCAGAATCACCGCCGCGGCGATCAGCTTGAGACGCGAGCCGCCGCCCGCACCGCGGGGGGCCGCCGGCTGCCCGGCGTGAACTGCCACCGCCGCGAGGCCGGCCAGCGAATCGTCGAGCGCTGGGAACGGCGAGGCACCGGCCCGATCGTCGTGGACGCCAGCGACCGCGCGGGCCGGCTCAATCGGGAATCGCTGCACGCTGTCCGCCTCGGGCTCGGGCTCGCGCAGAAAGTCTTCGGGGGTCGCGAGCTGCGGAACGTCGAGGTCCTCGAGCGAAATCAATTCCGCGAGCGTGGGCACCGGCGCCGGCGCGGCTGACCGGGTTTCTACCGGGGCCGCGAGCACGCGGATCGCCGCGGCCGGCGCCTGGACAGGCGCTTCGGCCAGCGCGACGGCAGCGACGGCGGCCGGGGCGGCCGCGACCCACGCGGACGCAACCGGCGCAGCCGGGATCGACACCGGACGCGGGCGCCGCGGGTGGCCGCCATGGCGAGGGCCGCGGATTCGGCCACGACCGGCGCGACATGCCGCACCGCCGATGCGGAGACCGGCGGCGGCACGATCGACAGCGTCACCGGGGCGACCGGCGCGGCCGGCTCGTTCAACGCGGCGTGATACTGCGCCAGGAAGGTTTCGAGCGCCACCGGCGCGGCGACGTATGACGAATCGCTCGCCAGCGTCTCCTCCAGGGCCGCCAGGGCCTCGGGCGCGTTCGCAAAGGCGCGGCGGACGTCGAGCTGCAGGGTGCGTCCGAGCCAGTTGCGGAAGCCGTTCGACAGCGGCCGGTCCTCGCCCCCCGCCGTGCGCTCCCGCGCCTGCATCAGCAGCTGCGGAATCGCGTGCGGCACTTCGTCCTGGGCGATGGGACGGCCCAGCACCAGCGACAGCGCAGTGATGCCGATGCCGTTGACGTCGGCGCGATGATCGAACCGGGCCATGCCGGCCGACGACGGAATCGCGACCCGGAGCTCCTGCCACAGGCGTTCGCGGGTGAACTGCAGCTGCTCGATGCCCGATCCGAGCACGTGCTCCACGATCACCAGCCGCGCGTGCGGCGTGACCACCAGCCGCTCGGGGGCGATCAGTCCGTGCGAGGCGTCGCGCGCGTTCTCGTGCAGCAGCGACACCGCCGGTACCAACTGCCGAATCAGGCACAGCGCCGCGTTGGTGTCGAGCTGCAGCCGGCGCTGGTGCGCCACCCGGAGCAGGTCCGACAGCCGCGTGCCCTCGACGTGGTCCGACACGATCGCCAGGCCGCCGCCGCCCGGCAGGCGGTCGACCCGCCGCACCCGCGCGTAATAGGCGTGCCTGAAGTTCATCAGCCGCGCGGTGCGTTCGCGCAGCGCGAACTCGAATGAGGGGACAGCGGTCAGCTCCGGACGCAGCCGCAGCACCTGCAGCAATTCGCCCGTCGTGGCATCAGCGGCCAGCACCCGTTCGCCGAGGCCGTCGGCGAAGAGCGGAGCGTCCGCGCGATCGAGAGGAAAGGTGGCCGGCGTCATGTGTGGTGAACCCCGCTCGCGCTTGTGCAACCCTCAGACCAGGCCGGGCCAACCGCCCGGTGCGCGAAATTCACGCGTGATGACGAGCCGGTCATCGCGATTGCAGTCGCGACGCGGCCTGAGCCCGGTTGACAGAGCTGTGCGCGAAAATGCGGATCTGTAATTCGAGGCGTGGTCCGCGAACCGCGGTCGTTATTCAATTCCGGCGCCGTTCGCTGTCACGCTGCGAACGTGTCCACGGGACCTGCGGCGCCTGTCACGGCGCCTGGCGGCGCTGGCGGCCTTCGGCTGCCTTCGGCCGCACGACGACACGACGACAACGACGTTGAGAACGCAACAGGCCACGTCGGCACGCAGGGGCCTGTTCGTCAATGCCCCGTTCGACTCGAAATATCAACGGCTCTCTCCGCTGGCGGCGACGCCGACCCGTCCCTCACTCCTGCACCGCGCGAAGCGCGGCGCCGCCAGCGGGCAGTCCGTCGAAGTGACTGACGAGGGTCTTTCTTACGTCGTGTCGTCGTGTCGTCGTCTCGTCCTGGCGCGGCTTGTCCGCCGTAGCTTCAGCGAAGGCGGAAGCGCCAGCGCGGCGCAGGGGCCGTGGACACGATCGCAGCGTGACAGTGAACAGCGCCGGCATAAGATCAGGAGGTGTCGCACTACTTCGACCTGACTTCCGTCGTTCGGATCGCGCTCTACCTCGGCACTGCGATCCTTCCGCCAGCGGCTGACGCTGCCGCCCAGACCGCGCGCGCGACCATCCGCGGCGTCGTGGTCGATCAGACCGGTGCGCGGCTGCCCGACGTCGAGATCAAGGTGCTCCGGGAAGAGACCAACGAGGAGCGGCAGATCGTCACCGACCGGCAGGGGCATTTCGCGTTCCCGGAGCTGCCGGCCGGCCAATATTCGATCGAGGCGCGCCGGGCCGGGTTCACCATCTATCGGCATCGCGCCGCGGTCGCGGTGGGCCAGGAGCTCTGGCTCCAGCCGGAGCTCACCGTCAGCACCACGGCGACGGTGACGACCGGTGGCGCGGATTCGGCGGTGCCGCTGCTCGAGCGCAACTCGCCGACGCTGGCCACGCTGATCGATCAGGATCTGGTGGCGAATCTGCCGCTCGACGGCCGCAACTTCCTGGAGCTGGCGCTGCTGGCGCCTGGCACGGCGCCGGCGCCACAGGGATCGGCGAGCTCGGTTCGCGGCGACTTCGCGTTCAGCGCGCAAGGGGGCCGTGAGGACTTCAACAACTTCCTCCTCGACGGCGTCTACAACATCGACCCCAAGCTGAACACCCCGGCGGTGCGCCCGCCGGTGGACGGGATTCGGGAATTCGAGGTGGCGACGTCCACCTACGACGCGACGTTCGGGCGCAATGCGGCCGGGCAGGTCAACGTGGTGACGAAGTCCGGGTCGAACACGATCAGCGGCAGCGCCTACGAGTTCTTCCGGCATCGGTCGCTGTCCGGCGCCAATCATTTCGCGCCGGCGGGCGAGCCCGACCCTGAGTACAAGCGGCATCAGTTCGGCGCCGCGATCGGCGGGCCGATCGTCAGGAACCGCACGTTCTTCTTTGCCGACTACGAGCGGACCTGGCTGCGTGAAGGCCTCACCCGCGTGACCAACGTGCCGACCGCCCTGGAGCGCGCCGGCAATTTCTCGCAATCGCTGTTCCCGCGGCCGCGCGATCCGCAGAGTGGCCAGCCACTCCCGGGCGGTCAGCTGCCGCCGTTCTTCATCAACCGGATCGGCGCGGCAATCGCGGCGCTGTATCCGCTGCCGAACCGCGACACCCCGTTCGCGAACTACGTCTCGTCGCCGGTGCAACGCGACGATCTGCATCAGTTCGACGCCAAAGCCGAGCACAACCTGACCGGCTCGGTGCGCTTGACCGCGCGATACAGCCTCTCCGACCGCGGCCTCCTCGAACCGTTCGCAGGCACCGGCTTCGCGACCATTCCCGGTTTCGGCAACGACGTGGCGCGGCGCGGACAGAATGTCGCCATCAGCTCGACCCAGGCGGCGGCGCGCTACGTCAACGACATCCGGGTCGGCTACAACCGCGTGCACATCGGCGTCTTTCCCGAGAACTCGAGCGTGACCAACGCGTCGATCGGCCTGCCGGCGCTGGCGAGCCATCCCAGGGACAACGGCCTCAGCCTGATTTCCATCTCCGGCTACTCGCCGATCGGCCACGAGTACAACAATCCGCAGGAGAGCACCTCGGACACGCTGCAGGTCAACGACACGATCACCGCGGCGTTCGGCGCGCACCTGGTCAAGGCCGGGGTCGAGTGGTATGGCATCAGACAATCGGCGTATCGCGATGTTCAGGCGCGCGGCTTTCTCACCTTCGTGCCGCAGGCCTTCACCGGCAATGCGCTGGCCGACGTGCTGCTCGGCCTGCCCGCGCTCACCGGCGGCGCCCGGCTCGACAACCCGCAGAACCTCCGCGCCAGCACCTTCAGCCTGTTCGCACATGACGACTGGCGCGCGGCGCCGCGGCTGACGGTCTCGTTCGGCCTGAGGTACGACTACTCGAAGCCGCCCGCCGACAAGGACGATCGCGCCAATCTGTACGACCCGTCCATCGGCAACGTGGCGCGGGTCGGCACCGGCAATCTGCCGCGCGGCGGCTACGAAGCGGACGGCAACAACCTCGCGCCGCGGGCCGGCTTGGCCTGGACGCTCGACGGCGAGGAACGCTGGATCGTCCGCGGCGGCTACGGGCTCTACTACAACCAGGGCGCGCTGGCGACGGCCGAGGGGCTGTATTTCAACCCGCCCTACTTCAACCTGAGCGTCTTCTTTCCCGGCGCCGGCCTGCCGCCGCTCACCGTGCAGGATCCGTTTCCCGCGAATTTTCCGGTCTTCATTCCGCAGTCGGCGACCGCCTATCAGCGGGATCTCGCAACGCCGTGGCTGGAGCACTGGAACGTGAGCGTGCAGCACCAGATCACGCGCGGCCGCGGGATCGAAGTCGCCTATGTCGGCTCGCGCGGCCACGACCTCATCTCCGCGCGAGACATGAACCAGCCCGCCGCCAGCCCGCAGGTGCCCAACCTGCGACCCAATCCGCTGTTCGCCGACATCACCCTGATCGAATCGCGCGCCCGATCGAAGTACGACGCGCTGCAGATCAAATACAAGCAGCAGATGGAGTCGCTCTCGGCACTCGTCAGCTACACCTACGGCAAGTCCACCGACGATGCCTCGGGATTCTTCACGAGCGCGGGCGATCCGAACTTCCCGCAGGACAGTCGCAATCCGGCGGCCGAGTACGGCCGCTCGAGCTTCGACGTGCGCCATCGCACCGCGGTCAGCCTCGCCTACGATCTGCCGCTCAGCGGCCCTCCGTGGCTGGAGGACTGGCAACTGCAGGGAGTGCTGACCTTCCAGAGCGGCCGGCCGTTCACCGCGTCGGTCCACCCCGACATCGACGCCAGCAACACCGGCCGGTCGAACCTCGGGTTCGGCTACAACGATCGGCCGAACGTCGCTGGCAATCCGTCGTTGACGGAGTCCGACCGCGACGAGACCCGATGGTTCAACCCAGCGGCCTTCTCGATGCCGGCGTTCGGGACTTTCGGCAACGCCGGCAGGAACACGCTGGAAGGTCCGGGGTACCGGAACATCAGTCTGGCGGTGCTCAAGCTGATCCCGCTCGGCGCCGCGCGGCTGCAGGCGCGCTTCGAGGTGTTCAACCTGCTCAATACCACCAACTTCGATCAGCCCGACGCGTTCCTGGGGTCGCCGACCTTCGGTCAGATCCTGTCCGCCGGCTCACCGCGACGGATGCAGCTGGGGGTGAGGGTGTTGTTCTAGTTCGCGGCGCTGTTCGCTGTCACGCTGCGATCGTGTCCACGGCGCCTGCGGCGCGTGTCCGGCGCCTCCGGCTGGCGGCCTGCGGCCGCACGACGAGACGACGACACGACGACAACGACGAAAACCTTGTGAGTCACTTCGACGGACTGCGGCCCGCTGGCGGCGCCGCGCTTCGCGCGGTGCAGGAGTGAGGGTCGGGGCGGATCACAAGTAGCCAGGTCGACGCAGAGGCTGCTTGTGATCCGCCCAGACCCTCACTCCTGCACCGACGGCCCGGAGGGCCGTCGTCGCTGCCAGCGGGCAGAGCCGTTGATATTGGCTGGCAGGGACACTGGGCCCGACGACTTGCCCGACATGCAACGTCGTGGCCGGTTGCTCGTATCAAAGCGTCGTTGTCGTCGTGTCGTCGTGTCGTCGTGCCGGCCGAAGGCCGCAGCGCGCCGCAGGCGCCGTGGACATGAAGGCAGCGTGAACAGTGAAGAGCCCCCCGAAGAGACTCACCCGCCAATCGCGAACAAGTGCTTCTGACCGCGGATATAGATCCGGCCATTCGCGATCGCCGGTGACGACATCACGGGCTCGCCCACGGAATTGGTTCGCACGATCTCGTGCGTGGGGCCGGCCTTCAGCATGAACGTGTCGCCATCCTGGCTGGTCAGCGCGACGAACCGGCGAACGCGACCGGCGACCCCATGAACCGCGACGGCACCGGCACGCGGCCGCCTTCGTACTTGACCTGCCCGGTCGACGGATCCAGACAGGTCACGATCCCGTTGTCGGTGAGCAGGTACAGATAGTCGCCGTACAGGATGTTCGAGAGCACGTAGCCCGTGCCCTTGGCATACTCCCAGGCCACGCGCCGGTCGTCGGCCACCGGGCCGGGCCGCAGCGCGATGACCTTCTTCACCGGGTAGCCCGCGGTGACGATCACCAGACCGTGGCCGACGAGCGGCGTGTGAATCGCGTTGCTGTCGACGCCCTTGGCCCGCCACAGCTCCTTGCCGTGCGCCGGATCGTAGGCAATCACGAACTCGGTGGCATTGGTCACGAGCTCGGTGCGACCGGCGGCCTCGACCAGCACCGGCGTCGACCAGGTGATCTGCACGTCGCGCCGGGTGCGCCAGGCTTCCTTGCCGGTGCGCTTGTCGTACACCACGATCGCCGCCTTCTCGCCGTTGTCCTCGTCGCGCTGGATGATGACCAGATCCCGATACAGCACCGGCGAGGTCCCGGTACCGAGCCCGAGCGTCGGGAATTTCTCGATCACCTTCCACAACAGCTTGCCGCTGACGTCGTAGGCGTAGAGTCCCTCGGGCCCGAAGTACGCGAAGACCATCCGGCCGTCGGTCGCGGCGGTCGGTCCCGCGAAGCTGCTCTCGCGATGCCGCGCGTCGTAGACCGGGCCTTCGTAGGCGACCTGCTCCCAGAGCGTCTTCCCGGTCTTCGCGTCGAGCGCCAGCACCTTGAGCGTGTGCTTGCGATCGGCGGCGACGCTGTCCGGATGGATCCATGGCTTTCCGTCCATGCGTGTGGTCCACGGCGCGGGCACCGGGGAGAACGTCGCCTTCGATGGCGGCCGTCAGGAAGATGCGATCCCCCCACACCACGGGCGAGGAGTGGCCGGCCGGAAACGGGACCTTCCAGGCGAGGTTGCGCTCGGGCCCCCAGTCGGTCGGGAGCCGCTGCTCGGAGGACACGCCCTGACCGCCGGGTCCGCGCCACTGGGGCCAGTTCTCGGCGGCCGCAGGCATCACGGTTAGGATCAGGATCGAGAACGGCACGGCCACGCGCGAACGGATCATGGACGCTCCGGAAAGAGGTGGTCCGATTATAGGGGTCCGACTCAGGCGATGCGCCCGGCTGGGGACGGCGTGCGGCGCCGATGCGCTGAACACACCGGAGACTTGGACAAATCCCAAGCTCCAAATCCCAAATCCCAACCACGCCCAACTGCCAAATCCCAACGTTGTGTTCGGGGCGGGATTTGGGAGCTCAGGCCGCCGAAACGGAGTCGCGGCGCCGGACGTCCTACGTCTGGGACGCTCACCGAGTTGGAATTGGAGTTGGCATTGGGAGTTGGGAGTTGGGCGTGGTTGGGATTTGGGATTTGGAGCTTGGGATTTGTGCCAGACCGCCCGACGACCGATTCGCCATATCCTTGAATCAGCCATGAAAAGAGATTCTCGAATTCGCGTCCTGCTCAGCCTGGCTCTGCTGGTTCCGGCCGCCGTCGTGCTGCGCGGGGCGGACTGGCCCGAGTGGCGGGGCCCGGCCCGGACCGGGACCTCGACCGAAACCAATCTGCCGAGCTCCTGGTCGCCGTCCGGGGAGAACCTGGCATGGAAGGTCCCGTATGGCGGCCGGTCGTCACCGGTCGTGTTCGGCGACCGCTTGTATCTCCAGAACACCTCCGGCGCCGGCGCCGCCATGCAGGAACGGCTGATGGCGTTCCACGCCGACACCGGCAAGTTGCTGTGGGAGCACAAGTACAACCTGTTCACGAGCGACGTCCCGCCGCACCGGATCGCCTGGGCCTCGCCCGCCGTGGACCCTTCGACCGGCCGCGTCTTCGCGTTCAGCGGCAACGGGCTGTTGATGTCCCTCTCGCCCGAGGGCAAGCTCCTCTGGGAGCGCTCGCTGCCCGAAGAGTTCGGGATGTGGACGACGCATGGCGGACGCGTGTCGTCGCCGGTGATCGACGGTCAGCAACTGATTGTCAGCGGCCTCACGTTCCTCTGGGGACAGCATGCCGGCGGAGCCCACCGCTTCATCTCGTTCGACAAGGCGACGGGCAAGACCCTCTGGCTCAGCGCGCCCGAGGGGCGGCCGACTGACACCATCTACGCCAACCCGTTCATCGCCGACGTGAACGGCACGCGCGTGATGTTCTCGGGGGGCAGCGACGGCGCGATGCACGCGATCAAGGCGGCGACGGGCGAGGCGGTCTGGAACTGGCCGGTCAGCCAGCGCGGTCTCAACACCGCCGCGCTCCTGCTCGGACCCGACGTGATCGTCACGCACAGCGAAGAGAACCTCGGCACGAGCGAGATGGGGATGCTCGCCGCCGTCCCGGCGGATTCGAAAGGGCCGTTGACCGACAAGAACGCGCGCTGGATCGTGCGGGGCGTGCAGGCCGGCTATGCCTCGCCCGTGTCCGACGGTGAGCGGATCTACCTGCTGGACAACGGCGGGGTGCTGTTCGCGTTCGACGTCAAGACCGGAAAGCAGCTGTGGCATCAAGCGCTCGGCACGATCGCGAAGGCGTCGCCGGTGCTGGCCGACGGCAAGCTGTACATCGGGACCGAGAACACCGGCGATGCCGGCGGCAAGTTCTACATCGTTCGGCCGCACGCCGACAAAGCCGAAATTCTCGACCAGGACTTTCTCGGCACGACCCAGAAGTCCGAGCTGATCGTCGCGTCGCCGATCGTGGCCCGCGGCCGCGTCTATGTCACCTCCATGGACGCGCTCTACGCGATCGGTCCGAAGGCCGCGCCGAAGCCGTCACCGGCGCCGGCCGCGGCGGCGGCCACGGCAGGCACGGCGGGCGCCGCCGCGGTGCTGCAGGTGACCCCCACCGAGCTGCTCCTCAAGCCGGGCGAACCGGTCGCGCTGGCGGTCAGCGCGTTCGATGCCAACGGCCGCGCGGTGAAGGATCCCGGACCGGCGACCTGGGCGCTCGAAGGGCTGAAGGGCACCATCGAGAAGGGACGGTTCACGCCCGACGCCTCCGCGGGGGCGCAGGCAGGCACGGTGAAGGCCACGGTGGGGTCGCTGAGCGGGGCCTCGCGGATTCGCGTGGTCCCCGATCTCCCGTGGACGTTCGATTTCGAGGCCGGTGGCGAGACGCCGCCCGCGTACTGGATCAACGCCACCGGGAAATTCGCGGTCCGGGACGTGGAGGGCAACAAGGTCCTGGTGAAACTGGCACAGAATCCGTTCGCGTTCGCCAAGCGCACCCGGCCGTTCTTCGGTCCGACCGATCTGAACAACTACACCATCGAGGCTGACGTCCGCTCGATGGAGCGCCGCCGCCAGATGAGCGACGTCGGCATCGTCGCGCAGCGCTACGAGCTGGTGCTGTTCGGCAACCACCAGCGGGTCGAGCTCCAGCCCTGGCAGCCGGAAACGCAGCGCACGGTCCGGGCCGAGTACAAGTGGAAGCCCGATACCTGGTACGTCATGAAGCTCGAAGTGCAGTCGCTCGATGCGAGCAAGGTGCGGGCGCGCGGCAAGGTCTGGCCGAAGGGGGAGAAGGAGCCGGCGGCGTGGACCATCGAGCGCATCGACCCGATCGGCAATCACAAGGGCAGCCCTGGACTGTACGCCGACGCGTTGAACTCGGCGGCGCAGGGCGGGTCCGAGATCTTCTACGACAACATCAAGGTCTATCGGAACAAAGGGAAATAGCCAGCCATGAAAAAGCTCGTCGCCGCCACCTGCGCCGCCGCCCTGGGCCTTGGCGCTCTCGTTGTCTCCGCTGACGATCCGGGCAAGGACTGGCCGATGTGGGGGGGCACGCCCAACCGCAACATGGCCTCGAAGATGACGGGACTGCCGACCGCCTGGGACGTCAAGACCAAGAAGAACATCAAGTGGGTTGCCGAGCTCGGCTCGCAGACCTATGGCAACCCGGTCGTCGCCAACGGCCATGTCTTCGTCGGCACCAACAACGAGGCGGCCAAGGATCCCAACGTCAAAGGTGACAAGGGCATCGTGATGGCCTTCCGCGAATCCGACGGCCAGTTCATGTGGCAGGCGGTGCACGACAAGCTGGCGCAGGGGCGCGCCAACGACTGGCCCTTCCAGGGCGTCTGCTCGTCGCCCCTGGTGGAAAACGGCATCGTCTACTACGTGTCGAATCGCGGCGAAGTGATGGCGGTCGACGCCGACGGCTTCCGCGACAAGACCAACGACGGTCTGGTGAAGGACGAGAAGCTCACCCGCGAGGTCGACGCCGACGTCATCTGGCGCTACGACATGATGGAGGAGCTCGGCGTCGCCCAGCACAACATGGCGAACTCGTCGCCGGTGATCTTCGAGAACCTGGTCTACGTGAGCACCTCGAACGGTCAGGACGAGAGCCACGTGAACGTCCCGTCGCCGAAGGCGCCGTCGATCATCGCGCTCGACAAGACGACCGGCAAGCTGGTGTGGGAGGACAACCCGGTCGGCGAGAAGATCCTGCACGGCCAGTGGTCGTCGCCGGCGGTCGGCCAGGTCGGCGACACGATGCAGGTGGTGATCGGGCAGGGCGACGGCTACGTGCGCGGCTACGAGGCGAAGTCCGGCAAGCGGCTGTGGGAGTTCGATCTGAACCCGAAGGACTCGGTCTGGCCGAAGACCCGCAACGAAGTGATCAGCACGCCGGTCATTCACGAAGGCATCGTCTACATCGCCAACGGCCAGGATCCGGAGCACGGCGAAGGGGTCGGCCACCTCTACGCGATCGATCCGACCAAGCGCGGCGACATCACCAAGAGCGGGCAGATCTGGCACTACGGCGACATCCGCCGCTCGATCTCGACCGGCGCGATCTACAACGGCATCCTCTTCTACTCCGATTTCAGCGGCTTCCTGCACGCGGTCGACATCAAGACCGGCAAGCCCTACTGGAAGCACGACATGTTCGCCGCGATCTGGGGCTCGCCGATGGTCATCGACGGCAAGGTGTATCTCGGCGACGAAGACGGCGACGTCGCGGTGATGGCCGCCGACAAGACGATGAAGATGGTCGCGGAGAACAACATGGGCAGCTCGGTCTACTCCACCGCCGTGCCGGCCAACGGCGCGCTATTCCTGGTCAACCGCAATCAGCTGTTCGCGATTGCGGAGGGCAAATAGCGGCGACAGCCACTGTCACGGCGCGCTGCGCGCGAGGCACGACGACACGACGACAACGACGCTTTCAGCGACACCCGGCCACGGCTGACACTCGCGGGCATACCACTGGTCCCTTTGGTGTTGTTAGTGGCAGCGGGAAAAGGTATCAACGATTCACCCCGTTTGCGGCGCGCCGGCGCGAAGCGCAACCGTGACAAGTCCGAGGCGCCCCACTCAGCTCAGGAGCCAGTGTTGAAGCACACCGCAATCGTTCCTCCGGTCCTCCTGACCTCCTGTTTGCTCTTGGGGGCGGCTGTCGCCGACGTCAGCGCCCAGGCGTCGAACTGGCCCGCGTTCCGCGGCACCAACACCGCCGGCGTGTCGTCGACGGCGGTCCCCACCTCATGGGACCTCGCGTCGTCGCGCAACGTGGCCTGGAAGACACCGATTCCCGGCCTCGCGCATTCGAGCCCGATCGTCTGGGGTGATCGGGTCTATGTGACCACCGCGGTCGCCGCCAGCGGGCGCCCCTCGATCAAGACCGGCGACGTCGACAAGTCCGGGATCGACTCGGCCACCGATACCGGCTCGCATACCTGGCGGCTGATCGCGCTCGATCGGCTGTCCGGCAAGATCGTGTGGGACCGCGCGGTCCATCAGGGGGTGCCGCGCACAAAACGGCACGTCAAGGCCAGCCACGCCTCGGCGACGCCGGCCACCGACGGCCGCGTCATCGTCGCGCTGATGGGCAGCGAAGGGCTGTTCTGCTTCGACATGAACGGCACCCAGCGATGGCGGGCCGACCTCGGCATGATGGATGTGGGACTGGTCGACGATCCGAGCTACCAGTGGGGACCGGCCAGCTCGCCGGTGATCTTCGGCGACCGCGTCATCGTCCAGAACGATCGGCACAAGGACTCGTTCCTCGCCGCCTACGACATCACGACCGGCAAGGAAGTCTGGCGGACCACCCACGACGAGTATCCGTCGTGGGCCACGCCGCTGATCGTCCGCCTGACCGGGCGCACCGAAGTGGTGACCAATGCGGGCAAGCACATCCGCGGGTTCGATCTGCAGACCGGGCGCGAGCTGTGGCGGCTCTCCGACGAGAACACGCAGGTCAAAGTGCCGTCCCCGGTGATTGCCGGTGAGGTCGTGATCGTGACCGGCGGCTACCCACCCGGCGGCCGCCCGATTTACGCGATCCGTCCCGGCGGATCCGGCACGGTCGCGAAGAACGTCGTTGCCTGGCAAACAGATCGCGGAGCGCCGTACACCGGCACCCCGCTGGTACACGGCGGCATCGTGTATGCCTGCACCGACAACGGGATCCTGAGCGCCTACGATGCCCGGACCGGCGAACGGATCTACCAGCAGCGGGTCAGCGCCGAGGCCGGCGGCTTCAGCGCCTCACCGATCGCGGCAGGCGATCGCATCTATCTGGCGAGCGAAGAGGGCGACGTGTTCGTCCTGCAGGCCGGACGCCAGTTCAGGCTGCTCGCGACCAACCGGATGGGGGAAGTCACGATGGCGACGCCGGCCGCGGCGGGCGATACCCTGATCGTCCGCACCCAGTCGCAGCTCGTCGGGATCCGATCACAGGGGTGAACATGCTGCGTCGCTCGTGTCTCTCGCTGTTGTTGCTGTCGGCCCTTGCTACCGTATCGGCGCAGGCGCCCGCCGATCGGTGGGGCCAGTTCCGCGGATCGCCCTCGCTGCTCGGGACCAGCGCCGCCGCCATCCCGGACCAGTTGCGCGTGCTGTGGACTTACGACGCGGGCGAGGCCGTCGAATCCTCCGCCGCAATCGCCGACGGCGTCGTCTTCGTCGGCGCGCAGCCGGGCGAGCTGCACGCGGTGAACCTGGCCGACGGCAAGATGAAATGGAAATACAAGGCGTCGGAGCTCGGCATCGGTGAGTCGTCGCCCGCGGTCGCGAACGGGATGGTCTATATCGGCGATCTCGGCGGTCTGCTCCACGCCGTCGACGCCGCCTCCGGCAAGCCGCTCTGGACCTTCAAGACGGGAAGCGAGATCAAGTCATCGCCGGTGGTCAGCGGCGACCGCGTCTTGATCGGGTCGTACGACTCGAACCTCTACGCACTCGGGGCGAAGGACGGCAAGCTGCTGTGGAAGGTCCAGACCCAGGGCTACGTGCACGGCACGCCGGCAGTGGTGGACGGTGTGGCCTACATCGCCGGCTGCGACGAGATTCTGCGCGCAATCCGGGTGACCGACGGCAAGGAGGTCTTCGCGATCTCGTCGGGCGCCTACACCGGGGCGTCGCCGGCGATCGCCGACGGCCGCGCCTACTACGGCACCTACGAGAACGAAGTCCTCGCGGTCGATCTGAAAGCGCACAAGATCATCTGGCGCTACAAGCATCCGGAACGCAATTTCCCGTTCTACTCGTCGGCGGCGATCGCGAACGGCCGCGTGTTCGTCGGCGGGCGGGACAAGTTCGTGCACGCGATCGACTTGAAGACCGGCAAGGCCGCCTGGACATTCGCCACCCGCGCACGGGTCGACTCGTCGCCGGTGGTCGCCGGCACCCGCGTCTACATCGGCGGCAACGACGGCAAGCTGTACGTGCTCGACGCCGCCACCGGCAAGAGCGTGTTCGAGTTCGAAGCCGGCGGCCCGCTGTCCGCCTCGCCCGCGCTCGCCAACGGCCGCGTCGTCATCGGCTCACAGGACGGCAAGCTGTTCTGCCTCGGAGCGTAGCGCTAAAGGTCGACCGACAGCCGCTTGCCAAAACCTACAGGAGGGCAGGAGATCAGGAGGTCGTCGACCCCTTGAGCTTGGGCCTCGACACGGCGGGGGTATATCGAGGCAACGGATCTCAAAAACGGAGCAACGGGGAAAACGGAGGTATCGGAAAATAAATATTACTTTTCTTGAATTCCTCCTGATCTCCTGCCCTCCTGGTAAAGCTCTTGGCAAGCCGCTGTCGCCCAATGAAGGTCCCGCAGCGTGGCACAATACGGCCGCCCGTGATTCCCCCGGCATTCGATACTCTGTCCGATCGCTACCGCATCAAAGCCGAGGTCGGCACCGGCGGCATGGCGACCGTCTATCTCGCCGACGATGTCAGGCACCGGCGGCAGGTGGCGATCAAGGTGCTGAAGCCGGAGATTTCCGCGGCGATCGGCCGCGAGCGCTTCCTGCGCGAAATCGAGATCGCCGCGCGGCTGAATCATCCGCACATCGTGCCGTTGTTCGACTCGGGGGCGGCCGGCGACCTCCTCTACTACGTCATGCCCTACGTCCCGGGCGAGTCGCTCCGGGCGCGGCTGCAGCGCGAGTCGCAGCTGCCGGTAGACGTTGCGCTGCGGCTGACCCGTGAGATCGCCGCCGCGCTCGGCCACGCGCACCATCAGGATCTGGTGCACCGTGACATCAAGCCCGAGAACATCCTGATCGTGGACGGCCTGGCGCTGGTGGCCGACTTCGGCATCGCGCGCACGATGGGTGTGCAGTCGCCCGATGAGGGCACGCAGATGGCCACCATGGTTGGCGCGGTCATCGGCACTCCTCAATACATGAGCCCCGAGCAGGCGACCGGCGGTGCCGTCGATCAGCGGTCCGATATCTACTCACTCGCCTGCGTGCTCTTCGAGATGCTCGCCGGGCATCCGCCGTTCATCGCCGGGACGGCCGATGCGCTGCTCCGGATGCACGTGACAGAGGAGGCGCGGCCGGTCACCGAGTCGCGGCCGGCGGTTCCCCCCGCCCTGGCCCGGATCGTGGCCCGAGGGCTGGCGAAGCGGCCCGAGGATCGGTTCGCCAGCACCGCGCAGTTCGCCGAAGCGATCGCCGCGGCGATGACGGATGTCGCCACGGCTGCGGCGCCGCCCGCGCCGGCCGGGACCGCGCACAACCTGCCGCGGCCGCGCACCCAGTTCTTCGGCCGCGAGCGGGAGATCGCCGAGTGCGTGCGGCTGCTCGACGACACCCGCCTGCTCACGCTGACCGGGATCGGCGGCGGCGGCAAAACACGACTGGCGATCCGGGTGGCCGAGGCCGCGATTGTTAGCTACCCCGAGGGCGTCTGGTTCGTCGATCTGGCGCCGGTCAGCGATACCGGCCGCGTGCTCGAGACCATCGCCGGCGTCTTCGGCGTGCGTGAGAGCCCGGACAAGGACCTGCGGACCTCGCTCAAAGAACACCTCACCGGCCGCCGGCTGCTGCTGATTCTCGACAACTGCGAGCACCTGCTGGCAGCGGTTGCCGCCACCGTCGACGATCTCCTGGAGACTGCGCCAGGCCTGCGAGTGCTGGCCACCAGCCGGGAGGGTCTCGGGGTCGATGGCGAGCGTCTGTTCGCGGTCCGTTCGCTGGCCGCTCCCCCGCCCGACGCCCGGGAGACCACGGTAGTCGCGGCCTCCGACGCCGTTCAACTCTTCATGGATCGAGCGCAACGGATTGCGCCCGACTTCACGCTCACCGACGACAACGCCGAGGCGGTCGCCGACATCTGCCGCAGGCTCGACGGGATTCCCCTGGCGCTGGAGCTCGCCGCGGCCCGGGTGAAGCTGCTCTCGGTCGAGCAGATTCGCGGCCGGCTGGACGATCGCTTCCGGCTGCTGACCGGCGGCAAGACCGCGCTGCCGCGCCAGCAGACGCTGCAGGCGGCCATTCAGTGGAGCTACGACCAGCTCGCTCGGGAGGAGCAGCGGCTGTTGCGGGTGTTGTCGGTGTTCGTGGGCGGCTGGACGCTCGAGATCGCGGCGCGGGTCTTCGGCGATGGCGCGGACGAATTCGGGACGCTGGATCTGCTGTCGCGGCTGGTGGACAAGTCGCTGGTGCTGGTGAACCGCCGCCCTGACGGCGACATGCGCTACAACCTGCTGGAGACGGTCCGGCAGTACGCGGCCGAGCGGCTGGTCGAGAATGGCGACGCCGGCGAGGTCCGGCGCCGGCACGCGGACGTGTTCCTCGGGATCGCGGAACGGGCCTTCGCCGAGCGCGTCACCGGGGAGGGCAAATGGGCCGATCTGCTCGACACCGAGCACGACAATCTTCGCGCGGCCCTCAGGTTGTTGCGCGACACCGACTCCGAGAGTTATCTGGAGCTGGCCGGAGCGCTGGCCTGGTTCTGGCACGCGCGCTCGTACCTGCTCGAGGGACGTGAGCACCTGACCCACGCGCTCGCGGCGTCACCGGCCGCGCCTCCTCGCAAGACCCTGGCGCGGGCGCTCTGGGGTGCCGCGTACCTGGACGCGCTGCGCGGCGATACCGCCTCCTCGACGCCGATGATGGGGGCAGCGCTGCAGATGTGGCGCGAGGTCGGCGCGTTGGCCGAAGTCGCCGGGGCACTCGAGGGCGTGGGCTGGTCGCACTTCCTCGCCGGCGACGATGAGAACGCGTGCGCGAGCTTCGAAGAGAGCTTGCGCCTGCAGTGCGAGGCCGGCAACCCGCATCTCGTCAACCGCGCCAAGGTCGCGCTGGGCCAGGCGCTCGTGGCCCTCGGACGGGTCGAGCAGGCGCGCGTGCTGGCCGCTGAAATCATCGCCTTCTCGCACCAGCACGGCAACCTCAGGGCCGAGCATTCGGGCTGGCATTACACGGCGGACTGCGCGCTCATGGAGGACAACTATCGCGACGCGCTCGGCTTGTATCGGACCAGCCTCACCCTTGCCCGCGAGACGGGCGATCGGCTCGAGATTGGCTTCGAAGTGCAGGGCGTGGCGATGTCACTCTCCGGCCTCGGCCAACCGGATCTGGCGCTGCGGTTGGGCGGCGCGGTCGAGGCGGAGTACGAGCGCATCGGCAGCACCCTGCGTGTTCGATTCTGGAATGCGCTGCTGACGAAGCACTTCGACTCGGCACGCGAGGCGATGAGAGCCGCGGCGGCGGCGCGAGCCTGGGCCACCGGGCGCGCGACGCCATTCGACGAGGCGATAGAACAGGCCTTGCGGGCGAGCGCCGATGCCACACCCTGACACGCCGTCATCACCGGGGGCGCCCGACCGCAGGCGCAGGGGTCAGCGTGTGACGCAGGCTCCAGGCCCAGAGGAGTCGCGGTGAAGGAGACCCACAAGAACATCTGGGGATCGGCTGACACTCAGTACGGGTTCAACGACATGGTGAACACCGTCCTCGCGATGGAGGACGAGCGCGTGCTCCGTGACTACATCGGCAAGCACCCGATCACGATGAGCAACGCGTTCTCGAGTTACCTGCTCGACCTGCAGGCAACCTGGAAAGCGGACTACACCGCGGCGGTCAAGGCGATGAAGGAGGGCGGCCGCCCGGCGCCGGACGCGAAGGCACGGTTGAAGAAGTATCAACATGACCTGAAACGGCTCGACGTCATTTCCAGCACGGCGACGGCGGTCTGCTTCGAGAACTACCTGAGGGATCACCCGCCTAAACCGGCGACGGTGCCCGCTCTACCGACAGATCCTGCGCCGTCGCTCGACCCGCCGCTCGCACACGACCCGCGCCTGGCCGGGCAATGGGAACACTCGACCTACTCGTCCGCTCCAGGCTTCTCCTATGGGTCCGTCCGCGTCCGGATCCTGGCGCGCAACGGCCGCTTCGTCGAAAGCGGAGAGAGCGTGGCTGCGCTGATCCACCGCAACCCTCAGGGTGATGACACGGGGATGACCTCCGCAGACAGCGGGGTTCCCGCCGATGAGCGTGGCGCGTGGCACACGAAGGGACCCGTGCTGCGCCTCGACTGGGACAGCGGGCACTACGCGACCTTCGGATTCGAGATCAGCGCCGACGGTATGCTGCTGACGCCGCTCCAGCCGGACGGCAAAGCCACCTACTGGGCGAGAAAGTGAACCGCGACAGCTCCGCAATCGGCTAACGCACCACGTCAGCCCCCGTCTAAGGGCCCATGGGATTGATCCGCGAGATCCAGTTCGCGCTGCGGCGATGGCGCAGCCGGCCCCTGGCCGCTCTGACCGCATCGCTCACGCTGGCGCTGGGCATCGGCGCCACCACCGCCGTCTTCAGCATCGTCGATGCGGTCCTGCTGCGACCGCTGCCCTATCCGCAGGCCGATCGCCTGGTCAATGTGTGGGGGACGTTTCCCGCCTGGCGCGCCAATCCGGCGTCAGCTGAGACCTGGGACAGGGTGGCGCTGTCCTGGCCGGAGTTCGTGGAGCTGCGAGACGGGACCGCGACACTGGATGAGATCGCCCTAGATAGCGGGCATCAAGCAGTCATCACTGAAGGGTCACCAGAGGAGGTCAAGGGACGGATCGTCACGGCCAGCTTTTTCAGCCTGCTCGGCGCCGCACCGATCCTGGGACGGACCCTCGAGCCACACGAAGATGTCAGCGCAGCGCAAGTCGTCGTCCTTGGTCATGAGCTGTGGCGCCGGAGATATGGCGGGGACCCGTCGTTGGTTGGCCGGACGATCCGGCTCGACGATCGGCCATTCGTCGTGGTCGGCGTCGTCGGCTCTTCGTTTCGATACGGCGACCGCTCGCAATACTGGATTCCATTTGGCGCGGTGCCCGATCGCCTGACGTCGCGGCGACCATGGCTTCCGGGCGACGGGGCGGCTTCGCTCCGGCGTCACCATTGCCGACGTGCAGCGCGAAGCGGACCGGATTCTGCGCGGTGGCGAGTCGGCGCTGCTCGGCGGCGCTTCGGTGGCCAGGCCGTTCGATCGCGACGCGCGGCCGGCGAAGCCGCTGCTGCTCCTCCTCGCCGGATTGGCCGGGACGCTGTTGCTGATCGCCTGCGCCAACGTCGCCGGGCTGCTGTTCGGCGAAGCGGTGTGGCGGCGCCGGGAAATGACCGTGCGCTCGGCGCTCGGAGCGAGCCGCTGGCGAATCCTGCGTCAGCTGCTGGTCGAAAGCGCGGCCCTTGCGGCGATCGGAACGTCGATCGGCATTCTCCTCGCCTACCTGCTGACCCCGCTCCTCGTCGCGAGAGCGCCGGCAGGCGTAGCGAACCTGGATGACGTGGGCGTCGACATCCGGGCCCTGACGTTCGCGTGCCTGCTGATGGCGGCCACGACGATCGCATCGGGCTGCGGCCCAGGTCTGGCGCTCGCGCGGCGGATTCAGGGCGGAGCGCTCCACCTTCGCCAAGGCTCCGGCGGACAAGTGCGCGAGGGCGGACGCACCTCGACGGCCTCACGTCGCACGCAATCGGCACTGGTGATCGGAGAAATCGCTCTGACCATGGCGCTGCTGTTCGCAGCCGGACTGCTGGTCACCACGCTGTCCAGGCTCAACCAGGTGAATCCCGGTTTCGCGCCGCACAATCTGCTGACCGTCCGGCTGCGGCCGCCGGCTTCGCGCTACGAGGATCCCGCCCGCCGACGGGCCTTTGACGTTGCGGTGCTCGAGCGGCTTTCCGGTCTGGCCAGCGTCACGTCTGCCGCCTGGGTCGGGCCGTTGGCGTTCAGCGGATTGACCGCCACCAACGTGATTCAACTCGAGCGGTATGAACCGCTGCCGGGCGAGCCCAAGCCTGAGGCTCAGACCCGCGCGGTGTCGCCGGCCTATTTTGCGACCATGGGCATTCCGGTCATCAGCGGTCGTGCGTTCGCGGAGAGCGATAGCGATGCCGCACCCCGCGTTGCCATCGTGTCGTCGTTGTTCGAACGGCGCTACTCCCCGGCGGCGAGTCCCCTCGGGATGCGCTTCCGATGGCAGGGCGCGTGGTGGACCGTCGTCGGGGTCGTGGGCGACACCAAGCATCAGGGGCTGGACACTGCCGAGCTCCGGACGTTCTACGTTCCGGCGGCGCAGAAACCGGGCCGCGCAAATCAGCTGGTCCTGAAGGTGACCACGCCGCCCGCCGCGATCGCCTCAGCCGCAACCGAAGCGATCAGGCAGGTCGAGCCGGGCGTCCTGATTCAGGATGTCGCGGCAATGCAGCAGTTGATCGATCGCACGCTCTTCGACGAGCAATATCGCGCCACGCTCGCGTCCGCGTTCGCGCTGTTCGCCGGGCTGACTGACGGGAGTCGGACTCTACGGAACGCTGGCCAGGAGCGTCAGCGATCGCCGGCGGGAGATTGGTGTCCGGATGGCTCTCGGCGCGCAGCCGTCGGCCGTCCTGCGGCTGATCGTCGGCCAAGGCGGTGCGGCTGGTGGTCGCCGGAATCGTTCTCGGACTGCTCGCGGCGTTCGCGGCCGGCCGCGCCGTCAAGGCGATGACCTTTGGCGTGAGCTTGGTCGATCCGTTGGTCACTGTGCGCGGCCGTGGTCGCGGTCGCCCTGGTTGCTGCTGGCGGCCATCGCTGGTCCCGCGCGGCGGGCGGCGCGGCTCGATCCCATGGCTGTGCTGCGCGAATGAATCTGGGCCGCTACGACCGGAACGTGTAACCCAGCTTCTGCATCGTCTCCTTGTTGATCCGCGCGGCCTCGAGCGGCGTATGCGGCTGCCCTTTGGACGGATCCAGCTCCGCCATGATCATGAGATCGTTGCCCGAGCTCTCCAGCAGGTCGCACAGCCCCGCGATATCCACCTTGCCGAGACCGAGCGGCGCGTAACCGAGGTAGTGCTCGCCGCCATCGAAGTCCTTCATGTGGACGTGACGGATGGTCGGGAGGAAATCCTTCACCACCTTCACCGGATCCGCCCCCCCTTTCTGCAGCTGACCGACGTCGGGCCCGAATTTCACGTAGCGGGTGTTCACCGCCTCCATGACGGCGTAGGTCTCGTCGCGGGTCTCGACGCACGTGCCGGTGTGCTGGTGCAGGACGCCGACGACGCCGATGCCGTCGAGCGCCTGGGCAATCTCGTTCAGCGCCGCGACGATGTTGGTCTTGTGCTCCGAGAACACGAAGGCCGGGCGCTTGACGTTGTTCGGGCCAAGCACCGCCACCGAGCCGCCGCACTTCTTGATCAGATTGCCCCAGCGCACCGCCTTGGCGACCTCCTCCGGCCTGACATTCGGATCGGTGAGGTTGACCGGGCAGTACGCGGAGCGCAGCGGCAGTTTGGCCGCCTGCAGCACTTTGTCCAACCCGCCCTTCGCCTCCCACGCCTCGAGGACGTTCCCGAACGACTCGTAGCCGTGGTATCCGAGACTGGCCACGTCCGCGATGGCCCGCTCCGCGTCGGCCGGGGCGAATCCCCACGTAATCCCGGTGTGCCCCACCTGGAGCTTTCGCGGCTTCTGTGCGCCGAGGCCGGGGACTGACGCCGCCGCCAGTCCCAGCGCCAGCGTCTTCGTGAACGTCCTGCGATTCATGGTGATCCTTGTCAACGGGAGAAGGCGGGAAGGAAGAACCCGGGCGCTTCTCTTCTAGCAGTTGCTGACGAGAGCTGCAGGCAGGTCTCTTCTCCCTTTAGCCTTCTCCCTTGACACGCGAAGCTCTCTAAAACCGCACCGTTGCCCGCACCTGCACCTGGCGCGGGTTGAAGGTGGCCATACCCCTCGTGCCGTAGCTGTTCGAATTGCCCATGCCCGGCGTCAACCCGAGCGCCGGGTTGGCCGTGGTGACCGTGCCGCCCAGGGCGCCGTTGTAGGCGCCGCTGAACTGCGTGTGATTCAGCACGTTCATCGCATCGGCGCCGATCTCGAACTGCACGCCGCTCGTGATGTCCAGCGTGCGGCGGATGCTCAAGTCGATATTGAACCGGTTGTCGGTGCGAAAGTCGTCATACGTAATCGCCGCGTCGCCGTACCAGAACTGGTCGGCGACGATGCGTCCGTTCGGCGTCGTCACCACGCGGCCGACAAAGGCGTCCGGGTTGTATTTGAGGTAGGTGCGCGCCGGCGGCGTGATGATCCGTCCGCTCGGGAGCGTCACCGCCGTGCGTCCGTCGTACCAGCCCCAGAGATTCTCGGGCAGCACGAGCGGCACGCCGTCAATCCGGTCGGGGCGCGTCAGCGCCGCGCCGTCGCTCGCGCCCGTGACGGCAATCGGGAAGCCGGTCTGCCAGATGAGCGAGCTGCCGACCTGCCAGCCGCCGACGATCGCCCGCAGCACCGCCGAGGGAGCCTGCAGCGCCTGCCCTTTGCCGAACGGCAGCTCGTAGAGGAAGGTGCCGACCAGCCGGTGCGGCACGTCGCTGTAACCGAGTCGCCGATTGAGCTTCGGATCGCTCAGGCTGTGATTGTTGCCGCGCGCGCCACCGCCGGCGTTGAAGCCCTGGTTGTCCTCCATGTTGTCCGTGTTGTCGATGTCCTTCGACCAGGTGTAGGTCATGTCCATCATGATGCCGTCGGCGAACCTGCGGCTGACGCGGAGGACCATCGCGTGGTAATCCGCGGTCGCGCCGCTGCGATCCACGGCCGCGTTCGAGCCGATGAGCAGCGGATACGGGAACAGCGTGTTCTGGCGCGCGATGGTCGCGGCGCCGAGCGCGCCGGCAAACGGGAGCAGCGGACCGCTCGACGGCTGGAACGGGTTGGGCACGAGCTGCGTCGCCGGGTTCAGCGTGCCGTTGCTGTCGATGTACTGCTGGCGCCACTGCGCGAGGAGCTCCGGCGGCAGGCTCTGCAGGTTCTGGATCGGGTACGACCGGTTGAACAGATTCCGGCTGACCGACGCGGTGTAGCCGATCGACGCCATCCAGTTCCTGAACAGCGACCGCTCGATGAACAGGTTCCACTGCCGTGCCTGGCCATTCTTGAAGTGGCGATCGAACCGCGCTTCGCCGATGCCGTAGACCTGCGGCGCGCTCGAATCGCCGCCGATCGCCGGAGCAATCGGCGCCGGATCGGAGAACCGGATCACCGGCACGCCGCGCGGGTTCGAGCCGTACGCCGTCTGCGTGACGCCCGCCGAGAAGTTCGCCGACCCATAGTCGGTCGGTCCGGAGAAGTAGCCGGTGTTGCTGGGCAGATACGTGATCCCGAAGCCGCCGCGCACGACCGTGCGGCTATCGAATGAGTACGCCGCGCCGACTCGAGGGCCCCAGTTGTCGTAGGTGGTGTCCCACAGATTCCGGCTGTACCCGTCGACACCCGGGAATGCGATCGCGCCCTTGGTGCCGAACGCGTTCGTGGCCTCGCTAGTCCCACGCCGACATGCGGTTGAAGCGCTCGGTCGGACCGGGCTGGACTTCCCAGCGCAGGCCGAGGTTGATGGTCAGCTTCGCCGTGGGCCGCCAGTCGTTCTGCGAGTAGACGGCGAAGTATTTCTGCGACAACGCCGGCTGCACGTTCGCGCCGGGCCGAATCCACCACACGCCCGTCCCGAGCAGCATGGCGGCCGCGTTCACCCCGCGCTGCGCGTTCGTCGTCACCAGCGAGGCGACGCCGCCGCTGGCGGTCGCGTACTGGAAGTTGTAGTTGCCGCCGGAATGGGCGAATGGCGACGGCATCGCGACCGACGCCTGCTCGAGATCCCAGTAGTTCGACAGCAGATTGCGGAACTCCATTCCCCCTTTGTGCAGCCATCTGCCGCGGACCTTCGTGATGCTGCCGGTCACGCTGTGGTTGGTCTGGAACTCCCGCTTGGTTCCGAAGGTGCCGGCCGAGAGCGCTGACCAGTTGCTGGCCCCGCCGTTGCCGCCGGTGTAGCCGTTTGGATTGACCACCGGCGCGGCGCCCGGCAGCGCCATGATCGCCTGCACGTTCGCGGGGACGCCGAAGCCGTTGTAATCGTCGAACTCCTCTTTGTTGCCGGACAGGTTCTTCGTATTGATGCGGCTCACACCATAGCGGACGTCGACGACGACGGTCGGGCTGACGACGATCGCATCTCCCATCTGGAAGTACGGGTTCTTGTCGCCGCGAATCCCTGCCGCGTCGTTGAACGGCGCCTGTCCGAATGGGCGTGGGGTGATGATTTCGGCGTACGAGATGCCGCCGCTGCCGTAAATCGAGTGCTTCGCATGACGGAAATCGACGCGGTTGTTCGAGCTGTGCCGGCGCACCGTCGTCAGCGTCGTGGCTTCGAAGTTGTTCGTGTTGTAGACGTCGTCCGGGGTGCGGTTCGGCAGAGGGTAGAAGCTGTACATGCGCAGGGCGGCCCGGATCGGCGTTCGGGATGATCGCGTTGGGAATCTCCACCCGCCGAAAGAGATCCGGCCCTTCCTGCACGACGTTGAACGGATCGAAGATGCGCGCCGGCACGGCGTTGCCGTTTTCGTCGCGAATGAAGGTCTGGCTGAAATTGCCGACCCGTTCCAGCGCGGTGGGAACCGTCAGCAGTTGGGTGGCGCTCTGGTTGTTCCGCAGCCCGTGATAGCTCGAAAAGAAGAACAGCTTGTTGCGCACGATCGGACCGCCGATCGAGCCCCCGGCGTCGTTGACCCGGAACTCACGCTTCGGGATGCCCTGCGCGTTGTTCGAGAAGCTGTTCGCGTCCAGCCCCTCGTGCCGCATCATGTAGACGCCCTGGCCGCGGAATCGTGTTGCCGCCGGACTTCGTGCTCATCGCGATGACGGCCTGGCCGCGTCCGTACTCGGCGCTGAAGTTGTTGGAGATGACGCGCACTTCCTGGAGGCCTTCCGTATTCGGCATGACCGACGCCTCGTTGTAGCCGCCGCCCATCACCGGCAGTCCGTCGAGCTGGATGTCGTTGGTGAAGGCGCGGCCGCCGTTCACGCCAACCGCCGACCACTGTCGCCGGCCATCGACGCCGATGCCGAACGAGTTGGCGCTCTGGGTGTCGCTGGTGGCGTTGCGCGGGACGGCGCCCGCCTGCATGAAGGCGTAGGCGAGCGGGTTCTGCGTGATGTTCGGCAGCGCCTCGATCATCTCGGCGCCGACCGCCCCCGAGACGCTGGTGCGATCGGTCTGCAGGATCGGCGCTTCGGCGGCGACCTCCACGGTTTCGCCCACCTGGCTGACCGCGAGCTCGACGGCGACGCGCACGGTCTCGGCGGTGTTCACGGTGATACCGGTGCGGCGGAACGTGGCGAAGCCCGGAAGGCTGACCTCGATCGAATAGGTGCCGGCCGGCAGATACGTGGCCGTGAACAGCCCGGCTTCGCTCGTGACCAGCTCGTTTTTCGCGGTGGTGTCCTGATTGGTGACGATCACAGTTGCCCCGGGGACAACGGCTTTGGTAGGGTCGGTGACAGCTCCGGTGACGGTCGCGGAACGGATCTGACCGAACGCGGCGGACGCACAGGCAAGCGTCAGCAGGAACACGAGTGAGCAGCGCCGGAGAATCACGGACACAAGTACCTTCCTTCCTCAGTTCCGGCGGCGAGACCGCGCCGCCACGGGCGGCACGGACGGGTCGAACCGCTTCCACAGGGGGCCCCTGCCGGCCCGTTGAGGGCGTGGTCAGGAGAACCCGCGTGGGGCGCGTTCTGCCGTTTCGCAAGAAAAGGAGACTGCCGTTGCGCCGAGCGAAACGAGCGGGACGGATCCTATCTTCGGGGTGAGGACCGGTCAAGAAGGAATCGATTATCAGTGAGTGGCGATGGTATAGTGCGTCCAACTCGAGCGACGCACGGCTCAGGGAGGCGATTGATGCGGGGAACCGAGGTCGCGGGGGCCAATCCGGTTCTGGATTTCGGCATTGACAGGAACGCACTCGGTTACGTCGGCCACGACCTCCAGCGGCCCGAATGCATTCTGGCCGAACCAACCGGAGCCCTCTGGGTGGCGGACGCGCGTGGCGGCGTCGTCCGGATCGAGCATGACGAGCAGGAGATCATCACCCAGCGCCAGTCCCAGCACTTCGACCGCGCCGGCAACGAAGCCACGCGCTATCTCCAGGGCACGCTGCCGAACGGGTTGGCCTTTGCCCGGAACGGCGACATCCTCATCTCGAACTTCGGCACCGACCGCCTCGAGCTGATGTCCCGCGATGGCGCGTCCCACATCCTGGCGGACAGCATCGACGGCGAACCCATCGGCAAGGTGAACTTCGTCCTCCGGGATTCGCGGGACCGCATCTGGATTACGGTGTCGACGCGCATCAAGAACTGGATGCACGCGCTGCGCACCGACCTCGCCGACGGCTACATCGCCCGGTACGAGAACGGCACGTTCCACATCGTCGCCGACGGATTCCGGTTCACCAACGAGATCCGGTTCGACGCGAACGAGGAATTCCTCTACGTCGTCGAAACGACCGGCGGGCGCATCACCCGGATCCGTGTCGACGAGCGGGGCCACCTTCGCGATCGCGAGGTCTTCGGCCCCTCGAGCCTCGGCAAAGGCGCCTGGCCCGACGGGATTGCCTTCGACTGCTACGGTAACCTCTGGGGTACATTGGTGTACTCCGATAAGCTATTCGTGCTGACGCCCGAAGGGGACCTCCGAGTGCTGCTGGACGAAGGGGATCCGGCACGAGTCGACGCCCTCGAACAGGCCTTCTTCCGCAACGAGGTCACCGAGGACGTGCTGTTCGCGACCGGCCAGGGCGTGGCGCCGTGGATGGCCAGCCTGACGTTCGGCGGATCCGATCTGCGGACCGTGTATATCGGCTCGCTGAAAGGCAAGCGCATTCCCTACTTCCGTGCTCCAATCGCCGGCCTGCCGATGGTCCACTGGCACGAGCGGCGATAAGAGTCTCCCTTCTCCCTTCTCCCTTGACAGCGAAGAGAGTCAAACGTGCACAACTACATCGAAGGTCAGTGGCGTGAGTCATCGGCGACCGAGACGCTGGCCGTCGTGAACCCCGCGACCGGCGAAGAGCTCGGCCGCACGCCGCTGTCGCCGGCGGCGGAAGTCGATCAGGCGGCCCAGGCGGCGGCCCGAGCCTTCCCCCAATGGCGCCGCGTTCCGGTGACCGACCGCGTTCAGTTCCTGTTCCGCTTGAAGACCCTGCTCGAGGACCAGTTCGAGGACCTCGCACGCACCATCACGATGGAGGCCGGCAAGACGCTCGCCGAGTCGCGCGGTGAGCTGCGGCGGGCGATCGAGAACGTCGAGGTCGCCTGCGGGGCGCCGATCCTCATGCAGGGCTACAACTCGGAAGACATCGCCGCGGGGATCGACGAAATGATGATCCGGCAGCCGCTCGGCGTGACCGCGATCATCTCGCCATTCAACTTCCCGGGGATGATCCCGTTCTGGTTCCTTCCCTATTCGATCGCGGCGGGCAACACCGTCGTCATCAAACCCTCGGAGCGGGTGCCGATGACGATGCAGAAGGTGTTCAGGCTGCTGGATGGCCTGAAGCTGCCGGCCGGGGTCGTGAACCTGGTCAACGGCAGCCACGACGTGGTCAATGCGATCCTCGACCATCCGATCATCCGATCCGTCAGCTTCGTCGGGTCGAGCGCGACGGCGCGCCACGTGTACTCGCGCGGCGCGGCGGCTGGCAAGCGCGTGCAGTGCCAGGGTGGCGCGAAGAACCCGGTGATCGTCATGGCCGACGCCGACATGTCGTCGGCGTCGGAAATCATCGCCGACAGCGCGTTCGGCTGCGCCGGCCAGCGCTGCCTCGCCTCGTCTTTCGCGATCACCGTGGGAGAGGCGTCCCGCGCCTTCGGCGAGGCGATCCAGCAGCGTGCCGCGTCCCGCGTGACCGGCTACGGGCTCGACGAAGGCGTGCAGATGGGCCCGGTGATCTCGGCGGCCAGCCGATCGCGCATCGAGTCGCTGATCGATCAGGCCATCCGCGACGGGGCGCGGACGGTGGTGGACGGTCGCCATCCCGAGATTCCGCAGTATCGGGCCGGGCATTTCGTGCGCCCGACGGTGCTCGAAGGACTGCCCTTCGAGAGCGAGGTGGCGCGGACGGAGATCTTCGGTCCGGTGCTGTCGGTCCACCATGTCGACGACACCGACGCGGCGATCGCGATCGTCAATTCGGGGGCATACGGCAATCAGGCGTGCCTCTTCACGAGCAACGGCGGGAGCGCACGAAAGTTCCGCTACGAGGCGGAGGTCGGCAACATCGGCATCAACGTCGGCGTCGCGGCGCCGATGGCCTTCTTCCCGTTCAGCGGCGCGCGCGAGAGCTTCTTCGGCGATCTCCACGGCCAGGGGCGCGACGCGTTCGAATTCTTCACCCAGGAAAAAGTCGTCGTCGAACGATGGCCGCGGGAGTGGACTCGGCGGTTCTGACGCTGTCAAGGGAGAAGGGAGAAAAATCAGAGGTTTTGCTTCTCCCTTCTCCCCTTCTCCCTTCTCCCTTCTCCCTTATTTCCCCTCCCACCCTCCATCAACGAACACCGACTGGCCGGTCAGGTAGCTGGCTTCGTCGGACGCGAAGAACGCCGCGACGTTCCCGATTTCGCGGGGCTGGCCGGCGCGGCCGAGCGAGATCTGCGCGAGCACCAGCGGCAGGATCTGCGGATCCTTCATCACCCACTCGGTCATCGGAGTGTCGATGAGCCCGGGATGGATGCAGTTGACGCGGATCCCCTGGGGCGTCATCTCGGCCGACATGTTGCGGGTCAGCGCCTCGAGCCCGAGCTTGGTCGGCGCATAGTGCGTGCGCCCCGGGAGCACCTTCGCGGCCTGGATCGACCCGATGTTCACGATCGCCGCCTTGCGCTGCTCCCCGACCACGCGGCGGCAGAACACCTGAGAACACAGCCACGCGCCGCGGAGATTGACGTCGACGAGGCGCGTCCACTGCTCGTCGGTCAACTCGAGGAACGGCACGATGGTTTCGATGCCGGCGTTGTTGACGAGGATGTCGATCGGCCCGAGCTCCTTCCAGACGCGCTCGACCATGGGCTCGACGTCGGAGCGCTTTGCCACATCGGCCTGCACCGTCATGGCGCGGCGTCCGCCGGATCGAATCGCGGCCGCGACCTCCTCCGCCAGCTGCATCTGATCGACGTCGTTGACTGCGACGTCGGCGCCTTCGGCGGCGAAGACTTCCGCGATGCCGCGGCCGATGCCCCTCGCCGCACCGGTCACCAATGCCACTTTTCCCTTCAGTCTCACGAAGCCCTCCCGGTGTTCTTCCTGCTAAAGCCGGAAGCCACGAAGTCACAATCGATCTTCCGGCTGAAGCCCGAAGCCACAAGCGATCTTCCCGGCGCAGATTGTAGCGAGTGCAAGAGCCTTTGTGCTAGCCTGCGCTCGACTATCGATAATCTTGCGCGCACGAACGACATTCGCGGGGCAACTTGCGCGCGTCAATTGTTCACCGCGCAGCTGGAGGTAAGAGATGGGAAGCCGGCGTTCCCGACAGATTCTTTGGGTGGTAGGCCTCGCGGTCTCGACCGGCGCCGGAGCCGCGGCCCGGGCCGCCGGCCAGGGGTCGTCTCCAGCGCCCGTCCAGATGACCCGCGAAGAGGATCATGCAAGGACGATGAAGCTGCTCGGATTGACCGAGATGCCACGGGGTGCGGCGAGCGCCAGTGTTGAGACGTACGACGAATCGAAGGCCAATCCGTATCCGAAGCTGCCCGATCCGCTCGTCCTGAAGAACGGAAAGAAAGTGACGACCGCGGCCGCCTGGCGGACCCGTCGCGCCGAGATCCTCGAGGACTTCGAGCGTGAGGTTTACGGGCGGCGGCCGAAGAGCACGCCTAAGGTCACCTGGGAGGTGAAGAACATCACGAACGGCATGAACGGGGATGTGCCGATTGTCACGAAAGAACTGGTCGGGCACGTGGACAACTCGGCGGACCCGCAGGTCATCGTCGACATTCAATTGACGTTGAACACGCCGGCCAACGCCACCGGGCCGGTGCCGGTCATGATGCAGTTCGGTGGATTCGGGCCTGGCCGGGGAGCCGGCGGCCGCGGCCCTGCCGCTGCTCCGGGCGCCGCTGCTCCAGCCGCGCCGGGCACCGCGCCGATCGCACCAGGTGCGCCAGCCACAGGCCCCGCTCCGGCGGGAGCCGCCGCTCCTACGGCCGGTGCCGCGGCGGGCGGCCGCGGTCCCTCGGGACCGACGTGGCAGCAGCAGGTCCTCGCGCGCGGGTGGGGCTACGCGACGATCGCTCCGAACAGCATTCAGGCGGATAACGGCGCCGGCCTGACGGCCGGGATCATCGGCCTGGTCAACAAAGGCCAGCCGCGAAAACTCGATGATTGGGGATCGTTGTCGGCGTGGGGCTGGGGGGCGAGTCGGGCCTTGGACTATTTCGAAACCGAGAAGGCGGTCGACGCGAAGCGCGTCGGCATTCAGGGGCACTCCCGCTACGGTAAGGCGGCGCTCGTCACGATGGCGCTCGACGAGCGGTTCGCGATTGGCTACATCAGCTCCTCGGGAGCCGGCGGTGCAAAGCTGCACCGACGGAAGTTCGGGGAAGTGGTCGAGAACGTCGCAGGCATCTCCGAGTACCACTGGATGGCCGGGAACTACTTGAAGTACGCGGGCAACTGGAACGCACTTCCTGTCGACTCTCACGAATTGATTGCGCTGTGCGCTCCGCGCCCGGTCTTCTTGAGTGCAGGGCGGGGTGCCGACCCCAACCCGGACGGCACCACCGTGCAGATCAACGACGCCTGGGTCGACGCGAAGGGCAGCTTTCTCGCCGCCGTGGGCGCCGGGCCGGTCTATCGGCTGCTCGGCAAGAAGGACCTCGGCACCACCGAGTTCCCTGCCATCGACACGACCGTGATCGACGGCGACCTCGGCTTCCGGCAGCACACGGGTGGACACACCGCGGAACCGACCTGGCCAACGTTCCTGACGTTCGCCGCCAAGTACTTCGCGGCGTCCGGCCGTGCGAGGACGTCAGCGGCGCGATAGCGCCTCCGCCCCCGGGGCACAGGCTGACGACAGCCTCCCCTTGCTTGGAATGGCGACCAGGTGGTTAGCAGCAACTTTTCAACAGGAGGGCCAGGAGACCAGGAGGCGATTCTTTTTCTTGAAACAAGAATTCTCCTGATCTCCTGGCCCTCCTGTTAAGCCGTCGTGCGGATCCGCCATGGAGCCAGTTCAAGCATTGGGCGAACGTCGCCCGCGGAAGCGCCTCAGGAGCAAGCGGTGGATCCTCGCGCTGCTGGCCCTGGGCGCAGCGGTATTCATTGCCGCCCTATTCGCCGTCCTACTGCGAGATCGACGAGTCCGTGAGACCGGCGCCGCTGTCAGCAGCGATCGTGTCGCCGGCGGCTATGCCGACAGTTCCGCGTGCGCGAAGTGCCACGTGCGGATCGCCAACACGTACGCCCTGACGGGTATGGCGCGCTCGTTCGCGCGCCTGGGCGCCGGCAAGAGCTGGCTTGGAACAACCGGTCGCGTGGACCACACAGCATCGGCCCGGCATTACACGATGCTGCAGCGCGACGGCAGGTTTTATCAGCGGCGGCACGAGATCGGCTTCGGCGGCACGGAGACGAACACCATCGAGGTCGAAGCCCACTACGTGATCGGCTCGGGCAACCACGCACAAACATTTGTGCACCGCAATACTGACGGGCGACTGTTCGAGATGCCGGTGAGCTGGTACTCGAAACAGGGGGGACGGGAGAGGGCCGAGGGATCCGGCTATTGGGCGATGAGCCCTGGCTACGACAAATCCGCGCATCAGGACTTTCGCCGGCTGATCGACGGAGCCTGCCTGTCGTGTCACAACGGATACCCGCGCGCGCCGGTGACCGATGACGGCAATGGCCCGGTGTTCACCGGCGCGCTGCCCGAAGGGATTGACTGCCAACGCTGCCACGGGCCCGGTCAGGCTCACATCGATGCGATCCAATCGGAGAATGTCGAGGCTGGCCGGCAGGCGATCGCAAATCCGGGACGATTCGATCGCGAGCGGCAGCTCGAGGCCTGCATGCAGTGCCATCTCGAGTCGACGAGCGGCCCGCTGCCGTTCCGGATCCGCCGCTACGAACGCGAGCCGTTTTCATACGTGCCGGGAAAGCCGCTAGGCGATTACTTCATTCACTTCGACCACGCGCCAGGCACGGGCCGGGAGGACAAGTTCGAAATCGCGGGAGCCGCCTATCGGCTGCGGAAGTCGGCATGTTTTCAGCGCAGCGAGATGACGTGCCTCACCTGTCACGACCCGCACGACATTCCGCGCGGCGCAGCAGCGGTGCAGCGCTACGTGGCCATCTGCCAGAGCTGCCACAACGGCATCCATCGCTCGGGTTTGCCGCGCTCGCCGAACGTTCCCCTCGGCGCGACGTGTCTCGACTGCCATATGCCCAAGCGCCGCACCGAGGATGCTGTTCACGTGGTCATGACCGATCACTACATTCAACGGCGAAGACCGGCGGCAGACCTGCTGGCGCCGCGTGCGGAACCGGACAGCTATGAGTATCGCGGCGAGGTCGTGCCCTACTACCCGCCAACGCTCGCGTCGACGCCCGAGAACGAGCTGTATCTCGCGCTGGCGCAGGTTCAACACGGAGCCGATCTCGCAGGTGGACTCCCTCGACTCGAGCGCGCGATTGAGCAGCACCGGCCGGCACGGCCGGACATTTATTACGAGCTCGCACGCGCGCACGCGAAGACGTCGAACTTTGCCGCCGTCATCCGCTGGTGCGAAGAGGCACTCACGCGCGACGGCACCTTCGTACCTGCGCTCAAGGAGCTTGCCGCGGCCGCCGTCAAACTGGGCAGGCTCGCCGATGCCGCGCGGGCGCTCGAAAAGGCGGTTGCGCTCGGCCGGAACGATGGGTACGCGCGTGCGGACCTCGGCAACGTGTACCTGCAACAGGGCCGTGTCGATCAGGCCGAACGCGCGCTGCGAGAGCGCGCTCACGATTGACGCGGATCTGCCGCAGGCGAACAACACCTTGGGCCTTGCGGCGCTCCAGAGAGGCGATGACGCGCAGGCCGAGGCGTCCTTCCGCGCGGCGCTGCGCGTCCAGCCGGACCTAGCCGAGGCTCAGAACAACTTGGCCAATCTGTTGGCGGGCCGGCGCGCCTATCAGGAGGCGGCGTACCACTTTGAGCAGGCGATCCGCCGCGATCCGGCCTATGTGGACGCTCGCCACAGCTATGGCGTGGTGCTGGCGCTGATGCAGTCGTATACACGAGCTGTCACAGAGCTCGAAACGGCCGTGCAATTGGCGCCCCGCCGCGCGGCCGCGCGCGTGGATTTGGCAGACGTGCTCGCCACGCTTGGACGCGTCGGCGAAGCCAGGCGCGAGTACATGGCGGCCATTCAGCTCGATCCTGCCAATCAAGAGGCGCGCGCGGGCCTGGCGGCGCTGCGCCCGTGAGAGCGGCGGATCAGCGCGAATTTTGGGTTGACACGGCCACTCAGATAATCGATTATCGGGCGCCGTTTCAGGCACATCCCGGTCGCCGATTTCGGTTCGCGATTGGAGGGCTCATGTTCAGCAGCTTCACCGTAATGTTCCGGCTCGTTGTGATTGTGGCGGCCCTCGTGGTGCCGGTATCGGCGATCAGCCAGAGCTTTTACGGCTCGCTCGTCGCGGTAGTGGAGGATGCGCAGGGCGGTGTCATGCCTGGGGCCACCATCGTGCTCGTCAACACCGCCACGAATGACCGGCGCCAGGGCGTGAGCGCGGAAGACGGCACACACCGCTTCGTGAATCTCGTGCCTGGCACATACCGGCTCGAAGTGGAATTGGCAGGCTTTCAGCGCTACGTCCGCGACCAGATCCAGGTCAACGTCCAGTCGACGCCGCGCATCGCGGCGACGCTGCAGCTCGGAAACCTCACCGAAACGGTCTCGGTCAGCGGGGAAGCGCGGCTGTTGCAGACCGAGAACGCTTCTGTCGGCACCGTCGTTGGCACTCGAGCGGTGCAGGAGCTGCCGCTCAACGGACGCAACGTGCTCAATCTGATCGCCGTGGCCCCCACGGTGGTTCCGCAGGGCGGCAGCGACGGCAGCTTGACGGGCAAGAACGTCTTTGCCGCCGGCAACTACCAGATCGGCGGCGGGGTCGCCAACCAGAGCGCCTCGTTGTATGACGGCGTCCCGCTGCAGGACACGGCGTACGGCAACATCGTAGTGCTGACGCCCAGCCCCGAGGCGGTCGAGGAATTCCGCGTGCAGACCAACAACAGCAGCGCCGAGTTCGGCCGCTTTACCGGCGGCGTCATCAACATGGCGTCCCGCTCGGGCACCAACGCGTTTCGCGGCAGCGCCTTCGAATACCACCGCAACAAAGCGCTGAACTCGAACACGTTCTTCGGCGAACGTGCCGGCCTCGACAAGCCGCCGTTCGTGCAGAACAACTTCGGCGGCGTGCTGGGTGGCCCCGTGCTGAAGGACAAGCTCTTCTTCTTCTCGAGCTATGAAGGCTACCGCAATCGTGAAGGCGTGCTGTTCCGCCGCACCGTGCCGACCGCGGCGATGAAGCGCGGGGACTTCTCCGATTATCGAAACCTGGCGACGGGTGCCGTGGTGCCGCTCTACGACCCATGGACGCAATGCGGCATCGCGAATCCGGGGACCGGTGGTTACAACGGCGACTGCGGGACGGTGCCCAATCGCCTGCAGTTCCCCGGCAACATCATCCCGGCAAACCGGATCAACCCGATCGCGCGAAAGTATCTGGATTTTCCGGTCTACGCCGAACCGACGGTGGCAGGTGCGTGGAGGACGGAGAACTTCGAGCGAAACGCTTCGGTCGGCGGCGACAACGATCAGCTCAGCTTGCGCGGCGACTACAACCTGAGCCAGAAACAGCGCCTGCTCGGCCGCTTCACGCGATTCGAGTCGACGAACGCTGCTGTCGATGTCTACGGCAACGGCCAACGCCAGGGGGATCCGTATTCACCCGAGCACTTCATCACGACCCAGGTGATGGCTGCGCATACCTACACGATCAACCCGAGCAGCGTCCTCGACGTGCGCTTCGGGTTCCTGCGGTGGGACTACGACCGCACGCCGGGCAACCTCGGCATCGGCCTCCCGCAGACGTTCGGGTTGCCGACTACACCCTACGGCCAGATTTCAGAGCGAAGCGGAATTCCGGGAATGGAGACCATCCCGACCATTGCCGCCGGTTCGAACAGCTTCATCAGCACCGGTCTGCTCTACGCCGACAACAAGTCTTACTCGGTGACGCCGACGCTGACGAAGATCGCCGGCCGTCACACGCTCAAGACCGGCGCCAACATCTTGTGGGCCACGGAAGACTACTTCCAGAACAACTCGACGGGGGGAACGTTCAATTTCAGCAACGCGCCGACAGCGGTTGACGGAACGAACCCCGGTGCGACCGGGGATCCGTTCGCATCGTTTCTCCTGGGCATCCCGACCGGAGGGACGTACCAGTCGTCAGGGTGGACCTACGCCGGCACGAGCTATCAGGCGTACTTTCTCGATGATTCATGGCAGGTCAACAACAAGCTGACGTTGAATCTCGGTCTGCGGTGGGAGATTCCGGGAGTCTTCACCGAAAAAGACGATCGCATCGTGACCTTCAACCCGGACGTCGTCAACCCGGTCCTTGCCGGCCGGACGAATCCCGTGACCGGTCAGCCGTACGTGGGCGCGTTCGAGCTGGTGAACAGCTCCGAGCAGCCGGAGCGCGGCGTCAGGAAGGAGGTGTTCAACCGTGTCGTGCCGCGAGTTGGCTTCGCGTATCAGATCACCGATGACACGGTGATACGCGGCGGCGGCGGGACGTTCATCACTCCGTCCACCGTCAGATTCGGGGACGGCGTCAATGGCCCGATCATTCTCCGCAACAACACCATCGTGACCAGCGTCGACAACAACCGCACGTTCTTCACGGATATGAGCAACCCGTTCCCGACCGGCGTGGAGAATTTCCCCGGACGCGATCCGAGCTTCCAGCGGGTGCTTCTCGGCGGCACCGCCGGCCAGTTCTACCGGGACGAAGAGGGCTACCCGGGCTACTCACACCAGTGGAACGTCGCGCTCCAGCATCAGTTCCGGAACAGGCTGTCCATGGAGCTCACCTACAGCGGTCTGGACGGGAATCACCTGCCCAACACGCTCAACATGAACCAGTTGGGGCGAGAGCACATCGATCAGGCGGCAAACGATACGAGCATCTGCAGCTTGACGAACAATCAGATCATCCCGCAGGGGCAGCCGGGCTTCGTCTCGACCCAGCGGGATACGTGCTACGGCGCCTACCTGCGGCAGCAGGTGTCGAATCCGTTTGTCGGGCTGATCCGCGAAGGCGCGTTGTCCACGCCGACTTTGCAGCGGCAGCTGCTGCTCACGCGGTTCCCGCAGTACTCGTCGGCAAATCGCCCCGGGTACTTCGGCTCGAGCCGCTATCACGCGCTGGCGCTCCGAGCGGAGAAACGCTTCGGCGCCGGCGCCCTCGTGAGCGGCCATTACACGTACTCCAAGAACATGACCAACGCGGAGACGCTGACGACCTGGCTGGAGTCGGGGGCGGGGACGCCCGCTGCCGGTTACCAGACCAACAATCTCGACCAGGAGTGGGCGCTGAGCAGCTTCGATGTCCGCCACCGCATGGTGGTCAACTTCGTGCTCGATCTTCCATTCGGTGCGGGACGCAGGTTCGGTGCAGGAGCAACGGGACTCGTGGGCAAACTGATCAGCGGCTGGAGCCTGAACGGCGTCGCCACGATCCAGAGCGGGTTTCCGCTCGCCTTTACCGCCACGCCGAACCTGATCGGGTCCGGCTACGGTTTGCGGCCGAATGTGGATCCGAGCTGCGACAAGACGGTCAGCGGTTCTGCGCTCGACCGGCTGGATCAATGGTTCAACACCAGCTGCTTCACCGTACCCAACGCGGGGTTTGTGGCCGGCACACCATCAACGAACCCTGCGCTGCGCTGGCAGCTCGGCAACGCGCCTCGTGTCGATCCGGACCTGCGGGGACACGCCCTCAACAACTGGAACATGGCCGTCTCGAAGACGACTCCGATTCAGGGCCGCGTGAACCTGACGTTCCGCGCCGAAGCGTTCAACCTGTTCAACCGAACCCAATTCGGGCCGCCCGACACGCAGGCCACGACGGCGGCACAGTCCACATTCGGTCGCGTGACCAGGCAGTTGAATCAGCCAAGGCTGATGCAGCTGGCGTTTCGATTGGCGTTCTGATCCGGCAAGACCGAGAAAGAAGGCTGGCGGCCCACCATCCGAGGTGGGTCGCCGGCTCTCCCGATAGCGCATCACCCGACGCCTGGTTGGGTCTGATGCCCAGACACACCTCAGCGGCGTCGGCCCGTCAGACCGCTGTATCCAACACATTAAAAGGGTCTTAGGTGCTTTCATCGGGTGCGAGGCTCCGATCGCGTCCCACCCCCACAAAAATCACAAAATTAAGATAATCGATAATCTTGTATAAATCGACTCTCCATGCTAGCCTTCCGCGCTCATTCGCCGAGGCGGGTAACGCCGCACTGGCGTCTGCGGACCCGCCGAGGGGACATCTTGATCGCAGCTGGCTGACAGGGAGTCCGAGAGATGACGCATCTACGTTCGCGCGTGTTGGCACTACCACTCGTGATTCTGACGTGGTGCCTGGCGGCCGATTCGAGGATCGCCGCTCAGGCTGGCAACGGCACGTTGGCGGGAACGGTCGTGGACGCTCAAGGGGCTTCGGTGCCCGGGGCGCTGGTGGCCGTCACCGAACAAGCCACCGGAGCGGTACGATCGCTGCCCTCCGACCATGAAGGGGTGTTCCGATTCCCGGCGCTGCCGCCGGGACGTTATCGGGTCGAAGTCACGATGGATGGCTTCGCACCACTGAACCTGACCGACGTGGCGCTGGCGCCCGCCGAAGTGAAGGATCTCGGCAAGGTGGCGCTGCAGCTTGGCCAGCGCTCGGAGACCGTGACGGTCGTCGCGGACACGGCGGCGGTGCAGACTGCGACCAGCTCGCGGATGGGCACTGTCACGTCCGAACAGCTCGTGAACATCCAGATGAAGGGGCGCGACATCTTCGGCCTGCTGACCGTGGTGCCGGGCGTCCAGGACACCAATCTGAGTCGGGACTTCACGACCTGGACGTCCATGGCCGCGATCACCATCAACGGCATGCCGAACACCTCGAAGAACGTCGTGCTCGACGGCGTCAGCGTGATCGACGAGCTTGGCAGCAATGCCATGGTCAACCCGAATCTCGACGCGATTGGCGAGGTGCAGGTCGTTTCGAACGGGTTCACAGCTGAGAACGGCAGGAGCAACGGCGGTCTCATCATCATGACGACCAAGTCGGGAACCAGCCGGTTCAAGGGCTCGGCCTGGTACAACGCGCGCCGGGACGAGTGGAACGCGAACCGGTACTTCAACATCAAGCAGAACCTGGCGAAGCCGCTCTACCACGTGAACATTCCGGGCTACAGCCTCGGCGGGCCGATCGTCATCCCGAAGCTGATTGGCAAGGGCAAGCTTTTCTTCTTCGGTTCGCAGGAGTTCACCGACGACCTGAGGCCGACCGAGGTCACGCGGGTGAATTACCCGACGGCGCTCGAGCGGGCGGGCGACTTCTCGCAGACCTACTTCGGAAACGCGAACGGGCCGGGGCAGGGGACGCTGCAGCCGATCATCAATCCGGACACCGGCCTGCCGTTTCCAGGCAACAAGATTCCGCTCAGCTGCGAAGGCATCCCCGGCTGCAAGAACGGCCGGATCCATCCGATGGGCGTGGCCATGCTCAACCTGCTGCCATTGCCGAACGGGATCCACAATCCGCAGCCCAATCAGTACAACGCCGGCAACGCGGCCTACGAAACGATGCCGCTGCACAGCCGGACCAGCAATACGCTCCGCATCGACGCGGTGCTCAATCAGAACATCCGGGGCAGCGTCAAGTTCTCGAAGGACCGGGAAGACAACATCAACAACAACCGGTTCGCGCCGGGACTGGGCATCACGAACAACGCGGTGCCCGGGCAGCTCCTCTCGTTCAGCAGCACCCAGGTGCTGAGCCCGAGGATCGTCAACGAGGTCACGGTCGGGTACGCGCGCAACAGCTACGGGTTCCGGCCCGCCGAGGGCAAGTACGCCTACGATCCGCGCGACTGGTACCGCTCGGCGCTCGGCGTGGATCCGCCGCGACTCCAGCCGTTTGGTACGTACCGCGACCCTCCTGGGCTCGGGTATGACCAGGCGGACCAATATCCGTACGTCCCGATCATGCGGTTCGGCGGCGGCAGTCGCACCAACCTGCTCGGCAACTACAACCCCGGCGCGTCCGGGCTGAACGGGTGGACGCTGCCGGCCGCAAACCGCAATCTCCGGTGGTCGGGTCAGAACGACCTCTCGTGGACCGTGGGCCGGCACAACATGAAGTTCGGCGCGTACGTGGAATGGGCGTCGAAGACCGAACCTCAAAGTGTCAACTACATGGGGAACTACGAGTTCTCTCACAACGCGCAGAACCCGCTGAGCACCGGAAACGGCTACGCAAACGCGCTCATCGGTGTCTTCAACACCTACACCGAGCTGACCAACCGGGTGGACCGCGACCGGCGCCACTGGCAGACCGAAGGGTACCTGCAGGACAGCTGGCGGGTGAAGCCCGGGCTCACGCTCGACTACGGGGTGCGGCTCACGCACAGCGGAGGCTACTACGACGCCCGCAAATCGACGGCGGGTTTCTTTGAACCCAGCTGGGATCCCCGCCAGTCGCCGCGGCTGTACCGCCCGATCTGCACGACCCCCATGCCGGGCAACCTGACCTGCCCGGGGAACAACCAGCGGGCGTATGACCCCGCGAATCCGTCAGTGCTGCTCTCGAGCTCGCTGGTCGGGAACCTGGTGCCGGGCACCGGCTCGCAGACCAACGGCATGGTCGCCGATGGCTACCCCGGGATGCGACCGGGCGAGTATTTCAAGTTCACCCCGCTGGTGGCCGCGCCGAGGGTCGGCTTCGCCTGGGACATCAACGGCGACGGCAAGCAGGCGTTGCGGGCGTCGAGCGGGATCTTCTACAGGATCCCGGACCGTGGTGCCTGGGAAGGTTTCGTCGGCGACCCGCCGGCCTCCTTCAGCCGCGTCGTCCAGTTCGCGACCTTCGACGACATTTCGAACTTCGCGAACGCCAACCTCAAGTTCGTCGAGACGCCGATCAACGTCGAGGTCGCCGGCGGCGAGACCCGATCGCTCGAGAAGTCGTACAACGTCAACGTCGCCTACCAGCGGGACATCGGCTTCAGCACGACCGCCGAGATCGCCTATGTCGGTGCGTTCACGTATTCGGGGGGCCGCACCGAGGACATCAACCGGCCGGTCAACAATCTCTATCTGCTGTCCGACCCGAGCCGGATGTTCAACGGCAACGGGCTCGCCACCAACTTCCTGCGGACGAACTATCCCGGGATGGGAATCATCAACCGGTGGATCGATCAGAAGGACGGGGACACGGTCAACAACCAGACGCTGCAGTACAACTCGATGCAGGTGAGCGTGCAGCGGCGTTTGAACCGGGGCCTGCAGGCCGGGGTGGCCTATACACTGGCCAAGGGCAGGGGCTGGACCGACTATTCGCCCGACGTTCTCGAAGCCGACCCGAGCGGCGAGCTCAACCGCCTGCGGTTCTGGGGGCCGACCGGCGACGACCGGACGCACAACCTGACGATCAACTACAGCTACCTGATCCCGAACGTCCTGCCCGACACACCGGTCGTCAAGTGGGTCCTGGGCGACTGGCAGGTGTCCGGAGTCACCAAGTATCTGAGCGGCACGGCGACGCAGCCGTCCTGCTCCACCAACAACCCCGGCATCGCCAACACCAACCCGACGCTCACGCCGGGTGCGTCGTTCGCGTGCATGCTCACCGGCGAGCCGATCTTCGAGGTGACGCGCGATCCGAATCTGCCCGAAGAGGACCAGCCGCATTTCAATCCACGGGCCTTCACGATGCCGCAGCCGCTCAGCGCCACGGTCGGCAACTTCGGCAACGTGCCGCTCGGCATCCTGAGAAACCCCGGATGGTGGAGCCATGACCTGACGCTGGCCCGTCGCTTTCCGGTGCGGAAGCTTGGTCGCGACGCGCAGGCGCGCGTGCAGCTGCAGCTGTACAACATCTTCAACCTGGTGCAATTCACGACGATGAACAGCCCGGGCGCCCAGACGCCCACGTTGGCATTCCAGGACGATCCCGCGGTGCCGGGACTGGACAACCTGCTGATCACGACCATCAATCCCGGCCGCTACACGGCGGCGATTGAGCCGCGGCAGTTCGGCGTCACGTTCCGGCTGGACTTCTAGTCCTGCGGAAGTCAGAGGCTCAGGGCTACAACGGGAGCCACGCGCCCGCGTGGTTCCCATCTTCTTAGTCGCCCCATTCCTTCCCGATCGTCTTAGGCGTCGGTCTGCGCCCACCAGCGCGGCCCGGCATCCTACCCGCAGCCAAAAAGATACGGCCGCCGTTCCAGCCGGGACGAAGAGATACGGTCTCGGCGCGCCGCACGGAGCGGGTCGGACGCGTGAGGTCGCCGCCGTCGGCGAACAAGCGCCTGTTTGCCGATGCGATCGAAAGCCGGGCTCGCTTCGAGGCCCGCGAACAACGGCCGAGGTCGCGCCTTTTGCAGCCACGCCCGCCGGGCGGCGATGCGCCCGGGAGGCATGTCATGCGCCAGTCCGTCGCGTTCGTGTTCACCGTGGTGCTCGTGGCCACGCAGTCGCACGCCCAGCCGCTGTCGTTCTACACGCCCGCGTACGAGCACGCCGCGATCGCGGCGCCGAGATCGATTGTGTCCGCGGATTTCAATCGCGATGGGTTCCCCGATGTGGCGCTCGGCGGCACCGGCCGCGACTCGGTCGGGATCCTGCTGCACCACGGCCTCGAGGAGGGCGACGAGGGCCAGCGCTTCGGGCCGCTGCGGGAGGTCATGGTGGGCGGTGGCCCTTTCGAGCTGGCGGCCGCCGACCTCAACCGGGACGGGTGGCCGGACATCGCCCTTGCCAACGCCGACCTGAACGCGGTCACGATCCTGTTGAACGCCCGGGGATTGTTCACCACACCGAAAATCGACGTGCCGGTCTCGCAGAATCCCCGCGGCCTCGCCATCGCCGACATCAACCGTGACGGCGCTCCCGACATCGTCGTCACGAAGTACCTCGGGAGCAGCGTGGAGATTCTGTTCGGCGCCGGCAACGGGACGTTCCCCACGCGGCGCTCACACCCCGCGCCCGCCCACAGTCAGGGCGTGGCGACGGCCGACTTCGACAACAACGGCTGGATCGACTTCGTGGTGGTGTCCGCCGGCGGGACCATCGCGCAGTACGCCAACGACGCAACCCGGACCACGCGCACCGACCGGCCCGGGTCCACCCCATGGAACGTCGTCACGGTCGGGGACTTCGACAGCGATGGTGGCCTGGACGTCGCCGCGGCCTCGACTTCGGACAGTGTGGCCCGCATCTTCTATCGATCCGGCGGGAGCAGCGGAGCGATTCCGACCGCCGCGTCGCCGCGAGGGATCGAGGCTGCAGACCTCGATCGCGACGGTGTGCCGGAGCTCGTGCTCGCGGGCCGGGCCTCGAGCACCGTGTCGGTGCTGTCGAGACAGCCGGATCGGACCTACCGCAACGCCGAGTTCCCGGCGGGACGAGGCGCGCGCGATCTGGCGATCGCCGATCACGATCGCGGCGGAGCGCCCGACATTCTCACCGCGAACGAGTACGGCGACTCGCTGTCCGTGCTGTTCAACAACACACTGCGGCGACCGGCTGCGTACGCCTTCGATCCAGTGGTCGTCCCAGACGACTACTACAACGCGGCATATGCCGTGGCCGACTTCAACCACAACGGCCGGCCCGATGTGGTGCGCGATCGGGGGGTCCTCCTCGACGCCACCACCCACGTGCCCCTGCTCGCGAATGACGCCAACTGGGGCGGCGCAGCCGACGTCAACGGCGACGGCCATGCCGACGTGATCTTCTCTACTCGGGCGACGCTGCAGACCTTTCTCGGCAACGGCGCCGGTGGCTTCACTGCCGGTCCCACGACCGACACCTCCTGGTCCGCCGGGATCCTCCGGACCGCCGACATGAACCGGGATGGACGCATGGACGTGGTGCTCTCGGTGCAAAGCGGCCTCACCAATGCCATCGAAGTGTGGACCGGCACCGGCAGCGGCCGCTTCACCCGGCACTACCATGCCGACACCTACGCCGCCCACGCCCTCGACCTGGCCGACGTCGATCTGAATGGGACCCTCGACATTCTTGTCACCAGCCGCAATGGCCTCGTGGTGTTCCTGTGCGACACCACCGGCGCCGCGATCGACGCCAAGTGGTTCGACGAGGGCAGCCCGCGATACGGGCTGGCAGTCGGCTTCGTCAACCACGACGGCACGCCGGACATCATCGTTTCCAAAGAGACCGTCCACCCGTGGGGAGTCAGCGCCGGCACCCGGGTTGGCGTGGCGCTCGGCAACGGCGACGGCACCTTCAGGGAGGTGGCGGAGCACGATCTGCGGCGCCCGGACGAAGAGTTCGACGGCTTTGCGCAGCTCTTCCTCGGAGATCTCAACCACGACTCCGTTCCAGATCTCCTCACGGGGAACGGCGCGCTGCTCTTCGGATCGAGCGACGGCACGCTGTCGGAGCCGCATTGGTTCGGCGTCACGGTAGGCGCGAGGGCGTCCGCGGTCATGGCGGACCTGACCGGTGACGGCCTCACCGACGTCATCGGCGTCACGATGGACGGCAATGGGTACGCTCCAGTCATCATGAAGAACAGCCTGCGGCAGCCCTCCGAGAACCGCGCGCCGATCGGCATCGCGCTGCCCGAGCGTGTCGAACGGAATTACGCGGACTTCTTCGACTCCGACGATCAGTGGGACGTCTATGCCGGCGACGGGTACGACCCCGATCTCCATCTGCTGCGATTCCGCTGGACGACCGGCGACGGCAGAGTATTCAGCACCGACCGCTGGTCCTACCCGGCCCTGGGCACCGGCGTCTATCAGCTCACGGTAACCGCCGACGACGGGCGCGGCGGGTCCATCAGCGACACCATGGCGTTCGAGATCACGCCGCATCTGGAAACCGTCTTCTGGGCCTCCCAGCTGCAGCGGCACGGCGCGTGGGAAGTGGTTGCCGATTCGTCGGCCGCGTCCGGCAACCGGCTGTTCCATCAGGACGCCGGTGCGCCGAAGTCAGCCGCTCCACTCGCAAACCCGGTCGACTATCTCGAGATTCCGTTCCTCGCCGACAAGACCCAGGTCTACAAGCTGTGGGTTCGTCTCAAGGCCGAGCGGAACTACTGGGGCAACGACTCGGTCTGGGTGCAGGTGACCGGGGCGAAGGACCAGGCGGGTAAACCGCTGTACGAGATCGGCTCCAGCTCCGGGCTTGCGGTCAACCTCGAGGAGTGCGCGAACTGCGGCATCAGCGGGTGGGGCTGGGAGGACGACGGCTGGGGCGCGGTCAACCGCAACGGGGTGCTGTTGCACTTCCCTGAAGGTGGCGTCCAGACCCTCCGCATCCAGACCCGCGAAGACGGCGTGTCGATCGACCAGATCGTGCTCTCCGCCAGCCGGTACCGCACCGCGCGTCCCGGTCAGGCGAAGAACGACGACACGAAGCTGGAGCCCGCCGGGCCCGCCCTGTCATGGTGGTGACCTGCGCTCCCTCCGGTCAGAGTGCCCGGCTGGCGCGCGCGTTGCTCAGCGTGACGCACGCGCGCTCGAGTGCGTTCGATCGTCTACACATCGACCAAGGAACTTCCAAAAAAGGGAAACCTATGAGCCTTTCGCGCGGAGCCGCCGGTATCGTTGCGATTGCATTCTGCCTTACGGTTGCGGTTTCAGCTCAAGCGCCGTCGTTCTCACGCACCGACTACCCTTCGGCGCGCGGCGCGCGTGGCGTGGTCGCCGGCGATTTCAACCGCGATGGGGCGGTCGATCTCGCGCTCGCGAACAACGGCGAGAAGAGCGTCACCATCCTGACCAACCAGACCGGCGCCGGGCGTGGGTTCACCGTCGCTCAACGGATCATGCTCGGCGGCGGTCCGTTCGACATCGCGGCCGCCGACCTCGACAACGATAGCGTGACCGATCTCGTGGTCGCCAACGCGGACCTGAACAGCATCGACATCCTTCTGGGAGAACCGGACGGAACGTTTCAGCCGCCTGTGCAACGGCCCGTGGCCGGCAATCCTCGGGGCGTTGCGATTGCGCAGATGAACCAGGATTCGCACCTCGACATCGTGTTTACGCAGTTCGCATCCAACAGCGTCCAGATCCTCTATGGCGACGGGAGCGGGTCGAACTTCGCCGACCGTCCCGGCACCATCGCGACCGGGATCGCCCCGCAAGGCGTGCTCGCCCACGACTTCAACGGCGATGGCCGGCGTGACATCGCCGTGGCCAATACGGGCGCGAGTCCGCTGTCGGTGCTCTACCAGAACGCGGACGGCACATTCCGGCACGTGGCGGTGTCGGTCCCCCATGACCTCAACGTCCTGACGATGGGCGATTTCAACCGTGACGGATGGCCGGATATCGCCGCGGCGTCGACCTCGAGCAACTTCGTCGTTCTCTACCAGGGAAGCCAGACCGGATTCACCCAATACGACAGCATGCTGGCCGGCGCATCGCCCCGCGGAATCGCCGCGGCGGATCTCAACAGAGATGGCCGACTGGATCTCGTGACGGCGAACCGGGGGAACAGCTCGGTCAGCGTATTTCTGGCGCGGACGACCAGCCCGGGCCTCTTCAACGACGCGTTCTCCGTCGCCGCCGGAAGCGGCAGTCGCGACGTCGCGCTCGCGGATTTCAACTTTGACGATCAGATCGACATCGCGACTGCCAACGAGTATGCCAGCACGGCCACAGTCTTGTTGAACGCGCCGCGCCCGCAGACCGGGCCGTTCTGGCGCGCCTTCACGCTTCCCCCGGCGTTGTCAGGCCCCTACTCCTTCGTGGCGACGGGTGATTTCAACAAGAACGGCCGTGTCGACGTCGTTCACAACGGCGGGGTCACGCTCGACGGAGAAACGCTGGTCACGCTCCCGACGAGCGGCACCGGGTCACGTCATTTCCAGGATGCAGTGACGGGCGACTTCAACAAAGACGGCAACCCTGACGTCGTGTTGTTGAAGTCCCTCAGCTCGGCGAGCACCTTGAGCGCGGACCTCTTTTACGGAGACGGCACCGGCGGCTTCCGCTATGGCGCGACCTTTGGATCGTTTTCCGGATTCTCGTTCACGATGCGCGCGGCGGATGTGACAGGTGACGGACGACTCGATCTCCTGGTGGCCGATAGCGGCTACCCGCGCAGCAAGATACACGTCCTGCCCGGTGCGGCCGAGGGGTTCGGCGCGGCCCACGCGTTCGAACTGCCGCCGGTGGCCGATTTCGATGTCGCCGACGTGAACCGCGACGGGAAACCGGATCTCGCGGCTTCCCACGGCGGGTTTCAGGCTGTGACCGTCGCGTTCGGCGACGGCGCAGGGAATTTCTTCACGTCACAATACCTCGGGACCAATGCCGACCGTAACATGGTGGTACTGGCCGACGTGAACCGGGATGGATCGAACGACGTGGTCGCAGGCGGTGTCAATAACCTCACCGTCTGGCTCGGCTCGCCGACTGGAATGTTCCCTGCGGCCCCGCTGACGTCGGGAAGCCCGGGATCGAGCAACGGTCCCCTGCACCTCGCGGACTTCAACGGCGATGGCCGTCTGGACGCGGTGGCTCCGGGCGCCGGGCTGTATCTTGGCGTCGGAGATGGCACCTTCTTCGCGCCAATCCGCATCAACATCGGGTGGGAAGACAGCGAGGCGGTCGATTACGACCGCGACGGCCGGCTGGATCTGGTGATCTCGACCTCGTATTACTCGATGGTGTTGCTGAACAGAGCCGCACGCGGCGAGAACCTGCCGCCGGTTGTCCTCGTTCGACCGGTGACGGTGGAGTACGGAAACCAGTTCCAGGTGGAGGGGACTTACGCGTCGGATGCGGGTTCATTCGATCCCAATCTCGATCAACTGGCCTACGAGTGGACGGACTCAGAAGGACGCATCATCGGCGACTGGGCGGTGTTCAGCTGGGGAAGTGCTCTCCCGCCTGGCACATATCCGTTCAAGCTCACTCTCCGCGATGGTCGTGGAGGAACCGCGTCGGACACGCTTCGGGTCACCATCAGCCCGATGAAGGAAAGCGTGGCGCATCTGGCCTGGTCCCCCGTCGCGGGTGCCTGGCGGCAGGTCGATGACCCGACAGCGGCACAGGCGCTGGCCCTCTGGCACCCCAACGCGGGTGCACCGAAAGTCGCCACGGCATCGGCGAGTCCGACCAACTACGTTGACGTATCGATCGCCGCGGACCCGACGCAGACCTACAAGCTCTGGGTCAGGCTGCGCGCCGAAAACAATTACTGGGGCAACGATTCGATCTTCGTGCAGTTCGAGAGAGGCGCCGTGACCCAGGATGGGCAAACGCGCTTCGCGACCGGTACAACCGACGCGCTCGACATCAACCTCGAGCAGTGCTCGGGCTGCGGCGTCTCGGGATGGGGTTGGCGCGATGAACGCTGGGGTGACAGGCTGGCCGCCACGCCGGTGCTTCTGCGCTTTCCGAGCGGCGGATGGCACCGGGTCCGGATTCAGACCCGCGAAGACGGCGTCATCGTCGACCAGATTGCGCTGTCGTCGGAACGGTACCTGAATCGGCCGCCGGGGCCGGCCAGGAACGACAAGACGATTCTGATCCAGCACCCAAGGGAGGACTGAAAACCATTGCCCCGCGATTGCATCACGCGACGTTTCCAGGTGATGTAGCCAGCCGCGCTCGAACCGATTTCGCAAGGGCCATCACCGACTGAGGTGATGGCTACTTTGCGATCGCCATCGCAACCTCGAGGGCGCGCTGACCGACGCCGCGCAGTTCGCCGATCTGCTGCTGGATCCCCTCTCGGTGCAAGACGTCGGCTCGCCGTTCCGTTCGCGCCGCGCGACCACGGCGTCGAAGTGCGTCACATCAGCTTCAGACATTCGCCGGCGCAGCCGTCATCGCGTATGTGCCGCAGGATCGCGCGATGTTCCACCGTACGATCGCGGACAACATCCGCTTCGCGTGGCCGGAGGCCACCTACGAGGACGTCCGCCGCGCCGCGGCGCTGGCGCACGCCGCGGAGTTCGTCGCGTCGCTGCCGGACAATTACGACACGCTCGTGGGTGAGCGCGGCATCAAGCTCTCCGGCGGCCAGCGCCAACGCATCGCGATCGCTGCGAGCGATCCTGAAGGACGCGCCGATTCTGATCCTGGACGAGGCCACGAGCTCGCTCGACTCCGAGAGCGAAGCGCTCATTCAGGACGCGCTCTGGACGCTGATGGCCGGACGGACGGCGATCGTCATCGCGCACCGGTTGTCCACGGTCCGGAATATGGACTCGCTCGTCGTCCTCGACCAGGGCCGCATCGCCGAGCAAGAAACGCACGGGCACCTGCTCGCGCGCGGCGGCATCTATGCGTCGCTGTGGTCCCACCAGTCGGGCGGGTTCCTGCCGGCGACAGACGGCGAGGGTGTCGCGGTGTCGCGAGAAAAGGTTCTCTAAATATCGTCGCTTGAAACGAGCCCTCAATCCTTAAACGGATCGAACATCATCTGGCCGGCCGCCGGCAGAGTACCGGTTCCGGTTGGCGCGAAGTACCGGGAAGCAGCCGTTCGGCGCGCTCGGAACGGCGACGTCATCGTGGTGCCGTCAGGCGGCACGACCTTCACCGTTCCGGCGATGCGATCGCCGTCGACCGTGCCGCTGAACTCGTGCTGTGTCAGTCCGACGCCGTCGAGCGTGATCTTCAGCGCGAACGTGATGGCGTCCCCGCGGAGCGTGGCCGACTCCAGGACTTCGCGGCGATCGGCGGCGCGCGCGACGCCTTCGACGACTTGAAACTGCTGCTCGAGCACAGCGGCATAGGTGTAGCGCCGGCCGGCGACGCTCAACTCCCATTCCCAGCTCCCAGCCACGCGCGCCGGGACGATCCACAGATAGGTGGCCCCGTCCTCGCTGACCTTGTCGGGTTTCCAGCTGCCGAGGTTCCACGTGTTGGTCAGGACGCGCGTCCCCGGGCGCGCGCGGTCCAGAATCACCGGGCGAAGCAGGCGCATGAGCTCGGGAAAGAGCCACATGGTCACCACCGTCGCGTCGCGCAGGTCGGTGTCGAAAGCATTGCGATGCTCGAAACGCACCCGATCGGCGACTCCCTCGGTCCGCGCGCGTTCATTGGAACGCTCGACCAGCTTGGGGTCGATGTCCACGCCCCAGCCCCGCAGCCGCGGGTTCATCCGGGCGGCAGTGAGAGGGATCAGACCGTCGCCCGACCCCAGATCCACGACCACGTCGTTGTCACGCAGCTCCGCCAGGGTCAGCATCCGCTCGACGCTCTCAGGCGTGCTCGCCTGAAAGAAGGAGAAGCGCTCCTGCGCCGGAGTCGGGACTGCGGCGAACAACGCCAGGACGACCCACAGCGTCGCTTGTAGTCGGCACATAGGATTAGTTCTACTCCATACCAACCGACGGCGATTTGCCAGACCGGGAGGGTCGGACAGACGTGCGCGCTACTGGGTGCCGGCCGGCATGGCCGGTCTCGTCAGCTCCAGGTCGATCGTGATGGAGACCTCGTTGCTGACGACCGGGCCTGCTTCGACCATGGAGTTCCACTTGAGCCCGTAGTCAAGGCGGTTGATCTTCGTGGTTGCCGTCGCGCCAATCCGCAGACCGCCCATACCTTTTACTGGAGGCGTGGGTCCTTCCACGTTCAAGACGACCTCCTTCGTGGTGCCGCGAATGGTCAGATCGCCGATCAGCTTGAACGCACCAGCCGAGCCCGGTTCCACCCGCTTCGACCTGAACGTGATGAACGGGTGGTTGGCGGCATCGAAGAAATCGTCGCTGCGCAGGTGCCCGTCGCGCTTCGCGTTCTGTGTGCTGATTCCGCTGACATCGATCCTGACGTCAGCCTTCGCACTTGGGACGCTCTTGCCGTCGTACTCGACGGTGCCGGAGATCGGACCGAGCTGGCCGCGGACGGTGGTGACCATCATGTGACGCACGCTGAAGTGCGCGGCGGAGTGTGAGGGGTCGACGGTCCACTGATTCGGTCCGAGTTGTGGCTTCGCCGTCTGTGGTTGGGGCGCAGGCGATTGCGCGTTCGTCTGAGCCATCCCGGCAGCCGTCAGGAGGAGTGCGAGCAGGACCCGTTTCATCGAATGACCTCTGTTGTGGTTGACGTTTCGCGCGTCCGCTGGCAGCGCGAGTTGGGAAGTAGGACGCGCGCGTACGGCTCGAGGTTTCAAGCCTTGCGGATGTCTGAACCCTGTTTACGTCCACATCCGGTCAGGCGCTTACCTCGAGCAAGCAGTCCATGAAGGTGACCTAACCACTCCTTTCCCCGCGCGTAATCCTTTTCATCAGCGGTAAATGGATTCTCGCCTCTCGCGTCGAGAGGCCCTTGTCCACAAGTGCTTTCTCCCGGCACATAGGCGGCACGTGGTTTGCCCTCGCCGTGGCGCACCATGAGAGGGAGCCTTGATGCGTAAACCGCCCGTTGTGCTGCTCGCGCTGCTGTTGCTTCCGTCGATCGTCACCCTTCCACCTCGGGCTGCCACGCCACCCGGCCCGTATGCCGTCACCGATCTCGGAGTCTTCGATCCAAAGATCCAAAGCGCACACGCCAATGACCTCAATGAGGCCGGCCAGGTTGTCGGCTATGCAGGCAATCGCGCGTTCATCTGGCAGGACGGCGCCTTGACCGCTCTGCCGACGCTTGGCGGCACGGCTGGCATGGCCGAGGCGATCAACGAACACGGCCAGATTGTCGGCTCGTCCACGCTGACGACTCCGCCGACCGGCAACCGCGCCGTGCTCTGGGACAACGGCGGCATCACCAGCCTCACGCCCGCCCTCGGTCAGGGCGGAACGAGCTCGGCGAGTGGTATCAACGACGCGGGGGAGATCGTCGGCAATATTCCCAACCAGACGGCGTTCATCTGGCGGAATGGCGTCATCACCAGCCTGGGCCATCTCGGCGGCGGTTTCGCCCATGCCAGCGATATCAACAACGCCAGCCAGGTCGTCGGATCGTCCTACACCGGAGTGACGGCGCACGCCTTTCTGTGGGACAACGGCGTGATGACCGACCTAGGAGTGCTGCCGGGCGACGAGGACAGCGGCGCCGCGGCGATCAACACCGTCGGGCAGATCGTCGGTTCATCGGGTCGCACCGATCCGGACACCTACGAAACCTTCTATCGGCCTTTCATCTACGAGAACGGGGCGATGCGGGCCATTCCCGTGCCGAGCTCGGACAGTCACGGCGGGGACATCAACGATGTGGGGGTCGTCGTGGGAACGATGCGCGCCGGCGGCGCGGTCTCCCCCCACCATGCGTTCATCTACGCCGACGGCGTCGTCACGAACTTGAACAGCCTCATTCCTGCCGGTACCGGTCTTCACCTCGCGTACGCGACCGCCATCAACAACGCCGGTCAGATCGTGGGGGTTGCGTATGACGCGCAGGCGCATTACCACGCGTTCCTCTTGACCCCGATCGCCACAGGCACCGCCGTGATCAACAGCGGCGATGCCTCGGTGACCGAAGGGCACAGCGGGACGAGCCCGGTGAACTTCACGGTCACGCTCTCTACGGCGGTCAGCGGGCCCGTGACCCTGGCATACAGCACGAGTAGCGGGACCGCCACGGCCGGGGGCGATTACCAGTCCGCCTCGGGAACGGTGACATTCGCCGCCGGTGAAACATCCAAAACGATTCCGGTGCTCGTGAATGGGGATCGGGCCGGTGAGGCGAACGAAACGTTCTCGGTGAACTTGAGTCTGGTCGAGGGCAATGCCCTGCTCGCCGACAGTCAGATGACCGGCACTATCGTGGACGACGAGCCGCGCGTGCGGATCAACGGCGTCTCGAAGAACGAGGGCAACAACGGGACGACATCGTTTGTCTTCAGCGTGACGCTCTCCGTGGCATCCGGCGCCTCGGTGAGGGTGAACTTCGCCACCGCGGACTCGAGCGCAAGGGCGCCCGGCGACTACGAGGCCAGATCCGGAGCGCTCGACTTCGCCCCGGGCACGACCAGCAGGACGATCACCGTCAACGTGAAGGGTGACCGCACGCGCGAGTCCGAGGAAGTGTTCTACGTGAATCTCTCAGGCGCAACAGGCGCGGTGATTCAATCGGGACAGGGTACCGGCGTCGTCCGCAACGACGATCGTTAGCAGCGCGAATCCCACTCTGCGAGGCGCCGCCGTCCTTCTGCGCCTCGAGCACCGACGGCAAGCGCGGGTAGAGATGCGGGCTTTCGTCGAGGCCGCCGCCGCGGAGAATCACGCCCTTCTGGCGGACCTGACCGAAACGCTACGTACCCGTCAGAAGCGCGCGCACTCGTCGTCCCGGCCAGCCACTCCGGCGGACCCTCCCGCACGAACTCGGGCAGCTCGGGCCCGAAGAACAACTGTGCCTCGTAGCGATTGTGCGCTCGACATCGAAGCTGAATGTTGTCGACCGTCGGCCGGCCGCCTACCGCATAAGGCTCGACGCGGTGGAACTCGAGGAAGGCCGTTTCGGAGCATCGGCCGCTCGCGCCGACACATCCACATCGTGCCGCGTCTCGCCCCCATACTTCCCGCCTGACAGCTGCTGGGATGTAGCGCGTGCCAGGCAGGACTCCCCGCCCGCCCCGCATCCTCGCCGTCACCGCAAAGCGACGGCGCTCGAGGTCCTCGAGCAGGAGCGTCAGCGCGCGATCGAGGATAGCGGTGACGTCACCGTTCGGCAGCGCGTGCCGGAGCAATCCTGGACGCGCCGCAGTTTCTCGCGAGTCTCCCCGGAGATAGTCAGCTCGAGTTTGTAACGCTCGGGTGAGAGCGGCTTCACGGCCGCACGCGGTGGTGCGACAGTCGCGCCTGACACCGTGGGTGTCGAACGCCGGACAACCGAGCTGTCTGCTCGTTCAGCCTCGGCCGAGTTCACCGGCGGAGCAACGGAGATGCATCGCTCGTCGAATGCAGCCGGCGTTTCACCACGGGCTGCTAGGGTGAGATTGTTGACTCGCCCTGGCTTTCTGGTCTCTTCCCCTGCCCCCTCAGTCCTTGTACGGATCGAACATATCCGCCCCCGCCATGACGACGATGAGCGGGCGCAGCGTGTGCAGCACCTCTACCGTCCCCTTCTGCGCCTCGAGCACGGAGGGCAGCCGGCGATAGGCATGCGGGCTCTCGTCGAGGCCGCCGCCGCGCAGGATCACCCCCTTCCCGCGCACCCAGTCCTCCATCATGCGTGGCGACACCGCGCCCGGCTTCAGCACCTTGCCGGTCTTCCAGTTCCGCTTGCCCGCCGCCTGGGAGCGCGACATCACCCGGCCGGCGCCGTGCACGGTCGAATACAGGGCCTCCCGCTGCAGCGCCTCGAGCGGCGTTCCCGCCGCCGACGCGCCGCGCACGATCACCGCATCGTCGCCCATCGATCCGCCGATGAACCCCTGCTGGCCGGGGAACGCCGGGGTCGCTCCCTTGCGGATGACGACCACTTCGCGGCCGTCGTGCACTTCGCGCCAGGCGAAGTTGTGGTGGTTGTGCACCAGCTCCACCTCCTCGGCGTCGAGCAGCGAGACCACCTTGCGCGCCACCCACTCTCGACCGGCGTACGCGTACTCGCCGGCCAGCGACATCAGCGCCCAATACTCCTGGCCGATCGGGGTGTCGAGCCCGAGCAGCACCTCACGCTCGGGCACACGCTGGCCCCACTTCGCGTCCTGCGACAGGGCGAGGAAACCGGAGGCGACGGTGTGTCCGAACCCGCGGCTGCCGAAGTGGACGCCCACCCAGATGCGATCCTCCTCATCTGCGAAGACGTCGACGTAGTGATTACCGCTGCCGACGGTGCCCAGCTGGGCGCGCGCCTTGCTCCGCAGCCCTTCACGTGCGTGCCCTGGCAGCGCATTCCACGCATCGCTGCGAAACAACTCGTGGTTCACCGGCGCATCGTCTGCGCGGTTCTTGCGGCCGACACCGAACGACACGACATCCTGGATTTCGTCGGCGAGCGCCGGCAGCCGCTCGAGCAGGCCCGGGGTGTCGCCGAGCGTGAGGTTGGTCCGGATCGCCGCGTTGCCGCAGGCGATGTCGAAGCCGACCCCCACCACCGACACCTGTTCGGAGTACGCGGCCACGCCGCCGATCGGCATCACGTAGCCCTGATGCCCGTCGGCCATCAGCGCCGCCCGCTCGGCGCGGCTGGCCACGTCGTAGAGCTGGGCGAGCGTGTTGGCTTCGTGGTCGCCGAAGATCGCGACGTTCTTCGCGGTGGTGCGGTCGGTCATATGAGTACCCTGGATGCGACAACGCTACGGGACGTCCACGCGCACTTCGACATTGTCGCGAGCGTGCTCGGTGACGGTGATCCCGACATCACGAAACAGCCGGATGACGTCGGCATTGGTGCGGGCATGCCGCGAGAGCGAGAGCGTCCGGAACGGGCCGCCGGCGCCCAACGCCAGCACCAGCAGCAGCTGATCGGCCAGGCAGACGCCGACCGGAACGTTTCCCACCAGGTACCGCCGCGCCTCGTCCACCGCGCGGCTGGCGACCGCTTCGGCGCTGACGCCCACTTCGCCGAAGCCGGTGAACATTTCGGTGACGTGCTCGGATTCGATCTCGACGAACAATACGTTGCCCGGCCCGACACCGTCGGCGGTCGCGTCGACGAGGCCGGAATCAGGACCCCAGTTCAGCAGCCGCAGCGCCGCCCGAATGCCGAGGGATTTCTGAATCGGGCCACGAGCCCCTCCGGCCCGCCGCTATCAGCGCCGACGCTCTACCATGAGCACGGGCAGTGCCAAAGGAGATCTGGTCACGCGGATCGAGCACGTGGCGAGCGCGTCGCGGGCGCCGGTGCTGCTCACCGGGCCGACCGGCGCGGGCAAGACGCGGCTCGCCCGGCGAATCTACGACCTGAAGAAGTTGCGGCAGCGCGTCACCGGGCCGTTCGTCCAGCTGAACTGCGCGACGGTGCGTGGCGACGGGGCGATGTCGGCGCTGTTCGGCCACGTCCGCGGCGCGTTCACCGGAGCCGACCGCGAGCGCGCCGGCCTGCTCCGGACCGCTGACGGCGGCGTGCTGTGCCTCGACGAGATCGGCGAGCTCGGTCCTGACGAGCAGGCGGCGCTGCTGCGGGCGATCGAGGAGAAGACGTTCCTGCCGCTCGGCTCCGATCGCGAGGTCCGCAGCGACTATCTGGCGAGGTTCGGGCTGGAGTGGAAAACCGTCAGGACCCTGCGCGTCATCTCCTAGCATCCCCCCGCACCCCAGCAGAGAGTAAAAAAACGGGCACCTGCGGCAGCGTTGTTGCACGGAGCCGGCCATCAACGTGAGGGTAATCACGACAGCTGCGCCACGGGGCGCGCGCGTGCATGGTGACCTGCGCATTTTTTTCATGCTGCGTCGGGCACCTGACGCACGGAAAGTCTGAATGCAGCGCACGATCCTGCAACGGTACGGTGTGGGTGTCCTCGTCGCCCTCGTTGCCGGCGTCTGTCAATACTGGCTGCAACCCCTGGCCGACGAACGGTTCCCGTTCGCGATCTTCCCTCTCGCGGTCCTGGCCGCGTCGTGGATGGGCGGTCTCGGCCCTGGCCTCGTGGCGACGGCCGCATGCGCGTTCACCATCCTCTATTTCCCAGGTCATCCGGCATCAACGGTTGAGGCCGGCCTTGCTTCGACGCTCGTCCTGCTGCTCTTGGTCCTGGCGGGACTGCTGATTTCCACGGGCGTTTCCCGCCTGCGCCGGGAAACGGCCCGTGCGCGGCGCACGCAGGCTGAAGTCGAAACCCAACTCGGCACCACCGAGAAGCTCTACCAGCTGAGCTCGGCGTTGTCGCGTGCCAAGACGCCTGCCGAGGTGATGGCCGTGTGCCTTCCGGAGATCGGTCACGCGGTCGATGCCGCGGCCGGCGCAGCGTTTCTGCTCTCGGCCGACGCAACCGCCTGCGAACTGTCACAGAAGATCGGCTATCCCGAACTGCGGGTGGGTTCCGCGGTGCCGTATCCCATTGGCGGGGACTCGCCGCTGAACGAAGCCATTCGCTGCCACGAGCTCGTGGTTGTGCCGTCCGGCATCCCGCGTCAGGCCAATGATGGACGCGCCGCCGCCCAGACCATTCCGCAGCTGCACGAAGGCGACATCGCGTTCCCGCTGATGAGCGGCAGCCGCGCGCTGGGAGCGATCGTCGTCGCACTGGAAGGGCGCGTTCTCCGGAGTGAACAGCGGCAGTTCCTGCTGGCGGCAGGCCGTCAGGCCGGCCAGGCCCTCGATCGCGCGCGGTCGTACGAGACGGCGGAGCGCGGCCGTGCGGAGGCCGAAGCGATGCACCTGCACGCTGACGCGGCGCTCCACGAGCTGCAAACGGTAGGGGAGGCGCTGCGTCTGAGCGAAACGCGATGCCGCACGCTGGCGGCCCGCACGAGCCGACTCTACGAGTTCAGTGCGCGACTGTCGGAAGCCGTCGCCCTGGACGCGGTCGCGGCCGTGATCGTTCCACAAGGAAAAGTCGTCGCGGGCGCGGCGGCGGGATCCGTCGTGCTCCTCCGCGAGGGAGGAAAGCAGTTCGAGGTGTTGTACAGCGAGGAATACGGCACGCCGCCCGACGCACGACGCCGCCTGCCGGTCACGCGGGGGCTGTGCTCGGCAGAGGCGGTCGCGACGAAACGGCCGGTCTTCGTCGGCTCGTTCGTCGAGTGGCAGGAAAGATACCCGGAGTCCGCAGCGATCGCGGCCGATGGTGGATACGTCTCTTCGGCTGCCCTGCCGCTCCTTGCCGACGGTTCGGTCATCGGCGTGGTGTCCTTTCACTTCACCGTACCGGTGAATTTCGACGAAGAGTACACGGCGCTGCTCACGTCGATCGCGCATCACTGCGCCCAGGCCCTGGATCGGGCGCGGATGTACGAAACGGCCGAGCACGCACGGCGGGAGGCGGAAACTGCCAACCAGTCGAAGGATGATTTCCTGTCGACGATTTCACATGAGCTGCGAACGCCGCTCAACGCGATCCTGGGCTGGGCCGCCATGCTTCGCGATGGCGTCGTCGATGCCAGCCGGGTGCCGCGCGCGATCGAGGCCATCTACAACAACGCGACGCGCCAGGGACGTCTGATCGAAGAGCTGCTCGACGTCTCCCGGATTGTCGCCGGCCGCGCCGCCGTCGATCTCCAGAATGTGGACCTCAGCGAGAACATCCGAGGCGCGGTCGAGGCGATGATGCCCATCGCCTCGGCCAAGGGTGTCGAGCTGTGCTTCCAGCCGCAATCCGGCATCACCGTGAGCGCCGATCCCCGCCGCGTCGAACAGATCCTGCTCAACCTGCTGACGAACGCGGTGAAGTTCACTCCGTCCGACGGTCGCGTCACCGTGGACGTCAGGCTCGCTGGCGAGAGCGCTGAAGTGCGCGTCATCGATGCGGGCGTTGGGATCGAGCCGGCATTCCTGCCGCACGTGTTCGAGCGATTTCGTCAGGCCGACAGTGCGACGACGCGGGCGGTCGGCGGCCTCGGCCTGGGCCTGTTCATCTCGCGGCAACTCGTCGAGGCGCAGGGAGGCACGCTCGAGGCCGAAAGCCAGGGACCGGGCACGGGCGCGACCTTCATCGTCACGCTGCCGGCGGTCGAAACGGCTGCGGACCGCTGGACTCCGGACCCGTCAACAGCACCGCCGGCATCTCAGGACGAGGCGGTGCCGTCGCTTCATGGGTTGTCCGTTCTCGTCGTCGACGACGAGCCCGATGCGCTTGAAATGATGACGGCCGCCCTCGAGGCCTGCGGCGCGTCGGTCGTGCCGGCATCGTCGGCTCGCGAGGCACTCGTCATGCTCGAGCATGTCGATGTGGATCTGCTCCTCTCGGACATCGCGATGCCCGGTGAAGACGGCTGCGAGTTGATTCGCTCGATCCGCGCCATGCCCTCGAATCGGCTGGCGACACTCCCTGCCGCCGCGGTCACCGCACACGCGCGCGAGGACGAGCGCCAGCGTGCGCTGGCCGCGGGGTTCCTCATGCATTTGAGCAAGCCGGTGCAGCCGGCCGCGCTGGCGCGGGCCGTCGCGACGCTTGCCCTCACCCGGATCGCATAGGAACGGTCTCTGCCGCAACCGGTACCGACCCGTTCGCCGGCAATCATTTTACGGCGACACTGCCAATCTTGTCGGCCCCGGCGCTCAGCCCGACAAGACACCGGGGAGCGTCCTCATGAAGAGGCGAATGTCGCCGATCTGGGCGGTCGTCGCGATGAACTCGAACGCGGTCGGGCTGACGGACGTCGTGCGGCGTTCGAGAACGGCGGTCAGCGCCGCGGGCAGGATGGGACACTCGTCCAACAATCCGAGCACGCTGTTCCAAGCGGTCACGTCGAGCATCGCGAGCACGTCGGCGGCGTCGCGCGCGAGCCACGGCGTGCCCGCCTCGCGCTGCTTTTCGAGCGTGCGCCGCAGCGCCCGGAGGCCGCGGCGAGTGTCGGCGTCGGCACAAGGAAGATCGGTCAACGTCGACACGAGCTGATCCGTCACGAACAGGCTGACGTCTTGGTACAGCACCGACCAACCCACCTCGAACGCCGTCACGAGGTCGTGATCGAGGAGGAACCCGTTGGGAGGCATCGTCCCGTTGAGTTCTTGTGGTGCCGATGCACCCCGCGAGGTGGCGTTGGACCAGCGCGCAGGCCAGCATTCGAGACCCAGGTTGCAGACGCACGCAGCCGCATCGGACGCTTCCTGGGGCGTGAACGGCCGCGACTGAACCGATGATCCAGCGATGAGCGTGTTCGCGAGGAACGCCAGTTCGTGGCTGCGCGTGAGGGAGGCGGTCTCGTCGTGGTGCAGCACGAACTCCATAAGCCGCTTCAAGAGCGGGAGTTTCGCGGCTCGAGGGTCTTCGACCGCGGCTTCGAGCCGCGCCCTCGGCCGTTCCGGCATCACGCCAGCCTCGGCCAGCAGTTCGATGACCGCGTCGATCGATGTGGGGATGTCGTCGTCGCCGGGCGCGGAAGCGTCTGTCGCGTCGTGGTGTCGCGCCCGTTCAGGCGCTCGTGCAGCGTCTTCTGGCGTGGTGTCCGGTTCTTGGTCGAGCGCACGAAAGTAGGCCCTGACGATGGGGTTGATCGCGATCGATGCACTTGGCGTCTTTCGCGGCTGCCGCGCCATTTGAAGGAAGGCGCGCGCGTCGGCCGGTGTCGCATAACCGTGCCGCGATCGCCGTCGCTCCCGTTCCATCGCGACTTCGTAGAGGTGCTGCTCCGGCGCCATCAGCAGGTCGTCGAGGCCGTCGATCTCCGGCCTGGAGTTGGAGAGGCGCCGGCATCCCTGCATCACCGCCTGGAAGTAGTGGTTGTGCTCGGTCTCGAGCGTGACGAGGAGCGTGACGATCGCATCCCACGCATCGGTTCTCCGCGCCCGTACCAGATAGCCGCCCACTTCACACTCGAACCTGTCGCCGCTCGAATCGTGCATGGGCGGGCCATCGGCATGCCGCGACTCGTCGACATCCAGCCAGTCTCCTTCACGCATCGCCTCGTGACGGTCGACCGGCTCCTCATCACTCTGGGCGGTTGGTTCGAAGATGCCCGGGTCGAACACCCGCACGTAGCGGGACAGGCCGGCGGCCACGAGGTTCTCATCGAAGGCGGCGACCGTGCGAGCTGCCACCGAGTCTCCGATGTCCACGAGCACTTCGAGCCATTCGCCGAATCGGTCGACATCGAGCTGTTCGTCGCGTCCCGGCTGCGCATGGCGCCACAGGTCGAGGTCGAGCAGCGAATTGAGCTGCGCGGGCGTGGCTGAGGCCACCAGCTCGCCGCACGCATCGAGTCCGCGGGTACTGAATGAGCCGATGCAGCGTCTCGGGCGCGAGGTGCGGGACGACCCGCGCAAAGAAGGGCGTCTCCAGGAGACGCGCGAGCCGATGGTCCACCGAGCCCCCGGCGTGGGGCGCCGTTTCGCGATTAGTGGTTGTCGACATGGGCTGGCGATAATACCGGTCCTGCGGGCCAACAAACAGTCTTGAAGCGTGGGGTGGTGTGAGGCCATACTATTCATGGCACCAACCCCCGTCGTCCCATCCTGATCCACCGGGCCTCATCTTCCGACTGCGTCTCGCATCTTTCAGGTTCCTCAGCCTTGTCTCTGATTCGCGCGCTCGATCCTGGCTACTGCCGCCCCCTGTGCCCGTGTGCCGTTCGACTCTCCCCGTCGAGAAACGTCAGGGCCGTGCGCGTCATCTCCGGCGCGAGACCGGTTTCGTAGTGCGTGAGGTCCGGCAGAATGGCGAGCCGGTTGCGAGCCATGTGCTCACGCTGCCACCCGGCGTCTTTCAGCCCGCCGCCGATCAGTTGATAGAAGCTCACGATGTGCTCGGGCCGGATCATGTCGCTGTCGCCGTAAATGAGCATGACGGGGACCTTCAGCGTCTTCACGTCAGCCGACCAGTCATAGGGCTTGCGCATGTACTCCCCCATGCGGTCGAGCAGCCGCGGAAAATCCTGCGGGCGCGGTGCCGCGCTCGCATACGACTTGTAGATCGGCGTCTCTTTCATCGTGTCGGCGATCGCACCGCTCACCGCCGCCTGCTGCGGCAGCATCTCGGGAAAGAAACCGTCCTGCGCATACGGCGCTGAGACGATGACCAGCCGCCGCACCTGTGCGGGATGCTGGATGGCCAGGCGCAGGCCAGCGCCGCCGCCGAACGAATAGCCGAGCACATCCACCTCCCGGTGACCGAGTGTCCTCAGCAGCACGCTCAAGTCGTTGCCGCTGTCGATCAGGTCGATCGGTCGCGAACCGAGGTCCGTGCGGCCGTGGCCCTGCAGGTCGACGCCGATCACCTGCCGGTGCTGGGCCAGCACCGGAATGATCGGCCGCATCAAGTCGATCGAGAGCAGTCCGCCGTGCAGCAGCAGCAGCGGCTCGCCGCTTCCGTGAATCTCGTAGTAGTAGTTGATCCCGTTGATGGCGATACGACCGCTCTTCTCTAACTCGGTCGGAGCGGCAGCGCTCCGGCTGGCGGGCGCGGGGATCGTCGATGATCGTGGATCCGATGCCTGTGCTGTCGTCCACGCCACCGAGGCGACGGTCAAGAGGGCCACACTAGTCAATGCTGACGTCTTCATGGTCGGTCTCCTGCATGAGTGTTCAGACGGTCCAGACGCCCGACGCGACGGTGCGGCGGACGAAGTCAGAGAAATCGCGCGGGGGCCGGCCGAGGGCGTCCGTCACGCCCGGCATGACCCGTGAGTTCCTGCCGTCGAGAACGACGGTGAACAGCTCATTCATGAGCTGAACGACGTCCTCCGACGCGTAGGCGCGCATGCTGATGACGAAATCGTCGGGAGCGATCTGCAGGTAGCGGACCGGCCGGCCCAGTCCCGTGGCGATTTCGGCGGTGGCTTCGGCGAAGGTGAGCGCCCGTGGTCCGCTCACTTCGTAGACCCGGTCCACGTGACGGCCGTCGGTGAGCGCGGCCGCGGCGACCTCGGCAATGTCGTCGGCATCGATGAACGGCTCGCACACAGCGCCAGCGGGCAACGCGATCTCACCGGCGAGTACGCCATCGAGCAGGTAGCCTTCGCTGAAGTTCTGGTTGAACCAGCTGGCACGCACGATCGTCCACGGCACTCCGGAACCCTGCAGCGCCGCTTCTGCGCGCATCGCTCCGGGCTCGCCACGGCCTGACAGCAGTACCACGTGCTCGAGCCCTTTGCGGCGCGCCAGGTACGCGAGCTCAGTAATCGCTTCCGCGGCGCCGGGCACCGCCAGATCGGGCTGGTAGGTGACGTACGCTTTTGAGACGGCCTCCAGCGCTCCGGGCCAGCCTTCGGGCCGCGCCCAGTCGAAGGATGGGGCCGTGGACCGGGATACGGGACGGGTGGCGATCCCCAGCTGGTTCAGCAAGGCGTTCACGCGTCTGCCGGTCTTGCCGGTTCCACCGATGATCAGCACTGAGGGTTCCATGGCGGCTCCTTCTCAGGCCGCAGCGTCACGCTGCGTCTGTAAGGAGCATGGTGCCCGCGTCGGACCGGGCGCCGCGTCGGGGAGGTCCCTGATTTTTCTCCCTGATTCCGAACGGTCAGGGGTCGCCGTGAACGGCGGCGGAATCAGTCTTCGGCGTGTTTCGCGAGGGCGCGGCCCAGCTCGGCTCGTCCGGCAATCTCGAGCTTGGAGTAGATGCGGCCCAGGTGGGTTTCCACCGTCTTGCGCGTGACGAAGAGCGTCTGCGCGATCTGTGGATTGCTGTTTCCCTTGGCGGCGAGCGCGGCGACCCGGCGCTCGGAGGCCGTCAACTGCTCCAGCCCACCTTTCGCCGGATCGCTCGACCGGCCACCGGCCGCCCGCAGCTCCACATCCGCCCGCTCGACAAGGGCATCAGCGCCGCACCGCCGAGCGAGCTTCAGTCCCTTCTCGAGGATGCCGCGGGCCTCTGCACGACGATTGGCGCGGCGGTGCGCTGCACCGAGGTCGACCAGTGCGTGTGCGTATTCCAGCTTGGCCGGCGAACCCTGGAGGACGGTTGCCGCTTCGCTGAGGCGATCGACGAACCTGGCGTTGTCGGGATCGATCAGAGCGGCCACACGCATCGCCATGCCGACGCCGCTGGCTGCGCCCCACCGCCGCGCGCGATCAAGCTCCTCTGCAATCAGACGACGCGCCGCGTGCTCCTCGCCGGCGGCGCGAAACGTGAGGCTGGCATGCGTTCGCCAACGCGACGCCAGCGGATTGGCGGGTCCAGACATCTCCTCACGCCGGCCAAACTCGATCTGATCCTCCAGTCCGGCCCGCGAATTCCCCTGTGCGATCCGCAGCAGCCCGCGCGCCTCGAGCATCCTGTAGTTGGCGAGCCCGGGAGGGATGTCGGGACCGGGAGCGTGGGTGCGCATCGCACCCTCGGCTGCCTCGATGTGCCCTCTGCCGACCAGTGCTTCGACGAGCAATGCCAGAGCGAACCTGTGCCCGAGGCGAATGTCGTGAGCGCTCAACAGGTCCAGCGCTGTCCGCGCGTCCGCTTCGGCCAGCGTGAGATCGCCGCCACGCAGATGAAACCATCCGCGATGCGCGATCAGAAATGCCGTCGCCGGAATCGAACATCGCGCGCTGGCCTCGGTCAAGGCGCGTTCCAGCGTCGTGTGCGCGAGCTCCAGGGCATCGGTCCCGAGCAGGCCGATCACCAGCGCGTAGAAGGGGCCGACGACGTCGGGCTGCTGATCGAGCCAGCCGCCTCCGGCGAGCCCGCGCTCGATGCATCGTACGGCTTCAGGTTCGGATTCACTCGCCCGCGCCGCCTCGAATGCGAGGCTCGCCAATACCAGGCGCTCGCCAGGCGTGCTGCCCTCCAGACCCCTCCGTTTCGCCAGCCGCGTGGCCGCCGCCGCGCGCCCACGTACGCCCGCGTGCTGTGATTTCCCTGCGAGCTCTGCCTCCAGGATGAGTGCCACCTCGCGATCATGCGTTTCGACCGTCGCGATCGCCGATTCGAGAGCGGAGAGCGCCGCGTCGATATTCCCCGCCATCGTGTAGGCATTCGCGAGCTGGCGGGCGGCAGTCGCCAGCATTCGCGGGTGCTGCAGGTCGGCGGCCGCGTCCCGAAGATGGCTCAGGGCCTCCGGCATTCCGAGTCTCAATTCCGCTGAGCCCAACTCCAGCAGCAATTCCGATTTCCTGGCCCGGGGTGGAGACTCGGCAAGCGCACGCGTGAGCCAGGTGACCGCGGCGGCGGGGGCGCCTTGCGCGTGCGCGCGACGCGCCACTCGACGCAGTCGTTCGATGCGCCACGGCTCTCCGCTAGGCTCCGATTTCATGATCTGGGCGGCGATTCGTTCGTCTCTGGCGTCCCGTTTGGACAGCAGTCGAGCGGCGCGGGCGTGCATGCGCGCGCGCTCGTGCGAACCGATGTCCTCGTAGATGGCGCTCTGAATGATCGGGTGCGCGAACTCCAGCCCTTCGGCGCGTTTCAAGATCGCGAGCTCCACCAGGAGATCCGCGGCCCGTGCCGCGGCATCGTCATCGAGGTCAGCCAGCCGGGCCGCCTCGAGCACGCTCGCCGTATCGCCCAGCACGCTGATCGCTCGTACGAGCGTGGTGACCTCCGCGGGTGCCGTCGCAAGGCGCAACCGCACGGCCCGAGCGACCGCGGCAGGGCCGATACGCCGTACCTGAGCGGCCTGGCTGGCGTCGCTCAGATACCTCAGCTCTCTCGCCTCGCGCAGCAATGTCTGCAAAAAGAACGGATTGCCTCCGGTCGCGCCGTGACACGCCGTGGCGAAATCCGGTGCGACCGCCGCACCAAGCTCGCGTTCGCACAGCACTGCGGTCGCCTCGACGCTCAGTGGCCCAGGGCGCAGGGTGATGGCTTCGGGTGCGGCGAGCAGTCGGGCCATATCTGCCGTGACGTTCGACTGGGAGCGGACGGATGCCACCACCGCCAACGGCAACCCATCGAGCCGCGGGGCGAGGTACCCGAGAAAGCGAACTGTTTCAGGATCGGCCCATTGCAGGTCGTCGATGCAGAGGACCATCGGCCGCTCACGCGCCAAGTTGTTCAGGAGCCAATACAGCCCGTGGAGCGTCGCGAAGCCATCGTCCGCGGCAGGTCGCGTCTGAACGCGGTCACCGTGAGTGAAGAGAAGCGAAGCGTGTGCTGCGGCGTCCTCAAACGGATCGCGTTCAGACGCTGACGCGCCGGAGACCGCGGGCGCCAGCAATCGGTGCAGGCAGCCGTAGGGCACGTTGCTCTCGAGGTCACTCGCTCGTGCCCGGAACGCCGCGAACCCTCTCTCGGCCGCGTCGTCGAGCAGCGCCGCCAGGAGCGTGGTCTTGCCAATGCCGGCCGGCCCTTCGATCACGACGATCCGCCCGCACTCGCGGCGAGCGTCGCTTAGAGCGTCGCCCAGTTCGCGGAACTCGCGTTCGCGATCGAGGAGCCTCGCAATCAGAGACTGCTGACTCAGCGGCACAATCGAGGGATGTTAGCGTACGGTGTGAAAGGGAGGCACAACATGCGTGATCAAGACACGTGTCCCACCATCGCACGCATCTGGCGGGGACGTACGCGGCGGGAAGTCGCTGATGAATATGAGGCGTACAACTACGAAGTCGGGATCAAGCCTCTGATGGAGAAGGCGATGGGCGTGCAAACGTTTCGCGAAGACCGCGCGGAGGAGACCGAGTTCATCACGATTTCCTACTGGGAGAGCATTGGAGCGACAAGACGGCGAGGGCTTCGATATCCGCGCTCTCTGCCGCGAGCGCACCCCATACGTAGCTCGTTTGGCGCTCCAGCCCTTCACGAGCCAGCCACGCGAAGTAATCGAGAATGGTGTCGCGCGGGACTTCGGCCCAGACGGTGAGCAGGGCGAGCGCCGAGACGGCCACACCGCGTGAGAATTCGTCGGCGTCGCGATTCAACACGAGCCGTTTGATCGGCTCCAAGTCGTCATCACAGACGGCGGCGAGAATCCGGGCGCCGTCCTGCGTCAACACATCTCCCGACAGCCGCGTGGAGGCAGCGTCGGACAACGAAAGCCATCGAATCACGAGCGGGTACGCCCGCGTCTCCCTCCACTTGGCCATCAGGTACAGCGCATAGCAGAAGAGCTGGGCATCCGCATCGGAGGCCGAATCGGGATCCGTCACGGAGCGTTCCAGCAGCTGCAACAGTGGCTCTGCCAGCACACCTCGATGGGCGTCGGCGGACTCGAGTGCGTCCAGCGGGGGTGTCGGCAGATCCTTGCTCAGCCCGATCAACACCTGGTCCGGCGACAGCTTTCCGACAGGCGTGGGAATCGGTTGGTGCGTGAAGCGATCGATGGCAGCCCAGAAGGGGCACTGTGGACAGGTACGGCCGATCGGATAGTCGATCCCCTCCTCGTGCGGGCAACCGATGATCCGGTCGTAGCTGACTGTGTCCTTGACTCCGTGACTGCGCAGCCAGTCCGCCAATTCGGCCGCAATCCCCGGATCATTCCTGACGTCGCTCGCGTCGGTGCTCCAGCTGCGCATCGGATCCGGGTCCTGTTGCCCGGCGCGACGCAGGAGGCCGGCCACGAGCTTGGTCGCTCGCTGGTTGTCGGGTCCGTAGGCAGAGATGGTCGCTAGCGGATACTTGGCTCGCGAGCGCTGTGAGGCGCGCATACGTTGATTACCTGACGTGCGGTTGTGGACCAATCAAGCACGCCGCGGCTTGCGGGATTGTCGAGGCCGAGCCGCGGGTAGGACGTCAAACCCGACCTGCCGAAAGTGACCATCGGTGGTAGTCACAGTCGTTAGCCTCAACTCGCGCATGATCGCGAAGCCGCTGGACGGGCGTCGGTCAGCCGACGAACCGACCGGTTGGGCACGATAGAGCGTGTCGTCCACGAGCGACATCGGAGCGCTGCCCTTGTCGTCGACCGGCACAATCTGAAATGCTGGCCGGCTGCGGTAGATCACGGTAAAACGGGCGCCCTTGCGCACCCGCTCGACGACCTCGGAAGGCGTTGCCCGCAGCTGTTTCGCAGTGATTGGAACATTCATACCGCCGGCCTCGATGGTTGACTCAAGTCAACCATCGGTAATGGCCGAGTGTCAACGGTAGGACTTGCGGCCCAGGCGAAGGACGTTCCCCTGGCGGCGCAACGCGTCGCCGGCGGCGGCGCGTCGCCTATCGCCGGTTCTGCCCCCAGAAGACGAATGTGCCGAACTTGGTGGGCGTCACGATGTCGGTCCGTCCGTCCTTGTTCAGATCCGCGGCGTAGGCGTGCGACCCGACTCCGGACAGGTTGTGAATCAGCTCGGGCACCAGGTCTGCGCCGCCGGGCGCTTTCGGGTTCCGCACGGTGCGATACCAATACAGGACGGGGTCTCCGTACGCGTCCGGATCGATCTGCGTGTCCTGGTGCGACCAGTAGCGCTTGCCGGCGATGAAATCCTGGACCCCGTCGCCGTCGACATCGGCGAAGGTCGTGCCGTGTGGCTGCGAGAACGTGACGCCGCCGGCGTTCTTCGTGCCGAAATCATCCATGACCATGTGCTGCACGAACGAGATGGCTCCAGCGGCGTCGCGCTTCTGCTCGAACCACGCCAGCCCCCACCCGTGCGCCGAGAGCGACGTGACCACGTCGTTCAACTTATCGCCATTCACGTCGTAGACGGCCATCACGCTGCCGCCGGCGCCGGCGCGCCCGACTGAACGTCCGAACGCTTGTGGATGATAGGTCCACGTCGACGGCGTGCCGCCAGCCGAGGGCTGTTCCCACCAGCCGTATGCATTGAGAATGTCGACCCGGCCATCGCCGTTGATGTCCCCAGCGCCGACGCCGTGGGCGGTCGCGTAGCCCGGCTCGGATACGGTACGAACCACCCAGGCGCCGGTGGGATTCGCGGGATCCGGCTTGGCGTACCGCATGGTCCCTTCGGCGCCGTAGACGTATTCCGGGCGGCCGTCGCGGTCCAGATCGTGGATTACCGCGATCTCCGTCTGCTGGGAGGTCACGACGCGATGGCTGTCCCAGCGCCGCGCTTCACCCTTCGGATTGACGTAGAGGACGACGCCGGAATTGGCACCGCCGAAGCTCGCGGTGATGACGTCGGCCCAGCCGTCGCCGGTGAAATCGGCGGAGAACTGCATCCAGCAGTCGGACGCGAACTGGTTCGACGGATTCGCCGTCGTTGCCAGGTAGATCTCACGGCTGCGGCGGTAGTCGGGTCCGAAGTAGATGTGAGGCCCGGAGACGATGTCGAGCACGCCGTCGTGGTTGAAGTCGTCCGCGCTCGCGCCCCAGCCGTAATAAAAATCGCTGAGCCGCTGCATGCGGAAGCGGCTGGAGACCTTCTCTTCAGGACGCGTTCTCAACGCAAGATCCTTGAACGCGATGTCCTTGAACCGCACTTCCGCGGTCCCACCCACATACAGCGCGACTGGCCCGTATCGCCCGGCATCGTCATCGGCGACGCCGCTCGGGCCGGCGTTGTTGACAAACGTCCGGATGATGTTGGCGTCGAGGAGGATCTCCAGATCGTTCCACTCGCCGGGGTGGAGCCCGGTGTTCGGCGGCGGTATGGGCAACTGCGGTCCGGCTCCCCGGCCTCCGCGTCCCGCTCCTCGCCCTCCAGGGCCTGGTGGCACCGGCGGCCCCGACGCGGCGGGCGCCGGCGGAGGCGCGATCCGGATCTGGCCGCCGCCCGGAAACCGAAGCGGGGTGCGCTTCAGTTCGCTGCCGCCGGCGTCGAGCGCGACGGAGTAGGCCGCCAAATCGCCCTCGTTCAGCGACAGGAAGATGCCCTTCAAGCCGCCGCCGTCGGTCTTCTCAGCCCGCAGGAGCACACCGGTCTTGCAACCGGCGGCGCACTTGAACGACGCGAAGAATCCGGTGTCCTGATACGAGCGGTCGAGGACGAGCCAACCACCGGCGGGAGTCTTGGGGACGCCGGTAATCTCTCCCTTTTCGGCGCGCCAGTCGGCATTGCCCTGTGGATGCCACCCCGCGAGCGTCGAGCCCTGGAAACGGTCATCCGGGCGAAACGACGGTCCGGCGCCGCTCACGGGCGCCATCACCGCGATGAAGACAACGGCCGGCGCGAGCGCGCTGGCGGAAAGGAAGCTGCGACGTTTCAAGGAAGGCATATGGATTAAAGGTTGCACGTCTCCAAAGAATCGATTATTTTGCGGAGGCTAACACGAAACCCCACAACTCGCAACCGTTCGGCTGTCATCTGGGTCAGGGAGTCATCCGCATGCGTCGAGCCGGGTTCCACTCACGCCTCGTCTTTGGCCTGTGGTCGCTGGGAGCGCTAGTCATTGCCAGTGCCGGGCTGCGCTCCGCTGAGGAAGACAAGGGGTGGCCCGACTACGCCGGCGGTCCGGCCAGCGCCCGCTATTTCGACGCGCGCGAGATCAACAGGGGGAACGTCGACAAGCTCGCGGTCGCGTGGGCCTACCCGCACGGCGAGACCGGCTCGAACCCGATCGTGGCGCGGGGCGTCGTCTATGGCCGCGGCCGCAACGGCTCCCTGATCGCGCTCGATGCCCGAACGGGCAAGGAGATCTGGATTCGCGAGGGCATGCAGGGAATGACCGCACGCGGCATGAACTACTGGGAGAGCAGGGACGGCAAGGACCGCCGGTTGATCTTCAGCATGAACGACTACCTGCAGGAGATCAACGCGGCCACCGGGCAGTCGGTCTACGAGTTCGGCAAGGACGGCGTGGTCGATCTCCGCGAAGGGCTCGGCCGCGATCCCGCCACGATCGGGCGGATTCAATCGGGCACTCCGGGACGCATCTTCGAGAACCTGATCCTGCTCGGATCCGCCACCGGTGAGGCCTACCTCTCACCGCCGGGAGACCTTCGCGCGTTCGACGTGATGACCGGCAAGCTGGTCTGGCAATTCCACACCGTGCCGCATCCCGGAGAGTTCGGCTACGACACGTGGCCGAAGGACGCATACAAGTACATCGGAGGCGTGAACACGTGGGGTGAGATCACGGTCGACCCGAAGCGCGGCATCGCGTATTTCCCGATTGGGTCGCCTACCTACGACTACTATGGCGCCGACCGCCCCGGGGCGAACCTGTTCGGCAGCTCGCTCGTCGCCCTCGACGCTCGCACGGGCAAGCGCCTCTGGCACTTCCAGATGGTGCACCACGACCTCTGGGACTTCGACGGCAATGCCGCGCCGCAGCTGACCACGATCAGACGCAACGGCAAGAGCATCGACGTGGTCGCACTCGCGGGAAAGACCGGCTTCCTCTACGTCTTCGACCGCGTCACCGGCGCGCCGATCTGGCCGATCGAAGAGCGTCCGGTCCCGAAGAGCGACATGCCGGGCGAACAGTCGTGGCCGACCCAGCCCTTCCCGACGAATCCGCCGCCGTTCAGCAAACAGTCGTTCAGCGTCGACGACATCAATCCGCATCCGATCCTCACGGACGCTCAACGGGAGACGTTCAAACAGCGGTTCGCGGCGACGCGCAATCAGGGACTCTTCACGCCGATTCATTTCGACGACACGCTGCACATCCCCGGCAGCAACGGCGGAGCGCTCTTCGGCTACACGGCAGCGGAACCTTCGAACGGCGCGGTGTATGTGATCAGTCAGGACAATCCAGCCATCCTGCATCTCGTGAAGAATCCGCAGGCCGCCGCGGGTCCGCCTGGACAGGCCGTGTACCGGCGTGAATGCGCGGTCTGCCACGGACTCGACCGCAGCGGCACGCAGAACGGCCCGTCGCTCCTGGACGTACCCGGGCGCCTCGACGCGGCAACCGTGCGGTCCACGGTCATGACCGGCAAGGGACGCATGCCGGCCTTCCCTCACATCGACGACGTCGAGCTCGAGACGCTCACGACCTATCTCGTGACGCCGGCGTTCGGCGGTTCCGGCGGCCGCGGCCGCGGCGGCGCCAATCGATCGTTCCCACCGGGGCCCGTGGTCGGCTCCGGTGGAGCGCAGGTGCGCGCGGTCCCAGCCGGTGGACGAGGCCGCGGCGGCCCACGGCCGTACCCGGACGGCGTTGAACAGACGCCGCAGTACGTGATCAACGCCTACGGCACGATTGGCGTCGCGATGAAGCCGCCGTTCACCAAGCTATCGCGCTACGACCTCAACACCGGCACGATCAAGTGGCAGGTGGGCCTCGGAGACGACGCCCGGCTGGCGTCGCGCGGCATCACCGGCACTGGTGTGACCCAGATGAGGAGCAGCCTCATCGTCACCTCGGGCGGCCTCATCTTCGCGCCCGGCGGCGACAGCAAGCTTCGCGCGTACGACAGCGAGACCGGCAAGCTCCTCTGGACGTCGCCGCCGCTTGGCGGTACCATCCGCGGCGGTCATTCGATGTACCAGATGGGCGGCCGTCAGTACGTGCTGGTGGCCGTGTCCGGCGACACCCCCCCAGCCGGTCAATGGCCGGCGCAGGAAGGTGTGACGCCGCCGACCGGCTTCATCGCCTTCGCGTTGCCCCAACCCCAGGCCACTTCGGGCGCCAGACAGTAGCGCGCCGTAACCAGACAGACCAGGAGCGTCCAAATGAAGGCACCTCTGTACGTGCTGACGATGTTCATCGGCGTGGTGTTGACCGTTCACCTGGCCATGAACGGCAAGGTCGGAGTCGCGCTGAACAACGCGCGCGTCGGCAACGCCGTGTTCTGGTGCATCGGCGCGATCGGCGCCATCCTCATCGGGCTCAGCGGCTGGCAGGCGGGCGCGCTCGCCGGCCTCAAGAACGTCCATCCGGTCCTGCTGACCGCGGGCCTGATGGGTGCGACGCTGGTATTCGGAATTGCCTGGGTCATCCCGCAGATCGGCGCGGGGCCGATGACGTTCTCGCTGCTCGCCGGCCAGATCGTCGGCGGGATGGTGGTGTCGCACTTCGGCTGGCTCGGGTCACCGGTACAGCCGGTGTCGATGACCAACCTCCTCGGCGCGCTGGTGATGCTCGGCGGCGTTTATCTGGCGACCCGGACCTGACCTTCGAGCTCACCGCCGCACGGCGCTGCGAATGCCCACGCAGCCGCCGATCGCGGGACGGGGCTCGCGATCGACGAAGGCGGGAGCGTTCGGACCGGAGGCGTCGAGATCAACGACCGCCGCTCGGCTCAGCTCCGCGTCTTCGCGGTAGGCCGAGATCGCTCCGATCCGATCGAGCTCGGCGAACAGCAGCTCATCGAAGCCTTTGGGCATGTCGGGAAACCCGACATAGACGAGCACCCGCCGATGATCCTTCAGCACGGCCGCCAACCCGCAGCCTGTGCCGTGACGGCGGTGCTCGACCTGGTAGACCGACCGCATGTCCGGAACACCCGCGATTGAGACGCGCCCGTACCACCAGATGGCCGGGAGTCCGAGGCGCGTAGAGATCAGCGCATCTCCCGGCTGCCGGTGGCCGATCAGCCAGGACACGGCCGTCCGGTCGTCGACCCCGTGGTTCGAGGTGGGGCGGTCCATGTGAAAGCGTCCGGCGCCCCGCTGAACAATGCCGGCGCTGCACAAGATCGCCGCTCCTGCAAGCGCCAACGTCCAGCCACCCTGCACCCAGTTCGCGTGGCGCGCCGCCGCACGCGCGGACGCGACGGCGCGGTCGACGACGAGCGCGATGCCCGCGTAGAGCGCGGGAACCATCCAGAGCGCGAACCGGTCGTACAGCGGCACGAGCCGCAGCGCCGCCAACACGAAGCCGGACACCGCAACCCCGCCGAAGGCGAGTCCTAGCAGCCCGTGGTGAAACGCCAGCTGCATTCGGCCGGCGATGCATCCCCGCGCACTCCACAGGAACCCGCACGCCGCGAGCAGCCACACCATCACCCCGGGATCGCTGCCGCCGACGTTGCTCCCGAGGCGATCGAGCCGGCCGCCGAACCAGCGGAGTGTGTCCAGCCAGCCGGCTGCCCGCGGCGGAAACTCCGCGGCCCAGTACTGGCGGAGGTGTGCGGTGTCGCGAAGCGCGATCGAGTAGTGCAGAACGAATGAGGCGAGCCAGATGAGCCCCCACGCGGCCAGTCTCGACGCCGCGCGTGCGCCATCCCGTCTCAGCGTCGCTGCGAGCATGAGCAGCGCGCACGCGGGAGCGACGAGAAGGGCGCCGTTGGCCAGCCACGCGCCCGCCGCCGCCACCATCCACCAGGTCGACCATCCGGCGGCGGCGATCGTCCGCCGTGGCGCCCTCGATCGTCCAGACCGCCAGCGCGGGCAGGAGCAGCGCCCAGAAGGCGTCCCCTGTGTAGTGCTTCACCTCGATCCTGTAGTGCGACAGCGCGGGGCCGAAGATGCACAGCAGGGGGAAGATGAGCGTCGCCGGCCAGGTCAGCCACCGCCGCGCGATCAGGAGCGCGGTGACGTAAGTGGCGATGCCGAAGAGGGTCGGCAGGAGCCGCAGCGCGACCTCACTCGACCCGAGTGTCAGCAGCACGGCGCGCTGCACCACCAGCCAGCCGTAAGGAGCGCTCTGCTCGAGCCAGAGGCGGCCGCCCAGCTCCGAAAAGGAACGATCGCGAAGGTTGAGCGCGATCATTTCCTCGTCCAGCCAGAGCGGGGCCGCTCCGAACAGTTGATGCAGATCCAGAACCGCCGCGGCTATGACGAACGCGATGGGCATCACCGCAGGGACGTGCACACCTGCGCGAATCCAGAAAGAGCGTGCGCGAATCCAGACGGTCCGTGCGTGAACCCAGAGAGTCCATGCGTGATCACGCAGCAGCGCGAGCCACCGCCGAGCTCGTGCCAGCAGTTCAACCCACGGGGGCGGCGCTCCGATGAGGCGGGAGATGACAGTGGCAGCGATCAGACCGACCAGGGCGACGAGCAGCGGCGGCAGCGGCTTGCGTGAGGAGATTCTCAGAGATCCCAGGTGGACCACGAACCCGCCAGTGAGGACGAGCATCACGGTCCAGGCGAGGGCGCAGACAGTGAGTGCAAGCAGCCAGCGTCTGAGGGATGCGAGACGATTTCGAGTTGCGGAATCGGGCTGGATCACCGCTTCACTTCAGCTCCATCACGGTCCCGATGCCCCACCCGTCCTTGAAGTCTCCCAGTCGTTTCAGATCGAGGAACAGCAGGCGTTCAACGACCCGGCTGCGTTCCCAGTCCGGAAACTTGTTGTCGTCGTGCACGATGACGTACCGGACGTTCTCGCGTCGCAATGACGCGACGGAGGCTTCGTCCGGAAACCGCGCCACGCGTACGAGGCGGTTGAGATAGGACCGTGGATAGAACCCACTGTACCCGTTCAGGAGCGGCATCCAGTGAAACGTCGACATGTACTCGAACCGGGGATCGAGGTGCGGCGCCCAGTCGAGCCTGGCCATCGGGAACTCCGCGACGACGCCGCGAGGCAGGGTCGCGAGGACCCTGTACAGGGGCGGGGGCTCGTTGTGATAAGCCACGAGAGGCAGCGAGGCAACTCGATACTCGAGCAGGAGAATGATGCATATCAGTGCGGCAGCCGCACGCCGCTTCCGCGTGTTCATCGCGGCCGTGAGGGCGGCCGTTCCGTAGGCCGCGAGCACACCGAGGAACAAGAGAAAGAACGCCGACGCTCTGGCGGGCGCGCGCAGACCGCGGAACACACCGACGTACTCATACAGCAACGGATACAGCAGCCCGTTCGCGCCCAGAGAGAGCTCGAACGCAAGGACGAGTCCGATCAGATAGGCGATCGCGGGAATCGTGGGCGGCACGAGCAGCAACCCGACGAGCGCCAGGAGCAGCGGCAGGATGCCCGGAAACAGGCGCCGCTCGTTCGCGCCGGCGTACATCGAGCCGTACAGAACGTTCGTGGGTGTGGCGGCGCGATAATCTCCTGGCTCCGCACTGTTTTCTTTGACCTGATCCGCCGGCCGCGTGCCGACGCGTGCCGCCGCCGCCGTGTAGGGAATCGAATACACCCCTGACACCGATGCCGCCAGCGCCGCCCCCAGGACGAGTGCGCGCCCGGTTCGCACCAGCCGACGACCGCGCAGGGGCAGCAACTGGAGCAGCGCGACGGTCCCGATCAGGACGAAGAGGAACACACCGTAGTACACGCTCGACGTCATCTGCAGCGCGAGGAACAGCCCGGTCAGCAGTCCGAATCTGATCGATGCGGTTTCGATGGTCCGCTGCAGGGCCCAGAATGCCCACGGGCTCCACACCGTCCACTGCAGCTCCAGGTGCATGTAGTGCTCGAACCGGTACGGCGCGAACGCGAAGATTACGCCGGCCGCAAGGGCGCCCCCCGTGCTGCCGGTGAGGTGACGGGCCAGCACGAAGCTGCCGACGCCCGACGCGACGATCGCTCCGAGCAGCATGACGTTGTGGACCAGCACCGGAGGCACGCCGGCCCACAGCAAGGGGGCCGCAAGGACACCTTCGACCAGCATCGCGTCCGAGTACGCGAGCACGCCGCGATCCGGCTCGAAGATATTGGCGTTGAACAGCTCGGCGGGCGAGGTCGAGAGCGCATGCGCGATCCAGCGCAGCCGCCACAGGTTGAAGAACACGTCCTGATGATCGTAGGCGTGCGTTTTGAGGACGAGGGCCTGGGGCCACGTCATGATCAGGGTGAGGAGCACGAACAGGATCGTGACGCCGGCGCCGCGTCGGAAGAAGACCCGGTGGTCGATCGCTGGCGGAGGCTCAGCCACACGCCATCATAATTCCGCCGACCCTTGCGCGCGACGACCCCCCCGAACTCGTCGTGCGGCCGGGCTTTCAACCGGCGTCGCGGGAGATCAGAACGAACCCGAGGCGTTGGGGCGCGCCCGCATCATCGACACCGACTCGATGGACGCTGTACTTCACAACTCGGCGTGCATGTCGCGAAACCATCTCGGAGTGATGCCGAAGCGGCGCTCGAAGGCCTCCGCAAAGCGTGCCATCATTGCCGCCAATCGCAGCCGGGGGTAAATTTCGCGTCGGTGGTTGTCCGGGCGCTTCCGCCTGAGACCGCCGCCTTTGAGGAATTTGGCGATGACCGAACATTCGGTGGTGATCGTCGGAGGCGGTCCGACGGGGCTGATGTTGGCGGGCGAGCTGGCGTTGGCGAAGGTTGACGTCGCCATCGTCGAGCGGCGCTCGAGCCAGGACCTCCCCGGCGCGCGTGCCGGCGGTCTGCATTCACGCACCATCGAGGTGTTCGATCAGCGTGGAATCGCGGATCGCTTCCTCTCGCAGGGGAAAGTCATGCAGGTCGCGGGCTTCGCGCTGATCCACCCTCTCGACATCAGCGACTGTCCGACCCGTCACAACTACGGGCTCGCGCTCTGGCAAGAGGGCATCGAGCGCACACTGGCCGCGTGGGTCGACGAGCTGAAGGTACCGACCTCTCGCGGACTCGAGGTGACAGGCTTTGCGCAGGACGACACCGGCGTCGATGTCGAGCTGTCCGACGGCCGTTCGCTGCGAGCGAAGTACCTCGTCGGATGCGACGGTGGTCGCAGCCTGATCCGCAAGAAAGCCGGGATCGACTTCACGGGATGGGATGCCGCCATCAGCTACTTGATTGCCGAGGTCGAGATGACCGAAGAGGCGGCGTGGGGCTTCCGTCCCAACGAACGGGGCAGCAATGCGCTCGGCAAACTGGAGGACGGGAAGCGAGTGCGGGCGGTGTTGAACGAGCCGCAGGTCAGGGAAGGCGACCAACCAACCCTCGACGAACTTCGCGAGGCGCTCGTCGCCGTCTACGGGACCGACTTCGGTGTTCGAAACGTCACGTATCTCTCGAGGTTCACCGATGCGGCCCGGCAGGCGGCATCCTACCGAGCGAGACGAGTGCTCCTGGCCGGCGACTCGGCGCACGTGCATTCCCCGGCCGGTGGACAAGGACTCAACATCGGTGTGCAGGACGCCGTGAACCTGGGATGGAAGCTGGCACAGGTGGTCAACGGCACATCGCCAGAGAGCCTCCTCGATACTTATCAGGCCGAGCGGCATCCGATCGCTGCGCGTGTACTCAAGGACACCATGGCGCAAACGGCGCTCATGCGCGGCGACGAACGGACGCGGGCCTTGCACGAGCACATGTCTCACCTGTTGAAGATGGACGAGCCTCGCAAGTGCTACGGCGCGATGATGTCAGGTTTGGACATTCGCTACGACTTCGGCGAGGGACACCCGCTGCTTGGGCGCCGCATGCCCGATCTCGACTTGGTCACAGCCAATGGCCAGCTGCGGGTTTTTACCCACCTGCACGATGCCCGGCCGGTTCTACTCAACCTCGGGGAGCCCGGCGGCTTCGACATCCCACCATGGGCCGGTCGCGTTCAGTTGGTCGACGCCTCGTACTCCGGTCAGTGGCAGCTTCCGGTAATCGGGTCGGTCCCTGCTCCTACCGCGGTGCTGATTCGGCCAGATGGATATGTGGCCTGGGTGGGAGAACGAAGCCATGCGGGGCTCGCTGATGCGCTCACCACTTGGTTTGGACGGACGTGAACGAGGGGTGGGCGGCGAAGCCTCTCTCGGACGCAGACCACGGATCAACCGCGGAAGGGAGCCGAACCTCAGTCGGGAAAATCCACGTCCTCGTGCATGCGGTAGTTGTCCAGCCCGGTCGGCGGCGCGAAGAAGCAGACGACCTTCATCTCTTCGCTGCCGGTGTTGTGCAGCATGTGGACGACGCCCTGGGGAAACAGGACGGCGGTCCCGGCGCGCACCGCCCGGACCTCGCCGCCGACGAGCACGCGGCCCGAGCCCTGGATGATGTAGATCACTTCCTCGCCGTTCGGGTGCGAGTGGGCCGGCTTCACCCGGTCGCCCGGCGCGACGCGGATCACGCAGGTCGAACAATGGCTCGCCGGGACCGCGGTCGGCGCGACGAGCCACCGCAACTCGCGCCCCGGGAGTCCCAGGGCATCGGCATCATCTTCGTGGATGGCAGGGACAGGCATGGGGTCACCTAGCACGGTGTTGAAGACGTGCCGTCGTCAAGGGAGAAGGCAAAAGGGAGAAGGGAGAACCAGCAGTGACGCGGCGGGGTTTTCATCGGCCCGCTACGCCAGGCGTGCCTTGATCGCGCGAGCGATCGCCGTCGGGGTCAGCTGGAACGCGGCGATCAGCTCTTCGTAAGTGCCCGAGTGGATGAACTGCGGCTTCCCGTCCGCATCGAGCGTGTTGATGGTGAGTACGTTCTTCAGGTGCGGCAGCCCGCGCTGGCGCCGGAACAGCACCTTCAGCAGGTTCTGCAGGAGGTAGCCGTTGTTCTGCTCGGCGAGGCACACGAGCTTGCCGGATTCCATCAGTGCGACGAGCAGATCCTCGTCGATCGACGGCATGTCAACGACGCCGACGTGCAGCCCTTCGGCCTCGCATGCCTGGGCAGCGGCCAGCGCTTCGTGCACGCCGCGCCCGCTGCTCACGATCACCGCCGCGTCATCGGCGCTCTGCTTCAGGGTGTAGCCGCGGCCGAATTCGAAGGTGTAGTCGGTGTCGTAGAGGAACGCCGACGGCGTCCGCATGACCCTCACGTAGAGCAGACCGCGGTTGCCCTCCATGATCCACAGCATCAGCGAGAGCATCTGCTGCGGGCAGGACACGTCGACGATCTTCAGGTGGGCCATGCCGTCGAAGATCGTGCAGTCGTCGTTGCCCATGTGGGTCGCGCCGTTGGTGCGGGTCTCGAAATTGGCGGCGGTCGCCAGCATCGTCAGATCCAGCCCGTGGCCGTCGCTCAGCCAGCCGTCGCGCATCGCCGCGGATTCGAGCCGCTCCTGATGGCCGACCGCGATCCGCCGCATCACCTTCCAGTCGAAGAACGGGCAGAAGGTGCTGATCCAGGTCTGACACCCGAGCGCGGCGAACGCTTCGCCGATCGCCATCATGTTCGCTTCCGCGACGCCGACGTTCAGGGCGCGGCGTTGATCGACCGTCGCCACGCCGGCTTCGAGCCCGCTGGTGGTCGCGAGATCCGAATCGATGGACACGACGGACGGATCCTTCGCGAACACTTTCATTGCGGCGGTGACCACATCGCTGGCGGCGTACTGACGGGCCCGATCGAGCCGCGGCAGCTGCGCCCGGTCGTACTGAATGCGCTTGTTGCGTCCGGGCGCCCGCGCCGTGAGCACCGGCCCCATCAGCGAGGTCAGCGACAGCTTTCCCGGCGAGCCGCGGCCGACGTCCAGATGGACGTGCCGCGCGCACTCGATCAGCCGCTCCTGCAGCGCGGCGCCGTCGGGGAGGTCGCCGAGCGCGCCATGGAACTCGTTGAATTCATCGACCCGATCGCGGCGCTGCGCCGCCTGAAGCGCGAGCTCCTGTTCGATCAGCGGATCCGGGACGGTGACCTTGTGCTTGTTCAGGAAATCGGAGAGCGCGCCGTGGCCCTTGGTGCCATGACAGATGATGGCGGTCGGCTTGCCGTTGCGCGGTCCGTAGCGGAACGCCTCGAGCGCCGCGTAGACGCCCTCGTATTGCGTCGCGTCGACGCTGTGCACGTCCCAGTCGAACGACGCGAACACCGCCTCGAGCTCCGGCATGGGGAACACCATGCGATTGGCGATGTCGAGCTGCCCGTTGTTGCGGTCGACCATCACGCACAGGTTGTCGAGGTGCTTCTGTCCCGCGAACATGACCGCTTCCCAGATCGGCCCCTCCTGCAGCTCGCCGTCGCCGGTGAGACAGTAGGCGTCGAAGCGCGGCGACGACTTGCCGGCGAGGGCAAAACCCTGCGCCACGCCGAAGCCCTGGCCCATCGGCCCGGTCGCGAGATGCACCCCGGGCAGGATCGGCCCTGGATGGCCGTTCAGGATGCTGGCATACGAGCGGGAATTCCGCAGCACCGACGGATCGAAGTATCCGAGGTCGGCATAAATCGCCGCCAGCGCCGCGACCGCGTGCCCCTTGCTGAGGACGAAGAGATCCTGCCCGCGGCGCGTCGGCTCGGCGATGTCGACGTTCATGAAGCCGCCGTAATACAAAGAGACCAGCGGGATGGTGGCGGAGAACGCGCCGCCGGCATGCAGGCTCTTGTCGACGGCATCCCGGCACTGCTCCATGCAGAGCAGGCGCACGTCCGAGTCCTTGATCGCCAGCAGCTTCAGGAGGCCCTGCCGCAGGAAGTAGTCGCTGGTGGCGGCGGGCGGGCGGACGGCGCCCCGCCGATTCAGAGTCGCGGACTGCGATGTCATGGTCTCCTGGGGCGCCGCCTCGGCGGCGCTGAAACCTCGCGTATCAAGGGAGAAGGGAGAAGGCAGCTGCTAAATCGCCGCTTGCTCGTCCTCCGGCTCGGGGCGATTCGCCGCCTGCTCCTGCTGGTGCGCGGAGAGAATCCACTCGCCGGGTTCTTCGATGTGGCGCCGAACCGCGGCTTCGGCGCGGTCCGGGTCGCCGGAACGCAGCGCCTCGAGCACCGCGACGTGGCGCTCGGCAATCTCGTGCAGCGACCGGTGGGTGATCGAATGCGTCAGACACGTCGTGATCGACAGCCTCATCGTCTGCCAGACGTGCTCGACCATGCGGTTGCCGGACGCTTTGACGATGGCGTGATGGAAGTTGTGATCCGCGTCGGCCTCGGCCCGGTGATCGTCGCGGGCCGCGGCCTCGCGCATCACCCCGATCAACACCTCGAGGTGATCGAGGGTCCCCTGATCGATGCGGCCCGCCGCGGCGCGCGCAGCCACGCCTTCGAGCGCCGCCCTGATCGGATAAATCTCGAGCAGCTCCTCGGTCGAGATCTTTCGCACTTGCGTGCCGCGGAACGGGGAGCTCACCACGAACCCGAACAGCTCCAGATCGCGCAACGCCTCCCGCACCGGCCCCTGGCTGACGCCGAACTGCTGGGCAATGCGGGTCTCGACGATCCGGGCGCCGGGGGCGAGGCGGCCGTTCAGAATGTCTTCAATCAGCTGCTCCCGGATTTCCTCGCGGAACACGCGTCGTTCGAGCGGGCGGGCCTTGGTGTCCTGGTCCATGGTGCGACGTCTACTTCCTGATGGACGCCGGGCGTCCTCGAGAGCTGCGGTGCCGGCGCACCTTGGTGGTGAACGTTCGGAGCGGCCCTGACAGGCGCCCGCGTCCTGCGCGGAGTGTGGCTGCTATATATAGATGGAAAATTTGGCGCAGCCAACAGATTATCGATTATGCTTCGCGTCGTCTCGTAAGCCAGACGATAGTGCCGCCACGGTGAAATGTCAAAGGAAACGATTTTATCGTAATCGAGGATCGGACGTGGATTACCAGCTACGCGGCAAGACGGCATACGTGAGTGCCGGCGCGCATGGGATCGGCGAGGCCATCGCCGATCTGCTGGCCGGCGAAGGGGCGGCGGTGCTCGTGAGCGATCACGACGGCGACGTGCTGCGCGGGAAAGCGCACAAGTGGAACGGCACCGTTACCGCGAACCTGGCGACCGCCGAGGGGGTCGACCACGCCACGCACTTCGTGCTCACCACGTTCGCCGGCCCGCCCGACATCGTCATCAACAATCTCGGGGTCGGCGATTCGACGCCGTTCGAAGACATCACTGACGAGCACTGGGCCAGATCGATCGACGTCAACCTGATGGGGACCGTGCGAACCTGCCGGGCGCTGCTCCCGCTCATGGCCGCGCGCGGGACGGGCGCCGTCGTCAACACCGGCTCCGATCTGGCGAAGCAGCCCGAGCCCGGGTTCGTCGATTATGGGGCGTGCAAGGCGGCGCTGCTCTACGTGACCAAGGCGCTCGCCAAGCAATATGCGCCAGCCGTACGCGTCAACAGTGTGTTGCCGGGGCCGATCTGGTCCCGGATGTGGACGCGACCCGGCGGGATCGTCGATCAGCTCGTCGCCCACTACGGGACCGACCGCGACACCGCAGTGCAACGCTTCCTGCACGATCGACAGATGCCGATGGGCATCGGCCAGCCGGCGGACGTCGCGCATGCGGTGGTCTTCCTCGCCTCGCCGCTGGCCCGGTTCATCACCGGCGCCGCCCTGGATATCGGCGGCACCATCCGCGGTTTGATCTGAACGACAGTGTGCGGGTCGCGCCCGCGGTGGAGACTCTGTGAACGTCGACTATTCGAGCTTCGGGCTGCAGGACAAGGCGGCGATCGTGACCGGCGCGTCGCAGGGCATCGGACGGGCGATCGCGCTCGGCCTCGCGCAGGCCGGCGCGCACGTGCTGCTCGCCAAGCACCCGGAGGGACGTCAGGACGAGGCCCGGCAGCTTCAGGCGGAGATCGAAGGACTGGGCAGACGGGCGATCGTTCACCCGGCCGATGTGGGACGCGTCGACGACGTGCGCGGGATGGTCGACGCGGCCAGGGAGGCCTTCGGACGCGTCGATATTCTGGTGAACAACGCCGGCTGGACCGGCACCACCCCGGCGCTCGACGTCACCGAAGAAGAGTTCGACAAGACCGTCTCCGCCTCACTGAAGAGCGTGTTCTTCGCCTGCCAGGCGGCGGCGCGCGTGATGATCCCGCAGGGGCGCGGCAAGATCATCAACATCGGATCGAACTTCGGCGTCGTGGCGTTTCAGGGACGCGCCGTCTACGCGGGGGTGAAGGCAGGGGTGCACCACCTTTCGCGGGCGCTGTCGCTGGAGTGGGCGAAGCACGGCGTCATCGTCAACGTGGTGGCGCCGTGCATCACTGAAACCGAGTCGCGAAAAGTGATCCTCGAGCGCCCCGGCTACAAGGAGTGGGCGACCACGCAGATGCTGCCCGCGGGGCGATGGAATCAGCCGGAGGATCTGGTCGGCGCGGTGCTGTTCCTCTCGAGCCATCTATCCGACATGGTCGTCGGACACGTGTTGATGGTCGACGGAGGCTGGACGATTCACTGAGCATCGTCGGCCGGACATTGCGGGCCGCACTCCCTCTTCGCCTCCCGGGACGATCAGCTCGTATTACGCTCGGCCGAGTACCCGTGGTCCGACTGATTTCTTGACAACTGCACCGGGTGTTCATGCTTGGCACTGAGGTGCAGCTCACTTCACAGGCAGGGTGTAAACCACCCATCCGAGCGGGGCAGACGCCGCGCCCTGCGGCCCAGTCGCCGGCGACGCCGCCGGGCCAGCCCCCGCCCCGCGGTCCGCGGCAGGCGTGCCTGCCGCAGGCACGAGCAAATACTGCGTGCCGCCCATCTCGTACATCGCAGGTGAGCCGATGAAGTTGCCGCCGAACCGCGACGCCCACAGCTGTTTTCCAGTGTCGCTGTCCCAGGCTCGGATGAAGTTGTCACGGCCGGCGCCGAACACGAGACCGGATTCGGTGACGATGAGGCTGTTCTGAATACCAGGCACGCTCGTGCCGGTGATGCCACGCGCGGCCAGTTCGGGATCGTCGCCGTACGGAATCCGCCACTTGATGCCCGGTTGGTTGAGGTCGTACTTCACGATCACCGTGAACGGCGGCTTGATGCGGTTGCCGACCGTGTTGTACTCGTTGATGGTGTAGCGCGTGTGGTCGGGCACGCCCTCTGGATAGGGCATCGCGGCGCCCCGCCCGCGACCCCCAGTCGCCGTTTCCGGTCTTACCCATGCTGATCCTGAACCGGCGATGAGCTGTGGCGGTGCACCCGATCCGACGGGAGCCACGCCGCGCCCGCCGCCGGGGCCGGCGCCGCGCCCGCGGCCACTCGCCGGCGTGGTGACGAAGTTGACGACGTCGTCGAGCTCTGTTGCCGTCAGGTGCGGAAGCGCGGGCATGCGGCCCCTGCCGGTCGCGATGACGACTCGCACGGCTTCGCCGGTGAAACGGGGCGCACCCGCCACGATGTTGTTGACCGGATCCGCGATCAGCTGAACCAGCGCCGGGCCGCTCTCAGCAACCCCTTCGCGGTTAGCACCGTGGCACGCCTGACAGTGCTGTTGGTAGACGCCCTGGCCGGGCGGCATCTGCGGCGGCCCGCCGCGGCGGCCCTCGCCCGGTTTCAGGAGCCGGAGAATGCCCGGATTCTCGTGGGCCACGAGGTAGATGGCGCCGGTGCGGGGTTCGGCGGCCGACCCGCCCATCAGCGTCCCGCCGTTGCTCGTCGGAACGTGCACCGTATCCTTCAGGCTGATCGGCGTGAAGATGCCCTTGTTGGTGGCCTCGAGAAGACGCTTGGTGAAGGTGGCCTTCTCGTCGGCCGGCAGATCGGGATTGATGTCATCCACCGTGAAGGTGTGCCTTACGTAGAGTTCCGGCTTGGTGGGGTGCGGCTGCGTCGGCCAGCTTTCCTCACCTGGCATCTCCGACTTCGGCACCGGCCGTTCCTCGATCGGCCAGATGGGTTCGCCCGTCATGCGGTCGAACACGTAGAGCCAGCCGGTCTTGTTCGTGGCGACGACGACGTCGCGGTTGCGGCCGTTGTGACGGATCGTGGTCAGCTGTGGGGCCGCGCTCGCGATCGAGGTCCCAGAGATCGTGGTGCACGAACTGGAAGTGCCAGAGCCGCTTGCCGGTGCGCGCCTCGAGCGCCACGATCGACGCGCCGAAAAGATTCGCGCCAATGCGGTCTGCACCGTAGAAATCGTAAGTGGGTGATCCGAGCGGGATGAAGGCGATGCCCCGCCGGGTGTCGATGGTCATCTCCCCCCAGTTGTTGGTGCCGCCCACGTACTTGTAGGCGTCTTTGGGCCAGGTGTCGTAGCCGAACTCACCGGGGCGCGGCACGGTGTGGAACGTCCACACCAGCCGGCCGGTGAGGATGTCGTACGCGCGGATATCTCCGGGCGGCGCCATGTACCCCTCGCCGGTCGCGCTGCCCAGGATGATCAGGTTCTCGAAGGTCTCCCCCGGATTGTTCGACTGGATGTTGCCGATCGTCGCCGGGTCGCGGCCGTCGAGTCCGACCCGCAGGTCGACGATGCCGTTTGTACCGAAGGTCAGGATCGACTTGCCGGTCGTCGCGTCCACCTGTTGCAGGAGGCTGTTCATCGCGAAAATCAGACGCTGATCGCGGCCGTCGGCACTTTCCCAGTAGTTGAAGCCGCGGCTGGTCATGCCGTTCATGTTCTCGCGGACCCACCGCTCCTTGCCGGTCTTCGCGTCAACCGCGACCAGCGACCCATTGCGGCCCCGCCCATAGACCACGCCCCGGACGACAATCGGATGGCTTCCGGTATCGCCGAACGGGTACGTCCACGCGACCTGGAGCTGATTGACGTTGGCCTTGTTGATCTGTCGTGACGGGAAAAAGCGCGAGTTGTCCGGCCCGCCGCTGTATCCGGGCCACCACTTATCCGTGGCGGGCTGCGCCCTGCCGGTTACCACCACGGCGACGATCGCCGCGAAGCCGAGACCCACCGTGAACGATCGCCGGTACCACCATCGACTCTGAGCCATGCAGCAGATCCTACAGTCTGGCGCCCGTCCTCTGCCGGGCGCGACGTTGCCCACCCCTCCTCGGTACCCTATCCTGTCGGTCATGCGCACACTCGCCATCGTTGCTCTGCTCGCGGGCGCCCCCCTCATCAGCCAGTCGGCCGTTCCGCGCTACGAGGTGAAACGGGCGTCGTCACCGCCGACGATCGACGGCAAGCTCGACGAGGCCGCGTGGACCCACGCATCGCCGCCGATCGTCCTCCAATTCCTGTGGGAATCTCAGACCGGAGCCAAGCAGAAGACGGCTGCCCGCCTGCTCTGGGACAGCCAAGCGCTGTATGTCGGCTTCGATGCCGAGGATGCGGATGTCACCGCCCGGTTCCTCCAGCGCGACGATCCGACCTATCGTGATGACGCGGTGGAGATTTTCATCAATCCGGATCCTAAGCAGGAAGTCGTGTATTACGGTTTCGAGATGAACGCGCGCGGAGTACTCTACGACTACCTGAACTACAACAGCCGCACGCTCTTCAAGCGCTTCGACGCCACCGGAGTGGCGGTCGCCAGTGCGGTGCGAGGCTCGCTGAACGAACGGGAAGACATCGACAACGGATGGAGCCTCGAGGTCGCGATTCCCTGGGTGAACTTCGAGGAGCTGTCGCGCCGCCCGCCGGTAGCGGGGACGGTGTGGAAGGCGAACGTCAACCGTTGGGACGGCGTCGAGCCGAAGCGCCGCATGAGCATCTGGTCCGATCCCCAGAACACCACATCGTGGCCGCACGTGCCGTCCCGTTTCGGCGAGATCGTGTTCAGAGAGTAGCCCGCTCATTCCTTCTGGGAACAGCTCGTCTCCTTCGCTCGGACCGGGCCGCGGCCCTCGCTTCTATCCCCCGCGAGAGCCTGTGACCCAGAGCATCGTACGGAGCTGTACGCGGCTGCGCCCCACAGCTTCATCACATATAATCGATAATCGCGTACGGCAATGCCGGCGGCGTGTTGGAAAACGCGGGGCCTGAAATGCCGGCGCAGCGGCGCGAGACGGAGTAGCAGCGCTCATTCACGCTGCGGCGCACCAGCGCATTGCCAGAAAACAGAACCATGACCTTCGCGAAGACTGTTGTTCGATCGAACTGCGTGTGGCCGGTTCTCGCCCTGCTGCTGGTCGCGGCCGGTTGCTCAGACCGGGCTCCGGAGTGGGCGGCCCGCAACCAGCAGGTCGTCGACAAGGCCAACGTCACCGGACGGACCCGCGAGGTGCCTGCCGTGACCGTGCCGATGATCCTTGCGCCGGGCGTGCCGGTGGAGGGCGCCAAGATGCCGACCGCCACGATCGCTCCAGGCGTGTCGGCCACACTCGGCTGGGGTCGCGGCGCGCTGCTCGAGCGGCTGGACATGCAGCCCGGCGCCGTCTATCCGGAGCAGACCCTCGGCGAGGAGCTGATCGTCATCGGGCACGAGGGAAACGCGACCGTCGAGTTCGATGGAAAGACGGCGGAGCTCGTGAAGGACAGCGTGCTGTATCTCCAGCCCGGGACCCGGCGAACGGTCAAGGCCGGTCAGAAGGGATGGAAGGCGTTCGAGGTCTATTCGCCGGTTCGGCTGGACCATCTCGCGCTGGTCGGACAGAACATTGCCGGCGTGAACCCGGCGTTTCCGGATCAGGGCGCGACGCCGTCACTCCCTCCCGGCGTCGTCGTGAATCTCAACGAGATTCCGTGGACGCCGATCACCGATCCTGACAAGACGAAGTCCTACCGTCGCAGCACCGCCCATTCGCGGCTGATCTGGGGACGTAACGCGCAGATCAGCCTGGTGCGGATGGACCCGGGCTCCGTGATTCCGCTGCACATGCATCCCGAGGATCAGCTCACCCACACGATCAGGGGGTCGTTGGACCAGGGGGTGATGGAGGGCTCGATCCCCTCGTCCGGGGACGCGAAGAACATCGTGTTCCTGCCCGGCGGGATGGTGCATTCGGCACGTCTCGGCGAGGTCGGCGCCGACCAGATGGATGTGTTCTGGCCGGTGCGGCCCGACTACGTTGAGCGCGCGGACAAGCAGCGTGTGCTCTACGAACAGGTCATCGCGCCCGGTGTGGCACCTCGGAAACTCGCGGACGGGTTCACGTTCGCCGAAGGTCCCACCTGGCTGAAGGGCACGCTCTATTTTTCGGACATGTTCTTCCAGAATCCAGCGGCTGGCGATTGGACGGGCAGTCCGGCGCGCAGTCGGCTGATCGCCACGACGCCCGACGGCCGGTCGCGGGTGCTCGCCCGAGGCATGCAAACCAACGGCACGATTGCGGGGGCCAACGGAAATCTGCTGGTCTGCGACATGTTCGGCCACCGCGTCATCGAGGTCGACCCGGCGACCGGGCGCGTGGTGCGGGTCGTCCTCGACAAGGTCGACGGCAAGCGCATCGATGGTCCGAACGACCTCGTGATGGATGCCAAGGGCGGCCTCTACGTGACGGATCCGCAGTTCACACCCGACGTCCAGAAGAGCCAGCCTGGCAAGCAGGTTTACTACGTTGCGCCGGATGGCACGGCGAAGGTCGTGATCGGCCCGGGCCAGTTCGCGATGCCGAACGGCGTGGAGCTGTCCCCGGACGGCAAGACGCTGTATGTGGACAACACCTGGGCGCAGCCAGGCGAGAACTTCGTCTGGGCCTACGACGTCGCCGCGGACGGCTCGCTGTCGAACAAGCGGCAGTTTGCGATGCTGAGCCTCACGCCCGAGGTGCTGGGCGCCGCGAAGCCAGTCGATCGGTTCGATTCGGGTGCCGACGGCGCCGCCGTGGACACTGACGGCCGGCTCTATGTGGCGACTCGCACAGGTGTGCAGATGTTCCTGCCGGACGGCACGCAGGCAGGCACCATCGCGCTGCCGGAGCCTCCGATCAGCGTGACCTTTGGCGGGCCGGGCGGCGATGTGCTCTACATGGTGGCCCCGACGTCGGCCTGGTCGATTCAGACCAAGGTCCGCGGATTCCGCCATCCAGGCGGGTTGGACTGACAACGGGGGGGCCGGTCCGCAGCCTGCGCGAGACGCAACCATGACGACGCTCAGTGTTGGTCGCCGGGCCATCTGAGGGTTGATCGCTCATCGGCTCTTCCGTGCATTTGCAACCATATTTCTCTGGAGGTTCCATGCGCCCGCGAACTTACGCCCGTGCCCCTGTTTCCGTCATCGCCCTGCTGCTGGTGGCGACCACGACCCCGGGTACCACGGTGTTGGCTCAGGCACCCGCAGGCGGCGGGTCCACTCCGCCGCCTGCGACAGCTGCTCCGACCCCCGCCACGGGGCAGGCCCCCGATCCTGGCCAGCCGGGTCGCGGCGGCCCGGGCCGGGGACGCGGGAACCAGCCGATTGTGCTCAACGCCGACGATGTCCAGGCGTTTCCGGAGCCGCCGGCCGACATCGTGGCGCCGCGGGCGGGCGTGGCGCGTGGCGCCCTGGAAATGATCGAGTACGACTCCAAGACTGTCGGCACACGACGCAAGATGCAGGTGTATACCCCGCCGGGATACTCGAAGAGTAAGAAGTATCCGGTGCTGTACCTGCTGCACGGCATCGGGGGCGACGAGACCGAGTGGCAGCGGTTTGCCACACCCGATGTGATGCTCGACAACCTCATCGCCGATGGCAAGGCCACGGCGATGATCCTCGTGATGCCCAATGGCCGGGCGCAGGCGAACGACCGCGCCGAGGGTAATCCGATGGCCAGCGCGGCCGCGTTCGCAACCTTCGAACGCGACTTGCTGGACGACGTGATTCCCGCCATCGAGGCCCGCTACTCGGTGTCGTCGGCGCGCGAGGAGCGCGCGCTGGCCGGCCTGTCGATGGGCGGCGGACAGACCCTGAATTTCGGCCTCGCACATCTCGATCGCTTCGCCTGGCTGGGTGCGTTCTCGTCGGCGCCGAACACCAAGGCGCCCGCAGAATTGGTGTCCGATCCAGCAACCGTCACCCGGCAACTCAAACTGTTTTATCTGTCCTGTGGTAGCAAGGATGGGCTGATGCGAATCAGCCAGGGCATGCACGGATACCTCAAGGAACGGAACGTCCCGCATATCTGGAACGTCGATGGTCACGCGCACGACCCCACGCATTGGCGAAACAACCTCTATCATTTCGCCCAGCGCATCTTCCGCTGAGCCGGACGAAGGTAATCAGTTATGCGCGCCGCACAGCATTGCCGGCTGATCTTGCAACAGACAAACGTCGGCGGCCGGCGGCGTTTCGTGGCGATCGCGGTGGCGCTGGGCACGCTGGTCGCAGGCGGGGCCCTGACCCTCACCCAGGCGCCCTCGCCTCGGACCACGTGGCGCGACTACGGCGGCGGCCCCGACAGCGCGAAGCACAGCACGCTCACCCAGATCACGCGGGACAACGTCAGCCAGCTTCGACCCGCGTGGACCTATCCGACCTACGACAACGCGGCCTACCACTTCGGCCCGATCGTCGTCGACAGCGTCGCGTATGTGCTCGCGCGCGACAACTCGCTTGTGGCGCTCGATGCCACGACCGGCAAGGAGATCTGGATCCACGCGGAGCTCCAGGGCATGGCCCCACGGGGCATCAACTACTGGGAAAGCCAGGACCGCAGCGACCGGCGGCTGCTGTTTCAGCGCAACAGCTTCCTCGAGGCGATCGACGCGAGGACGGGCAAGTCGATCCTGACGTTCGGCGACAACGGCGCCGTCAATCTGCGTGAAGGCCTCGGCCGCGATCCGACGACCATCCGGCGGGTCCAGTCGCCCAATCCGGGCAAGGTCTTCGAAAACCTCATCCTCCTGGGTTCGGCGCCCGGCGAGGCGTATCTGTCCGCGCCCGGCGATCTGCGCGCGTTCGACGTCATCACCGGCAAGCTGGTGTGGCAGTTCCATACCGTCCCTCACCCGGGGGAGTTCGGTTACGACACCTGGCCGAAGGACGCCTACAAGTACGTCGGGGGCGCGAACACCTGGGGCGAGATCTCGATCGACCCGGTGCGTGGCATCGCGTACTTCCCGACCGGATCCCCGACCTACGACTACTACGGCGCCGACCGCATCGGCGCGAATCTCTTTGGCACCTCGCTCGTCGCGCTCGACGCCCGCACGGGAAAGCGGATCTGGCATTTCCAGATGGTTCACCACGATCTCTGGGACTACGACAACGCGGCCGCGCCGCAGCTCACGACCATCCGTCACAACGGGCAGCTGGTGGACGTGGTGGCGCAGGCTGGCAAGACTGGATACCTCTACGTCTTCAACCGAGTGACTGGCGAACCGATTTGGCCGATCGAAGAACGGCCCGTCCCGCCGAGCGATGTCCCCGGCGAGCAGGCCTGGAAGACGCAGCCGTTCCCGACCAACCCGCCGCCCTTTGCGAAGCAGTCGCTCAACGCGAACGAAATCAACCAGTACATCCTCACGCCGGAGACCCGGGCCATGTGGAAGGACCGGATCAGCAAGGCGCGCAAGGGAGGCCTGTTCATCCCGCCCGCTGTCGGTATCGAGACGGTCGCCATCCCCGGCGCGCAAGGCGGGGCCAACTGGGGCACGACGGCCGCGCATCCGACCAACGGGTCGGTGTATGTGCTGGGTATCAACGTGCCTTCCATCTACAAGCTCGATCTCGTCGCGCCGGCACCGGGCGGTGCAGGACGAGGTCGCGGTGCGGCGCCGGCAGTGCTGATGCAGGGACGCGGGATCTACGAACTGCGCTGCCAGAGTTGTCACGGCGGGGACCTCGCCGGCGTGGGGAACTTCCCCTCTCTCCAGAATATTGCGACCCGGATGCCCGACAAGTTGCTCCGAGCGATCATCACGGGTGGCCGGCTCGCGATGCCACCCAGCCCCATGCCCTCCGCTGAGATGGATGCGCTCGTCGCGTTCCTGACCAATCCCACGGCAACCCCGGGCGGCCGCGGCGGCGGCCGAGGCCTGGGGCCGGCGAGCGACGCTCCCCCGGGACCAGTCGTCGCGCGGGGCGGCGCTCCAGCCGCGGGCGCTGCAGGCCGTGGCGCTGGCGGGGGCGGAATGGCCGGTCCGGCGTACCCGCCAGGCGTGGACGCACCCACCGTTCGCTACTACACCGACTACGGCATGCAGAACACCCTGGTGCAGCCGCCGGTACTCGACGCTCACCGCCTACGACCTGAACACCGGCACGATCAAATGGCAGATCCCCGCCGGCGGCGACGAGCCACGCGCGATCGCCGAAGGCGGTCGCAACACGGGATACCCGATGGCACGGACCGGCATCATCACGACCGCCTCGGGGCTGCTCTTCCACGCCGGACTCGACAGCAAACTGCGGGCGTACGACGCGGAAACGGGGCGCGTGCTCTGGACCGGCGATCTGCCGGCGGGCTCGCGAGGCATTCCCGCGATGTACGAGGTGAACGGCAAGCAATACCTTCTCGTGAGCGCCACACAGGGCGGCGGTCGCGACGGGCCGGGCGCTGCCAACCCGAACGACCCCCGGGCCGCCGGCGCGCCACCCGCACCACCGCGCGCGTATGTCGCGTTCGCGCTGCCCTAGTGCAGCTGGCGGACTAATTCGTCGCCAGGTGGGCGACGGTGTACGACCGTGGCGGGAGCTTGAACGTCATGCGTCGGCCTGCCCCGGGTGGCTCGAGCTTCTGGGGCAGGACCCGACCGGGATTGTCGAACGTGTTGACCGCCTTGAGATCGGCGCCCGTCAGCGTCTCGCAGGTCAGGACGCGCGTCGGTACGACGTCTTCCCAGTCGAGCACGAGCTCGCGCTCGAATTCGAGATCGCGGTTGAGGACCAGGACCGTGGCCCGGTGCGCCGCGTCGTCGATCGTCGCGATGACGTCGACGAACGGCACGGTCCCCTCACGCGCGAAATCCGCCTGCAGGCCCTCCGCTTTGATCGGGTAGGTCTCCGACTCGACGCGCACGTCGAGGACGCGGCCACGCGCGTAGCGCAGCGCCCAGTGGTAGGGATAGTAGGTGCTCTGGCGCAGCACGCCGCGGTCGCTGGTCACGAGCGGCGCGATCACGTTGACGAGCTGCGCCAGGCAGCCGACCCGAACGCGGCCGGAATTGCGGAGCAAGGTGTTGATGAAGCCGCCGACCAGGAGCGCGTCCTCCAGGTTGTAGACCTCTTCGAGGAGCGGCGGCGCGGCGGCGCGTTTGCCGTCGGTGGCCTTCGCGTCACGCGTGCGGTACCAGACGTTCCACTCGTCGAACGACAACCACAGCCGCTTGCCGGACTTCTGAAGCCCCTGCACGTAGTCGCAGACCGCCGAGATCTCGTGGATGTGGCGATCCATGTCCAGGTTCATCGCGAGGTAGCGCGCGGTACTGTTGCCCGACCACTCCTTCGTGTTGCCGTAGTAGGCGTGAAGCGAGATGGCGTCCACCTGGTCGTAGCATTCCTCGAGGACTTCGCGGTCCCAGGTGAGATACGTCGGCATGAACGTGCCGCTCGATCCGCAGGCGATGAGCTGCAGGCCGGGATCGATGACCCGCATCTGCTTGGCGGCGTCACGCGCCTTGCGCCCGTACCTCCCGCGCCTGGAGCTGGCCGATCTGCCACGGCCCGTCCATCTCGTTGCCGAGACACCAATAGCGGACGTTGTGAGGCCGATCGTACCCGTGGGTGCGTCTCAGCTCGCTCCAGCGGGTGCCGCGGGCGAGGTTGCAATACTCGACGTAGGCGACCGCCATCTCGACCGAGCCGGTGCCGAAGTTCATTCCGAGCAGCGGCTCGGCCCCGACCATGGCGCACCACTCGATGAACTCATTGGTGCCGAATTGATTCGACTCGATCGAGTTCCAGGCTCGCTCGAGCACGGTCGGACGTTCGGCCTTGGGCCCGACACCGTCGAGCCAGTTGTAGCCGGACACGAAATTCCCGCCCGGATACCGGACGATCGGCACGCCCAGCTCCCTGACCTCGCGCGCGACGTCGGTGCGGAATCCCTTGGCATCGGCGTGGCGCGAACCAGGCGCGTACACGCCGGTGTAGACGGCGCGCCCGAGGTGCTCGAGGAACGATCCGAGCAGGTGCCGGTCGAAGTCGGCGCGGCCGGGCACGCCGCGGAGGAACGCGCGCGCCGGGCCGCGCGTCTGCGCGTAGCCAACGGGGAACAGCGACGGCGCCGCTGCTGCCAGCGTGCCGGCTGCGCCCATCCGCGACAGAAACGTGCGCCGAGTCAACACCGTCAGCCGAGTTGCCCAGCGGCGGCGACGTTGCGAAGGGCGGGGTCGCCGAGCCGCTCGCGGAGCTGCGCCAGATAGAGGCTGCGCGGCGTGACGTGCCGGTCGAGGGATTCGATGTGCCCGTTCTCCTTCGTGGTGTCCTGGAACGGGATGTTGAACGCGACGGAATTGATGCCGACGTGACCGAAGGTGTAATTCTGCGCGGTCGGCGGCTTCTGCACCAGGAAGTCGCCTTCGCAGTTCCAGAAGACGGTGTTCGCGCCCGCCCAGCCGATCGAGATGTTCTTCCAGAAGCGCGCCGTCAGCGGCGCCTGGACGTTGTCGTAGACTCCGCCGCTCGCCCAGTTCTCGTGCGGCTCGCTCGAGGAGTACGGGCTCGTGGCCTTGCAGTCGAGGAACACGTTGGCGCTCCCGCTGGGCCGCCCCATCATGAACGAATGCCGTCCCTTGTCGGACAGGCAGCGCTGCACCAGCGCCAGCTGTCCGCGCAGCGCGAATGTGAACCGCCGGCCGCCGCGGCGCTGGGAGATCGGCTCGCGGGACACACAGTCCTGCACGGTGATCCACTTGGAGCCGGCGAGCGTGCCGACCATGCTGTTGACGAAATGGAGCGCGGTCGCATTCCGTACCCAGCCGTTCTTCAGATTGTCGAACGTGACGAAGTTGCCGTAGTGGTTCTCGTCGGCGTAGTACTCCTCCGCGACGTAGTCCTGGCGGTCCATGTTTCCGTAGGCCCTCGTCCGCACCGTCGGATCGAACTCCGAGATGGCGCGGAGGTTCTCGATGCCGACGTGTGCGATCCGGCCAGGCTCGTCGTATCTGACGACCTCGCCGCCACCCCAGCGCTTCTCGATCGCGCAGGTGAGCGGTGCGTCGACGGTGACCGTGTTGTTCTGCACGTCGACGACGACCCGGTCCAGGTCGATGTTGAAGGGCTGCCAGCGGCCGCCGGGCGAGTCGGCGTTCATGCCGACCGCATCGATCCACGCCTGGTTACCGATGCGACGAACGATCACGGTGTCGCCGGGCTTGAAGCCGCGAGCCGACGCCACCTTGAAGCTGCGTCCGCCGACGGGGACGTACTCGTCGAGCACCACCTGTTTGGTCTCGTCTCGCGGCACCGCACCGGCCGCCCCGGCGATGCGAATGAGCGTGGCGGGGCCGCCGCCGAAGCCGCGACCGCCGCGGCCCGGCCCGCCGCCGCGGCCGGCGACATCGCCTGGCCCGCCACCACGCCCTCCGCCGGGCAGACCGGCCGGGACCGCGGGAACCGGGGCGGGCGCCCCGGGGGCACCGTCGGGCGCGACGGCCGCCCGGCCCGTGCCGGTGCCGACGAGGATGGTCCCGGTGTCGGCCATCCCTTCGCCGCGCAGCACGATGCCGCTGGCGTTGATCGTCACGGGCGTCGCCATCCGGTAGTAGCCTGCCCGGAGCAGCACCGCGCCGCGGAAGCCGTTCCGGTCGAGCGGCAGCGCGGCCACCTTGTTGATCGCGCCCTGGATGTTCGCCGTGTTATCCCCCGAGACCGGCCAGATCGTTTCCTTGATCGGGACCGTGGGAATCGCCACTCCGCCCCCTCCATACCCGGCATGGGAGGCGTCGTGAATGACGTTGCCTAGGTCGTCCGGAACGTAGACCAGCTTGCCGTCGTGGCCTGGATAGACGCGTGACACGGTCGGCGCCATGTCCCGCACCTGCAGGTCCTGGCGAGCCAGGAGCGCTGGTGCGGCCGCCATCTGCAGGATTCTGCGTCGCGATACGTCTGTGCTCATAACTTCTCGCGCAACTCCACCAGGGTTCCTGCGGTCACCAGTGCGTGAGCGACCCGTCGGGCCGCCGATGAGTCACCCCGGGGAAGCCTTGCGTCATTTCTTCGACGAAGGTGAGCGCCTTTTCATCGATCGTGACGCCGAGGCCTGGCCGGTCGTTCGGCCACACTTTGCCGTTCTTCAATTCCAGGAATTCAGGCAGGTACGGCAGCGGCTGGGTCCCCCGGTTGTACTCCATGAGCACCTGACCGGGGAACGCCATCAGCGTGTGCATGTGGCCCGCGGTGCCGATCGGAGCAGTGAAGTGCGGCATCAGGCCGACCTTGTGGGTGTCGCACATCGCCATAATCTTCAACATCTCGGTGATCCCGCCGACGTTGGGTATCGAAACGCGTGCAAAGTCTATGTCGCGCTGCTCGACGAGCGGGCTGAAGTCGGCGCGCATGCCCCACTCCTCGCCGGCCGAGATCGGCACCGTCGTGAGCAGCCGCAACTTCGGAAGCTGCGTGCGGAACTGCTCTTCGCGAAGGGGGTCTTCGACCGCATAGGGTCGAAGCGGCTCCGTGAGACGACACGCCTCGATCGCCTCATGAAGGTCGAACTTCTGATGCAGGTCGATCATGAAGTCGCCGTCGGGTCCAACGCCCTCGCGGATCTGCTCCAGCGCTTTGATCATCTGTGGGATCCGCGCACGTGTATTGAACAGGGATCCGCCTCGCCCGCCGCCCCGCCCGCCGCCCGGGCCGCCGGCCCGACCGCCCGCAACGCCAGGAGCCGCGCCAGGCCCCGCGGCCGGCCCACCTGTTCGCGCCCCACCCGTGCTCGGCAGGATGCCGCTGTCGACGCGGTACACGCGCCAGCCGGCGGCCATTGTCGCCGCGGCGCGCTCCTTCAGGCCCATCTGCTGTGCCTCCTCGGGCGGTACCACCCCTTGCGGGAGGCCGCTCGTCGCGTACAGCTCGATGTGTTCACGGGCCTTGCCGCCGAACAGCTGGTAGAGCGGCACTTGAAGCGCCTTGCCCTTGATATCCCACAACGCCAGATCGATCGCGCCGAGCGCGTGCAGCCTCTCATCGCCGGGCGAATAGTGCGCGTCCATGAATGCGGCCTGCCAGATCATCTCGGTGTCGAACGCGTTTTTACCGATGACGCTGCGCGACACGTTGCGGACCGTGTCCGGCGACCCGCCCTGCCCGACGCCGGTGATGCCGGCTTCGGTGTCGACCAGCACGACCATGTTGCTCTGCGGCAACGCCTGCGGACCGTTGCGGTCCCAGTTGGGCGGGAAGAAGATACGAATCTTCGTGACTTTTGTCGGGGACAGCCTGCTGGCCGCCTGCGCGAGCGCGACGGGCATGCGACTCCACGCGGGCCTGCGTCCCAGAACCCATGAACCGGCGACAAGCGATCCTGCCGCCCCCACGAGCGACTTCGTGAATGTTCTGCGATCGATGTTCATAGTTGTGCTCCCTTTGGGCGCCGCACGAAGTTCATCTGAATTCCTTTCCGGCCGGCCCGGCCCGTGGTATCTGCGTTCTAACAGATCGCTGAAAAGGTGTCGCCGACAAGGGACTTCGTTCTCCCTTATCCCTTCTCCCTTCTCCCTTGACAAGCCGCGTTTTTCAGCGGCCTGCTAAAACGCGAACCTCGCCACGAACTGGATGAACCGTGGTGACGCGGCGGTCGCGCTCGTGATCCTCCCGAAGTCGGTGGCCGTCGGGTTGAGATTCGGGTTGGCGAACGTCGTACGGTTCGGGAGGTTGAGAATATCCACTCGGAAGCTCAGCGAACGGCGACTGGGCAGCATCACGGTTCGCATGAAGTTCATGTTCAGCTGTATGAGGTTCGGCCCCCTGACGCCATCGATTCGGAACGGGAAGACGCGCTTCTGGAAGTTGGCAGGTGCCTTCGCCGGATCGCGTTCGAACCCGGCGTCGACGTTGAACCAGCGCTCGAGCGTCGGGTTGTCGCTCGGGATGTCGTCGAAATTGCCGTAGAAAAAGACGTTACCCCAGGCGAGGAGCGGTCCGGGCTGGTATTCGAGCGTGCCGCCGACCTGCCAGCCCCCGAGAATCGCGCCAAGAACGCCCGTGCTCCCGAACTTCCGGCCCCGGCCGAACGGAATCTCGGCCAGGCCGCTGCCGGTGATGCGGTGCGGGCGCCCGTTGGCGTTCGGCTGCCACAGCGTAGGCACGCGGTCGTACTCGTTCAAGAACTCCAGATTGCGGATCCGGTTGCCCGAGTAGGCCGCGCTCAGGGCGAACCCTTTGTTGAACCGACGCGTGAAGTTGACCTCCAAGCCATGGGTCGTCTGTTTGCCGAGCGGCAGGTTCGCGAAGTTGAGACCGTTGCCTGCGCTCATCTGGGGGAAGTCGCGGAGGAGCCGGTGCAACTGCACGGTGGTACTCGTGAAGAAGGGGTTCCCGGCCATCCGCGCGTAGAGGGCTGGGTTGCTCGCCTGCAGCGAGGAGAAGCGCGTGATCAGGAACGGGTTGGGCACGTTCGTCTGCAGGAAGTTCTGCTGGGTGACGTCCCTGACGTTGTTGCCATTCCAGTACTCCTCCGGCAGGTAGTCCATGCGGAGTGTCATCGGCAGCCGATCGCCGACCTGGTAGTTGTAGGCGACCTCGACGGCCGTCGTGCCCCACAGCTCGCGCTGGACGCTCGCCCGATACCGCTGCACGCGCGGGTGCTTGCGGTCCGGGTTGCCGATCGTCACGGCATTGCCGAGCAACGAGTCGACACCGAGGGTGTCGCCAACGATTGGGTCGTAGCGCGTGCCGTCGGCGCGCAGCGGGAACGGATCGGTCTGCGGAAGAATCCCGAGGGCGGGGTTCCCGAGCGCCCAGGTCTGGCCGAAGTCGTTGCTCGTCACTCGCGTGGTCGTGGCGCTGTAGCCGGTCGTGAGCGGCGTGTAATTGGCGGCGTTCAGGGTGTCGTAGAACATGCCGTAGCCGGCCTTGAGCACCGTCCGGGTGCCGAGCCGGTAGGCGCCCGACAGACGCGGCATCCACAGCGATTCTCCCTTCCAGGAGCGTCCGTTCGTTCGTGGATCGCTCGCGAAAATCGGCCCGCCGCGAACCTGGAACGTGCTCGCCGGACGGTTCGGATTCGGGCTCGCCGCGTAGGCCGCTTCAGCCAGGGCGGTGATGGCCGTGACCGCGTCCGGGTCCCAACCGATGATGTCGCGGCTTCCGGTTTCGACGATACCGCTCTCGTACTCGTAGCGAAGGCCGAAGTTCAGCGTGAGGTTTCCGCCGGCCCGCCACGTGTCCTGACCATAGAACGAGAAATACGACGAGCGGAGCTCGGGCGCCACGAAATCGTCGATCGTGAACGACTGCGGCACACCGAGCATGAACGCGGCCCACGAAAGCCCGAGGTTGCCGGCCGGGAACACCGTCGTATCGTCGGCGGCGCGCGTATAGAGGTTGGTGTAGTTCACCACACCAGACGTGTTGCCGAGGTTCGAGATCTTGCGGCGGTGGCTGCGGTTGTCCGAGCCGAATCGCAGCGTGTGCGCGCTCTTGACGTGGGTGACGTTGACCTGGCCCTGGATGTTGAGCACCTCCGGATACAGGCCGACGTTGCCGCCGAACCCCTGATAGCCGGCAATGCTCACCGCGGGCATCTGGCAGCCGCCCTGGCGTACCGAGCAGAAGTCGTCGACGTACTGCGGCATCCCGAAGTCCGTCGGGCTGTAGCGCTTCATCCCGAGGCGCCGCTCGGAGTCCAGAAACCAGTTCGATGCCGCCTGCACGTCGAGGACCGTGCCCCTGCCGAAGACCCGCGTCCAGTTGCCGGTGTACGACCAACTCTTGCGGAGACGCCAGGTCGCATGCAGGCCCTCCGAGAGCGGGTTCTCGTATGTCCAGTCGTCGTCTTCTTCGGTGAAATAACTGCCCGCGGCGCGGAAGAAGAAGCGGTCCGATTGCGACGGGTTGAAATCGACGCGTCCGCCCCAGAGGTGGCTGTGTGTCTGATCGGGCTCGGCCGCGCCGAGGTAATTGTCGGTGGGCGCCTGGCCCGGGCCGGGGTCCTGGTTCGGCGCCGGCAGGAACCGTGTGTACTGCCGGTAGGCCGGGTTCACGATACGGTGCTGCGGGATGATGTTGTTCGGGAACGGATCACGGATGATCCGGCCGGGCCGGTTCGGGTCGGGCCGTGCCGTGAGCGGGTCGTAGATGCGGTACTGCTGCGGATTTGGCAGCAGCAGGAGATCGGAGAAGTCGCCTCTCAGGTGGGCTTCGGTTGGAATCGTGATGGCGCCGGTCTGAATGTTACCCGGGATGAGATCGGCGACGAACGAGTAATTGGCGAAGAAGAACAACTTGTTCCGGCCGTCCACCACTTTCGGGATCACGATGGGACCGCCGAGCGTGTACGACATGTTGGTCGACTTGCCGGATTGGAATACTTTCTTCAACTCGGGATCGCGCGCGAGAATGGACTTCTGAAAGTGGTTCGCTCCGTTCAGGCGACTCGTCCACGCCTGGTAACCGGCCAGGCCGCTCAATCGGTTGGTGCCCGCCTTGGTCATCATCGCCACGCCGAGCCCGGTGCCGTGTCCCACCGACGCATCGAAGTTCGCCGTTTCGATGCGCATCTCCTGCAACATGTCGGAATTGGGCGAAGTGGCGATGTTGCGGGCGTTGCCGGCATTCGTGGCGCCATCGATGGTGTACTCCGTGGCGCCGACGCCGCCGATCGGGCCCGCCTGCGCCGATGGGCCGCCGACGAAGCCCTGGGTGGCAAATTGCGGAGCCGCGCTGGCCGCCACGCCCGAGACGCTGCGTATCAGGAGCATCGGCATGCTCGAGAACGTCGGCAGCTCCGCAAGCAGGCGGTTCTCGAAGGTGAGACCCGACGAGACCGCATTGGTGTCGAGGAGCACGGCAGCCGCGACCACGTCCACGCGGTCGCTCACGCTGCCGACCTCCAGGGTGATGGTCAGCGGAACGGACTGGCCAACCGCGAGCTGAATGCCGGTCTGCCGGAAGCTCCTGAAGTTGGCGATCTCGACCGAGACTTCGTAGTCGCCGGCGATGAGGAGGGGAGCCTCGAAGTACCCGCTCGCGTTCGTCACCAGCTGTTGCGAGACGTTGGTGCCGGTGTTGGTAATCTTCACGGCGGCGCCAGGCAGCACGCCGTCCTTGTCGCGCACGGTTCCCGAAATCGTTCCGCGCGTCTCCTGCGCGCCGACCGGAATGGCGGTGAGCCACAGCAGCAGCCAAGCGATCCCGACACATTTCCGCATGGGCAGTACCTCATCCTTGCTCGACAAAAGCGCGATGTGAGACCATCCACCCGAGCGCAATTCACCGTTTATCGATTATTTGTGGGATAGTAGGGCTCGCTCGCAGCAGAGTCAACCTTCCTCTTCGCGGGCGCGACTCGGCCGGGTTTCGATGCGAGCACGCGCGCAAAGATAGAGGGGATATCGGAGGTCACGTGAACAGAAGAGGCATCCTGCGATCGGCGCTCGCCGCGGCGACTGCCGCGCTCGGCGCCAGCCGCTTCGCCATACCGGCACGGGCCCAGACCAGGCACATCCGGCTCTACGTCGAAATGGACGTTCCCCCCGGGCGGGAGCGCGAAATGCTCGCCGCCTTCCACGACACCTTCGTTCCCGAGGCGGTCAAGCATCAGGGATTCATCAGGGTGAAGATGCTGAAGCGCCGCAGCATCCTGCAGGGCACGGCGCCGCCGGCGCACAACTACCGTTTCGAGCTCGAGTTCGAAAGCGAAGAGCTCCGGCAGAAGTGGATCGCGTCGGCGCCCCACCAGCGGGTCTGGCCGCTGGTCGAGCGGACCATGACGACACAGAAGGACTACCCGGTCGTGCTGTACGACGAGGTCTGAGGAGCGCCAGCTCCCGGCGCGTTTCTGACGTCTTCGTCCGTCGACGCCGGAGCTCACCGCTGGCCGGCCGCCTGGGAACGCTTCTCACGCTAGTGTCGCGTCCCCGAAGTCCTGTTAACACCGAGGGCGGCGATGCGCCCGGCGCGCAAGGCGCGAGGAGGGCGCATACCGGGAGTATGGAACCGACGAGCAACGCCGCGCCCCGGGATGCAGCGCCGGCCGAATGTAACAGGACTTCGGTGACGCGACACTAGCCAACGATAGAATCGCGTCGCCGTGAGAAAAGAGCTCGCGATATTCCTGCTGCTGGTCGTGTTGTGCGCGATCGTCACCGCGCTCAATCCCCGCTTCGTTTCAGCCTCGAACCTCCAGAACACGTCCCGGCTGATCGGCGCCTTCGGGATTTTCAGCCTGGGCCTCGGCCTGGTGATCATCTCCGGCGGCATCGACCTGTCGGTCGGCTCGGCGTTCGCGCTTCTCGGGGTGCTGCTTTCGATCATGCTGACCGAGTGGCACGTCGCGTGGCCCGTGGCGGTGCTGACCATGCTTGCCGTGGGGGCGCTGCTCGGCTGGATTCACGGCTTGCTGATCACACGTCTGGGGCTGCAGCCATTCATCGTCACCTTGTGCGGCCTGCTCTTGTACCGGGGTCTCGCGCGCTTCATCGCGGACGACGAGACCAAAGGGTTTGGTGATTCGGCGGGATTCGAGACATTGCAGCGGCTCGCCACCGGCAGCGTGCTGAACGTGCCGACACCATTCGTCCTGCTCACGGTCATCGGCGCCGTCATGTGGGTGATACTGCACCGATCCATCTACGGTCGCCACCTGTTCGCCACCGGTCGCAACGAGACCGCGGCGCGGTACTCAGGCGTCAACACGCAGCGTGTCGTCGCGACCTCTTACGTCATCCTTGGCCTGCTGACGGGCGTGGCGGCGATCGTCTTCGCCTTCTACACGAATTCGATCTCGCCGTCGTCGCACGGCAACTTCTTCGAGCTGTACGGGATCGCGGCGGCCGTGCTCGGCGGCTGCAGCCTGCGCGGCGGCGAGGGATCGGTGCTGGGCATCCTGCTCGGGACGACGCTGCTGCAGGTGCTGCAGAATCTCGTCAACCTGCTGGGCATTCCCAGCTCGCTCAACTTCGCGGTGATGGGCGGCGTGATTCTGATTGGCGTGGTCGGCGATCAGGTGCTGCAGCGGCGCGCCGCGCGGGTGCGCTAGTGGACTGTATAGGTGGTTTCTCGCATGTCAATCCCGAGCTCCAAATCCGCACGCTAACACCTCAAACCGACCCAAACTGGCAACTTCGTCGTTGGAGGTTGGTTTGGGATTTGGGCGGTTGGGAGTGGGTTGGGATTTGGAGCTTGGGATTTGGGATTTGACACTCCAGCAATGAGCAGAACAGTCCCCTAGGTCCGAACCAGGAGAATCGAATGTCGTTGAAAAAGACACCGCCGCCCTCTGTTGCCTGGTCCTGCTCGCGCTCAGCGGCTGCGGCCGTGAGCAGTCGTCCACGAAGAGACTCGCCTTCATCACCAACAACGCCGCCGATTTCTGGACCATCGCACGGAAGGGCACGGAAAAGGCCGACGCCGAACTGGCCGACGTCGAGGTCGAGTTCCGTCTCGGTGACGGCACCGCCGCCGCGCAGAAGCGCATCCTGGACGACCTGCTGGCGAAGGGCGTGGATGGGATCGCCATCAGCCCGGTGGACCCGGCGAACCAGACGGCGATGCTGAACGACGCGGCGAAGCAGGCGCTGGTGTTCACCCACGACAGCGACGCCCCCGACAGCAAGCGGGAGTGCTACGTCGGGACCGACAACGTCGCCGCCGGCCGACAGGCCGGCGAGCTGATCAAGGAAGCGCTGCCGCAAGGGGGCAAGATCGCAGTGTTCGTGGGCAAGCTGGACGCGCGCAACGCCCAGGAGCGCCTGCAGGGGATCAAGGAATCGATTGCCGGTTCGGCGATCGAGATCATCGACGTGCGCACCGACGATACCGATTCGGTTCGAGCGAAGGCCAATGTGTCGGAGATGCTCGTGAGCCATCCCGAGGTCGCGGCACTGGTCGGCTTGTGGAGCTACAACGGCCCGGCGATTCTCAACGCCGTTCGAGATGCCGGCCGGGTCGGCCAGGTGAAGATCATCGCGTTCGACGAAGACGACGAAACGCTGACCGGCGTGAAGTCTGGTGCCATCGTCGGCACTGTCGTGCAGCAGCCGTACGAATTCGGCTACCAGTCGATCACCCTGCTGCAGAAAGCGCTCGCGGGAGATCGATCCGGAATCCCGCCCAGCCGCCAGCTGTTCATCCCGACGAAAGTGATCCGTCAGGACAACGTGGACGAGTTCAGGACGACGCTCACGCAGCTGCGCGGTCGGTGACCGGCACGCCGCTCCTCCAGCTTCGGGGGATTCAGAAGCGCTTTCCCGGCGTGCATGCGCTCCGCGGCGTGAACCTCGAGGTGCAGGCCGGCGAGGTCGTCGCGCTGCTCGGCGAGAACGGCGCCGGCAAGTCCACGCTGATGAAGATCATCGGCGGCATCGAGCAGCCCGACTCGGGTGAGGTGCTGGTCGACGGCGGCGCCGGTCATCGTGCGCGACGTCCACAGCGCGACGGCCCTCGGCATCGCGTTCATTCACCAGGAGCTGAACCCGCTCGACAATCTCGACGTCGCCGGCAACGTTCTGCTCGGACGCGAACCGACGCAGTGGGGGGCGCTGCGGCTGATCGACCGCGATGAGGATGCGTGAGACGGTCCGCGGCCTACCTCGATCAGATCGGCCTCGACGTCTCGCCGGACACGCCGATCGCCGCATCTGTCGATCGCGCAGCCAGCAGCTCGTCGAGATTGCGAAGGCGCTGTCGCTCGACGCCAGGTTGATCATCATGGACGAGCCGACCTCCAGTCTGACGCTCGCCGAGACGAGCCGGCTGCACGACGTGGTGGGGTCCCTGCGCAAGCGGGGCGTCGGGGTCATCTACATCACACACCGCCTCGGTGAAGTGCCGGCCGTTGCCGATCGGGCGGTGGTGCTGCGCGACGGCGCCAACGCCGGCACGCTGGAGCGCGGCGAGCTCACCCACGACAGGATGATCGGGCTGATGGTGGGTCGCGCCATCGACGTCGAGCACCGACGCCGCCAGCAACCAAGGCGGCAGCGATTTCCGGGTCGAGGGGCTGCGCACGCGGCGGTATCCGCAGCAGGCGGTGTCGTTTGCCGTCGGGCGCGGAGAGATTCTCGGCATGGCAGGTCTGGTCGGCGCCGGCCGATCCGAGATCGCCCGGGCGCTATTCGGGATCGAACCGCCGATTGCCGGCACCGTGAGCCTCGACGGACGGCCGCTGCGGATCGGGAGGCCCGAGGAGGCCATTCGGCACGGAATTTTTCTGGTTCCCGAGGATCGCCGGCTGTCGGGCCTCGTCGTGGAGTGTCTCGATTCGCGAGAACGTGTCGCTCCCCGCACTCGGCAGGTACTCGCGGCACGGGCTCATCTCCGAAGACGCACGAGCGGTCGGGCCGTCGCGGCGGTCTGCGATCGGCTGCAGGTCAGGGCTCCCTCGATCGAGGTCGGGGCCGCGACCTTGAGCGGCGGCAACCAGCAGAAGGTGGTGCTGGCGAAATGGCTGGCGCTCGGACCGAGAGTGCTGGTGGTGGACGAACCCACCCGCGGCATCGACGTCGGCGCCAAGGCGGAAATCTACCGGCTGCTGCGCAGCCTGGCGCGCGAGGGCGTGTCCATCCTCATGATCAGCAGCGACATGGAGGAAATCCTGCATATCAGCGATCGCGTGGCCGTCATGCACGAAGGGCGCGTCACCGGGATCCTCGATCGCGCGCAGTGCACGGAACAGCGCATCATGGCGCTGGCGGTCGGGCAGCAGGACTCGTGAGCTAGTGGACTGTATCGGTGGTTTCTGGAGTGTCAAATCCCAAGCTCCAAATCCCAAGCTCCAACGCACTCCCAACTTCCAATTCCCAAGCCAAACATCAAACCGGCCCAAACTGGCAACTTCGTTCTTGGAGGTTGGTTTGGGATTTGGGCGGTTGGGAGTGGGTTGGGATTTGGAGCTTGGGATTTGGGATTTGACTCCACTCTAGAGCCGAATCGCCCCGATCCGCGCCGCTCCCGGAGAGCTTCCCTCGAAGACGTAGCTGTCGCGGCCGGTCTCCTGGCCGTACCGACGCGCGATGTCCCGGACGGTGTCCCGCGCTCCGGCATCAGCGAGCACCGCCACTGTTCCCCCGCTGCCACCGCCGGTGATCTTCGCGCCGTAGATCCCGTGCGCCACTCCCTTCTCGCGAGCCAGCGCCACGAGCCGGTCGGTTCCGTCCGAGCCGAGGCCGCACGCCGAGTAGCTGGCGTGGGATTCGTACATCAACACCCCGAGGCGAGCCGGGTCGGCGCCGGACCGCAACTGCCGCGCCCATTCGGTCACCCGCTCGTGCTCGTGGATCGGGTGCGCCGCCGGGGTCCTGATCGCATACCGCCGCGAGGGATCGACACGGGCCACGAGATCGGTGGTGCCGCGATAGCGCGCCAGGAAGACGTCGCCATCGAGACATTCGGGGATATCAGGCGCGAAATGACGAAATGCCTCACTGCCAACGTTGGCGAGATAGCCGTGCCAGCGGGGATCCTCGACCGACAGATGCCCTTCGCGTTCTCCCGGCGAGACGCGCAGCCCGGCGAGCTCCGCCAGGATCCGATAGCCCATGAACGCGCCGACCCGCACCGCACCATAGTCCGCACCGGTCACGGCGTGCCGGATCCCCGAATCGATTCCCCACACGCCGAGTCCTTCTGGAAGCCCGATGCTGCCCTGGAGCTCCGCCGGCTGGCAGAGTAGCGCCAGCAGGCCGCCGGCCTCGCCGCAAATCGTCGCCATCTGGTCCATGACGCCGCACGGCGCCCCGACGATCAGGTTCTCGACCTGTTGACACCGCAGCGCGCGGAGCTTCGGCTCGATGTGCAGCGGCCAGGCGGCGAGCACCGCCTCCATCGTGGCCGCCTCGATCGCCGCCGAGGAGCTGACCCCTTTGCCCTCCGGCAGGTCGGACTCGATGAGCACCGCGGCGCCGTGGTCGAAGCGCACCGCGTGCTCGCGGGCGAGCACGTGGAACACGCCCGCCACATACGCCGCCCAGTGCCGCGCGGGATCCGCCGCGAACCAGGCGCGCTACGTCGTCGTACGCGCGGTTGCCGTCGGCGACGAGATCGAGCGGCACGTCGCACCGCCGCTCGTGACCTCCGGAGCCGACCGACACGATCGAGATGCGCCGTTCCTGCCAGGGCCGCAGCGCCACGCGCGTCGCCTCGCGAATCGGCCACTGCAGGACGAGCGCCCCCGAGTAATCCGCGATACCCCCCATCACGTCCAGCCGCCCGGGCGCACGCGCGACAAAGACGGGAGCATCGCGGCCATCGACGGGCTGCGGCCAGACGCCGTCGTTCACCTGGTCGGCGACTCGCTGCGGCAAACCGGGCCAGATCGGGCACGTCGTCCGCGACCGCCGTTGGAGGGAGCAGACGCCTCATGCCAGTAACCCGCGGCGCCTCAGCGCACGCTGCAGATGCGGCTCGACCGACGCTCTGAGTGCGGCGTTTGCGTAGCCGATCCAGGTCACGTCCGACGCGACGTCGAGGGGCGCGGCGAGCTGGCGGCCGTTCTCGTCGGTGACCGATACCCCCAGCTCGCGCGCGATAAGCTCCGTGCACAGGTCGTATGGGTGACAGCACAGGGCCGCGCCACCCGGCCGGCGCCGTTCGACGAGCGCTCGGAGGTCGGCGACGAACCGATCATGACCGGCCATCAGCTCGTAAAGCTGGCCGCCTGTGCTGATGTACTGATCCTCGAATGACTGCGCCTTGCCCGGTTGCGGCGGCCCGAGCGCCGCCTCCACGACTTCGTCGTCGATCGAACCAAGCTCCGCGCGGCTGCCTGGGAAGAACCGTGAGATCGTCGCAAAGCCGTGCCCGATCGTGGTCGCGGTCGACGGCTGCAGATCAAGGGGCGCGTTCTCGCCAGTGAGGCGATTGAAACGGGCGGCCGACACCCCCTGCCGGCGGACCGCCCAGATCTCGTCCGACAGGTGCTGCTTGATGAGCGGAATTTCCGTCTGGACTGCGAGCTCGATATCCGCCAGCGTGCTCGGGCCAGGGCCCGGCGCCACACCGGTCAGAATCCAGGCGGGGCGCTTCTGGTACATCAGACCACGCGTTCCATCGATCGGATCGACGATGATCGTCCAGCGCGGCCTGGCGCCGTGGGCCGTCCGCTCAGGCACGACCACCTGCCCGCCGGGCAGCCCTTCGGCGACGAGCCGCACCGGAGCATCCGGCGTCGCAATCGTGCGCCCGATTTCCTCGGCGAGCACATGCTCGGCGACCCGATCGATCGCATAAATCGTGTCCCCTTCCTCCTCGCGAGCGACAGCCGAGAGGGCACTCGCCGCCACGCGCCCGCACGCCGCGACGACGTCGCTGCGGATGCGTCGATGCAGGGCCTGAACCGGCGCGAGGAGCGGATGGGCGACCGTCATGACGATTGCGTCAAGTAGTGCGGCCCGCCCGCCGCAACGAGCTCCGCCGCCTTCTCTTCGGGCGACGTGTCGCTGAGAAAGTTGCCTCCGCCAATCTCCGGACCGGCGAGGTACTTGAGCAGGTTGGGGCGGCGGAGTGGCGGGTGGAACTCGATGTGAAAGTGGAAACCTGCGCCGTCGCCCTTGAACGGCGCCTGGTGAAGCGCCATCACGTACGGGAACGGCATCCGCCAGAGATTGTCGAACCGGATCACCACGTCCCGGAGCACCGTCGCCAGATCCCGCCGCTCGGCGGCGTCCAGATCTGCAATCGTCGCGGCGCTCCGCAGGGGTGCCACGTAGGTTTCGTAGGCGTAACGCGCGAAGTACGGGACGAACGCAATCGCACTCCCGTGACGGCAGACGAGGCGACGGCCGTCCTGCTGCTCCGCCGTGAGAACGTCCTGGAACAGGTAGCGGCCGCTCTGTTCGAGGTGCCGGCGTCCCGCGAGCAGCTCCGTCTCGATGTACTTGAACGTGAAGTTGGTGGCGTAAATCTGGCAATGCGGGTGCGGGTTGCTGACGCCGACGACGGCCCCCTTGTTCTCGAAGATGAGGACGGATGCGACCTCGCCATGCCTTGCGAGCTCGCCCATCTGCTGCTGCCAGGTCTCGAGCAGAGCGTCGACGGCATCGACGGCGAGCTCCGCCAGCGTCACGTCGTGCCTCGGGCTATAGCACACCACTCGTGCGACACCGGTCGCCCCGCGATTCCGGTAGATGCCGGTGGGAGGTATCAGGTCGCGAGGTGCGGCGGTGCCGACGCAGGGGTGGTCGTTGTCGAACACGAACGTGCCGCTGTAGGCGGGGTTCACCGCGCCGTTCACGCGGGCGTTGCCGGGACAGAGATAGCACGCGGGATCGAACGCTGGAGGGCGAGGTGCCAGAAGGCCGACTTCGGCGCCCGACCAGGGCCGCGACTGCCGGTGCGCCGCGACAATGACCCATTCCTCGCGCAGCGGGTGCCACCGTTCCTCCCACAAGTTAGGTCTTCCTTCCTTCTATTAGAGGTTGCTTCCAGGACCGGTGCCGCCAGGCAGCTGCCCAAGATTTTAGATTATCGATTTTGTTGTTGTGTGGAACCGGTGCAATGGTATCGTCCCACCGCCGAAATCCGACCGAACCATCACGCCGATGGGCGTCGTCGGCCTGGTCGTACTGGTGATTGGCGTCATTCTCACGAGGCGATGACCGTTGTCCACAACCGCTGCCATCCGTCTTCTCGCGGCCTCGTTCGCCGCCCTCGTGTTGTGGGCCGGCGACGCTCGGGCGCAAGGGTTGTCCGAGAGCACCGGCGTCAATCAGTACTTCGTGAACTGCGCGAAGTGCCACGAGGGCAGCGAAACCCCGCAGGCGCCACGGACCTCGGTCCTGAAGCAGATGCCGCCCGAGCGGATCTACGAGAGTCTCACCACCGGGACAATGCGCACGCAGGCGGCGCATCTCAGCGATCAGGACAGGCGGCTGATCGCAGAATGGGTCGGCGGTCGCAAGATCGACGCGGACCTGGCCGGCGCCGCCGGGAAGATGCCCAATCAGTGCGCGAGCCATCCGCCGATTCGAAGACTCAACGCCCCGGGCTGGAACGGTTGGGGCGTCGACTACCGCAACTCGAGAGCGCAGTCGGCCGGCGCGGCCGCCCTGTCACCAGGTCAGGTATCCCGCCTCGCGCTGAAATGGGCCTTCGGCTTTCCAGGTGCGACGGCGCTCTATAGCCAGGCGGTCATCGACGGCCGTGTGTACGTCAGCTCGAACGCGGGATACGTGTATTCGCTCGACGCGGACACCGGGTGTGTCCATTGGTCGTTCCGATCCCAGTCGGTCGTGCGCACCGGCTTCGTGGTCGGCCGCATGTCGCGAGTCTCCGAGCGTCTGATCGTCTATTTCGGCGACATTCACGGCATGGCCTACGCGCTCGACGCGAGCACCGGCGAGGTGATCTGGAAGACGCAGACCGATCCGCATCCGCTCGCGCGCATCACCGGTACTCCGGTGCTGCACGACAGCCGCGTGTATGTTCCCGTCGCGTCTCTCGAGGAGCCTGAATCAGGCCAGGGCGACTATTCGTGCTGCAGCTTCCGTGGCTATCTCACGGCGCTGGATGCCGCGACGGGTGAGCCGCTCTGGAAGACCTACACGATTCCCGAAGTGCCGAAGGTCGTGGGCAAGAACTCGCGGGGCAAGGACATGCTCGCGCCCTCGGGAGCCGGGGTGTGGGTGACGCCGATCCTCGACGTGAAACGCCGGGCACTCTACTTCGGCACCGGCAACGCCTTCTCCGGGGCGCCGCACACGGCCAACGCGATCATGGCCATCCACATGGATACGGGCAAAGTCCTGTGGACGATGCAGGCGCTGCCGCTCGATGTGTGGCACAACGGCTGTCCGCAGACGATCCCGGGGGGCCGTGCCGGAGGACGGGGACGTGCCGCGGGCCCGCCGTCCTCTGCGGCTGGCGCCGCGGGGCGCGGTGGCGGCGTTCCGTACCCGACCGAGAACTGTCCGAATCCAACCGGCCCCGACTGGGACTTCTCCGCCCCGCCAGTATTGGCCACCACGACCGAGGGGCGTGACATCATCATCGCGCCGCAGAAACAGGGGCTCGTGTGGGCGCTCAATCCGGACAACGGCGCCGTCTTGTGGAAACAGGATGTCGCCCGCGAGATCGCGGGCGGGCGCGGCGAGACGTTGTTCGGCGGCGCGGTGGACAACCAGAAGGCCTACTTCGGCCTGGTCAGCGGCGGTCACCTGGCGCTCGATCTCAAGACTGGCGAGGAGGTCTGGTACACGCCGATTACCCGGCCGTCCGGACGAGAGAACAAGCGGGGCATCGTCGGCGCGGTGACGCTGATTCCCGGCGTCCTCCTGTCGGGCGCCGGAGATGGCGTCGTTCGCGCGGTATCGTCGAAAACCGGCCAGTTGCTCTGGCAGTTCGATACCGCGCAGGAATTCACCACGGTCAACGGCGTCGCCGCCCGCGGCGGATCGCTGGCATCGGGCGGACCCACCGTGGCCAACGGCATGGTCTTCATCGGATCGGGGTATCCGGGATTTCAGGGCGGCGATCCGGGCAACGTGCTTCTGGCGTTCACGCCGACCGTACGGCTCGACGTCTACGCCGACGAGATGAAGAAGCGCTCCAGCAAGCATTAGTGGACTAGACACCGGAGAGGCACGATGAGGGTTCGCCGGCAGATTTGCTTTGTCGCCATCGTCGGCTCCACGCTCGGCGGGCTCGCCGCGCAAAGCCATCCATCCCACGTGATCAGGAATGGCGAGATCACGGCGACGGTCTATCTGCCCGATGTGAAAGCGGGGTTCTACCGTTCGACGCGCTTCGACTGGTCCGGCGCGATTGCGAGCCTCCAGTACAAAGGTCACGAGTATTTCGGCGCCTGGTTCACGAAGATCACCGATATCTACGATTTCGGTTATGACGAGAGCACCAACGACGTGATCTCGGCCGAGTTCACCGCGATGGTCGGACCGGCCGAGGAGTTCGGCGTCATCGGCTACAACGAGGCGAAGCCCGGCGGCCTCTTCGTGAAGCCGGGCATCGGCGTGCTCCGGCGGGCGGATGAGACGCCGTACAACCACTCGAAACCGTACGCCATCGCGAATGGCGGCAAGTGGGAGATCAAACGGCGCAGCGACTCGATCGAGTTCGTCCAGACGCTGAAGGAGCCCACGATCGAGTTCGGCTACGTCTACACCAAGGTCATCGCCCTTACCAGAGGGAAGCCGCAGATGACGATCGCGCACGTGTTGAAGAACACCGGCGCGAAGCCGATTCGCACCAATGTGTACAACCACAACTTCATGACGATCGACAAGCAACCGCCGGGCCCGGACTACGAGATCGCGTTTCCATTCGAGGCTCAGCGCGCGCAGCGGGGCGCGCGGGGTCCGGCCGCCGACGCTCAGGCCGGACGAGGCGCCGCGCCCGGGTCGGCGGGCGTAGCGTCGGGCCAGGGTGTCGCGGGGGGGCAGCGTGGCCCGGACGGGCGGGGCCTGAATCCGCCGAACGGCTCCCAGTGCGGCCGGCCCGAGATGCAGGCGCTCGCGGCTGTGCAGGGCAGCCGCCTGGTTTACTCCAAGACGCTCGAAGGACGGGAATGTTTCCAGGCCAGCTTCATCGGCTTTGGTCCGACTCCCACGGATCACGACATCCGGATCGAGAACAAGAAGGTCGGCGCGGGTGTTCGAATCACCGGGGATCGGCCGATGTCGCGATTCGGCTACTGGTCGATTCGAACCGTGCTTGCGCCCGAACCTTACATCGACATCGCCGTCGAGCCGGGCCAGCAGTTCACCTGGACGTGGACCTACGACTACTTCGTGTCGAAGTGACCGGGATGAGTGGCGTGAGTACGCGAACGCACATTGAACGTCCCTTGGTGAGATGGAGCAGGCCGATGAAATGCAGCGCCACGCCAATCCCGACCCATATTTCCGACCACAGCACGGTACCCGACCAGGCGGCGGCGATCGTGAAGGGGACGCCGCGCTCGAGCCTGTAACCACGGGCACCGGCAACCACGAACAGGATGGCTACCGCAGTCGCGGTGAACGCGCCCCAGAGGGGACTCCAGCTGCGCCCGCCGGAACGCCGGTACAACCACCAATGCCAGGCCGCCACAAACGCCAGGGCGGCGGCCAACGCCACAATGGCGACGGTCCGGTCCATCGGTTGGTGACCCTCTACTTCGATGACAATCGAGGCACGATCCGCGACAGCCCAATCGCGACCGGAGCCGCGATGAAACTCAAGAGTGCTCCCATCTTGGTTTCATCCAGCCGCCCCGGGCGGAAATGCGGCCGTGGACCGCGGGCAATCAGCGTTCTGACGTCAGGTATCCGCGACCGCGCTATGAGCCAGTCATCTCTTTCAGGAGACCGAAGAAGGCGCGCTTTCGTGCCGAGCTGATTCCCCAGTTGACGGGGACGCTCTGATAGCCCTCGTCGAATCCTTCACCCTTCATCCTGAAATCGAAATGCCCCCACGACGCGTATTCGCCGACGGCGGCGACGAAGTTGTTCCGCGGCCTGTCGAAGTCGAAGTGATCGTCCTCGTTGAACAGGATCGGCATCGGCCGGTAGCCGGAGACTTTCCGCGTCTCCTGCACCATCCGCGCGATGCGATCCGGGTCGCTGACGCCGTTGCCGTGCAGTAACAGGAAGTCCGCGGCGGCCACGACGTTTCCGTGGGGCACCGTTGCGCCGTTGAAGCTGGCGCTTACGGGAAGGCGCCGACCCATGGCGGTCTGCGACTTCGCCAGATCGATCAGCTCGTGAATCCGCGGCGCCTGTATCAACGGCTGTTCGTAGCGGCGGTTGTCGCACTCGTTGGCGATCTCGAGGAGGACGTTGCGATAGCCTTGCCCCAGCAGCCATTGGGTCGCATTCGTCACCGCGCGTCTGACCGCCGCATCATCGTCGAGCCGCTGGTCCTGACCGAAATAGAAGCAGCCGACGATGCCGACCATGCCGAGCTCGTCAGCGCGAGCGAGAATCGGCTGGAGGCGGCGGAGATAGTCGTCGCGCAGAGAACCATCCGCGTTGAACGCGTTGTTGTGCCACGGCTGATCCTGGGAGTAGCCCTGTGGACTGCCTCCCTGCAGATTGATCGTGAAGGCAAGAAGCCCGTGGCGGCGCCACTCGGACATCGCCGCGACGAATTCACGCGTGTTCCGGTCGGGATCCCAGCGTTTCGTGTCCGGGTAGACCCACATGTCACGGGTTGCAGGGTTCAGGTCGTCGAAGATCCCCTGGACCATGCGCGAGTTCATCAGCAGGCCTTCGATTCGCATCCCGCGCCAGGTCCGGCCGGCGTAGGTCGGCTTTCCATTGATATGGAAGCGATCGGCGACGATCTCGACCGCCGTCTTGGCCTGGACCCGCGATCCGACGCCTGGCAGTGCCTGTGCCGCCAGCACCTTCAGCAGCGTCCGCCTGCTCATCCCGGGCGGAGGGTCGTCTACAATCTGCGGCTTCTCAACCAGCGAGGGGGTGACATCTGCGCTTACTTCTTCAGCCATTGCAGGATCCTTCCAGAGCCGACACCTACCGATCCGTCAGAGTCACCCTGATGTCCCTGACCGGTCGGTACTCGCCGTCGAGAAACCGCGCACAGAAGTCCGTGGCGCCGCCACCGTTGATGATGGCCGCGCGGACGACGTTGGGACCCTTTCGGAGGGTGAGGCGGCCGGACACGCCATCGTCAATCACCGCCTGCCGGTCGTTGTAGATGCCGATCACTTCCTTGCCGTTGACCCACCACACGGAGGCCGCATTGGATCCAATGGCGAGGCGGACGTCCGGCATCTCGCGCGGG
>CAVQXJ010000015.1:0-498751 GCA_963717745.1 uncultured Acidobacteriota bacterium
CACCGGTCCGCCGCTGTATGGAGTAGATCGTCCCGCCGGCCCGGTCGACTGAAATACCCTGTCCACCGGATTCGATCGGGACGATGGCGCGGAGCACCAGTTCGTCACCGGCCTTCGGCAACTCCACGACATACAGCTCCGGCCGATCGTGACCAGTCGTCGCGAATACGCGAGGAGTGACGGCGACACCTCCCGAGCTGCTCATCATCTCCCAGCGGGACACAACCGCAGCGGGAAAGGCGTAGACCCGCCTGACCTTCCAATCGGTCGAGAACCGCACCAGCCTGGTGGCCTCCGGGCCCTTGCCCGGCAGACCGCCCTTGCCGGCGTAGTGCGCAAACGTCACCCACCAGCCGCCATCGGCGCGATCGATCCAGGTGGCAGATCCGAACTCGCCAGTCAACGGGATGGAGCGCCGGTGCGTCATTCGCCCGGTGTCGAAGACCTCGATCGAGCTGACCATCGGCGTCTCGGGGTAGTTCGAGTGCGCGCAGAACAGCTCCCGGCCAACGACGATCCCGCTGTTCAGATGAGCGATGGAGCTGCCCGCTTCGGCGCGCCAGGTCGCGACCGGCGCGCCGGTGTTCTTGTCGTACTTTGCGACGACGGTGTTGCCGATCGCGTAAAAGAAGCGGCGGTCGACGGCGACCGCCTGTGAGGCTTCAGGCGCGCGGAAGCGCCGCAGTGTCCGCGCGGATTCGTCTGCCTGGGGCATGGACAAGGCCACCGGCCTGGCGCATATCAGCGACAGGAAGGCTATGAAGAGCAGGGGGAAACGGAACCCGGTCGGCGTGGCTGCGGTGACGTCATCAGCTGACCGACATCATGCCACGCAGAAGCGACAGGCGTGAGACGGCTAGACGGCGGGCGGCGGCGCAGGCGCGCGGCAGCCCGGCGAGCTGGCGCAGCACGCCGTGCACCACTCGATCGCAGCGCGGCACCCGGAATTGAAACGTGCCCGGGGCCGCGGCCCCGACGCGTGCGGCGACAGCCCGTCGAAGCATGGCGCGAGCCCGGTGGAGACGCGTCTTCACGGCCTCGGCGCCGAGCTCGAGAACGGTGCCGGTCTCGCTGGTACTCATCCCTTCGACGTCGCGCAGCATGAAGACGACGCGATAGGGCTCCGGCAGGGCGTCCACCGCCTCCTCGAGCACGCGCTGGAGCTCGCCGGCATACGCCTGGTGCTCTGGACTGGGGAGCCCGCTCGCCACGCCGTCCAACGCCGAGGACGGCACCAGGCTCTCGGCCGCCGGCGTCGAGGGCGCGTTCCGCTGCGACCGGCGCCGCCGCGCACAGGCTTCATTGATGACGATCCGGGTCAGCCACGTGGACAGCTGCGAGCGAGCCTCGAACTGCTCGAGGTGCGCGAACACGTTCAGGTAGGCCTGCTGCAGGACGTCCTCGACCTCGGCCTCGTCTCGCAGGATGGCGCGGGCGGCGCGGTACAGCTGCTGGTTGTGCCGCCGCATCACGATCTCGAAGAGCTCGCATTGTCCGGCGAGGATTCTGGCGACGAGCTCGGTGTCGGAGAGCCCGGCACTTGCGCTGTCGGGCAGCGCGACCGCGACGGTCCATTCCATGCCCATTAGAGTGCACCGGTTCCGATTCGGTTGCACCGCGAGGCCTGTCACCTTTCTCGCCACGAACACTCTCATTGGAGAGAGAGACCCGGCGGCCCGCCAGCTCGACCGCGCCGGCGAGCCGAGCTCCGGACTGACCAGTGGAATGGGGGTGACTGTGGCGATACGGCGAACATGGCATTGGCTCGTCCTCGTGGCGATCGCGGCGCTGGCAGCGCCGGCCGCTATCTCGCGGCCGACAGGACAAGGCACCGCTTCGTCACAGAAGGACGCGCGGGAACTGGACGGCCATCAGCGATCGGATACGTTCGACGATCGGATCGCCGGCCACGCGGCCGATCTCCTGAAGCGGGGACGTCACATCTTTCGCTTCGATACCTTCGGCGACGAGCGGTTCTGGGGCGGCACGCTGCGGCTTCACGAGGCGATCGAAGGTGCGAGGTTCGGTGGCGTCGGAGCCGGACTCTCCCCCGCCGCGGCGCTCGGTGTCGGCCTGAAGGTCGATGCCGAGGCGCTGTCGAGCGCAACCCTGACCGCGATCCGTCAGGGACGCATCAACCTGAATGATCCAGCGGTGACGCTGGCCCTTCTCGACGCCGACGCGGTGGTCGGTGTCTCCGCCAAGCGGGAACGGAACGGTGGACTGAAGTCGATCGGGATCCAGTGCGCCCTGTGTCACTCGACGGTGGACAATTCGATTGCGCCGGGGATCGGACGCCGGCTCGACGGCTGGCCGAACCGGGATCTCAACGTGGGAGCGATCATCGCGCTGGCGCCCGACCTGAGCGCGGTCGCCGATCTCCTGCAGACCGACCAGAAGACGGTCCGGGCGGTCCTGGCCAGCTGGGGACCCGGAAAATTCGACGCGCAGCTGTTCCTGGATGGCAAAGCGTTCCGCCCTGACGGCAAGACGGCAGCCACCCTGTTACCGGCCGCGTTCGGTCTCGCGGGCGTCAACCTGCACACGTATACGGGATGGGGCGGAGTCTCGCACTGGAACGCCTTCGTCGCGAACCTCGAGATGCACGGGCAGGGCACCTTCATCGATCCACGCCTCAACGATGCGGCACGGTTCCCGGTCGCGGCCAGAGCCGGCTTCGCCGAAGTGCGGAACGATCCGGATCTCATCACATCGAAGCTGCCGGCCCTGCAGTTCTACCAACTGTCGATTCCGGCGCCAACGCCACCCCGCGGCAGCTTCAACGAGCCCTCCGCCCGAGCGGGAAAGGATGTGTTCAACGGCGCGGGACGCTGTGCGTCGTGCCACGTCCCGCCGCTCTTCACCGAGCCCGGCTGGAATCTGCACACCGCGGCCGAGATTGGCATCGACGACTTCCAGTCGCGCCGCTCACCGGACGAGCGCTATCGCACCACGCCGCTGGCCGGGCTCTTCACGCGGCAGAAGGGCGGGTTCTACCACGATGGCCGGTTCCCCACGCTGCGGGCGGTGGTGGATCACTACAACCGGGTGCTCGGCCTGAACCTGACCGAGCAGGCGAAGCGGGATCTGGTGGAGTATCTCAAGTCGCTCTGAGGGGCTCCCGGCGCTGTTCACTGTCACGCTGCACTCGTGTCCACGGCGCCTGCGGCGCGCCTCGGCCTTGCGGCCGTACGACGAGACGACGACACGACGACACGACGAAACCCTCGAGATCACTTCGACGGACTCAGACCGTTGGCAGCACCGCGCTTCGCGCGGTAGCAGGAGTGAGGGACTGGGCGGATCACAAGCAGTCCGGGACGAACGGGCTAGCTTGTGATCCGCCCAGTCCCTCACTCCTGCACGCCGGCCGTAGGCCGGCGTCCTGCCAACTCACAGAGCCGCTGATATATCGATCACGGGGGCAAACTGCGAACATACCCGCGCGCAATGATCCTGGCCGGTTGCTCGTGTCATAAGCGTCGTTGTCGTCGTGTCGTCGTGTCGTCCTGGCGCGAAGCGCCAGCGCGCCGCAGGCGCCGTGGACATGAAGGCAGCGTGACAGCGAAGGGCCGTCGAACCAGGAAACCTCCTGCTACGCCTTCGGCACGAGCTTGAGGATGCGGCCCTTGGCGCTGTCGGTCAGGAGATAGAGCGCGCCCTCGGGCCCCTGACGCACGTCGCGGATGCGCTCGCGCTGCGGCTGCAGATCCTGGAGCAGGCGCTCCTCGCCGGTGACCTGCTCTCCCTTCAGCGTCAGCCGCACCAGGTTCGTGCGCGCCGAGGCCGCCGATGAACAGGCTGTTCTGCCACGCCGGGAACAGCTTGCCGGTGTAGAACACCATGCCGCTCGGCGCGATGACGGGATCCCAGTAGTAGCGCGGCTGCTCCATGCCCTCCTGCTGCTGGATGCCGCCGGTGATCGGCGCCGCCCTGGTACTCGATGCCGTAGGCGATCGTCGGCCAGCCGTAGTCCTTGCCCTTGCGCGCGACGTTCAACTCGTCGCCGCCGCGCGTGCCGTGCTCGACTTCCCAGAGCTCGCCGGTCGTCGGGATGCAGCGTCGCCGCCTGGACGTTGCGGTGGCCGAACGACCAGATCTCCGGCCGCACGCCCGCCTTGCCGACGAACGGGTTGTCCTTCGGCACCGAGCCGTCGGGGTTGAGGCGCACGATCTTGCCGAGCAGGCCGTCCATGCCGCTGCGCCTGCATGCGGCCCTCGGTGATCGAGCGCTCGCCGAGCGTGATGAAGAGCGTGCCGTCGCGGCTGAAGACGAGGCGTCCGCCGAAGTGCAGCGTCGAGGCGAGCGACGGCGCCTGGTGGAAGATGACCTGCACGTTCTCGACCTTGCGGCGCCGCGCCGTCGACGAACCGGCCGCGCGCCACCGCGGTGTTGTTCGCCGCCGTCTCCGCGGCTCGGCGTAGCTCCAGTAGATCAGCTGGTTCTTCTGCGAACGCCGGGTCGAGCGCGACGTCGAGCAGCCGCCCTGCCCGCGCGCGTCGACCGCGGGCAGGCCGGCGACCGGCTCCGACAGCTGCTTGCCGTCGGCGCTGACGACGCGGAGCCGGCCGGGCCGTCTCGGTGACGAGCATCTGGCCGTCCGGCAGGAAGGCGAGGCCCCACGGGTTCGACCAGCCCTTCGGCCACGGTGACGACGTCGAAGGCGACGTTGAGCTTCTGCTCCGGCGCGCGGGTCTGTCCGGCGAACGCCGGCTTCTGGTCTTCAGCCGTTCGGCGGACGGGTGTTCATCCCGACCTCGGGCCCGGCACACGACGGCCACCGGCCGGAGGCGCCGCTGGAGTCTGTGGTGACGCGGGCTGCTGCGCCCACACATACAGGGTCGATCCGAGCGCCATCGCGACGGCCCCTGCGAGTGCGGTTTTCTTCATTCTTCTCTCTCCAGGTTCTCTGGTTGTGACACCGGCGGGAAGTCGCGCTGAGGCGAAACCACGATTCTACCCTGCGCCACCGGACTCGGAGACCGAGCGGAGCTGGTTGCTGCGACAGCCGCTTGTCACGCTGCACTCGTGTCCACGGCGCCTGCGGCGCGCTTCGGCCTGCGGCCGTAACGACACGACGACACGACGACACGACGAAAACCGTTGTAAGTCACTTCGACGGATTCTGCCCGTTTGCGGCGCCGCGCTTCGCGCGGTGCGGGAGTGAAGGTCGGGATGGATCGCAAGTAGCCGGGACGTCACTGGGCTACTTGTGATCCCCCGACCTTCACTCCCGCAACGCCGGCCGGCAAGGCCGGCGTCGCCGCCAACGGGGAGAGCCGTTGATATATCGGGTCGACGGGGCATTGACGAACATGCCCACGCGTTTTGACGTGGCCAGTTGCTGTCCTAACGTCGTGGTCGTCGTCTCGTCGTGTCGTCCTGGCGCGAAGCGCCAGCGCGCCGCAGGCGCCGTGAACATGAATGCAGCGTGACAGCGGCTGTCGAAGAAACGTCACTCATATCGCAGCGCGCGTATCGGATCGATCCTCGAGGCGCGGCGCGCCGGGATCCAGGCGGCGAGCGCCGCGGCGGACGACAGGACGACGATCGCTATCGCGATGCTCGCCGGATCGGTCGCGTTGATCCCGAACAGCAGGCTGCTCACGACCCGGCCGAGCGCCCACGCCGAGCCGAGACCGGCGGCGATCCCCAGGCCAAGCACCCAGCCGGCCTCACGAAGCACCAGCCACAGGATCCGCTCTCGCGTGGCGCCAATCGCGATGCGGATGCCCAGCTCCCGCGTCCGCTGGACCACGCCGTACGACAGCACCCCGTAGAGACCGATCGCGGCCAGCGCCAGCGCCAGGCCGCCGAACAGCGCCGTGATCGTCGCCACCAGCCGCTCGCGCAGCAGCGAACGGCCGACCTCGTCTTCGACCGTGCGGATGTTGGACACCGGCGCGTGCGGCTCCAGCTCGGTGACCTTCTGTCTGAGCGCCGAGGCGACCGCCATCGGATCCCCGGCTGTTCGCAGATGCATCGTCACGCTCGACGACCACGGTCCCGGCTGGTACGGCACGTAGACCATTCGTACCGGCTGCTCGCGGAGGCCGGTGTACTTGCCGTCCTTCACGACGCCGACGATCTCGACGTCGGAGGCGCCCGGCGCCAGCCCCACCTGACGGCCGACCGCGTTCGTCGTCCCGAAGTAGTGCCGGGCGAACGTCTCGTTGACGATGAGCACGCTGCGCTTGGTGCTGAGGTCGCGGGCATCGAAGTCCCGGCCGAGCAGCAGCGGGACCTGCATCGTCTCGAAGTAGCCCGGAGAGATCAGGCTCACCCACGGTGATGTAGTGGGCTCGTTCGGCTTGGGCACGTAGCCCGGAATGTAGATGTTCCAGCCGATGTTGGTCCCAAGAGGTGCCGAGTCGGCTAGTGCGACCGACATGACGCCGGGCAGCCGTTTCAATTCTTCCATCAGCCGCGGATACAGGTCGGCGAACCGCCTGGCCGGCACTTCAATCGAAGCCACCAGCACGTTGCCGCGGGCAAAGCCGGTATCCATCGAGAGCAGTCCGTTCAGGGAACGCAGGAACAGCACCGCGCCGATCACGACGACGAGCGAGATCGTGACCTGGAAGACGACCAGCAGCTGGTTGAGCGGGATCCGCGAGGATGTCGAGCCTCTCGCGCCCTTCAGCACCGGGGCGACGTCAACCCTGGCGCTCTGGAATGCCGGGGCCAGGCCGAACAGCACCGCCGCGGCGGCGGTCACCACGATCGTGAACAGCAGCACGCTGCGATCGAGCGGCGCCGCAAGATTCTGGTCGACCGGTAGATACGTCAGGAGCATGTCGCGGCCCCACCGCGCCAGCAACAGGCCCGCCGCGCCGCCCGCGATGGCCAGCATCAGGCTCTCGCTCAGCAGCTGTCCGACGATGCGGGTGCGCGAGGCCCCGAGGCCGAGCCGAATCGCTATTTCTTTGCGGCGCGCCGCGGCCCTCCCGAGCGACAGGTTCGCGATGTTCGCGCACGCGATCAGCAGCACCAGGCCCATCACGGTCATCAGGACCATGAGCGGCTTCGAGTAGCGGGTGCGGAGCGCCGAGATGCCGGCGCTGCCAGGCAGCAGCGTCATCCGCTGGTTGAGCATGTTGCGGCGGACGTTCGGGCCGAATTGATCGATCTTCGGGTCCTTCAGGATTTCGGCAACATAGGGCGCGAGCAGCGACGTCAACTCGACCTCCGCCTGTCGGACGTCGACGTCCTTCTTCAGCCGTCCGATCATGCGGAGCCAGTTGTTCCGCGGCTGTGTCAGTGCAGTCCCGACGTCGGGCAGGAGCACCGGCTGCATCGCCATTGGCGCGAATACATCGGGCGACTGGCCGATCTCGGTGCCGGCAAAGCCCTGCGGAGCGACACCCACGATCGTGAACGGCGTGCCGTTGAGGACCACGGGCGAGCCGATCGCGCTCGGCTGCCCGCCAAACCGCCGCTGCCAGAAGCCATGACTGAGCACCGCGACAGGGCCCCGGGCTCCGCCCGTCCCCGGGATCTGGTCGTCGCCCGCGCCGATCGCCGTTCCAATCGAGGGCTCGACGCCGAGCACCGCGAAATAGCTGCCCGAGACCAGCGCGCCCGTGATGCGCTCGGTCGATCCACCGGCGGTGAAGCGCCAGGGCGCGGTGCGGAACGCCAGCAGGCCGTCGAGCGTGGTGGTGCGATCCTGAAAATGGCGGAAGAGCGGATAGGGCATGCTGAGCTGGCTGCGGCTGAGCACGACCAGCCGCTCAGGATCGGCCACCGGCAGACTGCGCAGCACGAGCGCGTGCAGGAGGCTGAAGATGGCGGTGTTCGCGCCGACGCCGAGCGCCAGCGTGGCCACGACCGTCAGGGCGAAGGCCGGCCGCGCGAGCAGCGAGCGCAGCGTGAACTTGAAATTCTGAGCCAGAGTGTCCATCGTCGATCTCCGTTGGCCGGCGTCGCGTGCCGGCCTGGGGTGTAAGGCGTATCTCAGCGCGATCGAGATCGCGTGACGCCGGTATCGGTAACGAGCGGACGGACGATCCGCGGACGCCACCAGCTCCTCCAGCAGGTCTCCCCGGATCGAGTCGCCGTCCGGACCGGGCGGCAGTACGCGCCTGAGGAGCCAGTCGAACGAGCGCGGGGGCGTGATCACGACTGCCCTTTGAGAATGCCGTCCAGCCCCCGCCACATCCTGCGCAGCACGCGCTGCGACGTGCGCAACGCCGACACGCCGCGCGGCAGCACCACGTAGACGCGCTTGGGCAGGGACTGGCGCTGCGGGCCGCCAGCCTCGAGGGTCCAGCGGAGAAAGCCCTTCGCTTCGAGCCGGTCGAGCGAGGTGTACAGCGCCCCGCGCGAGAGGCGGCGCCCCGCCTGGGCTTCGAGCTCGCGGGCGACCGACAGCCCGTAGGCGTCGGGGCCCAGCCGGAGAATCGCCAGCAGGATCAGTTGCTCGAGCTCGCCAATCGGTGGGGTGTCCGCCATCGTCTCTGAGTCTACTTTGTAGACACTTGGACGGGCGCGGGGCCGAAAGGGTTGCCCGGTCCAGAACGGGGATCCATACTCCTGCACCAGCCCCATGCGCTCCCTGATCTGCGTTCTCGCCGTCGCTGCCGCTGTTCTCGGCGCACCTTTTCAGACCGGACCCACCGTCCAGGAGGTGACGAGCCGGGTCGAGACCGCGCTGCTCCCCCGGGAGATCGTCAAAGGTCAGCCAATCCAGACCACGGCGCTCGCCGAGCGGATGCGGCAGCTGAAGGTGCCGGGAGTGAGCGTGGCCGTGTTCCGCAACGGCCGCCTCGAGTGGGTGCGCGGATGGGGAACGGCGGATGTCGCGTCGGGACGCCCGGTGGATCCCCTCACGCGGTTCCAGGCCGCGTCGATCAGCAAGCCGGTCGCCGCCGCCACCGTGCTCGCGCTGGTGAGTCAGGGGCGCCTGTCTCTCGAGACCGACGTCAACGGGCTGCTCACATCGTGGAAGGTGCCGGCCAACGAGCACACCGCGGCGTCACCGGTGACGTTGCGCCGGCTGCTGACGCACTCGGCCGGAACGACCGTCCATGGCTTCCGGGGCTATGCCCGCGATGAACCGGTGCCGACGCTCGTGCAGTTGTTGGATGGGATCAAACCGGCGAACTCCGCACCGGTCCGGGTCAACATCCCCGTCGGGTCGACCTGGCGGTACTCCGGCGGCGGCATCTCGATCGCCCAGCTGGTGGTCGAGGAGGTCACGAAAAAGCCATTCGCCGAAACCGCGCGCGAGCTGGTCCTGGAGCCGCTCGGGATGGTCAACAGCACATACGTTCAGCCGCTGCCGGCGAGTCTCCGCGACAAGGCCGCGACCGGATACCGATCCGGCGGCGACGCGGTCGCGGGACGATGGCATACCTACCCCGAGCAGGCTGCGGCCGGCCTGTGGACCACACCGGAAGACCTGGCCCGGTTCGCGATCGGGCTGCAGATGATTGCCGCGGGATCTTCGAAGAAGGTCATGTCGCAGGCACTCGCGCAGGACATGCTGCGACGTCAGGCCGGCGAATATGGGCTGGGCATCGCCGTCTTCGGCGAGGGCGCGCTGACCTACTTCGGGCACAACGGCGCCAACGAGGGATTCCGCGCCACCTTTTTCGGTTATCGTGATCACGCCTCGGGGGTTGCCGTCATGACCAACGGCGACGCCGGGTCCGTCCTCGCCGCCGACGTGGTCCGGACGGTCGCGCGCGCGTACGGCTTCGCAGGTCTGGGCCCCACCGAACGCTGACTCGCTGCATCCGGACGCTCTCAGCGGCAAGCTGGATGATTCGGTGGCCGGCGATCTTTTGCAGGAGAGCCAGGCGATCAGGAGGAAAACAAATAGTTCACTGGGATACCATAGGCCCCCTTTCAGGAGAGGCCCGATGAGAGTCCAGTGCATCGCTGTCGCCGCGGTCATGCTGTTGTGTGGGGCCGTGGGCGGCGCCGCGCAATCCCTCACCCACTACGTGAAGTACGAGACCGCCGGCAGGATCGCGTGGGGCCTGCTGGAGGGAGACACCATCCGCGAGCTGCAGGGCAACGTCTTCGACGGAGCGAAGCCGACTGGCCGCACGGTGAAGCTGTCGGACGTCAAGCTGCTGGCGCCGGCCGACGCGAAGAAGGTGATCGCCGCCGGCTTGAACTATCGCAGCCACATCGGCGAGCAGTCGCCGGCCAAGTACGTCGGGCTGTTCGCCAAGCTGCCCACCTCGCTGGTCGGCCACAACGCCAACATCGTCTATCCCGCGGACGCCACGACCCTCCACTACGAGTCGGAGGTGTGCCTGGTCATCGGCAAGCGCGCGAAGAACATCTCCGAAGCGCAGGTCACAGATCACGTGTTCGGCGTCGCGCCGTGCAACGACGTCAGCGAGCGCGCCTGGCAGAAGGCCGACCTGCAGTGGTTTCGCGCGAAAGGGTCGGACACGTTCGGCCCGATCGGACCGGCGCTGGTCCGCGGCGCCGACTACAACAAGCTCACGCTGATCGGCCGCCACAACGGCAAGGTCGTGCAGGAATCGACCACCGACATGCTCATCTTCTCGATCGACACCATCGTCAGCTACGTGAGCCGCTACGTCACGCTGGAGCCCGGCGACGTGATCTTCACGGGCACACCGGGCACGACGCAGGCGATGAAGCCGGGGGACACGTTCGAGGTGGAGATCAAGGGGATCGGCGTGTTGCGCAACACGGTGGCCGCCGAGCAGCGGTGAGAGCTGACGGAAGAGATTGATCGACGGCTGAGCGATCGGCTCCAACCCACTGGCGGTCGGCGACCGTCCAAGCCTCATGATGGACAGCCTCAGACGGGACGCTACCTACGCGGTGCGATCGCTCGCCGCGGCGCGAAAGTTCACCGTCATTGTCATTGCCACCCTGGCACTCGGCCTGGGCGCCAACACGGCGGTGTTCAGCGTCCTCGACGCGGTGGTGCTGCGGCCGCTGCCCTATCCGGAACCCGAACGGCTGGTCCGCATCTACCAGACGGTCAATGCCGACGACATCTACATGCCGGGGCCGGCGCTGCTCGCGTACCGCAACGGCAGCTCCGCCCTCGAGATCGCGCCGGTCTACACCTACAGCAGCCAGGGGGCCGACCTGACCGGGAGGGCCCAGCCGGAGCGGGTGACCGTGCTCTCGGTGGGCGCCGACTATTTCAGCGTGCTCGGGGTGCGGCCGCTGGCCGGTGAGCCGTTCGCGCGCGCCGACGAGCGGGGCGCGCACGGCGTCGCGGTGATCAGCGAGCGGATCTGGCGCGACTACCTCGGCGCGAGCCTCGACGCCATCGGGCGGTCGCTCCCGCTGAACGGCGTGCCGCACCGGGTCGTCGCCGTGCTGCCGGCCGGCTTCGCGGATCCCCTGGTCCCCGGCGTCGACGTCTGGACGCCGGTCGATCTGCAGACTGTGGCGAACAACCAGTGGTACAACCACTATCTGAGCGCGATTGGCCGGCTGCGGCCCGGCGCGACGCTCGCGCAGGCGCAGGCCGAGCTCACGACCATCGCCGCGCGGATCGCGTCGAATTACCCCGGCAGCCGGGAGAATCGCTCGGCGCGTGTGACGCCCCTGCAGACCGACACCGTCGGCAGCTCCGGCCCTCTGCTCTGGATGCTGCTCGGCGCGGTCGGCCTGCTGCTCGTCATCACCTGCGTGAACGTGGCGGGGCTGATGCTGGCGCGCGGCGCCGGGCGCGAGCAGGAGCTCGCGGTGCGGGCGGCGCTCGGCGCCTCGCGCTGGCAACTGGCGCGGCAGCTCGTCATCGAAAGCCTGCTCCTCGCGCTCGCGGGCGGGACGATCGGCATCGTCTGCGCACAGGCCGTGACCGGCGCACTGGTCTCCGCCGCGCCCGATGTGGTTGCGCGGACAGCGGCGGGCGCCGGATGGAGCCTCCCGGTGTTCGCCTTCGGGGGTGTCTTCGCCCTCCTCGCTGGACTCGCCTTCGGTCTGCTGCCAGCGCTGCAGCAGGCCCGCCCCAACCTGGAGCACGTCCTGCGCGAGGCCGGCCGTGGAGCCAGCGGCGGCCGCCGCCAGGCGCGGGTTCGACAGGCGCTCGTGGTCTGTCAGATTGCGCTCGCGCTGGTGCTGGTCACCGGGGCCGGCCTGCTCTTGCGCAGCTTCGATCGCCTCGCGCGCGCCGACCTCGGGATGGAGCCGGCGGATGTCCTGACATTCGAGGTCAACCTGCCGGCGGGACGCTACGGCGAGCCGGAACGCCGCGCCGCATTCCATCAGACCTTGCAGGAACGGCTCGCCGCGATTCCCGGCGTGCGCGCCGCGGGCGCGGTCTCGCGCCTGCCGGTGACCGGCATGTATCACGATTGGAACGTCGGGCGGGCGGACCGGAAAGGCGACGTGCAGGCGAATCAGCGCGTAGTCGAGGGGCGGTTCTTCGAGGCGCTGGGAATCCCGATGGTCCGCGGCCGGGCGTTCGGGACCGGGGACGGTGCCGTGCCGCGTCAGGTCCTGATCAACGAGCGGCTGGCACGCACGCTGTTTCCCGGCGAGGATCCGGTCGGCCGGCAGCTGCGGGTCGCCGGAGGGGCCGCCGCCATCATCGGCGTCGCCCGCGACGTTCCGGTCGACCCGCGCGTCCCGGCACCGGCAATGGTCTATCACCTCCATCGGCAGTTCGCCGCCAATCGCAACTGGGGCCTGGTGCAGGTGGTGTCGACGACCCGGCCGGCGTCGAGCGTGCTCGCCGACGTCCGGCGCGTGCTGCAGGACCTGGACGCGGGTCTGGTCGTGCACCAGCCGCGCATGCTCGCCGACGTGATCGGGCGGGGCGTGGCGCAGGAGCGCTTCGCGATGCTGGTGGTCGGTGCGTATGCCGCACTGGCGCTGGTACTCGCGGCGGTTGGCGTCTACGGCGTGCTCAGCTACTCAGTGAGCCGGCGGCGGCGCGAGATGGGCATCCGCCTCGCGCTCGGGGCTCAGACCCGTAGCGTACGCGGGCTGATCGTGCGTGAAGGCGCCGTGCTCGCGACCGCCGGCGTGGCGATCGGCCTCGCGGCGGCGATCGCCGCGACGCGCGTCCTGGACACACTTCTCTTCGGCGTGAGCGCCACCGATGCGCTGACGTTCACGGCCGGCGCGGCCATTCTCCTGCTGGTCGCCTGTGTGGCCAGCTGGATTCCGGCGCGGGCCGCGACCCGAGTGGATCCGATTGAGGCACTTCGCGGCGAGGGGTAACCGTGGTGTCAGGCAGTGAAAGGTGAACTGCTGTTTTAGCTCGATGGGATGGGGCGGGGGACGTCGACGGGAAGCCCCCGCAATGCGGGATGCGTCACCGGCTGCATCCAGCCTTCCTCGCAAGGGATGCAGAACAGAGTAGCCTCGGTGTGGCTGCGGAACGCCAGCATCGAGCGTTGATGCTTCCCGCTGGGGCACGGAACGTTCACGTACCGCAGCTTGAATCCCGTGGCGGGATCAACCATGCACGTACGTTAGGAGGAGCCGAGGCTGCCGGCTGTCTCAGATTGAACAGGCGTCTGGGGGCGAGTCCTGCGTTCAGTCCTGGTCCGCAGGAGCGCCAGGACGTCCGCGATTTCCTCCAGCTTCTCGGTGACGCCAGCCGCCATCGCCGGGTCATCCGCAGCGTGACTCAAACTAGACCTACCAACCGTTCACGATTCACTGCCTGACACCGCTGGTTCCGGAGGTGAAGCCGCAGCGCGCGACGAGCTCCACGAACCGTGGCTCGGCGCGATACGGATCCCATTTCATGTCGACCGGCAGGTGAATCAAGTGCACGTCACGGGCGGCGTAGGCCAGTTCGAGCGCGTTGAACACCGCCTCGCGGTCCCCGAGCCCGGCGTAGATCAGTGCCTGCGCGTAAGGCGGTACGTAGCGGTCGCGCGCTGACGCGTCGAGCAGCCTGAGGGCTTCACGGGCGGCGTCGATCCGGCCCATCCGCGCGAGAATGTAACCCTTCATCGAGAGCAGCTTGCTGTTCTTCACGTTGCCGAGACGCTCGACGTCGGCCAGCGCTTCGAGCGCGAGGTTGTGCTCGCCCGCCCCCTCGAGCGCCTGGGCGAGCTCGCCGTAGGCAATCCACAGGGACGGATCCAGGGCGATGGCGCGTCGGGCGTGATCGGTGGCGGCGCCGATATCGCGCGCTTGAAACGCGACCTGTGCGGACAGCGCCCGAGTCATGGCATCCAGCGGGTCCAGCTCGCGGGCACGGCGCATCGCCGTTTCGGCGTCTCGGTGCCGGCCGGCCTGCGACAGCGCATGGCCGAGGGTCCGATAGGCCGTTGCGCTGCTCGGATCGAGGTCGATGGCCAGACGCAGCGCCGCTTCGGCCGCCGCCCACTTCCATTCGATCAGCCAGAGGTCGTAGCCGAGAGCGAGCTGCGCCTCCGAGAGCCGTGGATTCGCTTGGACGGCGCGCTCTGACGCCAGACGCACGCGCGGCGCGACATCGCCCGGTCTCGCATCCCCGTTGATCGCGGCCGCGGCCTGAGTGATCGCGAGGTCCGACCAGGCCAGCGCGTAGTCGCCGTCGAGCGCGAGGGCCTGCTGATACAACCCAATCGCCCGCAGGTTGCCCTCCGCCGTCCGGCGGTGCGACTGGTCGCGGCCACGAAGCCATAGGTCATACGCCGCCGCGTTCCGCGTCTGCCGCCGGCCGAGGCCACTCATGCGATCCGGCGACAGCCGCAGGCTGACCTGTTCCGCGATCGCCGAACTGAGGTCCTGGTGCAGACCGAGCAGGCTGGTCGGCTCGCGCTCGTATGACTGCGACCACACGTGCTGCTGATCGCTGATGCGGATGAGCGTGACCGTGACGCGCAGCCGGGAGCCCGCGGTGCGAATCGAGCTCTCGACCAGATAGTCGACCTCGAGCTCGTGGCCGATTTCGGCGGCCGACATCGTCGTCCCCTTGTAGCGCAGCGTCCGCCCCTTGACGCTGAGGTGGGCGGGATCGATTTGAGCAAGCGACGCGCTGGTCTCGTCGGTCAGGCCGGCGGCCAGGGACGCACGCTCCGGACGCTGTCGAGGTTCTCGAACGGCAAGACCGCCAGCGTGACGGTCGTCGCTCCGCCACCCCTGATTCGGACGAACGCGAAAGTACTTGCCGCAACCGCAAACGCGAGCACGCCGATCGCGACACGCGCGCGTGGCCTCCTGGTTGCTGGCCATGACGAACCTGCGGGTGCGGGTGGAGGCACCACCGTCGGTTCGAGCGCCACGACCGCCGCGCCGGGAACTGGACCACTGGACCCGGCGGGGGCCGAAGGTACGACGTCGACCGGCGCGACGAAGCGGTAGCCCTTGCCCGGCACGGTCTCCACGAACGCCGGCGCCTCCGCCGAATCGCGAAGCGCGTGCCGAATCTTGCTGATCGCCGTGTTGACGCCGGTGTCCACGTCCACGAAGACGTCCTTGCCCCAGAGCCGCTCGACGATCTCCCCGCGCGATACGAGCTGGCGGCGATGCTCGACGAGAAGAATCAGGAGGTCCATCGGCTGCCGGCCGAGCTTCACCGGGCGCCCGCGGCGCCGCAGCTCGTAGGCCGCGACATCCAGCTCGAAGTCGCCGACGCGCAGAATCTGATTTGAATCCAACACGGGCATCGGGAAAGTGCGCACTACAGTGGCACAAGTCGAGCAATGCCGGTCACTTACGTGATCACGAAAATACCAGATCGAGATAAGCCGCGTTCCATGGTCACCCGCCGGGCGCAGAAGGGAGGATGCAGTCGCTCAAGAGCGGGGGCGCCATACCGGCGCCCCCCAACGGGAGAAGCCACCATGCTGAAAATGTGGAAATCGGGGTTTCAGAATACCGTGCGGACCGCGGCGGCCGCCGCTGCAGTCCTGGCCATGTCCTCCGGCGGGGTTGCGCTGGCGCACTCCGGCAATTCACACGACCGGAACTCGCTGGAGGGCGCGTGGCTGGTCCGCGTCACTCTTCGCGCATGCGATACCAACGCCTCGCTTGGCTCGTTCCTTTCGCTGGTGAGCTTCCACGACGGAGGCACGGTCAGTGAGACGACCACCAGCTCGGCCTTCGCCATCGGGCAGCCCAGCACCGGGCAGGGCGTGTGGAAGTTCGAGGGGCGTCGTACCTACCACCAGCGGATGATCGCCCTGATCGATTTCGACACGGCGCCAAACCTGCCTGGCACTCCCGGATTCAATCCCGCTCTTCCTGTGACACCCGGGTTTTTTACCGGCTGGTCCACCGTCACGCACACCCTCCAGCTCACCGACGCCGATCACGGCAGGTCGTCCGGTACGAACGAGTTCTACAAGGCCGATGGAACCCTCTACAGAACGGGGTGCTCGACCGCGGTCGCGACGCGATTCGAATAAGCAGCTGGACAGATAGCATTCGAGGCAATGGGGGTGGTTCGAGGTACCGGATCTCAAAAACGAAGCAACGAATTCTCTTTTCCGTTTCCTTCGTTGGCTCCGTTGCTCCGTTTTTGAGATCCGGTACCTCGAACCACCTCCGTCGCATCAAAAAAGCCACGATGCTGGTCACGCTGGCTTAGTCCACAGGTCTATAATCCGCGCGACTGGAGGACAGCCATGCGTCTGATTCGGATCGCGCTCTCCGCCGCGCTCGTCGTGCTCGTACTTTGCCCGTCGACCCTGCTCGCGCAGTCGTTCACCGGGACGATCACGGGAACGATCAAGGACACCAGCGGCGCGACCATTCCCCGCGCCACCGTCACCATCACGAATCAGCAGACCGGCATCCAGGTGTCGGTCGCGACCGACCTCGAGGGCCGGTACACATCACTGCCGCTGCCGCCCGGCGAATACCGGGTCGAGGCCGGGCTCCAGGGCTTCCGGCGCGCCGTACGCACCGACGTTCCCATGCAGATCAACGCCACCATCGTCCTCGACTTCAGCCTCGAGGTCGGCGACCTGACCGATCAGATCGAGGTCCGCGCCGACGCCGCGCTGCTCGAGACGACCACCGGCACGGTCGGCAAGCTGGTCGACAACCGCCGCATTCTCGAGCTGCCGTTGAATACACGCAACGTGTACTCGCTGATCTTCCTGACGCCGGGCGTGGCCGGCTCGATCGGCAACAACTACAACTCGATGAGCTACACGGTCAACGGGGCGCGGCCGACCATGATGGACACGGTCATCGACGGGGTGACGGCGTCCTTCCCGACCGTCAACGGGTTCACCGGCATTTCGGTGTTCCCGTCGGTCGACGCGATTCAGGAGTTCAAGGTGCTCGGCGCGAACTACCCCGCCGAATACGGCCGCAGCCTCGGCAGCGTGCTGAACGTCGTCTACAAGTCGGGCACCAACCAGTTCCACGGCAGCGCCTACGAGTTCCTGCGCGACTCCGCCTTCGATTCGAACAACTACTTCGCGAAGCTGGCGGGGCAGCCGCTCGGCGATTTCCAGCGCAGCCAGTTCGGCGGCGTGGCCGGCGGGCCGATCCGGCGCGGCAAGACTTTCTTCATGGCCTCCTTCGAAGGCCTGCGCGAACAGCGGCAGTCGCAGACCACCACCACCGTGCCGACAGCGGCGCAGCGTCAGGGCGACTTCTCGCAGACTTTCGCGCAGAACGGTCAGCAGATTCGCATCTTCGACCCGTTCTCGACCCGCGCGAATCCGGCGGGCGGGTTCATCCGCGATCAGTTCGCCGGCAACGTCATTCCGGCGAACCGTATGGATCCGGTGGCGCTCAACGTCCTCAAGTTCTTTCCGCTGCCGAACCAGCCGGGTAACGCGGTGACCGGCGCGCAGAACTACTTCGCAACCGGCACCGCCGAGCTGAACGTCGACAACCTCGACGGCCGCGTCGATCACCAGATCTCGGAGCGCCAGAAGGGGTTCATGCGCTATTCCTATCGCAAGACCTTCAGCGCGCCCGCGGTCTTCCTCCCTGCCGACATCGCGGTCGCGGAGGGACGGGTCAACGAACAGAACCTGGCGCACAACGCCGTCTTCGACTACAACCGCACCGTCTCCAACACGACGGTGATGAGTGCCCGGTTCGGGTTCGCACGCACCCTGTTCATCTTCGACAACCAGGGCCTGGGCTTCAAGCCGTCGAGCCTCGGGCTGCCGGCTTCGATCGATGCCAATGTGGACCGCGAGATGTTCCCGCGGTTCGGCGTCGGCGGCATGCTGACGCTCGGCGGGAACGACCATCGCTACAACGCGTTCATGAGCTACACCGCCGCCGCCGGCCTGACCAAGGTGCGCGGCGGGCATTCGCTCAAGACCGGCTTCGAGGGCCGGATGCTGCGCGTGAACGTCTGGGAAGCGAGAAGCGCCGGCACCTTCAACTTCCGGACGAACGAGACCCAGGGCCCGGTGCCTACGACCGCCAGCAGCACCGCCGGTTTCGGGTTCGCGTCGTTCCTGCTCGGTTTTGGCCAGCCCAACGACGTTCTGATCCAGAACTGGAAGAACGTCGCGGCGAACAGCTTCTACTGGGCCGGCTACGCCCAGGACGACTGGCGGGTCAACTCGCGGCTCACGCTCAACCTCGGCGTCCGCTACGACATCGACGTGCCGCGGACCGAACGCTTCAACCGGATGAACTATTTCGATCCGGTCGCGCGTTCGCCGCTCGCCGATCAGGTGCCGGCGTTTCCGGATCTCAAAGGCGGCGTGGTCTTCGTCGGCGTCGATGGACGGAACCGTTACCAGTACCACTGGGACAAGAACAACATCGCGCCGCGTCTGGGCGGGTCGTTTCAGCTGGACCAGAAGACCGTGATCCGCGGCGGCTACAGCCACATCTTCGGCCCGTCCAATCAGGGAGCGCAGGGCACCGTCGGTCCGTTCGGCTTCCGCACCGAGAATCTCTGGGTCACGTCGATCGACGGCATCACGCCGCTGAATCTGCTGCGCAATCCCTATCCCAACGGGTTCGTGCCGTCGCCCGGCTCGTCCCAGGGGCTGCTCACCCAGGCGGGCGCGAACCTGCAGGCGCCGCTGCAGGACACGCCGTCGCCGTGGACCATTCAGTACAACGTCAACGTGCAGCGGGAGCTGCCGTGGGCGATGTTCCTCGAGGTGGCGTATGTCGGGACCCGGGGCTACGACCTGTCGACGGTCGGCGAGGGCGGCCTCAGCCTGAACCAGCTCGATCCCCAGTACATGTCGCTCGGCACCCAGCTCAATCAGCAGGTCCCCAACCCGTTCTTCGGCATCGTCAACAACGGCGTCCTGACCCAGCCGACCGTGGCCCGCGGTCAGCTGCTGCGCCCGTATCCGCAGTTCACCGACGTCATTCCGCTCTATGCGTCCGGCGCGAAGTCGCGCTACCACGCCTTGCAGATGACCGGCCGCAAGCGGTTCTCGCATGGGTTGATGTTCGAAGGCTCGTACACCTACGCGCAGTCCCGGGAAATCGGGATGAGCCATCAGGACAGCTACAACCTCGACGCCAGCTGGGCGCTGGCCTCGTACGACATCAAGCACCGGTTCGTCGTCAGCTATCTCTACGAGCTGCCCTTCGGACGCAACCGCCGGTTCGCTTCGGGCGCCTCGACGCTGCTGAACGCGTTCATCGGCGGGTGGCAGTTCAACGGCATCACGACGCTGCAGTCCGGCACGCCGCTGTCGATCACCGCCAACAACACCGCCGGCCTCTTCGGCGCGCGCACCCAGCCGAACAACAACGGCAACGATCCGCGACTCAGCGGACCGGTCGAGGATCGGCTCAGCCGCTATTTCGATACCTCCGTCTACAGCCAGCCGGCCGCCTTCACATTCGGGAACGAGCCGGTCTTCTCACCGGTGCTCCGCACACCGCCGCTGCGGAACTTCGACCTGTCGATCTTCAAGACCTTCGACGTGCGAAGCGGGATCAGGGCGCAGGTCCGCATCGAAGCGCTGAACGCCTTCAACACCGTGCAGTTCTCCGGCCCCAACACCAGCGTGACCTCGACCTCCTTCGGGTTGATCACGGGTCAGGCCAACGGGCCGCGGCAGCTGCAGTTCGGGTTCAAGCTGTTGTGGTGAGGCGGTGATACCGCGATCCGCGGGTTCGCGGGTTCGCGGGTTCGCGGGTTCGCAAGAACTAGGAAGCAGTTCGAAGCATCTGGGTGGAAGACACCGCTAATAGCTGGTTGCGACGCCTTCAACCCCGCCGGCTCGATCGGCTTTGTCCGCGAACCGCGAACCCGCGGACGTGCACTTCACGGCCCGCGGCGATGGACACGGACCCAGTCGACCAGCATCTCCTGCGGAAACGTCGTCGTCGAATCAGGGCTGCCGGGCCAGTTGCCGCCGACGGCGATGTTCAACAGCAGGAAGAACGGATGGTCGAAGACCCATCGTGCGCCGGCCGGCAGGTCGGCGGCCGTGCGGGTCTGGAACAGCGTCCCGTCGACATACCAGCGGATCGTCTGCGGCTCCCACTCGATCGCGAAGATGTGAAAATCGTCCGCGAAGCGGCGTCCGCCGGCATTCGTGAACGCGGCGCCGATCGCCTGGCCACCTGAGAACCCGGGACCGTGAATTGTTCCGTGCACCATCGCCGGCTCACGTCCGATGTTCTCCATGATGTCGATCTCGCCGCAGGCGGGCCAGCCGGCCGAGACGATGTCCTGCCCCAGCATCCAGAACGCCGGCCAGATGCCCTGGCCGTGCGGAATCCGGATGCGGGCTTCGAACCGGCCGTGGGTCTGCGTGAATCGGTTTTGGGTCTTCAGCCGCGCGGACGTGTAATCGCGGCGGATGCCGTCCGCGCCGGTGAAGCTCGCGCGCGCCACGTGGATGACCAGCATGCCGCTGCGCACGGACACGTTCTCGCGACGATCGGTATAGCTCTGCAGCTCGTTGTTGCCCCAGCCGCCACCGCCGAGATCGAACGCCCAGCGAGAGGGATCGGGTGCGGAACCCTCAGCCGCGTCGAACTCGTCGCTCCACGTGAGCTGCCAATCGGCCGAGGGTCCCGAGGGTTGCGTCCTCTGCGCGCCACGGTCTCCGGCACCGCAGGCCGTCAGGACAAGGACAACCGGGAGGATGGAACGCCAAGTGGACATGGGTCGCGGCTTGGTTTGTATCATTTCCTTCCTCGTTCGGAAACGATTTGACGGGCGCACCTTGCTGCGCTCTACTGAGGCGCCTCCGCGCTGCCGGCGGCCGTGGCGCCGGCCGGGGAGGTGACGGACTTCACCTTTCAGCTGGAGGAGTCACATGAGGCGGACAGTTCTTCTCGCCTTCCTCGTGGCACTGATTGTTGCCACCCCCGCTGTTGCCCAGACGACGACCGGCGGGATCACCGGAGTGGTTCGAGACAGCGCCGGCGGGGTGATGCCGGGTGTCGCGGTGCGAGCAACTCACGAGGCGACCAACGGCGTCACCGCCGCCGTCACTGATCACGCCGGCCTATACGTGCTGCGCAATTTGCCGGTCGGCCGTTACGCGGTGGTGGCGGAGCTCGCCGGGTTCCAGACGTCGCGGAACACGGACATCGTCGTCCGCGTCAACGAGGACGTCCGGCTCGACATCGCCCTGAAGGTCGGGGCGATGACGGAAACGATCACGGTCAGCGGCATGGCCTCGCCGGTCGACACCACGACCGGCACGCTGCGCACCGTGGTCGATCAGGATCGGATCGAGCAGCTGCCGCTGAATGGCCGCAACCCGACCCAGTTGATGCAGCTGGTGGCGGGCGTGCTGACGGACACGCGGACGAGCCTCACCTCCGGCGCCACATATCCCGGGATACAGCCCGTGTCGTCGAGCGGCGCGCGCGCGAACACCACCAACTACATCCTCGACGGCGGCTCGAACAACGATCACTACAGCAACGCGCCGAACCCGATGCCGAATCCAGACGCGCTGCAGGAGTTCAGCGTCCAGACCAACAGCTTCAGCGCCGAGTACGGCCGCAATGTCGGGGCGATCGTGAACGCGGTCACCAGGGCCGGGACCAACAGATTTCACGGTCTCGGCTTCGGCTACCTGCGGCATTACAAGATGAACGCCACCAACTTCTTCACCCCGGGCGTGGACGACGGGTTGAAGCGAAACCAGTACGGCGGGACGCTTGGCGGGCCGATTGTGAGGAGCCGCACCTTCTTCTTCTCGTCGTACCAGGGCACCAACCAGGAGCAGCGTCCGGTCTCGCGCAGCACCCTTGTCCCGAACGCGGCCATGCGCACCGGCGACTTCTCGTCGCTGTCCCGCCAGCTGCGCAACCCGTCCACCGGTCAGCCATTCGCCGGCAACCAGATCCCGTCCGCCCTGCTCAATCGCGCGGCGACGGAGATCCTCCGCAACTGGCTGCCGCTGCCCAACCCGGAGGGGGGAGACAACCCGTTGACGCTGCGGTTCTCTGTGCCGCAGTCGCTGGATGATCACCAGTATCTCGGCCGGGTCGATCACACCTTCAGCAACGCCCACCGTCTCTACGGGCGCGCCTGGGTGTCGCGCGCGTCGGTGCCGGCCTATCTCGATCAGGCCAACGTGTTGACGAGCTCGTTCGGGCGCACCTGGCAGAACACGGTGCTCTCGCTCAACGACACCTATATCGTCCGACCGAACCTGCTGAACAACCTGGTGGTGACGTTCAACCGGACGAACAACGACAATTTCCAGATCTATCCGCCCGACTACTCGTCGCTCGGCATCAACGCCTACAACGACAAGACCCCGCAATGGTTCTTCAACGTCAGCGGGTATTTCGGTATCAACAGCGGCGACACCAACCAGTTCCTGCGCGACGAGTACCAGGTCAGCGACACGCTCCGGTGGACCAAAGCGCGGCACGAGCTCGCCACCGGCTTCGAATACAGCTACGGCATCGGCGACATCGTCAACAACTTCCGGGCGAACGGAAGGTTCACGTTCTCGGGCGCGGCGCCGTTCACCGGCGATGCGCTCGCCGACTTCATGCTGGGAAAGTTCTCGAGCTTCGAGCAGGGGATCGGTGAGTACAAGAACACCCGGATGCAGCTGTTCGCGGCCTTCGTCCAGGATACGTTCCGCGTGAATCCGAAGCTGTCGCTGAATCTGGGCGTGCGGTGGGATCCGTTCATTCCTTACAGCGACACGACCAACCGCCTCGCGTGCTTCCGGCCCGGGCAGAAGTCCAGCGTGTACGTCAACGCGCCGGAAGGCGCGGTGTATCCCGGCGATTCCGCGTGTCCCGCCGGCGGGTACGACGCGGATTGGCTGAACCTGGGTCCGCGGCTCGGCCTCGCCTACGATCCGTTCGGCGACGGCAGGACGAGCCTGCGCGCGGGCTACGGCGCGTTCTTCGATCGGCCGAACACCATCGCGACCAACAGCCTCGCCAACCAGGGCCCGTTTGGCACGGTCGTGAGCTTCCCCGGCGACTTCGCCAACGACGTGTCGACTCCGTACGCGGGCCGCGTCAATCCGTTCCCGGCGGATCCGTTCAATGTGCCTCGCGACGTGGCGTTCGTGCTGCCGCACAACATGTTCAGCTACGATTCCGACATGGAGAACGGCACCCTCCACTCGTGGAACGTGACCGTTGAACGCGAGATCGTGCCGACTTACCTGGTGAGGGCCGCCTATGCCGGGTCGAAGGGCACCAAGCTGACCATTCTGCGAGAGGTCAATGCCGCGATCTTCGCACCGGGCGCGACCACGGCCACGACCAATCAGCGCCGGCCGCTCTTTCCCAGCTTCGGCAGCATCGTCAGCAACGAGCCGAGCGGGAAATCGCTCTACCACTCGTTGCAGCTGACCCTCGACAAGCGGTTCGCAAAGGGCTTCTCACTCCTCAGCAGCTACACGCTGTCCAAAACGCTGGATCATTCGTCGGAGAACAAGCAGACCGGCGCGGTGCAGACGAATCCGTTCGACCTGGAGTACGACTGGGGACCCGCGAACTTCGACCGGCGGCATCGATGGGTCAGCTCGCTGCTCTATCAAATCCCTGGACGAGTCGGCAACGCGGCGCTCGACGCGCTCGTCTCCGGCTGGTCGGTGACGGGCATCTGGGTCATGCAGAGCGGCCTGCCGTTCACGATGTCGAGCGGCGTGGACAACGCCCGTTCCGGAACCGGCGGTCAGCGTGCCGATCTCGCCGGCGATCCCAACCTGGCGGGCGGCCGATCGACCGCCGAGCAGATTGCGCTCTGGTTCAACACGACGGCCTTCGCGCCGAACGCCGTGGGCACATTCGGCAATACCGGGCGAAACGCCTTCCGCGGTCCGCGGTATCGCGCGCTCGATCTCGGCCTGCACAAGACCTTCGACGGCTGGGGGACGAGCAAATTCCAGATGCGCATCGAAGCGTTCAACGCGCTCAACAACGTCAACTTCGACCTGCCGAACAGCAGCCAGAACTCGGCGAACTTCGGCAAGATCCTCGCTGCCGGCGACCCGCGCATCATGCAGCTGGCGCTACGCGTTTCGTTCTGATCGCGTGTCAAGGGAGAAGGAGGGGTGTCAGGCAGTGAATCGTGAACGGTCGGTGCGGCGGCAACCCCTTCATGGTGGCCGACCGTTCACGATTCACTGCCTGACACCCCTCCCGAGGCCGTGCGGGCCGAGAAAACCGTGCGCTCCGCCCTCGAGCAGCGCGAGGTCGGACGGCGCCTGGAAAAACAGGAAGCCCTGCTCGATGTAGCGTCGTGTCGCCTCGGTCGACCCCGCGGGCCGGCCGGCAACCTTCCCATGTCGGCGCGCAGCGGCGAGCACCTCGAGCGCGGCCGCCTCGACGCGCGGATGATCCTGCTGTCCGCGCAGCCCCAGCGAAAACGAGAGATCGCCCGTGCCCACGAACACCACGTCCACGCCAGGCGTGGCGGCAATCCGATCGACGTGCGTGAGCGCTTCCGCTTCCTCGATGATCACGGCCACGAGCACGTTGCGATCGGCGGAGTCGTAGTAGCAGTCGGGCTCCGGCCAGCAGGAGGTCGCCAGGCTCGCACCCGAGCCCCGCCGCCCGGCTGGCGGATACCGGCAGGCGTCGGCCGCCTGCTGCGCCAGCTCCGGCGTGCTGACGAACGGAAACACCACCCCGTGCACGCCCGCATCCAGCACACGCTTGGCCGTCCATCGCTCGGTCACCGGCACCCGCGCGATCGGGACCGCCGGAAGACCACGAGTCGCAAGGACGATGTTCCGCACCGTCTCGAGCGTGAGCGGCGAGTGCTCCAATTCGAGCCAGAGGAAATCGAACCCCGCGCGTGCGGCTCGTGCCGCGACGTCCAGGCTGCTGGTGGTGATGGTGCACCCGAAGACCGGTTTCGACTCGCGGAGCCTCGCCCTGACGGGACTCTCCCAGGTGTTGTCCATTACTTCCGGACCAGCCAGACTTCGGCGATCTGATTGCCGCGTCCGGCGCTGCCGAGCCCTGGCGGCGCGCTGAACGTCAACGTCAACTCGCCTCCACGGGTCGCTTCCGCGGGGACAGCGAACTCCAGCGGCGCGATCGGTGACGGTTTCCTGATGGCCGGATGAATCTCGTGCTTGTCGTTCGCCGTCAGCCTGATGGTGGTGGTCATGCTGAAGGCGTCCCCGGCGTAGACGACGCGGACCCGATACTGCGCGGTCGGGTCGAGGCCGGCGTATCGCATCCGCAGCGGCGTCTCCCAGAACGACTCCGCATGTGTCATCCACGACAGCCGCCAATCCGGCCGGTAGCCGAATCCGCTCAGCGTTGACTTGAAGCGCTGTGGATCTTCTTCGAACGGGAGGCCGCGCACCAGATGCGGCTGCAGCGCCGGATTCCCGAGATCATCGTAGTAGCCGCCGGGGCCGGGATCCGTCCACCGGACCATGCGGGCGATGGCGGCGAGACGCTCTTCCTCGGTTGCCAGGGCGCCGACCTCGGCGAAGCGCGCCTGGAGCCAGCCGCTGTTGTTGAGCGGCGTCTCGAAGCTGTCGAGCGTCGCGCCGCGGCCGACGGCGATGGCGCGGTACTTCTCGACGCTCAACTGCGCGCCGATGCTCTGGAACAAGGCCTCCGCAAGGGTGTACACGCGCTCGCGCCATTCCGTGGCCGGCCGGGTCTGCGCCTCGCCCAGGATCCGCTCCGCATCCGACAGCGCTTGACGGGATTCACCGTGCCTCGCCGCGCGCAGCCGCTCGAGGGCTCGCTCCTCGATGCTGGTCTCGTGGAGCAGTCGGCTGCGGACGTGCGCATCGTAGTAGGCGCGGTAAAGCGCCTGAAGGAACCGCCAGTTGCGCAGGTCGCGCGGCGACGCGGCACGCTCCAGCACCTGGAACTGTTCGAGCGTGGTCAAAACGGAGGCATTCGCGGCGAGCGGCCCGCGCCAGTTCCGCTCGAGCGCCAGGAGACCCTGCGCGAACGAGTCCTCATACCGCTCGCCGATGAAGTAGCGGCTGTACTCGCGCAGAATCTGCCGCTCGTCCGCCTTCGGATCCCAGCCCAGGCCGCTCCATATGATCTTGTTCACATCGTCGTTGCATCCTTCCGAGTAGGTGATGAAGCCGGTCGCGTACGGCATCAGCGCGCGGAAGATCACCGCCTGGTCCTGCGGGCGCGGGTTGATTTGCTCGCGCTGGGAGGTCAGCGCGTGCGCGATGTCCCAGTCCTGCGCGGGATATTGGGAGCGGAGGCTATGCGTGATGTCGGGATAACGGCGGATCGGGTAACGCTTCGGCACGTTCGCGCGCAGCACCGGCAGGCTGTCGCGGACCTGTGGACCGAACACGATGCCACTCAGCCAGGCCGGCTCGGTCTTGAGGATTCCGTAGAACTCGTCCATCCACTCTTTCGTGAACCCCTGTGGCGAGACCCACATCTGCAGCTTCGGATGGTACCGGCGCAGGCTGGCGGTCTGCCGCTCGAGCAGCGCCATCAGATGCTTCGGGTGCGTGTGCCCGGGATCACCGCCGGGCACGAACACCGCGTCCACGCGTGGCAGCCTCGAGAGGACGTCAGCCCACTCCTTGATCGCGGACTCGACCTGCTTCGGGTCTCCGTAGTCCTGGTCGAGCGCCGGGTACCAGACCCAGATGTCCTGCCCGTATTCGTCGCCGATGCGCGACATTTCGACCATCATGTCGATCTGAGGCCGGGGGAAGTGCGGGCTGTCCGCCGCATCGTCGGTGCGCGGCGGCATCAGCTCGATGGCGTTCGAGCCGAAGATGGCGAGATCGCGGATGTACTGCTCCCACTGCGGAACGTCCCACGCGTCGTAGGAGTTCGTCTTCGGCCGGTAGCCGAGCTGATGCCCGCGGAGCGCCACCTGCGGAGTGGACACCACCGATAAGGCGGCGGGCACCCTGAGCGACGCGCTCCCCATGCGCAGCTCACGAAGCAGCCGGCCCACGCCGAACAGGACGCCGCGGGCGTCGGCGCCGAGCACCAGAACGGTTGGCGCGCTGCGTCCGGCGGTGTTGACGGCAACGCGGTAGCCTTCGGGCCCCGGCGGCGCGGCGGCCGCCGCGCCGCGAAGTCCGGCGCTCGCCCAAGTCGACGCCGTCGCAATCGGCCCGACCGCGATGACGGGCACGCTGTCGGCCGGCCATTCAGACGCGACGCGCAGGCGCACGCCCGTGCGCTTCTCGACCTCCTCGACCAGGGTCCGGACAGCCGTCCGTTCCTGCAGGGGCGCGCCGGCCGGAGCAACGATGGCTGCACGCGTCAGATCGATCGCGCTCGATCCCATGCTGCTGGACGCCGGCGGTTTCTGACCCCCGTGCGCCATCCCCGGCGCGTTCAGAACGGGAAGCCACAGCAGTGCCTGGAGCAAGCGGCTTGCAGCAGTGCGCGAACGACAGGAGAAGCGCATCGAAAAGGGGCCTCCGCAAAAGGTCGAATGAGAAGTGCGTACGATATTCTCAACGCTGTTTCATTTCCAGTGAGCGTTGGAGGTCGGGAATCGGCAGTCGACCCGCTTCTTTCAGCGATGGAGGAGGAATGCCGCGCTTGACGCTCGAACAGCTCGAGAAACTGCGACAGATTGACAGCCCCACCGTCGCGAATGCGATTGAGAATTTCGGCGTGCGGTCGCGCGTCGAGGGCTATGCCGGGTGGGAGCTGCGATGTGCGTTTCCCGAGCTCGGGTCGACGACCGGCTACGCGGTGACGTGCACGGCGGACAGCACCACCACGCCGCCGCGTGGCGAGAGGGGGCTGCTACGGCTGTGGGAAGCGGTCGAAGCCTCGCCCAAGCCCGCCGTCATCGTCATCAAGGACATCGGGCCCGAACGATCCCGCTCGTGCCACATGGGCGAGGTGATGGCGACCACGGCCAAAGCGCTTGGCGCGGTTGGCTGCATCTCGGATGGCGGTCTCAGGGACGTCGTGGAGGTACGGGCGCTCGGCGGGTTTCAGTATTTCTGCCCCGGGTTTGTCGTCTCACACGGCGACCCGATCATCTGCGACGTGAACGTGTCCGTGACGGTGGAAGGCCTCCTCGTGAACCCCGGCGATCTCCTGCACGGCGACATCAACGGCGTGCTGATGATTCCCGACGCCGTCGCGGACAGGATCGCGGAGGAGGCTGAGCGGGTTCGTCAGGCGGAGCGCGAGGTCCTGGAGTTCGTGCGAAATCCCGGGCTGACGGTCGAACGTCTCCGGGCGTTCCAGGCGCGATTCAGACACTAGCCCGGCTTACTTCGGTTTTCCGGTGTGACGGGAGGATCGCATGCATCGCGCTCGACGCTGGTTCGCGATTCTGAGTACCGCCTCGATGATCCTCGCCGCCGGCGGTGAGGCGATCGCGCAGGCACGGCAGCCCAACATCGTGATGATCGTCGCCGACGCCATGGGGTACGGCGACATCGGCGTTCATGGAAGCAAGGACATTCCCACGCCGAATATCGACGCGCTGGCGAAAGCGGGAATTCGCTTCACCGATGCGTACGTCACGGGTCCACACTGCAGTCCAACCAGAGCGGGAGTTCTGACCGGACGGTATCAGCAGCGGTTTGGACACGAAGTCAACATGGGCGCCGACGCGGGTCCGGACGGTGGCCTGTCCCTCGCCGAAACGACCATGGCCGACCGACTCAGGGCGGCGGGCTATCGAACGGCGTTGTTCGGCAAGTGGCACCTGGGTTCCGCCGAGCGTCTTCATCCGCTGGCGCGCGGGTTCGACGAGTTCTACGGATTTCCCGACCGGCGACTGGCTGCGCTGGAACAAGGAGCTGGCGGCACCAGCGTGGGGACCCGGCACAGGCGGACGCGGACGCGGCAACGCGCGGCCGGCTGATGTCTCAAGACCTTGAACGGCGCATGCCGCGAGGTTATTTCGTCGGCACGAGACGTTTCAGCTCCTCCAACCAGTGCTGGACCACAACGATGCGGGGCGCGGGCTGGTTGGCGGGGAGGCCCTGCTTGATCATCAAGAACCGCTTCCCGTCGGGCGAGACATCGTAGGTGCGCGAGTCGCTGCCACCGCCTCCACGAAAATACGGCGCCTCGAACAGTCTGGTCGGCGGGCCTGCGGTCCACGTGGTCCCGCTTTTCACGGGCACCCTCATCAACACGCCACCCGGCGCGATGTAGAAGAGCTCCTGCCCGTTCCTTGCCCAAAGCGGCTGCGCACCGCCAGCGGTAGACACCTGAATCTTTCCTTTGTTGACGTCCGGAAACGGCCGCACGAAGACCTGCAGCTGCCCGGAGTCGTTCGACTCGTACGCCAGCCACTGACCGTCCGGTGACACCTCGGGGTTGCGGTCGACGAGCGGTCCTTGTATCAACGGCTGCACACGGCGGTCCTTCTCCAACGAGAGCATCATCACGTCGGTTGCTGTCTTCCCCCCCGCCTCCCAGAACAGGACACGGATGCCGTCGGGCAAGACCGCTGATGCGCGCTGATAGTTTGGACTCTGCGTCAGCCGCTCCGCACTGCCGGTGCCATCGGCCGGTTGCCAGTAGAGAGACCCAATGCCACCATCTCGAGCCGAGGTAAAAACAACGCGGAGTCCATCTGGCATCCACACCGGCGCCTGGTCGATCCCTGGATCGGACGTGATCCGTGTCAGGGTCTTGCGGGCAAGACTCCACACCCAGACATCATTCTCCTGATCGCGGATCTCGAGCGCCACGCGCGTTCCATCCGGTGACAGCTGCGGATAGAGATACGAGCGTGCCGGAGCTGCTTCGATCGCTTCTTCGTGACCCTGGCGATCGACCCAGACCAGCGTCCGCGCGGGCGCTGTGCCAAGGCCGCCGGCCGCGTACACCAACGTGCCATCGCGCGCGATGTCGAACTCGGCGGTGCCGGTCGGCAAGATCACCACCGGCGACACCACTGGAATCCCCGAGCCGATCGTCTCCAATCGACCGAGGTCAAAGGCGACGGCGCGGAGCGTATCCGCGGCGACGTAAACCAGATGGCCGCTCGACACGTACTGCGCCTGGCTGCCCCCCGCAGCAGGATCTTGTGTGTGCCGGTCGACAAGTCCAGTACCGCCACCTGCGATGCATCGACGCTGCCCGTCGTCGGGGTGATCGTAAAGAGCACGGCCTTGCTGCCAGGCAAGAACTGGGGCCAGAGGTGATCGTGCTCCCCGCGTTCTCGGTCTGGTTTCGTGAGGACCGTAGGCTCACCGCCGGCCGACGACACGCGCTGGAGTCCTGTTGACGGCGTGGCCGTAGCAAAGATGATGCTGTCGTCGCCACCCCACGTGGCGCCCCGGCTTGCGCTGTCGAGGCGGCACAGTTCGAGGGCGGGTCCGCCAGTGATCGCGACTTTCTTGAGCATGGTGGGGACCGGCTCGACGAAGCCAATCCATCGCCCATCCGGCGAGGAGAACGGCGCCCGCAGCTGCCGGCCAGCCCCCCCGAGCGGCGTTGGCTCGAGCTGGTCCACTCGGTGGACGAAGAACTGGGTGTCGGTCGAGCCAGCGTTCCCCTTATAGACGATGTGGGTGCCGTCGGGCGTGATCGTGAGATCGCGACTCTGACTGTCGACGACCAATGCCGACCGACCCGTCTGGGCGATGACGAAGCGCGTGACACGAGCGCCGCTCGGACGCATCTTGAGCCAGACGGCGGTGCCGACAATGGCACTCAGGAAAATCGCTCCCGCAATCGGCACGACGAGACGGCGCCAGAGTGCTCGCCGGTCCACCGTCACAATCCGTCCACTCGCCAGCGGCGCAGGCGACGTGAGACTGGCCGCCTCAGACATCACGAATAGCGCGGTCGAAATGTCGGCGATCCGGTGCCGACGATCCTTCGTCAGGCAGCGTTCAATCAGCATCCGGAGGTGCGGGGCAACGTCCGAAGGCAACGCCTTCCAGTCCGGCTCGCTCTTCAGCACGCTTGCAAGCGTGTCGGAGATGTCTTCACCAGCGAAGGGCCGCTGTCCCGTCAGCATCTCGTAGAACACGGCGCCAAACGCCCACACATCGCTCCGCTTGTCCGCCGTCCGGCCCTTGGCCTGCTCAGGGCTCATGTACGCGGCGGTGCCCAGAATCACGCCGGCTAGCGTCGCCGCCGGCGACGTCACTGTCGGCGACTGGGTCACAGGGCCGGCGCCGGCGCCGCTCGCCTCTCCTGCTATCAGCTTCGCGAGGCCGAAATCCAGCACCTTTACCGTGGCGTCGTCGCGGACTTTGACGTTGGCGGGCTTCAGATCGCGGTGGATGATCCCCTGTTCGTGCGCCGCTGCAAGCGCCTCGGCGATCTGCTTCGCAATCGGCAGCGCCTCTGCCAGTGGAATGGGTCCCTGGACGATTCGGTCGGCGAGCGTCGGCCCCTCGACCAGCTCCATCACCAGCGCGGGTATCCCGTCGGAATCCTCGAATCCGTGGATGTGCGCGATATTCGGATGGTTGAGCGCCGCCAGCAGCTGCGCTTCGCGGCGGAATCGTGACAGTCGCTCAGGGTCGTGGACGAAGACGTCAGGGAGAACTTTGATCGCGACGTCACGGTTCAACTTCGTGTCGCGAGCCCGAAAGACCTCACCCATGCCGCCCGCCCCGAGGGCGGAACGAATTTCATACGGGCCGATGCGAGTTCCGGGTGACAACGGCATGAGCGCCAGATGACCGGCTGATTGTAGTGGACTGGGAATAGGTTGGGAGGGAGTGCCCTCGCCGCGACGATCAGGTGATGTGCGCGCCCTGTGCGGCGGTGTAGAGCGTATAGACCGACTGGCTGCTCGTCATGAACAGGCGATTCCGGTTCCGGCCGACGAAGCACAGGTTCGCGGTGCCCTCGGGCATCACGATCTGGCCGATGCGGGTCCCATCGGCGGCGTACACGTGAACACCATCGATGCCATCGCCGCCGAAGCCGGTTCCGCACCAGAGGTTGCCATCGACGTCGGCGCGAATGCCGTCGTGGAAACCCGCATCCAGTGTCGCGAACTCGCGGCGGTTGGTGAGCCGGCTGCCGTTGTTCTGGACCGTCCACGCAATGATCTTCGCCTTCTCGCCAGAGAAATGCGTCGGCGCCGTGTCCGCGACGTAGAGGGTGCGGTAGTCGGGCGAGAAGCACAGCCCGTTCGGCTTCTTGATCTCGTCGGTCAGCTTCGTGAGCCGCCCGCTCTGCGCGTCGATATGGTAGACGCTGGTCGGCAGCTCCAGGTCGCGGACGGTGCCCTCGTAGTACCAGTGACTGCCATAGCCGGGGTCGGTGAAAAGAATGCCGCCGCCGTCCGGGTGCACGATGACGTCGTTCGGCGCGTTGAGACGCTTCCCCTCGAACGTCGCCGCCAGCACCGTCGGCTCGCCGCGATACTCATAGCGCACGACCCGCGCCGTCTGGTGCTCGCACGAAAGCTGCCGTCCTTGCCAGTCGAACGTGTTGCCGTTGGAGAAATTTGACGGGGTGCGAAACGGCGTCACCTTCCCGGTGACTTCGTCCCAGCGCAGCTGCACGTCGTTGCGGGATGTCGCTGAAGACCACGTATCGCCCGACGCCGTTCCAGGCCGGTCCCTCGGCCCACAGCCCCCCGGTCCATTCCCTCACCAGCGGCGTGTTGCCGATCATGTACTTCCTGAAACGGTCGTCGATGACCTTCCAGACGCCCGAGGGATAACGCGCCGGTTCGGGACCGATCGGAAAGCCCTGTGACTGGGCAGACGCGTTCGGGGCCGCCATCGACAGGGCGGCGGCCGCGGCAGCCGACAGGAACGCGCGGCGATCGACGACAGATTCGTTGGGCGGCTTTGCGGCAGACATAGATGACGCGCGAATCTATCACGGCCGTCGCGCGGAGCGCGAAGGCGGAACTCCGGCTTGCCCGCCGTAGCGCGTAGCGCGAAGGCGGGTCTGGGCTACACTCCCACCCGGCCCGCCGTGACCAACGGTTCCGACTGGACGACCGCAGGGGACGCGCCGACGCGCTCGTACGGCAGCCCCGCTGCTCCCACGATCACGCTGCATCCCGGGCAGCGGTTCGGGCCCTACACGATCGTGCGTCCCCTCGGTTCGGGGGGGATGGGCGACGTCTACGAAGCGGAAGAGCTCGACAGCGGCCGCCGCATCGCGCTCAAAGTGCTGCGCGCGTCTGTCGCCGCGGGCACCGATCGCGCGCGATTCATCCGTGAAGGCCGGCTGGCCGCCGCCCTCAGCCATCCTCACACCATCTACATCTACGGTACTGACGAAATCGAACGGATCCCGGTCATCGCGATGGAGCTCGCGACGGGAGGCACGCTCAGGGATCTGGTCAAGGTTCGAGGTCCGGTGGCCGCACCGCAGGCGGTCGATGCGATCCTGCAAGTCACGGAAGGACTCGAAGCCGCCGCCAACGCCGGAATCCTGCACCGGGACATCAAGCCGTCCAATTGCTTCATCGACAGCGAAGGCCGGGTCAAGGTCGGAGACTTCGGCCTGTCCATCTCGACGCTGTCGACCGACGAACGGTCGCTGACGATGCTGGGGACGGTGCTGGGGACTCCCGCATTCGCGTCGCCCGAGCAGTTGCGCAGTGACGATCTCGACCTGCGCTCCGACATCTACTCGGTGGGTGCGACGCTCTATTACCTGCTGACCGGGCACCCTCCATTCGACGACGCCAATCTGATGCGACTGGTCACGCGGGTCGCCCAGGAGATGCCGGCATCGCCTGACGCGATTCGCCCGGAGGTTCCCGCGGAGCTCGCGGCCGTCGTCATGCGCTGCCTCGCGAAGCGGCCGGAAGAGCGCTACCCGCGCTATGCAGACCTGCGTGCGGCGCTCGAGCCGTTTACGCCGGCGGCGCCACGCGCGCCGAGTCCCGGGATTCGCTTCATTGCCGGCCTGTGCGACACCGTCCTGCTCTCGCTGCTCGCCGCTCCCTTGATTGTCTGGAGCTGGGACCCGCTGACGTCCGGACGGGCGTTGCCGACGCTGCAACTTTCCCTGGCAACGTGGCTGATGGACGTGACTTATTACGGATTGCTCGAAGGGCGATGGGGCCGCGGGCTCGGCAAGCAATTGTTCGGGCTGCGGGTCATCGCCGCGACGCGGCAGCGGCCTGGCATTCCACGCAGCATAGTGCGCGCGACCGTCTGGACCCTCGGAATCGGCCTGCCCATGCTTGCGTACGCGCACGCGATCGCGCCAGTCATGGACCGGTCGCAGAACACCGTGCTCGGCGGTGTCCTCGGGTTCAGCTTTCCCGTGTTGAGCGTCCTGCTCTCGCTCATGATGTTCGTCACCGCCCGACGCGCGAATGGATACGCCGGCGTCCACGATCTGCTGACCGCGACCCGCGTCGTCGTCAAGCACGAAGCGGAGCATCCGGTACGGCCAGCGGTGCGCGCCCCGACCGAGCCGGCCGTGACGGGAACGGCTCGGGTCGGGCCGTACTTGGTGCTCGACGAGCGCGCCCCAGCCCCGATCGTGGTCGGCTACGACAATCAGCTGCGGCGACGGGTCTGGATTCTGCAGGCGCGCCCCGGGGATCCTTCGGTGCCCCCCGAACGCCGGACGCTGTCCCGATCGGGGCGCCTGCGCTGGCTGGCGGGCCGGCGCACCGAACATGAGGCGTGGGATTCGTTCGAAGCGCCAGACGGCTCGCCGCTCGCGACGCTGTGCGATCGGCCGCGACCGTGGCGTGTGGTCCGGGTCTGGCTGCTGGACCTGGCGACCGAGATCCGGGCGGGGCTCGCCGACGGCACGCTGCCCGCGCTGCGGCCTGGTCGGGTGTGGATCACGGAGAGCGGCAGGGCGAAGCTGCTCGACTGGGAAAGTGACCCGGCAAGGGCCGAGGACGTCCATGAACCGGTGAAAGACTCGCCCGACGACGCCGGGCCGGCGCCGTTCGCGGCCGTCCAGGCGCTGCTCTACGAGGTCGCCGCGCGAGCTCTTGATGCAGCGGGGACAGGTCCCGATCGGCGCATGCAGACACCGCTTCCCCTGAGCGCCCGATCATTCGTCGATCGACTCCAGCATCGAACGTTCGACAGCGCGGAACAGCTGTTGACAGACGTCGCGGCGCTCGAACGCGAGCCAGCCACGTTCGGGCGCGCCCGCCGTGTCGGACACCTCGCCCTCTGCGGCCTGCCGCAGGCGCTCCTTGCGGTGTTCTTCACCAGCATGCTGGTGATCTTTTCCGGCGCGTTGCTGAGCAACACGCCGATGGGCGAGCTCACCGAATGTCTGCAGCGGATCGTGCACCTGAGCGAGCATCCGACAGCGGCCAGCGCCGGCGAAGTTCGCGCGTTCGAAGTCCACGTCGCCGCGCGATACCGGCATCTCGTCGACGATCCGGCGACGTGGTCGCAGAGCTGGTCGATGCTTCCATTCGACCCGCGGCTCCAAACGGCGGCACGGCGCGCGGTCACCGCCTACGGCACCGCGACGCCTGGCGCGATCCAGGCATCCGCGGCGACGGTCGGCCCGTATCTGGCACAGGAAAAGGCCGAAGCGGCGGCCATGCGATCGCCGTTCGGGATGCTCACCCTCCTGCTGCTCTTCGCCGCGTCGGTCTCCGTCGCCGCCGCGGCGGTCGGCCTGGTCTCGGCCCTGATCGTGCCCGGGGGCCTCGCGCTTTGGCTCTTCGGCGCCGCCGTTGTCACGAGAGACGGCAACGAGGTCGGGCGTCTGCGATCGCTCTGGCGCGCGGTGATCGCCTGGTCGCCTGCGACACTGGGAGCGTTGGGTGTCGTGCTCGCCCAAGGACGCCTCATGACGGGCCGCGGCTGGCTGGTCTACGCCGGAGCCGGTGTCACGCTGTTCTCCATCGGTGCGATATACGCGGTCAGGCATCCCGAGCGCGGACTGCAAGATCGGCTCGCGGGGACGACGCTCGTGCCGAGGTGAATAGGTACCTCCTACCTCCTACCTCCTACCTCCTACCTCCAAGTTTGTGGCGGACCATCCACGCACCGATCCGGCGTCCCTGTACCGCCCCCGCGCGTTGATCGAAGCGGAAGTGAATGCCTCCGTAGACACGCGCGTCGTCGATGTCGTCGGTGATCTCTTCGAACGCGCAGTAGTCGAGGACGACTCCGGCGACGGCCGGATGCGAGAGCGTCACGTCGATCTCGCCGTCACCCAGGAGTGCCTCCGCCACCGTGCGGGCGGCGTAGCTGGCCGCGGCGTGGGCAGAACCGTAGCTCGGGAAGCAGGGCGCGGCGACGAGCGGTGTCCACCCCGGGTCCGCGCTGGTCCACCGGTTGCCGTCGAGACCGGCGGCGCGGATTGCCGTCTCCGGACGCCAGAAGGTGTATTCGTACTTGGTGGTCATCACCGCGACGAGGGCATCGCTGATCGCCATGTTGACCAGCGCGAACAACCGCGCGTTGAAGGCCAGTCGCCGGGGGCGGGAGAGGGTGACCTGCGAGACGGCGGGGTTCCAGGTGGGCACCGCGAGTACAGCGGCGTAGAAGCGGGCGACGTCAGCGAGGTGCGGCGATCGGAGTGAGCTGTCCACCGCGCCAACGGCCTTGACCTCGTTGAAGTCACGAGCATAGCGGCGGCTCGAGAGCGGCGGGGGCGGCGCCGAGTGGAACAGCTCGGCACTCGGGATCCCGAACGGGGTGACGTGCCGCCAGTGCGCGAGAATGCCTCCGGCTGGCGGACAGCCAGGCGTCAGCTGCCATTCACCGGCGGCGACTCCCGACGGGACATGAAATGCGGGCGCCGTCGATCCATCGGCCGCGCGCCGCGCGATCATCGCGGCCGCCGCGGCTTCTCCTACCGCGACTCCGTTCGCCTTCCGGGCGCCATCCGGCAGTGCCGCAAGCGACGACAGTCGCGCGCCATCGAGCGAGGCGGCGTTGGCCGGAAAATAGGTGGCCAGCACGCGATGAGCCGCGGCGACCGCGGCCGCCTCGGGCGACGCCGGATGGGTGACCGGAACCGGCGAACCCAGGTACGGGGCGTAGTCACGGGTGACCGCGTTGACGGCTTCGAACACCGCCAGGTGCACGATAGCGGCGACTCGGGCTTGAGCAAACGGGTTCTGGGTGCTGGCCGTGGCGACCATGATGGCGTTCCAGTCGGTGACGACGTCCGCATGTGCAACCCGGGCCGCGGCAAGCATCACGGCGACGACCCACGGGCCGACGCGAGGGATCCAGTGCATCTCTCACCTCCAGGGCGACGGCCGGTGCCGATTCACCGTATCCGTCTTCTGGATCGAGAGGCGTCGAACGCCGTCGGAAACTGGCAGCGGCTGAGGGTGCGCGCTAAAGTAGCGCTGCCATGCCGACTGGAAGCGTGACCGGCCTGCTCCTGGCCTGGCGGGCGGGAGACGAGGCGGCGCTCGCCCGTCTCACTCCGCTCGTCCATCAGGAGCTGCAGCGGATCGCTCGACGCTGCCTCCGCGGCGAGCGCGCGGGTCACAGCCTGGCCCCCACCGCCCTGGTGAACGAAGCGTATCTGCGGCTCGTGGACGTCCAGCATGTGAACTGGCAGGGCCGCATGCATTTCCTCGCGATGGCGGCCAGGCTGATGCGCCGCGTGCTGGTGGACATCGCGCGCGCCCGGCGGCGGCAGAAGCGCGGCGGCGAGGCCGTGCGAGTCTCGCTGAGTGATGCGCGGCCGACGACCGAGAAGCCGTACGATGTGGCGGCGCTCGACACCGCGCTGGAGGCGCTGGCGGCGATCGATCCCCGCCGGGGCCGGGTCGTCGAGCTCCGGTTCTTTGGCGGGCTCAGCGTGCCGGACATCGCGGCCGTTCTCGGCGTGTCAGCCGAGACCGTGATGCGCGACTGGAAGCTGGCGCGCGCGTGGCTGCGGCGCGAACTGGTGCAGGGAACTGATGACACCTGATCGCTGGCAGGCCGTCTCCAGGATCTATCACGACGCGCTCGGCCAGCCCTCGGGACTCCGCGACGCCTTCATCCGCCGCGCCAGCGATGGCGACGCGCAGATCGAGCGTGAAGTGCGATCGCTCCTGGCGCAGCCATCGGGCGACAGCTTCCTGCCGGAGTTGATCCCAGCGCCCGCCGCCGGCGACGGCGCGAGGTCCGGCAGGCTGGGCCGCTTCGAGGTTCGCGGACTGCTGGGCGCGGGCGGCATGGGCGAGGTGTACCGCGCCCACGATCCCGATCTGGGGCGCGACGTCGCCGTCAAGATTCTTCCGCCCGCGTTCACCACCGATCCCGATCGCCTCGCGCGCTTCGAACGCGAGGCGCGCGTGCTTGCCGCGATCAGCCATCCACACATCGCCGCCATTTATGGAGTGGAAGAGATTCCCCGTGAGCCCGAGGCGGGGAGCGGGACGTTCCGCGCGCTCGTCCTCGAGCTGGTCGAGGGGGACACGCTCGCGGATCGACTCGGCCGCGGACGAATCGACGTCGAAGAGGCACTGGAAATTGCCCGGCAGATCGCGGATGCAGTGGAAGCCGCGCATGAGAAGGGCATCGTCCATCGCGATCTGAAACCGGGCAACATCAAGATCAGGCCTGACGGCGTCGTGAAGATCCTGGATTTCGGCCTGGCCAAGGCCGACGCATTGGTCGCCGCTTCGAATGAGCCCACCGCGGGCCGGATGCCGCACGGAGAAACGTCGCTCGGCGTGGTCCTCGGAACGCCGGCGTACATGAGCCCCGAACAGGCGCGCGGCCTGACCGTCGACAAACGCAGCGACGTCTGGGCCTTTGGCTGCGTGCTCTACGAGATGCTGGCGGGCCGGCCGGCCTTCACCGGCGACACCGCCGCCGACATCATTGCGGCGCTGTTGCAGCGCGATCCCGAGTGGGCAGCGCTGCCCGCGGCCACCCCGGTGGCCGTGCACCGTCTGCTGCGACGCTGCCTCGCCCGCAACCCGAAAGACCGGCTGCGCGACATGGGGGACGCGCGGCTCGATCTCGCCGATTCAAGCTCGCTCACCGAGCCGGGGCTGCCGGCCCGGAGGCGCCTGGGACGCAGGCTCCTCGTGGCGGCGTGCGCCATCGCCATGCTCACCGCCGCTCTCTTCTTGGGCCTCCGGCTGCGGCCGCAGTCGCGCCACTTGCCCGTGCACTTCGCCGTCGACGCCGGCGACGGGCAGACGACCGCAACGCTCGCCATCCCGTCGCCGGACGGAACGCAGTTCGTGTTCGTCAGGAGGGCGTCGTCTGGTGAGTCCGAGTTGTGGACGCGGCCGCTCGGATCAACCGTCGCGCGCCGGCTGCCCGGAACCGGCGGCGCCGACGGGCCGTTCTGGTCGTTCGACGGACGGGTCATTGGCTTCAGCGCCGGGAGTGCGCTCCGGCGGATCCCGGCGGCGGGAGGGCCGGTGCAGCGCATTGCCGATGTCGACCCGCACGCGCTGGGCGCGACCTGGAGTCGCGACGACGTCATCGTGTTCACGCCGTCGAATCGCGCGCCGCTGCACCGGGTCGGGGCGGCCAGCGGGCCGCAACAGCCGCTGACGACGCTGAACGCCGCGCGGCGCGAGAACTCGCATCGCTGGCCGCAATTCCTGCCCGATGGGCGGCATTTCCTGTTCACCGCCCGGAGCGACTTACCGGAGCACAGCGGTATCTACGTGGCGTCCCTCGACGATCCGGCGTCGCCGCGGTGGTTGATGGCGGCGCAGTCGAGGGCGACCTACCTGTCCACAGGTCATCTGCTGTTCATGCGCGACAGCACGCTGTTGGCCCAACCCTTCGACTCTCGCACCCTCCAGCTGTCGGGCCAACCCGTCGCCATCGCCGGCGACATCTTCACCCAGCCCGCGGCAGTGGGGGCCGACTACGCCGCGTCCGGGGATGGGCGGGTGCTCACCTACCGCGCCGCGGCGGCGGAGCGCCTGGTCTGGGCCGATCGCACCGGCGCCGAAATCGGGTCGGTTGCCGCCCGCGGCGTCTTCTCACAGATCCGGCTGTCGCCCGACGGTTCGCGCGCCGCGCTGGTCATGCCGGATCCGCAGAATGGCAACCGCGACCTATGGGTGGTCGCCCTGGCGAATGGGGCGGTCACGCGCTTGACCTCGCATCCGGCGAGCGACTGGTTTCCGGTCTGGTCGCCGGACGGCACGGCCCTGATCTTTGGCTCCGATCGCGATCCGGTGCCGTCGTTCTACCGCGTGGCTGCGATCGGCGGCGACGCCGAACTCGTGTACCGTGCGCCTTCGGTCGCCGCCATCTTTCCGACCGACTGGGCGCCTGACGGGGGCGCACTGCTCTACCACTCCTATCCGCGCGGCGACGTGCAGGTGCTGCCGCTGGCGGCGCGGGGCGGCCCCACGCCGGTGGTCGCCTCGCCCCATACGGACTGGGTTGGCGTGTTTTCGCCCGACGGGCGCTGGATCGCCTACGTCTCCGATGAGTCCGGCGAGTCGGAGGTGTACGTGAAACCGGCGGGGGGACCGGGCAAGTTCCGTGTCTCGCTCGGCGGCGGTCAGCAGGCGCGCTGGCGGCGCGACGGACGCGAGCTGTTCTTTCTCGATGGCGCGGGAACGCTGTTCGCAGCGGCCATCGGCGGTGGGTCCAAATTCGTGGCGTCGCGGCCGCAGCCCCTGTTCGCTTCATGCCGCCGTGGCACGACGATCACGGCCTTTCTGTATGCCTACGACGTCGTCGCCGATGGCAGCCGCAGCGTCTGGATCTGCCGGGACGACCGGATGGCGACGATGGTGCTCGTCGATGGCGTGTCGACGCTGCTTGGCTCGCGCTGAGTAGCTCCCGTCGATGACCTCTCCGTGCGGAAGCGTCCGGCCTGCCCGGCTTCCGCCTTCGCCAAGGCGTTGGCGAATCCCTGGAAACTCCGGCCGGCTGGTGTACATCGTGAGCCCCGCACCTGCCACGGGGGCTCCGCGGCGAGCGGCGACGGTGTTGCAGTGGGGGTCACGAAATATCTCACCCGGCTGCTGTTCGGACTCACGCCGCTCGACCTGGCGACGTTCGCCGCGGTGCCGCTTGCCGTGGCCTGACGAACTTGGCCAGATGCGACGTCGTGGCCGGTTGCGACCACAACGTCGTTGTCGTCGTGTCGTCGTATCGTCGTGTCGCGGCCGCAGGCCGCGAGCCCGCGGAAGGCGGCGTGACAAGCGATCGTCGCCGCTATATGGCTCCCGGCAGCGGTGGCGTCGTTGACTCTCGCTCCGAGCCACGGATAGACTGCCCTTCTTCCTTACTCACGGACATCGGCATCCATGACACCAGACAAGATCCTGCAGACGGGCCTCGCCTTCTGGCCCTCGAAAACGCTGCTCAGCGCCGTCGAGCTGGGACTGTTCACCGAGCTCGCCTCCGGTCCGCAGGGACTCGAGGCGATCCAGACCCGACTGCAGCTTCATCCGCGGGCGGCGCGGGATTTCCTCGATACCCTGGTGGCGCTGGGGTTTCTCTCCCGCAGCGGCGACCGCTACGCCAACACGCCGGAGACCGCGCTCTTTCTCGACCGGGCAAAGCCGTCCTACGTCGGCGGCATCCTCGAGATGGCCAACCATCGCCTCTATCCCTTCTGGGGCCACCTGACCGAGGCATTGCGCACCGGGCAGCCGCAGAACGAGGTCAAGTCGGGCGATCCGGCGATATTCGAGACGCTATACGCCGACCCGGCGCGCCTCAAGGAATTCCTCGAGGCGATGACCGGCATCAGTCATGGCGCCAACATGACGATCGCGCGAGCCTTTCCCTGGAAGGACTACGCCACGTTCGTGGACGTGGGAACGGCGCAGGGCGATCTGGCCGTCCAGGTCGCGCTTGCGAATACCCATCTGCGCGGCGTCGGGTTCGACCTGCCGCAGGTGGAGCCGATTTTCACCGAGTATGTCGCTGCGGTCGGCGTCTCCGACCGGGTCAGCTTCACGCCGGGAAGCTTCTTCGAGCGGGACCTGCCGAAGGCGGACGTCGTCATGATGGGCCACATCCTGCACGACTGGGACCTGCCGACGAAGCGGATGCTGATCGAAAAGGCGTTCAACGCCCTCCCGGCCGGCGGCGCGTTCATCGTCTACGACGCGATCATCGACGACGACCGGTCAGCGAACGCGTTCGGGTTGATGATGAGCCTGAACATGCTGATCGAGACCCCGGGCGGTTTCGACTATACCGGGGCCGACTGCCGCCAGTGGATGGCAGATGCCGGTTTTACGGCGACTCGCGTCGAGCCGCTGGTTGGTCCGGACTCGATGGTGATCGGGACCAAATAGCGCGGCGGTTCACTCGGCCTTCAGCGCACTCACCGGATCGACGCAGGTCGCGCGTGAGGCCGGAATCAGCGCCGCAATCACCGCGACGCCCGCGAACAGCAGTGCCACCGCCGCCAGTGTCGCCGGATCGAAGGGGCTCAAGCCGAACAGCATACCTTCGAGACGGCGGCCAACGATCCAGACGCCGCACAGACCAACGAAAATGCCGGCGGCCGTCAGCACCAGACTCTGACGGAGGACCAGCCCGAGCACTTCCCCAGCCGTGGCGCCAAGCGCCAGCCGGATCCCGAACTCACGGGCGCGCCGCGTCACCGCGTAGGCCATCACTCCGTAGATGCCGAGCGCCGCGAGCGCGGCGGCGACCGCAGCGAACAGTCCCAGCAGGACCGCGTAGAGGCGAGGACGGGTCAGCGAGTTCGCCAGCAGTTGATCCATCGTCGCGACGTTGTCGACCACGGCGTCGCGATCGAACTGCCTGGCCAGCAGCCGGACTTCCGGGAGCAGCGCCGCTGGATCTCCCGAAGTGCGCACCACGAAATAGGGGTTGGGGTTGCTCACGGGAAGCTGCCGCCCGTCGATGAAAATCTGCGGGTCCGGGTTCTGATCCAGTCCGTACTGACGCACGTCCTCGACGATGCCGACGATCTCCCAGGGCGCTTTCCCGGCCGCGTAGACGCGGGTGCCGATCGGGTTCGGACCGAGAAAACCGCTCCGGGCAAGGGTCCGGTTGATCAGCATCACCTTCGGCTGACCTTCAGTGTCTCCATCGCCGAAGTCCCGGCCCTCGACCACCCGCATCCCCATGGCCTTCAGATAGTCACGATGGACGATGCGGGCGTCCAGGGGCTGTGGTGCCAGCTTTGTTCCGGGCGCCGGAGGACGAGCCGGCGGCTCCGGAGTGGTCCGCAATGGCATCCCACTCCTGAAACGGACGAGCGGAAGCAATTCGGCGTAGCTGGCCGCTTCGACGCGCGGCAGGACCTTCAGTCGCGCCAGAAAGTCGTCGAGCGGCGGGGGGGCCGGGATCGGCGAGGATGACGTCGCACCCGGCGGCGGGGCGCCGGGGCGCATCACCGCGGAATACACCGCGAACGTGATCACGTTGGTCGCGTCGTAGCCGGGATTCACCCTCGTCAACTTCACGAAGCTGTGAACGAGCAGCCCGCCGCCGACGAGCAGGACCATGGCCATCGCGATCTCGGCCACGACCAGCAGCCCCTGCGCGCTTTGACGGCCCAGCAGATCGAACCCTCCGCCGGTCGACGAGGCTCCCTCGCGCAAAGCGTCCGCGTCCCGGCGGCGGAGCCAGCGAAGGGCCGGCGCCGCTCCGGACAAGAGTCCCACGCCGATCGCGACGATGACGGCGAACAGCAGGACCCGCAGGTCGATGTCGATTTCCTGCAATCTGGGGATGGCGATGTCCGCCGCCAGGTCGCGCCTTGGCAGAACCGCACCGAGCCTGCGAATGAGCGCCACGCCGCCCACGGCCATGACGGCCCCTGCAACGCCGCCGGCCAGGCCGAGGACGACAGCTTCGGTGAGCAGCTGTCGGACCAGCCGTGCCCGTCCCGCGCCGAGCGACGCCCTGACCGCGAGCTCGCGCGTCCGCGACGTGGTGCGGGCGAGCAGCAGATTGGCGACATTCACGCACGCGATCAGGAGCACAAACACGACCGCGGCGGTCAGCAACCTGAGCGCGGGCTCGACTGGCCTGATCACCAGATCGTGCACGCCGCGAAGCTCGATCCGGGACGAGTCCGGCGCACGATTCGCAGACGTCTGCAGCTGACTCACAATCGAGCGCACTTCGCTGGTGGCAGCCTGAAGGCTGACGCCATCGGCGAGACGCGCCACCGGCGACTCGCGGCCGCGCAGCGCATTGCCGCCGAGCACATACGGGGTCCAGACCTGCGTTTGCCGGTCGGGGAACTCGAACGCCGCCGGCATCACGCCGATCACCGAATAGGCGCGGCCATCGAGCGTCAGGCGCTGCCCGACGACATCCGCAGCTCCAGCGAACTGGCGCAGCCAGGCCGAATGGCTGAGGACCGCGACCGGATCGGCGGCAGGCGTCTCGTCGTGCGGCCCGAAGCTACGCCCCAGCTGCGGCCGGGCGTGAATCATGGCGAACACTGCTGGAGACACCCGCGTGACCTCGAGCCGGACCGCATCCCCGCGGCCGGTCAACATCATCGTCGAGCCCGACATAGATCCCCACGTGCGAGAGCGTCTTCGACCGGGCTCGCAGCGCAGGAAGATCGGCGAGCGTGACGCCGACCAGGCGCTCGCCCGGCACTCCGGCAGGACCGGGCCCGGTCTCGACGATCCTGACCAGGCGATCCGAATCGGGATACGGCAGCGGGCGGAGGGCGACGGCGTTGAGCGTGCTGAAGATGGCGGTGGTGGCGGCGATCCCCAGCGCGAGTGTCGCAATCGCGACGGCGGCAAAGACCGGGGTGCGACGCAACGCCCGCACCGCATAGACGACATCCCGTTTCAGGTCTTCCAGCAGGATGAACGAGCGGGCGTCGCGCTGCACCTCGGCCGCGCGGGCCACTCCGCCGAACGCACGCGTGGCGGCCACTCTCGCGGCTTCCGGGCTCATACCCCGCCGCTCCAGTTCCTCCTGCATCAGGGCGATGTGCGCCGCCATTTCGCGGGCCAGCTGCTGGTCCGCGTCGCCGGATCGCACGACGTTGAGGAGACGACGAAAGAATCGCTTCACATGGAGCATATGGAGACCCCTGCTACGGCTCGTCCAGCAGCAGCTTGTTCACCAGCGCGGACAACCGCTTCCAGCGTCCGGTCTGCTCTTCGAGCGCACGGGCACCCGCCACGGTGATCGCGTAGTACTTCGCCTCGCGATTGGAAGGCGTCCGGTCCCACGCGCCCTTGACCCAGTCCTTCTGCTCCAGACGGATGAGCGCCGCGTACATCGTTCCCTGATTGAGCGGAAACGCGTGGTCGGCCACCTGCTCGAGGCGGGTCGCCAGACCGTACGCGTGCTGCGGCCCCATCGTCGACAGCGCGCGGAGGACGATGAGGTCCAACGTGCCTTGCAGCACCTGAATGCGCCCGTCTTCACTGGACATCTCAGTGAAGTAGACGCGTAGTCCCACTGAGTTGTCAAGTGGAGCGGGAAGGAATTCGTCGACGGTGCAGTAGAGGGCCGTCGTTCAGCCGGCGGATGATCGGCTCGTCGAGGGCGTGGTGATAGCCGAGCAGACTGATCGAGGCTGGCTCGAGATCGAAACCGCGGGCCTCTCGCGGCGCCAGCCCGATCCATCGGGCGGCCAGGATGCGCAGAATGTCGCGGTGCGCGAAGACGAGGACGTCGCCGGCACACGCACGGACCCGGCCAATCACCCGATCGGCCCGGGTGCCGACCGCATCCAGCGTCTCCCCGCCCGGGCACCCGTCGTCGAACAGCTTCCATCCGGGGCGCTCGGCGCGGATGTCAACCGTCCGCCGGCCTTCGCAGGCGCCGTAATCCCATTCCATCAAATCGGCGTCGGAGATCGCGGCGGCGCCGAACCCGGCAAGCTCCGCGGTGCGTCGCGCCCGCTGCAAGGGGCTGGTGAACACCTGCACGAAGTTCCAGTGCCGCAGCCGCGGGCCGAGCTCTCGCACCGCTTGCTCACCGTGCTCGGTCAGCGGGATGTCGGTATGCCCGGTGTGCTGGCCGCTGATCGTCCAGGCGGTCTCGCCGTGGCGAACCAGACAGAGCGTCGGCAACATTTGGGCGCTCACGATCGCTTGTTCCGCATATCAACCACCCCGACAGGCTACACGATCGAGGAGCGCGGGAGTGCTCGCGGCGGTGCTCGAGCGCCGCGCGGCCTACTGACGTCCGCGTCAGCCGCTTGTCACGGCGCCTTCGGCGCAGTCGGCCTTCGGCCGACGCACGAGACGACGACAGGACGAGACGAAAACACGACGAAAACCTCGTGAATCACTTCGACGCATGCTGCCCGCTGACGCGCGCTTCGCGCGGTGACAGGCGTGAGGATCGCGGAGATCACAAGCAGTCACCCACGAAAAGACACGCACTGCTTGGTGACCTCCGCGATCCTCACGTCTGTCAGCGCCGCCAGCCGGGTGAGCCGTTGATATTTTGGCGTAGCAGACCTGACGACCCTGCCCATATGCGACGTCGTGGCCGGTTGCGATCACAACGTCGTTGTCGTCGTGTCGTCGTGTCGTCGTGTCGTCGTGCCAGCGCGAAGCGCAACCGTGGACTCGAATGCAGCGTGACAGCGAACGGCGCCGCTATGTCGCTGACGGCTATTCACTGCCTCAGTCGTAGCGCAAGGCCTCGACGGGATTGACGCGCGTCGCGCGCCGCGCGGGAAGAAGGGTTGCGGTCAGCCCGCCGACGAGGATGACGACGGTGGTCGTCGCCACGGTGGCGGGATCGGTCGTCGGGATGGCGTAGAGCAGCGTCCTGAGATATCCCGGGGTCGCAAACACGACATGGACGTTGTCGATCCTCCGCCGCTGTCCTCCCGCTTCGCCGACTTCGACGTCGAGCGTCATCGAGCCGCCGGTCAGCACGCCAGGCGTCGACAGCGCTGCGGACTCGACCTCGGGCCGAGCGCGGACGCGATCCAGCAGCGCGCGCAGATCGGGCGGCGCGGTGGCCGGACGGACCGCGGCGAGCGCTCGCCGCCCGACCTCCACGGTCATGACCCGCTGGATGTCGAAGCCGAGATCGGCGCGCTTCAGATTCCACAGGCTGCGTGCGAAGAGATTCGCGCCGAACACGAGGACGACTGCCAGAATGACCTGCGCGACGATCAGTCCGCGCCGCACCGTCGCCCGTTGCCCGCCGGCCACCGTGCGCGGTCGCAGGCCACCGACCGGATCGACTCTCGATGCCCGCCATGCCGGGTAGCCGCCCGCGATCAGCGCCGTGAGCAGGCATGCGGTTGCGGTGAACCAGAGCACTGCGGGATTGAGATCGACCTGCAGCGTCTGATAGGTATCGCCCGCATTGAAGAGATCCAGCATCACCGCGGTGATGGCCCGGGCCACGACGACGCCACCAAGCGCCCCGCCGACCGCGAGCAGCGTGCTCTCGATCAGCAGCTGACGGGCAAGCCGCGTCCGCTGCACGCCGATCGAGAGCTTGATCGCGAATTCCTGGGTGCGCTGGCTGCCGCGGGCCAGCAGCAGGTTCGCCAGGTTGGCGCAGGCGATCAGCAGGACCATGAAAGCGGCGCCCATCAAAATGAGCAACGGCCGTCCGAGCTCGGTCCGCCAGGACGAGTCGATGCCTCGTCCGCCCTCGCGAAGCCGGTAGACCGCGTCGCGGTTCGCCCGGCCTTCAGGGAGGGCCGCTTCGATTCCCGCGCTTGCCGCTTCGAGGCGGCTGGCCGCCTCGGGCAGCGGCACGCCGGGCGCGAGCCGGCCGAGCAGACGGAGCCACACGTAGTTCGGCGTCGGCCGAGGATTCCGGGTGAAGTCGCGGGCGAGCGCGGTCGGCACCCACAGGTCGAAGCGGCGCTGGATGTCGGGGCCGATGAAGTCCGCGCCGGCGACGCCGACGATCTCGAGTGCCCGGCCATCGACATGAATGGTGCGCCCGACGATCGACGGATCGCTCGCGAAGTGCCGCCGCCACGCCCGGTAGCCCAGGACGCAGACGGCATGCGCGCCCTCGACCAGGTCGTCGTCTCGATCGAGCAGGCGTCCGAGGTGAGGCGCCTGGTCGAAGAACGAGAAGAACCCCCCGGTCACCATCTGCATCTCGATCCGCCTGGACTCGAGGCCCGTCTCCAGACGCGCCGGCCGCGAGGAAAAGGCGATCAGGTCGGCAAAGACGCCGGTCTGCTCGGCGAGGCCGCGGAAGGCGGGATAGGAGAAGCCGGCGCTCTCGAAATCCTTCATCTGCGCGCGGATCTGGACCACCCGATCGGGATCGTCCACCGCGAGCTCCTCGAGCAGAATGCCGTGCACAAACGTGAAGATGGCGGAGTTCACCCCGACCCCGAGCACGATGGACAGCAGGGCGGCGATCGAGAACCCGGGACTCTTCCGCAAGCCGCGGAGAGCGTGTCGGAGATCCTGGAGCAGCTGCTCGATCCAGACGATCGAGCGGGCGTCGCGATGCTGCTCCCGCACCTGCTCCAGTCCGCCGAACGCGCGCCGCGCCGCCACGCGGGCCGCTTCTGGAGCCATCCCCTGGCGTTCGAGGTCGGCGGCGATGAGATCGAGGTGGGCGCGGATCTCGCGCGTCATCTCGTCGTCTGCCCGCCTGGCTCGGAACAGCGCCGAGAGTCTGGCGATCCACTCAGACAGGGCCGACCGCATTGACGCAGTGTTGCCGTTCTTCACTGGCGAGTCAAGTGAAGAGCGAGATCGGTCGGCGTGCTGCGGCAGCCACTTGTCACGGCGCCTCCGGCGCGGCGGCCTTCGGCAGCCTTCGGCCGCACGACGACACGACGATACGACGACAACGACGCAGAGCTTTGTGAATCTCTTCGACGGAATGCTGCCCGCTGGCGCGCCGCGCGTCGCGCGGTACGCCGGCCGGAACGGCCGGCGTCGCCGCCAGCGGGGAGAGCCGTTGATATTCTGGCTTGTTGTTACTGGCGGGCCGACGAAGTGCCGACACCTGACCTTCGTGGCTGGTTGCGTTCACAACGTCGTTGTCGTCGTGTCGTCGTCTCGTCGTGTATCGCGGCCGAAGGCCGCGACCCGCCGAAGGCGGCGTGACAAGCGACAGCCGCCGCTATGTTGATCTCGGCTCGCGTCGGACGAGCAGCACCAGACCGATGGCGACCGCGGCCACCGAGGCGAGATGGGCGACGGAGAGCACCCCGAGCACGCGCTCGTTCACGCGCAGGAACTCGATCGCAAAACGGATCGCACCCGCCAGCACCAGGTACAAGCCGAGCACGAACGACGGTGGGGCGCCGCGCCTCCGGAAGCGCAACAGCAGCAAGACGAGCGGGACCAGCGCTGCCGCCTCGTACAACTGCGTGGGATGGACCGGCACGGTAGTCGGAGGCAGGCCTTCGGGAAACGCGACGCCCCACGGCAGGGTGGTCGGACGGCCATAATCGTCGCCGACGAGAAAGCAGCCGATTCTCCCGATCGCATGGCCGGCAGCGAGCGCGGGTGTGGCGGCTGCGACCACCGGCACCTTCGGCAGACGCTTGCGGTGCATGACCGCCAACCCGGCGAGCACGCCACCGGCGAGGCCGCCGAACCAGCTCAATCCACCGCGACTGAACAGGAGGCCGAAAACCGGCTCCTCGCCAAGGTGTTCGAAGACCCAAAGAAGCTTGGCGCCGGCCAGGCCCCCGAGCACTCCGGCCACCGCGGCGTCGACGCCGTCTTCGGGCAGACCCGACCGGCCGAGCTCGCGGCGAAACAGCCAGATGCCGGCCAGCGCGCCGAGCGCCACGAAGACGCCGAAGCTCGTGACCGCGAAATCACCGATTCGGAACAGGACCGGATACATATCGTGCGACCGCGGAGTCTCCTGTGCGTCAGGCCCGCAGCCGTCCTCCGACATCGATGTCCGCGCTCTGTTCAGCCGTTGCGACGAACAGCGGCTTGCGGGTCAGACCCGCCATGGGCGCGAGCACCATGTCCGGAAGCTGTTCGGTCCGGACGTTGTTCAGGTTGACCGCGGCATTGTAGAACTCGCGCCGATGCGCGATCTGTTCTTCCAGCCTGCTGATCCGCTGCTGCAGCTCGAGGTAGGTCGCGCTCGCTTTCAGATCGGGATAGGCCTCCGCGGTCGCGAGAATGCGGGTGACCGCGTGTGACAGCTCGTCTTCCGCCGCCAGCCGCGTCGCATCCGGACTGCCCCCGCTCTGGCGCGCCCGCAGCATCGTCACCTTCTCGAGCACGTCGCGCTCGTATGCGCCGTATCCCTTCACGACGTCGATTAGCTTCGGGAGCTCGTCGTGGCGCTGGCGCAGCAGCACGTCGATGTTCGACCACGCCTGCTCGACCTGATGCTTCACGGCGACCAGACCGTTGTAGATCGAGATGCCGTACACGACGAGACCCACGACCACGAGCAGCAATCCGACCAGAATCACTACGAACAGCGTCATCCGCGGTCTCCCCGTCAAAACAACAGCTTGAGCGTCTCGTAGAGGAAGTAGCACACGATCACGATTCCCGCGCCAGCTTTATAGAGGGATCGGGTCCGCAACTGCTCCATCGCCTGTGTCTCGTGACGGTTCGAGACGAGGAAGGGGCGCCCGGCCGTGCCCTTCCAGACGAGAACCGCATCCGGTGGGAGGTCGGGCGGCACCGGTTCGGGACCCTCTTTCGGCCGCTCGCCGCCACGTCCGACACCGAACAGGATGCTCAGGAACCCGAACAGGACGGCCACCAGCCTGCCTAGAAACGGCGGCAGCATCCGGATCAGACTGGTGCGCCACTGGCCGGTTCGGTATTGCGACAGTGCCTTCGCGACCAGGCCGAGCTCGCCCGGACCCGGAATCGATCGCCGCTCTTCGAGCGTGCCGATGACGTAAACCGGTGCGTCGACCTCGAGGCGCGTCTCGCGCACGCGAAGCCGGTTGCCTGAGCCCCAGGGAAAACCGAGCTCGTCGAGCAGCGCGACGCCCCGGGCGGGCATATCGGTTTTTCCCGGCCTCCCAGCTTTCTTCGGTCAGCAGCAGGTCGGCATCCTTCAACCACACAGGCACACGGCCGGTCTGATCTTCCAGATGCAGGAGGTCGATCGTCCCGCCATGGCGCGCGGCCATCTGGTGCCAGCCGCCGCTGTCACGGCTCGTGGAGTAGGTTTCAACCGCAACATCCCAGAACACGCTCGGGCGTCCGCTGACCGCCGCGGGCGACGGCTGTGCCGTCTTCGCCAGTCCCTCGAGCTCGACCAGCCCGATGGCGGCGCTGGCGACGCGCGACGTCGGCGTGTTGGCGATCGCGATGGCGTCGCGGTAGCCCGCCAACCCGCTGCGGAACAACCACCCGCCGACGATGAATCCTGCCGGGAACAGGAAGATCGGCGACAGCAGGATCACCATCACGACCAGCAGCAGCGCCAGGAGCGCGAGCACGCCGACGACCATTCCGGCGGCCTTGAGGTTCTCGCCGCCGGTCGGCATGCCGAACCGCTTCTGCGCCTCGACGAACGGAATCCCCTCCCCGACCCAGCGAGCGCCGACGTGTTCGCGAACCGCGGCGATCAAGGCCTCGCGATCCGGAGGCGGCGGCAGATGACCCATGAACGGTGCGCCGGTGGCGTCCGAACGGGAGGCCACCAGCCATTCGAGCTTCGCCGGAACGTATCGGCCCAGGTCCGGTGCGCCCCGGCCGACCGGCATCCCGAGCAGCGTCGTACCGGCCTCGACGATAGCGCTCCACGGCAGGGCGACTTTCCCCCCATTCCACAGCGCGTCCGAGTCGAACGCGAGTCCGTCGGGAGTGAGGTGATACGTGACATGGACGTCACCTGCGGGATTCGGGATGGTGAACGTCCAGCGATGCGGGTCGACGGCGGGCACGGATTCAGACCTCCACGCGCTTTTGGCGGCGCACTGCGCGCATCCGCACGCTCTCAGCGGCAATCGGGGTGATTCGGTGGCTGGTGATCTCTTCGTTCTTTCTCCTGACCTCCTGGCCCTCCTGTGATCGCGACCGTTGCGAACCGCCCCCGGTCGCCGCTCCAAGCGCGCCGCTGACTCGCTGCTGGAATGCTAGTCCCCTGGAAGCGTGATGCGTCACATAATTCCCGCACGATGAAGTTTCCGATACTGGTCGTCGCCGGTCTGCTCGGATCCCCGGTTCTCTCGCAGACGCCTCCGCCGACGGCGGTCGTGGACTATCACCAGCACCTGTTCAGCCCTGCGATTACCAACGGCGGCGCCACCCGGCCGGCCGTTTCGGCCAAGGAACTGATCCTCCTGCTCGACGCCGCCGGCATCCGCAAGGCAGTCGTGCTGTCGCTGGCCTACCAGTACGGCAATCCGAATCGGCCGCCGGTCGAGAACGAGTACGAGAAGGTCAGGGCGGAGAACGACTGGACCAGCGGTCAGGTCGCGCAGTATCCGGATCGGCTGCGCGGCTTCTGCAGCATCAACCCTCTCAAGGACTACGCACTCGACGAAATCGCGCGCTGCGGCAAGGACGAGCACCTGCGCCGTGGCCTGAAGCTGCACTTCGGCAACTCGGACGTCGATCTGAGCAACCGCGATCACCTCGCGCGCCTGAAGCAGGTCTTCGCGCTGGCCAATCGTCAGCAGATGGCGATCGTCGTTCACATGCGAGCGTCGGTGACGATGAAGCGCGAGTACGGGGCGAGCCGGGCCCGTGCATTTCTGGACGAGGTCCTGCCGGCGGCGCCGGATGTGCCCGTGCAGATCGCGCACCTGGGCGGCGCCGGCGGCTACAACGATCCCGGAGCGGACGAGGTGATCGGTGTGTTCGTCGCGGCGATCGCCAAGAAGGATCCGCGGGTGAGACGCTTGTACGTCGATGTCTCGAGCGTGGCCGGACTCGGCGACTGGCGGCCACAGGCAGCGTTGATTGCCTCGCGGATCGCCGCGTTGGGTGTCGAGCGGGTGCTGTATGGCACCGACGGGGTTGGCGGTCCGAACGCGACTCCGCAACAAGGGTGGGAGGCGTTTCGTGAGCTGCCCCTGACCGAAGCGGAGCTCAGGACGATCGCTGGGAACCGGGCGTTGCCGGACTCGGCGACTGGCGGCCACAGGCGGCGCTGATTGCCTCGCGGATCGCCGCGTTGGGCGTCGACCGGGTGCTGTATGGCACCGACGGCGCCGGCGGTCCGAACGCGACTCCACAACAAGGGTGGGAGGCGTTTCGTGAGCTGCCGCTGACCGAAGCGGAGCTCAGGACGATCGCTCGGAACGTCGCGCCTTACATGAAATGACAGCCGGCGGCGTGAAAAAAGAGTGGCAGGCAAAAGCGGCGCGAGGATCTGCCGTAGATTCTTGGGAGCGACGAACAGACCACAACGCAGATTTCCCAGGCGATTCAATTTCTATGCGGAAGACGCAGCTAGTGGACCGACTCCACCGCGACGCGGGTAAGGCCGGAGTGTCCGCGGGTTGGGTGCTGGTTGCCTGCCTGACGGCAGTCCTGGCGACCGCCGCACGCTCGAACACCGCGGCACAGAGTCGTCTCGCGGCCCTTCCGGCGGATCTCCGGCGCCGCCCGACAATCCGACCACGCCGGAGCGCGTCGCGCTCGGGCGCCTGCTGTTCTGGGATCCGATCCTGTCCGGCCAGAAAGACGTCGCGTGCGCGACGTGCCACCATCCCGCGTTCGGGTATTCCGACGGCCTCGATCTCTCGATCGGCGCCAACGGCATCGGGCTCGGTCCGGCGCGAGACGTTCGTCGCGGGTCACCCGCCGCGACTGGTGAAGCGCAACAGCCAGACGGTCCTGAACGTCGCGTTCAACGGGCTGACCGCCGGCGGCGATTCCGACCCGCCGCGCGCGCCGATGTTCTGGGATCTCCGGGTTCGGAGCCTCGAGGCGCAGGCGCTGGAGCCGATCAAGGCGCTGGAAGAAATGCGCGGCGGCGTCTATGCCGAGGACCGTGCTGTTCCGGCGGTCGTGTCGCGGCTGAACGCGCATCGCCGAGTACCGCCGGCTGTTTGCCGCGCGCGTTCGGCGGAACGCAGCCCGGTGAGCGAACGGCAATCTCGGGCGCGCGCTGGCGGCGTTTCAGCGGACGCTGGTGGCCGCCAATACGCCGTTCGATCGCTACATGCGCGGCGAGACGACCGCGCTCAGTCCCGAGCAGGTCCGCGGCATGGAGCGGTTCCAGTCGGCGGGCTGCATCAACTGCCACAGCGGGCCGATGTTCTCGGACTTCGCCACGCACGTGCTCGCCGTGCCCGACAACCCGAAGCTGCCGGAATCAGATTCAGGCGTGAACAAGACTTACGCCTTCCGCACGCCGTCGCTGCGCAACCTGAGCGCGACGGCGCCCTACATGCACAACGGCGTCTTCGCGACGCTTCCCGAAGTGGTCAACTTCTACCAGCGGATCAGCCGCGGCGGCGGACGTCGCGGCGGTGGCGGCGGCGCGAGGGATCAACCCGCAGGTGAGCCGCGATCAGATCGACCCGTTGGCGCGCCAGCTGAACATGCGCGGCAGGGGCCAGCGCGACCTCATCGCGTTCCTGCGCGCGCTGGACGATCCCCGACTTCGATCGCACCGTGCCGGAGCGCGTGCCGAGCGGGCTTACCGGTCGGCGGCCGCCTGCAGCCGTGAGGCAACGCCCGTCTCTGCCCGTCAACGATTGAGGGCGGCTCGATCCCAATCTTCTTGGTACCATGGCGGTCGCTTCCTAAGATCGGTCGACCACCATGCTGACTGGTCTGGTCGCGCTCCTGCTTCTTTCGTTGTGCCCGCTCGGCAGTCAGCCGGGACCGTCAACCCCCGAAGTCTTCGGGCCGGGCGTATTGTCGGTCGGCGAGGTTTTTCGCGGCAGCTTCACTCCCGACGGCAACGTCTTCTACTTCTTCAAGAAGATCGGCAGCGGCGAGGACTATCGGATCTACTCGTCCAATCGCGCCGCGACTGGGTGGACGACGCCGGCGATCGTCGATCTCGGAGGGGAGTTCTCGGACCTCTATCCGTCGGTATCACGGGACGGGCGGCGAATCGTTTTCAGTTCGTACCGCCCGGTGCCTGGCCGCGCAGGGTGGCAAACCAACATGCGCATCTCTGGTACGCGGACCGCACGAACAGCGGATGGAGCACGCCGGTGTTCATGGCCCGGACGAGCACGTTGGGGCACTACCACTCCTGGGTCGAGCTCGGCTTCGACGACGCGTTCTATTTTCGGCGGACGACACCGGACTGGAAGAGCACCGAAACGATGCGAGCCCGGTGGACCGGCAGCGAATACTCCTCGCCGGAGCCGTACGGCGACGTCGAACGATGGAAAGGCGTGGCGGCCTGACGTCAATGTCGTCGGCGGCTCACCAGGTCCCGGCGGCCGGCTCGTGTTCCTGGATGTGGCGACCAGGAACCCTCGAACCGGTCGCGCCGCATCGGACATCTGGGTCTCGATCAAACGCGGCGACGGCTGGACGGAGCCGGCTCCGCTCGGTGCCGGGGTCAACTCGACGGCTACGACGTATTTCCGTTCGTCTCGCCGGATGGCCACGACTTGTTCTTCGTCCGGGACTTCTCGACGTTCCATCGCGTGCCGCTGGCCGATGCGCTGGCGTCGATAAGCTTGAAGGATGGGGCTGCGCGCGATCAGGGGGATCAGCGCAAGAAGCGATAGAGGCGAATCTGATGACCCCACGATTCTCGATCCACTGGGCGATGCCGCTGGAGCCCGGCCTCCCGACCCACGTGAGCCTCGTCGATCATGGGCGCGATCATCAGGAGTGGCGCGGTGAGGGAGCGGACGAGACCGACGCGCTGGCGGCGCTCTGGACGACGATGCACGGCGATGCGCCTCGTGAAGCGCTCAACTACGCCGCAGCAGCGATCACGCGGCGGACGGGGCGCCCGTGGCCACCGGAAGGCGGCGCCGACTCTGGCGCGTAGGCTAGGATCCGTCCCCGATGCTTGGTCACGTTGCTTTTCCTGGATTCCAAAGGATTGAGGTTGCGAATGAGGCGACAACTGCTTGTGGCGGTGCTGCTGTTCGCAGGCAATTCCTTCGGCCAGGCACCCTCGCAACCACCGGTCCCTCTGCCTCTCGGTGCGCCCGGCCCCCACCTCCAAAGCGGCAAGGCACCTGAACAGGGGTATGTGCCGGACGGGTGGCACGCTCACGCCGGCTCGCTGCTCAAGTACTCCGTTCAGATTCGTTTCGGCGAGGAGCCCGACACGCGGCCGGCGGGCATGAAATTCGGCCGCGTGTCGGCGGTGTCGACCGACGCGGATGGCAACGTCTACGTCTTCAAACGCGATGACGCGACCGATCCGCTCGTCGTGTTCGACTCGAGGGGCACCTACCTCCGCTCATGGGGCAAGGGTCTGTTCGGGAGGCCCCACGGTCTCCGAGTCGACCGCGAGGGCAACGTGTGGGTCACAGACGATGCCGGACATCAGGTGTTCAAGTTCACCCGCGAGGGCAAGCAGCTGCTGGCGTTGGGCGTCAAGGGCGTGGCCGGCCGCGACGAGAAGACGTTCAACCGCCCGACCGACCTCGCGTGGGATTCACAGCGCAATCTCTACGTGTCGGACGGCTACGCCAACACACGCGTGGTGAAGTTCGACCGGACAGGGAAGTACCTCACGGCGTGGGGGACACCGGGCGATCAGCCTGGCCAGTTCCGCGTCCCGCACTCGATCGCCGTCGACTCCAAAGACCGTGTCTATGTCAGTGATCGCGAGAACAACCGCATCCAGATCTTCGACGTGAACGGCACGCTGCTGCGAATCTGGGATCATCTCGGGTGCACCCAGGGTCTCTTCATCACGCCGACGGACGAGATGTGGGTGCTGACCCATCGCAACAACACTGAGAACATCACCTACGACACGCTCGCGGGGCCGCTGATGAAGATTGACCTCGAGAGCGGCAGGATCCTTGGCGCCCTCGAGTCGCCAGGGCACATGTTGAGTGTCGCGAACAGTGGCGACATCTACGTCGCGAGTCTGACTGGCAACGTCTTCAAGTGGCAACCTGCCGAAAAGTGGTGGCCGGCGCGAGCTCCCAAGTAGTGGGTTTCAACAGCGAGAGGGCCGCAAGGTGCGGCAGCGGCGCCATCACGAGGTCGGTTCAGAATCCTCAGCAACGACGCCCCACACAACCAGCCTACGCCGTGCGGCACCCCTGTCCACTTGTGAACAGACTCGCGGACCCACCTTCCGGTACCAACGTCTCCATGGACACCAACACTCTCATCATCATCGTCCTGGTTGTGCTCCTCCTCGGCGGCGGCGGCTTTTTCTATCGCGGTCGCCGATAGGCCACAGCGCACGGCCCCGATCTCCGACCCAGTCCTGTTCAATTTGGGACAGCGGCAGCGTGATCGAGCGCGCAGGCTTGCGCAGAATGTGAACGCACGGACCGCCGAGAGCACCCGAGAGCTCGTCAGACGCGATCGGGCGTGGCGTGCCGCGCATCCCCGAACCGAGGTGGCGTGATGGCGCTGACGATCATCCACATGCCGACGAACCTGCCGCGGCGGCAGCCCCGGCCGGAGACGCGCGCGGCGCACGAAACGATGGCGACCCTGATCCGACTGAACCCGCGCATGAACGGCACCATCAGCGGAATGCTGCGCAGGATGAAAGCGCCGAGCGCGACGGGAGGGCATGACGATGAGAGGCACGGCGCCGTGGCTCGGTCTTGGTCGCGGTGTGCCGGATCTCATCGTGTCGGGTGAGCCAACCTCGCCTATCGGTGGAATTCGCTCGCTGGCTTGCCAGCCGTCACTTTGCAGGCGAGCGAAGGTTGGAACGGGTCGGTCCGCCTTCGCGTGGCTTGCCGAGCCGAAGCTCACGCTTCGGCGTAAGCTCGCGTGAGCGAAGGATGGCGGAGAGGGAGGGATTCGAACCCCCGTGCCGGTTACCCGACAAGACGCTTTCGAGGCGCCCCCGTTACGACCACTTCGGTACCTCTCCGTTTGTTGCTTCGATCGCGGCCCCTTCGGGGGCCTTCGCTGTGCGCTCGCTATTCGATCCGCGTCTCCGCGTCTTCACGGCTTCTCCGCTCGCGGAAGAAGTCCTGGATCAGCTCGCGGCTCTCGGCTTCGAGGACGCCCCCGACCGCCTGCATCCGATGATTCAGCGCCGGATGCTCATGCGCGCGCATCGCTGATTCTATCGCGCCGGCCTTTGGCTCGCGGGTGGCGTAGACGACCCGCGCGATCCGCGCGTGCACCATCGCGCCCACGCACATCTGACACGGCTCGATCGTCACGTAAAGCTCGGCGCCGGTGAGCCGGTAATTGCCGACGCACGTGGCGGCGGCGCGAATCGCGACGATCTCGGCGTGCGCCGTTGGATCCCGGGCGCCGATTGGCTGGTTGAACCCCTCGCCAATCACCGCGCCGTCGAGCACCACCACCGCGCCGACCGGGACCTCGCCGCGTTGGCGCGCCCGGCCTGCCAGCTCGAGCGCAATCCGCATGAACATCTCATCCATCGCCGGCGTCCCGGTCGCGGCCCTCGGCGGCGACAGAATTGAGAATTTTAACACGATTCTTCATCGCGGCTTGGCGCTCTGCCGCGCCGTAGCCTTGTCGGAGGCGGGAGTCACAATCGACGTCGTTGACGCGGCGGAGGTAAGATCCGCGGCCGCATCCAGGAGAAAGCGCGATGACGACGTGGCTCGAACAGGTGGTGGGGGACGTTCGGTTCGGGGTGCGCGGGTTGCTGCGGACGCCGGGCTTCTCGCTGCTCGCGGTGTTGTCGCTCGCGCTGGGCATCATGGCGGTCACCGCGATCTACAGCGTGCTGTATGCCGTGGTGCTCGATCCGTTCCCCTACAAGGACGTCGACAAGCTGATGAGCGTGCGGGTCTGGAACCCGGCGCAGCGTGGATTCAGGACCGGCTACTCGATCGATCAGTTCCTCGAGATCGCCGGGCGCAGCACGATCTTCGAAGGCGTGATCGCGTCGACGATCAGCGACGTGCTGTGGACCGGTGCCGGGGATCCGCAGCGGCTCCGCGGCAACCACGGCACCTTCAACACCTTCGACGTGATGGGCGTGCCGCCGCTCATCGGCCGCACCCCGACCGCAACCGACGCCCAGCCGGGGGCGGAGCCGGTGGTGGTGCTGGGCTACCGTTTCTGGCAGCGGCAGTTCGGCGGCGATCCCAACGTGCTGGGGACACGCCTGCTGCTGAACGACATCACGCGCACCGTGATCGGCGTGATGCCGAAACGCTTCATGTGGCGCGGCGCCGACGTCTACCTGCCGATCACCTTCGAGCGCGGGAAGGTCGTCGAGGGGGTGCGCAGCGTGCATCTGCTCGGACGCCTGAAGCGCGACATCGGCGAGGCGCAAGCGGAAGCCGATCTCCGGCCGATCATCGCCGACCTGAAGCAGCGCGAGCCGGCGCAGTTCCCCGATCAGTGGCGAGTCGGCGTGCTGCCCTTCACCGAGACGTTCCCGAGCTCGATCGGCCGCGACATCTGGGTCCTGCTCGGGGCGGTCGGCCTGCTGTTGCTGATTGCCTGCGCGAACGTCTCGAATCTGCTGCTCGCGCGCGCGAGCGCACGCCAGCGCGAGATGACGGTGCGGGTCGCGCTCGGCGCGAGCCGGCGCCGGCTGGTGCGCCAGCTGCTGACCGAGAGCCTGATCCTGGCGCTCGCCGCGGGCGTGATCGGCACCGCGCTCGCATACGCGGGTCTGCCGGCCATCCTGGCGCTGGTGCCGCCAAATACGATCCCAGACGAGGCTGAAGTCTCGCTCAACCTGCCGGTCCTGATCTTCGCGCTGCTGGTCTCCGGATTCACGAGCGTGATTTGCGGCCTGGCGCCGGCGCTGCACACCGCGGGCAGGGACGTGTCGAATGCGATGCGGGAAGCCAGCCGCAGCCTCGCGGGCGGGTCCCGTCAGGCGATGACCCGCAAAATCCTGGTGGTCGTCGAAGTGGCGCTGTCGCTGATGCTGCTCGCCGGATCGAGCGTGCTGTTCCGGTCGTTCGTCGAGATGGGACGCGTCACGCTCGAGGCGCCGCCCGAACGGATCCTGACGCTGCGCGTGCCGCTGGCGCCCCAGCGTTACCCGGACGCGTCGAGGCGCATCGGCTTCTTCCGGGAGCTGCTGCCGCGAATCCAGGCCCTGCCCGGCATCGAGGCGGTGGGCGTGAACAGCGGCCTCCACCCGTTCGGCAACCTCTCGACGACCGCCGACGTGAGCGGCGAGCCGCCGGTCACCGACCCGGTGCAGGCCCATCAAGTCAGCGCCGGCTACACCCAGGCGCTCGGCATACGGCTGGCCGCCGGGCGATTGCTGACCGAAGGCGACGTCGAAGCCGCGCAGAGGGTCGCGCTCGTCAACGAACGCTTCGTGAAGACGAGAGTGCCCGGCCGGCCGGCGCTCGGCCAGACCGTCAGGCTCCTGCGCCTCAAGGATCCGCCCTTCAACGTCGTCAATCACTCGTTCCAGATCGTCGGGGTCGTCCATGACACGCCGAACACGGGTTTGACCGATCCGGTCATGCCGGAGATTTACGTGCCGTTCAGCGCGGTCGGGTTCTCGAACCTGGTGGTGGTCCGCACCCAGGGCGATCCCGGCGCGGTCACCCGGGCGGTGGTGAGCCAGGTTTACGCGGTCGACGCCGCGCAACCGGTCACCAACGTCACGACGGTGGCGCAGCTGCTCATGGAAGAGGAGTTCGCGACGCCCCGCTTCAACCTGGTGCTGCTGTCGGTCTTCGCACTGGTCGGGCTCGCGCTGGCGGTGGTCGGTGTCTACGGGGTGATGTCGAGCGCGGTGGCGCAGGAGCGTCAGGAGATCGGCGTCCGGATGGCGCTCGGCGCCGATGCCGGCACCATCACCCGGATGGTGCTCGCCCGCGGTTCGCGCCTGCTGCTGGCGGGCACGGGAGTCGGGCTGGTCGGCAGCTTTGCCGTCGGCCGCTGGCTGGCCGGGGCGGTGTGGCGAGTCTCAGGGTTCGATCCGGTGGCGTTCAGTGCGGTGGCGCTGTTGCTGTTGGTGGTCGGGCTCCAGGCGTGCTACTGGCCCGCCCGGCGGGCGGCGCGCATCGATCCGCTGATTGCGATCCGGGAAACGCAATAACAATCGCGGGCGCGCGGTTCGCGGGCTTGCCCGCCGTAGCCCGGAGGGAGAAGGTGGGTCGCGGGCTCGCCCCGGCTTGTCCGCCGTAGCCTCTGGCGAAAGCGGAAGCGCGAGGCGCGAAGATGGGCAGAAGACCTAATCAGCCATGATGGTTAGGTCTAATGACTATATGAATGACGTTGAGACGGTAATACAACGGCTCGCTGAACAGCTGATCGACCACGCGATCGAAGAGCGGCACTGAGGAAGATGCCAGGATCCGGCGGACACCCAAGGGCGGTCGCCCTATTTCGTCGAGTTGCCGGGTCAGCCTGAGCTGGTCGTCCGGGCTGAGCGCGTGCACTTCCTGCAGCAGGAGGATTTTCGCGGCATCGGCTGTGGTCTCCTTCCCGGGTTCGAGCGATCGCAGCGCGTCCTGGACGCGGCAGTCGATGACTTCGACCGCTCCGACGGGCGACGTACTGCGCCGGTCCAGTTCGCACGCCAGCTCGCAGCAGTCGGCTGCCGGACCGGAAATCAACACCGGGACGTCGACCTGCGCCGCAAGGCTGATATCTTCTTCGTTCGTCAGCCCACCCGATAGTCCCGGATGGGTGGACTTCACCAAGTGCCTGGAACTGTTCCCCTCCACCATCATGTGCCTCCCTCCATCTCCTGCCCTTCGAATACGAGGGTCGCACCGACTTCAGGACGGAATCGGGAATGGACAGTTGGTGAACATTCATCTCTTGTCAGATCAATGACTTACAGTCGCAGATTGACGCTCCTCCGGGCGGGATTCGGCACTGCGTGGGGCATCGGACGCGGGCGAGCGTGGCGGGCGATGATCAAGTTCGGAACCTTTCAGCTGGATGCCCAGGCGGGCCGGCTTTTCAAGAGCGGGCGCGTCATCCGGCTGAAGCCGCAACCCTTGCGGCTCCTCCAACTCCTTGTCAGCCGCCCTGGCGATCTGATCACCCGCGACGAGATCAAGGAGCTGCTCTGGGGCACGGACACCTTCGTCGATTTCGAGCAGGGGATGAACACGGCGGTCCGCCAGATCCGGGAGGCGCTTGGAGACGACGCCGAGCGGCCGATTTTCGTCGAGACGGTGCCGAAGCGGGGATACCGGTTCATCGCGCCGGTCGATGCAGGCGCGCCGCCGCCGGTCGTCCATCCCCAGCCTAGGGGCACTGAACTAAATCTTCACAAGGCGCTGTGGCTGAACATCGCCGAGCTGCGGATGGCGGAGGTCCGCCGGAAGAAGCGCCGGCGACAGATTTACATCGGGCTCAGCGCCCTGGCGGGCATCGTCGTCATCGTCGCCGCGGTGGTGCTGCTTCTGAAGCTGTGGCGGTGACGGCGACACGAAATTGATCAATCATTCGTCATGACTTGCCGCCAACTCATCTATTTTGGTGTCTGCGCGGCTGCGCTCTCGCTCACCGGAGGGCGCCCCACCGCAGCATCACCGGATCGACATCTGCTCTACGCCGCAGTCCCCGGCATCCGCAACTACCTCGAGTACGGCGGGATCGGACTGCTGGTCTACGACATGGACGACGGGCACCGGCTGGTGCGGCGTATTCCCACTTTCCCGCTGGAGCCGGGCGTCCCGCCCGAGAACGTGAAGGGGATCGCGGCGAATGCGCAGACCGGCCGGATCTACGTCAGCACCATCCGCCGCGTCGCCGCCATCGATCTGCTCACCGACAAAGTGGTCTGGAACCGGACCTACGAAGGGGGCGCCGACCGCATCGCGTTGTCGCCAGACGGAAAGATTCTCTACGTGCCCTCGCTCGAGGGGCCCCACTGGCACGCGGTCAACGCGATGACCGGGGATGTGCTCGCGAAGGTCGTGACCGACTCGGGTGCGCACAACACCATCTACGGGCCCGACGGCAAGCGTGTGTATCTGGCCGGACTGCGCTCGCCGATCCTGGGGATCGCGGATCCCGCCACGCACAAGGTGGTCGGCGGAGTCGGCCCCTTCAGCAGCGCGATCCGGCCCTTCACGATCAACCGCGCGCAGACCCTGTGCTTCGTCAACGTCAACGGGCTGCTCGGATTCGAGGTCGGCGACATCAAGACCGGAAAGATGCTGCACCGGGTGGAGGTGCCCGGCTACGACCAGGGCCCGATCAAGCGGCACGGTTGCCCGAGTCACGGGATCGGGCTGACGCCGGACGAAAAGGAGCTCTGGGTGGCCGACGGGGCCAACAGCCGCCTCCACATCTTCGATGCGACCGTGATGCCGCCGCGCAAGGTCGCCAGCATCGCGGTGCGCGACCAGCCAGGCTGGATCACGTTCAGCCTCGACGGCCGCTACGCGTATCCGTCGACCGGCGAAGTGATCGAGACTTCCACCCGGCAGGTGCTGACGATCCTCGGCGACGAAAAGACCGGTACGGCGCAGAGCGAGAAGGTGGTCGAGGTGGTCTTCCGCGACGGCAAGCCCTCGACCAACGGCGACCAGTTCGGCATCGGCCGCAAGCCGTAATCCAGCGCCCGTCGCCCGTGGTCCGTCGCCCGTGGTCCGACTGGCCGAAGAGCACTGATCAGGGTCGTTCGGCCAGCCACCGGATCTCCACGTGGTCGCGGCTCTGAATCGCTCGGACCGCGATCGCGGATGTCAGCGCGGCGGCATCGCTTTGAAGGTGTTCTCGATGTTCTCGAGCACCGCGAGCGTCGACCGCACGCCTGCCGCGAGGTAGCGCTCGCCGTTCTCGGCGCTGGACCCCCTGGCGTCGCCCCACGTGCCAGACTTCGTGGCCCAATACACCGACCCCGGCGACGTGAAGAAAAACGCCGTATGCACCGCGCCGGTATTGGCCACGGTGTACTCGGGGAACGGCGGAAACTCCGCGTTCGCCTTTTCGAGATCGACGAGCGCGGGATTGATCGCCATCACCGCCGACGTCTCCGCCTTGTTCGCGTGCAGCCCGTTCTTCAGCCCCGACCACTCCGCGACGTCCTCGGCGGTCATCCCGTCCCAGTAGTTCACCGGAAACGCCTTCACCTCTTTCGACATCTTCTCGGCCGCATTCGCGCACGCATACGCGATGGCGTAGGTGTTGTCGTAGTGGCCGTTCAGAAAGATGATGCGCTTGAAGCCGGACGAGGCGAAAGACAGGCACAGATCTTCGACCAGCGCCATGAAGGTCGGGATCTTGATGTGCACCAGCCCGGTGAACCCGACGTGCGGATACGAGAGCGCGTAATTGATCGGCGGCGCCACCACGGCGCCGATGGTCGGCGCGATCCTCCTGGCGATTTCGTTGGGGATCAGCACGTCGGTCAGCAGCGGCGCGTGCGGCCCGTGCTGCTCGGTGGCACCGATCGGCACGATCACCGTGTGATGGGATTTCAGGAAGGCTTCGACTTCCGGGTTCGTCATCTCACCGAGGAAAACGGTCGCTGGTTTCATGGTCCGCAATACTGCACGGACCATGCGATCGTCGTCAACCTGGGAGTTCACGGGAGGGGACGGAGGCAACGGATCTCAAAAACGGAGCAACGGAGATAACGAAGGAAACGGAAAAGAACTATTTTGTATCCTTCATCTCGTTGCTCCGTTTGAGATCCGTCCGCCTCCGTGAGCTCGTCAGAAGCGCGGCCAGTCGATCGCGATCGGCTTGGCGAGCCACGGCAGCGCGACCGTCGTCAGGCTCCAGGGGAGGTGATCGAGCAGCACGTCGACGGCGGCGCTCTCGACTCGGAGGCGCCAGGACTCGCCGGTATCGATCAGCAGACCGCGGCGCTGCAGGAAGGCCTGGCGCAACCCATCGGTCGAACTGTGCTTCAGCATGTACCACTGCTCGACCACGTCGCCGAGCACGGTTTCGACTTCTTCGCGATCGCCCCGGCTGAGAATGCCGGACGCGAACAGGATGGCCCGGTCGGCGGGAACCCCGAGCAGGGTCTTGATGAATCCCAGCTCGTACTCGTGGCCTTCGTTCTCGCCGGTCGCGGCGAAGTGCAACAGCGCCGCCGCGCGGCGCAACGCCTCCGGAGTCAGGGTCTGCTCTCCGGGATGGGCCACGTTTCTCGCCGCGAACAGCCGCGGCAGGAACGGCGTCAGCACGACCAGGCCGGCATAGAACGCGGGCACCCGCAACTGCGCGCCGTCGGGCGATCGATCGTCGTGGTGCGGCCGCGCCGTATCCCGCCAGAGATCCGACGGTTGCCGCGGACTGTCGATCGGCTTCGCCAATCGCGTCGGCAGGGCCAGCCGATCGAACAGCCGCAGCGCGTCTGACGAGACGGCGGTCTTGATCGGCGACGGCTGCGGATTCGGCCGTTCGACGGGGGCGAACCAGCCGGCGATGATGGCCGCCGCCAGCTCCAGACGTGCGTGCCGGCCGCTGCTGCGTTCAGGCGCGACCGCGATGCGCTCGATCGCGTCGACCAGCGCCGGCTCCTCCGGACGGTGCCGCTGCCGCGCCACCGCGTGCACGACCGAGATCCATCCCGAGTCGGGCAGCAGCGACAGCAGGCGGAACAGGAACACCGCCGCCTCCGCCGGCGTGGTTGGCAGGTGCTGCAGCACCGCGGGCAGGTCGCTGACCGCAGTGTCCTCCAGCTCCCTGACATGGCCGAGGTCGGCCGTCTCCGGCTCCGCGTACCACGGCAGGGTCCCGGTCTCGACGTATTGGAGGATCGATTCGAGCCTGGAGAGTCTGACGGTCGAGCGGCGCACCGGCTCCGAGGATGCCGGCTGGCCATCATCGCTCGGCTCCGCCAGTCGTGCGGTCAGCGCAGCCCGGATCGCGTCGGCAGTGGCCGCTTCCAGGTCATCGGTGCTCTCCACCCGGATGGTCGCCTCCAGACGGGCGATGTGAATCACATCGTCGCCGGCCGCCAGACCGTCGAACGCGCGCTCGAGCGCGGGCCCGATCGCCGAGTTGACGGTCCGTCCGAGCCGCGCCCGCAGCTCGTCCGCTTCCTCGCGTGATCCGAGCGCAATTCGCCACCGCAGCCGGCGGATCCGATGCGCACCATCGCTCATCGGCTCGTGGGAATCGGCTCGATGGCGCCGGGGAGAACGCTCACCATTCAGCGCTCCTCACGCGCACGCAGGATCTCGAGCACGCGCTCGACGCACTGCTGGACGATGAGCTGATGCGTGTCCTCGTCGGGAGCCGGCGGAACGGCGCCAGCCGCGGCCTGGTTCGTGACCTCCACGGAAATCACGATCTCATCGATGATGATCGGCATTGTTGAAGCCTGTCGACCGCTCCTTCGCGACTGGACCCGCCAGATCGGAGCGAGCGAGAAGACTCCCGCTCGGACACTGGGGCCCGCAGTGCCAGATTCGATCGTGCCGCTGATTGTTCGCAGGACTCCGCCGCCCGGCTGCCTTGGGTGCAACGGAAGGTGACAAGGCTACGTTCACCGTGCCGGAATATCAACCGCTTTGACGTCAAATGCGTGCAACGATGTGAACGGGCCCGCCTCCGCCAAGGCTACGGCGTGGCAGGCCGGTTGGACGGGACCGGCGCACGGTCGTGCGGTCCCGGCCGGGGCCCCGGACGTCAGGGCCCGCTCTTCCGTTCGATGTGGAAGACCTCATCCAGGGGCGCCGTCACCGGGCTCCTGTCCCCCCGAGACGGCATCAAGTCGCTCATGTGCGACCACCATCGGCGGCACACCTCGGTCTCCGCAATCGCGAGCCACTGCTGCTCGGTCTCGAACTCCACGTAGGCGAACAGGTCGCTGGTCTTCGGGTCGAGGAAAATCGAGTAGGTCCGGATGCCGTGCGCCAGCAGCATCTCCTCGAGCTCGGGCCAGATCGGCTGATGCCGCCGCGCGTATTCGTGTTCGCTGCCGGCGTGCACGGACATCCGGAAGGCTCGTCTGATCACGCGCCTTACCTTACATTGATTCTCGGTGAGCTGATTCACCGGCGCTTTGCGCATTGGGGGCTAGTGGAGGACACCATGCAACGAGCATCGGCACGATGGCTGGCGTTTCGCGCTGCGGCCGCCCTGGTCGCAATGGGCGCGGCCGTGGGCGCTCAGGCCCAATCCGCGGATCGCCTCGACACCCCAACCGCAGACGCCATTCCCGCGGTTCAGCCGCCCGACCTCGCCGGCTCTGGCGCGGCCGAAAATTTGCCATCTCGCATCAGGGACTGGCAATGGCCGGCGGAACACTCGACGGCGATGGAGCCGGCCAGTAGTCGATCAGCATTGCCGCCACCGCAGCGGGCGCAGAACACGGCCAGCGGCTCCCGGCTGGCGCAGAGCACAGCCAGCGACTCCCGCGGCGTCCGCGCCCTCAAGCGCGCCGTCGGGGGGTTGGTAGGCGGTGTGGGGGGCTTCATGGTCGGCGGGCTGGTGGGCTCGAAGCTCGAGCCGAGTTGCGGGTGCGACGATCCCGGACTGCGGGGATTCCTCATCGGCGCGCCGATCGGAGCGGCGCTCGGCGCGATCGCGGGTGTGATGTCGGTTCCCTGACGCCGTCAGTGATTGGTGACGAGTCGGGTGACGGTGTCCCAACTTCTCACTTCAAGCGCTCGAGTCGTGCCTGGAGCAGCGCGGCCATCTCGCGGCGCTGGTCCGGCGTGAGGTCCTGCCGGGCCAGCACCTCGAGTGCGCGCGCGGTGACCTCGACGGCTTCCTGCCGCTGTCCCGCCGCTTCGAGCGATTCCGCCAGCGAGTCGTAGGCGTTGGACGAGCCGGGGAACCAGAGAACTATCTTGCGGAAGAGCGGGATCGCCTCCGCTGCGGTCCGGCTGCGCATCACGCGGTACGCGAGCCGATTCAGCGCCGGTTCACGGAAGACATCCGCCTGGGGATCGACGGCCCTCGCCTGGTCGAGCATGGTGAGGGCGGCCTCGACGCCGCGGCTCGCGACCGTCGCTATCAGCTGCTCGGCGGTCGGAGCCGGCGCGATCGCCACGTGCTCGCGAATCGTCGCCAGGCCTGCCGGCACGCCGTTCGCCACGGGATCGCGCCGCAGAAAGGCCAGCGCTTCCTGATCCCGCTTGACGTAAGCGTTGAAGAACTGAAGCACGTAGCGGTTGGTGGTCTCGAACGCCTGCTGCAGCCGGGGACCATCCGGGCCGCGGGCGCCGAGCACGGTGCTCGCCGCCATCCCTTCGGTGGCGAAGTCCCAATGATGGATGCCGGGGGCGTCGACGAGATAGCGGTAGCGGGTCGCATAGCGCATCGCCTCGAAGTCGGCGATGCGATTCTCGCGGCGGCTGAGCGGCACGCTGTAGGTGTGAAGGAAGGGCACGCGCAGCGCGGTCACGCTGTAGCCCCAGCCGCGCGACAGCGGCCACATGATCCGATCGTCGAAGATCGCGCTCTCGAGGTCGCAGACCGCGAGCACGTCGGGATGCCGCATCGCGAGCAGCAGCTGCGAGAATCCGGATCCGCTGAAACCGAGCGCCGCGAGCGCCGACCCGTGCACGTAGGGACGGCGGCGCAACTCCGGAATCGCGTACTCCATGTCGCGCAGGTTCACTTCCAGCCCGGCGCCCGGGTCCTCGGGCTCTGCCCCGTCCTCGCCGTCGACCATCGCCACGACGTAGCCGTGACTGGCGAGGAGCTCGCTGGTGATCGCGGTCGACAGCGGACGCAGAGCGCCGATGATCAGCGGAAACCGCCCCGACGCCGCCGGCGCGTCCGGGCGCGCCAACAGCCGGGTATTCCGCAGCCGGGTCCACGCGTCGTCGGAGACCGGACCGAACTCGGTCAGAAATCGACGGACGTCCGCTTCACGCCGCGCCAGCTCCGCGGCCGGCCGGCCGGCGAGGTGCGTGACCATCGCATCGGCGAACGTCATCGGCGCGATCGCCGGAGCAGCAGCGGCGGGATACCACACGTGCACGTCGATGCGCCGGGCCCGCGAATCAGGTGACGAGCCGTCGGCGGACGCCGGACGCGAAGGACGGCTTGGGTCTGCGATCCGCAGTCTCGTGAACCCGACCGGGTGGGCACCGGTCGGCAGCGTCCCGTGGAGAGGCGAGCGCGCCGTGTCGGCGGCGAGCGCCGGAGCGGCGGCGCACAACGTCAGGGCGAGGCCTGCGGCCACAAATCGTGTCGTCATCGTGAGCGGCTCCTGGAGCGGTGGATTGGACGCGGGGAGTCTACTGATGGCTGCTGGTCGATCACACTACTTCGTGACGGGACCCAATCTGACGGTGGCGAACCGGCACGACACGAGGATCAGGTAGGGTGGCGGAGGCTGGTCAGGCGGAAGAATCATGTGAACGCTTGCCGCCCCGGCTCCGTCAAACCCACGTCAGGCTAGTGCCTCTGGAAACGTGGGGCCGCCCTGATGGAGACACCCATGACGATCATTCTTTCCAGCCGCCGGGCCTGCGCCGCCGCCGCCGTCCTGGGCGCACTGCTCACCAGCGCAACCGCCGAAGCGCAGCGCGTCGAGGGCACATTCGAACGGACGGTCACGGTTGGCGACAGTCCCGATGTCGAGATCACCACCGGCTCGGGGAGTATCGAGGTCCGGCAGGGTGCGAGCGGCCGGGTCGAGGTCAGGGGCCGGATTCGCGCCGGCGACTGGGGCTGGAACCGAGGCGGCCTGAGCGCGGAAGAGCGGGTCAGGCGGCTCGAGGCCCAGCCTCCGGTCGAGCAGCGCGGCAACGCCGTGCGAATCGGCTACATATCGGACGAGGACCTTCGCGAGGGCGTGTCAATCAGCTACGAAGTAACGGTTCCATCCAGGGCGGTCGTGCGGTCGAAATCAGGGTCGGGGTCGCAGCGGATCGACGGCGTCGGCGGCGACGTCGAAGTGAGCACGGGGTCAGGGTCGATCACGGTCAGCCGCTCGGGCGGCAGAGTCCGCGCCAGCGCCGGCTCCGGCGGGATCACCGCACAGGACGTCGGCGGCGCATTCGAGGCCTCGACCGGCAGCGGCTCGATCGACGGCATCGGGATCAAGGGCTCAATCTCCGCCCGCACCAGCAGCGGGGGCATCGAGGTCACCCAGACCGGCGGCGGCGACGTCGAGGCCTCGTCCAGCTCCGGCAGTGTCCGCCTGCGCGGCGTGCACGGCGCCCTGCGCGCGTCGACCACGAGCGGCAGCCTGGCGATCGAGGGGCAGCTGTCGCGTGACTGGCGGTTGTCGTCCTCATCCGGGCACGTCACCATCGACGTGGCACCCACCCAGGGTTTCGAGCTGGACGCCAACTCCAGCTCCGGCCGGATCAAGGTCGACTTCCCGATCACCGTGTCGGGCACGGTCGGCCGGCACGCCCTTCGAGGCTCGGCGCGCGGCGGCGGCCCGCTGCTGCACGTGCGCACCGCGTCAGGTGGGATATCGATCCAGTAGCCGGCGGGCTACTCGACGGCGGCATACACCCACGCCTCTTTCCCCGACGCCAGCGTCGTCGAGATCCGCGTGTAACCCGCGGGCTCGTACGCGTCGGCGCTCGCCAGTTCGCCGTCCGTGACCTCGAACACCATTCCACGCACACGGCTGTCGCTGCGGCCGTTGCACCTGACGATGGCGTGATGCCGCTGGCCGCTGGCCGCGACGAACGCGGGATCGGCGATCTCCAGCAGGCCCTGCTCGAAGCCGACGAGCTCGTCCGGCTGGCCGTCCAGCAGGCGGCCGAAGGTGGCGATCTGCACCGGCGGCTGCTGGAGCGTGCCGTACGAGAACAGCAGGGGCATGGCGCGACGTTATCACCGCGACGGCCGGTCCGGCCCAGACCCGGTGCGCCGGGACATCGTCCACAGGGCGGCCATCAGCGCGGTCAGCGCTATCGTGACGACTGCACGGGGCCCGACGACAAAGAACAGGGCGAGGACAATGCCCAACCCCCAGGTGAACGCGCGTCCGATTCGAGACATCGCGACCCCGCAATCGATCGTCGCAGACAGTCGAAAGTGAAGGTGCGATAATGTTATTCGTACAGGGCTTCTCTCAGTTGGAGGCGGAATTTGGCGAAGACAAGTAAGCCGGCGGGCGCGGAGAACGACGAGCCGGGGAGCCCGGGGCAGCCGCCCGACGTGCTGGGCGATTTCGCGGCGGACCTGGGAAAGTTCCTCGGCGGCGTGCAGACCAGGGCGACGAGCTGGCTGCAGCAGCGCAAGGACATCGCCGATCAGCTCACGCAGATCCGGGACACCGCGAACCAGTATCTGCAGCAGCTCGGGACCGAAGGCTCGCACCTGGTCGAACGGTTCGAGAAAGCCAGGCGCGGCCGACCGCCGGGCTCGGGCGCCAGGCCGGCCGCGCCTGCAGGATCGGCGGAGGCCCCGGCGCCGGCCGCGGCGACCGGCAGACGGACCATGTCACCAGAAGCGCGGGAGAGAATCGCGGAAGCGCAGAGGAAACGCTGGGCCAAGCTCCGCCGGAAGTCGAGCAAGGCGTAAGATACTGACCTTTGCTGGAGCCCGAATGAAGGCCACCGCGGAACTGCTCGCCACGCTGACCGACATCAGCCGGCGGCTCGATGAGCTCTCCTCCGACCCCGGCAAACACGAGCTCGATCCGGATGCGATCGTCGACCTGAACATGGCACGGTCTTCCGTTGACAAGCTCATAAACCGGGTCGAGCGGCTGATCAACTGACGGCCGCTCGGCCGTCAGAGCCCGTTTATTCCTCCTGCCAACCGCCGGCCAGCAGCGAACGTCGCAGTTCCTCGAGGAACGCGGTCACCTGCTCGGAGCTCTGGAAGTCGGATTCCTTGACCCACTGGATCCCAGCGAGATCGGATTCGGTGGCCCTCCACAGCTCTGCACCCCCGGCGATAGCGCGCAGCCTGTAGGTCCGCGTCACCTCCTTGCGGACGCAGTGCAGGACTTCGAAGAACTCCTCCGGGTTCTCCGGGCCGTCCTCGCTGACGTCTGACTGCGGTTCTCGGTGCATCCAGCGATATTAGTCCCAGTGGTCCGCATCATTCGACCGCGACCACTCCGCTCAGCATATTCAGGGCGCGCTCGGACGGATAAGGTCGCGTCCGACGATCTCTTACTCGAGCTCGCCGCGAAGAATGGACAGATGAAGCCGCTCCATGCCAAGAGGCGTATCCTTTTGGCGGATGACTCGCATCCCGCTGCTACTGACATGGATCGTGCTGACCGGGTGGGTGGCTGCCCAGGAACCGGCGCCCGCTCTGCCTGCCGAACTGAGTGACAAGGATTTCTGGCAGCTGATCGTCGACATCTCGGAGTCGGACGGGCATTTCGAGGACGAGAACTTCGTCTCCAACGAGATGGGCTATCAACGGGTCATGCAGCGGCTTCAGGAAGCCGTCCAGCCCGGAGGCGTGTACGTCGGCGTCGGGCCCGAGCAGAACTTCAGCTACATCGCCGCTCTCCGGCCGAAGATCGCGTTCGTCGTCGACATCCGCCGGCAGAACATGATCGAGCACCTGATGTACAAGGCGCTGTTCGAGCTGTCGGAGGATCGCGCCGATTTTCTCTCGCGTCTGTTCTCCCGCCCCCGTCCCGCGAGCCTCGATCGACACTCGAATGTGGCGGATTTGTTCCAGGCCTTCGCGACGACACCCAGCGACAGACAACTCTTCGACGGAACATTTACGCGGATGCTTGACGTCCTCGTCCGGCAGCATCGACTGGGACTGACGGCCGGTGACCAGGCGGCATTGCGCAAGGTCTTCACCGCGTTCTACGAGAACGGGCCGAACATCAGGTATGTGTTCCGAGGGACGGCGGAGTCGCATCCGACCTACGCCCAGTTGATGACCGCGCTCGAAGGCGGCAGGAACTGGAGCTACCTTGGCAGCAGCGACAGCTTCGACTACATCCGGACGATGCAGCGAAGGAATTTGATCGTTCCGGTGGTCGGAGACTTCGCAGGACCGAAGGCGTTGAGGGCGCTGGGCGCGTACGTTCGCGCGCGTGGTGGCACCGTCAACGTCTTCTACGCGTCCAACGTGGAGGCCAACCTGTTCCGCGCCGGGACATGGAGGGCCTTCTACGAGAACGTCAGCACATTGCCGGTGCACGAGGCCGGAGTGTTCGTTCGGACCTTCTTCGCCGCCACGGCGCGCGAATGCAGTGCGCAACGCCCCACGATCAGGACGCCCCGGCTCGCATCCATGCCCGCGCTGCTGGCGGCCTATCGCAAGGGAGAGCTCACGAGCCAGTGCGACCTGGTCACCGAGAGCCGGTGAGCTGGTCGCCCCGAGCCAGCCCGTGACCTTCCCTGTCATCCGTCGGAAGGAAACTGTCTCCGACCGCAGCTGAAGGTTGGAACGATGGTGACCTACGGCGCGGATACAATGACCGGGATCATCAGCGATCGTCGAGGACCTGTGCCGCCTTCATTCGAGCTCTCAAATCTGGACGCCGTGCGCTGGCTGCAGGACCAGCCCTCGGAATCGATCGATTTGCTCATCACGGATCCGGCCTACGAATCGCTCGAGAAGCACCGCGCCATCGGCACGACGACACGGCTCAAGCACAGCAAGGCCTCGAGCAACGACTGGTTCCGGATCTTCCCGAACGCGCGCTTCGGCGAGCTGTTCGGCGAAGCCTACCGCGTGCTCCGGCGCCACACGCATTTCTACCTGCTCTGCGATGCGGAAACGATGTTCGTCGCCAAGCCGGCGGCCGAACAGGCCGGCTTCAAATTCTGGAAGCCGCTGGTCTGGGACAAGCGCACCATCGGCATGGGCTACCACTATCGGGCGCGCTACGAGTTCATCCTCTTCTTCGAGAAGGGCAAGCGGCGCCTGAACGATCTGGGGATTTCGGACGTGCTGTCGGTGCCGCGTGTGCACGGCGGCTACCCGGCTGAAAAGCCGGTTGGTGTATCCGAGATCCTGATTGGTCAGAGCTCGCAGCCGGGCGACACTGTCGCCGATCCGTTCATGGGCTCCGGCAGCGTGGGCGTGGCGGCCTTGAAGGCCGGACGCCGGTTCCTCGGCAACGACTCCAACCCCGAAGCGGTCCGACTCTCTGCCACACGACTGCGCGTGCTCGGCGAGGGGACGCAACCCGGCGACACGCGCGAAGACACGCCGTCGGATCTGATCGAGCTCATGCGGCCATGAGCGGCGCCGAATACGCAAACCTCATCGCCGCGTACGTCGCCCGCCGGTTCGGCGCCCGTGGCGTCAAGGTCTATCGCGAGATCCGGGTCGGCAAATCGATCATCGGCAAGAACCGGTGCATCGACGTCTTCTGCGTCTGCGAGGTGCCCAACAAGGCCTTCGCGATCGAGTGCAAGTTCCAGGACAGCGAAGGAACGGTCGACGAAAAGATCCCCTACACCCTCGCCGATCTCGAGGCGATGCCGATGGCCGGCTGTATCGCCTATGCCGGCAAGGGCTTCTCTTCCGGGGTGCTGCACATGCTTCGCGCGTCGACCCGGGCCGCTTATTGCCTCCCGGTCGCCGATCAAGGCGAGACGACTGCGGAGACGAAGGAGCTGGATCATTTACTGGCGATGCATTTCGGCTGGTGGGATGTCTTCGTCGGCAAGAAGAAGCCGGTTTCCGCGACATCGCAGCCCACCGCGTCGGACAGCAGCCCGTCGCCGGGGTCCCTCGATCTCACCGACACCTTCCTGAACGGCGCCGACCTCCCGCGCTAGCAACCGTTGCCGCGCTGGCCGGGAGCATCGGGGCGGCGCCGACAAAGGCCGGTTTCCGGTCGTCGCGTTACGCGGGCGTCAGCCTCGATTCGGCTCACAGGCTGCTGCGTCTTCAACGGAAATAGATGGCGATGCCCCCGGAGACATAGTGACGAGAGCTGTCGTTGAGGGCGAGGCCAGCCTCGGCAACCAGGTCAATCGTGTCGTTGAGCTTGTATTCGAGGCCCGGCACCAGATGCGCGGTCTTGAATTCACCCGGCACGCCGATGCCCTCGAAGGCGAGATCGAGACCGCCGTAGATGTCCAGCCTCGGTGTCGGACGCCCGCTGACAAGGAAGGTCAGATCAATCCCGTTGTAGGCCGCCGTCGCGTCACCTCTCCGACGGTGCACGCCGCCGGCTACCGACACATCCAGCGGAGCGCGCTTGACGAGCCAGTATTCCGCGTTCGCCCCGAAGAAAGTGACGCCGTCGTAGAGGGCGACGCCGCCTTCGAGATCGAACTTCGGCGTGAACCCGTAGCCCGCAAGCACCGCCAGGCCGGTATCGTCGTCGCCACCGTTCCTCCCCAAGAGAAACATCGGGTTCGCGCGAATCTTGAAATTGCCCTGGTTGATGGTTTCGGCCGATTCCATGATGCCGAAATCCTGGGCGTGGGCAGCGGCAGGCATGAGGATCAGACCCGCGATGAGCGCGGCTAGTCGGTTCAGTCGCACGAAACCTCCTTTTATCGGCTGGCCCGTCGCTCGAGACACCGTTCAACGGCCGCCACCACGTTGTCTCCTGACACCGGCGTCCTCAAGACGCACGCAGGGTCGAGGTGGCCCACGGGCTCCTGAGAGCCGGTCAGGATGACGACCGGGATGTGCCGTCGATCGGCGCTGGCGGCAAGCTCCTGTTTCACCTCATGCCCGCTCATGACTGGCAGCATCAAGTCCAGCACGATGCAGTCGGGCAACGGTGGGTGCTCCAGCTCCTGAAGGGCGCTCAAGCCGTCGCGGCTCTCCCGCACCTCGAACCCGGCGAACCGCAAGGCCACACGATGACGCCGCCGCACGTCGGCGTCGCCCTCCACGATGAGAACGGTCGAGCGACGCATCACCACTCACGTCCCGCCAGCCGCCCCGGGCCAGCCACGAGCGGCCGTCAGCAGTCGAAGGCGATGAGTGTGAAATGGGAGGAGGTCATTCGGGCCAGGCAAAGGGACAGTATTTGCCGGCCGACTTCAACATGTCCAGCCCCGCCTCGGCACGGTTGGGCTTGGACTGGCCTTCACCGGCGCAGTCTGCAGCTCATGCGGCATTGCGAACCTGCGTGAAACGGCGGCGAGGGACGAGGGCGTGAGTCGAGGCCGGGGTCCCTCTCGCTGTGGTAGCATGCGCCCGCGGATGGACCGCGCGCGCGCCGCGCGCATCTGCGATGAGAACAATCGCCAGATCCATTTGCTGGCCGATTAGTGATCGTCACTACCCCGACTCATGCGCCGGTGCGCCTCTGCCACGGGTCTATGCTGATCGTCCTGCAGTTCCCTCTCGCGGACTTACGGGCGTTCGGCGATGCGGACGACGACACGCGGGTTCCGATCGCGACGAGCTTCTCGCAGAGCGACCTCCTCGGAACCCGCGACTTCGGCGGCACGCGGCGGCCGCCCTTCCTCAACTGCGTAGGGCCGCTGCGCAAGCGGCGCCAGGGCGTTCGCTACGTCGGCGAGAGCCTCTACTTCAACGGACGCCGCGCGCTCCGTTTCGCCGATCGCTTTCACACCGTTCCCGATCCTCGCGGCGGAGCGCCCATCAACGTCAATTTGTTCTTCCGCCGTTTCCAGGCATTCCGCGACGACCACCAGCTCGCCAAATACGAGTTGGCCCTGCTCCTGGACCTCACCGGGCGCGAGCCGCTAGAGGGAGCGTCGTTCCGCGCGCTGCTCGACTCCTGCCTGACGCTTCCCGTCGTCGTACCGCCGCTGACGACGCCGGTGCCGCTCGTCAGCGCGGGACGACATCTGGCCTCGTCACTGCTCCGCCACACGACCTGCCGTCGCCAGGCGACGCCGCCGGAGTGGACCATGGCATCTGGAGCGCCGTCGCTCGTCGTCGAGTACGGTGCGAGCGAGGTCGCGGATCTTCCGCACGGCAGCCGCGTCGTCGGGCTGGAAGAATCGCAGCGGATCCGCCTCGCCGCGAACGGCGCCACGATCGGTGGACTGCCGGTCACGACGTGGTTCCTGAGCACCGGCGAGACTGCGGTCACGCTGGAGTGGTTCGACGACGACGAGGTCGCCGACACGCGCGAGCTGACGCGTCAGCTGCGCATCAACCTGCTGCGGCATCACGCGGAGCGCGAGGCGCTGACCTACACGCTGCAGTGCGTGCGCGATCACCACCTCAGCGTGCTCGGCCCAGACCTCGCGCACGCGGCGCTGCGCACTTATCTCGTGCGATCGTCAGCGCGGCTGACGCGCGAGCAGCGCTTCGGAATCGCGCAGGGCCCGATCACCACTGGCATTGCGGAAGTGGAGGCGGCCGCCGGATTCGTCGATCGACGGGACATGTCGCGCTACGCCGAGGCCTGGGAGCAGCTCGCCCAAGTCCTGGACGGCGAGCTCTTCGCGAAGCTCGCCGAGGCGCTGCGGCGTCTGCCGATGGGAACGGCCGAGGAGACCGCCGGTCTTCGGACGCTGCTGCGGCAGGGACAGCGGCCGCCGCGAAAGCTCGCGGTCAGCTACGCGCACGAAGACGACCGGCTGATGAAGAGCTTCGCCGCACACCTCGACGGCGCGGTGCAGGACGGCATGGTGGCGCCGTGGGATGACCGGTGGATCCCGGCCGGCTCCGATTGGAAGGCGGAGATCGATCGCCGCTTCCTCGAAGCGGACATCGTCGTGCCGCTCGTCAGCCCCGACTTTCTTGCGTCGCGCTTCTGCATGGACATCGAGATGCCGATGGTCTTCGAGCGCGCCGCCCGTGGCGAGGTCGCGCTCGTGCCGGTCGTGGTCCGCGCGTGCGACTGGCAGCGCACGATCTTCGGGCGAGCTCAGGGCGTGCTGATGGACGAGATGCCGCTCGTCGCGCGGGGCAATCGTACCGCCGCGTGGCGGATCGTGATCCACAGAGTCCTCACGGCCAGGACCGGCCTCGCATTCGCCCCCGCCTAGCCGCGCGTGGCGGCGGTGCCTTCCCTGCAGCACCCGAGAAGCGCACCTCTCGGTCCGCGCGGTGAGGCGCCCATCACGTTCATCGTGGGGAACGGAGAGAGCACGGCACTGGTCCTGCACCAAGCGGGCTCGGACCAGCGCGCGCTGAAACGGTGTGCTGTTCCAGCCCTCCGCTCGTTCCTGCTTGGCGACGGATACTCCGTCGGCAAGGAGCAGCGGGCCCGACAACGCGACCGAGGGTGCTCAGTTCACGAGGGCCTTGAGGCTCTTCAGAGGCAGCACGCGAACCTTCTTCGAGGCCGGCTTTGCCTTGAACATCATCGTTTCCTTGGTGAAGGGATTGATGCCCTGACGCGCCTTCGTGGCGGGCTTCTTGACGACTTTCATCTTCAGCAGGCCAGGCAACGTGAACGTACCGTGGCCACGGAGGCTCTTCTTGATGATGCCATTGAGTGACTCGAACACTGCGGCGACCTGCTTGCGGGACAGCTCGGCGTCCTTGCAGATCTGAGCCACGACGTCCGACTTGGTGGGCGCCCCACTTTTCTTCGCCATTCACACGCCTCCTGTTGAAGAGCAGATCAAACACTGACCGGGATCGGCCATGACAGCTTCGGCTACCGGAGCATGGTACACGCGGTCGCAGTCGCTGTGATCCCCGAAAACGACCGCAATCTGATTGGCGCTCGTCGAGCGGCACCGCGCTAGCGCCGTAAAAGATGGATGATGGGCGTGGTATGCAGACCCGAAGAGACTTCCTCAGAACCGCGACGGCTGGAGCGGCCGGCTCGCTGGTCTCGGGACCCAGCCTGGCCAGGCTGGCCGCGCAATCGCGGCGCCGTGTGACCATCGGCGGGCGGCCCATCAAGGTCATCGACGCCCACGCCCACTGCGTCATCCCGGTCACCGACATCGTGCAGGGCTCGCCGCTGGCCAAGATGGGCGGCGGCGCCGGCGCCCATCTCCTCGGACCGCAACGACTACAAGTCATGGACGAGCAGGGTGTGGACCTCCAGGCGCTGACCATCAACGGTTTCTGGTGGTACGCCGCCGCGGATCCTGGCCTGGCGGATCGGATCGTGCGAGCGCAGAACGAAGCCCTCGCCAAATGGGTGGCGCAGCACCCCGATCGGTTCGTCGCGATGGCGTCGGTGGCGCTGCAGCATCCAGAACAGGCGGCGGCGCAGCTCGAGGACGGCGTGAAGCGGCTGGGGCTGCGCGGCGCATCGATCGGCGGCCACGTCAACGGCGAGGATCTCTCGCTGGCGAAGTACGACCCGTTCTGGGCGAAGGCGGCCGAGCTCGGCGTCCTCGTCGTGATGCATCCCGGTGGCGCGGAGAACATCGTCAAGGACGGCGCGCTTCGCGGCCGCGGCGATCTCGGCAACGTGATCGGCAATCCGCTGGAGACCACCTACTTTCTGTCGCGGCTGATCTTCGACGGCGTCTTCGACAAGTTCCCCAGCCTGCGGGTCTGCGCCGTCCATGCCGGCGGCTACCTGCCGTCCTATCTGGGGCGCAGCGAAGCGGCGTGCGTGGTGCGGAGCAACGCCAACTGCGCCAACAAGAAGAAGCCGAGCGAGTACCTGAAGTCGCAGGTGGTCGTCGACACGATGGTGTTCTCGCCCGAGGGGCTTCGCCATCTCGTCGCCGAGATGGGCGTGGGTCAGATCGTCTACGGGACCGACGTGCCCTTCAACTGGCCAGTCACCGTGGACCTGGTGCTGGAAGCCCCGTTCCTGAGCGACACCGACAAGGAAACGATTCTGAGCGGCAACCTCAGACGGCTCCTTCGCATTGCCGCGTAGCCGGACGACCCGAGTCGCTGATCTCAGTTGCCCTGTTCTACCGCGTGCGGACGGTACTGTCCGCGCCTCAGAATGGCGTCAGCCGGAGCACCTGGTAGCGGTGTTGACTGGACGGAGAGACATGCATGCCGTCTCCGCTGCTGACGGGCAATTCCGCCGCGTTCTCGGCCGTCGAGAAGTGAGGCCCCGACGTCTGGCCTCCACCGCTGTCGTCGAAGAAGAACAGCTTGCCGAACCCGGTCTCCGGCGTGGCGCTCTGCGACGAGTCGGGGTCCCAGAAGGCGAAGCCGTTTCCGGTGTAACCGAGGACGATCAGCGAGTGTTCGTCGCTCGGACCATAGGCCCCGCTCAGCACGCGCGCGTGCACCAGGTGTCCGTCGTCCAGCGCGGTTCTCAGGGTCGCGAGGACACCGGGAAGGTTCTTGCTGCCGATCGCGATGTCGCCGAGCTTCGGGTAGGGGTCGGTCTGCGGCTCGACGGTGACCACGTGCGAGCTCGTGGAGGACGGCGGCATGTTCGTTCCCTTCGCGCGCGCGGTCCCCGGGAATCCGCCTCGCGCGTAGAACAGCTCCACGACGTCGTCGGCGGTGGAAAGACACATCGATGGTTCAATCAGGCTGAGGGCATGGAGCACATCCACTCTCAGGAACCCCCCGGCTTCAAAGTCGGGCACGGCATCGGCGTTGTGATAACGCTTCCACAGCTCGGCGGACAGCGTGCCCCCGGTGCCGTGCTTGCTTCCGTCGCCCATGAGCTTCAGCATCGGTTTGGCCGGGGCACCCGCTGCCACGAGCTTCTTCTCCAGGGCCGCGCGTTTCTTCGAGTACGACTTCGCCGCGTCGTAGGCGGCGTTGATCAGGTCGAGCGCCTCTTCGAGCAGCCCCGCCGGCGGCGGCGGGATCGCAAAGTAGGTCAGCCCTGACGCGATGAACCACGCGGTCCACTCCCGCTCGAACGCAGACTCCAGCTCCTCGCGGATCGCGAAGCTCCAGTAGAACTGCCCCTTTTGGACCAGAACGGGATTGTCGATCACCTTCTTGAACTCGGTCACCGACGCGGCACTGCTGAGCAGCTGCGGCGTGTGGGGTGCCCCGCGCGTCAAGCCGGCCGCAAGGCCGGCCGTCTTCTGCTGGGCGGCCGGTTGCTGCTGCACCACGTGGGCGAGCTCGTGTGCCAGGACCCACTGACCTTCGCGCGAGCCGGGCGAATACTCCCCGGCGTCGAACGTGATGTCGTTTCCAACCGTGTACGCCCGCGCGCCGATCGTAACCGCCGCTCGCTCGGCGTCACCATCGGTGTGTGTGCGGACGTCACCGAAGTCCTCACCGAACCTGGCCTCCATGAATGCGCGCGTGGCCGGCTCCAGGGGCGCTCCGCGGCCCTGACCAGCCGGGGTCGTGGTCGCCCCGTCTGTGGCGCGCCGGGCCCGCGCCGGCGCGAGCGGCGCGGACGACATCACCTGATCCGCGGCCCGATGCGCCTCCGCCTCGTCGCTCGAGCGCGACGCGAGACGCAAGTACTGCGGCAGCCCCGCCGAGCGATCGTGCTCGGGCCGCTTCGCCGGGTGTGTCGGGCGATGCGAGAGCCCATCCTCCGACCTCTTGACGTGGACAAGGGACACTTGTTGTACGACTCTAGCGCACACCGAACCGGATGTCGCGGGTCACCGTGCGATCGGCGCGTGTGGCTTCGACCGTGAGCAGGTAGTCACCGGCGGCAAGCGTCGACAGGGGAAGGTCAAGCAGATAGTCGGCCGATCGCGGTTCGCTCCCGCCCGTGCGAAGACTCGCCGTCTGGCGGAACCTGACGATGTTGTGGATGTTGACGATTCTCGCGGCCATCGTCACCGGCGGTTGCTCCTGCGCTGCGGTGTCGTACACGCGAACGAACGCGGTGATTCTCCGTGAGGACACGAATTGGCGTTGGGCGGTCGGTGTAAGAGGCAGCAGATCCCCAAGCACGTTCCCCGGTTTCGCTGCACTCGCACCAAGTACGATTCCTGACAGGGAGAGCGGAGCTCTCGCGAAGTCAGGGACATCAACGTAGGTATAGACACTGCCCCGAAGGCCGTGTGCGGCATTTTCCGCGGCGACACGCACTTCGTGCCGTCCTGGTTTCAGCCGCAGGCGGGAAATGGCTTCGTATTCGAACTGTTTTGCGGCCCGGTCCGGCGGCGTGACGGTGATCGTCTGCAGGTACTCATCTACCGCTTTGCCTTCGCGGTCGTACGCACCCGCAAGCACCGAGACCTGAGCAGCCTTGAATAGCGCGGGTTCCTGCGCACGCAGCACGACCGCAACGGTGGCCTCGGCTGTGCTGCCGCCAGCGAAGGCCGCTGCCGTGACGCTGAGCGGCATGCCGGTCTCCGGCCAGAGGCCGGCAAGCGTTCGCATCAGCGATGACGCCGCCGCAGCTTTCCCCCGCGGCGGTTCGGCAACCGGCGTCGTCGGACTGTAATAGCCACGCCGCGAGTACACCCTCAGGCCACGTCGTGTTACATCCACCTTGATTTCGTGATGCCGGCCGTCTTGTTTCACGGCCTCAGGCGTGATGCCAAGCACGTAGTACGAGCGGCTCTCGGCGAAGACCTCAGGCATCGGCTCCCAGGGCGCGTTCGTGTCTTTGATCGCGCGGCCGCCGGTGGCGTCCGCGTACATCATCATGTCGCCCTGACGCTCGAGATGTGCGGTGACGATCCCCCTGCGGTCGAGGGGCGGCGGGCCAGCGCTCTGCGCCGTTGGCGCGAGCGTCTGGAGGAGATTCGCGTCGAACGTATAAACCGCGAGGTTTGCGACGCCCGCCGCGTGCAGCAGTTCCTCGCGCGTTTGCCTGACCTCTGCGAAACAATTGACGTTTGTCGACTGACCGGGCAGGCTGCCGCCGATGTAGAACAGCATCTTTCGCCGGCGTGGCACGTCACGCACGGCCTCCGCTACCCGTGTGATCGTGTTGAGCTTGCAGACACCGCAGGGACAAACACCGCGCTGGCCTTCCCGGTCGTCGTCGGCGAGTCCCACAAAGGGACGATTGATCGCCTCACGGAGCAGTCGCTTGTCCGCGGTGAAGTTCTGGGGTGTGCCGACCTCAGAAAAGATCACTGCCGCGAGGTCCCCAGGGCCTAACTGATCGACGGCAGCTTCGGCGGTTCGTTGCGCCTCCGGCAGGTATGCTGGTCCGGCGTCGAGCAAGATGACTACGAGCCGTCCTTCACGAGGGACCAGATTCGTAACCACATCGGGGGCCACATCCCTCATCCAACCCACGGGCGGTTGGACTGGTGGATCGGGTAGATCCACCGCACTGAACGCCGCGATCGGTCTGGGGCGACCGTCCTCTCGCACGACGAAGTCAGCGGACCCAAGACCGCGCACGGGCCGCCGGTCGCCATCGAGCACGGAGACATCGACGTACACCAGCTCGACCCCGGTGCGGAACGATGACTGGGGCGTAGAACGTTCCTGCGATCCCACCCGGACGGAGCTCTGGAGCAGTAGCAGCAGCGCGCCGAACACCGCAGCGGAGAACCGCATTCGCGCGAACGTCCTTCGCTAAGGCGCCTCGCCGCGCCCGGTTCCCTCGCCACGTCCACGGCCTTCGCCGCGGCCACCGCGGCCGCCGCCACCCTCGGTCATGCCGTCCCAACGCGGATCACCCAGGCCCCGATAGTCGGCGGGCAGCGTGTCCCAGTCCTGTCCGGTCAAGTTGTTGAGGTCGTACACGACCTTCCCGTCGCGCAGGGTCAACTCGCATCGCAGCCGCTCGGTACCTTTCAGACGCGCGCCGTCCTGATCGGTGAAGCCAAAGCTGCCCTTCTCGACTCTCAGCACGGCGATGTCGGCAGCGGCGCCCACTGAGAGGTGTCCGAGCTGCTCCTGCTTGATGGCTCGTGCGGCATTGAAAGTATTGGCGGCAATCACTTTGTCGAGCGGCATGCCCATCGCCAGGAACTTACTCATCAGATTGAGAATGTCCTTGAGGCCGGCATTCATGCTGCGCGTGTGCAGGTCGGTCGACATCGTGTCCGGCAGGAAGCCCGCCTTCATCAACGGCACGGCTACTCGCCACCGGAAGCTCCCGCCGCCATGCCCGACGTCGAAGAGCACGCCGCGCTTCCGGCCGTCGATCAGCGCCTGACTGGGTCCGAGTGTCTTTGGATCCTGCTCGCCGCGATTGCCACCATAGACGTGCGTGAAGATGTCGCCGGGTCGAAAGACTTTGTTGAGCAGGTCGTAGAGCGGGCGTTCCGGGCGGTTGCTGCCGAAATCCACCATCACCGGAATGTTCGCGATCTTGCCCACCTCGACCGCGCGAGTAAACGGATCCCACTCCGGACCCGAGTAATGCGCGCTCTTCACCGCGACGATGATGCCTTTGTATTTGAGGGCCATTTCGGAGGTCGGCTTCACCTCCATGTCGCTGAGGTTCTGCTCGTACTTGCCGCCGGCCTGGCCGAGCCCGACGATGTTGATCATCGCGAAGACCCGGGTCCGGGAACGGTCGATGATCCTGTCTTTCATGTCCTCGAAGTTGCGCCAGCCGGAGCCGCCCGGGTCGACGAAGGTCGTGACGCCGTTGCGGAAGCTGAAGCCGTCGGGATAGACGGCCTGATTTTCGGCGGTGAAGCCACGGCCATAGGTCGGCCGGTAGGTGTGCGCGTGGATATCGATCAGTCCGGGAGTGACGTAGAGACCCTTCACGTCGACCGTCTTGAACGCCTGCACTGCCGGGATGTCGGCCGCCACGGCGGCAACCTTGCCGTCCTTGATCGCCACATCACGGACGGCGCTCAGGTTGTTCCGGCTGTCGATGACATGCCCCCCCTTCAGGAGCAGGTCGTAGCCGGTAGACGCCTGCGGTGATTGCGCGGACGGCGCTCCCTGCCGCGCCGAAGCCGTAAGCGAAGGCGGGCCGGACAAGCTGGCGACGACGGCGGCCAGGAGAAACGAAGCGACTCTCATCTGATGCATCTCAGGTGTCCTCAGCGCAACCGAAGCGTCCCGAAAGCCTGTGGCACGTGAAACGTGATGCCGTCGGTCGCCCGCCAGGTGTGGTGTTGTCTCGGGTTTGCGCCGCTGATTCGAAACAGACCAATGCGCAACTCCCGGCCCTTTTCGGGCGGACGAGTATCGATCGACGCGAATGGGATCCGCATCATGCCGTACCAGACATGTGCCTGCTCGTCGATGCGGCCCTTGACCTGATAACCGGAGCTCCAGCGCGCACCTTGCTGCTCTTTCGGGTTCTCCCGATCGATCTCCAGATCCACCCATTCACTCTGCGGCGAGACTTGGAGCTCCTTGTAGCGGCCGATGTGCCCGAAATCCGATCCGATGAACGCTTCGGCGACGTCCCAGTTCCACAGTCTTGACGTCTCGGCTGCTGGCTGCGGATCCGGCTTGAGGTTCAACTCGGTGTACGGACAGATATAGAGAAGATAGAGATGCTCACGCGTCCAGCGGGAGCGGATCTCCGTCGCCGGTCCGGGGATCGGCTGGCCGGCCCGGTCGACCCGTGCGAAGACCCGCGGCGCATCCACCCACTCTTCCCGCGCCGGGTTCGGATCGAGCGGGATGTCGCGGGCGGAAAAGGCGCTCTCGAGCACGGCAGCCGGATCGTTTACTGCCGCAGCGTAGAGGACCAGGCAAACGAGTACCGTCACGAGCGAGGGCACGGCTATTTCATCCCCACGAGATCGATAATCGCGCAGGTATTGAAGTCGGGCACCCAGAACTCCGTCGTCGTGCCGGGATGACGCACGTCACTGACCTTCGCGTCGGGATTGGCGCCGTATGCGGCAAACTTCGCGGGTTGATAGCGCCCCTGCACGCGTACCCGCATGGCTTGCGCGCCGCCGTCTTGCTGGCGCCGGCTGCTGAACGAGAGCAGAGAGAGCCGCGCGCGGCCTTTGTCGCCGGTGAGCCGGGCAATGACCGTGCTGGTGCCATACAGGCGGACGAGCCGTTTGTCATCGCCGAGTTTCGCGCGGACGCGGGCGGCGAATTCATAGGGGTTGGCGGCCGCTTCCGCTGGAAAGTCCGGCGTCCCGAGCTGAACGTTCAAGTCGAGCGTTCGATCCGGCGCCGGCACCACCTTGTAGAGCAGGTTGCGCCGCGTCAGCAGGTTCAGCACCTCGTTGAGGGCGGGTGAAGGGCTGTCGACCACGCCGATGTTCACCATCTCCGGAAGCGGCGCCTGCTCGTTTGCCTTCAGGAAACGCAGCATCCTTCCCAGATCGTCGAGATCCTTCGGATCGGGATTGATGATGGCGTCGACGTTGAAGACGAACGCTTCGGCTGCGGCCAGGGACGCGGATCCAGCCGGCACTTTCGCGTAGCTGACCTTGCGCATCCCGCGCGCGAATCGCCAGCCATTCGAGTCGATCCAGGGAACGTTGGTGGCTCTGGCCACGTTTGGCAGGTAGCGGACACCGGGGCTGGGGATTTCCTGATAGGACGCCGCATCCGATCCGGCTGGCGCCGCCGCCGCGAGTCCCTGCTCGACCAGGCCCGACGCCGCTCCGGTCAGGTACAGCTTGCTCAGAGCTGCCGATTGCTCACCGGCTGCCACCAGCACTCCGGAAGTCACGACCGTCGCGCCGGCGAGCAGCAACGCTGAAACACTTCTCATACCGTCAGTTCCGTGTGGTCAATCTTCTTGATGTCATAGACACCTAAACCGAGCGTCGAGGCGTATTCGATGTGTCCCGGCTCGCGGATGGAACGGTTCATGTTGGGGTCGCGCTCCCAGTCTTCCTGCTTGGTGGTGAAATACTTCTGCTCCCGGTTCCAGACCGAGATGACCCCTTCCTTCTTGCGTTTCTCGTCGATGATGTCGATGAGCAATCGATCGATGGCCACGGGGTCGGTCCCAAATTTCAGCTGCTTGGGATAGAAGCGGTACTTCCGGTCCCTCGAGAACGGGCCAGCGTGCCACACGCCGCGCAGACCGTCCATGATGTTGAGCACCGTGCGCGAGCGCACCGGCTCGACCGTCGCCAGCGTCCCGATGAAGGTCAGGGTCTCGGTCTGCGCGTGATAGTGCGAGCGCGCCACGTTGTTGAACTCGCCGTAGCTGATGTTCTTCAAGCAGCCGGTCACGCCGGACGCTCCGTGATCCTTCATGTTCGGCACGTTGATGATCTTGGTGAACTGCTCCGAGACCATCCTGATCAAATACGAGCGCGTATCCTCTTCGCCGAAGAAGTTCACTTCGACGTAAACGTCGGGATCGTAACCAAGCCAGGTATTGGCGGACTCCACGCGGACCCCGGCGGGCACGAATTCGTGGTACTTCGGCGCCAGTATCTGCCCGCCGGCGCGCTCATGGATCACGATGTTGGTCGGCTTGACTCCGACCGTCGTCAGATTTCTCGTGATCTCCGCGACCACGTCCGGCATCGACATCGCGCCCGGCGCACCAGACGCGTTGACTTTGATCCCGACGAAATCCTGCGCGTTGAAGAAGCGCGCCCAGCTGTCGCGCGAATCCTTGTCGCCGGTCAGCGTCGACATCCCGCGCGCGATCATCGACTGGACGGTGGGCACATCCACCTTTTCCGTGACTTCGTCGATGACCTTGGGCGAGTGGACCGTCACCACGCGCCCGGGAAAGGCACCGGGCATGCCCGGTTTTGCCGCCGGTTTGTGATTGGTGACGATGTGATATTTCGGAACTGGCCGCGGTTGGAGAGCAGCCAGTGCCGGTCCCGTGGCCATCGCCGACAGAAATTCTCTGCGATCCATGGATCTCCAGTTCCCAGTTCCCAGTTTCCAGTTCTCAGTTTTCAGTTCCGAGTCGCCAGTTACCAGTTACCAGATTGTCTGGAAACTGGCAACTGGTTACTGGCCACGAGTCAGAAGACGTATTTCATCACCAACTGCACGACACGCGGATCGTTGACCGTGCTCGTGATGGTGCCGAACGCCGTGCTCTGGATGTTCGCTTGCGGCGGTCCGTAGTTCGGATGATTGAACACGTTGAAAAATTCGCCGCGAATGACCATGTAGTGGGTTCCAACCGTCGCCAGTCGCTTGCCGACCGTGAAGTCGACATTCCAGAAGCTCGGCGCGCGCAGGATGCCGATGCCCGAGTCGCCGAATTCACCGAGCGGGGCCGAGCGGAAGGCGGAGCGATCGATCCACTGCTCGAGCGTCGGGTTGGCCACTTCCCCGCTGCCGATCCGGTCCGGCCGCTCGGTCGAGCGGGAGGCCTGCAGCGAAGGCGACGAGCTGTCGAGCACCGTGATTGGATAGCCACTGTGCGCGATCACGCCGAACTGAAGCGACCACCCACCGGCCACCGCGTCGAAGACCCGGTTCCACCCGCTGCCGAAGCGCCGGTCCTTCCCGAACGGCAGCTCGTAGTTTCCGGCCGCTGAAAACAGGTGGGTTGCGTCGAAAAAGGCCGGGCCGTAGTTCGAGTCGAGATCCCGGCTGTTCACCGGCGTGGAGGTCGACGTGCCCTGCGCGACGCCGCCCGAGCCGAAGAAGCCGCGGCTGTTGGTCATCGCCTTGCTCCACGTGTAGTTGGCGTTGAAATCCATGCCGTGCCACAGCCGCTGCTTGAAGGTCGTCTGCAGCGCGTTGTAGTTCGCAATCCCCCGCGCCGTCGTCGTGATCATGAACGTGATGTCGGGGTTGAACGGGTAGAGCGGACGACGCTGTTGCGCCGGCAGCCAGGTGCTGGCCGGACCGGTGCCCGGCAGCGGCTGGTTGGCGTCGATGGTCGTGATGATGTACTTCGAGTCGCTGCCGACGTAGCCAACATTGATCGACGAGCGCGATCCGACCAGGTACTCGCCAAACAGGTTCCACTGATGCGTGAGCTGCGGCCGAATATCGGGATCCCACGCGCGCAGCTGCCCGGATGGGCGGTCGAGCGCCTGCAGCCCCTCGAAGCCCGTGGCGAACGTGCCCGGACCGCTCGTCCTGTCGTAGGAAACCTGCGATTCGAAGAAGAACGGCGTGTTGAGCGTCAGGCGCTGGTTGGCGCCAGTGCCTTCCATGTACTGCGAGATCCCGTAGCCGCCGCGGAACACCCAGCGCTCACCCTTGCGGTAGGCGAACCCGAGCCGTGGTTCCCAACCGTTGTAGTACGGATCGTATAGCGCGCGGCTGTTGCCGTCGCGCCCGGCCAGATGGATCTGCGCATTCGTCAGATCGAAGTTCGCCTGCCGATCGTCCTTCTCGACCAGGGGCGACGTGAACGCCCACCTGAGCCCGAGATTGAGCGTCAGGGTCCTGCTCAACTTGAAATCGTCCGCGGCATAGGCCGCGACGCGATTCTGCAGGTGCGTCCACGCGTCTGACGTCGAACCTCTCCCCTTGCGCGACACCTGGTCGAGCAGGAAGTCGGCAAAGGGATATCCGGTGAAGTTGAACAGCGTGTACGAGATGAACCCGTTGTGGCCGTTGTTCCCCGGATAGTACGACTTGCTGCGATAGTAGTTCCAGGAACCGCCGAACTTCATGGTGTGACGCCCGCGCAGCCAGGTCAGACGTTCGTTCAGTTGATAGACGTGGTTGAAGTTGTCGGTCCCCGTTTCAATGCCGCCGACGCTGGCGATCGTGTTGTCCATCTGGATCTGTGTGAGGCCGCGGAGCGTCATCGCGCCGGGGATGCCATAGCGGTTGTTCAGCTGGCCAAGCCCGAGCGGATCGAGCTCGTCGCTGAGGTTGTCGGCACGACTGTAGCCCACGAGCAGATCGTTGACGATGGCGCCGCCGAAGAGGCGATTCCAGTTCCCCGCCACGCTCCAGGTCGGGTTGGATGCCGCCGACGGAAACAGGAGCGGGAGGGCGGTTTGCGAGGTTCCGGATTCGGAGGTCTGCTTCGAATACCGCACGTACATCTTGTCCTTGGACGATGCGTTCCAATCGAGCTTCACGTCGAACTGGTCGACATCCTCCTTCGACGCGGTGGTGCCGCGGTAGTTGTCGCGAAAATCGCTGAGGGGCCGCGTGACGTTCGCCCGCGGATAGAGCGATTCATCCGCAAACAGTCCGCGCGCGAGCGCACTGAACCTCGAGACCGGAATCTGGTTGTTGGGGAACGGTAGGCCGGTCAACGGATCGCGGACGACGATCGGCGTCGCCCGGGCCAGCAGGCTGCTGAGATCCCCCTGCCGCCAGGCGTCCGGCACCACCGTCACGAAGGCGTTGGTGGGAGGCGTTTCCTGACGTCCGCCCTGATAGTCGGCGAAGAAAAACAGCTTGTTCCGCAGGATCGGACCGCCGATGGTACCGCCATAGATGTCGCGCGAATACTCGGACTTGGTCCCGCCGAGACGGTTGGTCGCCCAGGGCGTTGCCGCGAGCGCGTTGTCGCGCCAGTAGTAGAACCCGTTTCCATGGAGCTGATTGGTGCCGGACTTGATCACCATGTTGACGACGGCGCCGGTGACGTTGCCGAGCTCGGCCGAATAGTTGTTCGTTTCGACGCTGACCTGTTCGACCGCATCCGGGCTCGGCTGGTAGGCGATGGAATTGTTGATCGCCTCGTTGGTGTCGACACCGTCGATGGTGAAGTTGTTCGCCTGCTGGAGTTGGCCGTTGACGTACGGGCGTCCGCCGCCGCTCAAGCTGTTGAACGAGGACATCAGCGGCTGCGTGACGCCGGGCGCGTACATGGTCACGAAAGAGACATTGCGGGAAACCGCCGGCAGCTTCTCAATCTGCTCGCGATCCGCCTTGATCCCGACGACCGCATTTTCCGTTTGCAGCACGGCGCCGGCGGCGAAGACGTCGACCCGTTCCTGGACGTTGCCGACTTCCATCTTGAAGTCGACGCGCGCGGTCTGCGCGACCGAGAGCGTCACCTTGGACTGGACGCCCTTGAAACCGGTCAGACCCGCCGAGATGATGTATTCGCCGATCGGCACGCTCGTGACGACGTAGTTGCCGGCGCCGTTGGTGATGCCGGTATACGCGATGTTGGTGGCCTGGTTGGTTGCGGTCACGGTGACGCCCGGGACCGCCGCCCCTGACGAATCGGCCACCAGCCCGGTGACAGTCGCCAGCCCCGTCTGTCCCACCGCAGGAGTGGTCAGAACGAGCCCGGCCAGCGCGACGGGACCCACACGCCCCAGGACCCTGAGAAGCGCACGCATCGGGATTCCTTTCTACTGGCCGCGCCCCAACCGCCGGAGAGAAACGATTCGGAACGCGCGGGAGTTGTCCCGCTATTTACTTCAAAGAGGCGTGAGAGTCCATCACTACCGTCGCCAAAATCATCGACCAGGTTGGACAGACAGAGTTGCAGGCCTTCAGCGCGTTCCTGACCACGCCCGCGATACAGTTTGTTGGATACGTTGAAGACTTTCATCACGAGCCTCGTGTGCGTCGCGTCGTCGGTCGCCCTGACTGGTCCGGCCTGGTACCAGAGGGACGAGCCAGCCGGACTGGCACGTCTCGAACTGACGGAGGAGGCCATGGGCTCGAGCTTTTCGCTCGTCCTCTTCGGCCCCGATCGTCCGGGCCTGGAGTCGGCGGCGGCCGCGGCATTCGCCGAGGCGCATCGCCTGGATCGGCTGCTTTCCAACTATCTGGCCGGGAGCGAATGGAGCGCGATGAACCGCGAGGCTGCTGGCCGGCCGGTCCACGTGACGCCCGAGTTGTTTGCGCTGCTCTCGGACTGCCTGGAATACAGCCGCATCAGCGATGGGGCGTTCGACATCACCGTCGGTCCTCTAGTGAAGGTCTGGGGCTTCTACAAAGGGGAGGGAAGCCTGCCGCGGCCGAAGGAGGTCAAGGATGCGTTGAATCGCGTGGGGTACAGGCACGTTCAGCTCGATCCCGGCCCCCGCACCGTCCGTTTCGCGCACCCCGGCATGGACCTCGACCCGGGAGGGATCGGCAAGGGCTATGCGGTCGACAGGATGGTCGAGGTCCTCAAACAGGCGGGCGTTCGCATCGCGCTCGTGTCCGCATCGGGCAGCAGCATCTACGGCCTGGGCGCGCCGCCAGGTGAGCCACAGGGCTGGCCGATCACGATTCGGACCCCACGGGATCCGTCCGCCGTCGCCACGCAAGTTGTCCTCGAGAACATGTCGCTTTCCACATCCGGCAGCTACGAAAAGTTCTTCTGGGCGGAAGGCCGAACGTACTCTCACATCGTCGATCCGCGAACGGGCTACCCCGCGCGGGGGACGTCGGCCGTTTCCGTCCTCGCGCCACGGACGATCGACAGCGAGGCCTGGACGAAACCGTTCTTCATCAACGGCCGCGCCTGGGCGTCGTCGCACAAGCCTGCCGGGTTCCGGGTGTTCTTCTGTGAGGATCGCCCGCAGACGACGTGCGGTTGGCTACCGTGAACCCGGGATGACGCGACGGCCGACGGGTCACGCTCAGGCTTCGGCGAGACAGGCCCCCCGGGTCGGATCGGATAGGCTCCGGCCTTGCCAGGCGGGCCGCGAGGCCGTACGATGAAGAACCCCCGCAGCGTCACTCCCCTGAAAGACCCGACCTCGCGTCACTTCCCCGGAAGCCGAGCGCGTGGATCCCGATGCTTACCCATGGTCCCGTTCTCCTGGTCCGCCATTCGCCCGGTCCTGTTCGTCCTGGTCCTCTGAAGCAGGAGTGACAGAGGAGGCCCGGTGGCGATTCATGCCTAGACCGCCGTGTTCGACGCCACCCGCTTGATATTTACCAGACCGCCCGGTCATGAAGGAGTGGTAAGGGAACCGTAGAGTTGCAGTAAAAGGCGCGCACCGGTTCGGGCCACGACAAGGCGTTCGTCGGCTTGGATCGCCACAGCCGATGGCTTGCTTGAGATGAGGGCGGAGATGTTGGAGAGTCTGCGGTGACCCGGTTCACCGACGCCGTGCGGCTCGGTCTTGAGCGATCTGTGAGCCGGACGACAGGGTTGTGAGAGAGTGACGCCGTGCGCGATATCGACGACACCCTCCGCAAGTACGCCGACCTGACGATTCGGGTCGGGCTGAACCTGCAGCCGGGACAGCGGCTGGCGATCATCGGACCGCTCGCCAATGGCGGTGTCTCGCTCGACGCAGCCCCGCTGGTTCGATGTCTGACGGAGACCGCGTATCGCGGCGGAGCCAGCTACGTCGAGGCGATCTGGGGTGACGAGGCGCTGCAACTCGTGAGGTTCAGCCACGCGCCGCGCGATTCGTTCGAGGCGACGTCCCGCTGGCTGGGGCCGGCGCTCCTCGACCACGTGCGGGCGGGAGACGCGGTGCTGATGATCTACGCGAACGACCCAGATCTGCTGGGGGGCCACGACCCCAAGCAGATCACCATGGTGCAGCTGGCAACCGCTCGCGCAGTCCGGCCGTTCCGGGATCTCCTGGCGAAGAACGCCACCAACTGGACGATCGTCGCGGCGGCATCGGCGGCGTGGGCCCGCAAAGTGTTTCCCGAGGCGGCGCCCGAGGTCGCGCTGGCGCGGCTCTGGGACGCCATTGCCTCGCTCTGCCGGCTCGATCATCCAGACCCCACCGCGGCGTGGCGCGCGCACCTCGCCGCGCTCGACGCGCGCAAGGAGCACCTCAATGCCCGGCGCTACTCGGCGCTTCTCTACAGCGGGCCGGGCACGAGCCTCACGATCGGGCTGCCGGACCGGCACGTCTGGGTCAGCGGTCAGTCGACGAGCGGCAACGGCATCCTCTTTGCGGCCAACCTACCGACCGAGGAAGTGTTCACGATGCCCCACAAAAATCAGGTCGACGGCATAGTGTCGGCGACCAAAGCGCTCAGCTATGGCGGCTCCCTGATCGAGCACTTGCGCCTGCGCTTCTCGGGCGGCCGCGTCGTCGAGGCGTCGGCAAGCGCGGGCGAGCAGGTGCTGCGCGCGCTCCTGGCGACCGACGAGGGCGCCGCCCGACTCGGCGAGATCGCCCTCGTACCGCACGGGTCCCCAATCTCGAAGTCAGGTCTGCTCTTCTACAGCACGCTCTTCGACGAGAACGCCGCGAGCCACCTGGCGGTGGGCTCGGCCTACAAGTCCACGCTGTCGGGCGGCGAGGAGATGAGCGACGAGGACTTCGAAGGCGCGGGCGGCAACCGCAGCCTCACGCACGTCGACTTCATGATTGGCTCAGGCGAGCTCGATGTCGACGGCCGCTACGCCGACGGAACAACCGAGCCGGTCATGCGGTCAGGAGAGTGGGTAACGTAGGGCCGGCGGTTGGTGTCCCAAGCCCATGACGAGGGCTCTCCGGACAGCCCGGTGTAGCGGTCGCGCCGCCAGGTGAGCCACAGGGCTGGCCGATCATGGCTCGGACCCCACGGGATCCGTCCGCCGTTGCCAAGACGCTAAATCCCGATGCTGAGTCTTTGGTGGCCCTCGCCGCGCTCATGAGCAAGTGACCGATTGCCTCGCGTTCGGTTGTCATTCCGCTGGCGGCCTTGGATGGTCCGGAGGAAAGGATCCCGTGCGAAGGATCAGATGACGACCACTCGCGAGGAGTCCGTGGATCCCCGCAAGGCGGCAAGGCTGGCGACCGCGGCGATCAGCAATTCCGAGTCGATCGGTTTTTCAAGGTGCAACTGGAACCCGGCGTCGAGGGCGTGCTGGCGATCCTCATCGCGCGCCAGCGCAGTCAGGGCCGCCGCCGGGATCGTGCTCGCCGTCCCCTTCATCGACCTCACTTGGCGGAGCAGCGCATAGCCATCCACGCCCGGCATCGCGATATCGGACAGCATCACGTCGACGTGCTCCGCGCTGAGCAGCTCGAGGGCCTCCACCGCGGAGCTCGCGGTCAGCACGCGGGCGCGCTCAGTGGCGAGATTCGCGGCGACGGCCTCGCGGTTTTCCTGATCGTCGTCCACGACGAGCACGGAGAGACCCTCGAGCGACCATGCGGCCTCGACGGCGGCGGCGCCAACCGGCGAACGCACGATGGACTGGGCCTGTAGCGAAATCATCGGCAGCTGGACGGTGAACGTCGTCCCGAGTCCTTCGCCGTCGCTGTGCGCGCTGACGCTGCCGCCGTGGGCTTCGACGAGCTGGCGGACGATTGACAGCCCCAGCCCAAGGCCGCCATATGCGCGCCGCGTGGACGCATCCGCCTGGGTGAACGGATCGAACATGTGCGGCAGGAATTCCGGCGGAACCCCGACGCCGTCGTCGCCGACCGTGAGCTCGGCGATGTTGTGTTCGACGCGGCGGAGCCCGAGGCGTACATGGCTGCCGGAGGGTGTGAACTTGACGGCGTTCGACAGCAGGTTCCACGCAATCTGCTGCAGGCGCCCGCCGTCGCCGTAAATGGTTCCCACTCCGGACTCCAGCGCGGCGTCGATGTGAACACCCTTCGCCTCGGCCGCCACCTGGACGACGTCGAGCGCATCGCGGACCACTTGCTCGAGATTCACGGCGGAACGCTCCAACCGAAGCTTCCCCGACGTGATGCGGGCCACGTCGAGCAACTCGTCGATCATCCGGGCCTGGCGGCGCGCGTTCCGGTAGATCGCCTCGGTCGCCTTGGCCCGGTCGCCCGCCGGCAGCTTGCCGCTCCGCAGCATGTCCGACCACCCGACCACCGCATTGAGTGGCGTGCGCAGCTCGTGCGAGACCATGGCGAGGAACTGATCCTTGAGGCGGCTCGCGTCTTCCGCGCTGGTGCGGGCGGCCTGCTCACGGGCGATCATCTGCTTCTGCGCCTGCTCGAGCCGGGTGAGCTCCGCGACCGTCGCGGCCAGGCGCTGCTTCTCACCGGCGAGCGCCGCCTCGGCGAGCCGCGCCGACTGCAGCGCGTCGATCGTGGCCTGGTGCAGCCGACGCGTTTCCGCGGTATGCCGCTTCTGATCCTCCAGCCGGCCGACGAAAACCTGATAGGTGCGATAAGTGAGGTACACCGGCGCCAGCAGCAGCACCGCCTTCCAGTGTTCCCCGCGGGCGATGACGACCGCGGCCGCCGCACCGGCGGTGCCGGCAACCATGAAGCTCGCGCTCGACCACAGGAACTCGACGCGCCAGACGTTCCACCACGAGCGGCCCGACGACGCCGCAATCGCACCCGCCACGAGTCCGGTGTTGACGATGAAATACGTCGCGATGGCGCCGACCAGCGGCTTGGCGAGCAGAGCAAAACCCATCGGCACGACCGTCCCGCCCAGGACCATGTAAACGGCGCCTGTCGCGGTCATCGCCAGGGCCTCTCCGGACATGCTGAACAGCGTGCGGTAGGCCGGGTACGGCGCCTTCACCTTGATCGTGCACTGCGCCAGAACACCCGCGACGGCGATCGCGACCGCCGGCTTCGGGCCGAGCAGCAGCAGCGCCATCAGATCGGCCGCGTACGACACGGAAAGCGTGGAGCCGCTGGCGAGCGGAAGCGGCAGGGTGACCTTCCAGATCGACGTGAGGCAGGCCGCAATCAGGAGCCCGAGGAACAGGAGGGGCTCGGGAAACGTGCGTGGGAGCGCGTCCGCGAGCGCATAGGCACCCGCCACTGCCACGACCAGCACATACGCCTGCGCGATGCGCGGCATCTGGGTCCACGTGAGAACGGTAGTCCGCTGAACCGCGACGGTGTCGTCATCGTCGTCCAGCGCCGCAACCGATCCGATCGATCCTGACAGGGTTGCCGTGTGCATCGCTTACGGTCTCCAGATCGTCGGCGTGCAGAGCGCGCTCGTGCAGCTCGTGCCCCACACCACCGTGTCGCCCGCGTCTGACGTTCCCCAGACCACCGTCTCGCCGCCATCGATCGTCCCCCACACCACGGTGTCGCCGGTGTCGGACGTGCCCCAGACGACGGTGTCACCCTCGCTCGCGCCGCTTACCGTGCTCGGGCTCCAGACCTGATCGCATTCGTCACCCCCGCAGGTGTTTCCCCAGACGACATTGCGGGGCGATCCCGTCCAGGTCCAGGCGGCGGAGGTCGTGCCGCAGGTGCTCGTCGCGCACAGGACGCCCCACTCGACCGAGGCACCGGTTGTGGTGAGCCTGCTGCCCCAGATCACGTCGGCTGACCACGCATTTGCATCGTGCGTCAGGCGGCCGTTCTTGAAAACGTAGTTGCCCCAGATCAGGCGACGGCTCCAGCCGGTCGTGGCCGGATACGCGGCGGGCGCGGGCGCGCCGAGAAACTTCGCCAGTTCCACAGCGCCTCTGGCGTTGAGGAAGCCCGCTCCCTGCGTCAGCGTGTCGGCATGCGAGCTCACCTCGGCGGTGTACTGCAGCACTGCCTTGATCGCGTTCGGCGTCAGCTGCGGATTCGCCTGGAGCATCAGGGCGACGGTGCCGGCAACGACGGGCGACGCCATGCTCGTGCCGCTCATGCTGAGATACGGGAGGGAACTGGTAGGGACGGTGCCACTCAACAGGTAGGGCGTTCTCGCACCGTAGAGTGCACTCGCCGGCGCCGCCAGCGATTCGATGCCGACGCTCGGCGCAACCAGGTCAGGCTTCGCGGCAGTGTCGACTGCGGTCGGACCGCGTGAGCTGAAGAGCGCCACGCTGTCGTCGGCGCGATCCGTCGTCCCCATGTGGGTCGAGCCGCCCACGGTGAGCACCCAGGGAGCGTTGCCCGGCGCCGTGATCCCGCCATACCGGGTCAGGCCCGCGGGGCTCACACCGTTGTTGCCGGCGGCGGCGACGACGACGATCCCCGCCTGCACCGCGTGCCGCGCGGCAACCGTGAGGGGATCGGTCTCGGTACGATTCGTACACCGCCGACGCGATGGACAGGTTGATGACGCGAATGTTCAGCGCGTCGCGATTCTCGATGGCGTATTCGATGGCCGCAATGACGTCGCTGATGCGGCCGGTGCCGGTGCCGTCGAGCGCCTTCAGGACAATCAGCCGTGCTGCGGGAGCAATGCCGGTGCGCATCCCGCTGGAGTCGTAGCCGTTGCCGGCGATGATGCCGGCGACGTGCGTACCGTGACCGTAGTCGTCGTAGGGCATCGACTGGCCGCCCACGAAATCGACGAATCGATCGACGCGCTGGGGACCGCTCGCGTCGGCGAGATCGTCGTGGTAGGCGATCCCCGAATCGATCACCGCGATGCCGATCCCGGCCCCGTCGAGACCGAGCGCCTGGCGCACCTCGGCGGCGCCCACCGTCGCACCGGTCCGCTCGTTCGCGCCGACGGCTACACGGTCGAGGGAAATACGGTCGATCGCCGGATTCTCGGCCAGCCGCGCCAGCGCGGCGTCTGGCAGCGTGACCACGTGGCCGCCAATCCCCGGCAGGGATCGCCCCAGCCTGCCTCCCGCCTCGAGGGCGGCGGCGCGTGCGGCGGCGCGGTTCGCGGCGCGGATGATGACGGTCGACCATCCCGTTCCGCGCCCAGCGCGTTGCGCCGCCAGCGGGCCCAGCTTTTTGGCGCTCGGAGACTCCGCGCGCAGCGTCACTGATGGTGGTGTGACGGAAGCGCACACGAGCAGCGCAGCGATGATCGAAAGACGAGCGCGAAACGAGACGGTGCCGGCCGGCATCGACAGTTCTCCCTGTAAAATCGGTCCTCACGCACACGAGGACAGTGACGTTCCCCCACTGGGGGAACGCAAACGTGGTTGAACTTCAGTGCGTGCTCGACCGGTCGCAGCTCGGCTTAACAGCGCCTGGTGGATTGATTTGGAGGGTGAGATTTGGCCGCGACCGACTTCGTCGCGCGGACGGAAATCATCGCATGCTCAACCGGAGAAGTCGAGCACAGCAATATGTGAAAATGTTGAAGCTCGACAATAGGTCTCGCTCACAGGCTGCGCCGCCGACGTGAACCTTCTGGATTCAGCGTGTCGCGGTGCGGACCTGCTCCGCCGCACCCCCTATTTGACGGCAGCCACTCGCGTGCGCACGTCTTCGAACCAGTTGAGCACCTGGATCTGCGGAGCCGTGGGCCTTCGGACGCCGGGGTGATGTCGTACGGTCTTCGAACCCCTGGTGCCGCTCCGGGAAATGGACCGTGGCAGTGCCACCGGGTTCCCGAACGCGAAAGTCGGTGGACCCTGCACGCGCTTGGAGGTAGCCAGCTCGTGGCCCAAGGCGGGGGGAACGTCGTGAAGTTGTTCGGTCGGCCGCGCTCGTTCAGGCCCAGACATCGGAGAGATTGCGGGAAGAATCCCCGCCGCTGGTTATCTTTCACCCTCGATGACTTGAGGCGGTGGTTTCAGCCTCAGCACCCATTCCGAGCAGTCCGCTGAGCAGGATCGGTGACCTGTCGTCCGCTCAAGGGCGGCTAGAGCCTCGGCACGAGCTTCCTCAAGGGTTTCTCTGTCTGACGAGAACCCCCGTCGGGCTTTCGCCCGAGTGGTCGCTCGGAAATGCCCATCCGGCTCCTCGCTTACGAGCGTTTGCCAGCCATTATCGTGGTTGGCTTCCCATTCAATTAGGCACCGTCGCAAGCAGTCCTCCGGTTAGGGCGATTGTCGACATTCAGCCCTGTTGGGACGCATTTCTTGCAAAGACCGTGCAGATGCCGCGCTGATAAAACGGGCGCGTATTTTGGAAAACAGGTAGGAGCTGGCCAACGTACCGACCGCCAGAAGCCAACCAGTTGGCCATCTCTGCCGTGACTGACGGGGACGGGGTGCGTGCGGCTGATCTCGTGCAGCGAGCGGAGAGGTGCGCCCAGCACGACTCGAACGTGCGACCTCTTGGGTTCGTAGCGGGAAGAAGGGTCAACCCGGGACAGCGGGAGACCGCTGCCCCAATGTTTTCGGTGCTCAGTCGATCGCTGTCAACGCGGATTGTCTGCCGTTTGTCAGTCGTTTTGTCGTCGCCGGAAGGACTAGGGGAGCGACCAGGTCGGGAGCCGGATGCTGGTCGCCGCGGTCGGCGCGTTTGCCGCCGTCTGCAATTGCTCACCCATGGGCGCCAGCCTTCCGGAGGAGGGCGCCGCCGCAGGCTTCGCGGTCGCGGCGGCCACCGTCGTGACCAGCGACACGATCGAGACAATCAGCACGAGCCAGAAGAGCGCGTCGATGGTCCAGGCAAGCGACTTGCTCAACTCGGTCGACAGGAACGCGGCACCGGCAAGATCGACGACGACATATCCCAGCAGCCGCAATTGACCGAGCCCACCGGTCAGCGCGACGAACGCGGCAAGGAAAAAGAACAGCACGAGTCCCTGATTCTGCGTCTCGACAGTGCCGTCAGGATTGGTTACCTGCGTCGGTAGCTTCCAGAGATTGAACAGCGCCGGCGACAGGGCAATGATGGCCGAGAGCAGGATGCTGAGCAGGAGATACGACTTCTTGCTCATCGTCTGCGCATGGTCCGGAAATGACGTGAAAGTGGTGAGGAACGCCGTCACGAGCGGCGTGCCGATCATCAGTGCGCCGCTCCAGCTCTCGGTGAACGAGAAGGTCGCGCCGCCCATTCGCCGGAACGGCGATCCCAGTCCCCAGAGAGGGAGACACACCAGTAACCCGACGCCGACCGCGCCGAGGGCCCAGCGGGCCGAGCCGGCAACAATGGCCCAGTCCACGGTTGGCGCGCTCTCGAGGGCGATGTTGCTCAGGGGCAGTGTGGCGCGGGGCTGGGCCTCGGACCACTTCTTCTCCGCAGTGGCCGGCCACATCGCCACGACACCGTTCAGCGGATACGCATCGCGCGCCACACCGTTCACGGCGATAGTCAGCGGGAGTGGCAGGACGGCTTCGTTCGCGGGAACGGTGAACTTACAGGAGCTGGAAGGTAGGGGGACCTCCTTGGGCGTGGCCGCGGGGCTTGTCTGTTGCCCAGCGTCTGGCTTCGCCGATTGACCGGTGGGACATGCCACGGTCGTGTTGGCCTCCGCGCCGGAGGCGAGTCTCAGCACAACCTTGACGATGACCTCGTGCGCCTCAGGAGAAGCGTTGGTGATAAACACCGCAATCCTCAACCGGTTCGAGGCATCGACGCGCGTCGATGGCGCCGTGGTTTCGCCGAAGGCGATCGGCCATTTCGCCGGTGTCACAGGTGCCGGCGGTGTGGTTGCGGTCTTTGCCGTCTCTGCCGCCTGCCCCTCGGACGGCCGAGCCGGCGCCGTCGTGGCCTGCTGCCCGATGAGACCTGCCCCAGCCACCACGGTCAGTGCCAGCAGAATGGACGCCACGCTCATACGCATCGACATCTCTCTTCGTAAGGGAATAGCTATTTCGGTTCGCCGAGCTGCAGAACGAACGCCGTCACTACACCGAGATCGGTTGCCGTGGAGCCCGATTGCACCGGCGTGGAGAACTTGAGCGGCGTCCCAATCCGGAACTGTGTGGTCTTGGTGACGCGCAGATCCAGGAATGGCGTGAGGGCGACCAGCCGTTTGAGGCTGTCCGGACAGCTGACGCCGGCGTCTCCGGCGTTACCGCACGACCGGTACTCGATCGACCCGCCGACGGCCACTGAAGGAATGAAGAGGCTCTCCTTGAACGCGGCCGACTCCTCGTAGGCGCTGTCGAGGATGGCCACGATGCCGCCAGCGGTGACGGAGAATCCAGTCATGTCCGCGTACCGCGTGCCGGCTTCGGCCGATCCGCGTTCCCATTCGCGCGCGAGCAGGCCGCCAATCTGAAGGCGTCGGGAGAGCCGCCAATCAACGGAAGCCGACAGGCTATGTTTCTTCAGCTGATGCTCGACATCGTCCAGGCCATCGTTGTCGGCATCCTTGATCGAGCCAGCGAGCAGCGCGAACGCTGTCGCGTTATACCCGAACCCGACGACCGGCACGCGAGCATCCAACAAGCGTGTGTAGAACGTCTGGACACGCGTTGCTGTGAATTTCGCGTCGGCCGCTTCCTGCGCGGCAAGTTGATCGGCAATGGGCTTGAGCTCCGCGGTCTTGGCGAAGATCGCGTCGACCAGAAGCGACTGCTTCTTCCTCAGCGCCTCGAGGTCCTCCTTGGTCATGCCCGGTGCGAACGTCGACGCTTTGCGGTACTCCTCGAGAAGACCGGCAAGCTCGGCCTCCAGCGTCTTTTTGCGCGCACGAAGCTTGTCGCTCAGTTGCTGCAAGGGCGGCAGGGTACGACCCTGCGCCATCCACAGCGCTTGCCCCCGTCCGCTGCGCGGCGACAGGGGATTGATCTGCGTACCGACGCCGAACGTCGTCAGATTGTCCTTCTGCGCCACACGCAGACGAAGCTCGGAGACGAGCGGACGATACCGGGAAAGCCCGTACAGGAAGGGCGCGTACGCGAGGCTTGCGCCCTTGTTCTCCACCGACAGCGATGCTTCGAGCAGATCGGTGGAGCGGACCTTGATGTCGGAGAAAATCGCCGGCGCTTCCGCCGCCGCGAAGATCGACGTCTCCACACGGCACGGCACACTGGTGGCGTCGGCCGCGGAGGAATTGCCGCAGGCCTTCGCCGGCGCTGGCGTGCTCTGCGCGGCCAGCGGCGAGAGCTGAGCACCGGCGATCAACAAGAATGCAGCGAGACACGAGTCGCGCACGATTGGACCTCCTCGGATCATGGAAATGTCGAGGGCGCCGGGGGCGTCCAACTCTCGCCCTTTCTGAGGGGGGCCTTTTCGGCGAGCTTCACAGGATCCTGACCGGCCGGCTCGATGAAGGTGGCAAGACCGGGTATCAGATGTCCGGCCAGAATGGACCAGTTGACTGCCAGCTGGCTGCCGAAGACGCTCGGAATCGGCACATCAATGCGGAAATCTGTGGACAGGATCGTCGTGTCGAGGATCTGAAAGTCGTTGACGACGAGACTGCGGAGCTCCCAGGGGCCGTCGTGCGTCACCACGGCCACGAAGGTCAGCGTCGCGGCGGCGGCGGCCTCGGCCGAGCGCGCCGCCCGAGCGGCCGCTGCGACCTGCGGAACCGGGGCCTCGAAACGTGAGCGCACTGTCACGCGCCGCGGCGACTCTTTCGTCAGGATGTGGCGGAACCGGGCCGTGCGTGTACGCGCCACGCTGCGGCTGCTTGCGGTCTTCTTCCCGCCCTTCGCGCCCTTCGCGCCGCCCCGCACCGCCGGCCTCCCTTTTGCCGCCCGCGTTCGCTTCTTCGCCATATCGCGCGCCTCCTTACGCATGTCGCCGCCAAGAGCCCGCTTCGGGTCTATTAGACGGACATGCGCCGGCGATTCCTCTGGGCCTCAGAGCAGTTCGCCCGAGGTCACATGGTCCGGTCAGTCGGCGGCGGACGTAGTCGGGCCGGATTTCGTTCGCGCCGGCGATGCCAGTGTGCGGCTCGATCCGTTGTCGTCGCAGGGCGTGCAATCCGCGTTGGTCTCCGGTGTACAGGCGGCGGCCGTGGTCAACACGCTGGCGCGGCATTCAGAGCATCGCGAGGCCGCGCTCGCCTTCTACCGGGATCGACAGCGGGAGCATGGGGCCAGGCACACCGGCAAGACCGCCGGACTCTATCGCGAACGATGGTCGGTCTGCCCGCGGCCATTCTGGGAGCAGCGTGCCGCTGTCCTCGATCGGCAGGCGTCGGACACAGAGGCGTACGGCCAATCGTCATCCCAGGCCGCAGCCTCGATGGAGAGGCCGGCGCTGGATGTCACGTGGACCATCGGCCTCTCACCGCGGGCGCGCATCTGGTCGACGCCGGCAATGAACGACGACGTGATCAGACTCGTGCCCGCGGTGCATCATGACGTCTGGGAACGCCCGGTCGCGTTCGTCGACGGCGTCTGCGTCACGCCGCTGCTGGCGCTGATCCGCTCCGGTCAACGCGCGACCGCGATCGTCGACAGCTGGTCCACGCACCTGCCCCGTGAATCTCGGTTCTCATCGGCCGTCATCCGCATCATCCAGCTGGTGCTCGGACACTCCGACATCAAGATGACGCAGCGGTACCTGAACATCACCGACGAGGAGTTGCGGAAGACGCTGACCGGCGTCTGGGAACGCCGCTGGAGTTTTCTCAGGATTTGGCTTGCCAGCCGTAGCTCGTTCAGCGCCTACGCCAAGGCTCCGGCGGGGCAACCTTCGCGAGTGACCAGTCGAGCGAAGGATTTGGTGCGCCCAGCACGACTCGAACGTGCGACCTCCTGGTTCGTAGCCAGACGCTCTATCCAACTGAGCTATGGGCGCTGAGGGGATGCTCACGTCCCCCTGTGAGGGCGGACGAGGCGGATACGAAACACGGAGTATAACACACGAAAACCCGCGATCCGCGGTCCGCAGCCCGTGATCCCAGGGCGGAAACCCCGCGTAGAACGTCCGCTGGTCGCCGGGCCCGTGTCATCGATGTGATGGGGATTTGCGGACCGCGCCCAGCGGGCAGCGAACTCTATAATTCAGAACATGGACGCCCCCACTGCCCATCGCGCCGATGCGCCGGCGTCCGTCCGCGTCTTCGTGCTCACCATCAGTGACACCCGCACCGAGGCGACCGACACCAGCGGCGCGGCGATCGTCGAGCTGCTGACCGCCGCGGGGCACACCATCACCGGACGCAAGATCCTGCGCGACGACCCCGAGCCGGTCGCGGGCGCGGTCCGCGCCGCCACGGTCTCGGCCGACGTCGTGATCACGACCGGCGGCACGGGCATCACCTCCCGCGACAGCACCTACGAAGCGCTCGCCAAGCTCATGGACAAGCGGCTCGATGGCTTCGGCGAGCTGTTCCGCATGCTCAGTTACCAGCAGATCGGCGCCGCCGCCATGCTCAGCCGCGCCTGCGCCGGCACGATTCGCAGGACCGCCGTCTTCTCATTGCCAGGATCCGAGAAGGCGGTCCGCCTGGCGATGGAGAAGCTGATTCTGCCGGAGCTCGGGCACGTCGTGCGCGAGCTCAAGCGGTAAAGGGATGCGCCCGATCCTTGAAACCATTCCGCTGCGCGACGCGCTGGCCATCGCGCTCGACTCCGTAACGTCGATCGATCGCACCGAACGGGTGCCGCTCGGCGATGCCGCCGGCCGGGTCCTCGCCGAGGCGATCGTCGCCGATGCCGACGTACCGCCATTCGACCGCGCCGCGATGGATGGGTTCGCGGTCCGCGCCGAAGATACCGACGGCGCGACGTCACACGCCCCGGTCACGCTGCGCTGCGTCGACACGATCTACACGGGCCGGATCCCGACCCGCGAGATCGGCGCCGGCGAATGCGCCGAGATCGCCACCGGCGCGCCGCTCCCGCCGGGCGCGAATGCCGTCGTCATGGTCGAAGAGACGGACCGCGCCGACGGCTCCGCGCAGCGGCCGATCGTGCAGATCATGAAAGAGGCACGGCCGCGGCAGAACGTCGGCCCCCGCGCCGCCGACATCGGGCTCGGCGACGCGCTGCTCGCCCCCGGCGACCTGCTCACGCCGAGCCGCATCGGGGTCTGCGCGGCGGCGGGACGTGCTGAGATCCGGGTCTACGCCCGCCCGGTCGTCGCCATCGTCTCGACCGGCGGCGAGGTCGTCGCCCCCGGACAGCCGCTGGGGCCGGCGCAGATCTACGACATCAATCGCGCGACGCTCTCGGCGGTGGTGGCCGGCCACGGCGGGGCGGCGCGTGGGCTCGCCTCGGTGGCGGACGACCTGGCCGCGCTTCGATCGACGCTTCGCGACGCCATCGATCAGGCCGACATCGTGGTGTTCTCAGGTGGCAGCTCGGTCGGCGAACGCGACCTGGTGCTCGATGCGGTGCGTGATGCGGGTGAGGTGCTGTTCCACGGCATCGCGATCAAGCCAGGCAAGCCGACCGCGCTCGGCCGGGTCGGCCGCACGCCGGTGCTCGCGATGCCGGGCAACCCGACGTCGTGTCTGTCGAACGCCTACCTGCTGCTGATCCCGATGCTGCGGCAGATGGCGCGCCTGCCGGCCCACACGCCGCGCTCGACCACGCTGCCGCTCGCCCGCCGCATCGTCTCGACCAGCGGACGGCACCAGTTCTACACCGTGAGAGTGGTCGACGGGGAGGCGGTACCGGCATTCAAATCCTCGGGCGACATCACCAGCATGTCGCGAGCGGACGGCTACATCGAGGTACCCGCGCTGACCGAGGTCGTAGAGGCCGGCGTCACCGTCGAAGTAAAGTTGTTCTGACCTATGAGTGATGTCCCGAACGTCGCACCAATGTTCGAGCTGCCGACCAGCGACGGCACGATCCGCACGCTGAGCGGACTGCTCGAACAGGGCCGCGTGCTGCTGGTGTTCCACCGCGGCACCTGGTGACCGAACTGCCGCCGCCGGTTCGGTGAACTGGCACGACACGCCGACCAATACCTGCGCCTGGGCGTGCAGGTGGTCATCGTCCTGCCGCAGCGCGCCGAGCAGGTGCAGCGGTACGTGGCGGAGACCGCGCTGCCGTTCGAGATTCTGATCGACGGCACCAGGCAGGTGGCGAAAGCCTACGGGGTGTGGCACCGGATCGGGCTGGACGCGTGGAACATCGCGCGTCCAGCCGTATTCCTGATCGATCGCGACCGCTCGATCCGTTACGCCTTCATCGGGCGATCACAGCGCGATTTCCCCAGCCACGACGAGATTCTGCGGGCTATTTGAAGCGCTTCGCGACCGCGTCCCAGTTCACCACGTTCCACCAGGCCGCCAGGTAGTCGGGACGGCGGTTCTGATACTTCAGGTAGTAAGCGTGCTCCCAGACGTCGACGCCCAGGATCGGCTTCTTGCCCTCCATGATTGGGCTGTCCTGGTTGGCGGTGCTCTCGATCACCAGCTTCCCGCCCGCGTCGATCAGCCACGCCCAGCCGCTGCCGAACCGCTTCACGCCGGCGTCGTTGACCTGCTTCTTGAAGGTCTCGAAATCGCCGAACGACGAGTTGATCGCGTCGCCCAACGCGCCTGAGGGGGCGCCGCCCCCGCCGGGACCCATGATTTCCCAGAACATCGTGTGATTGGCGTGGCCGCCGCCGTTGTTCCGCACCGCGGCCTTGATGTCCTCGGGCACCGAGTTGATCGACTTGAGCAGGTCCTCGATCGACTTCTGGTGGAGCTCAGGGTGCTTGTCGAGCGCGGCGTTCAGGTTGGTCACGTACGCCGCGTGATGCTTGTCGTGATGGATCCGCATCGTCTGCTCGTCGATGTGCGGCTCGAGCGCGTTGTAATCGTACGGCAGCGGTGGAACTTCGTGGGCCATGCAGCAGCTCTCCTTCTACAGCGCCAACATCCGGTCGAGCGCCAGCTTGGCGTCCGACCGGGTCGGCTCGGGAACGGTAATGTGGTTGTGGACCTGGCCCTCCACCAGCCCCTCGAGAATCCAGAGCAGGTGGTTGGGCGATACGCGGAACATCGTCGAGCAGAGGCAACCGAACGGATCGAGCGTGACGATGGTCTTGTCCGGGACTTGCGCGGTCAGGCGGTTGACCAGATGGACTTCGGTCGCGACCGCCCACACCGACCCGGGCGGGCTCGCCTTCACCGTGTTGATGATGTACTCGGTCGACCCGCTCTCGTCGGCGGCGCGCACGACGTCGAGCGTGCACTCCGGATGCGCGACCACGCGGCCCTCCGGGTATTTCTTGCGGAAGGCCTCGATCTGGGGAACGGTGAAGCGGGTGTGGACCGAACAGTGGCCCTTCCAGAGCAGGAGCTTCGCCCTCTTCACGTCGTCGGCGGCGAGCCCGCCGAACATCTCGTTCGGATCCCACACCAGCATCTCGTCGAGCGGCACCCCCATCTTGAAGGCGGTGTTCCGTCCGAGATGCTGGTCGGGCAGCATCAACAGCTTCTCGCCGCGCTCCCATGCCCAGGTCATGATGTCGCGGGCGTTGGTCGACGTGCAGACGATGCCGCCGTGAGCGCCGACGAAGGCTTTGACCGCCGCCGACGAGTTGATGTAAGTGACGGGGACGAGTCCGGCCTTGCCGTTCTCCACCGCGTCGGTACGAATCCCCATCTGCTCGAGCTCGCGCCAGCAGATCTCGAGCTGGTCCTCCGCCGCCATGTCGGCCATCGAGCACCCGGCGGCGAGGTCGGGCAGGACCACTTTCTGGTGCGGGGCGCGCAGGATGTCGGCGCTTTCGGCCATGAAGTGCACGCCGCAGAAGACGATGTAGTCGGCCTCGGTGCGGCTCGCCGCGGCGCGCGACAGCTTCAGCGAATCGCCGATGTAGTCGGCGAACTTGATCACTTCGTCGCGCTGGTAGTGGTGCCCGAGGATGACGCACCGATCGCCGAGCGTCGCTTTCGCGGCGGCAATCCGCGCGTCGAGCTCGTCGTCTGAAAGACGGAGATAGCGCTCCGGGAGCGGCTGCCGCTCGCCGATGCTCTGTTTCTCGTAAGTCCGTCAGGATCTTGATGTCCATCGCGCTACCCTGTGATTTCGCATAAAGTCGATGCCACCGGAGAGGGGCGCCACACTCGCAGCGACCTCATCCGGGGCGTCCGGACCGGTGACGACGTTGTAGAGCGTGTCCCGCTCGACCGGCTCGCGCCCGGCCCGGCGGATCAGGCGACGGATGTCCGACGTGTTCAACGCCTCAGGTGTCCGCGCGCCGGCCATGTGGTAAATCTTCTCTTCCTGCACGGTACCGTCGAGATCGTCGACACCGAACCACAGCCCGACCTGGGCCACTTCGACGCCGGTCGCGATCCAGAACGCCTTGATATGGGGCACGTTGTCGAGCACCAGCCTCGACACGGCCAGCACCCGCAGAGTATCGGCGGCGGTCGGTGCGGGCAGCTTGCGCATCTGATTGTTGTCCGGGTGAAACGCCAGCGGGATGAACGCCTGGACCGCGCCAGTGTCGTCCTGCAGCGCCCGCACCCGCAGCATGTGGTCGACCCGTTCGGCGGCCGTCTCGATGTGGCCGTAGAGCATGGTGATGTTCGACCGCATGCCGAGCCGGTGCGCGGTGCGGTGAATCTCCAGATAGCGATCGGCGCCGCACTTGTCGTGGCAGATCTTGCGCCGCACCCGGTCGGCGAAAATCTCGGCCCCGCCGCCGGGCAGCGAGTCGAGCCCGGCGTCCATCAGCTCGCGCAGCACCTGCTCGTCGGTCCGGCCGTACAGGTCGGCGAAGAACGCGATCTCGACAGCGGTGAAGCACTTCAGGTGAACGTCCGGACGGATCCGCTTGAACCCGCGCAGCATGTCCAGGTAGTAGTCGAACGGCAGATCGGGATGGAGGCCATTGACGACGTGGACCTCGGTGAGCGGCTGGTGTGCGCGCGCGCGCAGCTTGTCCCAGAGCTGCTCGAGCGACATCGTGTATGAGCCGGGATCGCCGGGCCGGAGCCGGGCGAACGAGCAGAACAGGCAGCTCGCGACGCAGACGTTGGTGGCTTCGAGCCGGATGTTGAAGTTGTAATAGGTGCGCGCGCCGTGGCGGTTCTCGCGCTCACGGTTGGCGAGCGCTCCCAGCGCGAGGAGATCCGGACACTCGAACAGCCGCACGCCGTCGTCGAACGTGAGCCGGACTCCGGCCTCGAGCTTGTCGGCGATGTCGCCGAGTCCCGCGGCGGCCGCTCGCGCTCGCCCGTTCACGCCACTCCCATCACTTGCACGCGGATGCTGCGGGCGCGCGGCCCGTCGAGCTCCGCGACGATGATCCGCTGCCACTGCCCGAGCACCGGTTCACCGGCGCTGATCTGCAGCGTGACGCTGTGCCCGAGCAGCATCGCGCGCAGGTGCGAATCGGCGTTCATCCGGTCGCAGTCGGAGTGCTGGGGATCGTTGTGCATCCACTCGGCGTCGCGATCGACGACCTGCTCGAGGACCCGCATGATGTCGGCATGCAGCGCCTTCTGCGCCTCGTTGATGAAGAGCGCGCAGGTGGTGTGCATCGACCACAGGCTGGCGATGCCCTCGCGCACGTTCGACTGGCGGATCCGCTCCATGACCACGTCGGTGACGTCGACGAGATCGATGCGCTTGTCGGTCTGCACCAGGAGCGATTCGGCATGGACGACCAGCGGTCCACTGACCGCGACCGCCTGCACCGGCGTTTCACGAAAGGTCACACTCGAGCTCCTGGTCATGTCGCTCCGTCTCGTCTCCCTGCCTCAGGCCCCAGATTCCTGAGCATTTCGATCACGTCATTGTACCGCACCGGCTCCTGGCGGCTCCCCCTGCCCGTTCGGCGCTGGAGGTTGGGAGTTGACGGTTTTCATGACTATACTGACCCTTGTAACAGACTAAGCCCGGCGGCCAAGCGAAGTGGGTGCGAATCCCACGCGGTGCCGCCACTGTAAGCGGGGAGCTCCATCCCCAAGCCGGAAAGGCCGGCTGCCACTGTTCCGCCGACACGACGAAACGACGTTTCGCGACGGCGAATGGGAAGGTTGGGATGGAGGCGTCGATCCGTGAGCCAGGATACCTGGAGGCCGGGCGGTCCCTTTCCATTCGGCGCGAGACACGCCGAAAAGGAGCGCCATGCCTCATCCCTCCGTCCGTTTTCTCTGTGCAAGTGTTCTGGTCGTCCTGACTCTGCTGGCCCCGCGCGAGTCATACGCGGGCGGGCCGATCCGGGGCCGCATCGTCGATGCGTCCGGCCGCGCCGTGCCCGGCGCGCGGGTGATCGCCACGGGCGACGGCCCGCTCGCGACGGCGGTCAGCGACGGGCGCGGCGAGTTCGTGCTCGACGCGGCGCCACGCGGCCGCATCAACATCCGCGTCTCGATGGCTGGCTTCAGGGCCGCGTCGATGACATTGGACGACTCGACGCCGAGCCTCGACGTCGGCACCATCACCCTCGGAGTCGGCGCCGTTTCCGAATCGGTGGTGGTGTCGGCGAATCACGTGGAGACGCCGCTGACGCAGGTGACGGCGAGCGTCACCGTCATCGACCGGGCCGAGATCGAATCGCGGCAGCTGCACTCGGTGGCTGACGCGCTGCGCGCCGTGCCTGGCCTCTCCGTGACGGCAACCGGCAGTGCCGGCGCCACCACCGGCGTCTTCCCCCGCGGTGGCGAGTCGAACTACACGCTGGTGCTGATCGATGGCGTGCCAGCCAACAGCTTCGGCGGTGATTTCGACTTCGGCCATCTGTCCACGGCGAACGTGGATCGCATCGAAGTGGTGCGCGGCCCACAGAGCGCCTTGTTCGGCTCGAATGCGATCGGCGCGGTGGTCAGAATCACCTCCCGGCGCGGCGGCCCTCCGTCGGCCGGCATCGCCGCCGAGACCGGTCAGTTCGGGTCTTCACGCGTGACGGCCTCGACCGCGGGCTCGCACCAGGCGTTCGAATGGGGTGCGTCGTTCGATCAGCTGGACAGCGACGGCATGAACGGCGAACTGGCCGGGAACGGCCTGACCGTCGCCAACGACGACTACACGAGGCGGGCCGGAACCGGGTCGGCCGGATGGCGGCGCGGCGGGTCGTGGGTGCGCGGCGACCTTCACCACGCGGTGGACGAGCGTGGATTTCCTGGGCCGTTCGGCAGCAACCCGGCCGGCATCTACACCGGAATCAATCTGGATTCGCACGGGGACAACACCCGCACTGTCGGGGGCATGTCCTTCTTCACACCGTTGTCGACGCGTCTCGGCCTTCGCGGCCAGACCGGGTTCAACAAGTACGACAGCGACTTCGCCAGCCGAGTTCGGCACCTCCGAAGGGTTCTCGCGCCGGTGGAACGGCGGGACGCAGCTCGACGTCGCCGTGGGCGGGGGGCTCGACTTTTCCGCCGGTCTTGCCCTCGAGGGGGAACGGGCCGGCAGCACTTTCATCACCGGCGCCTCTTCGCAGGAAGTGCCGGTGAAGCGGTTCAATGCCGGGTACTTCGCCGAGGGCCGCTGGACCTCGAGCGAGCGGGTCTTCGTCACCGCCGGCGTCCGCGTGGACGACATCCGGCGCGAGCGGCTGGAAGAGTCGCCGGATCCGTTCTCGCCCAGGCCGGTGCTGCCGGAAGACACGGTGATCTCGGCCAACCCTCGGCTCGCCGCTGCGTGGATCGCCCGATCGGCCGGTTCCGACTACACGAAGATCCGGGGGGCGTTCGGCACCGGCATCCGTCCGCCCGATGGCTTCGAGCTCGCGTTCACCGACAATCCCGGCCTGCGCCCCGAGCGTAGCCGGAGCGCCGAAGCCGGCGTGGACCACGCCTTCGCCGGCGGTCACGCCGTCGCCGAAGCCACCGTGTTCACCAATGACTACGACGACCTGATCGTTGCGGTCGGCTCGTTCGCCGGCACCAGCCGGTTCCGGACCGACAACATCTCCAACGCCCGCGCCCGCGGTCTCGAACTTGCGCTCACCGTGCGCGGCCGGGCAACGGCCTGGGGCGGGATCGATCTCGCCGCCAGGATCGGCTACACCGCGCTCGACACGGAAATCCGCGCGGTCGATCAGAACGACGGCGCGCCGCCGCCGTTCGAGGTGGGCCAGGCGCTGCTGCGGCGTCCGCCGCACCAGTTCTTCGCGGACGCGTCGCTCACCAGCGGCCGCGTGACCGCGTTCGTGCGGGGGAACGGCCGCAGCACCACGCTCGACGTGGAACCGTCGTACGGCACCTTCGGCGGACTGTTCGACGCGCCCGGCTACAACGTCTGGAGCGCCGGCGCCACCGTGCGTGCGGTGAGGTTCGTGGACGTCTTTGCGCGGGTCGAGAACCTGTTGGACCGCAGCTACGAAGAAGCGTTCGGCTTTCCGGCGCTGGGGCGACGGGCGACGGTGGGCCTGCGCATTGCTACAGGCCGTTGACGTCAGCTTCGGCTATCGTGAGACGCCGGTCCTGCACGGCGTCTCGCTCGACGTCCCCGCCGGAGGCCTGGTCGGACTGATCGGGCCGAACGGCTCCGGCAAGACCACGCTGCTGCGTCTCCTCGCGGGAACGCGGCGCCCGTCCAGCGGCCGGGTGCTGTTCGACGGGGCACCCATCAGCTCGCAATCGCGGACGGCGATTGCGAAGCGGATCGCCGTGGTGCCCCAGGAATCGCAGCCCGCGTTCGACTACACCGTGCTCGAAGTCGTGCTGATGGGACGCTATGCCCACCTCGGCACGTTCGCGGTCGAGGGTCCGAAGGATCTGGCGATCGCCAAATCGGTGCTGGAAGCGACCGGGACCGCGGCGTTCGAGTCGCGGCTGTTCTCGACGCTGAGCGGCGGTGAAAAGCAGCGCGTGATCATCGCCGGCGCCCTGGCGCAGATTTCCGACGGCCGCTCGTCCGCGGGCGGCGACGTCCTGATCCTCGACGAGCCGACCGCGGCGCTGGACCTGAAATACCAGCTCGGCGTCGCCTCGCTGCTCCACGCGCTCCACGCCGCCCGTGGACTGACCATCATCGTGTCGACGCACGATCTCGCGTTCGCCGCCCGCGTCTGCCGCACGCTGGTCATGATCAAGGAGGGTCGCGTGCTCGCGGCCGGCCGCACCGAGGACGTGCTCACCGCGGCGCGGATTCGTGAGCTGTACGACGTCGAGGTCGAGGTCGTGCGCCACCGCGACGGTCGACTGCTGGTCGTACCGCTCGACGCCGCCGGCATGCAGCCGCGATCATGAGGCCGGTAGGCAGGCGGATACTCACGACGGCGCTGATCTTCGGCGCAGGCATGCTCCTCACCATGATCACCGCGCCGCTGATCGGCTCGACGCCGATCAGCCTGCGGCGCGCCTTCGACTGGTCGGTGCCGTTCGCCGACAATCCCGACGCACAGATCTTCTTCATCGCCCGGCTGCCCCGCACCCTCGCCGGTGCGCTGGTCGGCTCGACCCTCGCCACCGCGGGCGTGGTCTTCCAGGGACTGCTCCGCAATCCGCTGGCGACCCCGTTTACGCTCGGCGTGTCCGCCGGGGCCGCCCTCGGTGCGATGCTGGCCATCACTTTCACGCCGGCGCTGGCCTGGGCCGGCATTCCTGCCACGCCCCTGGCCAGCTTCGCCGGCTCCCTGCTCGCCGTCGCCGTCGTCTATCTGCTCGCAAGCGCCCGGCATCGCGGCCTGTCGACCAACACGCTGCTGCTGGCGGGCGTGACGATGAACGCTTTCTTCTCGGCGCTGATTCTGTTCGTGCAGTATTTCGCCGACTTCGGCGACACCTTCCGGATCCTGCGATGGCTGATGGGCGATCTCGACGTCAGCAGCTACACGCCGCTGGTCTCGACGCTGCCGCTGGTCGCCGTCTCGTTCGGCGCATTCGCGTGGCTGGCGCGCCCGCTGAACCTGCTCAGCCTCGGCAGCGACGCCGCGGAGTCACGCGGCCTCGACGTCACCCGCGCTCAGCGAGTCGCGTTCGTGAGCGCGTCGCTGGCCACCGGCGCCGCGGTGTCGATAGGCGGACCGGTCGGCTTCATCGGGATCATCGTCCCGCATCTGGTCAGACTGATCGTCGGCGCCGATCATCGAGTGGTGCTGCCAGCGTCGGCGCTGTTCGGTGCCGCGTTCCTGGTGCTCTGCGACGTGGTGTCGCGCACGGTGATGGCGCCGCTGGAGCTGCCGGTCGGGATCATCACGGCACTGATCGGCGGGCCGTTTTTTCTGTGGTTGCTGGTGCGGAGACGGTAGGCCGCGGGGATAAGGCATTTCTACTTTTCCCTTCTGCCTTCTCCCTTGACACGCGGGGCGCCAGCGCTGTCTCAGTCCCGCCCCGGGCGCTCCAAGGCCCGCATGCAATGCGCGGCGGTCGGATGGTCGCCCCGCTGAAAGCAGTAGCCGCAGATGCGGCGCCGCTCGACCGTCGGCTGCCGGCCTGTTGATGACTCGCGCCGATTGGGCATGTCACGGCGGCGTTCCATCGCCGCGACCATCTGGTCGTTGATGGCGTCGGCCTCTCGATCGTTCAGGTTCGGCTGGTTCATACAATAGTGATCGTACTACGCAGGTGTCGACTCTCGAGCTGATCGGAATGCAAGAATGAGCATGACAGGCGCTGTTGTAGGACTAACGCGGACACGGTGTCGAAGCCGCACACTGACCCGGGTCGTCGCGGCGATTGGGCTGGCACTCTGGCTCCATCCATCGGCGCTGACTCAATCGCCCGCAAAGCCGCCGGCGCGAATCGTCTCGCTGATTCCGGCGACGACCGAGATGCTGTTCGCAGTCGGCGTCGGCGATCGGGTGGTGGGGGTCGGCAGTTTCGATCGCTTCCCGCCAGAGGTCGAAAAGATCCAGCGGGTCGGCGCGCTGCTCGATCCCGACGTCGAGCGCATTCTGGCGCTGCGGCCGGAGCTGGTCATCGTCTATCGCAGCCAGACCGACCTGCTCGCACAGCTCGCGCGCGCGCAGATACCGGTGTACGCCTACGCGCACGCCGGCCTTGCCGACGTAACGGCCACCCTGCGCGAGCTGGGCGCGCGAGTCGGCGCCGGAGACCGAGCCAGCACGCTTGCCGCGGACATCGAGCGCCGGATCGACGCCACCAGGAAGCGCTATGCCGCCGGGCGCCGGCCGAAAACGCTGATCGTCATGAGCCGCGACGCCTTCGCGCTGCGGGGCATCTACGCCAGCGGCGGGATCGGATTTCTTCACGACATGCTGACGGCGGCCGGCGGTGAGAACGCGTTCGCTGACGCCAAGCGCCAGGCCGTGCAGGCGACGAGTGAGCTGATCCTCGCCCGGGCACCCGAAGTCATCCTCGAGCTGCGCGCCGAGCCGATGGACCAGGCGACCGAAGCAAAGGAGCTGCGAGTCTGGGGCGCGTTGGCGTCGGTACCCGCGGTTCGAAACCGGCGCGTGCACATCATCGCGGATCCGCGAACGGTCATTCCAGGTCCGCGGGTCGCCGACGCCGTCGACGTGCTGGCGCGCGCGCTCCACGAGCGCTGATTCGCGCTGGCGATCCGAACTCTTTCTCCCTCCGAAGCCTCTTCTCCAGTGAGGGGCATTGACGACCAAGCAGGAAGCGTCATGGGTTCTACGCGCGCAGTTCGGTGATCGCCCGGCGCTCGAGTCGCTGCTCGGCAGTGTGCAGCCGGCGCTGAGCCGCTATCTCCGCGCGCTGATTGGTCCCCTTCACTCGGACGACGTCACGCAGGACGTGCTGGTCATCGTGTACCGGAAGCTCTGGTGGCTCAGCTCGCCGGATCTCTTCCGGCCGTGGATGTTCCGAATCGCCAGCCGCGAGGCATTTCGCCTTCTCAAGCGGGAGCGCCGGTGGCCCGACCATCTGCGCGACGACGACGCGCTCGACACCGTCGCCGCGCCGGTGCCGCCACCGACCGCGGCGGCGATCGAGGCGCTCCTGAAGGATTCCGCACTGACGCCGGCGAGCCGGGCCGTCCTGGTGCTGCATTTCCAGGAAGACATGACGCTGCAGGACGTGGCCGCGGTGCTGGAGCTGCCGCTGGGCACCGTCAAATCTCGACTCGCATACGGGCTGGCCGCGCTGCGGCGCAGCACAGGAGGACACGATGACCGGCGACGCTAGTGTGGTTCTACGGAAGTCATTGGACGAAATCGACAACTATCGGAAGCGCTGGGTGATCACCTTCGGCGTGACCGCGGCGCTGTCGCAGGCGGCATGGATCGCGCTGCTCATCGGCGTGAACCGTGCCGACGTGAAGACGACCATCATGCTGGCCACGCTGGCGCTGGCGATGACCATCTTCGGCGGCGTCTTCATGCTGGTGCTGCTGATCTTCAAGGTGACCCATCGGATCCTGAAAGCGATTGAGGTGGGGGTGCAGCGGTGAGGGACGGGCCGCAGCCCGCGGTCCGGGGCCCGCAGTCCCCGGGTTCGCGGGTTCGCGGGTTCGCGGGTTCGCCACGGCGCTACGCCGCGAACTCGACCGGCACCGGCTGCGGGATCAGGCCGCGCTGGTAGGCGTCGCCGAGCAGACGCTCGACCGCCAGGCGCCCGCGCTCGCCGTACGACAGGGTCAGGTTGTTCACATACATCCCGACGAACTTGTCGGTGCGCTCGCGATCGAGGCCGCGCCCGAACTGAATCGCGTACTCGACCGCTTCTTCACGGTGGGTCAACGCATAGGCGATGCTGTCGTGCAGCATCTTCGAGACCTTGGCGATCGTCTCGGCGCCGAGATCGCGCCTGATGATGTTGCCGCCGAGCGGCAGCGGCAGGCCGCCGGTCTGCTCCCCCCACCATTCACCGAGATCCACGATCTTGGTCAGGCCCTCTTCGGCGTACGTCAACTGCCCTTCGTGAATGAGCAGTCCCGCTTCCGCCTGGCGGTCGAGCACCGCCTGCTGAATCTGGTCGAACGGCACCACGACGTACTCGAAGTCCGGCTCGTACAACCGCAGCGTGAGATACGCGGTGGTGAGCGTTCCAGGGATCGCGATCCTCTTGCCCTTGACCTTGGTCGCGCCGCCCTGGCGGCCGACGACGATCGGACCGTAGCGGTCACCCATGCTGGCGCCATGCGGCAGCAGCGCGTACTTGTCCACCAGGTGCGCGAACGCGTGAAAGGACACCGCCGTGACTTCGTAGCGCCCCTCGAACGCGGCGCGGTTGAGGGTCTCGATGTCCGACAGCACCTGTTCCACTTCGATGCCGTGGGTTTCGACGGCGCCGCTCGCGAGGCCGAAGAACATGAAGGCGTCGTCGGAATCGGGGCTGTGGGCTACTGTGATTTTCATTTCTGTCGGTTCAAGTTCCAGGGTTCAAGAGCTCAGGGATCCGGGTTCAGCGTGTGGCCGGGACGATCAGCCCACGGGCTGGCGCTGGCGCAGGCTGCGCACGACGGTCGTCACGCGGTCGATCGCGAAGTCGATCTCGGCATCGGTGGTCCAGCGGCCGAGACCGAACCGGATCGACGCGCCGCCGCCGGGACCGACCGCACCGATGGCCGTCAGGACGTGCGAAGGCGCCTGGCTTCCGGAGCTGCAGGCGGATCCGGTCGACACGGCGAGATCGCCGAGCGCCATCAGCAGCGCCTCGCCTTCGATACCCTCGAAGCTGACGTGGAGATTGTGCGGCAGCCGGCGTTCGAGCGATCCGTTCACGCGCACGGTCTGGAGGCCCGCGCGCAATCCGTCGAGCAGGCGATCGCGAAGGCCGGCCAGGCGGCGGGATTCTTCTGGGAGCGCGGCTCGAGCGGCCTCGGCGCAAGCACCGAGGCCGACAATGCCCGGCACGTTCAGCGTGCCCGAGCGCAGTCCGTTCTCGTGACCGCCACCGTCGATCTGACACTCGACCGGCACTTGCGGTCGCTGACGACGGACGTAAAGCGCGCCGGTGCCTTTCGGTCCGTAGCACTTGTGCGCGGTCAGGGACAGCAGATCGACGCCGGCCGCGCCGACGTCCAGCGGCACCTTGCCGAACGCCTGCGCGGCGTCGGAGTGGAGCAACGCGCCGCGCTCGTGCACGATCGCGGCAATCTCCGGCAGCGGCTGCAGCACACCAATCTCGTTGTTCGCCGCCATCACCGACACCAGCGTGGTCTCGCCGGTCATCGCCGAACGGAGGGCGTCGAGGTCGATGAAGCCGTCGCGATCGACCGCCACCAGGGTGACCGACCAGCCGTCGCGTTCGAGGCGCGCACAGGAATCCAGGACGCTCTTGTGCTCGGTGGCCACCGTGACGACGTGGCGGCCGCGGTCCCGCAGCGCGCACGCGACGCCCTTGATCGCGAGATTGTTGGATTCGCTGGCGCCGCTGGTGAACACGATCTCGTTCGCCGACGCGTTGATCAGCTCGGCGACCTGACGGCGGGCCCGATCGACCGCCTCCTGCGCTTCCCACCCGAACGCGTGCTGCTTGCTGGCGGCGTTGCCGAACCGCTCGGTGAAGTACGGCAGCATCGCCTCGAGCACCTTCGGATCGACCGGCGTCGTGGCGTGGTAATCGAGATAGACCGGTCGAGCCATTACGACCGCCGGAGGGTCATCATCGAGGTCATCTCTTCCTCGAGTGGCGGATCGGTGGCGATCTCCTGCAGCGAGCAGGTGACCAGCGCCGCGATGATCCGATCCTTGAGCCGCCACAGCGGATCGCGGACGCTGCACTTGGCATACTGGCCGCAGCTGTCTTCCCCGGTGGAGCACGCGGTCACGGTCAGCGGTCCATCGATCGCCTGGATGATGTCGGCAACCGAGATCAGGCTCGACTCACGACCGAGACGATAGCCGCCGCGGGTGCCCTGGTGCGAGGTCAGCAGCCCGCGCCGCGCCAGCCGCTGCAGCACCTTGGCCATCAGCTCGATCGGGATGTCGTACTGTTCGGCGATCTCACGGGCGCTCGCCGACGCGGTGTCGGGCCGGATGGCGAGGTGCTTCATCGCCATCAGCGCGTAGTCGGCCTTCTTGGACAAGCGCAGCATTACCGGGTCACCACATTCCGAGTTGCAGTTTCGCCGCCTCGGACATCCGATCCTTGGTCCACGGCGGATCCCACACGATATCGACCTTGGCGTCGCTGACCCCGTCGACCGCCTTGACCTTCTGCGCGACTTCGACCGGCAGCGACTGCGCCGCCGGACAGCCGGGAGCGGTCAGCGTCATGCGGATGCCGGCGACGCCGCTGGCATCGACCAGCACATCGTAGATGAGACCGAGCTCGAGGATGTTCACCGGAATCTCCGGATCGAACACGGTCCGGATCGCGTCGAGGATCGCCGGCTTCAACGCCTGGGTGCGCGCGGCATCCGGCTGCAGCGCCGCCGCCTCGCCGGTCGGGGCGGGGATGTCGGCGCCGGCCGCCGGGGTCTGGATGACAGGAAGGGGCTTCATTCGGTGGACGTCTTTTCTTCCCGATCGATCGCCGCCTTCATCGTATGCCACGCCAGGCTGGCGCACTTGACCCGGACCGGAAACTCCCGGACGCCGGCGAGCGCGGACAGCTTGCCAAGCTCCTCGACTTCCAGGTTGGTCGGCGTGGTGACCATCTTGTGGAAACGATCGAACAGCGTTCGAGCCTCGGCGAGCGAGCTGCCTTTCAACCGATCGGTCATCAGCGACGCCGACGCTTTCGAGATCGCGCAGCCCGACCCCTCGAAGGTGATCTCGGAAATCCGGTCGTCGTCTATTTTGAGGAAGACGGTGACGCGATCGCCGCAGAGCGGGTTGTAGCCTTCGGCGTGATGGCTCGCGCCCTCCAGCCGGCGGAAGTTCCGGGGCGTGCGGTTGTGATCGAGGATCACTTCCTGATACAGGTCGCTCAGATCGGACATGGTCTACCCGAACACGGTCTGGACGCGGCGAATCGCGCCGACCAGCACGTCGATGTCGCGGCGCGTGTTGTACATCGCCAGCGACGCCCGCGCGGTCGCCGGCACGCCGAAACGCTCCATGACCGGCTGGGCGCAATGATGTCCGGTCCGGATCGCGACGCCCTCCTGATCCACGATCGTGCCGACGTCGTGCGGGTGCACGCCGTCGAGCACGAACGACAGGATGCTCGCCTTGTGCGGCGCGGTGCCGATCAGCCGGAGACCCGGGATCTCGAGCAGCGCCGCGGTGCCGTAGTCCAGCAGATCGCGCTCGTGCGCCCCGATCTGCTCGAGACCCACCCCGGTGATGTAGTCGAGCGCCGCGCCGAGCCCGATCGCGCCGGCGATATCCGGCGTTCCCGCTTCGAACTTGTACGGCAGCTCGTTCCAGGTCGACTTCTCGAACGTCACCGAGCGAATCATGTCGCCCCCGCCCATGAACGGCGGCATCTCCTCGAGCAGCGCCTCGCGGCCGTACAACACTCCGATCCCGGTCGGGCCGTACAGCTTGTGCCCGGTCGCCACGTAGAAGTCGCAGTCGAGCGCGCGAACGTCGACCGGCAGGTGATACGCCGCCTGCGAGCCGTCGACCAGCACCGGCACCCCGCGCGCGTGCGCGAGCTTGACGATGGTCGCGATCGGATTGATGGTCCCCAGCGCGTTCGACATGTGGGTCACGGACAGCAGCTTCGTCCGCGGGGTCAGCAGCGCCTCGAGCTCGTCGAGCAGCAGGGCGCCGCTGTCGTCGATCGGTGCGACCCGCAGGTGGGCGCCGCGTTCCTCACACAGCAGCTGCCACGGGACGATGTTGGAGTGGTGCTCCATCGCCGTGATGACGACCTCGTCTCCCGCCTGGACCCGCCAGCGGCCGAAGGCGTGCGCGACCAGGTTGATGCCCTCCGTCGAGTTGCGCGTGAAGACGATCTCGCGCGTCGAGGCGGCATTCAGGAAGGCCCGGACCTTCTCGCGGGCGAGGTCGTGGGCCTCGGTCGCAATCTCGCTGAGCAGGTGCACGCCGCGGTGCACGTTGGCGTTGCTGGTGGTGTAGTACTCCATCAGCGCGTCGAGCATCGCCTGCGGCTTCTGTGTGGTGGCCGCATTGTCGAGATAAGTCAGCGCCCGGCCGCGAATCTGGCGGCGCAGGATCGGGAAATCGGCGCGGATGCGCTCGACGTCGAACCCGACGCCGGGTGCGGCAACCGGCGCGCCGACCGCGGTTTTGCTCATGCGGCGTCCACTTCCGCGAGATCGCGCGCCAGCTGGGCGTAGAGCTGCGATTCGAGCTCCTGCTTCAGCGGCTCCAGCTTCACCCGTTCGATGACCTCGCCGGCGAACGCGTGAATCAGCATGTCCCGCGCCTCGAAGTAGGTCAGGCCGCGGGCCCGCAGGTAGAACAGCGCGTCCTCGTCCAGTTGGCCGATCGCCGCGCCGTGCGTGCACTTCACGTCGTCGGCGAAGATCTCGAGCTGCGGCTTGGTGTTGATCAGCGCATCCGCCGAGAGCAGCAGCGCGCGATTGGTCTGCTTGGCGTTGGTCTTCTGCGCGTCCTGCCGGACGATGATCTTGCCGTTGAAGACCGCCTTGGCGCGGCCGCCGACAATGCCTTTGTAGATCTCGTGGCTCGGACAGTGCGCCCGCGCGTGGTCGATGGTGGTGTGATTGTCCACCAGCCGATCGCCGTCGGCGAGATACAGGCCGTTCAAGGTCACCTCGGCCCCTTCGCCGTCCAGCGTGGCGATGGCGTCGTTGCGCACCAGCCCGCCGCCGAGCGAGAACGAGTGCGAGGAGAAGTTCGCGCTGCGGGCGGCGTTCACGTGCATGCTGCCGAGATGGAACGCCAGCTCGCTGTCCTGCTGCACCTTGTAGTGATCGAGGACCGCACTCTCACCGACCGACACCTCGGTCACCGCGTTGGTCAGATAACCGGCATCGCCCGCCGCGACATAGGTCTCGACCACACGTGCCTGGCTGCGTTCGCCGAGCACGATCAGGCATCGCGGGTAGCTCGCGATCGGATGATCCGCCGGGCTGGCCGACACGAACAGGACCTGGATCGCTTCCTCGAGAATCACGCCGTCCGCGACATGGATGTAGGCGCCGTCGTCGAGGAACGCGGTGTTCAGCGCCGCGAACGCCCGGGTGTTGAAGTCGGCGAGCTGCCCGAGGTAGCGCTGCACGATCTCGTGATCGGCCTGCAGGCCGCCGTTGGTCGCCGCCGACAGCGACCCCGCCGTCACGCCTCGTGGCAGCCCGCTGACCCGTGACAACTCCGGAGCGTAGCGGCCGTTGACCACCACGATGCGGTGCCCGGTCGCGGCGGAGTACGGCAGCTCGTCGATATGTGCCGCTCTGAGCGCCGGGGCGGCGCCGGCCGGTTGAAAGTCTCCGGCGATGATCGGCGCGACGCTGGTGAAGCGCCACTCTTCGTCACGAACGGTCGGGAACCCGAGCGACGTGAACGTGGCCGCGGCCCGCTCGCGCAGGTCCTGCAGCCATCGTGGTCCGCCCGCGGGGCGGCCGTCCGCCACCCAGGGATGAAGCTTCTCCGCCAACTGCGTCATCGCTATGCCTGCACCGGCTCGGCGCCGGTCTCAATCCAGCCGTAACCCTTGGACTCGAGCTCGAGCGCCAGCTCTTTGCCCCCCGACTTCACGATCCGGCCGCCGCTCAGCACGTGCACGAAGTCCGGCACGATGTAGTCGAGCAACCGCTGATAGTGCGTGACCACGATCGCGGCGAAGGTGGGGCTGCGCATCGCGTTCACGCCCTTGGCCACGACCTTCAGCGCGTCGATGTCGAGACCCGAGTCGGTCTCGTCGAGAATCGCCAGCTTGGGCTGGAGCAGGGTCATCTGGAAGATCTCGTTGCGCTTCTTCTCGCCGCCCGAGAAGCCCTCGTTGACCGAGCGGCTCAGCATGCTCTGATCGATGTCGAGGTCCTTGGCCTTCTCGCGAATCAGCTGCATGAACTCGACGGCGTCGAGCTCCGGCTCGCCGTGGTGCTTGCGCTTGGCGTTGAGCGCGGCCTTCAGGAAATAGGCGTTGTTGACCCCGGCGATTTCCACCGGGTACTGGAACGCCATGAAGATGCCTTCACGCGCCCGCTCGTCGGGATCCATCTCGAGCAGATCCCGCCCCTCGTAGAGGATCGAGCCGCCGGTGACTTCGTATTCGGGATGGCCGGACAGCGCGCGCGCGAGCGTGCTCTTGCCAGAGCCGTTGGGCCCCATGATGGCGTGGATCTCGCCGGCGCCAACCTTGAGATCGATCCCGCGAAGGATTTCCTTGTCTTCCGCCTTGACCTGCAGATTCGTGACTTCAAGCATGATTTTTAAAGGTCTATCCGACCGAACCCTCGAGTGAGACGCTCAACAGCTTCTGCGCTTCCACCGCGAACTCCATCGGCAGCTCGCGGAACACTTCCTTGCAGAAGCCGCTGACGATCATGTTGACCGCGTCTTCGGCGCTGATGCCGCGCTGCCGGCAGTAGAAAATCTGGTCCTCACCGATCTTGGAGGTCGACGCTTCGTGCTCGACCCGCGCCGAGGTGTTCTTGATCTCGAGATACGGGAAGGTGTGCGCGCCGCACTTGTCGCCGATCAACATCGAGTCGCACTGCGAGTAGTTGCGCGCGTGCGCCGCGTTCTTGCCGATCCGCACCAGGCCGCGATAGGTGTTCTGCCCGTGGCCGGCGGAGATCCCTTTCGAGACGATCGTGCTCCGGGTGTGCTTCCCCATGTGGATCATCTTCGTCCCGGTGTCCGCCTGCTGATAGTTGTTGGTGGTCGCGACGGAGTAGAACTCGCCGATCGAGTAATCGCCCTGCAGGATGCAGCTCGGATACTTCCAGGTGATCGCCGAGCCCGTCTCGACCTGGGTCCAGGTGATCTTCGAACGGGCGCCGGCGCACAGCCCGCGCTTGGTCACGAAGTTGTAGATCCCGCCCTTGCCGTCCTTGTCCCCGGGATACCAGTTCTGAATCGTCGAGTACTTGATGGTCGCGCCCTCGTGCGCCACCAGCTCGACGACCGCGGCGTGCAGCTGGTTCTCGTCGCGCATCGGCGCGGTGCAGCCTTCGAGATAGCTCACGAAGGAGTCCGCCTCGGCGATGATCAGCGTCCGCTCGAACTGCCCGGTGTCCTTCGCATTGATCCGGAAGTAGGTGGACAGCTCCATCGGACAGCGCACGCCCTTCGGAATGTAGACGAACGACCCGTCGCTGAACACCGCCGAGTTGAGCGTCGCGAAGAAGTTGTCCGTGTACGGCACCACCGAGCCGAGATACTTCTTCACCAGGTCGGGGTGCTCGCGCACCGCTTCCGAGAACGAGCAGAAGATGATCCCGACGCTGGCCAGCCGCGCGCGGAACGTCGTCGCAACCGAGACGCTGTCGAACACCGCGTCGACCGCGACACCCGAGAGCATCTTCTGCTCCTCAATCGGGATGCCCAGCTTGTCGAACGTCGCCTTCACCTCGGGATCCAGCTCGTCGAGGCTGTTCAGCGTCTTCTTCTTCTTCGGCGCCGAGTAGTAGACGATGTCCTGGTAATTGATCGGCTCGTACTTGACGTTGTGCCAGGTCGGCTCCTTCATCGTCAGCCAGAGCCGGAACGCCTTGAGGCGCCACTGCAGCAGCCACTCGGGCTCTTCCTTCTTGGCGGAGATCAGCCGGACGACGTCCTCGGAGAGGCCTTTGGGGATGGTCTCGGCTTCGATGTCGCTGTAGAAGCCGTACTTGTACTCGCGGTTGGCGAGCTGTTCGATCGTTTCAGTCGATGTAGACATGATGCTGACGCGTGTCAGTTCCCAGTTTCCAGTTTCCAGTTGCCGGTTGCAGCTCCAGTTTCCAGTTGCCGTTTGGCCGTTCTGGCAACTGGAAACTGGCAACTGATGATAACTACACGCTGAACGACGTCCCGCAGCCGCACGAGCTCTTGGCGTGCGGATTGTTGAAAATGAAGCCCTTGCTGACCAGGCTGGTGTCGTAGTCGAGGGTCGTGCCGTCGATGAACCTGATGCTCCTGGGATCGACGAAGACCCTCGCGCCATCCGGCCCATCGAACACATGGTCGCCATCCCGCGCCGCGGGTTCCCACGCGAACACGTAGCTCAGGCCGGAACACCCTCCGGCTTTGATCCCGATACGGAGACCGCCTTCAGGAATACCGTTGCGGGCGGTCATCTTCTTGATGAGTTTGGCGGCGTTTTCGCTGATTTCGACCATTGGCTCAGGCCCTGGGCTTGGTGCGGTCCCGAACTACGACCACAACAGTCCTAGTTTACTCCCAAAGGTCCGGTGAGCAATCCCTTGATCGCCGCCGCGGTCCCCGGCCACAGCTGGGCTGCGAGCGAACAGCGAGCGAAGGGTCGGCGAAAACGTGGTACAACCTCAGGCCATCGTGGATCTGCTGACAGGGGTGATGGCGCTGGCGCTCGCGGTGGGGGCAGGGGGGATCGTGTGGGGGGTGCTCCAGATCCGCCGAAATACCGAGCTGACTCAACTGCTCGCGACCCGCGAGGCGACCCTCAACAGCCTCCAGAACGACGTCGTCGCCGCCCGGCAGGAGTGCGCCCGCGTCGGCGCACAGCTCGAGGCGGCGCGCGCGTCATCCGCCGAGAAGCTCGCGCTGCTCGAGGCGACCGAGGCCCGCCTGCGCGAAGCGTTCGCCTCGCTGTCGTCCGACGCCCTGCAGCGGAACAACGAAGCGTTTCTCCAACTCGCGCGCGCGTCGATGGGGGAATTTCGTCAGGCTGCGACCGCCGACCTCGAAGGCCGCCACAAGGCGCTCGAGTCGATCGTCCAGCCGCTGCGCGAGTCGCTCACGCGGGTCGACTCCAAGCTGCAGGAAGTCGAGAAAGGACGGGTGTCGACCCAGGCGCAACTCGGTGAACAGATGCGCGCCCTCACCCAGGCGCAGCAGATGCTCCAGTCGGAGACCAGCCGCCTGTCACGCGCCCTGCGCTCGCCGAACGTCCGGGGCCAGTGGGGCGAGCTCCAGCTCCGCCGCGTGCTCGAGAATGCCGGCCTGATCGAGGGCAGCCACTACGAGCTCAAGGAATCGATACAGACGGAGGACGGACGGCTGACCCCTGATGCGATCGTCAAGCTGCCGGGGGGAAAGAACGTCGTGCTCGACGCCAAGGTGCCGTTGAGCGCATACCTCGAAGCGGCGGAGACCGACGACGAAACGAAGCGCGAAGCCAAGCTCCGCGATCACGCCCGGCAGGTGAAGGATCACGTGACGCGCCTCGCCAACAAAAGCTATTGGGCGCACTTCCAACCCACGCCCGACATCGTCGTGATGTTCGTGCCCGGCGAGTCACTGCTGACATCCGCGCTGCAGGAAGATCCGTCGCTGCTCGAATACAGCATGACCAAGGGAGTGATGCTGGCCAGTCCGCTGACCCTGATTGCGCTGCTCCGTGCGATCTCTTACGGATGGCAACAGGAGACGGTCGCTAAAAATGCCCAGGAAATCAGCGACCTGGGGCGTCAGCTCTACGATCGGATCGCCAAGCTGGCGGAGCACTTCGATGGCGTGGGGCGCAGCCTCGCGCGCGCGGTGCAGGCCTACAACGGCGCGGTCGGCACACTGGAAAGTCGGGTGCTGGTGACGGCGCGGCGGCTGAAGGACCAAGGCGTCACGGCGCCTGCTGATTTCGCCGAGCCGGAGCCGATCGACCACACACCGCGGCCGCTCGGCGCGCCTGAGCTGGTTGGCTTGTTCGACGACGAGCCGATCGAAGGGGAGATTGTCGACGAGAGCAAATAAAGATCGCGGGCTCGCGGTTCGCGGGCTCGGGGCGTCGGGGTCTGAAGACCCCGACGCCACACAGAAGAAGACCTGACGAGATCAGCGGATCGTCGCCGTCAGCGTCACCGTCGCTCGCAACTCGATCTCCCCGGCTTCGATCGGCGGTTCGCCGGCCGCCTGAGCCCCTTCGGCGCGCATCGCCATCATCATCGGGCGGGGCGGCGGCGGGTTGACCGAGACGCGCTGTTCCTCGATTCGGATGACGCGCTCGACTCGCGAGCCGGCGCCGCCCGCCGCCACGTCTGCCCGCTGACGCGCATCGAGTACCGCCAGGCGGAGCGCCTCACGTTCGGCGCCGGCCTTGTCCTTGAGGTCGAAGCGCACGCCGCCAACCGACGTCGCACCCGCGGTGACCGCCAGATCGACGATCTCGCCGACTCGCGGCAGGTCGTCCAGGCGCACGTCGACGCTGTTGCGGGCGAGATAGCCGCGCAGCGTCTGGCGGCCATTCGCGTAGTCGTACTCCGGCTGCAGGTCGTAGCCGCGCGTTTGCATCGCGTCGGTGGCGAGCCCCGCGCCCTTCAGCTTCTGCAGCACTGACGACATGATGTCGGCGTTCAGCTTCTGTGCCTCGCGCGGGCTCTTGGCGCGGGATTCCGCCGTGATCTGCACCCATGCCCGATCGGGGACCCGTTTGACGACTGCCTCTCCAGACGTCACGACCACGGGGCCGTCGGAGGTGGGCGGTGCGGGAGTCTGGGCCGAGAGTGAGGTGGCCAGGCACGCGCCGATCACCATCGCCGATATGAGTCTGGTCACGAGGTCTCCTTTCAGGCTCCCCTTTTAGACGGACGAAGCCACGCGAAAGCCGATCGCGTACGAATAGGTATCGGGCGGCACCTTGTGCCGGTGGCTGCACCGCAACATTCGCACGTCAGCCGAGGACCAGCCGCCTCCGCGGATGATCCGTAAACGGCCCTGCTCGGGACCAGGCGGATTGCTCCGGACCTCAGGTGTATAGGCATCCGGGGCATACCAGTCCTGCACCCACTCCCAGACGTTGCCGGCGATGTCGAAGAGACCATAGCCGTTCGGCGGGTAGGCGCGGCACGGCGTCGTGCCGTGTTTGCCCCGCTGTGCCGGCTCCTCCAGGAAATTGACCTGGGATTGATCGAAGCGCTCGCCCCACGGATACCGCTCACCGGGCCGGCCACCTCGACAGGCTTTTTCCCACTCCGCCTCGGATGGCAGCCGGAAGCTGCGGCCCGCCACCGTCGACAGCCATTGGCAATAGGCGGTGGCGTCCTCCCAGCGAACCAACGTCACGGGGTGATCCGTCCGCTCGCGTGGCGGCTGCCGAGCCTGCCAGACGTAGGGCTCGCCGGTCCGCCGGAACAGGTCCTCGCGCTCGCCGCCACCGGCGCTCACCACGAGCGGCAGCTCGTGAATGGCCGGCTCGCGATGCCCTGATTCGCGAACGAACCTGCCGTATTCCTCGTTGCTGACCGGCTGCATTCCGATTTGAAACTCGGCAAGCTCGACGACGTGAGACGGCCGCTCGTCCTCCTCGCCATCGTCGCTTCCCATCGCGAACGGTCCGGCCGGGATCGTCACGAGCTCGGGAATCAGCTCAGGCTCTCTGGACACGTCCATTGGAGGCCGACAGGATAGCCTAAGGGCTCGCGCGGGAATAGGGTTGCCAGCGTGGCCGCCGATGCATCCTGCCGGGCCGCGTTGCTGGTCGCTTACATACACCCGGTATGCGCGCTCCTCGCGCCTTGCCGGGCGGGCGCCTCGACGCCCACACTGGCAACCCTATTCCCGCGCGAACCCTAAGTCGCGGGCCGGTCCACGGAGCGTGAAGTAGACTTTTCCGAATGAAGCTCGAGGCCTTCGAGATGGAGCGGCTCCAGTCGACATGGGAGCACCGCGTCGGCTGGAACCTGTCGGAAAGCGGCGTGCATCCGCTGCGCGTCGAGGAGTTGGCCGACTCCGAGGATGAACGCGTGTCGCTGCTCGCGCAATCGCTCGGCTATCCCCAGACCAACGGATCCCTCGAGCTCCGCACGCTGATCTCGGCGATGTATCCAGGCGCGGCCGCGTCGCACGTGCAGGTCACCAACGGCGGATCCGAGGCGAACTGCATCACGCTGATGCTGCTGGTCCAGCCGGGCGACGACGTGATCGTGATGATGCCGAATTACATGCAGGTGCGTGGCCTCGCCCGCGGGCTGCAGGCCAACGTCCTGCACTGGCACCTGCGCGAGGATCATCACAGCGAGACCGCTCCAGTCAGGTGGCGACCTGATCTCGCCAGTCTCCGCACCCTCGTCACTGACCGCACGAGAGCCATCCTGCTCTGCAACCCCAACAATCCGACCGGCGGACGGCTGACTGCCGCCGAGCTCGACGGCATCTGCACGATTGCCGGGAAATACGGGGCATGGGTGGTATCGGACGAGATCTATCGCGGCGCCGAGCTCGACGGCAATGAGACGCCGACGATCTGGGGACGATACGAGCGTGCGATCGTCACCTCGGGGCTGTCGAAGGCGTTCGCCTTGCCCGGGCTCCGCGTCGGGTGGGTCGTCGCCCCGCCGGAAATCGTGGAGCAGCTGTGGGGGGTGCATGACTACACGACGATCGCACCGGGGGCGATCAACGATCGGCTCGCGCGCGTCGCGCTCTCGCCATCGCGGCGCGAGCTGCTGCTGGCGCGGACCCGCGGCATTCTGCGAACCAACTATCCCACGGTCAAGCGGTGGATCGAACGGCGCCCGGCGCTCTCGCACGTCCCTCCCGAAGCGGGGGCGATCACGTTCGTCAGATATGCGTACCCGATCGGATCGACGGCGCTGATCGAGCGAATTCGCGACGAGCAGAGCGTGCTGCTGGTGCCCGGCGATCATTTCGAGATGGATGGCTACATCCGGATCGGTTTCGGCTGCGATCCGGAACTGCTGCTGCCCGCGCTCGAGCGCGTGGGGGAGGTGCTCGACACCATCGACGCTCCCCGCACCGCGCCTGCAGGGCATGCGCGCTGACCTCGTCCTCATCGGGTTCGGCAGTGTCGCCCGCCGGTTCGCGCGCTTGCTGGAGGAGCGTGCCGGCGTGCTCCGGCGCGAGCACGACCTCGAGCATCGCATCGTCGGCGTCGTCACCCACCGTCACGGCGCGGCATTCGCCGCGGCCGGCCTGGACATGCCGGCACTGCTGCGGGCGCGCGACGAGGGACGCACGATCGCCGAATCGACACCCGGGCCGGGACCCGATGCCGGCGAGGCGATCGCGCGCCTCACCGCGAGCAGCGCGCCGCTGAGGGTGGTGATCGAAACCACGCCGCTGGCGATCGCGGATGGCCAACCGGCCATCGGCCATATCGAGACCGCGCTCGACGCCGGGTGTGACGCGATCACGGCCAACAAGGGGCCGGCGGCCTTTGCGTATCGGCGGCTGCGCGACCGGGCGATCCGAGCCGAGCGTTCTTTCCTGTTCGAGGGAGCGGTCATGGACGGCGTGCCCATCTTCAACCTCGTTCGAGACACGATGCCGGCAATCGCGTTCCGCGGCTTCCGCGGCATCGTGAACAGCACTACCAATCACATCCTGAGCGCACTCGAGAACGGGGAGGCGTTCGCCCCGGCCCTGGCCCGGATGCAGGCAGAAGGCATCGCGGAGGCCGACCCATCGCTGGACGTCGACGGCTGGGATGCCGCCGCGAAGACGGCCGTCCTCGCCAACGTGCTGATGGATGCCGACCTGACGCCGCACGATATCGATCGCACCGGCATCGGGCCGGAGGCGGCCGGGTTAGCTCGTGGAGCGCGGGACGCCGGTCGCCGGCTGCGGCTGATCGCTTCAGCGGCAAGAGGTTCGGACGGTCGGGTATCGGGAAGAGTCCGGCCGGAGGAGCTCGAGGGGGACGATCTGCTCGCCCAGGTCCGCGGCAAGGCGAACGCCCTGATCCTTCACACGGATCTCCTGGGAGACGTCGCCATCCACCAGTTGGGCGGAGACCTGACGATGACCGCGTATGCGCTGCTGAGCGATCTGATTGCGGTGCGGAGAAGAGCCGGCCGCTAGCGCTCGATCAGGGCCGGGATTTCTTCCATCAGGAATGCCATCACGTCGTCTTCGGACAGATCGCCGATCGCCGCGTTGTCCTTGATTGGCCGCTCGCTGGCGACGAGGCGGGTGCCGCGGCCACGGCTCGATCGGCCAACCACGCTCGGGGGATCCGTGGTCGGGTCGAGGGAGAGCTCGATGAAGTCGGTGCCGTTCGCGTCGGACGCGAGCCGCACCGAGTCCGCGGGCGTGAAGACCTTGAAGCGATAGTTTTCGGCGACGAGCGCCGACGCGACGGTCTGAAAGAGCGGCACCGCGCGGTCCCGCAGAAACTCCTGATACTCGAGCGCGGCGCGATCGGTGCGAACCCGCCGCTCCTGCGCCAGGCGGCGCGCCGTCTCGATCGCGGCGCGCACGTGCCGGCGGACTTCTGACACTTCCATCGACAAGAGGCTCAGCCCAACCGCTCGGCGATCGCGGCGTCGACGCCGTTGCGCCGGAGCGCAGCCAGGAACTGGTCCCGGTTGGGAGCCTTGCGGTAGGCGTGCGCCGGATGCACGGTGCCTTCCTGGACGAGCGATGCCAGCGATTCGGCCAACGAGATCATCCCGGCGCCACGGCCACTCTCGAGTGCGGCCGGCAGCTGGAAGATCCGGCCTTCGGCAATGAGAGCGCTGACCGCCGGCGTGTTGAGCAGCACCTCGCGCGCCGCCACGCGGCCGCCGCGCAGCTTCCGCAGCAGTACCTGCGACACGACTCCGCGGAGGCCGGCGGCGAGCGACGCCTGCACCTTCTCGCGCCGTTCGGCCGGGAACAGCTCGATCAACCGCTCGATTGCCGACGCGGTCGAGTGTCCGGGCACCGACGCGAACACGAGGCGGCCAGCCTCGGCGGCGTCGATCGCGAGCGTCGCCAGCTCCTGGGTCCGGACGTCTTCGATCAGGAGCACGTCAGGCTCTTCGCGGGAAGCGGCCCTGACCGCCGTGACCATCGCTTCCTCGCCGCGCACCTCACGCTGACTGATGAACGAGCGCTTCGGCTCGTGCACGAAGTCGATCTGCGCTTCAGTGGTGATCACATGGTCGCTGCGGGTGCGGTTGATGAGATCGATGAACGACGTGAGCAGGGTCGACTTGCCGCTGCCGCGCAAGCCGGTCACCAGGATCAGGCCGTCAGCTTCGGAACAGAGCGCCTGCACTTCCGCCGACAGGGCCAGCTGGTCGGCCGCGATCGCCCGCGCCGGGACCAACCGGAAGATCACGCCGGGGCCGCGATGATCCCGGAAGGTGACACAACGGACGCGCCCGATCTCGGGGACGTCGATCAGCCATTCGGCCGACGGCGACGCGCCGCGCGTACTGGGTGCAACCTCCGCAAGAAGGCGCTCGACGAAGGCGCCGCTCAGCGCCGGCTCTCCTTCGAGGCTGCTGAACTCGCCGTCGACGCGGATCAGCGGCGCGGAATGGCCGACGACATAGACGGTCCCCGCTCCGCGCGCCGCGGCAAGACGCAGCAGCCGCTGCAGCGTGGTCGCGACCGACGCCCGGCTCTCGCCCGCGCTGTCGACCTTCGTCGGCCGCGTGAGCGGCAGGATGACTGCCGCCGGCCGCGACGGGGTCACGTCTTCGTTGTCCTCACCAGCGGTTTCCACTTCCGCGACTACCTCTCGTGGATACCCGTCTGCGTTGTCCCCAGCGCCCACGGCTGCGGGTGCGGCCGGCTGTCCGCCGTCTTCATCTACCGACATGGTCTCGTGCTCCATCGTGAAAACCACGAATGCAGGCGACTCCGGCGCGGCACCGGCCTCTTCAGCGTCGAGGAGCTCCGCTTCGGAGATCGACCGCGCGGCGAACGCGGGCTCGGCGGGCAACTCTTCGGTCGCACGCACTTCTTCGCTACCGCTGACGGCGACAGGTTCGGCGGACGCAGAGTCGACGATGGTGATGCCTGGCGCCACGTCGTCGTGACCGCCTTCGAACTGCGCTGCAAGCGCTGCGTCCGCTGCCGCGACGGCCGCCAGTGGCGCCTCGTCGTCGTGGTTGATCTCTCCCGCGATGACGGCGGCCGCGGTGGCTCTCAGCAGCTCGCCGAGATCTCCTTCGGTCATCACGTCGTCGTTCCAGCCCTGCGCGTTGGCGAGCATGCTGCCTTCGAAATCGGCGTCCAGAGTCAGGAGCTCTTCGGCGAGATCGCGATCCGAATCGATGTCGAACGAGATCGGTTCGTCTGCATCGGAACCCGGGTGGTCGTGGCGGACTGGAGGTTCTTCGGGGGCCATATCGTGAATCGCAATCAGGGCAACAGGCAGCGGCTCGGGTTCGTCAGCTGGCGCGCCGACTTCCTCCACCTCTGACAGGAGCGTGACTTCTTCGACCGGCGAGTGCTCGTCGAGCCGGTGCGTTTCAGTGAGGATCGGCACACGGACTTCTACTTCCACTTCAGCTTCGTCTGCGGGAATGTCGGACTCGGCCGCGCCGAGGAGCTCCGGCATCTCGACGTCGTCTGCCGGCTCTTCCGCCAGGCTGACGTCCGCCGCGAGCACGGGCGTCACGTCGTCCTGCGCCACCGACTCCTCGACCGGCGAGACAGGCGGCTCGTCGCGGAGCTCTGCGATGGCGGCCGTGGCTTCCGCACTCAGGTTCGGCTGGCGCCGCATTTCGACCCAGATGTCGTCGCCGCCGCGCGCGGCCACGACCGTGAATCGCTCTTCTGGATGATTCGCCGCCGCGACCTCGGTACTCGGTCGCCCCGTACTCCTCCAGAGCCACACGCTGGTCGAGCGGGAGGATCTGGCCGAGCATGCCTGCGACGGCGTCCGACGTCAGCACGCGAGTAGACAGCTCGACCTGCCCCCAGGCGAGCGGCCCGCGGAACTGATTCATCGCCTCGGAAGTCGTCACCACGTACGGCTTCTCGCCGACGTGCATCACGAGTGCATCGCCGTCGAGCCGCACTATCGCGTCGAGTAATGAATCGAGCAAATTCACGTGTTTGCACAGGTCCGCACGAATCGCGGACATTCCCGACAGTGTTTCGGTCCAGCACTAGAGACGCAATACCGCGAGAAGCAGCCGCGTCGAGGCTGCCCGCACAAAAACTGTGCGGAACTGATCAAGGGGTCGAGTGTGCTGGTTGTGTTACGTGAAGGATGGCCGGCTGGGGGACGGCGTCGAGCTTCACCTGTCGATGGTAACAGACTTCGGCGAAAACCGGGAGCTTTACTTGGTGGCCGAGTGCATCGCGAGGAAACCGCCGAGCACCGGCTGATGGGTGCACCTGGCGAACCCAGCCGTTCTGGCGAGCGCACAGACGCCGGCTGCTCCGGGATAGCGTTGAATCGACTCGGGAATGTAGCGATAGGTGTCCGGGTCGCCATGAAGGACCGCGCCGAGAATCGAGCCGACCGCTGTGAGGTAGGCGAGATACACGCTCCGGACGACACGATTAGTGGGCTTGTCGAAGTCCAGCGAGAGCAGCAGCCCGCCGGGCCGCAGGACTCGGTGAATCTCGGCCAGCGCACCGGCGAGATCCGGTACGTTCCGCAGTCCGTACCCGGTCGTGACGACGTCGAAGGTCGCGTCGGGGATCGGCAGAGCCATCATGTCGCCGGTCACGAACGACACGTCGTGGCGGAAACGCTGGGGCTTGAGCGAGGCGAGCCGGACCATTCGCGGCGTGATGTCGACGCCGATGACGCGGCTGCCCGCGGCCGCGAGCTCGAATGCGATGTCGCCGGTCCCGCAGGCGAGATCCAGCGCTGCCGCATCCTTCGGAGCCGGGATCTTGGCGACCAGCCTCCGCTTCCAGCGTTTGTCGAGTCCGCCAGACAGCAGGACCGTGATGAGGTCGTAGCGGTCGGCGATGGTCGCGAACAGCGACCGGACGTACTGGCGCTTGCGCTCAGGAGAGGAGAACCGATCCTGCCATTTCACTTCTCGAGGAGAATCCTCCCCGACATCATCACCGAATGCGGGGTGCAGATGTAAGTCGCGGACGAGGCGTTCTCGGGCACTTTGAAGACGAAGGACTTCTCGGTTCCGAACTCGACGATGCCGGTGCCAACACCAAACACGGGAATGCCGAAGTCGTGCAACATGCCGCGGTCCTCGTTGCGAAACGTCACCCGAACCTGTTCGCCCGGAACCAGGCGAATCGGCGGATTCGGGTCGTCGGTTCCGTCCGCGTAGTAGGTCATGTTCTTCGCGACGACGCGGATCTCGTGCGTCTGCTCGCGCGTGGCGACGATACGCGGGACCACCGCGATGGCACCGGCGGTGAAGACCGCCAACAATCCAAACCGAAACAGGATCCTCATCATCGTGTCACCCAACCAGCATTCCCGTGGCGAGCATGATCAGGAAGCCCGCCAACAGCCCGCCCATGACCGGCGCCGACGAAAACCGTACGGCGATCGATTCGGTGTCCGCCATCTGCCGGGCAATCTGCAGCAAGACCTGTGCTATCGCCCCTGCGCCGAAGCCCAGGAACAGCACGGCCAGCACCGGTGAATACACGATGCCGCCAACCCAGGCGCCGGCGATCGTCGGCAGCCCACCGATGGCCCCCAGCCGCGCCAGCTGGCCGAGCGACGGGCGTTCTCTGGCAAGCGGGGCCACGATCGCCAGACCTTCGGTCGTGTTGTGCAGCGTGAATCCGATCACGAGCAGCGTGCCGAGCGCTGCCTCGCCCAACGCGAACGCGGCGCCGATCGCGAGGCCTTCACCAAAGTTGTGAAGCCCGATGCCGGTGGCCACCAGTAGGGCCAGCACCGCGCCCTTGGAGGTCTGGGCGGCAGCGGTCGAGCGCCGGTTCTTCAGCCACGCGCCGAACGACTCCAGAATCAGGTACGCGCCGACCGCCGCCGCCATGAACAAGGCGACGCCCTGGTAGGACCCCGGCAATCCGCCCGCGGTCTCGAGGCCCTCCTGCCCGGTGTCGATCAACAGGAACAGCAGCAGTCCAAGAGTGACCGCGAGCAACACGTCGATGCCGGTGCGCCCGAGTCTGGCGACCAGTGGAAACCACATCAGACCCAGCGCAACCGGAATGACGCCGACATACAACCCAATCAGCGTGAACGCGAGGAGCTGCTTCGGCTCGGCGGTCGGAGTGCGGACCGCGACCGGGATTTCGTGGTCGAAGGTCGTGCCGGTCGACGTCATGACCTTGATCAAGTGGGCTTCGCCGGCGACCCAGGGATATGGAATGTCGAGCCGGGTCCGGCTCAAATGCGTGAGGTACGTCTTGTTCTCGACCGCGGTGAACGCCCAATAGGCATCGTCGACGGTGACCTGGGCGATCGTGACCGGGTCCGGTCCGTCGTTGAGCACCGACAGTTGGATGCCCGACGGGCCAAGAATCGCGCGCTCGATCACCAGCCGCTCGATCGGCGGAACCCCTTCCTGCTGGACGACGCCGGCAGCACCCGATCGCATCAGGATGAACAGGAGCCCGGCGAGCAGCACGACGGGAAGAATCGCGAAGATCCAGACCCGGGCGATCGGGGCGGGTTCGGTGATGACGTTATGTGTCACGACGCACCCCCGCGGCCTCGAAGAGGCCCATCCATCCCAGCTCCGCGAACTCACTCTGATGAGCGTGGAACATGAACTTTCCCGGATAACGGAAACGCGTCTCGAGGATGGCGCGCTCTCCCTGGCAGAGCATCAACGTGTCGGCCGGTTCGCTCGGCGTCAGCGACGTCCCCGTACGGTAGGTGTCGAAGAACATGCCGTGCAGGTGGAGGCTGTTGACCAGGTCGAACTCGGTGACGTTGATGACGTACATCCGTACCAGCCGTCCGACGTCGACGCGAATCGGGTCGTGCATGTAGTGATTCGCAACCGTGTTGACCGCGTAGACCTCGTTGTCGGCGTCGAAGTTGGTGTCGAACCCGTTCATCAGCATCACCAGCTCGTCGGCGGGCGGCCGCGGGGTCTTGGGATCGACGATGAATGCGCCGTAGAGGCCCTTGTGGATGTGCCGCTTCAAGGGCGCCGCGTGACAGTGGTACAGATGCAGGCCGAAGGGCTCCGCATCGAACTCGTAGACGAACTTTCCTCCGGGCATCACCTGGTGCTCTGGCAGCGACCCGTCCATCTCGGGTGGATGCCAACCGTGGAAGTGAATCGTGTGGGGGTGAGACCCCTGATTGAGGAAGTTGACCCGCACCCGGTCGCCTTCGGTCGCGCGCAGGGTGGGTCCCGGCACCTGACCGTTGAAGGTCCACGCCGGGAAGAACACGCCGGGCGCGATTTCGACTTCGCGGTCGACCGCGACGATCTCGTACTCCCTCAGCAGGGTGCCGTCGGGCCTGGGAGTTTCGCGGTAGTATCGGCCGCGCTCCGCAGGGGCGCGATCCGAGAAGTTCCACGCCCTCAGGAAGACTGACGGGTTGAACGCATCGAGCGACGTTCGCCCGACCGGACCGGACAGATGGCCGGCGTGCTCCATGGCGGTGTAGGCGCCGCCTGACTGCTCACGCGCCTGGACGCCTGCCCGTCGGCCGCTCCACGCCAGACCAAGTGCGGAGGCCATTCCGGTGAGCCGAAGGAGTGCACGTCTATCGAGAGACTTCATTTGATTTTCTCAATCATTCTTTTTGACAAATCAAAATACTACTTTAGAATGCTCGAGTCAACCTAATGGTTCCGTCCCATACCGTAGAGAACTACTTGAAGGCGATTTATCAGGCACAAACGACCCTTCCGGATGCGGAGGCGCTCGTGCCGATGGGGCAGTTGGCCTCCGCGCTGGGGGTCGTACCGGGCACCGCGACCACCATGGTCAAGGCGCTGGCGGAATCAGGGCTGGTGCGGTACGAGCCCTATTCCGGCGTACGGCTGACGCAGGCCGGGGAGAAGCTGGCGGCGCTGGTCCTCCGGCGACACCGGCTGGTCGAACTGTTTCTCGTGAAGGTGATGGGAATGAGCTGGACCGAGGTCCACGATGAAGCGGAACTGCTCGAGCACGCGGTATCGGACCGGCTGATCGATCGGATTGACGCGATGCTCGGGCGGCCGGAAGTCGATCCCCACGGCGATCCGATTCCCGACGCGGAAGGCACGGTCGCGCGACCAACCTACGAGACGCTGATGACCTGTGCTTTGAACGCGCCCATGCGGGTCAGCCGGGTGAGCGACCAGGATCGCGAGTTCCTCGAGTTCGTGGAGCGCCACGACCTGAAACCGGGTGCGGTGGTCGAAGTCGCCGAGCGCGACGCCGCGGCCGACAGCGTGCGGGTCAAGGGCTCACGCGAGTTCACGATCGGGGCACGCGCGGCGTCGAAGGTCCTGGTGCGCGCCGCTGGGATGGTGCTCCTGTTGTTCTCACTCGCGTCCGCGGCGGCAGCCGGGCAGACGCCCTTCAAGCCGGCGGCAGAGCCGTTCAAAATCAGCGACAACTCGTTCCTGGTCGAGGAGGCCTTCAACCAGGAGGCCGGCATCTTCCAGAACATCTTCAACACGGTCCACAACGACGGGACCTGGGCCTCGACCTTCACGCAGGAGTGGCCGGTTGTCTCACAGGCACACCAGTTCTCGTACACCCTCGCCTGGGTCGGCGGGCACGGCTCATCGCTCAGCGACGTGGTCCTCAACTACCGGTACCAGGCGACGCTCGAAGGGCCCGGCCGGCCCGCGTTCTCGCCGCGTCTGAGCGTGATTCTGCCGACCGGAAGCGACACGGCAGGCGCGGGCTCAGCCGGGCTGCAGTTCAACCTGCCGTTCAGCAAGCAGGTTGGCGACGTCTACTGGCACTGGAACGGCGGGCTGACGTGGCGGCCGTCAGCCGGCCCCGGCAACGAAAGCCAGAGCCTGGAAGCCCCGTTCCTCGCCGGCAGCGCCATCGTGCGGCTTCATCCCATGTTCCACGCGATGCTCGAAAGCGTGCTGCTCTCAGAGGAGCAGATCTCGGGCCCGGGAACCACCACCCGCGACCGACTCTTCACGCTGTCGCCCGGAGCTCGAGGCGGATGGGATCTCGGGGATCACCAGCTGATTCTGGGAGTCGCGCTGCCAATCACCTGGGGCGGCGGTGAACGCGAGACCGGCGCGTTCTTCTACCTGTCCTACGAGCTGCCGTTCACGAAGTAACCGGTCCGTAGGTCGCAAACGACGTGGGCGTTTCCCAGACGCGGACCGCGACGATGTCGAGACCGAGCAGGCGGCCCTGGTCGTAGACCAGCTTGGCGATGCGCTCGACGGTGGGGTTGCTCTCGAGGAGATACATCGGCTCGCCCAGCGCCCGCAGCGGCTCGACCAGCGGATCGTCGTGTCGCAGGATCATCTTGTGATCCAGCTCGCGGTCAATCCACCCTTTCACCAGCCGCTTGATGTCGCTGAAATCCGCCACCATGTTGCGGCTGTCGAGGGTGTCGGTGCGCACGTCGATCTCCGCGATCGCGTTGTGGCCGTGCGGGTGTTTACAGATGCCGTCGTAGTCGAGGAGCCGATGGCCGTAACAGAAGTCGATGCGTTTGGTCGCTAAATACATGATGGTCCTGCGATGGTAACGAACCGCGGAAAGCCGGTGCAACCCGCGGCCGTGTTGTTCTCGGCAGGGCTCGACAGCGCAGTGCTGCTCGCGCAGGCCGCCGCCGAGAGTCGGGCCCACCCCATTTACGTCCGGGCTGGCCTCGCCTGGGAAGCAGAGGAACGCGCCGCGGCGGTGGCGGTCCTGGACGCATCGCCCTTCGCCGGCGCCGTGGAGCCGATGGTGACGCTGACCGTCGACATGCGGGACGTCTATCCGCCGCACCACTGGGCCATCCGCGGCGAAGCCCCGGCATTCGACACGCCAGACGAAGACGTCTACCTCGACGGCCGGAACGTCGTGCTGCTCGGGAAGGCATCGGTCCACCTCGCTCGAGCCGGACTGTCGCGCGTGCTGATCGGCCCACTTGCCGGCAACCCGTTTCCGGATGCCACGCCCGAGTTCTTCGCCGCGATGTCCCGCGCGCTGTCGCTGGGACTCGGCTCGCCGATCGTCATCGAAGCCCCGTTGGCGTCATTGCACAAGGCGGACGTGATCAGGTTGGGAGCGTCGCTCGGAGTGCCGTTCGAGCTGACGCTGTCGTGCATGCAACCGAAAGATGGACTGCACTGCGGCCGCTGCAGCAAGTGCCGCGAGCGGAGAGATGGGTTTCGAGAAGCGGATATCGCCGATCCGACCCGCTACCGGGAGCGGCCGTTGCGGTAGGTTGCCCGTCGTCAAATGCGTGGCTACCGCCTGTTTGTGCGGAGGGATAACCGTCAGCGGCCTTTCAACGTGATCGAGCCGTCCCCGGTCTGGACCCGGAGCCGTTTCCCACCCTGACCGATGCGACCGCGCAGCGTGCGGCGCTCGCGTTCGTCATCCCCGTCGTCCGAGCCACGGGCGGCCCTGACCACGTCGAGATCGTTGCGGATGCGGCCGTCGCCGGTATGCGCATCGAGATTGGCGTTGAAGCCGGTGGGGAGGAAGATCGCCACTGACCCATCGCCGGTGGAGATTTCCCAGTCGTCGTCCATCTGCGTCGCCTCGTCTGCGCGATAGACGATCGAACCGTCGCCGGTGTGCATGCGAACCGCCGAGAACTTGCCTTCGACGTTCACCCCGCCATCACCGGTCTCGAGGGCCAGACGGCCGTCCGCGTGGTCGACAGTGATCGACCCGTCGCCGGTGTTCAACACCAGCTCGCCTTTGACGTCGGATGCCCGGATGGCGCCGTCGCCGGTTCGGAGCTCGAGCCGACCCTCCACGGCCTCGACCCGGATGGCGCCGTCGCCGGTGCGGGCGACGATTCCGGCCCGCCGCGGCACCGATACGGTCAGCTTGGCACTGGTGGACACGTGAAGGCCGAAGGCCGTCATGCCCTCGCGCGTCGGTCGTTTCACTTCGACGTCGATCCGCGAACCGTTCTGGGTCGCTTCGACGCGCAGCTCGTCGACGGCTTCCTTGGTCGGCCCTCGCTTCTCGATTTCAATGATGACCTGTGACCCATCCGTGCCCCGGACCTCGATCGCACCGTCGAACGTCGACAGGTGCAGGTCGGGAGGGCCGTCGACCGAGAATCGCTTCTCGTCCCTGACGATCTGCCCTTGGGAATCCACGCCGACAACGACGCAGCCGACAAGGGGTGCGCAGGTCAAACCGGCGACGGCGACGATCCCCGCCCGAAGCGCTGTCCTCATAAGGTCTTAAGACGGTGCGGGGTAGGCAGCTGTTCCGCAGGAGGTGAATCCTTGCAAAAGACGCCGAGCCATTCCGAGCCGCCGACGTGGCAGCGCAGCTTCCGGCCCTCGAGCGGAAGGGGCGCCGCGCGTTCTGTGCGGAAGAGGTCGCGATCGGCGAGCGCGAGCATTTCGCACAGCCGGGGCTCGTCGGGCGAAACGAAGACGATCACGCCGGCCCCCTCTCCCGGCGGAAACATCGCGTCGTTTTCGTAGTCGCGGTCCTGTGTCACGAGCGTCCGGGCCAGGCGGCGGGCCATCCGATAGTGCTCGATATCCCGGGCCCGGCGGAGCTCTTCGTGCTCGAGAACGAAAAAGACATCCCAGCGAAGGCAGGTCCTCATGTAGTGCACCACGCCGTTGGGGATATTCGCGTCGGCGTAGATGCGCGGGGCTCCCGACACGTGCGGTGCGAGCTCGGTGGCCAGAGTGCCCATACTCCGGCCTATCGGACCCCAATCGGAACTGAACGAGGTGATCGAGGGGTCGGGTGCCTCATCGGTGGCGGTCGATTTCGGCGGGTTCGCTCTCAATGGGCTTGGGTTCGTCGCGCGCCGCGCGCGCCTGACGCACCAGGTCCGCGACCAGCTCCTCGCGCTTGTGGACCAGCTCTTTTCGAGGGCGGCGGTTGTTGGCCGACCCCACGGCATACTCGCAGAACAGCGGGAAGGCGATCGTCGAATCGCAATAGGCCACGACCGTGTCCGGCAGGACCCCAGGGTTGACTTTTCCCCAGCTCACCGCTTCGGCCGGGGTCGCTCCGGACAAGCCGCCCCAGACCACCTGATCCGTCGTGATCTGGATGAAGTAGTCGTTCCCGCCCTTCGGAATCCCGTACACCTCCCACAGCGTCGGCTGTCCCTGCAGGTAGAAGTTCTTCGGCGAGCCGCCGCCGAGGATCACGCAGCCGTTCTGTTTGCCCGCGAGGATGATCGCGCAGATCTCGTTCACGTCCTTGTTCGGATCGATCATGAACGTCCCGCCGTTCATGAGCTCGTGATAGGCGATGTTCATCCCGATCGAGCTGTCACCTGGCGACGAGGTGTAGATGGGGACGCCGGCAGCGGCGGCGCGGGCCACGACGGAGTATCCTCGCAGCCGGGGGTATGCGAGAGCAGGTCCTGACCGAGAAGATAGTGGAACTCCGAGGTCGCCATCGGTCGGTCGAGCTTGGATCGGACGAGGAAGTCCCTGATGTATTTGTCTGTCTCCAGCAGCACAGTGGCTGGAAACAAGACATCGTAGATTCGGATAATCCCCTGCTCGTAAAGGTCGACGTCGTCCAGAAAGGGGGAACCGCGGTGCAGGGTGAAGTTCAGCGCGTAATGGAGGTCGTGGTAGAGGTTGGCGCCGGTACTGATGATGAAATCGATCAGGCCGCGGTCCATGAGCTCGATGACGCAACCGCCGAGGCCGGCGGGGGTCAGTGCGCCGGCGACCGTGAGCCCGATAGTGGTGTCGTTCTCGGGCGCGAGCATCTTGTCGGCGAAGATGTGGCAGGCTTCGGACAACCGACCGGCGTTGAACGCCTGGAACCCGCCCTCGATCAGCTGCCGGACGTCGGCGCTGCCTTGTGGCCGGTAATACTTGATAGGCTTGCCTTTAAGGTAATCTTTTGGAGCGTGACCAGGCGATCCGGGCGCGCGATGCGGCACTCTAGCAGCCCTCCGTGAACGACGTCGACAGCCGTTGTAGCTTAGCACCAGTCGAAAGACACCATTCCGCTGGGAGGCCGAAATCCCTTGACAAAAGACACCTTATCGGGCGACTCTAGTTCGTTCCCCGACACTAAAGTCCTAAGATGACCGACGCTGGCACCGCCTTGTCCGGCGATGTACTGTGGCTCGCTGGCGGTGTGCTCGCCGCACTCATCGGGCTCCTGGTGCTGTTCTTCTGGTTCAAGGGCCGGCGGCTGCCTGGCGACCATGTATTCCGGACCAGCCGGTTCAGCCGTGGCAACCTGTGGTTTCCGACGCAGGTCTCTGTCACGCCGTTAGCCGTGGTCCACTACACGCCGGAGCTCTTCGGCGGCCGGGAGCATTCGATGCACATCTCGCATGTCGCCTCGGTGCTGATTGATCGGAACCTGTTCTTCTCCGACGTGCTGATCGAGAGCAGTGGCGGGACGAGCCCGGTCCGGTGCCACGGACACCGCAAGGCCGACGCGGTCGAGATGAAGCGGCTCATCGAGCAATATCAATCGGATCATCTTTCGCGGTCACGATAATGCCGACCAACGTCGAAAATATGATCAGCGGACGGCGCGCCGAGACCCCCGACGTGGAGGCGCGCTTCCAGGTACTCGTGCAGTCCCCCCTGCGCGCGGCGATCCTGCGCTTCCTGGCGGCGAGGCCAGACGAGGCATTCGAGCTCGACTCGCTGATGCAGACGTTCGGACGGATGCGGCTCGACGTCGAGAACTGCATCCGCGAGCTCGCCGGTTTCGGGCTGGCCCACCGGGTGGGCGGTGCCGAATCCATGAAATACGCGTTCGCGCAGCCGGACACCGAGGCTGTCCGCGATCTGCTCGATCGCTTCCTCGAGCGGCGGGCGACCGTCACCCACGAGGATCGCTCTCCCGCGGTGCAGCGCTTTCGCGAAATGATCGGCCGCGACGAGAAGATGCTCGTGGTGTTCGAGTGGATCCGCACCGCGGCCAAGTCCGACATCTCGGTGCTGATCCTCGGGCCGACCGGCTCGGGCAAGGAAGTCGTCGCGCGGATGATTCACGAGCTCAGCCGTCGCGGCACCAACAAATTCCAGGCGGTCAACTGCGCCGCGCTGCCGGACACGCTGTTCGAATCGGAAATCTTCGGTTACGAAAAGGGCGCGTTCACCGGCGCGAACGATCGCAAACAAGGCCGGCTGGAGCTCGCCAACAACGGCACGCTGTTCCTCGACGAGATCGGCGACATGTCGCTCCTCGCCCAGGCCAAGCTCCTGCGCGTGCTCGAGGAGCGGCGGTTCGAGCGGCTGGGCGGCAACACGGCGATCGACGTGAACTTCCGGCTGATTTCCGCGACCAATCGCCCACTCGAACAGTTCGTGCGCGACTCGCGGTTCCGCGAGGATCTGTACTACCGGGTGAACGCGTTCTCCATCCGGCTGCCGTCGCTCCGCGAACGCGCGACGGACATTCCGGTCCTGGCCCAGCGGTTCCTGGCTCGTTACTGCGCCGCGAACGGTCTGCCGCTCGACGGGAAGTCGTTCGCGAAGGAGGGGGTCGACCTCCTGATGCAGTATCACTGGCCGGGCAACATCCGCGAGCTCGAGAGCACGGTGTCGCGCGCGGCGCTGTCCTCCCCCGGCCGGGTGATTCGCCCGACCGACATCGAGTTCCTGCACGCCTCGGAGACACTGGTCGACACGTCGCGGGAACGGATGCCGTCGCTCGCCGACGCCGAGCGCACCCACATCATGCGGGTGCTGGAGCACGTGAACTGGAACAAGAAGCAGGCGGCGAGCGTGCTGGAAATCAGCCGGGGCACGCTCTACCGCAAGATCGTCGAGTACGGACTCGATGCGGCGCCCCTGGTTTCGAAAGGATCGGCGAAGTAGCCAGGCGCGTGCGGAATCGGCCCTCCAGGTGTTCCGAACTAGAACACTAAAGCCTGGAATTGTAATGTCCCGCAGCAGCGGGAATCCGATTTCCTGGCCTCGCCTGGGCAAATGTCAAGAAACCTGGGGCGGCAATCGAATTGCACACCCGCCCCTGACTCGATCCGCCTATGGCCCGATCCGTCTTCGCTCTGGGCACCTTACTATCGCTGTTGTGGCCGGCATGGGTCATCGCCGGGCCGCCCGCTGGCGCCCACGACAAGCTCGACGGGGCACTGCGGGCGCGCGCGCTCTCAGCGCGTCGGATGGTTCGCGTCATCATCCAGACGCCCGACGTGCCGGCGGTTGACGGGCTGGTGAGGGCGCTCGGAGGGCGGACGGGACGGCGTCTCCCAGGAATCGGCGCGCTGGTCGCGCAGCTGCCGGCCGGGAAGTTACGGGAGTTGTCCGAGGCGCCGTCAGTGACCGCGATCAGCACGGACCGGCGGCTTCACGGCACGCTCGAGCGCACGGGCGCGGCGACGGGGGCACGCTGGGTGACCGAGAATCTTGCGGTTGACGGCGCGGGAGTCGGCGTCGCCATCATCGATTCGGGCGTCACCCGCACTCACGACGATCTCGGCGGCAACCGTGTCGTGCAGTTCGTCGACTTCGTCGATTTCCAGCCGCAGGCGCACGACGGCTACGGTCACGGCACCCACGTCGCCGGCATCATCGCCGGCAGCGGACACGACTCGGACGGCGCCAGGCGGGGCCTCGCCCCCGGTGCGCACCTGATCGTGCTGCGTGCGCTCGACGCGCTCGGCGACGGGTTCATCAGCAGCGCCATTGCGGCGATCGACTACGCGATCGATCAGCGGGCCGTCTACAACATCAGGGTCATCAACCTGTCGGTGGCCGCCGGTGTGTACGAGTCCTACAAGACCGATCCGCTGACGCTCGCGGCCAAACGTGCGGTCGACGCCGGCATCGTCGTCGTCACCGCCGCCGGGAACCTCGGCCGGAACGACCGGGGACAGCCCCAGTTCGGGGGCATCACGTCGCCCGGGAATGCGCCGTGGGTATTGACCGTCGGCGCCGCGAGCCACAACGGCACGGTGGATCGGCGAGACGACTCGGTCGCCGCCTTCAGTTCTCTCGGGCCGAGCCGGATCGATCTGGTCCAGAAGCCGGATCTCGTCGCCCCGGGCGTGGGAACGGAATCGCTCGCGGACGTCGGCGGCACGTTGTTCGTCACGAGGCCGGCGGCGCGGCTGTGGGGCACGACCACCACGGCGGCGCAGCCGTACCTGAGCCTCAGCGGGACGAGCATGGCCGCCCCGGTCGCATCGGCGACGGTTGCGCTGATGCTGCAGGCCAATCCCGCGCTGACGCCCTCGGCTGTGAAAGGGATTCTGCAGGCGTCTGCTGAACGTCACCAGGAATACAGCGTGCTGGCGCAGGGGGCGGGGTTTCTCGACGCCCGGGCCGCCGTGGAGCTCGCGCGCGACCTGATTGGACTGGAACAGAGTGTGACATTCGACGCCTTCGTCGCGTACGAAGACGAGGCCTCGACTCCGCCGGCGTGCGAGGCTGGTACCGACTGCGTGATGCTGACCGAGTCGTGTCTCGCGGCCGGATGTTTCGAACGTGAGGCCGGCGGTCTCGTCGGTGTGGCGGCGGCGCCGACGGAAACCGTGCTCTGGGCCGCACCGGCCGAGCGCGCGGGCCGACGCCGCATTCGGGCGAGCGGACGAAGCCGACGCCGGAAGGAATCATGACCCTGGGGTTCTTCGCATGAACAGCCTGCCGCTGGCCGCGCGACTTTTTGTCGGCGGAATGATCGCGCTCGGAGCGGCGTTGGTGGTGGTGTGTTTCCCGGTGGAGACACTGCGGACCCCGTGGCTCTTCCTGCTGCTCCTGACGCTGTCGTCGATCACCTCGGTCTTCAAGGTCAACCTGCCGATCGTCCGCGGCGGCTCGACGATGTCGGTGTCGTATGCGGTGGACTTCGCCTCGCTGCTGCTGCTCGGTCCCAACGAGACGATGGTGGTCGCGGCGGCGAGCGCCTACAGCCAGTGCACCTTCCGCATCAAGGAGCGCAATCCCACGTATCGCACGCTCTTCAGCATGGCGTGCCTGGTGGTCACCGTGCAGGCGGCGGGACGGGCCTACAAAGCGCTTGGCGGCGTGCCCGGGATCTTCGACTGGTCCTCGATCGCGCAGCCGCTGGTCGGCGCCGCTACCACCTATTTCGTGATCAACACGCTGGCCATCGCCACCGCGATCGCGCTGACCACGCGTCAATCGATCCTGCGGATCTGGAACGAGAACTTTCTCTGGAGTGCGCCCAGCTACTTCGTCGGCGCCGGCGTGGCCGCGCTGTCTTCGTGGATGGTCCTCGATCATGCGCACTGGCTGGCGGTGCTGGCGACGGCTCCGCTCTATCTCACCTACCGCACCTACAAGGTGTATCTGGGCCGCATCGACGACGAGCAGCGTCACGTTCGCGAGATGGCGGATCTGCACCTCGCCACGATCGAAGCGCTCGCGCTGGCCATCGACGCCAAGGATCAGACCTCGCAGTCGCATATCCGCCGGGTGCAGCTCTACGCGACCGCGGTCGCACGCACGCTCGGCATGACCGAGAACGAGATTCAGGGCGTGAAGACGGCGGCGCTGCTGCACGACATCGGCAAGCTCGCGGTGCCGGAGCACATTCTGTCGAAGCCCGGCCCGTTGACGCCCGAGGAGTTCCAGAAGATTCGCGCGCATCCGAAGGTCGGCGCCGACATCGTGAGCTCGGTGCCGTTTCCCTATCCAGTCGCGCCGCTGATCCTGAGCCATCACGAGCGCTGGGACGGGAAGGGATATCCAGCAGGCCTGCGTGGCGAGAACATCCCGCTCGGCGCACGCATTCTGTCGGTGGTCGACTATTTCGACGCGCTGATGGCGGAGCGGCCGTACCACAAGGCGATGAGCTTCGAGGCGGCGGTCGGCCTGCTGCAGCAGGAAGCGGGCAAGGGACTCGACCCGACGGTGGTAGCGACGTTCATCCAGCTGCTGCCTGTGCTGCAGGCGGAGGCGGCCACGCTGGAGCAGTCGATGCGCAAACCAGCGCCGGCGGCCGAGCCGACCGTGGGACAGCCGGCGACCGGCCTGACGCCCGAGCCGACGAAGAAGAACGTCTTCGACGACATCGCGCTCGCCCACCGCGAGATCTACGCGTTGTACGAGATTGCTCAGGCGATGGGCACCAGCCTCGGCGTCGCGGACACGATGGCGCTGATCTCCGCGAAGCTGAGCAACCTCGTGCCGTTCTCATGCGCGGCGCTCTTCCTCTACGACGAGGAGACCGAGACGCTGCGGTGCCGGTTCGCGACCGGAACCGACGCCGACATCATCCAGCAGGTGACGGTCCGCTCCGGGGAAGGACTGACCGGCTGGGTGGCCCGGAATCGCCGGCCGCTCGTGAACGCCCGCCCGAGCGCGGACCTCGAGGCGGCGGGGCTCACGATGACGACCCACCTGCAGGCGGCGCTGGTGTGCCCGCTGCTCTTCAACGAGCGTTTCATCGGCACGCTGTCGGTGTATCACCTCGATCCGGCGTTCTACCGCGACGATCACCGCCGTCTGCTCGACCGCGTTTCGGAGCAGGCCGCGGCGGTCATCAACAACTCGATGCTGTTCGAGCAGACCCAGGAAGATTCGCTGACGGATCCGCTGACCGGGCTCCCGAATACCCGGTTCCTGTTCATGCACCTCACGCGTGAGCTGGCCCGTGCCGAGCGCCTCAAGGCCGACTTGTCGCTGATGGTCATGGACCTCGATCACTTCAAGGAGATCAACGACAGTCACGGACACCACGTCGGCGACCGCGCGTTGTGCGAGGTCGCGCGGGTGCTGCGCGCCGCGATCCGTCCGTACGACATCTGCGTGCGCTATGCGGGCGACGAATTCATCGTCGTGCTTTCGGGGTGCGGTGCCGACGAGGCGGAACAGAAGCGCCTGGAGCTGCAGCAGGGCATCGACGCGCTGTACTTCGAAGGACGTCCCGGCAAGCGCCTTCAGCTCGGGATCAGCGTCGGCACCGCAGTGTTCCCGCACGACGGCGAGTCGTACGAGACCCTGCTCGCCACCGCCGACAACCGCATGTATCAGGACAAGGCGAACCGCAAACGGCGCTCAGGTCGCGGCACGCGCGCCACCGCGCTGCCGGAGCTTCCGAGCGGCACGTCCTCGGCGCTCTCGGACGTCGACATCCAGCGGGCCGCGACCGGCATTCTGTAGCCCGCCTTCGCCAAGGCTACGGCGAGGCAGGCCACCGTCCCGCCGTCCGCGGGCGGCCGGTTTCCCTGTAACATCACTTCGTTCTGACCACTCGAGTCCTTCCGGTCATCAGCGTCCGTCGCGCGACCCCTTCCACCCGGATCGTCCGGCTCTCGGTCGGCGATGCGACGTTCACGTACGCGCCGGGACAAGCGGCGTGGCTCTCACGACCCGACGGCGGGGACCGCGTGCCCTATTCGATCGCGTCGTCGCCGGACGAGACCGCCACTCACGGGTACTTGGAGTTCCTGCTGAAGCTCGAGGCCGATCGGTGGGGCGCCCACCTGGCCACGCTGCGTTCTGGCGCACGCATCGCCGTCGAAGGCCCGATCGGCTCGTTCGTCTTTCCGCCCGCTCCTCCTGAGAGCCAGTTTCTCTTCGTGGCTGGAGGGACGGGAATCGCGCCGCTGCGATCGATGATCTGCCACGCCCTCCAATCGCAGGTCGGCGGACGCCTTCATCTCCTCTACAGCGCACGCTCTCCTGCCGACTTCGCCTACCTTGCCGAGATGCGACGGTATGCGAAGGAGGGCCGGCTGGATCTCGCGTTGAACGCGACCCGCGAGGTGTCGAAGGGATGGCGAGGCCAGCGAGGCCGGATCACCCGCGAGCAACTCGTGCCACTGGTCGAAGATCGGGCAACGCTCTGCTTCGTCTGCGGCCCCATCGCGATGGTGGATGAGGTGCCGAGGATGCTGATGGAGATGGGGATAGAACGGAAGCGGATACGAATCGAAGAATGGTGAGGGTCCAGGAGAACCTGAACCCTGAACCCTGAACCATGAACCTTTCGAACCCCTAAGGCTGTACCTGCAGCGTGGACTTCACGTCGGCCACGCCGCCGATCTTGCGGGCGAGGGCCAATGCCTTGGCTTCCTCATCCTTGGTCTTCACGCGCCCGGAGAGGGTGACAACGCCTTTGAACGTGTCGACGTCGATGCGAAGGCCACCTACGTCCGGATCGTTCAGCAGCGACGTCTTCACGCGCGTCGTGATGGTGGCGTCGTCAATGGTCTCGCCCACGCTCTTTCCACAGGACGTGAGAAGGAGCGGCGCCAGCAACGTCACGAGCAACAGAATCACCGGGACTGACTTGTGTGTCTTCATCTACTGCCTCCAGCGGCTATGTGTCGCGAGACAGCAAGCTACATGCCGATCGCGTGATAGCCGGCGTCCACCATGAGGACTTCGGCCGTGACACCCCGTCCGGCCGGGCCTAGAAGAAACATCGCGGCGTCAGCCACCTCGGCCGTTTCGACGGTCCGCCGCAACGGCGCCCGATCGCGGTAGACCTGCAAAATGCTGGAGAAGCCGGAGATCCCCGACGCGGCGAGCGTCTTGATCGGTCCCGCTGAGATGGCGTTCACGCGGACGTTCTTCGGCCCGAGGTCGGCCGCGAGGTAGCGGACGGATGCCTCGAGCGCGGCCTTCGCCACACCCATCACGTTGTAGTTCTGGAAGACACGCTCGCTTCCGAGGTAGGTCAGCGTGAGGATGCTCCCGCCCCCCCGTGACTCCATCAGCGGCAACGCTCCACGAGCCAGCGCAATCAGCGAATAGGCGCTGACGTCCAGCGTGAGCGCGAAGCCGGCGCGCGAGGTCTGCACGAACGGGAACCCGGCAGCAAGCTCTTCGCGCGGCGCGTATGCGGCGCCGTGCACCACGAAGTCGAGCCCGCCGAACTCCTCGCCGATGCGGGCGAAGACGGCGGCGATCTGACCGTCATCGGTGACGTCACAAGGCAGGATCAGTGGGTTGTCGAGCCCGGTGCTGAGCTCGCGGACGTTCTCCTCGAGCCGCTCACCCTGATATGTCACCGCCAACCGGGCGCCGGCCCGCGAAGCCGCTTCCGCAATCGCCCATGCGATCGACCGCTTGTTGGCCACGCCGACAACGAGCCCATGCTTCCCAGTCAGATCAGTCATTCGACTCCCTTCACTCCAAGACGTGCGAGGTGTGCGTCGACTAGATTAAACAGGGAACGAGCGGAGAGGCAGCAAAAACTGTACGGAGGAAGTGTTGGGACGGAGGGGCTTGCCAGCCGTAGCCCGCTTCCGCAGAAGCTCGGGCGGGCGAAGGTTGGTGGGGGTGTGGATCAGCCCCGGGAACCGCGACCTCGCTTGTTCCCGTTCCCACTGCCATTCCCGTTGCGGGAGCCGGGGCCGCCGCCGGCCCTGCCGCCCATCGATGGACGCCCCTGACCAGAAGGACGGTTGCCCTGGAAGCGAGGAGGAGCACCAGGGCCGCGGTTGGCGTTGCCGTTGCCATGTCCGTAGGCATTGCCGTGGCTGTTGCCATTGCCGCTGCCGCTGCCGTTACCAGCGCCGCCGCTGCCGCCGCGCATGCGCATGCGATCACGGTCGCCGCGGAATCCGCCGTGGCCGGTTCCACGCGCCGGTATATGACGGGCCGTGAAGTCCGGAGGCGTACGGACCTCTTTCTGACCCTCGACACGCGGAAGCGTTGCCCGGATCAGCGCGCGGTGCACCGGCCCATCGACGACGGGAGCCTCGTCCGGCGCATCGACCTCGTCTGCACTTGCCACTGCGATCTCAGAGAGCGGAACTGCTGGGGAGCGATCCGTCACGACCTGCGAAACCGCAGCCGGAGACGACGAGGGTTCTTCGATGGAGGCACGCTGGATAGCGGCGTCGGCCTGCACGGGGAGGACGGCGGCGGGCACGCTGGGGAGTGCCGCGGGGACCGCGACGACGGGAAGAGCGGCCGCGAGCAACGGTGTTTCCTCGACGTCGGTCATGCCGGCGAGGACTTCCTTGTACAACGCGGCCGGAGTCTCTTTCTTCCGGCGCTTCGGTACGCGCGCGCCTTTGTAGGCATGCTCCGCGTCGCACGTTGTGCAACGTGTCTGCTTGACGTCTTCTTCGATCATGGCGACAACCGCGTGGTTGGTAACGCGGCGCTCACGTGGACAGTAGTCGTCGAGAATGTCGCCTAGACGCAGCCGGCGCTGCTCCATTCACTGCTCCCGGATATTTCCTGTGTGGTGTGGCTGGAAACTAGCTCGCGTAGGTAGTTCGAGTGTAACAGACGCCACGCGCCAGCGCAATACATCGTAAGGACGTCAACGGCTCCGTTCGGTTCGCGCCGCAATGCTGTCGAACCAGGCGAGCGCCGCTTCGAGGGTCCGGTCCCGTCCCGCCAGCAGCTCCGCGCGGTCCAGCACCACGGGCTCGTCGGGCACGACGCCACGGCCCTCGAGGCGCGTCCCATCGCCGGTCACGAAATCGCCGTAGGCGTGAATCAGCACGTCGCCATTCGGCAGTCGTGCGAACAAGGCGGGTAACGCCTGCCCCATGCTCCGCTGCCCGAACACGCGCACCCGTCCCAGTGACTGCATGCCGCCGGCGAAACACTCCGACGCGCTGCCGCTCAACGCATCGACCAGGATCGCGACCGGGCCGGCGAAGGGCTGCACGCGCTCCCCACGTGCGTCGACCCGCCGCGGATTGACCACGAACCGAAGCTCGTTCTCGCGGGTCTTCATCACCCCGAGCACTTTCCGCTCGTCGATGAAATGGCCCGAGATGCCCATCAGCATCGCCGCCAGGCCCCCGGGGTTCCCGCGCAGATCGATCACGATGCCGTTGCGCTGGCGAAACTCGTCGACCGCCTTCTGAAACAGCGGATCGACGGCGGTCATCCAGACATTGAAGCCAATGACTCCGGCAGGCCGGCCGGAGGGCGTCTCCACGGGATGCGATCGAACCCGCACGAACATCGTCGGCAGGTGGCCGACTGTCACCGGCTGTCCGGACTCGAGCCTGCGGTCGACGGACATCTGCACCACTGCGCCCGAGCCGTCCTCGAACGACACCGCGGCCGGCGATCCGGACGGACCGCGCAGCCGTAGATGCGCGAGCCGCCAGGCTTCGACCTGCAGCAAACGCGGCTCGAGCGTTTCCGGCAGCGATGCGATCAGCGTCGATACGAGCGCGCCGTCGATCGAACGCAGCTTCCAGCCGGTTCGCACGCCGGCAGCTGCACCGCCACCGTCCGCGTCGACTTCGGTGACGAGCAGATCCTTCCCGACCAGACGCACGTCGAATCCGGGCGTCCCGCCCTGATCCCGCGGCACATCGGTCGCGTTGTCGGTGGTCGCCGGCAGCACCGTGAAGTGCGACTGGCCAAGGCGTCCGAGCATGTCGCGGAGCACCGCCCGCAGCTCACCGACGGTCCGCGCCGCGGCAGCCTTCGGCCGCAGCTCCTCGCCCACCGCGTTCCAGTCAACCCCATTCAGGGTCTTGTCGAAATGAGAATCGCGGACGATCCGCCACGCGGCATCGAAGGTTTCGGCCGCTCGAGGCGCCTGGGCAGCCCCGCCGATCGACCATGCGGCGATGCAGACGGCCAGGAGAGCAGCGCGTGGCCTCAATGCCCGGCGCCAGGACCCATTCACTTCAGCAGCGCCTTGATTCCCGCAGGCAGCTCGAACACCGACGCCGGTACGTTGTCGTATTCCACCGCGGTGATTGTGATCACCTGCTGAAGGCCGCCGATCTGACTCTTGACCATGGTCGGCTGCAGCAGATTGCCGAACTTCTTGTAGTTGCTCTCGACCGCGGTGCCGGTGACCGTGCCCATCTGCGTTTCGCGGGTGGTGATGCCGCCGGCCTTGAGGCCGGTCGCGACGTCGTAGAACTCGATGTCCTCGCCCCCGGTCTTTCGAACCAGCCGGATCTTGTAGCAAGGGCGGCCTTCGAAGTCGACCCGCTCGAGTGTCGTCAGCGAGACGTAGCGGTTGTCGTTCCTCAGCTCGGCGTGGAACTCGGAGTCGAATCGCTTCTCGTCGAGCTGCCTGCCTTCGAGAAGCATCGGACCCGTCATCGGGGAATTGCTCCACCCGTGCTTGCCGTCGAATCCCTCCAGCACCTCGCCTACCCCGTCGAGCGAAACCTTCAGCAGGGTCCGGTTGGGGTGAGCCCCGTAAATCTCGACCGCACCGTTGAGGCCGGTGGCAGGCATCGAAATCGTGCCGGTGGCGCGGGTCGAGGTGTGACTGAGGACGGCCTGCCGTCCCCCGATCGCGGCCAGGTGCTTGTCGAGAATGCTCCGCGCGGAGGGCAGCTTGGTAGGGGCACCCTCCTGCGGCTTCGGCGGCTCGGCCGCCATCTTGGGCGGCCGCGCAGGCGGCGGAAACTGGGCTGACAGGCCGGCACCGGTGCTTCCGAGGATCCCGCCGAGCAGGGCAGCACCTGCGACCAGCCCGCGGACCGCGGTCGAGCGCTTCGAACGCGCGGGCACCGGCGCCTCAGGCAAAGCACAGCCCAGCCGGCTACGATCCACAGACATGTGGGAACTCCTGCAAAGGGGGAAGCTTCAATAGTTTACAGCCATTCACCGGGCTGCACAAGCATTCGTCGGGCGCGGGCTGCTAGACCCGTCGGGTGATCTGGGTGACCACCCCGAGCAGGTAATGGAGGTCGACCGCGTCTCCGGGCTCCAGGTTGCGTGGAATCGCCTCTTGACCGACCCGCGCCAGGGTGACCTGCCCTTGTGGGTCGTCGGGATCGAAGACGTATACGTCGAGCGAGATCTGACCGTGAATGCTCACCGGCTGGATTTTCTTCACAACCGCTGGCTTGGAGCCCTTCAACATAATCGAACCCACTTAGGATCCTGGTCCTTGGCATCAGCTGAGCGCCCGCCGCCGGGTTTCGGGAATCCAAATCCAGGTGATGGCCGCGAGCAGAAACGCGAGCGATGTCAGCGAAAGGGCGGCCTGAAACCCGTGCTTCTGCGCCAGTGAGCCGACGACGAACGGCGCGAACGCGCTCGCGACCCGACCCATATTGTAGGTGAATCCCTGCGCCGACGCCCTGACTTCGGTCGGGTAGATCTCAGCGGTCACGGCGCCGAACCCGCTGAAGTACCCGGTCGCAAAGAACGCCACGAAGGGACCGAGCACGAGCAGCGCGAGCGGAAGCCGGATCGAAATGTAGACGAGGATGAGGACCGCGGCCGTGGTGGTGTAGATGACATAGGTCCGCTTGCGGCCGAACGCATCGCTGACGTAGCCGAACGTGACGTACCCGAACCACATCCCCACCTGCATGGCGATGATCAGCCACGACATCGTCGTCGATGAAAACCCGACGCCGCCGGACGCCACCGGCAACGAGAGGTATCCCGGCAGCCAGAGGTTGAAGCCCCACCATCCGAACAGCGTGAAGGCGTTCATGATCGTCAGCGGAATGGTGAACCGCGCGAGACCGCCGCTGAAGATCGCGCGGAACGAGCCGCGCCGCGACGGGGCGGTGTCGCGCCAGATTTTCGGTTCTTCGACGCGGGCGCGGACCCAGAGGGTCAGGAATGCGGGCAATACGCCGACCAGAAAGACCGCGCGCCAGCCCCACCGCGGCAACACGATCATGGTCACCAGGGCCGCCGACGCGTAACCGACGGCCCACGCGCTCTGCATCAGGCCCAGCGCTTTGCCGCGATGCTCGGTCGACCAGGTCTCCGAGACCAGCGCCGCACCGCTCGCCCATTCACCACCCATCCCGATCCCGAGCAGAATCCGGAACACCGCCAGCTGCGTCACGGTCTGGGCCAATCCGCAGGCGGCGGTGAACACCGAGTAGATCAGCACGCTCGCCATCAGCGCACGCGTGCGGCCGTAGCGATCGGCGATCACCCCGAAGACAATTCCGCCAGCGGCCGCTGCGAGCAGCGTAATCGACCCGAGGACGCCGGCCATCTCCTTCGACAGCCCGAGGTCGGGAATGATCGCCGAGAGGACGAGCGCGTAGAGCATCACGTCGAACGAATCGAGCATCCACCCGAGGGCCGCGGCAATCAGCGCGCGGCGTCCCTCGGGCGTTCCCTGACGCCACCACCCGAACAGGCCGGCGCCTTCAACCGGTGGATGGAGCGTCGTCATGCGTGACGCGCTGCCGGCAGGTCGGGTGCCTGAACCGTGATGCCTTCAGCCGCGAGCCTGGCGCGCAGCTGCCGGGTGAGCTCGTGCGATGCGGGCGTGTCGCCGTGCGTGCAGATGGTATCGATGCGGAGCGGGATGTCAGTGCCATTGGTGGCACGGACGACGCCGTCGCGGACCATGCGAACCGCGCGGTCGATCACTTCTTCCGGTGAGTGGATGAGCGCGCCGGGACGCGACCGCGGCGTGAGCGAGCCATCAGCCTCGTAGGCGCGATCGGCGAAGCCCTCACGAGCCACGCTGAGACCGGCGGATTCGGCCCGGCGCGCCAGCTCGCTCGCCGGAAGGGCGAACAGAATCAGCCGGGGATCCACCGAGCGAACCGCCGCGGCAATCGCCTCGGCGAGCGCACGGTCCGTGACCGCCATGTTGTAGAGCGCGCCGTGCACCTTGACGTGACGCAGCGGCACGCGTTCGGCCGCGGCGATCGCCGCGAGCGCGCCAATCTGATAGACAACGAAGCTCTCGACCTCGGACGGCGTCACCGCCATGTTGCGTCGGCCGAAGCCGACCAGATCGGGCAGCCCCGGATGGGCGCCAACCGCGACGCCCGCCTCGCGCGCCAGCCGCACCGTGTCGCGCATCACGACCGGGTCGCCCGCATGGTAGCCACAGGCCACGTTGGCCGAGGTGATGCTCTTCATCAGCTCGGCATCGTTGCCGAGCGTCCAGCGCCCGAAGGATTCCCCGAGGTCGGAGTTCAGATCGATTCGCATCGCAAGCGCACAATCGGTGCGGCCAATGCTATCGCCGTTGGGCCGAGGCACATCCCGCGGCGCTCATCGACCAGTCGACCAGCTCCAGCGCGGCGATGCTGCGATCGAGCGCCACGGCCCCGATGTAGCCCGAGCGGGGCACGAACGCACGCAACGACCACCGGCCGGCAGGGTCGGACAGGGACGTCAGCCGGGGTTGTGTGGCCTCGAGAGAGGCCTCGACCTCGAACGACTGCAGCTCGCGGTTGAGGCCCGCGCCGGTGGCCTTGACGAACGCTTCCTTGCGGGTCCAGATGCTGTAGAACGTGGCCACTCGATCTCGCGGCTCGATCGCCTGGTACTGCCGCCGTTCGTCCGCCGCGAAGAATCGCTCCACCAGCGAATCCGCGTCGTCAATCGGGCGAATGCATTCGACGTCGGCGCCAAGCTCCCCTTCCGGCGTGACCGCGCAGATCGCGAGACCCTCGGAATGCGACAGGTTGAACGCCAGCGGCGAACCGGGGACGAAAGGCTTGCCCGTGGCGGTGGTCGCCAGCGAAATCTGGGCGGGCCGGACGCCGACATAGACCGACAGAATGTGGCGGAGCGCGCCGTGCGCGACGATGTAGCGGAGACGGTGCTCGGTGGTGCGGAAGCGCGAGGCCCGGACCCGTTCCTCGCCGCTCAGGCACGCCAGCAGTGTGGAGGCCAGAGCCGGTTCCTCGTCCAGATCGATGGTCCAGACGCGGACGGTCGCACTCATCTGGGTACTGGCGCTGAGCGCGCGAGGGCTCCGAGCATCACCGAGAGGTGGTTTCTGACGAGCCCGGTGAGCGCTTCGTGCTCACGCTGGATGTACGAGCGATCGCCGCCAAAGCGCTGAATGCTGAAGCGGCCGGTGGTTTCACGCTTCCAGCCTTCGACGTCGGTCCGCGACGCCTGCGGGTCGGCGGCCGCGTCGCAAGCGATCAGCGGGCAGTCAAGCGACGACTCGGGCTCGTACCGATAGCTCTCGGCCATCGCCACGTCAGCACGCACGATCGGCAGGAGCATCTGCAGCACCTCGGGATCGCCGATCGCCGTCGCCGGCAGCACGTGCCGGCGCTGCCGAAGCTGGTTCACGAACTCGTCGGCGGGCAGATCGGACACGCGCGGCGCCATGAGTCCGAGAGACGGCGCACTCTGGCCCGAGACGAACAGCGAAAGGACCGGCCAGTGGCGCGCCGCCAACCGCCGCGCCGTCTCGAACGCGATCAGTGCACCGAGCCCATGACCAAAGAGGACCGTCGAATTGTCCACGCCGGCTGCCACTTCATCCGCGATGGACTGAGCCGCTTCCGCCACCGTCCACACGAAGGGTTCGTGAAGTCGCTCCCCGCGCCCGGGCAACTGGACGATGCCGACATCGGCGGTGGGAAGACGATCGGACCAGCCGCGGAAGGTGGCCGCGGAGCCGCCGGCGTCAGCCATCAGAATGAGGCGCAAAGACGCACGGGGATTGGGCCGCGGTGTGGTGATCCAGTGAGTAGGCAACAGGTCGCTCGCTTCTGACGGACGCAAAATCGGACCGGGTCCAGAGACCCGGCGGCTGTGGGTTCCATTGAGCAAAGCCTCCGCCAGCGCCATTACCGCCACATTCGACTAATCCCACGGAGATCCGGCCAATTTTTGCGCATGGACTTCGGATTGTCACCCCAAACGCCGACTAAACACCGAGGAACGCCACCTGGCTCGACCGTTCGACTCGCTGCGCTCGCTCACGGCAGGCCTCGACCCGCTCCTGCGCACCCCTGCGTCAGAACTCGATCAACACCCCCGCCGAGGGGATGACCGGCACCAGCGAGTCGAACAACCGTGTCACCTGTCGAGTGGTGGTGTTGATTCGGGGCGGACTGAAACGGACGTTGTCCTGGTCGAGCACGTTGATGACTTCAGCGAACAGCGTCAGGCGGCGGCGCGCCCAGCTGAAGGTGCGATTCGCCCGCAGATCGAGACGTCCGTACACCGGAAGCCGTAACGCGTTGCGCTCCTCGCCCACTAGATAGGACTCCCCGTCTCTGGCGAAGTAGCCCGGAATCGGGAAATTGCTGCCGGAGCGGTACCTGACGCTGGCGCTGAACCGCGGCGTAAAGCGGTAGAAGGCATACGCATTCAGGGTGTGGCGCTGATCCAGGTCGCCCCAAAACGCCTCTCGGGTGACGCGGTCTTCATACCGGTTCTGACCGAACGCATACGAGAACCATCCCGAAAGCCCTGACGGTGAGCTGCGCTGCACGACCAGTTCGAGACCGCGCGCGTAGCCGTCGAGGCGAGTCTCGTAGCGGGCGGTGGTCGAGCCTCGAATCACACGGCCGCCGGCCAGATGCGTATCGGCGTCCGGCCTGCGGATCACAGCCCGATCGGCGCGGTGATACAGAGCGATCTGCGCGCGGAGCGACGGGCTGAACCGGCGCTCGACGCCGAGGTCGGCGTGGACGGATCGCTCGGGCGCGAGGCCGGCGCCGCCGAACGCGCCGACGACCTGCGGAACGTCGGGGAACTGCTGATACACGCCGGCACCTGCGCGAAGAGTGAGCCGCGCCGGCAGTGTGACCTCGGACTGAATCCACGGCGATCCGGTCGTCTGGCCGGTGAGGCTCCAATGATCGACCCGGGCCCCAGGGCTGATCACGATGCGGTTCCCGGCGTCGATGCGGGCGCGTGCATAACCGCCGTAGCGGACCGCGTCGGCGCGATAGTCGTTGAGAACGGTCACGGCTGCGCCCGAGATGCGCTGCTTGCGTTGAAACTCCTCGACGTGTTCGACGAGCACGCCGGATTCGAGGGTCAGCGCGGTCGAAACCGGGACCGCGAGATCCGAGCGCAGCGCCACCTGGTGGTTCGTGCCCTGTTCGCGATTCTGACCGGTCAGAATGTGGTTGCGGAAGCTGTTCGTGGCTCCCAGCGCAGCGGCGGTGAGCACGCCGTTCCTGAGCGCCATGCGCCAGGATCCGATCAGGATCGCTGAGGCGTTGTCCCCAATCAGCAGGTCGGTGTCGTCTGGCTGTCGCGGCAGCTCCCGGAGACGCGATTTGCCGGTGATGAAGGTCAGCGCCACCGATTGCTTGGCCGTGAGGTCGTACCGCAGCTTGGCCTGCGCGTCGGCGAAGGCGAAGCTCAGACCCTCCTCCCGCAGCTTTCTGACGATCAGATCGAGATAGCTCTTGCGTCCCGAGACCAGCCACGACCCGCGCTTGCCGTGGCCGACGGGACCCTCGGCGGTGAGCGACGCGCTGGTCCCGCTGACCGAGGCTCGCACCACATTCCGTTCTCTCGAGCCCTCGCGGATCAGGAATCCGAGCTCCGCACCAGTCCGGTTGCCCGACCGTTGCGCGTATCCACCGTTCGACAGCGTCACGCTGTCGAGCACGTCGCTGTTGATCATCGACACTGAGCCGCTGTTGGCCCGCTCCTCCACGGCGCGGACCATGTGCATCACGAACGGCGTCGCAAATCCGTCGACGGTGAAGTTCAGGTGCGCGAAATCGCTGCCGCGGACGCTGAACTCACTCCGGAAGTCGTCTCCCGTCGCTACTCCCGGCAACACCTGCACCGCCCGCAACGCGTCGTCGGTCAGCACGCCGCGCAGGTTCTGCAGCTCCGCGCTGCCCAGGGTCTGCTGTGACGGAATCGGCTCCGGCCGCTCGAACCGATCGGCGCTGACGGTCACGGTTTCGGTGTACGCCGCCGCACCCTCGCTCAGGGGGATTCTCAGATCGAGCGTCTCTCCAGCCGCCACCCGCACCACTCGTTGCACCAGACCGTATCCCACGGCCAAGACGGTGACCCGCGCCTCGCCCGCCGGGATCCTCTCGAGCACGAAGGTGCCGTCCGGGCCGGTCTGGGCCGACGGGCCGCCCTCGACCGCGACCAGGATGCGCGGCAGCGGACCGCCCGTTCGGGCGTCGACCACGGTCCCGCGAACAGTCCCGCTGGCTTGCGGCGCGGCCTCGTCTCGGGCGCCGACAACGGCCGCCGATGACACTGTCATCAGGATGACGATCAAATTCGTAATTCGATGCACGAATCCGTAGGCTCTGCCGTAGAGAAAGCCCCCAATGCCCTTGGAAATCATCAATGAATCGCGCTGTTCCGTGCGGTACACCGGTTGCTCTATGTGGGGGTGCAGGCGGCCTGAATATTTACGGCAGGGAGCCGTGAGTTGCTGGGGAGCCGGGTCGCTCGCAAAACACCAAGGGCATCGCACATCGCGATGCCCTTTCTTTTTTGTGCCTAGACCGCCGCGCCTTCGGGATACTGCAATGCCAACCGCAGATCCTTCGCGAGCGACTCCACCGTGGTGCCGTTTCTCTTCCACGCCCCCTCGGTTTCGAAGCGCAGATCCCCGATGCGCCGTCCCCAAGGAGCGATCACCCGTCCGATCGCGCGGAAGTCGGCGCGATCCGCATGCTCCTGGTCGAGACGGCGGACGACGTCCGGCGCGACGCGGATGAAGGCCCGGAGTGCCGGCGCGCTGCGCACGCTGTATTTCCGGCCGTTCCACGCGGCGCTGAACAGCTGCGCGATCTGCTTCAAATAGTTCACGAAGAACCGGCGCGATTCCTCTTTGAAGTCCTCGCCCTTCCGGCCGGCGCCGAACGCGTCGACCGCAAACAGCTTCTTCAGCTCCTGCGCCAGCGGCGCCTGTGCCACTCGGCCCCGTCCGACGCCAAGCAGCTTGATTTCGCCGTACAGCGGTGAATCCTCCCGATCGTTGAGGGCCCGGACGATGTCGTGCGCCGCGGCCAGACTCTCATCGCGGTAAAGCTGGCGTCCCGACAGCGAGACGAGATGCGACGAGTTGAGCCGCGTGTGCTTCGCATTGATGGTCACGAACATCTGCACGACGTGATCTTCCGGCAGCCGATCGAAGATCACCGCCGGAACCGTGAAGGGTTCGCCCTCGAACCGCTCGATGTCGGCGTGCAGCGCGAGCAGGCGGTGCTGGCCGTCGATCGCCCGAAGGATGCCTTCGCGCTCCGGGACCTTCAGGACCCCGACCCACGCCCCCTCACTCGCCGGTTCGAACCGCAGCGCTTCGTCGCAGGAGATGATGACGGCACCCGGGATCGACGGCAGGTCGCGGGCCTGGCGGCATTGTTCGTAGTACCTGAACGAGCTCGTCGATCTTTCGCCGGATGATCTCCCGCTGATACGCCTGGTCGTTCGCGGCGATCCGGCGTTCGAGCAGATTCCAGTTCACCTTGGAAGGAGGCGGCGCACCCCTGCGGCGGCCGCGGGCCGGCTGAGCCCGCTCCCCGTAGCTGAGCACCTCGAAACGGACCAGCTTGTCGATATCGCTCGCGCTGAGGGAAGCCTGGTAGAACTGGACGCCGAACTGCTGCATACGGATCGCGGCGACGCTGATCATGGCGATTCAGTGGCTAAACGCTTGCGTTGCGGGACGTTGAGGAGCCTCCGAAGCCCGGGCTGGTTGGTCGTTCGCGGCCAATCTTATATTGTGTCCGTCCAAGAAGCACAAGGGAGCCTAGTCCCCTGGAAACGTGATGCGTCACATAATTCCCGGGCGGGGCATCCCGGCTGGCGGCGTTGCTCATCGCTCACATATACCCAATATGCTCGCTCTTCGCGCCTTGCCATCCGGGCGCCGCGCTCCGGGACTTATGCAACGCATCACGTTTCCAGGGGACTAGCCATGAGCCATCGTAGACATCCTCCGATCCTGGTCGCCGCGATTGGCATCCTGACGTTGGGCGCCGCGCTCGACGGCATCTACATGCGCCCAGGATGTCGAGAACGTGCCGGTGGCGCGGCTCGTGGCCAACCTCGAGCGCGATCTCGCGGCCAACCCGAAAGACGCCGACATTCATCTGCGACTGGCCCGCCTCTACGCGATGGCGTACTTCGCGAATGAAGACGAGTTGCCCGCCACGGCGCTCGGAGGAAAAGACAAACCCGCGAAACAGGAAGTGTGGTTCGGCCACGAGCCGAACCTGGTGCCGGGCCAGGTCGCTCCGGGAGTCACGCGGAGCAACGCGGCGAAGGCCTATCTCCAGAAGTCGGTGAACCACTACAAGACGGCCGTCGACCTCGACAGCAACAATCTCACGGCCCGGATTGGCTATGGGTGGGCGCTCGAACAGACCGGCAACAAAGCGGGCGCGATCGTCGAGTACCGGCGGGTCATCGCACAGGCGTGGCCCAAAGAGCAGGGTGCGAAGATGGCGGCGCTGGGACAACGGTTCTATACCGAGGAAGCCGCGCGCTATCTGATCCCGCTGCTCGATCCGAAGCGTGATGCCGCCGAGATCACCGAGGCTCGCGCCCGGATGGAGCAGCTCGGCCGGCTGGTTCGACCGATCACGCCAATCGCGGTTCCGCTGTCGGACACCGCCACCGTCAAGTCGATCATCGATTTCAGCGCGGCGGTGCCGTTCGATGCGGATGGCAGCGGCCGCCAGCAGGCGTGGACGTGGATCTCGGCGGACGCCGGCTGGCTGGTCTACGACGCGTCAGGCCGCGGCCAGATCACCTCGGCGCTGCAATGGTTCGGCGAGTCGACGTTCTGGACCTTCTGGAAGAACGGCTACGAAGCGCTGAGCGCGCTCGATGACAACGACGACGGTGAGTTGCGGGGAACGGAGCTGCGTCATCTGGGGATCTGGCGCGACGGCAACGGCAACGGCCGCAGCGAGCGCGGAGAAGTGCGGACGCTCGCGCACCATGGCATCGAGGCTGTGTCCTGTCGATTCGCGCCCGGCGACGGGATCTATACCGCGGCGTGGTCGCACGCCGGCGTGCGGTTCGCCAAGGGAGGCACCCGCCCCACCTACGACGTCATTCTCCGGACGGCGGTGAGCGTGTCGGCGCCGGAACCGCACTGAGCTCGGCCAGGGGACCGCCCGGCGGACGAAGTCGCGCACGATTCGCTCCTTGGCAATCGAGCACGCCACCATCAGGCCGCAGAACGCGACGTATGCGACGACGGCCTGCTGCAGGTCCAGGCCGCGGTGCCATGGCCGCGAGATGAGGCCGTACACCAGCTCCACGTGGATCCAGTAGATGAAAAGCGAAGTTCGTCCGAGCTGGATCAGCAGGCTCCGGTGCCGACCATCGCCCCAGTGACGGACCCACGCGTGCGCGCCGGCGACGCCGAGCGTCGCCAGACCGCTCCTCAGAAAGAGGTAGGCGGGTGACGTGGTCCAGAAGTACGAGGCCGGAAACGGCGTCGGCAGGAACGAGGCGGCGAACGCGGCGATACTGACGATCGCTCCACCGGCCGCGAGGCGCTCATGGAGGCGCCGATCGAGCACCGGCGTCTGCGCGGCATCGATCAGCACCCCGACGAAGGCCCCCGCCAGGACCAGCGCGGTCCAGGGAAAGACCACGAAACTGCTGAGACCGGCGACCGGAACGATGTAGGCCAGGATCGGCGGTGGCAGAAACGCCGGGGGCACCACCCGGATGAGCGGCGTCACAAGCGCCGTGGCCGCGGTGGCCGCCGCGAAGATCAGCGCCCGAGCCCGGCGCGAGGTCCCCAGCCGCCAGAGCAGCGCCGCCACCACGATCGACGGCCCCATGATGTTGAGGATGTCGACCCTCAACAAGTCGGTCGGCCGGTGCGACCATCCGAGGATCCACGCCTGGAGCCGGAAGAGGAAGGCCAGCCCGAAGACCTGGAGCCCACGCCGGACCACGGCGTTTGCCGCCCCACTGAGGCTGCCGGTCCTGCGCAGGTTCGATCCCGCGGACAACGCGACCGCGACGCCGGCGAGGAAGAGGAACAGCGTGGTGCCCCCGCCGCCGATGATCATCAGCACGCGGAAGGCGGAGCCCTGGCGATCGGGCGCGGCGGTCCAACTGTCGAACAGGTGAGCCTCGATCATCAGCAGCACGGCGACGCCGCGCAGCCAGTCGAGATGTTCGCGACGCCGTGGCGGCTCGCCGGCTCGGACGCTCATCCGCGCCCGTACTAGAGGCCGTCCGACACTGTGAACGAGGTCTCCAGCTCGATGTCCTGGCGCATCGAGTGCCAGACGGAGCAGTACTTGTCGCGGGAGAGCTGAATCGCGCGCTCGATCGGCTCGGACGGCACGTTGCCGGTGATGGTGTAGTGAAGCGCGATTCGCGTGAATCGGCGGGGTTCCGTCGGCATCCGCTCGCCTTTGAGATCGGCCCTCAGGCCGCGCAGGTCATGGCGGCCTTTGCGAAGGACGTGCACGACGTCCATCGCCATGCAGCCGGCCAGCGCGAACGCCAGGGCCTGCATCGGCGACGGCCCTGCCGAAGAAGTGCTGTCGAGGGTCAGCCGGACGTCCCCGGACTTGCCCCCCAGCACTAGGTCATGCTCCCAGATCAGTTCGAGGATCGTCGGGGGCTTTTCCTGCGTCGGCTCTGCCATCCGCCGATTGTAGTGGCGCGGCGCCGCTTGTAAAGGCGGCGCTCGCTCTCGGCGCTAGGCCGCCTGCGACCGTTGGGGTTGGTTGCCGCGTGGGCCGAACAGTGACGACAGCGCCAACCACCCGACCGGAAGGACCACGAGCAGATAGGTCAGGTATTGGCCGTAGATGCCGTCTGGCCCGAAGGGCTCGGTGGCGTCATGCCACGCGCCGAGCGGCGCGATGATGTTGGCTTCCGTCAGCTCGTGGAAGCCGTAGATGAAGAGCTGCACCACGAAGACCAGCAGGAACACCGCGGTGACCTGGAAAAAGCGCGTCAGGTTGACCCGATAGCCGTACCGCGACCAGAGCCACGCAATGAAAGCCGCGACCAGCGTGCCGGCGACCGCACCGGCGACGATGCTGGGCGCGCCGACACTGAACAACAGAGTGTTCATCAGCAGCGCGGTTTCCATGCCCTCTCGCGTGATCATCAGGAGGGTGAATCCGAGCACGCCCAGGAAGGCCCCACGGCCGAGTCGCGCAGACGAGGCCTCGAGACGCGCCTCGATGTCGCGCTTCATGCGCTTGCCCGCGCGCCACATGTGCACGGTCAACGAGGCGACGAGCACGCCCGCCACCAGCGCCAGGATGCCTTCCCAGAGCGCCTGATTCGCCGCCCGGGCGAACAGCACGCCGGCGAGAATGCTCAGCGCGACGGAACCGGCAATGCCCCAGTGAACGGCGGGAATAAGCGAGGCCCGCCCGGTTTTCTTGAGATAGGCGAGGCTGATCGCAACAATGAGGAACGCTTCGAGCCCCTCGCGGAGGGTGATGACAAAGGCTTGGCCCATGGAATCCTGTCCAAAATGAGATTAGTCGCAAAAACGATCGCACAGGGAACTCGGACCAGTCAAGTCGGATATTCCCGGGCCCCGATCCCCCACGCCTCACCCGTCTTCCGCCTCGAGCCGGAAGCCGGCCGCGATACCACCGCCGCCAGATGACTTCTCATGAAAACGCTGGCATTTCTGCTGATCTGCATGGCGATCCTCGCTGACCGCTCCGCGCAGCGAAGTCGGATCGTGGCGATGGGGGACTCGACCACGGCCGGGACCCCGGCCTTCGCATCGCCCGTGGAAATGCCGCCGGACGGCAAAGGCGACCCGACCAGCCAATACTCCTACTGGCTCATGCAGTCGCACCCCGAGTGGGAAGTCTTGAACCGCGGCGTGAACGGGGAGCGGAGCGATCAGATCCGGGCGCGGTTCGAGCGAGATGTGGTCGCCGCCAAGCCGGTGCTGGTCGTGCTGATTGCCGGGGTCAATGACGTCTACCAGGGCCGCCCGGTCGACGTCGTCACCGGCCATCTCCGATGGATGTACGACACGGCCCGGAAATCGGGCATTCGAGCGGTCGCTGGTACAATCCTTCCCTACGACACCGCGACGCCGGAACAGAACCTCAAGATGCATCAGATCAACGTCTGGATCCGGCGACAGGCGGAAGCCGACCCGACCCTCGGCTTCGTCGATACGCGGTCTGCCGTTGCAGCGCCCGGGAAGCCGGACACGCTGTCCGCGACTGGTGACCACCTTCACCCGTCACCGGCCGGCTATCGGGCGATGGCCGAGGCAATACGGCCGGTGATCGAACAGATCCTGCGCTGAGCGCGGGGAACGCTTCCTGCACGGCTGACCTTCTATGCGTTTACATACTCTCGCGACCTTGGGAATGGCGGCGGGTCTGCTCACGACTTCGATGATCGCGCAGCGGATCAAAGTGTCGACCCAGACCGTGCCGATCTACGCCACCGTGCTCGACGGCCAGCGGCGGCTGGTCACCGATCTGCAGCGCGAGGATTTCGAGGTCTTCGACAACGGAAAGCTGCAGACCCTCACCAACTTCGTCAGCGAGACCACGCCGTTCACGGCGGTGGTGATGCTCGACACGAGCGGCAGCATGACGCTGAACCTGGAGTTCGTGAAGATGGCGGCCGAGGAATTCCTGATCCGCATGTTGCCCGATGACCGGGCCAAGGTCGGGTCGTTCAACGACAAGATCAAGATTCTGCCGCGCGACGAGCCCTTCACCGGTAACCGCGACCGCCTGATCCGCCTGTTGAAGGAGGACCTCGATTTCGGCTATCCGACCCGGTTGTGGGACGCCGTCGACGAGAGCATCGCGCAGATGGAGTTGCTCGAGGGACGGCGGGTGGTCCTCGTGTTCACCGATGGCGACGACAGCGCCAGCAAGCGCGGTCGCGACGACGTGCTCGAGCGGGCCCAAGGGAAAGACATGATGATCTACGCCGTCGGGCTCGCGAGCGAATACTTCAACGGCCAGAGCAAAGTGCGGTCGCGGCCCGATCGCGGATTGCGGCGCGTGGCAGATGAAACCGGCGGCGGGTACTTCGAGCTCTCGAAGAAGGACGAGCTCGGCCCGACCTTCACGAGAGTCGCGCAGGAGCTGCACAGTCAATACGTGATGGGCTTCACGCCGGAAGTGCTCGACGGCAAGATTCACAAGCTCGAAGTGCGGGTGAAGCGGCCCGGCCTCACCGCACGCAGCCGCAGGAGCTACGTCGCGACGCCGCCCGTGCCGACGACCGGTCATTGAAGACCGATCCGCACGACACCGCCCGCCCGGACTTCGTGATTGTGAAAGTTGTGTGAGCTAGGTGCAGAGCCAGCGGTGACGCGACACTAGGTCACACTGCGAGGACGAGGACGATCGCGACCGCCAGGAGAATCGCGACCAGTCGTTCCGCATTGCTGGAGACATTCATTTCGTAATACATCGTTCGGTTCCGCCTTTCCAAAAGTTAGACGGCGACCCCACCGGTAAAGTTTAGTAGCCACGAAAAAGTCGTTTTTCACAGACTGAATCCCGCGCCAAATGGGTCGTTTGGGTCGATGTAGAAGATGTGCTGCCCGGTCATGTGCGCGTCTCCGCGGATCTCCGGAACGATTGCCGCCAGCTCAGCCACCTCCGTCTCTCCCACGATTCGTCCCGTGAACCGGCTGCCGATGATGCTCTCGTGCGTGAAGGTCTGTTCGGGCGGGAGCAAGCCCATCGCCGCGAGCACCGCCATCACCGCGCAGGTCCCGGTTCCGCACGGCGAACGGTCGACCGCCGCGTCGGCGAAGATCGTGACGTTGCGCAGATCCGATCGATCGTCGGACGGCGGCGCCGTGAAGATCGTGCCGTAGAGGCCTTCGAGCGCGGGCTCGAGCGGGTGGGCCACGCGCACCACCGCTTCGACCGCCTCCTTGATCGCCATGCCGGCGCGCCGCAGATCGTGGAGCCGGCTGCCGATCACCGGAATGCCGGCGGCTTCCCCGTCGACGATCGCATAGAAGGCGCCGCCGAATGCCACGTCCGCGCGCAGCTCGCGACCGTTGACCCGCACCGGCACGCCCGCGTGCAGGACGAACGACGGCACGTTGCGGAAGCTCACACTTCTCACCCGAATCGTGCTGCCCGCTCGCTCGACCTCGGCGTGCGCGCGCACTGGACCCGCCGGCGTATCGAGCACCAGCGTGTCCGGCGTGCGCGTCGTCAGCAGCCCGCGTTCGAAGACCAGCGTGGTGACCGCGATTACGCCGTGGCCGCACATCGTGCTGTAGCCCTCGTTGTGCATGAACAGCACGCCGGCGTCGGACTCGGGCCGCTCGGGGCGCGTCAACAGCGCGCCGTACATGTCGGCGTGACCGCGCGGCTCCAGCATGATTGCCGTTCGAAGATGATCGTGGTGCTCGCGCAGCCACTCGCGGCGTTCGAGCATCGTCGAACCCACAGGCTCGGGAAAGCCGCTGATAATGAGTCGAAGCGGCTCGCCGGCGGTATGCGCGTCGAGCGTCTCAATCGTCAACACGACAATGCCTCTGCTCCTCAACGAACGCGACGTCCGGTCAGTCTTGACCCTGCCGGATTTGATCGAATCGATGCGCGGCGCTCTCGCGGACTATTCGTCCGGCCGCGCGCAACAGCCGCTGCGGACCGTCCTCGAGCTCGGCGAGCATCGTGCGTTCTTCGGCATTATGCCTGCCGCGCTCGCCGGCAAGACGGTAGGCACGAAGCTGGTCACGGTGTTCCCTTCGAACCGCGAGAAGGGTCTCCCCTCGCACCTGGCGACGATCGTCCTCCTCGACCCGGATACGGGCGCGCTCCTCGCGCTCATGGATGGCCGGTTCATCACCGAGGCCCGGACCGCGGCCGTCTCGGCGGTGTCGGTCGATATCCTGGCGCTGCCGGCCGCCGGTACTCTCGCTCTCATCGGAAGCGGCGTGCAGGCGCGCAGCCACCTGGAAGCCATCGCGTGTGTGCGGAAGCTGCGGGAAGTCCGGGTCTGGAGTCCGACCGAAGCACATCGCACGGCCTTCCAGGATGACGTGCGGCATCTCGGCATCACGGTCCGTGCGGTCGGCTCGCCGCGCGAGGCGGTAGAGGGGACCGATCTGATCGTGGTGGCGACCGCATCGCACACGCCGGTCCTGAACAGCGGCTGGGTGCGCGACGGCGCCCACATCTGTGCGGTAGGCGCCTGCCGGCCAACGCATCGGGAGCTGGAGGCGGCGCTCGTCGCCCGCAGCCGGCTCTTCGTCGACTCGATGGCTGGAGCACTGTCGGAGGCAGGCGACATCGTTCTGGCGATTCAGGAGGGGGCACTCGGCTCCGGCGACATCGCGGGCGAGCTCGGAGAGCTGATCGCCGGGAACGTGACGGGGCGGCAGAATCCAAGCCAGGTCACGATCTTCAAGTCGCTGGGAATGGCGGTCGAGGACGTCGCGGCCGCAGATCTCGCATATACGCGGGCGCTCGCGCGCGGCATCGGAACCCCGCTGGCGATGTAGCATAGACCGATGATTCAGCGCCGGCCTCTCCACGCGGCCGTCCTGGCGCTGCTCGTGGCCGGCGCCGGCGTGACCGTGCGCGCCGCCGGCGTCGCCGACTCCGCATCTGTCCGCCGACAGGCATTCGATCTCGCATACAACCTCGATCACGAGGCGGCGGTCGCCATGCTGCGCAAGGCGACGCTCGATCATCCTGGCGACGCGGCTGCACACCGCGCGCTGGCCTCGGTGCTGTGGCTGAACATGCTGTTCAGCCGCGGCGCGGTCACCGTCGATCACTATCTGGGTTCGTTCAGCCGGACGCAGGTCGAATTGAGCAAGCCCCCGGCCGACCTCGATGCCGAGTTCCGCCGGCACGTGGCCCGCGCCATGGAGCTCGCCGAGGCCCGCGCTCGAACGGTGCCGCGTGACGCTCAGGCGCACTACGACCTCGGCGCAGCGATCGGCCTTCAGGCCTCCCACATCGCCACCGTCGAAGGCAAGATGTTCGCCGGGTTCAAGGCGGCGCGGCGCGCGTACGACGCGCACGAAAAAGTGCTGGAGCTGGACGGCTCGCGGAAGGACGCCGGCCTGGTCGTCGGCACGTATCGCTACGTGGTCTCCACGCTGTCGCTGCCGTTGCGGATGATGGCCTACGTCGTCGGATTCGGCGGCGGCCGCGAGCGCGGCATCGCGGCGCTTCGCCAGACCGCCGCGTCAGACGGGGAAGCGCGCACCGATGCCCTGTTCGCGCTCGTGCTGATCTTCAATCGCGAACGGCGATACGACGACGCGCTTCATACCCTCAATCAGCTGCGGCGGCTGTATCCCAGAAATCGCCTGGTGGTGCTCGAGGAAGGGGCAACCGCTCTCCGTGCCGGTCGGCCCGCACTCGCCGACGCGGTGCTGTCGCAGGGTCTTGCGCAGCTCGCCAGGGAACAGCGGCCGAAGATGCCTGGTGAAGAGGCGCTCTGGAAATACAAGCGGGGCGCCGCGCGCGGCGCGCTCAATCGTCTGGACGACGCGAGGGCCGACTTGACCGCGGCGACGGGCGCTGATGCGCAGGATTGGGTGCGCGGACGCGCTCACGCCGAGCTCGCGCGGCTGGCCATCCGCGGCGGTGACCGCGCCTCCGCCCGCGACTTCGCGCTTCGCGCCGAGACGTTCTGTCAGAAGGGCAGCGATCCGGCCTGCGTCAACGATGCCCGGACCATCATGAGGAGCAGCGGTGGCCGGTAGAGTGAAGACGTGGGTCTGGATCGTCATAGGGATCGCGGTCGTGTGCGTGCTCGGCCTCGTCGCGATCGCCGGCGTGGGCTTCTATTACATCTCTCAGCACGTCGACTCGAAGGCGATGTCGCCGACCGCCGCGGCCGCGGAGTTCGACGCGGTCAAAGCCAGTTTCCCTGGCCAGACGGCGCTGATCGAGCTCGACGAACGCGGCCGGTTCCTGCGCGCCCACACCGATCGTCCCGCCGCCGCGGCGGCGACCGTTCCGAACGACCTGCACCTCCTGGCGTTCGACCGGACCGATGGACGAGTCGTGCGCTTCCGTATCCCGTTCTGGATCCTGCGGATGAAGGCGAAGAACGCGACCATCGACCTGAACGGCAATCGCATGGACCTCGAAGACCTGCGCCTGACCGTCGAGGACCTCGAGCGCTACGGCCCCTCCGTCATCGTCGACCATCTCGCGCCTGACGGCGACCGCATCCTGGTCTGGTCGAAGTAGCCCGCCCGTCCTTTGTGTGCCACACCGGATGTCCTCTGCGCGCGACGCGCGTGCCGGGTGACCGGGTTTTTTCAAGGCAATTCGTTGGCAAACGCCGGGCGTGGTTCTTGCCCCTTGTGGCAGCAGAGGTACCGAACCATGCTCAGACGTTTTTACGCACCGCTCACTGCAGCAGCCTTCCTGATCATTCCCGTGTCCGGGTTTGCCCAGACCGCCGCCTGGCGGCTGCCGTCGTCAACGGTGCTTTCGCGCACGGCCGATGAGGCGCAGGCGCCCTACTACGATGCCCGTCGCACGGCGTACGACCAGGGCTACCGCGAAGGGGCCGACGACGGCCAACAGGACGCGCGGAGGGGTGACCGTTTCAACTACCGGGATGAGCGGGCGTTCCAGCGCGCCGACCGCGGCTATAACCGCAGCTACGGCGACCGCGAACGTTACCGCCAGATTTTCCGCGACGGCTATGCCGTCGGATACCGCGAGGCGTTCGCTCGCTTCTCGCGCAACGGAAGAAACGACGGCTGGTATTCCCAGAATCCTGGCCCGCGGGGTCCCTACAGCCAGCAGGGGCCTTATCCGTCACGCAGCGGCGACTACCGGAACGGCGGTGGCTACTACGCGCCGGCGTTCGACAACGGTGCCCGCGATGGCTACGAGAAGGGCCAGGAGGATGTGCGGAAGCGCCGCAGCTTCGATCCGCTTCGACATTCCTGGTACCGGTCCGGCGACCGGCACTATGAGAATCGCTACGGTTCGCGCGAGCAGTACAAGGATGTCTATCGCCAGGGATTCCAGCAGGGCTACGAACGCGGATTCCGTGAAGGGCGCTACAACCGGTAGTTCCGGCTACTGAAGTCGCAGGAACCTCTTCATCCGCGCAAGGAAGGTGGCGGGGGCGTCGGCAAGTTCGGCCCCCCGCACCGCCGAGCGCGCTCGATCCAGCTCCTCGCGGCGGGTCACCGCCGCGAGCCCGACCTGCTCGAGGGCGAGCGGACTTTCGATGCCGAGACGCCTGAAGAGCGCCGCGTCGAGCTCGAGCACCACGACCTCGCCACGCGCCAGGACCGTCGCCGACCTCGGTTCGCCGGTCAACAGCGACATCTCTCCGAAGTAGCCACCCTGATCGATGACCGCGACTTCCTGACGTCCCGGCTCCAGCACGACCGACACCCGGCCCGCGGACAGCACATACATCGAATCGCCGGGGTCGCCTTGACGGACGATCGCTTCTCCATCGCCGAAGGCCGCGGTGACGGTCGACGCCGCCAGACCCGCGCGCTGGGCCTCCGATAGCGACGAGAACAGATCGACGCTCGCGAGCACGCGCTCACGACTCGCCTGTTCGGTCCCGGGGTCGGGCTCGGGCCGGTCCCGCGAGTACTCCACCTGGATGGGATAGGGGATCTCGATTCGGGCCCGCGCCAGCGCATAGTGGATTGCCACCCGCACCTCGTCCTGGGCCTCCTCGTCGAACTCGTGGTCGTTGACCCAGAACCTGGCGCGATAGTTCATGGACGACGCGTCGAAGCCGACCAGCAACACGTCCGGAGCCGGAGTGCGGAGAACGCGGGCCGCCTGCACCATCGCGCCCTGAATCGCCTGCTTGACCGCGAACGGCGAGGCGTCGTAGCTCACACCAACCTCGAGGTGCACCCGGCTCGGTGCGGCCGGCTCCGAATAGTTGGTGATCGCCTCCTTGGCGACGATGTTGTTCGGAACGACCACGAAGTTGCCGGTCCTGGTGCGCAGCTTCGTCGCCCGCCAGGTCAGCTCCGTCACTCGGCCCTCGAACTGACCGACCTGAACCCAGTGTCCGACCCTGAACGGCCGCTCGCTCTGGATGGCGAGGCCGGCGAACGCGTTTCCCAGGGTCTCTTGCAGAGCGAACCCGACCACGACCGCCCCCACCGCCGACGTCGTCAGCAGCTGTTCCTTGAAGACGAAGGTCGCGACGATCAGCAGCATGCCGAGGACGATCGCGTCCTGGACGATGGCCGGAAAGCGATCCCGGACGCGGTCGGCGCGGAGCGGGTTGATGAGCGCAATGACGATCAGGTTGACCACCGCGGTGGTCAGCGCGAGCCGCTCGAACGGGCGAATCGGAGAGGTGAGGTCGGTGGCTCCGCCGCCCAGCTCCGGCTGGACCAGAAACACCAGATGAACGGCGACGTAGCCGGCCAGCAGGAAGAGTGAAAGCTTGAGCTTCCTCTTGACCAGCTGGTTGACCGTCAGGCCCCAGACCAGCAGCGTCGCGGCGAAAGCCGCGACGCCCATGTAGAAGTGCGCAGGATAGTGCGGCATCACCTGCCCGTCGCGCGATCGATCAGGCGATGCCCTTTCTGAACGCCTCGAGCTCGGCGGCGGTGACGGTCACGGCAATTTTGTTGGGATTCCCCCCTCCGGCCGCGTAACGGTCCGGCCGGTTGGGATCGAGCGCGCGGCCGCCGGCCGACGCCGATGCCTGCGTGCCTTCCTTCTGCTTGCCGCCGGAAAGCGCGCTGCCGAGGCCACCGAACATCCCGCCGCCCTTCTTCTCTTCCTTCTTGGCGGCCGGCTTCGCCTCGGGTTTCTTTGCGGCGGACTCCGCGCCGGCCACGCCCTTCGCCTCGCTCTTGGTCAAGGCAATCGCGGATGGCGGCTTCGCGTCGTACTTGACGCTTGCGGCGTAGCGTGTCTGCCCCGTCGCCGCGCTGGCAAGCTTCTCCGACTTGATCTGCTTGCTCTGCTTATCGACGCGCTCCTGGGTCTGGGGATGCGTTGCGAAAAGGCCGTTCGGCTTGTCCCCACTCAATCCCTTGTTCCGCGCCATCAGCTTGCCGAGGAACGATCCGAGCGCGGCGGGGTTGTATCCGGCCTTGTTCGCGAGCCGAAGTCCCTCTTCGTCCGCCTCAGCCTCGTCGCCGCGGTCGAAGCCGCGCTCGACGATGTTGTCGTAGGCGGCGTTGGTGAGCTTGGTGATGTAGCCGCCCCCTTTGCCGCCGGCCTCCTCGGTCCCCAGCTTGATCGCCTTGTTCTGCCGGATCGCGTTGATCGTGTGCTTCTTGGTGATGTGCGCGATCTCGTGACCGAGCACTCCGGCCAGCTCCGCTTCGCTCTTGATCAGACCGAGCGCGCCCTTGGTGATGTGCACGAGCCCGCCCGGCGCGGCGAACGCGTTGACGCCGTCGGTGTCGAGCACGATGAACTCCCACCTCAGGCCGGGGCGCGAGCTGGCCTTCGCCAGCACGTTGCCGACCAGCGAGACGTACTTCGTCACCGCGGCGTCCTGAAGCACGCCGAACTCGGTGCGGACGGTCGCGCTGACCCGTTCACCGAGCTCGCGCTCTTCCTGTTCCGACATGTTCAGGTCGCCAAGCTTGCCCGCCTTGCTCGCAAGGTTGCCCAGCTTGCCGAGCTGCGCAAACGCCGGCGCCGTCGCGAGCAGCAGGACGACGGCAAAAGCCGTAGTTTTCATGAGTGACTGTCCTCTGTTGGTTCTTCGAGCGGGGACGGCACGACGACCTCGAAGATCGCGACCGCCCGGGTCTTGCCCTTGACCGTGACGTCCCCGAGAGCCCGGATGGTGTACGAGCCCTGCAGGCGCGTCCGGGTGGCGTCGCTAATGATAATCCGCGTCCGGTAGTCCTTGTTCAACGACTCCAGCCTCGCGCCGAGGTTCACGTTATCGCCGATCACCGTGTAGCTCATGATCGACGACGAGCCGATGTTGCCGGCAATCATTTCTCCTGAATTGACGCCGATGCCGATGTCGAGCGCCACTTTCCCCTCGGAGCGCCATTTACGGTTGAGTCGCCCGAGCACCTCGACCATCTCCACGGCGGCGGCGACCGCGTGCTCGGCGTGATCCGGATCGTCGACCGGGGCGCTGAACAGGGCCATCACCATGTCGCCGACGAACTTGTCGACCGTGCCGTGGTGCCGGAACACCACCTCGACCATGCGCGAGAAGTACTCGTTGAGCTGCGCGACCAGCTCCTCCGGCTGGCCCTTCTCGGTCACGCTGGTGAACCCGCGAATATCGGAAAACAGGACGGTCATGTCACGCCGCCGTCCACCCAACTCCGCCAGCTCCGGGTGTTCGATGAGCTGCTGGTAAACGTCGCGCGACACGAAGCGGCCAAAGAGCCCCTTGACGACGCGCTTCTCGCGCCCTTCGACGAAGTATTGGTAGGCGGTGCCGGTGAACAGCGCGATGCCCATCGCCGTCAGCGGCTGCACCATGTTCAGCCAGAACCCGCCTTTGAAGGACGCCAGCGCGAACCAGGTCCAGCCAGCGAGCGCCAGCAGTGTCGCGACAGCCGCGGGCGTGAAGGAGAGCGACGCGGTCAGGAGACCGACCAACAGGCCACCCGCGATGACCGTGCCAATCCGGACACGCCGGGACGCGGGCCGGATGAACCTGTTCGAGAGCAGGTTGTCGGCCATCGTGGCGTGGAGCTGTATCCCGGGCATGTTGCCGTTGTTGACGCCGAACGGCGTCATGAAGACGTCGACCAGACCCGACGCCGCCAGCCCGACGAACACAATCTTGTCCTTGAAGACTGCGGGGTCGACGAGTGGCTTCTGATCGGACTGCAGCTGCTCTTCAGACGCGAGCAGGTGACGGACTTCGTAGCTCGTATAGGGGCGCTGATCGCCAACCAGGAATGGCGCCCGGTAGTTGATCAGGGCGGTAAGCTGCTGCCGCGCCTGGCTCGGAGTGTCGGCGTCGACCGGTGTGGAAACGAGGGGCATGATCCGATCCCCAAATCGAATATCGCGCTCCTGAAGCGCGATCTCCTCGGGCCGGAACCCACCCGCGATGATTGCTGCCCCGATGCCGAGCGACGGCAGGAAGCGGTCGCCCTCACGGATGAATGGGGGCATCCGCCTGGCGGTGCCGCCGGGGTCGAGTGGCAGGTAGTTGTGACCGAGCAGCGTCGAGGCCTCGAGCAAGGCCGGAAACGGCGGCAGCACGATCCCTGGCTGATCGATCGCCTGTCCGAGGCGAAAAGGGAGGGTGTGCGCGCTCCAGTCCGTGGGGGCGTTGCTCCGGGCGCCCTCGGTCCCCTGATAGCGTGCGTCGGCCAGCAGGACTGAAGCGCGTGAGCGGCCGACAGCGTCCGCGAACTCGCGATCCGACTGCTCCGCGCTCCAGGAATTTCCGCCGATCCGCGAGCCGAGCGTGCGATCCGGTTCGGCGAAGGTGAAATCGATGGCGACCACCCGGGCCTGACCGCGGTTCAAGTAGTTGACCAGCCACGAGAACACGACGCGCGGCCACGGCCAGCGGCCGACGAACGGCGCGAGATCGCGGATCGACGTCTCGTTGATCTCGACGAGGACGATGTCCTTGCTGACCGACGCCGGATCGGCAGCCGCCCGGATCCGCCAGTCGTAGGTGAGGAGCTCCGTCTCCTCGAGCACGCCGGCCGCCGACAACACGAGCGTGATGACCGCCGCGGTCAACCCAATCGCGACACTGGCAACGAGTTTGCGCACCACCGGGAGAGTCACTCGCGGCAGCTTAGCATCGGATGGACTCGTCCCCTGGCGGCCGACGCCGCACGAGCCGAGTGTCGCCCTACTCGTCTCGCAAGGCGGCCAACGGGTCCACTTGCCCGGCGCGTCGAGCGGCCATATACCCGGCGGCGACGGCTAGCAGCACGACTGCTGCGGCCGAAGCCGGAACGACCGTGGGATCCATGGTGGTGACCCCAAACAGGAACGAACCGTACACCCTCGTCGAGATGAACGCGAGCGGAACACCGAGCGCCAGACCACCGAGTGCAATCAGCACCGAGCGGCTGAGAACCGACCCCATCACCTGGCGCGGGGAAGCCCCGACCGCGACCCGGATCGCGAGCTCACGTTTCCGGCGCGTCACCCCATAGTTCAGGACGCCGTAGACGCCGACCACGGCGAGCAGCGTGCCCAGGAGCCCGAGCGCACCCGCCAGCGTCGCCACGAGACGCTCCTGGCTCAGCGACTCGTCCATCCGCCCGCGCATCGTCTGCACGTTGAAGACGGGCAGCGCGGGATCGAGCGCACGAACCTCCCGCCGGACGATCGGAGCGAGATCGGATGGATCGCCGAGCCCTCGAACGTGCAGGGTCATCAGGCTTTGAACGCCCTGAGCGTACGGACGGTACACGATGCGCCGGGGTTCCTCGCGAAGATTCGGGTACTTCGCGTCGCCGACGACGCCGACGACCTCGATTTCAGCGGGGCCGCTTCGCCCCTGTCCAATCCGCTGGCCGAGAGGGTCGGCGCTGCCAAAGAAATATCGAGCCGCCGTTTCGTTGATGATCGCGGTCCTCGGTGCGCTGGACGCGTCCTGAGAGGCAAAATCGCGGCCGCGGTGAATCGCCATCCCGATGGCGTCGAAGTACCCAGGCGTCACGTAGTTGATGTAGACGGTGGCGTCGACGGCGGAGGGCAGGGCCTGCCCAGCGGAGTGCATCGGAGTGTTCATGAAGCGCGTGCCGGCGGCCATCACGCCGCTCAATGAGCCATAGCTGGCAAGGCCGGCCGCGCGTGTCGGCGCCTGCGCGCGAAGGCGCGTCAGGAACTGGTCATACAAGATTCTGGTTCGATCCGCCGAGTATCCGCTCTTGACCGGATCCAGCGCCGCCAGCAGGACATGTTCCTGTTGAAATCCGGTATCCACGGATCGCATGTTGTGCAGTGTTCGCGCGAACAGCGCCGCGGCGATCGCCAAGACCAGCGAGAGCGCCACCTGGATCGCGCTCAGCACGCTCTGTCCATCAAGACGCCGGAAAAGGCGGCGACGGCCGACGATGTCCCTTCTGAGCACCTGGTTCAAATCGAGCCGGGCGGCGATCTGTGACGGGACCAACCCGAAGACCAAGCCTGCCAGCGTCACGATGCCAGCTGTGAACAGAAAGGCTCGGATGCTGGGAGAGAACTGCTCCATCGCTGCACTGGCGGGCAGGAACGAGTGCACCGACCTGCCCATGACGATTGCGGCCCACCATCCCAGCGCCCCTCCGGTGAACGTCAATACAAGGCATTCGGTGACCAGCTGACGCGTGAGGGGCGGGCATTGGCAGCGGCCGCAACAGCAGGACGTCGAAGAAGGTGAACACCGCAGTCGCCGCACCCACGCTCACCGTGAGAGTCGTCAGGATCGCCAGGCTGAGGCCTGGGCTCCGAGACCACAACCGCACCCCGTGCCGAAGGTCCTGACGAAGAGTTGGAAATGTCACGCTGCTCGTCCCTTCTGCGGTCAGAAACCCCGCGTGTCCCCTTCGACGAGAGGGGCGCGCCGGACGTTGGTTGAAGGCGTGAGGGGGACCGTTACGATTGGTCTGTTCTGGTTGTGAGGTTACGCTGCTGAGCCTCACCGTTAACAGCTGTCCAGGGACATACGTCCTGGGATCGAGGAGGCATCACATGACGAATCTCCAGCGACTGGCGATCACTCTCACCGTCGTCAATCTCATACTCCTGGGGTTTGGTGTCGCTCAGCTGCATCCGGTGGTTGCTCAGGGAGTCGCTCCGGTGCTTCGGACTCGTGCATTGGAAATCGTGGATGACCAGGGTCGTGTCCGAGCGGAGATCAAGGTGCTGCCGGCACAGCCAACGCTCAAGATGCCCGACGGCACGACCGGGTATCCGGAGGCAGTACAGTTGCGCCTGATCAGTTCGCAGAACAACCCCAACGTGAAGCTCGTGACCACCGAAGACGGATCGGGGTTGGTGCTGGGCGGCGAAAAGGGACATACCCAAGCGCTGTCGCGCGGCAATGATCCCTTCATCAAGATCGTGACCAAGGACGGTCGGGAGCGGACGATCAGGCCATGAACCGCCGGAATGACTTGCCAGGCGGCATGGTGCTGCTGCTGGCGTCCATTGTCGGGATCGGGACCGGTTACCGCGAGAAGATCGCTGAACACTGGACGCCGCGCCTCGATGGAAAACGATCGATTGCGGATTCCCTGGCCGCGCCCGTCGCCTCATTCAAATGGCTACGGCATCGGCACGACGGCCAGTGTTTAGCTGCTACACTGCCCACGCATGGACCGCGGCGATCCGCTGGGCGCGGCGACGCCGAGTCCTGACGTTCAGAAAACACGCTGGATGTGCCCGACCTGTCGTGAGGAGCGCGACACGCGGTTCTGCGGCGGGTGTGGTGAGAAGCAGCTCGATGACCAGGACCTGACAATCGCCGGCCTTGTCGGGCACGCTCTCGAATCACTGACCAACGTGGACGGGCGTGTCTTCCGCAGCGTTCGCGACCTGGTCATCAGGCCGGGGGCGCTCACCGCGGCCTATATGCGGGGCCAGCGAAGGCCCTACTTCCCTCCCTTCCAGCTGTTCCTGGTCACCAACGTGTTGTTCTTCGTGCTCCAGTCGGCCCTGGGCTTCCAGGTACTGAGCAACGACCTTGGATCGCACATCGGAACCTGGAAGGGATCGGGGAAGCAGTTCTACGCCGCCATCGCGCGACCGATCGCCGAACGACGGCTGGCCGCAACCGGCCGCACGATCGAGCAGTACACGGATGTCTTCAATCACGCCGTGCGGGTGAATGCCAAGGGACTGGTCGTCGCGATGGTCCCCCTGGTCGCGCTCGTGCTGCTGGCAGCTTTTCCGCGCGGCCGCTATCCGGTGACAACTGTCACCGTCCTGGCCCTGCACCTCCTGGCGTTCTTCCTGCTCGTCGAAACACTATTGATGCCCCTGCTCGGCGTCCCTGCAGGCATCCTGCTGACCGCCCTGTCGGTTGGGTGGCTGTGGGACCCCCTGATTTCGGCCGTGTTGCTGGCCATTTGTGCCGCTTGGATTTACAAGGCGTCCCGGGTCGTATACGGGGCGTCGGCAAGATCCGCGGCGCTCAAGGCGGCCGCCATCGCCGTCCTCTTGGTACCCGTCATCGTCTGCTACCGGTTCATCGTCTTTCTGTTCACGCTATTTACGACCTGATCATTCCAGCCGCCGTCGCAAAATGTGGCGCTCCTTGTTGGCGTGGGCGGGATCTAGCGCGTGATCGCCGACGCGGTCGCGTAGCGCACGCGTGAGAACACGCTCACCGGCCCAGGTTCAGCCTCACGCCGACCATCGCGCGGCGGGGATCCATGAAGACGGTGGCCACACCAAAATTCGGGCTGAACAGATCGTCGGTGGCCAGGCCCTCCTCCGCTGTGTCATTGAGTGCATTGAGCACGTCCACGAGCAGCTCGATACGTCCCACGCCGGCGAAGGCGAAGTCTCTCGACACGCGCAGATTGAGCAACGATTGCGACGACGTTCGACGGGAGCCGGGCGGCTCGAGCAGCACCCGCTGGCTGCCCTGCGGCAGCGCCCGCTGCGCCGACGCCGCGTAGGGCTTGCCGCTGAAATGCTGGAGATTGGCCGCGACCACCAGGCCGGTGCGCGGGAGATCCACCGTGCCCATGACGCGGAACATGTGCGGCCGATCGTTCGGCAGCCGCCCGCGGGCGTTGGTCAGACTGTTCGGATCCTGTCCGAACGTCAGCTGGGTGGCGCCGGCGACCGAGCTGACCTGCGCGCCCGCCGCCGCGCTCCCGCTGGAGGCCTGCAGCCCCGAGACCCGGGAAAATGTATACGTGACGAACCCCTGCCATCCGTCGGACCGACGTTTCTCGACCGCCATCACGAGCCCGTTGTAGTTCAGCGAATATCCCTCCGGATTCGTCAACAGGAAACGGCGTGCGGCCTGGGAACCTTCGAGCTCGAACACTGACAAGGTGCGGCCGTCGGGCAACGGCTGCGACACTTCGGCATACTGACCACCGACATCCGTCCACCCGATGAAGTTGCTCCCTTTCTTTGCCACATACGCGATCGCCACCGCGAGCCGGCGACCGACCTCGCGATCCACGCCAACGGAGTACTCATGCGTCCGCGGTGTCCGCGTCTCCGGATCGATTCGCAGGTTGATTCCGGGATCGTCCACCTTGACGACGGTCGTGTAACCGCCGGTTGCGGGATCGAACTGAGTCGTCGTGGTCGGGGTCGCACCGGGGTGAATCGCGGCAAACTCGCCGGTCAGCAGGCCCTGGTGGAACATCCCGTAGCTCCCGCGCAACACCGTGCGGCCATCGCCGGTGAGCCTGCTCGTGACGCCCAGGCGGGGCGAAAACACGTTCCAGGTGTACACCGTTCCCAAGCCGTGAACCATCTCGTCGGTTTCGCGTCCTTCGGGATCGAGCGCGTGCAGGTCCTGAACGATGGCGCGGCTGTGGTCGAACCGCAGTCCGGCGCTGATGGTCACCGCTCCCATCGTCATGGTGTCGGTCACGAATCCAGAGGCCGTGAGTGAGACACCGCCTTCGTGAGATGGCGTGCGGGAGATGGCCTGAAACGGTCGTCCACCACGGTCGACGAACCTGACACCCGTTGGAATCACCGAGCTGACGTGGTGGTCGCCCCGGTCGAGCTGCCCGCCCATCTTCCATTGGTGATCGGCGGCCCACAGCCCGGGCCGGAAGTGGCTGACGGTCGCCTTCGCGGTGGTGCGAATGATGCTCGATCCGCCGAAGGTTTGCGGGGCGCCGCTCGAAACACCTGTCACCTGGTCGAACCGGCTCGCCGTCGTCCGGTTGCCCGTGCTCGGTTCGTCCTCCCGGGGATAGACGAATCGTCCGACGCGCACGTCCCACAGGGTATTCGCGGATGACGCGTGCGTCAGGTCGCCGAAAGTGATGGCCGGCACGGATGCGTGCGAGCGCGTGGTCGCTTCGAACGGCTTCACCATCGTGGGCAGCTCAGGGTTGACCCAGAGCTCGTGGTGAATGCTTTGAAGCAGTTGCCAGCCTGGAGCGAGGTTCCACGTCAGCTTCGCGAAGACCTTGTCCTGCTCGTAGGTCCTCGGGAACGCCGGGCTGGCGCCAGGCTGACTGTCGTAGTCGCGCAGATGCTGGTATCCCGTGAAGAACCACAGCCGATCGCGAATAACCGGGCCGCCGATGTTCGTCGTGAAGTCACGGTACCTGTCGCGCTCGTAACCACTCTGCAGTCCGCCGGCCCCGGGAACAGGACGCAGGACCGGCTGGCCGGTCAGGCCAGCCGTCTGCCCCCAGTACGAGGCGTCATACGAAAACCGATCGCTCCCCTGCCTGGTGACGACGTTGATCACGGCGCCCTGCACGCTCCCGAATTCAGCGGACGCACCTACGGACTGGACTTGTACTTCCTGAATGAAATCGACGCCCGGCTCGGCCCGCGCGACGCCGTTGCACGGGCAGGTGAAGTTCATGCCGTCGATCAGAAACTGGTTTTCATTCGTGCCGGAGCCGAACGCCGACACGGTAGTGGCGGTGGCGCTCCCGGGCGAGGTGGGGGAGACGCCGGGGGCGGCCCTGATGAAGTCGAACATGCTCGACCGTCGGGTCGGGATCGCGTTGAGGTCCTCGGGACCGAAGCGAGTCCCGAATCCGGGGGCGCGCGCTTCGATGCGCGACCCCGCTCCCTCAACCACCACCGATTCGGCGAGACCTGCCAGCGCCAGGACAGCCGTTCTCTCGATGGTGGCGCCTATCCCGATGGCGATGCCCTCCTCGTGATAGGTCGTCAATCCCTGAAACTCGATGTCGAGCATGTACGGACCCGGAGGCAGTGCCAGGAAGCGCAGTTGCCCTTTGTCGTTCGTGGTCAGTCTTCTTGGGCCGCCAATCAGCGCCGGGGAGCTGACACGGACAACCGCACCTGCCAGGACGCCGCCCTGGGCGTCCTTGACAGTTCCAATGAGGGCTCCCGTCAACTCCTGTGCAGGGGCCAGGTGAGGCTGCAGCACACACGCAGCGGCGAGAAGGAACACAACCGGTCTACGCATGTAAAACTCCCATCTTTGGAATATGCGCGTGAACTGCCCGCGGGTCAGTTCAATTCCAGACACCTCACGGCCGCCCTCCAACGCGTCATCATCGTCGGTCCCCGTGGCGCCGCCGCATTGAGTGTGAATTGACGTACCTGGCAATCGTCTCGCCCATCGCGTCGCTGATCTCGACCGTGCTCGGATAGTGCATGCCGCCCCAGACCCGCGCGTTGTTCCCGTCCGAGCGCGCCTGCGCAATGCTGGTGTAGGTGCGGCTTGCCTGGGTGGCCGTCGTCAGCGTAAACGTCTGTAGTCTCCGGAAGTAGCTGAGGAGCACGGTCGCCGCCGCGCCGTTGAGGCTGGGGTGCCCTGCTGAATATTCCGGGTGCGACGGCGTGTTGATGAGCGGCAACCAGTCCGGATCTGAAGCCGTACCCGGATTGCCGTCGGTGTCCGCCAGGGGGATCGAGGTCACTGGCCGCCACGTCACTTCGATCGGAACCGAGCCGTAGAAGCGCTTGCCGGCCCAGGTGGTGAACGCCGTGTCGGCCATCGCGATGTTGAGGACCGCGAGAAGCCGGTTGCTGTCCGAGATGGACAGGTGGTTGGCGCGCGCAATCTGGTTGGCTGCCTGATTCCAGTGGACGCTGGCGTTGCCCTCCCAGAAAACAGCGAGCGCCGTCTGATCTTCGGTGCGCGTCGATCCGGTTCGGCGACCGAGCGCCTTGACGGCGTTGAAATCGTCCGCATACGTGTCGGAGTTCAGACCTCTCGGTGGTTCGGGCTGAAATTGTGTGTTGTCGTTGAGGACGAACATCGCCGTGAACGCCAGGGCCTGAGCGCTCATCGCTCCGAACGCCGGCGGTGTCGGCCGCCACTGGCCAACCGCGAGCCCCCCGATGAACGGCGGGTAGGGCCCGCTGAACCCATCGGTCGCGCGCCAGGCGAGCACGGCCCGCGCAACCTCAGTCCCCCAGTCGATGCCACGCTCGAGACGCGTCGCGCACGAGCGTTGGCGTCTGTCCGAAACGCCGCGGTTTTCGCACTCCTCGCTCAGTGCCGCCAGCGATGCCGTGTAGTTGACATCCAGCGCCGCCTGCCGCGACGGGAACAGGCCGACCAGCGCCGTGTAGGCCGCGGAAACGACCGCGGCTCGGCGCGACGAGCCCTCGGGAGCCCTGTTGGAAAAGAAGATTGGCTCGTAGCGCTGTTCGATCCCGTTGTACGCGTCGAAGATCGCCGTGTGAACGATCGCCCCCAGCCGCTGACTGGAGGAATTCGCGGTGTTCGTCGCAATGAGCGTGTCGATGAAGATCTGATTCCAGTCCAGGACCTCGGAAGCTGTCCGTCCGGTTCGAGTGCGGTCCAGGGTTTCAGCTCGCACCTGGGCGTTGTCATGAGCCTGAACGATGACTGTCGAGATCTGGGCAGGCTGAGCCAGAGCAGTCCATCCGATACCAGCGAGCCCGACTGCCACAGCCAGGCCGGCCGTCACGTTCCGAGAGATTCTCATCATGGCGTTCCCTCCACCGGCGGCGGCAGGCCGTCGGTACCAGGGAATGCGGGAACGCTCGGTCGGAAGGTGAACATCGTCAAAAACACTCGGGAAATGACGTTTCGCGGTGGTCATCCGTCCTGTAGCGACTGTGCGATACTCCGACCTTGACAACACCCTCACCCGGGCCTGTCACCCAGCTGCTGCGGGCGTGGGGCGACGGCGACGATGGCGCGCTCGAGCGGGTGACACCGCTCGTGGAAGCGGAGCTGCGCCGCCTCGCTCGTGCGTACATGGCCCGCGAGCGGCGCGACCACACCTTGCAGGTCACGGCATTGGTGAATGAGGCGTTCCTCCGACTGACCGACGCCAGGAGCGTCGAATGGCAGGACCGCGCGCACTTTCTTGGGATCTCCGCCCGCCTGATGCGGCGCGTTCTCGTCGATCACGCGCGGTCGCGCGGCTACCGCAAACGCGGGGGCGACGCCCAGCGAGTGACGCTGGACGAAGGGCTTCTGACGTCGCCGGAGCCGGCAATCGACGTCGTGGCCCTGGACCGCGCCTTGGAGGCATTGGCCGCGGTGGATCTTCGGAAGGCCCGGGTGATCGAATTGCGCTTCTTCGGAGGCTCGAGCGTAGAGGAGACGGCCGAGGTCCTCCATGTCTCGCCCGACACCGTCAAACGCGACTGGCGGCTGGCGAAGCTCTGGTTGCTTCGTGAGCTCGAGGGAGACCGCCGGTGACGGATCTCGAGCGCCGCCGGCGTATCGAGGAGGTGTGCGACGCCGCGCTCGACCACGAGGCGCATGAGCGGGCCGCCTTCGTGGCGGCGGCATGCGGACCGGACGACGCGCTGCGACAGGAGGTCGAGTCGCTGCTGGCGCACGCGCAGAAGGCGGAGGGATTCCTCGCGGAGTCGATGGGCGAAATCGCGGCGCACGTCCTGGCTGATGCGCACACCGCGTCGCTCGTGGGCCGCCAGATCGGGTCGTACACGATTCTTTCCCGCCTCGGCGCGGGCGGGATGGGTGAGGTATATCGCGCCCGCGATACGAAACTGGGCCGCGATGTCGCCATCAAGGTCGTGGCAGACGTCTTCCTCTCCGACGCGGAGCGGCTCGCGCACTTCGAACGCGAGGCACGGGTCCTGGCGACGCTGAATCACCCCCACATCGGCGCGATCTATGGGATGGAGGAGGCCGACGGCGTCCGCGGCCTCGTGCTCGAGCTCGTCGAAGGCGCGACGCTCGCCGAGCGTCTGGCGCTCGGTCCGTTGCCGATTCCGGAGGCGCTCACGGTCGCGCGCCAGATTGCGGATGCGATCGAAGCCGCGCACGAGAAGGGCGTCATCCACCGCGATCTGAAACCGGCGAACATCAAGATCACGCCTGACGGCACCGTGAAGGTGCTCGACTTCGGGCTGGCGAAAATGTTCGCGGAAGAGGGATCGGGAAGCGACGTGCCGCTGCCGCCGGCGATCACCATCGCAGAAACAATCGGGCGCACACGAGCGGGGGTCATTGCGGGCACGGCCGCCTACATGAGTCCCGAACAGGCCCGTGGGAAGGCGGTCGACAAGCGGACCGACATCTGGGCATTCGGCTGCGTGTTGTACGAGATGTTGACCGCCCGGCCGGCGTTCGCGCGGCGAGAGCGTCGCCGTCACCATCGCGGCGGTCCTCGAACGCGAGCCTGACACGAGCACCCTGCCTGGGCAGACACCGGTGAACATCCGGCGACTGCTCCACCGCTGTCTCGAGAAGGATCCGAAGCGTCGTCTGCGCGACATCGGCGATGCGCGCCTCGAAATCGAGGAAGCGCTGAGTGGCATCGGCTCACCGGGCGGGACAGCGACGTCCGAGCCGGTGAGCCGTGATCGCCAGCCGACGGCCGCGCCGAAGCGCGAAGCCACGAGGGCTGCCCGGCTCGTCGGGTGGGCCGCGCTTGTTGCGGGTGTGCTGCTCATCGGAGGCGCAGCGGCGTGGCGGCTGCAGCGCTCGGAGTACTTCTGGCGGAATCCGTTGGAAGGTGCGAAATACACCAGGCTGACCGATTTCGAGGGAGCGGAACATCACGCTGCGATTTCGAGGGACGGAAAGTTCGTCGCATTTCTCTCCGACCGCGACGGCACGTGGGACGCCTGGGTCACGCAAGTCGGGATGGGCGACGTCCACAACCTGACGAAAGGCCGTGTGCCGGAGTTGCGGAATCCAGGCACGCGCACTGTTGGCTTCCATCCCGACGGGTCGCTCGTCATCCTCTGGAGCCGCGTGCCGGATTCCGTCAGGGGCGGCCTGGTGAATGCCGGGTGGGCGGTCCCTACGATGGGCGGCCCGCTTCGACCCTACCTGCCGGGCGTCTCCGAGCTCGATTGGTCGCCCGACGGCAGACGCATCGTGTACCACCCACCGACGCCGGGCGATCCCCTGTTCGTCACCGAGCTCGACGAAAAGTCGGGGCGTCAGATCTATGTCGCGCGCGAGGGCTTCCACAACCACTTTCCCGTCTGGTCGCCTGACGGCGCATTCATCTACTTCGTGCAGGGCCTGGCGCTCGAGGACAGCGACATCTGGCGGGTTCGTCCGGGCGGCGGAGAGCCGGAGCGCCTGACATTCCACGACTCACGCGTCACCTTCCCGACAGTGCTGGGCGACCGGACGCTGCTTTATCTCGCAACCGATGTCGATGGATTCGGGCCTTGGATCTACGCCATGGACATCGAACACCGGGTTTCCCATCGCGTCAGCACCGGCGTCGAGGAGTACATGTCGCTTGCGGCGAGTGCAGACGGGCGGCGCCTGGTCGCGACCGTTTCGCGCTCGACGGCCGAGCTCTGGCGAGTGCCGATTGGCGACCACGTGATCGACGAATCCGGCGCCACGCCAATCTCCCTCCCCACCGGGCGCGGGCTATCGCCGCGCCTGGGGCGAGGGTACATCGCCTATCGTGCCCCGAAAGGCGGCACGGAGAGCCTCGTGAAACTCGTGGATGGGACGTCGACCGAACTGTGGAGCGGCGCCGGGCGGGTTCTCGGGGGCCCGGCCATTTCGCCCGACGGTCGGCGCCTCGCATTCCTGGTGCAGAGGCGAGGACTGACGCAGCTGCATGTCACGAACGCGGACGGTAGCGGCGCGCGCCTGGTGGGCGAGGAGCTCGACGTGCGCGGCACGCCTTCCTGGTCGCCAGACGGGCAGTGGCTGGCGGTCGCGGCCAATCGAGGTGGGGAGCCGCAACTGGTCAAGATCCCAGCCAGCGGCGGGACGCCGGTGCTGCTCGTGAAGGAGTACTCCATCTATCCGATCTGGGCTCCGAGCGGACAGTTTCTCGTCTATTCAGGGGCGGATGTCGGCACGACGTTTTCGGTGAAGGCGGTGAACGCGGACGGGACGCCTCGCCAAATGCCGGACCTGATTCTGACCCGTGGCGCCAGGCGCCTGGCGTTTCTGGGCAGCGACACTGCGCTGGTCATCCTGAAAGGAGACGTCTCGCACAAGGAGTTCTGGCTCGTCAATCTCGAGACCGGTCGCGAACGGCAACTAACCAATCTCGGCCGCAAGTTCGCCATCGGCGACTTCGACGTTTCCGCGGACGGCCGCGAGATCATCTTCGATCGGGCACGAGACGAGTCGGACATTGTCGTGTTCGATCTGCCCGGTCGATGAAGCGGTCGGAGCTCGCGGTGCCGCCTGACGCGGTTTTCCTCGGCTCCTCATTCGTCCCTGAGCGCCACGATCGGATCGACGCGCGTGGCGCGAACGGCGGGTACCAGGCTGGCGGCGGCCGCTACGACCGTGATGAGCGCCGCCACACCCGCGAGCGTCGCCGGATCGTTCGGGCTGACCTCGAAGAGCAGCGCCTTCATCAGCCGCGTCAGCATGAGTGCGGCGGCGAGGCCGGCCACGAGGCCGATGAGCGCGAGCGTCAGACCATGCGCCATGACGCTACCAAGGACGGTCTCGCGACCCGCGCCGAGCGCCATCCGGATTCCAATCTCTCGTCGGCGCTGCGTCACCAGATACGACAGCATGCCGTAGGTGCCGACCGCCGCGAGCAACAGCGTGAGGGCCGCGAAGCCGCCGAACAGATGCATCAACATCCGCGGTTGCCGCAGCGATGCGCTGATCACGTCGTCCATTGGCCGGAGACCGATAACAGGGAGCGAAGGATCGGCCTCACGCACGACGCTCGTAACCGTCGGCTGGAGCGTTGCCATCGGCAGACTGCTCCGCAGGACGATGTTCATGGCTCCGTTCTCAGTGGTTGAGCGCAGGATCGAGCTCAGGGCCGGCAAGGCCGGAAAGACCTGCGGCAGATGCTCGAGCAGGAAGTACACCTCGGTGCCGGTTGGGCGATCGACACCGCCCTGCTTGACATCCTTCGCCACGCCAATGACGGTCACCCACGGCGCCCGGACACGATCGAGACGTTCTCAACGGCCGGCATCGCCCCCAATCGATCGACCAAACGCTGATACATCTGCACTTGCCGATCGAATGTCGAGTAGGTGGCCGCCGGGAGCGCCACACCGAATGCCACAAGCCGTGATCGGTCGAATCCCGCGGCGACGTTCATCAGGTTCAGAACCGTCCGCATCATCAGCCCGGCACCCACCACCAACACGACCGCGAGCGCCACCTCCCCGGCCACGAGCGCGCTGCGCACGCGCCGGGCGCTCGTCGCGCCGCGCGTCCCGGCATCCTTCAGCAGCCGCCCGAGGCCGGCCGCTGGCACCTGCAGCAGCGGAACAAGCCCGAAGATCACGCCGGTCAGCACGCACATGAGCATCGTGAACCCGAGAACTGCTGGATCCACGGCGACGTCGGCGACACGGGGAAGACCGTCTGGATAGGCGACGCGTAGGGTGCGCACGCCCGCTTCGGCCAGACCAAGGCCGAGCGCCGCGCCAAGCAGCGACAACAGGAGACCTTCCGCGATGAACTGGCGGAGCAGCCTCTACGGCGGCTTGCAGCAACCAGAGGACCCGTCGCGCGGAGCCCACCACCTCGTCCTGCAGCGGTTCCATCTGCATCATGTGGTCACCAGGGGTGAACACGTGTCCGCTCGCGCCAACGCGCTCACCCCAGCTCGCGACAAGCGACGCGAGCTCCGCTTCGGCCTGCATCGGTGTCACGCCATCCTTCAAACGTCCCAGGACCGAAAGAAAGTGACTCGCACGATATTGGCGGATGGCAGGAGCGAGCTGGAGGGGCAACCACACCTCGACCTGGCGGTCCATGAGGTCGAAGCCGGCCGGCATGATGCCGATCACTTCGCGCGTTACGCCGTCGACTTCAATCGTCCGACCCACCAGGTCCTGGCGCGCGCCGAACGCCGATTGCCACAGGTCGTGGGACAGCATGACGAGCGCCGGACCGCCGGCGCGCGTCTCCTCGCGGCGGAACCATCGTCCGTGCTCGGGTTGAACGGCGAGCGCCTCGAGCAACTCGGCATTCACCACCGCCCGCGTGACACGCCGCGGCTGATCGCGTGCGGCCAGATTCACGTCGCCGATGACGAATGCACCGACAACGGAGAAGGAGTGATTGATTTCAGTGAGCTCCCAATATTCCGCCGGCGACAGGCTGCTCTGGCCCCCGTCTCCGCGCCCGAACCGCGTCGTCAGGAACTGGAGCTGCTCCGGTTCGGGATAGCCGAGTGGCTGCAGGATCACTGCGTTGACGACCGAGAAGATGGCCGTGCTGGGGCCGATGCCGAAGGCGAGCGTGAGCACAACGACGGTTGTGAATCCGGGGCTCTTGCGGATTGTGCGGAAGGCGTAGCGCACGTCCTGAACGATCTCGTCGAGCCAACGCCGCGGCCACACGGCTCGCGCGTCCTCTTGTGTGCGCGCCACGTTGCCAGTGTCTCGACTTTTCTTCATGCCAGGCTCCGACTTCGACGTGACAGAGCCGCAAAGGGTTGCGTCGAGTGGCCCACGGTTTCACGCGAGGCGCGGCTGTGCACAACGAGACAGCCCTGCCGTGACCTGAGCGGTACAGTCTTGGGGAGGAAACAACATGAGACGGCTCGTTGCACTTGCCTTGGCGCTGTCATTCGTGGGCTCCAGTGCGCTGTCAGCACAGAAGCCGAAGAAGCAGAAAGGGAAGCCGCAGGCGGCCCACGTGACCGTCGTGTTCAGCGGCCCTCAACGGGAGGCCGCTCGCTCCTACTTCGTCACGCAACACGGCCGAGGCAACTGCCCACCGGGGCTGGCCAAGAAGAACAACGGATGCCTGCCTCCGGGACAGGCGAAGAAGCGCTACGTCGTTGGCCGCTCGCTGCCGTCCGGGATTGTTGTTTTGGAGCTTCCCGTGGAGCTCTCAGTGAGGATGGGACCCGCTCCCGCCGGCTATCGATACGGGATTCTCGACGGGGATCTGGTCAAGCTTGCGGTTGGGACCATGCTCGTGGCCGACGCAATCGCGGGCTTGGTCCGGTAGCCTGTTCATCCCAGCCCTCTGACCGCCCACCGCAGCTTCGCCGCCGAGGCGCGTCGATTCGCGAAGGTCTCTTCCTTGGCAGAGCGGATGACCTCCTTCGCCACCTCGGCATAGACGCCGGCTCGAGCGCCGGCCTGGAACGCCTTCTTCACGCGACGATCCTCACCAGAGTGGAACGTGATGATCGCGACGCGGCCACCGGGTGCCAGGCAGAGCGGCAATGCCCGCAACAACGCCTCCAGCGCGGAGAGCTCGTCGTTCACCGCCACCCGCAGCGCCTGGAAAGTCCGCCGCACGGACATCTTGACGTCCGTCTTCGCCAGCAGTGGCCAGACCGTGTTGAGCGTCGTGCGCACCAGGCGCTCGAGCGCGTCGGTGGTCTTCACCGGGGTGCGCTTCAGCACCTGCGCGATCAGCGGGGCGTAGGGCTCGTCCGCGTTCTCTGCGAGCACCGCCGACAGCGCGTCCTCGTCGAGGCGCGCCATCAGCTGCCACGCCGGCTCTCCCCGCTGCGGGTTCATGCGCATGTCGAGCGGCCCCGCCCCTTTGTAGCTGAACCCGCGATCGGGGTTGTCGATCTGCATGGACGACACCCCGAGGTCGGCAAACGCCACGTTCACGGACGCGATGCCTTCGGCCGCGAGCACCTGCGGCAGTCCCGCGAACGTCCCCTGCCGCGTCGCGAAGGCGTCGGCACCGAAGCCCGCGGCGCGCAGGCGCGCTTCGGTGCGCGGCTGTTCAAGCGGGTCGAGATCGAGTCCGATCAGCCGCCCACCGGGGCAGATGCGTTCGAGGATGGCTCGGGCGTGACCACCGCCGCCGATCGTGCAGTCGACCGCAACGTCCCCGGGTACCGGCCGCAGGCACTCGAGCACCTCGCTGACCATGATCGGCAGATGCATGCCGGCTGGCGTCTTGCCCGACGCCACGATCTTCTCGACATCCGCCGCGAACCGCTCGGGGTTCAGTTCCTTGTATTTGTCGTGGAACGCGCGGGGATTCTTCCCGGCGTAGCGCACCCGTCTGGTGTGCGGCGGCACTGGCTCTGACGGCACGTTCAGGACTAGAGCACACCTAAGAGGCGCATGGCTACACCTCCTTCAGCCGCACCACGCGCGAGATCGCTCCCGACAGCCGTTCCCAGTTCGCCGCTTCCCGTTCAAGGGCCCGTTGGCCGGCACGAGAAAGGGAGTAGCACTTGGCCCGCCGCCCGGTCTCCGCAAGCTGCCACTTCGCGGTGATCCACCCTTCTTGCTCCAGCTTGTGCAGCGCGGGGTACAGTGACCCTTCGCTCACCTGCAGCACATCACCGGAGACCTGTTTCAGACGCTGAGCGATAGCCCAGCCATGCAAGGGCTCGAGGGCGACGACCTTGAGGAGCAGCAGGTCCAATGTGCCTTGCACCAAATCCGTGGGTTTGCTCATGTAACCTCGGTTACCGAGGTCAGTCTACGTCTCACTGCCGTCGCGGCGCTGGCCGCGCCACTGCGGATAGTCCAATGCGGCATCCTGCGCATTTGAAGGAATCACACAGGTGCTGATCGCTGTGACAGCGCACAATTCGCGGAACCTCATGGGCGGCCACGACTTTAGCATTCTCACCAAGAGCCACACGCGGGGGGACCGGCCCGGTCAATTCTCCGAGGATTTCAGGGTCCGCACTCGCCGGCACTAGACTGAGGCACGGGTGTATCGCTGCTGTTGAGTGAGACTATCGGAGGCATTCATGAGGCGCGTGCTGCTGGTCGTGATGACGTGCCTTCTGTCCGGGCACACGGTGGGAGAGGCACAACGTTGGAAATTCGATGCATTCGGAAGTCCCCCCGGATTCGTTGGATTTGCCGAGGACGGCCAGATTCTGTGCGTCAGCTGGAATCCGGATCTGAAGCCGGCTGAAAAGATCACCACCGCGCGGTACTTGAACGAAGCTACGAAGTACGCGTGGACGTATGGATTTGTTGTTGGAGCGTCCTATGCGTCGGAGGAACGACTGGCACGCATCGACGCTCCATCGGTCAATGCGTGGATGGACAAATACTGTAGCGAGCATCCACGCGCCAGAGTCGCCGATGCCGCCGCAAGGCTCGTCGATGAGCTCACCAAGAGACCCTGAGAGCTGCGGCGCGCGAAGCCGAAGGCACCGGAGGCCGGTCAAAGCCGCTGATCGAACGTCAAGGGCAACCAGTACAACCATGAGATGGATCGTCGCTCCGGTGCTGCTTGCGGTGGGTACTAGTGCAGTCCACGGAGTCCACTCTCTCTCCGCTCAGGGCGGGCACGAACCGCAGGTTCTGTATTGGGAACAGCACGGCCAACCCAATACAGGCACGGCGGTCGGCCTTCTCTACACTCCGGAAGTGCTTTCCGCGCTCGTTGCTCGAATCTCGCCTGGAACAGTTCCGCGCGCCATCGCGGATGCCATCCGACAGGGCACGCCGGTGGTTGCAATGTGGGAGTTCTCGGTCGGGCCAGACCTGCCACAGCCGCAACCGCCATACCAGGTGGCCATTGTTGACGAGCGCGGCGGCGAGGAGGTTGCGGCTCAGCCACTCTGGACACAGCAGCGGGCTGGGGATCTGGCGCCGCTCGACACTAGATTGACCTCCACCAAGGACCGCATGGCTGCCATCGCAGCTTTTCCGGCGTCAGCTTTTGTCCCCGGACGGCGAGTCCGTCTGCAATCCGCGAGGATGCGGACGGAGGTCGGGAGGGTCACGATGCATCAGCGTTGGGGCGTCATCAGGTGGGACGGCCGACTCTCCGCGCGCTAGGCCGGCAGACTCCAACGTTTTGTGAAAGGCACGGTGACGATGGATGCCTGCGCGCGTGACCAGTGCTCCCAGTCGTCTGCCCGATTGGAGGCCGCCAGCTGAGTAGATGCTGCGGATCAACGTCAGGCGTCGACCGCCTCGAATGTCGCCTCACCGCGTTCGAGGCGTGCGTAGTACGCCTCGATCCGCACATTGAACCGCTCGCTGAACTCCCGCTGAATCGCACGCAGGTCCGCGAGTTGCTGCTCGCGTACGCGGACCGGATCGCGGGCGTGCAGAATCGACCAATACCAGCGGCAATCGTCGTGGTTGATGAGGACGACGCGCTCCGGTTTCGTGAGATCGACGAGGAACTTGAGCCAGCGCCAGCCGGCCCAGGAAAACTTCGGCATGAACTCCAGCCGCGCGAGCAGCTGCGGTCCACCGGGCACGGCCACCAGCCCGTACTCCCGGATGCCCAGGCCATTCCGCAGGAACTCGTGGAAGTGCCACTGATACCGCGGGTCACTGCAGTGCACGACGACCACGCCGGCCTCACTCGACAGACCGTGCGGCGACGTGCGGTAGACGACAGCCACGCACGACAGCTTAGCAGCAAACTCGTGACCGTCGAGTGAGGAGACACTCACCGAACACACGGCCATCGTGCTCGGCATGTTCAAACGACACGAGGGGGATTTGCGAAAGGTTGTGTGGTCCAGTTTTCTGGATTCGCGGCCTAGGAGTCGGCGAGGCGGTCTGCGACGCTCTTCAGCAGTGCGTACACGCGCTGTCCCTCCTGATCCTCTCGCGGTTCAGCCTTCTGAAGGGCGGTGAGCTGCATCCAGCCAGGAATCCGTGGGTCGGCGCCGGAATCGACAAGGAATTTGGCGACAGCCAGCGAACACTCGTCGGCAACGTCACGAAGGGGTGTGTTGCCGATGCGTGCCTCCTCGTTCGCATTCACATCGGCGCCGGCTTCCAAGAGCACCCGCATGATGTCGATGTGCCCACTCTCGGCGGCGTAGTGCAGAGGCGTCTTGGAGATCTCGTCGAACGCATTCGGCGATCGGCCCGCGGCGAGCAATTCTCGTACGCGGGCCATGTCTCCGTCCTGAGCGGCGAGATGCAACTCCGAGTCGTCCGCACTCTCTCCGAGTTCGGCCGGCTGTTCATGAGAAACCCAGCTGCCGAGCACCCGGAACCCAGTCGCACGAGGCCAAACCGGCGGCGGCGGTACGCGCCACCAGACAATCAGATACGCGTCGTCTTTGACGGGCTCCTCGATGACATCGCCGTCGAACTCGACCCTCACCATCTCTGCACCGGGAGGCGCATCGCCCCACAAGGACAGGGTCCCAACGTCAGGATCATGGCTGGTGTGGGCCCAACCCGGACCATTGCCGGAATTTCCCTCGAACCATCGTCCGCCCTCCCGGCGACAGTTCACCCCATACAAGTACGGCTGTGCGGGTGAGCCGGTATTCAACAGGACGTAAGCGTGGTCCCCGTCCACGCGCGATGCGATGACGCGGCAGTGCTCGGGCGGAAAACCCTCCATCGCGGCACCCTCGGGAGAGTCGAAGCCACTATCGTCCATATAGCAGGTCCCGGGCAGATCCTATCGCCCTCGGTCCTGGCGACAAGCGCTCGCAGCCCGTGGTGAAACGCCAGCGTCGCACCGAGACGGGCGAGGCGCCCCGGCGGCAAGGCGCGACGACCGCGAATACCGGGAGTATTCAAGGGAGGAGCAACGCCGCCGCCGGGGATGCATCGCCCGTCGAATGCAGCTGGCGTTTACCACGGGCTGCCAGGACTCACCGGATGCTTGATCCATTACAGGCTGTCGTCGAGCGGTTTCCCACAGACCCATCGCAAGCTCAACGCGTTCGCCGGCGGGAAGTTTCAGAAGTTCCGAGAGCGAAGCAGACACCGAATAGAACCCTCGATTCAGCAAATCCGTTTCACTTGATGACGTCGCTCAGCAAATACCGCTGGAGCGGCACTTCGATGAGGTCGCGCTCCGGGATCGTCACTCGGGTCGCCTTGCGAACGAGCTTCTCGAGGACAGCCGGATCGCCGGTCGCCCTGTACTCGATGTCGTCGACGGCAATCACATAGTAGTCACCCGACGGGAGACCGATGAAGCGCGTCGACCGTCCTGGTTCCCCGCCGGTTCCGCTTCGATCAGGCATGCCCAGAAAGGCGGGCAGTGGCGCCGCCGCTCTGACGTAGCGCTCCGGACTGCGCCAGCGCTCCGGCCGCACCGGGAACACAACGGCGGCGTACTCGCCAGTGGCTGTGCCGTTCGCCTCGCTGACTCGCACGCGGACTTGGGATCGGCGATCGGTCATGACGATTCGCACATTCTCATAGCGCCGGCCGGCCATCGGTGTGCGTGACGGTCACGTCAAGAAGCGCGAGCAATCCTTCAACGAGGCGAAGGTTAGCCTCGGTTACCTCACCACCGCTCCCGACGACGAGTTCGTGCGCCTCGCTCCGTTGGAGTGTTCCCGGATAGTACGTTGGCAGCGGTCCAGACAAAGGCGTGTCCGGAGGGTTGTCGGTCGCGGCTCGCAGTTGCGCGCGAAGCACGTAGCGGCCGGGCGGCAGGTCCGCGACGCGGTAGTCTCCGAGATCGTTGGTCGTGCCGTTCCGGGTGAAAGCGGGCGGCACCAGACGCACGAGCGACACCGGTGCGCCGCTGATGGGCTCCCCCGTGGCCGACATGACTTTGCCGGCAACGACGCCGCCGCGCTCGATGGCCAGCGTCAGATTCTCGACGTGGTCGGTCGCGCCGAGTCTGATCGGACCTTCGGACCGCCGCACCCACCGGGAAGAATCCGGCCACGACGCCGAAAGGTAGCCGTTCCTTTCGATGACGAAGGAGTACGTTCCCGCGGGCAGGCCATTGAACCCGAAGGCACCAGCGTTGTCGGTCAGGACGGGCCCTCGTTGAGCCGAGCCGCTCAACCGGACGCGCGCACCTGCAAGAGACGCGTTCGTTGCCCCATCGACGACACGCCCCTTGATGCTTGCGCCACCCTGTCCAGTGGGCCGTGCATCGGGAGCCGGAATCACTTGGAGGCCGAAGGCGGTTAGCGCGGCGATCACAACACTCCAGAACGGCATGGATGGTCTCCCTTGCTCCGAGCCGTCAGCAGGATGTCCTTCAGGCGGCGACGTCGGCTACAGTCGGAGGCTTGCCCCGCCGAGACCCCTGACACGCTTGGTTGCTCACTCCAAGGCAGCTTTGCCGGACACCACAAACTCAAGAGGGTTCGATTGCACGGTGCCTCTCCAGAAGTCGCCTCAGACCGTTAAGCTGAACGCAAGCAGCCGTCCAGCTGGTTCCAACTCGCGAAAATGCGGCTCACCACTCTTCCGGATGAATCAATAGAGTCGGCTACCGTCTAGCGAGAGCTACGCCAGCTCGATCGGTCGGGCCCGCGCCGCTCAGCCCGACGTTGAGCGCCTGAACGGGCTGGCCGGACGAGTTCACGACTGTGCCCGACACCCTGGCGAACCGAATTGGGGCAACCGCGAAGCTGATATTCTGCGCGTCCTACCCCACGCGAAGCGTCATCGGCCTGCGCCAAAGAGGTCGTCCCAGGATAGAAGCTCGGGGCGTACCCGACCCCATCGTCCGCCTGGCCATCCGGGATCGCCGGCGGGCCGAGGCCTACGGCGACGTAGTAGTCGCCGGGAGACAGGCCGTGCAGACGATACTGCCCCAGGTCGTCGGTAATCGCGCCGACGCCGGTGAGGAACGCGAACAGCCCCTCGGTCACGGGGGCCAGCCGCCGCTGGCCGGCGGCATATCGATAGCGCATCGCGGCCACGACGGCGCCGGCCATTGGATTGCCGTGCTCGTCCGCTATGCGCCCCGCAATCGCGGCTCCCCTGGGCAGTGCGACGTCGAGCCTGTCGAGTACCTGGCCGTCGCCGACGACGATCGGCTTCCCCGGTTCGAACGGACGCGACTGGCCGTAACGAAGAGTGACGTAGCCAGTCTTCGAAATCAGGAGAGTGTACCGACCTGTCGGCACCCGCGAGAATTGCCAGCGGCCATCGGCGTCCGTCCACACCCAGCGCGGCTCGTCCGTCCCGGCCGGCACGAGCTGCACGACCGCCCTGACGAGCGCCTTGTTCGCGTCAGCTGCAACGACGCGACCGCTCAACCGGGCGGTGCCGGTCACCGGTTGCTTCGTATCTCTTGGAATCTGCTGGATCGACGGCGACTGCGCTGCCACGGTCATCGTCGTAAGCAGGAACGCCGGAAACAGACGAGAGGCAGCACGCATCTTGGATCTCGTGAAGGTCGTTATTGGAAAATTCTAACGAAACACAAGCTGTGGACACATCCGGACGTGGGTGCCTCTCAATCTGCGGGTGAATACACGCGCCCGCGTGGTGTTCAGCGAGCCGGCGCTTCACGTCCGCGGTGATGCCCGTATAGTGCTTCGGCTGAATCTCGTGATTCCGAAGGATGTAGACGAATCGCTTGGACATGCCTGCGCAGTCGGCACAGAACCTGCCGCGCGATCCTGCCCGGAAATCACGGAGATCCCGGAGCCGCCCCGTGTTACGGAAATCGAGGTGAAGGTCGTCAACAAATACGAGCCACGTCACAACGCCCTGTGTCACCGCTGACTCAGCGACTGCGACTGCCAAAATGACGAGGACAGCAGCCGCGACCACCGTCGATCGGAATCGCTTCATCAACACCCTCAGCGAACATGGCGGAGCAGCCGCAGGCGGTTCTCTTCGTCGTGCGCGACAACCGCAGCCGCGGTTTCACGCAGACGGGCAGGCGATCGCGCCGCGTCTTCAATCATACGGTCGAGCGCGTACGCGCTCGGAAGACGCTTCAGGGAGAGGAGGTGCGCGATGCGGTCCGTCTTCTTGTTCTGCAGAAACGTCTGCAAATCGCTGTCGGGGACGTTCGCCAGCTGCGCGCGCACGCCGTTGGCGAACGCCATATCGTCGGCGATGTCCTCTCGCCGGCGGAACAGTTCGTCACGGTCGGGGCCGCGTCCCTCGAACGAGAGGTCGTCGAAGAGCACGTATCGCAGCCTGACGGTGGGCAACCTTCCGGGATCCGGAATCTCCCGGGAGAACGGAAACTCGCGAGTCTCGCCGGGAGCAATCCGGCCTCGCCCGTCGCGCGTCGCGCGATCGGTCGTGCAGAAGTCCATGGCGTCGCCGCCGCTCGGCCGATCGATACCGGGCTGGAAGTAGTCGAAGGCGACAGCCTCGATCGGTGACTCACGCAGGTTCCTGATAGCGACCACATAGTGCGTCCTCGTCGACGGGCGCGACGCGATCGACACAGGAGCGGCCGATTCCAACGACTGTCGCGCGGGCAGCGTCGGCGTCAGCACCTCGGCCTGCCGTGCCGCCTCCTTCTCGATGTATTCGACAATCGCAAACACAAATCCCGGCGGCTGCGGCGTCTCGTGCCACAGCCGGAACAGACGCCCCCGCGTCCCTGAGTGGTCAGTGGGTGCGACGGCGGACCGCTCGGCCACGCGCGCCGCAAGGAACGCTTTCGCCCGTTCCTCGGATTCGCGGGGCATCTTCGCGAAGGCATCCCGCCAATACCCCGCATCCTCGGCGTGTTCGCGCCGCTCGTTGCGCCACCGTGCGACACCCTCCGCGGTGCCATCGATGACACCATCGGCAAATACCGCCAGGTCGAGTATCGGCGCCGGGCTATTCGTGCCCGGCGTGAGCGGCACCTCGAGCACGCGCTGCTGGCCCGGCTCGATCGGACCGGAGTCAGAACGTGCCCCCACCATCTGCCAGGTGAAGTCGGCACTGCTGACGACACTCCCCGTGCCGGGAGCGCCAGTCGTCCTGATTGCCCAGGCCAGCAGTCGACTCTGGCGCAGGTTTTCGATCGTGACGGTGGTTACTGTGACCGTTGTTGGCACCAGCGCGATTGTGGCGCCGCGGATGTCGGCATCCTGCACCGCGGCGATAACGGCCACGAAAGCGAGAGCCGTCATCGGAAACGCCAGGACTTCGCGTCTCATCACCCCTCCGCGCAGAAGCTTAAATCGTCGAACGGTGGCGCGTCAGTCTGCCTCTGGCTCAGGAATCGCTATCGCATCAAAGTTGGGCGTTGGCCTCGGCTTGCGCGGCACCGAGACCAGCGAATCCCGGTCACCGTTGTCTGGGGCTTTGGCCGGTCGTTCGTCGGGATGATGCCCGACTGCTACTGGCGGGCTGACAAAAATCGGTCCGTGCTCAGGACACTCAAATGTGCGGACGTCGTTGTAACCCCAGAGTCCACGGAAGTTCCACGAGGCCACAAAGGTCAGATCTCTCTGACAATGTGGGCATAGCGATCGATCGTTGGTCGGCACCCGCGATGTTTTCGGCATGACCTGGTTGCTCGAGCGATTCTGTCACGAACGGCCGGACCTTGATGACGAACATGGATCGATCTGCCCAACACGGGATCGCACATCACGGAGGAGCGTGCGACTCCCCGCAGACCGATCGTCAGGGCAGCGCCGAGTAATCCGCGCGCGCACGCATCGCGGCCACGTCGGTTTCGATGCGTGACAGGAGCTGGCTGAACCGCGCCTCGGATCGCATCGGCGCGAAGAAGGGATCGATGGCGAGCGTCCGGCCGTCTCGCCAGCCGGCGCCGTAGGCCTGATCGAGCGCGTCGAGCGCTGACGCTGTCTCGCCGCGGAGCGCGTGAACCGCGGCGTTCTGCACAAACATCGCCGGACCGTCGGCACCAGCGACGAGCGAGGTCCGGTTGGCGGCGATGATTGTGTCGAGGATCTTCGCCGCCTCCGTGGTGGACCCGGCCCGGTGGAGGTCATACGCGTGCAGCATCTTCACCGGGTAGGGCGCATTGTGGACAGGACCGTCTGCCGCCCGCGCCATCAGGGACTGCACGGTCTCCGGGGCATCGGCCGCCCCGGCGAACACCAGAATCTCCGCGCGCGTGAGAAGAACCTCGATGCTCCCCGGCCGCTCGACGGCGAGGGCACGGATTCGCCTGACTGCGGCCTGCGGCTGGCCGCGCCGCAGGTCGAGCAACGCCAGCAGCAGCGGCAAACGCGTGAGGTTGGGAGACCGCTCTGCTTTCTCGGCGAGATATCGCTCGGTCTGCGCGTCGTCGCCGAGCAACAGGAGCGCGACACCCACGTGGTAGCTCGCGGCCGGGCTCTTCAGTTCAGCCGCGCGCCGGGCCGCCGTCAGCGCCTCGTCGTACTGACCGGCCACGCTCAGGCTGTGACTGAGATCGTTCATCACGCCTGCATCGCTCGGGCCGAGTTCGGCCCCCTTGCGGTGGGCCGCGAGTGCCTCGCGTTGCCGTCCAAGCTGGCTCAGGTTCAACCCCAGTATCCGGTAGCCGGTGGCTAGCTGGGGGTCGATCTCGATCGCCTGGTTCGCCGCATCGAGACCTCGAGCGAGGGCGGACAGATCGCCATAGGCGCCCTGGAAGTAGTGGGCGTTACCGAGCTCGGCGTAGGCCAGCGCGAAACGGGGGTCCAGGGCAACTGCCTTCCGCAGCAGCTCTGTCTGCAGCGCCAGGCGGTCTTCGGAGGTCTTCGCACGGGCGTTGCGCGCGCGAATGTAAAGCTCATACGCCGCGACCGAAGAGGTGGGGCGCTTGCCGACGCGTGCCTGTTCCTCGAGCGTGACGCTCGCGTTGAGGGCATCGCCAACCCGGAGCGCGATGTCGCTCTGCGCTCCGAACACGTCGACACCCTCACGATCGTATTGTTCCGACCAGATCAGTTGCCCCGACATCGCGTCGATGAGCTCGACGTTGACGCGCACGCGGGTGCCGTCTTCCCTGACCGTGCCGGCCACGACGCTGCCGATTCCAAGCTCCTTCGACATCGCGGCGAGCTGGCGGCGCGGATCCTTGAACTGCGCCACCGCGGTTCTGGCGACGACGCGCAGTCCGCTCAGTTTCGCGAGCTGGCTGGTGACTTCCTCGGTCATCCCCGCCGCGAAGTACCCCTCTCCGCCTCTGGAGATGTTTTCGAACGGCAGCACGGCGAGCAGGCGGCGGGGATCGTGTGCCGACGCCGATGGCCCCCCGGATGGCTGCTCCGGGCGATTCCGGACTGTCGTCCAACGAAGAACGCCTGCGCCCGCGAGCGCAACGACGGCGACTGCTGCGACCACCGTCCACTTGACGGAGGGTCGCGAGGGCGCCGCTGTTGACGCCGTCGACGCCTGGTCGCCGGAGACACCCGACAACGTCTCCAGGGCGAACACGAGGTCGCGCGCGCTCTGAAACCGACCTGCCGGTGCTTTCTCGAGACATCGCCGAACCATGCGATCGAGCGCCGTTGGCACATCGCGGCGCATGGTGGCGAGGTCGGGTGGATGTTCCTTGAGAATCGCGTGCAGCGTCTCGATCCGGCTGTCGCCCTTGAACGCGCGCTGGCCGGACAACATCTCGAACAGCACGCAGCCGAAGGAGAAAATGTCTGAGCGCGCATCTGCCGGCTTGCCGTTCGCCTGCTCCGGCGACATGTACCCGACGGTGCCGAGCAGGCCGCCCCGTTCAGTCTCGAGCCGCGTGGAATCATCTCCGGACTTAGACACCGGCTCGGTCGCCAGTCCGAAGTCGAGCACCTTTATCTGGCCGTCGTTCGTGACGAAGATGTTCTCGGGTTTGAGATCGCGATGGACGATGCCGCGGTCGTGTGCGGCGGCGAGCCCGCGGCCGATCTGCACGGCGTATTCCAGCGCGGCCGACAGTGGCACCGGAGATGTGCCGATGCGCGATCGCAGGGTCTCGCCCTCGAGCAATTCGACCGCGACGTAGGGCACGCTGTCATGGCTGCCGACGTCGTAGATGGCCAGGATGTTGGGGTGCGTCAGCGCCGCAACCGCGCGGGCCTCGCGATCGAACCGCTCGCGGGATCGCGGGTCGGTGAGCGCGGCGGACGCGATAGTCTTGATCGCGACGTGACGCCGCAGCCGCGTATCGCGCGCGCGATACACCTCGCCCATACCCCCTCGGCCAAGTGGCTCGATGATTTCGTATGGGCCGAGCTTCGTTCCCGGCAGCATCTGGTGGGCGCCCGCGGTTGCCGATTGTCCGCTGCGCGAAGTGGCGTGTCAAACCAGGACGGAGTGAACCAGGACGGAGTGAACGTCACTCCCGATTCAGGCGAGCGAAGGATGGCTTGCCATCCGTAGCTCGCTCAGCGTCAGTTCTGCGAGCGAAGGATGGTACCGGTACGGGGAATCGAACCCCGGTCCCGTGGCTGAGAAACGCAGCCGGAGACCTCGACGGTCTCCGGTTGCGTCGGTTCTATTAGGGATTTCGCACTGACCTTCGGGCGGTGACGGTCCCTGAAGGCCGGTTTCGTGCGCAAAGTTTCAAGAATTTTTCAAGCGGGCGCGGTCTCGACGGCGGCGTGGACAGAATCGGATTCAGGGATCGAGAAGTTGAGCTTCTCGAACCCAATCACCCTGCCGGAGCGGTCCTTCATCAGCACGACCTCGTCGCCGGTCTCTTCTGCCACATGCTCGAGCGACGGGTCCGTGAACCAGACCGTGAGCGTCTTGCCTTCCCGGTCGTGGAAGATCTTCACTTCGGCCATATTCGAACGCCTTCCTTGATCGCGTCGGTCGGATACGCAGTGATGAGGAATCCGGTGTCCGCGAGGCGCTTGGCAACAGCACATGTCCAACGCCTGGTCGCCTCCGCCTTGTAGAACAGTAGCACCTCGGGGTCGATCCGACTCTGGCGCACCTCGTCGGGTCTCTCCAGGGCTTCCCTGACGGAGAGCTCCCGCCCGGCCATGACCGGGTGCTTGGCGCTGACGATCAAGAGCCAGCGGTTCCGCGTGACCCGCACAGTCAAGCCAACGGGCGTCAGCGCCTCAAAGAGGATGTCGTCACCGTCGGCCGGCACAAAGGTCATTGTAAGGCGCGCACATTCCGCCGTCGGTGCACGCCGTGCTAGGCCTCGCCGCGCGCCCGGGCGGGATGGTTCGTCCAGGCGCACACACCACAACTCGCATAATAGTCACCGTCTGGCTGAATTGCGATGTCGAAATGGCTCCTGATGTTGCGCGACTTGCAGACCGGGCATTGCTCCGTCTTGTCCGTTCTGCTTGGTTCGAGAATCTGAACGAAATGGCCGATGGTTGTCTGACATGAATGGATCGCAACCGAAGCGGCTGTCTCGTTGGCGCTTCTGTCGTGGGTGAGCCAGTTCACAAGTTGCCATGTCTCTTTCGCGATGTTCTTGAGGTGTTGCCTCAACTCCCTATTGCTGCCGCCGCCGCACAGGTGATTCATCAGCAGCTCTGACCACAAAACAAAGTTGGCATCCTGTGGGCGTTCGATATCCGCGGGAAGTTCGGCGCGACGTCTCACCGCGTCAATCAGCGAAATCAGACTTTCGCGTAGGTGCATGCCAACTGCTTGGTACTCATCTGGCTCGACTGCTCGCTCCAACTTGCGCTCGGCCTGCTCGACACGCCTAAAGACCTCATCGAACGGCGTCGGATCGCTCCCGTCCACGCGATCTGAGCGACTCCGCAGTCGTGCCATGAGTCCGATGTGAAACGAGAGCGTGTAATCGAGGCTTGGGAAGTGACGCTGAGAGTACAGGTTAGTGAGGTTCGTCAGCACCCACCACCGATCTTTGTCGGTGGTGACATCCCAAATCTCATAGACCTCGCCAAGTACTACTTCCTGCTTGATCTTCTCGACGTGTTGCACGGTCTCATCACGTGCTTGTCCGTGAACGTAATTAGCGATATCCGTTTCTGAGTGCGGATCGCCTTCCACACTGTAACGGCTTAGTTCGCCAACGGGAACCGGATGCGTATGGACGATGCAATCGTCGTTCGAGATCGCAGGGGCTTTCTCGTCCTCAGTCGCCACAGAGTTCTCTCCAAGAGACCATCCGTCGCTCGAACTTCATAGTTCGATACGCCTGCAGCCACTCGCAGTGTAGCGCGCCGGCTGAGCCGAGTTCAATTTCCTTGATGTGATTTCCGAACGGCCGACCGCGCCTTATCGCCGACAACATCGACCGCGGGCACGGTCTGATAGAGTTCGCCGCGCTGTCGCTTCAGCACTTCCACCTCTCAGTGGGTTGCCGGGGGCTGAAACTGCAGATGGGGACAGCCTCGGGGACGACCTTCAACGCCGGCGGCGCGCTCTTCTCAGACCGTCGTACAGAGGCCTGATTCGGCCAATCGCAGCCCGCAGCTTGTCCGCCATAATCTCTTGCTGCCCTCGTTCAACCGGCGGCGAGAAGTCGGCATCTTCGAGTTCGTTTAGGAGGTGAAAGAACTCCTCGCACTCCCATGCACCGTCGGCACGATCCGCGTATTGGCCTGCCAAGTCCAGAAACGTCGCCCATGACAACTCATGACGCTCAAACCGCAGATACAGGCTACTCAGGTGTTCATCGTCCCGTTCCACCTGATCGGCGGACTCAAATGGCTCAGACCAGACGTACTCTCCAAGTGATTGTGAGACATCGGGCGAGTACCTTCTGCATGGCTACGTTGCACAGCCAATTCGGCGGATTCTGCATTGAAAGCAGCACCGACTCGGCCCACGGCTGCAATTCCTTGTAGCTGATCAGACCAGCATCCAGCATTGTCTGCAGCCGACGAACGGTCAGCCGGTCAACGTCGGGAGTCATGTGCACTTTGACGGTCTGGCTTGTCCCTTTGGACCACGTCGCGAGCTCGCGAGAGCAGCCACCGAGTCCAAGGTGTTGATGTAACTGCGGAACGCGCCCGACCTTCGGGTCGTCTTGGTCGTCAACGGCTCGTTTCGTGCGCAAAGTTTCAAGAATTTCTCAAGTGGTCAGCTTGCCCTCCGGCGGCGCAGTTTGGGGCTCGCTGTGCGTTTTCCGCCGCTGCCTGGCCGGCCGCGCGATAGAACGAAATGGGCCTCTTCAGCGATCTTGCCGCGCACCTCCCGCGTGGCGAATCTTCTCGAGGCGGACGATGTCCCAGTGCCCGGTCAGTCCTCGCGAAGGGCGGTCATCGGATCGATGCGGCTCGCGCGCCGTGCGGGCACGTAGGCGGCGAGCAGTGCCACCGTCGTCAGCAGCAGACAACTGGCCACGAGCGTGAGCGTATCACCTGGCTGGACGTTGAACAGGAATGCGCGCAGGGCGTTCCCGACGACGAGCGCGAACGGCACACCAATCGCCAGGCCGATGGCGACCACGATCGCCGCCTCGCGTAGCACCATCGAGACCATCCTGCCTGGTTGGGCCCCGCACGCGAGCCGCACGCCAATCTCGCGCGTCCGGCGCGCCACGGCATGGGCAAGGGTGCCGTAGAGTCCCACCGACGCGAGCAGCAAGGCAAGAATGCCGAAGCCGATACTAAATCCGAGCAGCAGGCGCTCGGGTTGAAGCGTCTGATTGAGGCGATCGGTCAGTGTGACGACGCGCCGCACCATGTGCGCCGAATCGGCCGATGTGACGCTCCGGCGCAGCACCTGTACAGATCGCCTTCTCATAACCAGGCTCGGTCCGCACCGCGATCGATGTAATCGCCTGCGGCGCCTGCCGCAACGGCACCCAGATCATCGGACGGACCGCCGCTTCCCGCAGATCGTTGAACTTCGAATCGCGAACCACACCGACGACGCTGAACGGTGCATCCTTGACATCGGGCATATTGAGCGTAATCTGCCGGCCGATGATGCCACCCTGTCCGAACGCGGATCGCGCGAGCGTTTCGTTGACGACGGCGACGCGAGGCGCGCCCTCCCGATCGTCGCGCGTGAAGCCCCGGCCCGAGACAATGCCCATGCCGACCGTCTCGAAGTAGTTGCTCGACACGTAGTCGATACGCGCGCCGAGCCGCTGGGTCGGCCGCATCGCATCGATCAGCTCGAGTCGCTGGTCCGCGCCGCCGAACAGCCCGAGCCAGGACAGCGCGACCGATCGCACTCCGGGCATCCCTGGTAGCGAGTCTTCCAGCCTGCTGTACGCCACCAACCGCTGGGCCGTGCGCGCCGCCGGATCGATTGTCCCCGATGGTGGTACGGGCTGCTCCTCCCGCACCTCGGCGATGACGACGAGCTCAGGGACGAAACCCGGATCGATCGCCGTAATCCGAACGATGGTGCGCAGCAGGAGACCAGCGGCGGTCACCAACAGCAACGACAGGGCGAACTGTGCCGCGACAAGCGACTTTTCGACTGGCGTCTTGCCTCGCGAAACGGTACGGCTGCCGCCGTGGCCGGACAACAGCGAGCGGCGTGTGAGCACAAGCGCCGGCAGGAGGCCAATCACAATGACGGCCAACGTCATGGAGCCAACCGCGGCGGCAGCCACGCGGAGATCGGGCCGCGCCTCGAGCGCGACGGGCGGGAACTGGAGGGTGATCAGGCCGGCCAGCGCTGGCGAGACCCACGAGGCGACGAGGACGCCCAGCAGGCCGCCCGCGCACGTCAGAACGGCCCCTTCGATCGCGAGCTGGGCGATCAGATGCGACCGTCTGGCTCCGATCGCCACGCGCGTCTCGAACTCGCGAATGCGAGCCCTGCCGCGCGCGACGAGCAAGGTCGACACATTGACCATCGCGATCAGCAGCACCACGGCGGCGATGCCCATGACGATCCACAAGGGCTCGGAGAACTGACGGCGGATCGCATCCAACCCCCGCGCGCCAGGGAGGACGCGGAGCCGGAACTCACCGGGCGACGCCGGCGGTTCCCCAGCGCTGGCCTCATTGGCGACGGAGATGCGCTGGAACAGCGTGTTCAGCTCGGCTTCCGCCTGCGACCGCTCCACTCCCGGCCGCAGCCGGCCGATGACGCCGCGGAAAAAGTTCGATGTCCGGCCGGCGAGCACCTTGGGATCGGTGAGCGTGCGAAGCGGGACCCAGACGTCGGGATGATGTCCCATCTGGTGCGCGTCGAAAGCCTGCGGCATGACGCCGACCACCGCGCAGGTTATGGTGCCGACTTCGGCACGGCGTCCGAGCACCGACGGACTGGCGCCAAGCTGCCGCGTCCAGAGATCGTGGCTCACGACCAGGGCGCACTCCGAGCTCCCTGCCGTCCCGATGGGCTCGTCATCCTGCGGGACAATCATCCGACCCATGACTGGGGTTACGCCCAGCACGGAGAAATAGCTGCCAGATACCAGGCTGCCGCGCGCGTATGTCGGCAGCGTCTCACCCTCGAACCGGACCTTGAGATAGGGCTGCTCGCTGATCGCGGCCATCGCCGACAGACTCCGCTGCTCATCACGCAGCGACTCGTACACGGGATTGAAGATCACAAAGCGGTCCCCGCCGCGCTCGGGCGAGAGCAATACGAGACGATCGGCGTCCGGGCTCGAGAGCGGCTGCAGCAACGAGACGTTGAACACCGTGAAGACTGCCGTCGTCGCCCCAACCCCGATCACCAGCGAGAGCACCGCGACGATGCTGAAGACCGGATACCGGACGAGCTGGCGAACAGCGTATCTAGTGTGCTGAAAGAGCAGACCGCCCAGAGGCGATCGGAGGGGAGGAGTCGTCACATACGACTGTTGTAGAGGCTGGATGTGATGGGCGAGAGTGATCGGACCGCGCAGTTCGTTCAGCGCAATGGTTCGGGCTTCGTCCTCGCTGGCTCCGTCCGCGATCAGTTCATCGCAGCGCTGGTCGAGGTGCTGTGACAGCTCCTCCACCATCTCTTGTTCACGCGCCGGCGACAGGCTGAGTCCCACCAACCGCTCCCGCACATGGTCGCGCCACTCAGGCATGATCGACACCCGTGATGAGTTGCATGGCATTGACGAACGTTCGCCACGTTGTGCGTTGCCGAGCCAGGACGCGACGGCCTTCGGCCGTCAGGCTGTAGTAGCGCCGCCGCCGCTCGCGGGCTTTCTCGACCCAACGGCCGTGCAGCCAGCCACGGTCCTCGAGGCGATACAGCAAGGGGTAGAGAGAGGTTACATGAAACTTCAGTTGTCCTCTGGACTGTGCCTCGATCAGTTTCCCGATCTCGTAGCCGTGACGTGGCCTCGGTCCCAGAATCGAGAGGATGATCAACTCTGCCGAGCCCTTCTTGAGTTCTCGGTCGAGCGTCGCCTGTGTCATATACGACATAGTCGTATATCAAAGAGTACGTGTCAACCCAGTCGCGTGAACGCGAACAAGAACGGTCGCGACCGGACAACAACAGAAAGCGCCCAATGATCCGTTGCCTGACATGGTTCGGTTGGACACAAGTGCTTGAATATCCACCGGCCGTCGCATCGAACGCGCAGGCCGAGGCTGTTCACAAGGCGATTGCCCATGTGGGACAGATACGATCCTCGAAGCGATGACCGTGACCGCGGCGAGTCCTGGGATCGCAGTATTGGCAGTCGTGGTGGGAGCAGCGAACGCGACCGCGGCGAAGACCGCGACCCTCGCGACGTGTTCCCCAGGGATCTCGACCTCCCGCGCGGACCCGAGCGCCGACCGGCCCATGAGCGCGACCGCCTCTACGAGATCGACGGCACCGAGAGCCGGATGCTCGGGACCATCGGCGCGTTTCGGGTTGTATCCGAGAGCGATCTCCACCACCTGCGCGACGAGCCGGGCAATCCACGCGATAGCGTTCGGCACCTGGAGGACGAGGGGCTGATTCGCCGCAGTCCGCTCAGCTCGGACGACCGAGCCGTCGTCCTGACCGAGCGCGGCCGTGACCTCCTCGAAGCCAATCGCTACGAACGTCCCGAGCGCACGTACGAACCCCGCCAAACGTTCTACGCGGGCCTCAGAAAGCCACGCGAGCTGACCCACGACACCAGGGTCTATCGAGCCTACCAGCGCACAGAAGAGCGACTCCGCGGCCAGGGCGGTCGCGTCCGCTGCGTCGTTCTCGACTACGAGCTGAAGCGCGACTACCAGCGTTTTCTCCACGAGCGCAACCGTGGCAAGAAGGACTGCGACGGGCGGCCCGATCGCGAGCCAGAAGAGATCGCGCGGTGGGCGCGGGAGCACGAGCTGCCGTACGACGACTGTCACGTGCACTTTCCCGATGCACGTATCGAGTACGAAGATCACGATGGCTGGCGTCGGCACGAGGACATCGAGGTCGTGACCCCGCACTATCGCGGCGCCCATGCCGGCGCCGCCGCCAGGTCCGGGTTTCGGTGTTACGCGGTGGTCAGCGGGATGGTGGGTGGACGCGGTGGCGGCGGCAGGCGCATGGCGCATCCCCGCCTCGCCGAGGAGCTGATCCGGTGACCCTGCCGCCTCCTCCCGACCGTTGGACCATCGAGCTGGCCAACACGGAGCGGGCAGAGGCAATTGCCGCCTTCGGCTTCACGGAACGTCAGGCGCGGTTCCTCCTCCAGGTCCTGCTGCACTCCGGCGTGTTCCTAGAACGGCAGGTACTGCCGCTTCGCAGGCACCGTCCACGGACAGAAGAGCACCGACTTCATCAGGACCCTTGTCGACCGCCGGTTAGCGACGGCCATCACGACCGGGAAACTCCACCGCGGCCGGATGTTTCACGTCCACTACAAGCCACTGTGGGCGGCGATCGGCGAACCCGACAGCCGCTTCAGAAAGCCGACGGCTCAGGGCCGGATGATCGATGCCTCGGACAAAGTTTCAAGAATCTTTCAAGATCCCACCGAACAGAGCTTCGCTCGAAGCGAAGACCCCGCCAGGGAATCCGCTACAAGTCACTGACCGCTTGCAGGTTGGAAAGTTGGTACCGGTACGGGGAATCGAACCCCGGTCCCGTGGCTGAGAACCACGTGTCCTGACCCCTAGACGATACCGGCACGAAGCGCAGGAACATCCAAGTGTACAAGCGGGTCGCCGCACCGTCAACCCACCTCTGGCCGGCCCGCTGCACCGGCGCTGCCGCCAAATATGGCCGTTCGGTCCGCCCCAATCGCGGTCTGACAGCCGCGGCAGGTATCATCAGGGATGCGTTTTCTCCTCGGACTGGTGCTGATCCTGGTGGTCGCCGCCGGAGGCGCCTACGTCGCCGGTGGACGGATGGCCGGCCCGCCCATCCAGATCAACAAGCCGGAAAAGTTCGTCGGGGTCTCCACCCCGCTCGAAGTCGAAGTGCAGGCGCCCGGCGCGCACGTCGAGGATCTCCGGATCGTCGTCGAGCAGAACGGCAAGCAGTTTCCCGTGTTCTCGATCGCCGACCAGCAGGGCGCGCAGGTCCGTCAGAACGGCGCCGATCGGCTGGTGGTGGCGCGCGACATCGGCAAACAGGCGGTGCCGGAGCTCCAGAACGGAGACGCCATGGTGGTGGTCACCGCGTCGCGCAAGGTGCTCTATGGCATCCGGACCGTCGTGTCCACGGCGCGGCGCGACGTGAAGGTGCGGCTGGAGCGCCCGCGGGTCTCGATCGTCTCGACCCATCACTACGTGAACCACGGCGGCGCCGAGCTGGTCGTCTACCGGGCCACCCCGGAGGACGTCACCTCCGGCGTGGTGGTCGGCGACGTCGAATATCCCGGATATCCGGCCTCGGGCACGGCGCTCGACGGCGTCAAGATCACGGATCCGGCGCTGCGCGTCGCCTTTTTCGCGCTGCTCCACGATCAGGATCTGAAGACGCCGATCCGCCTCTACGCGCGAGACGAGGCCGGCAACACCGCCCGCGCCGATTTCGAGTACCGGGTGTTCCCCAAGCCGTTCAAGCGCAGCCGCATCGAGGTGACCGACGCGCTGGTGGATCGCGTGGTGCCTGCCATTCTCGAGGGCACCACCGAGGTCAAACCGGAGGGGGACAACCTCGCGAAGTTCCTGGTGATCAATGGCGAGCTGCGGCGGAAGAACAACGACAAGATCGCATCGCTGGCGGCGCAGACCCGGCCTGAGCTGCTCTGGAAGGGCGTGGTGTTCCATCCCTTCACCAACACCGCGGTGGAGTCGGCGTTCGCGGATCACCGCACCTACATCTACAAGGGCAAGGAAGTGGACCAGCAGGTCCATCTGGGATTCGACCTCGCCTCGTTCACGGGCACGCCGATCGTCTCCGCCAACCGCGGCATCGTGGTGTTCGCCGAGGAGCTGGGCATCTACGGCCACTGCGTCATCATCGATCACGGGATGGGCGTGCAGTCGCTCTATGGGCATCTCTCGACGATCGACGTCAAGGCCGGGCAGACGGTGGAGAAGGAACAGCAGATTGGCCGGAGCGGAATGACCGGGATGGCGGGCGGCGATCATCTCCACTTCACGATGCTGGTGAACGGGCGGATGGTGAACCCGGTCGAGTGGTGGGACGCTCACTGGATCGAGGATCGGATCCTCAGGAAGATCAAGGCGGCCGGGGCAGGCAGCTAGTTCCCGGCGCGAATCGCCAGAAATGGCCACAGTGCGAAGCATGTCAAGAATCTCAATCGTCCGGGCGAGCGGCCTGGTGGTGCTCCTGATCGCGTCGGCCTGTTCACGTGAACAACCGCCTCAGCGCACCCCGCCGCCCGACGCGAAGCGGGTCGACGCGGCGACCGCCGGCAACGTCAGTGGCCGCGTCCGCATCGACGGTCCGGTGCCGGCGAACCCGCCGATCAAGCTCGGTGGCGATCGGGTCTGCGAGCAGGCGCACAAGGGCGGAGCGACCGCCGACACGTTCGTCAGCGAGAACGGCGGGCTGGGGAACGTCTTCGTCTACGTCAAAGACGGGCTCGGCCAGTACTACTTCGACGTCCCGACCGCGGCGGTGAAGCTCGACCAGCGCGGCTGCATGTACCACCCGCACGTGTTCGGCGTCAGAGTGGGCCAGAACGTCGAGATCGTGAACAGCGATACCACCGCGCACAACGTGCACGCGCTGCCGAACGTCAACCAGGAATTCAATTTCAGCCAGCAGATTCAGAATCAGAAGGACTCGCGGTTCTTCACAGCGCCGGAAGTCATGGTCCGCTTCAAGTGCGACATGCACAACTGGATGTCCGCCTTCGCCGGCGTCCTCGAGCATCCGTACTTCGCCGTGACCGAGCCGGGTGGCAGGTTCGAGCTGAAGCAGCTCCCGCCGGGGACCTATACGATTGAGGCGTGGCATGAGAAACTCGGCACCCAGACCCAGCGCATCACGGTCGCCGAAAAGGGATCGGTGGACGTAGGCTTCACGTTCAAGGCGTCATAGGTCCCGTCTCGGGTCACTGGGGGCGGCGCAGGCAGGGGTCAGGCGATTTCATGAGAACGACGGCAGCGATGACGATCGGGGCCCGCGCGCGAGCCATTGACTTCGTGGCGCTGGCGAAGCCTCGCCTCAATCTGCTGGTCGTCGCCTCGACTGTCGCCGGCTACGCCATGGCGCACGGCGATACGACCAACCTGGCCGCACTCGGCTGGACCATTGTCGGCACCGCCCTCGTCGCGGGTGGGGCGTCCGCCATCAACCAGGTCATCGAGCGCGACGCCGACAGCCTGATGCGCCGGACCCGTCTCCGGCCGCTGCCCGACGGCCGCCTCGGCCCGGTCGAAGCGCTCGCCTTCGCGGCCATCCTCTCCGTCCTCGGGCTGCTGGTGCTGGCGGCCGGCGTCAACGTCGCCAGCTCCGTCGTCGCACTGGCCACGCTCGTCAGCTACGCCGCGGTCTACACCCCCTTGAAACGGCGGACCTCGTTCGCCACCGTGATTGGCGCGATTCCCGGGGCGCTGCCGCCGGTGATCGGCTGGGCCGCGGCGGAAGGCACGCTGTCACAGGGCGCCTGGGTGCTGTTCGCGATCCTCTTCCTCTGGCAATTGCCGCACTTCCTCGCCATCGCCTGGATGTACCGCGAGGACTATGCCCGCGCCGGCTTCCCGATGCTGCCGGTGATCGAGCCCGACGGCCGCAGCACCGCGCGTCAGGCCGTGGTCTACGCCGCCGCGCTGCTGCCGGTGGCACTCGCGCCAACGCTGGTCGGGATGTCGGGCACTGTCTACTTCGCCGGCGCCCTCGTCCTCACCTTGATCTTCCTTGGTGTATCGATGCGCTTCGCGATGACCCGCGCCGTGCGGGATGCGCGCCAGCTGTTCTTTGCCTCGATCGTCTATCTGCCGCTTCTCTGGGCGTTGATGATCGCCGACCGCACCTGATTCCGCCGACGTAACGTGAAATTCACAGGTCCCGGCCGTCACATTGCTACGGCAGGATGCAACTGTGGACCTCGACCTCCTCTTCCCACCCGATGAACCTGTCCGTTTCGGATCTGCCGCTCGTCAACGCCTCGCTCAACGGCCTGGCCACGATCCTGCTAGTCATCGGTTACGTCTGCATCCGGCAGCGGCGGATCGCCGCGCATCGCGCGGTGATGGTCGCGGCGTTCGCTACGTCGGTCCTGTTTCTCATCAGCTACCTGGTCTATCACGCCCACGCCGGGTCGCGCCCGTTCCCGGGCCGCGGAACGATTCGTGTGATCTATTTCACGATACTGATCACCCACGTCGTGCTGGCGGCGACGATTCCACCGCTGGCCGGGATCACGCTCTGGCGGGCGTACCATGGACAGTTCGACCGCCACGTGCGCATCGCACGCTGGACATTGCCGCTGTGGCTCTACGTCTCGATCACCGGCATCGTCGTTTACTGGATGCTCTACCAGATGTATTGAGGACCGGCGGGGGTTCCGACGACATGCAGGTCAGACGGGAGTCAGGGGCTCTGGCCAGGATGGCCATGACGGTTACCACGGTCGCGTTGTCGATCGCGGGGCTCGACGCGTCCGCCGATGGCACCTTCGCTCCGGCGCTTCCGGCGTTGACGTCGCCGACGTACCTGGCGGCCGGCGCCGCGGCGATCATCACGGGCCTGCTGCTCCTCCTCCACCTGTACCGAAAGCGCCCGTACATCCTCCACTGGACCGCGGGATGGACCTGCCTGACGACCGCGCTCGCGATCGACGCCAGCTGGCGCAGCGGCAGCACGCTCGGGGCGCTCGCGGCGGGCGGTTCGCAGTTTCTGATGGTGGCCAGCGCGCTGTGCTTCGTCGCGGCGGCCGACGCGTATCGCCAGCGAACCCGGGCACGCCGGGCGCGCGCCGGATTGGTGCTGACCCTCGCCATGTGGTTTCTGCTGTCGCCGCTGATCTGGGGCTTTCAGGCGCTCTACCTCTCCGGCTATCTGTTGACCGCGAGCGCGTTGGCGCTGGCCGGCGTGACGCACCTGTTGATCCTGCGCAACAGCCGGCTGCTCGGCGCCGCGGTCGTCGGGGCGGCGCTGCTCATCGCCGCGGCGACCAACGTCTGGATGATGCTGTCGCCGGCGGCGCGGGGTGGTCCGGCCCTCTCCGATGCGTTCTTCTTCGGCCTCGCGCTCTACCTCGTGACGGCGCTAGGCATGCAGTTGATGACCTTCGAGGACATGACCCTCGAGCTGAAGAGTGCCAATGCGAAGCTGGAATCGGCCCAGATCGAGCTCCGGCAGATGGTGGTCACCGACGCGCTGACCGGGCTGCGCAACCGCCGGTTCTTCGACGAAGTGATTGGCCGCGAACTGAACCTGCACCGCCGCTACGGCACGCCGCTGTCGGTCCTGTTCCTCGACATCGACAAGTTCAAGAGCATCAACGACACGCTCGGCCATGCCGCCGGCGACCGGACACTTCGCGAGCTCGCGACCTTCCTCCAGCGGAAGATCCGCGACGCGGACTACGTCTTCCGCTGGGGAGGCGACGAGTTCCTACTGCTGCTGTCGTGCCGCGAAGACGAAGCGCTGCGGCGGGGGCTGGACCTTCAGAACGAGTTCCGCGCCACGGCGGCGGCGACGCTGCCGAAAGACGTCGGCGTCAGCTTCGGCTGCGCGGAAGTGTCCCCGCTGGCGGAATCGGCGAACGATGCGCTCAAGATCGCCGACGAGCGGATGTACGCCAACAAGCGGGCGGTGCGCGTGGCGGATGCCAAGGCGGGGTGAAGAGAGGGGTCAGGCTGAACCACACTACCGGTAGAGCAGATACTTCCCCCGCATCAGGCGCCAGCGGCCTTCGGCGGCGCTCCACGATCCGGCGATCGCCGCGGGATCGTCGCCCGCCCGGATGCGCGTCACGCCGTCGTGCGATCCGAACAGCCGCTCCGCGGACTCCAGCTCGTATGTCGCGCCGTACAACTTCGACAGCGCAGACGCCAGCTCGACGCCGAGACGAACCGGCCGCAGCGCCAGTCGATCGGTCACGACTAGGAACACGCCCTGACACTCCTCCTTCGCATATTTGCTGGAGAGCGGCGTGAATCGCACCGGATAGAACTTGACGCCGGCAATCGTGCGCGCGTTCAGCGCCTCCGCGAGCTGCACGCCGTCGATCCACGGGGCGCCGATCTGCTCGAACGGCGTGTCGGTGCCCCGGCCCACCGAGATATTGGTGGCCTCGATCGCCCCGACCCCTGGATAGAGGGTCGCCTGCAGCAGATTGCGCATGTTCGGCGACGGGTTGATCCAGGGCAGACCGGTGTCGTCGAACCAACGGCCGCGATCCCAGTTCTTCATCGGGATCACCGTGAGGTTGGCGCCGATCTTGTTCTCGCCGTTGAACAGGCGCGCCAGCTCCCCGAGCGTCATCCCATGACGCACCGGCATCGCCGGAAGATACCCGGTGAACCCGACCATCGCCTTGTCGAGCGCCGGCCCTTCGATCTGAAAGCCGTTGATCGGGTTGGGGCGATCGAGGACGTATACCGGAACGTTCTTCTTCGCCGCTTCTTCCATGACGTACGCCATCGTGGTCATGTAGGTATAGAACCGCGCGCCGATGTCCTGCAGATCGATGACCATGGCATCGACGGCGTCGAGCATCGAGGCGGTCGGCCGGCGCGTGTCGCCGTACAGCGAATGGATCATCAGCCCGGTCTTCGCGTCCCTGGCCGACGGCACGCTGGCGTCGAGGATTCCGCGGATGCCGTGCTCAGGGCTGAACAGGGCGGTCAGCCTGACATCCTTCGCTGTCTGAAGCAGATCGATCGCCGCCGCGCCGTCTCGCGCCCGGCCGGTGTGGTTGGTGAGCAGACCGACCCGCTTGCCGCGAAGGGCCGTGAAGCCGTCGGCGCGCCACGCGTCGAGGCCGGTGATCACTGGCGGTCCAGGCCTGACTGCCGGCGGCGCGCCGGCGCCGAAGTCGCGCCCGGTGAACAGCATCGCCCGCGCCCCTGGCGGCGTCGCGGTGAGCGCTGACGCGGCGATCGTCGCGACCCGAGCGCGCAACGGCGTCACGTCGCCCTTGCCTTCCGGATGAACCCGGTTCGACAGGAACACGACGAACATCCCGGTCGCGGGATCGATCCACAGCGAAGTACCGGTGAATCCGGTATGCCCGAACGACCCGATCGGCAGCAGCTCACCCCGGTTCGACGAGAAGCTCGAGTCCACGTCCCATCCGAGCGCCCGCAGGTTCCGATCCTCGGCTGCCGGCGCCGGGGTCGCCATCTTCTCGACGGTGAGCGGCGACAGCACCCGAATCCCGCGATAGCTGCCGTCGTTCAGGAGCATCCGGCTGAAGACCGCAAGATCCGCCGCCGTGCTGAACAACCCGGCATGCCCGGCGACGCCGTCCATCCTCCGTGCGGTCGGATCGTGGACGACCCCGCGCAGCATCTTCATGCCCGGCCCGTCGCACGGCCAGCCGAACGGAGTGCAGCTCTCGGTCGGGGCAATCCGGGCCGCGAGCGTCTTCGGTGGGTTGAACATCGTGTCGTTCATCCCCAGCGGCTTGAAGATCCGCTTCTGCGTGAACTCGTCGAGCCGCTCTCCGCTGATGCGGCGGACGATCTCCCCGAGCAGGAAGAAGTTGATATCGCTGTAGACGAACCGGACACCCGGCGGCGCGGTCGGCACTTCCTCGACGGCGAGCTGAATCGCGGTGTCGGTGCCGACCCAGTTGTCGCCAAGATCGACGTCCGGTCTGAGACCTGACACGTGCGTCAGCAGGTGGCGGATGGTGATGTCGGCCTTGCCGTACCGCTCGAAGCCGGGAATGAACGTCGACACGCGATCGACCAGCCGCAGCTTGCCCTGCTCGATCAGCATCATCACGCTGGTGGTCGTCGCCACCACCTTGGTCAGCGACGCAAGATCGAAGACCGTGTCGAGCGTCATCGGTTCGCGCGACGGCACCTGTGCACGATTGCCTATCGCCTTGTGGTAGACGATGCGATCGCCCAGGCCGATGAGCACGACGGCTCCCGGCAGACGCCGCTGTTCGATCTCCTGCCGGACCAGCGGCTCAATCGCGTCCAGCTTCTTGAGATCGATGGCGGTCGGCGATGTGCGCGGCTGCGCGGCCGGCACACCGTCGATCCGGACGGTCCACGAGAGCGCGAGTGCCGCCACCGCGACCCCGGCAGAGAATCGTTGTTTCATGGAGTCCAGTGTCCCGAATCGGAGATTCGCTGACAAATATTCCGGGCGCGGCGCCCGGATCGCAAGGCGCGAAGAGCGAGCTTATTGGGCATAAGTGAGCGATGAGCAACGCGGCGAGGCGGGATGCCCCGCCCGGAATATGTCAGCGAATCTCCGACTCGGGACACTACTGCGAGAGCCGGGTGTCGGCCCGCATCCGGCCTTCAGTCGCCTGTCCGAAGAACTCTTCCCACTGGCGGCGGATCCGATCGAGCTTGGCGACCTGCCCCGGATCGATCGCGCGGCCGCCGCCGATGATGTAGATGAACGCCTGGCGGTGGACCTTCGAGGACTCCGCCGCCGATGGGATCCGCGGCCCGTGAATCGCGATCACGTCCTCGATCAGGACGTCGCGCCGGGTACCGTTGAAGGTGACGCCGACCTGCGGCGCCGATTCCTTGTCCTTCGGTTGCGAGAGGTTCATCGGGCTCTGGACGTAGAAGAACGGCGGCACGTCGGCGGGGCCGACCAGGCCCATCGCATATTGATCGAGCCGGCTGTAGCGGCGCACCGCGGCCGTCGTCCTGAACGAGCCGCCGCCGAGCGCCTCGATGTCGTTGCCTTCCATGACCGACGCATCGGAGTCCATGAAGAAGCTCCAATGGGCCTGGTCACGGCCCAGCAGCTCTTCTGAGCGTTGACCCTCGTGGTCGCGGAAATTGACATACGCGAGCCAGCGATGCCCGACTTCCTGTCCGAGCACGCTGAGCGTGCTGTTCTCGCCCAGGAACCGCGTCGTCGGGTCGTCGGGATACTTCGCGAGGCGATCCATCAACGTGAAGCTCTGCAGCCGCCCGGCGCTCCCGAACTCACGCGAGGTGTCGAAGACCTCGAGGCCGATGCCCTGCACTGCGTTGGCCAGCGTCGACTCGAACGCGAACGCGTTCCCCGACACCACCGAGGTATCGGTCCAGATCACCAGTTGATCGAACGCATCGGGATGGCTCCGATAGAACGTCTTCGCGACCGCGACGACATCGAGATCGGGATTCTCCGAAAAGCGTTCGCCCAGGGCGGTGCCGCCACCGGAGGTCGGCCCCTGCGAGCTCAGATCGACGGTCCGGAAATCGAGAGTCTGACCAGGCGAGAGGCCGATGACGGCATCCGGCAGCGTGATGCCGGCGGCGAATCGCATCTCGATCGTCCCGTCCGGCAGCAGCGTCGTCTGCGCCGTTGTGGTGTTGGCAGAGTCGAACCCACGGACCGCGCACCAGGTGACGGTGTACTGATCGCTGACGGCGTTGACGAAGACGGTGCCGCCGGCGCTCGGATCGAGATCGGCCAGGAACGCCGCCACTCTGGGGGGCCCGGTCAGCAGGCGCCCGACGCTGCGGTCGGTGCTGGCGTTGTCCCCTTCGCGGAAGGTGATGTTGCCGTCCGAGTTCACGAACGCGGTGCGCTCGCTGCCCGAGAAAAATGGAAACGAGAACGAGACGTCGGCGCGCGCGGTGTCGTCGTCGCTGAGCGTGATCCGGTTGCCGATGGCGGTTCTGAACGCCGAATCGCTCAGGCGGACGTCGTAGCCGCCAGACGGATTGCGGGTGAAGCGAAGGCCGACGCCCTTGAGGTCGAACGCATTGGCGGGGACGATCACGTCGCCTTCGTCGCGGATGACCGCGATGTCGCCGATGTCCGAAGTCGAGGCCTCGCGCGGGCCCAGGGAGGAAATGGCGGCGCGGCGGTCGGCCGCCTGCTGGTGGATCCAGAGCGAGTCGAGCACGCGCCAGCGCGGTGAAGGGTCGAGGCGGCCGCGTTTGGAGGAAGGGGGCGCGAGCGCGGCGGTGCGCTCGGGCTCAATTGCTTCGGAACGGACGGCGGCGCAGACATCCTGGTTGGAACCACCGCCGCCCGGAGGCGGGGGGGAGGTCGAACCTCCATCGTCCCCGCCGCAAGCCATCGTGAAAGCCAGCAGCAGCGCGCAGAGCGCTGCTCTCACTTCACGTCCTTCATCTGCTCGAGAATCTTCTTCGCGTCCGGCGTTTCGCGTGCCGACGGCGACGCGGCGACGAACTTCTCGAGGTCGGCCTTGGCCTCGGGCAGCTTGCTCGCCGCGAGGTTGGCGCGCCCACGGTAGTAGTAGAGCGTCATGTCGGTCGGGAACTGGTTCATCAGCTTGCTCAGCAACGCCAGCGCATCTTCGGGCTTCTTCGCGTTGATCTGGCCGATGATGACGTTCATGTAGGGGAACGGATCCTTGACCTTCGTGACATCGAGACCGAGCAGGATCTTCTCGCCTTCGGCCTTCTGGGCGGCGTCGCCGGCCTGCATCAGCATCTCGGCGTAGATCACCTGCATGTCGGTATTGCCGGGATCGAGCTCGAGCGCTTTCTTGAGCTGTTCCAGGGCGGGCGCGGCCTGGTTGTCGGCGATGTAGGTCTGCGCGATCGCCCCGTGGACCTGGGCGCGGAACGGCGCCTGCGCCTGCGGATACTTGGCGAGCAGATCCTCGTAGATCTTGCGGGCCCCGGCGGCGTTGCGCTCCTGCAGCAGCTTGGCCGCGTTCTGGATTTCGGCGCTGATGACCGCGTCGTGATCCACGGGCTTCCCGAGCTTCACGTCGGGCACCGTGAGGGTGCCGCTTTCACCGACCTCGAGGTCGACGCTCTTCTCTTCGAGTCCCTGCTTGCCGCCGAAGTAGATCTTCCACTTGCCGGCAGCGAGGTTCTCGACCTTCCACTCCCCCTTGTTGTTGCTTTTGGTCTGTTGAAACGGCTTGTCGGTGCCGTTCAGCACAGCCGCGATGATCACGTCGCCGAGCGGCTGTCCCTGCTCGTCGACCACTTTCCCCTGAGCCTTGGTCTTGCCTCGATCCTGGGCCGCCGTCACGACGCTGAGTGCCAGCACGCCGATCAGTAACGACTGCCATTCGCCTTGCGCTCATCACACACCCCCGAGCCGCAGCACCGGCTCAAATTCGAGCAACTACGGAACGGTCAAGTCTAGCAAAAGGCGCCGCCCGGTTCCCGGGCGCGGTCCGCGGGTTCCCACCTCCGCGCTACGCGCTACGGCGGGCAAGCGCGGGTCCTGGGGCCGGGCTGAACAGTTTCGCACGGCTAGTCCTTCGGTCGGACCCGCGCCGGGTCCGAGGGACGCAGCGCGGCGCAGGCGTCGGGTTCGACGGTCCACATCGTGTTGCCGATCCGCCAGCCGCTCTCGTCCTTCACCATCTCGAACACGTCGATGCCGCAGTGGCTGGTCTTGCCGTTCTGCCAGAACTCGTACGGCGTCCAGACGATCGCCAGCTTGCCGCGCACATGGACGACCGGATCCCAGTAGCGCTCGCGATACGCGCCGGGGCGCATGCCGTCCGGCGTGAACGGCCGGCGGCTCACCAGAGTGCCCCCCGACGGGGCCGGCCGTTCGACGGTGCTGGTGCCTCCCTCGAGACGCAACTTCGCCATCAGCGCGGCATCGTTGGTCGAGAGCGCGGTCATGAAGCCGTCGACGACCGCGAGAATCGCCTCATGATCGGCCGGCGCTGCCGGCGGGGCCTGGGCGCCGGCAGGGACGGCTAAACCGAGGAAGAGAGCGAACGTCAGGATCGTGATCGGCGAGTTGCGCTCGGGCATGAGCGCGATCTTACGATCGAGACGATTCGGAGCGGGACCGGTGGTTCGATGCTCGCCGCAGCCGGGCGCTTGGATTCACTATCGGGGTGATGCAACCACCGGAACAACAGGAGGGCCAGGAGATCAGGGGGAACCCAAATATTTTTCTCCTGACCTCCTGGCCCTCCTGTAGATCTTCCGGCGCTGCGAGTCAGCGGTGAGCGTCACCAAGCAGCAAGCTGCCGCGCGTCGGTCACGGAGACGCGGCGTAGAATAGAGGGCCGCCGCCGGGCGGACATGGAGGACCGATGACACTGACCGAACTATTCCTCGCCGAGCTCGAACGGGAAGCGCCGCGGACGCGTCGTGCGGTCGCGCAGGTGCCGCTCGGGCGCGATGAGTGGACGCCGCATCCCAAGTCGATGCCGCTCGGCCGGCTGGCCGGACTCGTGGCGACGATGCCATCGTGGGTGACGTTGATCATCGATCAGGACGAGCTGAACCTCACGCCGCCCCCGGGCCAGGGTCAGTATCAGCCGCCAGCGATGGACAAGCTCGTCGAGGTGCACGACGGCCACATCGAGAAGGCCCGCGAGTCACTGCTGAAGACGAACGACGACTACCTCTACACCACGAACTGGCGGCTTCTCGCCGGTGGCCAGGTCGTCATGGACCAGCCGCGGCACGTCGTGTTGCGCGACACCATCAATCACCTGGCGCATCATCGCGGCCAGCTGACGGTCTACCTGCGGCTGTGCGACCAGAAGGTTCCGTCGATCTACGGGCCGACCGCCGACGACCCGCAGTTCGGCTGAAGCCGCCGACGGGCGCTTCCATATGGCAGGCCTGACGAGACGCGAGCTGATCGCCGGCGTGGCCGCACTGGCGGCCACGGCCGCGGCCCGCTCCGGCAGGCGAGTTGGACACCAGGCTCGCGGGTCCGCTCGCGCCATTCACACCGTCACCGGCCCGCTGCCGCCCGAACGCCTCGGCCTGACGCTGATGCACGAGCACCTGCTCGTGGATTTCATCGGCGCCGATCAGGTGAGCGCAAGCCGCTACGACGCGGCTCGGGTATTTGCGGTCGTCCTCCCCTACCTCAAAGCCGTGCGCGCGCTCGGGTGCGAGACCCTGGTCGAATGCACGCCGGCATATCTGGGCCGCGACGCCGCGCTGCTCGAGCGGCTGTCGAAGGCCTCCGGTGTGACCATCCTCACCAACACCGGCTACTACGGAGCGGCCAAGGACAAACATCTGCCGCGCCACGCCTTCACCGAGAGCGCCGAGCAGCTCGCGGCACGCTGGATCGGTGAGTTCGAGCGGGGCATCGACGGCTCCGCGATCAGACCGGCGTTCATGAAGATCGGCGTAGACGACGCCCCGCTGTCGGAGGTCGACGCGAAGCTGGTTCGCGCGGCCGCGATTACGGCGCGGGCGACCGGGCTCGCGATCGCGTCGCACACGTCGACCGGCGCGGCGGCGATCGCGGAGATCGATCTGATCGCGGCGGCCGGGGTGCCGGCGTCGGCCTTCATCTGGGTCCACGCGCACAACGAGCGGGACGGGGCGTTTCATGCGCGGGCGGCACAAGCCGGTGCGTGGGTGGAATTCGACGGCGTCTCGGACGGCAGCCTCGCCCGGCATGTCGAGCTGGTCAGCCAGATGAAGGCACGGGGATATCTCGGCCGGACGCTGGTGTCGCACGACGCGGGCTGGTTCCACGTCGGCGAACCCGGCGGAGGCCAGTTCCGGCCGTTCGACACGCTCTTCACCAAGTTCGTTCCGGCGCTCACCGCGGCCGGGTTCACGCCCGCGGACATCCGTCAGCTCCTCGTCGACAATCCCCGGCGCGCGCTGTCCGGCGAACTCTAGTCTCTCCCGGCCCAGCCACAACCTTCCGGCTGAAGCCGGAAGCCACCCGATCGATTGATCGACCGCCCCCAGACACGTGGCTTCCGCCTTCCCACCTCCGCCAAGGCTACGGTGGACCCGCCGTAGCTTCAGCGAAGGCTGGGCAGGCGGAAGTCCAGCGGCAGCTACAGCCCGGCTGAGGCAAGAGGGCTGACAACTTCGTTAGCGGACGACGCAAATCGTTATTTTTAGCGCGATAAATATGTATGATGACCCATTTTTCGCATAGAAATTATGAGCCACCCCGGGCTGGCCAGGTTTTCGCAAATGGCCTGCTGAGCGCTGCATGGAACACTCGACCACATCGATCTCCCCTCGCCGCGGGCGTCCCCGCAAGTTCTCCGCGCCGTCGCGCCCAATCACCCTGACGCTGCCGGTGGCCACCATCGAGGCGCTCGCCGCGATCGACCCCGACCTGAGTCGGGCGATCGTTCGGATGGTTCAGCTTGAAGTCCGACAGCGGTTCGCCGCGGCCGAGCTCGCGACCTTCGGCCGCCGGGCGGTCATCGTGGTCAACGCGAGTAAGGCCCTGGAGCGGCGGATCGGGATCGATTTGGTTCCGCTGCCGGATGGGCGCGCGTTGATCTCGTTCGAAGACGCCGTCACGCCCGACGTCGTGGAATTGCGCATCGAGGACGCGCTCGAAGATACCGAGCTGTCGCCGGCTGATCGCGCGGAGTTCGCCGCGATTCTCGAAATCCTGAAAACCGCACGCCGCTCGGGTGACGTCACCGTGCTGCGCCGCAACATCATCGTTCTCGAGGGTCGGCGCCGGCTGCGATCCGCGGCCCGAGTCCCGCGCCCCTCCCTCAACCGCAAATCGACGTCTCAAAGGAGTACCAAGTGAGCTCGTTCAAGACCCTCGGTGTGGCCGGAGCTGCCACGCTACTCATGCTCGCCGCTGCGTGCGGAGAGAAACAAACTCCCACTCAGCCGGCGCCCGCTGCTCCGACGGTTCAAGCCCCGGCATTGGAAGCGCCGGCCGCCGACACGCAGCTCGATACGCTCCGCCCGACCGTCTCGGTGCGCAACGCGTCGTCTGACCAGACCGGGGCGCGCACCTACGAGTTCCAGATCTCCGACAACAGCGGCTTCACCAGCACGAACGCGTCGAACGTGCCCGGGTTCGCCGCGAGCATCAGCGCGACCGCCGTCCCGGAAGGCAGCAGCGTGACCACGTGGACGCCGCCCCAGGACTTGCAGCCGACGACGGTGTTCTACTGGCGCGCACGGGCCACCCAGGGCACGACGGTGTCGGCGTGGTCGGCGACCGGGACGTTCCGATCGAAGCTGGTGGGATTCAACCGCGCCGGCGAGCTGTACGACCCGCTCATTCACGGCGAGACCGTCGGCACCATTGTGGGGAGCGCCACGTTCATCCCCGGAAAGGGCCTTCAGCTCAACAACGGCCAGAGTCATGTGAGGTATCTGCTGCCGCAGACCATCACCGGCGGCGAATTCTCGATGGACGTCGAGGGCCTGCGCGCCAACGGCCCCGGCGACAAGGCGAAGGTGTTCGGCATGCAGGAGGGCCAGAGCGACTTCATCACCAACGACTATCGGGTCGACATCCAGTACCGCGGCAGCGCAGGGTTTCCGCCCAACGCTATTCAATGGCGGGTGATTTACGGCGATGCGGACGATCTCGACGTTCGCTACGAGCCGGATACCGCCAAGCGCCTGGCGTCGACATTCGCGCTCAACCCGGCGACGACCTATCACTGGAAGTTCACCTGGGGATCGAGCATCAGGCTGATGATGAGAGACGGCGGCATCAACGGGAACACGCTCTACGACTACGGTATGGCCTCGCCACGCGGCACCTACGCGCCGAGCTCTCACTATGCCTATCTCGGCGCCCCGGTTGGCCGCAGTGGAACCGAGTCCGCGTCGATCGGCGGGACGATCTACCGGAACGTGTGGCTCGCCAATCGGGCGCGCCCCGAGTCGCTGGGCAGCGCACTCCGCCAGCGCTGACCCGCGTCGTTTGACTGATCGCTTCAGGAAAGGCTAGAAAGATGGACTTCCCTGGAGCGTCCATGTCCAACAGAGTCCCTTCAGTCCTGCTGCGAACGGTCGCAGCGCCGGTCCTTCTTCTCAGTCTCCTTGCTGCAACGCCTCAATCCGCTCCTCGATCGGGACCGCAACCGGCGAGCCCGACGGGGCGGGGCCGCGGGCATCAGACTCCGCCTGGCGGCATTCTCCGGAACACGGCGAACCCGCTGTTCTGGGAGGGCCGGGTAGGGCCGGAAGACGCGCCGAAAGGCGGGGAACCGGTCGAGTGCGCCGCTGTGCCCTGCGACCGCTTCCGCCTGAAGATTGATCTCCCCTTGGGCACCTTCCTCAACCCGAATCGACCGGGCGGAGTACAGGTGGCGCTCCGATGGTTCGGCAATCCGGGTGGGCACACGCTGCCACCGGGCGTGCCCGGGTGTTGCGGCGAGTTCGACACCCTTCATCTGTTCATCTACAAGGACGGCGTGCAGGTCGGCGCGTCCGCCGGCATCATCGCGGTGTCACAGTCGGCATTCATCCCCAAGCCTGACAACGGCTGGTACGACGTCTGGATTGCGTACGACCCGAGCTACAACGTCGCGCCGGCGGTCGAGTACGAGGCGCTGGCCGAGGTGGAGTACCTGCCGCGGATCCGGCCGGTCAAGCGATTGCTGCCCGACCTGACCTTCCACGGCACCGAACGGATCTCGTTCGACACCCCGTCATTTCCGATCTTCGAGCCCGACCCGGCGCCGGGATCGAGCTGCTTCGATAGCGAGATGGCCGAGGACGGCGCGCGGACCTGCCTTCGCTTCGATCAGATCATCGCGAACCGCGGGTCGGGGCCGCTCGAGATCGGCTTCAAGGTGCCGACCGGCCAGGCACCCACCGAAGAGACCGCTTTCCCGGTCGAGCAACGCATCTATCGGAGCAACGGCTCGTTCGCCGATCGGCCGGCCGGCACCGTCAACTACCACGCGATCCACGGCCACTATCACTATTCGAGCTTTGCCAACGCGCTGCTGTGGCGATCGGACAAACGCGCCTCGAAGCTGGGGCGCGAGCCTGTCGCCGCCGCGCACAAGGTCAGCTTCTGCATGGCCGACATCCGCATCGACGCGTGGGGCGAGAAGGGTGACGGCCCACGCAAGTACTACGCTCCCGACTGCCTCTTCCCGCAATCCAGCAACGGGGTCACCGACGAATTCCGCCAGGGCATCAACACCGGCTGGTCGGATGTCTACGATTGGTACATTCCCGACCAATACATCGAAGTGACCGGCGTGCCGAACGGCTACTACCGGCTCGAGTTCTGCGCCGATCCGTTGAACGAAATCGAAGAAGAGAACGAAGACAACAACTGCGTCGCCAATCACATCCACTTGAGCGGCATGGAAGGCCCGGACAGGAAAGTCGAAGTGCTGCGCGTGATCGATCTGGCCCGGCGCGACGATGATCGCAGACCCTGAGACCACACGGCCTGTAGGACGCGCGGGTTCAGCGCCTGTGATGAACGCCTGTCGCGGGGGCTGAAGCCCCACGACAGCCGCCCCCAAACCTACAGGAGGGCCAGGAGGTCAGGAGACTTCTCTTACTCGGAAAACAAATAACCTCCTGATCTCCTGACCCTCCTGTTCAGCTCTTGGGGGTGGCTGTCCACAGATGGTCAGCCCCGCCACGCTTCTGATCAGCGAAGCGGAATCGTGCGGCTCTGGACCCGGGAGACCTCCCCGCCCGTGGTCCAGACCGCGACCAGTCCCTCTTTGGTCGCAGCCAGCTCCGGGTACATCGCCGGCCCCGCCGAATCGAGCGTGACCACCTCGCCGAACGTCGGCTGCGGACCGGCCGCGAGCTCGCGCATCGCCGCAACCCGCTGTCCGCGGACGGTCTCGTCCCAGGCGATCACGATCCGTCCGGTGGGGCCGACGACGATCTGCGGATGCAGCGGCCGCGGGCTGCCGAGCGTCGGAATGCGGAGGCGGGGCGTGAACTGGCGACCGTCGCGCGTCGAGGCGTAGAAGAGCGCCCCTTCGGGTTCCGCGCCCCCGAGCACCGTCGGCCACACCACGTGCACCGTGCCGACGGCGTCGACCGCGATCGCCGGCCCATCGTCCGGACACCCGTTGATCTGCCACTTGTCTTCGCTGACCCGCGCCGGCGCGGAAAACGACTTGCCACCGTCACGCGAGACGGTGAAGGCGATGTCACGCAGATCCCCGGGATAGACGTGGCGCCATGCCGCGTAGATCGCGCCGTCCGGGCCGATCGCCATCGCGGTCTTGCAGCAGTAGCAGACGCTCCTGGTCAGCTCGCGCTCCGGCGAGGGCTTTCCCGCGGTCGACGACGCGTAGTAGAGCCCGGATGCCTCCGCGGATCCGCCGGCGTGGGCGGCGCCCTGATGGGCATGGCCCGCCCCGGTCCCGCGGCGAGCTGCCAGCCCGCGGTGATCGAGCCACACCGCGTGGGCGGTGCCCTGCCGATCGAGTGTGAGCGCGGGCCACCCCCGGTCGCCCGCCGCCGCGGCGGACTGCAGCATCACCGGCGGCGCGAAGGACCTGCCGCCGTCGCGAGAGCGCGCGATCTTGATCTGGGTGGTGGCGCCGCGCGCGGTCCACAGCACGGCAATCTCCGGCGCCGCCGCGCCCGCCACGGTTCGCAGCGCGACGCGCGGGGGAAGCTCGCCGCCGAGACGCGCCTCACCAGGGATGCGGTTCGCTTGAACCGGCGCGCCATAGGTGGCGCCGCCGTCGCGGCTGACCGCCACGAAGACGTCGGCCTTCCCCTGGCTCGACGCCCCCCAGGCGACGGCCACGAAGGAGCCGGTCGCGGCCACCGACGGGGTCGAGCTCGATCGACCGGAGACGCCGAGCGACACGGTCGCGGGAGCCGACGACGCCGCCGAGCCGGAGAGGCTCACCGTCAACAGCGCGGCCGCCAGCCCCCGCGCGGGAGGGGAGGGCACAAACATTCTCATGTGATCATTGTGCATCGGGCGGGGCGCTCCCGCGCGAAAACGTCGAATCCCTAATCCCTAATCCCTAATCTGGAATCCCTCATCCCGAATCCCTAATCCCCACATCCCGAATCCCTAATCCCCGCATCCCGAATCCCCGAATCACGAGTCCCGAATCCCCACATCCCGAATCCACGAATCCCGCACCGCGAATCCCTGTTCACCGATCGCGGCACGGGTGGTGCTCTCGCCGGGGGCATGGCGCGAAAACTTGAGGAGTTGCCCGTATATTCGAAGGTGAAGGCCTTTTGCGTTGCAGTTTCAGCGATGATCGCTCGGCCGGTCTTCAGCAAAAACCGCAAGCTGCAGGGGCAGATCGCCGAAGCGAATGAGTCGATCTTGTCGAACATGGCCGAAGGGTTCGAACAGTCGACCGACGCGCACCTCGCCAAGTACCTCTACACGGCAAAGGGCTCGGTTGCAGAAGTCGTGGTGCGGCTGAAAAGAGCCCATCGTAAGGGTTGGATCACGTTCGAGGAATGCGCCGATTGCGCGCAGATGGGCGACGAGATCGGCCGAATGCTGGGCGGCTGGATCAAGTACCTGGACAGCTGCGACTGGAAAGATCGGGGCCGCTTCCAGGGCAGGGACTCGGACGAGGCTTCGGATGCGGATTAGGGATTCGGGATTTAGGGATTCGGGATTTAGGGATTCGGGATGTGGGGATGAGGGATTCGGGATGAGGGATTCCAGATTAGGGATTAGGGATTAGGGATTAGGGATTCAGTCAAGCCACCCCCTTCGATTGACATCCCCCCGCCAATGAATGAACATTCATTCATGCCCGCTCAGGCGGCTGCCCGCCGCTCCCGTCCCGCCGTTACCCGCGGCGAGAAGATCGACAAGCGCGACGCGCTGCTCCGGGCGGCGATCGAGACCTTCGCCGCCCGCGGGTTCTTCAATGCCCAGGTCGCCGACGTCGCCCGCACCGCGGGTGTGGCCGCCGGCACCGTCTATCTGTATTTCCGCGGCAAGGACGACCTGCTGATCTCGATCTTCGACAAGACCATGAAGGAGGCGATCGCCGCCGGCCGGGAAAGCATCGCCGGCATCGCCGATCCGCTCGCCCAGCTCCGCGCCATCGCCCGGCTGCATCTCGATCGCATGAGCCGCGACCGCGATCTCGCGGTGGTCTTTCAGGTGGAGCTGCGCCAGTCCACGAAGTTCATGGAGCGGTTCTCGGCCACCCATCTGCGCGAATACCTCGGCATCATCCGAGAAATCGTCGAGCGCGGCCAGCGGATGGGCGTGATCCGCAAGCCGCTGAACGCCACCCTTGCCGCCAAGCTGCTGTTCGGCATGCTCGACGAGATGGCCACCAACTGGATCCTCAGCCGGCGCAAGTACTCCCTGATCGCCGACGCCGACGCGATCGTGGATCTGTTCGTGCGCGGCGCCGGAACGGAGCGGGCGTGAGGCGCATCCGCACCGCCGCGGTCCTCGGCGCTGGAACCATGGGGGCGCAGATCGCCGCGCACCTGGCCAACGCCGGCGTGCCCACCCTGCTCCTCGACGTGACCGCGGAGGCGGCCGTGCAAGGTCTGGCGCGGGCCCGCGCGCTGAAGCCAGACCCTTTTCACACCCGCGAGACTCACACGCTGATCCGCACCGGCAGTCTCGACAACCTGTCGGGCCTCGGCGGCTGCGACTGGATCATCGAGGCGATCGTCGAGCGCCTCGACGTGAAGCAGGCGCTGATCGAACGAGTCGAACGCGAGGGCGGCGAGGCCATCGTCTCGTCCAACACCTCCGCCATTCAGCTGTCGCGAATCGCCGAGGGTCGCTCCGACGCCTTCCGCCGGAGGTGGCTGGGAACGCACTTCTTCAATCCGCCGCGCTATCTCGCGCTGGTCGAAGTGATGGCCACCGCCGATACCGATCCCGCGATCGTCCGGACGATCGTCGACTTCGCCGATCGACGCCTCGGCAAGGGGGTGGTCCTGGCCAAGGACACGCCCGGCTTCATCGCCAACCGGATCGGCCTCTTCGGCCTGATGCAGGTGTTCAAGGCGATGGCCGCGTCAGGGCTGACGGTCGAGGATGTCGATGCGATCACCGGCCCGGCCATCGGCCGGCCGCGCAGCGCGACCTTCAGGACGATGGACCTGGCGGGGGTGGACATTCTGGCGGCGGTGGCGCGGGATCTCGGGGAGCGGCTCGACCCGTCTGAGCGGTCCGCCTTCACGGTACCTGCGGTCGTCGAGGGGCTGGTCCGGCGCGGGTGGACGGGAGCGAAGAGCGGACGCGGCTTCTATCAGAAGGCCGCATCCGGCGAGATCGAGGCGCTCGACTTCGCGCTGATGGAGTACCGTCCCTCTTCCCGGCCGCGCTTTCCGGCGCTCGACGCGGCACGATCGATCGACGACCCGGGCCAGCGGATTCGCAGCCTCTTCACCGGCCGCGATCAGGTCGGAGCGTTCCTGCGCGCCACGCTGGCCCCGACCATACTCTATGCGGCGCGGATCGCCGGCGAGGTCGCCGAGTCTCCCGACGATATCGACCGTGCGATGCGGTGGGGCTTCGGCTGGGAGGCCGGGCCGTTCGAGACGCTGCGCACCATCGGCGTCGAGACCGTCATGGAGGCCCTCGGCGACTCCGCCGACGCCGCGGCGCGCGAACTGCTCACGGCTGTCGCGGGGGCGGGCGCCGCCGGATTACAGTCGGCTCCGTCGCTGCTCAAGACCGTGCGCAAGGCTCAGGGCGTCGTGCGGAAGAACGCGGGCGCGAGCCTCGTCGATCTCGGCGACGGCGTGCTCTGCCTCGAGTTCCATTCGAAGATGAACGCGATCGGCGGCGACACCATCGAGATGCTGCGCCACGGCGTGAAGGAAGCCGCCGCGAATTTTGCCGCGCTGGTGATCGGCAACGATGCGCTGCACTTCACCGCCGGCGCCAACCTGATGCTGCTGCTGCTCGAGGCGCAGGAGGGGAACTGGGACGAGGTGGACCTGATGGTGCGCGCGTTCCAGGGAGCAACCGTCGGGCTGCGATACGCAGATGTGCCGGTGGTTGCAGCTCCCGCCGGCATGACGCTCGGCGGCGGATGCGAGATCGTGCTCCACGCCGACCGCGTCCAGGCGGCCGCGGAGTCCTACATCGGGCTGGTGGAAGTGGGCGTCGGGCTGATCCCCGCCGGCGGCGGCACCAAGGAGATGCTCGCGCGCGCGATGGCCGATCTGCCGGCTGGGGCCGAGCCGCTGCCGTTCATCCAGCGGGCGTTCGAAACGATCGGCTTCGGGACCGTTTCCACGAGCGGCCCCGACGCGAGACGGCTCGGGTTCCTCCGCTCGGCTGACAGCATCACGATGAACCGCGACCGTCTGCTCGCCGACGCGAAGGCCGTGGCGCTGTCGATGGTCCCCAACTACGTGCCGCCGCAGCCTCGCCAGATTCCGGCCGGCGGCCCCTCGGTGCTCGCCGCGCTGAAGCTGGGCGTGCACCTGGCCTGGCGGGCCGGACGCATCAGCGATCACGACGCCGTGATTGGACGGAAGCTCGCGTGGATTCTCGCCGGCGGCAACCTTCCGGCCGCCGGTCTGCTGAGCGAGCCGCAGCTGCTGGATCTCGAGCGGGAAGCGTTCCTCAGCCTGTGCGGCGAGCGCAAGACCCAGGAGCGCATCGCGCACACGCTCAAGACCGGCAAACCGCTGCGGAACTGAGCGATTGAGTGCGAATGTTCGATCAGGGAAGCGGTCCGCCGGTCATCGTCGTGCAGGGACTGCACGGGCGATGGGAATGGACCGCGCCGGCGCTCCGCCACCTGGCCTCGACCTGCCGCGCAATTTCGTACTCGCTGTGCGGGGACATCGGTTCCGGACATCGGTCGGACCGCGAGCTGGGGTTCGAGAACTACGTCCGGCAGCTCGACGCGGTGTTCGACGAGGCCGGGGTCTCCCGCGCCGTCCTGTGTGGCGTGTCGTTCGGAGGATTCGTCGCGGTCCGCTATGCGGCGCTGCGGCCCGAGCGGGTGTCAGCGTTGATTCTCGCCTCGGCGCCAGGGCCGGGCTGGCAGCCGAACCCACGACAGGCGGGCTGGATCGCCCGTCCGTGGTGGTCCGTACCCGCGTTCGTGCTGACCTCACCGCTGCGGGTCTGGCCGGAAGTCAGCGCCGCGCTGCCGGCGGTGCGGAACCGGCTCGCATTTTTCGCGCGGCAGGGACTGCGCTGTGCAACCGCGCCGATGATCCCGTCGCTGATGGCCGCGAGAATCCGCGAGGCGGCGCAGCTGGATTTCGCGGCCGACAGCCGCCGTGTGATGGCGCCGACGCTGGTCCTGACCGGCGAGGCGAATCTCGATCGGGTCGTTCCAGTCGAATCGACCCGCGTCTACGCCACGCTCATTCCGGGAGCCGAGTACCGGCAGATGCCGGAAACCGGTCATATGGGCCTGTTGACCAGGCCGTCTGTTTTTGCCGACGTCGTAAGCGGATTTGCCCATGCCCACCATCACTGACTTGAAAGGACCCGCGGGCGTTCTCGAGGCGGTCCTCGACCTGCCGGCGCTGCGCACCGCGACCGGCGCCCCCAGGGCCGCTCTCGTGTTCGCGCACCCGCATCCCGAGTACGGCGGCACCATGCACACCAAGGCCGTCTACCAGGGGGCCAAGGGGCTCGCCCGCATCGGATGCGCGGTGCTGCGATTCAACTTTCGCGGGGTCGGCCGCAGCGCCGGCGCGTTCGCCAACGGCGAGGGAGAAGCCGACGATTTCCGGGCGGCGCTCGATTACATGGCCGCGCGCTACCCAGGCGCGCCGCTCTGGGCCGCGGGCTTTTCGTTCGGCGCCTGGGTCGCGTTGGAGACCGGCGCCGACGACGACAGGGTGTCGACCCTGATCGGGATCGCGCCGCCGGTCGTCACGTCGGTCTCTGGGATGAGCTACCCGTTCCCGAACACGCTGGCGAGCAAGAAGCCCAAGTTTTTCGTTCAGGGAGAGGCAGACGAGGTCTGCCCGATCGAAGGCATGTGGGCGTTCTACGCCAGGCTCGAGGAACCGAAAGAGCTGGTGGTGATCGATGGCGCCGATCACCTGTTCGAGGGAAAAACCCAGGAGGTCGGCGAGACACTCGAAGAGCTGCTGGCTGATTTCGAGGGCTGGTCGAGGTCATGAAGCGCGCGGTGATCGTGTCGGCGGCGCGGACCGCGGTCGGCAAGGCGCCCAACGGCAGCCTCCGGTCGACGCGCCCCGACGACATGGCCGCGGCGGTCATCGAGGCGGCGCTCGATCGCGCGCCCGGCTTCGATCGCAACGAGATCGAGGACGTGATCCTCGGCTGCGCGATGCCGGAGGCCGAGCAGGGCTTGAACGTCGCCCGGATCGCCGCGCTCAGAGCGGGTGTTCCCGTCTCGGCGTCGGCGGTGACGATCAATCGCTTCTGTTCGTCCGGCCTCCAGTCGATCGCCTTCGCCGCCGAGCGGATCATGGCTGGTTTCGCCGAGGCCATCGTGGCCGGTGGGACCGAGTCGATGAGCCTGGTGCCGATGGGCGGACACAAGCCCTCGCCCAACCCGTCGCTGGTCGACAGCTACCCTGACGTCTACCTCACGACCGGGCTGGTCGCCGAGAATCACGCACGCGACCATGCGATTTCGCGACGCGAACAGGACGAGCTCGCGCTGCGGAGTCATCAGCGCGCGGTCGCCGCAATCGACGCCGGACGCTTCGACGACGAGGTCATCACGACGCCGCTGGTGCCGCTCGCGAGAGACGAGGGGCCGCGACGCGATACGTCGATCGAGGCGCTCGGCAAGCTGCGCGCCGCCTTCCACGTCGACGGCACGGTCACCGCCGGCAACTCGTCGCAGATGAGCGATGGCGCAGCCGCGGTCCTCGTCATGGAAGAGACCAGGGCTCACACGCTCGGTCTCACGCCGCTGGCCCGCGTCGTCGCGTACGCGACCGCCGGCGTCGAGCCCGAGCGGTTCGGGATCGGGCCGGTGCCGGCGATTCGCAAGGCATTGAAGATGGCCGGACTCACGCTCGACCAGATGGATCTGGTGGAGCTCAACGAAGCGTTCGCCGCGCAGGTGATCGCCTGCCTTCGTGAGCTGCCGATCGATCCTGAACGTCTGAACGTCAACGGCGGCGCGATCGCCCTCGGTCATCCGCTCGGCTGTACGGGCGCCAAGCTGACGGCCACGCTGCTCTACGAAATGCGACGCCGCGGCGCCCGATACGGGCTGGTGTCGATGTGCGTCGGCGGCGGCATGGGCGCCGCCGGGATTTTCGAACGCGTCTGACCTGGAGCCGATATGACCACCACGACCACTGCTGTTCACGGCGGCGCCTGGCTGACGGACGGTGCTGATGCGGCCGGCATCCTGACCCCCGAGCGGCTCAGCGACGAGCACCGCTTGATCGGACAGGCCGCCGAAGAGTTCATCGACAACGAAGTGGTGCCGGTGCTCGACCGGCTCGAAGCGAAGGACTGGGCGCTGGCACGAGCGCTGCTGAGGCGGTGCGGTGATCTCGGCCTGCTCGGGACCGACGTTCCTGAGTCATTCGGCGGCGTCGAGCTCGACAAGGCGGCGTCGGTGCTGGTCGGCGAAGCCGTGGGCCGCTCCGCGTCGTTTGCCACCACTTTCGGCGCGCAGACCGGCCTGGTCATCACCCCGCTGCTCTGCTTCGGCACCGACGAGCAGAAGCGCCGGTACCTGCCCGGGCTCGTCAGCGGCGAGCTGGTGGGCGCTTATGCGCTTTCTGAATCGGGCTCCGGCTCCGACGCGCTCAGCGCCAAGGCGCGCGCCGTCCGTCAGGACGATGGCAGCTTCGCCCTCAGCGGCGAGAAGATGTGGATCTCGAACGGAGGCTTCGCCGATCTGTTCGTCGTCTTTGCCAAGGTCATGGACGGGGCCGACAGCGCCGGCCAGTTCACTGCGTTCCTGGTCGAGCGCGGGTTCCCCGGGGTCAGTTCCGGCAACGAGGAGCACAAGATGGGCCTGCACGGCTCGTCGACCACGCCGCTGATTCTCCAGGAGGCCCGCGTCCCGCCGGAGAACGTGCTCGGCGAGATCGGCAAGGGCCACAAGGTCGCGTTCAACGTGCTCAACTACGGCCGGTTCAAGCTGGCGGCGATGTGCAGCGGCGGCGCGCGGCGCATCATCGGCGAGGCGGCGGCGTACGCGGCCGAGCGCAAGCAGTTCGGGCAGCCAATCGCCACCTTCGGCGCGGTCAAGCACAAGCTCGCCGAGATGGTGATCCGCGAGTACGCGGTCGAGGCGATGCTCTACCGGACCGCGGGGCTGATCGATGCCGCGATCGACGGCTCGAAGACCAGCGCCGCGGTGCTGGCCGCGCTCGAGGAGTTCGCGATCGAGGCGTCGATTCTGAAAGTCGCCAGCAGCGAGATGATCGACTTCGTGGTCGACGAGAACGTGCAGATTCACGGCGGGAACGGCTTCGTTCGCGACTATCCCGCCGAGGGGCAGTACCGCGACGCCCGCGTGAACCGGATCTTCGAAGGCACCAACGAGATCAACCGCCTGCTGATTCCCGGCATGCTGGCGAAGCGGGCGGTGAAAGGCACGCTGCCGATCATCGCGGCCGCGCGCGCCCTGCAGGACGAGCTGCTCTCGCCAACCGCCGGGACGCCGGGTGACGGCCCGCTCGACGCGGCGTGGCTTGCCGTCACCGGCATGAAGAAGACGGCGCTGATGGTCCTGGGCACCGCGATGCAGACCTACGGCGAGCGGCTGTCGGAAGAGCAGGAAGTGCTGACCCGCTGCGCGGACGTCATCATCGACGTCTACGCCTCGGAGAGCGTGCTGCTGCGCGCCGGGTCCGCGACGCCTTTACACCTCGCGGTCGCGCTGGTGTTCGTCAACGATGCCACGGGCCGCGTCGAGCTCGCCGCGCGCGACGCGCTGGCCGCCATGGCCGAAGGAGACACGCTCCGGGTGCTCACCGCGGCGCTCCGGCGGCTGATGAAAGTCGCCCCCGTGAACACCGTTGCCCTCCGGCGCACCATCCAGGCTGCGCTGGCCGAGCGCCGAAGGTATCCTTTCTGAATGCGTTCCGTGTCAGCCTTCGCGCTGGCCGCTGGACTCGCCGCCGTCTCGGCGTGCAGCCGTCCTCCGGCCAGCTATCCCGACGAGATTTCCGCCTGGAGAGCCGAGCGCGACGCTTACATGCGATCGTCGGACTCGCCGGTCCTGCCGGCCCAGCGCGCGACATTCCAGCCGCTCCCGTACTACGCGATCGATGAGCAGTACAACGTTCCCGCGGGTCTGAAAGTCATCCGCGGCGACGACGTCATCGAAATGTCCACATCGTCCGGCAAGCCGCGGCGCATGCGCCGGATCGGCACGCTCGCGTTCACGCTCAAGGGACAGGCGCATACCCTCACCGCGTTCGCCGAGGCCGACGATACCTCGCTGCGGCGGCTGTTCGTGCCGTTCGGCGATCTCACGAACGGCCTCGAGACCTATCAGGGAGGGCGCTACCTCGATTTGGATCTGAGGGGCAGCGGCGTCTACGAGCTCGATTTCAACCGGGCCTATCACCCGTTCTGCGTCTTCAATCCGGAGTACGAATGCCCGATTCCACCGCGCGAGAACCGGCTGCAGGTGCCGATCAAAGCGGGCGAGCGGAATCGCTGATGGCTGAGATCAAGGCCATCGTCTTCGACTTCGACGGCGTCCTCGCCAACTCCGAGCCTCTCCATCTGCGGGCGTTTCAGGCGGTCTTGAGGGAGCAGGGCGTGACGCTCGAGCGCGACGAGTACTACCAGCAATACCTTGGCTTCGACGACGTGACGGCGTTCCGGACGTTGAGCGAGCGGCGGGGCCTGGGCTGGGATGAGACGGCGATTGCCGACGTCCTGGCGCGGAAGACCGTGGTCATGGACGAGATCCTGGAATCGACCGACGTGCTCTATCCCGAAGCCGCCCCCTGCATCGAGCGGCTCGCCGCAGCCATGCCGCTCGGCATCGCCTCGGGGGCCCTGCGCCACGAGATCGAGGCGATCCTGCGCCGCGCCCACCTGGAGCACCATTTCAAGTTCATCGTCGCGGCGGGAGATACCGTATCTGGCAAGCCGTCGCCGTATCCGTATCGGCGCGCCGCGCGCCTGCACGAACTGGATCCCGAGCAGTGCGTCGCGATCGAGGACTCGCGCTGGGGCATCGAATCGGCCAAGGATGCGGGCCTTCACTGCGTGGGCATCACGCAGACCTATCCCGCGCGCGATCTGCCCGGCGCCGACGCGATCATCGGCTCACTGGACGAGTTCACCGTTGAGCTGTTCGAGAAATTGTGATCGGTGCCGCGGGTTCGCGGTTCGCGGGTTCGCGGGTTCGGGGCCGGCGCTGTCCAGAGGCAACCGGCTGCTTGGATCGGCTTCGGGAGGCGGCTTAGGCCCGATTGCAGCACTGAACCCCAGTCCCCGAACCGCGAACCCGCGAACCGCGAGCCCGCGGACCATATACAATCCCCCCAGTGAGATACGCCCTTCACCTGCAGTCGCGCAGCATCCAGGTCGCCGCCGACCTCGAACAGGCGGTGAACGCACCCGGCGACGACCTCGCGCCCGCGGCGCTCGCGATTGCCCGGATCGAGTATCCGTCGCTCGATTCGGTCGGTTATATCGACGCGCTCGAGCGGATGGGCGACGAAGCGGCCGGCCGCGTGTCCCGGGCCGGGGCCCGCGGGCAGGACGCCATTCGGGTGCTGAACGAGTATCTGTACGACGATCAGCGCTTCACCGGCAATCGCGACCAGTACGACGACCCGCGCAACAGCTTCCTCAACGAGGTGCTGGATCGCCGCACCGGGATCCCGATCACGCTCGCGGTCGTGTATCTCGAGGTGGCGCGGCGGGCCGGGGTGCAGGTGACCGGCGTCAACTTCCCCGGGCATTTCCTGCTGCGCGCGCCGGACGAGCACGCGCGCCTGCACTACAGCGGGGATTTCGTGATCGTCGACCCCTTCCACGGCGGCGCGCTGCTGTCGGAGATCGACTGCCGCGAGATGCTGCGGCAGCACGTCGGCGAGGAGGCCGCGTTCGACAGCGATCTGCTCCAGCCGGCGACCCGCCGCGAGATCGTCGTGCGGATGCTGGTCAACTTGAAACGGCTCTACGTCAGGATGCGCTCGTTCCCCCAAGCGCGCTTCGTGGCCGATCTGCTGCTGACCGTCGACCCCTCGTCCGTTTCGGAGCTGCGGGACCGCGGACTGCTCGCGTATCACCTGCAGGACTTCGGGGCCGCGCTGCGCGATCTCGAGAGCTATCTGCGGTTGATCCCCCGGCAGGTCGACGAACCGGAGCCGTCGTCACTCGCCGGGGACAGCGACGACCTGGCTTCAGACGAGGACGAGGACCAGGTCGAAGACGAGAGCACGCAGGTCTGGGAACACATCAAGAATCTCCGCAAGCGGGTCGCCAGCTTCAACTGATCCCATGGGCGCCATCCCACCCCGCGTTCGAGCCATGGTCGGTCAGGCAATCGTGACGCCCAACTCCCGCACGATGAACTAACTGTTTCTTCTTGGGTGACTGGCTTCCACCTGCGGCTGCCCACTCCAACGCCAACCATCGGTCACAAGCCCATTACCAACATAGAGTTAACCGCCATGGGCGCTGCCTCAGCGGTATTGGCACTGCTGTTGATAGTCTTTCCTTCGCGTCGTCTCTTGTCGGCAATGGCCATTGCAAAGCTGACGACGGATTCGTCTCACCCCGCTCCCCGGTGAAAGGATTCCGTCATGTACCGCTTCGTCCGCGTTCGCTACGTCCCGTTGATTGTGCTGGTGCTGCTCGGTACCGGCCCTCCCGCGTCTGCGCAGGACCCCGCTCCGCTGTCCGATCAGGCGATCGCGTCGCTGCTGCCGGCTGCAGCGCAGACCGCGAGCGCCGGGTTGATTCTGAGAACCGATCAGCCCGTTCCGAGGATGACCAGACCGCCGGCGCTGGTTCCGCTGTATGTGTCGTTCATGTCACTGCAGGCGCTCGACGCGCATGCCACCACACGCGCGCTGGATCGTGGCGCGGTCGAAGCCAACCCGCTGATGCGCGGCATCGTGGGGAGTCCGGTGGGAATGCTCGCGGTGAAGGCCGGGGGCACTGCCGGCCTGATCTGGGCCAGCGAGCGGATGTGGAAACGGAACAAGACCGCCGCGATCGTGTTCCTGCTCGCCGCGAATTCAGCGATGACCTGGGTGGTGCAGCACAACTACCGCGCGGTGAGGTGAAGGCGCCGGCTCACCCGATTGCTCAGCGTACCTTCATCACGATGAACGTCAGATCGTCGTACTGCTCCGCGTCGCGGATCCAGTTTTTCATCCCGGCGGAAATCCGCGCGCTGATCTCGTCGGCCGGCAGGTGAGCGGTCTCGCGGAGCAGCTGCTGCAGGCGGTCGTCACCGAACTCTTCGTGCTCGGTGTTGTGCGCCTCGGGGACGCCGTCGGTGAAGACGAGCAGCACATCGCCGGGGCGCAACTCGACCGTCGCCTCTTCGTAGGCCATCTCCGGGAACATGCCGACGACGGTCCCTCCGACGGACAGCTGCTCGATCTCGGGCGACGCGGAGCCGGCGGTCGAACCTCGCAGGAGATACGGCGGATTGTGGCCGGCGTTGACGTATCGCAGTTGCCGGCATCGCTCGTCGAGTTGCGCGTAGAAGAAGGTGGCGTACTTGCTCGCCGGCGTTGACCGGTAGACGAACTCATTCATTCGCGCGACCAGCCGCGGAAGAGCGATGCCGCCCTCGGACGAGATGATCCGCAGCGACGCCTGCACGACCGACATGATCAAGGCGGCGGCGACACCTTTTCCGGACACGTCGGCCAGCGCGATGCCGAGCGCGCGGTCGTGCAGCTCGACGAAATCGTAGTAATCGCCCCCGATGCGGCGGGCCGGAACACTGCTCGCGGCGAAATCGGCGAATTCGGACCGCGGCGGAGCCTCGGGCAGCAGGCGGCGCTGCACGTCCGACGCCAGTGCGATGTCGCGGCGCAGCGTTTCCTGTTCGACGACCCGGTCGGTCAGCCGCGCGTTTTCGATCATCAGCGCGAACTGATCGGCGCACGCGCGCAGCACCTGTTTCTCGTGCGCGCCGAAGCCGCGATCCCCTAGCAGCAGCACGCCCAGGATCTCGCTGCGTGTGCGCAGGGGTACGGCCAGGCGGATGCCGGCCGAGGCGAGCGCCCGAATCTCGTCGAGCCGTTCCGGACGGTGCGCCGCCGCCCATTCGGCGACGGCGTCCAATTCGTTCGGCGCAAACGGTAGCGGCAGCGGATAGGCGAGCAGCCGAGTGATCAGGTATCCGTCGGCGGCCACCGCCGGTGCGGCCGTCTCGAGCGCGCCGGCGGCCACCAGGCAGCAATAGTCACCCTGAGAGCCGGCGCGCCGCTCGAGCAGCGCGGCCGATTCGACGCGCAGTTCCGCGCACACGCTGGCCAGCGCGGCGCGCAGTGCGCCGGTATACGAGTCGGCGCTGCGCGCGGCGTCGACGAAGGCCGTCAGCAGGTCCGCCGGTGAGACGTCCGATCCGCTCTCGTCCCGGCCGACTGCCTGGCGAATGTCGCGAACGGCGCGCTGCATCCCCTCACGCGTCCACCGCCAGACCGATGGCGGCTGCTCGCGAATGGCGACCATCGGCGACAGGAGCGTCGTGCGCCACGCCGGTACCGACGCGGCCGACGCGGCGACGAGAATGACAACTGCCGTGGGCGCGGCAAACGGCAGCCATCCGAAGTTCCCGACCTCGAGGTAACGCACGAGCAACCAGGACGCGCCGACGACTGCAATCGATCCCACGGCCACGCCTGCCAGTGCCAGCTTCAGGCCGCCGGCGAGAACGAGCCCCACGAGATCGCGGTTGACGGCGCCGAGGGCCATGCGCGTGCCCAGTTCCACGGTGCGCTGCCGGACGAAGTACGACAACGCGCCGTAGATGCCGAGCGTCGCCATCAGCAGCGACGCCAGGCCGAAGAATGTCATCACCAGTGAGCTCAGACGCTCGAGCTGCAGCGTGTAGAGCATCAGCTCGTTCATCGTGCTCACGTTTTCCATCACCAGCGTCCGATCGGCCTGCCGGACGGCGCGGCGGAGGGCGGCGATCAGTTGATCGGCCGGCAGGTCCGAGCGGACGACGACCTTCAGCGGGTTCCCCCCCAGCACGGCCGCCGCCACATAGGCTTCAGGTGCTGCCGGCTTGCTCAGGCCGCTGTTGCGCACGTCTGCGACGACCCCAACGACCTCGAGGGGCTCGTTGGCGGGGGTGCTGAGGCGCGCCGAAGCGCCGATCGGATTGCGGTCGGGCCAGAAAGCGCGCGCGGCGGCTTCGTTGATCACGACCGTCATCGCCTCGGGTGGCTGGCTGTCGGACTCGTTCAGCAGCCGGCCGGCGCGGAGCGGGATCCGCAGCGTCGAGAAGAAGTCCGGTGTGGCGACGAGGAGGCAGACGCGCTGTTCGAGAGCATCGCGCGGCCGGCCCACGACGTAGATGGGGGTGTCGCCGCAAAAGGGACCGGCTGGCAGCTGGTTCGCGAACGCGGCGCCCGTCACGCCGGGCGTCTGCTGCAGCGCGTCCATCAACCGCGCCTGTTCGGCGCGCCGCGCGAGGGCGCGCGCCTCACTGGACGCTTCGGCGCGCCGCGGCAGGGCGAGGTCGAATAAGACGAGGCCGTCGGGATCGAACCCCAACGACACGCGTTCAAGATTACGCAGGTGGACGACGAGGATGGCCGACGTCGTGAGGAGCGTGAAGGCGAGGGCGATTTCGACCACGACGAACGCCTTCGACAGGCGCCGCGCCGGCGCGGCGGCTGACGCGCGCACGCCCTCGGAAAGCACCGCGTTCGGAGCCATGCGGATCGCTTGCCAGAGCGGGGCCAGACCCGCGAGCACGCCGGTGGCGACCGCCACCGCCACGCTGAAGCCGAGCACCGTCCAGTCGATCGTGATGTCATCGACGCGAGGGATGAAAGCGGACGCGGCGTCCAGAATGTACCGAACGAGGATCACGCTCAGACCGACCCCGGCGGCGGCGCCGGCGACCGACACGAGCGCGCCCTCGGCGAAGTAGCGCAGCGCCAGCTGGCGTCGCGACGCGCCGAGCGCGACGCGGATCGCCGTCTCGCGGGCGCGCGCGACCGATCGCGCCAGCAGCAGCGTCGCCACGTTGGCGCAGGCAATGAGCAGCAGGAGGCCGGCGCCGCCGAGCAGGGTCAGCAGCGGGGCGCGGACGCCGACGCCGACCATCCCGATCGTCGCCTCGCGCAGGTCAGCCGCGCCCGCCGTGTAGAACTGATAGCGTTCCGGATCCTTCGGAGCGACGATCGCGGCGACGCGCCTGACGTCTGCCTGCGCCTGTTCCAGCGAAATCCCCGGTTTACGGCGGGCGTACGGATAGTACTGGCTGCTGCCTCGGCTCGCGGTGGTCGGGGACGGATCGAGCGGAATCCACACCTCGGTGTCGCCGCGCGTTCCCCCCAGGCTCGCGAGCGGAAGCTGAAACGTTGGCGGCATGACGCCGGTGATCGTGTAGTGGCGCTCGTCGAGCGTGATGGCGCTACCAATGATGTCGCCCCCGCCGCCAAGGCGGTGCCACAGGGCGCTCGAGATGACCGCGCTCGTGTCGTCGGCGAACCACCGACCGAGGAGCGGTGGACCGAGCTGCCGCGCGAGCGCCGGGGTCACCGCCGCGCCGGGGACGAATTGCGGGTCGCCAGGGGCCGTCAGCCGGTATCGCCCGGTGCTGAACCAGCCGAACGCGTCGAAGCTCGTGGACTGCTGCTCGTAGTCCTGCAGCTCTGGCACCGACATCGGCATGAGTCTGCCCGGGGCCGTCGTCCTCGCGCCGTGCAGCCGCACGAACCGCTCGCCGTCCGGGTACGGCAGCGGCCGCAGCAGCACGCCGTTGATGACGGTGAAGATCGCCGTGGCCGAGCCGATCCCGACGGCAAACGCCACTACCGCGAGCAGCGCGACGCCGGGCGCCGTTTTCCAGGAGGCCCAGGCTTGGGAGAAGGCCGATAGCACGTCGCCGTGACTTTACCGCGCGGTGACGTAAGGGCGCTACGCCTTCCCTCTCACCATTCTCGACAGCCGCTTCAACAACCCCGACTTGTCGTCACCGCCGGCCGCCGAGACGGCGGCCTCGAGCAAGTCCAGCGCTTCGCCGATCGACCGGGCGACGCTGATTTTGAGGCGCTTCGCGCTGTTCTCGGTGACCTCGTCCGGCTCCGGCACGATCAGAATCGGCCGTGCCCTTGACTCCGAGACAATGTCGAGACAGTTCTGCGGGCTGTCGTCGACGTGGTAATCCAGCCGGAGCGCACCGGCGGCGGCGCCGCGCGATCCGGTGATCACCAGCACGCTCGGCAGGTCGAACCCCTGCGCTCGCAGCCAATGCTGCGTCTGCCGCTGAACGGTCTGGCCAACGGTCGACGGCCGCTGGGTGATGAAGAAGACTTCCCAACCGTGGCGCAGCATCATCTCGTGGATGCGACGGACCGCTTCGGGGTCGTGCGGCTGGAGCGTGGACCAGAAATCGGGCGTGTCGTGGATTTCCTTCCAGATCGCATCGCGCCGCCGCCGCGATTCGCGCTGGGCCGGTGCCGAGGCCGCCGCGGCCTGGCGGGCCGCGTCGTCTTCGTGCCGCGCCTCGACTTCCGGCGCCTCGGAGGCAACCGCGGTGGCGGTTCCGAAGAGCCTGGCCTCGACCTCGCGAAAAGCGGTCGAGAAGTCGGCGAGCACGCCGTCCATGTCGAACCCGATCCGTACCTGTCATCGCCTCTACTGTTTTCCGACCAGACAATCCGCGATCCGCTCGGCCGCGAGCCCATCCCACAACGGCGGGATGCTGCCGCGCTTGCCGCGTCCGGCGAGCACGTTCGAGACGTGGGTTCGCAACGAGCCGAGATCCGATCCGACGACGGTGTTGGTGCCCAACGCTGCGGTAATCGGTCTGTCGGTATTCTCCCGTACCGTCAGGCAGGGCACACCGAGATATGTCGTCTCTTCCTGAATGCCCCCCGAATCGGTGATCACCACGGTCGCATGACGCTGGAGGCCAAGATACTGCAGATAGGTCAGCGGCTGGGTGAGCAACAGGCCGGAGAACTTCAGCTGATGGTCGTTCATGCGCGCGCGGGTCCGCGGATGCACGGGGAAGACGACTGGAATGTCGGTCACGATGTCGGTCAAGGCGTCGAGGATCCGCGCGAGCGCCTGGTCGTCGTCGACGTTGGCGGGTGTGCGCAGGGTCACCAGCGCGTAGGGCTTCGGCCCCGTCCCATTCATGAGCCCGAACATCTCGAGCAGCGGCCGCGGCTGGGTGAAGGGCATCAGCTGCACCAGCGTGTCGATCATGACGTTACCCACCCGCCTGATTGAGCCCGGCGCCGTCCCCTCGCTCAGCAGGTTCTGGTCGGCATCCGCCGACGGCGTGAAATGCCAGCTGGCCAGGCGATCGGTGGCGATGCGATTGACGTCGTCGAGCGGGTCGCTGGCGCCGGAGCGCAGACCGGCTTCGACGTGTCCGATCGGAATCCCGGCGCGCGACGCGGCCAGCGACGCGGCCAGCGTCGAGTTGGAGTCGCCGTAGACGAGCACGAGATCCGGACGCCGTTCGCGCAGCCACCGCTCCATGCCCGTCAGGATCTGCGCGGTCTGCTGCGCTTGGGTGCCGGAGCCGGCGCCCAGATTCACGTCCGGGTGCGGAATCCGCAGCTCGCGGAAAATCGCGTCCGACATGTTCACGTCGTCGTGTTGCCCGGTGTGGATGAGCGTCTGACGCACCAGGTGCCGGCCGAGCGCGGTCATTACCGGCGCGAGCTTCATGAGATTGGGGCGGACGCCGACCACGTGGAGGACGTGCATCGGATTACCTTGCGCCGGCGAAAGCTCTTGAGGCGACCACCCGAAGCCGCGGCCGCTCCACCGGCGTGCCGGCAGGGCGGCCGTCAGAGCGACCGTCACGCGGTGGGTGAATGGCCAAGGCACAAACGATCGCGAACAGCACGGCGTTGCCCGGCATCTGGAGGCTGAATTCGACCGTTTCCTGCAGTGCGATCGCGACCATGGCGGTGACCGCCGCCCGCCGCAGCCACCACGACGTTCCCGGCAGATCGCTCTTCATACGCCGACGGATCTCCCACCCGAGCGCGGCGACGCAGAGCAGCGCCGGGATCGCCACCAGCAGGCCTCCTTCGGCGACGAGCTGCAGATAATCGTTGTGGGCCTGGCCGTAGAAGCTCGACAGATCGTGCTGCTGGTAGAGCGCTGCGACGGCCGGGTAGGTGTTCAAGCCGGTGCCGGCGACTGGGAACGCGCGAATCACCGTCATCGCATCGATCCAGGCGCCCCGGCGATCGTTGAACTCGCTCCAGTTGGTATTGGCAAATCGGTCCGCCAGCACGTCGGTGCCAACCCACGTCACGGTGGCACCCAGCAGGACCACGAGATAGATGGCGACCGCCGCCCGCCGGGATCTGGCGCCACTCCCCCGCGCGGCCACCACGCCCATCAGCACGACCGACAATGCCAACGCCGAGATACCCGAGCGCGACATCGTCAGCACCAGGGACAACGCCATGATCAAGACACCCGCACCGAGCAGGATCAACCGGCTCGCTTCAGGTGACGACAGCCAGAGAACCTTGTAGCGCCAGCCGGGCCTGACCAGCCGCATCGCTTTCTCGAGTCCGGCCGCCAGCAGCCCCAGCGACAGCGGGAGCGCCATCACCATCCAGCCGGCGAAATGGTTCTTGTTGACGAACGTCGCGAATGGCGCGCCTGTGCCTTCCGGCTCCCAGAAGCCCAGCAGCTTGCCGGCATAGAGCGGCTTCTGCACGATGCCGATCAGCGCGAACGCGACCGCGAAGACGGTCAGCGCTTCGACCAGGCCGCGCGGATGCCGCCCGGCCATCGAGCGGCTCGTGCCGATGACAAGAACGGCGAGCGAGGCGAAGAGGACCAGTGGGACGAGCGTCGAGGGTGCCGCGACAGAGAGCGAGTGGAAACGCGTCAGTCCTGCCCCATAGGCGAAGTCCGTCCGCTCGAGCATCGCCGGCGCGTTGGGGCTGAGCGCCCTCAGCACGGCCAGCGGCAGCGGCACGATCTGCAGGACGATGGCCGCGCCCAGCACCGCGAGCGCGGCAAGCAACAGCCGGCTGATACGAGTCGCGCCGGCGGCCGGCGTGAAACAGCCGAGCGCACCGGCGATCATCGCGATCGCGGCGATCGACCAGAATCCCCAGGGGTAGGCGCCGCCAAACGCAAGCGCGCCCCAGCAGACAGCGAGTACCGCCAGCGCGCGCCCAGCCATGGCGCTGGTCGCGCCGAAGCCTTGGCGAGGGCGGACGCCGAAGCCTCGTCGAAGGCCTGCTGCCGGACACGATCACCGCTGCAGCGGGGCTAATCACTGTGCAGATCACGCGGTGAGAACGCGCGCCGGGATTCCGGCGCCGGGCTGATGACAGCCTGGTCGATGGTCTGAAAGTCGAGTGTCTCCGCTGGCTGCTGCGGATCGCTCTCGAAGCTGACCAGCGGGATCAGCCAGCCGCGCCAGCCGCACGCGGTGCAGCGGAACAGCCGCTCCGCCGACATGCTGCGGCGCACACGTTCGACCAGACTGCGCGCGCGCGACCGATAGACCCGTGCTGACACACAGCTCGGGCAGTACTGATGTACCGGCTCGGTCTCGGACCTCGCGGTATCGGCCTCTTCCCCACCGTCGGCGTCGGCCACTTCCTGTTCGATCTCGACGGCCGCCGTGGACTGCGCCGCCGGCGCCTCCATCGGATTGACGTATTCCGGAATCAGCCGCTTGATCGAGTTGCGAACCGCCGGCACGTCGCCTTGGGCGGCCTCCTTCTCGATTCCCTCGAGCGCGGTGAAGAAGTCGGGATCCGGTTGGACGCGGCTGTTCACCCGATGGATCTTCTCGATCCGCGACGGGCCGGCGACCTCGTTGATTCCGACCAGCTCTTCGTACAGCTTCTCGCCGGGCCGCAGGCCGGTGAAGGTAATCGGGATTTCCTCGTCCGGAACGAACCCGGCGAGCCGAATCAGGTCGCGCGCCATGTCGACCAGCTTGACCTGCTCACCCATCTCCAGCACGTAGATGCCGCCGCTCTCCGCCTGCGACGCGGAGTGGAGCACGAGCTGCACCGCCTCCGGAATCAGCATGAAGAACCGCCGCATGTCCGGGTGCGTGACCGTCACCGGTCCGCCCTTGCGGATCTGCTCGAGGAATCGCGGCACCACGCTGCCGTTGCTGCCGAGGACGTTGCCGAACCGGACCACCGCGAACGACGTCCCGCTGCCCATCGCCTGCGTCTGGATCGCCATCTCGGCGAGCCGCTTGGACGCCCCCATGACGCTGGTCGGGTTCACCGCCTTGTCGGTCGAGATGAAGATGAAGCGATCGACCCCGAAGTAGTCCGCCGCCTGGGCCAGCAGGCGGGTGCCGCGGACGTTGTTCTTGATGGCTTCGCAGGGACTCTCTTCCATCAGCGGCACGTGCTTGTGTGCGGCGGCGTGGAAGACGATCTCCGGCCGGTGCTTCTGCATCACCGCGCTGACGCACGCGGTGTCACCCACGTCGCCGATGACGGCGTAAAGGCCGCAGGCCGGCTTCTTGTCCTCGAGCTCGAGGCGCACCGCGTGGAGGCTGTTCTCGTAGCGCTCGAACATCACGAGCGACGCCGGATCGAGCTTCACGATCTGACGGCACAGCTCCGAGCCGATCGAGCCGCCGGCGCCGGTGACCATGACCCGCCGGCCGCGGATCAGGTGCTTGAGCTGCGCCGGGTCGAGTCCCACCGGCGGACGCGCCAGCAGGTCTTCCACCGCGAGGCTGCGGATCTCCTTGACGTTCACCTTGCCGCCGATCACGTCGGACAGCTTCGGCAGCGTCTTGATCGGCAGCTTGAAAGCATCGAGCGCGCGAATCACCGCCCGCACCGTGGCGGGTTCCGCGTTGGGGATCGCAATCAGGACCTCGTCGGGCCGGTGCTTCGCGATGATGTCCTTGAGTCCGTGCCGGGTGCCGAGCACCGGTACGCCGTGGATGTGCCGGCCGACCTTCGCCGGGTCGTCGTCCACGAAGCCGATCGGCTCATAGCCGCAGTCGCGGTTCACCTTCATGTCGCGCACGATCATTTCGCCGGCGTTGCCGGCGCCGAAGATCAGCACCCGGCGGCCGGTGCTCCCGGCGGACATCTCCCCATACACGCGGCGCGCGACGCGCAGCCCGCCGAGCATCAGCACGAGCAGCAGCGCATCGATCACGAAGATCGAGCGAGGATAGAACGCCGGACCGAACGGAGTCTGCACGACCAGCGCGAAGATGGCCGAGCTCACGCCCACCGCGCTGACGATGGTTCGCAGGTCGTAGATGCCGCTGTAGCGCCACAGCCCGTCGTAGAGGCGGAAGGGAATGAACGCCAGCGCGCGGATGACCAGCAGCCAGGGCAGCACCTGGACGCAGGCGTCGACCGCGGCCGGCGGCGGATGGCCGTCGTAACGCAGCAGGAACGCCGCGACGTTGGCGGCTGCGACGAGGGTCAGCTGGGTGCCGATGATCCACGCACGGCGGTATTTCTTGACGATTTTCGGAAGTTCCATGGCCGTTACGCTCCCACCGCGATCCGGCACGATCCGGAGTCCGCGTGGATCTGTTCGATCTGCGAAATGACCGTCGACTGCTGCAGCGCGGTCAGACTGGAGCCGCTCGGCAGGCACAGGCCGGTCCGGAAGAGCTCCTCGGCCACCGCGCCGCCGATCGCGTCGTGCCCGCGGAACACCGGCTGCAGGTGCATCGGCTTCCACACCGGCCGCGACTCGATGTTCAGTGACTCGAGGTGCAGCCGGACCGTTTCGCGATCCGCGCCGAAGGCCGCCGGATCGATGGTCAGGCAGGTCAGCCAGCCGTTCGACTGGCCATAGGGCGCCTCCGGCATGAACTCGAGACCCGCACACCCGGCCAGGGCTGACCGATACGTCGCGTTGATCTCACGCCGGCGGGCGATCTTGCCGTCGAGCCCGGCGAGCTGACCGCGGCCGACGCCGCGAGCAGGTTGCTCAGCCGGTAGTTGTAGCCGACGTCCTCGTGCTCGTAGTGCGCGGCCGGCTGCCGGGCCTGCGTCGCGAGGTGCCGGGCACGCTCGGCGATGTCGCGACGATGCGTGACCAGCATGCCGCCGCCGCTGGTGGTGATGATCTTGTTGCCGTTGAACGAGAACGCCGCGCACTCGCCGAAGGCGCCGGCCTTCCGCGTTCCGCAGGTCGCGCCGAGCCCTTCGGCCGCGTCCTCGACCAGCGGCACGCCGTAGCGCTCGCAGATCGCCTCGATCCGCGCGTAGTCGGCGCACTGGCCGTAGAGGTCGACCGCAATCACCGCCGCCGCCTGCCGGCCGGCGCGCGCGCGAGCGGCCAGCTCCTCCTCCAGCAGATCCGGATTGAGGTTCCAGGTCTCGCGCGAGGCGTCGACGAACACCGGCGACGCCCCCACGTAGCGGATCGCGTTGGCGGTCGCGGCGAACGTCATCGTCGACGTCAGCACCTCGTCGCCCCGGCCGACGCCGAGGATCTCGAGCGCGAGGTGCAGGGCCGCGGTGCCGCTCGACAGCGCCACGGCGTGCGGCACACCGACCGCGTTCGCGAACTCGCGTTCGAACGCGTCGACATGGGGGCCGAGCGGGGCAATCCAGCCGGAGTCGAACGCGTCGAGCAGCAGCTCGCGCTCGCGCGGCCCGACGTCTGGCGGTGACAGATAGATGCGTGCGGTGCTCATGATGTGACCTTGTGGCGTCTCAAGCCGTGACCGCAGTGGCGATCGGTTCCGCGGGGCAGCCGACGACGGTCGTGCCCGGCGCCACGTCGCGGATGACCACGGCGCCGGCCCCGACGATGCTCCAGGCGCCGATGTGGATGCCCGGAACGACGGTGGCGCCGATGCCGATGAGCGCCCCCTCGTCCACTCGCACTTCGCCTCCCATATGAACGCCGGGGCCGATGTGCACGTGGTTGCCGATCGTGCTGTGGTGGTCGACGGTCGCGCCGGTGTTGACGATGGTGTTGTGGCCGATCACGGTGCCGGTGCTCACGATCGCTCCGGCGCAGACCATGCTCCCGTCGCCAATCTCCACGTCGTCGGCGACCACGCTGCGCGGATGCTCGGCGACGGCGAAGATCTCGCCGGCCTCGGCGAGCCGCTGATGGACCCGGGCCCTGGTCCGGTTGTCGCCGATGGCGACGACGGTGCCAAGTCGATCGATCTGATCCAGGCTGCTGACCGGTCCGAACACCACGCCGCCCGGCAGCGTCAGTCCCTGACGCGACGGGTCGTCGTCGAGGAATCCCGTCGCGGCCGAGGCGAGTCCCGCAGCGCGGCGGGCCCGGAAGATATCCGCGACGACCTGCCCGTGACCGCCGGCGCCGACAATGACGATCATCGTGGTGCACTCCCCATGAATTCGGTCGTTGTCGCCTGTCCTGGTGCCGAGATCCCGCGACGCGCCAACACGTTCCACACGGTGCGCGCGAGAATCGACAGATCGAGCGCGAGCGAGCAGCGATCCACGTAGGTCACGTCGAGCGCAAACTTGTCGTCCCAGGCGAGGGCGTTGCGGCCGCTGACCTGCGCGAGGCCGGTGATGCCGGGCCGGACCTCGTGCCGGCGCGCCTGCTGGGGCGTGTAGCGATCGAGGTACTGCATCAGCAGCGGTCGCGGACCGACCAGGCTCATCTCGCCACGAAGCACGTTCCACAACTCGGGCAGCTCGTCGAGGCTCGAGGCCCGCAGGAAGCGGCCGAGCGCACCCAGCCGGAGATGGTCCGGGAGACTGCGCCCGTCGGCATCGCAGTCGCTCGACATCGTTCGGAACTTGCACATGACGAAGGGGTGGGCACCCAGGCCGGGTCGCCGCTGGCGAAAGAGCACGGGCGCGCCGAGTTGCCGACGAACGGCCAGGGCGACGACCGCCAGCACCGGCGAGAGAACCAGCAACGCCGTCGCGCTGAGCACAACATCGACGCCGCGCTTGCCCCATCGTCTGTAGATGCCGTGGGTGCCGGCATCCCGCTCACCTTCAGCAGCATTCGATGCCGGCCGCTCACCTTTCAGGGCGTGCCGATAGACGTCGAGCAGCGCCGCTGCGACGACCGGTTGGGAGAACTCTTCGCGCGCGCGACGCATCGCGGCGGTACCGAGGCGGGCGCGCAGCTCTTCGTCATTGACAATGACCCGCAGTGCGTCGGCGAGTGCCGTGTCGTCTCCCGCAGCGTGCAGAAGTCCGGTTCGGCCGTCCTCAACCGCGTCGGTCAGCCCGTAGATGCGCGACGCCACAGCCGGGACACCCGCTGCCGCCGCTTCGATCACGACGCTGCCAAAGCCTTCCCGGTAGCTGGGAAGGCAGAGGACATCGCTGGCGGCCATGAATGCCTGCGGCTGGTCCGTAAAGTCCTCGAACTGGACGCGCCCGGCATGCGGGCCGCACAGCGCACGCATGGCCGGCTGCATCCCGCCCTCGTCCGGTCCAACGACCAGGAGCCGGACATCCGTCCGCTCCGACGCAAGCACGGCGAAGGCCTTCGCCAGGTCGAGCACACCCTTGTCGCGATTCAGCCGCCCCATGAAGGTCAGCACGACATCGGAATCGACCATGCCCAGCCGGTGCCGCACCGCACGCCGGGCAACGGGATCCGGACGGAATCTCCCTGCGTCCACACCGCTGACTGAACCCTTACCAATCACGTGCCCGTTGCCACTGCGGACCACGCCTTGCTCAATCAGGAACGCCAGCTGAGACGGACTGTCGGCCAGGGTCAGCGTCGCGTTTGCCGCCGTCAGCGCGTCGGCGGACTTGAGCATCGTCCGGCTTAGGCCGGAACGGGTCGCCCATACCTGCCCGGTGAAGGTGTGAACCCGCACCGCAATCCCTGCCAGACGGGCGGCACCCATCGCGAGCAGGCCGGCTTTGGGTGTGAACGAGTGCACCAGGTCGAAGCGCTCGCCTCGCATGATGCGCAGAAGCTGACAGAGCGCGAGCAGGTCGCGTGCCGGCGCAATGGTTCGCGGAATGTCCACCATCACCAGACGCGCACCGTGCAGTCCAAGCTCTCGCAGCAGATCCGCATTGGTGGTCCCGGCGATCACCGTCAGTTCGTAGTCCGATTGCATCGCGGCAATCTGATGACGGAGAAACGCTCTCACGGTCATCTCGCTCGCGACGACGATGCAGGCGCGCTTCTTCACGATGCCCTCTGCGCGTCAAGAGCCGCCGGCCAGCGGCGTACGTCCCCTGAGAGTGTGAGCGGCAAGGCGACGCTCGAAATGATTCGCCGCGCGGCGCCGTACTGGTCCGCAACCGACGCGGGAACCGCGGTGTTGCGCCGCGCGATCAGCGGACCAGCCACGCCCATCCCCGCCGCCGCCACGAGCACACCCAGGTCCCGGAAGTGGCGCAACGCCGACCATGCTCCCGAGAGTGTCCGCCCGCGCTGCCGCGACCAGTGCCACTGCAGGGCGACAAGCGACCGCTTGGCCCGCGCGTACTTGGCCAGCGAAAACGACTCGAACTCGCGGTAGAAATACAGCGCGTCCGGCAGGTTCGCGAAGCGGCTGTCCTCGAAGCTCGACAACCACAGCTCGACGTCTTCAGTGCGCCGGCTGGCCGGGTTGTACGGGTGGCGATGCCACCATTCCGCCCGGGCGACGAACGACGCATGACACATCCCGAAGGCGGTCGGCGCTCCCGCGCAGATCTCCACGTGTCCCGCTGGCTGAATCCGTACCCCGCGGGGCTCGAGCTCCTCGTCGACGATCACCATTCCACAGCCCACGCCGTCGACATCCGGATGCGCTTCGAGAAACTCCACTTGCCGGCGCAGCCGCTCCGGGTGGCACATGTCGTCGGCGTCCATCCGGGCGATGAAGCTGCCCCGGGCCAACTCGTTGATCTGGTTGAGCCGTGCCGGTAGCCCCAGATTGCGGCCATCGGCCAGCACGCGGACGCGCGGATCGCAGACGCTGCGCAGGATGTCGGCGCTGTCGTCGTGCGATCCGTCGTCGACCGCGATGAGCTCCCAGTCCTGCAGCGTCTGGGCGAAGATGCTCTGCAGCGCGCCCATGAGCAGCGGACCCGCGTTGAACACCGGGAGACCGATCGTCACGAGAGGCCGGCGGCTCATGCGATTTGCTCGCGGACCCCGGCCCGGAGCCGCACCGCGTATCGCGCGGTCACGGGGAGGCAGGCAATGAACACCAGAATCAGCAACCCCCACATCGCGGGGCGAACGAAATTGGTCATGTCGTTCCTGGCCGTGACGAGCAACGGGTAGAGAACGACCGCCCGCACGGCGATGGTCATGCCGGTCGCCGTGCCTGGCACCCTCACGTCACTGGCAGCGAGGAGTGCGCCGGCGATGGCAAAGAAGACGGCGACGCCGACGAAGCCGAAGTTCAGGTATGGCTCGGCGATGGCCGAATACCCCAGGCCTCCACCCACGGCGTAGGTGGCCGGCTCCATGACCGCGGTAATCCACAAGGCGGGGTCCAGTTGTTCGAGGCGCTTGAAACCGCGACCGAGCTCAGAGCCAAGATTCGGCAACACGTACGACGCGGCCGCCACGTACGACCCGCCCAGCCGGTACGGCTGTTCCTCGGGGACCAGCGTCACCGTGCCAGCCAGCGTCTTGAAACTGCTGCCCATTTCTTCGAGCGTGCCGAGGTAGTCGGCGTCCTTCAGCGTTTCCTGGAACGAGCGCTCTGACGCCTCGAGGGCGCGCGCGAGGCGAATCGTCGGCGCCGCAATCACGCAGCACAATGCCGCCGTGACCAACGTCCGCCGGCTGATCGCGTAGCCGAGCGAGCGCCACGCGAATGCGAACGCCAGCGTGAACATGAAGGCGTATCCACGATCGCCGACCATGGCCAGATAGGCGACGAGCGCGCCGGCAGCGAAGAGAGCGATGCGGCGCTGACTGCGGGTTGAGGTGCCGGTGAGCGCGATGAGAATCATCGTGCCGGTCATCGACAGTGCGGTCTTGTAGATGCGGAGATCCGCCGTCTGATACAAGTCCGAGTTGTACGCGAGGGTCAGAAAGGTCGAGATGCCGATCGTCCTGAGGTCCCAGAGCGCGGCGGCCACCAGCACCGCGCAGCCTGCCATGCCGATCCTGAAGAGCTGGCGGTCGCGTCGCGCGGGCTGGCGTGCCGCCGGGGCCGGCAGGGCGCGGTGCAGCCGTACAAACTGCGTCAGGCAGACTCCCGCCTGGCACGCGCTGAAGGCAAGCACGGTGCACAGCGCGCCAACCATCAGCGCCTGGGGCCCTCCAAGCGTGCTCAGCGGGTGACTCGAAATCCCGAGCGACCCTGGCAGCACCAGACCCATGTGAAAGCACCAGACCATCAGCAGATAGAAGTTGGTGGCGCTGACGAACGGAATACCAAGGACGCTGACGTTCAGCACGATTGGGAGAAGCGTCAGGAGGCCGATACCGGAGAGCAGGTAGGGACTGGTCGCGAAAGCGGAACCTGCCATGCTCGTCAGCATGACAACGAGGCCCAGCGTGACAATCGCGCAGCAGGCTCCGACGATGAATGGGGCGTGGCTGCTGCGCTGCACTGACGTTTGACGGTGGTTCACAATCATGATGTTCGAACGCTGTTCTGACCGCCGGCGCCTAGACGCCGAATGCGCCCTGGCACTCGTAAATGTCGGCGACGTGCTGCAGATAGGTCGCCATGGAAAACTGTTCGCGCAGGTCGCGGGTGCGCAGCGGATGTCGCCAGCCGCCACGGACGGCCGCCAGGGCGGATCGCGTGAACGCGTCGGTATCGTCGATCGGGCACAACGCGATCCCGCCGCAGGCCGCCGCGATTTCCCTGATGCTCGGGAGATCGCTGGCAACGACCGGCAATCCTGCCGCCAGCGCCTCGATCGTGGCGCCGGGCAAGCCCTCGAACCGTGACGGAAACACGAACACGTCCGCCGCCTTCAGTAGCCGCGCGACATCCCGCCGGACTCCGGCAAGTTTCACGATCTCGCCAAGCCCTCTAGCAAAGCAGGCGGCTTCGAAGGACGCGCGCTCCGCACCGTCGCCGACGCACAGCCAGCGAAGCGAGGGCTGCACCAGGCTCGCGGCCGTGATGACCTCGAGCAGGTGCCGGTGATTCTTCTCGGGCGTGAACCGTCCGACGTGAATGGCCAGCGACGAATCTCGAGGCATCCCGAACTCGGCACGCACTTCCGCCCGCTCGTTCCTGCCCTCGAACTTCGAGAAGTCGAAGCCGTTGTAGATCACCCGCTTGCGTGGGTCCGAGCTCCAGCTGGGACCAGAGAACCGCTCCATCGCGTCGACGCTGACGGCCACGATCTGGGTCGAGTACCGCTCGATGGCCCAGCGCATCGCGCGTCGATACAGCAGGCGGCCTCCGGTGTCGGCCTGCCCGTCGGACGTGGTGCGCAGGTGCACGATCCGCGAGGGGACGCCGGCGCGGTGCGCGGCTTCGACGCAGATCCCGCTGAAGTAGTGCAGATGTGCGTGCAGGACGTCGGTACTGACCTTCGCGGATGATCGTCAGCAGCCTCTGCCGGGCCGTCCAGGGGTGTCCGGCCCGTCCAAGGCTGACAAACTCGCCGCCAGAATCCTGAACCTGCTGATCCAGCTGTCCCGGGGCATCGTCGAAACACGCAAAGGTGAAGTGGAGGCGCTCGGCACGCGCCGCCTCCAGCAACTGAAGCAGCCTGGATTCGGCTCCGCCGACGTTCATCGCTCCGGCGATGTGGAGGACCCGCTTCATCGCGACACCACAACCGCAGCGCCGAGCAAGTGGGACACCGCGGGCTGGATCCGGAGGCAGCGGTGGAACACCACCAGCTGTCCGGCCAGTCTCGTCGCGGTGATGAACAGCATCGTCGCGGCGGCACCCTTGAGACCGAAGCGCGGGACCAGCACAGCGCCCGCGCTGATCCCGGCGATCAGCCCCACCACTCCGACGCCAATCTGGTCGGTCAGCCGTCGCGCTGCGGTGGCAGCGGCGCTGAGCGGCGCACCCGTCAAGGCGACAGCCATGGCACCGGTCAGATACAACAGCACTCCGAGATGTCCCTGATAGGCAGGGCCGTACGCGACCCGCAATACCGCGTCGCCGGAGACGGCGGCGGCGCCGACCATAACGGCTCCGGCGACCGCGCAGCCGGCCGAGAGCCGGAGCACCAGCCGCGCAAACTCGCGGCGATCGCGGCGATGTTCACGCGCGAGCCGCGGCAGCACCGCCTGCAGAGCCGCCGCGCCAATCAGGTCGGCGACCATCGCGAGCGACACCAGGGCGGCGTAGATGCCGAGTTGTTGCGCGCCGAGATGGTGTTGCACGAAGTAGTGCGGCAGGTTGGGTACGACCGCACCCAACCCTGCGGTGATGCCCAGGGGCAGCATCAGCACCGCGACGGCGGTGACCTGGCGCGGTAGGGGCGTCTCGCCTACCGCTCTTGCAGCCGGGTCATCGGCGATCCGCACGGCACGCACGCGAACAACGATGAGGGTCACAATCGAGGCGACGAGAGAACCCGTTGCAAGCCAGACGATATTTCCCGTCGCCGCCAGCAACACGGCGCCAGCGGCGAGCGTCAGCACCCCATTGGTGATGAGCCCGAAGGCGAAGTCGCGCATGGCTTCGACCTGCTGCAGACGGCCGTAGTAGCAGTCGGTCACCGCATCGACGGCCTTCGCGGACGCCACGACGAGGATCACCATCGTGCCCGAGGCAGTTAGTTCCCACCGTGTGACGGCGACCAGCACGATTCCCAGAGCAGCCACGGTCGTGAGCAGGCGGAGGACCAGATAGGCCCTGAACGGGTACTCATGCGCGGCATCCGAAGCCTGCACGGCGCGGGCGTTGAGGCTCATCAGAGCGAACACGGGCGTGGTAACGGCGAGAGCCAGGGCGTACTGCCCCAGCATCACGCGCGAACCGAGTTGCGCGATGGCGATCAGGACAGCCCATTGGCACGCGCTGTATACGCCGTTTCCCACGACAGAACTGCTCATGTGTCCGAGCAGCGTATCGCGCGGTACCTGCGCCGCAGGCACGGTCGGGACAACGATTGCGGGTGCCATGGGTCAGCGCCTCGAGACGGCGTCTTCGTACAAACCGCTCAGGAGCCCTTCGTAGAGTGGCGCACTCACCGCCAGATCCAGCGGGGTGCCCTCGACGACGTTGCGGAGAAGACCCGTGCCGCGGCGAACGACGTCGTGGACCATTGCGGCCCACGTCTGCGGAGACTCGGCGACGGGCGCCGGGGTGATGCCATCGAGCATCCGCGACAGTTCGAGGATTCCTGCGAGATCGCTCGCGATGACCGGCGTGCCCGCCGCTACCGCTTCCATGACGACCGTCGGAAGTCCCTCGCGTATCGACGGGAACACCATTGCATTCGCGGCGCGCAGCCAGAGATCGACGTCGCGCCGCTCTCCAAGCAGCATGACGTTGTCGCCGAGCTGCAGGCGCTCGACTTCCTGATGAACGGCCTGTCCGTAGGAGTTGTTGCTCCGGCCGATGACGAGCAGCTTCGCTGACGGGTCCAATGCCAGATAGGACTGGAAGACCGATAGCAGTTTCAGCTGGTTCTTCGCCGGCTGCATCGAGCCGACGTGAATGAGGTACGAGGCGTCGAGTGAGAGCCCGAGCTGCTTTCGCGCCTCTTCGCGCGTCGGCAGGTTGGCGAATCGCTGAGTGTCGATTCCGTTGTACAGCACCTTGCAGCGAGCATCGGTGCGCCACTCCGGACTCCATGCGGCCGCCAGCACCCCTTCGCTAACGCCAACGACCTCCGTGGCGTACTTGTCGATCAGCAACCGCATCACGCGCCGCTGCAGCCACCGCCGCGGCGTCGACCGGCGCCCGTCTCCCATTGTGTGGAGATGGGCGATTCGCACGGCGACGCCTTCTCGGGCGGCGAGCATGAGCAGGAGGCCGGAAAAGAAGTGCAGGCTACAGTCGAGCACGTCGATTTCGGACTCGCGCAGGATGCGCCGGAAGTTCTTCGCGAACCCCCCCGTGATCGGACAGAGATGGATCCGGCCGCCGGCGCTCTCGATCAATTCGTGCAGGGTTCCCACTGTCGGGCTGAGGCTGATGAAGTCGAATGTATGGCCCGCTGGCCTCAGACGCGTGAGCAGGTCGTACATGCACAGCTCGGCGCCACCCACGTTCAGCGGGCCGAACACACCCGCGATCCGGCGGGGCCTCACAGCTTGCGTAGTCATGATTCGATTGGAGCTCGCCCCTATCGCGCGTTGACAGCCTGCTGGTAATAGGCGGCGTACTCGCGGCGGTAGTAGTTCGAGTAGTAGTAGGAGTTCCGCTCCAGGTCGACCCGGTTCAGGACGGCGCCGACGAAGTGGGCGCGGCCCTGCTCCAGCTGCTCGACCGCGGCGCGTGCCGCGTGCCGGCTGGTCATCTCGGCGCCGACCACGAACACCACGCCGTTGGCCGCGTGCGCGGCGATCGCCGCGTCGGTCACCGCCATCACCGGCGGCGAATCGATCAGGATCCAGTCGAAGTGCTCCTTGAGCGACGTGACGAAGTCGCGGAAGCGCTGCGAGCCGAGCAGCTCCGCCGGGTTCGGCGGCAGATGCCCCGCCGCCAGCACCCACAGGCCCGGGACCGCGGTCTTGTGCACGCTCTGGCTCGCCTTGGCGTTGCCGACCATCACGTTCGACAGCCCCGGCTCCTGGCGCAGGCCGAACACCTCGTGCACGCGCGGGCGGCGCATGTCGGCATCGATCAGCAGGACCCGCTGGCCGGCCTGCGCGAAGGCGATCGCCAGGTTGCTCGCCACGGTGGTCTTGCCCTCGCCGGGGCCGGTGCTGGTGACGACCAGCGTCCGCGAGCCCTCGTCGGCGGTCGAGAACAGCACGTTGGTGCGAATCGTCCGGAACGCCTCGGCGAAGCCCGGCGGCACGCCGGCGTGAATCAGCGGCTCCTTGCCGGTCCACGATTTGGCGTCGAGCGCCGGCACCATGCCGAGCGCCGGAAGGCCGAGGTGCACCCGGACTTCATCCGGCGTCTTGATCCGGCTGTCGAGGTACTCGAAGAAGAACGTCAGCCCGAGCGCCAGCACCGTGCCCGACAGCAGACCGAGCAGCAGGTTCAGCGCCTTGCGCGGCGAGACCGCCTGGCGCGGGCGCTCGGCCCGATCGACGACCCGGATGTTGCTGTTCTTCAGCTCGCTGGAGACGCCGGTCTCCTTGGCGCGCTGCATCAGGCTCTCGTAGAGCTGCTTGCTGCTCTGCATGTCGCGCTCGAGCACGCTGTATTCGATGCCCTTGCGGTTCATCGCCAGCGCTTCGCCCTTCTGCTGGCCGAGCGCCACCGCCAGGCTCTTCTCCTGCGCCTGCGCCGCCTGGTACTCGTTGCGGACCGCCTGGACGACCTTGTCGATCTCCATCTGCAGCTTCAGCTGCGCGTTCTGGATCGCCGAGCGCGGTCTTGACGATCTCCGGATGCTTCTCCCCGAACTTCTCCGACAGCTGCGCCTGCTGCTGCTGGAGCTGGGCCAGCTCCGCCTTCTGCTGCTGGATGAAGCTGTTGTTGAGAATCGCCGGGAAACGTGTCGAGCGCCGCCGGATTGTCTTCGATGGCGCGCACCTGGTTGTAGACCGCCTCCTTCTGGATCCGCTCGGTCTTCGCCTTGGTCACCGCGGAGTTCAGGTCGGTCAGCTTCTGGACGACGATGTTCTGGCGGTCCTCCGGCGAGATCGCGTCGTTCTGTTCGCGGTACGCCTGCAGCTTGGCTTCCGCCGCCTCGACTGCCTTGCGCTGCACGCGAGCTGGCCGCCGAGCCAGTCGTTGGCGTCCTTCAGGCCGAGAACTTGTACTCGAGGCTCTGGTCGATGTAGCTCTTGGCGAGCGCGTTCACCACGCTGGTCGAGAGCGCGGCGTCGGGCGAGCGGAACTTCACGTCCACCAGCCGGCTGTTGCGGATCGGCGCCACGGTGAGTCCCGCGAGCAGCGCGTCGACGGTGCGCGACTGGGCGTCGGTCTCGTCAGCGCCGGCAGTGGCCTGCGTCGCGGCCGCCGGTGTGGCGGCGACAGCCGGCGCGGACGAGAACAGCCCGGTCACGTAGCCGAAGGCGCCGCCGATCGCCCGTCCCGCGCTGAACCCGCCGGCGCGCTTCGCCTCCGGGTTGAGCAGCGGATGCTGCCACAGCCCGAGCGAATCGATGGTCTTCCGCGCCAGGGTCCGCGACTGCAGGATGTTGTACTGCGTCTGGTAGTAGTCGGCCTTCGCCTGGTCCTCGTCGATCACTTCCTTGAAGTTCACGACGTTGCGGTTCTCGGCCTCGATCAGCAGCCGGGTGCGCGCCTTCGAAGATCGGCGTCGCCGTGAACGTGTAGACGGTGACGCTGGCCAGCACCAGCAGGAACGCGGTCGCCGCGGTCCAGCGCCGCTTGTGCAGCACTTTCACGTAGTCGGTCAGATGCGGCTCGGCGATCGCGACCTGCTGGGGCGCGGCCGCCGGTGCCGGCGCGACGGACATCGGGGCCTGCGGCGCGGCCGGTGCGGCGGCGCGCCCGTTCTGCGCCGCCAGCCGCAGCCGCGGCTGACCGTTCTGATCGAGAGTGAACTGTTCGCTCATGACTAGAAATACCTCTCCGGCACGATGATGGTGTCGCCGGGCTTCACGACGTCGGTCAGGCTGACCTTGAGCTCCTTCTTGTCGCCACCGACGATGCGGACGATGCGCGACGCGGTTCATCGCGCCGTTCTCGGTGACCCCGCCGGCGAGCGACAGCGCCTGCAGGACGGTGGTGTCCTTCTGCAGCGCATACGCCGCCCGGGTTCTTCACCTGGCCGAACACGTAGGCCGTCTCGGCGCGCGGCACGAAGATGGTGTCGCCGTCGTGCAGCTCGATGTTCTGCGAGAGCGAGCCGCTCTCGAGATCGCGGATCGACGCGCGGAACACTTCGGTGCCGCCCGCCTCCTGGCTCGGCATCACCGGGCCCTTCGCGCCCTGCGGCGCCCGCACCATCGCCACCTCACCGGAGGCGGTGGGCTGCGTCGACCCGGCGCGCGACAGCGCCTCGATCAGGGTCATCCCGCCGGTCAGCGGCACCGGCCCCGGCGCGCGCACCTCGCCCATGACGAACACCCGCTGGCTGCGGTACTGCTCGATCGCCACGGTGACCTGCGGATTCCTGAAATAGCCGTCGGCGAGCTTGGTCTTGAGCTCGCCTTCCAAGGCGCGCAGGCTCATGCCGCCGGCCCTGACCCGTCCGATCAGCGGAAAGCTGAACGTGCCGTCGGTCTCGACCGTGTACTTCCCGCCAAGATCCGCCTGGTCGAACACCTGGATGGTCAGCACGTCCTGGGCGCCGATGCGGTAGTCGGCCGCCGACTGCGCCGAGGCCGGCGCCGCCGCCACCATCGCGAGCGCACCGAGAGTCGCCGCGCCCCGGACGGCCTTGCGCGCGAGAGTGAAGAGGCCCGAGAGCGATCGAAGTCTGTGCGTCATGATTCAGAACCCGTAGGTCACGGTCGTGCCGAAGCGAAGGTTGTCGTAGGCCCGGAACGCCTTCCGGGTTGAATCGCGCTGCCAGTAAGAAGCGCCGAAACCGACCCGCCCCTTGCCGATGCGGTAGCCGATGCTGCCGCCGTAGTTCCAGGTCGTGTCGAGCCGGCGGGCGTAAGGCGGGGCCGGGACCGTCACGACCAGCTCTCCAGCCAGGGCCGGCTGCGTGAGCAGGTCTTCGTAGGCATACTCGTGACGATCGGTCGAGACCAGCACGTCGAAGCGGCGGCCCAGCGCGCGGCGGATCGAGACGCCGACCGAGTCGTTGATGAAGAACGGCTGCAGCTCTTCGTACGAGTAGGTCAGGTCCCGCGAATAGGACACGCCGAAGGTCGTGGACCCGAGCAGGGTGTAGGACAGGCCGAGCTGCGCGACCAGGCCGCTGAACTCCGGGAGCAATCCCGTCGCCGACGGAGTGAACTCGCGGTAGCCGACGTAGGCGCTGCCCTTGACGAGCGCGCGGGGCTTGAACTCGATCCCCGGCATGACCCGGAAGCTCGTCGAGTCGCGCTCCGGCGAGAATGCGAAGGAGTCTTCGATCTGCTCGTATCGCATCACGAGAGTGGTCAGCGGCGTCAGGCGGTGCCTGGCCGCGACGGTGTAGCCGGCGGTCTTCTGGTTGAGCGTGCGCTGGAGGCTGACGCCGTCGAAGGACTGGTCGGCGTCGAAACGCGTGTCGTCGAGCCGGGCCGCCGCTTCCAGAGAGAACTTCGGCGTGACCCGGACGCTCAGGCCGGCAGTGGAGTTCCGCTGGACGTGGCGCGCGCGCAGGTCGACTTCGTAGTTCAGGCGCTGCCGGGAATTGAGGTACTCGCCCTCGCCGAACAGCGTGATCCGGCCGAGGAAGACCTGGGCGCGGCCTCGCCACCTGCGGATCGATCGATCGTTCGCTGGCGAAGCTCGTGTACCAGACCAGATCGGAGCCGACCGTCGCCTGCAGCAGCGCACGGCGCGCGACCGGCAGCCAGATGTCGGCGGCGGGAGCGACGCGTGGCGGTGAAATCCGACTCGGGCTCGCCGGCGGCATTGAAGACGTTCGAATCGACGCCGAATTCCTTGAGGGCGATCCTCGGCGTGAGATAGAGCGGCCCGAAGTGCGCGCTCGCGTCCTTGCGCACCTGGTCGATCTGCTCGGCGCCGGCCGACTGCGCCAGCGCCGCGGCGGGGACGACGAGCGCTGCCAGCGCCAATCCGAAGCTGCGGAACATTCCTGATCTCATGGCTACCTTCGCGTCCTCTTGCCGATACCGTCTCGCCGGGGCAGGGCTACGCCAGAAACGGTGACGCGTGGCGTTCACCGCTCAGGCTCAGGACGCGCTTGCGGCCTCAACCCTGCCGAACGTGTGCTGTGGTGAAACGAAGAAAGAGTCCAGCCGGCCTCGCGACGGCCCGGCTGGCATTGAGCGCGCTGTCTACCGGCTCGGGCTCGCGGGGCACGCGCCGAGCGTGTCACCGTGCCCGACGTGGCCATCGCGCGCCGAGTCGTTGATCTCGAGGGTCTGCGAGCCCGTCGCGGACGTCTTGTGGCAAACGACCAGCTTCCCGTCGCGGGTCGCGACCACCGCGGTCACCGCGGCGGCGCTGGCCGCGCCGGCCACCGCCACGCTCGCGAGGGGGCCGAGACCGAGCAGGCTCAATCCGCCGCCACCGGCCGCTGAGAGGGCCCCGGCCACGGTCGCACCGACGGTCACCGTCACGGTCGCACCGGCGGTCACCGTCAGCGACGAGCTCAGGCCGACCACCTTGCCGGTCGCATCGACGAGCTCGACCACGTAGCTGCCCGGCTGCAGCGAGCCGAACGAGAACTGACCCGCCTGATTGCTGGTGGTCGATCCCGCCAGATCCCCGGTGTTGGCGTTGCGAACCTGCACCCGGAAATTCGCCAGCGGCGCTCGATCGCTGCTCTGGGCCAGCCCACTCAGCGCACCCTGCGACTGCGCCCATGCCGGCGCCGACCCGGACACCACGACCGCGACCACCAACAACCCCGCAAAGCTCTTGCGCATGACAACTCCAGAACCCTTCCACGATCAGACAGTCGAGTGACACAAGCAGACACAGGTGGTCTGCCCGTCATTCTTTGTTTCTTAGGACCCTCCCTTTATCGCCTACAGGGAGACTTCCGTCAATGGCTGGAGGAGACAATCCGTATCCCTAGCGCAACATGCCAGGGTCCAAGCGATACGGCTCTGGCCGTGTACCCTCTGGGCGGCGGTCAGGTGGACCATGGGTCAGACCAGGTCAGTCGGCCAGACCTGGGTCGCCGAGGCTTACTCGGCGGTCCAGCGGATGTTGAGCTGCTTGATCTTGCGGTAGAGGTTGGTGCGCTCGATGCCCAAGCGTGATGGCAGCGTCGCCCATGCGCCCGCGGTGGTGCTGCAACACCGAGGCGACGTAGTCGCGCTCGAATCGCTCGCGCGCTTCGCGAAGGGTCCCCGACGGTCCGCCCAGGGCTTCGGCGCCTTCCAGCCGGACGTTCGCCAGCACGTCCTCGAGCAGCAGCAGCCCCCGCGTGATGATCACCGAGAGGCGTTCGGTCAGCGCCCGCAGCTCCGCCATATTTCCCGGCCAGGGCAGGGCCGCCAGCAGCGTCAGCGCCGACCGCGAGAACATCTTGGCGGGCACGCCATTCCGCCGGCACGACTCCTTCAGGAAGTGGGTGGCGAGCAGCGGAATATCCTCCGTTCGCTGCCGCAGCGGCGGCAGCTGGACGCGGACGACGCCCATCGTCTCGACCAGATCGGCGCGCAGCTCACCCCGCGCCACCCAGTCGTCGACGCGAGGGGCGGTGCTGGCGATAAAGCGGAGGTCGGCGCCAGCGTCCGCGCGCCGTCGGGCGATGTCGGCCAGCTCGAGCTGCGCGTCGGCCGACAGCTCTCCGATCTCCTCGAGATAAATGGTCGTGCCCGGGAGCGATCTCGTCACCGAGCGCCGCGGAGAGATCCACCACAGTGGTCGCGCATTCGATCTTCATGAACGGCTTGCCGCGGTGCTGACTCTGGGCATGGACCGCGCGCGCCACCGATTCCCGGCCGGTGCCGCGTTCGCCGAGCACCAGCACGTTGCACCGGCTCGGGGCAATCCGCCGCACCAGCGCCAGCGTTTCGCGGATCGCCGGCGACGCACCGAACACGCTGCCCGCCGGCAGCTCGATCCCCGGCGCGGGCTCGGGCTTCGGCCCGCCCGCGGTGTGGGCGAACTCGCCCGCGTTGGCGATCGCCGCGCCGAGCTCGTCGTCGTGCACCGGACGCGCGACGAGATCGGCGATCCCGAGCCGCAGCGCTTCCGAGGATGCCTCCGGCTTGCGGCGATCGGCCACGCAGACGATCGGAATGCCGGCGCGCTGGACCGCGGGCGCGCGGAGGAACTTCAGCGCTTCCGGCCGCGCCAGGTCGAGCACGATGATGAGCGAGGGATCGGGCTTGGTGTCGAGGACGGTCCGTGCCTGCGCCGACTCGTCGACTTCGGTGACCTGATGCCCGCGGCGTTCGAGCATCTCCTTCACACCGTCGCGCTCGCCGCTGGCCGCGGCGATCAGGAGGACGGGGGCAGGGGCGCTCACTTCACCGGCACGTGTTTGGTGTAAGCGCCCGAAGCGTCAGGCTGGGAGTCAATCGCGATCAGGGTCCCGGCGGTATACGTCAGCCGGCGGTCGGGACGTCCGTCGCGATCTTCGTCGAACGACGCGGTCTTCAGAGTCCCCGCGTCGTAGGTCTCCCACTTGTCGGGCTTGCTGTCGGCGTTGGTGTCTTCGCTGGCTTCGAGCAGCGCACCGACGCCTTCCGGCCCGGCGCCTTTCGCCTCGTACTGCTCCCACCGATCGACCTTCTTCTCGTCCTTCGCCGACGAGATCTCGATCCGCACGACCTTGCCGTCAGGACCGGAAAAGGCCCACGCATCCGGCTTCCCGTCGTCCGAGCGCGAGAAGCCGACCTTCGTCAGCTGCCCTTTCTCGTCGTAGTACTCCCAGCGATCCAGCTTGCCGTCCTCGTTGCGGTCGATGCGGGCGCGGAGCGGCCGGGTGCCGTCCATATCAGTCCACGTATCGATGCGCCCGTTCTTGTTGGCGTCGTAGGTGAGCTCTTTGAGCCGGCCGGTGCTCTGGTCGTAGGTCGCCTTGGTGGTCTGCTCGAGGCGTTCCTTCTCGGGGTCGGAGCAACCGGCGGCGAGGGCCATAGAGGCGACAGCCACCCCCAAAAGCAAACAGGAGGTCAGGAGGACAGGAGGCTTTTGTCTGGGTTCCATGCGGGTTACCTGCGCCTTGCATCAGTCGGCCGTCGAATTACCCTGAAAACCAAAGAAATTTCTCCTGAGCTCCTGACCCTCCTGAAAAAGCAGCGCCGCGATCCTCCAAGCAGCAGAGCCACAAGCGCTCGCTTGCCCGCCGGCTGGTCCGCCGTAGCCTCGGCGAAGGCGGACGCCTTGGCGAAGGCGGGAACGAGCTCACCGCGTCGCTCGCCACCTCGTCGTACAGATAGGCGGACGCGATGATGCCGCCGTGGAAGTTGCCCAGATCGAGCTTCTCGTTGGGGGCGTGCGCGTTCTCGTCCGGGAGGCCGACGCCGAACAGCACCGACGGCAGCCCGAGGATCTCCTGGAACGTGGCGACGACCGGGATCGATCCGCCTTCGCGGTTGAAGACCGGCGCCTTGCCAAAGCCCTTCTCGATGGCGCGGCCGGCGGCCTGGACGAAGCGATTGTCGAACTCGGTCATCCAGGGCTTGCCGCCGTGCATCCGGGTGACCTTGACCTCGACCGTCTTCGGCGCGACCTTCGTCACATAGGCCTCGAACAGCTTGGCGATCGTTTCGGGATCCTGATCCGGCACCAGCCGCATGCTCACTTTGGCCATCGACACGGCGGGAATCACCGTCTTGGCCCCCTCGCCGGTGAAGCCGCTCAGCAGACCGTTGACCTCGAACGTGGGACGGGCCCACACCCGCTCGAGCGTGGTGTAGCCGCTCTCTCCAAACAGTTTCGGCGCGCCGAGGTCCTTTCGATACCGGGTCTCGTTGAACGGCAGCTTCTTGAACTCCGCCCGCTCCTCGTCTCGGAGCTCCCGGACGTCCTCGTAGAAGCCCGGAATCTTGATGCGGCCCCCTCTGTCCTTCATCTGGGCCAGGATCTGGCTGAGCACCATCGCGGGATTGGCGACTGCGCCGCCGAACGAGCCCGAGTGGAGGTCGCTCTTGGTGCCGCGGAGATCAATCTGGAAGTAGACCAGGCCGCGCAGTCCATAGGTGATCGACGGGACGCCGCGGTCGAACATCGTCGAATCCGAAATCACCACCACGTCGGCGGCGAGCTCGTCCTTGTGCGCCTTGACGAAGTTGTCGAGGTTGGCCGAGCCGACCTCTTCCTCCCCTTCCAGGATGAGGCGCATGTTCACGGGCAGCCGGCCGTTCTGCTTCAGATGCGCTTCGATGGCCTTGAAGTGCATGAAGATCTGGCCCTTGTCGTCGGCGGCGCCCCGCGCGTAGATCTCGCCGTCGCGAATCGTCGCCTCGAACGGCGGCGACTCCCACAGGTCGAGCGGATCCACCGGCTGCACGTCGTAGTGACCGTAGAAGAGGATGGTCGGCGCCCCCTCCGCCCCCAGCCAGTCGCCGTAGACGACGGGGTTACCGGGGGTTTCGATCAGCCGGACGTTCTGCAACCCGATCCGCCGCAACTCGTCCGCGGTCCACTCGGCACACCGCCGGACATCCGGCAGATGCTGCGGGAGCGCGCTGATGCTCGGGATGGCGAGGTAGGTCTTGAGCTCGTCGACGTAGCGGTCGCGATTGGTGTTGATGAAATCGATGACGTTGTTCATGGAAACCTACACAATGCCAAAAATGCCAGAAATGCCAAAAGTGGCAGAAATCGTTGCACCCTTCGAAAGTCCCGCGACGTGTCTCACATGATTCCTACTTTTGGCATTCTTGGCATTCTTGGCAATTTTGGCATTCACGCTGGAGAGGAGCCGGGCACTTCGATCGGCAGATCGAGCCGATCGCCCCACTCCTTCCAGGACCCGACGTAGTTGCGGACCTTGGGAAATCCGAGCAGGCGAAGCGTCAGATAGGAGTGTGCGGCGCGGTATGCGCCCTGACAGTAGGTGATGACTTCACGATCCGGCGTGACCCCCGCGTCGCCGTACATCTGCTTCAGCTCGGCGGCGGGCTTGAACGCGCCGTCCGGGCCCAGGTTGCGGGTCCACTCGATGTGGACGGCGCCCGGGATGGCGCCGCCGCGAGCGGCGCGAACGGTCGTGCCGCAATACTCGCCGTCGCTGCGCGTGTCGAGAATGACCGCACCCGGCTGGCCGATCGCCGCCTGCACCTCGCGCCAGGTGGCGATGGCGCCGGCCTCGCGCGATCCCGTCCACTCCGACGCCGACGCCGGCGCCGCGTCACGGGTCGTCGGGAACGCTCCCCGCGTCCACGCGCCAAACCCGCCGTCCAGGACCCGGACCGAAGGATGACCGAAGTATTCGAGAAACCAGAATGCCCGCGCCGCGCGGATGCCCGACTGATCGTCGTAGACCACGACCGGCGTCGACGCCTGGACCCCGCGCGTGGCGAACAGGTGCTCGATCATCCACATGAACGCCTTGAGCGGCGCCGGGTCGGTGTCGACGAGGCTGACCCCGAACAGATCGAGATGCTGTGCCCCGGGAATGTGCCCGGCGGCATACGCGTCAGCGGGCCGAAGGTCGAGAATCAGCGGCCGCCCCGCCTCGTGCGCCAGCGTCCGGGACAGCTCCTCGGCTGAGATCAGCAGGCCCGGATTCGCGTAACCCTTCATCTGGGGCATCGTATCAACTACCCAACTCCCAACTTCCAACTCCCACAGCCCCCGTGACTCGCGGCAGCTGGGTGCTTTCAGCCGCGAATGGCTGACTCGAGGGCCGGCGACCGTTACAGGAGGGCCAGGAGACCAGGAGGAGACATTATTTCTCTGACCCGGCGGCTCGCCGCAGCTGGGCGCTTTCAGCCGCGGATAGCTGATTCGTGGGCCGGTGAACTAGCACGAGGAAGATCATGATTTTCTCCTGATCTCCTGGCCCTCCTGTGAAAGCTCACCGGCCAGCGAATCACCCATCAGCGTCTGAAAGCACCCCGACGCCGCGAACTGAGGGGCGCGGACTGTCGAACGCGCTACAGGAAAGCGTAGCGGGCCACGAACAGCACCGCGAACACATAGACCAGCGGATGCGCCTCGCGGGCTCGGCCGCTGGCGATCTTCAGGACCGCGTAGGCGATGAACCCGAACGCGATCCCCTCGGTGATGCTCACCGTCAGCGGCATCAGGATCATCGTCAGGAACGCCGGGATCGCCTCGGTGAGATCGTCCCACGCAATCTCGCGAACGCCGGCGATCATGAAGGTCCCGACCAGCACAGCAATGCCGGCGCGACCACCGGATACAGCACGGCGTTGCCGCCGGCCGGATAGCCGCCGCCGATCATCTTGACCAGCGGATGGAAGAACAGCGACAGCAGGAACAGCGCGGCGGTCACGACATTCGCGAGCCCGGTGCGGCCGCCCGCGGCGACGCCGGTGGCGCTCTCGATGTATGCCGTCACCGTCGACGTGCCGAGCGCCGCGCCGGCCACCGTCCCGACCGCGTCGGCGAGGAGCGCCTGCCGGGCGCGCGGCAGCGTGCCGTCACGCAGCAGACCGGCGTGGCTCGCGACGCCCACCAGGGTGCCGACTGAATCGAACAGCGCGAGGAAGAAGAAGATCAGGATGACCGGCAGCATCGGCGCGGACACGGCGCCGGCGAGATCGAGCTGAAAGAACGTCGGCGCGATCGACGGCGGCGCGGCGACCAGACCTTGATAGTGGACCAGCCCCATCCCGAGACCAACCGCGGTCGACGCCAGCATGCCGATCAGCAGCGCGCCCGGCACGCCGCGGACGATCAGGATGCCGACCACGATGAGACCGAAGATCGTCAGCAGCGCCGGCGGCCCCGAGAGCCGGCCGAGTGTCACCAGCGTCCCGGGCGAGTCGACGATCAGGCCGCCCCATTGCAATCCGATCGAGGCGACCAGCAGGCCGATGCCGACCGCCATCGCCTGCTTCAGCGACGCCGGGATCACCACAATCAGGCGCTCGCGCAAGCCCACCGTGGCGGTGAGGATGAACAGCGCTCCGGCGATCGCAACCGCGCCGAGCGCGATCCGCCACGGCACCTGCATCGCCACGCAGACGGTGAACGCGAAGTAGAAGTTGTGCCCCATCGCCGGGGCGACCGCGATCGGGTAATTCGCCAGCAGCCCCATCAGCAGCGTCGCAATCGCGCTGGCGACGCAGGTGGCAACCATCACCGCACCGAAGTCCATGCCCGCCGCGCCGAGCACCGCCGGCTGCACGAAGATGATGTAGGCCATCGCCAGGAAGGTCGTGACCCCGGCGACGATCTCGGTGCGAACCGTGGTGCGGTGCGCGGTGAGGTGGAACAGCCGTTCGATCATGATCTCCTTACTGGCTCTCGTGACCCCTGCGTCTCGCAGCTCCCTCCGGTCGCCAGTCCCAGCGCCCCGTGGCTCGCGGCAGCCAGGTGCTTCAGCCGCGGCTGGGTGATTCGAGGGCCGGTGAGCTTCACAGGAGGGCCAGGAGACCAGGAGGAAAACCACAATTTCTTTCTCCTGATCTCCTGGCCCTCCTGTAAATCCTGTCGCCGCGAGTGACCCCAGTCGCCACTCCAAGCACCCCGATGGTGATCGTCACGTCACACGCCATTCCCCGTTCTCGTCCACGGCTCTCCCCTCGTCGCGCAGCTTGATCAGGTGGGCGAGCACGCTGTCGGCGGCGGCTCGCACCACCGACGGGTGCAGCTGCGTGTAGATGCGCTGGACGATCGCGTCGACGGTGGTCGGGCCCGGTTGCAGCAGCGCGAGCACCTGCGCTTCGCGCTCGGCGCGGTGCTGCAGGTAGTCGTCGATCAGCGTCGGCGGGATCGAGGACGATGGGGCCGTGTCCGGGGAGCAGCCGACGCGGCTGCAAGGCGCGAATTCGGCGCAGCGACGCCAGATACTGCGCCAGATCTCCGCCAGCGCTCGCCGGGATCACGATGGTGCCGCCCCGTCGCGCCAGATCGCCGCAGTAGACGTCGCCGGTCGCAACGTCCAGGAAACAGAAATGATCGGGAGCGTGGCCGGGGGTGTGCAGCGCGGTCAGCGTCGTGCTTCCGGCGGCGATCGATTCGCCGTCCTGGCACGCGTCGGGAGCGACATTGCGCACCACGACGGCCGGCCAGCGGGCGGTCAGCGCCGGGACACCGCGCGCGTGATCCGGATGCGAGTGGGTGACGAGGAGCTGTGCCAGCGGCGCACCGTCGAGGGCCTGCTCCACCGCGGCGACGTGCGCCGGGTCGCCGACGCCGGCGTCGATCAGCGTCGGGACCGCACCCGTCAACAGGTAGGTATTGTTCCCTTCGGGACCGGTCCAGGGCGAGGGATTTCCAGCGGGAATGGAAAGCATCGGCTCAGAAGTAGTGCTGTCAGGCGCACGTAGATGAAGTCGCTGTCGGCGAACCGGCCGACGAGATCGCGGCCCTCTCCGGCGAACCAGCCCACCGAACCCTCCAGCGAGAGATTGTCGCGCAGCTCGCCGGTGGCGATCAGGCGGACAAAACCCGAGCCCTCGGAAGTGTTCGCCACGCCGAACGCGCGGACCGCATAGCGCTCGCGCGAGAAGCGGCGATCCGCTGAAATCACCCACGAGAGATCGGAGCGGGTCTCCTGAATCGGCCGGTCGATGGTCTCGTGGTGAAAGAGCACCGTGCCGCTGATCCGGTAGTTGCCGGCGCGCCGATCGACCCCGACACCGGCATCGAGCGACGAGCCTTCGGCGGTGCGAAGCGCGGAGGTTTGGAAGTTGTCGCGCAGGAACGCCGCGATCTCCCCACGCAGTCCCCATTCGCCGCGCACCGTCTCGAAATCGCCGCCGAGCATCGTGAAGCGCGGATGGGTCCCGTCGATGCGCACCGGCGCGGCCAGTCCGACCGGGCCGGGCTCGAACACAGGAAATGGCTCGAATCCGGAGAAGGCGGAGAGACTCCAATCCACGCGCCCGGTCGTCGCATTGAAGCGGGCGCCGCCCTGCGCGTTCCCACCGGTCACCGCCGGCTCTTCGTCCACGATCACCGGCGGCAGCGTCGGGCATCCGAGCGCCAGGCACACCACAACCTGATCGCCGGGACCCACGCGCGGCGCGAACGACGAAGACGGCTCGTCGAGCTGGTCGAAGGTGGCGCCGCGGAACACGGGAACGTAGACGCCCTCGATCGATGCGCGATCGGACAGGAACAGGCTCGCCCGCACCATCGCCACCGGCAGCCGCGCCTCGCTCCGTCCCTCGAAGAAGAACCTCGAGACGTCGAGCGGATTGACGACGTCGGTGGGCTGGACCTCGTCCAGCCGGCCCCAGACGACGCGAGCCAGGCCGACTCGCAGATCCAGCCGGCCGCCGTGTCAATTCGACGAAGGCGTCGTGCGCCTTCAGCACGGCGTCGTGCGTCACGGTGCGCTCACCGGGGACATCTCCGAGGGTCACTTCGGGATGCCGGCGGATCAGCCCTTCGACGAACGCCGACGCGGTCACGCGGAATTGCGGCGACAGCTCCGCCTTCTGTTCGACGAACGCGCGGGCGCGCAGCTCCAGCGTGTCGCGCGAGGGCGCTTCGGCGGTCGTCACCGACACGTGGCCACCCGGCCGCGACAACGATTGGGCCTGCCCCGCGGCGGGAAGGCAGAGAGCCGCGACACAGACCGCGACCGCTGCAGCCCGGCGCCGGCCGCTGCGCAGCGCGTCTGCGCCGAACAGGCGCGGCAGCAGCTTGATCGTCGCGGGGAGGATCAGCACCTCGGCGAGGAACGCCACCACCATGGTCAGCGACAACAGCCCGCCGAACCACGCGGTCGGCCGGTACTCCGACAGCAGCAGCACGGAGTAGCCGCAGCTGTTGATGATCGCGGTGGTCAAGGACGCCCGCCCCTCGTGGGCGGTGGCGGTCGAGATCGCCTCGTCTGTCGACGCTCCCGCGGCGACCTCACGCCGGTAGCGGTTGATGAAATGGATCGTGTCGTCGTCGACCACCCCGAGCGCGACGCTGGCCACCATGACCGTGGCAATGTTCAGCGTGATGCCGAGGTATCCCATCACCCCGAGCACGGCGACCACCGGCAGCAGATTCGGGACGATGGTCAGGATGCCGAACCGGAACGATCGAAAGACGATGAAGATCACCCCGAACACCGTGACGAAGGCGGTGCCGAAGCTGCTCAGCTGCGACATCACCAGGTAGTGATCGAGCGTGCTGAACAGCCGGCCCGATCCGGTCGTCAGCACCGAGATGCCGGTGCCGGCGAACAGCTCCTTGGCGCGGGCATCGGCCTGCTCGATTCCCGCGAGCACCAGGTCCGAGCTCATCGACTGGAGCTTGACCGAGATCTGCGCGCGGGAGAAGTCGCTCGCCACCATGCGTTCGAGCTCGTGGCGCCCCTGACCACCGATCGTGAAGACGAACAGCTCCTGCGCGATGGTGGCGGAATCGGCCGGGATGACGTTCGCCTCCGGCCGGCCATCGTTCAGCTCCCGATGCACCCGTTTCACGTAGTCGGCGACCGACGTGACCTTGCGGACATGCGGCGCACGCCGCAGCTCGTTCTGGAGCTGGTCGATCCGCGCCAGCAGGTCGGGACGCTGGAACGAGTCCGGCGGTCCCTCGAGCATCAGCTGGTAGCTGTAGACGCCGGCCAGCTTCTGATCGATGACGGCCGCGGAGCTGCCGAGCGGGTGATTCCGGCTGAAGAAGTTGATGTGGTTGGTATCGACCCGGAGCCGGAAGAGCCCGAGTGACAGCACCACGCCGACCGTCAGGCAGACCGCGAAGACCCGCGCGGGATACCGCGTCGACCAGCGCGCCACCCGCAGCAGCGGCGGCAGCAGGTATCGCTCGTGCGGCGCCTCGCCGGTCTCCGGCTTCATCAGGTTCAGAAGCGTCGGCATCACCACCAGCGAGATCACGAAGTCGACCATGATCCCGATCGCGGCGCCGATGCCGAAGGCGCGGACCGCGACCACGTTGCTGGTGGCCAGCGACAACATGCCGAGCGCGGTGGTGGCGCTGGCGCCGAGCAGCGGCGCCGTGATGTGCGCGACCGTGTTCTTGAACGCCGTCTCGCCATCTCCATGGCGGCGCTCCTCGTCCCAGTGCTGCATGATGTGCACGTCGTCGGCAATCGCGAGGATGCCGATCAGCGGCACGAGCATGCTGGAGAGCACGTTGAAGGTGTAGCCGAGCAGCGAATAGAGGCCGAGCGTCCAGAGCAGGCTGATGCCGACGCCGAACATGGTCAGCACCGTTTTGCGCCAGGACCGGAAGGTCAGGTAGATGGCGATGACCGTGACGAGGAGGATCGGCGGCGTGAACTTGCGCTGGTTGTCGAGGGTGATGCGGTTGTAGGTTTCGCTGATCTCGAGGCTGCCGTTGTAGTGGGCGCGGATCCCTTCGGGCAGCCGCGGATCGACCAGGTCGTGGATCTGCTGAATCACGCCGCCGCGGACCGCGTCGATGCGGTCCTCGTCGAAGCTCACCACCAGCGCGGTGACGGTCGCGTCCGGCGGAGACCAGATCGCCGCGAATCAGCTCGTCGTCGAGCGCGCGGGCGCGGACCGCGCCAGGACCCTGGGTGCGGGCGAGATCGATCAGCCGCCGGACATCGAGGCCGTCGGGCACGGCGTCGACCACGGTCGCGGTCGCGATGCTGTCGACGCGCTGGACGGTGTCGACGCGTTCGATGTCGCCGGTGACCTGCTCGATGAAGCGGAGCGTGCCGGTCGAGAACAGCCGGTCTGGCGAGGGGGCTTCGAGCGCGATGATGAGCGAGCGGGTGCCGCCGAATTCCTGACGGAAGCGTTCGTAGTCCTGGTAGACGGGATCGCTCTTCGAAAACCAGGCCGTGATGTCGTTATCGATGTTGGTGATGTTGGCGCGCGGCAACGAGAGCAGGGCCCCGGCCACGAAGAACGACGTGAGGAGATAGCGCCAGCGATAGATGACCTCGGCGAGCAGACGCGACATCGATCACCCGCCGCCGGCTCGACCGGCGCCGCGCTCGAGCTCGCGCCGGCTGAAGTCGGCTTCCTTCAGGCCGACGTTGTAGTCCGCCCGCTCGACCAGCAGCTCGGTACGCGTCTTCTCGGCGGCGTTGACCATTTCGGAATCCATCACCGTCCAGATCCCTTCGATGCGCTCGATTTTCCGGACGGTGTAGACCTTCTGGCGCTCGTTGCGGCGGTTGAAGATGTCGGCCTGGACCACGAGGAAGCTGTCCTTCAGCACCAGCGACACCGCGCGCGGAAACGGCGCGGACGCGTCCTTCCGCTTCGACTCGAGACGCCACGCCGGCCGCGGCTGGCCGCCCGGCTCGGTCCACGACGCGCTTTCCCCGTCGGCGCCGGCGAAGCTGTAGGTGTATTCGTCGAGCTCGCGGCCGCCGATGTCCTCGTAGGTGAAGTCGCTGCCGACGAAGCTGTCCTGGGTCTCGCTGCCGGCGATCCGGCGGACGCGGCCGAGCGACGGCAGGAACAGGAAGCGCTCGTCCTCGGCGGTGGGATGCTCCCAGACCAGGAAGCCGGTGCCGCGGATGTCGTTGGGATAGCTGAAGCGAATCAGGCGCCGATCGCCGTCGGGCGCCCCGGCTGCGGCGCCAGGCGCCTCACGACCGCGAAGCGTCGCGACTTCGAGCACGCGCTCGCGGACGCGGGCGTGCCGATCCGCCAGCTTCATCCGCATCGTGACGCGCGAGTCGCGGCCGAGATCGCGGTCCTGGATTCGCCGCGCCACCGCGTCCGGCGTGAGGCGCGGCGCTGCCGGCTGCGCGGCGGAGAGCGCGACGGTTGCCGCGAGCACCAGCGCGAGCACACGGAGGGTACGGAGGTACCGGATCTCAACACGGAGCAACGGAGTCAACGGAGGGAACGGAGAATTCAATTTGGGGTGTGCTGGCAATTGGACGCGTTGAGTCCCGACCACAACCCAATATAACGCCTGCCTGACTAACTACCCCCCGGCCTACCGGTATAACTCCGTTTACTTCGTTGACTCCGTTGCTCCGTTTTTGAGATCCGGTACCTCCGTCCCCTCCGTGAGCTTGCGCATCAATGCCCCTTTCAGCTCCTCCGAGATCGGGACCGGCTTCCCCGCCGCATAGTCGAACCGGACGATCACGGTCCTGGCGGTGGCGACCAGTGCGTCATCGGCGGTGCGGATTTCGTACTCGTAGGTGAAGCTGGTGCGTCCGATCGCGGCGACGCCGAGATGAATGCGGAGCAGGTCGCCGTACTTCGCCGCCTTCCGGTAGTCGATCTCGACGCGCGCCACGATCACGCCCGGGATGTCGGCCGGCGCGGCCGCGTTGGCGGCGGCCCCGCTGGCGATGGTGTGTCTGGCGATGCCGGAGGCGCGCCAGTGATGGAACCGCGCCTGCTCCAGATAGGTGAGGTAGACGGCGTTATTGACGTGCCCCATCGGGTCACAGTCGCGGAAGCGGACCTCGAGCTGGTGGGTGTAGACCGGGGTCACGATTCCCGGGCCGGTGGATCGCCGGCGGCCTGGCGCTCGCGGCGGGCTTCGAGCGCACGCTCCGCGTTCAACCGTTCGAGCGCGACCGCCGAATGATCGGCAAAACGCATGGCGTCGGCGAGGGCGCGATGGCCCGCCTGTTCGGCGATCAACGTATGCATGCGCTGGCAGACCCGCCGATAGGCGGCATGACCTTGCGGCGCCGACCGCAGCTCGATGACGTGCATCGCCTCGCGGGCGTTCATCTCCATGTAGAACCGCACCCGGTACGCCATCGCGACGGCATACGGCGCGATCCCGCCATGGCCGCCCGCCTGCAGCTCCTCGTGGAGAGCGGCGGAGCCGTCCATGACCTGCCGCCAGGCGTCACGCCCTCCGGCCTCCACGATCGCGGCCGGCTCGCTGTAACCGTGCCGGGTGGTCAGCGGCTGCCATTCGAGGGTCAGCAGGCGGTGCCGCTGCAGATCGCGGAATGCGCCGTAGTCGGTAAGGACGTCGAATCGATACGAGGTCCGCTCGAACGCGCGGCCGGGCCGATGGCGGCGGTTCCCGCGCTCGCCGACGTAGGCGCGCACCACGCGCGCCCGATCGTCGGCAGTCATCCGGCGGGCGATCGCCATCAACTGATCGTCGGGCAGCGCCGACGCCGCGTAGAGAGCGGCGGCGACGACTTGGATCTCGCCGTCCGGGTCGAAGTCACACAAGGTGACCTCGTCTCGCTCCTCGCCGGCGACGCCGGCCAGCAGCTCCGTGGCCACCTCGCCGACCGCATCGCGCGTGGACGCCAGGTACTCGGACCAGCGGCCGCCACGGTCGGGCTGATCGACCCGGGTCAGGAACGCCGGAATCACCTTCCGCAGCTCGCGGAGCATGTCGGCGGCGCACTCGCGGACCTCGAGCAGCGGGTGGGCGCGCATGCGCAGCAGCAGCGACTCGAACGCCTGCCCGCTGCCGTAGAGACCCACGTTCGACTGGGTCGCGGCGGGCAGCAAGCCGCGCAGCGTATCGAGCGCCTTGGCGCGAATGGCCGCCCGGTGCACCGCTTCCGAGTCGGCCGGACCACGCGGGTGGCGCGCCTCGAAGTAGGCCTGCATGCGCGGGATCCATTCCGCGTAGCACGCGAACGCCGCGTCCATCGTCCGCACGTAGCGATCGTGGAGCGCACCGCCGCCGATCTCCGCCGGCACGTGATATCGCCAGCGGTCGTGACGGCGGTCGGTGTAGGGGACGTAGCGGGTCGACTGCTCGAGGTACGACATCAGCCGTCCCCACTCGAGCACTTTGGTCAGGACGTTCGACACCGACTCGCACGCGATGTGCGCACCGCCCAGCTGCGCGACCGAGTCGTCGCCGTAGTCGCTGAACACCCGGGCGTAGAGGCGCTCGGCACGCTCGACCGCGGCGCCGCCGGCAGGCGTGCCCTGAGGGGTCCCGGAGTCCGGCCCGACCTTGTCCGCGAACTCGTCGAGGAACAGCCGGCGCAGCGACTTGCCCGACCGGGAATAGCGCGCGAACAGCGCCCCCTTCACCGTTTCCGGCAGGTTCGTCAGCGCGAAGACGTGGCCGTCGAGATCGGTGAAGTAGGGCGCCAGCCTGGCTCGCTCGTCCGCGGTGAACGGCTCGGCGGGGCCGGCAGCGCGCAGGGCCCCGGTCATTCGTCCTTCACCGAGGCGACGGCGCGGTCCGACCAGTAGCGGCCGAACTCCTCGAGGAAGGTCAGGGTCTCGAGCGCCTTCATGCGATCGAAGAACAGCACACCGTTCAGATGATCGGTCTCGTGCTGAATCACCCGCGCGGTGAAATTCGACGCCCGGATCTCGAGGCGCTTGCCGCGCCGATCGAAGGCCCGCACCACGATCTGTCTGGCGCGCGGCACCTTGCCGCGGATGTCGGGAATGCTCAGGCAGCCTTCCCAGTCATCGACGGTTTCGGCCCCCACCGGGGTGATCTCCGGATTGATCAGCGCCATCAATGGCACCCGCTCCATCTCGTCGTCCTCCTCGCCCGGCACGGGAGCGAAGCCCGCCACGAACAGGCGGAGGCTTTCGTGGATCTGCGGCGCCGCGAGACCCACGCCCTGATACTCGGTCATGGTCTCGAACATGTCGTCGATGAGCTGCTGGATGCGCGGCGACTTGATGTCGGCCGGTTCGATGGCACGCGCGGGAGTGCGGAGCACCGGGTGCCCCATCCGCGCCACCTTGAGAATGGACATCGCCGCATTATAGTCGTGCGATATGAGCGAGACGCCGTACCGCTTCTGCCCGTGCTGCGGCGGCCCCCTCGCGCCGCGCCGGCTGAAAACCGGCGACCCCGAGCGCATGACGTGCGCCGCCTGCCACTTCGTGCTCTACCTCGATCCCAAGGTCGCGGTCGGCACGATCATCAGCACCGGCGACGGGCGGCTGGTGCTGGTGCGGCGCGCGATCGAGCCCGGATATGGACTGTGGGTGTTTCCCGGCGGCTATGTCGATCGGGGCGAGCACATCATCGAGGCGGCGGTCCGCGAAGCGCGCGAGGAGTCGGGGCTCGATGTCCGGATCGACGGTCTCGTGAACATCTACTCCTACGCCGGCACCACTCCGATCATCGTCGTCTACACCGCGACCGTGCTCGGCGGGGAGCTGTGCATCGACGACGAGTGCCTCGAAGCGCGGCTGTTCGCGGCGGACGAGATCCCGTGGGACCAGCTCGCCTTCCGGAGCACCCGGGATGCGCTGACCGACTACTACTCGGGCGCCAGGCCGAGCTGGCGGGGGCCGGATGCGACGGAGAAGCAGCAGCCTTCCGGCTAAAGCCGGAAGCCACGCGACCGACTTGTTGACGGGCTTCAAGCCCCGCCGCATCCCTGCTATACTTTCCGTCTCCCCTGCGATTGTTGCGAGCGCGGCCTGCGCCCGATATCTGATAGAGACCCGACATGAAGAAACTTGCACAGCTGGTTATCTGTGTGGCTGTCGCCGCATCGACTTCGGCCTGCTTCGGCTTCGAACGCGGCAATGACGCGACTGCTCCAACCTCGGCCGGCTCCGGCAGTCTGCTCGGCAGTTGGACCTCATCCAGCCTGATCCCGACACCGAGCACCTGTACCGATTTCAAGTGGAACGTGACCGAGCAGACCGGCGGTTCGGCCAAGGGCTCGTTCAGCGCGACCTGCGCCAACGACCTGAAGCTGACCGGCACCGCCGAGGGCACGATCAGCGGCTCCACGATCAACTGGTCCGCTAAGGGCGTAGCCAACGCGGCAGGGGTGGTCAACTGTGACATCACCTTGAAGGGCACCGCAGAGATCGGCATCACCTCGATTCGTGTGCCGTACTCGGGCGATACCTGCCTGGGGAAGGTGAGCGGCATCGAGACGCTCAGCCGCTAAATCGTCAAATCCCAAGCTCCAAATCCCAAATCCCAACCACTCCCAACGCCCAACTCCCAACTCCCAATCGCTGGGCTCGAAGTTGGGAGTTGGGATTGGTTTGGAATTTGGGAATTTGGGCGTGGTTGGGATTTGGGATTTGGCGCTTGGGATTTGACGTTATCCCAATTCCTCCGCAGATTTAGCCCCGTAGAACTCGAACCACGGATGCGCCGGCGCGAGGCGGGCGTTCACGTTCTCGATGTTCTTGACGCCCTCGCTCTCGAGCCACGCCTTGAACGCCTGGCCTCCCTGCTTGCCGTAGACCGGAATCCCGTCTTTCCAGGTCGCCCGTCCGCACAGCACACCTGAGTAGCGAGTACCGGCTTCGGCGGCGAGGTCGAGCGACTCGGTGAACTCCGCGTTGCTGACGCCGGCCGACAGATAGATGAACGGCTTGGTCGCGACGTCCGCGGTGCGGCGGAAGTGATCCAGCGCTTCCTGCTTCGTGTAGGCCTTCTGCCCGGCGAACGCCTTCGTGCCCTCGACGAACTTCATGTTGATGGGCATCTCGACCTTCATGACGTCGACGCCGTAGCGGTCCTTGGTGAACTCGGCCATGCTGGCGGCGACGATCTGCGGCTTCTTCTTCGCGAACTCGACGCCCTTCTCGTCGGCGCCGTCCTCGTAGCCGATGAACTCGAGGAAGAAGGGAATGTCGTTGGCGCGGCACTCGTCGCCGATGCGCTCGACCCAGGCGTGTTTGAGGTCGTTGATGGACTGCGGGTCCGACGGGGCGTAGTAGAGGAGGATCTTGATGCAGTCCGCGTCCGCTTCCTTGAGGCGCTTGACCGACCACACGTCGAGCAGATCGGGCAGCCGGCCCGCCGTGGCCGCGTCGTAGCCGGTCTTCTCGTACGCCATCAGCAGACCGGCGTCCTTCGACCGGCGCTTGCTCGCGGGAAGGCCGAATTCGGGATCGAGCAGAATCGCGCTGGCGTGCCGCGTCAGGACCTCGGTCACGAGGACCTTGAACTCCTCGAGCTCCTTGGCGCCGATCTCGCCGCCCTTCTCCTTGGCCAGCGATTTCTGCAGCGACCCGCGCTGATCCATGGCCGCGGCCGCGATCACGCCGCGCGCATCCGACACCGCCTTCATTCCCGCAAGTTTCCCAGGTGTGAACTTCACGTTTTCGTCTCCCTTGGTGAAGTGGTCATTTTATATCGGGAAACGTGAACTCCTCCACCACCGCGGCGGCGATCGCCTTCTCGATCATCTCGGTCATCGGCAGCGACGCCTCCGCGTGCTCGACGTCGTGGCGCCGGGCGCGGGTCGCCGGATGCTTCGGCGTGAACAGGGTGCAGCAGTCCTGATCGGGAATGATCGAGATCGGATACGTGGTGAGCCGCTGCGCCTGCAGGGTGATCTCTTCCTTGTCCATCCCGACCAGCGGCCGCAGCACCGGCATCTGCACGACCTCGGTGATGCGGTTCATGTTCTCCAGCGTCTGCGACGCCACCTGCCCGACCACTTCACCGGTCACGAGCGCCAGCGCCCGATCGCGGCGGGCGATGTGCTCGGCGATCCGCATCATCAGACGCCGGTAGATCACGACCCGCAGCGGCGGAGGCACGGTCAGGATGACCTGCTGCTGCACGTCGGCAAACGGCACCAGCAGCAGCCGCGACCGGTACTGATACTGAGTCAGCACCGTGACCAGTTCGCGCGCCTTCTCCTGCGACGCACGGGACAGCACCGGGTAGCTGTGGAAGTGCACGAACTCGACCCGGCATCCGCGGCGCATCATCCGCCACGCCGCAACCGGCGAATCGATGCCCCCCGACAGCAGGCAGACGACCTTGCCGCTGGCCCCGGACGGGAGTCCGCCGGCGCCCCGATCCTTCCCGAAGAAATAGAACGCTTCGTCGGTCAGCACCTCGAGGTGAATGGTCAGCTCGGGATGCGCGAGGTTGACCGTCCAGCCCCGGGCCTCCTTGATCCGTCCGCCCACCTCGCGCTCGAGCTCCGGGGAGGTGAGCGGAAACCGCTTGTCCGCACGACGGGCCGAGACGCGGAACGCCGCGCACTGCAGATCCCCGAGGTCCGCGAGAATGTGCGCCGCCATGGCCTCGATCTCGAGCGGAGCGCGGCCGGCTTTCGCGAAATTCCCGACCCCGAACACCCGCGACAGCCGATCGCGCACCACCTCCCACTGCGCGTCGGGCCCCAGCACCAGCTCGATCCGCCCCATCAGCACGCGCACCGAGCGCAGGTCGAGATCCGCTGTCGCCGCGCGCAGGTTGCGCACCAGCTTGGCCACGAACCACGGACGGTTCTTTCCCTTGAGGGCGATCTCTTGATAGTGAACGATGACTGATTGCATTTGATCTCTTCGACGGGCAGCCGTCCTCGGTTCGGTTTCGTGCCGACGGAAGGGTCGGAGGTAGCGGATCTCACAAACGGAGCAACGGAGAAAACCTGCGACCCTCTCCGTCCGCCCCTATTTTCAAACGGCCGCCGCCGCCCTGTTCCCGCTCACCACCGCTCCCTCGATCGTCGCCGGCAGGCCCGTGTCCGTCCAGTCGCCCGCAAGAAACAGACCCTCGATCGGCGTGCGAGTGCCCGGCCGCGGAGGCTGCCCCGGCGCGAGCGAGAACGTCGCCTGCTTCTCGCGAATCACCGTCGCCCGGATCGGCCAGACGCCGCGCGCGTCCGGCAGCGAGGCCTCGACCTCTTTTGCCGCGAGATCGGCCAGCGCCTCATTGGTGTAGCCGACGATGGCGGTGGCGCCGCTCGTGACGAGCGACAGATGTGAGGCCGAACCGCCGAAGGCGATGCGCTTGTCGAACACCCACTGCATCGTGCGGCCGGGCAGGCCGGCGAAGGCTTCGGTCATCACCGTCCGGTCGTACCACAGGTTGACGGTGACGATCGGCATCGGCGCCATCAGCGCGGCCGCCGCGAAAATGCTGTCGAGCTCCGGAGGCGGATCGTTTCCGAACAGCGTCCGCAAGCCGAACCAGGGGACGGCGGCGATCACCGCTGGCGACGACATCAGCTCGCCGCGGACCTCCACCGCGTCGACCCGGCCGGCGCGCACGCGGAGCCGCGCCAGCGCCGAGGTTCGGACCTCTCCGCCGCGCGCCGTGATCAGCGCTCGCGCCGGTTCGGCGTACATCTCGTGCAGCGGCCGGATCGGCAGCACCACCGCGGCCGCCGCAGGATCGGGCGCGAACATCTCCGCAAGGATCCGGACGAAGGCATCCGCCGCGGCATCGGCGGGCTGCTGGTTCAACGCGGCCACCGCCAGCGGGTGCCAGAGCCACTCTTGGAGCGTGCGCCCCTGTCCGTGATGATCGAGCCACTCCTGAACGGTGAGGTTCCTGGGATGGGCCTCGATCGTGTGGGCGGCGCGCAACTGATGCCGGGCGCGGAGCAGGGGCAGCGCCAGCCGCAGCGCGCCCAGCCGCTCGCTCCACGGAATCGGCGGCCACGCGAACACGCCGGCCAGCAGGTGCAGCGGCGCCGGCAACGGCGGGCATCGAAGCACGGAGCGGCGTCGCTCCCGGTCGTAGCACACGAGCTCCAGCGCCGGCTGCGCCCGCACCCGATCGGCGGCGCCGATCGACGCCAGGAACGCCAGCGTCTCCCGATAGCACCCGAACAGCACGTGCTGGCCGTTGTCGACCAGCTCGCCGGTCTCGCGGTCGCGAAACGCGGTCGCGCGTCCCCCGAGCTGCGGCCGCGCGTCGAGCACCAGGACTTTCGCGCCGCGTCCGCTCAGCGCGGAGGCCGCGCTCAGACCGGCGAAGCCGCCGCCGATCACGATGACGTCGAACCGTGAGGTCACGGGAGGAGCGCGGTCCGGGCCCAGGTGGCCGCGGCGATGAGCGCGCGCCGGGGCCGCGGAATCCGGACCACGCCTGAGAACACGTCGTAGCCGCTCCGCTCGATCCGCCCGAGCAGCGCGCGATAGATCGCGCCCATGATCTCGGCCGCCACCAGGCTGCGCCGATCGCCGCGCGGCAGCGCACGCGCGGCCCGGCGATAGTAGTCGCGCGCGCGCTCCGCCTGGTGCCGGAGCAGAGCCTGCACCGCGGCCGAGCGCACCCCCTGTCCGGCGCCGGCCCGTTCAGTCAGAAGATCGGCTTCGGTACAGCCATACGTGCGCAGATCGTCGAGCGGCACGTACAGCCGCCCCTGCGCCATGTCCCCCGGGATGTCGCGCAGGATGTTGGTCAACTGCAGGGCAACGCCGAGATCGATCGCGTACTGCCGTGCCCCCGGATCGCGGGCACCGAAGATGTTGAGACAGATCAACCCGACCGCCGACGCCACCCGGATGCAGTATTCGTACAGCTCGGCGAAGGTCTCGTAGCGGCGGGTCCCGAGATCCATTTCGACCCCCTCGATGAGCGCGTCGAAGGGCGCACGCGGGAGATCGAACTCGGCGATGAACGGCACCAGCCGCTGTCCCTGCGGACTTTCGGGCGTCCCGCCCTCGAAGCACCGGGCGAGCTCGCACCGCCACCAGGCGATCCGTTCACGCGCCGTCGCATCGCTCGATCCCGCTCCAGCCGGCGCCTCGTCCACCGCATCGTCCACGGCGCGGCAGAAGTCCCAGACCGCGATGATGGCGCGGCGCTTCCCGGCCGGCAACACGAGGAACGAGTAGTAGAAGTTGGTATCGCGGGCCAAGGTGACGCGCTCAGGCGCGGGTCCGTCGCATCCACGACGCGGTCCGCCAGACCAGCGGCGCAATGTCACGGGCAGTCAACGTCGGACGGTGCGCGAACGCGTCGAAGTCGGCCCGTTCGAGCCGGTCGAGAATCCGCATGCCGCCAAGCCAGGTGAGACGAAGCTCGTACTTGAGACGTCCACGGACGCCGTCGCAGACCGGCCGTCCCTCCGCGAACAGCCGTCGCGTGCGCTGCGCCATCTCACGCAGGACTGCCCGCCATGCCGGCGGCATCGGCACGGCAATCGACGCCGGCGTCGCCGAAAGGAGCGCCGCGTGCGCCCGCTCGAGATCCGCCTCCCGCGCGCCGAGAGCCTCGCAGTCGACCAGCGGCACGTACAAGCGCCCGTTGGCCCAGTCCCGCGCGAAATCCTGCCAGAAATTGGTCAGCTGTAGCGCCGTGCAGAGCGCGTCCGACGCCCGATCGAGCGCTTCGTCGCGATGGCCGGCGATCCGCAGCACCAGCCGGCCGACCGGATTCGCCGACCGCGCGCAGTAGTCCAGCACGTCGTCCCACGCGGCGTAGCGCTTGACCGTGACGTCCTGCCGGAACGCGCTCAACAGATCGTCGAGCAGCGACACCGGCAGGTCGTGCCTGCGAATCGCGTCGGCGACGGCGACAAAGATCAGATCCTCGGAAGACGCCGATGCGGTGGAGCCGGCGGCGGCTCGCATCAGCCGATCATGCCAGTCAACGAGCAGCCGCAGCCGCGCCGAATCGCTGTAGCCGGGCTCGTCGGCGAAGTCGTCGGCCCGTCGCGCGAACGCGTAGACCGCCGACACCGCCCGGCGCATCCGCCTGGGCACCAGCACCGACGCCACCGGAAAATTCTCGTAGTGATCGCGCGCGAGCTGCGCACAGGCGGCGTAGGCGCGGTCGACCACGTCCGGGAACACCGCGGGGCTGGACGCGCTCACCACTCGACTTCCGGCACACCGGCGCGCTGGTTGACGGCCCGGGCCATGGTGAAGAGCAGGTCGGACAGGCGGTTGACGTACTGAAGCAGCTCGATCTCGAACGCCTGCTCACCGAGCGCGACCATCGACCTCTCCGCCCGGCGGCACACGGTCCTGGCAACATGAAGAGTTGCACCGGCCGGAGACCCGCCCGCAAGGATGAAGCGGCGGAGCACGCTGAGCTCACCATCGAGGGCGTCGATCCAGCCTTCGAGCCGGGCGACGTCGTCCCCGGAGACCGCCGCTTTGGTGACCCGCTCGGCGATGCGGTGCGACGGATCCGCGAGCCGCGACCCTATGGCGAACAGGTCGCGCTGAATCTGGACCAGCTTCGGCGCCATCTCCTCGTCGTCCAGGCTCGCGACGACCAGGCCCAGCCAGGCATTCAGCTCGTCGATGTCGCCGTAGGCGGCAACCCGCGCATCCGATTTCTGGACCCGGGTGCCGTCGAAGAGCCCGGTGTCACCGGAATCGCCGGTCCTGGTATAGATTTTCACCGGCCCCAATTATTCCACTATGCGGGGGACCTGGCGGGGTGATGATAGAGCCCGCCTGTTAAGGGACAAGGCAGAAGGGACAAGGGACAACTCCTTCTCCCTTGTCGCCAACGTTTTCAGCATTCCTTTAGATGCCCGAATCCAGACCCGGCAGGCCGCGGCCGGCGAAAATCCCGGACAGCCTTCCCGATACGCGCGCCCGGCAGCGATTCCGGCGCCGGCTCCTCGACTGGTATCGCAGGAACGGGCGCGATCTGCCGTGGCGGCGCACCCGCGACCCGTACCACATCCTCGTATCGGAAGTGATGCTGCAGCAGACGCAGGTCGACCGCGTCGTTCCCAAGTACGCCGAGTGGCTGGGCAAATACCCGACCCTCGAGGCGCTTGCCACCGCTCCCGAAGACGACGTGGCCGAGACGTGGCGGCCGCTCGGCTACAACATCCGCCCGCGGCGGCTTCATGCGATCGCCAGGGAATCGGTCGCCCGCTACGGCGGCGAGCTGCCGTCCGACGCCGACACGCTGCTGTCGTTCAAAGGGATTGGCGAGTACACGGCGGGGGCCGTGCTCAGCTTCGCCTTCGGTCAGCGGGCCGCCATCCTCGACACCAACGTGGCCCGGGTGATGTTCCGCGTGTTCGTGGGGCAGGGTCAGCCGAAGGCGCATGCCATGCGCAAGCATCTCTGGGCACTGTCGCGCACGCTGCTTCCGGTGCGGCACGTCTTCGACTTCAACCAGGCGCTGATGGACTTCGGGGCCACGATGTGCACGGCGCGAAAACCGCAGTGCCTGCTCTGCCCGATGCGGTCCGACTGCGCGGCCTATCCGTTCAATCCCGACAACGAACGTGGCTGAGCGCCGGATCGTCGTCACGGCCGCCGTCGTTGAACGCGGCGGGACGTTTCTCGTGACGCGACGGCTCCGGGGCACGCACCTCGAAGGGCTGTGGGAATTTCCCGGCGGCAAGTGCGAAAACGGCGAGAGCCACGAAGGGTGTCTCGCCCGGGAGCTTCGCGAGGAGCTCGGCTGCGACGGCATCGTCGGCGTGAAGCTGCTCGAAGTCGCCCACGACTATCCGGACCGGACGATCGAGCTGCATTTCTTCGACTGCGATCTCGTCGGAGAGCCGCAGCCGCTGCTCGGACAGGAGATTCGCTGGGTCGCGGCGGCGGAACTGCCAGCCCTCGACTTTCCTCCGGCAGACGAGGAGCTCATTCAGATGCTGGCCGGACGAACGGGGTCGTGACCACGGTCAACGAAGGCCCGGCGCCGCCAGCCTTCGGCGGCGACGTGAATCACCCGACCTGGCTCGGCGAAATCGCGATGCACGTAGCCCAGTGCAATCGGCCGTCCGGCGCGCGGTGATGACACCGCGCTGGTGATCGAGCCGATCGACTTTCCGTCCGCTTCGAGCCGCACGCCACGGGCCAGGGGCGTCTCGGGATGAGCCGCGATCAGGCCGACCAGATGCCTCGCCACCCGGCCCTGGCCCCGGTGGAGCACGCGAACGATCACTTCCTGCCCGACATAGCAGCCCTTGGTCTGGCTGATCGCGCGCGCTTCGATCCCTGCTTCGAGCGGGATGGTGTGATCGTCCATGTCCGAGCCGTACTCGGGCCGCCCGGCTTCGACGCGCGTCACTTCCACCGCGGCGGCCTCGACGTCGACGGCGCCCAGCGCGCGCAGCGCATCCACCCAGCGGTCGGCCTCGGAGGTCGAGACCAGTGTCTCGAATCCCGCAACGCCGTAATCGTCGCTCCTGATGACGACGACGGTGCCGCCGCCGAACCCGAACTCGCGGTTGGTGTCGAGCGCCATCGACTCCAATTCCGTGAGCGACTTGCTCAACATCTCCGCGGCCCTCGGCCCGTAGACTCCGAAGTGCCGCAGGTCTGGTCCGGCGTCGCGAACCTCGACCTCCTCGGTGAAGATGAAGTCCGCGAACCGCTGCCGCACGCTGTCGGCCGTCGCTTCGGGAAGGTCGACCAGGATGCGGTCGCCGAGCTCCGACACGCGCATGTCCGAAAGCATCCGCCCCTGCGGCGTGAGCAGCGCGGCATAGCACCCCAAGCCAGCCGACAACCCGATGATGTCGTTGGTGAGGAGGCCGTGCAGGTAGGTCCGGCGGTCGGGCCCGGTCAGTTGCAGCCGTCCTCGCGAGCGGCGATCGAGGAGTCCGGTGCCTTGCTGGAGGGCCTGGTACTGGTCGTGTGAAAACATCGATGGGCTGGTATCCTCGACGGATGCAGGTGCGTGCTTATTGTACCGCCCGTAAAACGTGGGCCCTGGCGGCCTTGCTCGTGCTCGCGACCGCGGCGGCGCGCACCCAGCAGGCGCCTGCGGTGCCGGTGGTCGGGGAATCCACGCTGATCGTGTTCCTCAACGGGCGCGAAGTCGGGCGCGAGCAGGTCTCTCTCGCCCGGACGCCGTCGGGCTGGACGATTACCGCGACCGGCACCCTCGCGGCCCCCTTCAACCAGTCGACGAAACGCTTCGAGGTCACCTACGCGCCCGACTGGCAGCCGATCGAGCTGAAGATCGACGCCACCGCGGAATCGCGCCCGCTTGCCCTCTCGACCTCCTTCGGCACCACCACAGCCATCAACGAGATCACCGAGACCGGCGTCACCCGTACGAAGACGGATCAGATCACCGCGCGGGCGGTCGTGATCCCGAACAATTTCTTCGCCGCATACGAAGCGCTCGCCGCGCGTCTCTTTGCTATGACGCCTGGCGGCGAGCTGCCGGTGTATATCGCGCCGCAAGGGGAAGTGAAGCTGACGGTCCGCTCCGTCACGCCCTCGACCTATCAGACACCGGCCGGGCCGCTGAACACCCGCCGTTTCTCGGTCTCGCTGCAGAGCCCGTCGGGGCCCCTGGACGCGGAGATCACCGTGGACGGACGCGGACGGCTGGCGAAAGCCGACGTCCCCAGCCTCGGCCTCTCCGTGGCGCGCCAGGACCTGGCCGGCGTCGCGACCCGGCAGCAGACGATCCGCAACGCGACCGACATCGATGTGAAGGTTCCCGCGGCCGGTTTCGGCCTGGCCGGCACCCTCGCCACGCCGGCCGCGCAGGGACGGCTGCGGCACCCGGCAATCGTGCTGGCGGCCGGCTCGGGGCCGGTCGAGCGCGACGCCGTCGTCGCCGGCATTCCCCTGTTCGCGCAGCTCGCCGGTCAGCTCGCCGAACGAGATTTCATCGTGCTGCGGTATGACCGGCGGGGCACCGGCCAGAGCGGCGGCCGGACCGAGCGGGCCACCCTGCAGGATTACGCCGACGACGTGAACGCAGCGGTGAAGTGGCTGGCAAAGCGAAAGGACGTCGACCCGAACCGCATCTTCGTGGCCGGCCACAGTGAGGGCGCTTCGATCGCGATGCTCGGCGCGGCGACCGAGAAGAAGATCAACGGCCTGGTGCTGATGGCGGGGATGGGGATTCCGGGCCGCGACCTCGTTCTCGAACAGCAGCAGCAGGTGCTCGAGAGCGGCAAGCTCTCCGAGACCGACCGGGCGGCGAGAGTGGAGCTGCAGAGGCGGATTCTCGAGGCGACGGTCAGCGAAAAAGGCTGGGAGAGCATTCCCGACGAGGTCCGTCGCACGGTCGACACTCCGTGGTATCGAAGTCTCCTGACGTTCGACCCGTCGCGGACGATGGCAAGAGTGAAGCAGCCGGTTCTGATCCTGCATGGCGATCTCGACACACAGGTCAAGCCGTATCATGCCGACCGCCTCGCCGAGCTCGGGCGCGCGCGGAAGAAGTCGGGCTCGACCGAGGTCAAACACCTGCCCGGTCTCAATCACTTCTTCGTCGCCGCCAGGACCGGTGAATCGCCCGCAGTCCCGGTGCTCCAGGACAAGGCGATCAGCGCGGAAGTAGCGAGCGCGATCGCGGCATGGGTGGCCAGCGTCCCACGCTGAGGGTAAAGATCGACTAGACTTTTTCCGCCATGAGAGTGGGGATTCCGAAAGAAACCTGGCCGGGCGAAACCCGCGTCGCGGTGATTCCAGCCGGCGCGGCGGCGCTCAAGAAGGCCGGCGTCGACGTTGCGGTTGAACGCGGCGCAGGGGCCGCGGCCGGTTTCACCGACGACGCGTACGTGCAGCAGGGAGCGGCGGTGCTCGGCCGTGCCGAGATCTTCGAGGGCGCCGACATCATCCTCACCGTTCGCGCCACCCCACTTGACGGCGCGCTTCGGTCCGGCCAGACCATCATCGGATTCGCGGATCCGCTCGGCGCGCCCGAGGGGATTCACCAGCTGGCCGCCACCGGCGCCACGCTGTTGTCGATGGAGCTGATGCCGCGCATCACCCGCGCGCAGAGCATGGATGCGCTGTCGTCGATGGCGACGATCGCGGGCTACAAGGGGGTGCTGCTCGCCGCCAATGCATCGCCGCGGATGTTCCCGATGCTGATGACCGCCGCCGGCACCGTCGCCTCCGCCCGCGTGTTCATCGTCGGCGCCGGCGTCGCCGGGCTGCAGGCGATCGCGACGGCGAAACGGCTCGGCGCGAAGGTCGAGGCGTACGACGTCAGGCCGGCGGTGAAAGAGCAGGTGCAGAGCCTCGGCGCGAAGTTCGTCGAGATGGCGATCGACTCGGCCGACTCGGAGGACAAGGGGGGCTACGCGAAGGCGCAGGACGAAAAGTTCTACCGGCGGCAGCGCGAAATGATGCTGAAGGTGGTGGCGGCGAACGACATCGTGATCACCACCGCGCTGATTCCCGGCAAGCGCGCCCCGATCCTCCTCACCACCGAGATGGTCGAAGCGATGATTCCGGGGTCGGTGGTGGTCGACCTGGCGGCGGAGCGAGGCGGCAACTGTGAGCTGACGCGGCCGGACGAGGTCGTGCATCACAAAGGCGTGACCATCATCGGGCCGTCGAATCCGCCGGCGCTGGTGCCCTATCACGCCAGCCAGATGTACTCGAAGAACATCATCACGTTCCTGACCCATCTGCTCGGCAAGACCGGCGCGCAGCAGACGGCGCTCCCGATAGACGACTCGGACGAAATCACGCGAGAGACGCTGCTGACGCGGGGCGGCGCCGTCGTTCATCCGCGGGTCCGCGAGCTAGGTTAGCCGGCTGATGAAAGATGGCGCCGGCAAGGGAGAAGGGAGAAGGGAGAAGGCTTGTTTTCGCGGTGTAAATCTGTGAGTTCTCCCTTTTCCCTTCTCCCTTCTCCCTTGACACGCGGGCTTTCAGCGCCCTGCTAGCCCGCGAGCCCAGGAGGCACGCCACGTGTGGATGCTCAGGACGACCGAAGAAGCCAAGCAGCCATTCCTGTTCAGGATCACTCCTGGCAACATCAAGACGATGGGGCGTGCGACCCGCGCCGACTTCGTGGTCGACGCGGCGCTGGTGTCCCGGCTGCATTGCCGGCTCGCCGCCGGGGCCGGTGAGATCGAAGCGGTCGATCTCGAAAGCACCAACGGCACCTACGTCAACGGCGAGCGGGTCGCCCGCGCGATGCTCAAGGACGGCGACAAGCTGCGCGTCGGGGCGGTGGAGCTGGTGGTGGTGAGGACCGGCGTGGCGGCAGAGAACTAGAGGCTGGGTGGCCTAGGTATTCCAGGAACGGGTTCGTCCGCCTCTCGTTCCCGATCGTCGTCGGGTCGCCGTGGCCTGAATAGACTGGCGTCTCGTCCGGGTAGGCGAACAGGACTTCCCTGATCGAACGCAGCAGGATCTGCAGGTCGCCGCCGGGGAGATCGGTGCGGCCGATCGATCCGTTGAACAGGGTGTCGCCCACGAACAGCTTCCGCTCCCCCTGCGCAGGACCTTCAACCGCCAGGCAGACGCCGCCAGGGCAATGGCCCGGCGTGTGACGGACCGTGACGGTATATTCCCCGAACTTCACAGTGCTCTCCGGCTCGTAGAAGAAATCGACCGGCGGCTGCGCCTGCACCGCGAATCCGAAGGCGCGCCCCTGCTGGACCACCGCCTCGTAGAGAAAATTGTCGGCCTGATGGAGGCCGACCGGGACGTTCAACGCCGCCTTCGCCCGGCCGACGCCGGTGATGTGATCGAGGTGCGCATGCGTGAGCAGGATGTAGCGCACGTCCAGGTGGTGGGCCTGCACGGCCGCCAGCAGGTCGTCGACCTCGTCGCCAGGGTCGATCAGCACCGCTTCCCGCGTCCTTTCGCAGCCGATCACGAAGCCGTTCTTGAAGAACGGCGCCACCGCTCTGGTCTCCAGGATCATCTCGATTTTCCCCTGCTGTGAGCCTTCCCGGGGTCCATTCTCGCATTACCGGTTGAGGGAACCGATGACGACACAACCACGCGAAACCCGGGTTCATGGCAGCCTGCTGGCGGCGGCGGAAAAGCGCTTGTTGATATGGATGGCAGAACGGCTGCCGCGATGGGTGAATTCCGACCACCTGACGGCGCTCGGCGCGGGCGCGATGGTGGCGGCCGGACTCGGCTACGCCGTGGCGCCGTTCTGGATGCCGGCGCTGGTGCTCGTGGTGGTGTGTCTGGCGGTGAACTGGTTCGGCGACAGCCTGGATGGCACCCTCGCGCGCGTCAGGCGCCATGAGCGGCCGCGCTACGGCTTCTATGTCGACCACGTCCTCGACGCCGTGGGCATCCTCTTTCTGATCGCCGGCCTGTTCGCCGGCGGATTCGTCAGCCTGCTGCCCGCGGCTGCGTTCCTGATCGCGTATTACCTGCTGAACATCGAGATCGCCCTGGCGACGCACGCGCTTGGCGTATTCCGCATCTGGTACTGGAAGTTCGGACCGACCGAGCTGCGCATCCTGCTGGCGATCGGCACGCTGCAGCTGCTCAACGCCCCCTGGAGCACCATCGCCGGCCATCGGATGCTGCTGTTCGACATCGGGACCACGATTGGAGCGGCGGGACTGCTCCTGACCTTCGTCGTCTCCGCCATCAGCAACACCCGGAAGCTCTACGTGGCTGAGCCGCTGCCGCGCGAGAGTCAGCCGCTGTCAGCTGTCAGCCCTCAGCTTTCAGGTCTTCGAATTCACCCATAGGGGTTTTCGGACAGCGGCTGTCGCTTGTCACGGGCCCTTCGGGCGGCGCCTTCGGCGCACGACGACACGACGATACGACGACAACGACGTAAGAGGGGGCAACTTCAGGGCCGTGGCCAAATATCAGCGGTTCTCTCGTTGGCGGCGACGCCGGCCGAACGGCCGGCGTTAGCAGGAGTGAGGACCGGGCGGATTGCAAGCCGCGAGGGTGTCTGGGAAGCGGCTTGTGATCCGCCCGGCCCTCACTCCTGCCACCGCGCGAAGCGCGGCGCCGCCAACGAAAGTAATCCGTCGAAGTGACTCCCGAAAGCTCTACGTCGTTGTCGTCGTGTCGTCGTCTCGTCGTGGCGCGACTTGTCCGCCGTAGCTTCAGCGAAGGCGGAAGCGCAGCGCGCCGCAGGCGCCGTGATCACGAATGCAGTGTACAGTGACTGCCGCCCGACGTGTCACCCGGCCGAAAGGCCGGCAGCGCGCCGCAGGCGCGCGTGATCGACGAATGCAGCGTGACAGTGGCGTCGCCGCGACCGGCTCGCGTGAGGGGCGGACGGTAGCGATCGCGCGACCAGGCTAAATCAGCTCGCGCAGCTTGTGCGGGTCGATGTTCGCCCCTGACAGGATGATCGCCACCCTGCGTCCACGAACCGGCACCTTCCCTCCGAGGACCGCGGCCACCGCGGTGGCGGCCGCGCCTTCGGCGATCACCCGCTCCTCGGCCACCAGTGCCCTGACCGCGTCCGCGATCGCCGGCTCGCTCACCGTCACGATGCCCGCCGTGAGGCGGCGGACCAGATCGAAGGTGATGGTCTCGGGATCGAGGTTGCCGGTGAGCCCGTCCGCCAGGCTCGGGCGAACGTCGATGGGGACGATGCGGCCGGCCGCGAATCCCTGAGTGAAGGGTGACGACGACTCGGTTTCCACGCCCCAGACCGCGACATCGGGTCCCGCGCCGATCGCGGTGCCGCTGATCAGGCCCCCGCCGCCGACCGGACACACGATCGCCTCCACGGCAGGATCTTGTTCGAGGATCTCGAGCGCCACCGTCCCCGCGCCGGCGATGACGTCCGGGTGCGAGTAGGGCGAGATGTACATCGCGGTTCCCCGAGCGCCGTGGTCCTTCGCCCGCGCTTCGGCCTCGTCGTAGTCGCGGCAGGGGATCACTTCCGCTCCCGCCGCGCGGATCGCGTCGAGCTTGATCCGGGGCGCGTCTTCGGGGACATAGACAATCAGCGGCAGCCGCGCGAGCGCTGCCGCAACCGCGAGCCCGCGCCCGTGGTTGCCGGCCGAGGCCGTGACCAGTGCGGGCGGATGCTGCTGCCGCTCCTGCAACCGCAACACCGCGTTCAGCGCGCCCCGCAGCTTGTACGAGAACGTGGTCTGGATGCCTTCGAGCTTGATCGAGACCTCGGCGCCGCTCGCCGCCGACAGCCACTGGGAGCGCCGGAGCGGCGTCCGCACGATGTGTGGCGCAATCCGTCGCGCCGCCGCTTCGACGTCGGACCTGGTGATCAGGAGGTTGGGCTCTGGGCCGAGAGAAGAATCTCGGCGAGGTTGCCGGCGAACGCCGAGCGCGCGAGGACCTGGTCGGCGCCCGCCTGACGCGCCGCCGCAATGAGCTCGGTGTGCACGTGCGAGGCGAAGCCCATGGTGCGGATCCCCGCGAGCCCCGGGTCCGCCTTCAGTGCCGAGATGGTGTTGATGGGATCGGTCTTCGCGCTGTTCAAATCGAAGATCACCAGTGCCGGCTTGATGGCCCTGGCCTGCCCGATGATCTCCTCCGGCGACCGGGCGAACGTCAGGTCCACGCCGGCCTGTTTCGCGGTGGCGCGGATTTTCGAGCTGAAGAGGAGATCGTCGACGGCGACTAGAACCATGGTGCTGATGATCATACCCATTGCCGGGGAGCCTGATTCAGCGCCTGTTGCTTGTCACGGGCCCTTCGGGCGGCGCCTTCGGCGCACGACGACACGACGACAACGACGTAAGACGGGGCAACTTCAGGGCCGTGGCCGGAATATCAGCGGTTCTGTCGTTGGCGGCGCAAAGCGCGGCGCCGCCAACGGAGCACAGTCCTTCGCAAGTGACTCGCGAAAGCTCTTCGTCGTTGTCGTCGTGTCGTCGTCTCGTCCTGGCGCGACTTGTCCGCCGTAGCTTCAGCGAAGGTGGAAGCGCCAGCGCGCCGCAGGCGCCGTGATCACGAAGGCAGCGTGACAGTGGCTGTCGCCCCAACCGTGGCTCACCGCAGCCACAAATACACCGCGATCCCAAGCGCACCACCGAGCCCCGCCAGCAGCCACCAGACTCCCCAGCCGCGATCCTCGTCGAGCGGCAGCAGGTCGGGGCCGCCGCCCGGCCGCGACGGTTCGCGTGAGGGGCGGACGGTGGCGATCGGGTCGACCAGTCCGGCGCAGCGCCGCAGATCCGAGGCGAGCTTCGCCGCGCTCTCGGTCCGGCGCGTGAGATCGCGGGCGAGCGCGCGCAGCAGCACCACATCGAGCAGCTTGGGCAGGTCGGGGTTGAGCGAGCTCGGCGCCGGCGGCGCCGGACCGGTCACGTTGGTCAAGGTGGTTTTCGCGTCGGGGCCGGCGAAGGGATTCCGGCCGGTGAGCATCTCGTAGACGATCGCGCCGAGCGAGAACAGGTCGGTTCGAGGGTCCACGCCGGCCCCGGTTGCCTGTTCCGGCGAAACGTAGGACAGCACTCTGATCGCCTCTCCGCCGAGGCTGTCCGGCGCCGCGGCGGCGAGGGCGCGGGTCCGGCCGCCGCGGGTCCACGCCGACATGCCGAAGTCGAGCACCTTGGCGCTGCCTTTGGCGGTCTCGATGATGGTATCGGGGCTGAGATCCTTGTGCACCACGTCATGGGTGTGCGCGTGCGCCAGTGCATCGGCGACCTGGGCAGCGAGGTCGAGCGCGTGCCGCGGATTCATCGGCCGCCCTTCCATCTGCTGACGCAAGGTGGTGCCCTGCACGAACTCGTAGGCCAGGTAGAGCCGCCCCTCGTGATAGCCGACGTCGAACAGGGTGGCGATGTTCGGATGCGAGATCTTCGCCGCGGCGCGCGCATCGTCCACCAGACGCTCGTGGCGGGGGCCCGCCGGCTGGGGCTCGCGCTGCAGTTTCAGCGCGACGGTCCGCCCGACCTTGGTGTCGCGCGCGCGATAGACGTCGCCGAGCACACCCTCGCCGATGCGCTCGATCAGGTTGTAGTGGGCGACGGAGCCGAGCATCGGTCGGACGGAGCGCTCCTACTTCTGCGGCGGCTTCGATGGCCGCAGCTCGACGCGGCTGGGTAGGCTGCGGGGCGGCATCAGCAGCAGGTCGACGACCAGCTGGCCGACGTCCTCGGGCTGGATCTTCCAGTCGGGCCGGTCCGTGCCGCTGCGCCCGAATCCGGTCGCCACCGATCCGGGCATCACGCAGGTGACGCGGATGTTGTCGTACCGCACTTCCTGCATCAGGGCTTCGGAGAACGCGTTCAGCCCGGCCTTCGACGCGCAGTAGGCGGCGCCGCCGACGAACGGATTCGTTCCGGCCAGGCTGCTGATGTTGACGATCCACCCGCCGCCGCGCGTGCGCAGGTGCGGAATCGCCGCGTGGCAGTAATAGAACACGCCGGTGAGATTGGTGTCGATCGTGTCCTGCCACTCCGCGATCGACATCTCGGCGACGTTCCGGAAGAGCCCGATGCCGGCGTTGTTGACCAGCACGTCGATGCCGCCGAATCGCTCCACCGCCTGCCGCACCGCGGCCTCGACCGCCGCGGCGTTCCGGGCATCCGCCGCGACGCCGAACGCGGACCCGCCGAGCTCCCCCTGCGCGCGATCGAGCTCGGCCCGATCGCGGCCGGTGATGACCACCGCCGCGCCGCCGTTCACCAGCGCCGTCGCGATCGCGAATCCGATGCCGCGAGAGCCGCCCGTGACCAGCGCAACCGTGCCCTTCAGCGCGGCCGTGGTTGGAGAGCCCGTGTTCATCTCAGTAGAATAGTCGACTCCGATGTCCTTCATCGCGATCCTGGGCGCGGGCGCTCTCGGCGGCACGCTCGCGCACCGGCTGGCGTCGCGGGGGCGGATCGGCGAGGTCCGGCTGATCGACGATCAGGCGGCCGTGGCCCAGGGCAAGGCGCTCGACATTCAGCAGTCGGGGGCGGTCGAGAGCTTCGCGGTGCGGGTGACGTCGGCCGGCGAGCTCGAGGCGGCCGCCGGTGCGGATGCGATCGTGGTCGCCGATTCTTCGCGCGGAGACGAGGAACACTCCGGCGAGGCAGGTCTCGCGCTGGTCCGCCGGATTGCCTCGATCGATACCGCGGCGCCGCTGCTGTTCGCAGGCGCGCATCAACGGCTGCTGCTGGCGCGCGCCGCAACCGAGCTCCGCGTGGCACCGCAGCGGCTGATCGGCAGCGCCCCCGGCGCGCTCGAATCGGCGGTCCGGGCCCTCGCCGCGCTCGAGGTGGATTCGACTGGCGTCGAAATCCAGCTGCGCGTGGTCGGCGTGCCGCCGGATGCGGCGGTGGTCGCGTGGGAAGAGTCGACCGCGTTCGGCCAGCCGCTCTCCACGGTGCTGGCTCCCCACCGGATTGCCGCCCTCTCCGCGCGGCTGCCACGGCTCTGGCCTCCGGGTCCGATCGTCCTCGCCTCGGCGGCGGCGCGCGTTGCCGAGGCGCTGGCCAACGGATCGCGCCGGCGGTTCTCCTGTTTCGTGGCGATTGCGGAAGGGTCGATGACCAGGGTGCTCGCCATGCCCGTCGAGCTCGGGCCTGGCGGCGTGGTGCGCGTGCTGCGTCCCGCCCTCACCCGGCAGGAACAGACCCGGCTCGATAACGCGTCGGTGACTAGTGGCCTGTAGCCACTAGTTGACGGCTTCGCGCCCGTGGAGCGCGACGCCGCCAGCGAAGTGTGACAGGGCTTCCCGAAGAATCAACCGGCCTCGATGCAGGCGCGACTTCAGCGTCTGCGGCTTGACGTGCAGGACCTGGCTCGCCTCTTCCGTCGACAGTCCCTGAATGTCGCGGAGCACCACCGGCGTGCGATACACCTCCGGCAGCGTCGTCAACGCCGAGATCAGCTGTTCGCGCATCTCGCGCCGGTGCACGTAGTCGTCAGCGAGCGATGACCAATCCGCCGGATCGGACGGCACCATCCCCGGCTCGGTCGGTTCCGGGCGCTGCTGTTCAGCGGCGCGGCCCGAGCGGCCGGTACGGAGCCGCGACATCGCCGTGTTGAACGTGATCCGATAGATCCAGGACGACAGCGCCGCGTCGCCGCGGAACGCGTCGATCTTCCGAAAAACCTTCATGAGGACGTCCTGAGTGACCTCCTCCGCATCTTCCCAGTTCTTCATGTAGCGGAACGCCAGCTGATGAATACGAGCGCCGTATTCCAGCGGACAAATCCGCCACCGCGCTCATGTCTCCCGCTTGCATCCGATCGATGAGCTCCCGTTCTCCCGCCGTGTTGCGCATTCGGGGCCTCCGTATAGGAATTGAACACCGTACGGAGGCCGGTTATTCCTCACCAAACGGAAGAAATATCACGAGCCGTAAGCAGCTATAAATGAGTAAGTTATGGACGGATGCCTGGAGCGGGCCAGGAGCCGGCTTCGACCGGGGCGCGCTCGAAAATCGTTCCAAAAGCCGCGACGACGGCGTCCTCGACGCTCTCCATCGACGGCGGCCGTCCCAGCACTCGTCCCAGCGACGTCACCCCGCGATCCGGGATCCCGCAGGGGACGATCAGCGAGAAATGTGACAAATCTGTTGCGACGTTGAAGGCAAACCCGTGGCTGGTCACCCAGCGCGATATCCGGACCCCGATCGCCGCCAGCTTGTCCTGCCCGACCCAGGCGCCGGTCAGGCCGGCCACCCGCACCGCGTCGACCCCGAACGCCGCCGCAGCCGCAATCATCACGGCTTCGAGGTCGCGCACGTACCTGATGAATATCGCAGCGGTCCGGACGCAGATCGAGGATGGGATAGCCCACCAGTTGACCGGGGCCATGGTAGGTGACGTCGCCGCCGCGCCCGGCTTCGAACAGCGACACGCCGGCGTGTTCGAGATCCGTCTCGGACGCGAGCACATGCGTGCGATCTTGCCGGACCTTCGCCCCGAGCGTGATGACCGGCGGGTGTTCGAGGAGGAGAAGCTGATCGGGAATCTCGCCAGCCTTCCGCGCCGCCACCAGCTCCTGCTGGAGGGCAAGGCCCTCAGCGTAAGGAACGACCCCGAGACGGCGGACTTCGAGGGGGGCAGTCACCTTTTCCATTGTAGGCGGGCTGTTCGATCGACTGCTCGGGGCCGAAGGCTGCGAGCGTGGTAGGGACGTCCACGGCGTGATCTTCATGTCGAGGCGGCGCGGACGCGCTTCTATAATCCAGCGATGTCCCTGTCCCGGCGTGACCTCCTTGCCGCGGTCCCCGCCATGATCGCCGCGACCGCGGCGCCGGCGTGGCCGGAGATTTACCAGACCGGTCCGTCGGACGATGCGGCGCGGCTGGAGGCGGCCGGGGCGGCGCTGACCCGTGCGAAGCTGCTGGGCGCCTCGTATGCCGACCTCCGCGTCAACCGGTATCGTCGCGAATCAATCACTACCCGCGAGCGGCAGGTGCAGAACGTGTCGCGCTCCGCCAGCCGCGGCCTCGGGGTGCGCGTGCTGCTCGACGGCGCCTGGGGCTTTGCCGCAACCAACCGCGTCGAGCCCGATGCGGCGCGCGCCGCCGCCGAGCAGGCCGTCGCCGTCGCCCGCGCCAACGCCGCGCTCGTCTCGCGCAAGGTCGTCCTTGCGCCCGCCGAACCCGCCGTTATCACCTGGACCAGCGGCTTCACGCGCGATCCGTTCGAGGTGCCGCTCGACACCAAGCTGACCTTCCTGATGGGGCTCAACGACGCCGCGCTGTCAGTCAAGGGGGTGTCGTTCGTGAGCTCGCAGCTGCTGTTCGTCGACGAGCAGAAGTTCTTCGCCTCGAGCGACGGTGCGCGGATCACGCAGCGGCTCGTGCGCACGTATCCGCAGTTCAGCGTCACCGCTGCCGACCGCGCGAGCGGCGATTTCCAGACGCGTCCGGTCGTCGATCGCGCGCAATTGGTGGGCTACGAGTACGTCGAGAACTATCCCTGGAGGGCGGATGCCGAGAAAGCCGGCCATGAAGTCGTCGAGAAACTGAAGGCGAAGCCGGTCATCGCCGGCCGCTACGACATCGTCGTCGATCCATCGCAGCTGTTCCTGGCCATCCACGAGTCGGTCGGCCACTCCACCGAGCTCGATCGCGCGCTCGGCTGGGAGGCGAACATGGCGGGGACCAGCTTCCTGCGGCCCGCTGATGCCGGCACCCTCCGCTTCGGCGCGCCGATCGTCAACCTCGTCGCGGACCGCACCCAGGCACGTGGGCTGGCGACCACCGGATACGACGACGAGGGGGTCAAGGCGGATCGGTGGCATCTGGTGCGCGACGGGCGGTTCGTGGACTGGCAGACCACGCGCGAGCTGGCGCCGATCGTCGGGCAGACGCGGTCGCACGGCTGCCTCCACGCCGACAGCTGGTCGAGCGTGCCGTTCCCGCGCATGCCCAACGTGTCGCTCGAGCCGGCCGCCGCCGACGTGTCGCTCGACGAGCTGTTCAGCGGGATCAAGAAGGGGCTGTTCGTCGAGGGGCGCGGCGTGTCGTCGATCGACCAGCAGCGCTACAACTTTCAGTTCGGCGGCGCGGTGATCCGCGAGATCACCAACGGCAAGCTGGGCGCGATGGTCAAGGATGCCGCCTACCAGTCGCGGACCCCCGACTTCTGGGCATCGTGCGACGGCATCGGCGGACGGAGCACTTACCGGCTCTGGGGCACGTCGGCCGATGGTAAGGGCGAACCGGGTCAGACCAACGCGGTGAGCCACGGCTGCCCGCCGGCGCGTTTTCGCCAGGTCACGATTCTCAACACGGCGACGATCTGACATGCTGACCCGCGGCGACGCCCTGAAGATCTGCGAGATCGTCCTCGACCGCGCGAAGGCCGCGGGGGCCGAGGACGCCAGCGTCTCGCTCCAGCACTCGATCGAATCGCACGCGCGATTCGCCGACAACCGGATCACCACCAGCGGCGGATCGGACGACCTCGAGATCACGGCCACGGTCTGGGTCGGCGGCCGCCGCGGCTCGATCGCCGGGAACGACCCGGCCGCCGCGGCGCTCGGCCGGATGGCGGAAGAGGCGGTGCAAGTCGCGCGGATCTCCCCGGTCCATCGCGAGTACGTGCCGACACTCGGGCCGCTGGACTACAGCGAGGCGCGCGGATTCGCGGACGCGACCGCCAGCGTCGATCTCGGCGCGCGCGCATCGGCGCTCGGGCACGTGCTCGACACCTGCCGCGGCGCGAAGGTCACCGGCGCCGGCTTTCACAGCGCGCGGGCCGCGGCGATCGCCGCGGCGACCGCCAACGGCAACCGCCGCTACTTCCGAACGAGTGAGGCCGCTTTCAGCGTGACCGCGCGCAGCGCTGACGGCACCGGCTCGGGCTACTACGCCGGGGACCATTTCGACCTGGCGCGGCTCGACGTCAAGCGCATCGCGGAGCAGGCGGTCGAGAAAGCGGTGCGCTCGCAATCGCCGAAGCCGATCGAGCCCGGGTCGTACCCGGTCGTCCTGGAGCCGCAGGCGGTGGCCGATCTCCTCGGCTTCCTCAACGCCGCGTTCGATGCGCGGACAGCCGACGAGGGCCGGAGCGCATTCTCCGCAAAGGATGGCAAGACTCGCGTAGGCGAGAAGCTGTTCAGCGAGCGCCTGACGATTTACAGCGATCCCCTGCACCCGGAGATGCCGGCCACACCGAGCACCGGCGAAGGCATCCCGGCGGCCCGGATGCCGCTCGTCTCGGCGGGCGTGCTCGAGAACCTCGAGTACTCGCGCTTCTGGGCGCGGGAGCGCAAGCGCGATCCGAGCACCGGCCCGGTCAACCTCATCGTCCAGGGGAACGGCCCGGCGCCATCGACCGGCGAGATGATCGGGACGATGAAGCGCGGGCTGTTGATCTCGCGGTTCTGGTACGTCCGTCTGGTCGACCCCCGCACCATCATCCTCACCGGCCTCACCCGCGACGGGCTGTGGTGGATCGACAACGGGCGCATCAGTCACCCGGTGCGGAACCTGCGATTCAACCAGAGTGTGCTGGCGATGCTCGCGCCCTGGAACGTCGAGGCCATCGGCCGTCCGCAGCGGCTGTCGCCGATGATGGTGCCGGCGCTCGAGCTCGCGTCGTTCACGTTCACCTCGGTCTCGGACGCCATCTAACCTTAGGAACAGAAACGAACATAGGATCCTGAGCTCGATGCCACAACATTCCCCGGCAGCGGACCACGCTCTGAGTGCGCTCTCTTCGATCACCCGCGACCTGGCTCACGCAGTACGGTCGCTCGCCAAGGCGCGAGCGTTCACCCTGGTCTGCGTGCTCTCGCTGGGCATCGGCATGGGCGCGGTCGTCGCGCTCGCGATCTTCAATCGCGTGATCAGCGCGCCGGCGCGCGGCGTCGATACGGACGGGCTGACAGAGCTTCTGGTGCTCCCGCTCGGCCCGCTCCGCGCCAAGGCCGGCGTGTCGGCGATCGAGCGTTGGTCCTACCCTGACTACCGCGCTTTGCAGGATGCCGACACCGGCATGGCGATCACCGGGTGGGCCATGGAGTCCAGCCAATTCGGCACGCCAACGCCGGACGGCGCCGAGCCCCCGCCCGTCGCGACGCTCTACGTGTCGCCCAACTACTTCAGCACCTTCGGCGTGTCGCTGGCGCGCGGCCCGGGATTCGACCCCGCAACCGACGACGCGCCATCGGCCGAGCCGCGCGTCGTCGTGAGCCATGACTTCTGGCGGAGCCGGCTGGCGTCCGATCCCCAAATCGTCGGCAAGCCTGTGGCGATCGATGGCGTCCCGCACACCGTTGTCGGGATCGCTCCGGAGAACTTTCGTGGCCACTTCCACTTGTTTCAAGCCCCCGACTCCCTGCTGTTCATTCCGCTGGAGCGTCACCCGCGGCTGCGATCGAACCCGGGCCTCCGGAACGACCGCACGCTGGACTGGGTGCGCATGCACGGCCGCCTCACCCCGGGCGTCGGCCTCGAGCGCGCCAATGGCCTGGTGTCGGCGGCGGTCTCCGGTCTGGCGCAACGTTATCCGCCGACCAACGCGTACAAAGCCGCCACCGTCGCGCCGTACTCCTCGCTGGGCGCAGCCGGGCGTCCGCAGTCGCGGCGCGTGTTCGGCGTGCTCCTCGGCCTGGCGGGGGCGGTCCTCCTGATCGTGTGCTTGAACATTTCCGGGATGATGCTGGTTCGTGGCGCTCACCGCGAGCGTGAGCTGTGCATCCGCGCCGCGCTCGGCGCGGACCGCCGGCGTCTGATTCAACACTTGTTCTTCGAGGCGGTGCTGCTGGCATTTGCCGGAGGCGCGCTGAGCGGGTTCGTCCTGTTCGGAATCCCGGCGATCGCCGGCTGGTGGCTGGGAGCGCCGGTACCGGCGGAGGTCGATCTCGATGCGACCGGGGTCGCGATCTCGACCGGGCTCTGCCTGCTGGTCAGCGTGCTCTTCGGACTGTTGCCGGCCGTCCGCTTCAGCCGTCCCAACCTCGCACCAGGACTGAAGGACGATGTCGGTGGCGGGGGACGCCAGACGATTCGCGTCCATCGCATCGCGGCGATGGTGCAGGTAGGCATCGCCATCCCGTTCCTCGTGATCAGCGGCGTGATGCTCGATCGGCTGCGAACGGCCGATTTCGGCTTCGCGACCGATGGCCTGGCGGCAGTCCGCGTGCCGGCGTCCACTGGACCGGAGCAGGATCGACGCGGATCGATAAGGAAGGTTCGCGACAGTCTGCGGCAGGCCAGCGGCGTGCGCTCCGTCGCCGTGGCCGACGGCACGCCGATCGACTTCGACTACCGCCTCTTCCGCGTGGCGCGACCAGACGGCGTCGAGTTCGTCACGGCCCAGGTCACGCACGTCGACGAGCACTTCCTCGAAACCATCGGCGCGCCGCTCCTGCGCGGCCGGCCGATTACGGCCGAGGACCGCGTCACGGACGCGGCGGTCGCTGTGATCTCCACACCGCTCGCGGCGCGGCTGTTCCCTGGCGGCGAGCCGATCGGCGAGCGAATCGTGGTCACGCGCGACGACAGCCGCGATCGGGAGCTCACGGTCGTCGGCGTGAGCGCCGACTTCGCCACCTCTCAGCTCACCTCGAAGCGCCCGCAGATCCTGCTGCCTTTGCCGGAGGCCCTTGCGCGGTCGGTGCATCTCATCGTCCGCGGCGCGCCGGGGGCCGAGCCGCAACTGAAATCCGCCCTGGAAAGCGCCTTGCGCGAGCTCGGGGTCGAGGCGTTGCCCGGCGTGGCCTTTCCCGGGATCGTCACGGGTCAGGACCTCGTGGAGAAGAGCAAGGGGGACTTGATTGCCGAATCCACCGGCGTAGGCATTGCCGGCGGTCTCGTGCTGGTGCTGGCGGCGCTCGGCATCGTCGGCGTCGTCGGGTTCATGGTGGCGACGCGCCAGCGGGAGATCGCGGTCCGGATGGCGCTCGGGTCCACGCGCCTGCGCGTTTTCCGGCTGATGCTTGGGGACACCGTGAAGTCGGTGATTCCCGGGGTCGCCGGCGGCGTGCTGCTTGCGGCGGTACTGCTTCGCACCATGGAAAACGTGATGGGTACGCCGCTCACGCTCGGGTCCACGCCGCTCGGCGTCATGGAGCCGGTGATCTATGGGCTCGCTTCCACCGTCGCGATCGGCGTCGCGCTCCTCGCCGGCCTGCCAGCCGCGCGACGCGCGACGGCCGTCCAACCGACCATCGCGATGCGGTCGGAGTAGCCGGACGCCGAGCGCGTCGCGCCGAGACTGCTCGCTGGTACGAGGGCGCTCCCCTCACGGTTGCCGCGTCCACAGCCACAGGATCTCATCGCGGGCAACCGTGGCGAACCTCGACCGACTTCCGATGAGGGCTTCCCACTCCGCTGAGGTGTAGATCAACAAGTCGACCGGCACTGGCAGCGTCGTCGTGTCCCAAGCCGCGGGTCGCTGGTCGGGCGCTGTGTCGGCGTGCTGCACGACGGCCAGGAGATCGAGATCGCTGCCGACGCCCCAGTCACCGCGCGCGTACGACCCGAAGACGCCCACCTTCAGCAATCCGGGCACGCTGGCGCCCGCGTGCGCCGCCCAGGCGAGAGCGCGGTCGAGCACGGTATGCCGGTCAGGCCATTTGAGCGGCGGCGAATTCGAGGATCTCACTGGCATAGGCGAGTGCCTGGTCACTCTGCAGGGCACCATAGTGTTCGAACGGTGCGCCGGCGGCATGTCCATTCGGATACCGGGTCGGCACGTAGAAGTTATCGAGCGCGCGGGCCTTGTCGAGCAGGCCGGCGGGTGCCGTCACCGGCAGGTCGTTCAACAGACGCGCGACGACATGGCCCCAGGCATCCTGTCCGTGATGCAAGTGCAGAGCCTTCAACGCCTTCTCCGCGGCCTGATGAGCGGCAAAGCACGCCCACTCGTGACGTGCCTCGCGGCGCGAGGACCTCGCTTGATCGAGGTCGCGGCGCGCCTGCGTCAACCAGTCGGCGGCCCGGTTCGGCATGCTACAGCCAGCCCTCTTCGAACTTCTCCAGCCGATCCTTCACGAAGGTCAGGAACCGCCCGGCCTCGGCGCCGTCGATGAGCCGGTGATCGTAGCCAAGCGTCAGGTGACACATCGGGCGGATCCCGATCGCGTCGTCGATCACCACCGCCCGCTTCTCGATCGCGCCGACGCCCAGGATCGCCACCTGCGGCTGGTTGATCAACGGCAGACCGTAGAGCGCGCCGAAGATCCCGGGGTTGGTGATGGTGAACGTGCCCTGCTGCACCTCGTCCGGGCTCAGCTTCTTCGAGCGCGCCCGGGCCGCGAGGTCGTTGATGGCGCGGCTGAGGCCGAGCAGGTTCTTCTCGTCGGCGTTGCGGATCACCGGCACGATCAGGCCGTTCTCGAGCGCGACCGCGATTCCAAGATTGATGTCTTTCTTGTAGACGATGTTGTCGCCGTCGATCGAGGCGTTCACCATCGGAAACTGCCGGAGCGCGTCGACGATGACCTTGCCGATGAAGGCCGTGTAGGTCAGCTTGGCGCCGGCGGCGTCGTAGTCGGCCTTGCGCGCCTCGCGCAGCGCGGCGACCCGTCCGAAGTTGACCTCGTACACCGAGTACACATGCGGCGAGGTGTGCGCACTGAGCACCATGTGCTCGGCGATCTTGCGGCGCATGACGCTCATCGGCACCACCTTCACGCTCTCCCCGGGAGCGTATGCCGGCAGCGCCGCTGACTGACGCGCGGCCGCCCCGGCGCCGGCGGGACCGGCCCCGGACTGGATGAAGCCGAGGATGTCCTGCTTGGTCACGCGTCCGCTGATGCCGGTGCCCTTGATCAGTTTGATGTCGACGTTGTGCTCTTTCGCGATCCGCCGCACCAGCGGGGACGACTTCTGGCGGCGGAGATCCTCCTTGCTGATTTCCTCCTCTTCCTCGCCGTCCTGGTCGGCGTGGTCGTCGTCGTCACTCGGGGCGGCCGGCGCGACCTCGGGCTCACCCGCGGCGGCCGCGGGGAGTTCTGTGTCAACGGGCTCCGTCGCGGCTGCCTCGGCCTCCCCCGCCGCGCCAATCACCGCCACCACGCTGTTGACGGGAACGGTCTCTCCTTCTTTGACCTTGATCGCCGTGAGCACCCCGGCCGCCGGCGCGGGGATCTCGGCGTCGACTTTGTCGGTGGAGATCTCGAACAGCGGCTCGTCGCGATCGACAGCGTCCCCCACCTTCTTGATCCACCGCACGATGGTGCCTTCGGCGATCGATTCGCCCATCTGGGGCATAACGACATTGGTGGGCATGTTGGAACTTCGCTCCTAGTTTCCAGTTGCCAGTTGGCGTTACCAGTTGAGGTTCCGAACTGCGAACTGGAAACTGAAGACTGATGACTGTCTACGCATGAATCGCCGCGCCATGGGTGGCATGCGCGGCCTCTCCGACTGCTTCCGACATGGTCGGATGGGCGTGAATGGTGCGAATCAGTTCTTCGACCGTGCACTCGAGCCGCAGCGCGAGCGTCGCTTCGGCCACCAGCTCGGTGGCGCGGGGACCGATCAGGTGGACCCCGAGGATCTCGTCGTACTTCTTGTCCGCGACGATCTTCACGAACCCTTCGACCTCGGCCGCGATCCGCGCCCTGGCGAGGACGCCGAACTTGAACGTTCCGATCTGGACGTCGTAGCCGCGCGCCTTGGCCTCCCGCTCGGTCAGCCCGACGCTGCCGATCTCGGGATCGCAGTAGGTGCAGCCGGGCACCTGGTCGTAGTTGATCGGTCGCGATTCGTGGCCGGCAATCCGCTCGGCGAGCACGATGCCCTCCGCCGACGAGAGGTGGGCGAGCTGCGGGTGCCCCGGCTGATCGAAGGTGATGACGTCGCCGATCGCGGAGATGCCCGGCACGCTGGTGCGGAAGTCGCGGTCGACGTGGATGTAGCCCCGCTCCATCCGCAGTTTCAGATCCTCCGCACCCAGGCCGCTGGTGACCGGCCCTCGCCCGGTCGCCACCAGCAGGTACTCGGCGGTGATTCTGGTCGTCTTGCCGTCACCGGCCTGCGCTTCGATGTCGACACCGCCGCTACCGGGCTTCGCGCTGGTGACCTTGGTGCCCGTCAGCACGGTGATGCCCTGCTTCTTGAACGACCGCTCGAGCTCGGTCGACACCGCTTCGTCTTCGATCGGCACCAGCCGCGGCAGCAGCTCGATGATGGTCACGGCGCTGCCGAACCTGCGGAAGATCGACGCGAACTCGACGCCGACCGCGCCGCTGCCCATGATCGCAATCGACTTGGGAATCTCCTTCAGACCGATGGCTTCGTCGCTGGTGATGATGCGCTGGCGATCGATCTCGATCCCGGGGACGCTGCGCGGCTGCGACCCGGTGGCGACGATGATTTCTTTGAGCGCGGTGAGCGTCTGCGCATCGCCGTCGGTGACCTCGACCTTGCCGGCCCCGGCAAGCCGTCCGCTGCCTTTGATCCAGGTGATCTTGTTCTTCTTGAAGAGCAGCTCGATCCCGCCGGTGAGCCCCTTGACGATCTTGTCCTTCCGGGCCTGGACCTGGGCCATGTCGATGCCGATTGGGGAGTCGCCGAGCAGGAGTCCCCATTCTTTCCCCGACTGCGCGACCTTGAGCGCGTGCGCGTGCTCGAGCAGGGCCTTGGTGGGAATGCACCCCCAATTGAGGCAGGTGCCGCCGAGGACCGGCGCGCGCTCGACCACCGCGGTCCGCAGGCCGAGCTGGGCGGCGCGGATGGCAGCGACGTAGCCGCCCGTGCCGGAACCGATGACGACCACGTCGTATTCGTGAGCCATGGAGCGCTAGTGTCCCGAGTCCGAAGTTCGGCGCCACAGTCCCGGGCGCGGCGCCCGGATCGCCAGGCGCGACGACCGAGCATATCGGGAATATGTGAGGGAGGAGCAACGCCGCGAGGCGGGATGCCCCGCCCGGGAATTTGGTGGCGAACTTCGGACTCGGGACACTAGTGATCCTTTTTCTTCATCGACGCCAGTGGGACGAACGTGGCCGCAGCCGGGGGCGCGGGCTCGGGAGGGGGGGCCGGAACCTGCTCGGGGTCGAGGCGAGCGACCTGGGAGCGCAGACGGGTGAAGTCGTAGCGCAGCTCCCAGTACCGACTGGGTCAGGGCGTCGATTTTCCGCAACGACCGCCTGACAGCACCCAGCGCGGCGAGCGCGAGTAACAACGCCGCTCCCGCGACAATCCACGCGACCACAACCGTCGTACCTTAACAGGAGCCGCGACGGCGAAGCAAGATGAGGCGGCGGCGGGAAAACCGGCTACAATTCGGCTTCCCATGCCGCCCGGGAAAACGATCCTCATCTGCGATGACGATCAGGGAATGCGCGACACCATCGCGGCAATCCTGAAGCGTGACTACCACGTGCTCACCGTGTCGAGCGGCGAGGCGGCGCTGGGCCTGCTCAAGCACGAGGATGTCGACCTGATCCTGCTCGATGTCCGGCTGCCGGGCATCAGCGGCTTCGACGTGCTGCGCATCGTCAAAGAGAACTACAACCTCGTCGAGTGCATCATGATTTCGGCCATCAACGAGGTCGAGACGGCGGTGCAGGCCATGAAGCACGGCGCCTATCACTACATCACCAAGGACTTCGACTACGACGAGCTGCGCTCGCTGGTCCGCAACGCGTGCGAGCGTCAGGACCTGAACCGGCAGGTGATCACCCTCACCGCGCAGGTCGCCGAGCAGAGCGAGCGCGAGTTCCTGATCGGCCCGAGCCGCCAGATCCGGGACATCGTCGATCTGGTGCAGAAGGTGGCGCGGCTCTCGGCCACCATCCTCATCCTCGGCGAGAGCGGGACCGGCAAGGAGTTGCTGGCGCGGCTGGTGCACCGGGAGTCGGGTCGCGGCGAGATGCCGTTCATCGCGGTGAACCTGTCGGCCATTCCGCACGAGCTGGTGGAGAGCACGCTGTTCGGGCACGAGCGCGGGTCGTTCACCGGCGCGCACAAGCAGCAGCTCGGCAAGTTCGAGCTGGCCGCGGGGGGCACGCTGTTCCTCGACGAAATCGGCGACCTGCGGTTCGACCTGCAGGCCAAGCTGCTGCGCGCGATTCAGGAAGGGGAGATCGAACGGGTCGGCGGCGTGAAGCCGATCAAGACCGACTTCCGCCTGGTGGTCGCCACCAACGTCGATCTGGACAAGGCGGTGAAAGACGGGCGTTTCCGCGAAGACCTGTATTACCGGATCAACGTCATCCCGATCCGGATGCCGCCGCTCCGCGAGCGGATCGACGATCTCCCGGAGCTGGCGCGGCTGTTCCTCGAGCGCTACCGCGGCAAGTTCCGCAAGCCGGTCCGCGGCATCTCCGATTCCGCGCTGAAGATCCTGCAGTCCTACTGGTGGCCCGGCAACATCCGGGAGCTCGAGAACCTGATCGAGCGCCTGGTAGCGGTCAGCGACAAGGACTGGATCACCGACGAGGACCTCCCGCTCGAGTACCACTTCGCCCGGCTCGACTCGGCGCCGCCAACCGGCGAGGCGCTGTTCCAGGAGGCGTGCGACACCTTCGAGCGGAACTTCATCCTGCGGGCGCTCGAGAAGTCCGACTGGAACGTCACCGCCACCGCCCGCTACCTCGGCATTCCTCTGAGCACGCTGAAGCACAAGATGGCCCGGCTCGACCTGCGGGACCTCGCGCGCAAGCTGCGCGGGGCGTAGTTCCGAACGTCGTTCCTTTTCCTAGCAAGCCCGAACCCGCTCAGAGACCGGAGCGCGGGACCGTCCGGGTCTGCTGTCTCCCCCACTTGCCTTCCCGGCCGGCTGTCATGGGCACGGTGGTCCGATCCCGCCACCGGCCAATTTATTAGCCGCTCAGGCCAATCCATTGGCCGAATGGCCGACAAATTGTCCTGACAGGGCCTGTTTTTGGCCGGTCAAAAGCGCCTAAAGAGTCCTCTGGACTTCGCTGAGATAGTTGACCGCCTCCGCGACCGGACTTTTCGGAGCGACTCTATGGACAGGCCGGCGGGCGTGCGGAATATCGGTTGCTCTGTGAAGCAGCGGCGGCAATCGATTTTGGAACTCTCTTCAGACGGTCAGGAACCACTTCTTTCCCTCCCGAACGCACTCTCAAGGAGCCTCCGCATGCAGTCTTCAATGTTCAATGTCCGTGTGGCGCTGGAGGACCCGAACGAGGTCTTCCTGATGAACACGTTCACGGACGCGCAACTGATCGTCTCCTCCGACGTGGCTGCGCTGCTCGATCGGGTCGAGCACGCATCCACCGGCTGGACCGGCGACGAGCAGGAGGCGCTGGCGACGCTGGCGGAGCACGGCTTCCTGGTCGACAGCCGCGAGACGGATCGGGACAACCTGCGGCAGTACTTCCACGAGGTGCGCGAGAGCCGGGAGCAGCTCCGCACCACCGTGCTCACCACGCTGCAGTGCAACTTCGCCTGCGACTACTGCATCCAGGGGGACCACGGCGACTACAACAAGCACGCCGCGAAGATGTCGATCGAGACCGCGGCCCGGGTCGCCGACTGGACCGAGCAGCGGCTCGACGCTCTCCGCCCGGAGAGCTACGTGCTGACGTTCTTCGGCGGCGAGCCCCTGCTCAACCTGCCGGTGATGTATTACCTCGCCGAGCGGATGTGGAAGGTGTGCGACGCCCGCGGCGTGCGCATGCTGATCAACGTCATCACCAACGGGCTGCTGCTGACCCCGGAGATCGTCGATCGATTGAACGGCTACGGCCTCAACGGCATCAAGATTACGCTCGACGGCGATCGTGACGCGCACAACCGCAGCCGTCCGCTGCGCGGCGGCCAGGGCACCTTCGACAAGATCGTCAGCAACGTGCGGCAGGTGGCGCACAAGACCCGGATTGCGATCGGCGGCAACTTCGAGATGGAGACCGCCGAGAGCTATCCCGCGCTGCTCGATTTCCTGAAGGAACAGGACTTCGCCGGCCTGCTGTCGAAAGTCGCGTTCAAGCCGGTCATCCGGGAACGCAAGGAACCGGCCGGTGCCGCGATCACGCCGGCGGTCAAAGGCGCGAAGTTCTTTGCGCTGACCGCGATCGCCGACAAGCCGCTGAACGGCGCGTGCATGACCGGCGCCGGCGCGGCGGTGAGCAGCGGGTGCGACAGCTGCCATCAGCTCGACGATCAGATGTCCTTCCTGCGCGAGGAGACCAAGAAGCGCGGCTTCCCCACCGTCGACGGGGTGCACATGGGCCCCTGTGAGATCCATCGCAGCAACGCCCACACCATCAGCCCTGACGGCTCGCTCTACGCCTGTCCGGGCTTCGCCGGCGACACCACCCAGTCGGTCGGCCATATCGACGGGCGCACCGAATCGGCGCGCGCCCAGGCCGCGTCGCGGTTCGAGGCTCTGTCCGCGTGGAAGGAGTGCCGCGACTGCGCGTTCATCCCGGTCTGCGCCGGCGGCTGCACGGTGGCCGCGTACACCGAGCTCGGCAGCGTCGACAAACCGAACTGTCACAAGACCGCGATGCAGGCCGGACTGGTGTCGATGGCGCACCAGGCCGCGGCCGATCGCTTCACGTCCGTCAACTAGTCGTTCCGTTCACCATTCAACAGGAGGCTCACATGGCGAGTATGAAGACCACGAAGAAACAGAAACCGACCGGTACCTTGCGTCCCTGGCTCGTCGACGTCGCCGTCGACAACCTCCGGTAACCGATTCACGCCGCCCAACGAGGAGCACCCCAATGAAGATTCAGATCGTGAAGAAGGCCAACGCCAAGACCCGCAGCACCGACCCCTGCCCGTACCTGATCGAGATGCCGCCCGAGGCCGCGAAGAAGTAACCGTCACCGTTCCACATCGCAGCAGGAGACATCATGAAAATCCAGATTGTGAAGAAAGCCAACGCCAAGACCCGTAGCACCGACCCCTGCCCGTACCTGATCGAGATGCCGCCCGAGGCCGCGAAGAAGTAACCGTCACCGTTCCACATCGCAGCAGGAGACATCATGAAAATCCAGATTGTGAAGAAAGCCAACGCCAAGACCCGAAGCACCGACCCCTGCCCGTATCTGATCGAGATGCCGCCTGAGGCGGCGAAAAAATAGCCGGCACGCTACACTGGCCGGCGGGCCATCCCCCGCCGAGCCCGAGCGTGACCGTGCACAAGCGTATGTCTACTAGCCGCGTCCGAGCGTCCACCTGCGTGGTAGCAGCGATTGCGGCGGTGTGTACCGCGTGCAGCGGCGAGGCTCGGCGCGCGGGACCCGCTGAGCCGCTGACGGTCAAGATCGGCATGTTCTATCCGAAGACGGTGATGCCGAACGGAGCACGGGAGCTGGTCGGCCTGTTCACCTCGGAACCGCTCGTCGCGGCGGCCTGGGATGGCAGGCCAGTGTTCAGGCTCGCCGAAACGCTCACCGAGTCCGAAGATCGCCGGCTCCTGACCGTGAAGCTGAGGAGCGACGTCCGCTTCCACAGCGGCCAGCCGATGACGGCTCCCGTGGTGGCGGAACTGCTGACGAGGAAGCTGCCGATGGTGCCGGAGATCGCCTCGATCGTGGCGATTGACGACCAGCACCTGGCGATCCGGCTTCACAAACCCTCAACCGTGAAGCCCGAGGACCTGAGCGCGCTGATCGTCGACAGCAACGACGAGAAGCGGGCCGGCCTGCGGACCGGCCCGTTCCGGATGGCGTCAACCGAACCGCCGGTGCTCGAACCGTTCGACCAGTACTATCTGGGACGGCCGGCCGTGCAGCGGGTCGAGATCCGGGAGTACGCCAATCACCGGGCGGCGTGGACCGGGATGATGCGGCACGAGGTGAACTTCCTGCACGAGGTCAGCCGCGACGCCATCGAGTTCGCTGAGGCGGGCGGCGACATTCGCGCCTACCCGCTGCTCAGGCCGTACTACACGGCGCTCGTGTTCAGCATGCGGCACGCGGAGCTTCGCCGCCGTGAAGTGCGAGTCGCGATCAACGAGGCCATCGACCGGAACGAGCTGGTGCGGAACGGCATGCGCGGACAGGGGCAGATTGCCGAGGGCCCGTTCTGGCCCAATCACTGGGCGTATCCCCAAGGCCGGTTTCCGGTATCGTTCAACCCCGAGGCGGCGCGGCTGCGCCTCGAGGGGGTCGGGTTGAAAGTCCGGCCGGCGGTACCGCGTCAGATACCGTCGCGGTTCTCCTTCACGTGCATGATTCTGGAGGATGACGCGCGCTTCGAGCGGATTGCGCTCCTGGTCCAGCGGCACCTGTACGCGGTGGGCATCGACATGCGGATCGAGCCGCTCCCGCTCAAGGAGCTGTCACCACGGCTCGTCTCCGGGAACTTCGACGCGTTCATCTTCGAGATGGCGAGCGGCCGCGTCCTCAGCTGGCCCTACCGCTACTGGCATTCCCCGCCGCCGACGTCGAAGACCTATGCGCGGACCGGGTACGGCGGCGTCGACGCCGCCCTGGAGCGGCTGCAGGTCGCGCGCGGCGACGAGGAGGTGCGCGAGGCGCTGCTGGACGTCATGCACGGGTTGCGGGCCGACCCGCCGGCGGCGTTCCTGGCGTTCCCGCGCGCCGCGCGCGCGGCCGACGCCTCGATCGACGTGCCCTACGAGCCCGATCGCGACATCTTCGGCACGCTCTGGCAGATGAAGCGTGCGGTGCCTCCCGGAGTCGCCCGGCGATGAAGCGCATCACCTCGCGGTTCATGATGCTGATCGCCACCGCGGCCGTGCTGCCGTTGATGGTGTACGGGGCGGTCTCGCTGGGGCGGCTCAAGCAGGGCACCCAGACCTCGGTTCGTGACGGCAACCTCGAGGTCGCCGAGCAGGTCGCCAGCCAGGTCAAGCTGTACATCGACAACAACGCGCGGATCCTGCGATCGGCGGGAGAAGAGCTGAACGCGACGTCGCTCGCGCCCTGGCAGCAGACGCGGATCCTGACCAATCACGTGCTCGAGTTCCCCGAGTTTCGTGAAATCTCGATCCTCGATGCCAGCGGACGCACCATCGCGACCAGCCGCCTGGGCGAGGCGCACGCCAAGCTGCCGTTGCAGCACGAGCGATCCACCCATGGCGTGCACGTCACCGAAGTGTTCCTCGATGACGACGCGCTGCCGACCACGGATCTCGCGCTCAAACTGAAGAGCGAGGACGATCAGGCCGCGTGGCTGGTGGGGCGGCTGTCGCTCGAGGAATTGTGGCGGTTCGTGGATCGGGTGCGGATCGGCAACAAGGGCTACGCCTCGGTGTTCGCCGCGGATCGGCGGCTGATCGCGCACGGCGATCCCGCGAAGAAGCGGCTGGTGGCGCTCGGCACCGATCAGCCCAGCCCGCTGCCGGAAAACGAGGTGCTGGCCGCGAACGACCGGTCCACGCCGACCTTCTACCAGATCTTCCCGGATGGCGCGAACGGCGAATCGCTGGCGACCGGGGCGCGGGTGCCCGAATTGAACTGGACGGCGATGGTGGTGCAGCCGACCAGCGAAGCCTTCGCGGTCTCGAACCAGATGCAGGGGCAGCTGCTCGCCGCGATCGGGTTGTCGCTGATCTTCACCGTGGTCCTCGGCTGGCTGTGGGCGCGATCGTTCATCACGCGGATCTTCGCGCTCAAGGCGGCGACCCAGGCGATTGCCGAAGGGCGGATGGACGAACGGGTCGTCATCACCGGCAGCGACGAGATTCACCAGCTCGGCGACTCGTTCAACGCCATGGCCGATCGTTTGGTCGAACTGCAGGAGGACGTCCGCAAACAGGAGCGGCAGGCGATGTTCGGGCGGATCGCGGCGGGACTGGTGCACGACCTGTCGCACCCGATTCAGAACATCGGCAACAGCTGCAAGCTGATCGTGAAGATGTTCGACGATCTCGAGTATCGCGAGACGTTCAAGCGGACGGTCGATCGCGAGATGGTGATGATCAAGCGGGTCCTCGACGACCTGCGCAACATCGCGCGGCCGATCCCGCTCGAGCGGTTCCCGGTCGAGATCCAGCGCTCGGTCGGCGAGGCGGTCGAGTCGATGCAGCAGCACGCCACGACCGCCGGCATCACGCTGCAGTTCGAGCCGGCCGCCGAGCCGGCGTTCATCGAAGGGGACGTGTTCGCGCTGAGCCGGGTCTACCGGAATCTGATCCTGAACGCGATCCAGGCGACCGCCCCCGGCGGCCTGATCACGGTCGCCACCGAGATTGGCGCGGACCGGGTGCAGGTGCGGGTGCAGGACACCGGCTGCGGCATCCCGGCCGATCGCCTGACCGCGATTTTCGAAGACTTCGTCACCACCAAGCGGCGGGGACTCGGGCTCGGGCTGGCGATTTCCCGCAAGATCGTCGATCAACTCGGCGGCCAGATCCGAGTCACCAGTCAGGTCGGCAAGGGCACGACTTTTGTCGTGGAGTTCCCACGCACCCGGGCGCGGCCGATGCTGGCGGCAGGCTAGGCGGCGGAGCCTCGCCAGAGCCTGCCGGCGCTATCAAGCGGCATGCGGTGGCGGGCCTGACCGAATGTCAGGGTCGGAGGCGGAGAATTCTTGCAAGCCGGTTCGTCTGTTTGAAGGGAGGACTACGAATGTTTCGCAAGCCCGTCAAAGTCACGGAAATCGAAATCGAGGGCCAGATCTACTCGGCGCGGTACTACGAGCAGAAGACCGCCCGCGGCAGCCGGCGGTTCAGTTGTGAGGTCACCATCGACGCCACCGACCGCATCATCGTCGATGACGACACCATGACCAGCCTGGAATCGAAGGTGGAACGGCTGGCGCCGGCGACGGTGTATAGCCGTCAGCTGGCGGGGCGGCCGCTGGTGGCCGCGTGACGAAGAATCTGTCTGGTGGAAACCCGCGATGACGCACAAGACCGGCCCGCTGGCGTACCGCGATGATGCGGCGCCAGGGGCCGAAAGTGCAGGTGTCGGGACGTCTACTTCTTGGGAAGAACGGCGTCCTTCAACTGCTTGGCGATGCGCGCCTTGACGACGGTCTTGGCGGGGATCTTGATGGCCTCGCCAGTGGCCGGGTTGCGACCCATCCGCGCCTTGCGCTTCTGAACCACCAGCTTCACCATACCCGGGAGCACGAACTCCCCTGACCGCTTCAGCTCCTTCTCGGCCAGTGTATTCAGTTCATCGAAATACTCCCGCGCCTGCGTCCGCTTCACTTCGAAGCGATCCGCAAAATGCGAGAAGAGCTCGGATTTGCCCATCCTGCGGGCCTCTGCCATCGTTTGTCCCCTTGCTTGGGCGCGCTCTTGCTGAAACCCGCTGCCAGCCCCGCGCGCGATCGGCAGCAGCGGAAATGCCGAACAAATCAGCGGGTATCCTAGCGCGCGGTGTTTTGCGCTGTCAATGACGATACGGGCAAATCGCCCGGAAAATCGGGCCGAATGTTACAATTTTCGAGTGTCCACCCCGACCAGACTTCGCCGCGCAGCGGCTTCGTCTAGGTCTCGCCGTCCCTCGACTTCGCTCGGGATGACCCTGAGTTCATCGAAGGGCCAGAGCTCGCCGCGACCGGCCGGCGAGCGACGGCCGACGATAGAGACCTTCCCCAACCCACGTCCGGGGCGCGACTACGAGATCGCCATCCGCTGTCCGGAGTTCACGTCGGTCTGTCCCATGACCGGCCTCCCCGACTTCGGCGAGATCCGGATCACCTACGTCCCCGACGAACGGTGCATCGAATTGAAGGCGCTGAAGTACTACATGATCGACTTCCGCAACCGCGGGATCTTCTACGAAGCGGTGACCAACCAGATCCTCGACGACCTGGTCGCGGTCTGCGCGCCACGACGGATGTCGGTGGTGGGAGACTTCTCGGCGCGCGGCGGGATTACCACGATGGTGACGGCTACGTACGAAAAATGACAAGGGAGAAGGCACCAGGGAGAAGGGAGAACGGCGAAAGGGCTCTGGCTTGATTCAGGGGGTCGGGATCAGCCGGGCGACTGTGGCTCCAAGGTGGGTTTCTCCTGCGTCCCAGAACTCCTCGACGAGCGGATGGGTGTCGAGCGCCTTCTGGACGATCCCGCGCTGAATTCCCTTCCCGCGCCCGTGAATCAACCTCACTTCGCGCAGGCCTGCCCCGTGCGCGGCGTTGATATATTCCTCGACCACCGAGGGAATGTCCCGCGGATGAAAGGCGTGAAGGTCGATCGACGCTTCAATGGGAACGCGGTGCATGCCAAGAGCCTACGCCCCCCATGCACCGCGTCGGGACCGAATTCCGTTTTCTGTCTTCTGTCTTCTGTCCTCTGTCCTACTTGCTCAGCCGAATAATCTGACTCTGCAGCTGCTGGAACGCCGGACCGACGTCGGCCGCCGTCGCTGCGAAGTAGTACTTGCCTTCGAGCTGCGTGCTGTTGAAGTCGGGCGAGGTCTTGTCGTTGGCGACCCGCTTCAGGATGCTCTCCGACGTCTCCTGGAGCGTACCCAGGTCGTAGCGCACCAGCTCGCCCATGCCGATCGAGTAGATGCGGATCGGATAGTCGCCGCCGGTGTCGGCGCGGGCGGCGTTGGCGATGATTTCCACCAGATTGCGTGCGGCGTTGTTGATGTTGATGACGTGCGCCGGATACTGCCCGTTGGCCGGGTTGAAGTTCTCGAGGCCGCGGCGGCTCGACTGCGTCACGCCGTTCACCTTCAGCGCGCTGGTCTGCAACGGGAACGACGTCGGGATGCCGGAGCTGCGGAAGTGTGTATGACGGCTGGTGGTCGGCAGATACTGCGCCGCCGGCTGGGTGCAGTTCGCCAGGATCTTCGCCAGCGTGTTGTTGCTGGCTTCACGGCTGCACCTCCAGAGGAAGTGGGTGCCCGGCACCCCCCCCGACGCCACTCCCGTTTCGGTGTCGAACAGCCCGTTGATCTGCGGGTTGAGGTGGGTCTGATTGTCAGGGTCCGCCCCATTGTCGGGGAAGTCCCAGCTGCGCAGACCTCGTGCCGATGACGACCCCGGATAGATGCCGGGCACGCTGTTGGACGCGCCGTCGGTGAACAGCACGATCACCCGCAGGCCGGATTGCTGGCCGCGCGGCACCGCGCGTACCTCGTCCCACCCGCGAAACAGCCCTTCGACCATCGCCGTGCTGCCGTTGGGCAGCGTTTGCGGGACGTCCGCGATCAGCTTGGCCTTGTTGAAGCCGCGGCTCGAAGGCATCTGATCGAGCACCCGCGCCGCGTCGCTGTAGGTGATCAGCGCCACCCGGTCGCCGTTCTTGTCGAACGAATTGATGAACGCGCGCGAGGCATCGCGGACCGCCCCCCACCGCGAGCCGATCGAGCTCGAGACGTCGAGCACCAGGGACAGATCGACCATGCGCCGCTGCGCTTCGCCGGTGCTGGCGATGGTCACCGTATTCAGCTTCGCCAGCTTCATGAAGGTGGTCGGCAGCGTTGCGGTGGCAGTGATGGTGACGACGTTCACGCCGGAGGCGGCGTCGGTAGTCAGCGCGTAGAAATTGCCAGCGGCGGTCGGATTCCCGGCCGCCGTACCGAAATACCCGGACGGGAAGTTCGCCGTGAAGATCTGCGCCGCCTCGGCGCGTGGATTGCCGCTGTTCAGCATGCGCGCGGCGCCCAGTGCAGCGCCGTCGACCGCCTTCGACAGCTGCGCCTTGACCACGTAGGCGCGGCCAGCGTCCACGGCCAGGCCGGTGAACAGCAGCATCAGCGTCAGCGTGCCCGCGGTGTAGATCAGGGCGAAGCCCTTTTCGTTCGAGATCCTGAAATGTTGTCTGCTCATTCCGTTGCCCCTGTGGACGGTCCGCCCAATGTTTAGAAGTAAGCGATCGAGTACAAGGTCTGCGGCACCTGGATGCCGAGGCGATCGAGCGGCGTGATCAGCTGGTGGCGCGTGTAGATTTCCGTGACGTAGATCAGCCCGCCGGGCACGCCAATCAGATTGGCCGGGCCGCTGGTGAGCTGCAGGCTCGAGTTGCTGTCCGAGTTGGCCGCCTCGTAGTTGGGGCCGTTGAACGCCCCGGTCCCGCGGGTCGACAGCTTGCTGGTGCCTGGATACGACCCGTACACGTAGCGCTGATAGACGAAGATCTGGTTGTAGTTGGTGGTGCCGGTGGTCTCGCCCCGCTTCAGCACCGAGAAGATCAGCTTCGAGCTGCCGTCATCGAAGTTCAGCGGCCGGGTGGTCATCGACCGCACCGCCGCCGCCGCTTCGACCATCGGCGTGTCGCGCGAGATCAGGTTCGACCCTTCCCTGGTCAGCCGCGTGGTGATGTTTTGGTCGACCAGCGCGAAGCCGACCTCCACGATGCCCAGCACGATGATCAGGAAAAGCGGCATCACGATGGCGAATTCAACGATGCTCTGGCCGCGCTGGTCGGCGAGAGTCCGGCGGATGGCTGTGGCGCTCATTGGAATTTCGGCTCGTTCTTCATCGTGGAATCCACCGTCATCGTCATCCGGCCGGACGGAAAGAACGGCCGCATGAGTGGCGTGAAGAACGTCCACGTGTAGTTGATGGTCACCTTCTCGACTTCCCCCGGCCCGCCGACGCCGCTCACGAACGCGGAGCCGCCCGACGGCAGGTGGCTGAACGAGAAGGCGCTGTCCGGAATCGTGAGCGTCGGCGTGGTGGTCCGCATCGCCGCCTTCACCGAGTCGATCCGCGACCCGCCGCCGATGGTATTCCCGGTAATCGCGAATCGGGTCGCCTGGCCCACGCCGTTCTGCAGCGACAGGAAGGCGTAGAACATCGCCCCGAACTCGAAGATGCCGATGGTCAGCAGCAGCATCAGCGGCGTGATGATCGCCGCCTCGATCAAGCTCTGACCGTCCGCATCGCGCAGCCGCTTGCCGAGTGGATTGAAGAATCGTTTCATCTCGTCGTCCCTGGATCTGGTTCCGGCTGAGATGAGGAGCAATGGCAGTGCCGCTCGACGCCGATCGCGCAAACAGCAGTGGAACAACGACTTCGACAAACGGGGTGCGGCGGGTGGAGGGACCAACGCTGACGCGTTTGTGCGAGTGACAACAGAATCGCTGGGCTCGGGTCAAATCCCAAGCTCCAAGCTCCAAATCACCAACCACGCCCAAATCTCAAACCCCAAAAATGCAAATCCCAACTCCCAACTCCCCTCTGACGGGCTTGGTTGGGATTTGTGAGTTGGGAGTCGGTTTTGGGCGTTGGGCGTTGGGCGTGGTTGGGATTTGGAGCTTGGATCCTGGGATTTGACGAGCGTCTCTAGAAGACTCCCGGCACCACTCGCCAGCGCACGATGTCCTGGTAGTCGCGATACGCCGGATCGCGCGCGAGGACGCGCTCTTCGTAGACCGCGCGGATCATCAGCGTGATGTCGGCGGCGAGGAAGATCAGCACGTTCCAGAACGTCGCGTTGGCGAGCAGGAAGCCGACGTGCGTGATCAGGTAGCCCATGTAGATCGGATGGCGGACCAGCCGGTACAACCCGGTCGACACGATCCCGCGGTTCGCCGGCATCAGGCCGAAGCTGCGGCCGAGCGACAGCTTGCCGCCGATCACCACCGACAGGCCGGCTGCCGACAGCAGAGCGGTGGCCAGCTCCGGCACCAGCGCCGCTGCGGCCGCGGGGCCCACCAGCATCGGTCCGAGCAGCGACACGGTCGTCAGCAGGCGCGCGCGCGGGCTGCGATCGACGATGCCGGTCGGCCGGCGGAAGACGGTGAGCACCACCACCAGCGCCTCGGAGGCGAGCAGCAGCAGGACGGTCACGCGTCCAGACGAGGCGAAGTCGAGGCCGAGGCGCACGGCCAGCACCGTGAACATCGCGACGATCGCCATGCGCGAGAAGATCTCGGCCGGCTCGAGTGCGCGACGGGTCGCGGGCGCCACCGCACCGGACTGCGCGCGCCGCGCGGCGCTGCTGGCCGGCATGTGGGCGGTCGCGACGGATGACTGGTTCATGCTCCTGCCCCCTGGGACTCGGTCTCTTCGAGGAAATAGCTGGCACACGCGGCGTCCAGCAGCTCGCGGGTGATCACCGGCTCGCGCCCCTGATACCGGCAGTTGTTGACTACCTGCTCGACCAGGTCGCGCGGGTGACATGCTCGCATCTGCAGCTTGCGCGGCTGGTAATACTTCCGGAGCAGGTACTCGACCAGGACCGGATCGAACGCCATGCTCCGCCGGCGGCAGTTCATCTCGAAGATCCGGCAGTACTCGTCGACGGTCGGATTCTTCGCGAGAATCTTGTAGGGAATACGCCGCAGGAACGCCTCGTCCGCGAGCGATTCCGGCTTGAGGTTGGTCGCGAACACGATCAGCACGTTGAACGGGATCTCGAACTTCCGTCCGGTGTGCAGCGTCAGGAAGTCGACCCGGCTCTCGAGCGGGACGATCCACCGGTTCAGCAGGTCGCGCGGCGGAATCCGCTGCCGCCCGAAGTCGTCCACCACGAACACGCCGCCGTTGGCCTTCATCTGGATCGGCGCTTCGTAGAACTTCGCAATCGGGTTGAAGGTCAGATCGAGCATGTCGAGGGTGAGCTCGCCGCCCACCACGACGACGGGACGCCGGATCTTCAGCCACCGCCGATCCAGGCTGGCGGCGGCAATCACGCTCATCGAGTGATCGGGCCCCTCGAGCGACACGTGGTTGACCGCATCGAAAGTGGTGATCACCTGGCCATCGACGTCGATGGCATACGGCACGTACATCTCGCTGCCGAGCGCTTTGCCGATGCCTTCGGCGAGCACGGTCTTGCCGTTGCCGGGCGCGCCATACAGGAACAGCGCTTTGCCGGAATTGACCGCCGGCCCCAGCGCGTCGAGCATGCCCTTGCCGACGATCAGCTGCTCGAACCCGGTGGCGAGGCGATCGCGATCCACGAATGGCCGCGCGGCCATGCAGGCGCGCACATAGGCGTTGTAATGCGCGAGCGGCACCGGCGCCGGGCCGACGTAGCGCGAGATGTCGAGGAACTGCATCGCGCGGTCCCGGCCGAGGTCGGTCAGCGCATAGCGGTACCCGGCGGTTCCGGTGCCGATGGTGCCGCGCACCTCGACCAGCTTCTCGACCCGCGCGTGCTGGACGAGCGCGTCGAGCACAGAGTAGGGCAGCCGCAGCTTGTCGGCGAGCGCCGTGCCGGTCGCTTCGCCGGCGACCAGGGTCTTCAGCAGCAGCTGCGACAGGGAATCGGGATGCAGGCCGGTTTCGGCGATCGTGGCCGGCGGCACCGGCGGCAGCGGCGGCGCCTCGACCGCGTCCTGCACCGGCGCAAGCACGGCGCTCATCGGCTCCCTCCCTCGGACAGGCCGATGCGATGACCGATCTTGGTGCCGGTCGCGGCCAGCGAGCCCGCGGGCAGCTCGAGCACCCCGGCGGTGCCGCGGCGCGGCAGGCGAATCCGCCACGGTTTGAGAGTCGCCACGCTGTCGATGACCACGCCGCGCTCGTCGAGCGCGACGACATCGATGGCGAAGCGCATCCACATGGTGTGCACCCCGCGGCTCGGCACGATCCACAGGCCTTCGCCGGGGTTCAGACCGCTGCGGTTCAACAGCCCCACGGCACGGGTCGCGTGCGTGTCGGCCACCGCCACGTTGTCGGCGACGACGGTTCCGGTATCCAGATTTCTCGCGATGAGTGCCATGACAGTCTCGTCGTCCCAATCGCTATTTTTGCTTCTCGATCAGCGGGACCAGGACGGTCACGAACCGGATAGCGGCCGGGCCGATCGTCACGATCCAGATTGCCGGGAAGATGCAAATGACCAGCGGAAACACCATTTTCACGCCGGTTTTCGCGGCTGCTTCCTCGGCACGCTGCCGCCGTTTGGTGCGGAGCGTTTCGGAGTAGACACGCAACGACTGTGCGACACTCGTGCCAAACTTGTCGGTCTGGATCAGCATGGTGACGAGCGAGCTCAGGTCGTCGACGCCGGTGCGGTCGGCAAGGTTGCGCAGCGCCTCGGACCGGGGCTTGCCCGCCCGCAGCTCGAGGTTGATCAGCCGCAGCTCGTCGGACAACTCGGGATAGGCGAAGGCGAGCTCGGCGCCGACCCGGGAGAGCGCCTGGTCCAGCCCGAGACCGGCCTCGACGCTGACCACGAGCAGGTCGAGCATGTCCGCGAGCGACAGCCGGATTCGATGGGCCCGGCGCTTCGCCATGCGCGCCAGCAGCATGCCCGGCATCAGATAGCCGAGCGCCAGCCCGCCCAGGGCGACGAAGAGATTCGGCTTGGTGATGGTCGAGGTCGAGAACAGCGCGAACAGGCCCAGCGCGAAGACGATCCGGATCCCGAAGAACACGGTCAGCGCTTCCTCGCGACGGTAGCCGGCCTGCACCAGACGGAGCCGGAGCGCTCCCATTTCCTTCGGCGAGCGCGGGGCCTTTTCCCCGACCCGTTTGATCAGGGCGAGCAGGCCCACGAACCGTGGTTTCACCGGCACGTCGGCGGCATCGACGCCGCCGGAGATCAGCTCCTCCAGGCGGCGATCGATCGCGCTGGCCCGGCTCGGCATGAACGCCAGCGCGCCGGCGGTGATGACCAGCGATCCGAACACGAAGGCGAGCAACGGCAGGAACATCGTTTCCACGCTAAACCTCGATCTTGATGACCTGCTTGATCCACAGGTAACCGATGGCCTGCATGACGAGCGCGCCGACCAGCATCATGCGGCCCATCGGGTGATGAAAGAGCAGCTTCATGTGCTCGGGGTTGATGTACGACAGCGCGATCACCAGCACCGCCGGCAGCGCCAGCAGCACGTAGCCGGTGAATCGGCCGTGCGCGGTGTAGACGCGGACCTGGCGGAGAATCTTGAAGCGCTCGCGCACCACGTGCGCCAGGTTCTCGAGGATCTCGGAGAGGTTGCCGCCGGTCTCACGCTGAATCAGCACCGCGGTCGCGAAGAACCGAACGTCGAGCAGCGGCATGCGGTGCGTGAGGTTGTCGAGCGCATCTTTCATCGGCAGCCCGAAGTTCTGCTCGTCGAAGGTCTTCCTGAACTCCGGTCCGACCGGCTCGTCCATCTCGTCGGCGACCATCTTCAGACCGGTCGCAAAGGCATGGCCGGCCTTCAGGGCGCGGGAAATCAGATCGAGCCCTTCGGGGAACTGCTCTTCGAATGCCCGCATCCGCTTCGTCCGCTTCACCCTCAGAAAGATGAATGGCACCGCGAAACCCAGCGCTCCGCCGGCCAGCCAGCCCCACTTCGATTGAACGACGGCACCGCCGACCAGCCCGACCACCACCGCCAGGCCCAGCGCGATCAGGAACACGCCACTGACGCTGACCTTGACGCCCGACTGATCGAGCCACCGCCCGAACGCGGATCCGCGGGTGGTGTTGCCGAGCAGCCGATCGACGAACGGCAGCGCGCCGCGGTGGACCGCCTTGACCACCCCGGCGCCGTCGTCGGTCGACCTTTCCGCGTCGGGCGTCCCCGACAGCTCGGTCAGCCGCTTGTCCAGGCGCCGCCGCTCCAGGAACTCCGGCAGCTTGGCGACGGCCGAGTAGCCGCCGAAGACCAGCGCCACGCCGAACACGAAGGCAAGGGCGACCAGTAACATCACCGCACCTCCGTCACGCCTTCGAACATGTCCGGCGGAAGATGGATGCCGGCCGCCTTCAGCCGCTCGCAGGCCTTGGGGCGGACGCCGGTGGCGCGGAAACGTCCGATCACCTTCCCGTCCTGGGTCAGCCCGAGCTTCTCGAACGTGAAGATCTCCTGCATCGTGATCACGTCGCCTTCCATGCCGGTGATCTCGGAGATGCTGGTGACTCTGCGGGTGCCGTCGGCCATGCGCGACTGCTGGATCACGATCTGGATCGCGGCGGCGATCTGCTGCCGCATCGCGCGCTCGGGAAGATTGGTGGCGCCCATCGCGATCATCGTCTCGATCCGCGACAGCGCATCGCGCGGCGTGTTGGCGTGCACGGTGGTGAGCGAACCGTCATGGCCGGTGTTCATCGCCTGCAGCATGTCGAGCGCTTCCTCGCCGCGGGTCTCGCCGACGACGATCCGGTCGGGCCGCATGCGGAGGGCGTTGATGAGCAGCTGGCGCTGGCGAACCGCGCCCTTGCCTTCGACGTTGGGCGGACGGGTTTCGAGCCGGACGACGTGCTCCTGGTGGAGCTGCAGTTCCGCGGCGTCCTCGATGGTGACGACGCGCTCGCGTTCCGAGATGAAACTCGACAGCACGTTCAGCAGCGTGGTCTTGCCGGCGCCGGTGCCGCCGCTGATCAGCATGTTCAGCTTGGAGCGGACGCAGTGCTCGAGGAACTCGAGCATCGGCCGGGTCATCGACCGCAGCGTCACCAGGTCCTCCGCCTTCAGGCGCTCCGCCGGGAAGCGGCGGATCGAGAGTATCGGACCGTCGACCGCGAGCGGCGGAATGATTGCGTTCACACGCGAGCCGTCCGGCAGCCGGGCGTCGACCATCGGCGAGCTGTCGTCGACCCGGCGGCCGACGCCGCTGACGATGCGGTCGATGACGCGGAGCAGGTGGCGATCGTCCTGGAAGGTGGTCGCGTGCTTTTCGAGCTTGCCGTTGCGCTCGACATAGACCGACTTGTAGGTGTTCACCAGGATGTCGCTGACGGTCGGGTCGCGGAGCAGCGGCTCGAGCGGGCCGAGCCCGAACACCTCGTCGATGACATCGCCGAGGAACACTTCGCGCTCGGCCATGCTGAGCGGCACGCTCTCCTCGGTCAGCAGATCGAAGAGCAGGGTGCGAATCTCGGCTTCGGCGCGGGAGCGGTCGGCATTGGCGAGCGCTTCGAGGTTGAGGCGGTTCAGCAGCTTGCGGTGAACGTTGGCCTTGAGCTCGACGTACTGGGGCCGCGCCGCATCGACGCGGGCAGTACGCACCGGCGCCGACCTGCGGCGCACTCGAAAGTGACAGACTCATGACGGTTCCTACCTGTGTTCTTCAGCTTTCCGGCGGGCGGTTACAACAGACCCAGAAACGCCCGGCGCTTCTCGGGCTCCGGCTTCACTTCGTCGCGGATACCCAGAATCTGCCGGCTGAACGCCCCGAACTGGCCGGCGATGTCGGAGTGATTGGTCAGCGACAGCGGCACCCCTGAGTTCAGCGCGGTCGAGACCGTGCGGTAGTCGCTCGAGAAGGTGTGATGAATGCCGTAGCCGAGCGCGGTCTCGATCTGCTTCGGGCGCAATCAGATTCTGGTCGGACGTCCGGTTCAACAGCACCTTGACCCGTTCGCTGCCCGCGCCGAGCTGGCGGACGCGATCGACCAGCCGCTGGGCGTTGCGAATCGACGGCACGTCCGGGTTGGCGACGAGAAACACCGTCTCGGCCGCATACAGTCCAGCGACCACGCAGGCGTTGATCATGTTGCCGGCGTCGATCACGATGTGCTCGTAGAAGCGGCCGAGCACCCGGAGCAGCTCTTCGATCGCTCCGGCATCGTGCGCGTTGGGGCGGTCGAACTGTTCCGAGCCGGCGAGGATGTCGAGACCGGACTTGTGCTTCGAGACCAGCTCGCGCAGGAAGTCCTTGTCGAGGCGGTGCAGGTTCTCGATCGCGTCGAGCACCGTGAAGCGGGGTCTGACCCCCAGGAACAGCGCGACTTCGCCGAGGCAGGCCTTCAGGTCGACAATGATCGTTGGCCGCTTCGACAGCCGGGCCAGTTCGACCGCGCAGTTCACCGCGACCGTGGTCGTGCCGGCGCCGCCTTTGGTGCCGAGGAACAGGTGGGTCACGCACGGCTGCTTGCTGCCGGCGGAGGTCGGCGTCGCGGCGCGCCGCCACTTTCCGGACCGCGCCGTGGAAGGACTCTTCCATCGCGCGCGAGGCCTGGGTCTGGCCACCGGGCGCCCAGGCGAAGAACTCGTTGGCGCCGGCCCGCATCGCCGACAGAATCAACTCGGGATCCGCGGCGGCGGCAATCGCGAAGATGGACACCGCGTTATGGCCGGCGCGGGTGCGCTCGATGGTCGCCATCCCGGACGACGCGTCGGTGCGGATGTCGATGACGAAGACGTCGGGCGCCGCGTCCTCGCGTCCTTCGATGATGACGACCGGAACACCGCCTGCCCGCAGCAGCCGAGCGACCTGGCGTTTGAACTCTTCGTCGTGGCTGACGATCGATGCGGCAAGCTGTGCCATGGAACCCTGCTTTTTCCGATAACTGAGGCTTAGCGCCGCGGCGCGTACGACCCGGTCGCCGCGCCCGTCGCCTTGGTGGCGTCGGGGCCGGCCTGGGCCTTTTCGACTTGTGACTGATACTCGGCCTGCGCCTGCTTCAGGCGCGCGGCGGCCTCCGACAGCGCCTTCTCGCGCTGCTCCTGTTCCTGCGCCTTGCGGCGGGCGTCCTCGGCCTCGCGCTTCTCGCGGGCCTGGGTCTCGATGGCTTCCTTCGCGGCGCGCTCCTTCTCGAGCTTCTCGGCACGGCGGCGGGCCACGTCGTCCTTCCTGGCCTGCTCCGCCGCAAGCTTCGCCTCGACGGCCGCGCGCTTCTCGGCTTCCCGCGCTGCCACCTTCTGCTGCTCGGCGTCACGCTTCTCCTGCGCGATCCGCTCTTTCTCCGCCGCGGCCGAGGCCTTGCGCTCCTCTTCGCGCGCTTCCTCGATCGCCTTCAGCTGCTCTTTGGTCAGCGGCGCTGACGGTGCCTCGCCGGACACCGCGGGCAGCGGCGAGCTCGGCAGCGGCTCCGGGGCGGGCGGCGGCACGGCGGCCGGAGCCGACGGCGCCACGGCGGCGCGCGCGTCGCCTCACGTGAGGGCTGCACGGCAGGCGCCGGAGCGGCGCGAGGCGTGTTCGCGGCACCCGTGCCGGGCCGCGCCGGCTGCGTCACCGGATAGCGGGGCGAGCCCACGTAGGCGTCGGGAACCGGGTGCGTCTTCGCGGGCGCGTCCATGAACGGCTCGACCAGCGACGGCAGCCCTTCCGAGACGCCGCTCTGGCCGCGGCGGATGATGGTCGGGGTGATCATGACGACCAGCTCGGTCTGGGCCTTCTGGATCCCGCGGCTCTTGAACAGCCAGCCGAGAATCGGGATGTCGCCGATGCCGGGAATCTTGCGCATCGAGTCCTGCACGGAGTTGGCGAGCAGGCCGGCAATCGCGAACGTCTGCCCGTCGCGCAGCTCGACTTCGGTCTCGGTGCGGCGCGTGGTCAGCGCCGGGATGCGGAAGCCGGACACGGTGACGGCGTTCGCGAAATCGAGCGAGCTCACCTCGGGCTTCACCTTCAGGTTGATCAGGTCGCCGCCGAGCACGGTCGGCGTGAAGCTCAGGCGGATGCCGAACTCCTTGAACATGATCGTGACCGAGTTCATGGTGCCGCCGCCCTGCACCACCGGATAGGGATACTCGCCGCCGGCCAGGAAGCTGGCTTCCTTGCCGTTGGTCGCGATCAGGTTCGGCTCGGCCAGGCTCTCGAACAGCCCTTTTTCCTTCAGCGCCTTGATGACGGTGCCGATGTTGTACTTGTTGCTGAAGACGAACAGGTTCAGGAAGTCGCTCAGCGAGTACTTGCCGGACGCGGCGGTCAGATCACCGTCGAGATTGGAGCTGCGGCTCAACTCGGTGTAGTCCGGCGCGCTGAACTGCTGGGTCGAGCTGCGCGCGATCACGTCCTTGTACCCGGTCGGCCCGGTGAACAGGCTCGCGCCGAGCTCCATCACCGCGCTGCGGCTCACTTCGGCGAAGCGGACCCGGAGCATCACCTGGTTGGAGGCGACGCCTTCCTGCTGCTTCAGCAGGTTGACGACGTTCTCCTTCTTCTCGACATACCCGCCGGCGACGCTGGCCGCCTTGTCGATCACATACTGACCGGAGACGGTGCCGGAGAGGACGACGTCCTTGCCGCTGCCGACCGCGGTGATGGTCTCGCCGGGAAACAGCTGCTTCAACTGCTGCGCCGAGCGCGGTCAGGTCGCGACGGACCCTGACCTCGTAGGTCTTGATCGCGCCGCCGCGATCCCACACGAACAGCGAGATGGTGCCCGGCTGCTTGCCGTGAATCAGCAGCTGTCCGGGCGCGGTGACCATCGCATCGGCGACGTCCGGCACCGTCAGCGAGACCCGCGCGATCGGCGCGCCGACGTTGAGCACGGTCGAGCGGCCGACCAGCAGGTCGACGTCGGTCGGCGTCTCGACCATCGGTGCGGGGCCGGCGGTCGGCGTGACCGACGCCACGAAGGCCGGCGACGGCTGCTGCGCCTGGGGCGTTGCCACCAGAATGACGATGATGGCCACGACGAGCGCCGCGAACGGTGCGGGCCTCCCCTGCGTGGCGCGCCGCAAGCGGCGGAAGTCGGTCGTGTATCCCGAAGTCATGTTTGGTCCTTTGAAACAGCTCTCAGCTATCAGCGATCAGCGCTTCTGAGTCAGCCAGCGCTCCACCGTTCGCTCTCGTGCGAGAGCTGACGGGTGAGAGCTGATGTCTGACAACTACTTGACTACTTCCTGTGCCCGCTTGTCGCCGCGGATCATCTCGACCGTCGGCATCGGCTCCGGTGTCGGCATGAGCATGGTGACCGGCTCGGCCTTCGCGTTCCGTCTGGGGGACGCGACCCGCGGGGCGGCCGTCATGCGCGCGACGGTACCGACCAGCGCGGCCTTCTTGACGCCGGGCGTCTCGGGGCTGCCCTGGTCGAGCGGGTTGCGGAGCGCCAGCTGAATCTTCCCCTCGGTGCTGGCGAGCGCGAGCCGTTCCGCCTGCTCCGGCGCGACCACCAGGGTCACGACCGTGACCTGGACCGGCTTGTTGTCCTGGTCCTGTTCGATGCGGGTGCCGGCGGTCACGACCTGCACGTTCGACAGGATGACCTTGGTGGTGGTGTCGGAGTTCTGGTCGGTCGGGCTGGCCGTCGCCAGCACGTCGACACGGCTGTTGGGCAGCACATATCCCGCCACCCCGATCACGTCGTCGACCCGCACCGAGATGGCGCGCATGCCTTCGGGAATGATGGGCGGGAGGCCGGCGCCGGCTTCCTTCGAGGCCAGCTTGGCCGGCAGCACCGGCTCGTTCTTGACCATCGGCGAGATGACGCCGCGGCCGATCAGGTCCTCGGTGCCGGTGAAGGCGCCTTCGGGAGCCTGGCCCTCGGGAAACTGCACGACCTTGAGATCGTCGGCTTTCAGCGCGTCGCCGAGCTGGAGATCGGACGCCGCGATGACGACCGGCTGGGTCTTGGCGGCCGCCTGACCTTGCGGCTGGTTGTTCACCAGGTTGTAGGTTCCGTACGCGAGACCGCCTCCAGCGAGGATGGCGATGGCGAGGACGGCAAAGATCCGGTTGCGCATTGAAGGGTCCTTTTCAAACTTTCTCTAACCAATGAACGCGGCCAGTACGCAGCCGATGGCGATTGCAGGGCCGTAGGCGAATCGCCGGGACGCATCCGCGGTGCGGATGGCGTCGCGGGCCTCCCCGCCGCCCGAGACGAGGCGGCCGGTGCCAGTCAGCGTGGCCCGGAGACGCTGGCGTTGGACCGAGACCGCGACGGCCAGCACGCCACCAGCGAGCGCGGCAAAGATGAAGGCGGTCAGCACGAGCGCCGGTCCAAGCAGCGCGCCCGCGGCGGCCATGAGCTTGACGTCGCCGGCGCCGGTCGCACCGAGCAGGTGGCCCGGCAGCATCACGGCGAGTCCGAGGACGAGACCGGCGGCCGCCGCCCACACCGTGAGGCCGCTGACGCCGGCGCCCGCGAGCCCGAGCCCGATTACCGCCATCGTGACGGTCAGCAGGTTGGGAATCCGTCGGGTGCGGATGTCGACGATCGTGGCCACGAGCGCGCCGGCGACCAGGGTCGCGGCGACCGGGCTAGAAACTGCTGGCAACGGCGATCGTCTGCCAGAAAACTGTGTTGATGATGTTGCCCACCGACCCGACCGCGCCGATCGCGAAGATGGCGATGAGCGTTGCCAGTAAGCCGTACTCCAGCAGGTCCTGGCCGTCTTCGTTGCGCCAGACGAGCGCGATCTTCTCGAGCACGACCCTGACTGTGGATGACTGCATGACGACTTCTCCTGGCTCAGACTGATGACGACCAACGAACGAGAGTGGTGGCGCGCGACGTCGGCAGACGTCGCGCGCCAACCTGATCCCGCGACTACGCAGCCGCGGCCGTGAGCTGGTTCCCGATCGCGGTGAAGATCGCGCTCACCGAACCACCGGCCATGCCCACCGCGCCGATGGCGAGGAGCGCAATGAGGGCCACGAGCAGCGCGTATTCCAGGAGGTCCTGGCCGTCTTCCTTGTTCGAGAACTGCTTCACGAAGTTGATCAGATTCGACATGATGATTTCCTCCCCCGAGGATGCACCACCACCGGTGGTGCGGGTTGTTTGTGCGGCGTCGCCGCGGTTGTTGTTTTTACTATCGCGGCGCGACGCCGCGTCACGGACAGACATATCGCAACGGGTGTGCCACGACCTCTGCGGTAGTCGCGTGCAACCTGAACTCGCAGTGATCTGCTGAGGAAAACCGCGCATTCCTGCAGCCCCGCGCCAGCGCGCCAGCCAACCGCCGTTCGCCGCCCGCAGGCCTCGCGACTCGTCAGATCCGTAAGGCGCGGCGCGAAAAGCGTTTCACCTCACGCTCGATGGCTTGTTGCTCGCGGCGCCGGGATGCTTTCAGCCGCGGATCGGTGACTCGTGGGCCGGTGAACTTAACAGGAGGGCCAGGCGTTCAGGAGGAAACCCAAGTTGTTCTTCTCCTGGTCTCCTGGCCCTCCTGTGATCGCAAGCGCCGCGATGTACCCCCCGTTCGCCACTCCAAGCGCCCAAGCCTCGCAAGCGCGGGCAACGAACAGCGGTACTGATGCCAGCGACGGGTGGCATGGCGGTTGCGATATCAACGGTTACGCATCGGGGTCCGCTCCCGGGATCCGCGGCCGATCGCGCACTTCATTCAGTGTTGTGCGTGGTGACGGCCGTACCTCGGGAAACGGCGGAATACGAAATCGAGATCTGCAATGCAAATCAAACTGAGCCTCCGTCAGTGGGCCGCCTCCACGCTGGTGTTCGGCGGGGTGCTGGTCGCGCTCGCAACAGTGGACGCGCGGGTCCGCGACAAGGTCGGCGGAGTGCTGAGCGGAGCCGACGGCCTGACCCCGTTTGGCGACCGCATCACCGACGTCGGAAGCGTCATCGTGACCGCGATCCGGCACCAGAGCATCGAGAACGCGCCGCTGATGATCTTCGCGGTGGTCGGCGCGGTGCTGTTCCTGTTCATGCTGAGGGCCTAGTCAAATCCCAAGCTCCAAGCTCCAAATCACAACCACTCCCAACTCCCAACTCCCAAATCCGAACGGGAAATCCCAACGGGACGATCGGGGAAGCGGCGAGGTTGGAATTCGAGGGGTTGGGGATTGGCGTTTGGGAAGTTCGAGTTGGAAGTTGGGATTTGGGCGTGGTTGGAGCTTGGGATTTGGATTTTGGGATTTGACATATGGCACTCGGTACTCGCGATAGAACCAGATATCCGGCAAGCCAACATCCTCAGGCACATCGTCCGCGAGCTGGTGATGGCGGATCTGATCCTGGTCGAGTCCCGCGACGCGGCGATTGCGTCGATCGATCAGCAGATTCCGGATGTGATCCTGCTGACGGCGTTGATGTCGCCGCGCGACGAAGACGAGCTGGTGTCGCACCTGCGGCGGCTGGGCGCCGCCGAACATCTGCAAACCCACACCATTCCCCTGCTGTCCGGTCCTCGCGACCCCGACCCGTCGTCCAAGGGCGGCGGGCTGCTCGGAAGGTTCCGTAAGAAGAAGGAAGCGGCGCCGGTCGCCGGATGCGACCCGGTGTTGTTCGCCGACGAAGTCCGGGCGTTCGTCGCCCGTGCGGCGGAGCTGAAGGCCGAAGCCACCGCGGCGGGCCCGCGAACCGACGACGCGCAGGCGATCGCCGACCGCCTGGCCGACGAGTCAAGGCCGGCCGCCGGCGGCCGGCTGGCGGACCGGTGGGGCAGCGGAGTCGACCACAGGGTCAGTGAGGCATCCGCCGGCCGCGATTCGCACCCGGACCCGCACTCGGACCCGTCGTCGGACCCGTCGTCGGACGACTCCACCTGGTCGTCGCCGTTCGAATGGAAATCGAGCTACTCGTCATCCGCCGCCGCCGCGACCAAGGCGGCACAGGCCGGAGCGAACGCGGAAGCCGAGATCATCCGCCAGCAGGAACTGGACGCCCAGGCAGAGACCGAGCGCCTGAAGATGCTGGCGCTCGAAGAGGAGGCGGCGCAAGAGCGCGTGAAGATCGACGCGCTGCGGCTCGAGGCGGCGGAGGAGCGCGCCATGGAGCTGCGCCGCGAGGCGGAAGTTCGCGAGGGCCGGCTGCGCCGCGAGGCAGATGAGCACCGGCTGGAAGCGGAGCGGCTTCGCGGCGAAGCGCAGGCCGCGGCCGAGCGCGCGCTGCACGAGTCGCTCCGTCGCCAGGAAGCGGAAGCCGAAGCCGAAGTGATGGTGCGCGAACGGCAGGAGGACATTCGTCGCCTGCGGGCGGAGGCGGCCGCCGCCGCCGAGCGGGCGCGAGACGAGGAACGGGCCCGGCTGCACGCCGAAGCTGTCATGGAGGCCGCGGTGGAACGGGCACGCGAGGAAGAGCGCGCGCGGCTCGAAAGCGCCGCGGCAACCGCGGCCGAACACGCGCGCACCGAGGAACGGCGTCGAATCGAGGCGGAAGTCGCCGCGGCGAAAGCACGCGCGACGGAACAGGAGCGTGCACGCTTCGCGGAGGCCGCGGCAACAGCGGCAGCGCACGCGCGCGAAGAAGAACGGGTCAGGCTCACCGCCGCGGCAGAGGCCGCATCGGCGCACGCGCGCGTAGAGGAAAAGCGCCGGATTCAGGCGGAGGCCGCGGTCGCCGCCGCAAGAACGCGCGAGGAAGAACGGAGCCGGTTCGCCGCCGAGGCGGCGACCGCGGTCGAGCACGCACGGGAAGAGGAGCGCTCTCGCCTCGAAGCCGCGGCGATCACCGCCACGGAGCAGGCGCGCACCGAAGAACGCCGGCGGCTCGAGGCCGAGGCGGCCGCCGCGGCCGCCCGCGCCCGCGAAGACGAGCGCACCCGGCTGGCCGTCGAAGCGGCCACGGCAGTCGAGCACGCACGAGAAGAAGAGCGCGCCCGGCTCACCGCGGTTGCGGCGGCCGCCGCCGACCAGGCCCGAGACGAGGAGAGACGACGGTTGAAGGCGGAGATTGCGGTCGCCGCCGCGCGCGCCCGCGAGGAAGAACGCGCCCGCGCCGCGGTGCAGGCCGCCGCCGCCGTCGAGCGCGCCAGGGCGGAGGAACAGCGCCGCGTCGAGGCGCAAGTGGCGGCGGCCGCGGAGCGGGCTCGCGAGGAAGAACGCGAGCGCCTCGCGGCCGAAGCGGCGGCCGCGGCTGCGCGCGCGCGCCTCGAAATCCAGGCGCTCGAAACCGAGGCGCGCCTGGCCACCGCTCGTGCGCAAGAAGCGGAGCGAACCATCGAGGAAGAACGGCACCGGCTGCAGGCCGACGCCCTGGTCGCCGCGGAACGGGCCCGGGAAGAAGAACGCGCGCGCCTCGCGGCGGAACAGCGCGCACGCGAGGAGCAGGTGGCGTCCGGCAAGCGGGTCGCGGGGCAACGCCGCCGCGACCGCAAGCGCCGGGGTCCTGACACCACCGACGCCGATGCACCGGCGCCGCCCGCGGAACCGCTCGTCGTGTCGGACCAGTTCGCCGAATTCCGCGACGACTACGACCATGTCATCCCCGAGGTGTTCCGGATGATGCCGCTCTCGGCCTGGGCGCGGACCGAAAGCTGGCGCACGGTGACCGAATCCGGCGAGACGCCGGAACGGGCATGCGACGACCTCAGCGAGCTGATGGCGGGCTTCGCACTGTCGCCCGAGGTCGCCGGCGTCACCTATGGCCGCGGCTGCCGCATTCGCCGCGTTCGCGTGCCGGGCAACAAGCCGGGCGGCAGCGACCAGACCGTCATCGTGTCCCGACGCGCACTCGAGGAGGTTCGCGCGTCCTCCCGCTGATCCAGGGGCCGCACGGGGGTTCCAGTTCCTGCGCTCGCGGTTCTTGTCGATGATCGCAGGTCCTGCGATCCTGAATTGGCCGTCACGAGAAAGCCCTCGCAATCTCGCGTGGCGGGCGAAGGCATCCGCTTTGCTCTGGATCACCCCATGCGTTGGGCCTCCGGCGATCGGGTGATCCTGCGAGGCGAGGACTGGCGGGTTCTCAGAACGACAGCCTTTGCCGATTGCGCGGCTCTCGATCTGGTGAGCCACGAGCGGCCGGGTCTTCACCGTACGTTCCTCGTCCCGTTCGACTCTCCCCGGCTGGCGGCGCCGCCGCGGCCGGTCCTGCTCTCGACGCGCAGCTGGTGCCAGCGGGTCAGTGCGCTCCTCGCCGATTCCTCTCCGTTCGGCGGCCTCCGCTGCTGCCCTCCCACCATCCGGCTCCTGCCCTACCAGCTCGAGCCTGCCCTCGCCATCTTCCGACACGGAGCCACCCGTCTCCTCGTGGCAGACGATGTGGGGGTGGGGAAGACGGTGGAGGCGGGATTGATCATCGGGGAGGTGGTGGGAGGTCGGCACGGTGCGCGCGTCCTGATTCTCGTCCCCGCGTCGCTGAAGGACCAGTGGCGGCAGGAGCTGCACGGCCTCTTCAACCTCGATCCGATCGACGCCGGCGCCGACTGGCTGCTCAGATCCTCGGCCGCGCTGCCGGCCAACGTGAATCCCTGGTCATTGCCGGGCATCTATCTCGCGTCGACGGATTTCGTGAAACGGGCAGAAGCCCTCTGTCCGCTGGAGGGGGTTCGGTGGGATCTGCTCGTCGTAGACGAGGCGCACGCGGCAACGCCGGGGAGTCACCGGAGGGCTGCGATCCACGCGCTGGCGTGTCGATCGCGACTCGTCACTCTCTTGACGGCGACCCCGCATGGTGGCGACGAGGCCCAGTTCGAGCAACTCTGCGGCACGGGACGCATCGATCCGGCCGAGCCGATCGTCTGCTTCCGGCGCTCCAGGTCGGACGTGCTGCCGCTCGCCAGCCCGGTGAAGAGCCGAATCATCCGGGTCGCGATCTCGGACGCTGAGCGCAGGCTGCATCGGGAGCTGGAGTCGTACACCGCGCGCCTGTGGGAGAGGGGCGCCGGCGGTGCGGACGGCAACCCGGCGCTGTTGGCGACGATGCTGAGGAAGCGGGCGTTGTCGAGCGCGGAATCGTTGATGGTGTCGTTGAGGCGGCGGCTGCTGCTGATGGACGCGCCGGAAGCCGCTGAAGTCCAACTGTGGCTGCCACTCGAACAAGAGGAGCGCAACGGGGTAGACGACTTGCCGGCCGACGGGATTCTGGGCGGGGCGGGTCTCGGCGACGTTGCTGAAGAGCGCGCGACGATCGAGCGCACGCTGGACGCGGCGGCTCCGGCGGCGAGATCCGAGAGCAAGCTGCGCGTCCTGGTGCGCCTGCTGCGCCGGGTGCGTGAGCCGGCGATCGTCTTTTCGGAATACCGCGACACGGCGGCCCGGGTGCGTCACGTCCTTGAAGCCCACGGCCATCCCGTCATTGTCTTGGATGGAGGGATGAGTGGGAGTGAGCGGGGCGCGGCGATCGGCGATTTCAACCGGGGCGGCTCGGTGCTGGTCGCGACCGACGCCGCGTCAGAGGGGCTCAACCTCCACCATCGCTGCCGGTTGGTGATCCATTTCGAGCTGCCGTGGACGCCGTCGCGGCTGCACCAGCGATGCGGCCGTGTGAACCGGATCGGCCAGCGGCGGCAGGTCCATGAAATCGCGCTCGTCCTGGACGACACGGCGGAACAGCTCGTCCTCACGCCGCTCATCAGGCGGGGCGGCAGGGCAGGGTCGTTCGGAGGCGGGTCGCTCGTGGCGCAGCTTTCCGAATCGCGGGTTGCCGCCCGGGTGCTGGCAGCCCATGGTGAAAGTCTGGCTGCATTCGACGGGCGAAGCATCCCCGCCGGCGGCGTTGCTCCTCCCTCACCTACTCCCGGTATGCTCGGTCGTCGCGCCTTGCCGGCGGGGCGCCTCGCCCATCTCGGTGCGACGCCAGACTTTCACCACGGGCTGCTTGGCGGCCTGCCGCCGGCAGCCGCGCCCGACCCGCCACAAGGCCTGACCCGCACCCTGCTGACACTGGATCTGCGTGAGGAAGCGGCCGCCGAAGCCGAACGCCTCGAGCTGCTGCGCCGTGCGTCGCGCCACGCCCAACCGGCCGGCGACAGGCCGCCCATCGTCTTCGCGGCTCATAGCGGCCGGCGCGCGCGCATCGCCGAGCCCACTCTCACCTTCGTCTTCGAGATGACGATCAGGGAGCGGGTGGGCGGGGCGATCGAACAAGAGACGATCGCGGTGACGGGCATCGCAACCGAGGTGCGGTGGCCGCGACGCACGGGAGTGACGGGCAGCCAGCTCGCGTGGCTCGTCGAGCGAATCGGCGGCGAGATGTCGAGACGGCTGCGTCGCCGCACCCGCCGGCGCCTGACCGCGGTGCGTGCGATGCACGATCGAGTGCGGAGCGCGATCGATCGACGCGACGCGGCGGTTCAGGGCGCGCTCGGCTCCGCGGCCCGCGGGCTGGTCCAGGCCGGCCTGTTCGACCGGCTCGCCCTCCGCTCGGTCCCTCCCTGGACGACACCGGTGTTGGAGGCGATAGCGGGCATTGGGGGAACGGGCGAGCACCGGCCGGTGCTTCAGGCGCGGCTCCGGGTGCGGGCGGTCCTCTACGGGAGGCTCGAGTGATCGCCGGGATGTCCGGCTCGCTGCTGTCGCACGATGCGGTCGAGCGGCTGCTCGCCACACGGCAGGAGCCCGAGCTGTGGCCCGAGAAGTGGACCTCACGGCAGCGACGGCTTCGAGCCTGGCATGCGGACCTCCGAACCCGGCTCGGTCCGTCCGCCGGTCCGCGGGTCATCTTCGACCTCGTCGCCGCACCGCTCGCCTCGGAACTGGGCTTCCTCACTTTGCCGGTGCCGGCGGCGCGTGCGCCCAGGGGTCACGAAACGCTCGATGCGGAGCTGAGGTGCGAAGGCGCCACCGTGGCTGTGATGATCGCGGCGCCGTGGGGTCATCCGGCGCGCAGCGTATGGCGGCACTCGGTCCATCGCGGGCTGGCGCACGGCGCGCGCTGGGCGCTCTGCGTCAATGGACCGGCACTCTGTGTCTTCGATGTCGAGCGTGCATATGCGCGGCGATTCGTGGAGTTCGATCTCGCGGCGGCCTTCGACTCAGAACGCACGCTGGCGGTGCTCTTCGGTCTGGTTGGCGCCGGCGGACTGACGGCGGCTGAAAACGGGACGCTGCTGGAGCGCGTGATGCTGCATTCGGAGCGTCACCGGTCGATGGTGAGGCGCTCTCTTCGTGCTGGCGTCTACCAGGCGCTCCTCGAGCTCATCTCGGCATTCCGGCTGGTCCCGGCGAGCAGACGCATCGACACCGGCCAGCTGCTCGACGAATCGCTGGTCGTGATCTACCGGCTGCTGTTCCTGCTGTTCGCAGAGGCGCGAGGACTGGTTCCGCAGTGGCATCCGATCTACCGCGACAGCTACTCCATCGGCGGTCTCCGGGGCGAGATCGCGCACGGCGTACCTCGCGGTCTGTGGGCCACCCTGCAGGCGGTCGCGCGGCTGGCGCATCGCGGCTGCACCGCCGGCACGCTCAAGGTGCCGCCATTCAACGGCCGTCTCTTCTCTCCGAGCCAGGCCCCCCTCGCCGCCAACGCCCGTCTCAACGATCGCATCGTCTCCGAAGCCGTCCGCGCGCTCACCACCCGCATCGTCGACAACGGACGACGGGAGGAGATTGCGTATGAGGACCTGGGGGTGGAGCAGTTGGGTGGGGTGTATGAGCACCTGCTCGACTTCGATCTCGCCACCGCTGCCGACGGCGGGGCGGCCATGGTGCCGACCGGCCGCCGCAAGTCGACCGGATCCTTCTACACGCCCCGCTCGCTCACGGAGTTCATCGTCCGCCGGGCGCTCGGCCCGGTGGTGGAACGGAAGTCGCCGGAGCAGATCCTGGCGCTGCGGATTCTCGATCCGGCGATGGGAAGCGGAGCGTTCCTGGTTGCCGCGTGCCGATATCTGGCGTCCAGCTACGAAGCGGCGCTGGTCCGGGAGGGCGGACTGACCGCGGCGGATATTTCCGAGAGTGAACGGGCGGATTTCCGCCGGGTGGTGGCGCAGCGCTGTCTGTATGGCGTCGACGTGAACCCGATGGCGGTGCAGCTGGCGAGGCTGTCGCTCTGGCTGGCGACGCTTGCCGCCGACAAGCCGCTGACATTCCTGGATCACCGTCTGCGGGTCGGGAACAGTCTCATCGGGGCGTCGCTCGACGATCTCAGACGGGCCCCTCGACCGGGCTCGGGGCGGGCTCCGGCGACTCGTCGGCCATCTGGCACCCGCGCGAGTGAGCTGCCGCTCTTCCCGGAGGGCGATCTGCAGCTCACGCTGCGCTCCGCGGTGGGCGTGCGGACGGCGCTCGAGACGATGCCGGACGACAGTCTCCAACAGGTGCGCGCGAAGGAGCGGGACCTGGCTACGCTCGAGCGTCCGGGTGGAGCGCTCGAAAGGTGGCGAGCGGCGGCCGATCTATGGTGCGCGACATACCTGGACCCGCAGCTCGCCGAAACAGGGCTGTTCACGACGTTGCGCGATCACGTCGTGACGGGAGCGGGGGCATTGCCGCCGCACACCGCCACTCCGCTCATGGCGCGGGCCCGCGACGCGGCGGCGCGCGAACGGGTCTTCCACTGGACCATGGAGTTCCCTGAGGTCTTTCACGACGAACGCGGCGCACCGCTGCCGGATGGCGGGTTCGACGCGATTCTCGGGAACCCGCCGTGGGAGATGCTGCGGGGTGAGGGGACGGCGCGGGCCGGGCTCATCGCGTACGTGAAGCGATCCGGCCAGTACCGGCTGCAGGGCGACGGCCACGCCAATCTGTATCAGCTCTTCTTCGAGCGCGGGCTCGGCCTTCTCGGCCCCAACGGCCGGTGTGGCGTGATTCTGCCGGCGGGCTTTGCGAGCGACCAGGGAAACGGGATCTTGCGGCGGCACCTTCTCGATCACGCCGAGATCGAGACCTTCACCATCATCGACAACAGTGACGGCATCTTCCCGATCCACCGGGCGCTCAAGTTCCTGCTGCTCACGTTCCGCTCGCACCCGGCACTACCAGCCGGCGAGTGTGGCGGTGAGGAGCGGGGTGCGCGCGGTGGACATGCTCGAACGAGTGGCGGATACCGGTCCCGACCCGGACGCCTTGCAAGTGCCGCGAACGCTGCTCGAGCGGGTGAGCGGCGAATCGCTGGCAGTGCCAGAGATTCGCACTCCCACCGACCTCCTCATCGTCTCGTCGATTGCGTTGACCGTGCCGTCGTCGTCTGATCCCGAGGGATGGGGCGTGCATTTCGGCCGTGAGCTCAATGCGACCGAGGATCGCCCGCACTTCAACCAGTCGGGCAGCGGGATGCCGGTGATCGAGGGCAAGCAGTTGCGGGCATTCCGGGTCGGCGTTCATGAAGCGAGGTACTGGATTGCGACCGGGATCGCGGCGGGCCTGGTCACGGCCGAGCGCACGTTCGGCCGGGCGCGGCTGGCGTATCGGGATGTGGCGTCGGCGGGGAACCGGATGACGCTGATCGCAGCCATCGTGCCGCCGCAGACGCTGACCACCCATACTCTGTTCTGCCTCAAGGAGACGCTGGATGAGGAGGCGCAGCAGTTCTTGTGCGGGGTGCTGAACAGCTACGTGGCGAACTATCTGATCAGGATGCGGGTGAGCACTCACGTCACGACCGCGATCGTGTCGCGGCTGCCGCTGCCCCGGCCGGGGCGGCAGGATGCCCGGTTCAGGCGGGTGGTCCGGTGTGCGCGGGTGCTGGCCGGGACGAAGCCGGTCGACCTCCTCGAGCACGCCGAGCGCCTGGCGGAGCTGAATGCGGCGGTGGCGTCGTTATATGGGCTTGGACCGGTCGACTTCGAGCACATTGTCGGGACATTTCCGCTGGTGCCGGAGGCGGAGCGGCGGGCGGCGCTGCGCTGGTATCATTCCGACTTCTACGACCCGTGCGCGAGATGACGAACAAACGTGGGCTCCAGCTCGGCATCATCTGGGGGCTGGTGGCAGGACTTGCCGTCCTGCAGGTCGCGCTGTGGCGCGTCACCGGTGGCGGGCTCGACGGTGCGTCGCTGCTGCTCCTGGTGGCGGGGTGGGTGGTCGTGCTGTCCCTCGCGGTGCTGGCGTCGCGCGGCATCGGCACCTTGACCGACCGGCTGAACGCGCGCGAGAACGCGCATCGGGCGACCCTGGATGAGGTCCAGCAGCTGCAGACCCAGAACGCGATGCTGCAGATCGTCGCCCGGTCGATCGACGTCGCGCTGACGTTCCAGGCGCTGGCCGTGCGGATCGCCGGGCTGGTCCCGTGCGACCGGGTCGGGCTCGCGCTGTTGACCGAGACCGGCCAGGAGTTCGAGACCTTCACCGCCCGGGTCCAGGAGGACGAGCGCCGCAACCGCCCGCGTCCGGACGTCGTGTTCAAGGTCGACAGCACCGCGATCGGGCAGGTGGTGCGAACGCTGGAACCGCTGCTGATCAACGACATCGGCAGCGCGGACGTCGATCTGCTCGACATCAACGTGCTGGTGACCGCCGGTTTCAAGTCGGTGCTGGTCCTGCCGCTGGTCTCGAGCGGCCGGGGCGTCGGAACCTTGAACCTGGTGTCGCGGCGGCCGGGATCGTTCCAGGCATCGGACGTCGATACGCTGCGGCCGATTGCGGAGATCCTCGCCGTCGCCCACGTCGCGCAGCAGTTGCACGTCCTGCTCGGCCGGCATCGCACCACCGAGGCGATGGCCGATGTCATGCTGTCGTTCGCCACCGACATCAACAGCGCCCTCCAGACCATCGTCGGCCACTGCGACCTGCTGGAGCGCGGCTACCCGGATCCGGGCCTGCAGCGTGACCTCGCCACGGTGATTCGCCAGGCCCAGCGGATTGCCGACCTGCTGGAGAAGATGCGGAGCTCGGCCAACGATCGGCTGCGCGAGCTGGCGCATTCGATCGAGGGAGCCGGCATCCCGACCAGCCCCGAAGCCTACGAACCGAACGAGGTTCTCTGAGGTCAAATCCCAAGCTCCAAGCTCCAAATCCCAACCACTCCCAAATCCCAAGTCCCAAACCCGACTCATAACTCCCAACCCGCCATCAGCTACTTTCAGTTCGCCTTGGGATTTGGCAGTTGGGAGAGATTTGGGAGTTAGGTTTGGGATTTGGGATTTGGAGCTTGGGATTTGCCTTCGGGTCAGCAGCAGTCATCGCAGCGTCGCCGCATCTCTCAGCGTCAGCGCAATCAGGATTGCCAGCACCGTCAGGGTCGCACCGAACATCAGCCAGTCGCGGCGTGCCGAGGCGGTGGCGAGCGCCCAGATCAGCCGCAGCATCGGGATCAGGAGCAGCCCCAGCAGTCCGCCAGCCAGCGCCAGCGCGCCCGCGTCGGTGGCTGGCGCGGCGAGCCAGAGCGCCAGGCCGGCGGCCAGCGCGGTGAACGACGTCCAGAACACCACCACCATCACCGCGCCGATGATGCGCTCGAAGCTGGTCTCCCCCGTCTCACCACTGCTCGTCGTCATAGCGCCTTTGCGAGATAGATCGCCGACACCGACAGCAGCACCGCGGCCATCATCACCTTGAGCCACTTGGCGCGGGCGCGGCCGCCGAACCAGACGCCGGCTCGCGATCCGAAGAACGTGCCGAGCACCGCCGCGGCGGCGAGCGGCGCGACGATGTCGCCGTGCGCGTAATAGAGAGGCGCGGAGGCGGCGGCGGTGATGCCGATCATGATCGAGCTGGTAGCGGCCGCCGCCCGCAGGGGAACGCCGCACCAAGCATTGAGCGCCGGAACCTGCAGGATGCCGCCGCCGATGCCGAGCAGACCCGAGATGCTGCCGGCAATGAGCGACACCCCGAACGCGGTCGGGAGCCGGCGAGTGCGATAGACGACCTCCCGGCCGCACTCACCGTCGTAGAAGCGTCCGCCGAACGGACCCGGCTCGATCGAGGTGTCGAGGATGACGTTCCGCCGTTCGAGGCGCGACAGCATGATGCCGGCAATCACGGCGGTGACCGCGGAGAAGGTCAACTGGAGCAGGTGCTCCGGGACCTGCCGGGCCAGCCGGCCGCCGAAGTAGCCGCCCGCCGCGGCGGCAATCTGGAGCACCATCCCGAGCCGCAGATTGACAATGCCGCTGCGGCCGGTGCCGCGGGCGACGACGCTCGAGGTGGCGACGACGGTCATGAGGCCGACACCGGAGGCGACGTTCAGGGGAAAGCCGAGCGCGACGTTGAGGAACGGTACCAGGAAGACCCCGCCGCCCAGCCCGAGCAGCGAGCCCAGACCGCCCGCAGCGGCCCCTGCGGCGATGACCAGCGCGACGATCTGACCGGTGATCTCAGGCACCGCACCGCTGCGGTCTGGTCGGGACGAGCGAGCAGGGCGTCACGGCCACGGGGTGTATGATGGACTCGTTTCTCGACGGATTCCAGTGCATGTTCCGGCGCTTCTTCGAAGAGGGCCTCGCGCAGAGCTCGTATCTCATCGCGTGCGACCGAACGCGGCAGGCGGTCGTGATCGACCCCCGGCGTGACATCACCGGCTATGTGAGCACGGCACGCACCGAGGGCCTGACGATCACCCACGCAATCGACACCCACATCCACGCTGACTTCGTGTCCGGCTCGCGCGAGCTGGCGGCGATCGGCGCCGAGATGATCGCCGGACCAGGGGCGGGGCTCGACTACCCGCACGTCGAAGTGGCGCACGGCGGATCGACGGCGATCGGCGACCTCGAGCTGTTGTTCCTGCACACACCGGGACACACACCGGAGCACATTTCGATTGTCGGAACCCATCCCGGCGAGCCGCCGCGCGTCTTCACCGGCGACACGTTGTTCGTCGGCGCGGTCGGGCGTCCCGACCTGCTCGGCGAAGCGGCGATGCGGCACCTCGCAGATCGATTGTACGACTCGCTGTTCAACACGTTGATGCAGCTGCCGGACGACGGTGAGGTGTGGCCGGGTCATGGAGCGGGGTCGCTCTGTGGCAGCGGGATCGGAACCGCGCCGCACTCGACCATCGGCGACGAGCGGCGTGCCAATCCCCTCCTCCGCCACACCAGCCGCGAGCTCTTCGTCGACGCGGTGCTGTCCGACCTGCCCGACACGCCGCCGTACTTTCCGCGGATGAAGCAATTGAACACAGTGGGCGCGCCGGTGCTCGGACTGGCCGAGGGAGTCGATGCGCCGCCTGCCGTCAGTGCTGCCGACGCCGCGGCCGCAGCGGTCGAGGGCGCGTGGATTCTCGACCTGCGCTCCACCGGGCAGCATGCGGCCGGCCATCCGCGCGGATCGATCGGCATCGCGTCGGGCAGCAAGATCGGCTACTGGGCGGCCTGGGTCGTGCCGGCAGGAACACCGGTGATCCTGCTGGCGGCAGACGCACAACACGCGGCCGAAGCGCAGCGCCAGCTCTTGACGGTCGGCCTCGACCATGTGGAGGGCTGGATCGCCGATGGCTTCGAGGCCTGGACCGCCGCGGGCCTGCCGGTTTCGCGCACGGCGCTTCTCGCTGCCACAGCGCTCCATCGAAAAGGCGAGCCGGCGGACCTGACAATCGTGGACGTCCGCAGCCGCCGCGAGTACACCCGCGATCACGTGCCGGGCGCACTGCACATCCCGCTGCAGGAGCTGACGTCGCGCCTCGATGCCCTCCCCCGCCGCCGGCCAATCGCGACGATGTGCGAAGGAGGCGCGCGGTCGGCATTGGCGGCCGGCCTGCTGGAACGCGCCGGCGTCGAGGCTGTGTCGAACGTCGACGGCGGCATGGCCGCCTGGCGGGTCGACAGCCCGGGGGTCAGACGATGACCCTTTCCGCCGGATCCAAGCTCGCACAGTACGAGATCGTTTCCGCAGTCGGTTCGGGCGGGATGGGCGTGGTCTATCGCGCCCGCGACACCAGGCTGGGCCGCGACGTCGCGCTGAAAGTCATGGCGCCACACATCGCGTCCGACCCTACGATGCGCTCTCGCTTCGAGACCGAAGCGCGAGCCGTCGCGTCGCTGACCCATCCCGGGATCCTCTCGATTTACGAGCTGGCAGTTGCGGACGGGATCCCGTTCGCGGTGATGGAGCTTCTCGAGGGGCGCAATCTCCGGGAGCGGATCTCGGCTGGGCCGCTGCCCTGGCGGGAAGCCGTGGACATCGGCGCCGCGATCGCCGACGGGCTGGCCGCGGCCCATGCCAAAGGGGTCGTGCATCGCGACCTCAAGCCGGAGAACGTCTTCCTGACGAGCGACGGCCACGTCAAGATCCTCGACTTCGGCCTCGCGCTGCAGCGGCTCGAGGTCGGCGGCAGCGAAGGACCGACCGCGGCGCACACCGCCGCGGGAATCGTGCTCGGCACTTTCGGTTACATGTCTCCCGAGCAGGTCACCGGCGAGCCGGTCGACGGCCGTACGGATGTGTTCGCGCTCGGCTGCCTGCTCTACGAGATGCTGACCGGGCGGCAGCTCTTCACCGGCGTGACACCGCAGGAGCTGATCGCCAAGCTGCTCCACGATTCCGCGCCGGATCTCTCGACCGTCGATCCGCTCGCGCCCCAGGAGCTCCGGACCATCGTGGCGCGCGCTGTGGAGCGCGACCTGACGCGCCGGTTCGACTCGGCGATGAGCGTCGCCGCGGCGCTGCGCGCGCTGCTCTCCGGATCGGCAGTCCGCATGCCGCGGGTCTCGCGAGCGCGCGGCAAGTCGCTGGCAGTGCTGCCCTTCGTCAACGCCGCCGACCCCAAGCTCGATTACCTCACCGACGGCATCGCCGAAAGCATCATCAACAGCCTCTCCCAGCTCGAGACCGTCCGCGTCGTCCCGCGCAGCGTGGTGTTCAGATACAAGGGCATCCAGGCGGATCCGGCGACGGTCGGCGCGGCGCTGAACGTCAAGACGATCCTGACCGGGCGCGTGACCCAGCGCGGCGACGTGCTGATCATTCAGGCGGAGCTGGTGGACACCACCACCGAATCGCAGCTGTGGGGCGAGCAGTTCCGCCACAACGTGAGCGACCTGCTGACGGTGCAGGAAGAGATCGCCTGGCAGATTTCCGAAGCGCTGCGCCTCAAGCTCACGTCCGCGCAGAAGAAGAAGCTGCGCAAGCGATCGACGGTGAATCCGGCGGCCTATCAGGCGTACCTGCGCGGACGCCATCACTGGAACAACTGGACGCCGGAAGGGTTCCGGCGCGCGCTCGAACAGTTCCAGGAGGCGATCGATCTGGATCCGCTCTACGCGCTGGCTTACGCCGGGCTGGGGGACACCTACGGCGCGATGGCCTACTACGGCTTCATCGATCCCCGCCAGGGGTTCGCCCAGGGGAAGGCCGCGGCCGAGCGGGCGCTGGAGCTCGACGCCGATCTGGCCGACGCGCACGTCACGCTGGCGCTCGGGCAGATGTTCGCGGCGTGGAGCTGGCCGGGGGCGGAGCGCGAGCTGCAGCAGGCGATTGCGCTCAACCCCAAACATGCGGTGGCACACGCGGTCAACGCGCTGTTCCTGACCACCTGCGGCCGCTTCGACGAATCGTTGAAGGAAGCGCGGATCGCCCGCGATCTCGATCCGATTTCGGTGTTCACGAACATCGGCGTCGCCTGGTCGCATCACTTCGCCGGCCGCTACCGCGACGCGATACACGAAGCGTTGCGGATCCGGGATCTGGTTCCGGGCCTCGAAGAAGCGGGCAACGTCCTGATCGGGGCATACGAGATGATTGGCCGCTTCGAGGACGCCGCCAGGCTGATGACGGAGCAGCGGTGCTGGGGGATGCGTCTCGACGGCACGGCGCTGCTCGAGGCGTTTCGCAAGGGCGGGGCGGACGAATATTGGCGCACCCGGCTCAGCCTGATGTCGGCCGCGGAGCCGGGCCCGGCGATCCACTTCGGGTTCGCGATCTGTTACCTGCAACTCGGGCAGACCGAGGCCGCGCTGGATCATCTCGAGAAGATGGTCGACGCCCACGTGGGCGGAGCGGTCTTCATCGGGGTCGACCCGACGCTCCGTCAGCTGCGCGGCAACGACCGCTACGAAGCGGTGCTCAGGCGGGTGGGGTCGCCCATGGCTTCAGCACCGCGTACAGAGTCGACATAATCGGCACCTCGACGCCGGTCCGCGCGGCGCGCCGGACGAGGGCGCCGTGCAGCGCCTCGACCTCGATCCGCTTGCCCTGCGACAAATCGATCAACAGCGACGACCGCATCGTCCCGGGGATACCGGCGACGTAGGTTTCGATCCGCTCGATCACGCCGGTGGCCACCGGCACCCCTTCGGCGCGCGCCACTCGCTCGACCTCGCGGCACCCGTTCAGGAACTGCGCGCGGCACCAGCCGTCCTGCCAGATCGCGCCGATCGGCAGTCGCGCGGCGCCGGTGAAGCCGGCGAGCGACACGAGAAAGATGAACTTCTCCCAGATCGGGACCCGTCCGTCGCCGACGGCCTCGGCCTGGATGTCGGCGCCCGAGAGCGCGCGCTCGATGTCGGCGACGCGATCGGTCAGGACGGGAAGCGTGCCGAACACCTCGCCGAAGATGATGCGGCGATGGGTGCCGGTCTGCTCGATGACCCCGGGCGCGGCGAGCGCAGTCGCGATGTAGGTGGTGCCGCCGAGCACCCGGTCCTCCCCGACGGCGGCGGCGAGCTCGGTGACGCTGTCGACACCGTTCTGCAGGGTGAGCACCGTGGACCACGGGCCGAGCAGCGGCGGCAGCGCCGGGATGGCCGTCGCGTTGTCGTAGGCCTTGACCGCGTAGAGGACCAGGTCGACCGGGCCGACCGCGGTGGTGTCCTGCTCCGCGTGGGCGGTGGCGGTGAAGTCGCCGAGCGCGGGACTCCGCACCTGCAAGCCTTGCGCGCGGATGGCCTCGAGGTGCGCGCCCCGGGCGATGAAGGTGACGTCGTGGCCGGCGAGCGAGAGCCGGGCGCCGTAGTAGCCGCCGACCGCGCCGGATCCCATGATGGCAATGCGCATTGGATGGCCGTCAGGAGTCAGTCGCCAGTTTCCAGTTGCCAGTTTAGAGCGATCGTGCGGTCCTGGGACGAAAACTGGCCCAGTCCACTGGCTTCTGGAAACTGGAAACTGGAAACTGGAAACCGAGACTGCTCCATTCCGGCGCATGCTAAAATTCCGGCGTCAGCCGCGGCGCGCTCACCCAGAGGGCGCCCCTCTGAACCGCACGCGATTACACTCCGGAGGAGCCAGCATGGCGGCGCGTTTGACCGCTTACGTTGTCGTCGCGATCGTCGCCGCAACGCTGATCGCCGGCCTGATCGTCGGTGCGCAGCGCGAGGACAGTGAGGGGCCGGTGGACCTCATTGTCAGGAACGCTGCCGTCTACACCGCGGATCGCCGCGGCACGATGGCCGAGGCGGTGGCCATTCGCGGCAACCAGATTCTGCGCGTCGGCACCGATCGTGAGATCGCCCGCCTCCAGCGCCCCCAGACCATCGTCGTCGATGCCGAGGGAGCCGCGGTCGTGCCCGGATTCAACGATGCCCACGTCGATTTGATCGGCGGCGGGCTGCGGCTGGCGATGGCCGATCTCCGCGGCGCCGCCACCAGCGCGGAGGTGCTCGAGCGCATCGCTGCCTGGAGCGACGCGAACGCGAGCGCGGCATGGGTGATCGGGAGCGGCTGGTCGGCGGATCAATTCAAGAACGGCCTGCCCACCCGCCAGATGCTCGACTCGGTCGTCAAGGACCGACCGGCGCTGATTTATGCCGCCGACGAGAGCGATCGGTTGGTGTGGATCAATTCACAGGCGCTGCGCCTCGCGAACATCACGAGGAAGACCCCCGAGCCCGGCGATGGCGCGATCGTCCGTGAAGGCCGTCGCGGCGAGCCGTCAGGCGTGCTGCGCGGGGCCGTGGCCACCTCCGTCGCTGCGCTGATCCCTGCGCCCAGCCGCGATCAGCGCGCGCAAGCGCTGCGGGCGGCGATCGCCGAAGCCAACGTCCACGGCATCACCAGCGCGCAGAACACCGCGGCCGGCTGCGAACGGAACCTGGACCTGTTCGACGACGCCCGGCGATCGGGAAAGATGACCCTCAGGGTCTATTGCGCGGTCGCGGCGGACCCGCATCAAATCGCCAAGGAAACGGACCTGCAATCGTTCGACGCCATTCGCGAGCAGTATCCGGACGACCCGCTGTTCAAGGTCGGCGCCCTCTCGTTCACCGTCGATGGCAGCCTGCCGGCGCAGTCGGCGGCGCTGCTCGAACCCTATGCTGGCCGTGACGACGCCGGCGAGGTGCTGGTGGATCCCGACGAGTTGAACCGCGCGGTGCGGCTCGCCGACGCGGCGGGTTGGCAGATCCTGACGCATGCCACCGGCGATCGCGCGGTGCGGATGGCGTTGACCGCCTACGCCCATGCGATTCGGTCCAACCGGCCGCCGGCCCGCGGCCGCCGGCATCGGCTCGAGCATCTGGCCATGGTCGGCGCCGCCGACATCCCACGGTTCGGACCGCTGGGGGTCACCGCGTCGATGCAGCCGTCGGTGAGCCCGGCGGACGAGAGCGGCTTCGAGCGGCTGTCCAAATCGATCGGCGTGCGCCGCGCGGCGCAGAGCTTTCCGTTCGCGCGGCTGGCCGGCGAAACGCGGCTGCTCCTGGGCAGCGCCTGGCCGGCGCAGACCCTCGACCCGATGGCGATCCTCGAGCGGACCGTCAGCGGGTTCGCACCAGCGCCGGAAGCACCGGACGCGACGGTGCCGGAACCGTTGAAGCTGAAGCCGGCCATCGACGCCTACACGTCGAGTGGAGCGTGGGGCTCGTTCGACGATCAGCGGAAGGGTTCGATCGCGCCGGGGATGCTCGCCGACCTGGTGGTGCTGTCAGCCGACGTCCTCGAGGCCCCCGAGAAGCTCGAGACCGCATCGGTTGCAGTGACGATCTTCGACGGCAAGATCGTGCATCGACGCGAACGCCGCGCGCTCACCGAGCCGGCCCCGTCACTTCAGCACTAGCTCGACCTGGTACTTCCCCGGCGCCGCCGCCGGCTTCAGCAGGACCAGCCGCGCCGGTTGGCCGACCGCGATCGTTGCGGCCTGCACCGTCTTCCACTCCGGCAGGTCGACGATCTGCCCCGCTTCGACGGTGTCCGCGAGCAGCGGCACCACGGTCATCCCCGTCGCGTCGATGGTCCGCAGCGCGCCGAGCGTCCGCAGATCCCCCATGTCGTCGATGGTCGTCACCGTCTGCAGGTCGCGCCGGCCCTCGACGTCACGGATGCGGCGGCTGGCCAGGATGCCGATGTCGGCGAGATAGGGCGGCACTCCCGCGCCGCTGATCACGGTGCCATTCCTGACGATCGCGAACAGTTCCCCGGACTCGTTGATCGGGAGCGATTCGTAGCGGTCGGTCTTCGCACGTTCGACTGCGCCGGTGGCCAGCGCATCGAGGGCGGAGAGGATGGCCACGAAGTTCAACCTGACGAGCGCCGGATCCGGTTCGGCCGCCGGCCACGGGCCGGTCTCGATCAGCACCACCGGCGTGCCCCACAGCGTGAGATTGTCCCCGAACGCCCGCACCTCGAACTCGTCGTCATAGCGGCCGATCTGGCCGGAGGCGAACGGCTCGAGCGCATCGCGGATGATCGCGCAGACCTTCTTCGTGAGCGTCCGCCCTTCGCTCCCCGAGCGCGCTTCGTCGAAGGCGACCGAGAGCAGCGAAATCGACGCCGGCTTCGGCGGCGTGCCCACGGACGTGCGCCAGCCCTGATTGTGCAGGTTGAAGCCGATGCGCGGCTGAAAGCGATCGCGGACCGCCTTCAGGGTGCGGCCCTCGGGGGTCTGCAGCCGCAAGGCGTCGCGGTTGATGTCGATGCTCTGCGCGTTGCGCCGCTGAAACCGCTGGGCGCCGTCGGGATTGAGCATCGGCAGGAAGTACAGGGTCAGCGACGAGAGCAGGTCGCGAACCGCCGGGTCCTGGCGGTGGCGGCGCAGGAACTCGAAGATGTCGAACAGCGCCGCGGTCGCAGTCGGCTCGTCGCCGTGCATCTGCGACCAGAGCATCACGCGAAAGGCGCCAGTCCCCGCCTGAACGAGGTTGAGCGTCCGCCCTTCGACCGATTCGCCGACCTTCTCCATCCGGAAGAGATCCGGAGCGCCGGACACGACGGCCTCGAGCCGCTGGACGACGTCGGCATGTGTCAGCAGCGGCGGCGACGGCGGCGAGACGTGCTCCGCGTCCCAGATGCGGGCGAGATCCTGCGGTGACACCGAGGCCGCGCCGCGCTGGGCCGCGAGCGGGGCGGCGAGGAGAACGGTGATGAGCAGGATCGGGAGTCGGCGCATGTCGCGATTATGGAACGGTCGTGTGGCTTCCGGCTTCGCTATATCGGGGGGCGACCGAGGCAACGGATCTCAAAAACGGAGCAACGGAGCAAACGGAGGAAACGGAAAAGACAAATTGGTTTTTTCGGTGATTGGTCCGGGGATCCGTTCATGAATCCGGTGCCTGATCCCCCGCCCCCGTACCTGACGTACCGAAGAGAAGTGAAACAAAATTAGTCTTCTCCGTTTCCTCCGTTTGCTCCGTTGCTCCGTTTTTGAGATCCGGTACCTCCGTAACCTCCCAGGTGCGCCTGTTTTCCAGCCCGTCCCTCATCAATACCGCAACCGCACTAATGTGGGCGGTGACGAACGCGTGACGATGAACAACGCGTCGAACTCGTCCTCCGCGATCGTGACCGGCTCGGTCACACCGAGCGCCTTCAGCAACTCCGGCACCGTGTTCGAATGGCCGACGACCAGCACGTTGCCCTGGGCCGACTTCAGCTTCTCGATCGCCGCGGCCGAGTTCTTCGATTCGATCACCGTCAACGACAGGCCGGCGGCCTTGGCGGCAGGTTCGCCGGTCTGGCGCGTGCGCTTGTACTCGGTGGTCACGACCGTGGTAATCCGGGCATCTTTCAGCATCGCCGCCAGGGCATTCGCGCGGGCCATGCCGGCGGCCGACAGGTCCGGATCGGCCCCGGCCATCTTGGCGGCGGCCATTCCCGCATCAGCCCGTTCGGCGTGGCGGACCAGAAAAATGGCGGGCTCGGCCGCGGCCGCAACCGCCGAGTGGCCTGTGTCCGCTGAGGCGGTAGTGGATTTCGGAGCGCGGCGCCCGGATGGCAAGGCGCGACGACCGAGCATACCGGGAGTATGTGAGGGAGGAGCAACGCCGCCAGCCGGGATGCCCCGCCCGAAAGCCGCTACCGAGTCAGCGGATACAGGCCACGAGGACACGACCAACACGAGAGCGGCGACAAGATGACGCATCAGAGAGTCTCCGGAGCCGCCCGAGGGCGGCGGGTTGAAGGGAACAGCCGCGCAACAGCGTACAACGCCGCGCCGGCCACGAGCGCGAGCGCGCCCGAACGCCGCTGCTGCGGGGTCGCGCCGGCGAGAATCGCCAGGGCGATCATTATCGCGAGGGCTGGAATCAGCGGCCCGAAGGGCAACGTGAACATCGCCGGCGCCACGGTGGCGGCGAAACGCGGATGCCGGAGCCGGATCGTCGCCGCGCACGTGAACACGTAGACGATCAACCGGCTGACCGCACTGACCGCCGCCAGCGCCGCGAACCGGCCGGAGAGCGCCAGCGCCAGCGAGACGGCCGCGGTGACGAGAACCGCGGTGACCGGCGTGCGGAACCGCGGGTGCACGCGGCCGAAGAACGCGGGAAGGTCGCCGTGCTCGGCCAGGGCGAAGAGATTGCGGGTGCCCGACAATGCCTGCCCCATGTTGTTCCCCGACGTCGACATCGTCGCGCCGAAGATCATGAGCGCCGCGCCGGCGCCGCCCAGGAAGACGGCCGCCGCGCTGACCACCGGAGTGCTCGTGCCGGCAGGATCGGGCAGCGTGCCCATCACGACGATCTGCACGAGCGTCATGATCGCGGCCACGGCGGCAATCGTCACGATCAGCGCGAACGGCACCCCCCGCCGCGGGTCTTTCGCCTCTCCCGCGACGACCGGCACCACCTCGTAGCCGCCGAAGCCGAAGATCAGCAGCAGCCCGCTCGCCGCCGCGCCGCCAAGCGTCAGCGGCTCGTCGATCGCCAGCCGCGATGGATCGAGCGTAAACAGGCCGGCCGCGATGAAGACGAGCAGGGGCACGAGCTTGCCGACGGTCAGCACGTTGACCACGATGCTGCTCGGTTTGATGCCGCGGATGTTGATCGCGGCAATGACGATGATGATCAGCGTGATGGCGGTGGCACGGGGACCGCCGTCGCGCGAGGGCCGGCCAGTAGTAGCCGAGCGACGTCGCGAGCACGTTGATCACCGCCGCCCAGCTCGCCGCCCGGGTGAACCACAGCATCCAGCCGACTTGAAACGCCGCGAACCGGCCGAACGCGGCGCGGGTGTAGAGATAGGGCCCGCCGGTGCCTTCGAACCGGCTGCCGACCTCCGCGAACGACAGCGCGATCAGCATCGACGCCACGGCGACCGCCGCGACCATCCACGGGCTCCAGGCTCCTGCGTAAGCGGCGAGCGCCGCCGGCTGCGCGAAGATCCCGCCGCCGATGACCTGGTTGATCCCGATCGCGGTCAAGTCCCAGCGTCCGAGCTCGCGACGCAGCGTCGGAGCCGATGCGGACGGCGGCGTGGGGGGCATGCGGCGGTTGTATTATCACCCTGACGGATCGCGGTCCGCGGTCCGCGATCGGCGAAATGCTCCCCATCAAGCCTCGCGACACCATGCCGCAGCACGCACGGACGCTGCCGGCGGCGTTTTATGTCGATCGCGCGTACTTCGATCGCGAGATGGAGCAGTTGTTCGCGCGGATGTGGGTCTGCGCGGGCCGGACCGAACAGGTCGAGGCTCCCGGCCAGTTCTTCATCCGAGAGCTGCTCGGCGAGCGCATCATCGTCGCGCGCGGTCCGTCCGGGGTAAATGCGTTCTACAACGTGTGCCGGCACCGCGGGACCGAGCTCTGTTCGGAGCAGCAGGGTGTCTTTCCCGGCAGCATTCAGTGTCCGTACCATGCGTGGACCTACGACCTCGACGGGCGGCTGCTCGGCGCGCCGCATATGGACGAAGTCCCGCACTTCCGCAAGGAAGACTATCCGCTGAACCGCGTCGCCGCCGAGCTGTGGGACGGACACATCTTCCTCAACCTCGATCCCGCCCCACGGCCGTTGACGACCCAACTGGGCGAGCTGCCTGGCAAGTTCCAGCCCTGGCGGATGCAGGATCTCCGTCTCGGCCATCGCATCGTCTACGACGTGAAAGCGAACTGGAAGCTGATCGTCCAGAACTACAACGAGTGCCTGCACTGCCCCAACCTGCACCCGGCACTCAACAAGCTGTCGCACTACCTGAGCGGCGAGAACGAGCCGCTCCAGGCGACCTACATGGGCGGACGGATGGATCTGCGCCCGGGCGTCGACACGCTCTCGATGGATGGGACCTGTCCGCGCGCCTTCCTCCCCGGACTGTCGGCCGGGGATCGCCGGCGGGTCTACTACTACGCGATCTTCCCCAACATGCTGCTCAGCCTGCACCCCGATTACATGCTGGTGCATACGCTCTGGCCGGTGGCGCCGGATCGCACGATCAATATCTGCGAGTGGCACTTCCAGCCTGAAGAACTGTCCCGCGACGGGTTCCGGGCCGATGACGCGGTGGAGTTCTGGGACATGACGAACCGGCAGGACTGGACGGTGTGCGAGCTGTCGCAGTCGGGGATCTCGTCACGCGGCTACACACCGGGCCCGTACTCGAACCGCGAGGACCTGCTGTTTGCGTTCGACCAGATGATTGTTGAATTGCACGAGGGGAGCGGGTCGGGGACCCGGCCGTGACGCGGCGCTTGGCTATCCGATTCTCCCTTTTCCCTTATGCCTTCTCCCTTGACATGCGGGAGTCTTCATCAGCGCGCGGCGTTTTAGCCGCGCGTCACCGCCGCTACCGCCCCACTATCCCGGCGGCGTCGCCGTCTTCCTCGCCGGAGTGAAAAACGGCGTCGGCACGACCACGGCCGGCACGCGGTAGCGCACCGCCTCGACGGTCAACTCCATCTCCAGCGGTGTGCCTTCGGCAAGATGCGGCTGGTCGATGGTAGCCAGCGCGATCATCTTCTTCAGCACCGGCGACCACGTCGTCGTCGTCGCCCGGCCGACCTGATTGCCGCCTCGGTAGACCGGCACGGCGGTGCGCGAGGCGGTTGCGCCGATCGCCGGCGGCAGGCCGGCGCGATCGTAAAGGCGCTCGACCGCGGTCCAGTCGATCTGCAGGCCGACGATCTGCCGCCGCGGTCCCCGCGCGTGCTCGCGGCGCAAGGCCTGCTGCCCTATGAAACGGGCCTTCTCGAGGCTGACCAGGCGCCCCAGTCCGAGCTCGTACGGCGTGTAGCGCTGGCCGTCGATCAGCGCCTTCTTGGAGCTGAAGAAATCGACCTCGATCAGCAGCAGCCCGGCTTCGACCCGTGCCACGTCGAGGGCGAGCATGCCGGCGGGCTTGATGTCGAACGGCCTGCCCCCTTCCATCAGCGCGTCCCAGACCTGGACCGCGCTGCCGGCGGGCATCCAGATCTCGTAGCCGAGGTCACCGGTGTAGCCGGTCCGTGAGATCTCGACGGTGACTCCACCGATGACGCCGCTCGTAACTCTGAAGTATTTGAGCCGATCGATGTCGGCGGTGGACACCGCGCGCAGCAGACGAGCCGAAGTCGGGCCCTGCAGCGCCAGCGCCGCGACTTCTTCTGAGACGTCGGCGACGTTCACCTGCAGGCCCGAGGCATTCTGCGTGAACCAGCGCAGGCTCGGATCGGCGGCCGTCCAGCGAAATCGGTTTTCCGCCAGCCGCGCCACCGTGCCGTCGTCGATCACGTGGCCGTGCTCGTCGCACCAGGGCGTGTAGAAGACCTGCCCCACCGCCATCTTCGACACATCGCGGGTGATCAGGCGATCGACGAACCGGCCCGCGTCGGGGCCGGTGATCAGGTATTTGAACAGCGGCGAAACGTCAATCAGCGCCGCGGCGTTGCGAATCGCGTTGTATTCGTGCTCGTGATGCCCCTCGTACGCGCTGACCGCAAAGTAGCCGGACCATTCCCGGTAGTTGAGGCTCTCGCACAGGGCGGAGGTACGCGGGTGGACGGGGGTGCCAATGGGCATCGGACTCGGTCTCGTTTCGGCGCTACGCGGTAGCGCGGTCTACGTGCTATGTATCACGGGGCTATGCATTTTGACGCCATCGTCATCGGCGCCGGCCACAACGGCCTGATCAACGCCGCCTATCTCGCGCGGGCCGGGCGGAAGGTGCTAGTGCTCGAACGGCGCCACCTCGTCGGCGGGGCGGCGGTGACCGAAGAGATCTTTCCCGGTTTCAAGTATTCGGTGTGCTCGTACGTCGTTTCGCTGCTCAGACCCGAGATCATCCGCGAGCTCGACCTGCCGCGGCATGGCCTCGAGATGCTGCCGCTCGACGGCACGTTCACGCCGATGGCCGGGGGCAACTACCTGTGGCGGGTCAACGATCACGCCAAGACCCGTCGGGAGATCGCGCGGCACTCGAAGCTCGATGCGGAAGCGTACGACGAGTATGGCAAGGCCATGGTCGACATGGGGCGGTTCGTTAAACCGATCCTCACCATGACGCCGCCGGATCCCTCGTCGCTCGATCCGCGCGGGCTCAAGGACCTGCTGTTCCTGGGCCGCCGCTTCCAGGCGCTTTCGGATCCGGACAAGTACAACCAGATCCAGTTGATGACGATGAGCGCGATCGACTTTCTCGACCAGTGGTTCGAGACCGACGTGCTCAAGGCGACGATGGCCGCGTCGGGGATCATCGGCACGTTCCAGGGGGTGCGGTCTCCCGGCACCGCCTACGTGCTGCTCCACCATTACATGGGTGAGATCGACGGCGCGTTCCGATCGTGGGGGCTCTCGCGCGGCGGCACCGGCGCGATCTCGGACGCGTGCGCCGCCGCGGCGCGCGAAGCCGGCGCCGAGATCCGCACCAGAACGACCGTTTCACGGATCATCGTGAAGGATGGCGCCGCGGTGGGAGTGGTGCTCGACAACGGCGACTATCTGACCGCCAATCTCGTGTCGTCGAGCGTCGACCCGCACCTGACGTTCCTGAAGATGGTCGGCGCGGAGCACCTGCCCGATGAGTTCGCGAACGACGTGCGGCGATACAAGTTCCGAGGCTCATCGGGGAAGGTGAACCTCGCACTCGACGCCCTGCCCGACTTCACCTCGCTGCCGGGCCCCGGCCCGCACCTGCGCGGCGCGATTTCGATCTCGCCGAGCGTCGACTACATGGAGCGTGCCTACGACGATGCGAAGTACGGGCGGTTCTCGCGGCGGCCCTACATCGACATGGTGATTCCGAGCCTGACCGACCCCTCGGTGGCGCCACCCGGAAAGCACGTGATGTCGTGCTTCGTGCAGTACGCGCCGTATCACCTCAAGGAGGGGACCTGGGATGAGCAGCGGGAAGCCTTCGGCGATACGGTGATCAACACCATCGCTGAGTACGCCCCGAACATCAGGGACATCATCCTTCACCGCCAGGTGATCACGCCGCTCGATCTCGAACGGGAGTGGGGGCTGACCGAGGGGAATATCTTTCAGGGCGAGCTCACGCTGGAGCAGCTGTTCTTTCTGCGGCCGGCGCCAGGATGGGCGCGGTACCAGACGCCGATCCGCAACCTTTATATGTGCGGCTCGGCAACGCATCCCGGCGGCGGAATCATGGGAGCGCCCGGTCGGAACGCCGCGATGCGGATTCTCGCGGCGGGAGGTAGGAGGTAGGAGGTAGGAGTCAGGAGACAGAAAACAGAAGACAGAAGACAGAAAACACAGAAAACGGGAAACAGAGAAACGAATTCGGGAGGACGCATGCTGAAACACGCGCCGGCAAAGAGGTTTGAGGAACTGATCGTCTGGCAGAAGAGCCATCAGTTGACCTTGTTGGTGTACCGAGATCACAACGGCGTACCCGAAGCACGAGCTTTATGGCCTGGTCTCGCAGATGCGACGTGCGGCGGTGTCGGTGCCTGCCAACATCGCGGAAGGCTTCAAGCGCCGAACGACTCCTGACAAGGCGCGCTGTCTGAACATCGCACAGGCCTCCTTGGAGGAACTCCGTTACTACTTTCTGCTATCGCGAGATCTTGGATATTTGAAAGACACCGAGAGCGAGCGGGTCGACGAGGTCGGTCGGCTGCTATGGGCGTGCGTGAAGACCCTGGTCCCGGAGTCCTGATTCGGGATTCTTCCGTTTTCTGTCTTCTGTCTTCTGTCTTCTATTCAGCGACCCGTGCCACAGCCCCTCATCATCGGCGCCGGCCACAACGGCCTCATCACCGCCTTCTACCTTGCGCGGGCCGGTCTCAAACCGGTCGTGCTCGAAGCGCGGTCCATGGTCGGCGGCGCGGCCGTCACTGAAGAGATCGCGCCGGGACACCGGTGCCCGACGCTGGCGCACTCGATCGGTCCGCTGCGGCCGTCGATCCTCGCCGACATGCAGCTCGCGCGCCGGGTCGAGGTCTTGCGTCCCGATCCGCGGCTGGTGGCGCTGTCCCCCGCCGGGCGGCATCTGGTGCTCTCGACCGACGTTGCGCGGTCTGCGGAATCGATCCGGCGGCATGCGGCTACGGATGCCGATCGCTATCCCGAGTTCTGCGCGACGCTCGAGCGTCTCGGCGCCTTCATCCTGCCGCTGCTGGAGCGAACGCCGCCGGCGCTGGACAATCCGCCGCCTCGAGAGATCTGGGACCTGCTCAAGACCGGGCGCCGCTTCAGAAAGCTCGGTCGCAGCGACGGGTTCCGCCTCCTGCGATGGATGCCGATGGCGGTCGCGGATCTGGTCGGCGAGTGGTTCACCGGCGATTTGCTGCAGGCCACTGTCGCCGCGCGCGGAATCTTTGGTGCCGCCGCGGGCCCGTGGTCCGGCGGGACCGGCGCCGCGCTGCTCTGGAACGCCGCCATCGATCCGGTCCCCGGAGGCAGCACGATCGTGGTCAAAGGCGGACCCGGCGCATTGACCGCCGCGCTGGCCGACGCGGCACGTGGGGCCGGCGCCACGATCCGGCTCGATGCGCGAGTCGCCCGGGTGCTGGTCCGCGACGGCAAGGCCACCGGCGTGGTGCTCGACGGCGGAGAGGAAGTGCCGGCAGCCGCGGTGATTTCGAATGCGGACCCGCGACGGACCCTGCTCGGGCTCGTCGACCCCATCGAGCTCGATCCTGGATTCGTGCAGCGGATTCGCAACTACCGCATGCCCGGCACGGTGGCGAAGGTGAACCTGACGCTCGGCGCACTGCCGGCGTTCACCGGTGTGGCGGATCCTGGCGATCTGCGCGGCCGCATCCACATCGGACCGAGCCTCGACTACCTCGAGAAGGCCTATGACGCGTCGAAGTACGGCGAGATCTCCGCCGAGCCGTACCTCGACGTCACCATCCCGTCGCTGCTGGATCCATCGCTGTGTCCGCCGGACCGGCACGTCATGTCGGTCTACGTTCAGTTCGCACCCTACCAGCTCGCGGGTACCGACTGGACCGCCGCCCGCGATCAGCTGGCGACCACCGTGGTGCGCACGCTGGAGCGATACGCGCCCGGCATCTGGAACGCGATTGAACATCGTCAGGTGCTGACACCGGTCGACCTCGAAGAGACCTACGGGCTGACGCGCGGGCACATCCATCACGGCGAGCAGTCCATCGATCAGTTGTTCAGCATGCGGCCGACGCTGGGGTGGGCGCAGTATCGGACCCCCATCGACGGCCTGTTCCTGTGCGGCGCGGGGACGCACCCCGGCGGTGCGATCACCGGCCTGTCTGGAAGGAACGCGGCGCGCGTCATCGCGAAAGCACTGCACCGGGCGTAGTCGGCCATGTCACGAACCGCTCGCGGCACGTTGCTGTCCGTCGCGATCGGTCTGTTGGGGCCGGGTGCGTGCTCCCGGCCGGCGCCGGTTCCGTTCGGGTTCGCCGAGAAGACTGGCAGGACCCACCTCGCGCTGGAAGGGCGCTTTCTCGGGCTGCCCGATTCCGCCCGCATTCGCGACGCCCACCGGTTGCTCACGCTGCGGCCCCATCCGGCTGGATCGTCCCGCGATCACGAGCTCGCCGCGTGGACGGCGGAGCGGTTCCGTGAGGCAGGGCTCCAGGACGTGCGGATCACCAATCACGAGGTGATGCTGTCCTCGCCGGTGGAGATCAGCGTCGAGCTGGTCGCACCCGTCCAGTGGCGGGCGTCGATGCGAGAGCCACCACTCCACGGCGATCCCGACACCGCGATCAGCGATCCCGTCGCCGCGATCCCCTATCACGCCTACGCAGCCTCCGGCGACGTCACGGCGCCGGTGGTCAATGCCGGCCGGGGTGAGCCCGCCGACTACGAGTGGCTGGCGCGGCAGGGCGTCGATGTGCGGGGACGGATCGTGATGGTCCGCCACGACGGCGCGAGGCGCTATCGCGGCGCGGCGGTGTGGGACGCGCAGCACCACGGCGCGGTGGGGATCCTGATGTATTCCGATCGGCGCGAAGTGTCCGGCGCCGATAGCCAACGCGCTCCGAACGTCCTCACCGGTCCCGAGTCACGGATCGAGCGGGGTTCCGTAGCCTACGACTTCCTGGTGCCTGGCGATCCGCTGACGCCGGGCTGGCCTTCGCTCCCGGGCGCGAGGCGGATCGATCGCGCCGATGTGGTGTCGCTGCCCAAGATCCCCAGCGTCCCGCTCTCGGCAAGAGACGCGCGGACGATCCTCGAGACACTCCGCGGGCCGATCCTGCCCGAGCATCTGCGCACCGGCCTGGTCGCCGAGCCCCGTGCAGGCCCCGGTCCTGGCGTGGCGCGGATGAAGGTGCGGATGCACGAGGAGCTCCAGTCCGTGCCGACGGTGACCGGGATGCTGCGTGGCGCGAGTGCGGAAGGCGAGATGGTCATCATCGGCAACCATCGCGATGCCTGGGTCTATGGCGGCGTCGACCCGTCGACCGGCTCCGCCGCGCTGCTGGAGCTCGCGCGCGCGTTCGGCGCGCTGGTGCGAGCAGGATGGCAACCGAGGCGCAGCGTGATGTTCGCGAGCTGGGACGCCGAAGAGCTCGCGCTGATTTCGTCCACCGAATGGGGCGAGCAGAACGAGGCATGGCTGCGCGAACGGGCGGTCGCCTATTTGAACGTCGACAGCGCCGCATCGGGATCGAGGTTCGTCGCCGGGGCCGTGCCGTCGCTGATGCGGGTGATCGCCGAGGCTGCGGCGGCCGTTCGCGACCCGGGGACACGGACGTCGGTCGCCGTCGCCGCGCGCGCCGACAGCGCCGCCGACCGCGGTGCCTCGTCCAGGGGTACGGCAGGTGAAGTGGTCGAGGATCGCCTGGGCGGCGGCTCGGACTACACGGTGTTTCTCAACCATCTCGGAGTGCCGTCGGCGGATCTGGCGTTCGACGGCCCATACGAGGTCTATCACTCGGTCTACGACACACATCAGTACGTCACCCAGTTCGCCGACCCGGAGTTTCGCTACACGACCACGCTGGTCAAAGTGCTGGGGATCGTCGCCCTGCGGCTGATGGAAGGAGATGCGATCCCGCTCGACGTTCAGGCGACCGCATCCGCCATCGCCGGATATGTCGGCGAGATCGAGGGTCAGCGTGGAGCCGTCGCCGGAGGCCTGGCCGGCGTGCGCGAAGCCCTCCGCGAGCTGGAACAGGAAGCTGCAGCGTTCGGCGCCAGGCGTGATGCGGCGGTAGAGGCCGGCGATGCAGCGCGGCTCGCGGTCCTGAACCGCCAGGCCATGTCCATGGAGCGCGCGTTCACCGATCCGGACGGGCTGCGCGAGCGGCCTTGGTATCGTCACCTGCTGCACGCCCCGGATCGCACCTACGCGCCGCTCGTCCTCCCCGGGATTGCTGAAGCGCTCGCCTCCGGCGATGCCCGCCGGGTCGCCGACGAGGCCGCGAGGGTCGCGCAAGCGCTCCGGCGGGCGGCGGCCACGCTGCGGTAGCGGCCAAGCCGCGGGTTCGCGGTTCGCGGGTTCGCGGGTTCGGCTCCGTTTAATCAGATGGTCTGAGGCCACTCCAAGCCGCTGGTTGCCTCTAGTTCGACGAACTCTGCAGGGCGGGCTTCAGGCCCCGCCGCGAACCCGCGAGCCCCGCGAACCGCGAACCCGCGGACTGCGGGCGCGGCGTGTAACTCTCCGCGGCCGTCCCCGGTCTAACTGTCTACATGACTGCACCACATCGCCTGGCGGCTTGCACATCTGTGATCGCGGCGATCTCGACGGTTCTCGCGCTGGCTCAGCCGGCGGTGACGAAGACCGACGACGCGGCGATCGTTCACGTCCTCAACCGAATCGGATTCGGCCCGACCCCGGCGGCGATCGAGCGGGTCAGGCGGGTCGGGATCCGCGCCTACGTCGACGAGCAGCTGCACCCGGAGCGGATCGACGACCAGGGCGTGGCGGCGCGGCTGGCGGCCTTTTCGACGCTCGCCAGGAGCTCACGTGACCTCGCCGAGGAGTACTTCGTGCCGGCGATGATGGAACGCCGGGAGCAGCAGCGCCGGGAAGCGCAGACCGGTGCGCCGGCTCCGGACGCCAGCGCGTCCCAACCGCCCAAGCGCACACCGCAGCAGATGGAGCTGGCGCGCATGCAGCGCACCGTCATCGGGGAGCTGTCGCAGCAGCGCCTGCTGCGAGCCGCCTACAGCGAGCGTCAGCTCGAAGAGGTGATGGTCGATTTCTGGATGAATCACTTCAACGTGTTCGTCGGCAAGGGGCAGGTCCGGGTCTACCTGACCGAGTACGAGCGCGACGCGATTCGCCCGCGCGTGCTGGGCAAGTTCCGCGACCTGCTCGGCGCCAGCGCGGCCAGTCCCGCGATGCTCTTCTATCTCGACAACTGGCAGAGCTCCGCGGCACCCGACGCGGCGACGTCCGCGGACGCCGAGCGGATGCGCGCCGTGCGACGGCCGCGGCCGTTTTCGCGCGACCCCACGCTCGGGCGGCCAGGGCGAGCTCCGCGCCCCGGCGCCGTGGCCCGTGGCGCGGATCAACCGATGGCCAGTGGGACCCAGCCACCGCAAGCCATGCGGCGCCGCGGCCTGAACGAGAACTATGCGCGTGAGCTGATGGAGCTGCACACGATCGGCGTCGACGGCGGCTACACCCAGAAAGACGTGCAGGAGGTGGCGCGCGCCTTCACCGGGTGGACCATCGCCAACCCGCGGGCCGGCGGTGACTACCGCTTCGAGCCGCGGCTGCACGACGACGGCGAGAAGGTGGTGCTGGGGCATCGGATCAAGGCGGGCGGCGGCAAGAAGGACGGCGACGAGGTGCTGGATCTGCTGGCGCGGCATCCGTCGACCGCGCGGTTCATCGCGACGAAGCTGGCGCGCCGGTTCGTCGCCGACGAGCCGCCGCCGGCGCTCGTCGCGCGGGCCGCGGACAAGTTCAAGTCGACCGACGGTGACATCCGCGAGGTCGTGCGAGTGATCGTGACCTCACCGGAGTTCCAGGCAAGCCGGCGCGCCAAGACCAAGAACCCGTTCGAGTTCGTGGTCAGCGCGGTTCGCGTCACGGGGCTCGACGTCGCCAATGCGCTGCCGCTCGTGCAATCGCTGCGCGACCTGGGCATGCCGCTCTACGGCGCGCAGCCGCCGACCGGCTACGCCGACAAAGCGGAAGCGTGGGTGAACTCCGGCGCCCTGCTGAACCGCATGAACTTCGCCGTGGCGCTCACGGCCGGTCAGCTCCGGGCGCTCGCCGCCGCGTCCCCATATCGAACCGCCACTCCGGAAGAGACGCGACAGGTCCTGTTCACGACTGCCCTCGCGAACGAGGTCAGCGAGTCCACGGCCGCGACCGTGGGCAAGGCGAGCACCGCCGCGCAAGCCGCGGCACTGACCCTCGGGTCACCGGAATTCCAGAAGCGCTAGTCCCAGGGGACAACCCAATGACATCACGACGCATTTTTCTCAAGAACGGCGGGCTCGCGCTGGTGAGCCTCGGCTTCGCGCCTCAGTTCCTCGCACGGACCGCGGCGGAGGCCGAGCCGCGACGCCGGGTGCTGATCACCATCTTCCAGCGCGGCGCGGTGGATGGCCTGAACATGGTGGTGCCGTTCGGCGATCGCGCCTATTACGCGGCCCGGCCGAGCATCGCGATCGGGGCGCCGGGATCGGGGCCGGGCGCGGTGGTCGATCTCGACGGGTTCTTCGGCCTGCACCCGCGGCTCGCGCCGCTCGAGCCCTTCTTCGATCGGGGCCAGCTCGCGATCGTGCACGCCTGCGGCTCTCCGGACGCCACGCGCTCGCACTTCGATGCGCAGGACTACATGGAGAGCGCGACGCCGGGTGTGAAAAGCACGCCCGACGGCTGGCTGAACCGCTACCTGCACGCGCGCGAGCACCAGGCGGCGACCCCGTTTCGCGCGGTCGCTCTGGCGCCCCAGCTGCCGCGCTCGCTGCAGGGCCTCGCGCCGGCGCTGGCGATCGGCCAGATCGATCGATTCGGCATCCGCGCCGGCCAGAACAGCGAGATGGTCCAGTCGTCGTTCGAGAGCGAGTACGCGGCAGCGGCCGACCGGGTGCTCAACACCACCAGCCGCGACACGTTCAACGCGGTCCGCATGTTGAAAGATGTCGATCCCAAACGCTACACGCCCGCCAACGGCGCCGAGTACCCGTCGTCGCCCTACGGCGCCGCGCTGCGTCAGATCGCCCAGCTGGTGAAGGCGGATCTCGGGCTCGAAATCGCGTTCGCGGAATCCGGGAACTGGGATCACCACGCCAACGAGGGGGCCGCCACCGGACAGCTCGCCACGCGGCTGGACGACTTCGGCCGCGGCATCGCCGCCCTGGCCCGCGATCTCGGCGACCGCATGCAGGACGTCGTCATTCTGACCATGTCCGAGTTCGGCCGGACGGTCGTCGAGAATGGCAACCGCGGCACCGATCACGGCCACGGCAACGCGATGATGATCCTCGGCGCCGGGGTGAAAGGTGGAAAGGTCTACGGCCGATGGCCGGGCCTCGCGCGAGAACAGCGCCACGACGGCCGCGACCTCGCCATCACCACCGACTTCCGGGCCGTGTTCAACGAGGTGGTGCGAGGGCATCTCGGGCTGACCGACACCAGCCGAGTGTTTCCGGGGTTCAAGGCTCAGACAGCGCTGGGGCTGTTTGCGTAGCGTTGTCAAATCCCAAGCTCCAAATCCCAAATCCCAACCACTCCCAACTCCCAAATCCCAAACCTAACTCCCAACTCCCAAGTCCCAACCGCGCCCATCAGCCGCTTTCAGTTCGCCCTTGGGATTTGGCCGTTGGGAGTTAGGTTTTGGGATTTGGGAGTTGGGAGTGGTTGGGATTTGGGATTTGGAGCTTGGGATTTGACGTGCGGTACACTCCTCCGCAATGACGCTCAGCTCTTTGCGCACGCCGTGCGTACTCGTGGATCAGGCGCGCGTCGAGCGCAACATCGAGCGGATGCAGGATATCGCGGTGGCGTCCGGCAAGCGGCTCCGGCCGCACGCGAAGACGCACAAGAGCCCGGACCTGGCGCTGACCCAGATCGCGCGCGGCGCGGTCGGCGTGTGCTGCGCCAAGCTGGGCGAGGCGGAAGTCTTCGCCGACCATCGCGTCGCCGACATCCGCATTCCTTATCCGCTGAATCCGGCCAACAGCGATCGGGTCCTCTCCCTTCTCGATCGCACGCACCTCTCGTTCATCGTCGACCATCTCGAGGTCGCCCGCGGTTGGTCCCGCGTGATGCAGGACGCGGGGCGTGAGGTCGACGTCCTGGTCAAGATCGACGTCGGATTCCACCGCTGCGGGGTCGATCCCGAGACGACGGATGCGGCGGGTTTCGTGGCCCAGGTCGCCGACTTGCCCGGATTGAGGCTGAAAGGGTTGCTGAGCCATGCGGGTCATGCCTATGGAGCGACCAGCGAGGCGGAGGTGGCGGCGATCGCCGCCCGCGAAGCGGAGACGCTGAACACGCTGCGGGATCGGCTCGAGGCGGACGGGGTCCGGATCGAGGAGATCAGCGTGGGGGCGACGCCGACCGCGCGGTTCAGCGCGCGGCTCGCGGGCATTACCGAGCTGCGGCCTGGGAACTATGTCTACTACGACCGCATGCAGGTGGGAATCGGCTCCGCGTCGTGGGACGACTGCGCGCTCACCGTCCTCGCCCGCGTGGTCAGCCGGCCCTCAGACGACCGGATCATCCTCGACGCCGGAAGCAAGACGCTGACGAGCGATCTGGTGCGGGGAGCCGCGGGATACGGCGTGGTGCTGCAGGATCTGGAGACTCCCACGCCGGACGAGCGGCTGCTGATCGAACGGCTGTCCGAGGAGCATGCGACGGTGCGGGTCACCGGGGACGACTGCACGCTCGGGCCGGGCGATCTGGTGAGAATCATCCCCAACCACGCATGCACGGTGTCGAACCTGGTCGACGAGGTGTGGATCGTCAACGGGCTCGAGACCGTCGACAAGCTACGCATCGCCGCGCGCGGCCGCATCACATAGGGCCCCGTAGTAGAATCGCGCCTGTGGCACACGACCTTCCCGGCGAAGCGCTCGGCCTGGTGGAAACACGCGGACTGGTCGGCATGATCGAGGCGGCCGACGCGATGGTCAAGGCCGCCAACGTCGTGTTCGTCGGCTGGCAGAAGGTGGATGCGGGCCTGGTCACCGCGATCGTGCGGGGTGACGTCGCCTCGGTGAAAGCGGCCACTGATGCCGGCGCCGCCGCGGCGCGCCGGGTCGGCGAGCTGGTCGGCGTTCACGTCATCGCCAATCCCGCCGAAGGGCTCGACACGATTTTCCCGATCAGCTAATTCCCCGCCAGCTTCGTCGCCTCTTTCGCTCCCGCGAAGTCCTTTTCCGTCAACCCGCCTTCGCTATGCGTGCTGTACGCCAGCGTGACCCGCTTGTACCGGATGTCGATGTCGGGGTGATGGTCGGCCGCGTCCGCGGCAAAACCCAGCCTCACGACGAAGCTCACGGCTTCCGCGAAATCCCCGAACGTGAAAGTCCGCCGGATCGCGTCCCCCGCCAGCTCCCAGCCCGAGAGCCCGTCCAATCTCGCCCGCACCTGCTCCGAATCGAGGATGGCCATGGCGCCAGCATAGCGCGGAGGGCCCATCTTCTCCCGACGTCACAAACGCCCAGCCCAGGCGTCGATCCTCCGAAGGGGGAGTGTCCCTGGGAGCCCAAGTAGACCCGGCTGGGGAAGGCGAGGGAGTACCTCCGTTTTCTCCGTTGCTCCGTTTTTGAGATCCGTTGGCTCGACAGCCTCCGTGGTCTCGAAGCCGACATACCTCCCCCAGTCTCGACCGAAAAGAAAATCTCACCGCGATCGGAACCGATACGTCGTTCGTTCGTATAACGGTGTTATTATGGTGAACACTGTTCAATATAACGGTTTCACCAAGGGGTCGCCATTGGGTGTGAAGGAACGTCAGGAGCGGGAGCGAGAGGCGGTGTCGCGGGCAATTCTGGATGCGGCCCGCGACCTGTTCGTCGCCGAGGGCTATCAGAACGTCTCGATCCGGAAGATCGCCGACCGCATCGAATACAGCCCGGCTGCGATCTACAGCTACTTCCCCAGCAAGGACGACATCTTCTTTGCCCTGGCCGAGGAAGGGTTCCGCCTGCTGTTCGCCGGGGACCCCAACGAGCAGTGCATCGAAGGCGACGACCCCTCCGATCCGATCGATGCGGTGCGCGGCGCGTTCTGGCACTTCTATCAGTTCAGCCGGAAGCATCCCGAGTACTTCGCGCTGATGTTCGTCGACCGCTCGGTGCCGCGGATCAGCCATCTCTGGGAGCGCTTCTCGTTCATCAGCTCGATGAAGGCGCGGCTCACCGGTCTGATTCAGAAAGCGATCGACAGCGGCCAGCTGCCGAAAGGCGTCGATCCCCACACGGTGTTCCGCATCTTGAGCACCGCGGTCCTCGGCGCCGCGGTCACCCAACTCTGCAACCGGTTGGCGCCCGGTGAGGACGCCGAAGCGCTGGCTCGCGACACGCTGGAAGCGGCGTTGACCGGTCTGCGCACGGGCTTCGATTTCAAGTTCCGCCCGACTGCTTGCGGGGAACCGTCCAGCCTTCGCCCCCGCGACTCTGACGCCGACGCGGGGGCTTCGGCTAGGCACCGACGCCGACGCGAGGCTTCGGATAAGCAAGCCGATCGTTCGTGAAGAGGTATTTGACTCATGTTCCGTCATAAGTTCGTTGCCGTCACCGCTCTGGCCGTTGCTCTTGGGACGGCCGGAGCCCTTTCCACCGGCTGCAGCTCCGAGACTCCCGCGTCGGCGGCCACACCCGCGGTGACCGCGGCGGAGGCCGTCACCCTCACGACCGCGTCGGTCGATCTCCGTCCGATCGAACGCCACCTGCGCGTCACCGGCTCGCTGCTGGCCGACGAACAGGCCGAAGTCAGCGCCGAGCTCGCCGGACGCGTCACCGCGACGCCGGTCGAACGCGGCACCCGTGTCCCCGCCGGGGCGTTGCTGGTGCGGATCTCCGCATCCGAGACCTCGGCGCAGCTGCAGGAAGCAGAAGCGAATGCCGGCCAGATCGAAGCGCGGCTCGGGCTGACCGCTCACGAGACCTTCGACTCCCGGCGCGTGCCGGACGTGATGAACGCGCAGGCGGCGCTCGACTGGGCGGAGGCCGAGTTCGCCCGCATCCAGTCGCTCCTCGATCAGAAGGTCGTGTCCAAGAGCGAGTGGGAGCAGCGCCGCACCCAGGTCGAAGCCGCGCGCCAGCAGTACAAGGTGGCGGTGAACCTCGCCGAGCAGTCGTATCGATCGCTGCAGGCGGCGCGCGCCCGCGTCTCGCTTGCCAACAAATCGATGGCCGACACGTCGGTCCGTGCACCGTTCGCCGGACTGGTCGCCGAGCGTGCCGTCAGCGTCGGCGACTACGTCACCAAGGGCGCCCGGGTCGCCACCGTGGTCAGCATCGATCCGCTCCGCGTCGAGCTCACGGTCCCGGAACAGGCGATCGCGCAGATCAAGGTGGGACAGCGAGTGCGCCTGACCGTCGACGCGTATCCCGGCGAGGAGTTCGAAGCCACGATCCGCTTCGTCTCACCGTCGGTCCGCGTCGATCAGCGCGCCCTGACCGTCGAAGCAATCGCGCCGAACAAGGACGGCCGTCTCAAGCCGGGACTGTTCGCGACCGCATTCATCCAGCAGGCCGAGCCGACCCCGGCGCTGACCGTTCCCGCCGCCGCCGTCGAGACCGTCAGCGGCACCAGCCGGGTCTACGTCGTCAAGGACGGCAAGACCGAGGAACGGATCGTGACGATCGGCCAGAAAGTCGACGTTCGCGTCGAGATCACCTCCGGCGTCAAGGACGGCGAGCTGGTCGTCGCCGAGCCGCGTGGACGCATCACCGACGGCATGGCGGTGCGTCGCCAGTAGCTTCCGGCTTTAGCCGTCGCCTCGACGTCGCTCGGGACGGCCCTGGCGAAGTCGAAGGGCCGGAAGGCACGGACAAACTCATTTTTTCAAGGCTCTTCTCATGCAGTGGCTTGCCTCTATCTCCGTCAAGCGCCCGGTCTTCGCGACCGTCATCATCCTCTCGCTCACCGTGGTCGGGGCGTTCTCTTTCGGACGCCTGGGCCTCGATCGCTTCCCGAAGGTCGACTTCCCCACCGTCGTGGTCACGACGCGACTGCCGGGCGCCGCGCCTGAAGAGGTCGAGACCGAGATCACCGACAAGATCGAGGAAGCGGTCAACACCATCAGCGGCATCGACGAGCTGCGCTCGACGTCGTCCGAGGGCGTCTCGCAGGTGATCGTCGCGTTCCTGCTCGAGAAGGACGCCGACATCGGCGCGCAGGAAGTGCGCGACCGCGTCAACCGCGTGCTGCCGCTGCTCCCGAAGACCATCGAGCAGCCGACGGTCGAGAAGTTCGATCCGGACTCCGCGCCGGTGCTCACGCTCGCGGTGTCGGCGAACAAGCCGATCCGTGACATCACCGAGTACGCGGACAAGACCCTGCGGCGTCAGCTCGAGAACGTCAACGGCGTCGGCCAGGTCGTGGTGACCGGTGGACGCTCGCGGCAGATCAACCTGTGGCTCGACCCGGCGAGACTGCAGGCCTACAACCTGACGGTGACCGACGTCTCGCGCGCGCTGCAGACTCAGAACGCCGAGATTCCCGGCGGGCGCATCGAGCAGGGGGCGACGGCCCTGACGCTGCGAACCCGCGGCCGCGTCCAGTCGGTGCAGGAATTCGGCGAGATCGTCCTCAAGCAACGCGAGGGGCACGCCATCCTGCTCCGCGACGTGGCACGCGTGGAAGACGGCATGGCCGAGCCGCTCACCCGCGCCAACAAGGACGGCGAGCCAACCGTGCTCGTCACGGTGCGGCGGCAGTCGGGCACCAACACCGTGCAGGTGGTCGAGTCGGTCAAGGAACGGCTCACCGACATCGCATCGACGGTTCCCGCCGGCTACGACATCCGCGTGGTCCGGGACATGTCGGAGTTCATCAAGGCCTCGATCAGGAGCGTCGAGGAGCACCTGATCGTCGGATCGATTCTCGCGGCGCTGGTCGTGCTGGTGTTCCTCTGGAACTGGCGCTCCACCGTCATCGCCGCGATCGCGATTCCCACGTCGATCGTCGCGACCTTCGGCCTGATCTGGTATCAGGGCTTCACGCTGAACTCGATGACGATGCTGGCGCTCACGCTGGCGGTCGGCATCGTCATCGACGATGCGATCGTGGTGCTGGAGAACATCTATCGCTTCGTCGAGGAGAAGGGGCGGCCGCCGGCCCAGGCGGCGATCGAAGCCACGCGCGAGATCGGTCTCGCGGTGCTCGCGACCACGCTGTCGCTGGTGGCGATCTTCATCCCGGTCGGCTTCATGGGCGGCATCGTCGGCCGGTTCATGACCAGCTTCGGCTTCACGATGGCGTTCGCGATCCTGGTGTCGATGCTGGTGAGCTTCACGCTGACGCCGATGCTGGCGGCCCGCTGGATCAAGATGAAGCCGCGGCGCGAGGATGCCGAGGGGCACGAGATCGCCGAGGAAACGACCAAGGACTCGCGATTCTTCCGGCCGATGGATCAGGGCTACGGCAGGCTGCTGCAGTGGTCGCTCGCCCACCGCTGGGTGGTGGCCGGGATCGCGGTGCTGGTGCTCTTGAGCAGCGTGCCGCTGTTCATGATCGCCGACAAGAACTTCCTGCCGAACGACGACCAGTCGGAGTTCGAGGTCGGGCTGCGGGCGGCGGAAGGCACCGCGATCGATGCGACGGAAATCATCGCCAACCGGATTGCCACGCGCATCCGGCAGCTGCCGGAGGTGGAGTTCACCCTGGTCACCGTGGCGGACGACCCGGCGAGAACCCAGAACGTCGCGACGGTTTACACTCGTTTGAAGCCGGTCGATGAGCGCAAGCGGGATCAGTTCGAGGTGATGAACGACGTCCGCAGCAGCATCCTGCCGCAGATCTCGGTGGCCAACCTGCGGACCGGCGTCCGGCCGGTCGCGACGATTGGCGGCGGCGGCAACCAGAACGCCGAGATCCAGTTCACGATCAACGGCCCGGACCTCAAGAAGCTCGAGACCTTCGCCGCGGCAATCGCTGGGGCCGCCAGGAAAGAGCCGGGCGTGGTCGACGTGGACACCTCGATGAACGTCGGCAAGCCCGAGTTGTCGGTGCAGGTCGATCGGCTGAAGGCCGCCGACCTCGGCGTCAAGGTTTCGGATGCCGCCGAAGCGCTGCGGCTCCTGGTCGGCGGCGATCAGGTGACGACCTACAACGAAGGGGGCGAGCAATACGAGGTGCACGTCCGGGCCTCGCAGGACGCCCGCGACACGGCGGCGGCGATCGGCCGGTTGACCGTGCCGTCCGACAGGGTGGGCAGCGTGCCGCTCGAGAACCTGGCGCGGATGTCCGCCGGCACGTCGCCGTCGGAGATCAACCGCCTGAACCGGCAGCGGCAGGTGACGATTTACGCCGGACTGCTGCCGGGCTTCTCACAGACCGCGCCCATGGACCTGATGACCAGGACCGCGGAGTCGGTCAACATGGGGCCGGGCTACAGCACGCGCTTCGCGGGACGGTCCCGCGAGCTCGGCCGCGCGGCTCAGAACTTCCTGATCGCGTTCGGGCTGTCGCTGGTCTTCATGTATCTGATTCTCGCGGCTCAGTTCGAATCATGGCTGCACCCGGTGACGATCCTGCTGTCGCTGCCGCTGACGCTGCCGTTCGCGCTGCTGTCGATTATCATCACGGGTCAGTCCCTGAACATCTTCTCCGCGCTCGGTCTGCTGGTGCTGTTCGGGGTGGTGAAGAAGAACTCGATCCTGCAGATCGACCATGCGAACCAGCTGCGCGATCGCGGCATGGAGCGCGACGCGGCGATCGTTCAGGCCAGCCGCGACCGTTTGAGACCAATCCTGATGACGACCTTTGCATTCGTGGCGGGGATGATCCCGCTGGTTCTGTCGAGCGGCGTCGGTTCGGCGACGAACCGCGCGATCGGCTTCGTGATCATCGGCGGCCAGTCCCTGGTGCTGGTGCTGACGCTGGTGGCGACGCCGGTCGCCTACTCGCTCTTCGACGATCTCTCACAGGTGAGGCTGTGGAGATGGCGGCGCAGCGGGCGGGCGGCGGCGGCGACCGCGGCGACGATCCTGGCGCTGCTGATGCTGCCGTCCGCGGCGAAGGCGCAGCCGGTCACCAGCACGCTGCCCGGCGAGACGTCGGCCGTCGCCGCCGAGACCCTGCGCCTGACGCGAGACGAAGCGGTCCGGATGGCGATGGAGAACAATCCCGATCTCGCTGTGGTGCGCTACGCGCCGGCCGCCGGCGACGCTCGACTCTCCGCGGCACAGGCGGCCTTTCTGCCGACCGTGTCGTCGGGGCTGCAGCGCAACAGCGCCGCCACGCCGCCGGCCAACCTGTTCTCGGGCGAAGCGGGCATCCAGACCGACTTCTGGTCCGCCGACGCCGGGCTCACCCAGCGGCTGAAGTGGGGAGGCGCCAGCTACGACGTCGCCTTCGTCAGCCAGCGGACGACAACCGACAACCCGTTCACCAGCTTCACGCCGTCGCTGACGTCGGCGGTGCAGGCGATCTTCTCGCAGCCGCTGCTGCGCGACTTCAAGGTCGACTCGGCGCGGGCGCAGATCGAGATCGAGCGCCGCAACCGTGACATCGCCGACATCCAGGTCCGGGAGCGCGGCGCGCAGGTCGCCGCGGATGCCGAGGCGGCGTACTGGGCGCTGGTGGTGTCGCTGGCGTCGGTCGACGTGCAGCAGCGCTCGCTGGATCTCGCGCTCGAGCTCGAACGGACCAACCGGGCGCGGGTCGACGTCGGCCAGTCGCCGCCGCTCGACCTGGTCGCGGCGCGCGCCGAAGTGGCCCAGCGCCGCGAGAACATGATCATCGCCCGCACCAATGCGCTGCAGGCCGAGGATCTCCTCCGCACGCTGATCGTCGATCCCAAGCGCACCGACTACTGGAGCGTCAGGCTCGATCCGTCGGAGCGTCAGCCGCCGGTCGGAATGGTGCCGGACGTCGATGCCGCGGTCCGGCGGGCGCTCGGCGAGCGATCGGACATCGCGCAGGCCAAGAAAGAGATCGAGAACAGCGCCACGAACGTCGCGCTGGCGAAGAATCAGACATTGCCCGATCTCCGGGCGCAGGCCACCTATCTGACCAACGGCCAGGGTGGATCGCGCCTGATTCGCGAAGGCGGATTCCCGGGCACCATCGTCGGGCTCCAGAACACGTCGTTCGGTTCAGTGCTCGGACAGGTGCTCGGCGCGGATTATCCGACCTGGACGGTCGGGTTCTCGCTGTCGTACCCGATCGGCCACAGCGCGAGCCAGGCCAATCTCGCCCGCGCCGAGATCGAGCGGGAACAGGCGGCGGCCCGGGTGCGCAGCCTCGAGCTGTCGGTGGTCCGCGAAGTACGCGACGCCGCGCTGCGGCTCGAACAGAACCGCCAGCGGATCGAGACCACCAAGCTCGGACGCGAGCTGGCGGAACAGCGCCTCGACGCGGAGCAGAAGCGCTTCGAAGTCGGCATGTCCACCAGCTTCCTCGTCATCCAGGCGCAGCGCGACCTCGCAGTGGCTCGAGACAACGAGCAGCGCTCATATCTCGACTACCAGCTCGCCGCGACCAACTTCGAGCGGGTGCAGCGCGCGGGAGCGACGGTCGCGTGGTCGCTGACCGCGGTCCGCGGGTCGCGGTTCGCGGATCGCGGTTCGGAGCTCGGAGCATCGGAGCGGGCTGGTTGCCAATCCCGAGCGGCTGGTTGTCTCTGGGTAGCCTGAACCCTGTAGCGCGGTGGCTTCAGCCGCTGCGGCGATCCTGCGATCCGGCGACCTCCGCGGCCGTCACTACCCTCGCGGCCGCAACTGGCGCACGGCGTCATCTTCCTTCCCATCCACAATCAGGTCGGCGATCAGCTGCGCGGTCAGCGGCGCGAGCAGGACGCCGTTGCGATAGTGGCCGGTGGCGTAGATCAAGCGGGCCGATCCTTGTGATGCGCCCAGGAATGGCAGGCCGTCCGGCGTCGCGGGGCGCAGGCCGACGCGGGCTTCGAGGAACGTCGCGCGCCACGCTTCCGGCAACAGCTCGCACACCGCATCCAGCAGGTCCCGCACTCCGGCCGCAGTCGTCCGTTCGTCGAAGCCGACATCCTCGACGGTGGCGCCGACCAGAACGGTCTGGTCCGCCCACGGAACGACGTAGCAGTCCGGCCCCCAGACGATGTGATTGAGCGGCGCGCCGCGCCAATGCAGCCTCAGCAACTGTCCTCGGACCGGTCTCACCGCCGACGCCGCGCCGTCGTCGACATCGAGAAGACCCGACCAGCTGCCCGCGGCGACCACCACCGCTCCCGCTGACCACGAAGTGCCATCCTCGGTGGAGATCGTCGCCGCGTCCTGGCTGACGCGAATCCCGGTCACACGATGCGCCGCCTCGATCTGCACGCCGTGACGCAGCGCGGCCCACGCGAGCGCGTCCATCAATGAAGGCACCGAAACATAGCCGTGCTCGCGGGCCAGCACGGCCCCTTCGATGGCGGTTGCGAGGGCAGGCTCCTGGCCGTGGACCGCGGACGGGTCGAGCCACTCGAGATGCGGGTCGGCGGCGGCGGACTCTCGAAGGCGCGCCGCAGTCGCCGGGTCGGCAGCGACCTCGAGCGTCCCGCAGCGGCGGTACTCGACGGTCAGGCCGGACTCCTCCGTGACATCGCGCACGAAGTCGTCGTACTGAGCCAGCGAGCGGAGGCCCAGCTCGAACAGCAGCCCACGATCGTGTCCCTCGATGTACGGCGCGAGAATGCCCGCCGACGCCTGCGTCGCCCCGGCCCCGATCGTCCGCGCCTCGAACACCCGCACCGCCGCCCCGCGCCGCGCCAGCTCGCGGGCCACCGCGCAGCCAATGATTCCTCCCCCGATGACGACGACGTCCGGTGCGGGCATCAAAACATCATAGCGAACCCATGACATTCGCGGGTTCGCGTATCCGCGGTCCGTGGTCCGTGGGTCCGCGGTCCGAGCCGTTCGAGGCAGCGAGGTCGAAGAAGTCCCAACCAGCTGATTGCGACGCCCCCTGACTCAGATGGTTCGACGGACTCCAGAGATTTCGCGGACCGCGGACTGCGGACCGCGAGCCTACTGCGTCGACGTCGGCCGCGTCGTTGTCTTCCCCGCGTCCAGATCGTTCCAGTTCAGGATGGTGTTGAAGCCAAGGAAGTAGGTGCCTTGGGTCTGCCAGCGCCAGAACGGGCGGATCGCGAACGAGACGACGTGGCCCTGGCCGATCGGAATGTCGACGACCTGGGCGCGGTTGGCGAGCGCCTGGCCGCCGACCAGAACGCCCGACAGCAGCATGTCGTCGGGATTCGATGGGAAGGCCAGCACGACGCGCGGCGCTTCCGTGGCGGGTTGGCCACCGGGGCCGCCGGCTTCTGCGCCGCCGCCGCGGCCACCGCGGCCGCCGCCAGCGCCCGCACCCCCACCACCCTGCCGCCCGCGGCCCGCGACCGCACCGGGGGCCGCCGATGCCGTCGTCCCCTCCGCGGCACCCGGGTCGTAGGCCGACAGCCGGTTGTTGGCAGCCGCCATCGGCGTCACGTTCATACCGACGCCAGGAATGGCGCTCTCGGCTCCACCGCGTCCGCCGAAGCCGCCCCCGCCGCTGACGTTCAGCACCGGATCCTGGTTGAAGTAGACCGGCACCTGGGCGTCGTAGCCATAGGCGATCGGGCTGCGCCGATCGGTGAAGACTCCGCGCATGACCGACCCGCGGACGAACAGCCCCTCCGGACTCTCGACGGTGACGCCGCTGCTGACGTTGTACGCGGGGAAGATCGTCGACGTCGCCCCTTCGGTGATGAGCGTCCCACCTTCCCTCACGAACTTGACCAGCTCCATCAGTCCTTCCAACCCCATGCCGCCGCGGATGTCGTCCGCCTGATCGGTGGCCCCGAGGTTGGGCGTGTCGGCGGTCTTCTTGTACGGCAGCGGCGATCCGCTCGTCTTCGGAAGACCGTTGACCTGCGACTGGGCGCTTCCGCCGACGTGCGGATAAACAATGACGTCGTACTTCTGACGCAGGTTGCCCTCGCGCAGCGTGATGTCGGCGAAGTAGGTGTAAGGCACGCCGTAGGTATCGAGCGCGGCCCGGACCCAGCCCTCGTTCTGCGTGTTCGCCCAGCTGTGGATGTAGCCGATGCGCGGCACGTCGAGATTGTGCGTGCGCACCGCCGGCGCCGCCGCCACCGCCGCGGCGGAGAGGCCGAGCGATGTCAGGGTCGGTTCGAGCACCGCGCGGTTGGCGTTCTTCACGATGAACGATCCCGCGCGGAACTTGCGCCCGGCCGCGTCGAACTCCTCTTCCGCCGCTTCCATGGCGACGTCCTTGTGCTTGAAGCGGAAGGTCACCAGCGCGTTGTCGGTGGTGTGCTCGACGATCAGCACCGGGCCCGAACCGTCGACGCCGCCCGGCGCCCGAACGTCGGCGTTGACCGCGGTCATCTGCTGATCGAGCGCGTTCTTGTCCTCGATCGGCCTGATGACCAGGTTCCGCATGTATTGGAAAGTCCAGCCGGTATCGTCGTACGGACGAGGGTTGGACGGGGCGTAGTTCTGCACCGAGAAGTACATGTCGGCGATGGTGCGATAGGGCTGGTCACCACGGACGATGTAGTCGCCCGGCTTGACTTCCACGGAGCCGGCCTTGAACGCCGCGCCGGCGGTGTGGACCTCGAGGCCTTGCCGGCGCAGCTCGTTGATCGCCTCGGCGGCGTCGGCCTTCCGCTTCTGCGCGGCCGGGATCACCCATCCATAGACCGGACCGGTCTTCCCCTTGTCGGCGGCGCGCTTGTTCTTCAGCCAATAGTTCTCGAGATAGGTGTCCTTGTTCTTTGCGACGTGGTTGAGCGCGATCAGGATCGCCGACTGCTGGATGTTGGTGTTGTTGCGCGGTCCCCACTGGATGGTCGGCAGCGGCGGGTTGGGCCGGAACCATTCACGGCTGGTCGTGGTCTGCGTCGCGGTGACCGTGCGGTTCTCGGGACCATAGCCCATCACCTCGTAGAAACGGCCGATCGCGTTGTGCGCGTGGGCGATGAAGAACATGTAGTTCGGCACCCAGCCGTCGTAGAACCCGTAGGTCCACACGCCAGGCACGTTCCGCTTGGTCATCTCCATCACTTCGGTCTTGGCGAGGAGCCACCACTCGTCGATCGTGATCGGATCGATCTGCTCGTTGTACGGTCCAGTGCCGGTCGACGCGTAGAGGTAGGTCGACTGCTCGTGCAGGTCGTGCATCACCGTCGGCTTCCAGTCGAGGAACGCCTTGGTCACGTTGCGGGTCAGCGCGAGGAACTGCCCCATCCCGTCGCGGTTGTTGTCGTGCGCGACGTACTTGCCCCAATACATCAGCGGCAGGACCTGCTGCTCGCCCGACGCGCGCCGCTTCTTGTTGAAGTAGTAGGTGTCGACCTGCTTCTCGCGGCCGTCCACCTCGATGACCGGAGTAATCAGGGTGATGACGTTGTTGCGAATGGTCTGGATGAACGGCGTGTCCTCGACCGCGAGCCGGTACGGCAGCTCGATCAGCATCTCGGGCCCGCCGTTCTCGGTCGAGTGCATGCCGCTCGTGATCCAGTAGATGGGCTTGGCGGTCTTGAGCAGTTGCTGGGCCTGGGCCTCGGTGGTCTTCCGCGGGTCGGTCAGCGACGCCAGCATCCCCTTGTATTTATCCAGCTGCTTGATCGTCGCCTCGTCTGCCACCGCCAGCAGCACCATGTCGCGGCCTTCCTCGGACTTGCCGATGCGCCACACCGCGATCCGGTCAGACGCCTTGTCCAGGGCATCGTAGTACCGGTAGATGTCCTTGGAATACGTCAGCTCACCAGGGGTACCGACGATGCGGTTGAAGAACTTGAGTGGCGAGGGGACCGTGTCCGAGGCCGGGAGGTGATCGACGAGCTCGGTCGAAATCCGCGGATCCTGCAGGTGTTCCTTGATCTTGGCGGTGTACTCGGCGTCGATCTTCTGTTTGGAAGCCGGCTGTGGCGATTGAGCCGACGGTGCGCTCCCTGGGAAACCCCAGGCGACAAGGGCGCAGGCGATCGCGAAGCGCAGGAACCGGCTTCGCCACTGGCTGGACATAGACCCTCCGGAAACGTGCAAGAGAACCGGCCAAAACGGTGGAATTTCGGGTTATAGCACATCCCCTCACGCCCAACACGATCTGGCAACACGCTTGCTAACTGTAGCGCCATGCTGGAACGCTTCCGCATTCCCTTGACCTGGTCCGAGCTCTTCAAACGCACCTACACCGAGACGCTCGCGGATGATGTGTTCAATCTGGCGGCGCAGCAGGCGTACTACTTCTTCTTTGCGTTGTTTCCGGCGCTGCTCGCGCTGATCTCGATTGCCAGCTTTTTCCCGATCGAGAACCTCATCGGGGAAATCCAGGCCATGCTCGGCCGCGTCGCCCCCGGCGACGTCACCGCCATCATCACCGACCAGATCACAAAGATTGGCGACAGCAACGCCGGCGGCATCTTGACGATGGCGTTTCTGTTCACGTTGTGGAGCTCGTCGGCCGCCGTGGTGTCGATGTCCAGCACCCTCAATGCGGCCTACGACATCACCGAGGGCCGTCCGTGGTGGAAGGTCCGTTTGGTGGCGCTCGGCCTGACGGTGGGCCTGGCGCTGTTCATCCTGGTCGCGATGACCCTGGTGATTGCCGGTCCGACCATCGCCGAGAAGGTTGCCGAGGCGATGCGGCTCGGACCGGTGTTCACGTGGACCTGGAAGATCCTGCAATGGCCGGTGGTGTTCCTGCTGGCCGCGACTGCGGTCGCGCTGGTCTATTACTTTGCGCCGGATGCGGAGCAGGAATGGATCTGGATCACGCCAGGCTCGGTGCTGGCGACGGTCCTCTGGGTAGTCGCGTCGCTGGCGTTCCGCTACTACGTGACGAACTTCGCGGCCTACAACGAGACCTACGGCGCGATCGGCGGCGTGATGGTGCTGCTGTTGTGGTTCTACGTCTCGGGGATTGCGCTCCTGGTCGGCGCGGAGCTCAACGCCGAGATCGAGCACGCCTCGCCGTATGGGAAGGACGTCGGCGAGAAGGTGGCGGGGGAGAAGAAGAAGATCGGGCCGGCCGCGCAGCGTGCCTACATCGAGCGCCGGGAGAAGGGCGAAACCGAGGTGCCGCCGTATCCCGACGACATGAACTGCGACATCGACCGCCCGACACCGCGGCCGGAGAAGGTGCGGGCGAGCGATCTGATCATCGGCACCGTGGCCTTGTTGCCGGCGGCACTGAAGATCGGCCGCGGGGTGAAGAAGAGGGTCCAAGAGGACCCCGCCGCCTGAGGCGCGGCCGGGTGTCAAGGGACAAGGCAGAAGGGAAAAGGGAGAACGCTTCTATTTCCGTCCTGGCTTCCCGTCGCTGGTCCCGTTGCTTGCCGTCCCGGGCGGCGGGTCTGATGGCTTCGCCTCGTCTGCCGGCCGTTGACCCCAGGCATCCGGCCGGAGCTTCCCGCCGAATCCCCAATACGTGGGGGCAGCTTTCGGCGGCTCCGGGCGCACCGCTGGCTGGCCGGACTGAAATGGCACGTACGTGCTCTCGACCGGACGCGGGTGATGAACCGCATCGCCGTTCCGATGAGACCGGCGGGCCGGGTACACCGGCACGTACACGGGCACCGGGACGACAACCTGCTGAACCTCGGGTTGGCGGGGCTCGTGATGCTCGATCACCACGACCTGAGGTGGGGTGGCCTCCTCTTCGGGAGGAGCCGGCGGCGGTTCCGGGAGCCGGCGCTCGCGTCCGCTTCGCACCAGCGCCACCATGACACGCTCGCTCACACCGGCCTCTTTCAACCTCTTGAGTGTCGCCGCGTCGTTGGCATACACGCCGCCGTCGACGTCGATCAAGGCCAGCAGCACCTCGTCCGAGATGCCGGCCTTGGTCAGCTCGATGACATCACGGATAGTGAGGGCTTCGGCGCGGGTGGCGGGTCCGGCCAGGAGCAGAACGACGAGGGCGAAAGCGATTCGCATCGGAGACTCCAGGGCGAAGTGAATAGGGAGGCGGTTGCAACTCGAGTACCGTGTGGCCATTCCCGCGATTACCGCGGATTTTGAACGCTACCACGGGTGAGCCGGTCCTTTCGCGAGGACACGACTGTCATCCGCTGCCCGGCCGATCCGGCGGTCCGGATCCGGGGCGGCGAAAAACCCAGTAAATTCGCGCCTCTGGCAGGTACGTGAATTGCTCCCGAAGCCTCATCCAGGGAGAAGACAGGATGCTTTCCAAATCACTCGCCGTCGGGCTGTTGGCTCTTGCGTGTGTGACTGCGGCGGCGGGCGGGGCGTACATGGCGGTCCGGAACAGCGCGGCCCCAGCCGTCACCCCGGCTCCCGGGACGGCGGCGCATGGACCGGCGCCGGCGCCGGTCCAGGAGACCGAAGCGACGGTGGCTCCGCCGGCCGTACCCGCACCAGTCGAGAGCGCCAGTCCCGTTCGCGCCACGCCGGCCGCCACCGCACCGGCGCCGACGGTCCGCGAGCCGGCGTCGATTCGCCAGCCGGCGTCGCCGCGCCCCGCGCCAGCCGCCACGCCCGTGACAGCCCATCGCAACCCGGCCCCATCGTCTCCGGCCGCCCGCGCCCCCGGCGGCGTGGCCCCGGCGCCGGTCGCGGCCCATCCCGCCCCGGAGCCTGCGGCGTCGCGCGCCGACGGCACGTCCGCGCCAGCGGCGCCCGTGGATCCGGTCCGCAGCGAGCCGGCCAAGGCTGAGCCTCCGCCGCCGCCGGCACCCGAGTTCGTCGAGCTCGAAATTCCCACCGCGTCGGTGATTGGCCTGCAGATCGAAACGGCGGTATCCACCGAGCGCGCCCGGGTCGAGGACCGCGTGGAAGCGCGAGTGATGCGCGATGTGGCGGTGGATGGCCGGACCGCGGTCCCCGCGGGAACCCGGGCGCTCGGCGCCGTCACCCTGGTCGAACGTGGCGGCAAGCTGAAGGAGCGTGCCCGCCTCGGCGTGCGGTTCCACACGCTGGTGCTGGCCGATGGGACGCAGCTGCCGATTCGCACCGATGCGATCATCCGCGAAGGTGAGTCCCAGGCCGGCGACAGCGCCCGGAAGATCGGCGGCGCCGCGGTGGGTGGCGCGATCCTCGGTGCGCTGATCGGCGGCAAGAAGGGCGCGGTGATCGGCGGCGCGACCGGCGCGGCCGGCGGCACCGCCATCGCCGCCACGGGCGAGAGGAGTGCCGCAACGCTCGCCGCCGGTGCGGTCGTGACCGTGCGCCTGTCGTCGCCGGTGGCGGTCGAAGTCGAGAAGAAGTAGTCAGTGGCCAGTTTCCAGTTTCCAGCTTTGAATCGATTTGCCCGACCTGGCTGACCACTGGGGACTGGTAACTGGCCACTGGCCGCTGACACCGCGCGAGAACGATAGAATCGCGCGGCATGACTCCCCCCGATTACGGCGACATGGATCCGGAAGCGTTCCGCAAGGAAGCACACCGGATCGCGGATTGGATCGCCGATTACTTCGCCGACCCTGAGCGGTTTCCGGTGCTCTCCCGGGTACAGCCGGGAGACATCCGCGCGGCACTCCCCACATCTGCACCCGAGCAGGGCGAGTCGTTCGACGCCATCTTCGCCGACTTCGAGCGGGTGATCCTGCCGGGCATCACCCACTGGAACCATCCCGGATTCTTTGCCTACTTCTCCATCTCCGGCAGCGGACCAGGGGTACTCGCGGAGTTCCTGTCGGCAGCGCTCAACGTGCAAGCGATGTTGTGGCGGACGTCCCCCTCCGCGACCGAGCTCGAGGAGGTCTCACTCGGCTGGCTCCGGCAACTGATCGGCCTTCCCGACTCGTTCGAGGGCGTCATCTACGACACCGCCTCGATCTCGACGCTGCACGCGCTCGCCGCGGCGCGCGAAGAGGCGGTCGCGGACGTGCGTGGCCGCGGGCTGTCGGGGCGAACCGACGTCGGACAGCTCCGGGTCTATTGCTCGGAGCACGCGCACTCGTCGGTGGACAAGGCGGTCATCCTGCTCGGCCTCGGTCACCAGGCCGTTGGGCGGATCGAGGCCGACTCGGATTTCAGGATGCGTCCCGACGCGCTGGCCGCCGCGATCCAGGATGACCGCAGTGTGGGCGTGACCCCGATCGCCGTGGTGGCGACCGTGGGGACGACGTCGGCCACGAGCGTCGACCCGGTCGGCGCAGTGGCGAGCATCTGCGCCCGCGAGCGAATCTGGCTTCACGTCGACGCCGCCTACGCCGGCGTCGCCGCCATCGTCCCCGAGTACAGCGGGCTCCTGCTGGACGCGGCCCCCGCCGACTCGCTGGTCGTCAATCCGCACAAGTGGCTGTTCACGCCGTTCGATCTCAGCGTGCTGTATTGCCGCCGCATGAACACGCTGCGATCGGCGTTCTCACTCACGCCCGAGTACCTGAAAACGTCGGAGAACAGCGACGTCAGGAACCTGATGGATACGGGCATCCAACTCGGGCGCCGGTTTCGTGCGCTCAAGCTGTGGATGGTGCTTCGATATTTCGGCGCCGAAGGCATCCGCGATCGCCTGGCCGAGCACATCCGGCTCGCACGGCTGTTCGCCGGCTGGGTCGACGCCTCGGCGCGGTTCGAACGAACGGCGCCGGTCCCCTTCAGCGTGGTGTGTTTCCGCGCGCGCGGCACTGATGAGCTCAACGAGCAACTGCTCGAGCGAATCAACGCATCCGGGGAGATCTTCCTGTCCCACACCCGGCTCGACGGCCGCTATACGCTCCGGCTGGCGATCGGTAATCTGCGCACCAACGAACGGCACATCGCGCGCGCCTGGCAGCTAATCCAGCTGCTTGCGGCAGAGTTGGAAGCACCCTCCAGCGCTTCCACTCCCTGAGCGTCCTTCCCAAAATTCATCGATTCCCTCAGCAGAATTGCGCGCTGCCAGATCTGTTGCTGCTGAGGCACATGCCTTGCAATGACGAACGGCAGTATCGAGTGCCGGGTCGCATCATGCGCCGGCCGATCGCGGTAACGGCAGAGACGCGTGAAGCCGCGAAGGAGAAGTGAGGAAGGTATGGCACTGCGCAAGCTCGCAATCGCATCAGCTCTCGTGCTGACGGCATTCGCGGCGACACCCGCGAAGGCGTCCGCTGACTGGCTGTTCACGCCGTTCATCGGCATGAACTGGGGAGGCACCGCCGGTTTCAATCAACCGGGCGACCGACTTCGAAGACGAGTTCGAACGGAAGATGAACTTCGGTGCTCAGCTGTCGTGGATGGGCGCCGGCGCGCTCGGGTTCGAGGTCGACTTCGGATACGCGCCGAACTTCTTCGAGAACACCGCCGGCGACAACGATTTCCAGTTCGGCGACAGCAACGTCACGACGCTGATGGCGAACCTGAAGGTCGGCGCGCCGTTCGGCGGCCAGACCGGCGGCGGCATCCGCCCCTATGCATCGGGCGGCCTCGGCATCATCAAGTCGCGGATTGACGACGCCGACGATCTGTTCGAAGTGGACAGCACCAGCTGGGGCTTGAACGTCGGCGGCGGCGTGACCGGCTTCTTCAACGACAAGTTCGGGTTGCAGGGCGATGTCCGCTACTTCCGCTCGCTGGAGGACACCGAAGCGGACGGGGAGAGTGACTTCAACATCGGGCTCGGCTCGTTCAGTTTCTGGCGCGGAACGGTCGGACTCGTCTTCCGCTTCTAGAGTCAAGGAGGATACGGAGGTACCGGATCTCAAAACGGAGCAACGGAGATAACGAAGAGAACGGAAAAGGTGTTTGGTCTTCTTCGTCTTCTCCGTTGACTCCGTTGCTCTGTTTTTGAGATCCGGTACCTCCGTCCACTCCGTTCGCTCGCATGCGGGTAGGATGTGGGGGATGTCCCGCTTCCGCGCCGCCTGTGCCGTCGTCCTGCTCCTGCTTGCGACGTCTTCCACTGAGCTCCGCGCCGACTGGATCGTCACCCCGTACGCCGGCCTCACCTTCAACACCCGCACGGTCTTCACCGATTTCGCCGGCCAGTTCGAGAATACGTTCGGAGTGACTCCCACGTTTGGGGCGTCGCTGACCCGTACAACGAAGGGCTGGTTCGATTTCGAAGCCGACGTGAACGTGGCTCCGGGCTTCTTCGGGAATCGAACCCCGGACGATGGCTTCCAATACGGAGACAGTCTGCTGATCTCCGCGATGGGCAACGTCGTGGTGCGCCCGTTGAAAGATGGCACCTGGGTTGGCCTCAGGCCGTATGCCGCGGCCGGCGGCGGCCTGTTTCATACCCGCATCGCCGATCCAGACGACGTCTTCGACGCGGCGGGGAACCAGCTGGCCTTCGATGCCGGCGGCGGCGTCACCCGAGCCGTCGGTGGACGGCTACGCCTGCAGGTGGACGCGCGGTACTTCCGCACGCTCCAGGGCCGCCAGCCGAAAGACGAGCTCGATTTGGCGATCGATTCGCTGTCGTTCTGGCGCATCACCGCGGGGATCGGCTATAGGTTCTAACGCGGTCAAGGGAAAGGGAGTTCTCCCTTCTCCCTTTTGCCTTCTCCCTTGACACGCGGAGCTTCCAGCCACGCGCGCAGCTCACTGATAGCCGCCGCCACTGCGTCCGGCTGGGTCGACTGCGGCGTCCGCTTGCGGGCCACCGATGCCGAGGGCGAGATGAAGTCGCGCACGTCCGCATCGAACAGCGCCGAATGCGTTCGCCATTCGTCATCGGTCAGCGCGTCGAAGGATCGGTTCTCCTGCACCAGCCGACGGACCAGCGCCCCGACGATCTCGTGCGCGTCACGGAAGGGCACCCCCTTGGCGACCAGGTAGTCGGCCACATCGGTCGCGAGCAGGAGCCCCGACGCCGCCGTCGCCGTGACGCTCCGATTGAGGGTGAGGCCGGCGACGACCGTGGCCGCTGCGTCGATCGAGCCGCGCAGGGTGTCCTCGGCTTCGAAGACCGCTTCCTTGTCCTCCTGCAGATCCTTGCTATACCCAATCGGCAGGCTCTTCATCGTCGCCAGCCATCCGGCGAGCCGGCCGATCACGCGGCCCGACTTGCCTCGCACGAGCTCGAGCGGATCGGGATTCTTCTTCTGCGGCATCAGGCTGCTGCCGGTGGCCGCGGTGTCGGCGAGCTCGAAGAAGCGAAACTCCTCGGACGTGAACAGGATGAAGTCCTCGGCAATCCGGCTGATGTGCACCATCGCCAGTGCCGCCGCATGGAGGAACGACGACACGAAATCGCGGTCGCCGGTGGCGTCGATGCTGTTCAGCACGATCCGTGAAAAGCCGAGCCTGGCGGCGAGCGCCGGGACGTCGATGCCGTAGCTGGTCCCGGCAATCGCCCCGGAGCCGAGCGGCAGCTCGTCGATCTCGTCGAGCAGCCGGGTCAACCGGCCGTGATCGCGGCGCAGCGCCGCCGTGTGCGCGAGAAAGAAGTGGGCGACCAGCACCGGCTGCGCCCGTCGAAGGTGCGTGTAGGACGGCATGACCGCATCGCCCGCGGCCACCGCCTGATCGCCGAGCACCTGAATCAGCGCTGCGATCGCCTTCTGCAGCAGCGGAACCCGGCGCTTGAGATACAGCCGCAGATCCAGCGACACCTGCTCGTTGCGCGAGCGGCCGGTGTGCAGGCGCCGGCCGGCCTCGCCGACTCGCGCCACCAGCTCCCGCTCGACGAACGAGTGCACGTCCTCGTCGTCTTTCGCGGCGTCGGCATCGAAGAAGGCCGGATCCGAGCCAGCGGCGAGAATCTCATCGAGCGCGCCCTTGATCGCGGCGACTTCCGCCGCCGACAGCACACCCGCCGCATGGATCGCTTCAGCCCACGCCACGCTGCCCGTCACGTCGTCTTCGAAGAGCCGGCGATCGAACCGGAACGATGCGCCGAACGCGAACAGGGCGGCGTCAGGTCCGCCCTCGAATCGACCCGACCAGAGATGCGCCATCAGACGGCCTGCGGGTCCGGCGCCATGCGGCCGCTCGGAACGTGCCAGTTCGGCGATTTGCGGCCGACGATGCGGCAGTCGCCCTTGAAGAGCTTCAGCCTGACCGAGCCGGTGACGCGCGGCTGGACCGCCGCGACGAAGGCGTCGATGGTTTCGCGCGTATGCGAGAACCAGTCGCCGCTGTAGACGAGATCCGCATAGATGCGGCTCAGGTCGTGTTTGACACGTTCGAGATCACGCGGAATCACCAGCTTCTCCAGCTCCTTGTGCGCGGTGTGCAGCACGACCGCCGACGGCGCTTCGTAGACCTCGCGTTCCTTGATGCCCGCCGACCGGTTCTCGACCACGTCAATCCGCCCGACGCCGTGGGCACCGGCGATGATCTCGAGGCTGTCGATCAGCTCGAGGAGCGACATGTCCACGCCGTTGGCGCGCACCGGCACGCCCGCCTCGAAATCGAGCTCGACGTAGGCCGGCGAGTCAGGACTCTCCTGCGGCGGCCGGGTGAGCGAGTAGATCTCCTCGGGCGGCTCGATCCACGCGTCCTCCAGGCCGCCGGAGGCAATCGCACGGCCCCACAGATTGGTGTCGACGCTGTAGACGCTGCCGCCAGCGTCAGGAATCGCCAGGCGGCGGGCGCGGGCGTATTCGACTTTCTCGGGCAGCGTCATCGTCCAGGCCTGCGCGGCGGCGATGATCTCGAGCGACGGATCGAGCGCGCGGATGGACGACTCGAGGCGCATCTGATCGTTGTGGATGCTGGTGCACCCATGTGCGACCGACGTCGCGCCTTCCATCCGCGCGATGTCGACCAGCCGCTGCGCGATCAGCGGCCGGCCGAGCGCCGTGGCGAGCGGATACCGGTCCTCGTAGACCGCGCCCGCCTGCAGCGCCGGCAGGATGTATCGCCGCACGAATTCGTCGCGGGCATCGACGATGTGCGCTCTGACCGCGCCGGCGGCGAGGGCACGCTCGTGGATCGAGGCGAGCTCGAGCCCCTGCCCGAGATCGACGGTGACCGCGATCACTTCTGCGTCGTGATGCTCGCGCAGCCAGGGAATGGCGATGGTGGTATCGAGCCCGCCTGAATAGGCGAGGAGAATTCGGTTCATGTACGGTCTCTACGCCTCTGTCTGAAAGCCCACGAACCGCTGCGCGACGCGCTCGGCCCCCTCCGGAGATCGACAGATCATCAGGATGGTGTCGTCGCCGGCGATCGTGCCCGCCACGTCGGCGGGGCGCGCGCGATCGATCGCGACCGCCAGCGCCTGGGCCTGCCCGGGATCGGTCCGCAGCACAATCATGTGGCCGACCACTTCCTGGTGTCGAAGCAGCTCGGCCACCGCGTCGGCGAGAACGGTATCGGTCTCGCCGGCGTTCCCGATGGCGGCCCGTCCCGCGGACCGGTAGGCGCCGTCCGCCGTCCGCTTGACGAGCTGGAGCTCGCGGATGTCGCGCGACAGCGTCGCCTGGGTGGCATCGATCCCGCGCTCGCGCAGCCGGGCCCGAAGCTGCTCCTGGCTGGTGATCGACTCCCGTTCCACCAGGTCCCGGATGATCGATTGTCTGTAAGGCTTCATGCTGCGGCGGTCCAAAGGGACTCCAATCCCTAATCCGACCCCGAATCCCTTCGGCCAAGGCTCCGGCGCGGCAGGCCCGCGAGCCGAAGTTTTCATATTTATACATCATATGCATATCGCTATGCAATATTTGCCGCTAAATTGTTGACGGTGACCCACAAATACCGTATAACTACTTATTCGGATGAATACTTATTCGCCAGTCAGAGTGGGTGTCGCCGGGGCGACTGGATATTCGGGCGTCGAGCTCATCCGCCGGCTGTCCCGCCATCCGTCGGTCCAGGTGGCGGCTGCGATGGGCTCGGCCAACTCCGAGCCGCGGCGTATCGCCGCGTTGAGCCATATCTGGGATGCCCCGGTCCAGCCGCTCGATCTCGATCTGCTGGCTTCACTCGATGCCGTCTTCCTGGCGACGCCCGACTCGCTGTCGGCCGAAGTCGGGTCCGGCGCTGGCCGCGCGGGGACCGCGCGTCTTCGACCTGTCCGGAGCGTTCCGGCTCCGGGACAAGGCGCTTCGAAAACGCTGGTATCCGGATTCGCCCGACCCGGGCCAGCCGGTGACATACGGGCTGACCGAGCGGTATCGCACCGAGCTCGAGCAGGCGAGGCTGATCGCGTGCGCGGGATGCTACCCGACCGCCGCGATCCTGTCGCTGCAGCCGCTCGCCGCGGCGGGATTGCTCGAGCCGGGGATCATCATCGATGCGAAGTCCGGCGTTTCGGGGGCGGGCAAGACTCCGACCGAACGCACGCACTTCTCCGAGATTCACGGCAGCATCGCCGCCTACGGGGTATTCGGCCATCGTCATGGCGCCGAGATCGAACAGGAGGTCGGACTGCCGATCACCTTCGTGCCGCACCTGGTGCCGCTCGACCGGGGCATCCTCGAGACCATCTACGCGCGGCTGCGGCCCGGAGTCGACAACGCGGCGATTACGCGGACGCTCGAGCAGGCGTACGGACAAGCGGCCTTCGTGCGGCTGACCGGCGCCGATCTCCCCGAGATCAAGCACGTCGTCCACACGAATTTCTGCGACATCGGCTGGCGGATTTCGCCCGACGGCACCCAGCTGGTGATGGTCGCGTGCATCGACAATCTGGTGAAGGGAGCCGCCGGCCAGGCGATCCAGAACTTCAACGTGGCATTCGGCTTCCCGGAAGCCATGGGCCTGCACTAGTGGCGACGGTCCTGAAGCTGGGCGGCGAGTTGCTCGAGGACGCGGCCGCGATCCGCACCTCGGCTGCCGCCATCGTCCGGCTCGCCGGACGGGAGCCGCTCGTGGTCGTGCACGGCGGCGGCCGGTCGATCGACGCGGAGCTGAAAGTGCGGGGCCTGACCCCGCGGTTCGCCGACGGTCTACGGGTGACCGACGGGGCCACGCTCGAAAGCGTGGTTGCGGTGCTCGCGGGCCGCACCAACACCGCGCTGGTCGCGGCGATGGGCGCGCTCGGCGCCAGGGCGGTCGGGTTGACCGGCGCCGACGCCGGAATCGGCCTGGCGGTGAAAGCGGGGCCGGTGACGACCCTCGGCGGCGAGCAGATCGACCTGGGTCTCGTGGGCGAGCCGCGCGGCGGCGACGTCTCGCTGATCGCGGATTTGCTGAGGCTCGGCTACATCCCAGTGATCGCGAGCGTCGGTGTGGCGTCGGACGGCACCCTGCTGAACGTGAACGCCGATACGTTCGCGGCCCAGATCGCGGCGTCGCTCCCGGCTCGGCGCCTGCTGGTGGCGGGGACGACGCCCGGCGTGCTGGACGGCGCGGGCACGACCATCGCCGAGCTCAGCGAGACCGACGTCCAACAGCTCACGTCGTCGGGCACCGCGCATTCGGGAATGGTGGCGAAGCTGACCGCGTGCCGCCGCGCACGCAACGGCGGCGTCACCGAGGTCGCGATCGTCGCGGGGCGCGGCGTCGAGGATTTCGATACGGCAGTGGGAACGCGGGTATTTTGACAACCGGACTTGCACGGAGACGGCGAGGACGAACGATGACGACAGAGACGACGATGACGATCACGGCCGATGAAGTGATGGCGCGCGAGCGCGCCCATGTGCTGCAGACGTATCGCCGCGCGCCGGTCGTCTTCGAACGCGGCAGCGGCTGCCGTCTGTACGATGCCGCCGGCCGCGGCTATCTCGACTTCATCTCGGGGATCGGGGTCTCGTCGCTCGGTCACGCGCATCCGCGGCTGGTCGCGGCGATCGCCGCCCAGGCGGAGCAGCTGCTCCACACGTCGAACCTCTACTTCCATCCGCTCCAGTCGGAAGTGGCGACGAAGCTGACCGCGATGTCCGGGCTGCCGCGCGCGTTCTTCTGCAACAGCGGGACGGAAGCGATCGAGGCCTGCCTCAAGTTCGCGCGCCGCTACTGGTTCACGGGAGGGAGCCCACGGTCGCAGGTCGTGGCCTTCGAACGTGCATTCCACGGCCGGACGATGGGCGCACTCTCGACCACGTGGGACGAGCACTACCGCACGCCGTTCGGGCCGTTGCTCGAGGGGGTCTCGTTCGTCTCGAACTCGGACCCCTCGGAACTGGCAGCGGCGGTGTCGGAGAAGACCGCCGCGATCATTGTCGAGCCGCTGCAGGGCGAAGGCGGGGTTCGCCCCTTCAGCCGCGAAATGGCCGCGGCGATCGAGGCGGCGTGCGAGAAGTCGGGGGCGCTGCTGATCGCGGACGAGGTGCAGTGCGGCCTCGGCCGGACCGGCGTCCCGTTCTACTCCACCACGCTCGGGCTGACTCCCGACCTGATGGCGCTGGGCAAGGCGCTTGGCGGCGGTGTGCCGGTGGGCGCGGCGCTGATTTCCGCGCAGGTGGCTGAGACGATTGCCTTCGGCGACCATGGCACCACGTATGGCGGCAATCTGCTGGCCTGCCGCGCCGCGCTCGTGTTCCTCGAGGAGTTGGAGTCTGGTCTGCTCGCGCACGTGGCGGCGATCGGCCCGCAGATCGAAAGCGCGCTCCGGCGGGTGGCGGCGCGGCACAAGTGCGTGGTCGACGTTCGTGGCGCCGGCGTCATCTGGGGAATGGAATTGGATCGGCCGGCTGCGCCGGTCGTGGAAGCCGCGCTCGAGCGCGGGCTGTTGATCAACCGGACTGCCGACACCGTGCTGCGGTTGTTGCCGCCGTACATCGTCGACGCGGCAGCGGTGGATCAGATGGCTGTAGTGCTGGACGCGGCATTGGCGGCCGCTGTGGGAGAGAAGAGCTGATGAGTGTGATTCTGCGAGCTGCTGCGCCGTCGGATGCGACGGCGATTCACTCACTGGTTGCGGCCAACCTCGAGGCGGGTCATCTGCTGCCACGCTCGAGTGAAGACGTCCGCGAGCATGTCGCCCGGTTCTTCGTGGCGGAGCTCGATGGCCAGGTGGTCGGCTGCGCCGAACTGGCGCGTCTCAGCGCGTCGGTGGCGGAAGTCCGTTCGCTGGTCGTGGACGAGTCGCTGCGCGGGCAGCAGATCGGCACCCGGCTCGTGGCCCACCTCGCGTCGAACGGCGCCGCGGCCGGCTACTCGACCCTGTGCGCGTTCACCCATGCTCCCGGACACTTCGTCCGGCTCGGGTTCACCATCGTCCCGCACATCTGGATGCCGGAGAAGATCGCGCACGACTGCAATGGCTGCGCCCTGTTCCGCAAGTGCGGTCAATACGCGGTCCGTCTGACGCTGCGGCAGGGCGTGAAGGCAGTGCCGGAACACGCCGCCGCGATGAGTCACGGCCGCGGCGTGGCGCCGCGGCGCTTCAACGTCGAGCGGCTGAAGCTCACGCCGGTGGACGATGAATCCAGGAAGGAAGAACGGGAGCCGGTCTTCGCATGATCGCGATCGAGACGCAGACGATTGTTGGCGGCGTGACCGCGCCCGCCGGTTTTCGCGCGTCCGGCGTCGCCGGCGGGATCAAGGCGAACGGGAAGCCTGACGTGGCGCTGGTGGTCAGCGACACGGCGGCGTCCGCGGCGGCGGTGTTCACCACCAACGTCGCCCAGGCGGCGCCGATTCTCGTCTCCCGGGAGCACCTGCAGCAGTCGGGCGGGCACGCAACCGCGGTAGTCGTCAACAGCGGGTGTGCCAACGCCTGCACCGGCGAAGATGGTCTGCGCGACGCGCGTGAGATGACGCGCCTGGCTGCGGCGGCGATCGGCTGTGCCGCCGAATCGGTCCTGGTCGCCTCGACCGGTGTGATCGGCGTCAAGCTGCCGATGGCGAAGGTGGACGCGGGAATCAGCCTCGCGGCCGGCGCGCTGTCCTCCGACGGCGGTGCCGACGCGGCACGCGCCATCATGACGACCGATCCGTTTTCGAAGGAGGCGGCGGCCGAGGCAACCGTGCGAGGCGGCACCTTCCGCGTCGGCGGCATGGCCAAAGGCTCGGGCATGATCGAGCCGATGATGGCCACGATGCTCGGATTCGTCACCACCGACGCGAGAGTCGAGCCGGCGCTGCTCCAGCGGGCGCTCAAAGCCGCGGCGGACGATACGTTCAACGCGATCAGCGTCGACGGCGAGTGCTCGACCAACGACTGCGTGTTCGCGCTGGCCAACGGCGCGAGCGGCGTCACGTTGACCGACGACGACTATCCGGTGCTGGTCGCCGCACTCCGGCAGGTCTGTGAGCCGCTGGCGATTGACATCGTGCGCGGCGGCGAGGGCGCCACCAAGCTGATCACGATCCGGGTCACCGGCGCGAAGACCAACGACGATGCCAAGGCGACGGCCCGGGCGATTGCCAACTCGCCGCTGGTGAAGACCGCCGTGCACGGCGGCGATCCGAACTGGGGCCGGCTGGTGGCGGTCGCGGGCCGGGCCACGCGGACGTTGGTGCTCGATCGCGCGAAGATTCGCATCGGATCCGTCGAGCTGTTCAGCAACGGCACCCCGTTCGACGAACGCGCGCCCGAGGCGGCCGCGTACCTGCAGGGCAAGGAGATCGACCTTCACGTCGATCTGGGCACGGGCGGAGCCGGCGAAGCACGGATGTGGTCGTGCGATCTCACGGCTGAATACGTGAAAATCAACGCTGAATACCGCACGTAGTCCGCGGGTTCGCGGTTCGGGGGTTCGCGGGCTCGGTACGTTGCTGGTTTGCGGCGTTTGGGGCGAAATTCGCACGACGGCGCGCACTGCATTCGAAAGTGCCCCGGAGTTCACGATCAGCTCGGATTGATCGAGCCCGCGAACCCGCGAACCGCGAACCCCCGGAGGTTTTTGGGGTTTTGGGGAGAATGAGAATGAAGAGTTCAGCTCAGCGGAAGGTCGATCTGTTGCCGACGCCGACGCGCTTTCTCTCGATTGCCGACTTCACGCCGTCACAGCTCGAAGCCTGCCTCCAGCTCGCGTCAGAGTTGAAGAGCGCGCGCGCTGCGGGATCACCCCACATCCGGCCGCTGGTGGGCCGGCACATCGCGCTGCTGTTCGAGAAGCCGTCGCTCAGAACCCGCTCGACGTTCCAGATCGCGGTCCGCGAGCTCGGCGGCGACGTCATCGAGCCGCCCCAGGACGTCGCGCTCGGCGGCCGCGAGACGATCAAGGACGTGGCGCGCAACCTCGAGCGCTGGGTGCACGGCGCGGTGGTCCGCACCTACGCACAGTCGCGCCTCGAAGCGTTCACCGCCGCCGCACCGCGTTTGCGGGTGATCAACGCGCTCACCAACGAGGAACACCCGTGTCAGGCGCTGGCCGACTGCCAGACCATGCGCGAGAGGTGGGGATCGCTCCGCGGCCGGACCCTCGCTTACATCGGGGACAGCAACAACGTGGCACTCTCGCTGGCGCAGGCCGCGACGATGCTGGGAGCACGGGTGCGAATCGCCTCGCCGCGCGGGTACGAGCTGGATGCCGCAGCGGCCAGCGCGATCGCTCAGAGTGCGCGCCACGGCGGATCCCTGCAGTTGACCAACGATCCGGCGGTCGCCGCGGCCGGAGCTGACGCGATCTATACCGACGTGTGGGCGTCGATGGGACAGGAATCGGAAATCGAGCAGCGGCACGCGATTTTCGCGCCGTTTCAAGTCAACAGCGACCTGATGGCGCGCGGCGCCTCCGGTGCGCTGTTCATGCATTGCCTTCCGGCGCACCGCGGCGAAGAAGTGACCGACGAGGTCATCGACTCGGAGGCCTCGGTGGTGTTCGATCAGTCCGAGAACCGCCTGCACACCCAGAAGGCTCTCCTGGCTATGCTCGCGTAGCCACCCTCCGGCTCGCGGCAACCGGCTGCTTTCAGCCGCACAAAGGGGTACCTCGAAGGCCGGTGAGCTTTACAGGAGGCGCCGGTATCAGCTTCTGCGCTACTCCAAGCAGCAGGTGCGAGACGCCCTACTCCTCGAGCAGATCGCTCTCGCCTTCACTCGTCGGCCGCTTACGGCGGCTTGGCGGCTTTCCCGGCTTGGGTTCGGAGGGGGACGCCTTACCGCGCATCTCGGAGGGGGCCGACGGTCGTTCACCCTGGCTGGGCGCGGCGCCGCGCTCTTTCAACGCCCGCGTGATGCTCGCCTCCAGCCGCCGTGCTTCGGCGTCGTCGGGCCTCAGCTCTCGTGCCTTGGCAATCCGCTTGGCGGCGTGCTGCAGATCCTGTTTGGCGAGCAGCTCTGATGCGGCCGTCAGGTGATCGCGGAAGGCGGCGCTGCGCTGGGCGCGGGTATCGGCGACGGCGCGCTGTTCCTCCGCGTTCGCCGTCAGCTGCGCCAGGGTGGCGGAGTCGGGATCGAGCGTTCTGGCCTCAGTGAGATGCTCCTGTGCTTCGGCGTACTTGCCCAGTGCGAGCAGTCTGCCCGCGGCTCGCAGCAGCGAGGCCGCGCGCTCCTGCGGCAGCTCGAGGACCATCGTGCGCGGTCCCGCGACCGTGACATCGGGCACGTCGGGCGGCACCGGCGGCGGGCTCGGCTCGGCGGTCTTGGCCGCGGGCGCCACGTCGAAAATCCGGCCGTCCGGCGCACGGAGGTACAGCACCGGCGTCGCCCATTCGATTTCCCGGCCGCTGGCGAAAATCGCCTTCCGCGCCTCGGTCACGGCGGCATCGATCGGATATCGATCCGCGAGCGCGCCGTAGAACTCGTGCGCGAACGTGCTGGCGACGTCGTCGGCGATCTCGAACTGCATCGCGATGACCGCGGGAATCCCTTGTTGGACCAGGCTCTGCGCCGAGCCCGCGAACGGATCCTGCCGCGAGCTGCGCGCCCCCTCGCAGGCGTTCAGAATCGCCACCCGCAGCGACTCGTGGTCGTGCAGGAGCATCCCGAGATACTGGCTGCCCACCCGATGCCCGCGCTTGTTCTCGCGCTCCAGCAGCAACACGCCCTCCTGCAGCGTCTGATCGAACTCGCCGTGGCCGATGAAGTGGAAGATGTGGTACTGCGAGCGGCGCAGTTTCCGCTGCAGACCACCCAGCGTCGCCCCATCGAGCCGGTCGACCGCGATCGTGCCGGCCGCGATCAGGTCAGCCAGTGACTCGTTGAGCCGTTTCCACTCCGCTTCGACGTCGAGCGTCGGATAGTCGGTGGGGCTCGAGATCATCACCAGCACCCGGATCGGCGGAGTGACCGCAATCGGCTGGATGACTTCGGGCAGCTCCATGTATCGGACCAGCGGCGACTGGATCGACAGCGCGAGGAACCGGTTGACGGCCGGGTTGTAGAGGAACTCCCAGGGAAGATCGGCGAGCGTGGGGTCGGCCAGGCGAATTCGCAGCCGGACGCCGGTGTTCTCCCGCTTGGCCTCGTCTGCGGCACTGCGCAGGCAGGCGCGGACATCGCCGGCGAACACCGCGTTGAAGAGCGCTGCCCCGAACATCTTGGCGGTGGTCATCTCGCTGGACTCGATCCGCCGGACGAGCCGCGTGGTCCGGCCGAGCTTCAGCAGGCAGTTTTCGAGCTCGACGTCGGAGAAGGGCAGCTGGAAGTCGACGGTCGCCTGACCCGCCGTGGAACTGAGGACCTGCGCGCGAAAGCCCTTTGGCGCCCGCTCGAGGAGGAGATCGAAATCCTTGTAGATCATTGGCCGCTGCCGGCCGCTGCGGAAGTGCGGACAGGCAGGGCCGTCCCGTCTTGTAGCCGGCAGACGCCCATCATACGCCCCGTTCGATGCACGGGAGGCTTATCGTGCGCTCGGGCCCCGGGCTGCATCGCTTCACCGTGTCGGCGTCACGGATGAGCTTGAGGGCGGTCTGTGCTACCCTGCGCCGCTGTGCGGTCGGACCACTGATGCGGCAGGTCGTCATTCCACGCCACGGGACGCCAGACGTCCTCGACGTGAGGGAGGGGCCGGATCCAACGCCGGGCGCCGGCGAGGTGCGGATCCGGGTCCGGGCGGCGGGGGTCAACTTCGCCGACGTCCTTGCGCGCCTCGGCCTCTATCCCGACGCGCCGAAACCACCGTGCGTCGTCGGCTACGAGGTGTCGGGCCGCATCGACGGGGTCGGATCCGCGGTCACCGGCTTCCACGATGGGGACCGTGTGGTGGCGCTGACCCGGTTCGGCGGCTACGCCGACGTCGTCACGGTCCCTACGGAACAGGTGTTTCACTTCCCCGACGTCCTCAGCGACGCGGAAGCGGCGGCCGTGCCGGTGAATTACCTGACAGCCGCCCTGGCGCTCTACCGCATGGCGGCGCTGGCGCCGGGCGAGACGGTCCTGATCCACAACGCCGGCGGCGGCGTCGGAATCGCGGCGATTCAACTGGCGCGGCTGCGGCGCGCGGTGGTGCTCGGCACCGCATCCGCGACCAAGCATGCGGCGCTCCGCAGCTTCGGCGTCGATCACATCATCGACTACCGCAGCGCCGACGTCGCTCAGGCGGTCCGCGAGATCACGAAGGGACGCGGCGTCGACGTGATCCTCGATCCGATTGGCGGGCACAGCTTTCTGGCGAGTTACCGGATGCTGGCGCCGCTCGGCCGGCTGATCCTCTTCGGGTTGTCGGCCGCCGCTCCCGGCGAACGCCGCAGCCTGTTCCGCGCCTTCAGGACGTGGCTCGCCAACCCGCGCTTCGATCCGATGTCGCTCATCAACCGCAACCGCGGCGTGTTCGGACTGCACGTCGGCCACCTGTGGACCGAGCGCAGCCGCCTGGGGCCGATCATGGACATGCTGATGAGTGAGCTCGGGGCCCAGCGGATTCAGCCGGTGGTCGCGCGAACCTTCCCGCTGGAAAAGGCGGCGGACGCGCACCGCTTCATCCAGAGCCGCCAGAACATCGGCAAGGTGGTGCTGACCACCTAGTGGCCTGTCACTAGATCCGAACGGCCTCCATGCTAAGCTGTTCGTCTTCGTGCGTTTTCTACGTTTCTTCTGGGTCATCTTCTCGTTCGCGGCTCCCCTCCACGCACAAACGGCTTCCGTCTCTCCAGAGCCCAGCGGTGACGCGGTCCGCGTGTTCCTCGATTGCCCGTCCTGTGACGAGCCATACATGCGCACTGAGATCACCTTTGTCAGCTACGTTCGCGACCGCACCGCGGCCGACGTGCACGTTCTGGTAACGACGCAGGGGACCGGCGGTGGCGGCACTGAGTACGCGATGAAGTTCATCGGGCTCGGCCGGTTCCGCGACATCGACAACTCGGTCACCTACATCGCCCCTCAAACGGCAACGCCGGACGAGCGCCGGCGCGGCCTTGCGTCGATGCTCAAGCTCGGACTGGTCCGCTACGTCACGAACACGCCGCTGGCCTCCCGGCTGACCCTGCGCTTCGACCAGCCGCCGTCGCATGCCGCGACTCCCACCAGCGATCCGTGGAACTTCTGGGTCTTCCGCGTCGGTGGCAACGGCAGCTTCGAAGGAGAACAGTCCACGAATCAGCGCGCCGTGTCCGGCAGCGTCAGCGCGAATCGCACCACCGATGCGTGGAAGATCAACCTGAATAGCTCGGCCAGCTACCGCCAGGAGCACTTCGAGCTCGAAGAGGAGGACAGCTTCACGTCGATCCGGCGGAGCTACGACGGCCGCGCGCTGGTCGCCAAGAGCCTGACGCCTCATTGGTCGGTCGGCGCCACCGCGGCGGTCTCCGCGTCGACGTTCACGAACTACGACCTCCGCACCCGTGTCAGCCCCGCGCTCGAATACAACGTGTATCCCTACGCGGAGTCCACCCGGCGGATCCTCACCATGCTCTACAGTGTCGGCCTGCAGACGGCGGACTACACCGAGGAGACCATCTACGGCACGTTCGATGAGACGCTGGTCGATCATCAGTTCGAAGTGTCGCTGGGCCTGCGCCAGCCATGGGGAACGGCCAGCGGCGGCTTCGAGGTCTCGCAGTACTTGAATCGGCGCGCCAAATACCGGGTGGGAGCGTTCGGCGGCATGAACGTCCGGGTCTTCAAAGGCTTCTCTGTCAGCATCGACGGGTCGGTTTCCAAGCGGCGCGATCAGCTGTCGCTCCGGCGCGGCGAGGCGACGACCGAAGAGATCCTGGTTCGCCAGCGCGAGCTGGCAACCGACTACTCCTTCGATCTGGGCTTCGGCATCAGCTATTCGTTCGGCTCGATCTTCAACAGCGTGGTGAATCCACGGTTCAGGAACGCCGGCGGGTTCTGACAGTCAAATCCCAAGCTCCAAGCTCCAAATCACCACCACACTCAACTGCCAATCCCAAAAGGGCAAATCCCAACGGACAAGTTACAACGGGCAATCCCAACGGCAAATCGGGGAAACGGCGGGGTTTGGATTCGAGAGGTTGGGGACTGGCGTTTTGTGAGTTCGAGTTGGAAGTTGGGATTTGGGAGTGGTTGGAGCTTGGGATTTGGAGCTTGGGATTTTGAAATATGGGCCACTCGCTACACCAGCCGCTCGTCGAACCCCAACTGCACCAGCTCCTCGTAGGCCGCCCAGACATCATCCGGGATCTCCTGCGGGATCTGAAACCCGCGCTCGGCATACACGCGGATGCGCTGCAGGTCGCCGACCATGATGCTGACGACGTCGCGCGGCGAGAGGGATCCGTGGCTGTAGGCGCTCAGGTACTCGTCCATCGAGACCTGCGGCGACGTCACCCGGACCTCGGGCTCGGGCCAGACCTTCTTGAACGTGGCATAGCTGCGCCTTTCCATGTACGGCTTCTGGACGACGAGGAACGAGCGCAGGTGGAGATGGTGCGCTTCGACCAGGGCGTGGGTGAATCGCACGTTCTCGCCGGTGTTGGTCGACTGGTTTTCGATCAGGATGCTCTCGGCGGGAACGCCCATGCCGCGTGCAATCGCGGCGAACTGATCGGCCTCTGGAGTCGTCATCAGCGCGCGCGTGATCGACCCGAGTCCGCCTGACACGATCAGCAGCGGCGCCCACCCGTCGAGGAACAGCTCCGCGCCGCGTTCGGCCACGCGCAGGTCGTGACTGCACAGCACCAGAATCGCGTCGGCGGCGGCAAGCTGGTGCTGCAGATGGTGGTAGTCCCACAGCACCTGTGCAAGGTGACGGACGCGATCGTCCAACCGCGGCGTCTGGGCGTCGCTCAACCGTCCTGCCATTCCTGGCGCGTCGCCTGCCGAGTGACCCGGCCGTTGTCGAGGACCACGACTTCGTCTGCGAACGACAAGACCTCCGCGCGATCGTGGGTCACGTACACGATCGGCGTCCGCAGCTCGTCGCGCACCCGGCTCAGGTACGGCAGAATCCGGCGGCGCAGCTCGACGTCGACCGCGGCGAGGGGTTCGTCGAGCAGCAGCACCTCGGGGCTCGACATCAGCGCGCGCGCGAGCGCGATCCGCTGGCGCTGGCCGCCCGAAAGCTCCCCGACCGAGCGATCCAGCAACGTCTCCACTTCCAGGATGCCTGCCACGACAGACAGGTCCGGGCGGTGGCCCGGCCGGCGCCCGTAGATCATGTTGCGGCGGACGTTCATGTGCGGAAAGAGAGCGACGTCCTGCGGGACATAACCGACGTGGCGCTGGTGCGGTCGGAGATCGACCCGCTGCGCCGACGAGAACACCACCCGATCGCCGATGGTAATCGCGCCGGTGGAAGGACGGCGCAGGCCGGCGATGGCATCGAGGATCGTGGTCTTGCCGGCCCCCGACGGTCCGAACAGCGAGGTGACCCCGGCGCCCAGCCGCAGGTCGATCGCCAGCTGGAAGTCCCCCTGCTGGAGCGTGAACGCCAGCGCGATCACACTCGCGGCCCGTTGCGTGAGGTCAGCCGGGTCGAGACCCACAGCGCGCCGAACGCAATCGCGGCCGACACCAGCAGCAGCACGGCGGCCTGGCGATCCCGGCCGGTCTCGGCGAACGAATAGATGGCGACCGCGAGCGTTCGCGTCGATCCCGGGATGCTGCCGGCAATCATCATCGTCGCGCCGAACTCCCCGAGCGCCCGGGCGAAGCCGAGCACCGTTGCCGCGATCACCGTCGGCGCCGCCAGCGGCAGCGAGATGGTGAAGAACACGCGCAGCGGCGCCGCGCCGAGCGTCGCCGCGACCGCTTCGTAGCGGCGATCGACCTGCTCGAACCCGGCGCGCGCGGTGCGCACGAACAAAGGCAGTCCCATCACCGCCATTGCCAGGACCACCGCCTTCCACGTGAAGACCACGTCGATCCCGATCCGCGCCAGCAGGCCGCCGATCGGTCCGCGGGGCGCGAACAGCATGAGCAGGATCAGGCCGGTCGCCACCGGCGGCATCACCAACGGCAGCGACACCAGCGTGTCGAGCAGCACGCGGCCGCGGAAGCGATGGCGCGCAAGGATCCAGGCGAGACAGAGCCCCGGCGGCACCATCACCACTGTCGCGGCGACGGCGGTGACGATCGTGAACCAGGTGACCTGAACCAGATCCATGACGTCGATCCGATCAGGGTGCGTCGGTCACGGGCGAGAAGCCGTGCTTCTCGAGGATGACGCGTCCGGACGCGCTCCGCAGGAATTGCAGGAACTGCGCCGCCGCCGCCGGCTGACGCGCCGTCTTCACCACGCACCCCGGATACACGATGCGCGGCGCCGAAGCGCCGGTGACCGTGGTCACGACCCTGAGCTGCGGCGCGAGGCGCGCATCGGTGGCGTATACGAACGCGGCATCGGCGCTGCCGTTCTGCACCGCCGTCAACGCCGCGCGCACGTTGGCGGACGGCACCATCTTCGATTCCAGCCGCGCCCACTGCCCGATGCGCTCGAGATACTGCCGCGCATAGACACCAGCCGGCACCGCCGCCGGATCGCCGATCGCGATGCGCCGGACGTTCGCGGCGCCGAGATCGGCGACCGATTTCACCGCGCTCCGCGAGTCGACCACCAGCACGAGCCGGTTGGCCGCCATCGGCACCCGCGTCCCCTCCGCTACCAGGCCGGCCTTCTCCACGACGTCCATCTGCGTCTCGTCCGCGCTCACGAACACGTCGACCGGCGCCCGGTTGACGATCTGTCGCGCCAACGCGTTCGAGCCGCCGAAGTTGAAAACGACCCGCGCGCCGCCCCCCGCGCCGAACGCCTTGGCCGCCTCCTCGAGCGCCTCGGTGAGGCTCACCGCGGCCGAGACGGTGATCGTGGCGGGGCTGGACTGCAGGAGGCCGGCGATCAGAAGGAGGGCGAGCATGGTGGACAGAAAGCGTATATCAGGCGTCAAATCCCCAGCTCCAAGCTCCAAATCCCAACCACTCCCAAACGGCCAAACCCCAATTCAATCTCCAACTCCCAAGCCCCAACCCCTCTCTGCCCGCGTTGGGATTTGGCACTTGGCATATTTGGGATTTGGGATTTGGGAGTGGTTGGAGCTTGGGATTTGGAGCTTGGGATTTGACGAGGATCTATTTGACGGGCTTCCGCCGCAGCGCCTTCGCGATGCGGCCCGCCAGCCGGTTGCTGCTCAGCGTCTCGATCGGCTCGGGCAGCGCCAGCCGCCAGTTCGGCCACTCGTCGTTGGTCGCCGGCATGTTCGGCCGCTCCTCGACCGCCATCGCATCGTCCAGCGTCGCGGTGATTATTTGCGACGGCGCCTTCGCGAGGGATTCGTGGACGCGGGCGACGACGTCGGTGGTGGGGGTGGCGGCGGTGGCGCGGGTCATGCGGCGCACCCGCGACTTGATCTCGCGGGTGCCGGCCTCGTTCGGCGACAGCCCGAGCTCGCGCTGCACCTCGAGGTCGCTGTCGGTCCAGAGCCCGGCCACGGTCGGCAGATCGTGAGTGGTGATCGCGGCGAGCGCCTGCGCCGGATACCTGGCGGGCGGAGTCTTCTCGAACCAGAGCAACCGGTACGACAGGATATTGCGGGCGGCGAGCGCGAGGCGCGTGTCCTCCTCCACCGTGCCGAGGTCCTCGCCGACAATCAGCGCGTTCGCCCGCTGGCTTTCGACGGCAACGATCGCCAGCAGATCGCCGGGATGGCCATGCACATAGGCGCCGTCCCGCGGGTCCATTCCCGCCGGGATCCAGAACAGGCGAAACAGCCCCATCACGTGATCGATGCGCAGGCCGCCGGCGTGCCGGAGGCAGGCGCGGATTGTCTGGATGAACGGCTCGTAGCCGGCGGCGCGGAGCCGATCCGGCACGAACGGCGGGAGGCCCCAGTTCTGCCCGCGCGTGTTGAACTCGTCTGGCGGCGCGCCGACGGTGATGTCCTCCGCGAGCGCGTCCTGGAACGCCCATGCGTCGGCGCCGCCGGCGTCGAACCCGATCGGCAGATCCTGCATCACCGGCATCGCCGCCGACGCGCGCGCCAGCTGCCGATCGACTTGGTACTGGAGCCATTGGTGGAACCGGATCCGCTCGCGCAACGCCCGGCCGGCGGCGGCGCGGGCGACTCCGGGAGAGGACGGGTGCCGGAGATCGGCGGGCCACTGACGCCAGCTGGCGCCGAACTGCTCGGCCAGGGCGCAGAACGTCGCGAACTGCTCGAGGCCGGGCTGTTCGCGCCGGAATGACTCGAACCCCGCATCGGTGCTGCCGCGGACGGTGCGCCACACCGCCTCGAGGGCCCGCGATTTCAGCTCGAATACACGGTCCCGATCGATCAGACGCTCGCGGTTCAAGCGCCTGGCCGCGCGCGCCAGCTCGCCGATGCCACCGGTGGCCTTCGCCCCGTCAACTTCCTCGATGCGCAAGTAGAGCGGACTGCGGAAACGGCGGCTCGACGGGAAGTACGGGCTGGCCTGCTGCGGAAGCGTCGGCGCCACGGCGGCGAGCGGATTGATCAGCGCGATGCCGGCCTGCTGCTCGCGCGCCCAGCGTCCCAGCCAACGCAGGTCGCCGAGGTCACCGATGCCCCAGCTGCGTCGTGAACGCGCGGCATAGAGCTGAATCGCCCACCCCCAGGTCGAGAGCCCCGCGGAGAGGTGGCAGGCGGCGGGCGCGACGATCAGCTTCGCGGGCTGACCGCGGCGGCGGTGCAGCTGGTGATAGCCGATCGGCAGATCGGGAGGCAGCCGGCCGTCGATCGCGATCGTGGTGCCGTCCTCGAGCTGAATCTCGACGCCGGCCACCGGAAGCTGGCGGCCGGCGTCGACGACCATCGTGTCACCCTCGTCGCTTCCACGACCCGCGCCCTCGCCGGCGCGCGCACGGCCGGCCATCGCGTGCTCGATCGCGCGGACGGTCTCCCGGCCGGCGACGTGCCGCTTCCCCAGAGCATCGATGTAGGACCTCTGAATACCTGAGGGGCGACCGGATCCCGGCATTGACGGTCCACTCTTGCGCCGCACCGCCACGATCAGCTCTCAGTCCACACTCGCCGCAACAGCGCCAGCGACCAGGCGGGAATCGTCACCGTGCCACCGGCGGTGTGCTCCGCACCGTCGGCCTCTTGCTCCAGTTCCTCGCTGCCACGGTCGGTCTCGAGCAGCTCCACCCAGCGATGACCCCACTTCTCCTCCGGCAGCGTGAACTCGACCGGCTCGTGGCTGGAATTGAACATCGCGTAGAACGTCTCGTCGACGATCTTTTCACCGCGCTCGTTCGGGGTCGGAATGCCGCGGCCGTTGAGGAAGACGCCGAGCGACTTGGCGAACCCGGCCTGCCAGTCCTGCTCCGACATCTCCACGCCTCCTGGCGTGAACCAGCCGATGTCGCTGACGTTGGTCCCGTGAATCGGCCGCCCCTGGAACCAGCGGCGCCGGCAGAACACCGGATGGCGATGCCGCAGCCGAATCAGTCCGCGGGTGAACTGCAGCAGATCCTCGTCGGCCGCTTCCCAGTCGTACCACGAGATCTCGTTGTCCTGGCAATAGCCGTTGTTGTTGCCGCGCTGGGTGCGGCCGATCTCGTCCCCGCCGAGCAGCATCGGCACGCCCTGCGACAGCATCAGCGTGGTCAGGAAGTTTCGCACCTGGCGGTTACGGAGCGCGATCACCTGCGGATCGTCCGACGGACCTTCGGCGCCGCAGTTCCACGAGCGGTTGTGGCTCTCGCCGTCGCGATTGTCTTCGCCGTTCGCCTCGTTGTGCTTGTCGTTGTACGACACCAGATCGCGCAGCGTGAAGCCGTCGTGCGCGGTGATGAAATTGACGCTCGCATACGGCTTGCGCGCCGTCCCCTCGTAGAGGTCGGAGCTGCCGGTGAACCGGTAGGCGAACTCGGCGAGCGTCTGATCGGTCCCGCGCCAGAAGTCGCGGACGCTGTCCCGGTACTTGCCGTTCCATTCGGACCAGAGCGGCGGGAAGTTGCCCACCTGGTAGCCGCCTTCGCCGACGTCCCACGGCTCGGCGATCAGCTTGACCTGGCTGATGATCGGGTCTTGCTGGATGATGTCGAAGAACGCCGACAGCCGGTCGACGTCGTGCAGCTCGCGCGCCAGGGTCGCCGCCAGGTCGAACCGGAAGCCGTCCACGTGCATGTCGATCACCCAGTAGCGCAGGCTGTCCATGATCAGCTGCAGCACGTGCGGATGGCGCATGTTCAGCGTGTTGCCGGTGCCGGTGTAGTCCATGTAGTGCCGCCGGTTGTCCGGCATCAATCGGTAGTACGCGGGGTTGTCGATCCCCTTGAATGACAGCAGCGGCCCGAGATGGTTTCCCTCGGCTGTATGGTTGTAGACCACATCGAGAATGACCTCGATACCGGCCTCGTGCAGCGACTTCACCAGGTGCTTGAACTCCTGCACCTGCTCGCCGCGCTGGCCGCGGGCATACTCGTTGTGCGGCGCGAGATAGCCGATCGAGTTGTATCCCCAGTAATTCCGCAGCTCTTTCTGAATCAGCGTCGAGTCCTGAACGAACTGGTGCACCGGCAGCAGCTCCACCGCGGTGACGCCGAGGCGCTGCAGGTATTTGATTGCGACAGGGTGCGCCATCCCTGAATACGTGCCGCGCAGCTCCTCCGGGATCTCGGGGTGCCGCCTGGTGAAGCCCTTCACGTGGGTTTCGTAGACGACCGTCTTGTGCCAGGGAGTGTTCGGCCGCCGATCGCTGGCCCCAGTCGAAATACGGGTTGATCACGATCGATCGCGGGCAGAACGGCGCGCTGTCCAGATCGTTCTTCGACTGCTCCGGATCGGCGAAGTGGTAGGGGAACACCGCCTCGTTCCAGTCCCACATCCCCTCGATCGCTTTCGCATAGGGATCCATCAGCAGCTTGGTGGGATTGCTCCAGAGACCCTGCTCGGGCGCCCATCGGCCGTGAATCCGATAGCCGTAGCGCTGTCCCGGCCGGACTTCCGGCAGATACACGTGCCAGCAGAGCGCGGTGGCCTCCGGCAGATCGACCCGCGTTTCCACACCGGCGTCGTCGAACAGGCACAGTTCGACGCGTTCAGCCGACTCCGAGAAAATCGAAAAATTGGTACCGACACCGTCGAACGTCGCACCCAGGGGATACGGCTGCCCCGGCCAGATCTGCATGCACTCTCCGACTCGACACATCGCGGGGCTGAGGCCCCCGCGCTACAAACTCCGCGTCCGCAACCTCATCGCTTCGAGTGACACTTTACAATTCCCGTGCCGCTGCCGAGTCGGCGTTGTAAGCTGCCGTCGATGCGGAAAATCCAGGTCCTGCTGCTGGTTTCGAGCTTCTGCGCCGTCGCCCTCACGCTTCCGGGCCTGGCGCAGGAGCCACCGCCCGGCGTGCCGTCGAACGAGGGCCTGGTCGTGTGCGTGTCGGCGCCAGCCTGCGATGCCGGCGCGGCGGTGCTGGCGCGCGGCGGCAATGCGGTCGACGCCGCGGTCGCGACCGGGTTCGCGCTCGCGGTCACGCACCCTTCGGCCGGCAATATCGGCGGCGGCGGCTTCATGATCATCCGCGCGGCGTCGGGCCGGACCACCGCCTTCGATTTCCGGGAAAAGGCGCCGCAACGGGCGACGGCGACGATGTATCTGGATGCGCAGGGGAACATCGATCGGGCATTGACCGCTGCAGGGTACCTCGCGCCGGGCGTGCCTGGCACGGTCAGGGGATTCGCGGCGGCACACAAGCAAGTTCGGCAAGCTTCGCTGGAACGATGTCGTCATGCCGGGCGTTGCGCTCGCGGAACAGGGATTCCCGGTGTCCGAGGGGCTTGCGCGCAGTCTCAACGCCGAGTTGAAGCGGATGGCGCCGTTTCCGGCATCGGTTGCCGCCTACGGAAAGCCGGGCGGAGGCGAGTGGGCGGCGGGCGATCGACTGCAGCTGGCTGATCTCGGCCGCACGCTGCGGGCGATTGCCACCGATGGGCCCGATGCGTTCTACAAAGGCTGGATCGCGGATCGGATCGCGGAGGCGATGAAGACGAACGGCGGGCTGATCACCAAGGCGGATCTCGCCGCGTATCGCGCCAAGGAGCGCACCCCGGTCACCGGCACGTATCGCGGCTTCGAGATCGTTTCGATGCCGCCGCCGAGCTCGGGCGGCATCGCGCTGATCGAGATGCTCAACATCCTCGAGCCGCTGAATCTCGCGAGCAAGGGACTGCTGACGCCGCCGGCGCTGCACGCGCAGATCGAGGCGATGCGCCGCGCCTATCTCGATCGCGCGCGTCATCTCGGCGATCCGGATTTTTCCCGGGTCCCGGTGCAGCGGCTGACGGCAAAGCCTCACGCCCGAGAAGTCGCCGCGTCGATCGATCTGACGCACGCCTCGCGCAGCGCCGATCTCGGACCCGACCTGCTGAACCGCAGCGCGACCGAGGAGCCGGAGGAGACCACCCACTACTCGGTCGTCGATCGCGACGGGCTGGCGGTGTCGACGACCTACACGCTCGAGGGTAGCTACGGCTCGCATGTGGTCGTCAACGGCGCCGGATTCCTGTTGAACAACGAGATGGGCGACTTCAACAAGAAGCCGGGCACGACCAACGACACCGGCGACATCGGCACGCCGGCGAACACCATTGCGCCGGGCAAGCGGATGCTCAGCTCGATGACGCCGACCATCGTGGCGAAGAATCGGAAGCTGGTGCTGGTGACGGGATCGCCCGGCGGCCGCACGATCATCAACACCGTGCTCGCCGTGGTGCTGGGCGTCACCGAGTACGGCCTGACCGGCCGCCAGGCGGTCGACCTCGCCCGCATTCATCATCAGTGGATGCCCGATCGGGTGTCGGTCGAGGAGAGCCTGGTTCCGGCCGACACCATCGACCGGCTGCGCGCGATGGGCCACGAGGTGAGGCCGGGCGTGCGTCAGGGGGACGCGCATTCGATCTGGATCGGCCCAGATGGTACCGTCTACGGCGTCAATGACACTCGGACGCCGGACTCTAAAGTCTCAATCCCTAATCGCTAATCCCTAATCGGGAATCCCTAATCCCGAATCCCTAGTCCCAATCCGCGCGCCGATCGGCGCGCGAGCCCCAATGTGCCACGCCCTGTGCGATTCGGGATTGGATCAGGGATTCGGGATCAGGGATTGCGGATTAGGGATTAGTGATTAGGGATTTGACGTTGACAGGCGCTCCTACCGGGCGATAGTGCTTACCAGATGTTCGGCGCAGCGTATCATCCGCACCACCACCATGCCATGAATGGCGGGGTCTGGCTGCGCATGCGCTGACAAGAGATCTTCACGCAACGCACTCATCGAGGCCTCGCTGGAAACGGCGGGGCTTTTTTGTTTTCTGCACGGACAGGACATGGATTTCTCGAAGCTCGATGGCTTGATTCCGGCGGTCGTCCAGGACGAGCGCACCGGCGAAGTACTGATGGTCGGCTTCATGAACGACGAGGCGCTGCGCAAGACGCGCGACACCGGCTTCGCGACGTTCTTCAGCCGGAGCCGCGGCGCGCTGTGGACCAAGGGGGAGACCTCGGGCAACCGGCTCGAGGTCAAGCGGATCCTGGTGGACTGCGACGAGGACACCGTCCTGCTGAAGGTGGTGGCGCTCGGCGACGGGGTCGCCTGTCATACCGGCGAGCGGTCGTGTTTCTATCGCGAACTGACCGACTGAGCCGCGGTTCGCGCTTCGCGGTTCGCAGTTCGAAGAACCCCGGAGAGATCTTCGGGTTTTCGAACCCGCGAGCCGCGAACCCGCGGCAAATGAAAGAAGTAGTAAAGACATTGCCAAAACTGAAACTGGGCATTCCCAAAGGCTCGTTGCAGGACGCGACCATCCAGTTGTTCGCGCGGGCGGGGTTCAACATCTATGCGTCGATGCGCTCGTATTTCCCGGCGATCGACGATCCTGAAATCGAGTGCATGCTGATTCGAGCCCAGGAAATGGCCCGATATGTCGCCGACGGGGTGCTCGACGCCGGGCTGACCGGACAGGATTGGATCGCCGAGCACCTGGCGGGGACTGCCTCGAGCAAGGGCGACAACGGCGCGATCGTGCCGCTCGCCGATCTGATCTACGCGAAACAGAGCTTCGGCAAGGTCCGCTGGGTCCTGGCGGTGCCGGAGGAATCGCGCTATCAGACGCCGCAGGATCTCGAAGGCGCGACCATCGCCACCGAGCTGGTGAGAGCGACGCAGGCCTACTTCACGCGGCTCGGGGTGTCCGTCAACGTCGAGTTCTCGTGGGGCGCGACCGAGGTGAAACCGCCCAGGCTCGCCGACGCGATCGTCGAGGTGACCGAGACCGGATCGTCGCTGCGCGCCAACCGCCTGCGCATCATCGACACGGTGCTCGAGTCCAACACCCAGCTGATCGCCAACGCGAAGGCGCTGACCGACGAGTGGACCAGGACCAAGCTGTCGAACATCGCGCTGCTGCTCAAGGCGGCGATCGAGGCACAGGGCCGGGTGGGACTCATGCTGAACGTGCGATCCGAGGATCTCCAGGCGGTGCTCGGACTGCTGCCGGCGCTGCAGCGTCCAACCATCTCGCCGCTCAGCGACAGCGACTGGGTTGCGGTCAACACCATCATCGAAGAGCGCACCGTGCGCGATTTGATACCGCGGCTGAAAGCGGCGCGGGCGCAGGGCATCGTCGAGTATCCACTCAACAAGATCGTGCTGTGAAGACCAGACCGTCAGCGAGCTCTCCGGCCATTCGGATCGTCCGCGCCAGCGACGGCGCGGCGGTGTCGGCGTTGATCGATCGACGGCCGGCGCGCAATCCCGAGATCGATCGCGCCGTGTCCGCGATCATCGCGCGGGTCCGTCGCGAAGGCGATCGGGCGGTGCTCGCGTTCGCGCGCAAGTTCGACCGCCTGGACGGCCCGATCGAGATCACCGCCGCGGAGCTCGAGAAAGGCGCGGGGACAGTGCCTCCGGCAGTGAAGCGCGCGATCCGGATCGCCGCGGCCCACATCCGCGCCGTCGCCGGGCGCCAGATCCCGCAGGCGTGGACGATCTCGCCGACACCTGGGCTTCGCCTCACGCAGCGGGTCACGCCGCTCGATCGCGTGGGCTGCTACGTTCCGGGCGGACGCTACCCGCTGCCGTCGTCTCTGCTGATGACCGCGATTCCGGCGGTCACCGCCGGCGTCGGAGAGGTGTTCGCCGTCTGTCCCCGGCCCGATCCGACGGTCATGTTCGCCGCGCTCGAGGCTGGGGTGTCCCGCTTGTTCCGGATCGGAGGCGCCCATGCGGTCGCGGCGCTCGCGTATGGCACCGAGGCCATTCCGAGAGTCGACAAGATCGTCGGCCCCGGCAACGCCTATGTCGCCGCCGCCAAGGCCCAGGTCGCCGCCGACTGCGCCATCGACTTCTTTGCCGGCCCCAGCGAGATCGCGGTGGTCTCGACCACTGGCAACCCGGCATGGATTGCCGCCGATCTGATCGCGCAGGCCGAGCACGATCCGGACGCGCGCGCCATTCTGATCACGCCGGCGAGGAGTCTGGCGCTCGCCGTCGCCAGGGAGATCGAGCAGCAGCTGCCGTCCACCGGCCCGGCCGCCACCGCGCTCCAGCGCAACGGCGGCATCCTCGTCACCGCCACCCTGGACGAGGCGATCGCCCTGGCACAGCGGCTGGCGCCCGAGCACGTCGTCTGCGACACCGACGCGGTCGCGAAACGCCTCACCCGCGCCGGCACGGTGTTCGTCGGCCCGCTGAGCGCGCAGGCGTGCGGAGACTACGTGACCGGTTCCAATCACGTCCTGCCGACCAGCGGCGCGGCCTCGGCCCGCGGCGGTCTGAGCGCGGCGGACTTCGTCCGCGTCTCGTCGGTGCAGCGGATGGACCGGAACGCCCTGGAACGCATCGGTCCTGCGGCGATTACGCTCGCCGAAGCCGAGGGGCTGACCGCGCACGCCGCCTCGATCCGCGTGCGACTCCGCTGAGAGGCGCGCGGCGATGAGTCACCAGTACGAGCGGCCGCAGGCGCAGGAGGGCGCGCTCCGCCTCCACCTCAACGAGAACACCGCCGGATGTTCCCCGGCGGTGCAGCGGGTGCTCAGCAACCTGACCCGCGAGCACGCCGCCTACTACCCCGACTACGACGCCGCGATCGACGCGGCCGCCGCGCACTTCGGTGTCTCCCGCGACCACGTCGTCCTGACCAATGGGCTCGACGACGGCATCATGGTGGCATCGCTGGTGACCTTGCGCGGCGCGACCGCGGCCGACCCCTACGAAGCGATCGTGGTACAGCCGGCATTCGACATGTACGCGGCCTGCGCCGACGCCATGGGCGCGCGGATCGTCGACGTGGCACCGCAGCCGGACCTCGTCTTCCCGTTGTCGCGGGTGGTCGAAGCGATTACCGCGCGGACCCGGATCGTCTTCCTGACCAGTCCCAACAACCCGACCGGCCTGTCGATTTCGAAGGACAGTGTCGCGGCGGTGGCGCGGGCCGCGCCTGCGGCGATGGTCTTCGCTGGACGAGGCCTACGCCGACTTCGCGGGTCAGTCGATGATCGACGACGCCGCATCCGGAGCGATTCCCAACCTGGTCATCGGCCGGACGTTCGCGAAGACGTTCGGCCTGGCGGGACTGCGCGCCGGGGCGCTGGTCGGCACGGTCGAGACTCTTGCGCCGATCCGGCGCGCCATCCTGCCCTACACCCTCAACGCCTACGCCGCGGCCGCGCTGCCGGCGGCACTCGGCGATCGCAAGTATTTCGAGTGGTATCTCGCGGAGGTGCGCGAATCGAAGACCCTGCTGTATGAGCTGCTCGCGCGGCTGGGCGTGCGGTTCTGGCCGAGCGACGGCAATTTCGTCCTCGCCTTCTTCGGAGACGACCTCGCGCGCGTGATCGCCGGCGTGGCGAGCCGGGGCATCAACATTCGCGATCGGTCCGGCGATCCCGGCTGTGCGGGCTGCGCCCGGATCACCGCCGGTGTGGTCGACCACACCCGTCAGCTGATCGCCGCACTCGAGGAGGTGCTGTGCGCCGCGCGGTAATCAATCGCGTCACGACCGAGACCCAGATCGCGCTGACGCTCGCGATCGACGGCAAGGGACGGTACGACATCTCGACCGGCATCCGGTTCTTCGACCACATGCTGGAGCTGGTCACCCGCCACGGCGGCTTCGACCTGAAGCTCCGCGCGACCGGCGACCTCGACGTCGATCAGCACCACACCGTCGAAGACGTGGGCATCGCGCTCGGAGAGGCCGTGTCAGCCGCGCTCGGGAACCGACGGGGCATCAACCGCGCCGGCTACTTCGTGATGCCGATGGACGAGACGCTCGGCGTCGCCGCCGTCGACCTGAGCGGGCGGATTCATTCGGTCGACGGACCTTCGCTTGAAAGTGGCCAAGGTCGGCGACCTGCAGTCGGAGCTGGTGGGCGACTTCTTCGACGGCTTCGCGCAGGGCGCTCGCGCGAACGTGCACCTGAAGGTGCTGTACGGCCGCTCGAGTCACCATCAGATCGAGGCATTGTTCAAGGCATTCGCCCGCGCGCTGCGCTATGCCTGCTCGAAGGATCGGCGGCTGGCGAAGGTGCTGCCCAGCACCAAGGAGCTCCTGTGATTGCGCTCATCGACTACGGCGCCGGCAACCTCACATCGGTCAGAAAGGGATTCGCGGCGGCGGGGGCGGAGCTCTACACCCCGCGGCTCGCTCACGAACTGGAGCGCGCGTCCGGCGTGGTCGTCCCCGGCGTCGGCCATTTCAGCGCCACCGCCGCCCTCGACGCGGAATGGCGCGCGGCCATCCGCCAGTCGCTGGATCGCGGAGTGCCGTTGTTTGGCATCTGCCTTGGTCAGCAATGGCTGTTCGACGGCAGCGAAGAGGATCCCGCATTACCGGGCCTCGGCGTCATCGCCGGCCGGTGCCGCCGGCTCCCTCCGACGTTGAAGGTGCCGCACGTCGGCTGGAACTCGCTGGAAATCCGCAAGCCCTCGCGGCTGCTCGCCGGGATCGAACCGGGCACACAGGCGTACTTCACCCACTCCTACGCAGCCGAGATCACGCCCGAGGCGGTCGCTACCACCACCCACGCCGCGCCGTTCGCGTCGGTGGTCGAAACCGATCTCTTGTTCGGCGTGCAGTTCCATCCCGAGAAGTCGGGGACAGCCGGGGTCCAGATGCTGAAGAATTTCGTCGCCGTATGCTCTCCAAGCGCCTGATCGCCTGCCTCGACGTCAGGAACGGCTGCGTCGTCAAAGGCGTGCAGTTCGAGGGCTTGCGAAATGCGGGGGATCCCGCCGCGCTCGCACGCCGCTACAACCACGAGGGCATCGACGAGCTGGTGATCCTCGACGTCACCGCGACGCTCGAATCGCGTCAAGCGCTCGCCGATACGATCCGCGCGGTGTCGAAGGAGCTCTTCATCCCGCTCGCGGTCGGCGGCGGCATCCGGTCGCTGGACGATGCGGAAGCGGCGATCGAGGCCGGCGCGGACAAGGTCAGCGTGAACAGCGCGGCGCTCACCGATCCCACGCTGATCACCCGGCTCGCCGCGCGCTACGGCAGCCAGGCGATCGTGGTGGCGATCGACGCCAAGCGGGCGAACGGCGGCTTTGCGGTCTATTCCCGCAGCGGCAGCACCGCCGCCGATCGCGAGGCGGTCGAATGGGCGCGTGAAGCCGAGCGGGCGGGCGCCGGCGAGATCCTGTTGACGTCGATCGATCGAGACGGCACCCGCGAAGGCTTCGACTGCGAGCTGACCGCCGCGGTGTCGGACGCGGTCTCGATCCCGGTCATCGCCTCGGGCGGAGCCGGCACGTTCCAGCACTTTCTCGACGTGTTCACCAGCGGCCGCGCCGACGCGGCGCTGGCCGCCTCGGTGTTCCACTATTCGGAGCACGCGGTCTCGGAGCTGAAGCAGTTCCTGTCCGACAAGGGCGTCCCGATCCGGCTGAAGTACTGACGCTGAACCTTCAACTTGTGAACAAATGCTGATCCCCTCAATCGACCTCATGGGCGGCCGTATCGTGCAGCTGGTCCAAGGCGAGCGCCTGGCGCTCGAGAGTCACGCCATCGACGAATGGATCGACCGGTTCACCGGCTGGCCCAAGGTGCAGCTGATCGACCTGGACGCCGCGAAGAACCAGGGACACAACAATGATCTGGTGACCCGGATCTGCGCCGCGCTGCCCTGCCGGGTCGGCGGCGGCATCCGGACAGTCGAGCGCGCGTCGAGCGTCATCGCCGGCGGAGCGACCCATGCGATGGTTGGCTCGGCGTTGTTCAAGGGCGGCAGCGTCGACCTCGCCTTCGCCGAAGCGCTGTCGGCCGCGGTCGGCCCGGAAAAGCTGATCGCCGCCGTCGACAGCAAGGGCGGCCAGGTCGTCGTCGACGCCTGGCGCACCAGCCTCCCGCTCACCGCGGTTGAGGCCATGCGACAGCTCGAGCCGTTCTTCGGCGGGTTCCTCTACACCCACGTCGACCGTGAAGGTCTGCTGCAGGGCACCGACATGAACGCGATTCGCGCGGTGCGGGCGGCCACGTCGCGCGAGGTGATCGCCGCCGGCGGCATCACGACGATGGAGGAGGTCGACGCAACTCGACGCGATGGGAGTCGATGCGGTGGTCGGCATGGCGCTTTACACCGGGCGGATGGCGATGCCGAAACCCCAGTAGCCACGGCCGTGGGGGCGCATGCTATCGTCCCCGGGTGCTGCATCGGCAACGCTCTTTTCTCGGCCTAACTCTGCTGCTTTCGGCGGCCTGCTCCCGCGAGCCCGCCCTCTTCAACGACACCAACGCGGTCGCCCACGTCAGCATGCTGGCAGGGACGATCGGCAGCCGGCCGGTCGGCTCACCCGCCAACGCCAAAGCCAGGGAATATGTCGTCGATCAACTGAAGCAGATCGGGTTCGAGGTGCGCGTCCAGGAGACCGACGCGCGCCGCCACGAGCTCGGGCGCACGGCGCGCGTCGCCAACATCATCGGCATCCTGCCTGGCGAGAAGCCGGACGCGATCGGCCTGCTCTCGCACTACGACTCCTCACCTGATGCGCCGGGGGCGAGCGACGATGGGCTCGGCGTGGCGGTGACGCTGGAGGCGGCGCGGGTGCTCGCGGCTGGCGGACGGCGGCAGTGGACGCTGCTCGCGCTGATCACCGACGGTGAAGAGAGCGGACTGATGGGTGCGGCGGGCCTGGTCACCGATCGCGAGGTGATGAACCGGCTGCGCGCCTACCTGCAACCTGGAATCGATCGGATCATCCGGCACCGCGGTCCTGTTCGAGACCGGGCCGGGGAACGCCTGGCTGGTGTCGCCGTGGGCCCGCCGGGCGCCGCATCCTCGCGGCGGCTCGTATGGCATCGAAGTCTACCGGCGTCTGCCGAACGACACCGATTTCTCGATCCTCAAGACGCGCGGAATCCCCGGACTGAACTTCGCGGCGGTGGACGACAGTTACGCGTATCACACCGCCCGCGATACGCCGGAGCGACTGTCGCGGCGGACGCTCAGCACCACCGGCGAGAACGTGGTGGCGATCGTCGGGGCGCTGCAGGGAACCGACATCACGGTGCAAACCGGTGCGGTCGGGTCATCGACCTTCTTCGACATCGGCGGGACGGTGGCGGTCAGCTACGGACCGCTGATGCAGTTCGGGTTGGCAGCCATCGCATTGATCGCCGGGGTGATCGCGTGGGTGCGTGTCAGCGGCGACGCGGTGCGGTCGAACGGCGTGCTGCGCTGGATCCTGACGATCGCGTGGGGCTGGCTCGGCGGATTGCTGGTCGCGATCAGCATGGCCGCGGCGACCTGGCTGCTCCGCTTCGCGCGCGAGGTCTATCACCCCTGGTACGCGCGCCCGGGCAGGCTGTTCCTGCTGCTGATCGTCACCGGCCTGGCGGTGGGATGGGCGATGGCTCGCGCCGGCCGGTGGCTGCCGGCGCGGGCGCATGCCGCCCGACATCCGGCGCTGGCGTGGAGCGTGATCCTGCCGGTCTGGATCCTCCTGGCCGCGGCGGCCCTCTGGTTCGCGCCCTCGGCGGCGTATCTGTGGGTGCTGCCGCTCGGCGCGGCGGGTCTGCTCCTCTGCGTGGTGCCGATTCACAACGATCCGCTCGTACGGGTCGCGTCGCTGCTGGTGCTGGCGGTCAGCGCGGGCCTCTGGCTCCGCGAAGCCCACGACCTGTCCCGGTTCGTCGTCGCGATCATGGGCCGGCTGCCGATCATCACGCCGTCGTTCGTCTACGCGGCCATACTCAGCCTCGCGGGCCTGATGATCGTTCCACCGCTGCTCGCGTTCGTGGCCGCTGGACAGCCGCTGCGCCGGCCATGGATGGTGACGGTGGTGATTCTGACGGCGCTGGCAGCGACGATCGGCGCCGCGTATCAGGCCCCCGCCTATACCTATGAGCAGCCGCTCCGGCGGCATGTCAGGGCCCTCCAGGAAACCGCCGCGACCGAGGCCACCTGGGAGGTCGCATCCGTCGAACCGGGACTCGACCTCGCAGCTGATGCGCCGGGTAACTGGACGCCAACCGACGGGGCGATGGCGCCGGCCAGCATTCCCTGGGGCCGATACAGCTTTCCATTCGTGTTCCGGGCGACCTTGCCCGCTCTCGGTCCGGCGCCGGCGGCGGTCACCTCGTTCGCGGTCGAGCCGTTGGCCGACGGCGCCCAGATTTCATTGGCCATCGCGCCGCGCGAGCCGGGCCTGACGTTCACGTTCATCCTGCCGGAAGGAGTGATTCCTGCGCGCAGCAGCCTGCCGGGCATCATCCGTCTGGGCCATTGGACCGCCACGTTCCAGGCCGTCCCGGCCGAGGGCATCGCCTGGCACGCCAGCTTCCGCACGCCCCCCGCGGTCCTGCAGAACCTCCGCATCGCCGTCAGCTCCTCCAGATTCCCGGGGGGAACCGGCTGGCAGAGCCTGCCGGGCTGGCTGCCGCAAGACACCGCGGTCTGGTCCTCGAACGCCACCTGGGTGCTGCCGCCGCAGGTCATCCCCGCGATTGCGCCGGTCCCGCCGTTACGGTAGGCTGCGTAACGGCTACGGTGATCGGCGTAATGACCAACCCCTTCGTCTACGGCGAAATCGTTCCCCCGGCGTCGTTCGTCGATCGGGAGGACGAGCTCGATCGGCTGACTCGCGATCTGCTGGCCGGGCAGAAGGTGTTCCTGATTTCGCCGCGCCGCTACGGCAAGTCGTCGCTGGTGCAGCAGGCGCTGCGGGCGGCGGCGCGCGGCGGCGCGTTGATCGTGGACGTCACGGTCAGCAGCTACAGCTCATACGTCGGCTTCCTCGAGGGCTATGCCCGGGCGCTGTCGGGAGTCGAGCGGCAGACCGGCCGTGCGATGGCGTGGCTGCGCGAGGCGTTGGCGCCGGTCAGACCTGAGATCCGGATCGACGCGTCCGGCTCCGGACGGTCGGGGCTGTCGGTCTCGTTCCCACAGGCGCGGTCCGAGCGCGAGGTGTCGCAGCTCGCACAGGAAGTGTTCGCGCTGCCGGGCCGGATCGCCGAGGCGCGCGGACGCAAGCTCGCGATCGCGCTCGATGAGTTCCAGGCGATCGGCGCGTTCAACGGCGGCAGCGTCGAGCACGCGCTGCGCGCGGCGGTGCAGGTCCAGCGCAGCGTCGGCTACGTCTTCTCCGGATCGGAGCCGGCGTTGATGGAGCGCATGCTCGGACGCAGCCGGCCGTTCTACAAAGCCGGCCCGGTCATGCGGCTCGCTCGCATTCCGGCCGACCGCTTCTCTGCGTTCATCGAGGCGAAGTTCAAGAGCACGGGCGTCAAGACGGCCACCGGGCTCGGCCAGGCGATCGTCGAGCTCGCCGGCAACCTGCCCTACGATGTGCAGCGGCTCGCGCACGAGCTCTGGGACGATGCCCGGGCTGAGGGGAAGAAGAGTGTCGATCTCGAGGATCTGCACGCAACGTTGACCCGGCTGCTCGGCGAGCACGAGTCGCTGTTCGAGGCGACCTGGCAGCGGCTCACCCTCGCGCAACGCGGTGCGCTTCGCGCCGCGGTCCTGCAGGACGGCCGCGAGCTGCTGTCGGCCGATACGCGTTCGCGATACCGGCTGAGCGGCGCGTCGACGGTCCAGGCATCGCTCGCCGCGCTGGTGCGGGAAGACATCCTCGCCCGCGAAGGAGACCGCCACATCGTCGTCGACTCGCTCCTGCGCGAGTGGGTGGCGCGGAGGACATTCTGAAGGCGCTGCTCGATCGACTGGGTCTCGGCCGACGCGACCTGCGGGCCTGGGCGATGTACGACTGGGCCAACTCCGCGTTTCAGACCACGATCATCGCGGTCGTGTTCCCGATCTATTACCAGAAGGTCGTCGCCGCCGGACAGCCCGAGTCGGTGTCGATGAGTCGTTTCGCGTGGGCGACCACGCTGGCGATCCTGATCGTGGCGATCGTGGCGCCGGTCCTCGGCGCGATGGCGGACTACAGCGCGATCAAGAAGCGGCTGCTCGGCGTGTTCGTCGGCATCGGCGCGAGCGCGACCGCGGCGATGTACTGGATTCAGCAGGGGGACTGGGCGTTCGCGCTGGTCCTGTTCGTGATCGGCAACGTCGGGGTGGCCGGCAGCATCGTGTTCTACGAGTCGCTGCTGCCGCACCTGGTCGGCGAGAAGGATCTCGATCGCGTGTCGACCGCGGGCTATGCGATCGGCTACATGGGCGGCGGCTCCCTGCTCGCCATCAATCTGCTGATGATCCAGAAGCCCGCGTGGTTCGGCATTCCTGACGCGGGCGTCGCGACGCGGCTGTCGCTCGCGAGCGTCGCCGTCTGGTGGGTGCTGTTCTCGATTCCACTGTTCCGCCAGGTGCCCGAGCCGCCGGCACGCATCGAGGTGGACGAACGTCCCGGCGAGAACGCGCTGCGCACCGGCGTGCGCCGGCTGGGAGAGACCTTCAGGGAGCTGCGGCGGTACCGTGACGCGTTCGTATTCCTGCTGGCCTTCCTCCTCTACAACGACGGCATCCAGACCATGATCCGGATGGCGACGCTCTATGGCACCGGGATCGGCCTGCCGGAGAGCGCCATGATCACGGCGCTGCTGATGACGCAGTTCATCGGCATCCCGTGCGCATTCCTGTTCGGGATGGTGGCGTCGCGCACCGGAGCCCTGAACGGTGTGTACATCGGGCTTGCCGTATACGTGCTGATCAGCGTTCTTGGATACTTCATGTCGACGCCCGTGCATTTCTTTGCGCTGGCCGCGCTGGTCGGCATGGTGCAGGGCGGAACCCAGGCGCTCAGCCGGTCGCTGTTCGCGAGCATGATCCCGAGGCACAAGTCGTCGGAGTTCTTCGCGTTCTTCAGCGTGTTCGAGCGTTACGCGGGCGTGCTCGGTCCGCTCATCTTCGGCCTGGTCGTCAGCCGCGCCGGATCGGGGCGGATCGCCATCCTCGCCGTGGCGGCGTTCTTCATAATCGGGGCGGCGATTCTGACCTTCGTGAACGTCGACCGGGGACGGCAGGCGGCGCGCGCCGCCGAAGCCGAGCTGCGCCCCGCGCCCTAGTGTCGCTAGACAATGGCCGGAGGAGCTGCCCTTTCCGTCATCCGCGCCGCGGCGCGGGCGATCACGGCGGTCTTCTACCGGGTCGACCGGTCCGGTGCGGTTCCGGGCAGCGGCCCGGTACTGCTGCTGCCGAATCATGCCAACGCCCTGCTCGATCCCGCGGTGATCTGGGCCACGGCGTCGCGGGACGTCCGCTTCCTCGCCAAGTCGACGTTGTTCGATGGAGCGTTCGCGCCGATCCTGAAGGGTGCCCACGCCATCCCGGTGTACCGCCGCCTGGACGAGGGAGTCGATCCGGCGAAGAACGTCGAGACCTTCGCCGCGGTTCAAGGTGCATTCTCCGCCGGCGACGCGGTCTGCGTCTTTCCGGAAGGGATCAGTCATTCCACCGGCAAGCTGGTGCCGCTCAGGACCGGCGCTGCCAGGATGGCGATCGGCGCCGAGCGGGATGGGGTCCACGTGGCAATGGTCGCGGTGGGTCTGAACTTCGATCGCAAGACCGCGTTCCGGTCACGGGTCACCGTGCTCTTTGGCCAACCGTTCACGGTGGCGGATCTCGCGGCCGGTGAGGACGGCGTCAGGATGGCCACGGCCCGCATCGCGCACGAGATGCGGCGCTTGCTGGTCGAAGCGGATCCGGGCGGCGATGCAGCAATGGTGACGAGGGTCGAGCGGCTGTACTCGGCGGCACGAGGGGAGCCGGCGACTCCCGAGGAGCGCATCGCCCGGAAGCAGGCGATCGCGCGAGGCATCGCGCGGCTGCGGGAAGCGGACCCCGAGCGATACGAGCAGAGCGCACAGCGGCTCCGCCGCTATGATCAGCGGCTCGGCCGATTCGGCTTGCGCGATCGTCACCTCGATTGGGACATCTCGGCTCGCGGGGCCGTGGCCTTCGCGATCCGCGAGGGGCTCGCCGCACTGTTCCTGGTGCCGGTCGCCGCCATCGGGCTGGCGGTGTTCTGGGTGCCGTATCGCGTCACCGCCCTGCTCGCGCGTCGCGCGACCAGCGAACGGGACGTCGCGGCCACCGCGAAAGTCTTCATCGGAGCCGCTGTCTACGCGGCGTGGCTGCTGGCGATCGCGGTCACGGCCGGGCGCGCGTTCAGTCTCGGCGCCGGCATCGCAACCGCCGCGCTTGTTCCCCTGCTGGCGGTGGCTGGCCTGTTCGCGATCGAGCGGGAGGCCGCCGTCGCCGACTCGGTGCGGGCGTGGAGGTCACTGCGTCGGGCCAGGCACCAGACGCGGCTGCGGCTGCGGGAGACCCGGACCGAGCTCGCCGCGTTGCTCGAGGAGATCTACGAGTGGCTTGACAGCCCGCGGTGAAAGTCTGGCTGCATTCGACGGGCGATGCATCCCCGCCGGCGGCGTTGCTCCTCCCTCACCTACTCCCGGTATGCTCGGTCGTCGCGCCTGGCCGGCGGGGCGCCTCGCCCGTCTCGGTGCCACGCCAGACTTTCACCACGGGCGGTCAACGCAGGAACGCGCGAGCCGGAGGACGCGCAAATGCCGAATTGATGTTGTGCGCCGGCGTCGCCAGCACCTTGCGGAAGTATTCCTCCGCCTTCGGCCGGTCGCCCAGCTTCTCGTAGGACTGGGCGATCAGGCCGAGCACGAACGGATCGGTCAGATCTCCCTTCGTCAGCTCGTCGACCGCGCGCTTGTAGTCCTTCCCGAAGAACGCGATGTAACCGAGCAGGTAGGGGTAGAACACCGCCTGACCCTCGTTGCCGCCGCGATCGAGCAGGGCCTTCGCGGCGGCGGCATGTTCCTGCGCCGCCTTGATCTGGCCGCGCCGCGCCGCGATCCGCCCCAGCGCGTTGTGCCAGCGCATCTCCCACAGCGCACTCTGCGCCGACGGCAGGCCGGGAACCGTCCTGGCCATTTCGTAGCCGGTCTTGTACCACTGCTCCGCTTTCGCCACGTTGCCCGACTCGAGGTAGATCCGCCCGATCGCATTGGCCCGGCCAGCCGCCGCCCCACGATCGGCGGCCTGCACATCCGCATCGTAGACACGCTGGTAGTAGCGCGCCGCCTCGTCTGGTTTCGACTCGAACGCGTACGACACGGCGAGCGCGGTCAATGCGGTGTTCCGCTCGTCGTCGGGAGCCAACTTGACCGCCTGCTCCAGGTAAGTCCGTGCCTCCGCGTGCCTGCCCTCGAGATCGAGGAACCGCCCGAGCAGAAGATGGACGGGGAACGACGACGGCGAGGCCGCGGCGATCTTCTGGAGCGCGGCAATCCCGCCGGCGGCATCGCCCGACTGGAGGAGCTTCTCCGCCGCCTGCACTTGATCCGCCGGCGCCTGTTGCGCCAGCGCGGGCGCAGCCAGCGTGAGACACACGACAACCGCAGCACACACGACCTTCATGGCAACGCCTTTCCGGGTGACCATCTGATACCACCATATTCTGTCCGATCGCAGCGGGCCGCGCCTCGACCCTGGGCGGACGCTCGACATGATTGCCGAAGGCGGGACGAACAGCGCTTCACGGCACGATTCCCGCACGGCTGGAAGCCGCTGAACGGCTCTCACATTCAAATCAATCGCGCGGCGCTGAGCATCCTCGCGCTGCAGGTTTCCGGGGTGACGCATGGCCGCTTCCTCATGTCTCAATCGCATTCGCGGGTGCCTCGGCGGGGCGATAATGGCTGGGCTGGCACTGCCGCTGTACGCACAGGCGCCTCCGTCGAGAGCGAATCTCCAGCTCACGCTGCGTCCTGATCTCACCTTCAACGTCTGGCCGGCCGACTTCGACCGGGACGGCCGGACCGATCTGGTCGCGGGGACGACGACCGGATCGCTGTGGCAACGCGTTCCGACCGATCTCGTGATCCGGATCGGCCGCGGCGACGGCACGTTCCTGCCGGCGCGTTCGCTCGGACGCGCCGCCCTGCCGCTGGGGGTGGGCGACTTCAACCTCGACGGCTTCGTCGACATCGTCATTCGCGAAGGGGACGCGATCGCCGTGCTGCCGGGGCGAACCGGCGCGACCTTCGCGGCGCCGCGGCCGGTCGGTCCCACGAACTACCCGCGCGATGAAGTCCGGATCTGGGCCCACGTCGCCGACTTCGACGGTGACGGCCGCCGCGACATCATGGTGCCCGAGTTGTACGACACCCTGAAGCTCTATCGCGGCAACGGCGATCTCACCTTCCAGCCCGCCGTCGATCTGTTCATGCTGGGGGGCGGCTATCAGCCGGCCGACGCGACCAGCGGCGATTTCAACGGCGATGGGCGACGCGACTTCGCGGTCGTGAGCTCGCTGGCAATCGAGATCTTCAACAATATCGGCGGGCTCTCGTTCAGTCACAGCGTGATTAGCGGCGCGGAGTTCACCGACATCACGACGCGCGACCTGAACAACGACGGGCGGCTCGATCTGGTGGCCTCTTCCGGCGCGTTCGACCGCCACTACCCCTACACCGAGCCGGGCGCTGTCCACGTGCTCATCGGGAACGGCGACGGGACATTCCAGCCGCGGATCACCCATGACACGGGCGTGCTCGGCTCGATGTCGATCGTCGTCGGCGAGTTCACGGGCGACGGCAAGCTCGACCTGGCCACCGGCAATCGCTCCGTCGTGGATGACGACGATCTGGGGCGGCATTTCTGGGATAGCCTCTCCGTCTTTCCCGGCGACGGGACCGGAGGGTTCCTGGCGCCCACGACCTACGCATTCGGGACAACACAGCCGGAATACTCGTCGTTCGATCAGTCGAACCCGTATCAGGACGCCCACCACCAGCTGAATACCTCCGATCTCAACGGCGACCACCGCACCGACCTGATCGCTTCGCCGGGCGTGATCGCGTTGAGCCGACCGCCGGCGGCGAATCGGCCGCCGGTGGCCTTCGCCGGACCCGATCGCACGGACTACACCTACGACTACAGCGTGTTCCTGCGCGGACAGGGCACGGACCCCGACATGCACTGGCTCACCTACATCTGGACAGACGAGGCGGGCAAAGCGCTGAACATCGGCGGCCTGTCCACGGCACAGGTCTACCAAGAGCGCGGTACCACCCGCACCTACACGCTGACGGTGGAAGACGGCCTGGGCGGCGTGTCGAGCGACACCGTGACCATCTACGTCCCGCTCGAGACCGATCCATGGGTGGGGGTCGGTGTTCCCGGCGGCACCGTCTACGACTCCATCGTTGCGGGGGAGCCGCACACGCTCCTCGTGGGCATTTACGATCCGGAGAGCGTCCTCACGAGCGTCTCGCTGTCGTACTCGCTCGACGACGGGCGGACGTTCACCGCGGTGCCCGGCTGTCAGAATCTTGCGCCGCGGACCGGACAGTGCGTCTGGCAGAACCCCGGCCCGGTCAGCGACCTCGTGCGCCTGCGGCTCGTCGCCGAGAGTCCCGCCCGGCGGTTCGTCATGGTGACCCCGCGCATGTCGATCGTGGCGTCGCCGGGGGGCTGGACGAGCGCTGATGTCGGCGCGGTCGGAGCAGCGGGGACCGCGGTCTACGACGGTCGCGGGTGGACGATCGAAGGATCCGGCGCCGACATCTGGGGGACGGCGGACGAGTTCCGCTATGTGTTTCGTCAGGCCTACGGGAACTTCGCGATCACCACGCGCGTGGCGAGCATCGAGAACCTCGATCGCTGGGTGAAGGCAGGGCTGATGATCCGCGAGACGCTGGCTCCGGGCTCGCGGCATGTCTCGCTCTTCGCCACGCCGCGCACCGAGCGCGGCATCGCATTCCAGCGCCGGCGCACGACCGACGGCATCAGCGTGCACACCGCGGGGCCGGCGGTGGCACCGCCCGGCTGGCTGACGCTGGGGCGCGTGGGCGACACCATCAGCGCCTACTACCGCGCGTCGGCGACGGACCCGTGGACGCTGGTCGGACGCGAGACACTCGCCGGCTTGCCGGCGTCTGTCATCGTGGGCCTGGCCGTTTCGAGCCACGTCGACGGCGCGCTCGCGACCGCACGCTTCGACCACGTCAGCGTCGAGACCGGGCAACTGGACGCGTCACAGGACGTGGGCGCCGTTGGCGTGGCCGGGAGCGCCGCGTTCGACGGCGTCGTCTACGACGTGCGCGCGTCCGGCACGGACATCTGGGGAACCGCGGACGCGTTCCGCATCGTCCATCACGGTCCCTCAAGCTACGGGCCAAATGCCGAGATCACGGCGCGGGTTCGCAGCCTCGAGAACACCCACGCCTGGGCGAAAGCCGGCGTCATGTTCCGGGTGTCTCCGCCGCACGCGCCGTCACAGCACGTCATGGTGGTAGTCACACCCGGGCACGGCGTGGCGATGCAGTACCGCGCCGCGACCGGCGGGCCGAGCGTGCAGGTCGCCGTGCGAGCCGGCATTGCACCGGAGTGGGTCCGCCTCTCCCAGGTCGAGGGACGGTTCCGCGGCTATGCGTCCGACGACGGGGTGACCTGGCACCTGATCGGAGAGGTGACGCTCGATTTCAACGGCTCACCCGCGCTCGCGGTGACGAGCCACAGCAACGGCGTGTTGACGCGCGCGGTCTTCGAGAACGTCAGGCTCAGCTGGGTGGTGAGCCAGTAGCGGCACGAGATCGCGCAGCCGGTACTCGAGCAACGGGCGCCGGCTGCCGCGAGGCATCGGTGCGCTTGGAGCCGACCGGGGCACTTCGCGGCGCTGGTGATCACAGGAGGGCCAGGAGTTCAGGAGGAAACCAATAATGTTCTTTTCTCCTGATCTCCTGGCCCTCCTGTTAAAGCTCACCGGCCACCGAATAACCCGGTTTGGCGCTGATAGCGTCCTGATGTCGCAAGGCGAGAAGTGGGGCGAAGGAAGCTAATCGAGGATGAACTTCCGCACGAACATCACCCAGGTGTAGATGCTGAAGTCGTTGGTCGGCGCGGTCAACTGCTGATGGCCCGCGTCTTCGAACCGCACGTACCACACCGGCGTGTCACTCGCCTTGAGCGCTTTCACCAGCGCCTCGGCCTGGGTGACCGGGACGCGCGTGTCCTTGGCGCCGGCGGCGATGAACACCGGGATTTTCAGCTTCGCAACGTTGGTCAGTGGCGAGATGCGGGTCAGGAAGGCGCGCATCTCGGGAACCGCCGGATCGCCGTACTCGGCGTTGCGGTCCGCCTGACGTGAAATCTCGGTGGACTCGAGAAAGCTCGGAAAGTCGGTGATCCCGAAGGCCGGGTTGACGCCGCGCAGGCGGTCGCCGTACGCAATCGCGGCAGCGAGCGCAACGAAGCCGCCGTAGCTCGGGCCGGCGATCATCACCCGGTTCTTGTCGAGGCCGGGCTGGGCCGCGATCCAGTCGAGCAGCGCGCCGATGTCCTTGACCGCGTTCTCGCGCAGCAGCCCGTTGTCCAGCTGCTCGAACGAGCGGCCGAAGCCGGACGAGCCGCGGATGTTCGGATAGATCACCGCGATGCCGAGCTGGTTGCGGAAGTAGTTGCTGCGGCCGATCGCGCGCGGACGCTCGCGTTCGACCGGTCCGCCGTGGACGTTGATGATCACCGGCCGGGGACCGGCGAAGCTGGCCGGCGGACGATAGAGCACGCCGGAGATGTCGAGGCCGTCGAAGCTTTTCCAGCTGACGATCTCGGCGTCGGGCAGGCTGTCCGGACTCGAGCCTCCCATTTCGCTGAACGTCCAGCGCTCCAGCCGGCCGCGGGTGACGTCGATCGAGTACACGTCGTTGAACGCGCGGGCGCCGGCAAGGGTGAAGCCCACTTCGTTCCGCACCGGGTGCCACTGGAGCTCCGAGATCACACCAGGGGGTACCGGCGGCGTTTTGAGCGGACGGCCCGCGGGGTCGATCAGCTGCAACCGAGACGATACGCCCGCGTCGACCACCACCGCGAGCATCTTCCCGTCCGGCTTCAGCGCGAAGGTCTCGACCTGCTGTTCCGGCGCGGTCAGCGGCGTCCACTGACCACCGGCGAACCGCCAGACCCGGGTCGTCTCGCCGCCGCGGTTGCTGAGCGCGTAGATCGTCTTGCCGTCCGGGGCGAACATCGCCGCCGCTCCGCGATCACGCGGGCCCAGCGTCGTCGAGACGGCCCACCGCACCGGCGACGCATCCTTCGGCGTGATCAGCGTCTTCTCGCCGGTATCGACCCGTACCGTCCACAGTGACGTGTCGAACGACGAGACGGAGTTGAGCGCGAGCAGAGTCTTCTCGTCCGGACTCCAGTCAATCGCGGACCAGACCCCATCGGCCGGCCAGAGCATCCGGCGCGTGCCCGGCTCCATCGGGTTCATCACGTAGAGGTCGCGATTCTTGCGATCGCGCTCGCTCGAGTCGTAGGCGATCAGCCCGGTCCGCGAGATGGCCGGGCCGCCATACAGCGACTTGCCGTCGGTGAGCAGCACAATCGTGCCGCGCGCGAGGTCGTAGCGGAACAGTTGATCCGCCTCGCCGCCGCCGGCGGTGTCCTTCTGGAAGACGAACGACTGGCCGTTTGGAAGAAAGACGGTGCCGGGCCGGGTCGCCACGCCGTCGGGGAAGAAGGTGATCTGGGTGCGCGCGCCGCCGGGCATTCTGACGCGGTGCAGCTGCGGCACCGCGCCGAACGACGTCGTCACCAGGATCTCGCGCTCGGTCGGGTGCCAGGCCCGCAGGATGGCCTGCCGGAACGAGCCGTATGGCGCGACCGCCTGCACGAGCGACATCGGGATCGGCGGCACGCCGTCGGTCGTGACGTTCGGAGGCACAGGAAACATCCGTTCCTGAGCCGTCAGGACTCCCGAGAGGAGGAGGCCGAGAACAGCCCCCGCGATACGACGCATCCAGACGCTCCGCAAGTTACTGAAAATGGGGAGGATGGTGATTATAGTGCAAACTTCATTGCCGCCCCGTCCGTCCAATACCGGGGCCGTTGTCCGTTGTCCGTTGTCCGTTGTCCTGCGCGTCCGGGGATGCGGGATTGGGGATTCGGGATTAGGGATTCCAGATTAGGGATTAGTGATTAGGGATTGATTCATGCGAGTTGTAATCGCTGGCGGCACGGGATTCCTGGGCGGTCCGCTGGCCGAAACCTACGCTGAAGAAGGGCACGACGTCCGCGTGCTGTCGCGCGGGCTGCCGGCGGGCGAGTCGCGCCATGAGTCGGGCACCGGCGTGCCGGGCATCAGCCGGGTCGGCTGGCAGCCCGATGGTCAGGCGGGGCCGTGGGCGGACTGCATTTCGGGCGCGGACGCGGTGATCAATCTCGCCGGTGCGTCGGTCGGCGGCAAGCGGTGGACGCCGCCGCGAAAGGCGGAGCTCCGCGACAGCCGCCTGCTCGCGACCCGCAGCCTGGTCGCGGCGATCACACAGGCGCCGATTGCGCCGCAGCTGTTCATCAGCTCCAGTGCGGTCGGCTACTACGGCGCGGGTGACGATCCGAAGACCGAGAGCGCTCCGGCCGGCACCGACTTCCTCGCGCATCTCTGCGAGGACTGGGAGGCCGAAGCGCGCAAGGGTGGGCGGGAGGGCACCCGGCTCGCGATCATTCGCACCGGACTCGTGATCGAGAAATCGGGCGGCGCCCTGCCCCGGATGATCACGCCGTTCCGGTTCTTCGCCGGCGGTCCGCTGGGCTCGGGCCGTCAATACATGTCGTGGATCCATCGGCTGGACTGGACCGAGATGGTCCGCTGGATCGTGCAGACGCCGGAGGCCGAAGGCACGTTCAACGTCACCGCACCGCACCCGGTCACCAACCGCGAATTCGCGCGCGCGCTGGGGCGATCGCTGAAGCGCCCCGCCCTCGTTCCGGCCCCCGGTTTCGCGCTGAAGATGGTGCTCGGCGAGTTCGCCAGCTCCGTCCTCACCGGCCAGCGCGTGCTGCCCGCGCACGCCCAGGCGCTCGGCTATCACTTCCGCTATCCGGAGATCGACATCGCTTTCAGGGGGATCTTCGGGGACTAATACAAATCCCAAGCTCCAAGCTCCAAATCCCAACCACTCCCAACTCCCAACTCCCAACTCCCAATGGGAATGGGAATTTGGAACTTCTTTGGGATTTGGAAGTTGGGAGTGGTTGGAGCTTGGATCTTGGAGCTTGGGATTTGACGAGGCTCTACAAGAAATTCGGCGCCGCGGCCCTGAAGTCTCCCCCGAGAATCCCGTTCGGATCAGCCCCCAGCCAGGACTCGATCACCTTGGAATAGACCGCCCGGAAATCCGTCTCGTGGCGCACGTCGCCGCCGTTGTTCTCGAGCGTCTGGTTGTCGGGTGTGTTGTTCAGGCGGGCGGCGGTCCCGTAGAGGCCGCCGCGGACCGTCCCGCCGAGCGCCATCATCAGGCCCGCGGCGCCGTGATCGGTGCCGTTGCTGCCGTTCTCGGTGATGCGGCGGCCGAATTCCGAGAACTGGAGAATGAGCGTGTCGCGCAGCATCCCCTGGTTGTCGAGATCTCGATAGAACGCGGTCAGCCCGTCGTTCAGCGTGCCCATCAATCCCGTATAGGCGCCGTTGACCGCGTTGGGGTTCTGGAGGGCGTGGGTGTCGTAGCCGCCGGTCTGCACCCAGAACACCTTGGTGCCGATGCCTTTCGCGATCGCGCCGGCGATGGCGCGAAGCGCCTGCGCGAAACCGTTGTTGGCATAGGTCACCGACGGCACGTAGGTGTTGACCTGCGCGACCCGATCGAGCGTGGCGAAGGCGTTCTGCGCGGTCGCGTTGACGAAGGAGAGGTGCGGCTGATCGGCCGGCAGGTGCGACGCAATCCGCAGCGCGCTGCTGCGGGCAAACGACGCGTCGGTGGCGGAGTTCGGACTGGCGAACGCGTAGCCGGCGACGCTCGGAATCGACGGCACGCCCACGGTGCGCGCCAGCAGCGTGCGCGGGGTCTCGCGGACCGTCGACCAGGCGGTCAGCGGATCGACCGGCGACGGCAACGTGTCCAGATACCGCCCCAGCCATCCGGTGCCCTGCGGCGACGACGGGTCGCCGCTGGACCAGATGTCGGTGCCCTGGAAATGCGAGCGGCTGGAGTTCGTATAGCCGGTGCGCTGGATGATCGCCAGACGGCCGCCGTCGAAGATCGATCTCAGGCCGCTGAGGCGCGGGTGCAGCCCGAGCGCGCGGCCAGCGCGATCGCTGCCGATCTGCAGCACGTTCGCCGCGGGAATCGCCAGCGTCGGGCGGCGGGCGTAGTACTGCGGATCGGTGTACGGCACCAGCATGCTGAGCGCGTCGTTGCCGCCGCTCAGATAGAGGACCACCAGGTTGCGCTGCGCGCGCCCCTGCGCCCGGGCCAGGTCCGAGATGAACGCCGGCGCGGCGAAGCCGACGGTGAACGCCGCGACGCCGCCCCGCACGAATTCGCGTCTTGTCACAGCCATTTCGGTCCTTCGCCTCCGGGGTTCGCGGTTGGAGCACACGGAGGCTACGAGAGGTACCGGATTTCAACACGGAGCAACGGAGCTATCGGAGGAAACAGAGCAAACTTTATTGGTCTCAAAAAGTAATTGTCTTCTTCGTTCCCTCCGTTGACTTCGTTGCTCCGTTTTTGAAATCCGGTACCTCCATAGCCTCCGGGCGCTTCCCCCGCCGAACCCGCGGCACCGAGCTACACCAATTGGTAGTCGCCGGATCCGACGACGAGATGGACGAGGCCCGATGCCTTGGTCGCCAGCTGATCGTCTGATCCGGTGAAGTTGACGCCGGCGCGCGTGTAATCGAGCAGCGCGTTGTAAGCCGACGGCGCGAAGTCGTTCGGCGTCAGCTTGTCGAGCACGAACGACAGCAGCGACTCCGGCGTCTTCCCCACCGGCCGCGCGAGATCGCGCAGGTTGAACTTCTGGTTCAACGCCAGCTGCGCCGCGAAATTCATCCGCGCCAGCATCCCGCCGGTCGAGAACCAGCCGCGCCCGAGCTCCCAGCCGTTCACGTCGGGCGGCTCGAACAGCTGCTGGCCCATGTTGAGGAGCGGGGTCAGCGTATTCGCCAGCGAGAAGCCGTTCCAGCCGACCTCCTTCAGCGATCGGACCACGAACTCCGCGGGCCATGAGTAGCGCTTGTAGAAGTTGCGGTCGTCGTGGAACTGCGCCGACGTCAGCAGCCGGCGGACCATCGGCTTGATCTCGTAGCCGCTGTCGTAATAGATCCGCGCGACGTCCTGCAGCAGCGCCTGATCGGGCGTATCGGTTTCGTTCAAGAAGAAGTCGTACAGCTTCCGGGCGAGCCGCGGGCCGGTCGCCGGGTGCCGCGCCACCGCCTCGATCAGATCGAGACCGTCCTGCATGCCCTGGGCAGCGCCTCGGGCCGGGATCACGCGATTGCCGTTCGCGTAGACCGGGAACGAGAACTCCTTGGCATCGAGGTCGTGCTGGCCCTGCACGTAGCTGAACGCGTAGCCACCATTGGCCGCGCGCGCGAGATTCCAGCCGGTGAACACGCGTGCGCCGGCATAGACGTCGGCCTCCTGGAAGGTGCCCACGCCCATCGTGAACAGCTCCATCAGCTCGCGCGCGAAGTTCTCCTGCGGGCGGTTGCGAACGTTCAGCCGCCCGTCGAGCCACACCAGCATCGCCGGATCCTTCGCCACCGCGACCAGCAGATCGCGGAAGTTGCCGACCGCGAACCGCCGGAACAGCTCGAGCTGGCCGACGAGACCCGAGCCGTCCTCGCCGGTCTTGGCCGACAGCAGGCGGGTCGCGTCGGCGCCTCCGAAGGTGTCGGCGATCTTGGTATAGGCGGTGGCGAAGTGGTTGTGCCAGAAGAGCGCCATCTTCTCCTGCAGCGGACGCTCGCTGTGCACCATCCGGAACAGCCAGCGCTGCCGGGCATCGTCGATGTTGGTCAGCGGCTGGAAACCGTTGGCGGCGCGGGCGGTCACGCCCACGTGACCCGGCGTCCCGATCTTCCCGTCCACGTCGTCGGGAAACCGCTCGAAGCTGAGCAACCGGTCGACCGCCGACACGAACGGCATCGCCGCAAAGCTCGTGACGTCGTCTTCGACAGCTCCGAACGCCGCGCGCCGGAGCAGATGCTCGATGTGTTGTTCGCGTCCCCTCGCCATGGCACTGGTTCTCCCGATGGACGCCGACAGGGTGGGCCCCGATTGTAATGGACTCGCTAGTCGATCGGGGGCCCTGCCGGCTGTTTTTCAGTGCGGCTGCAGAATCCTGGAAAAACTGAACAAATCGTCCCCCTTGGCCGGGGTGCCGGCACACTGCCGCAGGAGTATCCGCGCGGCCAGCCACGATGCGGCGGCGCCATGCCGGCCGAGGCCGAGGGCGAACAGGTGGCGCGGGAAGTTCCGGTGGCTGCCGATGTATGGGAGACCGTCCACCGTGTCGTCGAAGGGGAGCCACCATCCCCATTCGGCTGGTGTACCGGAGATTGCCGGGAAAATCAGCGACAGTTCGTACATCAGCTGGCCTGACCGCTGAATGACCGCCTGCTCGCGGGCGCGGGCCGGAACCGGATCCTGATCGGCACCTTCGACCAGGACCCGGTCGCCCGGAAGCCACCGTACGAATTGCGGCGGGTCATCGCCGAGTCGCAGTACCGCCGAGCGGGCTCCGAGCTCGCGCTTGACCGGCGCCGGCAGCGGGGCTGTGACGACCGCATAGCCGTGCCGCGTCTGCAGGTGCCGCCGGAGCGGACGCAAATCGGAAATCGACGCACCGCCGGCAATCACCACCGTCGCGGCGGACACCATCCCGCCTTCGGTCGCGACCTCGACCGACTTGGGGCGCGCGCGGATGCGAAGCACTTCCGATCGTTCGAAGACGTTCGCGCCCTTTGCCACCGAGGCGTCCAACGCGGCGAGGCACGCGCGATAGGGGTCGAGCACGAAGCCCGCAGTCCTGATTGCGCCCGCGGCCTCCACGCCCGCTTCGCGCCGCAGGTTCAAGGCTGTCATCCACCGGTGCTCCAGCCCGGCCGCGCGCCGCGCCTTGTGCTCGCGCTGGAGGGCCGCCGCCGCCAGAGAATCGCGGCCGGCGATGTCGAGAAATGGCCGCGGGTCCAGATCAACGCGCGCCCCGAGCCGCCGCAGCGCCGCCGGAAACTCGAGCGACGCCCGGTGCATCGCCTGCCACAGCGTGCGCGCCGCGCGGAGGCCGTGCAGCCGTGCCGTTTCAATGAAGCGCCCCTCAAAGTCCTCGCGCACCAGCCCCGGTCCACCCGCGGTCGCACCGGTACCGATGCGGTCACGCTCGAGCACCACGACCGGAATACGAGCGGCGGTCAGGCTCCACGCGCAGAGCATCCCCGTCAGGCCTCCGCCGACGATGACGACTTCGGTGTCGAGCTTGGACCGCAGGCGAGGGAAGGGAGGACGGCGGCGACCGGGGGCGCGATCGAGCCAGTACGGTGCCTGCCGCAGCTTCATGCGGAGGCTCCGCCCGTCGGGACGTCCGATCGATCCGCCGACCTGATACGGCTCAAAGCGTGGCTATTGTAGCGACGGCGGCGGAAGCCGGGAAGCCGCGGTCGAGCCACCCTTCGACTCCGCTCAGGGCAGGGCGGTGTGGCATGTCACTTGCGGCGGGCTCAGGCTGGAGGAGCACATGCCCGTCAAAGAGCAGCTCGACCGGCTCGCTGCGTTCGAGCCGGCACCATATCCGGTGGTCAGTCTTTATCTCAACACGCAGCCCGGACCGACCGGACGCGATCAATTCCAGACCTTCGTGCGTAAGGAATTCGCGGCACGCAGCCGAACCTACCCGGCCGGGTCGCCAGAGCGTGAATCGCTGGACAAAGATCTCGAACAGATCGCCCGCTTTCTCGAGAACGATTTGAGCCCAGCCGCCAATGGCGTGGCGATATTCGCCTGCTGCGCCGGTGAGCTGTTCGAAGCCGTCCAGCTGACCGCTCCGATCGAGCAGCACTGGCTCTCGATCAGCGACCAGCCGCACCTGTATCCGCTTGCCCGCATCGAATCGCTGCATCCGCGATATGCGGCGGTGCTCGCCGACACCAACGCCGCGAGGATTCTGGTGTTCGCGACCGGCGCCGTGGTCGCGGAACACGAGATCAAAGGCATCAAGACCAAGCGCACGTCGCAGGGCGGCTGGTCGCAGGCGCGCTATCAGCGCCACGTCGAAAACTTCCACGTCCATCACGCCAAAGAAGTCGTCGACGCGCTGGAGAAGATCGTCCAGCAGGAGAACATCACCGAGATCATCGTCGCCGGCGACGAGGTGGTGATGCCGCTGCTGCGGGACCAGATGCCGAAGCATCTGTCGGAGAAGGTCGTCGACCACGTGCGCATGAGCATCAACACCCCTCCCGACCAGTTGATCGAAGGAGCGTTCGAGGCGCTCCGCAAGGTGCACTCGCAGGACGAGCGCGACAAGGTCGACACTGGCCGTCGGCGGGTTCCGCTCCGGCGGACTCGGCGTGGTCGGTCCGCACGATACGCTCGAAGCCCTGATCAAGGGGCAGGTCGAGGAGCTGTTGATCTCGTCGAGCCTGCGGGAGCTGCAGCCGGTCGGCGCGCTGGCGCCGTCGACGGCATCCGACAGCCTCGAAGCGGTGCTTCCGGAACCGGTGATGGAAACGGTCGCCGCCGGCGAGCCCGCGCAATCCGGGACGGAGACGATTCGCCTGGCGGACGAGTTGGTCACCAAGGCGGCACAGACCGGCGCGCGGATCACCTTCGTCGAAGACGCAGAGCTGCTGACCGACTACGGTGGGGTCGCCGCCATACTGCGCTTCGCGATCTGACGACAAGCTCCGCGTGTCAAGGGAGAAGGCGAGAGACTTCTCCCTTCTCCCTTGTCTGCGTCAGCTCAAACCGCGGGTCTCGGCTTCCTCGTGCTGCGATACACGGCGATGCCCGAGATGACGGTGCCGGCGATCGCGAGCACGATCAGCACTCCGACGATGACCTCGAAGGTCGTGGACTCCATCCAGGTGAGAAGGCGGCGGCCGTAGATTGCGGCGAGGCCGCCCTCGGCCATGAAGCGCATCAGGCGGACGACGACGAGCGTCGTGAAGAAGGCCCATGCTTGTCCGCCGAACGCGCCGCTGGCGAGGACGAAGGCGGTGAACGGAAACGGCGGCGGAATGATCGCGAGGGCCGCGACGCCGAACCCGGCGTGCTGGGACACGCGGTTCTTCACTCGTTCGAGCCGCGACGGCTTCATCAGCCGGGTCAGACCGTGCTCGCCGACCTTCCGTCCAATCCAGAACGTCACCATTGCGCCGAGCAGCGAGCCGGCGGTGGCCATCAGGGCGTAGAGCCAGAACCGGTCCGGCTGCCGCGCCGACAGCACGATCAGCGCGAAATCGATGCCCAGCGGCAGGAAGAAGATCAGCGAGGAGTCGAGCGCGCCCATGAGGAGCAGTCCCCCGGGCGTGAGGAAGTAACCGAGAAATGAGTAGAAGAAAGAACGCATGTGTTCAGGACCCTGTCGGAATAGGGTTGTCATCTTGGGCGTCGAGGCGCCCGCCCGGCAAGGCGCGAGGAGCGCGCATACCGGGCGTATGTAAGCGACGAGCAACGCCGCCCGGCGGGATGCATCGGCGGCCAAGGTGGCAACTCTATTCCGATCAGGGTCCTCAGCCGGGTGCATCTTACAAGAGCGCTGCCAGCGCCGGCGGCCCCGTGACAGAATGGAATCACTGCGCCGCTCGGATTCGAAAATGACGCGACTTCTTACCGCCTTCGCGGCTGTGATCGTCAGCGCGATCGCATTGACCGCTCAAGGCACGCCGCCCGGACGTGCCGCCAAACCGTCACCATCAGGCATGAATCAGATCGCCGAACGCTATGTGAAGCTGGTGCTCGCGCTGGGCCGTCACGACGCGGATTACGTCGACGCCTATTACGGTCCCCCGGAATGGAAGCAGGAGGCTGGACGCGCGAGCGTTCCTCTCGATGAGCTCGGGCAGCGCGGCCGAGCTCTACTGGACGCGATCGGCAAGGTGCCGGTCCCGGCGGTCGAACTGGATCGGCTGCGACGCACCTATCTCGAGCGGCAGCTGAGCGCGGTCAGCGCGCGAATCAGGATGCTCGCAGGGGAGCGTCTGACCTTCGATGAGGAGTCGAAAGCGCTCTATGACGCGGTCGCGCCGACGCTGCCCGAGTCGCATTTTCAGAGCATCCTCGATCAGCTCGAGAAGACGTTTCCGGGCAGCGGTCCGCTGGTCGCGCGCTACGAGCAGTTTCGCAGCCGGTTCGTGATCCCGCGCGCCAAGGTCGACGGAGTCTTCAAGGCGGCGATTCAGGGCTGTCGCGAGCGGACGCTGGCGCACGTCCGCCTTCCCGAGTCGGAACAGTTCACGATTGAGTACATCACCGACAAGTCCTGGAGCGGCTACAACTGGTACCAGGGCAACTTCCGCAGCCTGATCCAGGTCAACACCGATCTGCCGATCTACATCGATCGCGCGGTCGATCTGGCGTGTCACGAGGGCTATCCCGGCCATCACGTCTACAACGCACTGCTCGAAAAGCACCTGGTCCGGGACCGCGGCTGGATCGAGTTCTCGGTGTATCCGCTGTTCTCGCCCCAGTCGCTGATCGCGGAAGGCACGGCGAACTACGGCATCGAGGTGGCCTTCCCCGGCCCGGCGCGAGTCGCCTTCGAGAAGGCGGTGGTGTTTCCCGCGGCCGGTCTCGACGCGAGCCAGGCCGGCGAGTACTACCGCGTGCAGGGACTGGTCGATGGGCTGGCGTATGCCGGCAACGAGGCGGCGCGACGGTATCTGAATGGCCAGATCGACCGCGCTGCCGCGGCGGCCTGGCTCCAGCGATTCGCGCTGATGCCGAAGGATCGCGCCGAGCAGCGGGTGCGCTTCTTCGATCAGTATCGCAGCTACGTGATCAACTACAACCTGGGCAAGGATCTCGTGCGGCGCTTCGTCGAAGCCCGCGCCGGCACCACGGCGAGTGAAGCGCGGCGCTGGGAAGAGTTCGAAAAGCTGCTGTCGTCGCCGCGTCTCCCCTCCACCCTCCAATAAACCGCCGGAGCGCCCGCAGGAGTCGAGCGTGATTGCGATCGAGATTTCCGAGTTCGGTGGACCGGACGTGCTGCGACCGGTCGAGCGGCCCATGCCGGAGCCCGGGGCGAACGAGATCCTCGTCCGGATCCACGCGGCCGGCGTGAACCGGCCCGACCTGATGCAGCGTCAGGGACGTTACCCGCCGCCGCCAGGCGCATCGGACATTCCAGGCCTCGAGCTCTCGGGAACCGTTGTCAGCGTTGGTCCGGTGCTCGACGGTGAGTCGTCGCGCTGGGCGGAAGGTGATCTGGTCTGCGCGCTGGTGGCGGGAGGCGGCTACGCGGAGTACGCCGTGGTGCCCTCGCCGCAGGCGCTGCCGGTTCCGGCGGGAATGGATCCGATCAGCGCGGCGGCGCTGCCCGAAACCTACTTCACGGTCTGGACCAACGTCTTCCGGCGCGGCCAGCTGCGCACGGGAGAAGCGCTGCTCGTCCACGGCGGCACCAGCGGGATCGGCACCACCGCAATCCAGCTGGCACGCGCGTTCGGCGCCGTGGTGTATGCCACGGCGGGCTCGGACGTGAAGTGTACGGCGTGCGAGAAGCTCGGCGCCCGGGCCATCAACTACAAGACCAGCGATTTCGTCGCCGAACTTCACGCCGTGACGTCGGGCCGCGGCGTCGACATCATTCTCGACATCGTCGGCGGCGACTATCTCGCGCGCAATTTCGAGGCGCTGTCGGTCGATGGACGGCTGGTGCAGATCGGCCTGCAAGGCGGCGCCAGCACCACCATCAATCTCGCGACGCTGATGCAGCGGCGGCTGACGGTCACGGGGTCGACGCTGCGCAGCCGATCGGTCGCCGAGAAGGCCGCGATCGCGCGCGAGGTCGAGCAGCACGTCTGGCCGCTGCTCTCGTCCGGGATCGTGGCGCCTGTCATCGATCGCACGCTGCCGCTCGAGGAAGCGGCGGAGGCGCACCGGTTGCTGGAGTCCGGCGACATCATCGGGAAGATCGTGCTGACGGTGGGGGCTAGCGTGGCGGATAAATCCGCCACGCGTGTCAAGGGAAGAAGGCAGAAGGGAAAAGGGAGCACTCAGCGCTCGCCGGCCACACGCCGACTATCTCGACTCCAATAGAGCACGCCCAGCCAGAGCAGCGCATTCAGACACGCCAGCGCGGTGAGGAAGCCACGGGTCCCTGGCGGGACGTTTTGCGGCAGGGCCGACCAGATCAGCGATTGGATCGAGATTGCGGCCCGCGCGAGAATTCCTGACGCGGCCAGCGCCGGCGCCGCCGGCGTCCCGATGCGAAGCATCCGGCCCGCCACTGCGCAGACAATCGCAACCACGCCATGCACCGCGAGCTCGATCCACGCCGGTGCACCCCGCATCCCCATGGTGGGTAACGCCGAGATCAGCTCCACGGCGAAGGTGCCAGGAGCCCAGATCAGCAGATAGGAACTGAGCAGCTGAGCGGCGATCCGGCGGGCCACCGAAAGGAGTTCTCCCTTCTGCCTTCTGCCTTCTGCCTTGACACCCGAGCTCTCTAAACGTCCAGCTCCTCCGCCTCTTCCGCGCGCTCCATGATGAACCGGAAGCGCGCCGACGGATCCTTGCCCATCAGCTCGTTGATCACGCGGTCGGTGAGAATCTGATCCGAGATGTCCACCCGCAGCAGGCGGCGCGTGCGCGGGTTGAGCGTGGTCTCCCACAGCACCTTCGGCATCATCTCGCCGAGTCCCTTGAACCGGGTGATCTCCGGCTTCGACCGCCCGTTCGCGTGCAGCTTCAGCAGCCGGTCGCGGTGGGCATCGTCGAGCGCCCAGTAGGTTTCCTTGGCGACGTCGATCCGGTAGAGCGGCGGCTGCGCGAGGTAGACGCGGCCCGAGGTGATCAGGCCCGGCATGTGCCGGTACATGAACGTGAGCAGGAGCGTCGCGATGTGATGGCCGTCGGAGTCGGCGTCGGCGAGGATGATGACGCGGCCATAGCGCAGCCGCGCCAGGTCGAAGTTCTTGCCGATGCTGCAGCCGAGCGCGGTGACGAGATCCGAGAGCTCCTTGTTCTCGAGGACCTTTGCGGTCGACGCGCTCTCGGTGTTGAGCACCTTGCCGCGCAGCGGCAGGATCGCCTGGCGTTGCCGATCGCGCCCCTGCTTTGCCGACCCTCCGGCCGAGTCCCCCTCGACGATGAACAGCTCGCTCTCGTCGCGGTCGGAGGAGCTGCAGTCGGCGAGCTTGCCGGGGAGGGTCAGCCGGCTCGAGGTCGGGCCCTTGCGCACCACGTCCTGCGCGGCGGCGCGGCTGGCCTCGCGGGCGCGCGCCGCGAGAATGATGCGCGCGACGATCGACTCGGCGATGCTGATGTTGGTGTTGAGCCAGTGCTCGAGCACCGGGCGCACCTGCGAGTCGACCGCGGAGAGCACTTCGGGGTTGTTGAGGCGATCCTTGGTCTGCCCCTGGAACTGCGGCTCCTGCACGAAGACGCTCAGGACCGCGACCAGCCCTTCGCGGATGTCCTCGGCGGTCAGCGTGACCCCTTTCGGGGAGAGGTTGTGGGTGTCGATGAAGTTTCGCACCGCCTTGCCGAGCCCGGCGCGAAACCCGCTCTCGTGGGTGCCGCCCGAGCCGGTGGGGATGCCGTTGACGTAGCTGCGCACGTGCTCGTCGGTCGACTGGGTCCACTGCATCGCGAGATCCAGACGCAGCCCGCTGCCGTCGTCTTCCTTGGTGATGGTGAACGGCAGCTCGTGCACCGGCGTGACCGCCCGCTCGACCAGGATCTTCTTGAGATAGTCGGCGATCCCCTCGCTGTGCTGAAAGACCACGCGCTCTTTCCGCGCCTCGTCTTCGAACACGATCTTGACGCCCTTGTGCAGGTAGCTCGAGACCTCCAGCCGCTGACCAATCAGCTCCGCGTCGAACTCGACCTTCGGGAAGATGGTGGCGTCGGGGCGGAAGAACACCGTCGTGCCCGATCCGCGGGCCGCGCCGGTCTTGGCGAGCGAGCCCACGACCTGCCCCTGCTTGAACTTCATCTCCCACTGCGCGCCATCGCGGCGCACCGTGGCGACCAGCTCCTTCGACAGCGCATTGACCACGCTGGCGCCGACGCCGTGCAGGCCGCCGGAGGTCTTGTAGCTGCCGTGCTCGAACTTGCCGCCGGCATGCAGCGTCGTGAAGATGACTTCGAGCGCGCTCTTCTTCGTCTTCGGATGCTTGTCGACCGGGATGCCGCGGCCGTCGTCGGCAATCGTCACCGAGGAGGCGTCCTCGTGCAGCGTGACGGTGATGTTCGAGGCGTAGCCGTTCATCGCCTCGTCTATGGAGTTGTCGAGCACCTCCCACACCAGATGATGCAATCCGGCGGCGCCAACTCCGCCGATGTACATGCCCGGACGCTTGCGAACCGGCTCCAGCCCCTCGAGAACAGTGATGTCTTTTGCGGTATAAGTGGCCATTTTTTCTAGGATTTCCGAGCGATCGTAGCACGCCGATCCGGGCTGCGCCGGCCAGACCGGCCGTGGCTCCACTGCTTGGATCGGCAGGCGGGTTATTTGCGGCGCTGCTTTTTACAGGAGGACAGGAGATCAGGAGGTTCTGGTTTTGCTTTTGGTTTTTTGAATTCCAAGGCTTCCTCCTTACCTCCTGACCTCCTGTAAAGCCAGCGCCGCTAGCCACCCGGACAGCTGTCCAAGCATGGGGCGACCGGACGGCATAGAATGGCCCATGGGCCGCTTGAAGAAGGTCGGGGTGGCGCTGCTGCTGGCGATGTCGCTCGCGGCGGTCGCCGACGCGCAGCGGCGCGGGCCGGTTCTTCAACCGGATCGCCACGCCGACCCCCGAGAGCTTCGACGGCCGCTTCAACTTCTGCCGGATCGCGTTCTCCGGCAGCAGCATGGGTGACGGCGGCGGCTGGTCGGTCGACTACCCTCGCGCCGACATCAACCTCTCGATCAGGCTGTCCGAGCTCACCAGGACCCAGGTCAGCACGGTCCCGTCGGGCGAGCCCAACCACCTGGTGGTGCGGCTCACCGACCCCGAGCTGTTCCAGTGCCCCTTCATCATGATGACCGAGGTCGGCAGGGCGTACTTCAGTCCGGAAGAGGCGCTGAAGCTGCGCGAGTACCTGCTGAAGGGAGGCTTCCTCTGGGCCGACGACTTCTGGGGCAGCTACGCGTGGGACAACTGGGCATCCGAGTTCAGCAAGGTGCTGCCGCCGGCCGAGTACCCGATGCGCGATCTGCCGCCGAATCATCCGCTGTTCCGCACCCAGTTCACCGTCAACAAGGTGCCGCAGATTCCGTCGATCAACCACTGGGCGGGCTACGGCGATACGTCGGAGCGCGGCGCCGACAGCGCGGTGCCGCACGCGCTCGGCGTTGCCGACTCCAAGGGCCGGCTGCTCGCGCTCGTGACCTTCAACACCGACGTCGGCGACTCGTGGGAGCGCGAGGGAGACGATCGGAACTACTTCTATACCTTCTCGGTGGACGGTTACGCGCTCGGCATCAACGTGCTGTTGTACGCGATGACGCACTGAAAACCCGCGGGTTCGCAGCGCGTGCGCTGCGCCCATCCATTTCGCGGCGTCATTCGCTGTCACGCTGCCCTCGTGTCCACGGCGCCTGGCGGCGCTGGCGGCCTTCCGCCGACACGACGAGACGACGACACGACGACAACGACGTTGAGAACGCAACTGGCCCCATCGCCACTCGGGGGCATCTTCGTGAATGCCCCTCCGGCGGCTGTCGGCCATGATCAACGGCTCTCCCCCGTTGGCGGCGACGTCCGTCGAAGTGACTCACAAGGTTTTCGTCGTGTCGTCGTGTCGTTCGTGGCGCGAAGCGCCAGCGCGCCGCAGGCGCCGTGATCACGAAGGCAGTGTGACAGCGAACACTGCCCCGAAGAGACTCAGCGGCCGGTCGAGTGCCCTTCTTCAACAGCGCGATCTGACCCGCATGATAGGCGTCGTGCTGGACGATGCCGTGGAGCAGCACGTAGTGGCTGACGCCGGCGCCGGTCTCGCGGTCGCGCGGGTCGTTGGTCGGCGTGAACAGCGCGTCCTCCGGCAAGCTGCGGACAGCTGCCACCAGCGCGCGATGCGAGGCTTCGAGCGCATCGAGGGTCTCTTGCCACGCCTCGGCGCTCGCGGGATCAGGAGCAGCAGGCCAGTCCCCTTCGATCGGGTTCGCCGCGGGCGCGCCGCCGGCCCGCCGCCTGACTTCGTTCTTCCAGGAAATGATGTGCAGCACCGTCTCCCAGATCGTCTGCGCCTTCCCGAGCGGACGCAGAGCCGCCTGCTGATAGTCGATGCCGTCGAGGATCTGACGGAGCGGGCTGCCGTGCCAGGGATCGCCGCTGTGCTCGCGCTCGAGCTCGTCGACGATCCGGGCGATCTCGGTCATTCGAGCAGCAGGGCGCCGGGATCCTCGACCAGCTCCTTGAGCCGGACCAGGAAACGCACTGCCTCCGCGCCGTCCACGATGCGGTGATCGTAGGTGAGCGCGATGTACATCATGGGACGAATCTGCACCTGACCGTTGACCGCGATCGGGCGGTCCTGGATCTTGTGGAGCCCGAGAATCCCGACCTGCGGCGGATTCAGGATCGGAGTGCTGAGCAGCGAACCGAACACGCCGCCGTTGGTGATCGTGAAGGTGCCGCCCTTCAGGTCGGCGAGCGACAGGGTGCCGTCGGCGGCGCGGGTCGCGAAGTCCCGGATCTGTTTCTCGATCGCGGCGAAGCTCAGACGATCCGCATCGCGAATGACCGGCACGACCAGGCCTTCGGCGGCGCCTACCGCGACGCCGATGTCGAAATAGTGCTTGAGCACCATCTCGTCGCCCTGGACCTCGGCGTTCAGCCGCGGGAACGCGCGCAGCGCGCCGATCGAGGCCTTCACGAAGAACGACGCGATGCCGAGGCCGACGCCGTGCTTTTCCTTGAAGGTCTGCTTGTGGCGCTCGCGCAGCGCCATCACCGCGGTCATCTCGACTTCGTTGAAGGTGCTGAGCATCGCGGCGGTGCTCTGCGCCTCCACCAGCCGCTTGGCAATCGTGGCGCGCCGCTTCGACATGCGCACGCGCTCTTCGGTGCGGTCCCCGGCGGTCACCGGACGCTCGGCAACCGGCCCTGCCGGCCGCGCCTTGTCGGGAGCCGGCGCTGCCGGTCGGGCCTCAGCGGGTTTCTGCGCCGCGGCCGGTGCCGCGGCCTCAGGTGGCGCGGCCGATTCGGCGGCCCGCTCGACGTCGCGCTTCATCACCCGGCCGGCATCGCCGGTCCCCTGCACGCGCGAGATATCGACGTCGTTCTGCTCGGCCGCCTTCTTCGCGGTTGGTGTGGCGCGTGCCTTGGCGCTCTTGCCCTCGGCGGCGGCAGGCGTTTCCGCGCTCGCCGCCGGTGGCTCGGCCTTGGCGGACAGCCCCCTCGGCGGCCTCGTCTATGACCCCCAGCACCTCGCCCACCTTCACGTCGTCGCCGTCCTTGCGATCGATCCGGCTCAACACCCCGGCGGCGGGCGCCGGCACTTCCAGATCGATCTTGTCGGTCTCGAGCTCGACGAGCGGCTCTCCCGCCGACACGCGGTCGCCTTCCTTGCGCAGCCACTTGGAGATGCGCGCATCGACGATGGACTCACCGACTTCGGGAACGACGATGTTTGCGGGCATAGGTCGTTGAATCTCTACCCCTTGCTGCTGGTCAACTGAGCGTCGCGCCGGGCTTTCTCGGCGACCGCCCCGTCCTGCCCTCGCGGGCCGGAACCGTAAGCCTGGTTGACGAGCGCCTGTTGATTGAGCGCATGGCGCGCCGCCGATCCTTCAGCCGGGTTGGCGCTGCGCGGACGCGCAACGCGGCGCACCGTGCGCCCGCCGGAGACCTCGGTCAGGTGCGGCCGGATGAAGTCCCAGGCCCCCATGTTCTCGGGCTCTTCCTGGACCCAGACGATCTCGTCGGCATTCGGATAGGTGTCGAGCATCGCCCGAAAGTCGCGCATCGGCACGGGAAACAGCTGTTCGAGCCGGCAGATGGCGACATCGGTCCGCGACTGCGCGCTGTTCGGCGGCGACCAGGTCGGTGTAGACCTTGCCGGTGCAGACCAGCACCCGCTGCACGTCAGCGGTCCGGCCGATCGCGTCCGCGTCTGGAATGACCATTCTGAAGCGGCCCTCGGCCAGTTCCTGCGGCGCCGACGCGACCAGCGGATGGCGGAGCAGGCTCTTCGGTGTGAGCACGATGAGCGGCAGCGGATCGACGATGAGCAGCGCGGCCTGACGGCGCAGCAGATGAAAATACTGGGCGGCGGTCGTGCAGTTGGCGACCCGCATGTTCAGATCGGCCGCGAGCTGGAGGAACCGCTCGGGCCTGGCGCTGGCGTGATCCGGCCCCTGCCCTTCGTGCGCGTGCGGGAGGAGCAGCACCAGCGACGGACGCAGCCCCCACTTGCCGCGCGCCGACACGATGAACTCGTCGATCATCACCTGCGCGCCGTTGATGAAGTCGCCGTATTGCGCCTCCCAGATCACCAGCCGCGACGGCTCCTGGATGTTGTAGCCGTACTCGAAACCGATCACCGCGTTCTCGGTCAGCGGGCTGTTGTGGATCTCGAAGGCGGCCTTCGCCTGCGGCAGCGACTGCAGCGGCGCGTGCACGCGGCCGGTCTCGACGTCATGGAACACGGCGTGACGATGGCTGAACGTGCCGCGCTCGACGTCCTCGCCAGTCAGGCGGATGCTGGTCCCGTCGGCCAGGATCGACGCGAACGCCAGCTCCTCGGCGAGCGACCAGTCCACCGTCCGCTCGGCGGGCTCGTTGAGCGCCGAATGCCGCTTCTCGCGCACCCGCTCGAGCTTGCGGTGCATCGTGAAATCCGACGGCAGCGTCAGCAGCGACGCGTTCAGGCTGCGGAGATGATCGAGCGGCACGCCGGTTTCGACCCGCGCCGCGGCGCCAGGCGGCGGCGCCTCCGGCTCCGGCTCGATGAAGTCCTGTTCGGGCTCCAGCGCGTCGAGCGCCCCCTGCAGCTCGCCGGTGTACTTCCTGGTGAGCTCCTCGGCCGTCTCCGCGGAGATCTCGCCGCGATCGACCAGCGTGCGCGCCCAGATCTCGCGCACCGTCGGCTGCGACGCGATCGCGGCGTACATCAACGGCTGGGTGAACGAGGCCTCGTCGCCTTCGTTGTGGCCGTATCGACGGTAGCCGATCAGATCAATCAGGAAGTCGCGCTGGAACTTGGCGCGGTAGGCAATCGCGAGACGCGCCGCCTCGACGCAGGCCTCCGGATCGTCCGCGTTGACGTGGACGATCGGGATCTTGAAACCGCGCGCGAGACCGCTGGCGTACGAGGTGCTGTACGCGTCCTCGGGCCCGGTCGTGAATCCAAGCTGGTTGTTGGCGATGATGTGGATCGTGCCGCCGGTGTTGTAGCCGGGCAGGCGGCTCAGATTCAGGGTCTCTGCGACCACGCCCTGGCCGGGGAACGCGGCGTCGCCGTGAATCAGAATCGGGACGCTGCGCGCGGGATCGAACTTCGGCGCCCCCGGGGCATCGACCGCGGTGCCCGCCGCGCGCGCCATCCCCTCGACCACCGGATCGATCGCTTCGAGGTGGCTGGGGTTCGGCGGCATCGAGACCACCAGATCCATCGCGCGTCCGCCCTTGATGGCGCGATGCGCCCCGGCGTGGTACTTCACGTCGCCGGTCCACGACATGTCTTCCCTGAACCGCTTGGACGACACCGGATCCTTGAACTCCGCCAGGATCTGCGCGTACGGCTTGTTGAGCACGTGGGCCATCACGTTCAACCGGCCGCGATGCGCCATGCCGATCAGAATCGACGAGATGCCGGCTTCGGCCGATTCGGCGATCACCTCGTCGAGGATCGGGATCATGATGTCCACGCCCTCGATCGAGAACCGCGTCTTGCCGGGGAAGGACCGGTGCAGGAACCGCTCGAACACCTCGACCTGCGTCAGCCGATCGAGCAGCGCCCGCGGATCGATCGGATCCGACGGCGCGCGGAACCGGCCGCACTCCGCCGCGTGCCGCAGCCAGCGCCGCTCCTCGGGGACGAACACGTGCGCGTAGTCGTAGCCGGTGGTCGAACAGTACAGCCGCCGGAACGCCTCGACGACGTCGTACATGGACGAGGCGCCGTCGGCGAGCGGTGAGGAGATCAGGCTGGCCGGCAGCGCCCGCAGATCTTCGTCGGTGATGCCGTAGTTTTCCGGGGAGAGCGACGGGTCGCCGGACGGCTTGCGCAGCCCGAGCGGATCGAGCCGCGCCGCGAGGTGGCCGTAGCGCCGGATCGACTGGGCCAGGTTGACCGCGCCGACCGCCTTGTGGAGCGACTCACCCGAGATCGGCGCCGCCTCGTCTATATCGGCGGCCGGCGGCGTCCACTGCTGAAACAGCTCCCGCGTGGCCGCGTCTACCGACGACGGGTCCCGGCGGTACCTGTCGTACAGCTCCAGGACATAGCCGCGGTTCAGCCCTGTGAATTCCCCCCACGCCGGCATATCCCAGTCATCGTTACGCAGCCGTCGAATCCCAAGCTCCAGCTGTCTCGGCTCACCTCAAGTCCCGGGCTCCAAGCCAGATCGCAGGACTCGCCCGGGTTCGCAGGTCCGTCGCTTGGGAAATGTGAGCGGCTGACGCCAATCCGGACGACTGGTTGGGCCTCTGGGATGGCTTGGAACTCCGTGGGCTGGGGGATTCGGCGCCAGCGAGCTTGGGATTTGCGAACCGCGAGCTCGCGGAACCGGACGGCTTCACTCCATTCTCAACGCCCGGATCGGGTCGATCCGCGTGGCGCGCAGCGCCGGGAGCCAGGCGGCGGCCAGGGCGACGGTGCCCAGAACTGCACCGGCTGTCACGAGCGTCGCGGGGTCCGCGACCTCGACTCCGAACAGCAGCCCGGTCAGCACCCGGCCGCCGGCCAGCAGAAGGCCGGTGCCGATCGCAAGGCCGACACCGGTCAGCACCAGGACCTGCCGCACCACCAGCCAGCGGACGTGCCGGGGTTCGGCGCCGACGGCGATCCGGACGCCGATCTCCTGGGTGCGGGCGCTCACGCTGTAGGACAGCACCCCGAAGATCCCGATCGCGGCCAGCACCAGGGCCACGGCCGCGAAGATCGAGAGGAGCAGCGCCGCCATGCTCTGCTGGAACGACGATTCGGCGACGGCCGTCTCGAGCGTGCGCACAAGGTAGACCGGCTGTTCCGGGTCGAGCGACTTGATGGCATCGCGCACCGACGGGAGCAGGGCGGTGGCGTTGCCGTCGCTGCGCACCATGAGGAACAGCTGGTTCCAGTCGGTCTGCTGGCGGACCGGAGTGTAGACCTCGGGGCGAACCGATCGGGTCGCGCCGGCATTCCGGTGATCGGCGGCCACGCCGACGATCGTGGTCCAGGGACGAGGACGATCGGGGCTGCCCAACGCGATTCGCCGGCCGATCGGCTCCCCTCCCTCGAGAAAGCGATCGACGAAGGCCTGGTTCACGATCGCCACCAGCGGTGCGTTGAGCGAATCCGTCGCGCTGAAGCTCCGGCCGCTCCGCATCGGCACCCGCAGCGCCTCGAAATACTGCGGCGTCGTCACGGTGGTCATCGCGCTCGGAATCGCGCCTTCGCTTGCGCCTTCCGATCGCTCGACCTTCACCTGGATGTCGAACGCGGCCATCGGCGGATACTGCGACGAGAAGGACGCCGCACGAACCTGCGGCAGCGCGGCGAGCCGCTCCAGCAGCGCGTCGAAGAACACGTTGCCCGCTTCTCCGGCGTAGCGATCGCGCGGCAGCGTCAGCCGCATGGTCAGCACGCCGCGCGGCTCGAAGCCGGGATCGACGCGCTGGATGTTGATGAAGGTCCGCATCAGCAGCCCGGCACCGAGCAGCAGCGCCACCGACAGCGCCACTTCGGCAACCACCAGCGCGTTGCGAAGACGTGCGCCGCCGCGACCCATACCGCCGCGGCCGTCGATCTTGAGCGATTCGTGCGGATCGGTGCGCGTCGCCTGGAAGGCCGGGACCAGGCCGACCAGAACGCCGGTGACCAGCGCCAACCCCAGGCTCCACAGCAGCACGCGCGTGTCGATGGCGGCGTGCAGATCCAGCATCTGCAACTGGGCGGGAAGCAGCGACGTCGCACCGCGCATGCCGGCGGCCGCGAGGACGATGCCCGCGACGCCGCCGGCCAGTGCGAGCAGCACCGTCTCGGTGAGCACGTGGCGGGCGATCCGCCAGCGGCCCGCGCCGAGCGCCAGGCGCACCGCGAGCTCGCGGTGCCGGGTGGTCGAGCGTGCCAGGAACAGGTGCGCCAGGTTGGCGCACGCGATGAGCAGCACGAGCCCGACCGCGCCGAGCATGAGAAACGCGGCCGGCCGCATGTCCTCGAGCAGCGCCGCCGCCCACGGCGCGGCGGTCAGGGACCAACCTTCGTATTCCTTGAACTGACCGCGATGGCCCTGATCTGTCTGCCCCGCGAGCGCGGCGAGCTCGGAGTTGGCGGCGGCGATCGAGGCACCGGGTCGAAGCCGGGCCAGGACCGTGAACTGCCGCCGGTTGCGCGGCACGGCGTCGGCATTCCCGCCCCACGGCAGCCAGAGGTCGGTACCGATCAGGAGAAGGCCAGGCGGCATCACGCCCACAACCGTGGTGGACAGGTTGCTGATCCGGACGCTGCGCCCGACGATTCCGGGATCGCCGCCAAAGCGGGTGTGCCAGAGCCGGTTGCTGATGATCGCTACGGGCGCTCCACCGGGCGCGAGCTCTTCACGCGTGAATCCGCGCCCGAGCTGCGGCGCCATCCCGATCACGGGGAACAGATCGTCGAGCAGCAGTGCGGTGAAGACGCGCTCCGGAACGTCGCCACCGGAGATGTTGCGGTTCCCCAGATCGAACGCCGCGGCCGGCCCGAAGGAGGGCAGCCTCTTGATGTCCGCGTACTCGGCCGGCGACAGCGTCTCGACGTAGCGTCTGTCGTTCGAGATTCGGGGAAACCCGACGCCGACGGCCACGAGGCGATCGGGATCCGGGTAAGGAAACGGGTGCAGCACGAAGCCCTGCACCAGGCCGTAGATCAGACTGTTGGCGCCGATCGCGAGCCCCAGCGAGAGAATGCCGACCGCGGCGAAGCCGGGCCGCCGCACGAACTGCCGCAGGGCGTAGGAAATGTCCTGGATGATCGTGTCCATCTCGTTCCTCGACGGTTGCGTGGGAAGCGAAGGGTGGCTGCGGCTGGAGATCTGACGGAGCCAGAGACGTGCCGACGCGGCTGCCAGGTCGCGCAGGATGAATGCCCAGAACCGGACGCGCCCGCCGGCACCGGCATAACGCGGCTCGCGCCCCGTCTGCTCGAACGCGCTCTCGAGATCCTGGCGGTAGCGGCGGCGGAACCGCGGTGGATAGGCCAGCGACAGCAGCCGGAACAGCCTCACGCGAGGCCCTTCCGCAGCCGCGCGTGCCCGCGGGCCTGGTCGACCACGAGGCCGAGCTGCCGGATTTCAGTCCGCAGGGTATTCCAGCCGCGATCGGTCAGCTTGTAGTAACGGCGCTGGGCCTCCTGGCCGTTCCCGGGGTCGGCCTTCCCGGACGCCTCCGCGATCAGGCCGCCGTCCTCGAGCCGCTGAATGGCCTCGTAGAGCGTGCCCGGGCCGAGGCGGATGCCGCCGTCGGTCCTCGCTTCGACATCCTGCTTGATGGCATAGCCGTGCTTCGCCCCGCCGGCCAGGGCGAGCATGATGTGGAGAACAGAGAGAGAAAGCGGGCGCTTGGGCATGGACGTGTCGTTAGACGATATGTTCGCGCCAGGAGTTTACCGGGCGCGTGTCAAATCCCAAGCTCCAAGCTCCAAATCCCAACCACGCCCAAATCCCAACGCCCAAAAGCGACTCCCAATTCCCAAATCCCAACCCCGCCCATCGCAGCGGTGGGTTGGGATTTGGCATTTGGGATTTATTTGGGATTTGGGAGTTGGGAGTGGTTGGGATTTGGAGCTTGGAGCTTGGGATTTGCCGGCGCTCACTCGCCCATCGGCGCCGGCGCCTCAGGCGGCGGTGTGGATGACCCGGGTGAACTGCCCTCTCTGCAGCAGCTCGCGGCCCTTGCCGCCGCGGCCGGTGACGTCGTACTTCGTGGTGCTGATGGTCTGCTCCGCGCCGCGGCTGGTCTCGACCGTCATCAGGTCCCGATCGCCGGTCGACGCGATGAACCCGAGCACGCGATCCTCGGGCGACGAGAGCTTGATCAGGATCACCCCGCGGCCGGGGCCGGACAGGAAGCTGACCTCCTCGACCCGGCACAGCATCGCGTGCGCCTCGCGGGTCGCGGCGATCAGGATCTCGCCGCCCGTCACCCGCGTCACCCCGACGAACTCCGCCTTCGCCGCTGCCTTGGCGTAGCGCCGCCCGGCCCGGGTGCTCGGCTCCGCGAACGGCTGCAGGCTGAATCGCAGGCTGTAGCCGTCGCTCGACACCGCAACCGCGTGCACGCGCGGCTCGGCCCCCTCTTTCTTCGGCGCGATGTCTCCCGCGACCCGCGGATCCAGGCTGTAGGCGGCAACAATCCGCTCGCCGTCCTTCAGCTTGAAGAACCGCTGAATCGGCTCCCCGTATCCCGTGGACGCCGGGATGTCGGTGATCCGCGCCGTGTAGGCGACCCCGAAGTTGCTGAAGAACACCACCGACGCCCGCGTGCTGCCCGGCAGCACCGCCAGCACCGCGTCTCCCTCCCGCAGCCGGGTCGTCGACACGTCCTTGACTTCCTTCTGCCGCTTCACCCAGCCGTCGCGGGAGATCACCACGACGCTGTCCTCTTCGACGATGAAGTCTTCGGCGGTGTATTCGGCTTCCCCTTCGTCGCTGGCGATCTTGGAGCGGCGCGGATCGCCGTACTTCTTCTGGATCTCCTCGATCTCGACCTTGACGATGTCCCAGCGGCTCTGTTCGTCCTTGAGCAGCGTGGTGATCTGCCGGATGCGCCGCCGCTTCTCCTCCAGCTCCTTGCGGATGATCAGGATCTCGAGCCGCGCCAGCCGGTAGATCTTCAGCTCGAGGATGGCGTCGGTCTGCTCGGCGTCGAGCGCGAACCGCGCGATGATCTGATCGGCGGCGTCCTGCTTGCCCTCGGACTTGCGGACGATCTTCAGGATCTCGTCGAGCGCGTCGAAGACCTGCTCGAAGCCTTCGAGGATGTGGACGCGCTTCTTGAGCGCCTCGAGCTCGTGCTCGAGCCGCCGGGTGACGACCTCGAGCCGGAAGTGCAGGAAGTGCCAGAGGATCTCGTGGAGATCCATCCGCTTCGGACGCCCCACTTCGACATTGCCTTCGGTCGGCTCGAGACAGGTCAGGTTCACCACGAAGCTGGTCTGCAGCATCGTGTGCTTGAACAGGTAGGCCATCACCATCTTCTCGTCCGAGTCCTTCTTCAGCTCGAGGAGGATCCGGACGTCGTCGGTCGACACGTCCTTGACGTCGACCAGCGGCGGCAGCTTGCGGCTGGCCGCGACCTCGCCGATCTGCTCGACCAGCGTGGCCTTGTTGATCATGTAAGGGATGCTGGTGATGTAGATGACCTTCGCGGTCTTCGAAGTCGGCCCTTCTTCCCAGGTGCCGCGCAAACGGACCGCGCCGGAGCCGGTCCTGTAGATCTCCTTGAGCTCCTCCGACGAGTTCAGGATCTGGCCGCCGGTCGGGAAGTCGGGCGCCTTGACGTATCGGCACAGCTGCACCGCCGTGAGGTCCTGGTTGTCGAGCAGCTTGACGAGCGCCGTGCAGACCTCGCCGAGGTTGTGCGGCGGCACGTTGGTCGCCATGCCGACGGCGATGCCGGTGGCGCCGTTCACCAGCAGATTGGGGATGCGCGCCGGCAGCACCACCGGCTCGGTCCGCGTGCCGTCGTAGTTCGGCCGGAACGCCACGGTGGTCTGGTCGATCTCGCGGAGCATCTCGTCGCTGAGGCGCGCCAGCCGGCACTCGGTGTAGCGCATCGCCGCGGCGGGATCGCCGTCGAGCGACCCGAAGTTGCCCGAGCCGTCAACCAGCGGGTAGCGCAGCGCGAACGGCTGCGCCATGCGCACCAGCGTCTCGTAGAGCGCGGAGTCGCCGTGCGGGTGGTAATTGCCCATCACGTCGCCGACCACCTTGGCGCACTTGCGGTGCTTCGCGTCGGCGGTGAGGTTCTGCTGCCACATCGTGTAGAGGATGCGCCGCTGCACCGGCTTGAGCCCGTCGCGCACGTCGGGCAGCGCCCTCGAGGTGATGACGGAGAGCGCGTAATTGAGATACCGGGCCTGCGCCGCCTCGTGCAGCGGGACGCCTTCGGGTTCGTTCCCACCCGGCGGGGTTGTATCCAGCACATCGCCGTCGTCATCGAACAGCGATCCCGATTTGGATTTGCGTTTGGACATGGGAGCTCAAGGATAGCAGCCGGAGGCTACGGAGGTAACGGATCTCAAAAACGGAGCAACGGAGACAACGGAGGAAACGGAGAAGACTATTTTTGGTTTTCTGGAACGGAGATCAGAGGTTCTCGGTCAATCGAGACTGCAGCGTTGGGTTGACGATTCGTTTCACTCCGTCCACCAGCAGCGGCACGTTGAAGTTGATCAGCAGGCCGACTGGCAGGGCCGTCAGTTTCAGCTGCGTCAGGACCTGACACTCATGGATTTCGGCCACTTCCGCAACCGACTTCAGTTCCACGATCACTTTGTTCTCGACGATGAAGTCGACGTAGAACTTCGCCTCGAGCCGGACGCCCTTGTAGATGAGCGGGACCTGCCGCTCCCGTTCGAATGACAATTCTGCCCGCTTGAGCTCGTACATCAGGCATTCCGAGTAGATGCTCTCGAAGACACCTGGACCGATGGCTCGGTGCACACGAATCGCGCAACCGATGATCGACTTCGTCAGGGAACTGGTTCCGTACGGGTCTGTGAGCATGCCTGTCAGGAAGCAATCCCCTCTCCGGGCGATTCAACCCGGTAATTCGCACCCAATCCCAAAAACATTGCATTTTCTCCGTTCCCTCCGTTAGCTTCGTTGCTCCGTTTTTTGAGATCCGTTACCTCCGTCCGCTCCTCCGTGAGCTTCCATATGCGATACCTCATCTACGACGTCTTCACCTCCACCCCCTTCGAAGGCAATCAGCTCGCGATCTATCCCGAGCCGCCGCGCGACATTCCGGTGGATCGGATGCAGCGGATCGCGCAGGAGATGAACTTCTCCGAGACCACGTTCGTGTTCCCCGCCGAAGGCAAAGGGACCGTGCGCATGCGGATCTTCACGCCGGGGAAGGAGCTGCCGGTCGCCGGGCATCCGACCATCGGGACGACGTTCGCGCTGGCGAAGGAAGGGGTGATTGCGCCCGGCCGCGAGGAATGCGTGTTCGAGCTGGGCATCGGGCCGATCCCGGTCGCGCTGGAATGGGGAGCGGAGGGGCTGTCCTTTGCCTGGATGACGCAGCCGCTGCCGTCGTTCGGCGCTCGGATCGCCGATCGATCCGGGCTCGCCGAAGCCATGGGACTGGACGAGTCCGATCTCGAAGAACTGCCGATCGAGGAAGTGTCCTGCGGCGTTCCGTTCCTGTTCGTGCCGATTCGATCGCGCGCCGCGGTCGACCGCGTGATGGTCGACCGCCGCGGGCTGGCGCGCGTCTACGAGCAGGCCGGATCAGACGACTTCGCGGTGTTCTGCTTCACCACCGACCGCACCGGGGCCACCGGCGACGAGACCGTCTACAGCCGGATGCTGGCGCCGCAGTTCGGCATTGTCGAGGACCCGGCCACCGGCATCGCGAGTGGACCGCTCGGCTCGTACCTGTTTCACCACGGCGTGGTCTCGCCGCAGCAGGCCGCGGCCATGGTCAGCCTGCAGGGGGCCGCGATGAAGCGGCCCAGCCGGATTCACATCTCGATCGAGAGCCGCGACGACATGATCACGCGGGTCCGGATTGGCGGACAGGCAGTGCTGGTGGCGGAGGGCACGCTGCGCGTGTAGAGGGCTTCGCGTGTCAAGGGAGAAGGGAGAAGGCAAAAGGGAGAACTAAAGATCTTCAAAACCCATTGTCTTCTTCGTTCTCTCCGTTGGCTTCGTTGCTCCGTTTTTGAGATCCGGTACCTCCGTAACGTCCGGGCGCTCGCAGTCCGTAGACTCGAGCGCGAACCGCGAACCGCGGACCGCGTCAGAACCCCTGGCGCAGATTCACGCCGAACGACCAGCCGCCTTTCTGCAGATCGAACGGCTTGACGGCGGTCGTCTCGAGCACCAGGCCGAGGACATTGGCGCGCAGTCCGACGCCGGCGCTCCGCACGAATCGGCCGTCGGATCCGTGCGGACCGAACCGCTGCTCTCCGCCCCAGCCGGCGCCGGTGTCGGCGAACACGAACGCGTCGACCGGCAGCATGCCGTAGCGCACACGCCCGGCGCCGGTCAGCGCGCTCCAGAGCGGCACCCGCACTTCCAGTTTCGCCGCCACGAACCGGTTCGCGATCAACGTGTTGAGAACCGCACAGTCGGCACTGCCCGACGGACACTCCGATCGGACGACGTCCGACGGTCCATAGCCGCGGACCAGGGTCGGCGATCCGACATACGCGTCGCGCAGCCGGAAGTCTCCGGCGTCACCGCCGTAGCGTCCCGAGTGCACCAGCCGCAGCGCGATCGTGTACGGCCGGACCGGCATCAGGTACCGGCGATAGTCGGCAAGCACGCTGGTGTAGCGGAGGCCGCCAAGGTTCGACGTGACCTGGAAGCGGTAGCGGCTGCCCAGCATCGGCGCGGTGGCGCCGAAGATCGCCGAGTCGCCGACCAGCGCGAGTCCCGCCTCGGCGATCCCGACCACGGGCGCCGATGGCAGCGGTGCCGAGTCGGCGTCGACCACCATGCCCGAACGGGTGGACACCTGCTCGATCCGCTGCTCGCGGCTGAACGAGATCGCACGCATGGCGCCGCTCACTTCGATGCGCTGGGACCGGTGCAGCGGATACGACGCGAACCCCCCGAGGCGGCGGCTGGTCCAGAGCAGGCGTTCGCGGGTGCGGGTGAGCACGTGCTCGCGCTCGGGATCGAGCGCCGCGCCGACGTTGCGGATCCGCAGGTCCGGCGACTGATCGGCGGTCAGGCCCCAGTTCCACCGCGAGGCGCGATTCAGATACATCGCGCCGAACGCGGACTCGTCCAGCCGGCTGCTGACGTAGACGGCGGTCAGCAGCTGATGATCGCCCAGCAGATCGCCGAACAGCATCGACCCGCCGCCGGAGACGTAGCCGCCGAGCGGTCCGCCGCCAGCCGACAGGTACGGGGACCCGATGCCCTCGAGCGACAACCGCGGTGCATAGGACCGATCGCCGCGCGGCATCGCGGCGATCGACGGCAGCGGCGGCACCGGCTCGATCGCGTCATCGCTCACCTCCACCACTGAGGCCGCCGCCGGAGGGACCGGCGCCGAGTCGACCGGCGCACCGAGCGCGTCGTCCGGTCCGAGCTGGTGCACTTCGTAGCCGCTGTTCCGGAACACGCTGAACGCCACCGCTCCGGTCTCCACGGCGACCGAGAGCGCCGGGCTCGCCGGTGTGACGCCGGCCACTCCGGTCGCCACGTCGGTCACACGGTAGGTCCGCGCGGAGCCCAGATCGATCCGGAAGACGTTCGGCACGCCGCCGGGATCCCCGACGAAGAACAGCGAGCGATTCGGCCCCCATTCCGGATCGAGGTGATTCAGGTCCTCGAGCGAGGGCGCCGGCGACACCGTTCTCGACCCGACATCGACCAGGCCGATGCGGTACTTGCCGTATCGGAGGTGCGGCAGATCGGTGGTGAAGCGATCGGTCGCGAACGCAATCGTGCGCCCGTCGGGCGACCACGCCGGCTGGAGGTCGGCGTAGGTGTCGGTGGTGAGCCGCTGCCAGAAACCGTCGGCCAGCCGCAGGACCGATAGATCGCTGAAGCCGTTGGTGATCGCCGAGAACGCGATCGACGATCCATCGGGCGACCAGGTGGGGCTATGGAGCTCGTCGACCTGCGGCAGTGGAAACTCGCGGCGCGCGGCCGGACGCTCGACGTCGAGCACCACCAGGGTCGCCCGGCCGCGGCTGATCGTGCCGAGCGCATACTTCGAGCCGCCGGCATCCCACGCGCCGGACGAGTGCAGATACTGAAGCGACTCGACTTCGGCATTCGTCGCCGTCGTCAACAGCTTCCGGATGATGCGCCCGGTCCGGGCGTCGGCGAGAAACAGATCGATCGAGAACTGGTCGCGCTCCGAGAGAAACACCATGCGCCGGCCGTCCGGGCTGAGCGACGCCGCGAGGTTCAACCGGCCGCCGCCGCGGCGGCTCGAGATGACCCCGTCGGCAGACGAGGCGGCCGGCGAGGGCGCGGACGAGCGATGCGCCGTCTTCAACGCCTCGTGCCAGCCATCGGACAACGACTGCATCGACTGTCCGGTGACCGTCTCCAGACGGCGCCTGACGTCGCGCTTCGCCCGCAACGCGCGCGCCGGGAGGTCGGCGCCGAACCGTTCCACCAGGTGCGACCACAGCGCCGCGCCCCAGCGATACGGAAAATACCGAGACGACGCGAGATCCTTGATCGCCGGCAGCCGCTCGCCGAGCACCGCATCGCGCATCCACATCGCGGTCTGCGGGTCGTCCGGGCCGAGGGTCAGGTACTCGGCCATGCCTTCCACGAACCACAGCGGCACCCCGAGCGGACTGCGATGGGTAGCCGCGATATCGAACTGAAACGCGTGGACGATCTCGTGGCCGAGCACATGATCGGTGTCGGCGAGACTGGCCGCGAACGGCAATACGATCCGCCGCTTGCGGGAATCGGTGAAGCCGCCGGTGCTCTCTTCGATCAGGCCGCCGTAGACATTGGTCTGCTCGAACCGGCGGTGCGACCCGTACAACACGATCGGCTGCCGCCCGGAGAGGGTGTGCTCGAGCACCGCCGCGAGCCGCGCGTGCCAGCGCTCCGCCATCCGGCCAGCGAGCGCGGCCGCCGCTGAATCCTCGCGTGAATAGTAGATGTCGAAGTGATCGGTCGAGAGGACGAGCACGCGCTCACGGTCGTACTGCACCTTGTTGCGCCCGAAGTACTGCCCGCTGGCAGTCGCCGGCAGACACAACGCGAACAGGGCTGATCCCATCAGCCAACACCGGATCGCTCGTCCCACGGGGCACCTCTGGTCGGGAGGTGCGGTTTATACCATGAAATAGGGTTCAGGCGGGGAGAGTCGAGCCTCGAGGCAGTGGAAGTAGATCGAGGCAAACGGATCTCAAAACGGAGCAACGGAGAGAACGGAGGAATCGGAAAAGAAAAATTGGTCTTTTCCGTTTTCTTCGTTGGCTCCGTTGCTCCGTTTTTGAGATCCGTTACCTCGATATACGTCCGCCGTCTCGAGGCCCTCAGTACTGCGTCCTCTCCAGAATCGTAGTGTCGTTCTTCGCGGTCCCCGGCCGCTGGGTCTTGTACTTCCGCGCCGACAGCACGATCTGATCGAACGAGAATCCGTCCTCGCGGGTCTGGATGCGCAGTTGCTGCCACTCCGCCTTCGGGAACCGCAAGGTCACGCCCGGCGCATTGACCGCGCCCCACCCATCGTCTTCCCAGCCCCACCCGGAGATGCCGCAGCCCGAGCACTCCTCGAGGTTCACGGCCAGGCCGGACGACGTCCCCATGCGGTAGACGGGGTTGCCGGCCTTGTCGACCGAGTCGCTGAACTGCACGAATATGGAGTCGTTCGCCCAGTTGTTGTTGTCGGCCTTGCCGCGAATCCACAGCTTGTACTCAAGCGAGGGGTCCGGCGCGAACCAGATGTCGACGTAGTTCACGGGGTTGGCGAGCGGCGCCGAGAGTTTGGGCGCGCCCGCGTTGGGGTGCCACAGGCGGGAGCCATCGGCCGCCGTCGGATCGTCGACGTGCCGCCAGGTGCCGTGAGTTTCCTGCCAGGTCGGAATGATCACGACCTCCTCGAACGGCGTGACCGTCCAGACAACCGTGTCCTTCGCGACGCCGCCGCGCTCGTCGCGCACCGTCAGCTCGTAAGTGTGAGTCCCCGTGGTCACTCGCCTGGGCGTGAAGGCCCGGCCGTAGCCGAGCAGCTTGCCGTTCTCGCGCCACTCGTAGGTCAGGCGGTGCATGTCCGGATCGCTCGAGTCGCCGCCGTACAGGTAGTACTCCTCGGCGTCGAACTGGTAGTCGTAGGAGAAGGTCCAGTCGTCACCGGCATCGGCGATCGGCAGCTGGTTGGGCCTGATGCGCTCATTGGCAAGCGTGTGGAGCCCGTTGTAGTCGCTGGTGACGAGGTCGAGGTCGCCGTCCGAATCGAGGTCCGCCGCCTGGCCGCTCAGCCAATAGAACTCGAACTCCTCGCCCGGCCCGAACGATCCCTGCTCGTTGCCCGGCAGGATCAGGCCGTAATTGGTCACGATGTCCGGCAGCCCGTCGTCGGTCATGTCGGCGACGATCAAGCGGTCCGCCCATCCAGGGTTCAGGCCGTTGTCGGGTCGGTAGGTGACCGGGTAGGTCTGTTTGTCGATGTAGTGGCCCTGGCCGTTGCCCTTCAACGCATGCACGTTGGTGCCGTCCGCGACAATGAAGTCGAGGAAGCCGTCCCGGTCGAAATCAGTCAGCCGGACGTCGTAGGCCGACGGGCTGATGGATGTCTCCGCTTCGGTGACGAACCCGCCGCTGCCGTCTCCGATCTCCACGGTGATCGAGTTCGGCTCCTGAAGCGACACGACGACGTCGAGTTTGCCGTCGGCGGTCACGTCGCCGATCGTCAGCGCCTGCACGGTTCCGGTCAGCTGCGTCTGCCGGGGCGTCCAGCCCTGGGTGCTTCGAGAATTCAGGATCACGTAAAGGCTGCTGCGACGGAAGTCGGTCGGTGAAATGCTCGCGATGACTAGGTCGTCCCAGCCATCACGGTTCAGGTCCGCAGTCTCGACCGCGACCGAGGTGGCGAAGCCGCCGGTGCCGGAAACGAAGGTGAAATTGCCGGCCCCGTCGCCCGCGAACAGGTAGTACCCGTCAAAGTTGCTGTTGTGGGCATCGTCGCGGTAGTTGAAGAGCACCGCCACGTCCGGGTGGCCGTCCCGGTTGAAGTCGAGCACGGCGGTGTCCCTGATGCTCGCCGGCAGCGGAATCGCCAGGGTCTTTCTGGCGGTGTCGTTCCCGTCGAGGATCACCTGGTTGCCGGCGACGATGTCCGGCGTACCGTTGTGATTGAGGTCCGCGACAAGAACGCCGGCGCCGCGGTCGTTGCTGGGCGAGGCGAGGTCCCGCCGTGTGAACGCGTAGGCGGCGCGCGGCAGTCCGGGGCTGTTGCGGAACACACTGACCGAACCCGCGAACTCGTTGCCGGTCGCGAAATCCATCTTTCCATCGCGGTTGAAGTCGCCAGCCGCCGCCGCGCGGGCGCCGCTGCCCGACGGGATCTCATCGCCGGGAGCGAAGGCGCCGTCCGCCTGCTGCAGGAGCAGCGTGGCGGTGCTGGCGATCCGGTTGGCTGCCACGAGATCGGGACGCCCGTCGCCGTTGAAGTCGCCGACGGCGACCCCACGTGGCGAGTCGCCGGTGGCGGCGCTCAACGGATAGGTAAGCCCATTTGGCCCGTTCCTGTAGATCACGAGTTTGTTCCGGCTGGTGGCCGCGCCGACGATGTCGGGCCAGCCGTCGGCATTCACATCGGCGATCGTGATGACATGCAGCGGCTCGCGGCCGGCGATGCCGCCGGCTTCGTAACTACCGCCGCTGCCGGTGCGCCGGAGCAAGGAAAACGACGTGGACCCGGTGTTGGCGACCACCAGCTCCAGCCGCCCATCGCGGTCCAGATCGACGGCGGCGATGCCCTGGGGCATCGACCCCACCGGGACCGCGGACATGACCGCCGGGAAGGTCCCGAGACCGTTGCCGAAGAACGCGCTGACGCTATCCTGGTAGAACGACGTGTAGACGATATCGAGCGAGCCGTCGCCGTTCAAATCGGCGACGGTCAAGCCGCGGGGCCCTCCAGGCGCGGTCAAGCGCAGCGGCGTCCGTGCGCTCCAGGTTGTCGCGGTCACCGCGGCCGTGATCAGCACATCGATGCTGTTGCCGTCGGCGTTGGCGACCGCCAGGTCGCGGCGCCCGTCATTGTTGAAGTCACCAGCGGCGATGTCGAACGGGCCGCCGCTGAGCGGCACCGTGCGGGCCAGCGCAAATCCCCCAATCGCGCCGCGATTGAGCAGCACCGCCACCGATCCCGGCTGGGTATTGGCCACCGCGAGATCGAGCCAGCCGTCCCCGTTGAGGTCGGCCGAGACAATCCCGCGCCCGCCGCGCGGCGCGGCGAAGTCATCGCGATCGAACCCGGCAGCCTGCCCCAGTAGCCGGGACTGACTGAGGCTGCACAGCACGAGCGACAGGGCCAGGAAACGGGAACGACGGCCCGGGGAGAACGACAGCACTTCGCAGGTCATGCGTTGCGCGTCGCAATGCGTGTGCCCTGGCCGCGCACGAGCCCCAGCGCTCCGATGACCCCAATGTCAGGTGTTTCTGCCAAATGTGCGGCAGAGCTGAAACGGGTGCGTGTCCGAATGGATAGGGGGGCGCCCAGGAAGGATACGAGGGCGCGCCCCTGAACCCTACTTGATGAACAGCATCTCGCGGTAGGTCGGCAGCGGCCACAGGTTCTGCGGCACCAGGCATTCGAGCGCGTCGCCCGCTTCCCGCAGGGCGGTCATCGCCGGAATGACCTTGTCGCGGAAGTACTTCGCGTGCTTGACGGCGCTGCCGTCGTGGTCGTGGTCGATCAGCTCCTGCAGATGATCGACTCCGCTCTTGGCGTCGTCGACGATCTTGGAGAGCTTGTCGAGCATCTTCTTCGGTTCCTTGGCGCTGCCGCCCGCGCTCTTCACCGCGCCGACGGTGGAGGCGACTTCGCCCAGGTACTTGTAGGCGGCCGGCAGGATGTAGCGATTGGCCATCAGGATCATCAGCTGGGCTTCGATGTTGATGGTCTTGTTGTACTGCTCGAGCGCGACCTCGTGGCGGGCCCGGAGCTCGCGCTCCTTGAGGACGCCGTACTTCTCGAACGCGGCGATGTTGTCCTTGCTCAGGATCTCGTCGAAGGCATCGACCGAGGTCTTGTGGTTCAGCAGGCCGCGCTTGCCGGCGTCCTTCTGCCACTCGTCGGCGTAGTTGTTGCCGTTGAAGATGATCCGCTTGTTCTCCTTGATCAACCGGGTCAGCAGGCCTTTGACCGCGGCCGGCAGCTTCTTGCCCTCCTTCACGCTCTTCTCGAGCTCGGTGGCGATGTGGTCGAGCGACTCGGTCACCGCCACGTTCAGCGCGACGTTGGGCAGCGCGATGCTCTGGTTGGAGGAGACCGCGCGGAACTCGAACTTGTTGCCGGTGAACGCGAACGGGCTGGTGCGGTTGCGGTCGCCGGCGTCGCGCGGCAGCTTCGGCAGCACCGAGACGCCGATGTCCATGATGCCGCCGCTCTTGGCGGTCTTGGCGCTGCCGGCCTTTTCGATCTGCTCGAAGATGTCGGTGAGCTGGTCGCCGAGGAAGATCGAGATGATCGCCGGCGGCGCTTCGTTGGCGCCGAGCCGGTGATCGTTGCCGGCGCTGGCGATACTGAAGCGCAGCAGCCCCTGGAACTTGTTGACCGCGCGCAGCACCGCGGCGCAGAACACCAGGAACTGAATGTTGTCGTGCGGCGTGTCGCCGGGGTTGAGCAGGTTGTTGCCGAGATCGTCGCCCATGCTCCAGTTCAGGTGCTTGCCGGATCCGTTGACGCCGGCGAACGGCTTCTCGTGGAGCAGGCAGGCCAGTCCGAACTTCGGCGCGATCCGCCGCAGCATCTCCATCGTCATCATCTGGTGATCGGTGGCGACGTTGGCGTTCTCGAAGATCGGCGCGACTTCGTACTGGCTGGGCGCGACCTCGTTGTGGCGGGTCTTGAGCGGCACGCCGACCTTGTAGAGCGCCCGCTCGACTTCCATCATGAACCCGAGGACGCGGTCAGGGATGGAGCCGAAATAGTGGTCCTCCATTTCCTGTCCCTTGGGCGGCTCGGCGCCGAACAGGGTGCGGCCGGCGTTGATCAGATCCGGACGGCTGAAATAGAACTGGCGATCGATCAGGAAGTATTCCTGCTCGGGACCACAGGTGGTGACGACCCGCTGCGCGCGCGAGCCGAACAGCTTGAGGATCCGGATCGCCTGCTTCGACAGCGCCTCCATGGAACGGAGCAGCGGGGTCTTGGTGTCGAGCGCTTCGCCGGTCCAGCTCACGAAGGCAGTCGGAATCACCAGCGTGGTGCCGTAATCGGTGACCAGCAGCCAGGGCGGGCTGGTCGGGATCCCACGCGGTATAGCCGCGGGCCTCGAAGGTGGAGCGCATGCCGCCCGACGGGAAGCTCGAGGCATCGGGCTCGCCCTTGGCCAGCTCCTTGCCGCTGAACTCGGCGACGGCGCGGCCGTCGGAGGTGGGATTCAGGAACGCATCGTGCTTCTCGGCGGTGATCCCGGTGAGCGGCTGGAACCAGTGGGTGTAGTGGGTGGCGCCGTGCTCGACCGCCCAGTCTTTCAGCGCGCTGGCGATGATGTCGGCCACCGAGTGATCGATGCGGTTCGCCGTGCGCAATCGCGCGGCGCAGCGACCGGAACACTTCCTTCGGCAGCCGGGCGCGCTGGACTTCCTCGTTGAAGGTGAGGGAGCCGAAATCGTCGGTCGGCTTTCGCGACGTCTGGGGTGCGGTGCGCACCCGGTCCGTCCACTCATTGATGTTGCGGATCGCGTCGCCGGTAGATGAAGAACCCATCGGTAATCCTTTCGTGTGCCCGCGCAGGACGAAGAATGAAAGCCCGAAGCAAAGCGGAGTGGATCATTATGCGGGCTCCGGCGCCGTGCGGCAAGCCGAAAATCGACGTTTTCGAGATCATATACTTAAACTTGTGATACATATTCAGGACTACTACGCCGCGGTGCTCGGGGAATTCGAGCAACTGGTGCTGCTGGCGCTGCTGCGCCTCGGCAACGGCGCCTACGGCGCCACCATCCGCCGCGAGATCCAGGACCGCACCCACCGCGACGTGCCGATCGGCAGCGTCTACGTCACGCTCGCCCGGCTCGAACGCAAGAAGATGGTGGTCTCCTACGTCGGCTTGCCGTCGAAAGAACGCGGCGGCCGCCGCCGCAAGCACTACTTGATGCACGACGCCGGTCAACACGCGCTCGGCCGCGCGTATCGCTCACTCAAAGCGATGTCGCAGGGGATAGAAGATCAGCTCGAGAAATTGTGACTCGCTGAGATCGCGGGTTCGCGGTTCGCGGGTTCGCGGGTTCGACGCCGTCGCTAATCAGAGGCAACCCGCCGCCTCGAGTGGCCCCCGATCCTCCTGATTAACTCCGTCCGCGAACCCGCGAGCCGCGAACCCCCGGTACGCGAGCGCGATCTTGACACGCGAAGCTAACCGAGGTATCCCATAGTCCGTCTATGGGGAAGATGAAAACGCGGCAAGACCTTCTGCCTGGCACGCTGGACATGCTCATTCTCAAGAGCCTGACCCGCGGCGTCATGCACGGCTACGGCATCGTGGAGCACATCCGCACCCTCTCGGACGAAGTCCTGAAGGTCGAGGAAGGCTCCCTCTATCCGGCGCTTCAGCGCCTGCAATTACAGGGGTGGATCGACTCAGAGTGGGGGCATTCCGTCAACAACCGGCGGGCCCGCTACTACCGGTTGACGGCGGCCGGGCGGCGGCAGCTCGGACAGGTCGAGCCCGGCTTCCTGCGGCTGATCGATGCGATCGCCCGGGTCATGAACCCGGCCGAGGGCGCATAGCCATGCGCGGCACTCCCCCAAGACAGCCAAGGGAAGTGTGATGGGATCCGTCATGCGCCGTCTCCGAGCCTTGTGGCGACGCGATCGGTTGGACGACGAGCTGGCCGAGGAGATCGGCACCCACATCGAGCTCCGTCGGCAGGAACTGATCGCACAGGGCTGGCCGCCGTCGGGCGCGGCGGCCGAGGCGCGCCGGCAGTTCGGGAACGTCACGGCGCTGCGCGAGCAATCGCGCGATCAGTGGATCAGCCCGCTCCTTACGGCGTTCGCCCAGGACCTGCGCTTCGGCGTCAGGATGATCGGGCGGACACCCATGCTGAGCGCGGTGGTGGTGCTGATTGTCGCGCTCGGCGCCGGCATCAATTCCGCGATCTTCGTCTTCGCGACCGGCTTGCTCCGCACCCCCGATCTTCCGCACGCCGATTCACTGGTCTGGGTGGACGACGGCCGGCCGCAGCTCGGTCCCACCTATCCGGACTACGTGGACTATCGCGATCGAACCGGGGCCTTCGCGGACCTGGCGACATTTGCCGTCACCAAGGTGGCGGTACGATCCGGCGGGCAGGCGGGGTCGAGGTCCCGCGCGGTGCTGGCGTCGGGCAACTACTTCTCGACGCTCCAGGTGCGAGCGGCCGTCGGCCGCACGTTCGGCCCCGAGGACGATCGCCCGCCGATCGGCACCCCCACCGCGGTGGTGAGCGACGGTTTCTGGGCCCGACGCTTCAATCGCGACCCCGCGATCCTCGGGCAGACCATCGAGCTGAACTTCAAGCCCTTCACCATCGTCGGCGTGCTGCCGGCGGAGTTCACCGGCGTGCAAACGCCGGACGGCAGCCCGTATCTCCCCGACATCTGGGTACCGCTGTGGACGCTGCCCCACCTCGAGGCCGGCAACACGCGGCTGGTAGAGCGCACCGCCTGGTGGGGACTGCTGGCCATCGGCCGGCTGCGCGAGGATGTCTCGCTGGCACAGGCGCGGGCGCGGCTTGCGGCCGTGGCCGCGGCCATGGATCGCGAGTACCCGGCGACGCGCCATCCCCGGGCGCCGTGGATCGCCCGCGTCAGCGATATCGATCCTCGCCTCCTGCGGACCCCACAAGGCACCGCGATGCTGGTCGTGGCGACGGCGGCGATGCTGGTGCTGCTCATCGCCTGCGCGAACGTCGCGGGTCTGCTCATCGCCAGAGCATCGGCGCGGCGCCGCGAAGTCGCGGTGCGGCTGGCGCTCGGAGCCAGCCGCGCGAGAATCGTCCGGCAGTTCCTGGTCGAGGGCGCGCTGCTGTCGCTCATCGGCACGTTGACCGGCTGGCTGGTCGCGAGCTGGGGGATCAAAGTGGCGCTCTCGTCAGGCACGTCCGAGACCCTGACCTGGTCGTTCGCGCCGAATGCGTGGACGTTCGTCTTCGCGATGGTACTGACGGCGGCGGCGACGATCGGCACCGGGCTGACGCCAGCCCGCCAGGCCGCCCGCGTCGCCATGCTGCCGGCGCTGACGCGGTCGGACTCGCCGCGGGTCGGCCGGCTGCGCGCGATCCTGGTCGGAACCGAGGTCGCGGTCTCGCTGGTACTCGTGGTGGTCACTGCCTTGCTGCTCCGTAGCGTGATTCGGGCGTCCATGCTCGATCCAGGCATGCCGGTGGATCGTCTGCTCACGGTTCGAATCGACGCGCGCCTGCACGGCTACGAGGGCGAACGGCTGGACGCCGTCCTTCGCGGCGTCCGCGCCGAGCTCGACACCGTTCCCGGCGTGGTCGCCAGCGCCTTCGTCAATCCGGCGCCGTTCAGCGGCAATCGCGCCGGCGCTGTCGTCCGGCGAGCCGACGCGGCGGACTCGCCAGGCGTTCGGCTGTTCCTCGCCGAGGTATCGGCAAGCTTCCACGCGACGGCGCAGCAGCAGCTGGTGCGCGGACGATGGTTCGACGATCGCGCGATGGACGAGGTCGTCATCAACCAGACGCTGGCGGCGGGCCTGTGGCCGGACGGCGATCCGCTCGGCGCACGTCTGATTGCCGGCGACTTCGATCGCCGCGCCCACGTGGTCGTCGGCGTGGTGCGTGACACGCCTTACGGGGCGCTGCGCTATCAGGGGCAGCCGTTCCTGTTCCGGTCCGGCGGCGGTGAAACGATCCTGCTCCGCACCGCCGGTCCGGCAGCGGACGCCAACCGGGCAGTGGTGGAGGCCGTGGCCCGAGTCGATCGCCGCTTCGAGCCGACCGTCGAAATCGTGGCCGATGGCGTCCGGTCCGAGCGCACGCAGCGTCAGGGGATCGTGAGGGTCGCCGCCGGGGTGGGCCTGCTGGCCCTGCTGGTCGCCCTCGCAGGCATCGGCGCAACGGCCGCCCAGTCCGTCACTGAGCGCACCCGCGAAATCGGGATCCGCATGGCGCTCGGCGCCGGGCGCCGCAGCGCCGTGACCTTCGTCGTCCGGCGGGTGCTGAGGCCGGTGGTCGCCGGCCTGATCGCCGGTCTCGGCATCGCGCTGGCGGCGGTGCGCGTGCTTGGTTCGATCCTCTACGGCGTGAGCCCGTTCGACCCGCTGGCCTTCACCGCCGCCATTGGCATCCTGGCGGCGGCGGCGGTGGGTGCCGCGTGGCTGCCGGCGCGACGCGCGGCGGCTGTCGATCCACTGCTTGCCCTCAGGAGCGAATGATGCGCACATCGACCTGGTGGCGCCGCGCGGCGGCGCGCCTGACCCGGAACCGGCTCGACGACGAGATGCAGGAGGAGATTCGCGATCACCTCGAACGGCGGCGGCAGCAACTGATCGCCGATGGCATGGAGCCGGCCGCGGCGGCGATCGAGGCCAGGCGCGGGTTCGGTAATGTGACGCGCGTCCGCGAGGTGTTGCGGGACGGCTGGGGCTTTCCCCGCCTCGAGAGCCTGATGCAGGACGTTCGTTATGGCGCACGAATCCTGTTGCGCGCCCCGGGATTCACGATGGTCGCGGTCCTGTCGCTGTCGCTCGGGATCGGCGCCGCGGCCGCCGTCTTCAACCTGGCAGACGCGGTGCTGTTCCGTCCGCTCACCGTCAGGGATCCGGGCAGCCTGCGCCATTTCCGCGCCACTCTGGGCTTTGGCATCGGCGCCAAGAAGGACCTCTATGGCGCGTCGCCCGACGAAGTCGAGGCGATGCGGCGCGCCGCGGACTTCGCCGACCTGATTGCCTTCCGTAGCGCGGACGACGTCGCCTGGACGATCCCGGGTGGCGATCGCATGGTGCGAGTGGAATTGGTCTCCCCTCAGTACTTCTCGGTGCTCGGTGTGCCGGCACAGGCCGGACGGCTGCTCGAGGAGGACGACCGCGGCCCGTCGCCGGTCCCGGTGGTGGTCAGCGAGCGGCTCTGGCGAGGTGCGATGGCGGCCGACCCGGCCGCGGTCGGGAGAACCGTGATCCTCAACGGTGCGCCCGCGACCATCGTCGGGATCGCTCGAGACTTCCAGGGACTGGTGGCGGAGCGCCCGGCCGATGTGTTCGCGCCGCTCGAGTCGACGGCCGTGGTGGAGCCGACCGCCGCCCACACGATGGCTCGGATAGTGATGCGCCTGCATCCCGGCACTTCCACCGCCGTCGCCGAGGAGAAGATGACGGCGATCTACCAGAGCCTGGGACCCTCGGCGGTGCGGGGGCAGAAGGTGGTGCTGAGGCTGGGGGACGCGAGCCGCGGGGTTTCGGATGCGCGCGAGGATCTGCGCAGGCCGCTCGCGCTCGGGCTGGTGCTGGTCGGCGTGCTCCTGATTGTGGCATGCGCGAACACCGGCGGGCTGCTGGTCGCGCGATTCGCGGCGCGGCGCACCGAGTTCGGCGTGCGGATCGCGATCGGCGCGGGGCGCGGCCGGCTGGTGCGGCAACTGGTGGTGGAGGCACTGCTGCTGGCGCTGCTCGCCGGCGGCGCCGCGCTGGTGATCGTGCGGATCGCCGCGCCGCTGCTGGCCGCGGCGGTGCCAGCCGGATCGACGCCGGCGGGATTCGAGGTCCGGTTCGACTGGCGGCTGATCGCCTTCACCATGCTCACGTCGCTGGCCGCGGCGGCGGGCGCCGGCGCCATGTCGCTTCGCCAGTTGACGCGCACCGACACCGCCGCCGTACTCAATGCCGCTTCCCGTTCGGTCGTACGCGGACGGCGGACCGCGATGCACGTGCTGATCGCGTCGCAGGTGGGCTGCTCGCTGCTCCTACTGGTGGTCACCGGCGCGATGGCCCGCTCGCTGATCAACCTCCGACACGTCGACCCCGGCTTCGACCCGGACGGCGCTGTGGCCATCACCGTCAACGCGAGCGCCCGCGCGATGGAGCCAGCCGCGGTGCCGCCGTACTTCGCGGCCCTGCACGCCCGCATCGCCACGATGCCGCAGGTGGCGCAGGTCACGCTGAGCCAGATGGGCCTGCTCACGCGCGGCATGACCACCGGGTCCCTCGACGTTCCCGGCTGGTCCGCGGCGAGCGAAGACGAACGCTCGGTCCGGTTGTTCTTCGTCGGGCCAAACTTCTTCGAGACCGCCGGCATGCAGATCATCGCGGGAGACGGCCTCGGCGCCCGCGACGTCGCCGATCGGCAGCGGGTGGCGGTCGTCACCAGGCACTTCGCGCAGTTCTACTTCGGAAGCCCGCAGGGCGCGATCGGCCGCTTCGTCAACCGCGATGTCCGCATCATCGGCGTGGTGGCGGACGCGCGCTACAACACCTATCGGGACGCGCCGGTGCGGGCGATGTTCCTGCCCTTCACGCAGGCGCCATCCCGCACCACCATGACCTTCATCGTGCGCGCAGCCGGGGACGACCGGCAGATGATCGACGCCGTCACAACGGCGATCCGCGCCCACGACCCGCTACTGAAAGTCACCACAGCTACGCTGTCGAGTCTGGTCGACGGCACGATGGCGCGGGAGCGGTTCGCCGGCTCGGTCGCCGCCGGACTGGCACTGCTCGCCCTGGTCCTGTCCTGTGCCGGCGTCTATGCCACGGTCGCGTTCGCGGTCTCGGAGCGCCGACGCGAGCTCGCGGTACGGTTCGCGTTGGGCGCGACCACCCGCGACATCGCGCGGCTGGTCGTGGGTGGGCCGGTGCGGGTCGCGCTGATCGGCATCGGGGTGGCGTTACCAGCCGCGTACGGGTTGATGCGCGGCATGTCGACACTGCTGTTCGGCGTGCCGCCGTTCGACGTGCCGATGGTGCTGGCCTGCAGTCTCACGCTGATCGCCCTGGCCGTGGCCGCCGCGGCGCTGCCGGCGTGGCGCGCGACCTCGATCGATCCGCAGGAATGCCTGCGGTCGAACTGACCGTGGCGTCCTGACCGTGCTTCACAGACTGCTGGCCCGCATCGGTGCCGCATCCCGCCGCAACCGGCTCGACGCCGAGTTGCGCGAGGAGATCGACCAGCACATCGAGCTCCGACGCCAGCAACTGATCGAGAGTGGAGTGCCCCCCGCCGAAGCCCTGGCAACGGCGCGCCGGCAATTCGGCAACGTGACACGAGTTCGAGAGGATACCCGCGCGATGTGGAGCTTCCCCACGCTCGACACCGTCCTTCAGGATCTCCGCTACGGCGCGCGCATGATGCGCCGCTCACCGGCGGTCGCGTTGATCGCCATCGTGTCGCTGGGGCTCGGGATCGGCGGCGCCGCCGCGGTCTTCGGGCTCGCGGATGTGCTGTTGGTGCGGCAGCTGCCGGTGCGATCCCCCGAGCAGCTCGCGGTCTTCCGCTGGTCGTCCGGACCGGTCAACGTGTTCGAGTCGCTGAACGGCAACGCGCAACGCGATGAGCGCGATTTCTCGTTCTCCAGCACCTCGTTCTCGCGTCCCGCGTTCGAGGCGATGCGGGGCGAGCTGTCGGATCGAGCCGACGTGTTCGGGTTCGCCGATCTGTACAGGGTCAACCTCTCGGTCGACGGGCGCGCCGACGTCGGCAACGGTCAGGTCGTGTCGGGGAACTACTACAGCGCGCTCGGCCTCTCCGCCGCCGCCGGCCGCCTGATTACCAGCGCCGACGATCGTCCCGACGCGACGCACGTCGCCGTCATCAGCCATTCCGCTTGGCTGCGTCGGTTCGGCGGCGCGGCGGTGATCGGCAAGCAGATGGCGCTGAACGGCATCCCGTTCACGGTGATCGGGGTCGCGCCGCCGGGCTTCCACGGCACGGCGCAGGTCGCTCAGGAATTCGACGTGATTGTGCCGATGGCGGCCTACGACGCCGTCAACCGCTCGACTCAGGCGGCGTCACCCGACTACTGGTGGGTCCTGGTGATGGCGCGACTGCGTCCCGGCGTGCGCCTCGAACAGGTGCAACCGGCGGTCGATTTGATCGTCAAGCGCACGACAGCGGCGACACGGCCGCACCTTACGGCGCGCGATCTCCCGCGGGTGACGCTCGAGCCCGGGAGCCGAGGACAGACCGAGAGCCGCGACTCGGTTCGCGAGCCGCTCACCACGATGGCGCTCGTCATCGGCATCGTCCTCCTGGTCGCCTGCTCCAATGTCGCCAACCTGATGCTGGCGCGCGGCCGCGCCCGCGTGAAGGAGCTGACCGTCCGGGTCGCGATCGGCGCGGGACGTGCCCGCGTGGTCCGGCAGCTGGTCACGGAAGGACTGCTGCTGGCCGTCGGCGGCGGCGTGCTCGGGCTGCTGCTGGCCAGGTTCGTGGCCGTCGCATTACTGCCGGCACTCGCCGGGTCCGCGTCGATCCTCGACGACGCGGCGCTCTATTGGCGGGTCGGTGTGTTCACGATAGCGACGGCGATGGGCTGCACGCTGCTGTTCGGCGTCGTCCCGGCGCTGCGCGCCACCAATCTGAACCTCGCCTCCGGGCTTCAGGAAACCGCGCGGGCCAACACCACCGCCCGCCAGCGCAGCCCGCTGGCCGGCGCGCTCGTGATCGTGCAGGTCGCCCTATCGATGCTGCTGGTGACGGCGGCAGCGCTGTTGGTGACCTCGCTGCGCGGACTCGAGCGGATCGACCCGGGCTTCGATCCCGAGAGCGTGCTCGTCTTCCGGCTCGATCCACGCCAGAACGGCTACGAAGGCCCGCGCGCGCGGCTCCTGATTGAGGCCGCGTTGGCGCGCCTGCGCGCCATTCCAGGCGTGCGGGCGGCGTCGTTCTCGAGCCATCCGCTGATTACGGGACAGTCCGACGTCACCGTTGCACGGACTGTGGGTGCGCCGGCTCCTGAGCCCGACAGCGCCGAAGCGCAGCAGTTCATCGCCGAGCATCGCGCCTGGCGCAACGTCGTCGATGAGGACTTCCTCTCTACCGTAGGTATTCGCCTGCGATCCGGCCGCCACTTGCACGCATCGGATACCGACGGATCGTTGCCGGTGGCGGTGGTCAATGAATCGCTGGCGAAACAGCTGTTCGGCTCCACGGACGCGGTCGGCCGGCGGTTCGCCCTCGGGCTGGGGCCGAGGAGTCTATTGTTCGAGATTGTCGGCGTCAGCGCCGACGCGAAGTACACGTCGCTCCGGCGGCCGGCGCCGCCGACTCTCTATGTCAGCTATCGACAGCGCGCGGCGTTCGGGTCGACCTTCGTGGTCCGTACCACGCTCGAGCCGACCGCGATCACTGAACAGGTCCGGGAGGCGATCCGTGCGCTCGACCCCGAGCTGCCGATCTCGAACCTGCGCACCCAACGCGAACAAATCGATCTCTCGCTACGGCGGGAGCGCCTGTTCGCCCAGCTCGCCACCCTGCTCGGCGGCGTCGCGGTGTTGCTGGCGATGATCGGCCTGTATGGCCTGCTCGCCTATTCGGTCAGCCGCAGGACGCCGGAGCTGGGATTGCGGATGGCGCTCGGGGCCGACCGCGGCACGGTGCGATGGATGGTGCTGAAACAGTCGCTGGTGCTGGTGGGAGCCGGTCTGGCGCTCGGCGTCCCCGCCGCGATCAGCGGCAATCGCTTCGTGTCGTCGCTGTTATACGAGATCAGCCCGTCGTCTCCGTTGACGCTGATGGCAGCCACCGGAATCATGCTGGTGGTGTCGCTGCTGGCCGCCTTCATCCCCGCGCATCGCGCCTCGCGGGTCGACCCGGCGATCGCGCTGAGAGCGGAGTAGAACCGCGGGTTCGCGGTTCGGGGGTTCGCGGGTTCGCCGCTACGGCCTCGATTGACCCGACCGGCAATTCAAGCCGCCCGACGTTCGTAGCCCGGGGCTTTAGCCCCGCGTCATTCCCGCCAAATTGCCCGAACGGATGATTCGAGAGTTCTGACGCGGAGCTAAAGCTCCGCGCTGCGAACGTCGGGCCTCTCGATCTTCAGACTTTCCTCACGCGCACTTCACGACTTCGTTGCGGTCTCCCTCCTATCCTCAGCGGCAGGAGGAAGTCGCCATGCAGTTCAACACGCTGTGCGCACTCGCCGTGGCCGTCATCATCGACGCGACGGCCGCGACGCCGGCCATGGCTCAGGAAAGCGTGCCGGCGGCACCCGTCGCGACGCGCCAGGGCGAGCCGGTCGTTGTCAGGACCGATGGGCCCAGGGAGACCCTGCGCGGGCGGCTGGTCAGCTTCGATGAGACGTCGCTGACCATTGAACTGCCGGCCGAGCCTCAGGCTGGTGCGGCAGCCGGGCGGAGACTGACCTTGCCCGTGACCCGGCTTCGGCGGGTCGACGTGGTGAAACGCGATCCGATCTGGAACGGCGCGGTTCTCGGGGCGGTCTTCCTCGCGGTCTGCGCGTCGACCTGGTGTCAGCAGGGACTCGACAAGCCCAGCACCGCGGGTGGACGTCATCCTCGCGGCGGGGATGGGCGCCCTCGTGTTCGGCGGCATCGACGCGCTGTGGATCGAACGGAAGACGATCCACGAAGCGGGGGCGGGCGGGCCCCGCCCTGGCGGGCGCGGCGCGCGCCTTTCGTTCAGCATCAGGTTCTGACGGATAAGATGATGCGGACGCCCGGCCCATGCTCCGCCGCATCCTTCACATCGACATGGACGCGTTCTACGCGTCAGTGGAACAGCGCGACAACCCCGAGCTGCGGGGCAAGCCGGTGGCGGTCGGCGGGCGGCCGGAAGGCCGGGGCGTGGTCGCGGCGGCGAGCTATGAAGCGCGGAAGTTCGGGGTCCGATCGGCGATTCCGATGGCGCGCGCGGTGCGGCTGTGTCCCCAGCTGCTGATCGTCCGCCCTGATTTCGCGAAATACCGCGCGGTCTCGCAGAAGGTGTTCGACATCTTTCGGACCGTCACGCCACTCGTCGAGCCGCTGTCGCTGGACGAGGCCTATCTCGACGTGACGGAGAACGCGTGGGGCGAGGGGCTCGGGACGGTGGTCGCGCAGCGGCTGAAGGCGGAAATCCGCGCCGCCACCTCGCTCACCGCCTCGGCGGGCGTCGCCCCGAACAAGTTCCTGGCGAAGATTGCGTCGGCGTGGCGAAAGCCCGACGGCCTGACCGTGATTGCCCCCGAGCGCGTGGAAACGTTCCTGCAGCAGCTGCCGGTCGATGCGTTGTGGGGAGTCGGGCCGGTGACGGCGGCGCGGCTGCGTGAGCTCGGGATCACGCGGCTGGTGGACGTCCGCTCGACCGACCCCGAGGTGCTGCGCGAGGCGGTCGGCAGCGGGGCGGACTGGCTGCGTCAATTGGCGGACGGACACGACGATCGGCCGGTCGTATCCGAGTACGACCCCAAGTCGTCCGGCTCGGAGAATACGTTCTCGCAGGATCTCACCGACATCCTGGAGATTCGGCTGGCGATCGACGAGATGGCGCGCGATGCCGCGCAGTGGCTGGCACAGCAGGAACTGTTGTGCCGGACCGTGACCATCAAAGTGCGCTACTCGGATTTCACGACCGTGACGCGCAGCCACAGCGCCGCGGCCACCCGCGACGCCGAGGATCTGGCGCAGCGCGCGGTGAAACTGCTGGAACGGACCGAAGCGGGACGGAGGCCGGTGCGGCTGCTGGGGGCGAGCGTGCACAACCTGGTCGATCCGGATACGCCGACCGTGGAGCCGATGCTGCCCTTCGAAGAAGAGCCGGGCCTGGTCTGACCGTCGACCGGGCCCGGCTCCTGCGTGGTGTTTATTCCGACGGCGTCTTGCGGGCCCGTGGCGCGCGCGGACGCGAGGGGGTCTTGCGGGCTCGCGGCGCCGCCGCGGACTCGGTTTTCTTCGCGGCCTTCGGCGGCGTGGACGCACGCTTCCGGCCTCCACGGGCGCGCCGCGGCTGTGCTTCTTCGATTTTGACGGGCGGCGCTTCCTCCCCGTCGACCACCTGCTGCTCGTCCAGCCCCTGAACCACGTCGCCGTCGACGACCTCGGCCGCCTCCGGCTCGCGCCGCACATCCGCGTCACGCGGCTCGACCGGTTCGGCGGACTCGGCGACAACCGGCGCGCCGGCTCCCGATCGCGAGACCATCCCTCCCCGCTCTCTTCAACCGAGCGCGGCGCCGTCTCCGGCTGGAGATCGTCCTCGTCCTCGGGGTCGTCCGCCCCCACGAAGGGCTGCATGATGTTGCCTGGGAACAGCCGGATGACCCCCTGCCGATCGCGTTCGATCCGGAACAGGCCCTCGCGCTGGCAGGCGCGCAACAGATCCTGCAGCGTCCCGAACCCGTACTTGCGCTCGTCGAACTGCGGGTCGACACCGCGCATGAACTGCTTGGCCTGCCGCACGTACATCGGGAACCGCGGCGGGTTGGGCGCCGACTGGAAGATGCGGCGCACGGCGCGAATCCCGTCGGCCGCGCGCGGCTCGCCCCCAGGCGGCGGGTTCAGATCGACCTGCTGCGGCTCCGAGGATGACGCGTGTTCGCGGGCCTCCCGCGGTTCGCGCGCGTCCCGCGGTTCGCGGAACTCCCGCGGCGGGAGCTCGCGCGAATCCTGCTGCGGCGCCGGGCCAGGCCCGGCGGACTGGGTGGTGTCTTCGACTCGCAGCTGCCCCTCGCCGTCGGCGAGCTCGACCAGCACGTTCCGGCCATGTTCACGCAGCCGCACGTGGCCGGCGTTGGCCAGCTTCTGCGCGAAATCGCGGAAGCTGCCGACGCCGTAGGTGCGCTCCGAGAAGGTCGAGTCGAGCTGCAGCAACGTGCTCTTCAGCAGGCCGAGCTGCGGCGAGACCTCGCGATCGCTCAGCACCTTCAGCGCCCGCCGCACCAGCCCCACGATCTGCTCGATCGGCGCCTGGCCGCTCACCGGACCCGGCTGCCGGCCGCGATCGGGACCCCGACGCGATCCCACCAGGTTCTCGTAAGCGATGAACTCGTGACAGTTCCGCTGCATCACCACGCTAGTGAACGCGCGGCCGCCGACCACGAAGATCTGCTTGTCGTATTGCTTCAGCTTTTCGACCAGCGTGATGAAGTCGCTGTCGCCGCCGACGATGACGTAGGCGTTGATGTGGGTGTGGGTGAAGGCCATCTCCAGCGCGTCGAGCGCCAGGTTGATGTCCGCCCCGTTCTTGTCGCCCCCGGGCGTCAGGTTGCGCTGCACCAGCTTGGTGGCGTGCTGGGTCAGCGAACGGCTGTAGTCGCCGGCGCGCGTCCAGTCGCCGTAGGCGATCTTCGATACGACCTCGCCGCGCTCCTTCAGGGCTTCGAGCACGACGCCGATGTCGAACTGTGTTCCGAGAGTGCTCTTGACGCCGATTTCGATGTTGTCGAAATCGATGAATACCGCCAGCTTCAGTCTTGTGTCCGGCAAACTCTTGCGTTCCTTTTAATTGAGGTCGCGTCGGGTCTCATCCCCACGCGAGACCGGCCTCCGGCCGGTTGCCACGCACCGCGACCCTGCCGATCGTCTTCCCCGGGGGAAGCCCTGCGCAGGTTGGGCGGGCGGAAGGCCCCTGAATCTGACGGCGGCGGAGGATGCGGCCGTCGGGCCAGCACCCGATTATCTCCCGAACGGGGGAATGCCGCTAACAGTCACTTGGCGGCGACGTCGTAGGCGTACAGGGTGTCCTGGTCGCGGAGGAAGAGCTTGCCGCCGGACACGACGGGATGGCTCCAGGTGGGCAGGTTGCCGGTCTTGAGCTGAAAGCGCCCTCTTTCGACGTATTCCCCGGAATTCGCCACGGCGAGCCCGACCGTGCCGTTTTCGCTGAAGAGGTAGAGGCGCTGATCGGCGAACACCAGGGACCCCTTCCCCACGCTGCGGTCCCGCCAGGCGACCTTGCCGGTGTCGAAATGCATCGCGGTCAGGATGCTCGAGGAGAAGCCGTAGAGGTAGTCCCCTACCAGCACCGAGCTGGCGTGGTGGTTCCGCATCTCGTTGGAGAAGTAGACCTCGGATGCCTTCACGCCGTTGCCGTCGGCGCTCAGGGCCAGCAGCGCGGCACCCGTTCCGTAGTCCGACGACAGGAAGACCCGGTTGCCCCGCGCAATGGGCGTCGCGATGTTGGCGGTGCGATTGGCCACCCGGTTGTAGCTCCACAGCAGCCGGCCGTCGGCGACGTCGATGCCGAGCGCGCGCTCCGCCGTGAACACGATCGCCTGCTGCACGCTGCCGACCGGATGGAGCAGCGCCGACGAATACCCCGGCTCGTCGTTCTGCGACTTCCAGATCAGCGAGCCGTCGGTCTTGCGCAGCGCGACGATCGACGCGCCGCGGCCGCCGGGCGACACCAGGATACGGTCGTTCAACACCAGCGGCGACTCGCTCAATCCCCAGTTGATGTTGGAGCCGCCGTACTTCTGGAGGAGGTTCTGGGTCCAGAACACCTTGCCGCTCGCCGCGTCGAGCACGGTCATGTCGCCGCTCGACCCGAACACGTAGACGCGATCGCCGTCGACCGTCGGGGTGCTGCGCGGCCCGTCGCCGCGGTCGTTGCTGAAGCGCCGGCCGTTGGCGACCTCCCACAGCTTCTTGCCGGACGCCGCATCGAACGCGAGGACGTACTCGGTGCCGCCCCGTGCCCCCAACGTGAACAGTCGGCCGCCGGCCACGGAGAACGACGAATAGCCGTCCCCGGCGCCGGCCACCCGCCAGGCCAGCCGCGGCCCGCCCGCCGGCCATTCCTTGAGGAGTCCGGTTTCGGTCGACACCCCGTCGCGCCGCGCACCGCGCCACTGCGGCCAGTCATCTGCCGCGGTCATGGCGCCTGCCCCGAGGGCCACAGTGATGAGGAGGGTGACGAGCGGCTTCAGGCGGTTCTGTGACATGAGTTGGTTTACGCCTCGGGGTCTACCGACGTTTCCGAGTGGCATTTCTCAATGCACCTCTACTTCACGATTCGGACCTGCTTCAGTTCAATCCGGGACACCGGCGCCTCCCCCTCAACCGGGGCCTGCTCGATCGCGTCCACCACGGCCATGCCGTCCACCACCCGGCCGAACGCCGTGTACTTGCCGTCGAGCGGGCTGGCATCGCCGGTCACGATGAAGAACGACGTCGTCGCGCTGGCCGGATCGTCCGACCGTGCGCCATCGAGACGACGCCGCGCGTGTGCTTCGTGTCGTTGAACTCCGGCTGCAGCGGGCGCACCAGCTTCTGCTGCTTCTCGGTCAACGGCCCCCGGGTGGCGAGAAACCCGGTCTGAATCACAAACCCCTTGACGACGCGGTGGACCGAGGTCCCATCGAGCACCCCGGCACTCGCCAGCCGCAGGAACGCGCGGACATGCTCGGGTGCCTTGGATGGAACGAATTCGATGGTGATGGCCCCGGCCGAAGTGTCGAGCACCGCCTTGTAGGCGGCCAGCGCATCCACCGTGTCGGTGCTGAACGGCTCGGCCTCGGGCGGCGGCGTGTCGCGAATCTCGACCGAGGTGATGTCGATCCGCTCGGTCGTCATTCCCTCGGCCGTCGCCGATGTCTCGGAAATGCTCTGCACCACGTCCATGCCTTCCGCGATCCGGCCGAAGACGGTGTACTTCCCCGACAGCGACGGCTGATCGGTAACGCAGACGAAGAACTGCGCGCCGCCGCTGTCCGGCTTACCCGGCTGCAGCACCGCGGCCACCGCCCCACGCGTCGCCGGCTCACTGCCAATCTCGGCCTTCAACACGCCCAGGCCGCCAGTGCCGTATGACTTCGCCTTCGCAGGATCCTTCGACAGCGGATCGCCGCCCTGGATGATCCCCAGCCTGATCACCCGATGGAAGGTCGTCCCGTTGTAGGCGCCCGCACGCGCCAGCTTGATGAAGTAGCCGACATGATTCGGCGCCAGATCGGGTCTGAGGTCGATCACGAACTTCCCCTTCGTCGTCGTCACCACCGCCTGCTTGTTGGTCATCTCGGCGGCGGAGAGCGGGGTTTTGAAGGGGACCGCGGGCTTTGCGGTCTGGGCAAGCAGAACGGCGAGGAGAAGGGCGCGCATGACGTTGATACTTTACCCAAGGCGCGCCAGATTGGGGTCCGCGGGTTCGCGGTTCGGCGGGTTCGCGGGTTCGTGGCGGGGCCTGAAGGCCCCGCCCTACGGAGTCTTTCTAATTAGAGGCAACCGGCTGCTCGGATTGGCACCGACCTTCTGATTACAACGGAGCCGAACCCGCGAACCCCCGAACCGCGAACCCGCGGACACGCGACCCCGCTTACCGCCGTAGCGCGAAGCGCGAAGGCGGGGCCTGCCGCGCCGTAGCGCGAAGCGCGAAGGTGGGTGACCTCACGTGTCACCCCCGTGTGCTATCGTCGCCGCATCATCCGCGTGGCGCGGGTGCAGACGGTAACCCGGCACGGCGTCCGGGGCAGGTGAAACGTGATGTCCCTCTCTCCTTCTTTCTCACTCCGCATCGTCGAATCCTCCGAGGCCGCGCTCAGGCTCGAGACCGCGCAGGCCTGGCTGCTCGCACACGCCGAGCGCGGCGCCGTGATCGTCGGCGCCTCGCGTGGCGCGGCCGATGACCTGGCGCGAACGGTCGCGAAGGCGCGCGGCGGAGCCCTCGGGCTGCACCGGTTCAGCTTCACGCAGCTGGCGGCGCATCTCGCGGCGCCGGCACTGTCGACACGCGGCGCGGTGCCGGTGACTCGAGTCGGCACCGAGGCGGTCGCCGCCCGTGCGACTTTCGAAGCGCGGCACGACCACGAGCTGTCGTATTTCGAGCCGGTGGCGTCGACCCCGGGATTTCCGCGAGCGCTCGCCCGCACGCTCAACGAGCTCGCGCTCGCTCGAGTCAGCCCGGAGGCTTTGCGCCGTCTGCCGCTCGGCGGGGCCGACCTCGCGGCGTTGCTGGAACGCTTCGATGCGCAGTTCGCCGCGGCATCCGCGACCGATCGCGCCACGCTGTTCGAGACCGCCGCGGAGGCGGTGGACGTTTTTCGCGGCCAGCCACTGGTGTTGCTCGACGTGCCGCTGGAATCGGCGGTGGAGCTCACGCTGGCGCGGCGGCTGATCGAGAATGCCGCGCCCGCTCTCGTGCTCGTGCCCTTCGGCGATCTCGCCACGCTCGATCATCTGAAGACACTCGGCGTGGAGCCCGAGGTCCTGAAGCCGGCGGCCGGCTCGGACCTGACGGCGTTGCGGCGCAACCTGTTCGCGCGACGCCAACCACCGGAACGGGAGCCGACCGGTGAAGTGCGGGTGTTCTCGGCACCGGGCGAGAGCCGCGAGTGTGTCGAGATCGCGCGCCGGATCCTGCAGGAGGCCCGCGCCGGGGCGCGCTTCGACGACATCGCGGTCGTGCTGCGGGCCCCCGCCGACTATGTCGGCTTGCTGGAGGACGCGTTCGATCGGGCCGGCATCCCCGGCTGGTTCGAGCGCGGCGCACGCCGCCCGCATCCGGCGGGACGGGCCTTCCTCGCCATCCTCGGGTGCGCGGTCGAACGGTTGTCGGCGATCAGGTTCGCCGAATACCTGTCGCTCGGACAGGTGCCCGACGCCGAGGAAGCCGCGCGAAAGCCAGAGACTTCGCTGCCGGCCGACGACGCGGTGATCGGGTTCGCGCGGATCGAGGCGCCCGCCGACGAGCCGGAGGGCGAGGAAACGTCGGCGGCCGCTTCGGACGACACGGACAAGGCCGTCGTCGCCGGTGCCCTGCGCGCGCCCTGGCGGTGGGAAAAACTGATCGTCGACTCCGCGGTGATCGGCGGCGATCCGGAGCGCTGGCGCCGGAGGCTGCGGGGATTGCGTGGGGAGTACGACGAACAGCTGCGTGAAGCACAGCGCGAGGATCCCGAATCGGCGCGAGCCGGACAGCTCGAGCGCGACCTCACGAACCTGGTGCACCTGACCGGCTTCGCGCTCCCGGTCATCGACACCCTCGCCGGCTGGCCGCGCACCGCCACCTGGGGCGAGTGGCTGGCGCACTTCGCCGATCTCGCGCCCCGGGTGCTCCGTCGTCCGGGTCGAGTGCTGAGGGTACTCGGGGAGCTGCGGCCGATGGCCGCGATTGGTCCGGTCACGCTGGAAGAGGCCCGGGGCATTCTCGCGGAACGGCTTCGCACGCTCGACGAGCATCCGCCCGCCAACCGGTTCGGCCGGGTGTTCGTCGGCACACCGCAGCAGCTCCGGGGCCGCGTCTTCAAGATCGTGTTCGTGCCCTCGCTGGCCGAACGGCTGTTTCCTCAAACGCCGCGCGAGGACCCGATGCTGCTCGACGTCGAGATGCGTCAGCCGCTCGGCGCGGGACTGTTCGTGCAGGAGGACCGGCTCAAGAACGAGCGCCTGATGCTGCGGCTCGCCGTGGGCGCGGCCACCTCGCGCCTGTGGCTGTCGTACCCGCGGCTCGACGTCAGCGGCGCGCGGCCGCGGGTGCCATCGTTCTACATGCTCGACGTCATGCGCGCCGTGACCGGGCGTATTCCCAATCACGAAGCGCTGCAGCGCGACGCCGCGGTCGAGGGCGGCGCGAGGCTCGACTGGCCGGCGCCGGCGGATGCCTCGCTCGCGATAGACGATGTCGAGCACGACTTGTCGACGCTGCGCGAGCTGATTGCGCATCCCGATCGTGCGGTCGTGCGCGGGCATGCGCACTATCTGCTCGGGCTGAACGACGCGCTGCGCCGATCGGTGGTCCGCCGTTGGGCCCGGGCGCAGTCGCGGTGGCGCTCGCAGGACGGCCTGGTCGTGCTCGGCGAGGCCATCAAGCCGATGCTCGCGACGCAGCGCCTCGGCGCGCGGCCCTATTCCGTGTCGGCGCTGCAGAAGTTCACGCTGTGCCCGTACCAGTTCGCATTGTCGGCGATCTACCGGCTGCAACCGAATCAGGAGCCGGAGCCGCTGCAACGGCTCGACCCACTGACGAAGGGTTCGATCTTTCACGAAGTGCAGGCGCTGTTCTTCCGCGCGATGCGCGACGCCGGCCGGCTGCCGGTGAAGACGGCGGGGGTCGGCGGTGCGCTGGCGGTACTCGAGGGCGTGCTGGCGAAGGTGGCGGCGAAGTATGAAGAGAAGCTGGCCCCGGCGATCCCGCGCGTGTGGACCGACGAGATCGCCGCAATCGGCCGCGACCTGCGGGTGTGGGTCAGAAAGCTCCCTGAAGCAGAAGGCTGGACGCCGACGCATTTCGAATACAGCTTCGGCCTGTCTGACGAGGGACGCGACGAGCGGAGCGCCGCCGATCCGGTCACGATCGATGGGCGCTTCGTCCTGCGCGGCTCGATCGACGTGATCGAGTCGCGGGATGGGTCCGAGGAGCTGCGGATCACGGATCACAAGACCGGCCGGAACCGCACCACTCCGCGGACGGTGATCGGCGGCGGTGCGACGCTTCAGCCGGTGATCTATGGCCTCGCCGTCGAGCAGCTGCTCGGCCGGCCGGTGAGCGGCGGGCGGTTGTTCTACTGCACGGCTGCCGGCGGGTTCGCCGATCACCCGGTGCCGCTCTCCGACGCCAACCGGCGCGCCGGCCTCGAGGCGCTCGAGATCATCGATCGTGCGATCGAGCTGGGATTCCTGCCGCCGGCGCCGGCCGAGCGCGCGTGCACGTGGTGCGATTTCCGGCCGGTCTGCGGGCCCGACGAACCGGTGCATCTGCGGCGGAAGCCGGCCGACACGATCAGCGATCTGACGTCGCTCCGGGGGATGCCGTAATGGTGGACACCGCCGCTTTGTCCGATGCCGCGGCCCGCGCGCTGATCGCCACCGCTCTCGACGAGACGCTGGTCGTCGAAGCCGCCGCCGGCACCGGCAAGACGACCGAGCTGGTCGGCCGGATCGTGCGGATCCTGGCCGAAGGACGCACCACGGTCGACAAGATCGTGGCGGTGACCTTCACCGAGAAAGCCGCCGGCGAATTGAAGCTGCGGCTGCGCGAGCGTCTCGACCGCGAGCGGACCGCGGTCGAGCACCGGGTCGCCGACAGCGACGCGCGCCGTCTGCTCGACGCCGCGCTCACTCGACTGGAAGAGGCGCACATCAGCACCATCCACGGCTTCTGCGCCGAGCTGCTGCGCGAGCGGCCGGTCGAAGCCCGCATCGACCCGCTCTTCGAAGTGCTGACCGAGCCGGCGGCGGCGCGGCTGTTCGACGATGCATTTGGGCGGTGGCTGCAGGAGCAGCTGGCCGATCCACCGGACGGCATCCGGCGGGCGCTGCGCCGGACCGCCTTCGGCGGCGACGACGGCCCGATCGATCGGCTGCGCAACGCGGCGTGGGAGCTGACCGGCTGGCGCGACTTCACCGGCGACTGGACCAGGAATCCCTTCGATCGCGCGCAGGAAATCGCCGACACCGTCGCGCTTCTGCACGAGGTGGCGGCGTTGACGCGCAACCCGGGCTCGCGCAACGACCCGTTGTGCACCAGCACTGAGCCGGCGCGACGGCTCAGCGACGACATCGGACTGCAGCAGGAGTTCGGCGATGCCGGCACCGCCGGTTTCGTCGACTACGACGGGTGGGAAGCGGGGCTGGTCGATCTGTCGCGGGATCGGGTGCTCGGCAACGTCCGGCATGGCCGCGGTGCCCTCTACAAAGAAGGGGTCCGGCGCGACAGCGTCCTCGAGGCAGTCGAGCAGCTGCGATCGCGCCTCGATCGGTTCCGGATGGATGCCGACGCCGATCTCGCCGCACTGTTGCAGCGGGAGCTGCGCGGGTCGATCAAGCGCTACGAGGAGCTCAAGGCCGCGGCCGGCGCGCTCGACTTCCTCGACCTGCTGGTCGGTGCGCGCGATCTCGTCCGCGGCAATCCGCTGGTGCGGCGCGGCTTCCAGCAGCGCTTCACCCACATCTTCGTGGACGAATTCCAGGACACCGATCCGCTGCAGGCGGAGATCCTCCTGCTGCTCTCCGCCGACAACGAGGCCGAGACCGACTGGCGGCGCGTCCGGCCGGTGCCGGGCCGCTTGTTCCTGGTCGGCGATCCGAAGCAGTCGATCTACCGGTTCCGCCGGGCGGATGTCGGCATCTACCGCGAGGTCTCTGAGCAGTTGCGGAAGCAGGGCGCCCAGCTGCTGCAGCTCAATACCAGCTTCCGCAGCGTGCCGGAGATCCAGGCCTGCGTGAACGCGGCGTTCGCCCCGGTGATGACCGGCGACGAGCTGACCCTGCAGGCTCCCTATGTGCCGCTGGCTCCCAGCCGCGACGCGCTACCCAATCAGCCGTCCATCGTCGTCCTGCCGGTGCCATCGCCGTACGCGACCCGATATGTGTCGGGTGCCGCGATCGACAAGTCGCTGCCGGCCGCGGTGGGTGCGATGGTCGATTGGATCATCAACCAGAGCGGATGGAAGGTCACCGAGCGCAGCGGTACCGCGCCGATCGCGGTCGCGGCAAAGCACGTGTGTCTGCTGTTCCGCCGCTTCGTCAGCTGGCAGACCGACGTCACCCGGCCCTACGTCGAAGCGCTCGAGGCGCGAGGGATTCCCCACGTCCTGGTCGGCGGCCGGGCGTTTCACGAACGCGAGGAGATCGAAGCCATCCGCGCCGCGCTGGCTGCGGTCGAGTGGCCCGACGACGAGCTGTCGGTGTTCGCGACGCTGCGTGGCCCGTTCTTCGCGATCAGCGACGAGGATCTGCTCGACTGGGCCTACCGATTCCGCCGTACCGACCGAGAAGGGGTTCAAGCGGCACCCGTTCCATCCTCATCGCATTCCCGAGATCTTCAACCGGGACACCCCGCCCGACGTCGAGCATCTGCGCCCGATCGCCGACGCCTTGCTGCTGTTGAAGCGCATGCACCGCCACCGCAACAGCGTCTTCGCCGACAGCCTCGACACCCGCGAATGGGGTGGGGCATCCGGCGTGCTGCACGAACTGCTGCGCGCGACCCGGGCGCATGTCGGCTTCGCGCTCCGGATCGGCGGCGAGCAGGCGCTCGCCAACGTGCTGCACGTCGCGGAGCTCGCGCGGCAATACGAGCTCGGCGGCGGGATCTCGTTCCGCGGGTTCGTCGAGGAGCTGCGCCGGGCCGCCGACACCGCGCAGGCGGTCGAGGCGCCGATCCTGGAAGAAGACAGCGACGGCGTCCGGATGATGACGGTCCACAAGGCCAAGGGGCTCGAGTTTCCGATCGTGATCCTGGTCGACCTGACGTGCAAGCTCTCGCGCGCCGAGGCCGGGCGCTGGATCGATCCGGCGGGAGCGATCTGCGCCGTCAAGCTTGGCGGCTGGGCGCCGACCGATCTGCTGGTCCACGGCGGCGTCGAAGCGGCGCGGGACCGCGCCGAAGGCGAGCGCCTCGCCTATGTCGCCGCCACCCGCGCCCGCGACGTGCTGATCGTGCCGGCGATCGGCGACGAGGTTTACGAAGGCGGCTGGCTCGATCCGCTGATGCCGGCGGATCCATCCGTCGATGGCCGACCGCCGCAAGCCGGCGGTTGCGGTGGGATGTCCGGTGTTCCCGTCGAAGGACACCGTGCTGTCGCGGCCGGATGGCGATCCGGCGCGCACGACCACCGTCGCGCCGGGGCAATATGAGTTCGCGAGCAATGCGGACTCCGAATTTGACGGACAACGGCCAGCGGACAACGGATCGCGGGAGAAGTATCAAGTGGTGTGGTGGGACCCGCGCGTGCTCGCGCTCGACGCCGGCACGCCATTCGGCCTGCGTCGCGACGATCTGATCGCGAAGGACGGCGATGCCGCCGGATCGACCGGGCGTCTTGCCGCCTACCGACAGTGGGAGGCCCAACGCACCGCGGCCATCGCCGACGCGAGCCGGCCATCGATCTCGTCGCGCACGGTCACCCAGCTGGCCGCCGATCGCGAGCTGCCGCTGATCGATGCGGACGCCCTCCGGATCGAAGTCGTGGAGCTCCCGCGCGTCGCCAGCCGCCCGTTTGGTCCCCGCTTCGGCACGCTCGTGCACACGACGCTCGCCACGGTGCCGCTCGACGCGGATGAAGGGACGGTTCGCGCGGTTGCGGCCACTCAAGGGCGAATCCTGCTGGGGTCCGGACCCGGAGTAGACGAGGAGGTCTACGCCGTCGTCGAAGCCGTGACCGCGGTGCTGCGGCACCCGCTGTTCGACCAGGTCCGCGCCGCGAATGCCGCGGGACGGTGTTACCGCGAGCTGCCGCTGATCTGGCAGGCTCCAGACGGCACGTTGATCGAAGGCACGATCGACCTGGCGTTCGAAGAACCCGGCAGCACCGCCGCCGAGCGTCGCTTGGTGGTGCTGGACTTCAAGACCGACCGCGAGCTGGACGTCGAAGGAGAACGCTATCGGCGTCAGCTGGCGATCTACTGCCGCGCGCTGACGGCGCTGCAGGGAGGAAGCGCGCGCGGCATATTGATGCGCGTGTGAGGGTGCGCCGATGGGCGGGGCGCTCGTGACGCGATCGTCACTGCCTGAGGTAGCCGTGCTACGATCCGCGCCCACAGAGACATCCGGCAGGAGGATCGGGCGCGGACTGTCGCGGATGGCCGCGAAGGCAGCGAGCGATCTACTCCAAGAGAAGTGGACTGACAGGGATGTACCGGATACCCGACAAACTTGACCTCTCTCCCATAGTCGGGGAGCTCACGACGCAGTTGCGGGTAGGTCAGTTCGATCTCCAGTTCACCTTCGGCCCCGTCAGCTTCGCCGTCCAGTCGCCGGTGACTCTCTTTCGTGACGGCAAGCGCATCGCCCACTGGGAAGAAGGCCGGTGGCCAGAACCAGGCTTCTTCGATGTCATGAATGTAAAGGTCACACGTTGGGAAGTCCCCAACGACCGGCTCATCGTGCTCGAGTTCGACAACTTGATTGCGATGCACCTCGTGGACAGTTCCGATCAGGACCGAGTGCATGCAGATCTACTTCGAGGGGAACCCCTCTCCGCGGATCATCTAACGATGTCGTCGACTACTCGTAATGCAGCGCCTTCACCGGATCCAGCGCAGCCGCCCGGATGGCGGGATAGAGACCAAAGATCAACCCAATCGCGACCGACACGAAGAACGCCAGCACGATCGACCAGGTGGTGACGATGGTCGACCAGCCGGCGGCGTAGCCAATGAGCTGTGAGAGGGCAATGCCGGTGAGGACGCCGACCACGCCGCCGGCCAGCGAGATGATCGTGGTCTCGATCAGGAACTGACGGATCACGTCGCGGCGCTTGGCGCCGATCGCTCGACGGACGCCGATCTCGCGGGTCCGCTCCATGACGCTCGCCAGCATGATGTTCATGATGCCGATGCCGCCGACCAGCAGCGAGATCGACGCAATCGCGACCATCACCATCTCGAAGATCCGCTGGGTCCGGCGCTGCTCGGCCAGGAGCTCGGCCGGCGAGACGATCGTGAAATCCCCGGCCTCGCGGTGCGAGACGTTCAGCAGGCCGCGGAGCAGCGCCGCCGAGGCCGGAATCTCGTCCGACGAGCGCAGCTGCAGGTAGATGCCGTCGATTTCGTCCTTCATGCCGCTCTGGCCGTCTTCGAGGCGAAAGATGGCGGAGTAAAGCGGCACGTAGATCAGGTTGTTGCGATCCTGGGCCGGTAAGCCCGCGACGTCGGTCTGCACGGTCAATTGGGAGCCGGCCACGCCGATCACCTGAAACCACTGATCGTTCACCTTCAGATGACGTCCGATCGGATCGTCGGTTCCGAACAGCGCCGCGGCGGAGCCTTCGCCGAGCACGGCGAACGGGGCGGCCGCCGTGGTTTCCGCTTCGTCGAAGAAGCGGCCGCGCGCGACGCGCAGGTTGGCGATCGCCTGGTAGGCGGGGCTGACGCCGTAAACCACCGGCGCGTCTCCCTGCGGCTTCGGCAACAGCTTGGTCGGCGTGAACCGCTTACGCGCCGTGGCCGCGGTGATGCCTTCGACGTTCGCCTGGATGATGCGGAAATCCTGGAACGTGAGACCGGCGGACAGCTTCCGGATCTTCTGCTGCGACTGCCAATCCGCGGATTCGCGCGCTTCGACGATCAGGTTGCGCACGCCGAGCTGTTCGATGAAGGCCATGACCTCCTGCTGCGCCCCGGCGCCGATCGACAGCATCGCGACGACCGCCGCGACGCCGAAGATCATCCCCATCATCGTGAGGAGCGAGCGGAGCTTGTGGGCGCGCAGGTTGTCCAGCCCCATTCGCAAATCGGGCAGGAAGTCCGCGTACTTGCCGATCGTCGGAATGCGGGCGGTCGTCACCGGGGGCCTCCCGCCGCGGGAACCGTCGGCGCCGACGGGGACGTGGTGCCCGCCGGACGCACGGTCGGATCGACGAGTGCGATATCGAGTCCTTCCGTCAGGCCTTCAACCACGACGCGGCTTTCGGTGCGCTGGGTGACCTTGACCTCCCGCTGCTCGAATCGCTCTCCGGCGCGGGCGAACACATGGTTCTTGCCCGACCGGGCGAACACCGCCTGCCGCGGCAGATGCAGGGCGCCTTCGAGCGTATTGCCATCGACCACCACCCGGGCCGACGACCCGGCCCTGAGCCGCGGCTCGGTCTTGTCGAACTGAAAGGTCACGTCGAACATCCGGGTCGCGCTGGCCTCCCAGAAGGCACGGTTGGCCAGGCCCGCCAGCGCCCCGACCTTCGCCGAGAAGACTTCGCCGGGCAGCGCGTCGACATACACCGACGCACGCTGGCCCTCGGTGAGGTTGCCGCGATCGTTCTCGTCGACCTTGGCCCGAACCTCCATCCGGCCCGCCTCGATCACATCGGCGACCGGCCGGCCCGGTCCGACCTGATCGCCTTCGCGATACTCGGGCAGCTGCTGCCCGAAGAACATGCCGCCGGCGGCGTCGCGGTTCTCCTTCAGCGAGACCACGCCGTCGAGCGGAGCGCGCAGCACCAGGCTGTCGATCACCTGCTGCACGCGCTGGGTCGCAATCAGCGCCTTGTTGCGCTTCTCCTCGACGACGAGCAGGGAGGCCTTGTTGGTTTCCGCCCGCGACTTCACATCCTCTTCGAGCTGGGCCAGACGCCGCCTCGCTTCCTCGAGCGAGAGGACGTTCTTCCTGGCCTCGATCGCGGCGATCAGCTCGTTCGCGGTCGTATCGAGCTCGCCGCGGCGCACGTCGAACCGGGCGGTGAGCAGCGCGACGTCGTCCTGGGCCTTCTGCACCGCCGCATCGGCCTTCATCTTGACGATCTCCTGCTCCGCCTCGGCCAGTTCGGATTTCGCCTGCGCGAGGGCGTATTGCTGATCGGCGGGATCGAACTCGATGACCGGCTCGTCCTTCTTGACCGAGACGCCGGTGGCGATGAGCTTGATGATCCGGAGGCTGCCGCCGCCGACCGGCGGCGCCACGAGCGTGAGGGTACGTCCCGCCCGCAGATCGCCGGTGGCATGGACGGTCAGCTTCAGCGGGCTCCTGGTGAGCCGCGTCGTGGGAACACCCGGCTGGCGCTCGGGCAGCTTCGGTACCGCGAAAATGAGGGCCGCACCGGCCGCGACCACGGCAATGAGTACCGCAGCGACAAGAACCCGGCGCTTCAATTGGCCCTCCTGATCATGGCTGGCGCGGGGCGCCGTGTCGCGATGTGGTCGCCGGGTTCGACGCCTGACGAGACGATGGCCTGCTCCCGTCCGCGGCGCTTGACCTCGACCCGGGTCTGGACGAACTCCGAGCCCTCCAGGCGGTAGACGCTCGGCGCCCCGTCCTGCTGGAAGATCGCTTCAGCCGGGACCAGCACGACATCCGGCACGCGATCGGTCGCGATCCGGGCCACGGCGGTCATGCCCGGCCGAATCTTGGGATCGACGTCGACCAGCACCAGATTGAGGTCGAAGTTCTTCGGCGGCGGCCAGCCCGAGGTGAAATCAACCTTGGCCAGCACCGAAATATTGTTGATGCGCGCCTTGAAGTCGCGGCCCGGGATCGCCTCGATGCGGACAATCGCTTCCTGGCCGGTCTTGAGCCGGCCGCGATCGGATTCGTCGAGCCGCGCTTCGAGGTGCACGGACGAGAGGTCCGGCAGCTCCAGGATCGCCGCGCCCGGCCAGGCCCGATCGCCTTCGCGGAACTCCTGTTCGCTCCCCCACGTGCTCGCGGCGCGGAAGTTCGGCAGGACGTTGACCAGCCCGGCCGCCGGGGCCCGGAGCTCCAGGTTCTGCAGTCCACGCTCGGCGCGCTGCAGGTCGGCGGTCGCCTTCTCCCGCTTTCGCTGGCGTGCCGCGACATCGGCTTCCACCCCGGTGCGGTCGGACTTGACCTTCTCCTCGAGCTCTCGCAGGCGCTGCCCGGCATCGGCCAGCGTGAGCTTGGCGTTCTCGTTCTCGATGCGGGAGACGGTGTCCCCCTTGTTCACGTCCAGCTTCGCGCGCTCGATGTCGTAGCGGGCCTTCATCAGCGCGGTCGTGTTCTGTTCCTCGGTGATCTTCCCTTGCGATCGGGCCTGCTCGATTTCCGCGTCGGCCTGTCGCAGCTCGGTCTGCTTCTCCTGGATCGTCCGCTGCAGCAGCGAGCCGTCGAACTGGACGACGACGTCGCCGGCCTTCACGGTGGAGCCGTTCTTCGCCAGCTTCACGATCTGGAGATCGCCCGACTGCATGGGCGATGACAGCACGATCGACCGCACCGGTCTGATGTCGCCGCGGATCTCCAGCGTGTCGACGAACTCCCCTTTCTTCACTTCGGCGGTCGGCAAATCCGGCACGACGCTGCCGCGCACGGCGGCAAACGCCCCGGCGGCGACGACGGCAAGCGTGACCGTGACGAGGGCGATATTCCGCGGGCGGCGCAGGACGGCGGACCAACGGCTCATCGGGTGCCCCGCGACACGTTCCGCGCGACGATGGTCCCCGGCTCGAGACCCGATGCAATCACCACTTCGTGGGCATTCTTCGCGCCAAGAGTGACCGGCCGGTCCGCGAAGCCGGAGCCTTGCGGCACGCTGACGAACGCACGCTCGCCGTCCTGGCGGACCGCGTCGAGCGGCACGACCAGCGCCGCCGGCGTCTGCGCCAGCACGACGTCGAGGGAGGCGCTGAGATCGGGCATGAGGTTCGCGTGCGAGCCCTCGATGTTGATCAACACGACGAACGCCCGCACCTTGTTCGACTGATTCGACATCACGCCGAGCGGTGAGATCTGCGCGACCGTTCCGGGGAAATGCAGATCGGGGTAGGCGTCGAGGCCCACGCGTACCGACTGGCCGACTCGCAGCTCGTTGATGTCCCCCTGGTTGACCCGCGTCCGAACGCGCATGGCATTCGGATCGACGATATCGACGATCGGCATGCCGGCGCGGATCTCCTCCCCCTCCTGGACCTCCGCCATCGAATTCGACTTCCAGATCGACTTGAGGACGGCCATGCCGCCGATCGGGGAGACAATGGCCATCCGCTCGGCGTTCGCTTCGGCCATCCCCATCGCGCTTTCGGCGCGGTCGCGGCGGATCCGGAGGATCTGGATGTCGGCTTCAGCAGCCTTCCGTTTCAGCTCGTAGGTCGTTTTCAGCTGCGCGAGCGTTGCCTGGGCCTGCTCGCGCGCCAGGGTGTTCTTCTCGGCGTTGATCTTGGCGATCATCGGGTTCTTGAGCATCTCGAGCTCCGCCCGTGACACCGAGCTTTCGGCGACCTTGATCTCACTCTCGTCCTTGGCCGCGGCGGCGCGCTCCTGCGCTTCGCGCTTGCGGATCTGCTGCTCGAGCTCTTGAAACTCGGCCCGGCGGTCCAGCGCGTTGGTGATCTGCTGCTGCCGGTCGAACTCGACGATGAGATCGCCGCGCTTCACGGCGCTGCCCGGCCGGATCAGGCGGGTAATGACCAGGGACATCGTGTTCGGGCCCGAGAGCCTGGGCGCGGACACCGTGGTGGATTGCACGGCCTCGACGGTTCCGCTCAGGCGCACCGACCGGACGAAGTCGCGACGGGAGACGGTGATTCTGTCCTGCCGTTCTCCCGGCTCAACAGTACGAGCCTGGGCGTCGACCGGCGCGGGCCGGCAGCCGGATGCGAACAGCAGCGCACCCGCAAAGGTCGCAGCAAGACAGAAAAACGCCGTGGCGGCCCGGGTCCGCCGGCACCGGTCTACAAAAATCATGGAGGGGCCCCGTTCCCCGTATCAGACGGGCAGGTGCCGCGCTTGGTTGGTTTTTCGCGGTCCGGCCAGTCGCGACAGGCGGCGTGTGATATTTGACACCAATTAGGGCGGACCGGCACCACTCCACTTACCGTGGCGCGTTGTGGTGGGCGTCGGTTCGGGTCATAATGCCCGGGACGCACAAGGATTCCCGGCCCAGCGGACCCCATTGAACATGCTTTGCCGACAATGCGGCGTGGAGATGGGCGCGTCGGCAGGCCGTTGCTCCTTCTGCCAGGCGACCAACCCCGCCCGCACCCCGGAAGACGTCACGACAAGAGCCTCGGTGGCCCCGCCGGAGGCTCCTGCCCGCCTCGGCGCTCCCCATAGCGGTCCCGGCGGCGACAGGATGCCGGGCCTCCCGCACGACAGTGCGGATGCCAAGATCGACATTGCCGCCGGCGCCGCCGAGACACGGATCGCGGCCGCGCCGGGCCGCCAGACCGGGCTGGACTTCCCGCCCGCGGACGCCGAGACGCAGTCGGGGATTTCGCCGGCAGAGGACGAGACACGGCTGGGGACCGACCCGCAGTCCGGGGCAGTGGCGGGACCCGGCCCTGCGGGGGCGGTCGGTGCCGGTGGAACGCGGCTGCGGGCCGCGCAGTCGGCCGACAGGCTCGTCGTCCCAGGCGAGCCATTTGGCTCCCGCTACCACATCATTCGCGTGCTGGGCGCCGGCGGGATGGGCGTCGTCTATCAGGCGTGGGACGCCGAGCTTTCGGTCGCGGTCGCCCTCAAGATCATCAGGCCGGAGGTCACGAGCGACCCTTACCTCGCCCGGGAGGTCGAGCGCCGCTTCAAGCGCGAGCTGCTCCTGGCGCGGGAGGTCACCCACAACAACGTTGTCCGCATCCACGACCTCGGCGAGATGAATGGCATCAAGTACATCACGATGTCGTACGTCGAGGGCCGCGACCTGGCGACGGTCCTCGCGAGCGAGGCGCGCCTGTCGACGGCGCGGGCGCTGACCATGCTGCGGGGCGTCGTGTCCGGCCTATGTGCCGCGCATCAGGCCGGTGTCGTCCATCGCGACTTGAAGCCGGCCAACATCATGATCGACGCGCACGACGAGGCGCGGATCATGGACTTCGGCATCGCCCGCTCGACCTCACATGCGACAGTGTCCGAGGCGGGAGCAACGGATCCGACCGGCCGGCTGGCCGAGCTCCGCCGCCAGGCCGCCCAGCTCTCCGATCAGACTTTGGAAGGCGCCGTGGTCGGGACCATCGAATACATGGCCCCGGAACAGGCCAAGGGCAAGCCGGTCGATCAGCGGGCGGACATCTACGCGCTCGGCCTGATCGCCTACGACATGCTCGGCGGGCTGGGGCGCGCGGCGCGAGCGGACAGCGCGATCAGCGAGCTGACCGGCCGCATGCAAGAGGCGCCGCCGCCGATCCGCACCATCAACCCGGACGTGCCGGAGGCGTTGGAGAACGTGATCGCGCGCTGTCTCGAGCCGGAGCCGGAGGCGCGCTACCAGACCACGAAGGATCTCGAGGCCGACCTGCAGCGGCTGGACGGCGAAGGCAGGCTGCTGCCGGTGCTGCGACGGGTGACCAGCCGGCAGCTCGCCGGCGCTGGGGTGCTGGTAGCCTCGCTGCTCGGCGGCACTTGGTGGGCGGCACAGGGGCCGGCCCCGGTCGTCGAGCTGCCGCCGACCTCGGTGCTGATCAGCGATTTCGACAACCGCGCCGGTGATGCCGCCTTCGAGGGAGCAATCGAGCAGGCGCTCGCGACCGCGCTGGAGGGCGCGTCGTTCATCACCGTCTATCCCCGGCGTCAGGCGCAGCAGATTGCCGCGCAGCAGATCGGTGCGGGTGCACGCATAGACGAGGCGATGGCGCGTCTCATCTCGCGCCGCGAGGGCATCAAGGTGGTGGTCACGGGCCGGGTCGAACCGGCCGGCACCGGCTACCGCGTCAGCGCGACGGCCCTCGATCCGGCGCTCGAAGGCCAGCAGGCCCAGCCCCTGGCGACGGCAACGGCCAATGCGGCCGACAAGGACGGCGTGCTGAGAGCCGCCGTCGCGGTGGCGGCCGATCTGCGCGCGGACCTCGGCGACAAGACGCCCGAGAGCGGGCGCGTGGCCGCGGCCGAGACGTTCACCGCGGGTTCGCTGGACGCGATGCGGGCCTACGTGCGCGGCCAGGAACTGAACCGGACCGGCAAGCCGCGCGAGGCGCTGGTGGAACTCGAGAAAGCCGTCGCGCTCGATCCGAGGTTCGGCATGGCCTACGTGCAGATGGCGGCCAGCTATACCAACCTGAAGATGGAGGACCGGGCCAAGGCGAACTACGAGGAAGCCTTCAAACACCTGGACCGGATGACCGAGCGCGAGAAGTACCGCAGCCGCGGCGTTTACTACTTCGGCGTGGTGCGGAACTACAAGGAAGCGATCAAGACCTACGAGAAGCTGGTCGAGCTCTATCCGGCCGACAACACGGGCTATGCCAATCTGGCGCTGGCACATCTGTACGACCGCAACATTTCCAAGGCCATCGAGATGGGCCGCAAGGCGATCGAGATCTATCCGCGCGACATCCTGCAGCGGACGAACTTCGCCACCTATTCCATGTACGGCGGTGATTTCCCCACCGCGATCGCCGAAGCGCAGCGTGTGCTCGAGGCGAACCCGACCTACGAGTGGGCGAACCTGACGCTGGCGCTGTCGACGCTGGCTCAGAGTGACCAGCCGGGCGCACGGGCCGCGTACGCCCGGCTGGCCGGCACCGGCACGCTCGGCGCGTCGCTGGCGACGATGGGCCAGGCCGATCTGGAGATGTACGGCGGCCGCTACGCCGCGGCGCTGAAGTTGCTGAGCGAGGGCATCGCGCGCGACGAGAAAGGGGGGGATGCGTCCGGCATGGCGCTCAAACTGGTCGCGTCGGCCGAAGCGCACCTGGCGCTCGGCAACAAGGCCGCCGCCGTTACCGCCGCGGAGCGTGCGGCGCGGGCCAGCGACCACGAGGCTGTGCTGGTCCCCGCCGCGCACGTGTTGATTCAGCTGGGCAAGACGGCGCGCGCGATGGAGCTGGCGCGCGGGCTCGAACAGCGCATCCCGCCGCACATCCGCTCCTACGCCTTGGTCATCCGGGGAGACATCCTGCTCGCCGAGCGACGCATCCCGCAGGCGATCGACGCGCTCCATGCCGCCGAGACCCTGCACGATTCGTGGGTCGTCCACACACTCCTGGGGCAGGCCTACCAGGCGGCGGCACAGTTCCCGGAAGCGGTGGCGCAATGGGAGCTGTGCGTGAAACGCCGCGGCGAGGCCGCCGACGCCTTCATCGCCGACACCTCGTCTATGCGCTACCTGCCGTCGGCCTACTACTGGCTCGGCCGCGCACAGGAGGGGCTCGGCGCAGCGTCCGCGGCCTCCGAGAGCTATCGGAAGTACGTGGAGATCAGGAACGACGCGGAGCGGGATCCGCTGATCGCCGATGCGCGCAAGCGCGCGGCACGGTGATGCCAAGAACGGGTCAGCCGCGGAGGAGCGCGGCGGCAGGCCCCCGGATGAGGACCTGCCGACCCGCGGCCGTCAGAAGATCGGGATGTACTCGACGATATAGCCCTCGGTCGGGTAGATCGGATCGAGCATCGTGTTGTTGTTCCATGCGCCGCCGGTGAACATCTCCACCCAGAATTCCGTCGTCAGATTGTTCGGCTCGCCGGCGCTCCAGTTGAAGTAGGTGGTGCCCTCGCCGCTCGTCCACGTCCACGACGCCGGCCCTGTCCCGTCGGTATCGCGCAGGCCGAGCCACGCGCGCAGAGACCCCGCGCCGCGCAGGCTCTCGACAAACGCGTTCTCTTCGGCGCTGGTGATGCTGACCAGCCGTCCGGTCATCCCCAGATAGGTCCGGGCCTGCGCGGCGGCATTGGCCTGGTCCCACGACAGGCCGCCCACCTTCACGTACTCGTAGTAGTGGTTGTTGCCGCCGGCGTCAGCGGACCAGTGGCGCACGTCGCGGCCGGCCGTCGTGACGTTGTCGATGGCGATTTCCTCGTTGAGGCAGTTGGCCTCGACCGGCTCATTGACTTCGCATCCTTCGTAGACCCGGACGCCAACGAGCGGCACCGTGGCGACGAAGCCATGGAACACGTTGTTCGACTCGGTACCGCCGTTGACGGCGCTGAAATAGGCGGCGCCCGCGCTCGTCAGGACCTCAATCTGCGCCGGGCTGGCGGCCGGGTCCTGCGCGACGATGTCGAAGGCCAGGGCATTGGTCGTGTCGGTGAAGATGAGGTCGTAGCGCCCGTTCCGCCGCGAGCCGTCGTTGTTTCCGAACGCCACGGTGCCGATGAGACCCTCGGCCGGCGGTGGCGGCGGGACACCCCGAAAATCTGCAGGATGTCAAAACTCGACGTGAAGTCGAGGGCGCCGTTGATCGGATTCAGCTCGCTGATCGCCGTGCCGGTGGGCGGGGCGTTGAAATCCTCAATGAGCGACCCCCCGAGAATCGCCGCGTCGAACGCCTCCCGATCGCTGAACCGCCGTACCACATGCTGCGTGAGCACGGCCGAGCGGCTGGCCGACAGAGCCGGCGTGCCGGTGAAGCGCGCGCTGAAGGCGCGGACAGCCAAGGGCAGTTCGTAGACCGTCAGGTTGGCCTCGCCATCGTCGATGGTGCCAGTGCCCAGCAGCGTCTCGCCGTTGAAGAACTCGACGACCGCTTCCTCGGCGTTGGCTGGGGCGGGGAACACCGTCGCCGTGAGCGTTACCGGGTCGCCGTACGTCGACAGGGCTGGCGTGCCGAGCTCCAGAGTGGTTGTGGTCGGCGTGACGGTCGGCTGCGTGCCATCCGCTTGGACGACCCCGTTGAAGACGTTGGTCGAGGTCGAGGCGACCGTCACGGCGACCGCCTGCGGGTTGAAGACCAGCGACGGCGGGATGGCGGCCAGCGGCCTGAGACGGATCGCCCGCAGCGTGATCTTCACCTCGTCGCGCGGAACGACCGACTGGCCATCGCTGCTGAACACCGACGCGTCGGCGCCGCCCGCCGGGGCGACCGAGAAGGTCGCCAGGCCCGACGGCAGACCCGACACCGTCTGGAACTGCAGGGCGGTCTTGGTCGGGATCTGCAGGTTGGCGATCACCTGCACCCTGGTTTCGGCGGCCGGCAGGCAGCCGTTGGCGGTCGGGGCGAACCCGGGCACCAGGCTCGTGCGCGTGATGAGCAGCTGAAAGTCGTAGTGATCGCCGTCGAGCATCTCCTGCACGTTCGGCACGTTGAGGAACGCGTTGTAGGTGCTCTCGGTGTTGCCCGTATTGGTCACGGTGTAGCTCACGTCGGTGCCCTCGTTGCCATCGTCTGGCGTCGTGGCGCTGACCTGCGGGGCCGAGACCTGCGGGGCGGAAACCTGTGGCGCCGACACCTGCGGGGCGGAAACCTGCGGCGCCGACACCTGTGGCGCGGAGACCTGCGGCGCGGACACCTGTGGCGCCTTGATATCGAAGGCCGAGACCTGCGGCGCCGACACCTGCGGGTTGTGCAGCTCGGAACTGTCGACGCCCGTGTTGGTGCCCGGGGGCACTGGCGCGGTGGTCGGAATGTTCGTCAACGCGTCGTTGTTCGGATCCAGGTTCAGCGTCACCGACGTGCGATAGCCGCCGGTGACCGGCAGGTTGTTGGCGCCGAGCTCGACCACCGACATCCTGGCCGAGGCGCGCGGGTTGGCCGTATTGGGGGCCACCCAGATCGTCTGCGTGTGGCTGGAATTGGCGAACACCGGCACGACGATCGCCGGTGCCGCCGCGAACTGGTCGAACGACGCCGGCGTGCCGGTCAGGGTGAGCCGGAAGACGCGATCCACGACAGTGCGATTCTCCACGTAGGTCACGAACGCCCGCTGGACGTTCAACGGCTTGAAGTTCTGCGGCGAGCCCGCGACGACGCCGGCGATCTCCGTGAAGTACGGATTCGCGTTGCGCAGCGCGACGGCGGAACAGTTGGCCAGCGCCGGGTTGGTGATCGGCGTGTAGTTGTTCCACGCGCCGCCGATGCCGTTGGCCGGGAACTGCACGTCGCGGTGGTCGGTCCAGATCGCGAGGGCCGATGCCGGTTCGGACGCCCACTTCCACCGCGTGCCGGTGTCGAACTCGAACACGGTCGACGGCGCGAGGTGGGGATAGTCGCCGAAGAACGCCTTGGTGCCCCCCCCGTACATCCAGAGGTTGGCACGGCTCACGGCGTCGTAGCCCGGCGCGGTTTCGGTGAGCTCCACCGGCGACGAGTTGGCCTTGACCGAATATTGGGCGACCTGGACCGACGGAGCGACCAGCTGCCCGGTCGCCGGATTGATCCGGGCGGAACGCACGTCCATCTGGCGCTCGATGCCGCTGATGAAGTTCGACCCGAACGGCCCGGCAAGCTCGTTGCGGGCTTCGTAGTACATCAACAACAGTTGGGGGTTGTTGACGCCGCTCATGCTCAGAACCGGCTGCACCTGCGGCCCCGACAGCCGCACCTCGGCCGGCGCGGCGAAGCCCGGCAACGTCGGATGCTCGGTGCGCGGTCCGGCATCAATCGCGCGGCGCGCGTTCCATGACCACCCCCCATCGGTCGACATCGTGAACATCACGCGCGGGCTGCCGTTCGAGTACGGAAACCCGAACGCCGGCGAGGCGGGCTGCGGTTTGGTGTCGACCCGGGCCCGTTCCTGCCAGGCCGCGTACAAGCGCGACTGACCGTTGACGACGCCGGCGGCGATGGTCGGGAAGGCCAGCGATCGTGCGGTCGACCGCGACGGATCTGCGCCGGGGGGTGTTTCGTTGAACTGGTCGAACGGCCGCAGCTTCGCGGCCTTGAGCTGCGCGACGATCTGGTCGAGCGAGCGCGCCGGCCACCATTCCGAGATGGGCGTTGCGGGAAGGAAGGTACGGCCGCGGTCGAACGACCGCGACATCACCATCAGCGGCCACTCCTGATAGAAGAGCCGCCACGCGACGAAGACGGTGCCGTTCAGCGGGTCGATGGTGGTCGACGTGCCGTGGTTGCGCAGGAAGCCCAGGCTCAGGAGCGGAATGGTCCTGGTCCAGGTGCCGCCGCCGTCGGCCGAGCGGGCGACCACGATCTTGGACTTCACGGCGTCGGTGAACAGAGTGTAGCTGACGACAATCATGCCGTCCTTGTCGACCGCCAGGGACGGCTTGTCGAGGAAGGGACTGGGACTGTTCGGTCCGACGTAGTTCGCTGACGTGTCGATCTGGCGGACGAAGTCGAAATTGAAGCAGCTCCCGCCCTCGAGATTGTTGCGGTCGGTGTAGCTGGCATAGAACATCCGGCTGCTGCCGACGCTGCCGTCCGCAAAACGGATGAAGCCGAGCACGGCCATGTGCATCCGACCTCCCGGTCCCGCCATCAGGACCGGATCGGTCGTCTCGGCGTGGGCATTGGCCGGGGCAGAGAGACTGAGCTGCTTGAGCGGATTGGGCAGCTGCGCCGCCGGTGAGTTGTCGAGCGGTCCACCCGGCAGCGCGCTGCCAATCCAGGTGCGGCCGCGATCGCACGATCGGTAGACGCCGGTCCAGGCGCCCACATTGCCGGCGGCGGCGGCCGTTGGCACCGCTTTGCCCGCCGGCCGGCGAAACAGCTTCGCGATCAGCCTGGCGATGAAGGTCTGCCCTCCGCCGAAGGCGGGATCATCGGGGAAATCGACGAACCGGTAGTCGTTGGCCGCGGCAAGCAGGTGATCGGGATTGCGGGTCGAGCCCGCGACCACCGTCTCGTTCTGCCGCTGCAGCAGGATGTCGCTCTTGATGAGCGCTGCCGGATCACCGGGATTCACGATGCCGCCAGCCGCGTTCACGTTGGGACCCGGCTGCAGGGCGACGCCGGCACCGCCATGCGGCGCCTGCGCCTGGAGCAGCGGATGCCCGCACAGGAGGCCAAGGGAGACGAGAAGGGCGGACACGAAACGCTTGGTCATGGGGAACCTCGGTCGGCCTCGGGCGGCCGACTTTCCGACAAGAAAACGGGCCGAGCGACGACCGCCTCCGACAGCCGTCGTCAACTCGCCGATGTTCGCCGACGTAGCTGCGCCGTCGAGTGTCGGCCGCCGCTGAGGCTGCTCTCTCCTGGTGGAGCAGCACGGTCGAGTGCACTCACGGTGCACGGCGGCGGACCGCCACAGGGCGGGCGCACGAAACTGTAGAGATGAACGATGCTGAAGTCCGCGGTGATTCCGCGGGCGGGTGATTATGTCGGAGTTCTGGGGCCGACGCAATTGGGGAGTTGCCGGGGGGCGCAGATTTCCTGCCGAGACCCGGCGCGTCGCCCCCCGTGCGCTCAGACGTCTCGGCGATTGCGCGGCCCTGTCTTGGGCTCCCTTGGCACTCGAGGTCGCGCGGGGCGCTCCCGCTACTCGTGCCGCAGCGCCGTCAGCGGATCGATCCGGGTGGCCCTTCGCGCTGGGATCACGCCGGCGGCCAGAGC
>CAVQXJ010000016.1:0-271560 GCA_963717745.1 uncultured Acidobacteriota bacterium
CTTCGCGCAACAGGAGTAGTGAGCGATGGCCGACACGCCGGCGAGCCCCGGCCAGTCCAGCCACCGTCACCGACAATCGCCCGGTTCCGCGGGGGGTCCTGCCCCGGGGTGTGCAGACCTGGATCATGGCGGGGATCGCCGTGGGAATGCTCGCGATCATGCTGCTCGTGGGCCGATCGGACCCCCCCGTCCGGACGACCAGCGCACCGGCCGCGGCTACAATCCCGAGCACCGACCGCGTGCGTGACTACCAGGAACGCCTGCGTGCGATGGAGGCGCAGGCGCTCCGCGAAGCCCAAACCGCGGCAGTCACGCCAGCGCCAGCGACGACGGGATTCCCAGAGCAGCCGACTACGCCGGCGCCAGACCCGCTGGAGGCCGATCGGAAGCGGCGTGCGTATGAAAGCCTGTTTGCGAGCAACGTTGTCTTGAGCCGGCGGCCGGAGGGCGAGCGCCCGGACGCTGGTGGTGGTGCGGCAGCGACCGCCGCGACACGAGGACCTGACACAACGATGCCCTCTATCGACGAGATCGCGGACGCGGCGATGCGCGCGACGACGAGGGTCTCGGGTCGAACAGTCCCCGTGCCGACGGAGCCGCCGACGCCGAGCGCCGTCGCGCGAGGCTCCCCGAGAGGTCGAGCGCGGCACTCGCACGCCCGACCGTACCGGCGCCATCAATCCCGTCGGGCCGCTGCATCGCCTGCTCGAGGGAACGGTCATCGACACCGTGTTGACGAACCGGCTCGATGGCAGCGAGGCCGCGCCAGTGAACTGCCTGGTCACGAACGCGGTCTATTCGCACAGCGGCCAGCACGTCGTGATTCCTGCTGGTGCTCGCGTGCTCGGCGAAACGAAGCCGGTCCAGACCTTCGGCGAGACGCGGCTGGCCGTGGCGTTTCATCGGTTGCTGATGCCCGACGGGCGCACCTACGGCTCGACCAGTTCCTCGGGCTCAACCAGATCGGTGACGCGGGCCTCCGAGACCAAGTGAACCACCACTACTCGTCGACGTTCGGCGCGGCCGCTGCGGTGGGCCTGATCAGCGGACTCGCGCAGTCCCTCGGGAACTTCGGACTCGGAGCGGCGACGGCGATCGGACGGTCATCATCGCCGGCGGCGTCGGAGACGCGACGTCGCAGGCGACGGTCCAGGTCATGAACCGATTTCTGAACCGGCTTGCCCACGATCACGATTCGGGAAGGGCACCGCGTCAAGGTGTACCTCACCAGCGACCTCGAACTGCCGGCGTACGACGGTGCCGGACACTCGCAGAGCGCGAGTCTGAGAGGAGGAGGTCATGATGTTCGTCGAATGCTTGCGGCGACGTGATTCTGGTCAGCGTGCGCGAGGCCCGGCTCGCGCGCAGATCGTCGTGATCGATCCCGCGAACCTGGCGCAGGCCATGCTGATCGCTGAACGCGCCTGGCGCCACTACGAAGAGCTGCGGCGCGCAGTACCGAACGGTCCTCCGCATGGCGCAGAGGCTTGGAAACATGGAGCGGCTATCGCATCCCGCCGATCGCGCTCACACGCCACGACCCGGGGCGTTGGGAGTACGGGCGCCCCTGGATTCAGGGTCTGAACAGCGGCGACGCCGACCGGCGCCGCGTACCGGGCGACGACGCTGCCCGCTGCTCCGCCCAACCGCGATGCCGAGCCGCTTGCCGCCGAGCGGCTCGGCGCACGCTCGAACGCCAGTACGCCACCATCGAAATCACCGATTCGGTCGCGATGATGGGCGGGCACCAGGTGGCGCTCGCGCGCGGCTATCACGGCCAGCTGCAGGACGCCGTCCAGGCGCTTGAAGGCGATGTGCTGAACGGGCTGTCCGGTACCACGAGATGACCGCCGATCCTCGACAAGATCGCGGCCGGCGAGCTGCTCGGGCGGCGCCAGGACATGCCGCCAATCAGCTGCTGTCGCATGCGCTGGAGCAGCTGCTCGCGCGCAGCAAGCGCCTGCGAGACACCGAGGCCGCGACGATGAACATGCAGCTCGTCGACGTGGCGGGACGGCGCGGCCGCGAACGAAGCGTTCGTGGCCGGGACGCGGCGATGCGCTGCGCACGTGGCGCCAGCCGTGAGCGGGAGCGCGATGGAGGCACGCATCGTGCGCTCGACTCTGTCGATCGCTGCCTCGTGCTTGGTGCCTGCTGCTGATCGGCCTCGCGGCGCGCAGATTCGCGGTGTCACGACCCGGCGGTCACGGCCCGCAACACCATCACGGCCATCGTGAAGGAGTACCTGGTCGACACTGCAGCGCGCAGCAGCACGCGCAGCTGCGCCGGATGGCGCAGCGGCTGAGCCTGTTCACGAATCTGGCACAAGTACGCGCTGCCGGATCCGCCGCGCTGGCGCATCCACGACTTCGAGACGGCGACTTCCTGTTCGCCGGGCGCTACAACGCCGCCCTGAACTACGGTGATGCCGGCGGCGCCGCCTACGTGGCGCGTGAGCCATCCCGTCTGTCGCGGCTCGGGACGCTGCTCGCGAGCTGAGCCCGCTGGCGCGCGTCGACGCTCGCTCGCACGGCTGGCCACGATCGAACGTCGCCGACGCGGCGGCGATCGCCGCGACGCACGATACCGGCCAGCTTCGCTACAACGGCCGCGACGCGAGCTGCCGGCCATCGACGCGCTCGAGGCGCACGTCATCGATCCGTCGGATGAGCAGAGCGCGACGGCCGTGCTCGACAAGATCAGCGGCGCCGTGCTCATCGGCGCGCGCCAGCGGCAGGCCCGCGCGCAGCTCCTGGCCGGCATCGTGGAGCAGCTGCTCGTGGACAGCAAGCGCGCCCGCGACACCGAAGCGGCAGCGATGAACATGCAGCTGGTCGACGTGGCGCGACGGGCGAGCCGCGAACGAGGCCTTCGTCGCCGGCGCGGGCGACGCCCTGCGGACTTGGCGGCAGCCGTAGCGACGGGAGGAGCCATGCGACCGCAGCCGTCTCTCAATCTGCTTCCGACCGTTCAGCAGGCGATCGCGAACCTGCTGACGACCTACGAGCCGGAGTTCCTGCGCGTTCGGCTACAGGCTGTTCCTGGCGTTCGCGACCATCGTGATCTGCCTGGCAGGGCATCCGGATGATGTTCTCGCACGACGGCCTGGGCGAGCAGATGTTCGACTTCGCCAAGCTGCTGCTGTTCGTGTCGTTCGGCTACGCGCTGATCACGTTCTACGAGGCGCCGATGCCGGGCATCGGCGTGTCGTTCAGCAACCTGATCACCGACCAGGCGCACTACTTCCAGAGCGTCCTCGAGGCGCGAGCGTTCGACAACATCTACCGCCACCTCGACGAGCTGGCCGACCACTTCATGCAGCCGGACGCCTGGTCGATTCTGGCGAATCTGATCTACTGGACCGTTCTGCTCCTGATTGCGGTGGCGAAGGCGCTGTCGCTGGCGGTGATCGCGTTCGGCCTCATCGCCAGCGCGGTGTGCGGCGCTGCTCGGGCCGATCTTCGTGCCGTTCTTCATCGTCCCGAAGCTCGACTGGCTGTTCTGGGGCTGGCTGAAGTCGTTCATCCAGTACTCGTTCATCCCCGTCGTCGCCATCGCGTTCCTGATGATCTTCGAGCAGTTCATCTTCCGGTACGTGACGACGCTGCCGCCGACGATCACCGCAGGCCGAGTACGGCGTCTACGCGCCTGCAGGCGGTCGCGGTCATCGGCACGTTCTGTCGTCGGGATCCTGCTCGTGCCGTCGCTGACGAGCTCGATCTTCTCGGGCGGCGGCGGCGAGAGCATTCTGTCGCCGCGAATCACCGTCGGTCGGCTCCTGTCGCGCGGTGAGGGTGAACGCATGTCGCGACGATTCGCCAACGACCGCGACGATCGACGAAGACGACGGCGTCGCCAGAGCTCACGCGGCTGCTCTTCCTGGCTTCGGCATCGCCGCTGCTGATCGGTCTGGTCTGCGGGCTCGTCTGGGTCGGGCTGCCACCTCGTTCGGCACGTGGTTCGCGTAGAGGGACTGCCATGACCGCGACGGTCGCCGACCTGAATCCCAAGACGCTCGAGAGCGCCAAGCGGCAGTTCGTCGAGCTGTACGGCTCCGCGCTGGTGATGAACACGTACCTCAAGATCGCCCTGCGTGCTCGTGTCGCTGGTGGCGCTCGGGCCTGCTGGCCCTCAACTTCCACACCGCGCGCCGATACGCGAAGGTCAAGCCGCTGGTCATCCGGATCGACGACGTCGGCCGGGCCGAGGCGGTGCAGTACGACGCGACTGCCTACCAGCCCCAGCCGCCCGAGCTGCGCTACTTCCTGACGCAGTTCGTCGTGAAGCACTTCAGCCGCCTCCGCGCCACGGTGCAGCGCGAGTATCCGGACTCGCTGTTCTTCCTCGACCCGCCCTGGCCGACGCCACGATCGCCCAGAACGAGCAGAGCCGCGTCATCGAAACGTTCCTGACCAACCCCTCGGCCGACGAGGTCGACATCGCCGTTCAGAACGTCAGCCTGAGCGAGCTCACGCACGCCGCCCTACAAGGCGGCGGTGAGCTTTCAGAAGGTGCTCTACACGCCCGGCACACGGCACGAGCGCGCTCGCGCAGACGTACGTCGCGCAGATCGACTTCGTGCTGCGCGACCACGTGCCCGAACGAGTTCGTCCGCGTCAATCCGCTTGGGCTGCAGGTCACGTACTTCCGGGTCGACCAGGCGTTCGAGGAGGCGACGCCGATGATCGCCAACACCGCCTTCCTCGCCGGCGCTGACGACGTTCCTGCTGGTCGCGTGGCTGGCGGGCGAGCTGAGCTTTCTGGCGCCCTACAAGGCCGCGCATCTTCCGCGACGTACGGCCTGCACATCGTGGCGCCGTCGCTCCTCGTGTTCCTCAACCTGCTGCGCGCCGTACTACGGCCTCGCCCGATGGCTGTTCCTGCGCGACACCGGACGCAAGCTGACGCACGTCGATCGGCAGCTCCGCAGCGCACGCCGGCCTGCACGAAGACCTCCGGCGCGCACTTTCAGAAGAAGCGACGGTGACATATGTCGATCTGGATGATCCACGCTGGGACGACACCCGGGACGGGCCGAGCGCGAGGCCGCGGCGGTGGCTTGGACGAGGATCCGCGTGACCGTCGACGTCGATCGATCCGCGCGACGTGTTCACGCAGGGCCTGGACCTGCCGCGCGGGCTCGAACGAGAACCCGTGTCCGTTGGCAGACGAGCAGTACGAGCTTGCGCGGCTCCGAAGTGCGCACGCTCGCCACCATCGGGGCATTCCGCGTGGTCCCGGTCGACGAACTGCGCGACGACGGCGACCGGGCTGGCGATCTGTGGCACGGCGACCTCGACCACCTCCGCTCGCGAAGGGCTGATTCGACCATGTCGCCTCCGTCGATCGGGAGACCGGCACCGATCTCGTGACGCTCGACCGAGCGGGGACGCGAACTGCTGGAGAGCCCACCGATCGCCCGGACCACGAGCCGCGGCAGACGTTTCATGACGGGGCTCGCCCGTGAGCGGGAGCTGTCTCACGACGCGCAGCTCTATCGAGCCTATCTCCGGGCTGCGGAGCGGCTGGTTGAACAGGGCGCGCACGATCGAGCGCGTGATGCTCGAGCACGAGCTCAAGCGCGAGTATCAGCTGTTCCTCCAGGAGCCGAACCGCGGCCGTGCCGACAGCGACGGCCGGCCCGGCGCGAGACCGCGACGAGGTCCGCCGATGGGCCGAGGACCACGATCTCCCGTATCGCCGACGGACGCGTCCAGTTTCCCGATTTCCGGATCGAATACGACTGGCCCGACGGCCGGCGCGACATCGAGAACGTCGAGGTGCTCACGCCTCACTACCGCGGCGCCCATGCCGCGGGCAAGGTCAGCGCGGGCTTCACCCGATTCCGCGGCATCGGCGCGCGCGCTGGCGGCAAGACCGGGCGAGGCAGCCGCTTCGATCCTGGATTGGCCGAGGAACTCGTATGAAGCCGGCAGACACGCTGCGGAGCGCCCAGCCGATGACGTTCGACGAGCGCGTCGAAGCGATCAGGCGTTCGGGTTCACCGAGCGCCAGGCGCGGCTTCCTGGTCACCGTGATGCTGCACTCCGGCGTCTGCCTCGGGCGGCAGTACTGCGCGTTCGCCGGGCATCAGTCACGGAGCTCGCAGTGCACGAACTTCTTCAAGACCTCGAGGCACGCCGGTTCGCCACGCCGCAGGCCTGCGGCCACAACCGCGCCCGGCTGTTCCACATCCATCACAAGCCGCTGTACGCCGCGATCGGCGAACCGGACAATCGCTTTCGCCGGCCGATGACGCTGGCCCGCGCCGTCGAGCGGCTGATGGTGCTCGACGCTGTCCTGGCCGACCGCAAGCGTGACGCTGGCTCGGCGACCGAACGCGACAAGGTCGCCTACTTCACCAGCGATGCGGCGTGCCGCGACACCACCTGCCGTCGCTGACCTTTCGTTCGGCTGACGAGGAGACGGTTCGCTACTTCCCGGAGAAGCTGCCGATCGGCGTCGGCCGCGATGGTCTGACCCACGTGTTCCTGTACCTGTCGACCTGCAGCACGCCGATGGATTTCGCCTGTTCCTCGAGCGCCACGCCGAGCTGTTGCGAGCCTGCCGGCGTGGACCATCCGGCTGCTCGTCCCGCGTCACCTGGCCGGCGCCGCTGGCCTGCACCGAGACGGCCTTCGCCGAGCAGTTGACGACGCCGCTCCCGGCGGACGTGGTTGACGAGCTGCGGTGGTATTTCCACGCACTGTCGCGATGACGGCGTGGACCTCGACGAGCGCTACTACCGTGCCCAGACCGCGTTCGCCGGTCCGCGCTTTCAGGCGCTGTACCGGCGGTGGCTGATAGATGGTGAGCGCGTGCTGGATGCGGTCATGTCGCCGGTGTTGGTCGACGTCGTGGCTCGTCGCGTCGGGGTGCTCGAGTGCCAGGTCTTCCGCATCCCTACCTGCATCTCCTCCCCTTGGTGGGCACCGCATGAGGAGGCTGGAAGGTAGAAGATGACAAAGCTGTGCTCAAGAAGAGGGCGGCGGGGAGTGTCTTCTACCCGTGTGTCCGGTCTCGGGCGTGCCAGCGACACAACGGCGAGGCGATGTAGGCACGCGCGTCTCAGCGCGACCAAGGCGTTGCAATGCAGGCACTTGCGCGGCGCTCGCGCACCGACGCCCTCCCCTGGTCGGGCGGCGTTCTGTGCCGCCCGGCCCGGGCCGGAGAGTGAGACAGCCGTGGCGTGAGCGACCCCCCTCCAGCGCGTCTAGTGTGACCCCCCTCGCGCCCCAGGGGGTCGTTCACGCCACGGCTGTCCGCCGCCAGTGTCTTGCGAATCGGAACGAGCATCAAGCCGCTCATTGAACGTGCCAATGGTGTTACATCGCAACGCGCTTACCGCGCTGAATTTGTCTCGGCCTACGCGCGGTCATCGAGCACCGATCGCCGCGCGAAAGGAGTCGTATGCCGGTGATCAAAGCCCGCACGCGCGGCAAGCACCTCGTCCGCCACATCACGCGCCTCGATCGCGAGAACGACGAGACGCTGTTCGCCTACGCCGCGTTCCTCGGCGAGCCACCGAGTACGTGCTGAATCAGCTGATCGACACGGTGCTCGCGAAGGACAAGGAGTTCCTCGCGTGGCGCGAGGCGCACCCTGGCTCGCACGCAGCCGCGTCCCACCGTCCGGCGTCCTCGCAGTCGCACACGTCGCGCAGCCAGCACTGAGCTACGGTCGACCGCTTGGCACATGAGCCGACGAACGCGCCCGTGGTAGCGCGTTGACCGCGCACTGACAGGCAGGGAGCAAATGATACGGGCGCTGGTCGACATGCGCGGCCTGACGGCGATGGTGATCGCCGCCGCGACGGGCGTGTGGGGCTGACGACCTACCCGCCGGCCGCCGACAACGTGTTCCTGCAGCTGATCGCGCTGCGAGAACCGGTCGTCTTCCGTGCCCTGATGCACGGGTACGCGGCGCTGTGGTTCAGCACACCGTTCTTCGCCGCGTCGCTCGTGTCTGTCGATCGCTGGCGATCGTGGCGTATCGACATGCCGGCCGACGCCGCGAACGCGCGCGCTCCCGCCGTATCCGAAACCGGAGACGCGCCCGGCGCCAACCCTGGTCCTTGGCGAGACGCATTTCCACACGACGCCTGGGCCGCGCGCCGCAGCCCGACGTGGCTCACGATTCCGCAGCGCGGCCTCTACACGGGCGTGATGATTCTGGGCGCCGTCGGCACGGGAAAGACGTCCGCCTGCATGTATCCGTACGTCGACCAGCTGCTGCGCTGGCGCGCCAGGATCCGGACGCAAAGGTCGGCGGCCTGGTCCTCGAAGTGAAAGGCGATTTCTGCCACCAGGTCCGCGAGCATCCTGACGGGCGCGGGCCGCGCGGACGACTACCTGGAGATCGGGCTGGACACCGGCGTTCTGCTACAACCCGCTGCACAACGATCTCGATCCGTACGCGGTGGCGTACGCGATCGCCACTCTGCTGAACAATCTGTTCGGACGTCGGCAAGGAGCCGTTCTGGCAGCAGGCGTACACGGATCTGCTGAAGTTCGTGATCTCGCTGCGGCGGATCAGCGAGGGATACACGACGCTGTCGGAGGTGTACCGCTACGTCATCAACGACGCCTGATCGACCAGAACATCCGCGACGCTGAAGGCGCAGTTCCGAGACCCGCCGCGAAGTCCTGGTCGTATCCGACCAGCGACTACGAGACGCATCCGCGCGAGCGCCGTGGACGCTGTGGGCGAAGCTGGGTCCGCGACGCAGATGGCGCATCCGTATCGCGCCGACCTCGAAGGATACCTCGCTGCCCACGACATTCCGTTCACCGTCGCAAGGGGACGCAGGCGATCTGCGCCGACCGCCGTCACCGGCTCGAGGCCATCAAGCGGTGGTTCAACGGCCCCTGGACGAAGCTCGATGCAAGGTCAAGGCGTCCATCGTCGAAGGCGTCGTGGTCTTCCTGTCGCTGTTCGACGAAAACCCCGCCGTGTATCGCGCGTTTTGTCCGCCGAGCGATCCGCGTACGCGAACCCGCCCGCAGCCGGGCGAGCCGCAGCCCGCTGCCGCCGCTCGAAGAGCTGCTCGAAACGGGGCGCGTCCTCGGCCTGAACTTCCCCGTCGCGCTGAATCCCGCGCTGGCGCGCGGGCTCGGCGTGATGTTGAAGCTGGATTTCCAGCGCGCCGTGCTGAATCGCATCCCGAAGATCTCGGCCAATCCTGACGGCTCGTGGCGCGACATGCTGTTCGTCGCGGACGAGTACCACGCCTTCGCGACGGTCGGCGAAACCGACCCGACCGGCGACGAGCGCGCCTTCGCGCTGTCGCGTCAGGCGCGCCTCATTCCCATCGTCGCGACGCAGAGCATCAGCTCGCTGCGATCCGCGCTGGCCGGCGACGAAGCCTGGCGCACGCTGCTGCAGTGCTTCCGGACGAAGGTGTTCCTCGCGACCAGCGACGAATTCACCGCGCAGCGTCGCCGCGGAACTGTGCGGGCGAGCCGACCGGCTGAAGGCGCAGTACACCATCGCCGAGACGGGCGAGGGCGCGCACATCTCGCTGCTGAGCGGCCGCGCGGCGGCCGACCAGCACACGCTCGGCGCGAGCAAGTCGTACAGCTTCGAGTCCGACTACATCTTTCAGCCGCGCGTCTTCATGGAGCTGCAGAACGCGCAGGCGGTCGTGTTGCCGTACGACGGCCTCAATCCGCTGCCGCCGCAGTACTGCTACCTGAAGCCGCACTACCTCGACGTGCAAACCAGCTACTTCGATCACGTCTGCGCGAGGTGCGTTATGAGCAGCCTTGATCGCATCCTGCCGTTCCTGAGACCGATCGAGGATCTGCTCGTCGATCCGGCGATCACCGAGGTGATGGTGAACGACGGCGGCCGGCGCGTGTTCGTCGAGCGCGACGGCCGGCTCGAGTGCGTGCCGGACCGCGTCGCTCGAACCGCGGAATCTGACCGTCGCGATCAAGAACATCGCGCGCGCCTGCGGCGACGAGATCTCGGACGATGCAGCCGCTCCTCGACGCCCGCCTCGAGGACGGCTCGCGGGTCGCCGCGATGTTCCCGCCGTGCGCCGTGGCCGGGCCGAGCCTGACCATCCGGAAGTTCACGCAGCCGTTACACGCCTCGACGAGCTGGTCGCAGGTCGGCGCGCTCACGCCGGGCATGGCCGGCACGCTTCGTCGCGCCGTCGACGGCCAGCGGAACATCCTGATCTCCGGCGGGACCGGGACCGGGAAAGACGACGCTGCTCAACGCGCTGGCGGCGCACATTCCTGACGACGATCGCATCGTCGTCATCGAGGAGACCGCCGAGATCCATCTCGACAAGCCGAACGTGGTCCGCTTCGAAGCGCGGCGCGCGCAGGCGCCGCTCGGCCAGGAGGCGCCGCTGCCGCCGGTCACCATCGCCGACCTGCTGCGCGCCGCGCTGCGTCACCGGCCCGGATCGCATCCTCGTCGGCGAGGTGCGCGGCGCCGAGGCATTCGACCTGCTCCAGGCGCTGAACACCGGCCATCTCGGCAGCCTGAGCACCATTCACGCGAACTCCGCCGAGCAGGCGCTCACGCGTCTGGCGCACTGCGTGCTGACGGCGAACGTCGGCCTGCCGCATCGCAGCATCCGCGAGGCGATCGCCCTCGCGATTCACGTCATCGTTCACATCAGCCGCATCGATGGACGTCGCCGGGTGACACGAGATCGTTGATGTGCGCGGGTACGACGCGCAGACGGATCGGTTCGCGCTCGAATCCGCTGCTCGCGCGAGAATACTCGGTGGAAGGAGCAGCGCCATGAGACGTTCGAAACAACACGTCGCGGTTGTGATGTTCCTCGTTGCCATCACCGGTTGCGGACAGGAATCGACGCCCGCTTCTCCGTCTACTGCTCGGTCGTTCCTGGAAGGTGTCTGGAGCGGCACGCTCACGATCGAGCGGGAGGGTGAGCCGACGACGTCCGGGGCCACGACATGGACCTTCGAGGCCATGCCGGGCACGAATCTGCAGTCGTTCAACGTACGCATCCAATCGCAGCACGCATTTCTGCCGATCACCGCCACAGTCTTGAGCCAGATCACGCCCGGCAATACGCCGCCGGCGCGCATCAGCACGCAGGGCACGTATCCGTCGCCGCGCGGCTGCACGGCAAGCCTCCTGAGTGTCGGTATGGCCGAAACGCGCACGATCGATGCCGACTTCTCGGGTGTGGACTGCCCGTCGCTCCAACGCCCCACGTTCACGGGCCGCGTGCAGTTGACCAAGTCTGGATCGTGAGCGCTATGCCCGTCACCGAGCCGTCGGCCCCCCTTCGCCTGCTCCGCGCAGGTTACGCCCCAGGCGATTGGGTCGCGGTGTTTCTGAAGTCGTACGCCACAGGCGAGACCTGTCAGCGTGTCGCGTCGATCTCACAGGTTTCGCGCCCTGAGTTCCTCGCCTGGCTGCGATCGCGCAACGCGAGTGCCTGGAACGTATATGTCTCGGTGAATAGTGTGAGCCCACAGAGCCGCTCTCGAGCGCGACAGTTTGTAGCAGCTATCCGCCACGTGTTCCTCGAAGCCGATGAGGATGGCCCGCAGGTGTTGGCCAGAATTGCCGCACGCGCCGATCTGCCGCCGCCGTCGTACTTGCTGCACTCGTCCAGACACCGCGTTCATGTGTTCTGGCGTGTCTCCGGATTCGACACCCCGCGGGTTGAGGCACTCCAGAAGCAGCTCGCCCTCGAGCTCAAGACGGACACGGCCGCGACATCCTGCTCGCAGCTCACACGATTGCCTGGGTTGTTCAATCACAAGAGGCACCCAGCCGAGCTCGTGACGATGGTGTACGGCGACGTCAGTCGGGTTTACGGCGTTGCTGACTTTCCGGCAGCAAGAATACGAGTCGTGCCGACTGTCGTCGCCGGTGTGCACAACGTTCCGGCCGACTGGCGGCTCGAACGCGCGCGCCGCTATGTGGTCGCGCTGCCTCCCGCGATTGCCGGTAGCCACGGGGATCCACACACGTTCCGGGTCTGCTGCCGCCTTGTGCGCGGCTTCGCGCTGGACGACGGCGAGGCCCTCGCACTGCTGCAGGAATGGAACGCTCTCTGTCAGCCGCCGTGGACTGATCGCGAACTGGAACAGAAGATCGCCAGCGCCAGGCGTTATGGTCGGGAGCCGATCGGCGGGCTGCTGGAGTCACGGCAATGACTCATCTGGTCGGAGGTATCACGCAAAATGTGATGCGTGTGCTTGCACAACTAGTATGCGACAAACGTCGATAGTACTTGACTAATGGTTCTACCGGTTGTATGACATGGGTATTCCGTCTGGCGCATGCGCTCCCAGGAGCTATGCGTCCCCACCCTGTTCGCCGGCGTGCACATGCACTCGGCGAACTCATCCCACCGTTGGCGAGCTCAGGCTCTCGGCGGTCCTTGGAGAAAACCCATGTCCAAGAGCAATGGAGAACTGGTGTCCGTGAAGATCATCCCGAACGAGAAAGGCAACCCTGCGGGGAAGCTGGCCGACGCCGAGGTGATCTTCGAGCCTGAAGCCGGTCCGCTGAGCGGGCTCAAGTTGATTGGCTTCAGCATCTGGGAACGTCGCACTGGAGGGCTGAACGTGACGTTCCCTGCCCGGCAGTACTCCGTGAACGGGGAACGCCGGAGCTTCGCGCTGTTGCGACCCGCGAACGGGGAGCCCACCGCGCAGGAACCGATTCGGGACGCGATCCTCGAAGCGTACAGCCGTTTCGAAGCGCAGACCTGAACGCGTTGCTCGGCATTTGTGCCCAGGCGGACGGACCCAGGTCCGCCGCCTGGGCCGCCGTCGTCCGGATCACGGCGAAGACGCACCTCTATCGAGCATCGGGAAGGCTGAAGGGATAACGCGATGGATACTGTCACTCGCTTCGAACCCCGCCGCGCCGATCAAGCTGAATCGGCGAATGCTTTGCAGCCCGAACCCAGGCAGCGCCTCGCCGTCACCGTGACCTACTTGCTTTCTGAGGAAGGGCGAAAGGCCTTACTACTGGCTGGAGGCAATGGCCGCGCCCTTCAGGAGCTCACGATCCAAGTGCCGGCGAATCGTGTGCATCTGGTGACGGTGGATGCGAACGGCCGCGCCCATTTGAAACTACGCCCGCGGTTCGAGCTCAACGAAGAACAACGCGTCGTCAAGGTCGATGCGCTGCCGGCATATGAAGCGCCGCCGACCGTTGACGATCTTTTTCGCGACGCCGGGCGCAATCATCAGCTCGAGCACGCGTTTCACGCCGAACGGAGTGCTGCACGCCGTGCCCAGACCGAGGCTGACCAGCAGCGCCGCGAAGAAGTCGCCGGCTCTTTCCTGGCGGACCCGACACAGCGCGCTATGCGCCGCCCATCGCCCTCGCCTCAGCGGTGCTTCGTCGACACGCCCGACGGTCGAGTGCTCTTCGACGTCCGCCAGGACAACGGAACCGCGCGTCTTGTGCCCCCCGAGGCATATCGCCGGTGGCGGGCCGACCTCCGCGCGCGGGACGAATGGCGCGATCGTGAGACGGCTGCGCAAATCGCTTCACACGCTCACAAGAAGCAGGTCGTCGCCAACTGGGTGGCACAGTACGGAACGGCGCAGCAGCAGGCGCGCCACGCCGCAGGAGTGCTCCCAGTTGAGGAGGTCATCGAGGCGATGACCGATCAGGCATTCGACTCTGGTGCCGGTTTCGAGCGTTACTCCTTCGATGGCGCTGCGCGGCTTCAGCGGCGGCTCCGTGAGCTCCCGCAGTATGCGACCGCGGTCGTCACACCGTCCAACGTGACGATCTTCAACACCGACGCGGTGAAGGCCACGGACGCTCAGTGGACGCTGGTGCAGGAGCTGCAGCAGGTGTTCCCGGATGCCACAGTGGCACTGCGCGAGCATCGCATTTCGTGGAAAGCCGATGTCAACGCACCGAGCTTGACAATGTACGGGGTCATCGTGACGCGCAAGGTCGGCCCGTTCGATCTGCGCCGTGAGTACGCCGCACCGAACTCATAGGGAGGCTGGAAGAGCCAAGAAGTAGATCGAAGAGTTCTCACGCCTGTGGCCAGTCCTGGCCACCCCTCCACACCGCCCGGTGTGGAGCTTCCTCACCACGGCGCCCCCAGGGGCTCGAAGAAAGGAGCATACGCCATGCAAGGACTCGGTATGTCTGCTGTGACTGCGTACACCGCCCATCGAGAATGGGCCACTAGGCCACCCGATGAGCGCTACGCGAGCATTGAAGCGCTCCAGCAGGCGGCTCGCGCCAGACGCGACCGCACGACGGAGCGCGGCATCGAGACCGGCGACTTCAGGACCGAAGCGGCTGGCACTGACGGCCTCACCATTTGCGAGGCGTCGGGCCGCACCGCTGAACTGACGCACTGGAGCTTCGAGCAGCTCGCCACTATCGCTGGCGCGCCGCCGAAGTACCTGCGCTCACTGCCCGCACCGATCGCGTCGGACGCGATCAACTTCGGGCTTCGGCGTCATCGTCGCACGCAACACCAGTTGTTCGCCGACCGTGACGCCCCGTGGACAGTGCATGCGATCACATCATCGCGTTATGCGCGCGTCCACCATGACGAGCTGGCCACCCGGGTGCTGGACCTCATGGCCGCACACCCCTCGTGGTCCTTGCCGCTCGGCTACAAGGACGGCGTTTACGGTGCCGAACGAGTCCCGTCCGGCGCCTACCTGGGAGACCGAGACATGTTCCTGTTCCTCGTGGACGGCAATCGTGATCTCGACGATCCCACGGACTCCACGCATGCCGGCCTGTTCCGCGGGTTTATTCTCCGGAACAGCGATGTCGGAGCCGCCGCCCTCACCCTAGATCTCTTCTTGTTTCGCGCGGTCTGCGCGAATCACGTGGTCTGGGGTTTTCAGCACGTTGCTGGCTTCCGGCGCCGGCACGTGGGAGCGTCGATTCAAGACGCGTGGACGACATCGTTGGATGCCGTATCCGCGGCTCTCGACGCCGACCCGTCCGTCGATCGCACTCTGCTCCAGCGGTCCATTACCCTGGAGCTCGGTCCAACGCGTGACGGGGTACTCGATGCGGTCGTGCAGCGACTCGATTTGTCGCGCAAGCAAGCCGCGGAGGCATATGCGCTGGCGGAGCAACACGAGATGAATCCACGCTCGGTCTGGGGCTACGTGCAGGGACTGACACGACTCAGTCAGCACACCCCCTGGCAGGACGGACGATTCGCTCTCGACCAGGCCGCCAGCCGCCTCCTGGCCACGGTGCACTGACCGTCCTCTGACGCCGTGCGGGCACATCCCCGCACGGCCTCCTTCCTACACGCCAAGTCCGCGCGGGTGCGGCTGCAACAGCCTGCCCGCGCGGCCGTGCGCGACCAGAGTGGCGCGCACTTCCACCGGCGCTCCCAGGGGCGACGGCCATCCGGAGGTGTGCACCATGGCAAACGAACACAGCGGATCCCGCAAGCGGACGCGACGAGCGTCCGCAGCGACGAGGCGCGATGACCTGGCCGACTGGCGACGTCTGACGCGTCCGGTCATCGTCGAGAACTTCCTCAACCATACGCGTGACCTGCGCTGGTCGCGCGAGCTGATCGATCTACTGCTCGAGGAGCTGCACGTCAGCGACGAGTTCGACGACCTGATCGGCCGCGTCCCTCCTTCAGCACAGGTCAGCTATCCCCAGCTCGTGGCGCTCGCGGTGGTCCTTCGACACAGCTGGTACCCCGAGGACCTGACCCGAATCATCGCGGACGTCGGGCTCCCGCCGTCAGCCTCACCGCCGGTCGATCGCGTTTCCACCTCTGAACTCGTCGACCGGGCGAATCGCGGAGGACGCGTCGATCAGGCGGCTCCATCACCGCACACCTGCACACCCCAGAAAGGAGAACAACGAACATGCTGACTACCCCTTCACCGTCGCTCGCAGCTCCGCGACATCGCGTCCGGGAGCTGGTCTTTGCCTATCGACCGCTCCGCAACAACGAGGGTCACGTCATCGACGTAGCGACGCTCGCTTTGAACACCCCACGCATCGCAGAGGCGACGCTTGGACCTCTTCTCCGACATGAACCGGTCGAGGTCTTCGGCGTCGCGTGCCTTTCCACCAAGCACCGACTGCTTGCGTGGCACGTCCTGTCACGGGGCACTCGATCGAGCACACCGGTCTCAATGCCAGACGTGTTCGTCCCGGCCTGCGTCACGCCCGGTACTACGGCTCTGATCGTCGTTCACAACCACCCGTCGGGCGATCCGACGCCGAGCCAGGACGATGCGCGATTGACGGTGAGGCTGTGTGCCGCCGCCGACGTGCTCGACATCGGGCTGCTCGATCACCTGATTGTCGGCGACGCCGAACGCTACTTCAGCTTCCGCGAAGCCGGCGCGCTGAACCCTGTCACCTGATGAAGGAGATGGAACCGACCCGGGCCATCACGCTCTGGATTGTGCGGCGCTCCTCGGACCCGTCAAGCCTCTTCGCTTCGCTTCGACCCCTTCGGGGCTTCGGGCTTGACGGGGCCTGCGGGGCGCCACCGGAAGGGCAATCACGTGATGGCCAGGGAAATCCGCTCGAGTCTGAAGAAAGGAGGAACGCAATGTTCGACAGAAATCCGTCAGAGGTCAACGTGACAATCGGCGGCGAGACCCGCATATACGAGGCATTCGTCACGACTGCGCCAGTGACGCTGGACCGACCGTCAACGGTCACGCTGGAGGAATCGAGCTTCGCGAGAGTCGCACACCTGGCGGCGGAGCCGATCACCTTCGACACCACTCTGGGCCGAGGGCCCGCACGACTCGTGCTGATTGCCAACGCCGATCTGAAGCTCCAGCGGGCGCGCTACCGCGAAGGGCAATACCTACTCACACCAGCCGATCCGGTTCTGGTCGGCCGCAACACCCTGCAGCAGTGGCTGTGGGAGCGACTCGCGATGTCATCCGACCAGGAGGTGCATTGATGGCGCGCGGTCGTCAGCGCAATTCGAAACAACGCCCGCCGGACGGCGGGCTTCACAGGAGATCGCACCATGAACACGTTCGTGAAGATTATCCGCAACGGTCACCTGGCACCCGGCAAGCTCGCGGACGCCGAACTCCACTTCACCGGTGGCGAACTCGATGGCCTGCGGCTGATCGGCTTCAGCATCTGGGCCCGAAAGGACGGCACTGGCCAAAACGTTACGTTCCCGGCCCGTCAGTTCACTGCCAATGGCCAGCGACGCAGTTTCCTCATGCTGCGCGCCATTAGCGATCCGGTCGCTCAGGACCGTCTGCGGGAATTCGTCCTGCAAGCGTATCGGGCGCACGAACAGCAGCCCAAGACGGCGGCTTCGGCGTGACCGGGAAGACTGCGAGGGAAGTTGCGATGGCAGCTCCATCAGAACGGGTCCGCGCTGCGGTCGTTCCGGTCCGAAACGCGTCTCACTTCGAGCTCGTCAAGGGCGTCCGGCGCCTGAAGCCGACGGCCGTGGTCGAGTGCTTAGACTGCGGAGGAGCCCTGGCGAACAGCAACGGTCAGGGCTTCGTCTGCACCGTTTGTTCGAGCCGATGGCGAAGTCGATGGACTTCCTGCCCATGGTGGCAGCGCTGCGTCATGCGGCTTCTCCCAAAGCGGTACCACTGGCAGTGCTATCGCGTCGAGCGCGCATCAGCCAGAGAACTGTGCGGATTGGCCGGACGCTGCCTTGTGCGGCGTCCGGCACATCGCTCCAAGCAGACCAGAGAGGAAAAAACCATGCGCGGCAACATGACGGTCGAAGACGCGATCAACGTCGTGCACGTTCTCGGGCGCGATCTCGCGTCGAACGGCGACGAGGACGTGGGAAAGCTGTTGTCAGCGGCGACATGCCTCGTCCCTCATGTCCATCAACAGGCGGCGGAACTTGAACGTGAACGAGCACGCCGGCAAGGGGACGGTCATCGCGAGGCGACGTCGCTTGAAGGACATCGTCTCGAGAACGGCGCAGACGGAGGCGGTCGCCGCGACTTCTTAGCAGGACGCGGCGTGCATGCCGGCGAGACCCTCTACCTGCTCACGTACTGCGGCTGGCACGCCGTCAGGTACGAGTCAAACATCCCGCGCGCCCAGCCATGCCTGTACCTTCCCGCTACCAGGTGTGAGAGAGGACATCGTGTTCTGGGTGCCGCGCGAGGCGCGGTTCGTGTGGCCGGACGAACTGCGGCAACGGCCGCGTTAGCAGTTCGAGGTGGACGTCGTCACCGCGATGACGTCCACGCTCGACGCGGAGAGTTTGTTCCACCCGAGGTCTAGCGAGGTATCCCATGACAACTGGAGATTTCCATGCGACTCCAGAATTCACGACCGATGCGGAGCGCGATTTCAGATCTGTTGACAGTTCAGGAGACCGCGCAATTCCTGAAGGTGAGCGTCTCGTGGATCTACGAGCACGTCCGGCCGGACGCCGAGGACCGCCTGCCAGTGGTGAAGCTCGGAAAGTATTTGCGATTCGACGCGTCGCGATCTGCTCGCTTACATCGATTCGAAACGCGCCGCCTCGTGCCGCCGGCCACGAAGACGTTGACCGATCGGCCCTGCCGCGGTAGCGTGGACGCACCAGAAAGCAGGGCGAGCCACTTCCAGAAGGGAGGTCGGCGTGGCTCGTCGACGATTTCAGACAGGATATTTGTTCAAGCGCGGGAAGCGCCGCAAGGTGTGGGTCGCACGCTGGCGCGAGACGCTCTGGTCGAGAACGGTCAGCGTGAAACAGCTGCGACGAGCGGAGATGCTCGGCACAGTTGCCGAGCTCCCGAAGAAGGGCGATGCCCAGGTGCGGATGGAAGACTGTCTCCGGGCGATCAATCAGGGCACGGGACGGCCAGAGGCGTTCATCGACGTTCGGGACCTTCGTCGAAACGCAATGGAAGACATTGGTGCTCCCTAACTTCAAGCCTCGACGCAGCACGGCTACAAAAGCGTGCTCAATCTCCATCTGCTCCCAAGGTGGCGAAGACTGGCGGCTCCGTGACATCGACCGGCTGGCTATCCAGCAATGGGTCGCGGAGAAATTCCGTCAGCGATGTGGCTGGCAGACGGTGCGCAATTCGTGGGTGTTGCTCTCGGGCATTCTCGAAACGGCGGTTGAATACGGATATCTCAGGTAAACCCCGCGCGGGGCGTGAAGTTCCCGCAGAAGGGGCTGAAAGAGAAGCCCGCGATGATCGCCGGCGACGAGTTTCGGGAAGTTGCTGAAGCAGGTCGACGAACCGCATCGGACGATGGTCAGCCTCATTGCCGCGACGGGATTGAGGATCGGCGAGTTGTTGGGGCTGCGCTGGCGGGCGCGTCGAATTTGGACATCGGCACGCTGGCGGTGCGCGAGTCGGTCTTCGAGGGGCAAGTCCAGTCGCCGAAGACGCTGAGGGCAGTTCGAACGATTCCGCTCGGTCCACATGCCGATCGCGGCGCTGGTCGGCGCATCGGACAGCGCGTTGGGCGGCGGGCGCCAGCCGATCTGGTGTTCGGCAATCGCAAGGGCGAGCCCTTGCGGGAGTCGAAAGCTGCTGACGAAAGTGCTACAACCGGCGGCGGAAGCGGCGGGGCTCGGGACGGGTGACGTGGCATCAGTTCCGCCACATCCATTCTTCCTTCCTGAACGATCTGAACGTGCCGTGAAGATCGCGCAGGAGCAGCTTGGCCACGCCAGCATTTCGACGACGCTGGGCATCTACACGCACGTCGATGCCGATGCGTCGCATCGCGAAGCAGTGGAAGCAGTCGAAGCGCGATTGTTTGGTGATTTGGACCCAAATGTACTCGAATTGGCGAACGGGCCGAAAGCCGGTCAAGTCGGTAAATGACGCGTAGTGCTTAGATTTAGGATTGGAGGCGCCGCCCGGATTTGAACCGGGGATGGAGGTTTTGCAGACCTCTGCCTTACCACTTGGCGACGGCGCCGCTTGACGTGCGTATGCGGTGGATGTCCGACCGCGGACAAAACCCGATCTTAGCAGAACCCGCCAGAAAACCTCCACCGGCGCGCCTCGTCCAGGCGCACAACCATCCCAAGGTCGAGGGCCCAGGAGTGCTTTCAAGCGCCCCGCTGATCGCGAGCTGGCTGCCGGCGCGCCGGGCGGGGCGCACCGATCCGATCGGCGTCCTGAAGCAATAGGTCGCCGTTCGCGGGTTCGCGGGCCTGCCCCGCCGTAGCCTTGGCGGAGGCGGGTTCGCGGGTTCGCCGACAGCGGGGGCGGCGGCAACCGGGCGTCGTACTGACGCCTCTACTCAATGCGCAACGCGTTGATCGGCTCCACGTCGGCGCCCCGCCGCGCGGGCACGACCACCGCGGCCAGTGCTATCGCCAGGAACGCCAGTGTCGCCAGCAGGTAGGTCAACGGATCGCCGGAGGTGATGCCAAACATGAGGGTCGAGAGGAGCCGGCGCAGCAACACGGCGGCAGCCAGGCCGACGACCAGTCCACACACCACGAGCCCTGCCCCCTCTGCGACAAGCTCTCCAAAGATTCTCCGAGCGGTCGCGCCGAGCGCCAGCCGGATCCCGATCTCGTGCGTGCGCTGCGTGACCAGGTAGGCAATCAGGCCATAGACGCCGATGACCGCCAGGATCACTGCCATCACCGCGAAGGACGTCACGAGGATGGCTTGCATTCGCGGCCGTGCCAGGATCGCGGCGACATCGCGATCGAGCGTCCCGACCGCGGACACGGCCTGCATCGGATCCGCGTCGTGAATCGCGCCGCGGATCGCCGCGGCGTAGGCGAGCGGATCTCCACTGGTGCGGACGATCAGGTTGGTGATGTAGCCAGGTGCCTGCGCGTGGAGCAGGAACACCGTGGGGAACGGGTCGGACGTCACACCGTTGTGCCGCACGTCGCCGACCACGCCGACGATCTCTGCCAGCGCCTGATTGGAGAATTGCACGAGGATGCGCTGACCGAGGACGCGGCCATCAGGGAAGTAGCGCTGGGCAAACGACTGATTCACGACCAGCACGCGCGGCGACGCCGGACGATCGCGCCGATCGAACGGCCGCCCGGCCAGGATCGGAATGCCCATCGCGCCGAAATAGCCGCGGCTCACGAGCCCGCATTCGGTCGGCAGGGATCGGGTGGGATCCTTGGCCGCAGCGTGTTCCTCCCGCCAGAAGCCTGTCCCACACGCGTTGCCCTTCAGGGGCAGGAACTGGATCGTCCCGGCCGCCTTCACGCCCTGCACGGTCTCGACCCGATCGAGAATCTGGTCGAGGGCGGCAATGCGCGCCTCGGGGGGGCGCATGCCGAGAAACAGTCCCATCGTGATGGTCTCGGCCGGCTGAAATCCGAGACTGACGCGGGCGAGGTTCGATAGCGTCCGTAGCAGCAGTCCTGCACCAACGAGGAGCACCACCGCCAGCGCCACCTCAGTCACGACCAGCAGTCTCCTGGCTCGATGGTGACGGCGATCGCCGGTGCCGCTCCGCGCTCGCTCACGCAGCGCCGCTTCCGGTGCGGCGAGACCCGCCCGTCGCGCCGGCACCAGGCCGAACAGCACCGCGGTGGCCAGCGACGCTGCGAAGGTGAACAGCAGAGAGAGGCCGTCCAGACGGATCGGCGCGGACGTTCCGGCGGTCAGAGCACCGGCGCTGACCGCTGCCAGCGCCTGCGTCGCCCAGTACGCCAGTGCAAGACCGGCCAGACCGCCGCACGCCGAGAGCACCAGACTCTCGACCACCAACTGTCGAATGAGACGGCCACGGCTGGCGCCGAGTGCGGCGCGCACCGCCAGCTCACCGCGACGCGCGACTCCGCGCGCCAGGAGCAGTCCTGCCAGATTCACACACGCGATGGCCAGCACGATCGCTACGACCGCCATCAACAGGCGCAGTCCGGGACGCGCCTCCCGAACCAGGAACTCGTGCAGGTTGAACACGAACACGTCCATGTGCTCGTCGAAGCGATACTGCTGTCGAAGGGCCGCGTAGATGACCGATAGCTCGGCTTGGGCGCTGTCGACGGTGACATTCGCCGCGAGCCGGCCGTAGGCCTGAAAGGCACGCCCTCCGGTCGCGGACGGGTTCGCGGGATCGAGGACCAACGGCGTGAAGACGTCGGGCTCGACCACCCCGATGCGAAATCCCGGCGGCGCCACGCCGACGATGGTGAGCGACCCGTCCGACAGGGCAAGCTGACGCCCGAGAACGCCGGGGTCGCCACCGAACCACCGCTGCCAGAAGCCATAGCCGAGGATCGCCGCCGCCGCCTCGCCTCCAGGCCGCGTCTCTGCCACCGTGAACATGCGGCCCAAGAGCGGTTCGACGCCGAACACCTGGAACAACTCGGACGTCGTGGCGAGGCGGCCGACCTGTTCCGCGCCGCGCGGCCCCTTCACGTTCAAGGGCAGAGTCTGGACGAGCGCCAGCGCGTCGAACGAGCGGGCCTGCGTCTGCCAGGCGACCAGGTTGACGGGATGCACGCTCAGCGGCTTGGCGGAATCGAGTGCGTGCTCGTGGAAGACCACGATCCGGTCCGAATCTCGATATGGCAGCGGCGTGAGCAGGACCGCGTTCACGAACGTGAAGATCGTCGTGTTGGCGCCGATGCCGATCGCGAGCGACAGGATCGCCACGGCGCTGAACCCAGGGCTCTTCCGAAGCGTGCGCAGCGCGTAGATCAGGTCCTGGCGCAGGCTGTCGAGCAACACCAGGCCGCGGGCATCCCGGCACTCTTCCTTGCGCGGCTCGACTGCGCCCATGTCACGGTGGGCGGCGTACCGGGCCTCGGCCGGAGACATGCCCCCGGCGACGTGGTCGTCTACCAGGCGCTCGAAATGGTACCGAAGCTCATCGTCCAGCTCCCGTTCGACCTGGCGGCCGCGGAGCAACGATCGGATGCGCAAACGAGCCTGGGTGATCCAGCGCATGGCCGTGCTCATCAGACCGGCTTGACGATCAGGGAGATGGCCGATGACAGCCGTTCCCATTCTGCCGTCTCGGCCTTCAGAGCCTTGCGCCCGGCGGCGGTGAGCGCGTAGTACTTGGCGCGGCGGTTGTTCTCACTCGCCGCCCACTCTGCTTCTATCCAGCCCTGCTGCTCGAGCCTGTGCAGCGCGGGATAGAGCGCGCTCTGGCCGACGCGCAGCTGCTCGTTGGACATCTGGCGGATGCGCAACCCGATCGCCCAGCCATGCATGGGCTCGAGGGCCACCACCCTGAGAATCAGGAGCCCCAACGTGCCCTGCACCAAGTCGGTCGGCCTGCTCATCTCCGCTCCCCTCAGTAACTGTTCCTATCAGTTACTGACAAGTAGTATCGCGGGGATGCCAACCCGAGTCAAGGTGAGCCGGCCCGGCCGACTATTCGTCGCGCAGGGTCGTGAGCGGGTCGACGCGAACGACGGCGCTGGCCGGGATGCGGCAGGCGGCGTATGCCGTGGCCCCGAGCACCAGTGGCACCGCGAGGAATGCGACCGGATCGGTCGGGCCGACTCCGAGGTCCTGCTCCGGAGCCCCTCCGCCGAAACTCCTCCGGAGGCGAATCAAGGACGCGCGAATTCGTCGGATAACCATGCTGGGCTCTCTGAGGCAGGCGCCGGACGGGATTATCGCGCCGCTGCCTTGGGCTGGCCCTAGCGTATCGGCGTCTCCTATTGGGACACAATACGGAAGGAACGGGTCGGCCGTTCGCCTTGCTTGCGATTTGGGCGCTGTGGTACCATAACTTCTTCACAGACAGCGGTTGGCGGTGTCCCTGGGACAGCGTCGCGCGGCTGGGAACGCGGGAATAACTCAGTGGTAGAGTGCGACCTTGCCAAGGTCGAAGTCGCGGGTTCGAATCCCGTTTCCCGCTCCAATCTTGATGACGGCGCGTCCGAGGACGCGCTTTTGTTTTGTACGCTAGCACGCGTCGAACGCGTTCACGTACACCTCAATCACCGGGTCGGTGCGGTCGAACATCACCGTCACGACGTCGAAGCGGCAGGGTCGATCGGCGATGTGTTCGCGGGTCAGGTAGTCCTTCGCCATGCGGGTCAGGCGGCGCTGCTTCCAGGGCGTCACGGCTTCAGCGGCGGTGCCGAACTCGGCGTCCCCGCGCGCTTTGACCTCCACGAACACCAGCACGCCGTCACGTTCGGCCACGATGTCGATCTCGCCACAGCGAGTGCGGTAGCGGCGCGCAGTTATTGCGTACCCACGACGCTCGAGCTCGCGGGCCGCGAGATCCTCGCCGATTTTTCCCAGTTCCTGGCGGGCCAGCGTCATGCCCGCGGGGACGAGCAAGAACCGTGTCGGGTCGCCAGGCACCCGCCCCGTGGCTCGCGGCGGTCGGGTGCTTTCAGTCGCGGATGGGTAATTCGATGGCCGGTGGATTTACAGGAGGGCCAGGAGTTCAGGAGGAACCAAAGTTTTCTTTCTCCTGGCCTCCTGGCCCTGTGATCGCGAGCGTCGCGAGTGGCCCCGGTCGCCAATCCTAGCGCCCCGATGGCGTGCGGCATCGGGATTCTCCCTTTTCCCTTCTGCCTTCTCCCTTGACACGCGGGGTTCTCATCAGCCGTCAGACTCGGTCTAACCCCGCGAGCCGAAGTCGGTGAGGCACTCGTCGAAGATCCGCAGCACCTGATCGGCCTGATCGAGGCTCAGGACCAGCGGGGGCGCCAGGCGGATGGCATTCTTGCCGGCGCCGAGGACCAGGACGCCGCGACGGAACATCGCCTGCACCAGGGCGTTCCGCTCCGCGATCGCCCGCTCCTTCGTCTGCACGATCGCGCACCAGCTCGATGCCGATCATCAGGCCCTTGCCGCGCACATCGCCGATCACGGGATGCTTCGCCTGCAGGGCGCGGAAACCGTCGAGCAGATGCGCGCCGACCGCGGCGGCGTTCGCCACCAGACCGTCCTGGAGCAGCTTGATCGTCGCGTTCGCGGCGGCGCACGACACCGGGTTGCCGCCGAACGTGCTGGCGTGCGCACCCGGCGGCCAGGTCATGATGTCGGCCCTCGCGCAGGTCACGCCGAGCGGCAGGCCCGAGGCGATGCCCTTGGCGATGTTGACCACGTCCGCCTTCAGGCCGAGGTGATCGCACGCGAACATCTTCCCGGTCCGGCCCATGCCCGACTGCACTTCGTCCACCACCAGCAGCATGCCGTGCTCGGTGGTCAGCTCGCGCAGGCCCTGCAGGAACGCGTCCGGCGGCACGACGTACCCGCCCTCCCCCTGAATCGGTTCGACGACGATCGCGGCGATCTCGTCGGGGGCCACCAGATGGACCAGCAGCTGCTCTTTGATGAACGCCAGCGCCGCGGCAGCACACGCGTCGGCGCTGCCGGCGAAGCGATACGGGTCGGGATACGGCGCGTGATAGACGCCCGGCATCATCGGCCCGAAGCCCCGGCGCTGGATCGCCTTGCTCGCGGTCAGCGACAACGCGCCGAGCGATCGGCCGTGGAACCCGCCGAAGAACGCGATGATGCCCTGCCGCTTGGTGTGATACCGCGACAGCTTGATCGCGGCTTCGGTGGTCTCGGTGCCCGAATTGGCGAAGAAGGTCCGCACATCGCCCTCGATCGGCGCGATCGAGGCCAGCGTCTCCGCGAGCCGCACCTGCGGTTCGTAGTAGAAGTCGGTCCCCGACATGTGGATGAACTTCTGCGCCTGCTCGGTGATCGCCCGGACCACGTCGGGATGCGAGACACCGGTCGAGTTGACGGCGATGCCGGCGGCGCAGTCGAGGAAGCAGTTGCCGTCGACGTCCTCGACCACCGCCCCCTCGCCGCGGGCGATCACGAACGGATAGTCCCGCGTGTAGGAGGGAGACACGAACCGGGCGTCGCGGTCGATGATCGCCTTGGCCTTGGGGCCGGGCAGCGCGGTCTTGATGTCGGGGGCGTTCATGAGTCTGGAGCTGGCTGCGTGCTCTGACAGTTGCCAGTCCAGTTTCCAGTTCGACGAAGTCGGATCGGCAACCAGCGAGTGTGCCACGGATCAGGACTGGCGACTGGCAACTGGCCACTGAACACTGGCCACTGAAAACTATTTCCGCTTCCACCTCGTCGTCGCGCCCGTATCCTCCAGGACGATGCCGCGGGCGTCGAGATCGGCGCGAATGCGATCGGCCTCGAGGAAGTTCCGGTTGCGGCGGGCGGCGCGGCGCGCCTCGATGAGCTGCTCAATCTCCTCCACCGGAACGGGAGGCTGCTCGTCTTCGAGACGGCGCAAGACCAACACGCCGAGGATACGGTCGAAGCGCTCGAACGCCGCGCGCACCGCGGCCGCGTCCCCCGTGCCCAGCTCGCCGTTGTCGATCGACGTATTCAACGCGCGCACGAGATCGAACAGGACGCCGAGCGCCGCAGCGGTGTTCAAGTCGTTGGTGACGTGCTCGTGGAAGGCCCGTCCCGCCTCGTCCAGCCGGGCGCTCAGCTCCGGGTTGGCGTCGCGCTCTGGCAGGTGGTCGAGGCGGCCGAGAAAGTCGGTCAGCCGCTTGAGGGCCTCTTCCGCCTGCGCCAGCACCGCCCACGAGAACTTCAGCTGCTTGCGATAATGCACGCCCAGGTAGAGATAGCGCAGCGCCGACGGCCTGAGTCCACGGCGCGCGCACATCCTCGAGGTTGTAGACATTGCCGAGCGACTTCGACATCTTCTCGCTCGACTTGCTTTCATCCTCGATCATCAGGTGCTCGGAGTGGAGCCAGAAGCGCGAGAACGGCTCGCCCGGTCGCCCCTTCCGCCTGCGCGATCTCGTTCTCGTGGTGCGGAAAAATCAGGTCGACGCCACCGGCATGGAGATCGATCGGCGGCTCGCCGAGCAGGCGCAGCGCCATCGCCGAGCACTCGATGTGCCAGCCCGGCCGTCCCGGGCCGATGCCGGGATCCCAGCTGGGTTCGCCAGGTTTCGTCGCCTTCCACAACACGAAGTCGCGGGCATCGTCTTTCTCGTACTTGTCGGAGTCGACCCGCGCCCCTGACTGCATGCCGCTGTGGTCGAGCCTGGCCAGCTTGCCGTAGTCGGGCAGCGTCGAGATCTTGAAGTAGATCGACCCGTCGCTGCGGTAGGTGTGGCCGTTGGCCTCGAGCGCCGCGATGGTCTGCCCCATCGCCGCGATGTTCTGGTCGTCGGTCGCGCGCGGCATCTCTTCGGGCTGTTCCAGGCCGAGGGCCGCGGCGTCCTCGCGGAAAGCTTCGATGTACCGCTCGGTGTACTCGCGCAGCGGCACGCCGGCCCTGTGCGACTCGGCAATCGTGCGGTCGTCGACGTCGGTGAAGTTCATCACGTGCTGCATCCGGAAGCCGGCCTCGTAGCGCAGCACCCGGCGCAGCACGTCGCAGACGACGAAGGTTCGGAAGTTGCCGATATGGCCGCGAGCGTAGACGGTGAGCCCGCAGGTGTACATGCGGACGGTGTTGTCGCGCGACGGCGCGAACTCTTCTTCACGTCGGGTCAGCGTGTTGTAGAGACGCATCAGTGATGGAGCGGGAGCAACGCGCACACGAGCGGAGCCCTGAGCGAGCTCACTGCGGCAGTGGTTGACGGACCTCGGAGGCCTCGCCGTTGCAGCGGGCCTGCACGACCAGCTCGCCGTCGACCTGGCGGAACTCGAAGGTGATCTCCTGCCCGGCGTGCCCGCCGCCGTTGGCGACTTGTGAGGCCAGCCCGGCCACGCGTTCGCCGAGCTGTTTCGCGTCGGGCGACCCGGCGCCCAGCTGTTCGGCGATCTTCGCCGCCAGCTCGCCGGCGATCTCGCGCAGGTCGCCTTCCGCAGGGACCGACAGACGCAGGTCGAGCGCGCGGGATCCCGTATTTCCCGTCGGTTCGGGCATGCGCACGATTCTACAGCGAAATGCGGCCGAACAGCCGCCGCGCGCTGCGGCAGTCGGCGTCGATCTGTGCCTTCAGCGCATCCACATCCGGGAACGCCCGCTCGTCGCGCAGGCGCTGCAGGAACGACAGCCGGACCCGCTGATCGTAGAGGTCGCGGGTGTAGTCGAAGATGTGCACCTCGATCACCGGGCGCGCGACGTCGCCGAAGGTGGGGCGCATCCCGATGTTGGTCACCGACGCATGGACGATCTCGTTGATCGTCACGGTGGTGGCGTAGACGCCGGAGGGCGGCGGCAGCTCGTTTTCGGTGTGAATATTCGCGGTCGGGAACCCCAGCTCGCGGCCGCGGCCGGCGCCGCGCACGACCGCGCCGTCGATGAAGTAGTGATGGCCGAGCAGCGCGCCCGCCTCGTCTACGCGCCCCTCGGACACCAGCCGGCGCACCCGCGTGCTGCTGACCACGAAATCCTTGTAGCGGACCGGATCGATCTTCTCGGCGCGGAACCCGTACCGGGCGCCCAGGCTGCGCAGCACCGAGAAGTTGCCCTCGCGGTTGTGCCCGAACAGGAAGTTCGCGCCGACCCAGACTTCCGCCACGTGCAGCCACTCCGACAGCACGATCCGCGCGAATGTCTCGGGCTCCCAGTGCGACACCTCGGTGGTGAAACGCACCACCGCCAGGCCCTGCATCCCGGATCGCGCCAGCGCCTCGATCTTCTGTTCGTCGGTCATCAGCAGCGGCGGCGCCTTGTCGGGCCTGACCACGCGCGGCGGGTGCGGCGCGAAGGTCATCGCGGCAGGCGCCCCGCCACGCTCGCCGGCGCGGCGGCGCACCCGATCGATGATCTTCATGTGCCCGCGGTGGAGGCCGTCGAAGTTCCCCAGCGCCAGCACCGGCTGGTTCCACCGGGGCGGCGGATCCTCGGGAAAGTGGATGACCTGCATGCGGTCAGGCCGCCATCGGCGTCGCCGGCACGTCCAGCCGCAGCCCGTCGTAGGCGAGCGCGATCCCGGGCGGCAGGAGCGCGGTCGTGGCGGCGTGCGCCAGGTCGTGGCACATGTGCGTGAAGTAGGTCTGGCGGGCGGCGATCCGTCGCGCGGCGGCGATCGCCTCGTCCAGCGAGAAATGCGTCGGGTGCGGCCGGTGACGCAGCGCGTCGAGCACGACCACGTCCACGCCGTCGAGGAGCGGCCACGACGACTCGGGAATCGCGCTGCAGTCGGTCAGGTAGGCGAAGCGGCCGAGCCGCAAGCCGAGAATCTGCCGCTGCCCGTGCATGATCGGCACCGGCACGAACGCCAGGCCGCCCACCGCGAAGGGTCCCTGCACCAGCGTCAGCTCGAGCTGGGGAAGCCCGCCGCCTCGCGGCGTGTCCGGATCGAAGACGTAGCCGAACGTCCGCCGGATCTCGTCGAGCGTCACCGCGTCGCCGTACAGCTTCATCGGCTGCCGCATCAGGATGTTGAAGCGCCGCACGTCGTCCAGGCCGAGGATATGGTCGGCGTGGCCGTGGGTGAACACGATGGCGTCGACGCGGGTGATGCGATGCGTCAGCGCCTGCGCGCGCAAATCAGGGCCGGCATCGATCAGCACGCTGGTGCCGTCGTCGCCGCGGACGAACAGCGAGGGACGCAGGCGGGTGTCGCGGGGATCGTCGGACCGGCAGGTGCTGCAGTCGCAGCCAATCATCGGGACGCCGTGAGAAGTGCCCGTGCCGAGGAACGTGATCTCCAAGCAGCGTTACGGCTGGATGATCCGCCGCTCGCCCTGCTGCGCCTGTACGAAGCGCATGCGGAGCTCGTACAGCAGATCGTCGACGAGCTTCGCTTCGTCTGTGGTCAGATTGCCCTTGGTCTTGTCCTGCAGCAGGCTGATCAGGTCGATCATCTGATGCGCCGCGACGAGATCGGGCTCCTGGCGCTCGCCGGTGTGGGGATCGGCGATGTCGCCGAAGTGGACCGCGGCGGTCGTCGCGAGCGAAATGACGAAGCCCGCAAACGAAATGCCCGGCTGTTCCTCGGTAGTCACCCGGGAATGCTAGCATAGCCACGCGAGAGCGCTGCCCGCCTCACCACAATCGGCCCTCCGCACCCTTCCCCCATCCGCGTAGCCTTCGCAGCCACGAAAACAATCGAGGTAGGCTTTTGGACAGGTAGATCATGACAACCGCAGGCGAGGCGTTCCAGCGACTGGTCGACATCATGCAGCGGCTGCGGGCTCCGGACGGCTGTCCGTGGGATCGCGAGCAGACGATTCAGTCGCTGCGCGGGTTCGTGCTCGAAGAGACCTACGAGGTGCTCGACGCGATCGACAACGGCGATCACGAGACGCTGCGCGGCGAGATCGGCGACCTGTTGTTCGAAGGGGTGTTCCTGGCGCAGATCGAGTCCGACGAGGGGCGCTTCACGGTCGCCGACTCGCTGCGGGACATCGCCGAGAAACTGATCCGCCGCCATCCCCACGTGTTCGCGGCGGCCGAAGGGGTCGACACGGCGGGCAAGGTGCGTCGAACAGTGGGAACAGATCAAGGCGCGCGAACAGACCGATGCCGGCAGGAAGCGCGCGCTGCTGAGCGGGGTGCCCCAGTCGATGCCCGCGCTGCTGCGCGCCCACGAGATCGGCACGCGGGTGGCCGCCGTCGGCTTCGATTGGGCCCGCACCGCCGACGTCGTCGACAAGATCGAGGAGGAGGTCGCCGAGCTCCGCGAGGCGGTCGCGCACGAAAGCCCGGAGCGCGCGGAAGAAGAGATGGGCGACCTGCTGTTCTCGATTGCGAACCTGGCGCGCAAGCTGGGGATCGAGCCGGAGTCGGCGCTGCGCAAGGCGAACGACAAGTTCACGAAGCGCTTCAGCGCGGTGGAGGCAACCTTCGAGCAACGCGGCAGCTCGGTGCACGAGGCGACGCTGGAGGAGATGGAGGAAGTGTGGGGTGAGGTGAAGCGCTCCTGACTTCGCTGGTTCGGGGCGCCTCTCGCCCCTCCTTTCGACGGCACGGCCACGACGGTGGCTCCCCAGCTACTCCGAAGAGCGCACGACCCACGGGCCGCTTCGCGGGGGGCACGACGACACGACGACACGACGTATACGTTGAATGGGTTTCAGGTGGCTACGATTCGCTGCAGGCCGTTTTTCAGCATCGTGGTATTGAGGTTGACCATCAGGGCCGCGCGCAGGTCCATCGTCTTCAAGTAGGAACGCACCTGGCGCTCGTGCAGCTTGAGGAATTTGCGCACAGCCTTGATCTCGACCAGGACGACGCCCTCAACGACCAGGTCGACCCGCTGCCCAGGAATCACCCACGTTTTGTACCGAACATCGATTGACTTCTCGCATTCGAAGGTGATGCCTCTCGCGTCCAACTCCAGGCAGTAAGCCCTTTCGGTAGATTTTCTCCTTGAACCCCGGTCCGAGCTCGCGATGAACCGCGAAGGCACAGTCCATGGCCTTGGTGAACGACTGCTCTTCTGCCGGACTCAAGAATGAGCGTACGTGCAACATCTTTCGACTCCAGCCTTACCTGCCGAATTTCAGCTAGTTCCAAAGAAACAACGTCGTTGTCGTCGTGTCGTCGTGTCGTCGTGCCAGTAGCGAAGCGTGCCGTTTGGCGTGCGCTGTTTCGATGTGCGCAATACGCCGCCATTTCCTCAGGGCGTATGCCGCCCGAATGTGCTCTCCCGCCCACTCGCGAACCCCCTGACCTCGACGCGCCGCCCATCGGTCTCCACGAACACCGCGCCGTCCTCGGCGGTCGAGAACATCGCCGTCCCCATCGCTCGATAGCGTTCGACCACCGCCGGGTGGGGGTGGCCGAAGCGGTTGTTGCGGCCGCAGCTGAAGATCACCGCCGCGGGGTGGAGGCGATCGAGCAGGTCCTGGGTGCTCGATGTGGCGCTGCCGTGGTGCGGGGCCTTCAGGATCACGACACGGCCGGGGTCGAGGCGCGGGAGGATCAGGCGCTCCGCCTCTTTGCCGATGTCGCCGGGGAGGACGAACGACACGTCGCCCAGGCGGATCTCGAGCACGATCGAGTCTTCGTTGCGGACGCGCTGGCGTTCCCAGTCGGGGATCGGCGGATGGAGGACGCGCACTTCGACGTCGCCAAAGCGCTCGCGATCGCCCGCCTGCACGGTTCGCCAACCGATGCCGTGACTCCGGGCGAGCTCACCCAATGCCCGCAGCCCGCCATGCGGGGGCACTGGCACTCCCTCCCAAATAGCGCCGGCCGGCGCGTGCTTCAGCACGCCTCGGGCGCCGAGGACGTGGTCGGGATCGCCGTGGGTCAGGACCAGGGCGTCCAGCCGCCGGACGCCGAGCGCCCTCAGCGCGCGCACAACCACGCGTTCGCCGATGTCGAAGCCGGCCGGCGCATCGAAGGCGTCCGGGGTGGTGGTGAGCGGCGCGACGCCGCCGGCATCCACCAGCAGCGTCCGGCCTCCGGGCAACGACACGGCGGTGGCGTCACCCTGTCCGACGTCGAGCACGACCACTCGCACCGGCAGCATCGACCGGGGCACCGCGTCACGGGCCACCGCCGCCGGCCCGGTCAGCAGCAGGACCGCGCAGACGAGGTAACTGACCACCGCTACGCGCATGGCCGCACCCGACAGCAGCGCCGCCACCGAGGCGTAGTAGGCCGCCGTCAGCCACCATGCCGGCGCGGCGACGTCGTGCGCGAGCCAGGGGGCCCAGTCCACCAGCGCCGCCGACTGCAACAACGCGTTCGCGCTCAACTGGACCGTGGTGGCCGCCGCCTGCCAGACGGCGTCACCCGACGCTGGGGCCGCAGCGACGACCAGTCCGCCGATCTGGACGACGGTCATCAACGGGATGGCAATGAAATTCAGGAGGACGCCCGGCGAACGAGATTCGACCGAACAGCGTCGCCGAGACTGGTGCCAGCGCGATCTCCGCGCACACGGTCGCCGCGAGCAGGCGGAACAGCATCGCCAGCCCGGCGCGCGATGCGGAGCGCCGACGGCCTGGCGGCCCCTGCTGAGGCGCCAGAGCCTCGATGCGCGGCAGTCCGAGCAGGATCCCGAGCGTGGCGCCAAACGAGAGATGAAATCCGGCGTCGAGGATCACCACTGGCGCCACCGCGACCGCCAGCAGCGCGGCGATCGCCAGCACGTTGATCGCCTGCGCGCGATGATCGAGCGCGCGCGCGAGCAGCACCAGCACCGCCACCGTGATCGCACGCGCGACCGACGCGGCGCCGCTGGCAACCGAGCCGTAGAACACCAGCAGCACCGCCGTCAGGATCGCGCCCGGCAGCCCGGCGCACCAGCAGCAGCCGCGCGACGATCATCGCGGCGACGGCCAGGATCGCGATGTTGCCCCCGGAAATCGCGATGACGTGATAGGTGCCGGCCTCCTGGAGACGACGCTCGTCTTCCGCGGTCAGCCCGCTGCGATCGCCAATCAGCACCGCGGTGGCGACTCCCGCCGCCCGTGGATCGCGCCGGCCGAGGCGCTCGAGAAGGCGCCGGCGGATTGCGGCGCGCACCGCCGCGGCGGCCTCGCTCACGACGGTTCCGCGGGCCAGAGCTTCGACCAGCGCCGCGCTCTTGACGCTGCCCACCAGCACGATGCCCTTGCGGGCGAGCGCGGCCCGTTCGTCCGGTGTGCCGGGATTCAGATAGGTCGACGGCAGCCGCAGGAAGGCGGGCACCCGCACGGTGCGTCCTGCGCGCCATTCACGCAGGCGATCCCCGTGCAGGGTGCCGGCGATCGACAACCGGACACCGCCGCGCACCTTCGTGAGCCCGCTCCCCGTGGCGCCGGGGGTCTCCACGTGCGTCACCTCGAGCAGCAGCATGGCACCCGACGCGATCGGCGCCGCATCCTCGATCAACCGCCCGCGCAGGATGGCGGAGGTGCCGCCCGGCGTGGCCTCGAACCAGGCGGCGAGCGATGTGCGGTAGACGCGCCGGGCGTCGCCCAGCCCGAGCGACAGGCCGGCCAGGGCGGCGGCGGCCGCCAGCAGCGCAGCCGCATCGGCTCGATCGTCCGTGGCACAGGCGCCGCCCGCGCCGATCAGGGCGAGCAGCGCCGCCCCGGCGAGCAGGATCTCGGGGGTCTGGTGCAGTCGACTGAACAGGAGCAGGGCGGCGGCGGCCCCGGTCAGGAACGGGACCGCCACGAGCACGGCGGGGGCGAACACGCCGCGCCCCGGTGCAAGAAGCCGTGCGCGTGGAAATGCGCGGAACGGCCGGCGATGCCGGCGCCCGGTGCGCAGATTCTGCGCCGGGCTCAGGCCTTACTGGCGGCAATTTCTGCGTGATATTCCTGCAGCGCGCGGACGGTCAGGCCCTCGGTGTGAATCGCCTTGATGGCGTTGACGGTGGCGGCGGCCCCGGTCAGGGTGGTGATGCACGGGACGCCGTGCATCATCGCGATCCGGCGGACCGTGCGATCGTCGAAGAACGACTCGCGGCCGAGCGGGGTGTTGATCACCAGCTGGATGTGGTTGTTCAGGATCTCGTCGCCGACGTGCGGCCGGCCTTCGTTGACCTTGAACACGATCTCCGCCTCGACGCCGTGGGCGCGCAGATAATTCGCGGTGCCGCGGGTCGCGACCAGCGTGAAGCCGATCTCGCGCAGGTCGCGCGCAATCTGCAGCACCGCCGGCTTGTCGTGGTTGTTGACGCTGATGAAGGCGGTGCCGCCGGCCGGCAGCCTCACCCCGGCGGCGAGCTGCGCCTTCGCGAAGGCGCTGCCGAAGGTCGCCGCGCCGCCCATGACCTCGCCGGTCGACTTCATTTCCGGTCCGAGGATGGTATCGACCCCCGGGAACCGCACGAACGGGAACACCGGCGTCTTGACGAAGTGGCCGGCGACTTCGAGATCCGCGGTCAGCCCGAGCTGCGCCAGGGTGCGTCCGAGCATCAGCCGTGCCGCGACCTTGGCCAGCGGCACACCGGTCGCCTTGGACAGGTACGGCACGGTCCGCGACGCGCGGGGGTTCACCTCCAGCACATACACGGTGTCGTCCTTGATCGCGAACTGCGCGTTCATCAGGCCGATGACCTTGAGCGCGCGCGCGACCCGGCGGGTGTAGTCGCGAATCATCGCGACGTGCTTCTCGGTGACCTTGTAGGGCGGGATCACGCACGAGCTGTCGCCGGAATGGATGCCGGCCTCCTCGATGTGCTCCATGATGCCGCCGATCACCACCGCGCCGGTCGCATCGGCGACCGCGTCGACGTCGAGCTCGACGGCGTCCTCCAGGAACTTGTCGATCAGCACCGGATGGTCCGGAGAGGCGTCGACGGCCTGCGTCATGTAGCGCTCGAGCGCGCCCATGTCGTAGACGATCGCCATGCCGCGGCCGCCGAGCACGTACGACGGCCGGACCACCAGCGGAAAGCCGATCGTCGTCGCCACCCCCCGCGCTTCCTCGGCGGAGGTGGCGGTGCCGCTCGCGGCCTGGGGAATGCCCAGATCCCACAGCAGCTTGGCGAACCGCTCGCGATCCTCGGCGAGGTCGATCGAGTCGGGCGAGGTGCCGATGATCTTGATCCCCGCTTCCTGCAGCGGCAGCGCCAGCTTGAGCGGCGTCTGGCCGCCGTACTGGACGACCACGGCGACGTCGCCACCGCCCTCCTGCTCGCGCGCGATGATCGACGAGACGTCCTCGAAGGTCAGCGGCTCGAAATAGAGGCGGTCGACGGTGTCGTAGTCGGTCGACACCGTCTCAGGATTGCAGTTGACCATCACCGTCTCGAAGCCCTCTTCCCGAAGGGCGAACGCGGCGTGACAGCAGCAATAGTCGAACTCGATGCCCTGGCCGATCCGGTTCGGACCGCTGCCGAGGATGACGACCTTGCTCCGCGGCGTCGGGTCGGCCTCGCACTCCCGCTCATACGTGCCATACAGGTAGGGGGTGAACGACTCGAACTCCGCCGCGCAGGTGTCGATGCGCTTGTAGGCGGGTTTGAGGCCCTGTTCCAGCCGGGTCGAGCGCACCGCGTCCTCGTCCACGCCGAGAATCGCGCCGAGCTCGCGATCCCAGATGCCGGCCCGCTTCAGGGTGCGCAGCATCTCGGCCGACATCCCGCGCAGCCCGCCGAGGCCGGCCGACCGGGCCAGTTCGACCAGCTGCGAGAACTGGGTCAGGAACCAGGGGTCGATCTTCGTCGACTCGTGGAGGTCCGCCACCGACCAGCCGCGGTCGAGCGCGCGGAACACCGCCCACATCCGCCGATCGGTCGGCACGCTCAGCTCGCGCTGCAGCGCCCCTTCCTCTTCCTCTTCGGTCAGGCCGTCGCTGCCGGTGCGGGCCTGCGTGAACAGCAGGCCGTTCGAGCCGAGCTCCAGCGAGCGGAACGCCTTCATGAACGCTTCCTTGAAGGTCCGCCCGATCGCCATCACCTCGCCGACCGACTTCATCTGCGTGGTCAGCGTGCGATCGGCGCGCGGGAACTTCTCGAACGCCCAGCGCGGCACCTTCACCACGACGTAGTCGATGGTCGGTTCGAACGACGCGGGGGTGAGCCGGGTGATGTCGTTCGGGATCTCGTCGAGGTGGTAGCCGAGCGCCAGCTTCGCCGCGATCTTGGCAATCGGGAAGCCGGTGGCCTTCGAGGCCAGCGCCGACGACCGCGACACCCGCGGGTTCATCTCGATCACGATGATCCGGCCGTTCTGCGGGTTGATGGCGAACTGGATGTTCGAGCCGCCGGTCTCGACCCCGACCCGGCTGATGATCCGCCGCGCCAGATCGCGCATCCGCTGATATTCGCGGTCGGTCAGGGTCAGCGCCGGCGCGACCGTGATGCTGTCGCCGGTGTGGACCCCCATCGGGTCGACGTTCTCGATCGAGCAGATCACGACGAAGTTGTCCGCCTTGTCGCGCATCACCTCCAGCTCGTACTCTTTCCAGCCGATCACCGACTCCTCGAGCAGCACCTCGTGCACCGGGCTCATGTCGATGCCGCGGCCGGCGATCTCCTTGAATTCCTCGATGTTGTAGGCGATGCCGCCGCCGACTCCGCCCATCGTGAACGACGGACGGATGATGATCGGAAACCCCAGGATCTCCACCGCGGCCATCGCCTCGGGCATCGACTTCACGTAGATGCTGTCCGGAACGTCGGCGCCGATCTCCTTCATCGCGTCGCGGAACAGCAGCCGGTCCTCGGCCACCTTGATCGATTCGACCTGCGCGCCGATCAGCTCGACGCCGAACTTCGCGAGCGTGCCGTCGGCGTCCAACGCCACCGCGAGGTTGAGCGCGGTCTGGCCGCCCACGGTCGGCAGCACCGCGTCCGGCCGCTCCTTCTCGATGATCTTGGCGAGCACCTCCGGGGTCAGCGGCTCGACGTAGGTGCGATCCGCGATCTCGGGGTCGGTCATGATCGTCGCGGGATTGCTGTTGACCAGCACCACCTCGAGCCCCTCGGCCCGCAGCGCCTTGCAGGCCTGGGTCCCCGAGTAATCGAACTCGCAGGCCTGACCGATCACGATCGGGCCCGAGCCGATCACGAGGACGCGCTTGATGTCAGTACGTTTGGGCATGGTGTCTTACTGCGACTGTCGCGATCCGTGGTCCGCAGTCCGCGGTCCGCGAATTCGGGAATCGCTCGCTACGCTCGCTTCTCCATCTCATCGAGAAACCGCCGGAACAGATAGTCGGCGTCGTGCGGACCTGGCGCGGCCTCGGGATGGTATTGCACGCAGAACACCGGCTTGGTCTCGTGGCGCAGCCCTTCGACCGTGTTGTCGTACAGATTGAGGTGGGTCACCTTCACGTCTGACGGCAGCGTGTCCGGGTCGACCGCGAAGCCATGGTTCTGCGACGTGATCTCGACCCGCCCGGTCTCGAGCTCCTTGACCGGATGATTGGCGCCGCGATGCCCGAACTTCAGCTTGTAGGTCTGACCGCCGAGCGCCAGCGACAGGATCTGGTGGCCGAGGCAGATGCCGAACGTGGGCACGTCCGACTTGATCAGCTCGCGCGCGTTCTCGATCGCGTAGTCGAGCACGGCCGGATCCCCCGGACCGTTGCTGAGAAACACCCCGTCGGGACTGGTCGCGAGCAGCTCGGAGGCGGGAGTGCCGGCGGGAAACACCCGCACCTCGCACCCGTGCGCGGTGAAGCGCCGCAGGATGTTCCACTTCATCCCGAAGTCGTAGGCGGCCACCTGCAACGGGCGGCCGGCTCGCCGCTGCGGCGGCGGCGCGAATTCGTCGGACGGGGCCGGCACCCAGTCGAACGGGCGATCGCAGGTCACGCCCACGACCAGATCCGATCCTTCCATCTGCGGCAGGGCGCGCGCCTTCTCGATCAGCTCGCGGGGATCGTGATCGCCGGTCGCGATCACGCCGCGCATCACGCCGCTCGAGCGCAGCACCCGGGTCAGCGCCCGGGTGTCGACGTCGGAGATGGCCACGATGTCGTGCGCCACCAGGTAGTCGCGCAGCGTGCCGCTGGATCGCCAGTTGCTCGCCATCGGCGACTCGTCGCGGACGATGAAGCCGGCGACCTGGGGCGCGCGGGACTCGCCATCGTCGGCCGAAATGCCGTAGTTGCCGATTTCGGGCGCCGTCATCGTGACGATCTGCCCCGAATACGAAGGGTCGGTGAGGATCTCCTGGTAACCGGTGAGGCTCGTGTTGAACACGACCTCGCCGCCGGTCTCGCCGGGGGCGCCGGCGGCCTCCCCTTCGTACCAGATCCCGTTTTCAAGAGCGAGAATGGCTTTCATGGAATCCGTTCGAGTGAGCCGGTGACGCGCTGCTCCTGTCCCGCGGTGACGCGGGTCGTGGTCGACCACCAGCGATGGTCAGCCAGCTCGAGGCGCACGACGTGCGTGCCGATGCGGACGTCCGGCACGCGCAGCGGCGTGACGCCTACCGGCTTGCCATCGACGGTCACGCGGGCGCCGCGCGGCCGCGAATCCACGTAAATCGAGCCGGTGAAAACCGTCGGGCCCGCCTGCGGCTCGGCGCGTGACGGTGGCCGGGGCCGGGCGCGCGGCCGTACCGGGCGATGTGGCCGGGGTTTCCCGCGGCGCCGCCGGCCGGGCCTGACCGGCCGCCGACTGTGGCGCCAGCTGCAGGGTCAGCGATCGCGCCGGCGTGTCAGCCGACAGGACGACGGTTTCGGTGACCGCCACGAACCCGGGCTGCACGACCCGGACGGCGTATTGCCGGAACGGCAGCGCGTCCAGCGTCAACGGCGTGCGTCCGCGCCAGCGTCCATTCAGCGTGACTCCGGCACCCACCGGCGTCGAGCGGACGACCAGCGTTCCCGAGGAGGCGGCCGCCGCCTTCGGCGGGGTGGCGACATCGCGCTCCGCGGTCCGTGGTCCGCGATCCGCCGGGACGGTCGCGCCCGGACCCGGCTTCGCGCCCGGCGCGGCTGGCGCGCTTGCACCGTCAACGGCCTGTGGCGGTCGCGGTGTCACGGCTTGCTCGCTGAACTCGCGGCCCGGCGCCGGCGTGGTCCCCGCGGCCGCCCCGCTCGCCGCGGTCGTGGCACTGGTCGCCACCGGCGCCGCCGTTCCTCGTCCCCAGAACGCATAGCCGCCGATCAACCCCACGGCGATGCCGGCGATCAGCAGGGCGACGGCGCGGAACCGCGATCGCTCGGGCACGGCGACCTCTTCATGACTGAGGGAATGCGCCGGAACCGGAATCGACGCGTACGGTGAGGGCGGTCTCGAGTCGGGGCCGGCGGATGGTTTCGTCGTCGTTCAGGGCGCGGACGTCGACCAGCGTGTCGGCGGGATCGCGCATCGATCGGAAGGCCGCGAGCGCGCCGCTCGTGGGGCTTCAGCGGCGCCGCCGATACCGCGCCGGCCGCGTCCAGCAGGAAGTCGTCGCCGACGAATCGATCGGCTTCGGCTTCCGCCTCGATGTCCTCGTCCAGCGGCAGGGTCGGATCGCGCCGGAACACATCCTCGCGCTCGCTCAGCCGCAACTGATGGTCGGCCTCGTCGTCCAGTTGTTCGGCGGCAATGTCATCCGCCGCCGCTTCCGCCTCCGCCCCTTCGGGGCTACGGCGCGACAAGTCTTCCGCCGCGTCGTCTTTTTCGCCGTCCAGCTGCTTGCCATTCCGCGGAGCCAGTGGGGAGCGCGCGCTGACGATCGTTGGGGCCGCATCGGCCACGAGTGCGGGCGGCACGATTGCGCCAACCGGCGGGGCCATCGGCACCGTGGCCTCGGACGCGTCACCGCGAGCGGCCGCCTCGAGCGCCGAGGCAAAGGCCAGCGCGGTCGCAAACCGTGCGGACGGTTCGGGATCCATGGCGCGCGCCAGGACCGCATGCAGGGAATCCATCCAGACGTTCGGCGTGCCGGCCGTGAGCGTGCCGATCTCGCGTCCGAGGCCGGCTGGTCTCCGGGCCGTCACGAGCTCGTAGGTGATCGCCGCCAGCGAGAAGACGTCGGCGGGTGTGGCCCACGCCGCACCCGCGATTCGCTCAGGCGGGCTGTAAGGGCGGCGGACCGGCGCCCGCAATCCGACCCGCTCGAGGGCCTCGACCACACCAAAGCCGGTGGCCCGCGCCTCTTCCGGGGTCACGAAGATGTCGCGTGGATGTAACGCGCCGTGTCCGACGCCGGCGGCGCGCGCGAAATCGATCGCGCCCGCGAGCTGGGTGATGAACGGCAGCACGGTCGCGATCGGAGCGGGTGCGTACTGGCGCATCGCGACGTCCAGCGATTCGGCGGCGACGTATTCCTCGGCGCGGTACGCCACCGTGCCCGCGACCCCGGCCGCGATCGGTTCGACGATCGACGGATGGAAGAGACCCGCTTCGGCCGCACGGGACAGCTCTTCGGCGAGCGACTGCGCCTGCTCGGGGGTGATGTCGAGGCGAAATGCCTTCACCGCGACCAGTCGATCCCGCTCCGGCTCATAGGTGCGGAAGACAGGTCCCAGCGCGCCTACGCCGATCTGGTGCAGCACCCTGAAGGGTCCGAACTGCGCGGGTGCCGCAAACGCTGATGGGTCGTCTCTATTCAGGGGAGTGCCTCGGGTTGGATCGGGAAAATTTATCACATCCCGCCTCCGCGCTCCCGCGCTACGGCGGGCAAGCCCCCTCAACCTCTCGTGCGGCAGCTGAGCCGGAAGCACCGTTCTTCCGGGATCCTCGGCGCTCCGGCACGCGTCGAATGCCGGGGACGACGAGAGGCGGTTACCTTGACATGTTTCAGAATGCTCTGAGAGAGTACCGCTCGGTGTCAGCAGACGCATCTTCCACGACTGCGACGGGCGCGCCGCCCCGTCTCGCGGTCGACGTGCGCAGGTTCCCCTGGATGCGGCCGCTGTCGGGCGACTACGCGTTCAACTTTCCCAACGTCGCCGCGCTGTATGCCGGCGATCCCCAGGCGCCCGAGGCCTGGCGCGAGACCGCCGACCGCGTGAGGCGGCGACTGCGTCAGCGCGCCGAGGTCGCGGCCGCGCTCGCGGCACAGCAGGAGCGTCGAGGCTCCCCGGCTCCATCGCGCGACGCCGCGGCGCAGTTGGACAACGCCAACACTCTCGCCGTCGTCACCGGACAACAGGCGGGCGTGTTCGGCGGACCGCTCTTCACGATTCTCAAGGCCGTCACCGCGATCCAGCTGGCGCGCCGCGCCGCGGACGAGCTCGGTGCGCCGGTCGTGCCGGTGTTCTGGGTGGATGCCGAAGATCACGACTGGAACGAGATCGCCAGCTCCACGATCCTCGACGCCGAGCGGGCGCCGCGCACGATCACGCTGGCCCCGCCCGAGGGTGCCGGGGATCGTCCGGTGGCGACGCTCAAGCTCGATGAGTCGATCGACACGGCGCTGACCGAGCTCGCGGCCGCACTCCCGCCGACCGAATTCACTTCCTGGGTAGTCGACGGTCTGCGCAGCACATACCGGCCCGGGATTGGCGTCGCCGATGCCTTCGCCCGGTGGCTGGAGCTCCTGCTCGGCGCTCATGGGCTGGTGGTCTTCGACGCCGCGGATCCGGCGGTCAAGCCGCTGCTGGGGGATCTGTTCCGCCACGAAATCGCGACGCCCGGACGCACGGCGGCGCTCGCGATCGAGGCGGGCCAGGCGATGTCGGCCAGAGGGCATGCGCCGCAGGTCGTGCCCCAGACCGACAGCGTGTCGCTGTTCCGTCTCGACGCCACGCGCAAGCCAATCCGCGTCGAAGGGGACCGCTTCGTCGCGGGAGACGAATCGTTCACCGGCGCGGCGCTCGAGAGCGAGGCGCAGTCGAATCCGGAGCGCTTCAGCCCCAACGTCCTGCTGCGTCCTCTGGTGCAGGACACGCTGTTTCCGACGATCTGTTACGTGGCCGGGCCGAGCGAGCTCGCCTATCTGGGACAGCTGGGTGAGGTCTATCGGCACTTCGATCTGCCGATGCCGTTGATTCATCCTCGCGCGACTGCCACCCTGGTCGATTCCGCCACCGCCCGCTTCCTTCAGAAATACGACGTCCCCCTCGAAGACCTGCAGCCGCAAGACGAGGCCACGCTGAACCGCCTCCTCGAAGCGCAGCTGCCGCCGACCGTGGACGCGGCGTTCAACGACGCCGAATCGGCGATCCGTCGATCGATGGAGCGGGTGGTCGACGCGGTGGCGTCGGTGGACACCACGTTAGCCAGCGCGGCCAAGACAACGCTTGGAAAAATGGACCACGAGCTGAAAGCGATGCGCGGCAAAGTGATCCAGGCCGCCAAGAAGCGCGACGAAACCCTGCGCCGCCAATTCATCCGGGCGCAGGGACAGACCTTCCCGCAGGGTCACCCCCAGGAGCGCACGCTTTCGGTCGTCTACTTCCTCAACCTCTATGGACCGGCGCTGATCGACCGGCTGCTGGAGGAGCTGCCCATGGACCTGGGGCAGCATTGGGTGTTGGCGATCTAGCTGGCGAGTCTCTTCGCGGCTGACTTCGATGTCACGCTGCGATCGGGATCACGGTTGCGCTTCGCGCTGGCACGACGACACGACGACACGACGTCAAGCCGTTGGTATCTAGGTGATACGACTGCCTGCCCCCAGACGACGGCACACTCACCCCACAACCGCGTGTTTACCCCACAACCCCGTGGCTTCCGGCTTTAGCCGGAAGAACGACCGCCAGCCCGAGAATCAGTTGACCGCGGCCTGTCTACCCAGGAGAATTGCGCCCTCCCATCCCTGACAGACCGCGATGAATGGTTCGCCGTGCGGATCACCCGAGGCGAGCGCGCACCGTGGGCGGGCGCCGAGGGGCCGATTTTCCACGCCGTCGCCGCGGGCGCCGCGGACCAGGCCTGGCCGCCGACTGCGAAGCCGGTCGAAGAGAAGAAGCATCGAAGTTGGGCCTTGTGAGCCTACGCCCTTACAGATTCTCGGCCGCCGCCTTCAAGAGCCCTTCAGCGGCGGTCAACCTCCCCGTCGCCTCCTCGAACCAGTCGCGATCGCGCGTGAGCGCCACCGTCGACACCTCGATCGCCTCCGCAATCCGCGACGGCGCCGGCCCACCCGGCGTCGTCCTGACCTCGACGAAATGCTGCGGACTCAGGATCGTCGCCAACGCGGCATCATCGATCTCGATCGGCCGGCCGAGCACTTCTTTCGAGACATCGTGCAGCAGACTGGCAAGGCTTCCCTCTGACCCGGCGCATGCCGCTTCGATCAGGCGCGAGGCGATGGTGTGTCCCGACTTGAACGACACACCGTGGTCGCGCGCGAGCGTGTCGGCGAGCTCGGTGACGGTGATCCAGCCTTCCGCCGCCCGCTCGGCCATCCGCGCCGTGTCGAAGCGGGCGCAGCCCAGCGCCGCCGCGACCAGACGGACCGCCCGGCCGGCATCGCGGAACATCGTGAAGACCAGCGGCTGCAAATCGTCCTCGGTGTCGACGATGTCACCGAACGGGGTGTTGTGGGTCACGAGCAGGATGGCGCTCGCCTGCCCGACCGCCTTGCTGCCGATCGCCCGCGCGTGCTCGAGCGCGACCGGGTTCCGCTTCTGCGGCATGATGCTGCTGCACTGGACGAATCCGTCCGACAGCCGCAGGTACCCGAACTCGCTGGTGCACCAGAGCAGCAGATCCTGCACCACCCGACCCAACCCGATCAGCAGCACCGCGGCCGCCGAGACGCTTTCGAGCAGATAGTCGACGGTGGCGATGCTGCCATAGGTGTTGCCGGTGCGCCGGTCGAATCCCAGTAAGGTGGTCGTGCGATCGCGATCGATCGGAAACCCGGTGCCGGTGATGGCGCACGCGCCGAGCGGGTTCTGGTTGGTGCTCGCATATGCCGCCTGCAGACGGGCGGTGTCGCGTTCGAGCTGTTCGACCACTGCCATCATGTAGTGCGCGATCGTCGAAGGCTGCGCCGGCTGGGTGTGCGTGTGCGCCGGAAACACATCGCCGGGGTGGCGCGACGAGAGCGTGAGCAGCACGTCGCGCAGCCCCAGCACACCATCGACCACCGTCAGGACCAGCCCCCGCTGCTGCATCCGGTACATCGTCATGTCGATGTCGTTGCGCGAGCGCGCGGTGTGCAGCCGGCCTGCCGCGTCCTCGCCGCATCCCTGGACGATCAGCCGATCGACGTAGAAGAACAGGTCTTCGTAGCTGCCGTCGTACCGCACCTCCCGCACCGCGTCCAGATCGATCGCATCGAGCGCACCCCGGATGGCGCGCGCGGTGTCTCCCGGCACGATCCGCTGCTCCGCCAGCATCACGAGATGCGCGTAGTGGATCGCCATCAGCGGCGAGAGAAACTGCGCTTTCGCGTCCTCGAAGTTGTCGTTCAGGACCGCGGTGACGTAGTCAGGCGCGAACTTCACCAATCAGCTCCGTGTAGAAGGCTTCGTACCGTGGAACGATCAGATCGGCACAGAACTTCTCGGCTACGACCCGCCGGCCCGCGGCGCTGACGGCGGCATGAAGCTCGGGGTCGCTGAGCAGGTGCACGCCGCTGACGGCCATGCCCTCGAGATCCTCGAGATCGTGCAGGAACCCGCTGCGGCCATGCTCGATCACCTCGCTCAAGCCGCCGACTCGCGACGCCACGACCGGCACCTCGCACGCCATCGCTTCGAGCGCGGCCAGCCCGAAGCTCTCCTGCAGCGACGGCAGCAGGAACAGGTCGGCGACCGACAGCAGCGGCACGACCTGATCCTGCTCGCCGAGCACTTCCACGCGGTGCTCGATATCGAGGCTCCGCGCCAGATCGCGGGCCTTGACGAGATCCGGCCCGTCGCCAACCAGCAGCAGGCGCGCCGGGACCTGCGAGGCGATCCTCGCGAAGATCTCGACCACCGCTTCCACCCGCTTCACCGGACGGAAGTTCGACATGTGGACGACGAGCTTCTCCCCGTCGTCGCGGCAATAGCGCGACCGGATGTCCGGACGGGGCCGGCGGCGATAACGGTGACAGTCCAGGAAGTTCGGGATGACCCGGATGTCGCGCTTCACGCCGAGTGCCCGATACGTGTCGTTCCGCAGGCTCTCCGACACCGCGGTCACGCCGTCCGACTGCTCGATCGAGAACGCCACCGTCTCTGAATACGAACGGTCGCTGCCGACCAGCGTGATGTCCGTCCCGTGCAGCGTCGTGACAACGCGGGTCACCCGCCCGCCGCCCGCCGAGGTCTCGAGAATCTGCCGCGCCAGATAGGCCGCCGTGGCATGCGGCACGGCATAGTGGGCGTGGACGATGTCGAGCTCGCACTCCCTTGCGACATGGACGATGCTGCTGGTGAGCGACAGCACGTATTGCGGCTCGCGGAACAGCGGGTAGGCCGGTGTGTGGACGCGGTGAAACGACAATCCCGGCTGGTACTCGGAATACCGGAACGGCGGTTCCGAACTGAGCAGGTGCACTTCGTGCCCACGCTCGGCCAGACACTTGGCGAGCTCGGTGGCGACGATCCCGCTGCCGCCGACCGAGGCGTAGCAGACGATGCCTATGTTCACGAGCGCGGCCCCGGGCGGACGCCGCGCGTCTGGCGGAACAGCGACTCCCGCAGCACCGGTTCCTTCACGACGATGCCTTCGGCAAAGGCGACGCCGGCCAAGGCGCCGAGATGTGCGTCACGGCTTTCGATCAGCTGCTGAAACCGCGGCGAGGTCAGGCGGGTGTCGACCCGCGAGGACTCGCCAGGCGTGAACTGGCTGCGATGACAGGCGAGCGCGTCGCGCTTCCGCTGATAGTGGTCCGACACGTCGATGGCAAAAGACAAGGGGGCCGAATCGTTGATGAAGTAGAAGCAGACCCACTCCGGCCGCCAGTTTTCCAGCGCCTCGGCGCCGGGAACCGCGAAGCGGCGCAGACCGCTCCGGAAAATCGCACGGCGCAGCACGTCGCTGGCCGATCGATGGTCGGGATGGCGGTCGTCCCAATACGGAATGGCCACCGCGCGGGGCCTGGCCTGCCGCACCAGCCGGACGACGTCGGCGATCTGCGCGTCGGTGCCGGTGATGCCGCCGTCCGGCCACCGCAGATTGGTGCGCCAGGCCGCGCCGAGCACGACCCGCGCGGCCTCGCCCTCGGCTTCCCGCTCCTCCGGCGTTCCGTTCGATCCCAGCTCGCCGCGTGTGAGATCGCACAGCCCGACCCGATCACCCCGTGACGTGTGCAAGGCGACGGTGCCGCCGAGGCCGATCTCGATGTCGTCGGGATGAGGGCCGAAGACGAGGAGATCGACTGCATCAAGAGACGGTGTCAAATCCCAACCTCCAAGATCCAAATCCCAACCACTCCCAACTGCCAAAACCCAACGAATTCCCAACTCCCAACTCCCAACTCAACTCGCAAATCAAACGCCCATTGTCACGCCAGCAGCAACTTGGGATTTGGCATTTGGGAGTTCGTTGGGAATTGGGATTTGGGAGTGGTTGGGATTTGGAGCTTGGAGCTTGGGATTTGCGTTACCCGGCATTGCAATTGCCCGGGTAACGCAGAAGACCCGACCGACCGAAACCCTGAACATCGTGATCTGCCTTCCCAACGGCGCCCGATTCGCGGCGGTCAGTGAGCCCCATAAATCGCATCAACTCTCATGTTATCTGCGACTTGCCGCGAGTATACAATGCGCCTACGAACCATCGTGGCGCGGCGACCGTCTGACTAGGGACGCGTGTCGCCCCGATTTCGATCCTCGATGACAGCCACCAAATCTGAAACGGCCGCCCCGAAGGGGAAACCGAGGGGAGGCCGCTGGCGTCGCCTGTCGCCGCGCTGGAAGCGCTACGCCTTCTTCGGCATCGGCATCCCGCTCATCCTGCTGACCGCGGTGATGGCTTACTACTGGGTGGTCTTCTCGAAGATGATCGACGCCCGGATGAGCGGCGAGATGACGCGCACCGATCCGCGCGTGTTCGCCCGCCCCTTCGAGCTGCACCGCGGCCAGTCGCTCACCGAGCGCCAGCTGATCGATCAGCTGAACGATCTCGGCTACGCCCACCGGCCACGCACCGAGCAGGCCGGCGAGTTCACGGTCGGCCGGGACGCGATGGTGCTGATGCCGCGCGACGGCGATCACAAGGGACAGGTGGTGCGGCTGGTCTTCGCCGGCCGCGCGCCCAAGGGGACCGAGAACACCAGAATCGACGCGATCGAGCTGCCGAACTCGAAGAAGCAGACCGACCGGATCACGCTCGACGCGCCGCTCATCACCGCGCTGGTCGCCGACGCCCGCGAAAAGCGCCGCGACGTGCCGCTGCAGGTCATCCCGCAGCCGATGATCCAGGCGGTGCTGGCGATCGAGGATCGGCGCTTCTACGACCACCCGGGCATCGACCCGATCGGCATCGGCGGCGCCATCTTCCGCAATGTCTTCGGCAACAAGGCCTACCTGGCGAGCGGCAGCACCATCACGCAGCAGCTGGTCAAGAACACGTTCCTGACGCCGGAGAAGACCCCGAAGCGGAAGATGACCGAGTGGTTCATGTCGGTCGTGCTCGAGACGCGGCTGTCGAAGGATCAGATCCTGCAGCTCTATCTGAACGACGTCGCGCTCGGCCAGCGCGGATCGTTCGCGATTCACGGCGTCGGCGAAGCGGCCCGGCTGTTCTTCGCCAAGGACATCTCCAACGTGAACGCGGTCGAAGCGGCGACCATCGCCGGGGTCATTCAGTCGCCGTCCCGGCTCTCCCCGTTCAGCAATCCCGAACGGGCCAAGGACCGCCGCAACGTCGTGCTGCGCGCGATGGCCGAAACCGGCTACCTGAGCACCGACGCCGCGGACCGCGCGGTCCGTGAGCCGCTCGCCATCGTGGCGCGGGCGCTGGAAGCGGAAGCGCCGTACTTCGTCGACTACATCAGCCAGGAGCTGCAGTCGAAATACCCGGCCGCGGGCACCGTCGACGTCTACACCACGCTCGATCTCCACATGCAGCGGCTGGCGCAGGACGCGCTGCGCAACGGGCTGGTGCGGCTGGACGAGATCCTGGCGCGCCGCAAGCGCCACCCGCAGGCGGCGCTGCTCGCCATCGATCCGCGTACCGGCGAGGTCCTCGCCCTCGTCGGCGGCCGTTCCTACAACCAGTCGCAATACAACCGCGTCGTCTCCGCCCGCCGGCAGCCGGGATCCGTGTTCAAGCCGTTCGTCTATCTCGCGGCGTTCGAGCATGCGCAGGCGGAAGGGCGGACCGACCTCACCCCGGCGACGGTGGTGCTCGACGAGCCCACATCGTTCGTGTTCAACGCACAGACCTGGAGCCCGAGGAACTACGACGGCGAGTACGACGGACCGATCACGCTGCGGCGGGCGCTGGCGCTGTCGCGCAACATCGCCGCGGCCAAGGTGGCCGAGACGGCCGGATACGAGGAGGTCGCCGCGCTGTGGCGCCGGGTCGGCGCCGGAACGCCGCCGCGGCCGTACCCGGCGATCGCGCTCGGCGTCTTCGAAGCGACGCCGTTCGAGATCGCCACCGCGTACACGATGTTCCCCAATGGCGGCACCATCCGGCCGCTCACCGCGATCTCCCGTCTCGTCGCCAAGGGGAAGGACCTGGCGCTCAAGACCGAGAAGCCGCGGACCGTCGCACGCCCCGACACCACGTTCCTGGTGACCAGCATGATGCGGAGCGTCATCAACGAGGGAACCGGCGCCGGCGCACGGGCCGCCGGCTTCGCGCTGGACGCCGCCGGCAAGTCAGGAACGACCAACGATCTGCGTGACGCCTGGTTCGTCGGCTTCACGCCGGAGCTCCTGACGGTCGTCTGGGTCGGCATGGACGACAACCAGCCGGTCGGGCTGAGCGGCACGCAGGCCGCGCTCCCGATCTGGACGGCGTTCATGACCCGGGCGTTGGCGGGACGCGCCAACGCCTCCTTCAGTGCGCCGGACGGCATCACCTTCGTCGATATCGATCGCGACACCGGCAAGGTCGCCGCCCCGGGCTGCCCGCGCGTCTTCAAGGAAGCCTTCCTCGGCGGCACGGAGCCAGGTGAGGTCTGTCAGCTCCACGGTTTCTGAGTCAACCTCGCGGCTCAGGGGGGATCGACGGAGGTACCGGATCTCAAAAACGGAGCAACGAAGCCAACGGAGGAAACGGCAAAACCTATTTTGTTTTCTCTGTTTTCTTCGTTATCTTCGTTGCTCCGTTTTTGAGATCCGGTACCTCCGACTCCCTCGTCAAGCGTGCGGTAAGATCTCTCGATGTTCGGAATCAAAACATGTCGCGTCTTGGCCCCTGTGCTCGCCCTCTTCTGCAGTGCCGCCGCCTGCAAGAAGAACCCGGCGGAACAGACTGCGGCCGCTCAGACCGCTGAACAGAAGCCGGCGGAACCACCCGCGCCGCCCAAGCCGATGCCCGCCGAGCTTCCCGAGGTGGTGGCACGGGTGAACGGTCAGCCGGTGACCAAGGGTGACTTCGATCGGCTGGTCAAGAACATCGAGGCCGGCCGCGGCCCCATCCCGGCCGACAAACGCGACGAGGTGCTGCGCGCGGTACTCGATCAGTTGATCACCTACAACGTGCTGAAGCAGGAAGCGGCGTCGCGGAAGCTGGATGTCGCCGATACCGACGTCGAGGCGCAGGTCGCGCAGATGCAGAAGCAGTTTCCGACCGAGGCCGAATTCAGCAAGGCCCTCGCCGCGCGCAACACCACCGTCGCGCAGCTCAAGGCCGATGCCAAGATCGACATGGCGATCAACAAGATGATGGAGGCGGAAGTCACGGCGGTGGCGGCCACCGACGCCGACGTGCAGGACTTCTACGCCAAGAATCCCGACAAGTTCAAGCAAGGGGAATCCGTCCGCGCCAGCCACATCCTGATCAAGGCCGACGAGAAAGCGGACGAGCCGACCAAGAAGGCGGCGCGCGCCAAGATCGACGGGCTGCTGAAGCGGGTCAAGGCGGGCGAGGATTTCGGCGCCCTGGCCAAAGAGCATTCGGAGGACGGCAGCTCGGTGGAGGGGGGCGACCTCGGGTTCTTCCCGCGCGGCAAGATGGTGCCGCCGTTCGATCAGGCGGCGTTTGCCTTGAAGCCCGGCGAGATCAGCGACGTGGTGGTCAGCCAGTTCGGCTTCCACATCATCAAGCTGATCGAAAAGAAGGACGCCACGGTGGTCCCGCTCGAGCAGGTCAAGCCGCGCGTGCAGGAGTTCCTGACCAATCAGAAGAAGCAGGAAAAGGTCGAGGCCTTGATCAAGGACGCCAAGGCGAAGGCAAAAATCGAGGTTCTCGTCTGAGCGAAGAGGTCCTCGCGGCGGCCGCGGATGCGCTCCGGCGCGGCGACCCGGTCGCGCTGGTGACGGTGGTGCGCGCGAACGGATCGACGCCGCAGCGCGCCGGGGCCAAGATGCTGGTGTTCCCTGACGGGCGGACTATCGGGACCATCGGCGGCGGCTGTTACGAGAACGACGCCTTCTGGAAAGCCCGCGACGCCCTGGTCACCGGCCGATCGGCGCTGCTCCATTACGAGCTGAACGACGACTTCGCCCAGGAGAACGGGCTGGTCTGCGGAGGGCAGATGGACGTCCACATCGATCCGCTGGAACCCACGCCGCGGCTGTTCGTGATCGGCGCCGGACACGTCGGCTGGCACCTGGGCCGGCTCGCCGTCGACGCCGGCTTCCGCGTCCAGGTGGTCGACGATCGGGAAAAGTTCGCCAGCGCGGACCGGTTTCCCGGCGCCGAGGCGGTCATCGCCGAACCGATTCCGGAGTGGCTGCACCGCAACGAGATTCCCGCCTCGGCGTTCGTGGTGGTCGTGACCCGCGGTCACACCTACGACCTCGACGCCATGCGCGCGCTGGCGGCACGCGACCTCAAATACCTCGGCCTGATCGGCAGCCGGGCCAAGGTCAGCCGGATCTTCGCGCGCCTGCTCGAAGAAGGCATGCCCCAGGAGTGCCTGACCCGGATCCATGCCCCGATCGGTCTCGACATCGGCGCGGTCACCCCGGCCGAGATCGCCATCAGCATCATGGCGGAACTGGTCGCCATCCGGCGCGGCGCCGACACCGCGGCCCTCGCCATGAAGCGCCCGAATATCGCGGGCGCCGCCTCGTCTTCACCGTCCTCCTGACCGCCGTGCCGTCGGTCCTTTTCCGCAACGCCACCATCCTGGCGATGGACGACCGTCTGACCGTGTCGGAGGGAAGCGTGTCGGTGCGTGACGGGCTGATCGCGGCAGTAGGCGCGGTGCCCGAGACTCCGCACGACACCGTCATCGATGCCCGCGGCGGCTACCTTCTGCCCGGCTTCATCCAGACCCACGTCCATCTCTGTCAAACGCTGTTCCGGGGATTCGCCGACGACATGCCGCTGCTCGACTGGCTGCGGCAGCGCGTCTGGCCGATGGAGGCCGCCCACACCCCGTCGACGCTTCGGGCGTCGGTGCGGCTGGCTGCCGCTGAGCTGCTACGCACCGGCACCACGTCGGTGCTCACGATGGAGACGGTGCACGACACCGACGTGGTGTTCGAGACGCTCGCCGCGCTCGGACTGCGCGCCACCGTCGGGAAATGCATGATGGATTCGGATCGGGAGGTGCCGCCGCGGCTCCAGGAGCGGACCCGGGCCTCCATCGACGAGAGTCTGGCGCTGAAGCAGCGCTGGCACGGCGCTGCCAACGGCCGCCTGCGCGCCGCGTTCGCACCGCGGTTCGCGGTGTCGTGTTCCCGCGACCTCCTGGAAGCCGTGGCGTCACTGGCGGCCTCGGAACAGGCGCTCGTGCACACTCACGCCTCCGAGAACCAGGACGAGGTCGAAGTCGTGCGGCGGCTGTCGGGCGGGTTCTCGAATCTCGAGTACCTCGCCGACACGGGGCTGGCGACCAGCCGGCTCTGCACCGCGCACTGCGTCTGGGTCACGGATGCGGAGCAAGCCCTGCTCGCGGAGCGCGACGTCAAAGTCATGCACTGCCCCGGATCCAACCTCAAACTCGGTTCGGGCATCGCGCCGGTGACGGAAATGCGGGCGCGCGGCATCTCGGTATCGCTCGGCGCCGACGGCGCGGCCTGCAACAACCGGCTCGACATGTTCGACGAGATGCGCCTCGCCGCCACTCTCCAGGCGATGCGCAAGGGCCCGGGATCGCTCCCCGCCCGTGACGTCGTCTGGATGGCAACCCGGGAGGGAGCGCGGGCAATCGGGCTGGAAGCAGAGGTCGGCTCGATTGAAGTGGGCAAGCGGGCCGATCTGATCCTGATCGACCGAGACCGGCCGCACCTCACGCCCGGCGGCCGACCCCTGGTCGACCCTCGTCTACAGCGCCCGCGGCACCGACGTCCGGACGGTGCTGGTCGACGGCGAGGTGCTGGTGCGGGATTTCGCGTTGACCCGTGAAGACGAGTTGGAGGTGGTCCAGACGGCGCGGACGGCGGCCGGCGAGCTGGCGAGCCGGGCAGGCATCTGAAGGTCGAGTATAATCCTTAGCAGTCTCTGCTTGCGAGTGCTAAACCATCATGTCGATGCATCCTGAGCTGCCGGAACGGGATAGACGCATCCTTGGCGTGCTGGTACAGGGCTATATCGACGACGGCGAGCCGATTTCGTCGTTGTGGCTGGCCAGCCAGGGGTTCGGGGTGTCGTCGGCAACGCTCCGAAACATTCTGGCCCGTCTCGAGGAACAGGGCTACGTGCGCCAGCCGCATACCTCGGCGGGGCGGGTGCCGACCGATCTCGGCTATCGCTGCTACGTCGATCAGCTGCTGACCGAACGCCGCTCGTCGCGGCCGGCGCCGCAGGTGGAAGCGCGGCTGCGCCGGGCCGGGACGGTGGACGACATGCTCTCCCACGCCTCGCATGAGGTGGCGCGGGCTTCACAGCAGTTGAGCTTCGCGATTGCCCCCGGGGGCGAGACCGCCACCCTGGAGCATCTCGAGTTCGTGCCGCTCGACGGTGGCAAGGTTCTGGTGGTGATCGTGACGACCGGCGGACACGTCGCGCACAAGGTCATCGCGCCGACCGAGGTCCACGATCTGGCCGAGCTGCAGCGGGCCGCCAACTATCTCAACAGCGAGTTCAAGGGGCAGTCGCTGGTGGCGGTGCGGCTGGCCGTCCTGCACCGGCTGCGCGAAGAGCGCAGTCTCTACGACGAGCTGATGTCGCGGGCGCTCCGCCTTGCCAGCACCACGTTCGCGGATATGAGCTCCGAGCCGGCGGTGTTCATCCAGGGCACCTCGCTGCTGCTCGAAGACGTGGGCGGGGAGAGCCCCGACGTCACGCTCGAAACGCTGCGCACGCTGCTGCGGATGATCGAAGAGAAAACCCGGCTGATTGAGCTGCTCGACGAGTGCATCAGCGGCGCCGGTCTGACGATCGTGATCGGGTCCGAGCACCAGCGGCCGGACCTGCAGCGCTTCAGCCTCATCGCCTGCCGTTATTCGGATGGGCACGGCACCGGCACGGTCGGGGTGATCGGGCCGACCCGCATGCGCTACTCGCGCGCCATCAACGCCGTCGAGGGACTCTCGAAGGCGATCAGCCGGATGGTCAACCCCCGATCCTGAACCCTGGTTCCGTTCATCCACACAGTCACGATGGAAGACAATCGCACCGACTCCAATTTCGATTCGAGTGAAGCCTCAGAGTCAGGCGACGCCGGCGCCGCCGATGCTGCCGACCCCAACCCCGGTGACAGCCCGATCTCGTTGCGCGAAGCCGAGCTCGAGCGTGAGCGCGACAACTTCAAGGATCTGCTGCTCCGCCGGACCGCGGAGTTCGAGAACTTCCGCAAACGCACCGACCGTGAACGCCTCGCGCAGTCGGAAGCGGCCGCGGCCGACCTGATGAGCGAGCTGCTGCCGCTCGTCGACGATCTCGACCGCGCGCTGCAGGCGGAAGCCGGCAGTGAGGGCGCCGATGCGTATCGGCGCGGAGTCGAGCTGATCCACCGTCAGCTTTCCGACGTGCTGCGCAAGCGGGGCGTGAAGGCGATCGACGCGCTCGGGGCCGATTTCGATCCGCACTACCATCAGGCCGTTTCCTACGAGCCGGCGGAAGGGCGGCGCGACGGAGAGATTATCGAGGAGTACCGCCGCGGCTTCACGCTTGGCGATCGGCTGCTGCGGCCCTCGATGGTGAAAGTAGCGAAAGGTGAAGCGTGAGGGCCAGTGTGAGCAAGCGTGACTATTACGAGGTCCTCGGCGTGGAGCGCCAGGCGACCGATCAGCAGATCAAGAGCGCGTACCGCAAGCTCGCGATGCAGCATCACCCGGATCGCAATCCTGGCAACCATCAGGCCGAGGAGCTGTTCAAGGAAGCGGCCGAGGCGTACGCGGTCCTGGCCGACGCGCAGAAGCGCGGCCTCTACGACAAGTTCGGTCATGCCGGGGTCAACGGGGCGGCTGGGGGCGGGGCGGGCTTCGACCCGACGATCTTCGCGGATTTCTCCGACATCTTCTCCGGTCTCGGAGACGCGTTCGGGTTCGGCGACATCTTTGGCGGGCGGCGGCGGCGAGGCGGCCCGCAGCGCGGCGCCGATCTGCGCTACGACCTCGAGATCACGTTCGAGGAATCGGCGACCGGCACCGAGACCACGATTCAGATTCCGCGCGAGGAAGCCTGCGAGACCTGCGCCGGGTCGGGCGCGGCCGAAGGCACGAAAGCCGAAACCTGTTCGCAATGCCGCGGCTCGGGCCAGCTCCGCTATCAGCAGGGCTTCCTGACCGTCGCCCGCCCCTGCCCGAACTGCCGCGGCACCGGGAAGACCATCGCCAAGCCGTGCGCGACCTGCCGCGGCGCCGGCCGGGTGGGACGCGAACGGTCGCTCACGGTCAAGATTCCCGCCGGCATCGCCACCGGGCAGCGTCTCCGCTTGTATGGCGAGGGCGAGCACGGCAGCGAAAACGGACCGGCCGGCGACCTCTACGTGGTCGTGCACGTACAGGAGCACTCGTTCTTCCATCGCGAGGGAGACGATCTCTACTGCGAGCTGACCATGCCCTTTCACACCATGGCGCTCGGCGGCGAAGTGCGGGTGCCGACGCTCAAGGGCCGCGACGAGCTCAACATCCCCGCCGGCACCCAGCCGGGCGCGCGGTTCAAGCTGCGCGGCAAGGGCATGCCGAACGTGTCCGGCCGCGGCCACGGCGATCTCCACGTGATCGCGCGAGTGGCGGTGCCGAAGAAGCTGACCCGTGAACAGCGGCAGATCGTCGAAGAGCTCGCGCGGACCATGCCCGAGAGGACCGACGGGGATGGCAGCGAGTCCGCGGAAAAGCCCTTCTTCGAGCGCGTGAAGGACATCTTCGGGTGAGCGCGGACAGCTCCCCTGCGCTGATCATCCATCTCACACCGGGCAGCAGCGCGCCAGCGCGCGATCGACTCGTCGCGCTGCTGGCCGACTACGATCTCATCGCCATCCACGAAGACGACGTGTCGTCGGCCCGGACCTGGACCGCCCATTTCGGTACCGCGGACGCGCGCGACGCCGCGGCGCAGGCGATCGGCGCCATCACTGATCCGGAGCCGCTGCGCGTCGAAGTCGCCGACGTCGAAGACGAGGATTGGGCGCGGCGCACCCAGGCGGATCTGCCCGCCATCCGGGTCGGTCGAATCATCGTGGCGCCACCGTGGGACTTGCCGTCTCCGGCCGTTGCGGGGGACGCGCTGGTGGTCGAGATCGAGCCCTCGCGGGGATTCGGCACCGGCCACCATCAATCGACCCGGCTCTGCCTGGTGCTGCTCCAGAATCTTCAGCTGAGCTCGCGGACGCTGACCGACGTCGGCACCGGCTCCGGCGTGCTCGCGATCGTGGCGGCGAAGCTCGGTGCCGCCTTCGTCTCCGCCATCGACGTCGATCCCGACGCGGTCGACAACGCCCGCGAGAACATCGTCAGAAACCACGTCGAGGCCGTGGTCGAAGCGCACGTGCGCGACCTCACCGAGCCGGGGCTGGCCGCAGCGGACGTCGCGACGGCCAACCTGACCGGCACGCTGCTCGCCCGCCATGCCGCCGAGCTCGCGCCGCTCGTCAAGCCGGCCGGCAGCCTGATCGTCGCGGGCTTCACCATCGACGAAAAGCCGCTCGTCCTCGAGGCGTTCGAGGGCTCGTTTGCGCTCACCCAGTCGGCCGAGGAGGATGACTGGTGGGCGTTCGTGCTGACAAGGCACTAGACTAGCGGGCTGATGACGACCCCGCGTGTCAAGGGAGAAGGCAGAAGGGAGAAGGGAGAAATGACCTCCTAGTGCTGCCGCGGTTCTATGCTCCGGATCTCAACCCCGACGACGGCTCGGCGCGCCTGAGTCCTGAAGAATCGCACCATCTGGCCCGGGTCCTGCGGCTCGTGCGGGGCGATCAGGCCGCCGTGTTCGATGGCCGCGGCGTCGAGTGGCGCGCCCGCGTCGATCAGGCCTCGCGCGATGCCGCCCGGCTCTCGCTCGTCGAGCCGATTCCCACCCAATCGCCCAAGGTCGCGATCACGCTCGTCCAGGCCGTGCTCAAGCTCGAGTCGATGGAGGACGTGGTTCGCGACTGCACCATGGCGGGGGTGGCGGTGATCCAGCCGGTCGTAGCGGCGCGGACCACCGTCAAGACGAGCGCCCTGAAATCGGCGCCCGGAACGCTGGCGCCGGGTCGCGCTCGCATCCGCGAAGCAGTGCGGAACGGCGACGCTGCCCGAAGTCCGCGAGGTCGTGCGCTTCGAGGCGTGGCTGGCCGCTCCCCTCACGCCACCCAGCTATCTGTTGATCGAGCCCGGCGCGGCGCCCACCGAGGTCACGACCGTGCGCCAGCTGGCGATGGCGCCGATCCCTGACGCAGCGCTGTTCATGGTCGGCCCTGAAGGGGGTTGGACCGTCGATGAGCGCGACGCCGCGATCGCCGCCGGCGCGCGCCCGCTGTCGCTCGGTCCAATGACCCTGCGCGCCAGCACCGTCGCGCTTGCGGCGACCGCCGCGCTCGTCGCGATCTGGGACGAGTGACTGACGCTGTCCGCGGGTTCGCTGGTTCGCGGTTCGCGGGTTCGCGGTTCGCGGGTTCGCGGTTCGCGGGTTCGCGGTTCGCTGGTTCGCGGTTCGACTTTGGTTGGGGGGCGTCAGACGCTCCGGGGCCACTCGAAGGAACGGTGGCCTCTAGCCAGCCGGACTTGTAGGGCGGGGCCTTCAGGCCCCGCCGCGAACCCGCGGACGACGGACCGCGGACGACGGATCGCGGTCCGCAGATTGAGGACAGCGAAGAAGCGTATACTGCGCATCGTTGCTCTTCAGGGGACAAACGCTCGGAAAATACAAGATCATCGCGCCTCTCGGCAGCGGTGGCTTCGGCACGGTCTATCTCGCCGAGGACACCTGGATCGACAAGAAGGTCGCGATCAAAGTGCCCCATCGCCAGGGGTTGGACTTCGGCGAGCTCCTTCGCGAACCCCGTCTCCTCGCCAGCGTCAGCCATCCCAACATCGTCTCGATCACCACCGCGGAAAAACAGGACAACCTGTTCTTCATCGTCATGGAATACGTGCAGGGTGAGACGCTCGAGAACCTGATCGCGGCCCAGGGGCCGCTCGACGTCAATCGCTCGCTCGACTTCACCTGTCAGATCTGCAACGCCGTCGATCACGCGCACCGCCAGGGGGTGATCCACCGCGACCTGCGGCCGGCCAACGTGCTGGTGACCGACAACGACATGGCCAAGGTCGCCGACTTCGGTACCTCGCGCTTCCTCGAGATCGCCGCGCACGGCACGACGGTCATCGGCAGCCCGCCCTACATGGCGCCGGAACAGTTTCACGGCAAGGCGGTGTTCGCGTCCGACCTCTATTCGCTCGGCGTCACGATGTACCAGATGATGACCGGGATCCTGCCGTACGACGCGCCGGCCCCGGCGGATCTGGACCGACTGATGTCGGGCGAGCTGGTCTCGGCGCCGCGCCTGAAGAACCCGGCCATCCCGAAAGCGATCAGCGACATCATCATGCGGGCGATGGCGCCCGACGTGACCGCGCGCTATCAGCGGGCGGCCGACCTGCTCGAGGACGTGCTCGCCGCGCGCACGCCGAGCGCGGCGCGGCGCGGCGCGGCCGCCGCGAAGGATGCGGCCCGGGTCGCCCGCGACGACGCCCAGGGCATTCAGTCCCGCCTGCGGGCCCGCGAGACGCCGGCCGGCCGGTTCTGCTGGCAGTGCCGGAAGCCGCTGCACGCACGGACGGATCGGTGTCCGTTCTGTGGGGAGACGCAGTAGGGGTTGTCGCTCGTCAGTGCACAGTTTCCAGTTTCCAGTTTCCAGTTCGGCGCTGGAACCCGCGACTGGCCCCTGGTAACTGGCGACTGGCGGCTGTCAACTGACTCCGCGCGCACTCCGAAGGCTTGCGCGCATGCTAATATTCGGCTTTGCGGCGCGGATACCGGCCCCGCTCCCCGTCTCCCCCGGCGCGAGCGTTCTTCCCCACGTCCGGCCGCCCACTTCGAGGAGTTTCAGATGGCGTTCTCGGGCACCGGAAAAATCTGGATGAATGGGGCTTTGGTCGACTGGGCTGACGCGAAGATTCACGTCGCCTCGCACGTCGTCCACTACGGCAGCGCGGTGTTCGAGGGCGCGCGCTGCTATGCCACCCCGCTCGGCTCGGCCTGCTTCAGGCTGGACGCGCACATGCGCCGGCTGTACGACTCAGCCAAGATTTACCGGATGGACCTGCCGCTGCCGCAGGACACGCTGACCGAGGCGGTCCTGGAGACGATTCGCGCCAACGAATTCAAGGCGTGCTACATCCGCCCGATCGTCTACCGCGGCTACGAAGAGCTCGGCGTCAACCCGTTCCCCTGTCCGGTCGACACCGCGATCCTGACCTGGGAGTGGGGTGCCTACCTCGGAGACGAAGCGGTGAAGCGCGGCGCGGACGTGCGGGTCAGCTCCTGGTCGCGCGCGGCGCTCAACACCTTCCCGACCCTGGCGAAGAGCTCGGCGAACTACGCGAACTCGCAGTTGATCAAGATGGAGGCGATCGCCGAGGGCTACAGCGAAGGCATTGCGCTCGACACCCAGGGGAACCTCAGCGAAGGCAGCGGGCAGAACCTGTTCATCGTCCGCGACGGCGTCCTCTATACCCCGTCGACCACGACGGCGATCCTGCCGGGGATTACGCGCGACACGGTGATGACGCTCGCGCGCGATCTCGGCTTCACGGTCCGCGAGGACATGCTCCCCCGCGAAATGCTCTACATCGCAGACGAGGCCTTTTTCGTGGGGACGGCGGCGGAGATCACGCCGATCCGATCGGTCGACAAGATCGTGATCGGCACCGGCCAGCGCCCGGTCACCGACGCGCTGCGGCGCGCCTTCTTCGACGTGATCAACGGCGTGGTTCCGGACCGCCACAACTGGCTGACCTTCGTGTACCCGGGCGAGCCGCTCGAGCCTGCCACCGCAGGCGCCCGTTCCACCAGCGTGCGCTAGCCAGTTGCTGAAAGAGTGACGCCGACAAGGGAAGCAGGGAGAAGGCTTCTCCCTTTTCCCTTCTCCCTTCTCCCTTGACCGGCGGGGTTTTCATCAGCCCGCTAAAGCCATCCGGTCATGCACATAAACGATCTGCTCAAGGTCGCGGTCGCCAGTGGTGCGTCCGACCTCCATCTGAAGGTCGGCAGCTACCCGATGATGCGGGTCAACGGCAGTCTGGTGGTGGCGTCCGAAGAAACCCGTCTGGATCGCACCGACACCGAAGCGATGGCGACGTCGATCTTCACTCCGGAGAACCTGGAGAAGTTCCGGAAAGCGCAGGAAGTGGACCTGGCCTACAGCGTGCCGGGGCTGGGCCGCTTCCGCGTCAACGTGTTCCAGCAGCGCGGCACGGTGGGGCTGGCGCTGCGGGTCATTCCGACCCGCATCAGAACCATCGACGAGCTCGGGCTGCCGCCCGTGCTCAAGCGAATCGCGTCGGAAGAGCGCGGCCTGGTGCTGGTGACCGGCACGACCGGCAGCGGCAAGAGCACCACCCTGGCCGCGCTGATCGACTACATCAACACCACCCGCGCCGCGCACATCATGACGGTCGAGGACCCGATCGAATACCTGCATCGGGACCACCATTCGATCGTCAACCAGCGGGAGGTCGCGGTCGACACCAGGACCTTCTCGCACGCGCTGCGCAGTGCGCTGCGCCAGGATCCGGACGTGATCCTGGTCGGCGAGATGCGCGACTTCGAAACCGTCGAAACCGCGCTGCTGGCCGCCGAGACCGGACATCTCGTGTTCTCGACCCTGCACACGCTCGACGCCACTGAAACCGTGAACCGGATCATCACGGTGTTTCCGCCGCACCAGCAGCGGCAGGTGCGGCTCCAGCTCGCGTCGGTGCTGAAGGCGGCGATCTCTCAGCGGCTGCTCCCGCGCGCCGACGGCTCGGGCCGCGCGGCCGCGGTCGAAGTGATGATCTCGACCGCCTACATCCGCGACGCGATCGTCGACAAGGACAAGACCTCGCTGATTCATGGAGCGATCGCCGCCGGCACCTCCCAGTACGGCATGCAGACGTTCGATCAATCCATCTTCGGGCTCTATCAACAGGGCCTCGTCAGCCTCGACGAAGCGCTGCGATGGGCGTCGAACGTGGACGAGTTCAAGCTCAAGGTGCAGGGCATCTCGACCACCTCCGAGCACGCGCGTGACGAAATGGCCAAACGCCAGCCGCCAGGCCGCAACGTCCCCCCGGAGATCACCCGGTTCGGTGGATAAGCCGAGCGCCCACACCGACGGCCTGCGGATGCTCGCGCGACGCGAGCTGTCGGTCGAGGGGGTCCGCGCCCGCCTGGAGGACCGGGGCTACCCGCCCGACGAGATTGCCCAGGCGATCGAACGGCTCCTCGACAGCCGTGCACTCGACGACGCCCGGGTCGCCAGAGCGTTCGCGCGGACCGCAGCCACGGTCAAACGCCGCGGCCGGCACCGCGTCATGCGCGAGCTGCTCCAGATCGGGATCGCGAGCGAGGTGGCCGCCGAGGCGCTCGGCGAGGTCTACGGCGAGCTCAGCGAACGGACGATGATAGACGAGGCGCTGAGCAAGAAGCTGCACGGCCGGACCAAGCTCACCGATCAGGCCGAGTACGCGCGGACCTATCAATTTCTCATGCGGCAGGGCTTCTCCCCCGCCGGCGTCACCGCCGCCCTCCGGAGGCTCCGGGACGGACGGCACATCGACCAGGACTGAGCGATCGACATGCGTTCCAGGGATATCCGCCGCGGCTTTCTCGAGTACTTCCAGCGCCAGGGACACACCATCGTGCCGAGCTCGTCGCTCGTGCCGGAGGACGATCCGACGCTGCTCTTCACCAACGCCGGAATGAACCAGTTCAAGGACGCCTTTCTCGGCCGCGAGAAGCGCTCTTACACCCGGGCCACGACCTCTCAGAAGTGCATGCGGGTCAGCGGCAAGCACAACGACCTCGACAACGTCGGGCCGTCGCTGCGCCATCACACCTTCTTCGAGATGCTGGGCAACTTCTCGTTCGGCGACTACTTCAAGCGCGAAGCGATTCCCTTCGCGTGGGAAATGCTCACGAAGGAGTGGAGCCTTCCCGCCGACCGCCTGTACCCGACCATCTTCAAGGGGGACGCCGGCATTCCCCGGGACGACGAGGCGCATCGGATCTGGACCGGACTGGTGCCGGCATCACGCATCACCGAGCTCGGGCTGGCCGAGAACTTCTGGCAGATGGGCGAGACCGGCCCGTGCGGCCGCTGTTCCGAGATCCACTACTACCGCGGCGGCGACGTGCCCTGCGAGATGGAGCGGACGGGAGGATCGTGCCTCGGCATCGACTGCAGCTGCGATCGCTACGTCGAAATCTGGAACAACGTGTTCATGGAGTTCGACCGCCAGAGCGACGGCACGCTGAACCCGCTGCCGGCGCCGTCGATCGACACCGGGATGGGGTTGGAACGGATCACCGCGGTGATCCAGGGGAAGCTGTCGAACTATGACACCGACCTGTTCACGCCGATCCTCGCCGCAATCGGCGAGCACGCCGGGAGAGCCTACGGCGCCAGCCTGGACGACCCCGGTGACGTCTCGATGCGCGTGATTGCCGATCACCTTCGCGCCATGACCTTCCTCATCAGCGACGGCGTGGTGCCGTCGAACGAGTGGCGCGGCTACGTGCTGCGCAAAATCATGCGGCGCGCGATGCGGCACGGCAAGAAGCTCGGCTTCGTCGAGCCGGTGCTCCACGCGATGGTCCCGGTGCTGGTCCGCGAAATGGGGGACGCCTATCCGCAGCTGATCGCCGACCAGGACAACGTGGTGCGGATCGTCCGCAGCGAGGAAGAGCGCTTCGACGCGGTGCTGACCGCGGGTCTGCCGCGGCTCGAGGACGCGCTCGACCGCGTCGAGTCAGGGTCGCGGGTGGTCCCCGGCGACGAGGCCTTCCGGCTCTACGACTCGCTCGGCGTGCCGCTGGACTTCATGGAGGACGTGGCCGGCCAGCGCGGCATCGCGATCGATCGCGAAGGATTCGAGCGCGCGATGAAGGGCCAGCGTGAGCGGGCCCGGGCCGCGAGCAGCTTCAAGGGGGCCGAGAAGGGGTTCTCGGTCACGATGCCGCCCGAGCTCGAGGGGCGGTTCACGGCGTCTCCCGACGAGTTCGCCGGCTATGAGGCGACGACCGTTGCCGACGCGCCGGTGATCGGCGTGTTCGACGAGACCGGCGCGTGGACCACGGAAGTGACGGAAGGCCACGACGGCTATCTCGCCCTCGCGCGGACGCCGTTCTACCTCGAAGCCGGCGGCCAGGTGTCCGATCAGGGGCGCATCTACGGCGCCGACGGCTCGGAGGGCATCGTGCAGCGCATGGTGCGGTCCGCGACCGGCAAGCCGCGCCTTCATCAGGTGCGGGTGACGCGCGGCGCCTTCAAGCCGGATCAGATCGTCACCGCGGAAGTGCAGGACGCGGTCAGGGATGCGACCAGACGCAACCACACCGCGACCCACCTGCTGCATGCGGCGCTGCGCCAGGTCCTCGGCGGCCACGTCAAGCAGGCCGGGTCCCTCGTCGCACCCGACCGGTTGCGCTTCGACTTCGCGCACTTCGCGAGCATCACCCCGGCGCAGCTGCTCGAGATCGAACGGATCGTCAACGAGCAGATCCGGCGCAACGTGCCGGTCCAGACCGAGGTGCGATCGACCGAGGACGCGATTGCCGCGGGGGCGATGGCGCTGTTCGGCGAGAAGTACGGCGACCGGGTGCGGGTCGTGTCGGTCCCCGGTTTCAGCCTGGAGCTCTGCGGAGGAACACACGTCCGCGCCACCGGCGACATCGGCTATTTCGTGATCACCGCGGAGGCGGGCGTTGCCGCCGGAGTGCGCCGCATCGAAGCGCTGACCGGCGCGGGTGGGGTCGAACACTCGCAGCACCAGCGCGCGGCCCTCGAATCGGTCGTGGCGCTGCTCAACGTGCCGCCGGATCAGAGCCGCCGACGCCGTGCAGCGGCTGCAGGCGGAGGCTCGCCGGGCCTCGCGCGAAGCGGACCAGCTGAAGATGAAGCTGGCGCTTGGCGGTTCGGGCGGCAGCGCCGCCGGCCCGGCCGATGACAGTCGCGAGGTCAACGGCATCAAGCTGATCGCGAGACGGGTCGAAGGACTCGAGAAGAACGCGCTTCGCGCCCTCTCCGATTCGCTCCGCGACCGCCTCGGCAGCGGCGTCGTCGTCCTGGCCTCGGAGAACGATGGCAAGGTCGCGCTGGTCGTGTCGGTCACCAAGGATCTCACATCGAAGGTCCAGGCCGGCCGGCTGGTGAAGGAGCTGGCGCCGCTCGTCGGCGGCGGCGGCGGAGGCCGGCCGGACTTCGCGGAGGCAGGGGGCAAGGACCCCTCGGGCATCGAATTGCTGCTCTCCCGGGCGCCCGAGGGTACTCAAATCTCAAACACAGAACTGATCGCGGACAGTGCCGTTTCGTTACAATCCAGCCCGCCATTGTCGCTAAGTTGTTGATTCTACGAGGGCACCAGGTTTGCCTCTAGCAGAGTGCCGGATGTCCCGGCTTTCTGTCGAGAGCGCCATTGCCGTCTACCCAGATCCCTGGTTGGAAACCGGAAGCGACAGCCTCGTCTTCGCTGCGCGCCGTGGTCGCGTCAGCTCTGCTGCTGGTCCTTTATCCGGCGGCGGCGCAGGCGCAGATCTACGCCTGGCGCGACGCCTCGGGCCATCTGGTGCTGTCTGACAGGGCCAAGGATCCGTCGGCGAAGAGCTACGCGATCAAGAGTTATGCAATAGGGTCGTCGCCGGCGGCTGCCGGCTTTCGGACCACCCGGCCGCTCAACAAGCGGGTGGCGCTCTATCAGGATCTGATCGAGCAGCATTCGACCGCGAACAAGGTGAACCCGGACCTGGTCCGTGCACTGATTCAGGCCGAATCGGCGTTCAACGCCGAGGCCGTGTCCCCCAAAGGGGCGATGGGACTGATGCAGCTGATGCCGGGGACGGCGGCGGACCACGGGGTGCGGAACGCCTTCAATCCCGCCGAGAACATCGCCGCTGGCGTGAAATATTTGAAGCATCTGCTCGACAGCTTCAACGGCCGGGTCGAGCTCGCGCTGGCCGCCTACAATGCGGGCCCGGGTGCGGTGAAGAAGTACGGCGGAAAAGTGCCGCCCTACAAGGAAACCCAGAACTACGTCGCTCGGATCCAGGGGACGCAGCCGAGCGCCGGCATCCCCGGCGCCGTCGCCACGACCGGGGCGAGCACGCAGGTCTATCGCTCGGTCGAGATAGTTGATGGCCGCCAGGTCGTCAGGTACACGGGGACGCCGCGCAGCGGCGCCCAGCGGTTCCAAGCGGCCGAGCGCCGCTGATTCCTCCTCTACTCTCCTTCTTTCAGTCTTCTGATACGCCGCCGCTCCCGCTTGTCGGGGGTGACCGGGGGACGCGTGAAGGCGTGGGCCAGCCGGGTGAGCCGCCGCATTTCGACCTCTTCCTCGCTCGGCTTCGGCGTCCGATCCTCGTACAACTCGCGGGCTTCGGCCTTGGCGACGTGGCGGTCGGCCAGGCCGCGGACGACCACCGTCTGCTTACGGCCGAGCGGCCGCGAGATCACGATCTCATCGCCGGGCCGGATGTCCCGGTGGGCTTTGGCGGTCTGGCCGTTGACGTCGACCCGGCCGATTTTGCAGGCTTTCTGGGCCTCGGATCGGGTCCGGAACAGGCACGCCACATCCAACCAGACGTCGAGGCGGAGGGTCTCCATGCTATAATCGCCGTTTTGGAAAGCGTGCCAGGAGGCTCTGCGCAACGGTGCGACGGGCCCGGCCCCCCGAACGAAGGATCAAGATTTGGCTAGTCACGACTCCGCGCTGAAGGCCCATCGTCAGAATCTCGAACGTCGCGAGCGCAACCGCCAGATGCGCACCCGCCTGCGCCGCGCGCTGCGCGACATCCGGTCGGCCATCGACACCGATGATGCCGCCGGCGTCAAGGACGCGCTGCGCGCCACCATCTCGCTGGTCGACAAGATGGCCGGCAAGGGCCTGATCCACCGCAACACCGCCGGCCGCTACAAGTCGCGCCTGGCGAGCCGCGTCGCGAAGAAGTCAGCCGCGGCATAGCTGCACGACGAGACGCTCGAGCAAGACCCGGGCGTCTCCCGAGCTCTTCAGCTCCAGATCGGTCCGAAACAGCGCCTCGATCGCCGCGGGCACCCGCCGTGGATCCGAGACGACCAGCTTCTCCCGCACGAACCACGCGAGCTGTCCCAGAATCTGATACGACACGCCGCCGGACTCGAGCGCCAGCGCGAGCTGGCGAAGCGCCTCGGCGGCGTCGCGCCGCTGAATCGCGTTGGTCACCGCCCAGTCGTCCTGGGCCGTCTCCGCGCTGACCACCTGCCGCGCATCGTCCAGCGTGATCTTCTTGCTGCCCGCCGTGTAGAGGAGCAGCCGCTCGAGGTCGCCCCGCAGCCGCGCGATGTCGGTGCCCGCGCGCTCCGCGATCAGCCGCGCCGCCGCGGGCTCGATCTGCTGGGCGGCCGCGTTGGTCGCCTGCTTCACCATGACTTCGGCGGTGCGCGCGACGTCGCGCAGGTCGACCCGCGCATCCCGGCCCTGCGCGCAGCCCCCAACACTCCACGATCGTGCTCTGTTTCAGGAGCGTCTTGTACAGCTTCCGCGTGCGATCGACATCGCTCGCCACCATCACGAGCGTGGTCTGCGGCACCGGGTTGCGGATATACGCCTCGAGCACGTCGAGCTCGGTCGGCGGCTCCGCATCCACCTCGTCTCCCGGCTCTTCGGCCGCGGCTTTGCCCCGGCGCTTCGGCTTCAGGATCTTCTCGGCCCTGAGCACCGTGACCACGCGCCGGTCCGACATCATCGGGAGGGTGCTGGCGGCTTCGACAATGGCGGCCGGCGTGACGCCGCGCTCGCCGGCATAGAAGCGCTCCGAATTGAACGCCCGCAATTCGTCCTCGACCAGGCCGCCGATCTCCCCCGCCAGCCGCGACATCTCGGCCTCGTCGTCGCCGACGATCAGGTAGACGGGATCCGGCTGTCGCGCGGCGACTTGTTTGCGGACGGTGGGGGCAGGAACGACCGGCATCGCCGGATCAGAATGCTTCGAGCAACGCGCTCACGACCGAGCGGGCGAACTCCGACGCGATGCGATCCATGGCGTTAGTGTCCTGGCCGAAGAAGGCGCTCGCGTCGGCGATGTTGGTACCGGTCGACGGCTCGAACTCCTCCCGGAACTGCATCGCCGGGTTCGACCAGAGCACCTTGCCGGTCTTGAGATCTTTGAATTCGACCCGCGCGCTCAGGATCAATGCGTAGCGCGACGCCTGCTGCTGCTGATTGAACGTGACGGGGACGATGCTGATCGCGCTGATCTCGCCGGTCAGAACGGCGTCGTTCCCCGCCTCGACCGGGAAGACCTTGTACTTGCCGCGCCCGGTCAGCTCCCTGCGCACCTGCTCCGTCACCCGCCGATCCACGTCGAACACCGTGGTGTTGTTCGTGAAGGGGGGCACACCGATGTTACGGATGTATGCCGGCAGGAACGACCCGCGGCCGGCGAGCGAATACCCGCACCCCCAGCCGAGCGGCGCGATCGCCAGCAACATGATGAGCGAGAGCCGGGCCGCGCGCGACATCAGTCGGTCACCACGCTCACGAGCTTGCCGTTGACCACCACCACCTTCTTGATGGTCTTGCCGTCGAGATACTTCTTCACCTGCGGATCGGCGAGCGCCAGTTCGCGGAGCTGCGCCTCGGACGTGTCCGCGGCCACGGTCAGGCGGCCCCTGACCTTGCCGTTCACCTGCACCGGCACGACGATCTCGTCGGCCCGCGCCACCGCCTCGTCGTAGCCGGGCCAGCCGGCCGCGACCACCCCGTTCGCATGACCGAGATGTTCCCAGAGCTCTTCGGCCATGTGCGGCGCGAACGGGGACAGCATCAGGGTCAGTGCCTCGACCGACTCCTTGACGACCGCGATGGTTTCCGGCCGGATCGAGACCCCGACGGTGTCCGGGCCGTCGGCGTCGCGGCCGATCAGCGAGCAGCCGGGGCGGCCGCAGAACGCATAGAGCTCGTTGACGAGCTCCATCAGCCCCGACACCGCGGTGTTCAGATGGACCCGCGGATCGAGATCCTGGGTGACCCGGCGAATCGTCTCGTGGGTCTTTCGCCGGAGCGCGCGCTCGGCCGGATCCAACGCGAGGCCGGCGGGCGTGGGAATTCCCTCGCCGCCAACGGTCTCGGCAACCTGTTCGACCAGCCGCCACACGCGGGCAAGGAAGCGGAAGCTGCCTTCGAGACCCGCGTCGGTCCACTCGATCTCTTTCTCCGGCGGGGCGACGAACATGACGTAGAGCCGCAGCGCATCCGCGCCGTAGTTCTGAATCATGTCGTCCGGATCGACGACGTTGCCCTTGGACTTGGACATGACCTGGCCCTGCTTGAGGACCATGCCCTGGGTCAGCAGGCGGGTGAACGGCTCATCCAGGTGGGTCAGCCCGATGTCGCGGAAGACCCGGCAGAAGAAGCGCGAATAAATCAGGTGAAGAATCGCGTGCTCGACCCCGCCGCTGTAGAAGTCGACCGGCCCCCAGTACGCCACTTTCTCCGGATCGAAGGGCAACCCGGTGTTGTGGGGGTCGCAGAACCGGAAGAAATACCAGGACGAGTCGACGAACGTGTCCATGGTGTCGGTTTCACGCCGCGCCGGGCCGCCGCAATCGGGACACACGGCGTTGACGAACTCCGGCACCTGCGCGAGCGGCGAATCGCCGCGGCCGCTGAACTCGGTGATCTTCGGCAGCTCCACCGGAAGACTGTCGTACGGGACCGGCACCATGCCGCACTTCTCGCAGTAGAGCACCGGAATCGGCGTGCCCCAGTATCGCTGCCGGGAGATGCCCCAGTCCTTCAGCCGGTACTGGATCGTGCCCTCGCCGATGCCCTGCTTGGCCGCGTCCTCGGTCAGCCTCTCGCGCGCCTGATCGGACGGCAGCCCGTCATAGCCGTTCGATTGCACCAGCACGCCGTCGTTCGACACCGCCTCCGTCATCGCTTCCGGCGACGCCGCGGCCCCATCGGCCGGACGCACCACGACCCTGATCGGCAGGCTGTACTTCCGCGCGAACTCGTAATCGCGCTCGTCGTGGGCCGGCACCGCCATCACCGCCCCGGTGCCGTACTCGACCAGGACGAAATTGGCCACCCAGATCGGGACGTTCTCGTGGGTGAACGGATTGATCGCCTGGCGGCCGGTATCGAAGCCTTCCTTCTCGACGTCTCCGGTCATGCGCGCCGTGCGGTCCTGCGCCTGGAACCGGGCGAGCGCGCTGGCGAACTGATCGCCGCCCGGCTCGCGGCTCCACTGCTGCACCAGCGGATGCTCCGGGGCGAGCAGCAGAAAGGTCGCGCCGAAGATGGTGTCGATCCGGGTAGTGAAGACCTCGATGCCCGGGGCGTCCGCTGCGGTATTCGCCAGCGGAAACGTGACCCGTGCGCCGATCGACTTGCCGATCCAGTTCCGCTGCATGGTCAGAACTTTTTCCGGCCAGTCTTTCAGCCGCTCGGCCGCGTCCAGCAACTCGTCGGCGTAGCTGGTGATCCTGAAGAACCACTGCTCGAGCTCGCGGACGGTCACCGGTGTGCCGCAGCGCCAGCAGCCGCCGTTCACGACCTGCTCGTTCGCCAGCACCGTGTTGCAGCTGGGACACCAGTTCACGTTGGAGCGGCGCTTGTAGGCGAGGTCGCGCTCCAGCATCTTGAGGAACAGCCACTGGTTCCAGTGGTAGTAATTGGGCAGGCAGGTCGCGATCTCGCGCTCCCACGCATAGCTGATCCCGATGCGCTGGAGCTGCCCCTTCATGTGCTCGATGTTCTCGAGCGTCCAGGTTTCGGGGTGGGTGCCGTTCTTGATCGCGGCGTTCTCGGCGGGCAGCCCGAAGGCGTCCCAGCCGAACGGATGCAGCACGTTGAAGCCGCGCATCCGCTTCATGCGCGCCACCACGTCGCCGATCATGTAGTTGCGGACGTGGCCGACGTGGGCGTGCCCCGAGGGGTACGCGAACATCTCCAGGCAGTAGTACTTCGGCTTGTCGGATTCCTCGGACACCTCGAAGGCGCGCGTGGTCTTCCAGCGCTCCTGCCACTTCTTCTCGATCGCCTGGGGCTTGTAGTCGGCCACGATCCAATGATTATAAGGCCCGGTGTCGAGGGACGGGCCGCGTCAAATCCCAAGCTCCAAATCCCAAATCCCAACCACTCCCAATTCCCAACTCCCAACGACGACTCCCAACTCACAACTGCCAAACTCAACTCACAAGACCCAACGACGCGTTGGGAGTTGGGGCGTGATTGGGATTTGGGAGTTGGGAGTGGTTGGGATTTGGAGCTTGGAGCTTGGGATTTGACACCCGTCAGAACTTCCAGAATCCCCTGCAGCGCCGCCCGCACCGCGGCCACGGCGCGCTCGCCGCGCGGGGCGGGTCCCAGCGCGGATTCCGGCGCCGTGGGAACCTGATCGGCGGCCACGGCCGCGATCGAGGCGTCGAGGCAGTCTTCGAGCGCGCCGCGAGGTCGTAGCCCCCTTCGGTGACCAGCGCCAGCGCGCCGTGCCGCCGCGCCACGTGAGACAGGCTGCCGACGATGGCGCCAAAGCCCGCGGCGGTCATCCGCATCGAGGCGAGCGGATCGTGCTCGTGCGCGTCGAAGCCGGCCGAGACCAAAGTCAGCGCCGGCTGGAACTGATCGAGCACCGGCAGGACGATCGCCGCGTAGGCCAGTTGATAGTCGGCGTCGGTCGCGCCGGCGTCGAGCGGCACATTGACGGTGAAGCCCTTGCCCTGGCCGGTGCCGATCTCGTCGGCGGCGCCGGTCCCCGGATAGAACGGGAACTGATGGCTCGAGACGTACAGGACCGCCGGATCGTCGTAGAACATCCACTGCGAACCATTGCCGTGGTGGACATCGATATCGACGATCGCGACTCGTGCGGCGCCGCTGGCGCGCGCCGCCGCGGCGGCCACCGCCACATTGTTGTAGAGGCAGAACCCCATCGCGCGGTCGCGCTCGGCGTGATGGCCCGGCGGACGGACCAGCGCGAACGCGGGCTCGCCGCGCGTCAGGGCGTGTTCACCCGCCTGAACCGCCGCGCCTGCGGCGAGGGCCGCGATCTCCACCGATTCGGGCGAAGTATACGTGTCGGCATCGAGGCGGACCGCACGCCCGTCGGTCGCGGCGATTGCGTCGAGATACGCCTGGTCGTGCACACGCGCCAGCTCTTCCCGCGTCGCCGCCCGCGGCGCCAGGGTCTCTCCGCCGCGCTGCCGCCATCGCCCAGCAACCGTCGTGAACACCTGCGCCCGCTCCATGCGCTCGGGATGCCCCGGCGGCGTGACGTGTTCTTCGAATCGTTCGGAGGTAATCAAGCAGCATCGGGCTTACGCGGTCAGCAGGCCCTCGGCAGACACGCTGCAAGGACGACAGCCGGATCTCCAGGTCCATGCGGTTCTGCTCGACGGTCTCGGCGGTGGTGTCGGGCACGTCGAACGGTTCGCCGATCGCGACCGAGACCCTGGCGAAGGGCTTCGGGATCATCCCACGATCCCAGCTGCGCGCCGACCAGTAGCGGCTGGCCTCGATGTGAAAGGGCAGCACGGGAAGTCCGGTGGCGCCGGCCAGCCACACCGCGCCGGGCTGTGCGACCCGGGCCGGCCCGCGCGGACCATCGACGGTGAACGCGACGGACCGGCGGCTGCGCACCAGCTCGCGCCGCATCTGCACCAGCGCTCGCGCGCCGCCGCGCGAGGTCGAGCCTCGCGCGGCGCGATAGCCGAACCGCGCCATCAGCCGCGCGATCCACTCGCCGTCGAAATTCTGGCTGGTCATCGCCACGATCCCGCGATCGCGCCAGTAGAGCGTCGCCGGCAGGATCCGGCCATGCCACAACGCCAGGATCGGCGGCCGCCCCGCCCGCATCAGCTCATCGAAATGCTCGGCGCCGTCGATCCTCCACGTCCAGGTCGAGCCGAGCGAGCCGACGAGCGGAGACGCCGCCGCGGCAATCGCCGCGGCCTTAACTCTGCGAAGAGGAGTCAAATCCCAAATCCCAAGCTCCAAGCTCCAACCACTCCCAAATCCCAAACTCCAAAGGAACTCCCAACGCCCAACTCCCAACTTCAACTCCCAATTTCACCCCGATTTGGGAATTGGGGCTTGGGAGTGGTTGGGATTTGGAGCTTGGAGCTTGGGATTTGAATTACATGCCCTCGTAGCGCGGTCCACCGCCGCCCTCCGGCGGCACCCAATCGATGATCTGATAGGGATCCATGATGTCGCAGGTCTTGCAGTGGACGCAGTTCGAGGGATTGATCTGGAGCTTGCGGGTGCCGTCGCCGGCGTCCACCATCTCGTAGACATTCGCGGGGCAGAACCGGGTGCAGGGGTTGCCGTACTCCTCCCGGCAGCGGGTCCGGCAGATGTCCGGGTCGTGGACGATCAGATGCGACGGCTGGTCCTCGGCATGCGTGGTCCCGGAGTAGTGGACATTGGTGAGCCGATCGAAGGTCAGCTGCCGATCGATGCGCGCGGGATTCACGGTCGAATCCGGATCGGGCCGCCCTTCCCGGTAGTAGGCCGCCATCTTCTGCATCCGCTCGAAGCCGGCGTGCGAGGGCATCGGGTCTCGGACCCACCAGCCGCCGGAGACCAGCGACAGCCCCGAATACATCACTCCCGCGACCAACCCGTAGCCGAAACTCTGGTGCACGTTCCGCACCGGATAGAGCTCGGTCTTCACGTCGCTGCCGTCGATGCGCCGCTGGTAGGACTGCAGCGCGCCGGCCGAGACGTCGTTCGCCCGGATCGCTTCGAAGGCCGACTCCGCCGCCAGCATCCCGGTACGCATCGCGAGGTGGATGCCTTTCAATCGCATCGAGTTCACGAACCCGCCGGCATCGCCCGCGATCAGCACGCCATCTGCATGCACCCGCGGAATGGTGTGCCACCCGCCTTCGGGCAGTGCCTTGGCGCCGTAGCGCACCATCTGGCCATCAGCGAGCAGCGACGACACCAGCGGATGGCGCTTGAAGTGCTGAAAGGTGACGTGCGGATCGAACATCGGGTCGCGGTAGTCCAGGCCGCTCACGAACCCGACCGACGCGAGGCCGCCGGGCAGACCATAGATGAATCCGCCGCCGAACTCCTCCATCCGCAGCGGGTATCCGAGGGTGTGGATGACCGTCCCTTCGGGCACGCGGTCCTTCGGCAGCTCCCACAGCTCCTTGATGCCGAGCGCGTACTGCTGCGCCGAGCGTCCCTCGTCCAGACCGAGGCGTCGCACCAGCGCCTTGGTCAGGTTGCCTCTGACCCCGTCGGTGAGAATCGTGACGCGGGCGCGGATGTCGACGCCCGGTTCGAACGTGCCTTTCACGTAGCCGTGCCGCCCGATGCCTCGATCGCCGGTGCGGACGCCGGCGACGCGATTGCCGTCGTAGAGGATCTCGACCGCGGCAAACCCGGTGAAGACGTCGATGCCCTCACCCTCGATCAGCCCGCCGAGCCACTTCACGAAGTGGTTGAGCGAGATGATGAAGTTGCCGTGATTGTCGAGCGGCGGCGGAATGATCGGGAACGCGGCCTTGCTGGTGCGGGTCAGGAAATACACCCGATCGCTCTGCACCGCCGCGCCGAGCGGCGCGCCACGCTCCTGGAAATCAGGCACCAGATCGCGGAGGGCGCGCGGATCGAGGACCGCGCCCGACAGCATGTGCGCGCCGATCTCGCGGGCCTTTTCGAGCACCGCGATCGAGAGCGGCTCGCCGCCGCGCTGCTTCTGCAGCTGCGCGAGCCGCAGCGCCGCCGACAGGCCGGCCGGGCCGCCGCCGACGATCAGGACGTCGACGTCGAGGGTCTCACGCTCCACGGTGGCTGTCATCCAGAAACTAACCGCGATTGAGTTCCGCGAGCATCGCCGGCACCACCTCGAACAGGTCGCCGACAATGCCGTAGTCGGCGACTTCGAAGATCGGCGCGTCGGCGTCCTTGTTGATCGCGACGATGGTGCGGGATCCCTTCATCCCGACCAGGTGCTGGATCGCCCCGGAGATCCCGAGCGCGACATAGAGCTTCGGCGCCACCGTCTGCCCGGAGCTGCCGATCTGGCGATCCATCGGCAGCCAGCCGGCATCGCAGATCGGCCGCGACGCCGCGACCTCGGCGCCGAGCGCCTGTGCCAGCTGTTCGGCCAGCTTCACGTGCTCCTGCGCCTTGATCCCGCGCCCCACCGCGACAATGCGCGCGGCCTGCGACAGATCGACGGCCTGCTTCGCCTCCTTGAAGGGCGGCTCCGGCCGCTGGCGAATCCGGCCGGCATCGATCTCGATCGCCGCCTTGACGATCGGCGCCGCCGCCGCGCCGCGTGCCGCGCCATCGGCACGGAACGCCCCCACCTGGCAGGTGATCAGGTGCGGCGGCGGGCCGCCGGCCACCACGTCGGCGCTCAGCTTGCCCTGGAACATCGGCCGGACATAGACCGTCCGATCGCCTTCTTTCCTGAGGGCGGTGACGTCGGGGATCAGCGCGCGCCCGAGCCGGGCGGCCAGGGCCGGCGCGAATTCGCGGGTCTGATAGGTGTGCGGCAGGAAGACCAGCGCGGGCTGTTCCTGCTCGATCAGCGCCGCGAAGGCCAGCACGTATCCGTCGGCGGTGTACTCGGCCACCGCCGGATGTTCGACGGAGACGACGCGCTCGCACTCGGCAGCCGACAGGTCGGCGGCGGCCGCATCGAGATTCGCACCGGCGATCGCAATTCGCAGCGGACCACCCGCCTGCTGCGCCGCGGTGATGGTTTCCCACGTGGCGCGGTTCAGGGTGCCACCGCGCTGTTCCGCAATCACCAGCACGCTCATTGGAGCACCCGGGCCTCGTCTCGAAGCTTGGCGATCAGCTGCTTCGCCGCATCCGCCGCGCTGCCGGTCAGCAGCTGGGTCTGTTTCGCCTTTTCCGGCACATACACCGACAGGATCTGCAGCCGCGGCTCGCCGGCGGCGGGCGGCGCCACTTTGCGGATCTCTTTCTTCTTCGCCGCCATGATCCCCTTGATAGTGTTGTAGCGCAGCTGGTTGATGCCGCTCTGGATGGTCAGCAGCGCCGGCAGCGGCAGCGCTACCCACTGGAACCAGCCGCCTTCCAGCTCGCGCTTGACCCGCAGGCCGCCGTCCTGGACCTGCACTTCCATGATGATCGTCGCGTGGGGCATGCCCAGTGTCTCGGCCAGCACGACCCCGACCTGTCCAAAGCCCTGATCGTCGGACTGCAAGCCGGTCAGGACCAGATCGAACTGCTCGTCGCGGATCGCCGCGGCCAGGGCATCGGCGATGGTCGCCGCATCGGCCACCGCGAGCGCGTCGCTCTCCACATGGATCGCGCGATCCGCGCCGCGGGCCAGGGCATCGCGGATCACCTGCGCGGCCCGCGCCGGCCCGGCGCAGCAGACCACCACTTCCCCGCCCTGCTTTTCCTTGACCCTCAGCGCCTCCTCGAGTGCATAGGCGTCAGGCTCGTTGAGGCCGAAGCTCGCGTCCGCATTCCGGATCCAGGTCTTCTGGTCATCGACCCGGAGCCGCGATTCGCGGGTGACGACTTCCTTGATGCAGACGGCTATCTTCATAGTGTCAGTTCCCGGTAACCAGTTCCCAGTCGCCAGTTCCCAGTCGTCGCACGGTTCCAGCCTACCGGAAACCGCTACTGGAAACTGAAAACTGACTTCACGTCAGCTCACTCGAACTTCTTGAACAGCAGGGCTCCGTTGGTGCCACCGAAGCCGAACGAGTTCGACAGTGCGTAGCGGATCGCCATCGGCCGCGCGGTGTTCGGCACGTAGTCCAGGTCGCATTCCGGATCGGGCGTCTGATAGTTGATGGTGGGAGGCACCAGCTGGTGCTTGATCGCCAGCGCGGTGATGCCGGCTTCGAGCCCGCCCGCGGCGCCGAGCAGGTGTCCGGTCATCGATTTGGTCGACGAGATCGCCAGCTTCGAGGCGTGCTCCCCGAACAGCCGCCGGATCGCCAGCGTCTCGAGCCTGTCGTTGAACGGCGTCGAGGTGCCGTGGGCGTTGATGTAGTCGACCTCGCCCGGCGCGACCCCGGCATCGTCCAACGCCGACGCCATCACGCGCATGCCGCCGTCGCCGTCTTCGGAGGGCGCGGTGATATGAAACGCGTCGGCCGACATGCCGTAGCCGACCAGTTCGGCGTAGATCGGCGCCCCGCGACGCTGGGCAAAGCCCAGCTCCTCGAGGATGATCACACCGGCGCCTTCACCCATGATGAAGCCGTCGCGGTTGAGATCGAACGGGCGGCTGGCCGTCGCGGGCTCGTCGTTGCGGGTCGACAGGGCGCGCATCGCCGCGAACCCGCCGACCCCCATCGGGGTGATGGCTGATTCGGACCCGCCGGCGATCATCACGTCGGCGCGTCCGCGCCGGATGATCTCGAGCGCATCGCCAATCGCGTGCGCCGACGCCGAGCAGGCCGTGCAGGTGGCGGAGTTCGGCCCCTTGGCGCCGAAACGGATGGACACCTGGCCGGCCGCGAGATTGATGATGGCCGCTGGAATGAAAAAGGGAGAAATGCGGCGCGGCCCGCCGTCGAGCAGGGCCTTGTGCTCGCGCTCGATGGTGCTGAACCCGCCGATCCCCGAGGCGATGAACACCCCGACCCGGGTGGCGATGTCGGGCGTCACCGCCAGCCCGGCATCGTCGACCGCGAACTGAGCGGCGGCGATGGCGAGCTGAATGAAGACGTCCATCTTCTTGACGTCTTTCTTCTCGATGAACTGCAGCGGATCGAACTGCTTCACCTCGCCCGCGATCCGCGCGGAAAACTCGGACGCATCGAACCTGGTGATGGGACCGATCCCGCCCCGCCCGGCGCCGAGCGCCTCCCAGTTCGGCTGCGTGCCGATGCCGAGCGGCGACACCAGGCCGACGCCGGTCACGACGACTCGCCTGCTCAAACAACCTCCGATGGGCTTGTCTCGCCGTCGCCCCGCCGTAGCCGCGCCGTGGCGGGGGCCAATGCGGCTTGTCCGCCGTAGCCTTGGCGAAGGCGGAAAAAACTACTTCTTCTTGGAATGGGATTCGATGTATTCGACCGCTTCACGCACGCGAGTGATCTTCTCGGCGTCCTCGTCCGGAATCTCGATCCCGAACTCCTCCTCGAACGCCATCACCAGCTCCACCGTATCGAGCGAATCGGCCCCGAGATCGTCGACGAACGACGCGTCCGGCGTCACTTCCTCTTCGTCCACGCCCAGCTGTTCCACAATGATGCTCTTCACTTTTTCAGCGACGGCCATTCACCCCTCCACGGCGGCTCGACCGAGCCGCGACATCGTTGATTGACGGGGACCCTCGCCCCGCCAGGCTCACTGCGCGCCGCCGGATCCGCCCGGCGCCGCTCGGTGCGCGCGCTACATGTACATTCCGCCGTTCACGGCGACAACCTGACCCGTAATATACGATGCCTCGTTCGAGGCGAGAAAACAGACCGCCGCCGCGACGTCGTCCGGGGAGCCGAGACGTCTGAGGGGAATGCGTGACTCCCACTCTTCACGCGCCTCGTTGGTGAGCGCCTGCGTCATATCAGTGACAATCAGCCCCGGCGCCACCACGTTGACGGTGATGCCGCGCGACGCCACCTCGAGCGCCACCGCCTTCGAGAACCCGATCAGTCCCGCCTTCGACGCGGCGTAGTTCGCCTGACCGGCATTGCCACTCTGTCCGACCACCGAACTGATGCTGATGATGCGACCGCCGCGCTGGCGGATCATCGGCTTCAACACGGCCTGCGTCAGCGCGAACGCCGCGGTGAGGTTGGTGGCGATTACGGTATCCCAGTCGTCGCGCTTCATGCGCAGCATCAGCTGATCTTTGGCGATCCCCGCGTTGTTGACCAGCACGTCGATCCGGCCGTGCCGCGACATCAGGCCCGCCACCGCCTCGTCGGCCGCGCCGGGCGCGGTGACGTCGAGCGTCAGGAGCTCGGCCTTCCCGCCGCCGGCGACGATCTCTTCGCTCACCGGCCGCGCGTTGTCGCCGCGGGCGGCAGCGACGACGGTGGCCCCCTGCCTGGCCAGCATCAGCGCGATCGCGCGCCCAATCCCTCGCGAAGCGCCAGTCACGAGCGCCACGCGGCCCGAAAGGTCAATCATATGCAACCCGCGTCGATCAGCCGGCGGCCCGAACCGCGAGCAGCGCCTTGTCCAGACCCTGCACGTTCTCGACGCTCACCGCCGTCACCGCCGGATCGATCTTCCTGATCAGGCCCGACAGCACCGTCCCCGGCCCCAGTTCCACGAACGTCCGCGCTCCATCGGCGATCAGCCGCCGCACCACGTCTTCCCATCGCACCGGCGACGAGACCTGACGAATCAACGCTTCGATCGCACTCGCGGCATCAGTCTTCGGCAACCCGTCCACGTTCGCCACTATCGGCATCGCCGGAGTGTTCACCGCCAAGCGCTCGCAGCTCCGGCTCCAGCCGCTGCTGCGCCGGCCACATCAGCGGGCAATGGAATGGCGCGCTGACCGCCAGCGCAATCACTCGCTTCGCTCCGCGCTCTTTCGCCAGCTCACCGGCACGCGCGACCGCCGCAGCCTGGCCGGCGATCACCACCTGCCCTGGCGCGTTCAGGTTCGCCGGCGTCACCACGGCGCCGAGCTCCGCGCTCGCCGCCTCGCAGGCCGCGCCGACGGCCGCCGCGTCGAGGCCGAGGATGGCCGCCATCGCCCCTTCGCCGACCGGCACCGCCTCCTGCATGTACCGCCCTCTGCGCCTCACCGTGCGCAGGGCATCCGCGAAGGATAGCGTACCGGCAGCGACATGCGCCGAGTACTCGCCGAGGCTGTGGCCGGCGGCAAACGCCGGTTCGAGCCCGTGCGCGCGCGCCACCCGATAGATGGCGACGCTGACCGCGAGGATCGCCGGCTGCGTGTTCTCGGTGAGCAGCAGCTGCGCCTCGGGCCCTTCGAAGCAGAGCGTGCTGAGCGGCTCCCCGAGCGCGTCGTCTGCTTCGGCGAACGTGTCGCGGCAGACCGGATACGCGGCCGCGAGCTCCTTGCCCATGCCGACTTTCTGGGCACCCTGACCGGGAAACACACAGGCAATCATCGAGGTCGCTCTCTCATCCACATCAGGCGTGAGGCAGGGCCGCCACTTCTCTGGCGAGGTTGTGAAGAAAGCCGTCCGAGACCGCACGAGCGGCCATCGCCACGGCGTTGCGCACGGCTTTGGGCGTCGAGCGCCCGTGGCCGACGATGCACAGCCCGTTGAGGCCGACGAGCGGCGCGCCGCCGTACTCCGAGTAGTCGAGCCGCTTGCGAAACCGGCGGTAGGCCTGACGCGACAGGAGATACCCGACCCGGGTGCCGAACGTCGCCGAGAGCTCGTCGTGCAGCAGCGCCTCGACTGTCTCGACCAGCCCCTCGCTGACTTTCAGCGTCACGTTCCCCGTGAATCCGTCGCAGACGATGACGTCGGCGTGGCCCGCGAAGACATCAGGACCCTCGACGTTGCCGACGAAGTGCACCGGGGCCGTCTTCAACAACTGGTGCGCCTCCCGAGTCAGCTCGTTTCCCTTGCTCTCTTCCGCGCCGACCGACAGCAGCCCCACGCGTGGGACGGCACACCCCAGTGCGACCCGCGCGTAGGCCACTCCCATGATGGCGAACTGAACCAGGTGATGCGGCCGGCATTCGACCGTGGCCCCGGAATCGAGCAGCACCGCCGGCCGAACCCGCGTGGGGATGATCGTGGCCAGGGCTGGACGCTCGACACCCGGCAAACGGCCGAACGCCGCGTGCGCGGCCATCACCGTAGCGCCGGTATGACCGGCACTGAAGAGCGCCTGGGCCCGCCCGTCGGCCACTGCGTCCGCGGCCAGGCGGATCGAGGCCCGCGGCTTGCGGCGGAGCGCCGCGGCCGCCGGCTCGTCCATCTCGATGCGGTCCGGGGTGTCGAGGATCTCGATATCCAGCCAGCGATGGCGTGGGTGCCTGGAGAGCTGCCGCTGGATCAGGTCGCGGGAACCGACCAGGAGCAGGGCGATCTGCAAGTGACGCGCGGCGACGAGGGCGCCGTCGATGATGCCCGCAGGGGCGTCGTCGCCGCCCATCGCGTCGATGGCGATGCGCAATGTCTCAGCTGCGTGATGTCATTTGACAGTGACCAGTTGCCAGTTGCCAGCCGGAAGTGCGACCAGCCCGTTTGAACTCAACTGAAAACTGGAAACTGTGAACTGGCGACTTGGACTCTACGCTTCTTTGATTTCCCTGACCTGACGGCCCTTGTAATAGCCGCACTGCTTGCAGACCTGATGAGGCGACTTGGCCTCCTGGCACTGCGGGCAGGTCCCGGTCGGCACCGGCTTGAGCGTGTCGTGGGTACGGCGCTTCGCGGTACGTGTCTTCGAATGCCGCCGTTTCGGATTGGGCATCTGTTCAGTTCTCCTTGTCCCTCGAGAGCAGCGACTTCAGCGGCGCGAGACGCGGGTCTTCCCACTTCGGCGCGCAGTCGCACTGCGTCTTGTTCAGATTGGTGCCGCAGACCGCACAGAGCCCCTTGCAGGCCTCCTCGCAGAGCGGCTTCATCGGCAGCGCCAGCACGAACTGCTCGCGCATCAGATCGATCAAGTCGACCATGCCTTCCCGGTAGAACGCGGTCGCGAGATCGTCCTCGTCGACCTCGACGTCATCCTCGCCGGCATCTTCGGCGTGCGGCACGTAGCGGAGGTCGAACGCGGCGTCCACCGGCACCTCGAACGGCTCGAGGCAGCGGCTGCACTCGACGGCCAGCCGCGTCCGCATCCGCCCCGCGACGCCGTGGGTATCTTCGCCAAGCCGCCTGACATCGAAGACGAGCTCGACCGGGGCGGCGACGCGATAGTCGCTGTCCGGAGGTTCGAACGCCGAGGGCGGAAAGGTCCGCTCAAAGTGCTCACGCTGCCCATGCAGCTTGTTCAGGTCGAGAAGCATGTCGTCTGTTGCAGCCCGACAGGCGGGCGGGAACCCGTCATTATACCTTGAATGCCGCTAGCCGCGGTCCGTGGTCCGGGGGTTCGCGGTTCGCGGGTTCGCGGGTTCGCGGTTCGGAGGGCAGTCGAGGGAACGGGGCAGAAGCTCAACGCCGGGCGAAATCGTCCGGGCACCCCGCTCGCTCGGGACTGTCCCGGTTGCCATCGGGTGACGACCGAAGCCCGAGAACGCTACGCACTACTGTCGGCGGGACCCACGGTCCCTCGGCTACCGGCGTGTCGGCGCAGGCGTCGGGGCTCGGTGGCAGGGTTCGTACCAAGAGGCGATGATCGAGCCAGGCGGCTACGCATACCGCGCACAGCGTGATCACGAACGACATCTCGGAGAGCGGGAGCATCATCGCGGTCGCCACGACGGAGACGGCGGTCGGCAGAAGGTAGTGCGCACGCCATGGCCAATCGCTGATGACGGCGTGGAGCGAGATCAGCCCGACAGCGATCAGCGTGGTGCTCGGGCCTCCGTCACGGACCACCCTCGAATCAAGCCAGGTTGCGCCAAGAAACAAGAGCAGCCCGGCCACGCTGTCGCGCCGCCAGAGCGCGGGGTTCCGGACGCCGCCAAAGCGGCGGGAATAATATCGCTGGAGCCAGACGTCGCCGATGTTGGCCAGCCCGATCGGTGTGATGAGCAACAACAGGCTGCGGACTTCTTCCCATGAATCCAGTGCGCCATGAGGCCTGACAATGTGCCCGCTGAGCCAGAGGAACGCCAGCAATTGCCCGATCCAGACGAGGTGTCGCAGGCCCTGGAGATGACGGTACCGTGAGGTGACGAACCGGATCCGGGCGATATCAGCGGCGTCGATCGGCATCACGTCTCAGACCTTGAGAGGTCGCCACGTCTTCGTGCCGCGGCGGATGGCGTCCAGGCGTTTCCAGTGCTCGGCCAGTCCTTCCCGTCCTTCGAGGGTCAGCATGACGTAAGTGACCGGCTGTTTCCCTTCGAACACCTTCTGGATTTCGACCAACCGGCCCTGTTCGAGCTTGGAGAGATGACTCGAGAGGTTCCCCTTGGTGAGCCGGGTCACATTGAGCAGGAACACGAAATCGGCCTTCTCGCACGCCGACAGCGCGGTCAGGATCGCGAGCCGCGATGGCTCGTGCACCAAGCGGCTGAGATCGGCCAAGTGATCAAACGGGGTCGGCATGTTCGGATGTCAGAGCGTCAGCGTGCGCTTCGGGGTTCCGGGGCAGCGTCCGCAGGAGCAGCCGATGATCGAAGAAGGCGGCCACGGCATGGGTGCCAAGCATGATGGTGAATGGACCTTGCAGCACGGCGTCCAAATCATTGACTCGGAACGCGGCGGTGGATGCCGTCAGGCCGGCGGCCGCGGCGCACCCAATCGCGGGGACGAGATAGAACGAACGCCACGGCCAGTCCCGCCACAGGATGTGAACCGCGATGAGGGCGCCAGCCACCAGCAGCCCGCTCGGCTTCGCCGACTCGTACGTCGACACGTCGAACCAGAGCCCGCCCACGATCAGCACCGTCCAACCGATCTTGTCCGCTGACCATTGACGGACACCGCCGGCGACCGAACCAAACCTCCCGGCGTAGTAGCGGTCCATGAGCGGATGCGCGGTCAAGACCAGAAGCCACGGCACCACTGAGAGGACGAATCCGGCCGCCGCCTGGGTCGACCCCAATTCGCGCAGCGATTCCACGTACGGCCGCGACCAGAAGTAGATGAGAGTCGCCGGGAGGATCGCGAGCTGCCGCAGCCCTTGCATCTCATGAAAGCGGGACGTCACGAAACGGATGCGTGTGAGGTCTTGAGCGTCCACGAATTGGATGCTATCGCAGACTGGTCTGCGTTGCAAACCATTGACGCCTGAAGAAGCGCCGGAGTCTTGCTTCTCCCTTTTCCCATCTGCCTTCTCCCTTGACCCGCGGGGTCTTCAGTGTGCTCGAGACCCCGCCCCCCCGGCTAAACCGGCAGGTCCGATCCCGGCCGCACCGAGACCCACGGCTTCGGGATGAACAACTGCTCGTAGAGCGCCACCGCGTACCGATCGGTCATCCCCGCGAGGAAATCCTTCGCGGCGGTGTCCAGTCCTTCGCCGGCCACCGTCGCATCGTCCAGATACCTGGCCGGGTCGAGGCGCACCTTTTCCCACAGCCCGCCCAGAATCCCGGCGGCCTTGGTGAACTCGGCGGTCGCCACCTCGTTCTGGTACACGGCCTCGAACAGAAAGCTGCGCAGGCCGACGGTCGCTTCGAGGATCGGAGCGCTCATCCGGATCTCGGTCATGCCGCCGTCGAGCGTCTGCAGCACGACGTCGGTGACCATCCGCCCGATGCGTTCGGACGACGAGCGGCCGAGCACCTCCACCCGCGCTGACGGGAGATCGGCCTCTCGCAGCAGTCCGGCCCGCACCGCATCGTCGATATCGTGATTGACGTACGCGATGATGTCCGCGACCCGGGCAATCTGGCCTTCGATGGTGCTGGCGCGATGCTCCGGGTCGGCCCCCACCGGCATCCCGCTCTTGCCCTTCGAATGGCGCGCGATGCCGTCACGCACCTCCCACGACAGGTTGAGCCCCTGGCCGTCGTTCTCCAGCACGTCGACGATGCGCAGGCTCTGCTCGTAGTGATTGAACCCGCCGGGAATGAGATCGTTCAGCACCCGCTCGCCGGCGTGGCCGAACGGCGTGTGGCCGAGGTCGTGTCCGAGCGCGATCGCCTCGGTCAGCTCTTCGTTCAGCCGAAGCACCTTGGCGATGCTGCGGGCGATCTGCGAGACCTCGAGGGTGTGGGTCAGCCGGGTGCGATAGTGATCGCCGGTCGGGGCGAAGAACACCTGGGTCTTGTGCTTCAGACGGCGGAACGCCTTGCAGTGGATCACCCGATCGCGATCGCGCTGGAACGCCGGCCGGATGGGATCCTCTTCCTCGGGACGCAGGCGCCCGCGCGAGTCGGCGCTCTTGGCCGCCTCCGGCGCCAGGATGTCGCGCTCGCGCGCTTCGAGCTGTTCCCGTATTTTCATTGAGTCAAGATCTCGCCAAGGAAGCTCGTGCCGTGCTCCAGCGGGCCGACCGCGAACAGCTCCGCCAGAGTCTGCCCGAGGTCGGCGAACGTGCGGCGGACGCCGAGGTCGGTATCAGGCCGCACCGCCCGGCCATAGATCAGCACCGGCACGTGCTCGCGCGAATGATCCGTGCTCGGCGTCGTCGGGTCGTTGCCGTGATCGGCGGTGATGATCAGGAGATCGTCCGCCTGGAGCATCGGCAGCAGCCGGGCCAGCCGGGCGTCGAAGCGTTCGAGGTTCTGTGCATAGCCTGCCACTTCGTTGCGATGTCCATACACGGTGTCGAAGTCGACGAGATTCGCGAAGATCAAACCGCGGCCGGTCGACGACATGGCCGCTTCGATTTCGTCCATCCCATGGTCATCGCTGGTGGTGTGAACGGCGTGAGTCATGCCACGTCCGGCGAAGAGATCTTCGATCTTTCCGATCGCCACCACCGGGAGCCCCGCGTCCTTGATCCGGTCGAGCAGCGTCGGCGCAAATGGCGTCAGCGCGAAGTCACGGCGGTTCGGAGTGCGCTGGAAGGCCCCTGGCACGCCCACGAAGGGACGGGCGATCACCCGTCCGACGCCGTGGCCGAGCCCGACCAGATCGTAGGCGATCTCGCAGAGGCGGTACAGCTCGGGCACCGGAATCACGGCTTCGTGCGCCGCGATCTGGAAGACGCTGTCCGCCGAGGTGTAAACGATCGGTCGACCCGTCTTCACGTGCTCGGGTCCGAGCTCGTCGATGATCGCCGTACCGGATGCCGGCTTGTTGCCGAGGATGGTCCGGCCGGTGCGGCGTTCGAACTCGGCGATCACCTCCGGTGGAAAGCCGTCGGGAAACACCGGAAACGGCCGGTCGAGGACCAGTCCCATCAGCTCCCAGTGCCCGGTCACCGAGTCCTTGCCGGGGGACGCTTCTTCCATCCGCCCGTACGCACCCAGCGGTTGCGACGCTCCGGCCGGGGGTCCGCCGAGCTCCACGAGCTTGCTCAGGCCGAGCGAGCGCAGCGCTGGCAGCGCCAATGGAACCGCCTTCGCAATGTTGCCGAGCGTGTTGCTGCCTCGATCGCCGTATCGATCCGCATCGGCCAGCTCGCCGATGCCGACGCTGTCAAGGACGATGAGGATGGCCCTGCGGGGATAGTCGGATGGAGACAGGCTCGTCAGCCCTCGTGGGTCGAATAGTAGTTCCCCATGGTGCGGGGAGAACGAATGGTGGCAATCGCGTGCTTGAACACCATGTGGTCGGCGCCGTTGTGCTCGACGATCACCGCAAAGCGGTCGAAGTTCTTGACGCGGCCTTCGAAGTCCGTCCCGTCCATCAAGCGGATGTGCACCGGCAGCTTCTCGCGCCGCGCGTAGTTGAGGAAGACATCCTGGATGTTGGGCTGCGGCGGCGCGGGACGCGACTCACGAATCGGCTGGGGCATCGGGGCTGATCTCCATGACCGCGAGGGCACGAGCGACCTCCTCCAAAGTCCCCTCGCGTTGGCCTGCGGCGTGAATCCACCGTAGATTAGGCTCTTTCCTGAACCAGATCAACTGGCGCTTGGCGTAACGACGGTTCTCGCGAACGATTAGTTCACGCGTCTCCGCCTCGCCGCGCACGCCGTGCAGGTGCTCGAGCGCCTGCTTGTACACAAGGCCGGTGAACGGGTGCGCGGTCTCCGGGACGCCAGCCGCGAGCAGTCCGCGAATCTCGTCGAGCAGGCCCTGTTCGAACTGCGCGTCGACGCGCCGCGCGACGCGCTCGGCCGTGTCCGCGGGCGGGATGGTGAGTGCGAAAGCGCACACCTCGTACTCCGGCAGAGCCGGAGTGGTCGCGGCGAAGTGGTCGCTCAGGGGACGCCCGGTCAGGAGATACACCTCGAGCGCGCGGATGATGCGTTTCAGATCGCGCGACTGCACGCGATCGGCCGATGACGGGTCGACCCGCCGCAGCCATCGGTGCAATCGCTCCACCCCACGCCGTGCCGCTACCGCCTCGAGACGCGCGCGCAGCGCGGTATCGCGGCTGGGCCCGGGAAACAGCCCGCGGATCAGCGCCCGATAGTAGAAGCCGGTACCGCCCACCAGAATCGGCAGACGCCCCCGCGCCGTGATGTCGCGAATCGCCGCCGCCGCTTCACGGGCGTATCGCGCCGCGGAGTACTCCTCGATCGGGCTGGCGACGTCGACCATGTGATGGGGGATGCCGCGCTGCTCGCCGGCTGGCACCTTGTCGGTGCCGATATCGAAGCCGCGGTAGACCGCGGTGGAGTCGCAACTGACGATCTCGCCGCCGAAGCGGCCGGCCAGCGCGATGCCGAGCGCGCTCTTGCCCGTCGCCGTCGGGCCGAGGATCGCGACCAGCCGCGGCACGCTAGGGTCCTTCGAGCGGGCGGGTGGCGCACGCGCGGACGAGCGCCAACGCCACCAGCGCCGCGACCACCGCCAGCATGCCCAGCACCTGCACCCGGGACGGCATCGTCATGGCGCGCCGGGGTTTTCGTTGAAGAAGAACGTGACGGTGAAGAAGGCCCTGTCGTCCGGATACTCGGGCGGCAGCGGCACGGTGGGATTCGAGGCGAGGATCGCGTTTCGCGCCGACAACGTGAACGCGTCGATCGAGGATGGCTTCGCCACGGTGACGTCGGTGATACGGCCGTCCTTGTGGACGTTGAACGTCACCACCACGTGCCCGTGCATGGTCATCGCAGCCATCGGGATGAACCAGTTGCGTCGCACCTGCGCGACGAACCTGGCGATCCATGGACCGAACTCGACGCCCTTCGAGTCGAAGCGGAGACGGTGGGATTGGAGGCGAGGATCGCGTTCCGCGCCGACAGCGTGAACGCGTCGATCGGCGATGGCTTGGCCACGGTGACGTCGGTGATGCGGCCGTCCTTGTGGACGTTGAACGTCACCACCACGTGCCCGTGCATGGTCATCGCGGCCATCGGGATGAACCAGTTGCGGCGGACCTGCGCGACGAACCGCGCGATCCAGGGACCGAACTCGACGCCCTTGGAGTCGAAGCTGATGGCCGGGCCGAAGTCCTGGGTCTGGCCCTTGAGATTCACGAAGCCTTCGCTCTTCGCGTACTTCTGCACGTTCCGAATGGCGTCGGCGAGCACGCCGCTCGACCCGTTGCGTTGCTGCGGCTGCGGTTCCGGCGACCGCTGGTATCCGTTCGGCGACTCGGGGACCGGCATCGGCGGCGCCTGCGCCGTGGCCGGCGCCGCCGGCTCGCCGGCCGCCGGCGGGGCTGGGCTGGGATCGGGCGCGCGGTCGATCCGCTCGGTGGTGTTTCCCCGCGAGAACGGCAGCGGATTGCTCGGATCCGGCGCCCGCTCGACCGAGCGCGCGCGGCGATCGAGATCCGAGAGCTCGGCGCGCTTCGGCGGCGGCGTTGGCCGCTCCATCCGCGGCTGCATGAACACGAATCGCGGCGCCTCCTGCTTCTGCCGCTCCAGTTCCTGCTGCCGTGCGACCTCCTGCTCAGCCTGCCGCGCCTCGATGATGCGCTGGACGAACGGAATCCGCGGACCGAGCAGGATCGCGACCAGAACCACGAGATGGAGATTGACCGTGATCAGGATGACTTCGCGTGCAGACATCGGCCGAGCGATGGTCGGCGTGTCCGGCCGGTGATCTTCGAAGTCGAAGTACATCAGTGGGTTACACGATTATACCGCGCCCGCAGTCGCGGGTAGCCGCGTGGGTCCGATCAAGCCCGAACATCCAACGCCCAGGCCAATCTCGACCGGCCCACGGATCTACGGGCCGACTGGGATGCGGGTCACTGGATTACGCGCGCGCTCAGCTATGTAAAGGTAGACGATGCCGAAGGTCAGAGGGACGGCCTGGACCTGTGAAAATCCTGTGGCCGCGATGGTGGCGGCAAACTCTTTCGCCGGCGGGAAGGTCCCGACGGACGCCGGCAGGTACGAATAGGCGCTCTGGTGTTTCGAGATCAGCTTGCCGACCAGCGGCAGCAGGTAGCGGAAGTACCACGAATACATCGTCCGGATCCCGGGCAGCCGCGGCTGTCCGAACTCGAGAATCGCCAGCCGGCCGCCCGGCCTGAGGACGCGCGCCAGCTCGGCGAGCGCGGCTGCGGGATCGACGACGTTTCGGATGCCGAAGCCGATGGTGGCGGCGTCGCAGGTCGCGTCGGCGAGCGGGATCCGGGTGCCGTCGCCTCGAACGAGCCGCACCGACGACAGCCGGTGCGAGGTCATCTTCCGGGACGCCAGCCGCAGCATCTCGGCCGCGAAGTCGATGCCGATCACCGAGGCGGCGGGCTGGGCGCGAAGCGCCGCGACGGCGAGATCACCGGTGCCGGTGCAGAGGTCGAGGACGCGCGCGCCAGGCCCAAGTCTCAGTTCCTCGATCGCGCGGGTCCGCCAGCGCGCATCCAGACCGGCGCTGAGGACGTGATTGAGGAGGTCGTAGCGCGGCGCGATCGCGTCGAACATCCCGGCAATCCGCGCCGGGGTCTTGTCGACGTTCAACTGCCCCATCGCGGATAGAGGTCATGAGAGAAGCCGATTGCGCTGAGGATCTTGCCGGCCATGAAGTCGGCCAGATCGTCGAGGGTCTTCGGCATCTGATAGAAGGCCGGCATCGCCGGCAGCATCATCGCGCCCGCCTCGGCGCACAGCACCATGTTGCGGAGCTGCGGCAGGCTCATCGGGGTCTCACGCGGGACGATCACCAGAGTGCGCCGCTCCTTCAACATCACGTCGGCGGCGCGCTCGGTCAGCGTGCGCGAGAGGCCATGGGCGATCCCCGCCAGGGTCTTCATCGAGCACGGCACGACCACCATCGCCCGGCAGTCCTGGCTGCCGCTCGCGATCCTGGCGCCGAGATCCCGATTGCTGTGCAAGGTGAACGTGCCGCGGCGCACGCCGTCGCCATAGCGGCCGGCGAGGTAGTCGGCGAGCTTCTCGACCGCCGCCGATTCGCCCAGCTCGTCGCGCAGCAGCCGCCGCCCGTACTCGGTCACGATCAGCTCGATGTGGCAGCCGCGCTCGAGGAGGGCGGCGACGGTCCGCGTCGCGTACAACGCGCCGCTCGCGCCGGTGATCGCGATGGCGATGGAATCGCGCGGCGAATCAGCTGACATAGATGGCGGCCGCGGTGAAGACGAAATAGAGGATGCCGACGTATCCGTTCAGATCGAAGGCGCGCTTGACCTGCGACAGATCGTGCTCGCGGACGAGTGACTGCTCGTAGACCAGGAGCAGGGCGACGCCGGCGACGCCGGCGTTGTAGATCCAGCCGAGCTCGGCGATCGGCCCGAGCGCCGCCAGGCAGACCACGGTGATGACGTGCATCGCGCGCGAGATCAGCAGCGACCGCGCCACGCCGAACCGCACCGGAATCGAGCGCAGGCCATGCGCGCGATCGAAGTCGAGATCCTGACAGGCGTAGAGCACGTCGAAACCGCCCACCCAGGTGCCGATCGCGAGACCGAGCAGCCACGGCTGCCAGCCGCTCCCACCGCCGGCGGCCAGCCAGCCGCCAACCGGAGCCACGGCCATCGCCAATCCCAGGAACAGCTGGGTGTAAGACGTGAACCGCTTGGCCAGCGAGTACCAAAAGACGATCGCCAGCGCGACCGGCGAGAGCCCGAAACACAATGGGCCAAGCCAATACGCGGCGTAGACGAACAACAGGCTCGCCAGGACGACGAACACCACCGCCTGCCGCACGGTCATGGCGCCCCGCGGCAGCTCGCGCATCGCGGTCCTGGGGTTGAGCGCGTCGTGGCGGGCATCGACCAGCCGATTGAAGCCCATGGCGGCGCTGCGGGCCGCGACCATCGCGATGACGATCCAGAAGATCCGGGTGAGCGCCGAGTCGGCCCAGAACGGCCCCCGGCCCGCACGATCGTGCAACGCCAGCATCGCCCCGGTCAGCGCGAACGGGAGCGCGAAGACCGAGTGGCTGAAGCGGACGAAGCTGGCGTAGGTTCGGAGCTGGTTCAAGGGTTCAGGGGTTCAAGGGTTCAGCCACTGCACGTCCGGAGGATCGATCCCGCCAACCAGGTATTCTTCCACATCCTCCAGGCCGGCCGGCACGCGCACGGCCAGCAGCGCTGCCCGTTTCCCCGCCTCGATCGTGCCGTAGTCGGTTCCGAATCCCAGCGCCTCCGCGCCGTTGGTCGTAGCGCTGGCGAGGATCGCCCGCGCAGGGATCGAGGGCGACAGCCTGTGGATTGCCGCCATCTCTGCGAACACGTTGAGATCGTCGACGCTGGCCAGGCTGTCGGTGCCAATCGCGACACGGACCCCGGACGCGTAGAAGCGGGCGACCGGCGGATCGCCGACGCCGACCCAGCGGTTGCTCCGCGGGCACGTGACCAGCGTCGCTCCCGCCGACGCCAGCCGGGCCAGTTCGGCGTCGGACAACTGGACTCCGTGCACCACCAGCAACCGATCTGACAGCAGTCCGAACCGATCGAGGTACTCCACCGGGCCGCAATGCGGCACTCGCCAGTCAGGATTCCACGCGCCGATGGCCTCGAGCGCCCCCCGAATCGGGCCGCCGCCGTCGGCGAGGAACGTCACTTCGTCGGGCGACTCTGCAAGGTGCACGCTCGACCGGCAGGCCGCAACCTCTGTCGCGATCGACGTGAACAGCGCCGGGGACACCGAGTACGGCGCGTGCGGGGCGATGCTGATTCGCACCGAGGGGTCCATCCCCGTAACGGCGTCGATCCGCTGGCGGGCCGTCACGACATGCGCCGCGGCATCAGGCAGATTGAAGCCGAGCACTTCATGGAAGACGTGTGCGGGCATCCTCGCATCGCGGAGCGCCGGCACCGTCGCCAGAGTGTTGCTGACGTCGCCGATCAGACCGGTCCCGGTTCCTCGCGCTTCCTCGATCGCCTCGCGAATGCGCTGGAGGATCTCGACCGCGAACGGATTGCCGGAGGCCCGACGCACTTCGACCAGCTGCTGCATCCACGCGCCGAACGATGGGCTCGGCGGCACCTGGCCCTGCAGGAACGACAGCTCCAGATGGGTGTGCGCATTCACGAGCGCCGGCATGATGGCGACGGGGTCGCCGCCGGCCGGCGGCGTGGCCACAGCCGCAGACGGTGGCGCGTCGCCGGCGCCGTACGAGGCGATGCGGTCGCCGTCGACCGCGACCCAGCCGGCGCGAATCGGCGGGGCGGCGATCGGCAGCACCCAGGCGGCGCGATGGACGATCAATGACCGGTCAGCCGCGCCTTCTTTTCGGCGGCGCTGCGTGCGGCGTACCGGCCGATCTCCGGCGCCCGGCTGGTGTCGCCGTCGGCCCGGGCAACGGCAAGGTGCAGCATCCGTGGCACCTCCCGCTCGCGGAAGATCGGGTCGCCGAGGATCTCGTAGTGCATGTTCCGGCGCTTGGCAGTGAAGCCGGCATTCTCGACGTTGCGGACGATCTCGATTTCGTCCATGCAGTAGCTGGCCCCGGCCGCGCGCACCACGTTCTCCTCGATCATCACGCTGCCCATGTCGTTGGCGCCGTATGCCAGACTGAGCTGACCGACCTTGCCCCCCTGGGTGACCCAGGAGGCCTGCAGGTTGTCGAAGTTGTCCAGGACGATGCGCGCGAGCGCGAGGGTGCGCAGGTAGTCGACGCCGGTCGCTTCCCCGCCCCCGAGCTCGGTGTGTTCAGGTTGATAGCTCCAGGTGATGAAGGCGGTGAAACCGCCGGTCTCGTCCTGCAGCTCCCGCAGCCGCACCATGTGCTCGATCCGCTCCTCCAGCGTTTCGACGGTGCCGTACATCATCGTGGCGGTGGTCCGCAGACCCGCGCGATGCGCCTCGCGCATCACGCCAAGCCACTCGTCAGCGCTGGCCTTGCTATAGCAGTTGAGCAGCCGGCGCACCCGATCGACGAGGATCTCGGCGCCGCCGCCCGGAATGCTGTCGAGCCCGACCGCGACCAGCCGCTCGACGACCTCGGGCACCGTCAACCGCGACAGCCGCGAGATGTGCAGCACCTCGGGAGGCGACAGCGCGTGCAGGCGGAACGTCGGATACCGCGACTTGACCGCCGTGAACAGGTCCACGTACCACTCGATCGGCAGGTCGGGGTTGTGGCCCCCCTGCAGCAGCAGCTGCCCACCGCCGAGCGCAATGGTCTCGTCGATCTTCCTGAAGATCTCCTCGAAGCCGAGCACGTAGCCGTCGCCGGATCCGACGGGACGATAGAACGCGCAGAAGTTGCACCGCGCCACGCACACGTTCGTGTAGTTGACGTTGCGGTCGATGATGTAGGTGACGACGCGTTCCGGATGTTTGCGGGCGCGGATGTCGTCGGCGAGCCGGCCGAGCAGCGCCGTCGGCGCCTGAGCGTACAGCTCCAGCGCTTCGGCGGCGTCGATCCGCCCGCCGGCGGCCACCTTGTTGGCGATGCCCTGCACGTTCATCATGGCTTCGTTGTAGCGGAGCCTAGCAGCGTGATGATGACTCCGCCTGTCAAGGGAGAAGGGAGAAGGCAAAAGGGAGAACCGTCGGATTTACGCCAGAAGCGGAGGCTTCTCCCTTTTCCCTTATCCCTTTTCCCTTGACGGCGACACGTTTTCAGCAACCCCTACACCTCGCGCCGGTAGAACACCGGCGTGCCGGCGCGCTCCACCAGGCGGTTCCGGAACGCCAGCTCGTAGTACGCACGTAACCCCTCGAGCTCGCGCGGCCCCCAGTCGTACCGGATATTCTCCCTTAGATACCGCCTCCCGATCTCCGCATGCGCCGGACTGCAATACGCCGCCGCGACTTCGTCCGAGGCGGCGACCCCCTCATCGCGGGCCTGCGCCAGCTGCTCCACGTGTTCGGCGCGCAACGCCTCGGGACGGCCCGCCCAGAACGCCCACACGAATGGCAACCCGGTCATCGCCGTCCATTGCTCGCCCAGATCGATCTTCTCGGCCCCGGCGGCCCGGTGATCGAAGAACAGCGCGGCGTCGCCAATCACCAGCGCCGCATCACATCGCTGCAGCATCTCCAGCGGACGCGGGGCCATCGGCGTGAGCTCCGGCTCGATCCCGAACCGCTCGCGGCACAGCACGCGCAGCAGGGCGTTCGACGTCCGCGAGCTGGTGTCCGCGGCAATCGTGCGCACCTCCCCGATCGGCTTGGTGGTGAACAACGCCACCGAAGCGACCGGTCCTTCGGACACGATCGCCATGTCCGGGACCGCACAATACACCGCGCCGCGCAGATACTCGACGCTGGGGATCATCCCGACGTCGATCGATCCTTCGTGGAGCAACGCGGCACACTTGGACGGCGGATCGAACTGCACCGCGAACTCGGGACGCAGCTCCAGACCGTAGACGAGCGGGCGCGCGTTCAGGTAGTCAACAGCTCCCAGCCGGACCGGTCTCATCCGCGGCTTCCGTCGCCGCCGGCCGCCAGCCGGGCGAATCGCCCGTCCCGCTCGACTGGTTGCAGTCCAGCCGCGTGGATGTTGCCCCGAACTTCTTCGAGCGCGGTCCGCCTCGGCCCGAGGACCCCTGGCTCCGACGCCAGCACGCCGTCGACATCGTCGGCGCCGACGAGCAAGCCGACCTGCGCCAGCTTCGGTCCGTAGAGTGGCCAGTCCACCTGGATCGATGGCACATCGAGCAGCAGCCGCGCCAGCGACACGCACTTCACGTCGTCATACCCGGTCGTCGGTGCCGTCACCGAGAGGCGCCGCGGCAGCGGGGCGAACGCCTGAAAGCCCCCGGCGTCGAGACTGAACGTCTGCGCCGCGGTCAGCAGGTCCAGGAGGTTACTCGGCGGATGTTCCACGGTGAGGCGCAAGACCGACAGGCCGACGGCGCGAGCGCTTCGCACCGCGGCCGCGGAAGACAGCAGATCCACCGGCACCTCGGCTATGCCGTCGAGGCCGGCCTCGCGGAGACGTTCGAAGACCTCGCGCGACCCGTCCAGCTCCTCCAGATCGCGCAGCGAGAACGCGAAGAGCGGGATGCCGTCCGCCAGCCGCCGCATCGCCGCGACCGCGGCGACCGCGGCGTCGGTCGACGACGGACGCCCGACGATCCTGAGCTCCCCGGCGGTGGTATCAGCCGGCAGCGTCATCGGCACCGCCTCGACGTGCGCCTCGAACACGCGAACGAACGTGGTTTCGACACCGTTCCGCTGCCGGCGCACCATGTCGCCGATGCTGCCGATCGCCACGAGATCCTGGCTGTCGAGGACCACGGCCGCATCGGCGTGCCGCAGCCGCTCGCCCTGCGCCAGCCGGTCCGAGACAGACTCCAACGTGGTCATGCGCGCCACCCTTCCTTTATCGCCCGCCAGTGCGCCTCGGCCACCGCCGCGGCCTCCGGTGTGGTTGCGATCTTCTTCGGCCAGGGCCGCGAGAAGCCCTCACTCGGCCACTTGCGCGTGGCATCGATCCCCATCTTGCTGCCATAGGCCGGCAGATCGCTGGCGTCCTCCAAGTCGTCGACCGGGCCGCGCGTGAACTGGATGTCGCGCTCGGGGTCGTAATGGGTGCCCACAATCCAGGCGACTTCTGACTGGTTCTGCACGTCGACGTCCTTGTCGACGACGATGATGGTCTTGGAGAACATCAGCTGTCCGAGCCCCCAGCACGCGTTCATGATCTTACGGGCATGACCGGGATAGCGCTTGTCGATCGAGATGATGACCAGGTTGTGAAAGATGCCCTCGGCCGGAAAGTGCATGTCGACGATCTCGGGCACCGTCTTCTTGATCAGCGGGAGAAAGATCCGCTCGCTCGCCTTGCCGAGGTAGTAGTCCTCCATCGGCGGAATGCCCACGACCGTCGTCAGATACGTGGGGCGCTTGCGGCGGGTGATGCAGGTCACGTGAAAGACCGGATAGTCGTCCGGATGCGAATAGACGCCGGTGTGATCGCCGAACGGCCCTTCACGGCGCCGCTCTCCTGGCTCGACGTAGCCTTCGAGCACGATCTGCGCGTTGGCCGGTACTTCCAGGTCCACGGTGACGCACTTCACCAGCTCGACGCGCTCGCGGCGGAGGAAGCCGGCCAGCATCAGCTCGTCGAGCCCTTCCGGCATCGGCGCGGTCGCGGAGTACGCCAGCGCGGGGTCGGGGCCGAGCGCCACCGCGACCGGCATCCGCTTTCCCAGACGCTCGGCGACGCGATAGTGCTGCGCGCCGCCCTTGTGCCGCTGCCAGTGCATGCCGGTGCTGCGGCCGTCGAACACCTGCATCCGGTAGGTCCCGATGTTCCGTATCCCGGTCTCGGGATCCTTGGTGAAGACCAGCGGGAACGTGATGTAGCGGCCGCCGTCCTCGGGCCAGCACTTGAGGATCGGAATCTCGTCGAGGGTGCCGTTCCTGAGCACGACTTCCTGACAGGGGCCGTCCTTGACGGTCTTGGGCATCAGGTCGCGCAGCCGATTCACCATCGGCAGGAGCTTCAGCGCGTCGAGCATGCCGGTCGGAATCTTCGGCGTGGCCAGTTCGTCGATCTCGCGCGCGAGATCGTCGAGGGTTCTGACGCCGAGCGCCATGCAAATGCGCTTCATCGATCCGAACAGATTGACCGCGACCGGCATGTCGAAGCCGGCCGGGCGCTCGAACAGCAGACCGGGCCCGCCGCCCGGGGACTTCGAGACCCGATCGGTCACCGCGCTGATCTCGAGATCCGGGCTCACCGGGTCGGTAATACGCGCCAGCTCGCGCTCCTGATCGAGCGCGCTTATGAAGGCGTTCAGATCCTTGAACATCACCCTACCGTTTCCATCCGCTCCGCGATCTGCGACGCCAGGAGCAGGGCGCGGCGTCCGGCCGCACCATCCACCAGTGGCGAGCCGCCGGTCCGAACCGCCTTGACGAAGTCCGCGAGCTCCCGGCCGAGCGGCTCTTCGCGCTCGACTGGAATCGCGCCCCCTTCGATCCCCGGACGCGGCTCCTTCCTGACCAGCCGGTACCCCTCCACCTCCTGTGACGCGTAGTCGACGGAGAGATAGGCATCGCGCTGGAAGAACCTGATCTTGCGCACCCGATCCTTGCTGATCCGGCTCGCCGTGATGTTCGCGATGCACCCCGACGCGAAGCGCAGCCGCACATTCGCGATGTCGTATTTCGGGGTCAGCACCGGTACCCCGACCGCCTCGATCGACACCACGTCAGGGCCGACGATCGCCAGGATCACGTCGAGATCGTGAATCATCAGATCGAAGACCACGTCGATGTCGAGGCTGCGATCGGGAAAGGCGCTGAGCCGGTGCACCTCGATGAACCGCGGCGCGGTCACCAGCCGCAGGGCGATCCCGACCGCGGGGTTGTGGCGCTCGGTGTGGCCGACGGCGAGCACGGTCCGGCCGGCCTCCGCCGCGGCGATCATCCGGTCCGCATCTTCGAGCGTCCGCGACATCGGCTTCTCGACCAGCACCGGCGTGCCCTGCTGGAGGAACGGCACCGCAATCCCGGCATGGAGCTCGGTCGGCACCGCCACTACCACGGCGTCAACCCGATCGAACAGATCCCGGTAGTCGGTGAACGCCACGCTTCCGGTCGAGGCGGCGATCTCGGCCGCTCGTTCCGGGATGGTATCGACGACGCCGGCGAGCCGCACGTCGGGCATGGCGGCCAGGATGCGGGCGTGGTGGCGGCCGAGATGACCGACACCGATCACGGCGATGCGGAGCGGCTCAGCCGACATGCGCCTCCGCGGCGGCGGGCCGGCCAACGATGGCGATCGACGCCTCGTTGGCCGACGCGAACACGTGCTCACCGTCGAGCACGAGCGTCCTGCCGGCATCGATCGACAGCGCGGTGGCGCCGGCGACCCGCATTGCCTGAATGGTCGCCAGCCCCACCACCGGCACATCGAAGCGCATGTCCTGATTGGGCTTCGCCACCTTGATCACGCAGACCCCGGGACCGGCAAGATGCCCGGCCCGGCCAATCACTTCGTCGGTGCCTTCCATGGCCTCCACCGCGACCACCGCCTTGTGCTTGACGGCAATGGTTTGACCGATGTCGAGCGCCGCGATCGCGTCGGCCATCCGATAGCCGAACTCGATATCGGCGCGCTCGCGCTCGTCCGGGGCGCGGGCGCTGAGCACTCCCGGCCGGGCCAGCAGCGGCGACAGGAACAGCGTCGAGTCGAGCAGCTCGATCCCTTCGTCTCTCATGACGTCGGCCACCGCCGAAATCAGCGCGTCGGTGTTGCGCGCCTTCAAGCGCCGCAGCACCGAGAGCAGCGTCAGGTCGGGAATGATGCCCGAGAAGATTTTGACATGACGCACCTGCCCCGCCATGACCGCCTGCGACACCCCGGCGGCCTTGAGGAGCTTGATGCACTTGCCCAGTTGTCCGAGGGAGACCCAGTGGAGCGCCGCGTCGGCCTGTTGCGCCGACGCTTCCAGGTCGGGGAACGCCTCTTCCCTGATCGCGATGACGGTGACGTCGTGCCCCAGGTCGCGAGCGCCCCGGAGGGCAAGAAACGGAAACCGGCCGTTGCCGGCAATGATGCCGATGCGTGACACTGAGGACAACACCCAGTCGGCTTACGACGGGTGCGTGACCTCGATGCTATAGGCCACCGGCGGACCCGCCGGGATGTTGCCCACGTCGCCGATGCGCGCGCAGAGGGTCCCGGCCCCGGTCATGGTACCGGTCAGCGCGGCGCCGCCAGTGGCGGCAGGGTTCTCCAGGACCACGCTGCACGCCGATCCCGTCCAGGTGCCCAGCGAGAAGGCGACCACCACGGTATTGTCGGCGCCGATCGACTTCAAGGTCGCGGTGACCGCACCGCTGGTCGTGGTCGAAAAGTTATGGGTCGCCGAACCGCTCTGCGCGACGGTGCCAGTGAAGGTTTCGGTCACCGGCACCGCCGGCGGCGTCGGCGTCGTGGGCGTTTCATCATCACAGCCCGCGGCCACGCCGGCCAGGAGCAGGATTGCCACCAATCGTCCGCTGAGTCCTCGCACCATCGTTCGTTCCTTGTTCCTATTCGTCCATGACTTCTTCGAGGCGGCGGCTCGGCCGGCGAAGGCCCACCCCACGCTTCGACGTGCGAATGAAATCGACCACGTACTGCACTTCGGGACAGTGCAGCGTCGGGTCCTGCTCGATCTGCGCCAGCGCCCGGCTGGTGTTCGAGTGGAGCAGGTAGCGATAGGCGCGCCGCAGCTTGGCGATCGCGTCCTGCGAGAACTTCCGCCGGACGAGACCGATGGTATTCAGCCCATAGATCCGCGCGCGATTGCCGACCGTTTTCGCGAACGGCAGCGCATCCTTCGTCACCACCGAGTAGCCGCCGATGAAGGCGTGACTGCCGACCCGGCAGAACTGATGGACCCCCGAGAAGGCGCCGACGTTGGCGTAGTCCTCGACCACCACATGTCCCGCCAGGGTGGCGCCGTTTCCGAAGATCGTCTCGTTCCCGACATGGCAGTCGTGCGCCACGTGCGCGTAGGCCATGAACAGGTTGTGGTCGCCGATCCGGGTCAGTCCGCCGCCGCCCGCGGTCCCGCGATGAATGGTCGCGAACTCGCGAATGATGTTGCGGTTGCCGATCAGCAGCCGGGTGCGCTCACCGCCGAACTTGAGGTCCTGCGGAATCAGCCCGACCGACGCCATCGGAAAGATCTCGTTGGCGTCGCCGATCTCGGTCCAGCCGTCGATCACCGCCGACGCGCCGATCCGGCAGTCGCGACCGATCCGGACGTGCTCCCCGATCGTGGCGTACGGCCCGATTTCCGTGCCGGCGCCGATGGTGGCGTCGGAGTGGACGATCGCGGTCGGATGAATCGTCACACCAGGACGATCGCCGGCCACCGCGTTCATCAGCCCGAGGACCAGCTCCGCCTCCGCCACTATGCGATCACCGAGATACGCGGTGCCGTGAGCGCGCGCGAGGTTGGAGCGCCGCCTGCCGAGCCGGACCTCGAGCCGCAGCCGGTCGCCCGGCACGACTTTCAGCCGGAACTTGGCGTTGTCGACCCCGCGCAGAAACGCGCGAGCACCAGACTCCGGTTTCGATTCGTTCAGCAGCAGCACGGTAGCCACCTGGGCCAGCGTTTCGATCATGAGCACCCCCGGCATCAGCGGATCGCCGGGGAAATGCCCCTGAAAGAAGTCTTCGTTCACCGTGACGTTCTTGAACGCCACGATGCGTCGCCCCGGCTCGAGCTCGGTGACCGCGTCCACCAGCGGCGATGGATAGCGATAGCACAGGCGCTCGATGACCTGCGGGATGTTGAGTCGCACGCGTTCCGATCGAATGCCGTTACTTCTTGACCGGCGCCGCGGCCGGCTTGGCCGAGTCCAGTCGCTTCATGACCTCGAGCGAGATGTTCAGCCCGGTGTTCACCCAGACCGCACCGGAGTCGGCGATGCTCAGCACCAGGTGGAGGCCCTTCTCCTGCGCCACCTGATCGATGACCGGATTGAGGCGGGTCTGGAACTCGTTCTGGAGCTCCTGGGTCAGCGAGGTCTGCTCCGACTGCGCTTCCTGCTGCGCGTACTGGAGCTCGCGGGCCCCCTTCTCGATGTCCTTCTCCATCTGCCCGCGCGCCGAGTCGCTCAGCACGGTGCCGCCCTGCAGCAGCTTGCTGCGCAACGCTTCGAGCGCCTTCTGCTTGCCTTCGAGCTCCGCCGTCTTCTTCTTGGCGTACTCCTGAATCTTGCCGGTCGCGGCCTTGCCTTCGACCGAATTGGAGGCGATGTACTGCAGGTCGATGTACGCCACCTTGGCGCCTTCGGGGAACGGCCGCGGCGCCGCCGCCGCCGACGGGGGGGTGGACTGACCGGGGGCCGGGGCAGCGGGCTCGGCCGGCTTCTGCGTCGACGGGGGCGGTGCGGGCGTTCCGGTGGCCGGCGGCGCCGGCTTTCCGGTCGGGGGCGTCTGGGCCCAGGCCGAGCCGGTGGTGAGCGCCACCACCGCCATCGCAGTCATCGTCATCTTCAACGGTCTCATGTGAAATAGGCCCTTTCGTTTGTCAGTTTCCAGTAACCAGTTCCAGTTTCCAGTTCCAGTCTCACCGCACCGAAGTCGCATCCTCAGCAACTGGCAGCTGGCAACTGGTCACTGGCGACTTCGTCAGAACGTCGTTCCCACCGCGAAGCGGAATTTGTACTTCTTCTCGAGCTGCAGGTTGTTGTCGAGCACGCCGTGGCGGTTCGGGTTCATTGCGAAGATCAGCCGGAACGGCACGTTCAACACCGGCATGAAGAACCGGATCTCCGCGCCGAGCGAGGTCTTGAACGCACTCGCCTCGCCCACCTGCTGCGTCGTCACCGTCGGCGTGAACGTCAACGGATTGAAGATGTAGAACGGGTCGAGGATGTCGTTGGCGACCAGCTGGCCCTGGACGTTGCGCTGGATCACCGGCTCTTTCCAGCCGAACTTCTCGCCGGTGTCGCGGACCTGTCCGGCGTCGGCGAAGAGCACCAGACGCACCGGGCCGGCGATGTGAATCAGGTATTCGGCGTTGAACAACAGGCTCTTGTTGCCACCGAGCACGATGGCGGTCTCGGGGTCGCGCTTACCGACGGTGCGGATGTCGAAGCCGCGGATGCTGTACTCGCCGCCAAGATACACGCGCTCGTAAATCGGCAGCTCCTTGGTGCTGCCGTACGGCTTGATGTATTCGCCCTGGGCGCGGAAGCCCAACGAGGTCCGGCGAGTGAGCGGGATATACCAGATGCCTTCGACCCGCGGATTCACGAAGTTGGTGTTCCCGCCGATCCCCGCGTAGTCGAACGAGAAGGTGTAGCGGGTGCCGCTGGTCGGGAAGATCGGCTGGTCGACGGTATTGAACACCCAGCTCGGGGAGATTTTGCTGATGGTGCGCTTCCCGCCCTGCCCGATCAGCAGCGAATCCTGCAGGAACGGGTTCCGACCGATCACCAGCGGATCGTTGTAGAGCGGGTTCAGGTCCTTGACCTTGACCATCTCGAGGCTGTAGTTCAGGAACATCCGCGAGAAGTCGCCGGTCTGGAAGCCGTAGACGAGGTTGCCGCCGGTCGAGGCCTGCGTGAACTGGCCGATCCAGCGGATCTCGCGGATGAACAGGTCGACGCCCGCCGTCATCGGCTTGTCGAACAGGAACGGCTCGGTGAACGCCAGCTGATAGTTCTTGGCGCGGTTGCCCTGCTGCGCCGAGATCGTGAACGTCTCGCCGCGGCCGAGGAAGTTCGAGGTCTGGAACGACAGCTGGCCGAAGAAGCCGTCGAACTGCGAGACCCCGGCGCCGAAAGTCAGCTGGTTGCGGTTCTGCTCTTCGAGCTTCAGCGAGAGGTCGACCTTGTTGTCCGCGCCCGGCGTCTTCTCAACCTGGATCGCGTCCCCTTCGAGCGCCTTGAAGTAACCGAGCTGGTTGAGCCGCTTGATGCTGTACTTCAGCGCTTCCGTGTTGAAGACGCCGGCTTCGAGCAGCCGGATTTCGCGGCGGATGACGTTGTCGCGGGTGGTCGAATTGCCGGTGAAGGTGATGCGGTTGACGAAATACTGTTTGCCTTCCGTGACCTTCATCGTCACGTCGACCACCGCCGGCTCGCCGGCCACGGCCGCGGCCGGCGCGGCCGGACCGGCCGAGGTGTTGCCGGTCGCGACGTTGCGGGGCTTCAGATCCGGGAAGGCGACGAACTCGTAGTAGCCGCCGGCGCCGTAGACCTCGCGCGCCTTGTCGAGGCTCTTCTTGATCTTCTTCTCGCTGTAGGTACTCGCCCGGCGCGAACTGGAACAGCCCCTTGAGCGCCTCGTTCTTGACGACCGTGTTGCCCTCGAAGCTGAACTCGCCGATCTTGTAGCGATCGCCTTCGGTGACCGGCACGCGCAGCTGCACCCAGCGGGTCTTGCCATCTTCCTCGTCTTCGAGCACCTTCAGATCGGGCTGCCCCACCTGCGCCGCGATGTAGCCGTTGTCGCGGTAGTACTCGATGATCTTGTCCGCGTCGTCGCCGAACTTGTCTTCCTTGTAGGTGCCCTTCGGCAGGATGAACGAGAACATGCCGGGGCCCTTGTTGTCTTTCATTCGCCTGGCGAGCGCTCGATCGCTGACCTTCTGGTTGCCGCTGAACTCGATGTCGCGGATCTTGACCTTGGGGCCCTCGGAAATGTTGAAGGTGACGTGGACGGTCTTGGGTCCCCCGGCCACTTCCTTGATCTCGGGCTTGACCTCCGCGAACATGTAGCCCTTCGCCGCATACTGCTCGCGAACGATGCCGGAGACCCGTCGGATCAGCCCGGGATCGATGAACGAGTCGAGCCGGATCTGGATGCCCTTGTCGCGCAGCTCTTCCTCGATCTTCGACTGGTCCACCTTGTCGGAGCCGATGTAGTCGACGATCTTGACCCGCTGCCGCTCCTCCATGTTGTAGAGGATGACCTTGCCGATCACGCCGTTCTCGAACCTGACGTCGCGGACTTCGATGGCCAGGTCGTCCAGGAAATTGGTGGCCCACAGCCGCTTGAAGTCGGCGACGATGGCCTGCTCGGTGTCTTCGTTGTAGGCGACCCAGATGTTCTCACTCGGGCGGCTGCGGCGGTTCACCAGCTCCATGTAGAACAGGTAGGTCTGCGCGTCGACGACCGGCACCCCGCCCTGCTTCTCGAAGCACGGCATGATGATGTAGGTGTAGGGACCGGTGCCCGCCGGCGGCAGCTTGGCCGGTGCCGGGACCTGGAGATTGCACATGGTGGCCGGCAAGGACACCGGCGCCGCCACGGCAGCTGGGTCGGGTGTCGTTGGAGCGGCTTGGGCGGGCGGCGTCTGCGCGCGCACCTCAGCCGCGGCCAGAATGACCGCGAGACAAACTACGAACAATCGCATAGGTCGGAGAGAAGCACAGGGTCGCGGCCCCAGCGGTTTCGTGGTGTGGGGCCGGGCCGGTCGCACGGACGGCGGTCCCGTGCGGCGGCCAAGCCATGATTCTACTGGATGTTAGACGCCCAAGGCCAGAAACCGGCCTTGGGGTCCATGATCGGCAGGCGTGGCTTCCGCCTCCAGGCGGAAGTTCAGCGGCGGCCGTCGCCTTCCGGCTGCCCAGCCTCCGCTAAAGCTACGGCGGATCCACCGTAGCCTCGGCGAAGGTGGAAAGCCGGAAGCCACAAGTCAGGCGACCTGCCGTTCAGGCCAGCCTGCGGCCGGCGTCGGCGACCTGACCAGCGGGCCGGTAGGCCAGCACCCCGGCGTCGAGGTACACCTCGATATCGCCCCCTTTGAGTTGCCCGCGAATCAGCTCCTCCGAGAGCGGGTCCTCGATGTAGCGCTGGATGGCCCGGCGGAGCGGACGGGCGCCATACGAGCGGTCCTTGCAGGTCTGCTCGATGATCCAGTCCACCACGTCCTGCCCCAGTTCCAGGTGAATCTTCCGATCCACCAGGTTGTCGTTCACCTGCTTCACCAGCAGGCGTGTAATCGTCCGCAGGTCATCGTCCGACAGGGCCTCGAACACGATGATTTCGTCGATGCGGTTGATGAACTCGGGATTGAAGGTCTTGCGGACCTCCCCGAGCACCATGTCGTTGACGCTGCGGTTGATCGCCACCACATCGGTGGTCTGGAACCCGAGCGACGCCTTCTTCTGGATGAAGCGGGCGCCGATGTTCGACGTCATGATGATGATGGTGTTCTTGAAGTTCACCCGGTTGCCGAGACCGTCGGTGAGATGGCCGTCCTCGAACACCTGCAGGAGGATGTTGAAGAGATCCGGGTGCGCCTTTTCGACCTCGTCCAGCAGCACCACCGAGTACGGGTTGCGCTTCACCTTTTCGGTGAGCTGCCCGCCCTCTTCGTGCCCGACGTAGCCGGGAGGCGATCCAATCAGCTTCGAGACCGAGTGCTTCTCCATGTACTCGGACATGTCGAAGCGGATGAGCGCGTGGTCGCTGCCGAACAGGAAGTTCGCGAGCCCGCGTGCCAGCTCCGTTTTGCCGACGCCGGTCGGTCCCAGGAACACGAAGCTGCCAACCGGCCGATTGGGGTTCTTCAGCCCCGCCCGCGACCGCCGGATCGCCCGCGACAGCGCGGAGATCGCCGCGTCCTGCGAGACGACCCGCTTGTGCAGCTCGTCCTCCATCCGGAGCAGCTTGTCGCTCTCGTCCTGGTTGATCGAGGTGAGCGGCACGCCGGTCCATTTGGAGACGACCTCGTCGATTTCGGCTTTGCCGACCACGACCCGGCGCGAGCTGGACTTGACGTCGAAGCGCTCGCGCACGAACTGGAGGTTCTCCCGCGCCTGCACTTCCTGCTCGCGGTAGAACTGCGCCTTCTCGAAGTTCTTCTCCGAGACCGCGTTCTCCATCTGCTCGACCGCGACGCGGATGCTGCGGTTGATCTCGCCGAACTCCTCGCTGTAGCCCGCCTCGCGCAGCTTGGCGCGGGCGCCGGCCTCGTCTATCAGGTCGATCGCCTTGTCCGGCAGGAAGCGGTCGGTGATGTAGCGGCTCGACTGATAGACCGCCGCCTCGATCGCCTCGAACGTGTACTCGACGTGGTGGAAGGTCTCGTAGCGATCCTTCACGCCGGTCAGCACTTCGATCGTTTCCTTCTCGGACGGCGGATCGACCTTGATCGCCTGGAACCGCCGCTCGAGCGAGCGGTCCTTCTCGATGTACTTGCGGTATTCAGCGGGCGTGGTCGCGCCGATGCACCGGATCTCGCCGCGCGACAGCGCCGGCTTGAGGATATTGGCGGCGTCGAGCGAGCCTTCCGCCGACCCGGCCCCCACCAGCGTGTGCAGCTCGTCGATGAACACGATGATGTTGGGGTTCTCGGTCAGCTCTTTCATGATCGCCTTGAGGCGCTCTTCGAACTGGCCGCGATACTTGGTGCCGGCAACGATCAGGGAGATATCGAGCGCGAGGATCCGCTTGTCGGCGAGGAAGTGCGGCACGTCGCCGAACACGATCTTCTGCGCCAGCCCCTCGACGATGGCGGTCTTGCCGACCCCCGGCTCGCCGATCAGCACCGCGTTGTTCTTGGTGCGCCGGCAGAGCACCTGCTGGACCCGCTCGACCTCGAGGTGACGGCCGACCAGCGGGTCGAGCTGGTTCTTCATCGCCGCTTCGGTCAGATCCCGCGAGAACTCGGCAAGGAGCGGTGTTTCCTTCACGCGTGTCAGTGTGGTCTTCTCGTTGAGCAGCGCGACGATGTCCTCGCGGACGGTGTTCAGGCGCATCCCCTTTTCCATCAGGATGGTCGCCGCCACCGAGCGCTCTTCGCGCAGGATGCCGAGCAGGAGATGCTCGGTGCCGATGTAGTTGTGGAGCAGCCGGTCGGCCTCTTCCGCCGCGAATTGCAGGACTCGCTTGGTTTCGGCGCTGAATGGAATCTCGACCGAGGTGGAGACCTTCTCCCGGAAGACCGTCCGGCCCTCGATTTCCTTGCGGATGCTCTCGAGGGAGAGGTGCGACCGGGCGAAGATCCGGCTGGTGAGGCCCTTGCCTTCGCGGATCAGCCCGAGCAGCAGGTGTTCGGTCTCGATCGAGATGCTGCCCAGTTGGCTGGCCTCGTAGCGGGCGAAGAACAGCACCCGCCGCGCTCGTTCTGTGTAACGTTCGAACATCCGGTTTACCTATCTAAGGTGGGCTTTCGCCTGGCACGCATTATACGCAATAGCCAAGTTCGGGCCAATCGGTTTTTGCTGCTAAATACGCTTCCCTACAAGGTTTAGACAACCGTCCTCGCCAGAGGATTCAATCCGGCGGCTGACTAAAGGCCGCTCCGATCCGTCTTCTTGGATCGGGCTTCCGACCAACTCGAGACACGTTAGTAGCTGTGAGGCAGGCAGGCAAGAGTTAGGACGACGGCGCCGGGCGCGACGTTTCCCCCGCCTTCGCCCAGGCCGGCCCTCGGGCCGCGCGTGGGCAGACCCAACCAGGATCGAAGGTGACGCACGGAAGGTGTGATCGGCGGCGGCCTGCGGTGCTGCTAACTCGCTGAATCGACACACGCGCACGCGTGGCCGGGAAATCGCACCAGCAGTGCTTCCTCGTCCAGGGAGTAGTGCTATGGCAACCCGATATGGATGGCCCGTCGCGCTTTCGGTGATTGCGGCGTCGCTCCTGAGCGTACCGACCGCTACCCGCGCCACGCGGGACGGCACACAGACGCCGATTGACCGCGAGAGAGACTTCGACATCCGCGACGCGTCCGAACCGGAGGCGCCACGGGCGGACATCGCGACCCGAGCCCCCGGCGGCGGTCCAGTGCGACCGCGCGTCAACCGGGCCAGCGGCACGATTCGGGTGCTCGATCGTCCCGCCGTCGCACTCGGCCCCGGCGTCACCAGGCGCCGCGGCGATTTAGGCGCGCTCGCCGGCCATCTGGGGCTGAGGCCGGCCGACCTCGCCGGCCTCGAACTGGTTCGTGACTTCACCAGCCGCTCGACCGGAATCCGGCACGTGCTCTTCCGGCAGACCGCAGATGGGTTCCCGGTCTTCGATTCGACTCTCGCGCTCCACTTTCAGCGTAACGGCCGGCTGCTGCGGGTGACCTCGAACGCGGCTTCTCTGGCAGGACGGATTGCCGCGCCGTCGCTGAACGCGGCGACGGCGCTGGACGAGGCGGGACGCCACGCGCCCGGCATCGCGAGCACGGCGACGCTGGCCTGGCTGCCGGTCGACGGCGGACTCAGGCTGGCCTGGCACATGATCGTCGCCGACGGTCCGCTCAGCGTTCGCGACGTGCTCGTGGACGCGCACACCGGCGAGCTGTTGCTCCGGCGGAACCGCGCGCGCGACGCCCAGGCGGTCGGGCGTGTCCTGCAGTCGGCCGAGACCGCGGCCGCCACGCCGCGGCAGCCCGACCCCATGCCGCGCGGCGCCGGAGCCGCTTGCCCTCCGCCTGCCCACTACAACCTGCGCTCGCTTGGCGCTCCCTTTCGCGACCCCGCCACCATCGTCGCCAACACCGGGCGCCTCGAAGGGAACAACTCGCGGGTCTTTCGAGGCAACGGCGGACTGGCAGCGCAGGGCACACCGGGCGTCGACGGCTGGCTGTTCGACTTTCCGTTCAATTCCGCCGCCTCGGCGGAGACCGCCTTGTTCTTCGCCTCGAACTTCGTGCACGACTTCTTCTACGACCTCGGCTTCGACGAGGCCGCCGGGAACTTCCAGCAGGACAACTTCGCGCGCGGCGGCACCGGCGGCGATCCGCTGAAGCTCAACGCCCGGGCGGCGGGCCGCAACAACGCCACCTACGTCCACGCCCCCGAAGGCATCAGCCCGACGATCAACATGTTCCTGTGGGACGGCGCCGGCTGCTGGGGCGCTGACGTGAACGGCGACGGCACGGCCGACCTCGACGCCGACTACGATCTCGACGTCCTGGTGCACGAGTTCCATCACGGCGTCAGCCTGCGGCTGAATACGGCGTTCACCGGCACCGAGGCCGGCGCGATCGGCGAGGGCGGCGGCGACTTCTTCGCCTATAGCGTCAACGACAACCCGATCCTGGCGGAGTACGCCCGCCCGGGCGGACTGCGCAGCGTCAACGGCAAGGGCTACGGCGACTGGACCTGCCTGCTCGGGCTGTTCTGCGACGTGCACGACAACGGCGAGATCTGGGCCAACGTGCTCTGGGACATCCGCGAGCGCTTCCGCGCCGAGCTCGTCGGCGGCACCGCCGCGGCCGCCACTGGCGAGGTCCATCAGCTCTACGTGGACGCCCTGACCCTGTCCCCGCCGGCGCCGACGATGCTCGATCTGCGCGATGCGATGCTGCTGGCCGACGCCGCCCGGAATCCCGAGGGGTCTTCGAGCGAGCATAGCTGCCGGCTGTGGGAGTCCTTCGCCGCCCGCGGCATGGGGCTCGCCGCGCTCGACAGCGCGGACAACGGCTTCAACCGGGTCACCCCCGCGTACGACGTCCCGGCGGGGTGCGTGGCACCGCCTGGACCGCCGGTGGTAACGATTGTCACGACCGCCGCCGCGGCGAGCGAGGCGCCAGCTGTCGCCGGCAGCGTCAGCGTGCGCCGGAACGTCGCGACGCCGCACCCGCTGACCGTCTTCCTCCTCGCGGGCGGCAGCGCCATCGCCGGCTCCGACTACACGCCGCTGCCTCCGGCGGTCACGATCCCGGCGGGGGTCTCGGACGTCTCCATTTCAATCGTCCCGATAGACGATGCGATCGTGGAAACGCCGGAGACCGTCACCCTCACGGTGCGCCCGGGCGCGGGCTACAGCGTGGGGGCGCCAGCGAGCGTATCGGTAACGATCACCAGCGACGACGTGGCGGCGGATCTGACGGTGACGTCGATCACCGTGCCGGCCAGGGCCGCGCCGGGCGCGACGATCGCGGTCGGCGACACGACTCGTAATCAGGGCAGCGGCGGCGCCGCAGCCTCGATCACCCGCTTCTTCCTGTCGAAGGACGCGCTGCTCGACGCGGCCGACCTCGTGCTCGACAGCCGGGCCGTCGAACCACTCGCCGTCGGCGCTGCCTCGACCGGCACGACCGCCGTCGCCCTGCCGTCCTCGTTGGTGGCCGGCAGCTACTTCGTGTTCGCGAAAGCCGACGCGCAGAATCAGATCGTCGAGCTGAACGAAGCCAACAATACCCGGCCGGCGACGCTGAAGATCGGCCCGGACCTGGTGGTCTCGGCGCTGAGTGCACCGCTCAGAGCCGCGCCCGGCGCCACACTGACGATCGGCGACACCACCCGCAACGACGGATCGGGCAGCGCCGGCGCTTCAGTGACCGCGTTCTATCTCTCGGCCAATTTCCTCCTGGACACGGGCGATGTCCGTCTCGCACAGACGCGCGCCGTGCCGGCGCTGGCCGAGGGGGTGTCCAACTCAGGGATCACGGCGGTCACCCTTCCCGCAATTGCTCCGGGCACCTGGTTTCTGATCGCGAGCGCCGACGACCAGGCCGCCGTGGCGGAGACGGCCGAGAGCAACAACGTGCGCTTCGCGAGCATACTGATCGGGCCCGATCTGACGTTCCAGAGCGTCACGGTCCCGGCGACCGCCGCGCCGGGCGCGACGATCAACGTCTCCACCGTCGTCCGCAACAGCGGCGGCGCGGCCGCGGGAGCGTCGGAGATCAGGTTCTACCTGTCGGGCAACACCACGCTCGATGCCGGCGACGCCGCGCTGGCGGCGACGCAGGCGGTGCCCTCACTCGCCCCAGATGTGATTGCGGGTGCCACGACGCCGGTCGCGCTGCCGCCGGGCATCACCGGCAGCTTCTATCTGCTGGTGGTCGCCGATGGCGGACAGCAGGTGGCCGAAGGCAACGAGTCGAACAACGTCGCCGCGCGATCGATCCAGCTACTCGTCCGATGAGGGAATGATCGCCTCGGCTTCGATCTCGACCACCATGTCGGGGTCGATCAGGCGGGCGACCTCGACCATCGAGGTGGCGGGGCGAATCGCGCCGAAGACCTCGCCGTGCGCCTCACCGACCGCCTCCCAGTCGAGGATGTTGGTCACGTAGATGCGGGTCCGAACCACGTGCTCGAGGGACGCGCCGGCTTTTTCGAGCGCCTGCTGGATGTTCTTGAGCGTCTGCACCGCCTGCAGCCGGGGGTCCCCTTTGCCGACCAGTGCCCCGTCGGCGTCGGTGGCGGTCGTCCCCGAGACGTGCACGGTCTGACCGACCCGCACCGCGCGCGAGTAGCCGACCAGGGGTTCCCACTTCGTCCCACTCGAGATATTCAGCCGGGTTGACATGAGGGCGAGTATAGCGAAGGCCCGGCGCTGCCGTCGCGGTTCGCCGTCCGCAGTCCGCAGTCCGTAGTCCGTAGTCCGTAGTCCGTAAAATTTTTCGGAGTCGTTCGAGATAGCAGGGCCGAAGGCCTCGCAACCAGCTGGTTGCCTCGCCCTCTACCCCGCTGCCTCAAGCGGCTCGGACGGACTCCGGACTCCGGACTGCGAACTCAGGGCGGGCTTTCTAGCCCCCGCCGGTTCCCGCCCTAAGGTGCGTCTCTTCCTTCAGCCGCCCCTCCTCGAGCCGGAACACCCGATGACAGGCGGCCGCCAGCCGAGGGTTGTGGGTGGCGATGATGGACGTGAGGCCCCGCTCGCGGTGCATCTCCGCGAGGAGCGCGTGCAGCGTGTCCGCGGTGTGCTCGTCCAGATCACCGGTCGGCTCGTCCGCGAGCAGGAGATCGGGCTGCATCACGAGCGCCCGGGCGATGGCGACCCGCTGCTGCTCGCCGCCCGACATCATCCCCGGCCGGTGGGTCAGCCGTTCGTGCAAGCCGACCCGGTCGAGCAGCCCAGTGGCGCGCGAGACCCGCTCGGCGGCCGGCAGGTTCGCAATGCGCATCGGCATCTCGGTGTTTTCGAGCGCGGTGAACTCCGGCAGCAGGTGATGGAACTGGAAGACGAACCCGACGTGCCGGTTGCGGAACTTCACCAGATCGGCGTCGCTGAGGTCGCGCAGCCGCATCCCGCCAATCTGCACCTCACCGTGGTCGATGCTGTCGAGCCCGCCGAGCACGTGCAGCAGCGTGCTCTTGCCGACGCCCGAGGCGCCGACGACGGCCACCATCTCGCCGCGTTCCACCGCGATGTCGAGATCGCGCAGCACGCTGACCCGCGCGCCGCCCATCTGGTAGCTCTTGGTGAGGCCGGCAACGTCGATGAAGGCCACCTATTGATACCGCAACGCCTGCGCCGGATCGAGCCGCGCGGCCTGTCGCGACGGATAGATGGTCGCGACGAAACAGATCACGATCGCCGAGGCGACCACCACCGCGAAATCGAACGGCTGCAGTTTGAACGGAATGTGCGAGATCTGGTAGACGTCCACCGGCACCGAAATCAGCTTGAAGCGGTCGAGGATGAAGATCAGCGCATAGCCGAAGACCGCGCCGGCGGTCGTCCCGACCAGTCCGATGATCAACCCCTGCAGCATGAAGATCCGCCGGATGCTGTTGGCCGGACTGCCCATCGTCTTCAGGATGGCGATGTCGCGGCTCTTCTCCATCACCAGCAGGATCAGGGACGCGACGATGTTCAGCGCCGCGACCATCACGATCAACCCGATGGTGATGGAGATCGCCATCTTCTCGAGCCACAGCGCCGAGAACAGGCTCTTGTTCATGTCGCTCCAGTCCTCCGGCCGGTAGTCGGAACCGAACGACGCGGCGATCGCCTCGACCACCTCGCGCGACTTGAACATGTCGTCGACCTTCAGCTCGATGAACACCTGCTGATCCTCACCGAACACCCGCTTGGCGACGGCGAGCTCGATGAAGGCCGATTCGGAATCGAACTGGTAGAGCCCGAGGGTGAAGATGCCGACCACCCGGAAAGGGCGCGGCCGGAAACTCATGCCCATCGGACTGAGCGTCCCGCGCGGGCTGGTCAACTGCACGTCGTCGCCCACCTGCACTCCGAGCTGCTGCGCGAGATCGATGCCGATCAGGATGCCGGGGATGTCGTCGTCGGCACGGTCCAGCGCCTCGAGTGACCCGGCGCGGATCGCCCCGCCGAGCGAGGTGACGTCCTTCTCTTTCGCCGGATCGATGCCTTTCACGTCGATGAAGCCGTCCGACTGCGCGCTCGAAATGATCGCCTTGCCGACCAACACCGGCGCCGCTCCGCGGACCCGGGGCACCTGCAGCAGCCGCTGCATATCGGCTTCGGGATCGGTGATGCCGCCTCCGCCGACCTTGAAGACATACACGTGCGCCGCGGATCCGACGATGCGGTCGCGCAGCTCGCCTTGCAGGCCGGTCATGAGGGCCAGCGCGATCAGCAGGGCCATCACGCCAACCGCCACGCCGAGCACGGAGATCAGGGAAATCAGCGAGATGAATGCCTGCTTCCGCCGCGCCAGCAGATACCGAAGCGCGACGAACAGCTCGAAAGACATGGTCATTCGCTGCGCGGCCGCATCAGTGGGAACAGGATCACGTCACGGATCGAGGGGCTGTTGGTGAGCAGCATCACCAGGCGATCGATGCCAACCCCTTCCCCGGCGGTGGGCGGCAGGCCGTACTCGAGGGCGCGGATGTAGTCCTCGTCCATCGCGTGCGCTTCCTGATCGCCGGCCGCCCGATCCGCCAGCTGCGCCTCGAACCGGCGCCGCTGCTCTGCCGGGTCGTTCAGCTCGCTGAAGGCGTTCGCCACCTCGAACCCGCCGATGTAGAGCTCGAAGCGCTCCACGGTGTCGGGATCGTCCGGCTTCTGCTTCGAGAGCGGCGAGACCTCGGTCGGGAAGTCGAACACGAACGTGGGCTGGACCAGCGCATCCTCGTTCAGCCGTTCGAAAATCTCGGTGGCGATCTTGCCAGCCCCCCACTGCGGATGAATCTCGACCCCCAGCCGCCCGGCCAGCCTCGCGGCCGCGGCGGTGTCACGGAGGTCGGCGTCGCTCACCTCGACGCCCAGCTTCGCCGACGCGGCGCTTCTCGCTCCCTCGCGCAGCGACACCCGGCGATACGGCGGCGCCAGCGAAATCTGGTGCTCGCCGAACACGACCTGATCGGTGCCGATGGCCTCACGCGCGACCGCCGACAACATCTCCTCGGTCAGCGTCATCAACTCCAGGTACTCGCTGTAGGCCTGATAGAACTCGAGCATCGTGAACTCAGGGTTGTGCTGGGTGGAGATCCCCTCGTTCCGGAAGTTCCGGTTGATCTCGAAGACCCGCTCGAGGCCCCCGACGGTCAGCCGCTTGAGATAGAGCTCCGGCGCGATCCGGAGGAACAGCTGCATGTCGAGTGCGTTGTGATGCGTGGCGAACGGCCGCGCCAGCGCGCCGCCGGCAATCGGCTGCATCATCGGGGTCTCGACTTCGAGATACCCGCGACCGGTCAGGAACGTGCGGATCGCCGTCAATACCCGGCTGCGCACCACGAAGACCTGGCGCGAGTCGGGATTGACGATGAGATCGAGATAGCGCTGCCGATAGCGGGTCTCGACGTCGGTCAGCCCGTGCCACTTCTCGGGCAGCGGCAGGAAGCACTTGGCCAGGAACTCGAGCGACGACGCCCAGATGGTCAGCTCGTGGGTCTTGGTGCGGAAGACGCGTCCGTCGACCCCCACGAAGTCACCGAAGTCCAGCAACTTGAACAGCGCGAAGTCGCGCTCGGACAGCGCATCCTTCCTGATGTAGACCTGGATCTTCTCGCGGCCATCCGACAGGACCAGGAAATTTGCTTTGCCGAAGCTGCGAATGGCGAGGATGCGGCCGGCGGTGCGGGCGCGCGGCTGCTCGGCTTCGAGCTGCTCGCCGGTCTTCGCCGTATGCGCTTCGACCAGCGCCTCGATGGTGTCGCTGCGCTCGAACTGCCGCGGGTACGGATCGATCCCGAGCCGGACCAGCTCCTGGAAATTCTCCCGCCGCTGGCGCACCAGGTCGGATTCACGAAAGTGTTCGTCGGACATATCTGCCGTTGATGGCCGCGTCACAAAGTGCCTATTCGCGGCCGAGTTGCTTCCTGACTCCGTCGAGCACGCCGTTCACGAATGCCACGGCTTCCTCGCCACTGTACTGACGCGTCAGCTCGAGCGCTTCGTTGATCACGACTTTCGGCGGCGTCTCGGGCTCGGCGAGCAGCTCGTAGGTCGCCAGCCGCAGCACCAGCCGATCGAGCACGGCCATGCGCTCGACCCGCCAGTTCTGCGCGCACCGCGCGATCACCCCATCGATCTCCTCGACCCGCCCGGTAGTGCCGCGCACCAGCGTGTTCGCGAACTCGCGGTACTCGTCGGACAACGGCGCCGGGTCCTCCTGGGCCGGCCAATACGACAGGATGCTGTCGCCGGGACTGGTCCGCCCCACTTCCCATTGATACAGCATCTGCAGCGCGGCCTCGCGCGCCCGCCGCCGCGCCGTCGCTTCGGCCGGCTTCATCGCCGCTCGGCTCCACGGAGCGTCGTGAACAGCTCCGCCATCTCGAGCGCCGCGGCCGCCGCCTCGAAGCCCTTGTTGTCACGGCCGTCGCCGGCCCGCGCCTCGGCCTGCTCCCACGTGTCGGTGGTCAGCACGCCGAACGCCATCGGCACGCCGGTCTCGCCCGAGGCTTCCATCAGTCCGTGCGCCACCGCCGCGGAGATGTATTCGAAGTGCGGCGTCTCCCCGCGAATCACGCACCCCAGACAGATGATGGCCTCGAACCGCCCGGTTTCCGCGGCGCAGCGCGCCGCCTGCGGCAGCTCGAACGCGCCCGGCACCATGTGGGCGGCGATGTGATCGGCGCCGGCGCCGGCTTCGCGCAGCGCGGCGCGGGCCCCCTCCATCAAGCGGTTGGTGATCGCCTCGTTGAAGCGCGAAACAATCAGTGCGAAGCGCGCGCGGCCCGCTGGCCGCAGCGGCACCTGAGCATCGACGTGATGACCCACTACGTCCCCTTGAACGCCGGCGTCCGCTTCGCCAGGAACGCCTGCGTGCCCTCGCGCATGTCGTCCGTGCTCGCCACCAGCCCGAACAGCGCCGCTTCGAGTGACTGCGCCTCGCCGAGCGGCAGGCTCACGCCGCGGTTGACCGCTTCGAGGATGTAACGCACCGCAATCGGCGCCTTGCCGGCGATCGCCGCGGCCAGCTTCCGTGCGGCCGGCATCAGCTCCGCGGCCGGCACCACGCGGTTCACCAGTCCCAGCCGAAACGCGTCGGCGGCCGACACCCGATCGCCGGTGAGCAGCAGCTCGAGCGCGCGACCGGTGCCGACGAGCCGGGCGAGGCGCTGCGTCCCGCCATACCCGGGAATCAGCCCCAGGTTGATCTCCGGCTGGCCCAGGAACGCACTGTCGGCCGCGATTCGGATCGTGCAGGCCATCGCCAGCTCGCAGCCGCCGCCGAGCGCGTAGCCGTTGATGGCCGCGATCACCGGGGTGCCGAGGTTCTCGATCGCGTCGAAGACCCGCTGCCCCGCTTGTGCACGCTCGCGGCCGGTGACCGGCGACTGCACGGCCAGCTCGTTGATGTCGGCGCCGGCCACGAACGACTTGTCGCCCGCCCCGGTCAGGACGATGCAGCGGACCGTCTGATCGTCGCCGAGGGCCGCGATCGTGCGGTGCAGCTCCTCGAGCGTGGCGAAGCTCAGCGCGTTGAGCACGTGCGGACGATTCACCGTCACCACGGCGACCGCGCCGTCCCGTTCGAGAAGGAGATTCTGGAGTGGCAGCCCGTCAGTCATCGGCGAAACCACGAGTATAGAAGAATCACGACCGGGCAGGCGATGACGGCCGAAACAGCGCGGACAGCAGACGTGCGATGAAGGCGATCGCGATTGCGCCGGCCAGGGCACCGGCCGCGTCGGCCGCGACGTCCAGGATGTCCGGCGTGCGCGGCGGGACGAAGTACTGATGGATCTCGTCGGTGACGCCGTAGAGAGTCGCCAGCACGACCGCGAAGAGAATGCGCCGCGGCCCCATCGCCGCGGTCCGGCCGCCGGCGAGCGCACGCACCAGCGCGCCGCCCAGCCCGGCGTAGATGAGGAAGTGCGCGGCCTTGTCGGAGATCCCGCCAGGAGGCGCGCCCGGATCGGAGAGGCTCGACGCGAAGAAAATCAGCCCCATCACGAGGACCACCGGGCCCCAGAGGGCGATCCGTCTCACAGTGGCAGGGGATACATCAGCCAGCCGAGCACCACCGCCGCGGCCACGAAGCCGCCGAACATCATCGCGCCGGTCTTGAGCTGCTCGCGGGGATCGTCCTTCGACAGCGCCGCGAAGACCGCGGACACGAGCAGCGCGAAGACGAACAGCAGGAGCAGATGGCTGCTCATTTGCGCCCGGCGCCGATGTCGTACGCGTCCAGCACGACGAGGAAGTTGAGGAGTCCGGCGACGATCAGGAAGGTGTTGCCGTACTCATAGGTGACGGCGGTCACGACGCCGGTGCCGAGACCGAGCGCCCGGCCCACGATCCATGGCAGGCCCAGACCGGCATTGGCGAACGCCGCGAGGGCGACCAGCGGCTCGCTCAATTCGAAGGGAAACAAACGTCCGTGGAGCGACAGCCCGATCGCGAACAGCATGGTCAAGGCGACGAGAAACACCGCGCCTTTCTGTACCCGCCCCAGCCAGAAATGGCCCGCACCGGGGATGGCCCAGGCCGCGACGCACAGCAGCGTGAGCATGCCTGGCTCGACCGCGGGGCGTGCCCCCTCGGCGGTGGTCGATTTGGTGGCCATATATCAGGAGATCATAGCCTAGGCGGCTGATGGCTTCCGCCGTGTCAAGGGAGAAGGCATCCCTTCTCCCTTGTCGGCGACACGTTTTCAACCACCTGCGAGTATGGCGCGGCTTCGGCGCGGAGCATGCGGACGAACATCCAGCCGCACGCCGCGCCTAGCGGGAATGCCGCCATGGCCCTCGCCACGTTGCCAGGCTGCGCGAGTCCTGCCGACTCGAGCACGATGGTGGCGACGGTGGGCACCGCGGCCGCGACGATTGCCGTGCGCGTGCGGCGCGGCATGCGCGGGAGGACCATCCACGCCGCGAGCGCCCCGGCCGCACCCGAGACATACAGTCCGGTGCAGCGGGCACAGACCGGCATCGGCCGACCGCCAATCATGAACGATCGCTCGACCCGCTGATGGCAGACAAGCGCGCCCGCGGCCCGGACGGCCCGGGAGACGGTCTGCCCCTCAGTGTGCGCGTATGCGAGCGGGGCAAAAAAAATGGCTGTGGTCCAGAGGACCGCGGCCGATGTCAGGAACAGCGCGACCCGGCGCTCCATCGCGCGGCGCTAGGGGACTAACGCTCCGGCGCGTAGGCGACCGGAGTGGCGCGGACCACCGCGGCGGTGTAGCCGGTGCGGGTTCGCAGCTTGAGCTCGGGACGCGTCGCTACCCGGACCTCGATCCGGCGGAACCGGCCGTCGGCCCGGACGTTCGCCGGTGAGTACGCGAGCGAGTACTGGCTGGAGAGCTCCTGGGCGATGTTCGCGTACACGCCCTTCAGCTCGAAGATCTGCATCGGGAAGAAGGCCTGCGCACCGGTCTCCTGGGCCAGTGTGCGCATGGAGTACTCGGACTCGGAGTAAAACCGTCGCTGTCCCTGCGAGGCGAGCCGGCTGGCCGCGTACTTCGACTGCAGCACGATCGGGTAGATGCTGACGCCGCTCTTCCGGGCCAGCTCGAGGACGTCCTCGAAGCTCACCAGGCTGGAGGTGTCCTCCCCGTCCGAGAGCACGGCAATCGCCTGACGCCGCAAATCCCCTTCGCGCTGCGCCGCCCGCCCGAACTGCTTGAGGGCGATGTAGAGCGCGTTGTGCAGCGAGGTGGCGCCGCGCGCGCGAGTCCGCTGGATGCCCTCCTCGAGCGCCACGCGATCCCCGGTCAGCGGCTGAATGATGTCGACGGTGTCTGCGAACGCGACAATCGCCCCGCGATCGTTCGCCTTCATGGTCTTGAGGAACCCGGACGCCGCTTCGTGGACCACGTCCATCTTGTCCGACATGCTCGAACTGGTGTCGATGAGCAGGATCAGGTCGAGCGGCGTGTCGGACGCTTCGAAGAACTCCACCGACTGCGCGACGCCGTCCTCGAAGACCGCGAAGTCGCCGAGCGTAAGTCCTTTCACGAATTGTCGGGTGCTGTCGGTGACCGTGACGTTCAACGGGACGAGGTTGGCTCCGGTGCGGAAGACGGCCGGCCGCGCGACGGCGGTGGCGGCGCTCGAATCCGACTGCTGCGCGGATACCTCAGAGGAAGCGGGCTGCTGGGCGGAGAGCAGCGACACCATCAAGAGCGGCACGGCTGGAAGGACTGCGAGGCGTTTCACGACTTCCTCCTGGCGCGGGCTCAGTGCAAGCCGCGTTCCCGCACAAGTTCAGGAAAAACCCGCGGCGTCGCGCAGCAATCGCGTCACGTGGCGCCAATCTTACTCATTCCAGTAACGGTTGAGGCCCAAAAGTGGTGCGGTAGCGAGCCTTGAACTCCTGCCAGGTGTAGGCGTGACTCTGACCGCCAAGGTGTTCGAGCGCATAGGCGGCCGCGACCGCTCCCAGCTTCGCCGACGTCACCGCGTCGACGCCGAGGGCCATGCCTTTGAGGAAGCCGCCGCGGAACGCATCGCCGACCCCGGTCGGATCGGCCAGAACCGCCACCGGCACTGCCGGGACGTCGGTCCGGTCGCCGCCGGCGAATACGGTGCAGCCGTGCTCCCCTTTCGTCACCACGAGACTGCCGGCCTGCTCGAGCATCTCGGCCTCGCCCAGGCCGGTCTTCTGTCGCAGCAGTTCCAGCTCGTAGTCGTTGCACATCACCAGCGCGGCGCCCACCAGTCCCTGGCGCAGCTCGTCGCCCGACATCCGGGCGCACTGCTGACCCGGATCCCAGATGTAGGGAATCCCGAGGGTCCGGCACTCCTCCGCGTATTGGATCATCGCAGCGGGGTCGTTCGGCGAGAGGATCGCCACCTCGCAGTCGTCGACGGTGCGGAACGACAGCTCGGCCGCATTGGCCATCGCGCCGGTGTAGAACGACGCGATCTGGTTCCCCTCCAGGTCGGTGCTGCAGAAGAAGGACGCGGTGAACTTGTCCCCCACTTCGCCGACGAGCGAGGTGTCGATCCCGGCGGCCTCGAGCCAGCGGCGATAGTCGCCGAAATCCTGACCGGCGGTGGCCATCAGGCGCGGCCGCTCGCCGAGCAGGGCCAGCGTGTAGGCGATGTTCGGCGCGCAGCCGCCGCGCCGTTTGTCCATCGAATCGACGAGAAAACTCAGACTGACGCGCGACATGTGCTCCGGAAGGAAGTGCTCGGTGAACCGTCCGGGAAACGACATCAGGTAGTCGAAGGCGATGGAACCGGTGACGACGATACTCATGCAGGTAACAGGGCCTCAGCGGAAATACTTGCCGACCAGCGGCGCGAGCGTCCAGAGCAGCTCCGGCGGCACCGCGTCGGGACGGGTGATGATCGCGTGCTTCAGCGCGGCGGCGCATTCGCAGGTGCGCTCGAACGGGAGCCGCCCTACCGCTTCCGCAATCACCGCCTGCGCGGTCTTCGCGTTCTCGGTCAGGTTGGCGATGATCATCTCGACGGTCACCTGATCGTGGTCCGGATGCCAGCAGTCGTAGTCGGTGACCAGCGCGATCGTGGTGTAGCAGATCTCCGCTTCGCGGGCGAGCTTCGCCTCCTGGAGATTGGTCATGCCGATGATGTCCATGCCCCAGGACCGGTACAGCCGTGACTCCGCCAGCGTGGAGAACTGCGGCCCTTCCATGCAGACGTAGGTGCCGCCCTTGTGCACGGTGGCGGACGCCGACCGCGCGGCGCTCACCGCGAGGTCGCTGAGAATCGAGCAGAACGGGTGCGCGAAGCCGACGTGCGCCACCAGGCCCTGGCCGAAGAACGTCGACACCCGCCCGCGCGTCCGATCGACGAACTGATCCGGGATCACCAGGTCCAGCGGCTTGTATTGCTCTTTCAGGCTGCCGACCGCGCTCGCCGAGAGGAGGTATTCGACGCCCAGGGTCTTGAAGCCGAAGATGTTGGCGCGGAAGTTCAGCTCCGACGGCATCAGCCGATGGCCGAGGCCGTGCCGCGCCAGGAACGCGACCCGCTTGCCCCGCAGCGTGCCCACCACGTAGGGGGCCGACGGCTCCCCGAATGGCGTGCTGACCTGACGTTCCTCCCGATCCGAGAGCTCGGCCATGTCGTACAGACCGCTCCCTCCGATGATGCCGATGGTGATCGTCATAGTGAGTGTAGTTATACCTTCTGTTTGAGCTCGACCAGCACGCCATGTGCGCTGGCCGGATGAATGAAGGCGACCAGCGAGTGGTGCGCGCCCGGCCGCGGCTCGTCGTCGATCAGCCGGACGCCGCGGGCCTTGAGCCGCGCGAGCACCGCCGCGATGTCGTCGACGCGGAGCGTGATGTGGTGCAGGCCGGCGCCGCGCTTGGCCACGTACTTGGCAATCGGCGAGTCCTCGGCGGTCCCCTCCAGCAGTTCGAGCGCCGATTCGCCGGCGGGGATGAAGTGGGCGCGCACCCGCTGGGAGGCGACCTCCTCCGGCGCGTCGACCTGGAGCCCCAGGGCATCGCGATAGAACGCCAGCGCGGCGTCGAGATTCGACACGGCGATGCCGATGTGATCGAGCACCGGCTGCCCGGATGTCCGCGGCGACGCCGCTATCCCGAGCGCGCGCTGCAGAATCGCATCGGCCGCGCTGTAGGGGTCGACCTCCCTGCTGCCGATCCGATCGAGCAGCGTCGCCTGCTCACCGGACTCGAGCACGCGCTGTTCGACATGCTCCACGAACCGGGCCGACAGCAGCTCGCGCAGACGGTATTCCGCGCGTTCGCGGTGCCGGCTGGCCCGGACCGTCCCGGCCGAGTGCGCCTGGAATCGCGCGACTTGCTCGAGCAGCGCGTCCACCCCCTTGCCGGTGGTCGCTTCGGTCTTCACGATCGGCGGACGCCACTCCCCGGGGGCAAAGGTGTGGAGCCCGAGCATCCCCTCGATCGACCCCACCATCCGGTCGGCGCCGTCGTGGTCCGCCTTGTTGACCACGAAGATGTCGGCGATTTCCATGATGCCGGCCTTCAAGGCCTGCACCTCGTCGCCGGCGCCCGGCACGAGCGTCACGATCGAGACGTCCGCGGTGCGGACGATATCGACCTCGTCCTGGCCGACGCCGACCGTCTCGATCAGGACCACGTCCTTGCCGGCGGCATCGAGGAGCAGCGCCGCGTCGCTGGTCGCGCGCGCCAGTCCGCCGAGATGTCCGCGGGTCGCCATGCTGCGGATGAACACGCCCTCGTCTCCGGCGTGCGCCTGCATGCGGACACGGTCGCCGAGAATCGCGCCGCCGCTGTAGGGGCTGGTCGGATCGACGGCGATCACGCCGATGGTACGGCCCTGGGCACGCAATGCGGCGATCAAGCGATCGACCAGCGTGCTCTTGCCGGCGCCGGGCGGGCCGGTCACCCCGATGCACTGGGCCCGGCCGGTGCTCGAATAGAGCCGCCGGATCAGATCGGCGCCGGCCGCGTCCTCGTCTTCGACCAGCGAGATGGCGCGGGCCAGCGCCCGGGCGTCGCCTCGGCGGACCCGGTCGGCCAGCGGTTCGGATGGCGCGCCGGCGGCGCGCGAATTGGTGGTCACTGCGCGAGCAACTGACGGGCGATCACGAGCCGCTGGATCTCGCTCGTGCCCTCGCCGATGGTGAGCAGCTTCACGTCGCGGAAGTACTTCTCCGCCGGGTAGTCCTTGACGAATCCGTAGCCGCCGTGAATCTGCACGCAGTCATCGGCGGCCTTGACGGCGGCCTCGCTGGCAAAGAGCTTGGCCATGGACGACTCCCGGGTCATGCGGACGCCGGTGTCCTTCAGGTAGGCCGCGCGATAGGTCAGCCAGCGCGCCGCTTCGATCCGCGTGGCATTGTCCGCCAGCTTCCACTGCACCGCCTGGAACGCGGCGATCGGCTGGCCGAACTGACGACGCTGCCGCGCGTAGCCGCGCGCGGCCTCGTAGGCCCCTTGCGCCAGCCCGACGGAGAGCGCGGCGATCCCGATCCGTCCGGCGTCGAGCACCTGCAAGGTGTTGACGAAGCCCTGTCCTTCCTCGCCGAGGAGCGCCGACGCGGGGAGACGGCAGTCGGCGAAAATGACCTCGCTGGTGTCGCTCGCGCGCATACCGAGCTTGTTCTCCTTCTTTCCCGCGGTCATCCCCGGCGTGCCGTGCTCGGCGATGAAGGCCGAAATCCCGCGATGGGCTTTGGCTCGATCGGTCACCGCGATGACCACCATGACGCCGCCGATCCGGCCGTGGGTGATGAAGGTCTTGGCCCCGTTCAGCGTCCAGCCATCCGCCGTGCGCGTGGCCATCGTCCGCATCCCCGCCGCGTCGCTGCCGGCGCCGGCCTCGGTCAGCCCCCAGGCGCCGAGCACGCTGCCGCTGACCAGCCGCGGCAGGTAGGCGCGTTTCTGATCATCGCTGCCGAACATCCCGATGTGCGCCGAACAGAGGCCGTTGTGCGCGGCCACCGACAATGCCACCGCCGGACACACCCGCGCGAGCTCCTCGATGCACACGCAGTAGTCGACCGCCGACATGCCGGCCCCGCCGTACTCTTCCGGAAACTGAATGCCCAGCAGCCCGAGGTCGGCCAGCTTCGACACCAGCGCCATCGGAAACTGCTGCGCTTCGTCCCACTCCATGACATGCGGCCGGATCTCGGCCTCGGCGAACTCGCGCACGCTCCGCCGCAGCAGGTGCTGGTCGTCGGTGAAGCGGAAGTCCATCGAAATGACTCTATCGCAATCCGCGGTTCGCGGTTCGCGGGTTCGAAGTCGTGCTAGCCAGCGGCAACCAGCCGCTCGGATTGGCGCCAGAATCTTCTGACTACAACGGAGCCGAGCCCGCGAACCCGCGAACCCGCGGACCTCGACAGCGGGCCTCCCCGCCACAGCGCGAAAGCGCCAAGGCGTCCGCGGTCCGCGGTACACTCGATTCATGAAGCGGATCCTCGTCGCCCTCGCCCTCGTCCTCGTGCCCGCACCCGCCTTCGCCGATATCACCGCGTTCCTCGGGGTCAACCCCACGCCCCTGACTCGGCCGGTCAAGGGATTCGCCGTGGGCATGGGGTTGCTGATCGTCGGCTTCGAGTTCGAATACGCCGACACGAGCGACAAGCTGGCCGACAGCGCCGCAGAAGGGGACGCGCCGCGGTTGCGGACCTACATGGGGAACGGTCTGGTGCAGACCCCCATCCCGATCGCCGGGATGCAGTTCTACGCGACCGCCGGCGGCGGCATGTATCGGGAAGCGTTCGAGAACACGTCCGAAACGCACGTCGGCATCAACGTCGGCGGCGGAGTGAAGATGAAGCTGGCGGGGCCGTTGCGGCTGCGGCTGGACTACCGGGTGTTCACGCTGAAGGGGTCACCGGCCCACGAACGGCCGCAGCGGTTCTACGCGGGACTGAATCTGAAGTTTTGAAGGGGACAGTCACGATTGGCGCGTGAGCGGACGCGCCAATCGTGACTGTCCCTTTTCGCTACTTGCCGACCGGGGTCAGGCTCAATCGGCTGGGAGCCGCCGCGAACATCGCGGCAAAACGCTTCCACATCTCCGCGGTTTCCGGCGCGCGGAGCTCGTCCGGCGTCATCGTTTTCTGGAGCATCGCGAACAGATCGTATTCAGCGTTGGGAACCGTGGGCTCCACGGTGATGACGAACAGCGCGTTGGGGCCGAACGGCTCCGCGGCCTTGTACATCTTGAAGCCGGTGGCCTGCTGCTTCAGCGTCGCGTCTTCCGTCTTGGCCAACCCCGCCGCGAGCTTGGTGGCGAACTCTTCGAACACGGCCGTCTGATCCGGCTTGATGGGCACCAGCAGGGTTCCAGCGGGACTCGCGAATACGAGCTTCGGCGCGGCGGCTGGCGCGGCGGCCGGCGCCGGCTGCTGTGCTGCTGGTGCAGGCGTCTGCGCATAAAGGGCCGCCGGCAGGAGCGCCAGTGCCAGGGCACCGGTTGAAATCACGAAGGGGCGACGCATTCAATCTCCTCCTGAGAACAAGCGTGGCAAAGACGGTGAGTCTACCACAGGGGTTATGGGCGTTCAGACGAAAACCGCCATGATTTCATTGGCCAATAGCATCCCGTGTCGCGTCAGCCGCAGCCGCGGCCCCTCCCGCACGACCAGCCGCTCGGTGACGAACGGCGCGAGGTCCGTCCCGAAGCGGCCCCAGACGTCCACACCATAGCGCTGCCCGATTGCCTCGAGGTCGATCCCATCGGCGAGCCGCAGTCCCGTGAACAGCGCGTCCTCGAGCCGCTCGTCCTGGGTGAGCTGACGACGGTCGCGTCGCGGTCGGCTGTCCGGCGGCGACCCGCGCGATGTAGTCGACCGTGCTCGCGACGTTGCGCGAGCGCACACCGGCCAGCGTCGAGTGTGCGCCACAGCCGAACCCGATCCACTCGCCGTCCTGCCAGTATTTGAGATTGTGCCGCGACTCGCAGCCGGGCCGCGCGACGTTGGAGATCTCGTACTGCCGGTAGCCGGCGCCATCCAGCTGCTCGAGACTCCAGAGATACATCTCGGCGGCGTCGTCGTCGGGCGCCAGCGACCATCCCGAACGCGCCATGTCCTCCTTCAGCGGTGAGCCCGGGTACAGCTCCAGCAGATAGAGCGACGCGTGCGCGGGACCGACGGCGATCAGCGTGTCGACGCTCTCACGCCAGTCGCTCCGCGACTGCTGCGGCAGCCACATCATCAGGTCGAGGCTGATGTTGTCGATCCCGCCGGCACGCGCTTCCTCGACCGCGCGAATCGCGCGGTCGGCGGTGTGCCGTCGTCCCAGCCGTTTCAATTCCGGCTCCCTGAACGACTGGACCCCGAAACTGATTCGATTGACACCGGCCGCCCGGAACCGTTCCATCCGCTCGTGCGACGAGGTCTCCGGATTGGTCTCCAGCGTGATCTCGGCGTCCGCCGGCATCTCGAACGCCGCACGACAGGCCGCGATCAGCCGGCCGATCTCTTCCGGCTCGAGCAGCGACGGCGTGCCGCCGCCGAAGAAGATGGTGTCGGCTCCACGGGAGCCGTCACCCGCGCGCCGGATCTCGGTCTCCAGCGCGTCGACGTATCGCAGCTTGAGATCGGCGTCGAACAGGCCGCGGTTGAAGTTGCAGTAATTGCAGATGGAGCTGCAGAAGGGGATGTGGAGGTAGAGGCCTAGCATCTGCTCGATTGCCAAGAATGCCAAAAGTGCCAGAAATGCCAAAAATCAAACGCCGCGTGGGATTCAGCCGCGGCTTTCCAATTTTGGCATTCTTGGCATTGCTTGGCAATGCAGCCGCCGCTACGTCCCCGACTTGCCCCCGGACCATCCCAGCTCCCGGGGCGGACGCGGCTCCGGCTGACGCAGCTGCGCGCGGATCGGGACCCTTGGATTTGGCCGGCAGGTTGCGGCGCGGTCCGGCGGCCTTCATGCGATTCCACTGCATCAACAGATCCTCAGGGCCGCCGTTGGGCGGCTGATGCCGGAAATCCGCGCCGTCGTATTCCAGGAACTCACACATCTCGTGCAGGCGCGAGTGAATCCGGAACCCGATGCGCGCCTTCAGACACTCCGGATCGCTGTCGTCGGGGGTGTCGTCGTAGTTCGAGGTGAAGATGGTCAGCCGCCGCTCGTTGTAGCGGGTGTTGACGATCAGGTTCATCGTCTCTTCCACCCATTCGGAGGTCTTCTCCGAGCCGATGTCGTCGAGGACGAGCAGATCCGCCTCCATCACCGGACGGAGGATGTCCATCTCGGCGGTGCGGACCAGCGGGTTGTAGGTGCTGCGGATCACGCGGAGCAGATCGCGCGTGTCGTAGAACAGGCCGCGCGCGCCCTTGCTGAGGATCACGCGGCGCAGCACCGCGACGGCCAGGTGAGTCTTGCCAATGCCCGGCGGCCCGATGAGGCACAAGCCCTCGCGGGCTCACGGGAAACTCGTCGGCGAATCGCCGCGCCTGCTTCACGGCGCCGACCAGCTTCTCGTTAGGGTAAGTGACGAACGTATCGAGATCGCACTTGCGATATCGCGGCGGCACCCGCGCCTGCTCGAGCAACCGCGCCGTCAGCCCGTCGCGCCAGCAGTCGCAGCGCTCGACGCGGCGCACGCCATCCGCCTCCACAGGTTTCCAGCCGGTATCGTCGCAGAGGGGGCAAGGCATCGGAGAGGTGCTGATTGTACGAGCCGCGGCAGGTCAGTTCAAGTAACTCCGCAACTCGCTCGCGCGCTTCGAGCGGCGCAGCTTGTCCTTGGCGCGCGCTTCGATCTGCCGGATGCGCTCGCGTGACAGATGCAGCGCCTCGCCGATCTCCTGCAAGGTGCGCATCTCGCCGTCGCGATCGAGCCCGAATCGCAGCTCGACCACTTCGCGCTCTTTGTCGTCGAGCTCGGTGAGCGCCGCGTGCACCCGCGCGATCAGCGACTGCCGCAGCAGCGCATCGTCGATTGGCGGGTCCGGCGATTCGATCAGGTCGGCGAGCTCAGGGCCGCTGGGGTCGCCGTCGCCGCCGAGCCGATCGCTCAGCGACACGTCGCGAAGCCCGAGCCGCATCAGCGTGGCGACATCCTGTTCCGACATCTCGGTATCGGCGGCGATTTCGCTCGGCGTCGGCTTGCGCTCGAGCTGCTCGGTCAGCTCGGCGACCTCGCGGGTCAATCGGGCGGCGGCGCCCGAGACCTTCTGCGGCAGCGAGAACGCGCGGGTCTGCGTCGACAGCGCGTGGGTCAACGCCTGGCGGATCCACCAGACCGCGTAGGTGATGAACTTGACGTTGCGCTCGGGATCGAAGCGGCGCGCCGCCTCCATCAGCCCGAGATTGCCTTCGTGAATGAGATCGAGAAAGGAGACGCCGAGGCCGCGGTACCGCTTGGTGTAGCTGACGACGAAGCGCAGATTGCCTTCGACCAGCCGGCGGAGCGCGTCCTGATCCTGATCGTGGCGGATGCGCCGGCCGAGCTCACGCTCTTCTTCGACGGTGAGGCGCGGAATCCGCGCGATGGCGCGGAGGTAAGCCTGCAGCGCGTCGGATTCCGAGCTGCCATCGGGATCTTTCCGCATCGCGCGCTCAGCGGCGGATCTTCTCGATGTCGTCGGTGCCGGTGGGTCCCGCCGCGGTCTCGGGGGTGACCGGTGACGCCGCGGCGGCGCTGGTGACGCTCCGCACGAGATCGGTCGGCGAAGACTTCACGAGCGCGGTGCTGAGACGCTGCTCCCAGTCGCCGATGCCGCGCGACAGCTCGCGCTTCACGTAGTCCATGAACTCGTTGACCTCGTGCTGCATCGCTTCGATCTTCCGGCGCATGTTCAGGATGATCTCGACGCCGGCCAGGTTCACGCCGAGGTCGCGGGTCAGCGACAGGATGGTCTCGAGCTGCTCGAGGTCTTCTTCCGAATAGAGCCGGGTGTTGCCCTCGGTGCGCGAGGGCTTCAGCAGGCCCTCGCGCTCGTACAGGCGAAGCGTCTGCGGGTGGATGTTGTACTTCTGCGCCACCGCGCTGATCATGTAATAGGCTTTGCCGCCGGCTCGCTTGGCCATACGGTTTGCTACTGCGCGCTCAGGTCCTTCCGGACGTTGTCGTTGTTGCGCCGGCCGAATTCCCGCATCAGCTCGCGCGAGCGCTCGTCGACGTCGGGCGGCAGCACCAGCCGCGCGTGCACGATCAGATCGCCGCGTCCCCCGTCGACGGTCGGCGCGCCGCGGCCGCTCACGCGGAACGTCCGCCCCGCCTGCGTGCCCGGCGGCAACGTGAGCCTGAACGGCCCATCGAGCGACGGGACCTCGATCCGCGCGCCCAGCACCGCCTCGTGCACCGCCACCGGCACCTCGATGTGCAGGTCGTCCCCCTCGCGGCGGAACAACGGATGCGGGGCGACGTGCACCACGACGTAGAGATCGCCGGTGCTGCCGCCATGACGGCCGGCGTGTCCCTTCCCGGCGATCCGCATCCGAGTCCCGTCGAAGGTCCCCGGCGGCACGTTGACCGCGATGCCCTCGGTCCTGACCCCGCGGCCGTGGGCCCCGCACGCGCCGCACCGCTGATGCCGCTGCCGGCCGGTCCCGGCACACGCCGCGCAGGATTTGGCGAACACCATGTGCCCGCGCGCCCAGCGCACGTGCCCGGTCGCATGACAATGCGGACAGCGCCCTTCGGGAGTCGCCACACTGCCGGTGCCCCGGCACGCGTAACAGACATCCTGCCGCGTGACCACGACCTGCCGCTGCACGCCGCGCATCGATTCCAGGAACGTCACGGTCAGCGTGGCGTGCAGATCGGCGCCCGGCTCGGGGCGCCCGGCGTCCGCCGGTCCCACCGGATGCAGCACTTCGGCGAACAGCTCGGTGAACGTCGCCGCCTGCGCGCCCTGGGCGGTCACCGAAAAATCGAACCCGGTGAACTCGAACGACTCCACTTCCGAACTGTTCGCCGGCGCCTTGCCGCCGGCGTCGTACTGCTGACGCCGCGCGGGATCAGTCAGGGTCTCGAACGCTTCGGTGATTCGCCGGAACAGCGCCTCGGCGGCGCGGTCCCCCGGATTGATGCCAGGATGGTACCGCCGCGACAGGCGGCGGTACGCCCGCTTGATGTCGGCGCTCGAAGCGCCCGGCGCGAGACCGAGGACGGCGTAGAGATCCATCGCTCGTTATTTCTTCTCTTCCTCCACGACCTCGGCGTCGATGACGTCGCCGTTGGAGCGCGCCCCGCCGCCCGCGTCACCGGCGGGCTCCGCACCACCGCCCGCGTCCGCTCCGGGCGCACCCGCCGCGCCGGCCGTGCGATACATCGCCTCGGCGGCCTTGTGCTGGGCCTTGTTCAACGCCTCCATCAGCGTCTTCATCTCGCCCGCGTCGTTGCGCTCGATCGCCTTCTTGAGATCCTCGGCCGCCGATTCGATCGCCTGCCGATCCGCGGGACTGAGCTTGTCGCCCGAGTCCTTGACCAGCCGCTCGGCGGCATACACCGACTGATCGGCAAGGTTGCGGGTCTCGATCTCTTCCTTGCGCTTGCGGTCGTCGTCGGCATGCGACTCCGCTTCCTTCATCATCCGGTCGACTTCGTCCTTGGTCAGGCCGCTCGACGCGGTGATGGTGATCTTCTGTTCCTTCTGCGTCGCCATGTCCTTGGCGGACACGTTGACGATGCCGTTGGCGTCGATGTCGAACGTGACCTCGATCTGCGGCACGCCGCGCGGCGCGGGAGGCAGACCGGTCAGATGGAACCGGCCCAGCGGGCGGTTGTCGCGCGCCATCGGCCGCTCGCCCTGGAGGACGTGCACCTCGACGCTGGTCTGGTTGTCGGCCGCGGTCGAGAAGGTCTCGCTCTTGCGCGTCGGGATCGTGGTGTTCCGCGGAATCAGCGTGGTCATCACGCCGCCGAGGGTTTCGATGCCGAGCGACAGCGGCGTCACGTCGAGCAGCAGCAGGTCCTTGACCTCGCCGGCGAGGACGCCGGCCTGAATCGCGGCGCCGATGGCCACGACTTCATCAGGATTCACGCCCTTGTGCGGCTCCTTGTTGAAGAGCTGCTTGACGATTTCCTGGACCCGCGGGATGCGGGTGGAGCCACCGACCAGCACCACTTCGTCGATCTTCGACGGATCGAGCCCCGCATCCGACAGCGCCTGCTTGGTCGGCCCGACCGTCTTCTGCAGCAGGTCTTCCACCAGCTGAACGAACTTGGACTGGCTCAGCGTCTTCACCAGGTGCTTCGGGCCGGTCTGGTCCGCCGTGATGAACGGCAGGTTGATGTCCGTCTCGATGACCGTGGACAGCTCCATCTTCGCCTTCTCGGCGGCCTCCCGCAGCCGCTGGAGCGCCATGCGGTCCTTGCTCAGATCGATGCCCTCCTCTTTCTTGAACTCGGTCACGATCCAGTCGATGATCCGCTGGTCGAGATTGTCGCCGCCGAGATGGGTGTCGCCGTTGGTCGCCTTGACCTCGACCACTCCTTCACCGACCTCGAGGATCGAGATGTCGAAGGTGCCGCCGCCGAAGTCGTAGACGGCAATCGTCTCGTCCTTCTTCTTGTCGAGGCCATAGGCCAGCGCCGCGGCGGTCGGCTCGTTGACGATCCGCATCACCTCGAGGCCGGCGATGGCGCCCGCCTCTTTGGTGGCCTGCCGCTGCGCATCGTTGAAATACGCCGGCACGGTGATCACCGCCTTGGTGACCGGCTGCCCGAGATAGGCCTCTGCCGCCTGCTTCAGCTTCTGAAGAACCATCGCGGAGACTTGCGGCGGGGCGTAGGGCTCTCCACCGACTTTGATCCGGACATCCCCATTCGGCGCCCGTTCGACGGTGTAGGGCACCATCTTCATTTCTTCCGAGACTTCGTCGTGCTTCCGACCCATGAACCGCTTGATCGAAAACACGGTGTTCTCGGGGTTGGTGACCGCCTGCCGCTTCGCCACCTGACCGACCAGCCGCTCGCCGGACTTGGCGAAGCCCACGACCGACGGCGTGATCCGGCTGCCTTCCGGATTGGTGATGACGACCGGTTCGCCACCTTCCATCACGGCGACGACGGAGTTCGTGGTCCCGAGATCAATCCCGATAATCTTGCTCATTGTGCTAGTCCTCGCGTCTCCTGCCCCTGGGGGCGAAACTTTATAACCCTAATAACATAAAATCTCAGCGCCTTACTGTCAAGCACGAGTGGACCCCAGCTGTTTAAGTGACAGAGAATTAGCAGCTTGGAGGCGGCTGGTAGAGGTGCGGGGACCCAGGCTTGCGTCTAAGGGTGGTGTGGTGCATACTCGCGTTTGCCACCCTGCCGCAGCGCCGCGCTGCTCTTTCGGGGCCGTCTGCCCTGATCCGAGGCTCTCAATGACCCGCCTCACGGTTTCCGCACTCTGTCTGCTGACGGTGTGTCTCTGGGCCAGTCCTGCTTCAGCCCAGGATCGAGATGCCGGCGTGGACGATCCGCCGGCGCATATCTCAGTGGTCGAAGGGGCCGCGATCCTCGAGCGTGATGGCCGGACGGAGAGCGACCTGGCTTCGATGCCGCTGCTGGCCGGCGATCGGCTCCGCACCCAGGGCGGACGGGTCGAGGTCCTGTTCACCGATGGCAGCGCGCTGCACATCGACGCCAACAGCGTGGTCGACTTCCAGTCAGACGAGGTCGTGCGGCTGCTCGAGGGCCGGGTGCGTCTGAGCGTCGCCGGCCGGTCGCGCGATCTGTCCTACCGCATCGATGCCCCCTCAGCCTGGGTCCAGATCAGCACCCCGGGCGAGTACCGGGTCAGCGTTCTCCGGAGCGAAGAAGTCGAGCTCGCGGTCTTGCGAGGCAGCGCCGAGTTGGTCAACGAGCAGGGCCGCAGCTACATCTCGGCTGGTGAACGGACGTTTGCCCGTGCCGGTACGGCCCCCTCCCCCGCCTACGTCTTCAACTCCGCCGCGTGGGATGCCTTCGATCGATGGTCGGAGGCTCGCCGCGATCAGCGGCTTGGCGTGTCCGCACAATATCTGCCGGACGACGTGCGTCGGTATGCGCCGGCGTTCGAGGCCAATGGGAACTGGCGGTACGAGCAGGTGTACGGCTACGTCTGGTACCCGCGGGTCAACGTCGGATGGCGTCCGTATCATCGGGGCCGCTGGGTCAGCCTGCGTCCCTACGGCTGGACGTGGATTGCCGGCGACCCCTGGGGCTGGCCCACGCATCACTATGGTCGGTGGGGCATCTCCGCCGGGTCGTGGTTCTGGATCCCCGGGCGCCGATGGTCGCCGGCTTGGGTGTCCTGGGCCTCCGCGCCTGGCTACGTCAGCTGGTGTCCGCTCGGGTGGAACGATCGCCCGATCTTCTCGCTGAATGTGAACGTCTACGGGGGGCGGCGCTACGACCCGTGGGATGCCTGGTCGGTCCTGCCCCGCCATCACTTCAATTCCGGCTACGTCAACGTCTCCCGGTTCGCGTCGGTTCGCGGCGACGCTCGATTCAACGGGCGTTTCGTCGCCGAACGGCGCGGTCCCGACGGACACTTCGCCGTGAACCGGTCCAGCATCCCGATTCGGAGCGTCGGCCGCTACTCCGGGTATCGCAGCACTCCGGGTGGCGATGGAGTCGGAGCGGGGGGCGCTCGCACTCGCGACTTCCCAACGGCATCGCGTACGCCCGGCACCACGCTGACTCCGCAGGTGGGTCGGACCGACGGCGCCCGCGCCACCACCCGCAATGGCGTCTCGACGCAGCCACCGGTGGGATACCCGGGAACCCGCATCCCGGACGCGCCCGGACGGACTCGCGCCAGCGATCGTGGGGTCGCGGCCCCGGAGTATCGCCGCGACGACGGCGCCGGCCGCGTTCGCCGCTCTGACGGCGCGCCTGGTGTGGTGAGCCCCGCGCCAGACGGCGCGGTGAGGGCGATGCCCCGCACCCGGGGCATCGAAATCCCTGACGCGTATCGCCGGCAGGAACGGAGCCGGCCGCAGTCGTCGACGCCGTCGTATCAGCCGCCGGCCTCGACGGTCTCCCCGGCGGAACCCCCGCGTACCGCTCGGCACCGGCCGCGCCAAGATACGGGCGTCCCGAGAGCCCAGGTCCCAACCGGGAGGCGGGCTACGGCCGAAGCCGGTCGGAGTCGCCCCGCTCCGCTCCGGCCGGTGAGAATCGGCCGGTGTATCGCTCCGCACCCGAGCGTCAGCCGCAGCCGAGTGGCGGCGGCGCCGAGCGGGCACCGCGCGGCGGCGAGAGCGCGCGGCCCGATCGCGGGAGCGGCGGCGGCCGCGAACGGTCGTCGGAGGGCCGATCGACCGGGCAGGCCACCGGCCGTCGGCGGTAGACTGGACTCGGCGGGGCCGAGGACGCCTCGCGTGTCAAGGGAGAAGGCAGCAGGGAAAAGGGCGCGCAGTTCCCTGTCTCGCCGAAGCCGCAACTATGGCTAGATACATCATCCGGATTGCCCGGCGCGCCGGGATCATTCTGCTGTTTGCGTTCGCCATCGTGCTCGGGCTGGCGAGCGGAGTGTTCTTCGCCTACGCGGGGGACATCCCCAAGATTTATGCGTTGGACGACTATGCGCCGAGCACCATCACGCGCGTCTACGGCGCCCGCGGCGAGATCATCGGCGAGTTCGCGATTCAGCGGCGCGAGGTCATCGCGTATGAAGCGATCTCGCCGAAGCTGAAGCAGGCGATCCTCGCCGCCGAGGACGCCACCTTCGAGCAGCACTTCGGCCTCAGCATCCCGCGCATTGTCGTCACGCTCGTCAAGGACATGGTCGAACGACGGATGGCGGCCGGCGCGAGCACACTCACCCAGCAGCTCGCCCGGAAGCTGTTCCTCACCGACGAGAAAACCTGGGAGCGGAAGGTCAAGGAAGCGATTCTCGCCATCCAGATCGAGAAGCGCTACACGAAGAACGAAATCTTCACCCTCTACTGCAACCAGATGTACTTCGGACACGGCGTCTACGGGGTGCAGGCGGCCTCGCGCCTCTACTTCGGCAAGGCGGCCAAGGATCTCACCCTCGAGGAAGCGGCGCTGATTGCCGGCATCCTGCAGGGCAACGTCCGACAGAGCCCGTACGTGAACATGGAGGCGGCGCTGCGGCGCCGCAACTACGCGCTGTCGCGGATGGCGGACGTCGGGTTCATCTCAGACGGCCGAGGCCGACGCCGCGCGTGCCAAACCGATTGTTCTGCGGGGCGAGCCCTCGACGCCCGGCCTCGCCCGCCCCGTATTTCCTCGAAGACGTCCGCAAGGAGCTCGAAGCGCGGTACGGCGCCAAGCAGTTGTACGAGAACGGCCTCTCCGTCCAGACCGCGCTCGATCTCACGCTCCAGGAAGCGGCCAACCGCGCCCTGAACGAGGGCCTGCGCCGGATCGACAAGCGGCATGGCTTCCGCACGCCGCGCCGCAACGTGGTGGCCGAGGGACACGCCATCGACACCTTCAAGCAAACCCGCTGGGATCGCCCGATGCGCGACGGCGACATCGTCCCCGCCGTGGTCCGCACCGCGGCCGCCGCGGCGATCGAGGCCCGCGCCGGCGCGTGGAAGGTGTCGATCGACAAGAAGGGCTTCGGCTGGACCTCGAAGACCGGCATTCAGCTGGTGAAACCGGGCGACCTGATCGAAGTGCGGCTGGCATCCGTCGATGCCACCGCCCACACCGCCTCCGGGACGCTGGAACAGCCGCCGCTGGTGGAAGGGGCGATCCTGGCGATCGACAACCGGACCGGGCAGGTCAAGGCGATGGTGGGCGGCTACAGCTTCGAGCGCAGCAAGTTCAATCGCGCGACGCAGGCGCTCCGGCAGGTCGGCTCGTCGTTCAAGCCGATCGTCTACACCGCGGCGATCGATCGCGGCTTCACGCCGGCGTCACTGATTCTCGACGCGCCGGTCAGCTTCTCGGCCGGCGCCAACCAGCCGCTCTACTCGCCGCAGAATTACGACCACAAGTTCGAAGGACCGGTGACGCTGCGCCACGCCCTGGAAGACTCGCGCAACGTGCCAGCGGTGCGGGTGATGGATCAGCTCGGAGCGCGGCAGGTCATCGCGTACGCGAGGAAGATGGGACTCACGTCGCCGCTGCCTCCGTACCTGCCGGTTGCGCTCGGCGCCGCCGAGGCGACTCTCACCGAGATCACCAGCGCGTTCGCGGTGTTCCCGAACCAGGGCGTCCACATGCAGACCTACTCGGTGCTGAAGGTCACCGACCGGTCCGGGAACGTGCTCGAGGAAAACCGGCCCGAGCCCAAGGATGCGATCCGGGCCGACACGGCGTACGTCCTGACCAATCTGCTGCGAGGCGTCGTGCAGCGCGGCACCGCCGCCAAGGCGGCGTCACTCAACTGGCCGGTCGGCGGCAAGACCGGCACCACCGACGACTACACCGACGCGTGGTTCGTCGGCTTCGATCCCGACATCACGATCGGCGTCTGGGTGGGCATGGATCAGAAGAAGACGATCGGCCGGAACATGACCGGCTCGGAAGCCGCGCTGCCGATCTGGATGGATGTCATGAAGGCCTGGATCGGCGACCGCAAAGAGCTGCCGAAATTCGAGCCCCCCGGCAACATCGTCTTCGTGTCGGTGGACAACAGCGGCGCCTCCACCGACGCCGCGACACCAGGCGCGATCTCGGAAGCCTTCATCGCGGGGACCCAGCCGGGCGGGATGCGCTAGAGCTCATTCCCGCGCTGTCCGCTGTCACGCTGCCTTCGCTGTCCACGGCCCCTTCGGGGCGGCCCGCCTTCGGCGGGCACGACGATACGACGACACGACGACAACGACGTTATGAATTGGCCGGAGGTAACCCGACCGTCAGTCTGCTTGTCATGCGCTGGCGACTGCACGCAATATCAACGGCTCTCCGCACTGGCGCCGCGCGAAGCGCGGCGGCGCCAGTGGGTAAATCCTGTCGAAGTGACTCACAAGGGTTTTTCTTACGTCGTGTCGTCGTGTCGTCGTTCTCGTCCTGGCGCGAAGCGCCAGCGCGCCGCAGGCGCCGTGGACAGCGAAGGCAGCGGGACAGCGAACAGCGGCCGAAGAGATCAGTCCTCGTCGGCCGCTGACGGCTGGCCCAAGGTCCCCGCCGCCTTCTTCATCAGGTAGGACTTGATGAACATGTCGAGGTCGCCGTCCAGCACGCGGTTGATGTCGCCGACTTCTTCCTTGGTCCGGTGGTCCTTGGCCATCTGATACGGGTGCAGCACGTAGCTGCGGATCTGGTGGCCGAAGGCGATGTCCTTCTTCTCGCCGCCCAGCTGTTCGAGCTTCGCGGCCTGTTCCTTCATCTTCATGTCGAAGATGCGCGACTTGAGGACCTTCATCGCGGTCGCACGGTTCTTGTGCTGCGAGCGTTCGTTCTGGCACGACACCACGATCCCCGTGGGAATGTGCGTGAGGCGGATGGCCGAGTCGGTCACGTTGACGTGCTGGCCGCCGGCACCGCTCGACCGGTAGGTGTCCACCCGCAGATCCTTCTCGTCAACCTCCACGTCGACATCATCGGGAAGCTCCGGCCACACGTAGAGCGAGGCGAAGGAGGTGTGGCGGCGCGACGCCTGATCGTAGGGAGAGATCCGGACCAGGCGATGGACGCCGGCCTCGGCGAGCAGCATGCCGTAGGCGTAGTCGCCGGTGATGGTGAGCGTGGCGCTCTTGATGCCGGCCTCGTCTCCCGGCTGGAGGTCCATGAGCTCGCGCTTGAAGCCCTTGCGCTCGGTCCAGCGCACATACATGCGGAGCAGCATCTCGGCCCAGTCCTGCGACTCGGTGCCGCCGGCGCCCGGATGGATCGTGATGATCGCGTTCTTGCGATCGTGCTCGCCGCCGAGCATCTTCTTGGTCTCGCCGGCGTCGACCTGCGACGACAGATCGTCGAGGGCGCGCCCGAGGTCATCGGCGACCGGCTCGCCAGCCTCGGCCCACTCCTTGAGCACGGCCAGATCGTCGAGGCGTTTGCGCAGCGACTCCCCGAGATCGCGGTCCTCTTCGAGCCGGCGCCGGCGCTGCAGCAGCTTCTGCGCCGCCGCCTGGTCCTTCCAGAAGTCGGCGTCGCCGACCCGCTCTTCGATTCGTTTCAGTTCTTCCGACGGGCGTGCGGCGTCAAAGATAGCTCCGCAGGTCGCCGGCGCGGCGCGCCAGGTCCTCGTACCTGCGAAGCTGTTCGTCCAACTGGAAAGCCAAAGCGGAAACTCCTAGTGTTCGCCGCACGGTGGGTGCGGGCTCACGGCCGGAAGCGTGCACCCGGCCGGAATCCCTCATTGTAGCGGACTCGTCCAGTGTGGCTGCTGTGGTTCTTGCTTGGAGACGCGATCGGGTAGTACCGACGCCAGTGATTAACAGGAGGGCCAGGAGGTCAGGAGAAAACCAACAAATATTTCTTCCTCCTGATCTCCTGGCCCTCCTGTAAAAGCTCACCGGCTCTCGAATCACCCGGTGTGCAGCTGTGAGCACCCAGCCGCCGGCAACCGATGAGCAGCCGCTATGCCGCTGGACGCCCCGAATTCCCCGACCGCCCGCCGCCAGCAGCGCGGCGATGACCGCGGCCAGCGACAGCCATGCCACCGTATCGCCGATCCGGCTGTAGATCGTGGGAGCGGTCAGGAATCGAAGGTCGGCGATCAGGATCGCCTGCGTGAAGAGGTCCGTCTTCTGCACGACGCGGCCGTACGGATCCACGAAGCCGCTGATGCCGGTGTTCGCCGCACGCGCCAGATACCGGCCGCCTTCGATGGCCCGCATCGCCGCCTGATCCCAGTGCTGATACGGCGCAGACGACGAGCCGTACCAGGCGTCGTTGGTGATCGTCGTCAGCAGCTCGCTGCCGTTGACGACGAACTGCCGCATCAGGCTCGCGAAGATCACTTCATAGCAGATCGCGGTGCTGACCCGATGCGAGCCGACCGGGAGCAGCACCGCCTCGGTGCCCGGCAGGAAGTCCGACGTCGCCTCGACCAGCGGACCGACGAAGAACAGCAGCCGCTGCAGCGGCACGTACTCGCCGAACGGGACCAGGTGCATCTTGCGGTAGACCGCGCCGACGCGGCCGTCGGGCTGCACCAGGAACGCGGCGTTGTAGCTGCGCGGCTGCGATTTGGTGAGGCCCGGCTCGAGGCGAACCGGCTCGAGCTGATCGCTGCCGATCAGAAAGGTCGCCTTCCCTTCGGTCGCCAGGCGGCGGATCGAGGCGGCCGCGCGGCAGGTCCTGCTCGAAGTAGAACGGCGTCGACGATTCCGGCCAGATGACGAACGTCGCCCCTTGCCCGAGCGCCTGCCGCGACATCGTCAGGTAGCGGTCGGTGATCGTGTCAATCAGTGCGCGATCCCACTTGTCCTGCTGCGCGATGTTTGCCTGGATCACCGCGACTCGGACCGGTTCGCCCGAGGTCAGCAGCGATGAATCCTGCAACCGCCAACGCCCCCACACGGTGGCGACGACGATCAGCACCGCCACGCCGCCGGTCACGATCAGCCGGCGCGATCCCCGGGTGACGAGCGCGTAGGCCGCGCTCGCGCTGGTCAACGCCAGGATCAGCGATACGCCGTAGACACCGGTGATGCTCGCGAGTTGCGCGATCGGCAGCCAGGTGATCTGGCTGTAGCCGAGCAGCGCCCACGGGAAGCCAGCCCAGACATACTGCCGCCCCAGCTCGGTTGCCACCCACGCCGGGGCGCCGAGCAGCGCCGCCTCGGGGCCGAAGCTTCTCGACAGGCGGGCCACCGCCACCGCGCACGCGGCGGGAAAGAGCGACAGGTAGGCCACCAGCAGCAGCGCCGCCAGCGCCGCGACCGGTGTCTGCAGTCCACCGAACGTGGTCATCGTCTCGACCAGCCAATACAGCGTGGCGGAGAAGTAGACCGCGCCGCTGATCAGCCCGAGGCCGAGCGCGCGCCTGGTGGTCATGGCGGGCTCGCGCGGACCGCGGGTTCGGACGAGGGCGACCAGCAGCGGCGTGAGCGCCAGCCACGCGCACGCCGGGTGCCCGAACTTGGGGAAACTGAGCGCCAGCAAGGCGCCCGACAGGAGTGCTAGCGGGTAATCCAGGGGTTGAACTGTTCTTCTTTTTTCAGCCGGTCGATGACCCGCATGGCTTCGTCGCGATCCTTGTAGCGGCCGACCTGCACCTTGTAGGTGTCGGTCGGCGGGCCGGCGGCAACCAGAAATGCCGGATACCCCTTGCTGGCGAGACGCCGGACGATGCCCGACGCGGCGGTGCGATCGCGAAGCGCATGGACCTGAATGACCCAGGTCCCTGGCTGCGGCGCGCCGGCGGCCGCGGACGCGGCGGGCGGCGCAGGAGCGGAAGCGGAAGGCGCCGGACGGGCCGGCGGTGGGGCCGCGGCCGCCGGCGGCGTGGCGACCGGCTTCAGTTTCTCGGCGCCGTTATCGCCTTCGAGCCGCTTCTTGTACGAAAGCTCGTCGGATTCGGCCGGCGGGGACGGCGGCTCCGCGGCCTGTGGACCGGCGTCGGACGCGGCCGGCGCGGTGATCGGCGCGGCGGCGGGCGGAGCGGCGGCGAGCGCCGCGGTCGGGTCGTTCAGATGATCGGCCGCCTGCTGCGCGCGCACGTTGCGCCCGACGAAGACCCCGATCAGGAAGATGACCACCGAGACGACCATCGTCGCCATGAACAGGAAAACGAGCTGCTTGCCGCTGAGGTGAATCTCGTGGAAGCCGTCGTCCACGACGTCGTGAGTGATGTCAGACACGCTCGTTTCTCAGTTTCCGCCGGTGCATTCGATTCGTGACCTGGCCGTTGAGGAGTCGCGTTCGCAGCGCGAGGATGGAAATCGATCTTAGCAGGATATCGGCCGCGGCTCGCATCAGCCTTTAGCCCGTGGACCGGACACTGCGGCTCCAAGCGCCTCACTCACTCGCGGCAGCGGGGTGCTCTCAGCGGCACACGGGGTGATTCGATGCCCGGTGAGCTTCAACAGGAGAGCCAGGAGTTCAGGAGGAAAACCTTTAAGTGACTTCTCCTGACCTCCTGGCCCTCCTGTTAAACGCACGTGCCGTCGACGGGAGGTAAGGCGCGTCTGAAAGCACTCCGAACCCACGAACCGCCTTGCTGCTCAGTGCGGCCGATCGGCTGCCGGCGGCTTGATCGAGTCGAACAGCCGTCTGGCTTCGCCCGACGACGGGTCGAGAGTCAGCGCGCGCTGCAGCTCGGTGCGTGCCGCGGGGGAATTGCGCAGCGCCAGGTAGGCTTCGGCGAGCACGATGTGCGCGGTGGCGGAGTCTTCACTCCAGATCGAAATCTTGAGCGCATCGACCGCGTCCTGGGGCCGGCCGCCGCGCAGGTGAATCCTGCCCATCAGGAGATGCGCGGCGGCCTCGTAAGGCGACAAATAGATCGCCCGGCGCAGCTCCACCATGGCCTCGCGATCCTGCTCACGCTCGAACAGCCGCTTTCCGCGATCGAGGTGGAAGGTGGCCAGCTCGCGCTGATCCCGCTGCGCGGAATTGGTGATGGGCTGGCTCGGACGGACGGTGGCCGGGGAATCGAGGTCCATCCGCAGCCGTTCGAGGCCTTGCGGCACGGTGTCGCGCGGAACGCGCTCCTGTTCGTATTTCGACGACAGCTGGCGCGCCAGATCGCGCTCGCGCGCTCCCTCGACGTCGCTGCCGGTCGCCTGCAGGGCCCGCGCGAGCAGATAGTGGGCATCCGCGTCGGTCACATCGCGGCGAACCGCCTCGCGCAGCCAGTAGAGCGCGGCCTTGTGGTTGCGGTCGATCAGGTAGGCGTAGCCGAGATTGAACTGGTAGTCCACCTGCTCGGGATCCGCGTCCGCAGCCCGGGTCAGGTAATACACCGCCGAGCCCGCGTCGGCGCTGGCGCCGCGCCGCAACTGCACGATCCCGAGGTCGTTCAGGACCGGCGCGAGATGCGCCGGGGCCGGCGCGGTGGTTTTCAAAATCTGCGGATCGAGCAGCCGCGTGAACGCCACAGCGGCGGCCGGATAGTCCTTGGATTCGAGCAGCGAGAGCCCGGTGCGGAGCTGCGCGCGCGCGGCGAAGGGAGAGGTCGGGGGGACCGGCTTGACCGCGGCCATCGCGGCGGCGTGATCGCCCTGCTCGTTCCTGACGTCCCAGAGCGCGAGCCGCGCCTGATCGAAGCCGGGGAACTCGGCGATCGCGGACTCGAGAAAGGCCGCCTGGGTCGCAGCGCTTTCGGCCAGGAGCCCCTTGATGTAGCTCTCGAACGCGCCCGGCGGCGCCGGCGGAATCGCGGGCCTGGTCCGCGCCGCACCCGCAGACACGCGGCGCGCGAGCCGCTCATAGATCGCGAAGAAGTCTTTGAGCGGGGCGCGCTCGGTGACCGGCTGCTCCAGCCGGCCGGCCTCGATGCGGATGCTGTGCGCCTCCACCACCAGCTCGTCGCCGGTCATCCGGAACGCCCCGGCAATGACCTCGGATGCGCCGAGCAACTGGCCAACCTTGATCACGGTGGCGCGGCTGAGCGACGCGGCGACCGGGAGGTGGAGCTGCTCGAAGGCCCGCAACCGTTCGTCGCGGGTGATCGCGGCGAGGCCGCGCGCGTTGAGCTCGGCGGTGAGCAGCATCGCCGAGGCTTCGCCGAGCCAGGTCAGACGGGTTTCGCGTTGGGTGTTCTCGAACGGCAGCACGAGGATGCGGGCCGCCGCCGGCGGACTCGGCGGAGACAGCGGCGCCTGCTGGGGGAATGCGACACTACCCAGGACCGCGAGCAGCAGCGTGAGCCCGGGCATCATCAGGCTGCTGCCGTCTCGCTGGCCGGCGCCTCCCGGACCACAATCGACATCAGACAGCCCCCGCCGCCGCCCGAGGCGCGGCAGGCGTCGACCCGGGCGTCGGCGGGAATCGCGAACAGGTGCAGGACGCGCACGATCGCCGCGGCGTAGAAGCCACACAGCGGCTGCACCGACGCGGCCCGCACTTCGCAGAACAGCGAGCCGCGCAGATCGATCGAGGCGGTCTCCTTGTGAATGCGCACGATCGCCCGCGACCCCGGATAGGTGGTGCGGATCAAGTGGCGGGCCGTCCGCAGCGCGGCGCGGGTGCGAAGCCTCAGCGGGAGCGTCCGCAGCACCCGGCGCTCGAGTCCCGGCAGTCCACTGACCGTCCACTGCGCCGCGTACTCGCCTGCTTTCGCCACCACCTGTGGGTAGAGCTCCCCTTCCCCCCGCAGGAAGCTCAATACCGCGTGAAACGGCGCGAGCCCGATCGTACCCTCGCGCAGCCCGGCCACGCTCAGCCAGTTCTCGTAGAACTCGAGCCGATCCGGCAGCAGCTCGGCGATCGCCTGATGCAGGCTGGCCACGAGATAACGTCCAATCCTCGGCTCACTCATCGAAGTCCCTGCGCTGCCGTCCGTGAACGAAGCGCTGCTTTAGCTCTGGTATCGTAGGCTTTCATGATCCTTCCGGTCCAGCGCCTCGTTCGCACTCGCATCGCCGACGCCGTCACCCGCCTTTACGGAGTTGCCCCGGACGATCCCGTGATCGCGGCGATCGCGGTCGACGTCCCGCCGCGCCGCGCGCTCGGCGATCTGGCGGTCCCGCTCGCATTCGAGCTGGCGCGACGGCTGCGCAAGGCCCCGCGCGCGATCGCGCAGGAGCTGGCGGGCGCCCTCGGCGAGATCGAAGGGATCTCGCGGATCGAAGCGGCGCCCAACGGCTACATCAATTTTTTCCTCGATCGGGTGCACCATCTCGTCACCTGGCTCGGCGATCGCACGGCGGCGCCTCCCGCCGGCGACAAGACCATCGTCGAGCACACGGCGATCAACCCGAACAAGGCCGCGCACATCGGCCACCTGCGCAACGCCGCGCTCGGCGACGCGTTCGGACGTCTGCTGCGCTTCCTGGGACGCCAGGTCGAGATTCAGAACTACATCGACGACACCGGGGTGCAGGTCGCCGACGTAGCGGTCGGCTTTCGCGAGCTCGAAGGCCAGGACCTCGCCGGCGTCAAGCGGATCGCGGAGACGACCCGCTTCGACTACTACTGCTGGGACCTCTACGCGCGCGTCACCGAATGGTACGCGGCGGACAAGGATCGGCTGAAGATCCGATCGGCGGCGCTGCATGCCATCGAGCACGGCGGCAACGATCTCGCCGAGATGGCGCAGTTCATCGCCGATCGCGTCGTCCGCAAGCACCTGGAAACGATGGCCAGGCTCAACATCGGCTACGACCTGCTGACGTGGGAAGGCGACATCCTGCGTCTGCATTTCTGGACCCATGCGTTCGAATTCCTGAAGCAGACCGGCGCGGTGTTCCTGCAGACCGAAGGCAAGCTGAAGGGCTGCTGGGTGATGCGGATCGACGACGAGGAGGCCGCCACTACCCCTGACGCGGCGGGCCCGGGCACCGATCTGCCCGGTGAGATCGATCCGGCGGACGGGGATGACGTCGCCGAGCCTGCGGCGGAGAAGAAAGACGAGCAGCGTGAGAAGGTCATCGTCCGGTCCGACGGCACGGTGACCTACGTCGGCAAGGACATGGCGTACCAGCTGTGGAAGTTCGGCCTGCTCGGCCGCGACTTCCACTATCGCCGGTTCACGCAGCAGGCCGATGGCCGGCCGCTGTGGTCCACCTCGTCTCAACCCCCAGGTGAGGATGGCGCCCCGGCATTCGGGGGGGCCTCCTGGGTCTGCAACGTCATCGATACCCGGCAGGCATATCTGCAGAAGCTGGTGAAGCAGGCGCTCGCCGCGCTCGGCTATCACGAGCAGGCGGCGCATTCGGTTCACTACTCGTACGAGATGGTCGCGCTGTCGCATTCGACGGCGCGCGAGCTCGGCTACGACACCAGCGCCGACAGCGATCGCCCGTTCGTCGAGGTGTCGGGGCGCAAGGGTCTCGGGGTCAAGGCCGACGATTTGATCGACCGGCTCACCGAGAAAGCCAAGGCCGAAGTCGCCCGGCGCAATTCCGATCTCTCCGCCGGGGACGCCCGCGCGATCGCCGAATCGATCGCCATCGCCGCGGTCCGCTACTTCATGGTCAAGTTCTCGCGCGGCAAGGTGATCGTCTTCGACATGGACGAGGCGCTGAGCTTCGAGGGCGAGAGCGGTCCGTATCTCCAATACGCGGTGGTCCGGGGCAACAACATCTTCCACAAGCTCGAGGAGCGGCTCGGCCTCGACGAGCGCGCGGTGGTCGCGGCGCTCGCGACGACGGCGCCCGAGGTGTTGACGTCAGCGAGCGACGAGGCGCACGACGTCTGGGGCTTGATCCTCGAGGCGGCGCGGCTGGACGAAGTGGTCGATCAGGCAGTGCGGACCCTCGAGCTGTCGGTCGTCGCCAAGTATGCCTTCAGCCTGGCGCAGTCGTTCAACGGGTTCTATCACCGCTATCCGATCCTCAACGAGGAACGCGCCGACGCGCGGATTTGGCGGGCCGCCGCCGCGGCGTTCTGCCGCAACCAGCTGGCCCGCGCGCTGGGGCTGATGGGCTGCACCGTGCCGGTTCGGATGTAGGCGAGCCTGACCGGCAGACCCGCGTGTCAAGGGAGAAGGCAGAAGGGACAAGGGAGAAGACAGAGAGACGATGACCGACAGACCCGCAACCATTGGCGTCACCCGCTGCAGCAAGCTCGAGGACTACCTCGCGTCGATCGAGCAGGCGGGCGCGCGCCCGCGAATCCTCGAAGTGACCGAGAGTCCGCGCAAGGTGCTGGGCGAGGTGGACGGCATCCTGCTCACCGGCGGTGGCGACGTCGATCCGGTCTTCTACGGCGAGGACCGCCATCCGCTCACCGACGATGCGGAACCCGGCCGCGACGAGTTCGAGATCGATCTCGCTCGCCGTGCGATGTCGGAGGACGTTCCCCTCCTGGCGATCTGCCGCGGCGCCCAGGTGCTGAACGTCGCCGCCGGCGGCACGCTGGTACAGGACATTCCGTCGGCGGTCGACACCGACCTCGGTCATTCGGTCACCGAGCCGAAAGACCTCGCCTGTCACGACATCGCGATCCTGACCGGCAGCCGGCTCGCGACCGTGCTCGGGCCACAGATGGACGCCGGGTGCAGCTGCCGGGTCAACAGCCGGCATCATCAATCGGTCGGCCGCACCGGCGAGGGCCTGACGGTCAGCGCCCGCGCCACCGACGGCGTGGTCGAGGCGATCGAGAAGCCGGACGCCGCGTTCTGCATCGGCGTGCAGTGGCACCCGGAGAATTTCTGGAAGTCCGGCGAGTTCAGCCCGTTGTTCGAGGCGTTCGTTCGGGCGGCGCGCGAGCGGGTCGGCGGGGACTGACAGGTGACGCCGACAGGGAGAAGGGAGAAGGCACAAGGGATTCTGCCTTCTCCCTTGACACGCAGGAGTGCTCGGGGGACCTTCAGACCCCGCGAGCACTCCGCACAAATACCCCGAGCGACTCCACATGCGGCGTGTTGGGGAACAGGTCGAACGCCTGCAACGACGCCAGCTCGTAGCCACCGTCCACCAGCCGCCTGGCATCCCGCGCCATCGTCGCTGGATCGCAGGATACATAGACGATCCGTTCAGCACCCACCGCGACGATCGCCTTCATCGCCTCGCGCGACATCCCGGTCCGCGGCGGGTCGACGACGATGGTCGCTGCCTTCGGGCGGCGCGTCATCAGATAGTCCTCGACACTGGCAACGGCGACCCGAAGCGTGCGCGCGTAGGCGGCGGCGTTGCGGGTCAGGTCCTTTCCGCTCGTCCGATCGCCCTCGACCGCCGTCAACCGGGTGCGCCCTGACGCCGCCAGGCACACCGAGAAGAGGCCGACCCCGGCATACAGATCGAGGACGCTGCCGTCGGGCGGAACCGCGGCGATGACCGCCGTGACGAGCCCGGGCAGCAGGTAGCGGTTCGCCTGGAAGAACGATTCGACATGACGCTGCAGGCTGCCGTCAGCCGCCACCCCGGTGGTCAGCCCCTGAAGCGGGTCGGTCACGAACGGCACGCCGGAGGTCCGCGTGTCACCGTCCGCGGATCGCCCGGTGCACCCGGTCAACCCTGCCGCGGTCAATGCGCTGTCCAGCGCGCGATTGGACAGATCCGCGCCTTCCGCCGGCAGCACGTGCAGCACGCGCTCGTCGGCGGCAATGTTCTCGGTCAGCTCGACGGCTGACACGCCACAGCCCGCGGCAGTCAGCGCTTCCACCGCCGTGGCCGCGGCCGCGATCGCCCGCTCGTCCATCTGCCCGGTCGCGGCGGCGTCGCACAGCTCGTGCGTGCCCTCGCGATAGAAGCCGACGCGGCCGCCGCGCACGTGGAGCCGTGCGCGCATCCGATAGCCGCGTTCGGGAGACGAGGCGACCTCAGGTGGATCGATGGTGATCCGTCCGAGCCGCGCGAAGGCGTCGCGAACAATCTCGGCTTTCAACGCGCGCTGGCGGTCGTAGCTGATATGAGCGTACAGACAGCCGCCGCACGCAGGATCCATCGCGGGCTCGCGCCGATCGGCAGACGGTTCCAGCACCTCGACCGCATCGGCGAACGCCAGCTGCCGCTCGACCCGCCCGATGCGCGCCCGCACCCGCTCGCCGGGGATTCCCCCCTGCACGAGAATCACCTGGCCCTGGTGGCGCGCCAGCATCCGGCCGCCCGCCGCCGGCTTTTCGATCGCGACCTCGATGTGCTCGTCCTGCTGAACCGCCACGTAGTCGTACCGGAGGGTGGGAAGACCGGCGCTCTCACGGACCAGCCGCGCGAATGCCGACTCGATCGCCTTCGTCCTGACATCGGCGGACAGGCGGTTGCCGAACGCCGCGAGCTCCTCCGCCGCCTCGGCGCGCAGCTGCCGCGCCCGTCCCTCCTCGAGTTGAGCGATCGCCGCGGTCATCAGGTCGTCGTCCATCCGCGACAGCTCGGCGATGATGCCCGCCCGCTGCTCACCGCGAACGCGCACGGCCGATCCGGCGATCTGTTCGAGATCGCGGATCGCCTGCTCGAGATGGCGGTGCAAGACGGTCGCGGGCGGCCCTCCGCCGCGGGCGTTCGCCAGGCGGGCGATCACCCGTTCGATGTGAGCGGCCAGCGCCGGCTTCCGGGCCGGCGGCGCCTCGGCGCTCTCGCCCGCCGCGGTCGTCGTCACGCCGATCGCCCGCCGCCAGCTGTCGAACGCTTCCAGGACGTCCGCCTCGCAGAACTCGACTCGCACCGGACGCCGGCGCGGCCCGCGCGCCTCGAGCCGCGCGCAACAGCGATCGATGCCGCTCAGCGCCACTTTGAGCGGCACGCCCGCGGCGGCCCAGCCTTGGACCAGGGCGAATGCCGGGCCGACCACGCGCACCAGGTGCCCGTGATTCCTCTGGCACAGATACCGTTCGACCTCTCGTGCGTACTCTGCCGGGTCGGTCACGCCTGCTGATTCCTCTCCCAGATCAGACGCAGCCCGTCGAGGGTCAGGTTCGGGTCGACGTGGTCGATGCTCCGGGTCTCTGAGGACAGCACTTCCGCCAGCCCCCCGGTCGCGATCACGATCGCCGGCTCCCCACCGGGCACCTCGGCGCGGATCCGCCGCACCAGCCCGTCCACCATCTCGACGTAGCCGAAGAACAGTCCCGACTGCATCGCGTCCACCGTGGTCTGGCCGACCACCGACGGGGGCTGTCGCACCTCGACACGAGGCAGCCGTGCCGCCCGCTGAAACAGCGCCTCGGCGGAAATGCCGATCCCCGGACAAATCACCCCGCCGACGTAGCCCCCTTCACGCGAGATGACGTCGAACGTCGTCGCGGTGCCGAAATCCACCACGATCAGCGGGATGCCCGCGCCTCCGCCGTACTTCGCGCGGGCGGCAACCGCATTCACGAGCCGATCGGCGCCGACGTCGGTCGCGGGGGAATAGGTGATGGGAATCCCGGCATTGGTGGCGTCGACGAGCAATGCTGTCTGCCGGAAATACCGCTCGCACATTTCCTCGATCGGCCGCGTCAGCGGCGGCACTACCGACGCCACGGCAATCCCATCCACCGCCGACACCGCGACACCGGTCTGTTCGAACAGCCGCGTGACGAAGATCCCGAGCTCGTCCGCGGTCCGCTCGCGCAACGCCGCGAGCCGCCAGTGGTGCACGAGCTGCTCGCCCTCGAACACGCCGATCGTGACGTTGGTGTTACCGACGTCGAGCGCTAGGAGCATTCATCCCTCGAGTCCACGGAGGGCACGGAGGTAACGGATCTCAAAAACGGAGCAACGGAGCCAACGAAGGAAACGGAAAAGAAGTTAGTAGGGCACCCGGCTGTCGCGAGCCAGCGGGGCGCTTGGAGCGGCGACCGCAGCGATTCGCGACGCTCGCGATCACCGGAGGTCAGGAGGAACAGAAAAACCATCATTCTTCTTTTCCGTTTCCTTCGTTGGCTCCGTTGCTCCGTGTTGAGATCCGGTACCTCCGTCGCCTCCGTCATCACTTCCACACCACTTCCCCCGAAATGATACGTTCCAACCGCTCCCGCGTCCGGACCAGCAGCGCGCCATCGTCGTCGATGCCGGACGAGACACCCTGATGGATGGTACCGTCCGCGGGCCATTCCACGCGGGCGCCGGAGGCCGACGGCGACAGCGCGCGCCAGCGATCGAGGACCTCGGTCTTTCCTCCGCGGCAGAGCGCATCCACCTGCTCGTTCAACGCGACCAGGATTTCCGCGAGCACCGGCGCGGCCTCGACCGTCCGGCCGAGCTCGTGCTCGATCGACGTCACTCGCGCCGCGATCGCGGCCGGGTACTCGGCCTGCCGGACGTTGATGCCGCACCCCAGGACGACATAGTGGACGCCGGCCGTTCCGGCCGCGCCTTCCGCCAGGATGCCGGCCAGCTTGCGGCGCTTGTCGGGCGCGTTCCGGTCGGGGACGACAATGTCGTTCGGCCACTTGATCACGACCGGGAGGCCGGTTGCGCGGGTGATGCCATCCGCGACGGCCACGCCCCCCGCCAGGGTCAAGGTCGGCAGAATCGCGGGAGTCCGGCAGACGATCGACGCGTAGATGCCGGCGCCGGGCGGCGAGAACCATTCGCGGCCGTGACGTCCACGGCCGGCAGTCTGGGCGAGCGCCAGCGCGAGTGCCCCTTCCGGCGCGCCGTGCTCGGCGAGCGTCATCGCGATGTCGTTGGTGGAACGGGTCTCGGAGACGAACACGACCGTCGATCCGAATGCGCCGCGCCGGCTGGCGCGTTTCCGCCAGGGCGATGCGGAACTCCTCGGGCAGCGGCTCAGACATCCGGTTCGAGCTCGAAGCTCAGATCGGCGGCGGCGGCAGAGTGGGTCAAGGCGCCGACCGACACGTAGTCGGCGCCGGTCGCCGCCAGCTCGGGGATGCGGTCGAGGGTGACCCCACCGGAGATCTCCACCTTGGCGCGGCCCGCGATCCGGGCCAGCGCGTCCTTCATCTGATTGGTGGACAGATTGTCGAGCAGGATGATGTCCGCGCCGGACTTGATGGCCTGGTCCACCTGTTCGAGACTCTGGGCCTCGACCTCGATCGCCATCTGCGGGTCTGCGGCCTTCATCCGCCGCACCGCTTCCTCGAGGCCCCCGGCCAGCCGGATGTGGTTGTCCTTGATCAGGACCCCATCGTCCAGACCGCCGCGATGGTTGGTGCCCCCGCCGGCGCGGACCGCGTATTTCTCGAGCGCCCGCAGCGTCGGCGTGGTCTTCCGCGTGTCGAGGATCGTGATGCGTCCGTTTGCGGCCTGCACGAACCGGTGGGTCATGGTCGCGATACCGGTCATGCGCTGCATCAGATTGAGCGCGGTCCGCTCCGCGGTCAGCATCGAGGCAGCCGACCCGCGCACGTCGGCAATGATCTCACCCGGCGCGCACACTGTTCCGTCGTTCTTCAGCACCGTGAAGACGACAGCAGGATCCAACTGCCGGAAGGTCTCCGCCGCCACGTCGACTCCGGCGACGACACAGGAGGATTTGGCGAGAATCATGCCGCGGGCGCGGAGATTCGGCGGGACCGTCGCGTCGGTGGTCACGTCTCCCCACCCGAGATCCTCGGCGAGCGCGCGGCGGACGATCTCCCGATACAGACCCGGATCGAGCGGCTCGAACGGCACCTGCTTCATCCGCGCGCCTCGCCCGCGCCACCGCCATCGGGCGCAAACGTCAGCGCCATCGACAGGCGCTCGTCGCCGGGGATGTAGACGAACCGATCGACGCCGGCGGCGGTGCGAACGTCCATGTCCACCTCCTGCAGCCAGCGCACGGCGTCGCCATGCCAGCGCACTTCAGCGGTCTCGATGCGTGCCTTCAGCGGCCGCTTCTCGATCGACTTGACGCGGCGAATCTCGCCGAGCACGTCGATCGCCGCTTCGAGCGCCCGTTGGGCCTCGACGTCGGCGGGGGCGACCTTGTCGATCTCCGCCACCGTCGGCCATGCCGCGGAGTGCACCGACCCCGGTTGCCACCACGACCACACTTCCTCGGTCGGCGAACGGCAGGTAGGGCGCGAACAACCGGTTGAGCACCGACAGCGCGCAGAGCAGCGACGCATTCGCCGACCCGGCCGCTTCCACACCGTGATCGCCATAGCGGCGGGACTTCACCATCTCGAGATAGTCGTCGCAGAGCGACCAGAAGAACGTCTCGGTGATCTGCAGCGCGCGCGCGTAGTCGTAGTCCTCGAGCGCACGGGTGGTGTCCTCGACCAGCCCGCGGAGGCTCGTCAGCAGCCCCTGGTCGAGCCGGTGGGTCACCGGGCCGATCGCAGCCGGCTTCGCCCAGCACGAACTTCGACACGTTCAGCAGCTTGATCGCCAGGCGGCGCCCGACTTTCATCTGGCCGGTGTCGAACGCCGTGTCGGTGCCCGGCCTGCCGCTCGCCGCCCAGTAGCGCACGCCATCGGATCCATGCTCCTCGAGCAGTCCCATCGGCGTGACGACGTTGCCCTTCGACTTCGACATCTTCTTGCGGTCGGGATCGAGCACCCAACCCGGAGATCGCCGCGTTCAGCCAGGGCAGCGAGTCGTGTTCGAGCTCGGCGCGCAGGACCGTCGAGAACAGCCAGGTCCGGATGATGTCGTGGGCCTGCGGACGCACGTCCATCGGGAACACCCGCGCGAACAGGTCCGGGTCGTCTTCCCATCCGCCCACGATCTGCGGCGTCAACGACGAGGTCGCCCAGGTGTCCATGATGTCGGGATCGCCGCTGAACCCGCCCGGCCGATCGCGCTGCTCCGCCGTGTATCCCTCCGGCAGGTCGGTGGACGGATCGATCGGCAGCCGATCTTCACGCGGCAGGAGACGGGCGTCGTGATCGACGCTGCCGTCCTCGCGCACGCGGTACCAGACCGGGAACGGCACCCCGAAGAACCGCTGCCGGCTGACGCACCAGTCGCCGTTCAACCCGTTGACCCAGTTCTCGAGCCTGGTCTGCATGTAGGCGGGATGCCACTGCAACTCCCGGCCGCGCTGGAGCAGCGCGCTCGCGGAAGTCCATCGTCTTGATGAACCACTGCCGGCTGGTGATGATCTCGAGCGGCCGATCGCCCTTCTCGTAGAACTTGACCGCGTGCGTGATCGGTCGCGGCTCGCCGAGTGAGATCGCCGGTCTCGCGCAGCAGCTCGACGATCCGGGTGCGGGCCTTGGCCGCGGAGAGGCCGGCGAGCTCGTCGTAGCGGCGCTGGGCCGCGGGCGCGTCGACGGACTCCCATCCCGGCTCGCCCCAGGTCAGCGGACGGAGCGTGCCGTTCGGCCTGAATGATCGCCCGGACCGGCAGCGACAGCTCGCGCCACCAGACCACGTCGGTGACATCGCCGAAGGTGCAGATCATGGCGATGCCCGAGCCCTTTTCCGGGTCGGCCAGTGGATGCGGCCTTGATCGGCACCGCGCACGCCGAACAGCGGCGTCACCACGTTCGTGCCGAACAGCGGCCGATAGCGCTCGTCGTCCGGGTGCGCGACCAGCGCGACGCAGGCGGGAATCAGCTCGGGGCGGGTGGTTTCGATCTCGACGAAGCCGCCGCGGTCGGCCCGGGCGAAGCGAATCCGGTGATAGGCGCCCGGCTGCTCGCGGTCCTCGAGCTCGGCCTGCGCGACGGCGGTCCGGAAATCGATGTCCCACAGCGTCGGCGCCTCGAGCTGATAGGCCAGCTGCCGCGCTGAGCAGGCGCAGGAACGCCAGCTGCGACACCCGCTGCGCCCGGCGATCGATGGTCGCGTAGGTCATCGACCAGTCGACCGACAGCCCCAGCGAGCGCCACAGATGCTCGAAGACCTTCTCGTCTTCCGCGGTCAGACGGGCGCAGAGCTCGATGAAGTTCGGCCGCGACACCGGGCATCGGCTGCTTGCCCGGCTTGTCCGGCGGCACGAACGCCGGGATCGTACGGCAGCGACGGATCGCAGCGGACGCCGAAGTAGTTCTGCACCCGGCGTTCGGTCGGCAGCCCGTTGTCGTCCCAGCCCATCGGATAGAAGACGGCCTTGCCGCGCATGCGCTGAAAGCGCGCGATCGACGTCGGTGTGGGTGTAGGAGAACACGTGCCCGACGTGCAGCGACCCGCTGACCGTCGGCGGCGGCGTGTCGATCGCGAACACGTCGGCGCGGGGCCGCGTGCGATCGAACCGGTAGACGCCCTGCGTCTTCCCAGCGCGGCGTCCACTTCGCTTCGAGGCCTTCGAGGGCGGGTTTGTCGGGAACAGAAATCGGATGGGAAGGGTCCTGACCGTCGGGCATAACTCCCGATCCTAATCGGATCAGGCGTGCCGCTCTGGGGGCTCCCGCTCGCTCGCGCCTCCCGCTTGATCCGGTCGATCTCTTCGCGCACCAGCCGTTCGGCGGTCTCGACCACGGTCCTGCCGCACCGCATCGTCGGTCATCCGCGCGATCACGCGCCGCGACGATGTCGTCGATCACGTCGTCGCCGAGGCGCTGCGGCTCCAGCGAGGCCGTCGCCCGGCTGCGGCACGACGTCGCCCTGCTCCGCCGCCAGGAGCGCCGCGAAGGCATTGGCCAGATGGGGCTTCGCCGGACCGAGATCGGCGGTCAGATCCGGGTCCCAGCTGGTCATCGGATCCTGCCCGGGCGTCCGCGCGGGCGGCGCCTGCTGGAGCTCCGCGATCCCGCCTGACAGGTCCTCGTCCGGCTCGGGCCGGTTTGCTGGTGCGGCCCGCCGGGCCCGCTGATGTTCGGCGAACGCCGCGTCGAGTCGATCGAAGTAGTCTTCGAGCGCGTCGCCGGTGTTCCGAGGATCGGCGGCGGCGGGCGGCGGGGCGAGCCCGGCGTCGAGCTCGTCGCCGAAGATGTCCGCCGCCGACCGCGACGCTGGCGGAGGCCCTTGCGCCGCGGCGACCGGACGACGGCCCGATAGCAGCTCGCGCACCCGGTTGATCACCATTTGCGGCTCGAACGGCTTGACCAGCACGCCGTCGCAGCCGACCAGCGCGGGCCCGATCCTCGTCCAGCGGCTCGAAGGCGCCGGTCAGCAGGATCACCGGAATGTGCGCCAGCCGCGGATCGCCCTTGATGAAGGCCGCGACCTCGTAGCCGTCCCGCTCGGGCATGCCGACATCGGCGAGCACGATGTCCGGACGATCGGCGCGCACCCGCTCGATGGCCTGACGGCCGTCGCCGACCGCGACGACGTGGATGTCCTCGTCCGCGAACGTGAGCTCGATGACCCGTTGGATGGTGACGCTGTCATCGGCGAGCAGCAGCTTGTGGGGCATGGGTCCTATACGTGTTCCATGCGCGGCCGGACATTGGCCGTGATGAAGTCGATGATGTCCTGCATCGGCGTGCCGGGCAGGAAGATCCCCTGACGCCCATTTCGCGCAGCTTCGGGATGTCGACGTCCGGAATGATCCCGCCGACGACCACCAGCACGTCGTCCAGGCCTTTTTCCTGGAGCAGTTCCATCACTCGCGGGCAGATGTGCATGTGCGCCCCCGAGAGAATCGACAGGCCGATCGCGTCGGCATCTTCCTGCAGCGCCGCCGACAGCATCTGCTCGGGCGTCTGGCGCAGCCCAGTGTAGATGACCTCCATGCCCGCGTCCCGCAGCGCCCGCGCGATGACCTTGGCGCCGCGGTCGTGGCCGTCGAGGCCCGGCTTGGCGATGACGACTCGGATTTTGCGCATCAATCAGTTTCAGCTACCAGTTGCCGAGTCAGTGCTCGGGATGCCAGTTCCGGTTCTGTTCTCCGACTTTGCTCCTGAAACCGGGAACTGGACTGCACCATCCCTAGATCAGCGGCACTTCTTCGTACTCGCCCCACACCTCCCGCAGCGCGTCGCACATCTCGCCGACGGTCGCGTAGGCCCGCACGCAGTCGAGCAGCGCCTACATGGTATTGCCGGTGCCGATCGCGGCGTCCCGCAGCGCGTCGAGCGAGCGGCGCACGGCATCGGTGTCCCGGGACTTGCGCAACGCTTCGAGCCGCTGGCAGCTGGACGTCTCGCCGCGCGCTCGTCGATGTAGAGGATCGGGTGTCGGCGGCTCGTCGTGCTGCACGAAGTCGTTGACGCCGACGACGACCTTGTCGCGGCGCTCGACCGCCTGCTGGAATCTGTACGACGCCTCGGCAATCTCGCGCTGCGGAAAGCCCTCCTCGATCGCCTCGACCATCCCGCCCATCCGGTCGATGGTGTCGAAATAGCCCTGCGCCCCCTGCTCCATGTCGAGGGTCAGCCGCTCGACGAAATACGAGCCGCCCAGCGGATCGACGATATCGGTGACGCCGCTCTCGTGGGCGATGATCTGCTGGGTCCGGAGCGCCAGCGTGGCCGCCTCGGCGGTCGGCAGCGCCAGCGCTTCGTCCAGCGAGTTGGTGTGCAGCGAGTTGGTGCCGCCCAGCACCGCGGCCAGCGCCTGCAGCGCGGTGCGGACGACGTTGTTGTACGGCTGCTGCGCGGTGAGCGATACGCCGGCGGTCTGGGTGTGGAAGCGCAGCTTCCAGGAGCGCTCGGAGCGGGCCTTGAAACGGTCGCGCATGACCTCGGCCCACAGCTTCCGCGCGGCGCGGAACTTGGCGATCTCCTCGAAGAAATCGCTGTGCGAGTTGAAGAAGAAGGACAGCCGCGGCGCGAAGTCGTCCACATCCAGCCCGGCGTCGAGGCCGTACTGCACATACTCGATCCCGTCGCGCAGCGTGAACGCCAGTTCCTGCAGCGCGGTCGACCCGGCCTCGCGGATGTGGTAGCCGCTGACCGACACCGTATTCCACCGCGGCACTTCCTTCGAACAGAACGCGAAGACGTCGGTAATCAGCCGCATCGACTCGCGCGGCGGGTAGATGTACTCCTTCTGCGCGATGAACTCCTTGAGGATGTCGTTCTGGATCGTCCCCGACAGCTGCTTCCAGTCCGCGCCCTGCCGCTCCGCGACCACCAGGTACATCGCGAAGATCATCGGCGCCGGCGAGTTGATGGTCATCGACGTCGTGATGTCGCCGAGACGGATGCCGTCGAACAGCCGCTCCATGTCGGCCAGCGAGACGATGCTGACGCCGCACTTGCCGACTTCACCGAGCGCCAGCGGGTGATCCGGATCGCGGCCCATCAGGGTCGGCAGATCGAAGGCGACGCTCAGGCCGGTGCCCCCCGCCGCCAGCAGCGCCTTGTAGCGCGCGTTGGTCTCCTCCGGCGTGCCGAAGCCGGCGAACTGCCGCATCGTCCAGAGCTTGCCGCGATAGCCGGTGGGATGGATGCCGCGGGTGTAGGGAAAGGCGCCGGGACGGCCGAGGTCGCGGCCGTAGTCGAGCGCCGCGATGTCGTCGGCAGTGTAGAGGCGTTCGATGGGGCGGCCGGAGACCGTGGTGAACGGCACGCTCCGCTCCGGCGCCTTCTTCAGCGCCGGCTCGAGCACTTCCGCCTCCCAGCGCTGGCGCGACGAGGCGGCGCTCACGCGGTTCATCAAGGCGACATTATAGCGCCCGCGGCAGGACAGCGCCGCGGCGGCGGCTCGCCCGTTGCGCGCGTCGGTCGCCCGTGCTAGGTTGGCCTGTTTGTGTTTGCCCCGGCGCGACCCACCGGTCATGCACACGGGCTGAGGAGAGATATGGCAGCAGGCGGCAGCATTTTCAACGCGATGCTCCAGGAGTTCGACGGGGCGGCGCGCCTGCTGGGGCTCGACCCCGGCATCTGGAAAATCCTGACCAATCCCAAGCGGCAGATTACGGTGTCGTGTCCGATCCAGATGGACAACGGCGAGATCGAAGTCTTCACCGGGTACCGCGTGCAATACAACATCACCCTCGGTCCCGCCAAAGGGGGCATCCGGTACCACCCCGACGTCACCCTGGACGAGGTCACCGCGCTCGCGGCGTGGATGACCTGGAAATGCGCGGTCGCGCACGTGCCCTTCGGCGGCGGCAAGGGGGGCGTGATTTGCGACCCCACCCGCATGTCGCGCCGCGAGCTCGAGGCGCTGACCCGCCGGTACGTCGCCGAGATCATCGACGCCATCGGTCCCGACAAGGACGTCCCCGCGCCGGACGTCAACACCAACGACCAGATCATGGCGTGGGTGATGGACACCTACAGCATGCACGTCGGCTACACCTCGACCGCGGTGGTCACCGGCAAGCCGATCGAAATGGGCGGCTCGCTGGGGCGGCGGGAAGCCACCGGCCGGGGCGTGATGATCGTGACCCGCGAGGCCGCCAATCACCTGGGCCTCGACATCAAGGGGGCCACGGTGGCGGTGCAGGGCTTCGGCAACGTCGGCTCGGTCTCCGCGGATCTGCTGGCGAAGATCGGCGCCAAAATCGTCGCCGTGACCGACTGGAAAGGCGGCGTCTACAACCCCGCCGGCCTCGACATCGCCAAGATGCTCGACTTCGCCAAACAGCGCAAGACCATCGACGGCTTCCCCGGCGGCGACCCGATCGAAAACGATCAGCTGTTCGGCCTCGATGTCGACGTGCTGGTGCCCGCCGCGCTCGAGAATCAGATCACGATGGAGAACGCGCCGATCATCCGCGCCAAGATCGTCGCCGAAGGCGCCAACGGCCCGACCACGCCCGACGCCCACCGCCACCTCCACGAGCGCGGCGTGTTCGTGATCCCCGACATCCTGGCGAATGCCGGCGGGGTCACCACCTCGTATTTCGAGTGGGTGCAGGATCGCCACGGCTACTTCTGGGAAGAAGAGGAAGTGAACCGCCGGCTCGAAGCCAAGATGGTCGAGGCGTTCCACGACGTGCTCGACACCTCGGTCCGCTACAAGACCGACCTGCGCACGGCCGCCTACATCGTCGCCATCAACCGGGTTGCGACCGTCACACGCATGCGCGGCATGTACGCGTAAAGATCCGCGGGTTCGCGGTTCGCGGGTTCGCGGGTTCGCGGGCTCGGAGCCGGTGCATACTCAGAGGCAACAGGCGGCGGAGATCGAAGCACCTGGTTGCCTCTGGCTACCGCCGACTTCCTGAACCCGCGAACCCGCGAACCGCGAGCCCGCGATCTCGTAGGCGCGAGGCGTCAGCCCCGCGCCTACTCGCCCTTCAGCGACAGCATCGGATCGATGCGGCTCGCGCGCAGCGCCGGCACGGCGGTCGCGGTGAGCGCGATGAGCGCGAGTCCGGCCGCGACCGACCCGAAGGTCACCAGATCGTTGTGGGTGACCTCGAACAGCAGGCCGGAGACGTAGCCCGTCAGCAGGCGCGCCCCGGCGATGCCGGCGATCAGGCCGGCCGCGATCCAGACCGCGCCCTGCTTCATGACCAGCGAGACGATGCGGCCGGTGTCCGCGCCGAGCGCCAGTCGCACGGCGATTTCGCGGGTGCGGCGTGCGGTCGCGTAGGCGACGACCGCGTAGACGCCGATGATCGACAGGCACGACGCGCCAGCACCGCGAACGAGCCCAGCACGAACAGCGCGAACCGGGTGTCGGCCGAAGCATCCGCCACGCGGTCGCTGAGCAGCCGGACATCGTGCACCGGCCGCCCGGCGCCGAGCCGCTGCACCGCCTCTTTGACCGGGCCGATGAACCCCGCGGGATTCGTGCCGCGCACCACGAGCCCGAGCTCGGAATACGACTTGGAGCCGTAGGTCATCCAGATTTGCTGGCAGGCCCGGGGCTGCGAAGCCCCTGCGTCTGCGCATGGCCGCCACGCCGACGACCTCGACCCAGCGCGGACTGGCGATATTGGAGATCAGGGCGAGCCGCTGCCCGACGGCGGACTGGTCCGGCCAGGCTTCGCGGGCGAGCCGCTCGTCGACGATCACGACGGGCGGGTCTCGTCGGCCGGACGTAAAGGATCCGGCCGGCGACGAGCGGCGACCCGGAGCGACTCGAGAAAGCCGCCGAAGGCGATGACGGCTTCTGCCTGCCGCTCGCGGCGCCGGTGGCGCTCGTGGCGAACCGCTGCACCAGCGAGACGCCGCTCAGCGGCACCGGATGTCCCACGCCAGCCAGCTCGACGCCCGGGATCTGCCGGACGGCATCGGCGAGTTGGTCGGTAGAACGCACGGCGTATCGCGCGCGCCTCATCCAGCGTTCCGCGATTGAACCGCTGGCCCTGGAGCGCGATGCCATGGTCAACCGCCCGCTCTGGCTCGAACCCGAGCGGAACCGAGCGAAGGCTCACGAACGCGCGGCCCATCAGCCCGGCGCCGATCAGGAGCACCAGCGAGAGCGCGAGCTGTCCGGCGGCCAGCAGCCCGCGAACCGTCGCCGCACTGCGCGATGACGCGGGGTCCTGCTTGAGCGCGGCCGACCGCATCCGTCCGCGTGGCTCTGCCAGGCCGGGACCACGCTCGCCACGATGGCGGACAGCCAGGCCGCGGTCACCGCGAACAGCGCGGCGATCGCCGTCGACGCCGATGACTTCGCGGCGCGGTAGCGTCGCCGGCGCGAGCAGCAACAGCCCGTCGACGCACCAGGTGGCGATGAACAACCCGGCGGCCGATGCCGCAGGAGTCCAAGCACCACGCCTTCCGCAGCCGAGCTGACGCGACGATCTGCGACCGCGAGGCGCCGATCGACACCCGAATCGCGACTTCGCGGCTGCGGGCCGACGCACGGGCCAGCAGCAGGTTGGCCAGATTCGCGCACGCCACCAGCAGCACGAACGCCACCGCACCGCTCAGCGCCGCCAGCGCCGGCTTCACCTCACTGACGACTTCCTGATCGAGGGTCGCCACTGACAGCCGGACCGGCCCGGTGGTGTACGCCGACGGATGCTCGGCCACCAGCCGGGCGGACAGCGCCGCCACCGCGGCGCCGACGGTCTCCAGCGTCACGCCGTCCTTGAGGCGCGCGATGACGATCCGCCCGCGAAACGCTTCGTCGTCATAGGACAGCGGACGCGGAAGCCAGATGTCGATCTGAGGAACGATCGCCCCCGGCCCCAGATAGAGATGAAAACCCTTTGGCAGCACTCCGATAATCCGCATCGGCCGGTTGTTGACTTCGAGTGACCGGCCGACCACGTCCGGATCGCGCTTGAACTGACGCTCCCAGAGGTCATAGCTGATGGTGACGGCATTGACGAAGCCGCCGCCGATATCGTTGCGGGTCACCGCCCGACCGAGGATCGGCGACACCCCCAGCGTAGCCATGAAGTTGTCGCTGGCCGAGACGCCGATGACCGCCTCCATGTGATCGGGTGAGGTGAGGCTGACGGGCGATTCGTTGAGCACCCCGACCGACTGGAACAAGTCGGTGCGATCGCGTAACGCAAAGAGCTCCTCACGATTGAGAGCCGCCTGATGCGCATAGCCAGGCAGGTCGGCGCGAACCAGCACGACCCGGTCGGGCTCGTGAAATGGCAGCGGCGTGAGCAGGACCCCCTTCACGACGGAGAACACCGCCGTCGACGCGCCGATCCCGAGGGCCATCACCACGACGGCCGACGCCGCGAACGACGGATTGCGCCTGAGGATCCGACCCGCGAAACGGAAATTGTGCAGGAGCAGCATGCGGTAGCGTAAGAGAAAAGCGTGCCGGAGCGGACTGATGCCGGTTTGCGCCGTCGACAGCCGCCCCCAAAAGCTAAACAGGAGGTCAGGAGATCAGGAGGTTGTTTGTTTTCTGAGAGTAAAAAAAGAATTCTCCTGACCTCCTTGCCTCCTGCAGGTTTTGAGGGCGGCTGTCGTTCGTTTTCCCGCCCACGCGCTGTGGCGGTCCGCGCTCTGTCCGGAAGCGGGACGATGCGTCCGGAAATGACGACTGCGCCCTTGACAACATTTTAGTTTCAACTAAACTAGCGCCCATGACCGAGGCCGCCGCACTCACCGCCATGGCGTCGCCGCGGCGCCGCGAGATTCTGCGCCTGGTCTGGCGCGACGAGCGGGCCGCCGGCGACATTCATGCCGCGATGCCCGACGTCACGTTCGGGGCCGTCTCGCTGCAACTGCGCGCGCTGGCCGAGGCCGGGCTGGTCGAGGTTCGCAGTGAAGGCCGCAACCGCTTCTACAAGGCGCGACGCGAGGCGTTCGGATCAGTGGGACGGATGCTCGAGCGGATGTGGGCGGACGCGCTCTGGCAATTGAAGCTGCAGGCCGAGCTCGAACAATCCCGGCGCGGGCCACTGCCGCGCCACCGACGGAGGAAGCCATGAATCAGGTGCTGACGCACACTCTCGACCGCACCGTTCTCATTCGCGCGGATCGTGACCTGGTGTTCCGTTTCTTCACCGACACCCCACGCTGGGCCTCCTGGTGGGGCACCGGCTCGTCGATCGAGCCACGCACCGGCGGCCGCGTGTTCATCCGCTATCCCAACGGCACCGAGGTCGCCGGCGAGGTGGTCGAGGTCGTCGTCCCCGAACGCGTGGTCTTCACCTACGGGTACGTGAGCGGGACGCCGTTTGCCGCCGGTGCATCGCTCGTCACGATCGAGCTGGACGAGGAGCCGGCCGGCACCCGCGTGCGTCTGTCACACGCCTTCGCCGATCCGGGCGTGCGCGATCATCACGTCCAGGGCTGGCGCTATCAGCTGTCCCTCTTTGCCAACGCTGTCGCCAACCAGGCCCACGCCGGCGCCGACGCGATTGTCGATCGATGGTTTACCGCCTGGTCGAATCCGGATGCCGATACGCGACGGACCGCCCTCGAACAGACCGTCGCCCCGTCCGTCGCCATGCGCGATCAGTTCAGCGCCGTCGAAGGGCTGCCGGATCTCGTCGAGCACCTGACCGCCGTGCACCGGTTCATGCCCGGCCTGACCATCGCCCGCGATGGCGCCGTGCGGCAATGTCAGGGAATGGCGATCGCGGATTGGATCGTCTGCAGTGCGGCAGGTCAGGAACAAAGCCGGGGTACCAACGTGTTCACCTTGACGCCCGACGGCAGAATCGAGAGCGTGACGGGATTCTGGAGCCGGTAGTGATCACGGCGCGGGTTCGCGGTTCGCGGCTGTAGTTCTATCGCCCGACCTTGAACGCGATCAGCTCCTGCGCGGTGCCTGATTCGGTTTTGGCATTCAACTCGATCAGGTAGTCGCCTGCGGCGAGCGAGGACAGCGGCAGCTCGATATCGCCGGCGCCGCCCTGCCCCGCCTGGATGGGCAGCTCTGCCATCTGGCCGCCGCCACGGTTGAGCAGCCGCGCGGTCAGCGCTGGTACGGCGCTGCCGGGAGTATAGGCTTCGGTCCGGATCAGCAGGCGGTCGGTGCGCGAGAACTCGCGATCGGCGGTGGGGACTGCCGCGGTATTTGCCTTGATGATCGTCAGATCGCGCACGGTCCGTCCGCGGAAGACGCGCGGCGTCGCAAACGCCACCTGCACGCGTGAGAAGTCGGGCAGCGTCAGATCCCGCGACACGGAATCCACCACCTGGCCGCGCGGTCCTTCGACCACGATTCGCAGTTGCACCTGCCCGGGCGGCGCATCGAACTGCACCGATCCGCCAGGGCCGGACGGCGCACCCGCGGCCGCCGCACCGCCGGACGGCGCCGGGGCCGGGGCCGGGGCCGGGGCCGGGGCCGGGGCGGCAGCCTGCTCCGGCACGCGCCCTTTGTGGAGCTGCTTTCCGTCCGCCGAGCTCGCCGTCAGCACGATGCGTGTCGCTTGGGCCTCCTGAGGTGGCGCGCCTGGTGGCGGACCGATCGGCTCCCAGCTGAACGTGACCCGGGTCATGCCGCTCTCGCCGCGCGACGTGCCGATCCAGAACCGGGCGGGACGGCCGCGTTCGGGCTCTGCGATGGCGTTCAGCGCGGCGCTGACCGCGGCCGGCGCTTCAGGCTTCGGCGGCGCCGAGGCGCGCGCCGCTTCGGCGGCGGTGAACGCCCAGTAGCCCTTGCGGGCCCGCACGTCCAGGCCACGCCGGGTCACCCGGACCTTGATCTCGTGAAACTTGCCATCGGTCGGGGCCTGCGTCGAGTTGTAGCCGAGCAGGTAGTAGCCGCTGGAGTCCCGGATGATCTGCTTCATCCCGGTCGCGAGATCGTTGCGATTGATGATCGCCCGGCCGTCGGTGTTCCCGGCCAGCGTCCGCAGCGTGTCGAGCGATGCGTTCAGGTGGTTGCGGTCGGTCGTCTGATTGACGCCCTCGTTGATGCCGTATTCCACCGCCGCGAGGCCGCGCGGGTCCACCGGATAGATCGACGTGTTCTGCCGGTTGGCGGTGTCGAACACGTCGCGCATGTCATTCATCAGATCGGTCTGATTGATGAAGTCACCGCGCTGCTGGGCCATGTCGCCGGCCGGCGTCTGCGGGGTCGGCCGGCCCCGATTCGGATTCCCGACGCCGGGCATCGCGGCGATCGGGTCGTTCAACTGCTGCGGCAGCGTGGTGGTGAAACCCTCGCTCACGAAGATGATCGACTTCCGCCCTTCGCGCAGGCCCCCCAGCCGGACCGCCGCCGCCTTCAGCGCGCCCATCGTCACCTGGTTGCGGACCCGCTCGACGGTTTGCGCCGGGTAGTAGGCGTACTGCTCCTCGAACGCGTTCCGGGGCTGATACACGAACTTCCGCCCCTCGAACCGCTCGATCGCGCCCGCCGCGATGTTGCGATCGCGCGAGAAGTGAATGTCGGCGACCGGGGTGAGCGGATACATGATCGCGACCATGTCCGCCGGGTCCAGCTGGTTCTGAATGAACTCGATCAGCGGCTTGCGGACCGCCATGTCGTTCCCCCGCCGCACGTGGTAGTCGTCCAGCAGCAGCACGAACAGCCGCACGTCCGGGCGGGCCGCCTCACGCTCCTCGTCGAAGTCGCTGCGGATGGCGGTGGTCGGCCGGGCGGCGTTCTGCCCGATGGCGTCGATCTTGACGACGGTGAACTGCTCGACTTTCTGCGGCTTGTTGTCCTCGGTGACGATGAACTCTTCCGCCTTGAGGTCGAGGACCGGCTCCCCCTTGCCGTCGGTGACGATGGCGTCGACGCGCACGTAGTTGATGCCGGTGCGGATCGGGGGCTGCTGCGCCCGTTCGGGCGCCTGGCCCGCGGGCGGTGGGGACGGTGGCTGGGTGGCCGGCGGTTGTGGCGCCGGATCCTGGGCGTTGAGCGACCGGTTCGGGCCGCCCGCGGCGATCACCGTGACCAGAGCGAGGACCAGCGAGGCGTTCCGGGAGTGAGCGCGCATTTTGTTCGACATCCCCCCGCGAAGCGCGGCGTCGACAGGGTCGAACGAACGGCGCACGGCTTCGAAGAAGCCCAATGATAACATTCGCGATTTCCGCCACCCTCAGGAGGTGCTCCATGGCGCGGGAGACCGTCGAAACCACCCCAGCCGCTCACCGTGTTCACCGAGGACGAGCGACTGTTCCGGGACAGCGTGCGCGAGTTCGCCGAGGCCCAGGTCAGGCCGCTGGTCCGGGAGATGGACGACCAGGCCCGCATGTCGGCCACGCTCATCCAGCAGCTGTTCGAGCTCGGAGTCATGGGCATCGAGGTGCCCGAGGCCTACGGCGGAGCGGGCGGCCGGTTCTTTCACTCCGTGATTGCGGTCGAGGAGCTGTCGCGGGTCGACCCGTCGGTCGGTGTGCTGGTGGACGTCCAGAACACTCTGGTGATCAACGCGCTCCTGCGCTGGGGGACCGAGGATCTGAAGCAGCGCTTCCTCGCCAGGCTCGCGAGCGACAGCGTCGGTGCCTATGCGCTCTCGGAAGCCGGCTCGGGCAGCGACGCCTTCGCGCTGACCACGCGCGCGCGCGAGGACGGCGATCATTTCGTGCTGAGCGGCCGGAAGCTGTGGATCACCAACGCCAACGAAGCCGCGGTGTTCATCGTGTTCGCGACGCTGGATCCCTCGGCCGGCTACCGCGGCATCACCGCCTTCGTGGTGGAGCGCGACGCCCCCGGGTTCATCGTCGGCAAGAAGGAGGACAAGCTGGGCATCCGCGCCAGCAGCACCTGCGAGCTGCTGTTCGACGACTGCCGGGTGCCGCGCTCGAACCTGCTCGGCGAGCCCGGCAAGGGCTACAAGGTGGCGATCGAAACGCTGAACGAAGGACGGATCGGGATCGGCGCGCAGATGATCGGCCTGGCCCGGGGCGCACTCGATGCGGCGATCGGCTATGTCAAGGAGCGGAAACAGTTCGGCAAGGCGATCGGGGAATTCCAGGCCGTGCAGCACCAGATCGCGCGCGCGGTGGTCGAGGTCGAGGCGGCGCGGCTGACCGTCTACAATGCCGCGCGTCTTCGCGACGCCGGCCAGCCGTTCCTCACCGAGGCGGCGGTCTGCAAGATCCTGTCGTCCGAAGTGGCGGAGCGTGTGGCCTCGCTCGCGGTCAATCTGTTCGGCGGGAACGGATTCGTCAAGGAGTATCCGGTCGAGAAGTTCTACCGGGACGCGAAGATCGGCCAGATCTACGAAGGCACGTCGAACCTGCAGCTGCAGACCATCGCCAAGCAGGTGCTCGGGTAGATCGACTGCAGGCGGACTCTAGTGCCGTCGGGCGCTGCGGGCCGGTTCGAAGCCTGCGAGGCGGTGGGCCGGGCACGACGCGGCGAGAATACTCGCGAGCGAGCGCAGCTGCTCGGGCGCGTAGCGGTCCATCCTCCACCACTCGGGCTGCCGGTAGTGGCCCCAGCATTCGTACCCCCAAGTCGGCTCGGAGACGGCTTCGAGCGGCTGGTCAGGACAACACGCGATTACGGTATTGCGTTCGAAGGCGTGCAGCTCCTCGTCCGTAAACTCGCAGAAGCGGTCGGCCTCGAACTCGGGCAGGTAGCGGAGTGCAGTGCGCGTGACATCGGTGCGTAAAGATTTCCTGTCGGGGGACACCGAGGCATGCCCAACCGGAAGGAGGAGGCGCGGTGAGTCGAACCACTCGCCCGAGTCGACCACGATATGGTTGACGCGTCTGGCGCAAGCGTCGACTACGAAGCCTTCCACGTCGCCAATTCGCTCGCCATCCGCACCGAGGACGGTCAGGCCCTCGAAGTTCACCACTGCGTCGTCGACGTCAGCCGCATCGAGATACCGAAAGCGTGAGGCATAACGGGACTCGGTCATTGCTTCCCCCGAGGGGACGGACAGCAAACACGAGGCCGTGACTGGAATGAGACACACCTCGTCCATATGCTCCGCTGGTGTTACCCCATTTCGAGGACACCCACGGCGACCCCTTCCTGCGGACCTTCGGTATTCTCGTCAGTCTTACAACTTTGTCCGGGCTGGCGTCATGCCGGGAGGTGAGCCGCTCGGCCACACGGTCGGCCCTTAAGACTCGCCGATCACGTGCTCGGCGATCACCATCCGCTGGACCTCGGACGTGCCCTGATAGATCTCGGTGGCCCGGACGTCTCGAAAGAGACGTTCGACCACCGAGCCACGCCGGTAGCCCCGTGAGGCGAGGATCTGCATCGCCTTGTCGGCGGCTCGGTGCGCCGCTTCCGAGGCGAACAGCTTGGCCATGCTGGCGTCGACGGTGACGGTCTCGGCCGGGCCGGTGCCTCGGCGGCCGCGCGAGTCGGCGGCTTTCCAGGTCAACATCCGGGCGGCATCGAGCTCGGTGGCCATGTCGGCGAGCATCCATTGGATTGCCTGGTAGTTGCCGATCGGCTGCCCGAAGGCTTCGTGGGTCTTGGCGTAGGCGAGCGCTTCGTTCAGCGCGGCCTGGCCGACGCCGAGCGCCTGCGCGGCGATGGCGACCCGCCCGCCGTCGAGCGCCCACATCGCGATCCTGAAGCCCTCTCCGGGCGCGCCCAGCAACGCATCGGTCCCGAGCCGCACGCTCTTGAAGTCGATGTCCATGCACCCGAGACCGCGCACGCCGAGCGACTCGCCGCTGGATGTGCAGGTCAGCCCCGGGGTGTCGGCGGGGACCAGGAACGCGCTCACGCCCCGCCCGCGCAGGCCCGGCTGGGTGGCGGCAAAAACGATGATCAGGTCCGCGGCCTCGGCGTTGGCCACCCAGACCTTGCGGCCGGTGATGACGTACCCGTGCTCGTCGAGCGTGGCGACGGTCTGCTGGTTGGCGGCGTCCGATCCGGCGTGCTCCTCGGACAGCGCGAACGCGCCCAGCGAGGCGCCGGAGGCCAGGCTCCGCAGCCACCGGTCCTTCTGAGCGTCACTCCCGAACTGCGCGAGCGGTTCGGCCACGAGTGAGTTGTTCACCGCCGCGATCACCGCGACCACCGCGCTGGCAGCCGCCAGCGCCTCGATGGCCAGCGCGTAGCTGACGTAGTCGCGTCCCGCCCCGCCCTGCTCCGCCGGGATGGTCACGCCCAGCAGGCCCAGCTTCGCCGCCGCGGCGATCACCTCGCGCGGGAACGCCGCGCTCTCGTCGATCGCCGGCGCATGGGGCGCCACCGCGGACGCCGCGAACTCGATCACCTGCTGCTGAAAGGCCAGCTGCTCGGGGGTGGGTTCCAGGCGCATCGGAGAGATCGTAGTCCAGCGACGGAGGCGACGAAGGCAACGGATCTCAAAAACGGAGCAACGGAGTAAACGGAGGTAACGAAGAAGACTCTCTTGGTTTCTAAAAAATAATCTTTTCCGTTTCTTCGTTGGCTCCGTTGCTCCGTTTTTGAGATCCGGTACCTTCGTCGCCTCCCTGCCGCGTGAATGCTGCGTGAGGACGAGCAGCGCCGAGTCTCAGCTCTACTTCACGAGGCGCTCGAAGATCGGCCGCAGCCGATCGGCGGTGACCGGCAGCTCCTGGGGCAGGACGCGGGTCTGGCCGATGACGGTCATGAAGTTGGTGTCCCCGGTCCAGCGCGGCACCAGGTGGATGTGCAGGTGCTCGAGGATGCCGGCGCCGGCGGCCTTGCCCAGGTTGATCCCGACGTTGATCCCTTCCGGGTTGAACGCCTCGCGCAGCGCGATCTCGGACAGCCGCGTCATCTCCATCATCTCGCGCAGCTCGTCCGGCCGGGCGTCGACCAGGCTCGCGATGTGGCGGTTCGGGACCACCATCAGGTGGCCGTTGTTGTAGGGGAAGAGATTGAGGATGACGAAGCAGGTTGCGCCGCGAAAGACGATCGAGCGGATCGGCGTCCTCGCTGGCGAGCGCCGCGCAGAACACGCAGTCGCTCGACTTGGCGAAACCGGTCACATACGCGAGCCGCCAGGGCGTGTAGAGCCGCTCGAGCGTCACACGCCTGCGGTTTCCGCGTCGACCGACAGCGCGGACGTGGACGCCGCCGGCGCGTCGGGCTCGCGGTTGATCAGTTCCTTCAGTTCCTTGCCCGGCTTGAAATACGGGACCTTCTTCGGCGGCACGTCCACCTTGTCGCCGGTCTTGGGATTGCGCCCCTTGCGCGGCTCACGCCGCCGCAGCCTGAAACTGCCGAACCCCCGCAGCTCGATCTTCTCGCCGCGGTGCAGCGCATCGATGATGCTCTTGAACACCGTGTCGACGATGACCTCGGAGTGCTTCTTGGTGAGATCCGACACCCGCGACACTTCCTCGACGAGCTCCGCCTTCGTCATGCTGCCGGTGGTGTTCATGGGAAACCTTTCGCTGTCCGCTTACCAGTTCGCAGCGCGCCAGTCGGCCAGTCGTCCAGTCCGAACGACTGGCAGCTGAACTGGCGACTGGCAACTGCGTCTTACTGCTGATGCTTGAAGTGATCGCCGAGCGTCACTTCCGGCCGTCCGGTGGTCTCGGTATAAGCCTCCCAATCCGCTCTGAACTCGTCGTTCTTGAGCGCCCGGATGCTCAGCCCGATCTTCCGTTCGGCCGGGATCAGCTTGATGATCTTCATCTGGTAGCTCTCGCCGACCTTGAGCTCCAGCTTCTCGTCCTTGCCCGCGTGCTGCGAGTCGTCGAACTCCGACACGTGGATCAGCCCCTCGATCCCTTCGGCCAGCTCGACGAACGCGCCGAAGTTGGTCAGCCGGACGACCTTGCCTTCGACCACGTCACCCACGTGATGCTGGGTGAAGAACTCGTCCCACACGTCGGTCTGCAGCTGCTTGAGGCCGAGCGACAGGCGCTGGTTCTCGGCGTCGATGTTGAGCACCATCGCCTCGACCGAATCCCCCTTCTTCAGCACTTCGGACGGGTGCTTCAGCCGCTTGCTCCACGACATGTCCGAGATGTGGATCAGGCCGTCGATGCCTTCTTCGACCTCGACGAACGCGCCGAACTCGGTCAGGTTGCGGACCTTGCCGGTGATCGTCGTGCCGATCGGGTACTTCTCGGTGAGCTCGTGCCACGGGTTGCTCTCGACCTGCTTCAGGCCGAGCGAGATGCGGCGCGCGCCGGGATCGACGCCGAGCACCATCGCCTCGACGCTGTCGCCGACGTTCAGCACCTTCGACGGGTGCTTGACCCGCTTGCTCCACGACATCTCGCTGACGTGAATCAGCCCCTCGACGCCGGCTTCCAGCTCGACGAACGCACCGTAGTCGGTCAGGCTGACGACCTTGCCGCTGACCCGCGCGCCGACCGGATAGCGCTCGATGACGTTCGACCACGGGTCGTTCATCAGCTGCTTGTGGCCGAGCGAGACGCGCTCGGTCGCCGGGTCGTACTTCAGCACGATCACGTCGATCTCTTCGTTGACCTTGAAGAGCTCGGACGGGTGCGAGACCCGGCCCCACGACATGTCGGTGATGTGCAGCAGGCCGTCGATGCCGCCGAGGTCGATGAAGGCGCCGTAATCGGTGATGTTCTTGACCACGCCGCGGAGGACCTTGCCCTCGGCCAGCGTGTCGAGCGTGTGCTTCTTCTTCTCCGCGTTCTCCTCTTCGAGGAGCACCTTGCGGGACAGCACGATGTTGCCGCGCTTCTTGTTGACCTTGATGACCCGCATGCGCAGTTCCTGCCCGCGCAGGGCATCGAGGTTCCGGACCGGGCGCACGTCGATCTGCGAACCGGGCAGGAACGCCCGCACGCCGATGTCCACCGCCAGCCCGCCCTTGATGCGCTCGATCACCCGGCCGATGACGACTTTGCGCTCCGCATACGCCTTCTCGACGTCGTCCCAGATCTTCATCTTCTCGGCTTTTTCGCGCGAGAGGACGACGTAGCCTTCACGGTCCTCGGTCCGCTCGAGGAGCACGTCGACGATATCGCCGGGCTGGACCGATACCTGCCCGGTCTCGTCGATGAACTCGTCGATGGCGATGATGCCTTCGGACTTGTAGCCCACGTCGACGATGACTTCCGATGGCGTCACTTTCAGGACGGTGCCCTTGACGACCTCACCTTCCGCGATATTGCGGAAGCTGTTATCGTAAAGGTCCAGAAGGCGTGCATATTCCTGCGGATCGACTTGGTCGTCTTGCGGGGAGAATCCCGTGGACTTCTCAGCGATCACAGTTGTGCCACCTCCTTGTGGATTGATGTTCTGCGAGTCTTCAGTTGGCATGCGAAACGGATCCTCCTCGATCGAACTTTCGCCGGATCTCAGCTCCGGCAGGCTGTAGATTGCATCGCTTGCGGTCGCGATAAGCAGTAGAAGATACATCACTTAGGGGCGATTCGTCAAACCATCCAGGCGACGGCTACGCACGCCCGGGCACCGCGGAGAGAGATAACGGCTATGGCGAAAAAGAGCGGCACGACCAGAGGGGCCAGGAAGACGTCCAGCAAGCGGGCGGGAGCCGTCGTCAAGCGAGCGAAGGCGAGCAAGGGCGCCAAGCGCAAGACCGCCGGCGCCCGGAAACCCAAGGGCAAGGCCAGACGGAAGCCGGCCTCGAGTCCCTCCCGCGCCGGCAAGCTGAAGAAGGCGGCGCCGGCGAAGAAAGCCGTCAAGAAGGCGGCGAAGAAGACAGCCGCCCCCGCTCGCAAGAAGACCGCCGCGAAGGCCTCCACGCCGCGGCGCACGGCGAAGACGCCAAACGAGCCTCGCCAAGCGGCAAGCTGGCGCCTTCGACAAAGCTCAAGGCAGGCGGAACGGGGCGCGAAGAGACGCTGGCCCAAACCCCCGAGACCGGGCGCACCAGGCGCGGATTGACCAACCCGCTGCCGACGAAACGCTCGACCGGCACGCCGGCAGGCGCCGGCACCAGCAAGTCGCCCCGCCTCGAGCGCGCACGCCGCCAGCTGCGCGAGATCGACGAAACCGTCCCCAGCCCCCCGTCCAGCCTCGACCTCGACAGCCGGGGGCCGTCAGCGGCCAGGAGCGGCCACCAGCACCTGCAGGATGCCAAGGCCGATCACAACGAAACCAGCCCGGTGATGACCGGCGGCGACGTCGATGCGGATTGGGAAGACGCCTATGCGGTGGGCGACGAGGCTCCCGGCGGCGACAACCCGACCCCGGACCAGGATCGCGTCGACGATATCGGCAAGGCGCTCGGTGTGACCTACGACGACAACGAGGAGCTCAAGGCGTCGGACAAGATCACCGAACGCGACAAGCACCGGTGGGAGCTGGATCCGGCCTCGTCCGAGGACTATCCGGAGAGGGACTAGCGTTAATCCCAGTCTGATCCCAAGTTCAACCACTCCCAACTTCCAAATCCCAGCCAATTCGAGCTCGTTGGAAGCCGAGCTGGCGTTGGAATCAGTTGGATCTGGGAGTTGGGAGTGGTCGAGCTGGGATTTGGACTGGGATTTGCTCAGTCCCGATCGCAATACAGGATTTCATCCCTCTCAGGTAGATTTCCCCGCCCACCAGCGCCGGCGACGCATCGAAGTGATCGTCCAGCGTATTGGTCGCGAGCACCTGCAGCGTCGGCCCCGGCTTCAGCACCGCCGTGGCGCCCTCCCGTCCGACCACGAAGATCTTCCCGGCGGCGGCCACCGGCGACGCGAACACGTTCGGCACGCCTTCGATGCGTTGCGCCTGGTAGTGCGGCTTTCCCGTTTTCGCATCGACCGCGGTCATCAGGCCGTTGTTGGTCTTCAGAAAATAGAGGATCCCGTCGTACAGCAGCGGTGAAGGCACATAGGGCGTGTCTCGATCCAGCGTCCAGACGACCGCCGGCGTGTTGGTGATGTCCCCCTTGGCCCCCTCCAGCCTGACCGCTTTCAGGCTGTTGCCGCGGAAGCCGCTGGTCAGGAACACCATGCCGTCGGCGTACACCGGAGACGGGATCGGGTTCATCGTCAGTCCAGCCGTCTCCCAGACGATCTGTCCCGTGGCCGCATCGTAGCTGCGAACCCGGTTCATCCCGGGGACGATGACCTGCGTGATGCCGCCGTGCTCGACGACCAGCGGCGTCGCCCAGGTGTCGATCTCGTCGCGCTTGACCCGCCACAGCTCGTCACCGGTCCGCTTGTTCAGCGCGACGATGAACGACTCCTTCTGGTGATCCCAGACGTAGAAGAGGCGATCCTTGTGCAACGCCGGCGTCGAGCCCTCGCCGAAGGTGTTGCGCATGTATTTGTCGCCGAGATCCTTCTGCCAGACCAGCTTGCCGTTCATGTCGTAGGCATAGAGCCCCTGCGACTCGAACGGTGCGATCACCAGCTCGCCGTCGGTGAGCGCCGAGCTCGACGCCCAGGTGCCGTTGTCGTTGTGCGAGGCTTCGTGCGGCTCGGCTTCGCGCGCCGTCTGCTGCCAGGCCACCTTGCCGTCCTTGCGGTTGATCGCCATCACGACGAACCGGTGCATGCCGCGGCTCGGCAGACCGCCGCGCGGCGCATGCGGGTCGCCGACACTCGCGCCGGCGGGGATCGCGGTCAAGACGTAGACCCGATCGCCCCACACCACGGGGGACGCCGAGCCGCGTCCCGGGATCTCGACCTTCCAGCGAACGTTCTTCGACTCGCTCCACTCGGTCGGCGGGTTCGCCGACTGCGAGACCCCACTCATCTGCGGCCCGCGCCACTGCGGCCAGAATTCCTGGGGCGCCTTCTGGGCCGGCAGAGGCGAGACAGTCGAGAGCGCGCCCGCGAGCACGAGGAACGACACCCATCTGAGCGAGGAGATTTGCTTCACGGGGTCTTTTACGCCTGACGGCGCGGGTGTGTTACGGGGGAAGAAGACAGAAGACAGAGACAGGATAGGAGGTAGGAGGTAGGAGGGCGGGCGTCGCCGCGATGATAGGGTAGACAGTCGAGGGACATGACGGCCATGGCGGCGGAATCAGGAACACCACGAAAGATCATCATCGCGATCGACGGTCCATCGGGTGCCGGCAAGGGCACGATTGCCCGCGCGGTCGCGGCGCGTCTGGGCTATCGGCACGTCGACACCGGTGCGATGTATCGGGCAGTCGCATGGAAGGCCGTCCAGACGGGGCTGGATCTGAGAGACGAGGCGGCGGTCGCCGCGCTCAGCGAGCAGGCGGTGTTCAACCTCGATGGCGGGCGCATCGCGATCGATGGCGAGGACGTGTCGCAGGCGATCCGGACGCCGGCGATGGACGCGAGCGCTACAGCTGTGGCGCGGCTGCCGGCGGTCCGCCGCGTGCTGGTGGGCCGACAGCGCGAAATGGGTCGCGACGCGGGAATCGTGATGGAGGGCCGCGACATCGGCACGGTGGTGTTTCCGAATGCCGACGTGAAGATCTACCTGGATGCCTCTCCCGAGGAGCGCGCCCGCCGCCGCGCCGCCGATCCTGCCCATACCAGCGCCACCACCGCACTCGCCGAGGTGGCAACCGCGCTCGCCGAGCGTGACCGAAGCGACTCGACCCGAGCCGTGTCGCCGCTCGCCATGGCCGATGATGCGATTCACATCGAGACCACCGGGCTGCCGATAGAGACGGTCGTCGAACGGGTGCTGGCGATCGTGGCGGCCAGATAGGAGGTAGGAGAAAGGAGATAGGAGGTGGAAGACCGGGAGGCCAGTTCGACGCTTTTCCTGTTTTCTGTTTCTCTGTCTCCTACCTCCTACCTCCTACCTCCTACCTCCCGAGCTATGATGCGCGCGCATGACCCGACCGCGGAAGCGCCTGCTCGTCGTGATTGCCGCGGTGGTCGCGCTGCCGTTGGCGGGTTACGCGGCCGCGCAGGACTACGTCGAAGCCGCCGCCTTCGTGGTGCGCGCCGCCGGCATGCAGGGGCTGGCGCGTTCCGCGGCCGCCCTCGAGGCCGAGGCCGTCACCGCTGCGGACCTCACCATTCCCTGGCGCGACGGTGAGCTGCGGGCGCGCACCTACACGCCCGCCGACATCACCGGCCGGCCGATTCTGCTGGTGCCGGGCGTGCACGCCGCCGGGATCGCCGAGCCGCGGCTGATCGCGTTCGCGACGGAACTTGCCGCCACCGGCCACCAGGTGGTCACCGCGCAGCTGCCCGATCTCATGCGGTACCAGGTCACGCCGCGCTCGACCGACATGATCGAGGATGCGGCGCGATGGCTCGGCCATCAGGCCCCGCCGGGTCCTGACATGAAGCCCGGCTTGATGGGGATCAGCTTCGCCGGAGGCCTGGCGGTGGTGGCCGCCTCGCGGCTCGGCAGCCGGGTCGGATGGGCGCTGTCGGTCGGCGGACACGGCGATCTGCCGCGGGCCTTGCGCTACCTGTGTACCGGCGTGCTGGCGAATGGACAAACCCGCCCGCCGCACGACTATGGCGTCGTCATCATCCTGCTCGGCGTCGCCGACAAGATGGTGCCGCCCGATCAGGTCGAGCCGCTTCGCCAGGGGATTCTCGCGTTCCTCAACGCGACGCACCTCTCCATGGTCGACAAACCCCGCGCCGCGGTGGAATTCGAGCGTGCCCGCACGCTGTCCGCGACCCTGCCCGAACCGGCGCGCACCTTCATGGCCTGGGTGAACAACCGCGATGTCGCGCATCTCGGGCCGGCGCTGCTGCCCCACGTCGCGTCACTCGGCGGCGACACCGCCCTGTCCCCCGCCCGCAACCCTCCGCCGGTGTCACCGGTCTACCTGCTGCACGGCGCCGACGACAACGTCATCCCGGCCGCGGAATCCGAGATGCTGGCGGCCGACTTCCGCGCCCGCGGCGGTCGCGTGACGCTGCTCTCGACGCCACTCCTCAGCCACGCCGAGGTCGATCACGCGCCGGGGGCCGGCGAGACTTGGCGACTGATCCGCTTCTGGGCCGGGGCTCTGTAATGTCGGCCTGCTTGCGCAGCTGCGCGAGCTCGCGCGGGGACAGGTCGCGGAACTCGCCGGGCCGGATCTGGAGGTCGGTGATCGGACCGATACGCACGCGCCGGAGGCGCGCGACCGGGTGCCCAATCGCGTCGCACATGTCGCGCACCTGGCGGTTGCGGCCTTCGCGAATCACGAACGACAGCAGCGCCTGCTGACCGCTCTCCGCCTCGATCACCTTTGCCAGCTCCACGGTCGCCGGTGCGGTCCGCCGGCCGGCGAGCGAGATGCCCTTCGACAGCCGATCGAGGTCGTGCTGATCGGGCACGCCCTTCACCCGCACCTCGTACTCGCGCTCGACGCCGTGCCGCGGGTGCGTCAGATGCGCCGCGAACTCCCCGTCGCTCGTCAGCAGCAGCAGCCCCTCGGAGTCGTAGTCCAGGCGCCCGACCGGATACACGTACTCCCTGACGCCGCCCTTCGTCAGCAGGTCGATGACGGTCGGCCGCCGCTCGGGGTCGGACCGCGTCGTGATGTAGCCGCGCGGCTTGTAGAGCAGGATGTAGCGGCGCCGCTGCGCCCCTTTGACCCGCCGGCCGTCGACGCGGATGTCGTCGGCGTCGGCATCGGCTTTGGTGCCGAGCTCGGTGATCGTCTGGCCGTTGACGGTCACCCGCCCTTGCGCGATCAGGGTCTCGGCGGTCCGCCGCGAGGCCACGCCGGCGGCGGAGAGGATCTTCTGCAGCCGCTCGGCCATGCCTAGTGGACTTTTTCTTCTTCGGCGGCGGGATGCTCGTCGATGGCGTCTTGCGGGACCGGTGAGTCGTCGATCTGCGGCTCGACACGCTCTTCGACCGGCTGCGGCTCGGCGCGCTCCTCGACCAGCTGCGGCGTGGGGGGCTCTTCGACCAGCTGCGGCTCGACGCGCTCTTCGACCAGCTGCGGCTCGGCGGGCTGTTCGATCGTCTCGGGCTCGACGGGCTCGCCGGGCGCCTCGGTGTCGAACGGCAGCGGCGTCGTGGTCGCGGTCGGTTCCGCCAACCCGCTCGGCAGCTCGAAGCCGAGCGCGTCCGACAGTTCCTCGACCTTCGGCAGATCGCTGAGGTCGCTCAGCCCGAACCGCTCCAGGAACTCCCGCGTCGTCGCATACATGAAGGGCCGGCCGACCACCTGCTTGCGGCCGACGGTCTTGATCAACCGGCGTTCGATCAGCGTCGAGAGGACCCCACCGCTGCTGGTGACGCCGCGGATCTCGGCGATCTCCGCCGAGGTCACCGGCTGCTTGTAGGCAATCACCGCCAGCGTCTCGAGCGACTGCACCGACAGCTTCTGCGTGGTCCGGTCGTGAAACAGCTTCCGCACCCACTCGTGCAGCTCCGGCCGCGTCACGATCTGGTAGCCGCCCGCCACTTCGACCAGCTGCAGGCCGCGCGGCGCCTCGTAGTCGGCGCGTACCGCCGCGAGCGCGGCGTCGATGTCTTCTCTCGTCTCCCCCTCCAGCAGCTTGTACAGCGTCTTCGGGGTCACCGGTTCAGGCGACGCGAAGATCAGGGCCTCGACGATGGGCTTCAGATGGGTCACTCAGGGTCCCTTTGTCCAGTGCCAAAAATGCCAAGAGTGCCAAGATGCCAAAGATCCTAGGAGCGGAGAGGCCGGCAGGTCTCGCAACGGCTTGCCGGACACGTTCGGCATTTTTGGCACTTCTGGCATTTCTGGCATCTTTGGCATTCCCACGCTCAATTCCCCCCGGGTCCCCCAGCGGCCTGGGCGCGTCACTCGGCCTTTCTCGCTTGTAGACCCGGATGCCGCCGGTCCCGCCCGACTGGAACACCCGGATCAGTTTGAGGCGGATCATCTCCAGGATCGCCAGGAACGTCACGATCATGCCCGATCGCGACTGCATGTCGGCGAACAGATCCTCGAAGCCGCAGGCCTCGGTCTCCGACAGCTTGGCCAGCAACTGCTCGATCCGGTCCTCGATCGGCATCTGCTCGCCGGGCAGGTAGAGCTTCGGCCGCTGCTTGGCCCGTTCGACGACATTGCGGAAGGCGCTGATCAGGCTGAAGAGATCGACATCGATTTCCGGCTCGGGGGCCTCGCCGGCGATCTCGGCGATCGGGCCGTCGGGGCGCGTCCACTGCGCGCTGCGCAGGGTCTCGCGCTCGTGCAGCAGCTCGGCCGCCGCCTTGTATTTCTGGTGCTCGAGCAGCCGGCGCATCAGCGCGTCGCGCGGGTCTTCCTCGGGGTCTTCCTGCGCCGGGTCGGGGCGCGGCAGCAGCATGCGCGACTTGATGTGAATCAGCGTCGCCGCCATCACCAGGAATTCCCCGGCGACGTCGAGGTTCATCTCCTGCATCAGATCGATGTAGTCGAGGTACTGCTGGGTGACCAGCGCGATCGGGATGTCGTAGATGCTGAGCTCGTGCGTCCGGATCAGATGCAGCAGGAGATCGAGCGGCCCCTCGAAGTTCTGGAGCTTGACCGGATAGGCCTCGAGGATGGATTCGAACTCGGGGTCAGTCATTGCATTGCCAAATGCCAAGAATGCCAAGAATGCCAAAAGTTCTGGGGGCTACGTTGCCACGTTTGCCGCGCCGGCCACGAGAGCAAGCCGGGCCTCTTTAGTTTTGGCAATCTTGGCATTCTTGGCAATGGTCAGCGGTCAGTACCGAAGCTTGACCGCCTCCCTGACCCGTTCCATCGTCTCTGCCGCCACCCCGCGGGCCTTCTTCGAGCCTTCCTGCAGGATTTCCTCGAGCCGTTTCGGGTTCGCCACGAGATCGCTCCGGCGGGCGCGGATGGGATCGAGGTGCGCGTTCAAGGCGCGCGCAAGCTTGGTCTTGACCTCGACGTCACCGACCTTGCCGGCGCGGTACCGGGTCTTCAAGTCCTCGACTTCCGCGGTATCCGGATTGAACGCGTCGTGATACATGAACACCGGGTTCCCCTCGACGGTGCCGGGAATATCCGCACGAATGCGCTTCGGGTCCGTGTACATCTGGCGGACCTTCTGCTCCACCGTCTTCGCGTCGTCCGACAGGTTAATCGTGTTCCCGTAACTTTTCGACATCTTCCGGTTGTCGAGCCCGGGCAGCCGCGGAAACGTCGTCAGGAGCGCCTGGGGCTCGACGAAGAGCGGGCCGAAGAAATTGTGGAACCGGCGCACGATCTCCCGGCTGAGCTCGAGATGCGGCACCTGATCCTCGCCGACCGGGACCGCGTGGGCGTTGTAGATGATGATGTCGGCGGTCTGCAGCAGCGGATAGCCCAGGAAGCCGAGCGTGGACAGATCCTTCTCGGTCAGCTGCTCGATCTGCTCCTTGTAGGTCGGGACGCGCTCGAGCCACGGCGTCGGAATGGTCATCGACAGCAGCAGATACAGCTCGGCGTGCTCGGGGATCAGCGACTGGATGAAGAGCGTGCTGCGCTCCGGGATCGAGGCCGGCGGCAATCCAGTCGGCGGCCATGTCGTAGGCGTTGGCGACGATCGCCGAGGTGTCCGCGTAGTCGCTGGTCAGCGCGTGCCAGTCGGCGACGAAGTAGAAGCAGTCGTACTGGTCCTGCAGGGCGGCCCAGTTGTCGAGGGCGCCGACCAGATGGCCGAGATGGAGCTTTCCGGTCGGGCGCATGCCCGACACGACGCGTGGCTTCACAGGAGCAGCAACCTATAGAAAAGATGGTCGGCGGCGCGATCAACTGATTGAGGATGCCGGAGAGCATCAGCGCGTAGAGGACAATGAAGCCGAACTGCCGCAGCTGGTCGAGCACGCGGGCCGCGCTCTCCGGGACCAGCCCGGCGAGCACGTTCCCGCCGTCGAGCGGCGGCACCGGAATCAGGTTGAAGAACGCCAGCGACAGGTTTATCTGCACGGCGTACTTCAGAAATCGCCGGGATCAGGTCCGACCGCCTCGATCGGGTACAAGGCGCGATAGACCGCGGCAAGGACGCAGGCCTGCAGCACGTTGCTGATCGGCCCTGCCGCCGCGATGATCATGAAGTCCCGCCGATGATGCCGGAGACGGCTGATGTTGACCGGGACGGGCTTGGCCCAGCCGAGCAGCGGCGCTCCGCGTGACCGCCGAAATCAGCGGCAGCAGGATCGTGCCGATCGGATCGATGTGGACGAGCGGGTTCAGCGAGACGCGACCGAGCTGCCGCGCGGTCGGATCGCCGAGCTGGTCGGCCGTCCACGCATGGGCGGCTTCGTGGATCGTCAGCGAAACGATGCACAATCGCGAACCCGATGAGGATGGAGGTGAAATCCAAGGGACGGCTGATGGAGGTGTCAGAGAAACGTCAAGCCTAAGGGAAAACCGCTGAGCAATCAAGGTTACGACGGGGTCGAGAAGTGCGCCAGCACGGCGTCGGCCGACTCGGGTCCCGACCACTCGCACCAGCTCTTCCCGCGTCGCCCGCCGCACGCCGGACACGCTTCCGAACGCCGTCAGCAACGCTTTGCGCCGCCGCGGACCGATCCCGCCGATCGCATCGAGCTCGGACCGGAGATCACGCTTGGTCCGCGACGCCCGGTGAAAGGTGACCGCGAACCGGTGGGCCTCGTCTCGAATCCGGCGAATGAGCAGCAGCGCCGGGCTGTCCTCTCGCAACGCGATCGGCGCGTCCTGATCGCGGGTGAACAGCAGCTCTTCCTTCTTGGCGATGCCCACCGCCACGAGACTGGCCAGCCCGAGGCTTTCCAGCGCCTCGTAGCCGGCGGACAACTGTCCTTTGCCGCCGTCGATCAGGATCAGATCGGGAAACGGCCCGCCCGCTTCGAGCAACCGTCGATACCGGCGAGTGACGACTTCCCGCATCGATGCGAAGTCGTCCAAGATTCGCAGTCCGCGGTTCGCGGTCTCGCGGTCTCGCGGTCTGCGGTCCGCGGCGCTCGGGGTACCTCCGACGTCCTGGAAGTCGACCTGCTGCGGATCAGCCCGGGATGCTCGTATTCCTCCCGGAACCGTCTGGTTGCCCCCCGAACCGCCGAACCGCGAGCCGCGAACCGCGGATCTTGAACTTCCGGTATTCGCCCTTCTTCATCCGCCCGTCTTCACACACCACCATCGACGCGACGGTCTCGCTCCCCTGGATCGTGGAGATGTCGAAGCATTCGATGCGCCGCGGCGCCGACGGCAGCGCCAACACCGAGCGCAAGGTTTCCAGCGCGTCGTAGTGCGCGGCGACGTTCTCGTTGAACCGCGTCTGGTAGGCCACTTCGGCGTTCCGCGAGGCCAGGTCGAGCAGGCCGCGCTTCTCTCCGCGCTGCGGCGCGAGGATTCGCACCCGCCGCTCGGCGCGATCCGAGAGCCAGCCTTCGAGCAGCTCGGTATCGGCGGGCGGAAACGAGACCGGCACGTGGATCTCGGGCGGCGGCGCGTGCTCGGCATAGAACTGCTGCAGCGCCGCCTGCAGGACGTCGCACTCGGTCAGATCGGCGACCGCGGCGGGCGCAGCGCCGGCCGGGTCGTCACTCGCGGCGGCCGGCAGGGCGACCGACTCGAGGCTGCCGAGCGCGCCCGGATCGGTCACGAGCTCGGTCCGTTCGACCACCCGGCCGCGCCGCATCTGAAACACCTGCACCACCGCGCCGGCGGGCCCCAGCTTCAGGCCGAACGCGTCGCGATCGCCGAACTCCGGGCTCGCCATCTTCTGCTGGCGGGTGCGCAGCGTCTCGATGGTCTTCAGCGCGTCGCGGAGCTGGGCCGCCTGCTCGAAGCGCTCCTCGGCCGCAGCCTCGCTCATCCGGTCGCGCAGCGTCACCACCAGCTCGTCGTTCCGTCCTTCGAGGAAGAGCTGCGTGTGCTCGACCGCGAGACGATAGGCGCTCTCGGAGCAGATCGCGCTGACACAGGGCGCCGCGCACCGCTTGATGTCGAACTCGAGGCACGGCCGCGCCCGGTCGCCGGTGATCGTCTCGTTGCACGACCGGATGCCGAACAGCTTGTGGCTGAGCGACATCGCCTTGCGCGCGAGCGACGCCGGCATGAACGGGCCGGCGTAGAAATGCCCGTCGCGCTCCACCCGCCGGGCGACCAGCACGCGGGGGAAGGCCTCGCCGGACGTGAGCTGCAGGTACGGATAGGTCTTGTCGTCGCGAAGCAGGATGTTGTACTTCGGCGACCGCTGCTTGATCAGGTTGTTCTCGAGCGCCAGTGCCTCGACCACCGAGTCCGTGATGATCGTCTCGAGCCGGTACGCCTCGTCCAGGAGCGCATCGATGCGCGGGCTCAGGCCATAGGCGCCGAGATAGCTCCGCACCCGGTCCCGGAGGACGCTCGCCTTGCCGACGTACAGCGTGTCCCCGGCCTCGTTGTAGTAGAGGTACACCCCGGGTTGCTCCGGGAGGCGGGCGATCTGGGTCTTGAGATCACGAATCGGCATGCGGTACACTGGCGCGTTTTGGCGCGCGGCTTGAACCCTTTATTATACGGCCTGTTACAGACCGAATCCGGCCGCACTGGGGCCCGGCGCCGCGCCCACGCATAGCTGAACCATGACTTTCACCGGGCTCATCGGCCGCATCTTCATGTTTCCCCTGCGGCTCATCATCGATGTGTGCGTCAAGCTACGCATCCATCCCAATACCCTGACGTTCATCGGCCTGCTCATCAACGTCGCGGCGGCCTGGGCGCTGGCGCTGGGCAAGTTCGTCACGGCCGGCGTCATCATGGTGATCGCCAACATCTTCGACTTCATCGACGGCAAGGTCGCGCACGAGTCCCAAGGCGGTCAGCCTGTTCGGCGGTTTCTGGGACTCGGTGATCGATCGGTTTTCCGACATCTCGCTGTTCATCGGCCTGATCTTTCTCTATGCGACCCTCGACCGGCGCGACTACGTCATGGTGACCGCGCTGGCGATGATGTTCGCCATCATGACCAGCTACACCCGCGCCCGCGCCGAGTCGCTGATCAAGAAGTGCAAGGTCGGCTTCATGGAACGTCCCGAGCGCATCGTCCTGTTCATGATTGGGGCGTTCACCAATCGGATGGCCGCGGTGCTCTGGGTGATTCTCATCCTGTCGATCTTCACCGTCGCCGATCGCATCATCCTGACCTACCGCGAGCTGCGGGACACCGGCGAGGCGATGGCATGAGCGAAACCCCGGTCCCCCTCAAGGTCCTCTGGAACGCCTTCTACTGGACCTATGAGCGCGCCACCTGGCAATACGACGTCATGGTGATCGCGATCCTGTCCTTCGTGTGGTTGACGCCGCCCGAGTGGCTGCGCGATCCGATGGCCTCCGGCGGCGGGCCAGTCTGCTGGCTCATCAACGTGCTGAAATAGTCGTCGCGTCACGCCGGTTCCCATTCGGGAACCTCCTCGCTAGAATGGGGTCTGACCCCATCATGCGGCTCACGTACCTCCTGGTCGCTATCGGCGTCTTTTTTCTCTTCGTCAACATCCAGCTGCTCTGGCAGCTGCTGCGGTTCCGCCAGCTGCGCGGCTCGGCGCTGCTCACGTGGCCCGGCCGCACGCCGCCGTTCCACCGCTTGTTCCTCGCCGCCGGCGCGATTCTGGCGGTCGTGATCGTCTGCAAACTGGCCGTGCTCCAGCGTCCACCCACCGAGGTGTTCGGCGAGAGCATGATGCTCGTGTACTACAGCTACGCGCAGCCACTCAGTCTGAAAATCGGCCGTGGCTTCTACCGGGACGGCATCTGGGCCGAGGGCGGCTTCGTGCCCTACTCAGCGATCGGCGGGCTGACCTGGCGGGAGGACGAACAGGTCACGCTGGTGATGATGTTCCGGTGGCGCAACTTCGCGAAGAGCCTGGTCGTGCCCCACCCCTACTACGGCGCCGCCCGCCGCCTGTTGCGCGACAAGATCGCCGCGCACGACATCCATTTCACGGGCAAGACCCTCGACCTCGGCGTGCACGACGACCGAGACGACGTATAGACGCTGGCCGCCTCGACTCGCAACCCTCACCCTCCAATTTCCACCAACGCGCCGCTGGGACTCGCGGCGGGGGTCATGCGCGGCGCCGGTTCTTACAGGAGGGCCAGGAGTTCAGGAGAAATTCATCCACAAACAAGAAACCTCCTGATCTCCTGGCCCTCCTGTTCATCGCGGTCGTTCGGATCACCTCGATTACTGCTCATCGTGGAGGGTGAATGGCGTTGGGCTGTGGGCTGACGCGGACCTAACACCCCAGCATCGGATCGAAGCACTTCCGACAGCGCGCCTCGTAGGTGCCTTGCGCGCCGACCAGCACCCGCTCGCTGCTCGCCACCAGGCGCTGGGTGTGGTTGGCGGGGGCGCCGCAGACCATGCAGATCGCCAGGGTCTTGGTGATGTATTCGGCGATCGCCAGCAGCTGTGGCATCGGGTCGAACGGCTTGCCGAGATAGTCCTGGTCGAGGCCCGCGACCAGCACGCGTTTGCCCTGGTCCGCCAGCGTGCAGCAAACGGCCGGCAGCTCCTGGTCGAAGAACTGGCCCTCGTCGATGCCCACCACCTCGGTCTCCGGCTTGACCCGCTCGAGCAGCTCGCGCGAGGACGAAACGTCTTCGGAGGCGATGCGCATGTCGCTGTGCGAGATGATGTGGCCGTCGCCGTAGCGGTTGTCGACCTTGGGCTTGAAGATCTGCACCTTGCGCCGCGCGATCTGCTCGCGGCGAAGCCGCCGAATCAGTTCCTCGCTCTTGCCGCTGAACATGCTGCCGGCAATGACTTCGATCCAGCCGAGGCCGGGGCGTGTCTGGGTGACGTCCATCGCTGATTGCGTCCCTGGGGACTCAGGCCCTGGACAGGTACTCGCCGGTGTCGGTGCTCACACGAACCTTGTCGCCGGTGTTCACGAACGGCGGCACCTGGACGACCAGCCCGGTCTCGAGCCGGGCCGGCTTGACCTGTGAGCTGGCCGTGGCCCCCTTGATCCCGGGCGCGGTGTCTTCCACCTTCAGGTCCACCGTCGGCGTCAGCTCGATGCCGACCGGCTCCTCGCCGTAGAACTCGACGTTGATGATCGCCTCGGGCACCAGATAATTCACCGCGTCGCCCAGCGCCTCTTCGGAGATGTGCAGCTGTTCGTAGGAGTCGGTGTCCATGAAATGGAACGAGTCGCCGTCGCGGTAGAGATACTGCATCGCGCGTTCGTCCAGCACCGCGCGCTCGACGGTGTCTTCCGAGCGCAGCTTCTGATCGGCCAGCGCGCCGTTCCGGATGTTGCGGAACTTCACCCGCACGAAGCCGCGCAGGTTGCCTGGGGTGACGTGCTGCAGCTCGAGCACCCGCATCAGGTCCTCGCCGATTTTGATCAGCATCCCCTTCTTCATTCGTGTCGCTTGAATTGAGCTCATGGCCATCCTAGCGGGCCGTGCCGGTGGCCCAAACGGGCAATTTTACCAAATCCCTCTGATGAGCGCTCCACGGACGCCAAGGAGAGGTGGAGCGCCGGAGTCAGGAGGTAGGAGGTAGGAGGTAGGAGTCGGGATGGGGATTCGGGATTCGGGATTCGGGATTAGGGATTAGGGATTTCGGATTAGGGATTAGCGATTAGGGATTCGATGTGAGGTACGATCCCCCCGTAGTGGCCTGTGATCCCTTGGGCGATTTGCGTGCGTGGCAACTGCGGCTGGAACGGCTGTCGCGCCACCAGCCGGATTCGTGGTCCCCGCCGATTGACGTATACGAGACCAGCGACGCCTACGTCGTCACCGCGGAGCTTCCCGGGCTGACCCGCGAGCAGGTGGACCTCGCGGTCGAGGACATGCGTCTGACGATTCAAGGCACGCGCGAGGCCCGCCCGGCGTCCGGCGACGCGGTCCACTACCATCAGGTCGAGCGCGGCCACGGCAGCTTCAGGCGCGTCTTCGAGTTCGCCGAGCCGATCGCCGGCGATCGCATCGCCGCGGATCTGGCCGACGGCGTGTTGACCGTCACCATTCCGAAGATCGAACCGCCGCCGTCGCGCAAAATCGAAGTGCGCTGACGTTTCAGGGAACACTGTCATGCTCAAACGCTTCCTTCTCGTCGGGACCTCCGTCACGCTGGGCCTCATCGCCGGGGTCGTGCTGACCGGCCGGATGCCAACCGCGAACGTGACCTCCGCCGCACCGGCGCCGCCCGAGAGCGAGCCGCAGGCCGCCCGTGCCGCCCCGGCGCCCCCGAGCGGACTGCCCGACCTCACCAACATCGCGCAGCGCGCGATTTCCAGCGTCACCAACATCTCGTCGACACAGACGGTCCGGACACCGCTGACCAACGACCCGTTCTTCCGCTACTTCTTCCGCGAGGACGACCTGTATCGGGAACGCCGGCAGCAGAGCCTCGGGTCCGGCGTGGTCGTCTCGGCCGACGGCTACGTGCTGACCAACAATCACGTCGTCGGCAGCGCCGGCGCCGACGTGCGGGTCGGCCTGGCCGACAAGCGCGAGCTGCGCGCCAAGGTCATCGGCACCGATCCGCTCACCGACATCGCGGTGCTGAAGCTCGATGCCACGAACCTGCCGGTGCTCGGCTGGGGAGACTCGTCGAAGCTGCGGGTCGCCGAATGGGTGCTGGCGATCGGCAACCCATTCCAGCTCAATCAGACGGTGACCCTCGGCATCGTCAGCGCGACCAACCGCCGGCTCGAAGGGCGCGTGGCCGACTACGAGGATTTCATCCAAACCGATGCCGCCATCAACCCGGGGAATTCCGGCGGCGCGCTCATCAATGCCCGCGGCGAGCTGGTCGGCATCAACACCGCGATCTACAGCGAGTCCGGCGGCTATCAGGGCATCGGCTTCGCCGTCCCGAGCAATCTCGTGCGGCACGTGATGGACGACATCATCAAGTTCGGCGGCGTCCGCCGCGGCACCATCCGCGGCGTTCAGCTGCAGCCGATGACCCCGCAAATCGCCGGCGAGCTCGGTGCTCCCGATGCCCGCGGCGTTCTGGTCCTCGGCATCAACCGTTCGTCGGATGCCTATACCTCGGGACTGCGTCAGTACGACGTCATCGTCAGCTTCAACAAGTCCACGATCGAAGACGCGTCGCAGTTCATCCGCCTCCTCGCCGACGCCGAAATCGGCAGCACCGCAACGCTGACCGTATGGCGCGAGGGACGCCAGCGGACGGTGCAGATCAAGATCGAACAGGCGGCGGGGACTAGAACCCGCGTCTGATGATCAAGAGAAGAAAAACAATTGTTTCCTCCTGCACTCCTGGCCCTCCTGTAAAAACCGGCGCCGCGGAAGGCCCCCGTAGCGAGTCCAAGCAGCCAGATGGTGGGAAGTGAAGGTTGGGGCCGCTAGGGTCGCCGCGAAGCCCTCGTCCCCGCCTTGAACGACGACACCGCCGCGCTGCCTGCGGCGCTGCAGCGCCAGGCGTGTTCGACGCCGACGCTGATGCCAACCCGCGGCCCCCACACGACCTCGCGGTTGGCCAGCCCGCGATCCTCGATGCGCAGCGCCGACTGGGTGAGATCCGCCCGGTTCTGCTGCAGCGAGATCCCGAGCGCGCGTGACAGGTTGCCGGGACCGCGGCACAGCGCCGCGGCCGGCAGCGACGGCGGCGCCTGCCGGCGCCGGCGCATCAGCCGCTCCCCCTCGAGCGGTTCGAGGGCGCGAATCAGTACCGCGGCCGGAGAGCCCTCCGGCTCGGTGACCGCGTTCACGAGGTAGTGGATGCCGTAGTTCAAATAGACGTAGGCGAAGCCGGGTGGCCCGTACAGCGGCGCGTTCCTGAGCGTCGGTCCGGGCGCGGCATGACATGCGGGGTCGGCCTCGCCGATGTAGGCCTCGGTCTCGACGATCACGCCCGCGGCCAGGCCGCGAGCGGTCTGGTGCACCAGCACCTTCCCGATCAAATCCGCGGCGACGGCGAGGGTGGGGCGCGCGTAGAAGTCGCGCGACAGCGTCACAGCCCGCGGCGCCTCTCGACTTCGCTCAAGGCGCCCTGAGCGTCGTCGAAGAGCGCATCTTGATGCGTTCGACCGCCCGCTTCGCCGCATCGACGACGTCCTTGTTCTTGTCTTCGAGCTTCTGGAGCGCTGCCAGTGAGGCGTCACCGCCGATCGCGCCGAGCACGTCCGCGACCGCGGCCCGAATCGATGGGTCGGGCTCCTGCAGGCTGGGCAGGAGATCCTTCTCGATCGGTGCGCCCAGCTCCAGCAGGTAGCCCTGCACCTGGAGCGCGACTTTCCGGTCGTCGAGGAACTCGACCAGCCGCGGCACGTAGTTCCGCCCCATCTTCTGGAGGGCGTAGGCCATGGCGGCGCGGACCATCGCCGAGGGATCGGTTCCGGCGCCGGTCTCGAGCGTGCCCGCCGACGCCGTGTCGCCGATCCGGCCGAGCCCCTCGGCGGCGGCGCGGCGCAGATTCGGATCCCGGTCGGTCAAACGCTCGGTGAACACCGCGGCGCTCGCGGGTTGAGCGATGTGCGCCAGGCCGTCCAGCGCCGACCACGCCCCTTCTCCCTTGCCGTAGAACTTCAGCTGATCGATCAGCGCGCCGGCCACCCGTTCGTCGCGCAGCAGCCCGAGCGCCCGCATCGAGGAGAAGCGCACATCGGCGTTCGAGTCGTTGACCAGCTTCACCAGATCGTTGGCGGCCGCCTTCACGCCCGCCCGGCCGGCGAACCGCGCAGCGCCGGCCCGGACGACCGGGTCGTAGTGATCGAGCGCCTTGATCAGCAGTTGCTCGGCGTCGGGCGACAACGGGCTTTTCGAGATCGTCGCCGCCGCATAAATCGCTTCCAGCCGCACGCGGGGATTCTCGTCGTCGACGGCTTTGAGGAGGGCGATGGTCAACTCTGGAGGCGCCGGGCGGGGCCACACCGCCAGGGGTCCCTGCTCGAACGCTTCGGCTGCGGCCCCGCGGTTGCGGACCTCGACCACGAATCCGAGCCGCCGACGCCCCGGAAGATCCCCGACCAGGAAGAACGACAGCTCGGTCGCGATCGCTTCGAGCTGAATCGGATCGAGCGGATCGTTGACCAGCGCCGCGAGCGGGACGATCGCTTCGGGATACCTGGCCTCGCGCAACAGGCGCACCGCGCCGAGGCGAGCCTTCGGGTCCGGATTTCTCAGGTTCCGTACGACATCTTCGAAGCGGGCGGGCTGCGACGCCACCGGCGCCACCGCGGCGAGCACCAAAGCAACCGCAAGGATCCGTGTGCTCATTCTTGCATCAGCTCTTCGCGCTGCCATACGCGTTGGCGCGACCGACCGCGAGCACGTCACGGAGGTAGCGGCCGGTGTACGACGCCTCGACCGTGATGATCTGCTCGGGGGTCCCGGTCGCGATGATGCGGCCGCCTTCCTCGCCCCCTTCCGGGCCGAGATCGATGATCCAGTCGGCGGTCTTGATGACGTCGAGGTTGTGTTCGATGACCAGCAGGCTGTGCCCGGCCTGCAGCAGCTTGCGGAACGCGGCCAGCAGCTTGGCGATGTCGTCGAAGTGCAGGCCGGTGGTCGGCTCGTCGAGGATGTAGAGGACGCGGTCGCCGCTCTGCGAGGACAGGTGCGCGGCGATCTTGATCCGCTGCGCTTCTCCACCGGACAGCGTGGTCGCCGGCTGACCGAGCCTGAGATAGCTCAGCCCGATTTCGTCGAGGACCTGCAGCCGCCGCAGCACTTTCGGCGAGCTGCTGAAGAACGTCAGCGCTTCGCGGACCGTCATGTCGAGCACCTGATCGACTCCGCGGCCGCGGTACTTCACTTCCAGCACCTGCGACTTGAAGCGCTTCCCCTCGCACTGGTCGCAGGGCACGAACACGTCGGCCAGGAACTGCATCTCGACCTTGACGACACCCTCGCCTTCGCACGCCTCGCAGCGTCCCCCGGGCACGTTGAAGGAGAAGTGACTGGCGGTCAAGCCGCGGGAGCGCGCATCCTTGGTCGCCGCGAACAGCTCACGAATCGGATCGAAAGCCTTCAGGTAGGTGACCGGATTGGACCGCGGCGTGCGGCCGATCGGTGCCTGATCCACGAGGACGACGTCGGTGACGAACTCCGCTCCTTCGAGCTTCCGGTGCGACCCGATCCGGCGATCCCAGTCGCCCTTGGCGCGCTTGAGGGCCGCGTAGATCACGTCGTGGACCAGAGTGCTCTTGCCCGACCCGCTCACGCCGGTGACGCACGTCAACATCCCGAGCGGGATCTCGACGTCCACGTCCTTGAGGTTGTGCTCCGAGGCCCCGGCGATGCGGATGCGCTGGTTGCTCGGCTTCCGCCGGATCGCCGGCACCGGAATCGCGAGCTCGTCGCGCAGGTATTTGGCGGTCAGCGATCGGGGCTCGAGGAGAAGGGCCTGGAGCGTCCCCGAGAACACCACGCGTCCCCCCTGCTCACCGGCTCCGAGGCCCATGTCCACGACCGTGTCGGCGACCCTGATCATGTCCGCATCGTGCTCGACGACCAGCACGGTGTTGCCCTGATCCCGCAGCTTGCGGAGGATCCCGATCAGCCGTTCGTTGTCGCGTGAATGCAGGCCGATCGACGGCTCGTCCAGGACATACAAGGTGTCGACCAGGGCCGACCCGAGCGACGTCGCCAGGTTGATCCGCTGCGACTCTCCGCCCGACAGGGTCGAGGACAACCGATCGAGCGTCAGGTAGTCGAGGCCGACGTCGCGGAGAAATCCCAGCCGCTTCCTGATCTCCAGCAGCACCTTGCCGGCGATCTCGGCGTCCTTCTCCGACAGCTGGAGACCGGCGAAGAATCCGTCGACGTCGCGCACCGTCTCGGCGCACACCACGTCGATGGTGCGCCCCCCGACCTTGACGTCCCGCGCTTCGCGCCGGAGTCGGGCGCCGCCGCACTCGGGACACGTCAGGTATCCGCGATACCGGCTCAGGAACACCCGCACGTGGACCTTGTATTTCTTCCGCTCGAGCCAGCGGAAGAATCCCTTCACGCCCTCGAAGCTCGCTCCGTCGCCCTCGATCACGAACCGCTTCTCGTCGTCTGAGAGGTCGACCCAGGGGACCTCGAGGCGTACCCGGCCCCGGGCCGCGCGCTTGAGCTCCGCCAGCTGGGACCGGTAGTGCGGCTTGCTCCAGGGCTCGATGGCGTTCTGTTGAATCGACTTCGACGGGTCCGGCACCACCAGCCCCATGTCGAGCTCGATGATGTTGCCGAAGCCGTGGCAGAGCGGGCAGGCGCCAAACGGGTTGTTGAACGAGAACAGCCGCGGCTGCGGGATTTCGTACGGGATGTTGCACTGCCGGCATTCGAACCGCTCGCTGAAGCGATGGACAGCCGGCGACCCGGCCGCGTCGGCGGCCAGCTCGATCGCGAACGCGGCCCCGCCTCCCTCGACGTAGGCGGTCTCGATCGAGTCGGTCAGCCGCGCGCGAAGGTCGCCGTCGATCTTCAGGCGATCGACGATCACCTGGAGCAGCGGCCGATCCTTGAGGGTCGCGGGATCGACATCCTCGAGCGACACCGTCTGTCCATCGACGTACAACCGTCCGAAACCCTTCCGGCGGAGCGCGGCGACAGTCTCGACCACCGGATCGACCAGACCGGGGAGGTCTGGCTGCGGCGGCGGCCCCTCCTCTTCGGCGCCTTCGGGCGACGCCGGTTCCTCTTCGTCCACCCCCGACACGGGAGCGAGGGCCGTCGACGTGACGATCGGCATGTCGAAGCCGATCAGAATCCGGGTCCCCTCGCCCAGCTCGCCGAGCCGCCGGGCGACGACTTCGGCGGTCTCGCGAATGACCTCGCGTCCGCAGTTCCGGCAGTAGGTGTGGCCGACCCGAGCGTAGAGCAGGCGGAGATAGTCGTGGATCTCGGTGGTGGTGCCCACCGTCGAACGGGGATTGCGGATGCTGTTCTTCTGGCGGATGGCAATCGCCGGGCAGATGCCCTCGATCGAGTCGATATCGGGCTTTTCCATCCGCTCGAGGAACTGGCGGGCGTAGGCCGACAGCGACTCGACATAGCGGCGCTGCCCCTCGGCATAGATGGTGTCGAACGCAAGCGACGACTTGCCTGAGCCGCTGACCCCGGTCATCACAATGAGCGAACGGGTCGGCAGAGACAGATCCACGTTCTTCAGGTTGTGGGTGCGGGCGCCGCGAACGACGATGTGGCCCCGCGTCTCCGGAGTGGTCGACATGGTGCGTACTGTGTGCCCTGCTTGGGATTCCTGAACTGTTCATGGTAGCGCAGCGGTTCCACCCCCTTCAACCTCGACTTGCCTGCCGCCGCGAGATTCAGCGTCTGTTGTGCTATTTTGATGGGCACCTTTCAGCCGGGGTCGTCCGGGAACACCCGCGCGACGCGACCGGCACTCACACGAGGGAGCTGTGTCAGTCCGTCTGTTCATAGGGAATCTGCCTTACGCCGCGAACGAAGCGGAATTACGGGAACACCTCTCGAGCGTGGGAGCGCCATCCCAGATCGTCTTGCCGGTCGATCGGGAAACCGGCCGGCCGCGAGGCTTCGCGTTCGTCGACTACCTGGACCGCAACATCGCCGAAGAAGCCATTCGACGATTCAACCAGCAACCGTTCAAAGGCCGGCCGCTCGCGGTCAGCGAAGCGCGCCCCCGCGAGGAGCGCGGCCCGGGCGGATTCAGCGGTCCACGACCCGGTCCCCCGTCCGGTCCGTCCGGACCACGGCCTGGGGGCTTCAGCGGTCCGCCTCGTCCGGGCGGATTCAGTCCCCGGCCAGACACAGGGGTCGGCCCAGGGACGGGCCCCCGCAGCAAGAACTTCGGGCCCGACGCCCCACCGAAGAACAAGCGCAAACCGCCGCGGAAGGACAGCGACCGCGGACCGAAGGGTCCGATCAAGGAGCGTCCGGTCAGTCGTCTCTATGACGCGGATGACGACTGGCGCGAGAAGGACGAGGAGGTTGACGCCGACAACGTCGCCACCGCCGCCAAGGAAGACGACGACGCCGTCGCCGCGCAAGGGGATGAGCTGGACGAGGAGCAGGACTGAAATTAGACGTCCCGACTGGCACTGCTGAGCCCGGAACTTGCATGAATTCGGGCGTGCTGCAGACCCACACTGCGACCGAGCAGTGGCAAACCTTCGAAATCCGAATGCGCCGCCGGCGAGTCGAACGCTGCGTTCTGCGCGCATCGGTGGCGATCGAAGCGGGCGTGCTCGAAGATGCGAGGGCGGCGCTGGAGGAAGTGCAGCGCCTGGACCCCTACGAGCCGGCCCTCGAAACCCTCCGGACCCAGCTCACCTCTGCTGAAACAAACATCCCGTCCGCGGGACTGCACGCAGCCGAGTCAGCGGGACTGCCAGCAGCATCGACCGCTGGCGCGTTCCCCCTCGACATTCCCGTTCTCGAAGCGCCGGTGCCCGTCGAGGAACCGCACCCCCGCCATGTGTGGCGTTACGCGGTGGCGGGCCTGCTGCTGGTGACGATCTCCGGAGCCGGGGGCTGGTTCTGGGTGACCACGAGCACGCCCTTACAGCCGATCAGCGCGCAGACCGACGTCGCCGCATCGGTAACGCCCGATCCGCCAGCCGCACCTCCAGCCGGGTCGCCCGTCTCCGCGGTGCGGCTCAACGAGACCGCGGTGGCTGTGCTCTCCTCCATCGAACGGGGCACCCCCGAGACGACTGCGACCGCGACCACCGGTACACCGGAACCCAAACCGGATCCCGCTTCCGCGCTCGGAGATCAGTCGTTGGGCCGCGTTCTAACGCCGGATGCGTCATTGCCCGTCGTCAGTACCCCATCGACCTCAGACACCACGGCGCCACCGGCGGTAGCTCCCGAGCGTCCGCGTCCAGTCACGGCGCTGCTCGAGCCTGCTCCCCCACTCGCGGAGCCGTCGCCGGCACCGGTGGCGGCTGCCGGCGTTGATGGCGTGGCGCTCTCGGACACCGCTGTCAATCTCGCGATGCCGGCTCCGGTCTCCCCGGCGCCCGCGCCCGCATTGGCGCCAGTGGCGGTGCCGGTGCCACCGCCCGCCCCCCCATCATCTCAGTCGGACGAGCGTCTCGTGCGCGTCACGCTCAGCCGCTATGAAGGCGCGTACAGCTCGCTCGACGCGGCCGCAGCCAGTGCGGTATGGCCCAGCGTCGATCGGCGTGCCCTCGCGAGCGCGTTTCAGGGACTGTCGTCGCAGCATGTGTCGCTCGGCCAGTGTGGGGTCCGGGTCAGCGGCGCAACCGCGCAAGCTGACTGCAGCGGCACTGCGCAGTGGACGCCGAAGGTCGGCGGCGGACCGCAAACCGCCGGGCGTCAGTGGCAATTCGATCTGAAGAACGTCGGGAACGACTGGGTGATCACGCGCGCGACGGTGAGGTAGAGAGTAGGCTAGAAGCCGTACTCGAACGCCACCGTCGGCGTGATTGGCGCGGTCAGCCCGGAGGTCGTGAAGCCCCAGCGCACGTTGGCGCCAATCACCACCGTGCCGCCCGGGTTCCACTTGAAACCGGTGATCCCGGCCGCCACGGTGCCGCTGGTGTTCTCGTCAGCCCCGAGCCTGATCGTCTGCACCCCGGCGATGGTGGGATGCGGCTGCGTCGACCGCACCAGCGCCCCCAATTCGTCGATCCGCCGGGTCAGGACTTCAGCCGTCAACGACAGTCTCGGGTGCACCGCCACGGCGGCCGCGGCGCCTGCGGTGAGCTCGTCCGAGACGCCGCCTCTCGCAATCCCCGCATTGCCGGAGACCATCAGCGGCCCGCGCTCGAGCGCGCCGATGCCGAAGACGCGGAATCCCGCCTCGCCCGCGCCGAGCAGATTCGCTTCGTTGCCGGTGGGTAAGCGGAGCTCCGCTGCGACCGCGACGCCGCCGTCACGCGCCGAAACGACCGTATACTTCGCCCGGAGCGCCGCATCGCCGACGCCTGATGCCGTGGCCGATCCGCTCGCCTGAAGAAACGTCTCGCCGCGATAGACGCTGACGCGCTGACCCTCGACCTCCAGACGCACGAACGGCAGGGCGACACCAATCTCGAGGCGATCGCCGATGCCTACGCTTGCAAACGCCGTGAGCGAGCTGCTGCGGATGCGGAGCGTCAGCGTCTCGGTTTCGAACGGGGCGGGCTCGTCGCTGAAGCGATTGGCGGTAGTCAGAAAGGTGCCGTCGCGCAGATCCTCGTCGTCGAGATGATCGAAGCTCGAGGCCGACGCAGAGAGCCCGAACGTTGCGCGGCCGTGGCCAGGAGTGAAGGCACGCTCGACGAAGAAGCCCCCGAAGGTCTGGGTGGCCCGCTCGACGGTCCCGAGCTGGGGGTTCAGCCGATACAGGAAGCCGCTCGACGACGTCGCGAGAGGCACCGAGGTCAGGTTGACGATCAGGGCACGCGTGATGGTGTCGCGGGCTGCCTCAGCCGCCGCGCGATCGCGGGCTTCGTCGCCGGTTTCAATCGACTGGTTCGTGACCAGAAAGCTGACGATGTCGGTGACCGTGCTCTGTGCCTGGACGGTGGCGGCGGTGAAGAGAATGACCGCCGATACCACCGTGCGAATGACCGAGTGTTTCATCTCTTTCTCTTTCGATGGCCTCAACTCAGCAGAGGCGGCCGACCTCGGGCGTTCATGCACAACGGCCGCCAGCGGCCTCAGCCAAACACCTGCTGTGGTCGAAGTCCGGCGATGGGGCTGGTACACTGAGAAGTCTTCCACCTCCAGACCGATGTTGCCCAACTCGCACCGTGCGTTCATCGTCTCGCTCGCGCTCAGCCTTGGCGTGCTGAGCGGCTGTGCGGGTGGCCATTCGATGGCCCGCCGCGAAGTTGCCGTCAACGAGACGTTCACGCCGGGCGTGTCGTGGATCGGGCCCGAGCTGAACGGCGACCGAGCCTCACTGCACAGCTGGCGCCGGAGTGTCGGCCCACCGGTCGTGCTCTCAGCGGCGACTGCCGGTCTCCGGGTCAGCCGACCGTCTGATTGTCGTGAACTGGAACATGCATGTTGGCGGCGGCGACATCGCGCGCCTCTTCACCGACGTCCGCCGTGAGGCGGGGGGAAGCCTGCCGGTCGTTCTGCTGATTCAAGAGGCCTACCGCGAAGGGCCTGAAGTCCCGACCAAGCTCGACGGCGCCGCCAGCTTTGCGTCCCTGATCAGAAGCCTTCGCCCGGACGGCAGTCGCGAAGAGATCGCCTCGGTTGCACGCCGGCTCGGGCTGCACGCGTACTACGTGCCGTCGATGCGCAACGGTGGACCCGGCCGCTCCGCCGAAGATCGCGGCAACGCCATCCTCTCCACGCTGCCACTCGAGCAGCTCAGCGCGATCGAACTGCCGTTCGAACGCCAGCGCCGCGTCGCGGTCGCCGCGACGGTGGCAGGCGTCACCTCGAGCGGTGCGCCGTGGCGGGTGCGTGTGGTGTCGGCACACCTCGACAACATGGTCGGCGCGCGCCGGTTGTGGGTTGCGGGCGGGGAGTTGGGCCGCACCAGGCAAGCCCGCGGCCTGGTTTCGGCACTCGCCGACGAGAAGTCACTGGTCCTCGGCGGCGATCTGAATACCTGGTTCGGTTTCCGCGACAGCGCCTATCTGGCGGCTGCGCGCGCCTTTCCGCAGACGCATGTGTCGGATCGGCGTGCCACGTTCCACGGACTGCTGCGGCTCGATCACCTGTTCTTCCGCCTGGACGAAGGGTGGCGTGCGGCGTTCCATCGTGCCGAGGACCGCTACGACTCCGATCACTATCCCCTCATCGGTCAGATCACATTCCAGTAAGGACCAGGGTCCCAGGCCGGTCGACCCGACCGGCGCCGCCGCCGCGCGTTATAATCTCCGCTCTCCCAATGGTTATCCCCGCTGGCACATCCGTCGGCCTGTACCATGTCATTTCACAACGTGGCGCGAGAGGCATGAGCGAGGTCTATCGCGCGCGGGATCCGCGGGCAATCGCCCGCATCACCGAAGGCCGCGACACGCTCTATTACGTGTACGCTGAGACATTGCTCGAGACCCTTGGCGAACTGACGCAGCCGGCCGCGTCGACCGAATCAGGCGCGCGGGACCAGGCCTCTGGCACCGGAACCTTTTGATTGAAACTTATGGCGACCACGATTGGAAAAGGCGTGAACATCACCGGCTCGCTCACCGCTGACGAGCCAGTGTCGATCATCGGGACGCTGCGCGGCGACGTGCTGGTCGCCAACCACGCAGTCACGGTCGAGACCGGCGGCCGCGTGGACGGCGCGGTCACCGCGCGCGTGATTACGGTCCAGGGCGGCTCCGCCGGCCGGCTGATCGCCCGCGACGTCGTCCGTGTCCTGGAAGGCGCGACGGTCAAGGCCGACGTCACGTCCCCCAAGCTCGCGCTCGAAGACGGGGCGACCTTCAACGGCAAGGTCGACGGCGGCGCCCGGGTCGAGGCCGCGGCGCGAGTGGCCGCCTACCGGCAGAACGGCTCGCCGGAGACGACCGCCGCCCGGCCGTGAGGCCGGAGGCGTGGTAAGATTCGTGGTTGCTGCCGCTCCCGGAGCGGCCGTCCCGCCCAGGTGCCGGTGTAGCTCAGTTGGTAGAGCAGCTGATTCGTAATCAGCAGGTCGCGGGTTCGAGTCCCATCGCCGGCTCCATCTTTCTTCGATAAATCCCGCATTTCGATCGGTCAGATCCCCACGTCTCGCTCGGTGGGTAACGTATGGGTAACACGGCGCTCGAACTCGCGGCCGAACCCTGCGTGTTTGTGCGTGCGCCAGTCTCGACGCGGCGTGCCGCCGCTCCTCGAATCCCACCGCTCGAACGACACGACGACGGAGTCATGGCACTGGTCGGCAGCGGCAGGTCAGCACACCTCGGCGACCGCGACAAGGTTTTTGCCTACTGCCTCAGCAGCGGCAGGGGCCGTTCACGATCTGCCAGCGCTGACGTTTGACTCTGGCGGGAGATTCTTCCCCCACCAGTTGCCTCTCGGGTTCGCGGCGGGCGAGAAGGCGATCCGGCTCCTCCTGTATGCCTACCTTGTGGCGCTCGTTCAAACCGTCTGACCGTTGCGGCGCGGGGGTCGCGCCTAGACAGACCGATAGACAGAGCGCGCGGGGAAGCTTGTCTACCCGCCTCGCCACGCCCCTGCCGTGTGCGAACCGGTCGTCCTCTCAGCGGCGCGCAGTGACGCGTCGCGCCATCTGGTTGTCCACGCGGACGTTCGCTCGACGACGACGACGCACTGGGAGGGTAGCAGGCGGCGCCGTGTGCCGTCCGAGAGGCGCGGATCGAAGCCCGGTGCGGGCAGGAGCGACCCCCACGCCAGCGCTGCTTCGCAGCCCCGGCTCTGACCCCGGAGGGGGTCGCTCCTGCCCGCTTTGCCAGACCGCCAACCACCGACGAGATGACACGAGGGCCGCGATTCGCTGGTCCTGTTCCGACGCGCCTTTGCGCGTCGGAACCTCACGCGCATCTGACTTACCAGGAGGAGAGCATGCCAGCCCTCAAACCACGCACGACTTAGAAGCACCTCGTTCGCCACATCACGCGCCGGATGGGGACAACAACGAGACGCTGTTCTCCTAGCTGCTTTCATCGCCGAGTCGACGGGGTACGTGCTCAACCAGCTCGTCGAAACGGTGCTTGTCCAGGACCGCGATTTCGTGACGTGTCGGCTGGACCGTGCGGGCATCCTTGTGCCGAAGCCTGGCAGTGGTCGGAACGGACGCGCGCGCTCGTGCGCCCTCGCGTGCCCGAGCGCGCCAATGCCCCGACCATGGCGGCCGGAACAGAGCGTAACAAACGGTGCACTATGGGTCCGTCGAGCGCCACAGTTTCAGGCGCCGCTTAACTTTGTCGGGGCGGCCGGCATCGGTCTTGTTGACGTCCGGTCCCGGCCGGTCCCCGTTGACTACGTCTTTCTGGCGCTCGTCAACGCGCGGAGGAGCAAAGTCGAGAACCCCGCGGCGGCTATCGCCCTATGCTTCATGTATTACAACTTCGGTGCGCGTGCAGCAGACCTTACGGGTTGCTCCAGCGATCGGGACCGGCGTCACCGATCACGTTTGAAGCGTTGACGAAATCGCCAGTCTCTCGGAGGGTTGAGAAGTGGAGAGCTACATCATCGGGCTTGGAACGATCGCGGTGCTCATCGTGATCTCCTCCGTGTGGCATTGGCACTTCGGCGGCGCACGTCTGTTCAGACTCATCAGCCGCACGAAAGCGGGCGGCCCCAAGTCAAACTAACCCCCACCATCGACCGTCTGAACTTGACCAGAATTTCAAGATTTCAAGGGACAAGCTGGTGAGCCACACGTTCACGAGTTTGGAACACCATCCGCGTGTGGCTGGCACGGCTGAACACGCTCCGTCATTGCGCCCAGCCCTGGATGTAAACCGCAAAAGGATTCATTCGTCAGTGCGCAGGGCGCGCCACGGATCGATTGACGCGGCATGCCGCGTCGGCAGATATGAAGCGAGGATCGCGACGGCCAGGAACAGCACCGGCACCGCCACGAACGTCACTGGATCGAGCGCGGTGACGCCGAACAGCATGCGTCGCAGGACGCGTGCGAGCGGTAGAGCACCGACCAGCCCAGTGGCGATGCCGAGGCTCGCCATTGCCACGCCCTGCCCAAGCATCAGACGGAGCACTTGGTCGCGACGCGCTCCCAGCGCGATGCGAATGCCAATCTCGCGCGTGCGCCATGTAGCCATATAGGCCATCGTTCCGTAGATGCCGATTGTTGCGAGCGCTGTGGCCACCGCCGCGAACAGGCCCAGGAGGACAGCGAAGAATCGTGGACTGGAGAGCGAGTGCGACAGGATCTGGTCCATGCTCGCGATGTGATCGACCGCGCTCTGGGGAGATACCTCTCGGACCAGACTGCGAACGTGGGATGCGATGGCTCGCGGCGCATCTGTGCGGACCGCGAAGTAAGCGTCGCCGGCCGCCCAGGGATCGATCGGCGCTTGTCGGAAGTCCAGAAAGATCTGCGGGTCGGCATCCGCTGCGAGCCCCGTCTGGCGAATATCGTCGACAATCCCAATCACTTCCCACGCCGTTTTGTCGATGATGTAGACCTGCGCGCCCAAGGGGGAAGGGCCCAGGAACCCGGTGCGCGCGAGCGCGCGATTGATCAGCATCACCCGGGGCTGGCCCGCGCCGTCGTTGGGACCGAAGCCGCGGCCGACGCCGACGCGCATGCCCATCGCGGTCAGGAAGTCGGTGCTCACCAAGCGCGCGTCGGGGTGTTCGGCGACCGGGCGCGTGAGACTCCGTGGTGGCGGCGCCGGCGGCGCGTTACGCACCAGACGCAACGGCATGTGGCGAACGGTGCGCACCATGGGGATGGACTCGGCATAACCTACCGCTTGGACGCGGGATAGCTCGCTCAGGCGGGCCAACACCTGATCGGCGAGGACGCGTCGGGCGTCACCCGTGCTCACCGCGGGCGCGCTGACCTGGAACGTCAGGAGATCGTGCGGATCGTAGCCGGGGTTCACACGCGAGAGGTTCACGAAGCTGCGAATCAGCAGGCCTCCGCCGAGGAGCAGGACGGTCGCCACGGCGATTTCCGCAACTACCAGCATGCGCTGCAGGTCCATGCGGTGCCGCGTGCCGAAGCCGGTGACCGACGTGGCGGCGGGGTTGAGCAGGGCCTGGAAGTCGCGTGGCGGGCGGCCCAAGGCCGGCAATAGTCCACAGACGATTCCAGTGAGCACCGCGATCAACAGCGTGAACGCGAGGACCGACCAGTCCACCGCGACTTCTTCGAGCCTCGGCAGTAGCGCGTCCGCGCTGACATCACGTCGCGCCAAGCCGGATCCCAGCGTGCGCACCAGGCGGACGCCGCCGAGCGCGAGCCAGATACCCATCCCGGCGCCGATCATGGCCAGGAGGACGCTCTCGGTCAGCCCCTGCCGGATCAGACGACCGCGGCTGGCGCCGATCGCCACGCGAATGGCCATTTCGCGCTGTCGCAGCGCGTTGCGGGCAAGCAGTAGGCTGGCGACGTTGACGCACGCAATGAGCAGCGTGAGGCCGACCGCCACGGCGACTACAAGCAGCGCGGGACGGACGGGGGCAACGAGCTCATCCTGCACGCGCGCGATCATGAATTCCGACGTGGGGTCGTCGGCGACATCGAACTGCTTCAGGATGGTCGTGACTTCCGCGGTGGCCGCAGCCATCGCAATGCCATCGGCCAGCAAGGCCAGTGGCGCCATCGTGCGGAAACGGCGCTCCGGTGCATCCGCCGCCAGCTTGTAGGGAATCCAAAGCTGTGTCTGCGGTTCAGGAAACCGGAAGCCCTCGGGCATGACGCCGATCACCACGACAGTGCGGCCGTCGAGAGTCAGCGGCCGGCCGACGATGTCGCCGGTTCCGCCAAAATGACGCTGCCACGTTTCGTAGCTCAGGATGCCGACGTCCTGAGCACCTGCAACCTCGTCCGCCGGGCTGAAGGCGCGCCCCACGAGCGGCGCGACGCCCAGCATCGGCAACACGTCGGCGGAAAGGCGCGCCGTCTCAAATCGTGCCGATTCCATCTGGCCGCTCGTGCTCAGAGTCGTGCTGGCGTAGGCCCCGACGCGCGCCAGCGACGTCGTCTGCGATCGCAGCTCCATCAGTTGCGGAGCAGTGAGACTGACCTCTTCAATCGACGGGCCACTAGCGTCTACCGCAGCCTTGCGCTCGAGAATGGTGACGAGTCGGTTGGCGTGCGGATACGGCAGCGGCCGCAGCAACACGCCATGAATCACGCTGAAAATTGCGCTGTTTGCGCCGATGCCGAGCGCCAGCGTCGCAATCGCGATGATGCTGAAGCCGACGTGCTGCCGGATCTGCCGGCCGGCGTAGACGACATCGTGGATGAAGTCGTCGGTCCATCGTCGCCAGAGCGCTAACCGTCGTCCAGCCACGGCCCCAGCCCCGATACGCAGCCGCTCGCGATTTGTCATGGCAGGTCTCCTGAGCCATCCACACGCGCTCGAACTTCACCGCTCTCGGTTAATCGCGGCGGACCACGACGAGAAGATCGACGCGTCAGCGAACCACAGTCTCGACGTGTTATTTTTATAACACACAATTACTGGGTCAACCGGGCGCGCGCTGTTCGTCCGCGTGCATCCATCACCAATCTTGGCTGCAGACCTAGGGAGGCTACGCATCTACCAAGGAACGTCGGATTCGATCCCTCTCCGTGTGGTGACCGCGGCCGCCCGCAGGTTCTTGAGGTTGTGGACGAGTGAGATGGTGAGCGAAAGCTGGAATCGAATCGCAGTGCAGTACCCTGCGGGGCCTGATGCAGAGTGGAAAGAATTCCTCATCGCCTGTCGCGGCGATCAACGGCGCTAACAGCCTGGTCTCAGGCGCGAGCGTCTCGAACAACGCTGATGCGCCCGCGCTGACGTCGTCGCGGTTTCGACTTGACGACGATCTCCACGTCCTGCCCGAGCCTGGTCAGCAGGCGCATCAGACGTTCGCTCGAAAAGTTTGAGAGCCGGCCACTCAACAAGGCCGACACCTTAGGCTGATCGATGCCCATCACGGCAGCGGCAGCGACCTGCGTGAGGCGACTGCTGCGAACGATCTCGCGAATTCGGCTGGCGAGCTGCGCCTTCGCCAGCTCCTCTTCAGGCTCGGGCACGCCGATGTCGGCGAACACGTTGCCCGAACTGGGCGTCACGGGAATCAGCGGCTTTTTAGCCATGCTTCATAGTCCTCTTTGGCGCGAGCGAGCCGAGTTCCGATGAGATCCAGCTCGCTCTTCGGCGTGGCAATCGCACGCCGAGATTTCTTCTGGAACGCGTGAAGGACGTAGACGGCTTTGGAGAACCGCACCGTGTAGACCGTCCGAAACGTGTTCCCGTCGAAGTCCGCGACCACCTCGAGCACTCCGGCGTCGCCGAACCCCTTCAGGGGCTTGGCCGCCGGCGACTTGAGGCCGATCTGCGCATCCCAGAGCGCCCCGCCGACACGGGTTTTGACGTCGTTCGGAAAGGCGCTCAGGTCGTCCTTGCTCGACGCCACCCAACGAACCGGCTTGGGGACCGGCTGGGGCGAGGTCTTCGGCGACTGCATCCTCATTGTATGCCACTACAGGCATATCGCCAAACGCGCGTCACGCGCGGGCCACGAACGCCAGAACCTTGCTTCGCTTGCCGCTGACGATCTGGTCCAGGCGCTTGCCCCAAAAATCGAGAGCCGCGCGTTTCTCGAGATCGTAGCCATGTCGGTCGTAGACCGCCGTCACGCCCGTCTCGACGTGGTTGAGAATCTTCGAGACGACGAGCCTGGGCACGCCCGCGCCAACCATCAAGCTCGCCGCGGTGCGCCGCAGGTCATGCCCCCGGAAGTCGACCCCGGAGGCCCGAACGATCCGTTCGATCGCCTTCTGCGCATGAGCGATGTGCGGGCCCTTCTTGCGGCTGCTCGGAAAGACCCACGGTGAATCGTCGACCGTCTCGCGCCACGTCTTGAGGATGCGCACGGCCTGCGGCGAGAGAGGCACGCGATGCGCGAGCCCGTTCTTGCTGCGCTCTGCCGGAATCGTCCACCAGCCCGTAGCCAGATCGAACTCCGACCAGGCCGCCCCGTGAACTTCGCCGCCGCGCTGAGCGGTCAGGAGGCGGATTCTGAAGAGCGCCGCGATCAACGGACTCTCGTCATCCAGCGCCTTCCAGACGAGCCGAATTTCGTCTTCGCTGAGCACGCGCTCGCGCTGCTTTTCATCACCGGGCGGTTTGACCATGTGGCACGGATTCGCCTCGAGCCAGTCGCGCTCGATCGCGAAGTTGAACATCTTGCGCACGAGCGCCAGCGTGCGGTTCGCCATGATCGGCGCACGGGCGGCGACCTCGTCCAGCAGCTCGCGGACGTCCCGCCGCTTGATGTCCTTGATCCGTCGGTCGCCCCACCGCGTGACCAGCGGCACGTGGGGCTTCTTGCCGGTCTTCTTCTTGTGAGGCGAACCGTTCAGGAGCCGGATGTCTTCGCGGCCGCTGCGCTTCTTGCTGGCGTGGCGCTCGATGTACTCGCGCGCGAGCTCCGAGAACGTCTCCGCCCGACGTTCCTCGATCTTCCGCTGGCCGGGATCCTGGCCCTTGCCGACTTCCCGGAGCGCATCCGTCGCCTTCTCGCGGGCCGCCGCCAGACCCAGCGTCGGAAACCGGCCGAGCGTCAGGCGTCGGAGCTTCTTGCCCATCCGATACATCAGGATCCACGTCCGACGACCTTCGGCTGAGATGCGAAGTCCGAAGCCGGGATTATCCTCGTCCCACACGTCGAGCCGTCCGGTGCTCGGCGGCTTGAGCGCGCGCACGGTTCGATCCGTCAGCGCGATGCGACCAAGCGAGGCTGAGCGCTGCGATCCGGAATCAGTAGGACTGGCCATGAGGCCGCTCCTGGGTAACACATGGGTAACAAGTCGGAAGCACTTGGTGCAATCCGGTTGAAGCCAGTGAAACACAGAATGGCCAAAATCATCAATAGAATTAGGGTTTTTGTCGTTCAGGCGGTTTCAGCGGATGGCAGGAAAGGTCACTAGAAATTGATTCGTAATCAGCAGGTCGTCGGTTCAAGTCCGATCGCCGGCTCCACTTTCGTTTCAATCACTTAGCGTCAGCCTTCGGATCCGCACTTTCCTCACCGGTTGCGCCTGGGTTGCGCGTTGGTTGCGCGTCCAGCCGATCCACCGCCGCGCGGTTCGCGCTCGGCACCAAGTGCCCGTAGACTTCCACCGTCACCTGGATCGAGCTGTGCCCCATCTGCTCTTTCACGTAGGTCAGCGGCTCGCCGTTCTGAATCAGCAGGGACGCGAATGTGTGCCGCAGGTCGTGAAACCGAATCTGCCGCAGGCTCGCCGACTCGAGGAGTCGATAGAACACCCGATTGCGCACGTTGTCGCCGTCGAGGTGTCCACCCTCCGGCGTCGTGAAGACCCACGACGGCAGCTTGCGCCCCGCCTTGAGGCTCGCGGTTTGGCCGCGCGTTGGTGGTCCCTCAGCCCTTCCGCCAGCTTCAGCGACATATCGACGCGCCGGCGGTTCGTGTTCTTCGTGGTCGTGAGCCGGCCTGATACGAGGCTGCGGCGGACCTCGAGGAACCGGCCGGCGAAATCGACATCGCCCCACTGCAGCGCCAGCAGCTCGCCGAGGCGCATCCCAGTCCGGAGCGCGCACAGGAAGAACGCGGTACTGCTCCGGCATCCGCTCGGTGACCGCGACGAGGAAGTCGAACGCCTCGACGTGCGTCAGCGGCTGAATCTCCGGCTTGGGCTCGTCGCCCATCCGCATGTGCTTCCCCATCCGGAATGCGGGGTTCGCGGCGAGGATTTGATCCTCGACGGCTTGGGAAAGGACGGCGCTCAGCGTCCGCTGCACGCCGAGGAGGGACGCGCGCTTCAGTCCCTTCTGACGACACGCGGCCAGGAGCTCGCGGCAATCGGCCCGCGTGATCGCGGAGATGGGCCGGGCGCCGAGTGTCGGTTTGATGTGCAGAGTCAGGTTGAAGGCGTAGAACCGATGCGTGCTGGCCTTCCGCGCGGACTCGCCGGCGGTCAGCCACCGCGCGGCGTAGGTCTCGAAGGACTCGGCCGGCTCCGACGTCAACAGGCTGAGATCCCCAAGGGTGAGGCGCTCGCGGATACGACGGGCGACCGTGTGCGCGGTCTCTTTATCGCCGATCATCTTCGCGCGCCGGCGGCCGTGGTGGTTGATGAACACCCACCACGCGCCCTTGTGAAACTTGACCTTGACGCCCATCGTCGCCCGCATCTTACAACCCGCGCAGCACGTCGGCCACGAGCGCATCGACTCGCGACGCCGCCACCGTCCGGAATCGAGCGGCCCACCCGTCGAATTCAGAGCGACGGCCCCGAGTACCCAGCCAGCTCACGCAGCGGCAGATAGCCAATGCGCCCGCCTTCGGGAACGGCGAAGCGGTTATCTCTATTTCGCTCGCCTTTGAATTGCGCCGCGGCCTTTCCGCTCCTCGCGGGCCAGAGCCAACTCCGCGCGCAGCGCGGCCACACACTCGGCGTCCGAGCCGTGAGCGTTGGGCAAACCAGGCAATCCGCACGAGGAACAATGCGGGACCGGGTCGTCATGCCGTCGCCCGGCACGCGTGATTTCACGGCGATCGGCGCCGCTCCGCTCGACGGGCGGAGACGGCTGCGCCACACCCGCTGTGCGCCAGGCCTTGGCGGCCGCGCACATCTCGTCGATTGAGACGACGCTGCGTTCGTTCTTGACCTGCGATGCCTCGAAGAGCCGCACAAGGCCCAAACCGCCGGCGACCTTCCAGGTACTCGCATCGGAGCGGGCCAGCACGCCACACGGTAGCCAGGAGTCGAGGCGAGTCTGATACCACGAAGGAGCCCCCAAGGATTGATGGAGGCTGTCAACGCAAAGCCACTGCCGAGCTTGTGGTTCGATTTTGCTCCGCTTTTTGCGAGCGGCGGCAGACATCCCGCCGCACCCATGACCTTTAGTCCGGCGATCCGTGGAATTTATCGGTTGGACGGGATCGCCTCAGCCGCCCACACACGCGGCCGAGAACGATTCAGAGCGACGCCGAAGCTCCGCTGACGGCCGCGTTGGTAGGGTCAGAATCGTGTCCGACGCGTGCTCGGAAATACGCCGGAATCAGCGGGCAACGGCGAGTACGGACAGCCGGGTCAGAATCACTCGAATGTGACATGGCACATGAGACGGGCTCAACGGATCCGTTCCGGATTCCGTGCCGAGTCGCCTCCGTTCGGTCAGCGGAGGAGAGGAATCGCGCCGGTAGGTCTTGGAATTCCCTCCCCCGAAATCGAGGGTTGCATGGGGTTCATCGTCGCCGCCGCGAAAGCCTCGGATATTTATTCAGAGATTCAAACGCAATTCATCACCATTGCCCCTTGCGTCCCGTTTGCCCCGGGCGCCTTGAAGTCGGCTGCCGTCGTGGTGGAATGCGCGTCTCGAGCACCTTCGGTGACGGAGGACGATTCTTCCCCTTGGCTGGACTCTTATCCTTTGAGGGTATTTTCATCGAGTTCGCCCCAGCAGCCTGCCAATGTCGCGCGCGAGGCTCTTCGCCCGGCGTGTCGCCAACCGGTCGGTCCGCCGTGATTCTCGCTCAATCCGCCGCTTCGCCGGTACTCAGGCCGCCATGTAGGCGACAGCGACGCTTGCCGTGGATGGATGGCATCCGACAAGGCTTGCCGCCTGATCGTGTCTTGGCGCCGCAGCGGGGCGCGTCGGCGAAGCTCCCGGGGCGATTGCCGTTCTTCAGCCAGCCGACGCCGGGAACCGACTCGGGAATGCTCACATGGTCTCCTTCACTGACGTTCGCCGGCGCTGACCATCCATTGGGTCCGCGCCGTCCATGAGGTCTGCGTCCGTGCGCGCCTTTCCCAGGGAGAGCAAGCCTGCTGTTGAGGGTCGGCCACGATTCAGCCGGACTCATGGTCCGCGGCCGCCGCGGTGGACCCTGAGCCTGCCGAATGCTCACGCTTCGTCACCAGGCGCGGCGCAAGCGGCTTCTCGGTGAGCACTCCAGCAGACACCCACCCGCCGCCACGCTTCGCGACCTGCGCGTCCGTCGGTCGCGGGTCTTCACCCGAATCAGCTCCTCGGTCGTGACGGTCTCGCCGTTCCGCCGCGTGGTTACCCGGACCACCTCGAAGGACGCGATCTCCGTCTGCACCTCCGGCGGGAGCCCGGCGAGTGGCCTGAGCCGGCCGGCCCGGTCGAAGAGGTCAGCAAGGTTGAATCGATAGGACAGCATGGTCATTTTCGGTTGCGCCTGGCTTGCGTCCGGCTGCCGCGATCTGCAACCGTCTGCAACCCTCACCCGCGAAATCGCTCAGAAATCTGAGTCACCGCAGGCGATGCGTTTGGACGTCGGGGTCTCGTGTGCAGACATCATATGTTCCTCTACCCGGAACCGTCCGGGTCTGGCCTTAGGATGCCGGTAGATCCGCCTTGTGACAACGGGCCTCCGCCACGGCCCTGGTCACACCGGCACGCTTCGCGGCATCACAACTGCGCTATGCCACTCCACGTCGCGGGCCTGTGGCGCTACCCGGTGAAGACGCTGGCTGGGGAGCGCTTATCGACCGCAGTGATCGGACCGGACGGCATTCGGGGTGACCGTCTCGTGCGAGTGCGCGGCCCCGAGGGCGTGCGCACGGCGCGGCGGCACTATCGGCTCCTGGGGTTGCGGGGCACCTTGAGTCCCGATGACCGCCCACGCATCAACGGCCATCCGTGGGACAGCCCCGACGCGCTTGCGCTCGTGAAGGCCGCCGCCGGCGACGATGCGTGGGTCGAGGCGGCTGATGGCCCCGAGCGCTTCGACGTGCTCCCGCTGCTGGTGGCAACCGACGGTGCCATCGCCGCCTTCGGACGCGATGTCCGCCGCCTGCGTCCGAATCTCCTGATTGGCGGGGTGAGGGGTCTGGACGAAGTGGAGTGGCCAGGCGCCGAGCTGCACATCGGCGACGCGATCCTGCGACTCGACTCCCTGCGGGCCCGCTGTCCGATGACGACCGTGGATCCCGACACATTGGACCGAGACCCGGCAGGTACTGCGTGATATCGGCCGCCGATTCGGCGGCCGTCTGGCGCTCAACGCGGAGGTGACACGCAGCGGGACGATTCGCGTCGGCGATGCCGTAAGACTCGTCAATGCGAACGTTGGCGGTCGACGTGGAGCGGACCTGAAGCCGCGCTGACGAGCGCTATGCCCGACGACCGAGCTTGCCTGTCACGAGCAGGACAATCAGCACCAGGAGGATCAGCCCGCCAAGGCCACCCCCCACTTGGGGGCCACCGAGATAAAAGCCGCCTCCACCGAACAACAACAGAAGGACCAGCAGCACAAGTATGAGATTCATCGCGCACTCCTCTGGGATATCGACGATTCGATCGTGGCTCGACCGTGAACCGTGACGATATCGCGTGACGCGCTCGCCTGGCTGTTCCGGACGGCACACGCCGGATCGCGTTGGAGGAACACCCAATCGTGGAGGAGGTGTCAGCTCTGACGGCATTCAGACGTACAGCTTTCTGAGAATGGAGCCATACTGCTCGTAGTGCGCGATCGCGGGCGTGCCATCCCAGGGGGTTCAACGTGACCAATCGCTTCCCGCGGCACTCCTTTCTCCTCACCCACGCCTGAACCTGGTTCCCGGCTGGCCGGTCACGGCCGGCGCGACACCAAACCCCGTTCTCTCACGCTGCGTGCTCCAAGCCGCATCGGGCGCGGTGCTCCTGATGCTGCACCTGGCCGTTGTCCTGCCGTGGCTTCATACCCACACAAACGTGGGAACCCTGCGTCTCCTGCTTTCCTTTTCGATTCTGCTGCTGCTCCACATCGCCGGCCGGCGCATTTTCATCTGGCCGAATCGATGCGTCACGGTCGAGATGAGCCGCTTGGCCGCGAAATGGCCCGGGTGTGCCGAACGGAACAGCTCGCAAGAGAGAGCCCGGTTACGCTTCGGACCATGAGCTCAGGGTCCCCAGCCAGACATACCGTCTGCCGGTTCTGCGGCCTTCATGCGGAGGCCTACGGCCATGCCAGCATCAGCGAATGCGTCGCCGCGCTGGAAGGCGAAACGACCCTTTTTCGCAAGCAGCTGCGTCAACGCGAACCACGGACGCCGATCGGCCCCGCCACGCCGATGCGCACGTTTCGCGACCGCCGGTTGAGCGTCATTCCGCGTCCGTAGAGTGGCTGATTCGTTCCAAACGTCGTGAGCTCGGATCCGCGCTCACCGCCCCACTCCCCGATAGATCGGCCCTCTCGAGAACACGCGTCCGCGCGAACAGCCGCACCTGCGGCGCCATTGGAAGACGCTTCGTCTGGTTGAAAATGGCGTGCCGCCGGAGTCGCCGCCGCGAGTGCCTATCCGAGGTCTGGGATGCGGACCGAGCGCTGCTGGAGAAACGAGAGCCGCGCCGTATCGATCATCGCCTGCGCTTCGGCGGTCGTGATCCCGAGCGCCCCGAGCTGCTGGCGAGCTTCAGTGCTGGTCAGTTCCGCGGGCATGGCCGCGACCGGCAAGGTGGCGAGTGGAGCCACCAGGACGAAGCCCTCGCCCGTCGCATCCTCGCGGGTCTTTTCCAGGGACAAGGTGGGCGTCATGACAGGGGACGCCGATGTTGTACCACAGCCGTGGTGCAAAGACAGCCGGAGAATCGGCGGGCGGAATCAGGCGCGTGACTTGCGGCGTCGCTCGGGTTTGGGCGGAACGCTCAGCGTGGACCCACAGTTTCGACAGCCATAGATCTCCATCTGGCCGAACTTACAGGCGAATTCGAGGATGTGATCAGCCTTGCAGACCGGGCAGACCAGGTTCGCGTGTGTCGAATCCGGCACGTGCGTAGTGTGCCGGTAATAAGCGTGGGAATAAAGCTCAGCGGCCGGAGAAACGTGACCGCAGCCTCATCACGGCTGACCCAGTCCGCATGCCCAGAGCGCGGGCAGCGCACCAGGGCCATCGCATCGTGCAAGTGGTTTACTTGCCGACCAGCGGCCGCAGGCGCACCGCGATCACGCGCTCCGACTCGATCGGCGTTCCGTTCTGCGAGGCCGGTTTGTAGGTCCAGCTCCGCGCGACTCGGATGAGGCTGGCGTCGTAGGCGGGATGCGACGGCTGATCGATCGTCACCGCCTTGACCCGTCCGTCGGTGCCAATCCGCACCTTGACCGCGCCACTGTATTCATTGCGCGCGACCGCCGGATTGGGCGGCGTCCACACCGGCAGAGTCTCCTGAATCACGACCGCGGGCCTGAACGCGGAACTGGCGGCGGCCGGCGGGGGCGACACCGGCGGCTTGTCGTTGGCGACGGGCGCCGTCGGACGGACCGGCGGCGGCGGCGCCGCGACCAGCAACGTGCTGTATCCCTTGGCCAGCGCTCGCAGATCTTCGCGCTCGGGACGTCCCTCCATCGCCGGATCGTCCAGGAGCTTGAGCAGCAGATCGAACTGGCGCTGCGCCTGCGCGGTGTTCTTGGCCTCGAACGACGCCCGTCCGGAGTCGAGAATCCGGCGGGACACCCCGGGGAGCTCCTTCCGCCGGATGTCGGCCACCATCGAGAGCACCCGCGGCGAGGCCACGGTCGATGGCGGAACGTAGGTCGGATCGGCCTCGACCATCGACGCCACCGCACGCTCGGCTTCCACCAGGCGCCCCAAGGCGATCAGGCAGAGGGCTCGATACTGTTCGAGCTGCACGCGATCCGCGGGAGTGGACGCCGAAGCCTTGGTCAGGGTCGCCAGCGCATCTTCGTAGGCCGCTTCCTCGGTACTGGGTTCTCGCCTCGGTGAGGTCGGTCTGGCCGGAGGCTGCCGCAGCGAGCCACGGGGTGCTGAGAAACACGAACACGATGAACAGCGTTCTCATTTCTTCCTCAGGTCCATGCTGATCCGAGCAGCGTCTTTCAGGGTCACCGTCACCGTCGTTTTCCGTTCGCCGAGATCCGGATGGCGGAACACCAGCTCGCGCGACCCGATCGCCGTCTGCAGGTTGCCGATCGGCGTCTCGCCGATGCGCTGCCCGTCCATCCACACTTCCGCCCACGGAACCGCGTTGATGTGCAGGGTGCCATTCGGCGCTTCGAGGCGCAACGTGGCGGTCCGGCCCGCCTGCACGTTGACGGTCCGCCGGGTGCGGTAACCGACGCTCTGGTTCACGAACTCGAGCTCCTGGGTCCCCACCGGCAACATGAACGACTCGGCTTCCGTGGTGGCCACCACGCGGCCGCGCAACAACACCTGCATCGGCACAGGCGCAGTGACCGCGACCGACCCGGCCAGCGTACCCCGTTCGACCGGCGCCACGGGCGGCCCCGCCGCTTCAGGTTTCGCACCCGCCGCAGGGGACGTCCTGGCGGCGAGTCCAGTGGTCGCTGCTGTCCCGGCCGCAGTCGCAGGGCCGGCCGGCGCAGGGGCCGCCGGCTCGCACGACGCCAGTGGAATGACAGCGGCCGCCGGCAACGCCGCCGCGGTCACCGGCGCCGCCACCACCGGCGGACGGAAGCGGGCGCGTATCCACAACGCCGTCGGCACCGCTTCAATCAGGACCAGCGACGCCAGAACGGCAATCGCAATCCGTGACTGCCGGGACACTCCCGCGGTCTCCGCAGGCGCTGGCGCGGCCATGGTTTCGGTGCCGAACGCATCCAGCCCCATCTCGTCGGCCGCGGCACTACCCTCGGCGTCGGAACGGCTCAGGCGGAGCCGACGCATGAATCCCATAGAACCTCTGTCGATTATTCGGGTTAGAGGTAGGAAACCAACGCGAAGGCCGTGCCGCCACGATTCCCCGATATTTCCAAAAATTTCATCGTCTATCGGATAAAAGTTTCCTTATAGGCAGACTTTAGTCTGATAGACAACGACTAGGATACCTCAGTTCGGGCCCGTCTTCGTTGATGATTTCGGGAGGCAGAATCGAGCTCAACCGCTCGATACCGACGAGGTGCTGTGGGTCTAGCGAATGGCCCCTGGGACGACCTGACAGTCCGGTGCCCCCGGATTGTTCGGGGTGTCGAGCACGCTCGGCACGGCGACCATGCCCCCCGGGTCGATCTCGCCCAGCCGCTTGTTGACGAGGGTGACCTCGTAGGCCCATCCCCCGAAGGGCTGAATGCCCCGCAGGCAACTGTAATTGTTGATGTGGAAGTTCACGATGTGAAAGGACTTCTTGAGCTTGAGCACCATTTCCAGCGAGCGCGCGATGTTGTCGTCGACGCCGTGGAGCTCGAAAATCATCTGATCGATCTTCTCGAACACCGCGTCGGGCGTCTTCAGCATGCTGTCCCACTCGGCGCCTTCGACGTCCATCTTCACGATCACGTGCTTGCCCGCGTCGCCATTCTTGGCGAACTGGGCCGTCATCGAATCGAACAGCCGGCCGTCGGCGTCCCGGCTCTGCGTCCCCGCGATGCACTCCGCATGAAAGACGGTCTTCCCAGTCGAACACACCGGCTCAGTGGTGTTGAAGCAATCGTATTGGTGGACCGGCACCTTGAGCTCGGTCGCAATCGCGCAGCCCCAGCCGTCGTACCCGGAAATCCCGTACGAGTAAGCGGACCGCACGGCCGACAGCAGGTTGCGGCAGGCCAGATATCCGCCGTCGTGCGGCTCCCCATAGCGCGCCAGCTCACAATTCGTGATCTTCACCGGCTGCAACTCGGCGAAGAGCATGTTGCGGGCCTGCTGCGCGCGGGCGCGCGGCGCCAGAGGGATCAGTCTCCCTCCCAGGCGCGCGGTTCTCGGCCCGATCTCCCGGTGCTCGTGGCTGGCCTCCAACGGTGCTTCACCGCGGGCGCGCAAGGTCACCCACGCACCGATCCCTGACGCCAGGACAGTAACCACGATCAGCACCCACACAGTCCGTCGACCCAATTCGCCTCCTGCCGCCGAATTGTACAGTCCCGAGCTTAGGACCCTGGTTGGAATTCAGGGCGTCGCTGCGGCCGGGAGCATGTTGCGGATCGCGCTGATGCGCCATTGCCCCTCGCTCCGAACCATCACGAACGATGTCCACATGTTCCGGGCGGCGGTGACCTGACTGGCGGCGATCACATATTCCCCGTCGGCGATCGCCACGCCGGGCGCGGGAAACCGGACCGTCTTGATGGTGATCGTCCTCGCGCCGGTGTTGTTCTTCGAGGACGCCAGCGTACCCGGCACCAGCTCGGCGCGGCCTCGGCGCCACTCCCCAGACGAGGTCAGCTGATCGGCATCGGCGGTGAAGAGAGCCGCGAGCTCGGTGGCGTTGCCGCGCTCGCGCGCGGAAGTGTAGCGACGCACCACGTCGCGAATCGCCTCGTCTTCGCCGGCGGTCTTCTGCCCGGCGGCGGGTACCGTCAGCGCCAGCGCGACCGCCAGCACACTCATCCAGACTCGACCGGTTGTTCGCATCGATCTCCTCACGCTTCGAACAGCTCACCGTGCCACGACACCGGATCGCCGACCGCGATCGGTCCACCGCGCAACACGTCTCCCCACACGCCCCCGCCCCACCGCGGGGTCATCACGTCGCGCAGCCCGCGAAACGCCTGGTCCATGCGCTCGCAGGGCCGGACTTCGCCGCCGATCCGAATCACGCACTCACCGACTTTCAGCAGCCGCCCGCGGCTGAGCTCGAGGTCGACGCCCGACACCATCAAGTCCGCGCGTCGCGCCGACGGGTCGACGTCGGCTTCGAGCTCCGCCATCATCTCGAGCCACCGCTCCAGCGCGATCACCGTCACCTGGCGGTGGCTCCCCAGGTTGGCGCTGTCTTCCATCCCCTGCCCTTCGATGAGCACGGTTTGATCGACCGGGTCCATCGGGCCGCGATGGGCGCGCTTCACCCACATCCGTTCCAATCGTCCAGACATCAGCTCTTCTGCTCCACGACAGCGGCCTGCTGTTTTGCCGCCTCGATCAGCTCGATGTTGCGTTCATATGACAGTGCCGCGGCATGGGCCTCGGTCCGCGGCGTTGGCGGGTAACGGGCCGCCGCGTAGATCGGATAGGCCTCGGTTCTCAGATGCGCCAGCATGTGGTGACCGCGGCGTGTGGCGCGCTCGTGGCGAAGCGCGGTGATGTCGATCGGGGCGACGACGATCCGTTCGCCGGGGCCGGGGGAGGCGTCGGCCAGCAGCCGGCCGTCGAAGTCGACGATCTGGCTTCCCCCCGGCCAGGAATACGGCGGGTAGTGTCGCAGGCTGGCGCCCTGATTCGCCGCGACCACGAACGCCGTGTTCTCGAGCGCGCGGCAGCGATTGACGATCGTCCACCAGTTCATCGGCTCGGTCGCGCCCCAGGGATCCATGTACGCGGAGACCCGCACCAGGACTTCGGCGCCGTTGGCGGTCAACTGGCGCATCGCTTCGGGGAAAAGCCAGTCATAACAGATGGCGCAGCCGATCCGGCCGATCGGAGTATCGGCGACCGGAAACAGCGGATCGGGATAGCCCTCGATATCGTGAGGGCTGGCGTGGACCTCGTACGGAATCCACGGATTCACCTTGCGGTACCGGTACAGCAGCCCTTCCGGGCCGATCAGGCAGGTGGTATTGAACACGACGTCGGGCCAGCGCGGATCGACCTCGATCATCGAGCCGCTCTGGATGTAGATGCCGTGCTCGCGCGCCTTCTGTTCGAGGCGAGCGGTATGAGTGTTCGGGATCGGCAGCGCCAGCTTGTCGAGCAGCTCGCCGACCGTCGCGTACACCGGCGCCGCATGGGCGAACTCCGGAAAGACCACCAGCTTGACCGGCAGGAACGGCGCGCTGCCGGCCACCGCGGCATCGATCATCGCCAGCATCCGGTCGGTATTGCGGTGCATCGAGGGGCGATCGAGCGGATTGGCGAGGTCGGTCTGGCAGGCCGCGGCGGCGTAGCGGATGCTCATTTCTGGTCTCCCGCGGCCGGCAGCAGGGTTCCGGTTCCCCGCCGCACCGTCACCAGACGATCGGCCTGGAGACCGGTCCAGCGCTCGCGCCGGCCGTCCGGCCAGTGTACGACCACGGCGTCGTGGGCCGCGGTGGTCCCCAGGCCGACTTGAACGCGGCTGTCGCTGGCGGAGGCATAGCTGCCGTCGGTCTTCACCCGCCGCCACAAGGTCGGCCGGCCGGCCCGCTCCACGCCGACCAGCGCGCCCATGCCCTGCCGGTTGCCGGGCTGCTCGAGCCGCAGCTGCAGCCAATGCGCGTCAGATGCCGCCTGGTTGAGCAGCAGCCGGACCGGGCCTCCATTGTTGGTGACCACCACGTCGGTGTCGCCGTCGTTGTCGATGTCGCCGAATGCCGCGCCGCGGCCGGTCTGATCGGCCGCGAACGCCGGCCCCGCCTCGGCGCTGACGTTCGTCAGCCTACGGTTGCCGCCATTGCGGAACAGCAGGTTCTTCATGCGGAACGGCACCGGCTGACCGCGCTGCGATTCGATGATGTTCACCGCCCCAGTGGTGACGAACAGATCGAGCCAGCCGTCGTTGTCGTAGTCGATCCAATCGGTGCCGAAGCCGGTGAACGCGGCCGTGGGCTGCGCCACGCCCCAGCGGGTCCGCACGTCCTCGAAGGTCCCGCGCCCGTCGTTCTCGTACAGCACGAACGTCTCACCGATGATGTTGGTGACGAACAGATCCTCGTCGCCGTCGGCGTCGGCGTCACCGGACGCGATCCCCATACTGCCCTCGGGATTGCCGGCGGCATTGAACGCGGCCCCCGAAAGGACGCCTTCGTCGGCGAACGTGCCATCGCGCCGGTTGATCCAGAGCTGATTGGGGGTCGCGTCGTTGGCGACGAACAGATCCAGCCACCCGTCGCCGTTGTAGTCGCCGGCGGCGACGCCAAGGCCATTGCCGTCCGCCCGCGAGATGCCCGCCGGGTCGGAGACATCGGTGAACCGGCCGTTCCCCTCGTTGCGATACAGCTTGTCGGGAACCGGCCGATACGCGCGCGGTCCGCAGTAGTCCCGCGCCCCGACCGCGTCGGCGCAGACCTTGTTGTCGGTCAGCACGAAGTCGAGATAGTTTGCGACGAACAGATCGAGGTCGCCGTCGCGGTCGTAGTCGAAGAACGACGCGCTCGTGCTCCACAGCGGATCGCTGACACCGGCCGCCACCGCCACATCGCTGAACGTGCCGTCGCCGTTGTTGCGGAACAGCGCCTCCGGTCCGAACGACGTGAGGAACAGGTCGACATCGCCGTCGTTGTCGTAGTCGGCGGCCGCCGCCCCCATTCCGTATCCGCGCCACGCCACGCCGGCGCGCTCGGTCACATCCGTGAATCGCAGCGACGGTCGTCTATTTGGCCCGATTTCGAGGTCGTTCCGGAACAGCCGGCTGGTGACGGCCGGATTCGATGCCGCCGAGCCGAGCGCACCGCTCTGCACCAGGAAGACGTCGAGATCGCCATCGCCGTCGTAGTCGAACAGCGCCGCCCCGGCGCCCATCTGTTCGGCCATGTAGTACTGCCCCGACGCGCCGTTGACGTGCGTGAACGTCAGACCGGTCGCTGCCGCGGCATCGGTGAACAGCGGACCGGCGACGCGTACCTCGGGCGCCAATTGGGACAACGCGCCCGCCAGCGACATCAGCGTGAGGACGCGCCGCCACCTCATTTCAGCTTCGCCCGTTCCGCGGCGATGGCGCGCGCCAGATCGGTCTGTCCAAGCTGTGTGGCCAGGTCCTGCGCCTCCGCCGCCACCCGCGCGCCATCGGCGACCCGGCCGCCGCGGACCAGCGCGGTCGACAGCGCAAAGAGATACCGGGGCGTTTCCGCATCGACCGGATGCCGCAGCTTATCGAACTCGAGGATCGCCCGATCCGCCTGCCCCTGCACCAGCAGCATGCGCCCGAGGTTGAACCGTGCGAGGCGGAAGGTCGGCTGAACCTCGACCGCCTGGCGGTATTCGGCAAGCGCGCGGTCGAATTCCCGCCGCCGCTCCAGGATCTGTCCGAGATTGTTCCGCGCGTGCGGGTGCAGCGGATTCACGCGCAGCGCTCGCTTGTACCCGTCAGCGGCGGCGTCCCACCGACCCTGGAGCCCGAGGACGAGGGCGTAGTCGTAATGCATCTCGGCGTTGCCGAAACCCTGCGCCACGGCCGCCTGGTAGTGCTGGTCCGCTTTGGGCCAGTTCTCGGCACGTCCGTACAGTCCGACCAGATTCGCATGCGCCTGCACCAGCGAGGGATCCCGCGCGAGCGCTGCCTCGTGTGCGTCGATGGCTCCCGCCAGATCTCCGGCGGCCGCCAGGCCGATCCCCCGCTGGAGGGTCGCCCGTGGATCCTCTCTGGACGAGGTCACGGCCACGAGGACGGGATCGTCGATTCGCGGCCAGCGCGTGCCGAACCTGGCCTGCTGCGCGACCGCCCGCTCCGCGTCCGCGGTTCGACCCAGCGCGCGATACGCGCGGGCGAGGCCATAGTACGCGGCCCCCAGCTCCGGAAACAGCACGACTGCCCGCTCGAAGCGCTTGACCGCTTCGTCGTGCCGGCCCTCGATCGCGGCGATTCGCCCGAGCCCGACCATCGCGGCCGGTTCGGCGGCCGAGGCGGACGTGAGGGACTCGAACAACCGTCGACTCTCCTGAAGCTCGCCGGCTTCGAACAGGGCCTCGGCGAGTCTCACCTGCGCCGGCAGATAGTCGCCAGTGATCGCGAGCGCCCGGCGGAGCGCGTCGGCGGCGTCGCGCGGGCGGGCGAGCCGCTGCAGCACGACCGCGTCGAGATACGGCCAGTCGAACGTCGCCGGCGCCAGGATCCCGGCCCGCGCGTACGCGTCGTGCGCGGCCTCCCACTGCTCCCATGCCTGCAGCAGCCGGGCCAGTCCCCCGCTCGCCGCCCCATCGCCTGGATGCGCGGTGGCTTCCTTGTACAGGCGCGAGATCGCGTCACGGGCGGCCGGAGGAAAGGTCTCCAGGGCGATGCGCGGGAGTGGGGGTGCGGTCTTCGGCGGCGCCTGCGGCGGCGTCTGAAGCGCCCGCCCTACGAGATCGCTGTGACGCACGGGCGCCGCGAGCGCGACCGTCAGAAGAAGGATGTGACCAGCAGGAAGGAACATGAGCGCGCCATGGGATGGCGCCGGAGATTATCCCCCGCCGCGCGCTGGCGCGGCGGGGGATCGTTGAGGCTTAGAAGGTGAACCGCAGTCCTACCTGGAACTGGCGTTCGAGGTACGACCCGTTACCGTTGATGCCGGTGATCTGACCGAAGGTGCCGGACGTGAACGAGGCGTCCGGATTGCCGAAGGTCGGGTGATTGAAGATGTTGTTCCCCTGGAAGCGGGCTTCCAGCCGGCGCTGGGCACCCAGGGCGAACGAACGGAACACCGACAGATCGACGTTCCACAGGCCGGGACCGTAGAACTGGTTCCGGTTGCTGGTGCCGAAGCGGACGCCGGTCGGTTGGGCGAACGCGGCGGTGTCGAACCACTTGCCGGCGTTGCCGATGTTGCCCAGCACGTTGAAGTCGCCGACCAGGTCGGCGTTCTGCGCGTTGGACGGCGTGTTGAGCGACGTGCCGCTGGCCGACACCCGGAACGGCGTGCCGGTGAAGGCCGCCAGTGTGCCGTTCAACTGCCAGTCGCCGAGGACCGCCTTGGCGAGGCTGTCGTATCCGCCGTTGCTCTGCCAGGGCAGCGCGTAGGCAAATCCGAGCTGGAAGTTGTGCCGCCGATCGAAGCCGGCCGGCGCCCAGTTGCGCCAGAGCTCGGTCGGGGTGTTCCAGGTCAGGGTAGCCCGGCCGTCCGCATCGGTTTCGTTCATGGCCTTGCTCAGGGTGTACGCGCCCTTGAACATCAGGCGATTGGTGAACGGTTTGTTGAGGGCCACCTGCAGCGACTGGTATTTGGTGGGCAGCCGGGCTCCCCACGAATTGATCGCCACGAAGCGGTCTGAACCTCGCGAAGAGGCCGGCTGTTGTCGCCTCCGCCCAGCGTGAGGGGCGCGTTGACGTCCAGCGCGGCGTAACCGCCGACGCCCTTCGCGCCGACGTAGGCGATGTCGACCGAGGTGTTCCAGGGCAAGCGACGCTCGAGGGCGGCATTCCAGGTGTGGATGTAGCCGCGGTCGATGTTGTCGATTTCCGGCGTGTACACGGCGGCCGAGCGGTCGAGTGGCACCCGGCCCGAGCTGAGGTCAGGACCGGTGATCCGGGGAATGCCCTGCTGCAGCGTGCCGTACCAGGCGAACTGCTCCGGATTCACGAACGTTGAGGCGATGGTCACCGGATAGTCGTTGTCGCCGCGCACCGCCCGGGCCCAGGCCTGGGCGTTGTAGGTGATGCCGTAGCCGGAGCGGAACACCGTCTGATCGTTGAGGCGATAAACGCCGCCGATCCGGGGCGCGAAGTTGTCGAGGCCGGCGCTCATCCCGTTGGTCTGCGGGTTCGGACCGCGGCCCGCTACGATCACCTCGAGAGTGTCCAGGTCGAGCCGACCGAGGCCGCGTCCGTCGGCACGGCGCATGATCGGGTAGATACTCCCACCGCATCCCAAGGTCCAGGGTCAGTTTGGAGCTCACGTTCCAGCGATCGCGGATATACAGCGCGTGCTGCCATTCACGCGACGTCATCAGCTCGTTCTGCACGCTCTTGTTGGCGTTGCCGACCAGGCCGAGCAGGAACGCCGCGTACTGGTTGTAGAAGGTCGTGGTCTGGCCCCCTCGCAGCCCGGTGGTGTTGCCGAGGAACTCGAAACGGCCTCTGCGGGTTGCCAGTCTCCGGCTGCCAGTGATCGAGGTAGAGGAAGTTGAGGAAATAGCCGCCCCGGATGTCGTGGCGCCCTGCAACCTTCGTCAGGTTCGTGGCAAGCGAGTAGGTGCGCTCGTCGCGGTAGATCGGGTTCCAGCCGTCGCGATTGCCCACCGCCGAGAAGCCCGTATTGAACTGCGGAAAGCCGGCATAGCGCTGATCGCCGATGCCCTGGTCGTTGGTGCCGGGGATACCGAGGGCCTCGAGACCATAGTTGCCGGCGTTGAAGTCGGGACCGAGCACCGTCTGATCCTGCCGGCCGAAGCCGAAGGTCATGTCCATCAGGAGCGTGGGCCTGAGCGTCCAGGTCTGGCCGGACGTCGCCTGATACACCTTGGTGACGCCGCCGTCACCCGAGGCGTTCGGATCCGGCCCTAGGTAGTTGGTCAGGTCGTCGACCACCGCGTCCATGTAGCTGAACTTGCCCCAGATCTGATGGGCCGAGGTCCGGTTGAAGTTCACCTTCAGGTCGTAGTTCTCGCGGTCGACGGTGCGCGTCTCTTCCCGCTGATAGTTGCGGGTCAAGCCGCCGAGACCGGTCCCGCCGGTGTTGGGCAGCGGTATCAGGTTCATGATCTTCGCCGCGATCGGATTGATCATGCCAGCCGGAATCTGATTGTTGGGGAACGGCTGGCGGCTGGACCCGTCGGGATTGCCGGTGAACGGGTTGTAGATGATCTGCTGGGCGCCGGCGTTGTTGGTGACGCCGCTGAAGTCGCCATTGCGCAGCCGCTGGTCGGGCACGTCGAAGAACGTGAACAGGCTGTTGGTGCGCTTGTAACCTTCGAACGATCCGAAGAAGAACACCTTGTCGCGCTTGATCGGCCCGCCGATGGTGCCGCCGAAGTTGTTCTGCTTGAGCGGCAGCTTGCTCGGCTTGGTCGCCGCCGACCCGAAGTAATACGGGGTCGCATTGAGCTTGTCGCCGTTGTAGAACTCGAACAGCGCGCCCTTGAATTGGTTGGTGCCAGACTTGGTGATGACCGTCACCGCCGCGCCACCGGCCATGCCCTGCTCGGCGTCGAAGCTGCTGGTCGACACGTTGACGGTGTCGACGGTCTCGGCCGGCGAGATGTACATGTTGTGGTTCGGCAGCCAGATGTTCATGTTCGTGGCGCCGTCGGTGCGGGTCGAGTTGACGGTATTGGCCTGACCGTTGACGTTGGTCGCCAGCGAGCGGGCCGGCGTGTCCGTTTCCGCGTTGCCGAACGCCATCGGCGACGTGCCCGGCACCAGGTTGAGCAGCGCCTGATAGTTGCGGAAGCGGTTGAGCGGCATCGACGTGATCGCATCCGACTTCAGCTCGGTGGAGACGTCCGCCTTGTCCGTCTGAAGGAGCTCGGCGGCCGACTGTACCGTGACCACCTCACTCAGTGTGCCGACCTGGAGCGCCATGTCGACGCGGGAGATTTGGCCGATGGACACCGGAACGGCGGTGCGGACGGTTTCCCGGAAACCGGTTAATGAGACCTTGACGTCATACGAGCCGGCCAGCACGTTGGTCAGGTTGTAGTTGCCCTCGCTGTCCGAGACGGTGTCGCGAGTGAGGTTGGTTTCCTTGCTGACGATCGTGACGGTGGCGCCGGGGACGTGGCCCCCCTGCGCATCCGTGACCGTTCCAACGATGCTGCCGTAAAGAATCTGGGCGTGGACGGGTGCGACTGCAACGCTGGCGGCAAACAGAACCGCACAAGCCGACAGCAGCCGCGACGATGCGGACTGGCGAATGAGCTGATTCACAGGCCTCCTCCAGAAGCACGAGTGAACAAACAACGGAACGTATTCCCTGGTCTTCCCGACGCGACGCCAACGACACGCACCCCTGCCGACGCGTGACCGATCCTCAGTGCTGTAGGGGGGCGCTGCCCCGGACGGGTAGTTGAAACGAGTACCCGGCGGGACGGGCGGACTTTAGCATGAGGTCGGTCCCCGCGCAACGACTACCGGCCACGGAAAACCGCACAAACCACGCAGATTCATGGGGTTCCGCCCCGAAAAGCTCACCCGCGTTGTTGGTGAACCGGTTCCATAGCCGGACAGTGCCCGGGAGTGAAAAAGTTGGCGGCCGGCGCTGGGTTATGCTCCTCGGGTCGTGATTTACTCAGCGGTGCTGTGACCGCCCTCCATTCACCGCTTCTGCCGGGAGCGGCGGCCGCGCTGCTCGCCGTGACCCTCCTGGCCGCGCCGGCGGCCGGCCCACAGCCGCCGGCGGCGGCCCCCGCCACGATCCAGTTCCGGAACGTGGCCGGCACGGCGGGCCTGGATTTCGTCCACCGGCATACGCGGACCCCGGAACGGCACTACCCCGAGAGCGTGCCTGGCGGCGTCGCGGTGTTCGACTACAACGGCGATGACCGGCCCGATATCTTTCTCACCAACAGCGCCGAGCTGCCGTCGCTACGCAAGACCGGGCCGGCAGATGCCAACCGCCTCTACCGCAACGACGGCGGCCTGCACTTCACCGACGTCACTGGCGCGGCCGGCGTCGGCGGGACCGGATACGCGATGGGCGCCGCGGCCGCGGACTACGACAACGACGGCCGCGTCGATCTGTTCGTGGCGGGTGTCGATCGAAACCAACTGCTGCGCAACCGCGGCGACGGCGGGTTCGAGGATGTGTCGGCCCGCGCCGGTATCGCCAGCGGCGAGTGGGCCGCGGCGGCCGGCTGGTTCGACTACGACAACGACGGCCGGCTGGACCTGCTCGTCGTCAACTACGTCCGGTGGTCCGCGCAGTCCAGCCGCTACTGCGGCGATCAGTCCCGCGGTCTCCGCATCTACTGTCATCCCCGTTACTTCGAGGGGCTCGCGAACCGCTTGTATCGCAATCGCGGCGACGGCACCTTCGAGGACGTGTCGATCGCGTCCGGCATCGCGAAGCACATCGGCAAGGGCATGAGCGTCGCCTTTGCCGACTACGACCACGACGGGGACGTCGACGCGTTCGTGACCAACGATGCGGTGCCGAACTTCCTGTTCCGGAACAACGCCGACGGCACGTTCAGCGAGGTGGCGCTCACGGCGGGCGTGGCGGTCCCGGAATCGGGCCGGCCGATCTCCGGCATGGGCGTGGACTTCCAGGACTATGACAACGACGGGTGGGAGGACCTCCACCTCACCGGGATTTCCGGCGAGACGTTCCCGCTCTTCCGCAACAACGCGGCCGCGCGCCCTGGCACCTTCGTCGACGCGACCGGATCGAGCGGACTCGCCAGGGCGTCGGCCGCGTTGTCGGGGTGGTGCACCGTGTTCGTGGACGTGAACAACGACGGCGCCAAGGATCTCTTCGCCGCCAACTCGCACCCCAACGATCGGATCGAACGCTCCGAGGCCCTCGGCTGGAAACAACCGAACAGCCTGTTCCTGAACGAGGGGCGCGGCCGTTTCAGGGACGCCACCGTCGAATCGGGGCTCGCGGGTTCGCCCGCGGTCCATCGCGGCTGCGGCGCCGCCGACTTCGATGCCGACGGCCGGCTCGACATCGTGGTGCTGTCGCTCGGCGACAGGGCCGAGCTCTGGCACAACGGAGGCGCACCGGCCAGGTCCTGGCTCATCGTGAAACTGGTGGGGACGCGCAGCAATCGCGACGGCATCGGCGCGCGCGTCCTCGTCGGCGATCAGGTCCGGACCATGACCACCGCCAGCGGCTATGCCTCGTCATCCCACGCGGGGATGCATTTCGGGCTGGGAGATGACGCGGGACCGGTGACGGTGCGGGTCGAGTGGCCGTCAGGAGTGAAGCAGACCGTCGGCGGCGTGAAGCCGAATCAACGAGTGACGATCACGGAGACGCGGGCAGCCCCCCAGTAAGACTTCGACCGCTGTTCGCTGTCACGCTGTCTTCGGTGACCACGGCGCCTGCGGCGCGCCGGCCTTACGGCCGGGACGAGACGACGACACGACGACAACGACGTTGTGATCGCAACCAGCCACGACGTCGAATGTAGGCAAATCGCGGTTCGTTGGGCCACACCAGCTGAATATCACCGGTTCTCCCCGCTGCCGGGGACGCCGGCCGTTCCGGCCGGCGAAGCGCGGCCCCGCCAGCGGGCAGCAGTCCGTCGAAGAAACTCATAAAAGCTCTTCGTCGTTGTCGTCGTATCGTCGTGTCGTCGTGCCGCCGAAGGCGGCCGCCCGAAGGGCCGTGACGGCGGCTGCCGCAGCGACTCGGCACGGGCGCTTATTTCGGACCGGTAATGGTTCGGCGCGCGGTCTCCGCCGCTCGCTCCTGCGCGGCCCGTTGGATGTCCTGCGACTTGGCCAGCACAGCATCGGCTTTGTCCTGCTGGCCGAGCCCCGCCAGCGCCCGCGACAGCTGTACGTGAACGCTGCCATCGGTATCACCCGCCAGTTGCCATTCCAGCAGCGGCAGCGCCGCTCCGAACTCCCGCTGGCGCATCAGCGCGCGGGCCAGCGACAGGCTCGCCTCGCGATCCGAGGTATCCGCCGTGAACGCGCGCCGCAGGAACGGCACCGCCTCGTCCACGCGATCGAGCTGCAGCAGGGATTCGCCGTAGGCGGTCAGCAGCCTCGAATCCTCCATCGCAGGCACCGCGTTGACGAGCGGCGTCAGGAGGGCGACCGCCTGCTCGTAGTCCCGAGTCAGGTAGAGGGCAATGCCGAGCTGACCGATCAGTGAGGCATCTTTCGGCGCGTATTTCACCGCCGCCTTCAACTCCACCACGGCGTCGGCGTGACGCCGATCGGCGCCCGCGAGCGCCGCGCGCAGCTCTCGCCGCTCCCGCGAGTCCGGCAGGCGGTCGAGACGGCTGAAGGCCTCTTTCGTCAGCTGGGTTGCCGCGCGAGCCCGCCAGTACCGTGACTCCGCATCGACGCCTGACGCCGCGGCCAGCGCCGCGCGGTGGCGTCCGGCCCGGAACTCGCAGAGCGGCTTGCGCCTGGCGCACTGGGCAACGGTGAGGCGGCCTTTGGTCCGCTCGACGGCCGCCCAGTCCGCATGACCGGTCTGCTCGTAGATCGTGGCGACCGAATCATGAATGCTCACCATTGCCGGCATCGCCGCCAGGGCCTCCCGGTAGGCGGCGAACGCATCGGTGAGCCGGCCGTCTGCGAAAAGCGCGTCCGCGATCAACAGCTGCTGCCAGTGGCCGCTGCCGGCCTCGTCTCCAAATGTCGCCATGGCCTCCTGAGCCACGGCGTTGTAGGCGTGGAACAACGAGTGCCACGCCGCCGGGAGTGTCGGGGCCAGCTCAGTGATCTGTCGGAGTTGGGTGGCCGCCTCGAGCGCGCGGCCGGACGCCGCGTAGGCGCGGGCCAGCAGCTGCCGGTATTCGACGTTGGCGGGTTGGGCGGCGGTCACCCGCTGCAGCGGTCGAATGGCTTTGTCCGATGCGCCCAGGGCGAGATAGCTGGTGCCGAGGAACAGCTGGGCCGGGACGAGCGTGGGCTTCAACGTGGTCGCCCGCTCGAGCGGGGCGATTGCCTCGGCCTCGCGCCCCGCCATCGCCAGCGCCATCCCGAGATTCATCAGCAGTCCTGGTTCGTCGGGGAGCGGCTGCAACAGCTCGCGATAGATCCGAACCGCCTCCTCGAACCGGCCGTCGTTCATCGCCTGCGTCGCGGCGCGGCTCCGCGCGGCCGGATCGCCGGTCTGGGTCGACGAGACGAGGAAGGAGGTGAAGAAAAAAATGGCGAGCACGTGGCCCTAAAAAAGCCCGGGGCAGCGCAACGGCTGCCCCGGGCGACGTGCCGACAGCGATCGGCGGACTAGAACGCGAACCGTATGCCGAGCTGTACAGTGCGCGGCGGACGCCCGCCGTTCGTGTCGAGGCCGCGGATCCGCAGGAAGTTCGCATCGGTGAAACCGGTGACTGGATTTCCCCACTGCGGGTGGTTCAGGACGTTCTGGGACTCGACGCGGAGCTCGAGCGTGCGCTGGCCAATCGGAATGGTCCGGAACAGCGACGCGTCGACGTTATAGTTCGACGGCCCGCGGAAGGCGTTCCGTCCGGTGTTGCCCCAGGCGTTGGCGGGTTGCGAGAAGATCGACGGGTCGTACCACTGTTCGTTCGGACCCGCCGTGCCGAAGCCCGGTTTCGCCTCGCCGGTGACGTTGATGGTCTGCGTGCCACCCTGCTGCTGCAGGAGGCCGTTGTCGCCGCCGATCGTGAACGGCCGGCCCGACATGTAGGATCCGACGCCGCTGATCTGCCAGTTCTTGACCACCAGGGCGAGCGGATGCGAGCTGTCCTGCCCGAACGGCATCTGATACACGAACGCCATCTGGAGCACGTGCGGACGGTCGAACCCGGCCCGCGCATAGTTCCGGTGCAGCTGCGACGGCTGGTTCCAGGTCAATGGACCAGTCCACCCGTCCTCGTCGGCCTCGTTCATCGCCTTGCTGAAGGTGTAGGCACCTTTCAGCAGCAGGCCACCCTTGAACGGGCGGTTGAGCGAGGTCTGCAGGGAGTGATAGCGCGCCCTGGTGCGCGCCGCCCAGTCGAGGATGTCGGCGTTCCCCGCCTGCGCGAAGAACCGCCGGTTGGCGTTGCCGCCGCTCTCGGCAACAGTTCAGGTTGATGTCCGCGTATCCACCGTCGGTGCGTGTGCCGACGTAGCCGATGCTGACGGCCATATCCATCGGCAGGCGGCGCTCGATGAACGCGTTCCACGAGTCGGTATGACCGCGCTTGACGTCATTCGGATCCGGCGACCGCATGGCGACGCCGCGCGGCAGCGGGATGGTGCCGCTGGCGATGTCCGGGTTCGGCGCGCCGGGGATGCCGTTGGCGAGCGTCCCAAATGGCGTGAACCCGTTCGGACCGGCGGCACTGTAGGCGATCGTCGCCGGATAGAACCCGCGCATCGGCCGCGACCACGGCAGCGGGTTGAAGGTCCTGCCGAAGCCGGTGCGGAACACGGTGTTCTCGTCGATGCGATAGGCGAGGCCGAGCCGTGGGGCGATCAGGCCCTTGTCCACCTTGACGCCGAGGTCCTTCGGGTTGCCGCCGAGGCCGCCCAGCCGGATCTGGAACGTGTTGTAGTCGAGTTGCTCGAGACCACGATCCGCGCGCGACATCAGCGGGAAGTACTCGTAGCGCAGGCCGAGGTTCATGGTCAGCTTCTCGTTCACCTGCCACCGGTCCGTCAGGTAGAAGCCCAGCTGGTTCTCGCGGCCGGTCATCTCTTCGAACTGCACGCTCTTGCTGAAGCCGCTCGGCAGCCCGAGCAGGAAGGTCGCGTAGCTGTTCCAGCCGCCGACACCGGTCGCGGTGTACCCGGGCGTGCCAGTGATCCCGCCAGCGAAATTGAGCGTTCCGCGAGGATTCGCCACCTCCGGCTGCCAGTGGTCGAGCGTCAGCCGGACGAAATCGAAGCCCGATCGGATTTCGTGACGACCGCTGACCTTGGTGAGGTTGACCGACGCGGTATAGCTGATTTCCTTCCGCCACACCGGCGTCCACCCGGCGTTGTTCCCGAGGTCGGACAGCGTGTCGAAGTCGAAAACAGGCATCCCGCTGTATCGCTGGAGATCGGTCGACCCGGGACCCGTGACGCCGGCGCTGTTCAGACCCGGAATGCCGAACGTTTCGAGGCCGAAATTCGTGCCGTAGTCGGGGCCCGCCGACTGGTGGGTCATTTTGTTCGAGCCGCCGTTGGCGTCGAGCAGGAGCGTCGGGCTCAGCGTCCAGGTCTGGCCGACGCGTCCAGAGGGACACGGTCGTTTCCCCGCCGCCGACTCCCTCGATGGGCAGGTAGAACAGGTCCATGCACGTCGGCTTTCATCACCGAGAACTTGCCCCAGAACTGGTGCGCGGAGTTGCGGTTCCAGTTGATCTTGCCGTCGTAGTTGTCGCGAAGCGCCTCAGGGCTGCGCGGGAGGAACAGGTTGTTCTGCAGGCCGTTGTTCGTGCCGGGGTTGTTCGGCGCCGGGTACAACGCCTGAATCGTCTTGGCGATCGAGCTGATGCGATCGGCGGGGATGATCGCGCCCGGGAAGAACGATCGGTTGTCGCCAGCGGCGTTCCCAGTGGCCGGATCGTAGATGCGGAAGGCCGGGTTGAGCGCCAGCACTTCGCTGAAGTCCCCCTGCCGCATCCGTGCGGTCGGGACACTGTAGGTGTCGAACCGGCTGTTGCGTTCGTTGTTGCGCTCCCAGGAGGCGAAGTAGAAGAGCTTGTTGCGCCGAATCGGCCCGCCCACCGTGCCGCCGAGGATCGACACGCTCGAGTCGAGCTTGGACGGATCGAAGTAGCCGCGGCGGGCGTTGAGCTCATCCTGCTGGCGGAAGAAGAACGCGGAGCCCTTGAGGTTGTTCGTGCCCGACTTCGTCTGCACGGCCGTGGCCGCGCCGCCGGTCATGCCCTGCGCCGCGTCGAAGTTGTTGGTCGAGACGTTGACGTTCTCGATCGTCTCGACCGGGGCAACGTATCCGACGTGATGCGGCAGCCACACGTTGATGCTGGCGGCGCCGTCGATCCGCGTCACGTTGTTGTTGCGGTTGGTGCCGTTGATGTTGGTGCTCAGCGCGCGGCCCGGCGTATCGGTCTGGGCGTTCTGGAAATACGGTCGGCGTGGCGCCGGGCACCAGGTTCAGCAGCGTCTGATAGTTCCGGTACTGGTTCAGCGGCAGGTTGGTCACGTCCTCCGGGCGCAGGTCGACGCTGACGTCGGCCTTGTCGGTCTTGAGGATCAGCGCCTCCGACTCACCGTCACCGATTCACTCAACGCCCCGACTTCGAGCTGGCCGTTGACGCGGACGATATTGCCGACCACCAGGGGGATCCCGGTCTGGACGAACTCCTTGAAGCCCTGCAGCGAGGCCTTCAATGTGTAAGTGCCGCCGGCGATGTTGCGAATCGTATAGGTGCCAGTCTCGTCGGTCACGGTGGACATCGCGAGGCCGGTGTTCTCGTTCGTGATGGTCACGGTCGCGCCGGGGATGTTCCCACCCGACGAGTCGGTGATGGTGCCGGCGATGCTGCCGTACAGAGTTTGCGCGTGAGCAGGTGGCGCGACCAAACCCGCCGTGAGCATTACCGCGGTCAGGCTCGGAAGGAACAGGTTGAGCCACCGATTCCGTTGATGCACAGGTCTCCTCCAGAAGAACTGAATTGCAAGATTTCCCAAGGACGCTACGTTACGCCGATCGACTGTGTTTCTCTCCTTTTGAAGAACACGGGCCTCGCCCTGCGAAGAGGGCCCCGGTAAGTCGAAAAGTGCTACTGGTAACGGACTCTACTATGCGGCGCACCGGCTCGCAATGGCTACGAATGTCATGCCTCACGCGGGCTCGACATTTTCGTCACTTCCCGTCGCCGCGCCGAAGGGTGACCGTGCGATCCACCGCCAAACCGCCCCAACGCTCACGGCGGCCATCCGGCCACTGGACCACCACGGCGTCGAGCGCGCGCGGACGCACCAAGGCCGAAATGCACCCGCAGGTCGCTGGCCGACAGGTAGCTCCCATCGGTGCGTACGCGCCGGAACAGGGTCGGACGTCCGGCGCGCTCCACCCCCACCCAGGCCCCGATGCCAAACCGATTGCTGCCAGTCTGCTGCAGCCGCACCTGAAGCCAGTGAGGCCCTGCCGGCGAGTGCGCCGCCTGATTGAGCAGCAGCCTGGCCGGCCCGCCGTTGTTGGTCACCACGATATCGGTGTCGCCGTCGTTGTCCACGTCGCCAAAGGCGGCGCCGCGGCCGATCTCCGCCATGTCGAACGCAGGGCCGGCCGACGTGCTGGTCTCGACGAACCGGCCCTGTCCCGTGTTGCGGAACAGCTGGTTCTTCATCCGGAAGGGGTTCGGCTGCCCGCGCTGCGCCGCCACGACGTTGACGGCGCCGTTGGCGACGAACAGGTCCAGCCAGCCGTCGTTGTCGTAGTCGATCCAGTCCGTTCCGAACCCGGTGAAGGCCGCGGTCGGCTGCGCCAGGCCCCACGCGACGCGCACGTCCTCGAAAATGGCCTTGCCGTCGTTCAGATACAGCACCGACGTTTCGCCAATGAGGTTGGTGACGAACAGATCTTCGTCACCGTCGGCATCCACGTCGCCGGAGGCGATGCCCATGCTCCCCTCGGGGTTCCCCGCGGCGTTCACCGCGGCGCCGGACAACATTCCCTGATCCGCAAAGGTCCCGTCGCGCTGATTGATCCAGAGCTGACTGGGGGTCGCGTCGTTGGCGACATAGAGATCCAGCCAGCCGTCGCCGTTGTAGTCGCCCGACGCCACGCCGAGGCCCGCCCCGTCCGCCGTGACGATCCGTGAGGTGGCGGTCGCGTTCGTGAACCGGCCGTTGCCTTCGTTGCGGTAGAAGCGATCGGGGACGGGACGATAGGACCGCGGGCTGCAATAGTCGCGGGCACCCAGCGGATCGGCGCAGAGCTTGTTGTCGGCCACCGTGAAGTCGAGATAGTTGGCGACGAAGAGGTCCAGATCGCCGTCCCGGTCGGCGTCGAAGAAGGCCGCGCTCGTGCTCCACAGCGGGTCGCTGACGCCGGCTTCGGCAGTGACGTCCGTGAACGTGCCGTCGCCGTTGTTGCGAAACAGGGCATCCGGACCGAAGGAGGTCAGGAACAGGTCGAGATCGCCGTCGTTGTCATAGTCGCCAACCGCAGCGCCCATGGCGTACTGCCGCCAGGCCACGCCGGCACGCTCGGTGACGTCGGTGAACTTCAGGACTCGCCGGTCTCCGGCGCCGACCTGGAGATCGTTCCGGAACAGCCGGTTGCCGGGCCGCGCGTTCGCCGTTCCGGGTGCGCCGTCGATCCTGCCGCCCTGCAGCAGCAACGCGTCGAGGTCGCCGTCGTTGTCGTAGTCGAACAACGCGACTCCGGCGCCCATCTGTTCAGCGATGTAGTACTGGCCGGTCGCGCCATTCACGTGGGTGAACGTGAGACCGGTGGCGGCCGCTGACTCGACGAACAATGCCGCGGCGGCCTCGACTGCCGCGCGGGGCCCGCCCCGAGCGGAGTCGAGGGGCTGCGGCGCCCACACCACACAGACCGCCACAATCGCCGCCACAGCCGCGGGTGGTGCCCGCCTGATCATTTCAGTTTCGCGAGCTCCGCGACGATGACCGCCGCGAAGTCCGTCTGCCCGTACTCGAGGGCGAGACGCTGCGCCTCCTGGGCCAGCTTGACACCATCCGTGGTCCGTCCCGCTCTGACGTATGCCGCAGACAGCGCAAACACATAGCGCGGCGTCTCGGCGTCTACCGGCTGCTGCAACATCGCAAACTGCGCGATCGCGTCGTCCGGCCGGCCCAGAACGAGGAGCATGCGCCCGAAGTTGAATCGGACGACCCTGAGCTTCGGCTGTGCGTCAGCCGCTTCCCGATACTGCGCCAGCGCGCCCTCCACGTCGTGCTCCCGCTCGAGCAGCTGTCCCAGATTGTTTCGCGCATTGGCGTGCAACGGGTTGATGGCAACCGCCTGGAGGTACGCCTCCTTCGCTGACTGCCACTTCTCCTGCAGCGTCTGCACGATCCCGTAGTCGTAGTACACGTCGGCCGTTCGAAGACCGGCGTCCTGCGCAGCCTTGTAGTGGGCCTCGGCCTTCGACCAGTTCCGGGCGCGGCCGTAGAGGCTCAGCAGGTTGGCATGCGCCTGGACCAGTGATGGATCGCGGAGCAGCGCCGCCTCGTGCGCGGCGATGGCAGCGTCCACTTCGCCGCTGGCGGCCAGCGCGATGCCGCGCTGCAGCGCGGCCCGCGCATCATCGCGAAGGGGTGGAATCGCTGCGAGGATGCGGTCCTCGATCGCCGGCCAACGCGCGCCGTACCGAGCGTGCTGTTCGAGCGCCTGCCCGGCATCGGCCAGGCGGCCCAGTGCGCGGTACGAGCGGCTCAGGCCGTAATAGGCGGCGCCCAGCTCCGGAAAGAGGCGCACCGCGCGGTCGTAATGCGCAATCGCCGCGTCATGACGGCCTTCGGCGGCCGCAATCCGTCCGAGCCCGACCTGCGCCGCCGGCTCCGCGGCCGGTTCCGCGGCAAGCGCCTCGAAGCGGCGTCTGCTCTCCGCCCGATCTCCCGCCTCCAGCAGCGCCTCGGCGAGCTTCACACGCGCCGGGAGATACGCCGGATCCGCCACCAGCGCCGCCCGCAGCCGGTCGACCGCTTCACCGTGACGCGCGAGCCGCTGCAGCACGACCCCGTCCAGATAATGCCACTCCAGGACACGGGGCTCCAGAGCCTGGGCACGGAGATACGCCTGATGAGCGCTGTCCCATTGCTCCCACGCCTGCAGCACGCGCCCCAGCGCTCCCACCGCCGCACCGTCGCGATCGCGCGCAACCGCGGCGCGGTGCGCGTCCGCGACGGCAGCACGCGCCGCCGGCGGGAATGTCTCGACCGCAAGCTGTGGGAGCGGCGGAGCCGGCTGCGCGGCGCTGGCCACAAGCAGCACCACGATCAGGGACAGGGGCACCTTCGAATTATGCGACATGCGTCAGACACCCGTCCCCTGCCGTTGTCCGCGGTCCGTGGTCCGTGGTCCGAAGAGCCTCATGATGGTTTTCGGGCCGCGGACAGCGGATGACGGGCCGCGGTCCCGTCGGGACTGCCCCTACAATACGAGGCTGAGAGGAGCCCTCGTGACTCAGACCCTTGTGCTTTGCAGCGCGCTGGCTTTGGCGCTATCCCAGGCTCTACCGGCCGGTCAGATCCCCGCCGGCAGGGGGACCCAGCCGGGCGGACGCGGCAACATCAACCCGGTCCCCCACGAGATGCCGTTGTGGGACGGCGCCGCGCCCGGCGCGATGGGCGCGGCGGACGTCGATACGCCCACGCTGACGATCTACCGCGCGGCGCGCGGCGGGATGGGAACCGGGGTCGTGGTGGCCCCCGGCGGAGGCTATGGCGCGCTGGCCATGGATCACGAAGGACGGCAGGTCGCGGCCTACTTCAACGCGATGGGCGTCGCCGCCTTCGTGCTGAAGTACCGGCTCGGTCCGAAATATCGCCACCCGATCGAGTTGGGGGACGCGCAGCGCGCGATGCGCCTGGTCCGCAGCCGGGCGCAGGAGTACGGCGTCTCGGCCGATCGGATCGGCCTGATGGGATTCTCGGCGGGCGGGCATCTCGCAGCGACCGCCGGGACGCGGTTCGACAGTGGCACTGCCGCGGCCACCGATCCTGTCGACCGGGTGGGGTCCCGGCCTGACTTCCTGATTCTCGGCTACCCGGTGATCACCTTCGAGACCGGCGTCACCCACGCCGGGTCGGTGCGGAATCTGCTGGGCGAGAACCCCGATCCGAAGTTGATCGAGCTCCTGTCGAACGAACTGCACGTGACCCCGCAGACCCCGCCGACCTTCCTGTTCCACACCAACGCCGACACCGGCGTAGTGGCGGAGAACAGCGTGCGTTTCTACCTCGCGCTGCGGAGGGCCAAGGTACCGGCCGAGATGCACATCTTCGAGCACGGCCCGCACGGCGTCGGCCTCGCACTCGGCGACCCTGCCCTCAGCGCCTGGCCCACGCTGCTGACCAACTGGCTGCGCGGGCGAGGGCTGCTGACGCGCCCGCAGTGAGTCTCTTCCGGGGGTCCTTCGCTGTCACGCTGCCTTCGTGTCCACGGCGCCTGCGGCGGGCCGGCGCTTCGCGCCAGGACGAGACGACGACACGACGACAACGACGTTGGACTCACTTCGACGGATTGCGCACGTCGGCTGCGCCGCGCTTCGCGCGGTGACAGGAGAGCCGTTGATATCTGCCGGGGCACGAGGGAATTGCGCGACCGGCCCGTCGTGGCCGGATGTGAAAGCAAAAACGTCGTTGTCGTCGTGTCGTCGTGTCGTCGTGCCGCCGAAGGCGGCCCCGCCGCAGGCGCCGTGAGGGCGGCTGTCGCTCAATAGAGCGTCACCCGCCGGCTTGCCACTGCCGCACCGCGTCGAGCGGATACAGCAGCATCAGGATGTTCAGCAGCAGATTGTCGCGGATGTAGTAGGCGACGCCGACCTCCATCGCCACGGTCAGCGACACGATCAACCAGATCGGAAGGCGCGCGGCGAGCAGGAAGCCGCCGATCATCGCCACGATGTCGCTGACCGAATTGATCACGCTGTCGCCGTAGTAGTCGAGCGAGATCGTCGCCTCGCGGTAGCGGTTGATGATCAGATCGGTGTTCTCCAGGATCTCCCAGCCCGACTCGATCACCACCGCCAGCACCAGCCGCGCGCCGATCGGCCATCGCCGCGCGGCCAGCCAGGTCAATCCATAGAATGCAAAACCGTGAATGATGTGCGAGAACGTGTACCAGTCGCTGAGATGCTGGGAGTTCTCCGCGCTGTTGACCACGCCGTGCCACAGCTTCACATATCCGCACTTGCAGATCGGCAAGCGGCCCATCAGCAGCAGGGTCGCCGCAGCCGCCGCGACCACGCCGGCGACGATGGCGACGTTCGATCGGCTGATTCGGGCCGTGGCCGGCCGGCTACCACTCATCGACACAATCGTGCGCTCCCAACTCTGGCGGAACAGCATGGCGCATCTACGGCCGCGCCACGGATGAGTCCGCACTCAGTGCGACAAATCTGCTCCGGCACTCGCGCGGCCGCTGCTATACTGCCCGGTGATTCACCCGCCGCGCGATGACTGCTCCAATCCCCCTCGTGCTCCTCGTAGAAGACTTCGATGATGCGCGCGAGATGTATGCGGAATACCTCGAGTTCAACGGTCTGCGAGTGGCTGGCGCCGCCGATGCGGTCAGGGGCCTCCAGATGGCCGACGAGCTCCAGCCGTCGATCATCCTGATGGACGCGGCGCTTCCGGGCCTGAGTGGCTGGGATGCCATCAAGGAGCTGAAGGCGAATCCGCGCACCAAACACATTCCGGTGCTGATGATGACCGGCCACGTGCTCGGCGATGCCAAGGAACGCGCGCTGGCCGCCGGCGCCGACGGGTTCATTCCCAAGCCCTGTCTGCCCGACGAGCTCACGCGACACATCTTCGCCACCCTCAGCAACGCCCACCCCACGGACGTCTAAGCGGAGGCGACGGAGGTACCGGATCTCAAAACGGAGCAACGGAGAGAACGGAAAAATAATTCTTTTCCGTTTCCTTGGTTGCCTTCGTTGCTCCGTTTTTGAGATCCGGTACCTCCGGCCCCTCCGACGCGCCCCCCAACGCTCATCAGTGCCGCACCACCGTAGTCGCGTTGAACAACCGCGGCCCGAACCGCATGTCCGCCAGCATCACGCGCGTGCCTTCGGGCACTCGCGTCAGCTCGTAGTAGGGGAATCGCGACCAGATCAGAATCGCGTGAAACTCGGGATCAGTGCGGGCCTGCGCCACGGCGGGATCGCGGTCGTGCTTCGGGACGCGCGCCGGATCCAGTGCGAGGACGCGCGGGAACCAGGTGAACGTCCCGCGCCGATAGTGCTCGCCCGCGTCGACGATCACCACCTTGCGGAACGGATTGATCAGCACCGGCCCGACCATCAGGTTCACCGGCGGCCGCCCTTCAGTCGCGGTCCACGCCTCGACCACCTGCTGCCGGGCTGCGCGCGCCGACACGACCATCGCCGCCATGTAGACGGCCGCGACCAGCACGGCTCCGGCCGCGAGCCGGGTGCGGCGGCCTTTCCTGGCGACAATGGCGCCGGCGGCGAACGCCAGCCACAGCCACGGATCGACGATGAAGACCGCGTCGCCGTAGAACCAGCGGGGGGAGAACGGCATCAGGAGCCGGACGCCGTAGTTGTTCAACCAGTCCATCGCCACGTGCGACAGCACGCCGATGTAGCCGAGCAGCAGCAGCGCGCCAGCCCGGGCCGGGGCCTCGCCGCTCCGCGGCGCGCGCCAGCGAGCGACCGCGACCACCGCGGCGGTGAGCAGGACCGGCAACAGCGCCTGAGCGAGAACCCCATGCGTCCAGCCGCGGCGGAGCGCGACCGACGGGATGCCGGTCGCGAAGGCGAGCACGTCGATGTCCGGGAGATTGGCGGCGATCATCAGCGTCGCGCTGGCGAAGCGCGTGCGATGTTTCAGTCCCGCCTCACCGAGAGCCGCCCCGGTCAGCGTGTGGCAGAGGTTGTCCATTTCGAGTCAGTGACCAGTTGCAATGTTCTTCGGACCGGGAACTGGAAACTGCAACTGGCGACTGGAAACTGCCTACTCCTCCGCCATGAACGGATACTTGTACTCGCGCGGCGGCGCGAAGGTCTCCTTCAGCGTGCGGGCGTTGACCCAGCGGACGAGATTCAGCTTCGAGCCCGCCTTGTCGTTGGTGCCGGAGCCGCGCGCGCCGCCGAACGGCTGCTGGCCGACCACTGCGCCGGTCGGTTTGTCGTTGACGTAGAAATTGCCCGCGGCATTCCGCAGCGCGCTGGTCGCTTCCCGCACCGCTTTGCGGTCGCGGCTGAAGACGGCGCCGGTCAGCGCGTACGGCGAGGTCCGATCGACGACCGCCAGCGTGTCGTGCCACTTCGCGTCGGGGTAGACGTAGGCCGTGACGACCGGCCCGAAGATCTCCTCGCACAGCGTGCGGTAGCCGGCGTCCTCGGTCTGGATCAGCGTGGGCTCGATGAAGTACCCCTCCTCGCCCTTCGCGATCCCCCCCTGCAGCACCCGCGCATTCTTCCTGGCATCGTCCAGGTAGCCGCTGATCTTGGTGAAGGCCTTCTTGTCGATCACCGCGCTCATGAAGTTGCGGAAGTCGCGGACGTCGCCGATCTTGATGTCCTGCATCATCGCGATCGTGCGATCGCGGACTTCGTTCCACATCGACTCGGGGATGTAGACGCGGCTCGCGGCGGAGCACTTCTGCCCCTGGTATTCGAAGCCGCCCCGGGCGATCGCGACCGCCACCGCGGCCGGATCCGCCGACGGATGCGCCACGATGAAGTCCTTGCCGCCGGTCTCGCCGACCAGCCGCGGGTAGCCGCGGTACTTGCCGATGTTCTCCCCCACCTTCTTCCACATGCTGTTGAAGACGGCGGTGCTGCCGGTGAAGTGAATCCCGGCCAGCTCAGGCGAGTCGAGCAGGAGCCTGGTGATCTCGACGGAATCGCCCGGGATCATGTTGATGACTCCGGGCGGCAGGCCGGCTTCCTCGAGGACGCGCAGGGTGTAGTAGCCGCTCAGCATCGCGGTCCCTGCCGGCTTCCACACGATGGTGTTGCCCATCAACGCCGGGGCCGTGGTGAGGTTGCCGCCGATCGCGGTGAAGTTGAACGGCGAGACCGCATAGATGAAGCCCTCGAGCGCGCGGTACTCCATCTGGTTCCACATGCCCGGGCTGCTCTTCGGCTGCTCGTGGTACAGCTCCTGCGCGAAGTAGGCGTTGAAGCGCCAGAAGTCGATCATCTCGGACGCGGCGTCGATCTCCGCCTGGTAGGCGGTCTTCGACTGTCCGAGCATGGTGGCGGCGACAATCGTCGAGCGCCAGCTGGTCGCCAGCAGCTCGGCCGCGCGCAGGACGACCGCGGCGCGATCCTCCCACGCCCAGCTCGCCCACTCCCGCCGCGCCGGCCGCCGCCGCGGCGATCGCCTGCTGCACGTGCGCCGGATCGGCGAGGTGGTAGTCGGCCAGCACGTGACGGTGATCGTGCGGCATCACCGCCTGCGCGGTTCGACCGGTGCGGATTTCCTTCCCGCCGATCACCAGTGGGATGTCGAGCCGCTCGGCCGCCATCGCCGCGAGCCGCGCTTTGAGCTCGGCGCGCTCGGGTGTCCCCGGTGCATAGGTACGATTCGGATCGTTCACCGGCTCGGGCACGCGACGCACTCCGGCGAATGCGGCATCGAGAATCGGCGGGGAGGCGGCTGACGCGTCCGACGCGAGCGGCTCCTGGGTGACCGGAAAGGTTGAAGCTGGGGTGGACATGTGCGCCTCTCGGAAAACCTCGATTATAGATCCCGCGTTGGAGTGGCCGCCGTGGCGATTTCCGAGAGCAGTGGAAAGTGATCCGAGGCCCGGGCGGCCGACGCGTGCTGCACGACCTCGCACCGGAGCAGGCGCCCGGCGTGCCCCGCCGGCGCGAACACGTAGTCGAGGCGCACGTGCGGATCCCACACCGGAAAGCTGAGACCGCGATCGTCCGGGTGCAGCTTGCGGAACGCGTCCACGTAGCCGGCGTTGAGGATGACCTGAATCGTGCGCCAGCGGATGCGCCCGCCGCTCAGCCAGACCAGCGCGCGCAGGCGGGTCGGCAGCTTGCGGAAGTCGAAGACATCGCCGGGCGCGAGCGTGTTGAAGTCGCCGACCAGCACGTGGAAGTCGCGGTCGTGCTCCTTGATGGTGCGGAGCAGCGAGCCCAGCTCCATCACGCGCCGCCGCTCGGTCCACGCCGCGTGGACGGCGCTCAAGTGCACCCCGAAGATCGGAAAGTCGACGCCCGCGGGATGCAGCTCGAGGAACGCGTGACGCGACAGGCGCGGCCGGTGCCAGGTGTGCGACGCGACCGGGCGGCGGCTCATGAACCCCAGCGAGGTCTTCGGCTGCGCACCGCACTGCGCCATGCCGCAGAGCGCCGCCAGCCGATCGATCACCGCGCCGTTGGTCGCCTCCTGAAAGACGACCAGGTCGGGCTGACAGGAGGTGATCACCTCGGCCAGCGCCGGCTCGCGGCCGGCGCCGCCGTGGCGGATGTTGTAGGACAGGAGGCGGAAGCTCACGCCTCGTTAGTGTCGTCCGATTTGTCGATCAGCACGAGATACGGCTGGCCGAGCAGCTCGCCCCGCACATACATCACGAAGTCGCGCGTCGCCTGAATGTTGACCGGACGCTGCACCATCGCCATCAGCCGCTCGCGCAGCGGCGTCAGTTCCGGGGCGATGTCGGGATCGCTCTTGCTGATCGGCCGCGAGTGGATGCCTGGGAGGAAGAATCCGGTCACCTTGTAGAGCCCGATGACCTCGTCTCCGACCAGCGTCAAGTCGAGATCGCTCGTGCCGGGTCCTTCGGCATCGAACTCCGCGCCATCCTTCCACCGCCGTCCGGTCACCGCGCTACCCCGCAGCACGACCCCGGTGTTCGGCGGAATCGCATCGCGCACCATCGCGACGAACGCGTCCAGCTGTTCGACGCTGCCCTGAAACGCCAGCCGCACGACCAGGTCGCGCTTCTCCTGCTCCGTCAGCTCGGTTTCGTTCGCCTTGGCCTGTGAGGCCTCGACGCGCGCCTGCGACGACCCGCTCAACCCCAGCTCTTCCACGTAGGTCCCCCTGCGTCATCCAATGCACCGGGCGGGCCAACGAAAGACCCGACCGGCTTCGCCGGTCCGCGAGTCCGCGGGTTCGCGGTTCGCGGGTTCGCGGTCGCGGCTGGTTAGGGGCAACGAGCCGCTTGGACGGGCAACAGACCTTCTGATTACCCCGAATCGAACCCGCGAACCCGCGAACCGCGGACTCCGGACCGCCGACAACGGGCCGCGCGGCCGTAGGCCGGGAATTGGGTCAGGCCCCGCCCATCAGCACTTTCACAGCAAGAAACGACAGCGCGGCCGCGGTGACGACATCCAGCACACGCCGCGCCCGTCCCTGGGCCAGCGTGCGCCACAACGTCCCGCCAGCCGCGGCCCACACGAGGTGCCAGGTCAGCGCCAGGCCGACGTGCACTGCGGTCAGCAGCAGCACGCTCCGCACGATCGGCGCGTCGCGCGGAATGAACTGCGGCATCACGATCAGATAGAAGCTCGCGATCGACGGGTTCAGCAGGTTCGTCAGGAATCCTTCCTTCATGTTGCGCAGCGGCGGCCGCCGCACGCCGTCTCGAGGCAGCGGAACCGCCGGGCGCGATGGCGCGAACGCCGAGAGCAGCGATCGCAGCGCCAGCCAGAACAGATAGAGTCCACCGCCCAGACGAAGCGCGGTCCAGACCGCCGGCCATTGCCGCAGCGTCACCGCCAACCCGAACGCGGAGATCAGACCGTAGACCACCGACCCGCTGTTGACGCCGACCGCGGTCTCCACACCGGCACGGGCGCCTCCGTTGATGCTGTTGCGAAGCACCACCGCGGTCGACGCGCCCGGGGTGAGGACGAGAGGCACGGTGACGGCGAGGAAGCTCCAGAGAAACACGACGGTTGATGATAGCCGCCGGGTCCGTGGTGAACCGTCACTACGATTCGAATGCGCAGCGCCTTGACACGTCCGTGGGTCGCGTCTTACGCTCGTCAGGTTCGTCCTCGCGGCGAACGCTTATCCAGAGTGGCTGAGGGAACAGGCCCGTCGACGCCACAGCAACCAGGCTCCTTTCGCTCAAAGGCCCAGGTGCTACTTCCTGCCCGATCAACCGGGAGAGATAAGAGCCTCGGCAGACCGTCCGGTCTCTGAAGTCACGCTCAGCTCCCTTTGCCCGGGCTCGCAGAGGGGGACCTCTGCGCGCCCCCAGTGAGATGTCATGACGATTGTTCTGAACGATCCAGCGCCGCAGGCGGCGCTCGCCCGGACCACTGCGCATCGGGAGGTGCGTGTCGCGCTCCTTGGTCTCGGCCAGGTGGGAACGGCGATCGCCGAAATCGCGGCGTCACACCCGGATCCCGGCTGCCGGTTTGCCATCACCTCCACGCTGGTCCGCGACCTGCGGCGCCCGCGCCGGCTCGATGTCGCCGGACTCGGTCTGACCAGCGATCCCTTTCAACCCCTCGCGTCCAACCCCGACGTCGTCATCGAAGTGCTGGGCGGGCTGGAGCCGGCGCGGACACTCGTGCTCGCCGCTCTCGACGCGCGACTGCCCGTCGTGACGGCGAACAAGTCGCTGCTCGCGGTGCACGGCGATGAGCTGTTCCGCGCGGCTCACCGGGCGGGCGTACCACTCCTCTACGAGGCCAGCGTTCTGGCCGGGGTCCCGTTCCTTGGCACCTTCCAGCGCCGGCCGCTGGCGCGGTCGATGTCCGCGGTCCAGGGCATCGTGAACGGGACCAGCAACTTCATCCTCTCGCGCATGGCGCGGGACCGCGTGGATTTCGCCACCGCGTTGTCCGGTGCCCAACGCGCCGGCTACGCGGAACCGGACCCGGGCAAGGACCTCGATGGTGACGATGCCGTCGAGAAGCTGTGCGTGCTGCTGCGCCACTTCGGCGACTACAGCGTGGCGCCGTCGCAGATCGAGCAGCGGGGCATCCGCGACGTCGGCGATCCGGACCTTCAGCACGCCGCCGCCTTCGGCGGCGCGATCCGTCCGATCGTCGCCGCGGCATGGCGTGACGCGCACGTCACCGCGTACGCGGGACCCGCATTCGTGGCCGCCACCCATCAGTTGTGCAGGGTGGACGGCGTGCAGAACGCGGTGTCGCTCACCACCGTCCGGGGCGACGGATTGTTCTTCAGCGGTCCTGGTGCCGGCCCGGCGGTGACCGCAGCCACGGTGCTCGATGACGCCGTCGAGGCGATCAGGCCGCACGCTGACCGCCCAGCGCACCTGCCGCGCCCGTGCACGGTGTCGGCGCCGTCGGAGGGCGCGTGGTTCGTGCGACTGACCCCCCTTCGCCAAGGCTCCGGCGGGCAGGCCGCGAGCGAACTCGCCGAGCAGGAGGCACCTGCGCTCCTGACGTCGCTCGGCGTCAGGTTGCGCCGCGTGTCGCACGTCGACGCCCGCGCGAGGGCGGCACCATCAATGGCTGTTGACCGAGCCGTGCGCTCGAGGGCATGTGGCCGCCGCACTGGAGGTGCTGGAGGCAGACGGGGATCGGGAACTGGACGATCCCATGCGTTGACTGACCCCGGGTGTCCCTTGTCCCTTGTCCCTTGTCAGCGGACCCCGCGGCGTCCCCGTAACCGGCATAATTGTGGTCTTGCCCGCGCCGACTCGTTCTCTCCTGTTCGCCTGCCTCCTTCTGCTGTCCGCGGCGCTGCTGCTGGCGCTCACGCAGGCACGTCTCGGCAGCCGGTTGTTCTTCGTCTTGGCCGCCGCCATGGCGATCGCTCAGCTCGTGGCGCTGCTCGCAGCACGCCGTGCCGAGCCGCCGAAGCGCTGGCTCTGGATTGCGATCGGGATCGCCGTCGCCTGCCGGATTCCACTGATGGTCGGACCGGTGAACTACGACAGCGACATGGTCCGCTATGTGTGGGACGGGCGAGTGCAACGCTTCGGGTACAACCCCTACGCCGTCGTCCCCTCGGATCCGGCGGTGGCTCATACCCACACCGCCGACACGGTGCGGATGCCGAGCCGCAACGCCCAGACGCCCTACCCGCCCGCCGCGCAGCTCTTCTTCCGGCTGATGGGCACGCTCTGGGAATCGCCGCGGGTGATGAAGTCGGTCCTCACGCTGCTCGACATCGCCACGATTTTCATCGTGCTGCGCTGGCTGCGCGCGATCGGCCGCAGCGAATGGCTGGTGCTCGGCTACGCCTGGAATCCGCTGGTGATCCTCGAGATCGCGCACAGCGGCCACATCGACGGTCTCGGCGCGTTCTGGATCGCGCTCTGCGCGTACTGGATGGCGCGCCGGCGCACGGCGCTGGCGTCGATCGCATTCACCCTTGCGGTCGCGACCAAGTTGCTGCCGATCGTCCTCGCGCCGTTGTTCCTGGGCCGGGTCAAAGCCCGGGACATCGCGCTCGGGGCAGGCGTCCTGCTGCTGCTCTATCTGCCGTTCATGACCGGCGGGACCCTCCCGATCGGCGCGGTGACCAACGTCGTCGCGCACATCCGCTTCAACAGCCCGATCTTCCGGCCGCTGTCATGGGCGGTGACACCATCTGGCGCCGCCGCATTCGCGCTGCTCGCGGCGCTTGCCGCCGCGGCATGGGCGCGATGGCGGCTCGAGCCCGACGATCCGGCCGGCTGGGCGTGGCCGATGGCGATTGCGCTCGTCTGCGCCCCGGTCATCTACCCGTGGTACCTGCTCTACTTCACGCCGTTCCTGGTGAGTGCCGCGACTTTGCCGCTGTCGGTGTGGACCTGGACGATCATTCCCGTCTATCTGGTTTGGGAATGGGCGCAGTTCGGTGGTCGCTGGCGTGTTCCAAACTGGCTCATGGCGCTGGAATTTGGCCTGGTCGTAGCGTCGTTCGTCGTCATGGCGGTCCGCGCGCGGCGGCGTCCCGCGGCTGAGCCTGTGGCAATCGGTTCTTCCTAGCACGCTTCTTGCGACTATGCGCTGGCGGAGATGGTCATGAGCCAGCGAGACATCGAACACCCCGCACAGGGACGGAACTGGAGGCGCCGGACACCTTTGTGGGTGCTCGCCTTCACAGTGATCGCCGCGACGGCGGTCAGCCCGGCCGCCGGTCGCGAGAGCTCAACCGCAGCGCGTTTCACGCCCGATGAGCCGCTGACGTCCTACCGGGCGTTCAGACGGATGCACGCCAAGAGCGAGCGGTTCAATCAGGAGGGATGGCTGAACGCGTGGACCGAGTTCGACGGCCGGCAGTTCCGCTACCAGATCGTCGACGAACGGGGCTCCGACTACGTGCGCAACAAGGTTCTCAAAGGGATCCTGAAGCGCGAGCAGGAAATCGTCGCCGAGGGGCCGGCCCGCGCCGCGCTGACCGAGGAGAACTACGTGTTCGGCGAGACTGGCGCCGAGGCCGATGGCGAGCGCTATGTCCAGATCACGCCGAAACGGAAGGACGTGATGCTGGTCGAAGGGCGGATGGTGCTCACCTCCGACGGCAACGATCTCCTTCGCGTCGAAGGCCGTCTGGCCAAGAATCCCTCGTTCTGGACCAGCCTGGTCAACGTGATTCGTCACTTCGCCAAGGTGGATGGCGTCCGTGTGCCGGTCGCCACCGAGTCGGTGGCGAAGGTGAAGTTCGCCGGCCAGTCGCAGCTCACCGTGGTCTACGAGTACGAATCGATCAACGGGCAGCCGGTCAGCGTCGCGGCGAAGCGGCTCCTCGCGTCGAGCACCGTCGGAACGCGGCAGTAGTGGCTACCTGAAAAGCCCTTCGGCATTCGCCAGCAGAAAGCGCGCTTGCCGCTGAGCGATCAGGTTGGCCAGACGGATCTGCGGCCGCTTCGAGACGTCGATCGCCAGCGCCTGTTTCAACAGCTTCCCGAACTCAGCACGATCTTTCGCAGGTGCGGCCACGCTCGTCGCCAGCGTGACGTAGGCGAACGCCGACTGGCCCGCGGCCAGTGTGACGGCACGCTCGAAGTGCTCGCGGGCCCGCGCCGGCGACCCGCCGACCAGCGCCGGCAGCCCTTCTACCGCAATCATCGCTTCGTGGATGGTGCCGTCGCTCCAGCCCTCGTCCAGCGCCAGCGCCCGAGTCAGCAGCGCGCGCACGAGGGCGACCTCGCCGACGCGCAAGAGCTGATTCGGCGCGAGGGAGAGCTCCCCCGCCCAGGCCGCGCCGGCCCAGAACAACGCCGGGACGTCCGCTCGAGTAGTCGATTCGAGCAACGGCAGTGCACGAGCGGGGTCGCGCTCGAGCGCGTCGCGGAGTGCGGCGTGTCTTGTCCCCAGTTCCCGGATGCAGTAGCGCCGGGCCCGGCCATACATCCGGACCGCCCGGTCGCGCAGCGCGGCCGACTCGGTCGCATTCGAGCCGGCGAGCATCTCGCTCTCGACCTGCAGGAAGGCGTAGGCGTACTGAGTGAAACCGTTGCAGCCGGTCAGCAGCAGCCCCGGGTGCGACGGCTGGGAGTCGAGCATCATCTCGACCATCTTGAGCGTCGCCGGTGCTCCGGTCCGCACGAACTCGGGGTCGTCGTCTCTCGCGTAGGCCTCGGCGGTGGCGGACAGCGCCGCCGCCATCCGGTTCATCCCCATGGTCGCCGGAGAGCACGCGGCCGTCGCGGCGAGGACGGCGATCAGGACGAGACGCATCGAGGCGTAAACCATAACATGTGGGATTCAGGTGCCCCCCGGCCGCCCACCCTACCCCGCCGGGTGTCAGGCAGTGAATCGTGAATCACGATTCACTGCCTGACACCGATGGCTTAGGCTTTGCTCGAGGCGGGACGGAGACGTGCGCATGAAGGACGAGAAATCACGGCCAGACCACAACCGTCCGGTTACCGCCGAGGTAGGCCGCCGCAAACACGCGACCGAGCGGACAGAGCGCCGGACCTCGTGATTGCACGGCTCGGCGGGCTGGCGCTGGCAATCGGCTATGCCGCGATCATCGCGTGGCTCTACGCGTCGCAGCCGCAGAACCGCGCCGAGGCGCTGGGTGGTCTGGCTGCCGCCGTCGGGACCTATCACGTCGATGCGGTCGCGTTCCAGGAGGGGCTCGCCTTCTTCCGCCAGGACAAGTTTCCCGAGGCGCGCAGCGCCTGGCTGCGTGCCGACCCCGCCCGGCGCGACGCTCCGACCCAGTTCTACATCGCGTACTCGTTCTACCGCGAGGGGTGGGGGCGGGTCTACAACGACGATCGCCTGTTCAAGGAGGGGCTGACCGCGCTGACCCGGGCGATTGAAGTGGCGCCAGGTCAGAGCGTGGTCGTCCAGGACACGACGCTGGGCATGCGGTCGAGCGACGAGTTGAAGGCCGAGCTCGAGCGGGGGCTGCGCCGCGAAGCGTCCGACTTCAATCCGATGCGCGTCCTGGCACCCCGAAAATGACTCCGCTTCGCGAAGCCGTCGTCCTGCCGGTCATCTTCCTGACCGTGGCGCTGTGCGGGGGATTCCGCGCGGCGAGCACCGTGAAGCTGGTCGCGCCGACACTGACGTCGCTGGTGCTGGCCGTGCCGCTGCTCGCCCTGCTCGTTCGGTCGGGGGTCATTCCCGTCATGACACTCCTGAGCGGCCTGCGGACCCCGCTGGAGAACGTTTCAGGGGCGGTCGTGCTGGCGGCCGTGTTCGCCGCGTCAGCGCAGGCCTTGAATCTGCTGATCCCCGACACCGGCCTGCTGCATGCCGCCTTCGCGATCTTCGTGTTCTGCCAACTCCTGACAATGGGAGCCGCCACGGTCAATCGTCCAGCCACTCTCCGGGGACTGCTGGTGCTGTTCGGATCGCTGTTCGTGCTGCGCTACATCCTGGTCGAGGCGCTCTATGCGACGGATGGCGGCCTGATGCAGCGCGTCCTCACCACGCTGATGTCCGGCGCCAGCCTCGGCGGGATCTCGTACGAGCCCAACGCTCCAGTCACCGGCTACATGGCGTTCTTCACGCTCGTGCTCTATTTCGTCGGTCTGCTCCTGTTGCCGCGACCACCAGTTCTCGCGCTGGTGCGCAGCCAGGCGCCCGAGTCGGCCGCCCTCCGCTCGACGCTCCCGGTGATTCTGCTGGTTTGCCTCGCAGGCGCCGCGGCCTGCCGCGAAGCGCCTGGCGGCCTCAAGGAGACGACGGCCAGCGGCAAGGCGCCGGCGGCAGCGCCCGACGCGCTGCTGACGGCGGCGCAGCGGGCAGCCGCGCTGCGCGCGGCCCGGGTCTGGCAGCCGCCGGCAGTCCCCATCTCGCGGGCCGTGCTCGACGCAAACCCGCCCGGTCCCGAAAGCCTGGATCCGAAAGCGGTCGTCGACTGCCGGCTCGTGGTCAAGAGCATGAGCGGGACCACGCCGAAGTTCGACTGCGACCTGGCCGGACACGGCGTGATCCGGGTGAAGTACGGCCGCGGCAACCCCGAGCTCCATGCCGAGATCGCCGCGACGCGCCTGCTCACGGCACTGGGCTTCGGTTCCGACCACATGTACACGGTGGGGAAAGTGCGCTGCGCCGGGTGTCCGATGTTCCCCTTCCAGGCCCTGAAATGCCTGGGCGAGACCGGCTTCGAGAAGACCTGCTTTGCCGGCGGCATCGACTATTCGTCGACCACCGAGTTCGAGCACGTCAGCATCGAACGGCGTCTGGAGGGACGGCGTCTCGAGTCCACGCCCGATCAGGGATGGGCCTTCTACGAGATCGACAAGGTGGACGCAGCCGCCGGCGGCTCGCCGCGCGCGCACGTCGACGCGATGAAACTGCTGGCGGTCGTCATCGCGCACTGGGACAACAAGGCCGAGAACCAGCGGCTGCTCTGCCTGCCTGGCGGCGACCTGCCGGACGGCGGTTGTGCCAGGCCGTATGCGATCCTGCAGGACCTCGGCGCGTCGTTCGGACCGACCAAGCTCGATCTGCACAACTGGCGCTCGACGCCGGTGTGGGCCGACGCCAGGGCCTGCCGCGTCAGCATGAAACAGATGCCCTGGGGCGGCGCGACATTCCCCGAACAGCACATCTCGGAAGAGGGACGGGTGTTCCTGTTGTCGCTGCTGGAGCAGCTCTCACCCGCGCAACTGCTTGCCCTGTTCACCGGCGCGCGCGTGGAGCTCTCAGAAGGGGTCTCCGCCGATGGGCGAAAGCCAAGCGCGTGGGCGGCGGCGTTTCTCGACAAGGTCCGGCAAGTCCGCGAAGCGGGGCCGTGTGGGGGCTCGTGACAAATCCCAAGATCCAAGCTCCAAATCCCAACCACTCCCAACGGCCAACTCCCAACCGCCCCTCCAAATCGAGGCTGCTGTTGGGAGTTGGGATTTGGGAATGGTTGGGATTTGGAGCTTGGAGCTTGGGATTTGACGCAACTCTCCCTAAGTCCCCGGCCGAGAAATCACGCCGGCATCGACTGTCTCTCCCGTCCGGCTGATCGCCTGGAAATACAGCTCGTTCCCCGACACCTCCATCAGCATGAAGTGATAGTCGGTATCGAAGCCGGCGGCGTGCACGTCCGACGGCATCAGGTCTCCCTTCCGCAGCGATCCCGCCCCTCCCGACGTGAAGTAGCTGATCCCGCGCTGCGGGATCAGGCGTTCGTACAAGTGCTCGTGGCCCGCGAGGACGACGTCGACGTCGCCGGCGACGAGAATCGGTTCGAGGACGAGGCGGAGGGCGCGCGCGCCGGCGCGGTAGCGGCCCGACGTGTAGATCGGATGGTGGAAGTAGGCGATCTTCCACGCCGTCCCCGACTCCGCCAGCTGGGTGCGAAGCCAGTCGAGCTGTCCCGGATCGAGCGAGCGGCTGTCGAGGACGAAGAACCGAACGCCGGCACCGGTCAGGCCCGACAGCCGCCGTTCGTTCTCGCGGTAGGTGTAGTAGCGGCGCCCGTCCATGTTGAACGGCTTGTAGTGGATCTGCGCCGGGTCGTCATGATTGCCGATCGCGGCGTGGAACACGACGCCGGCATCGAGCAGCGCGCGATAGGGACGTTCGAACTTCAGCTGGTAGTCGTGCCGCGTGCTGGTGCCGTAAATGTTGTCGCCCAGCATCACGACGAAGCTGAACGGAAACCGCGCCCGCCACGCCACCATCTGATCGGCGACTTCCTGCTGCCAGCGATCGCCGCGGCCGGAGTCGCCGATGACGGCGAAGCGGATCGACCCCTGGCGCAGCGGGAGGGCGAGTGCGCCCGGTTCGGGATGGAGATCGCGGACGGTCGTCGACGTCGCGCGCCGGACCTGCGGGCCGAGCTCCCGAAACCAGAAGCCGGCGGGCGGCGCCAACGCGAACAGGGCCGCCAGGACCACCGCCGAGAGCAATACGATCAGGGCACGGGCGACCTTCATGCGCGCCCGGCGGCCGACCCATCAGGCCGCCACGCCAGCGCGACGAATTGCACTTCGATCTGTCCGCGCTTGGGTGCGATCGACACCGGCTCCAGCGGCGCGGTCTGATCGAGCCGTGCGGTCATTCCGGCGACCTCTTCGGCGATCTCCGCCTCGAGGGCGTCGACCGCCGCTTTCACGCTCTCGACGGTCTCGGAGGCCCGCTTCACGTCGGCAGCCTCTTTCATGCTGCGGCCCACGCCGCGCGCCGCGGTCGTGGCGCGCCCCAGCGTGCCGACCGACGACGGCCTTCCGTCCGAACAGCGCCCCGAGCACGGTCGCCCCCATCGAGAAGGCGGTCTGCACCTTGGAGTCGGACGCCTGTTGGGCTTCGCGCTCGACCGCCTGCTGCGCCCGCCGCAGCCGCTCGGTCAGCACCGCCTGCTTCGACGCGAACTTCCTGCGCACGGCCTCGACCGCCGCGTCTCGCGCGGCGCGCGCTTCGAGCTGGAGCCGGATCCGGAAGTCGCGCTCCGATTCGCCGGGTCGTGACGTGATGCCCAGGCTCGGGTGACGCAGCAGCGAGATGCGCGCGTTCTGCGCCAGCCACGCCTTGAACGACTTCTCCCACGCGGCGTACTTCCTGGGCTGCGCCGCCACCGCCGGGAGCGCCGCGAATCGCGCCCCTTCCCCGGGCGTGGAGGTCAGATCGTCCGCACCGATCTCCAACGGTTCCGCCTCGGCCCAATCCACCTGAATCGCACCGTCGTTGATGGGGGCGAAGTAGTAAAGGTCGGTGGTCGTGTCTACGCCAAGCGTCGCGGTCGGAGAAGCTGACCCGCGCGGCCCCGAGCACGCCCGGAGCGTAGAGCGCGACTGGTTCACCCTCGGGTCGAAGGAACCATTCCTGGATCCCTGGAGGCACCACCGGGCGCTCGCCGCCCGCCCCCTCTGGTTCGCTGCTGGCTTTCCTCGCTGGCGCGGCGGGCCGCGCAACGTCGGGCGCCGCGGGACGGCTCGACGCCGTCAGGGTCTTGATCTGGTCGCGCGAGAGCGGCCCCCGGAGGTACGACAGCGTCCATCGCGTTTCGAACACCGTCGGCTCCGCGTCGTGCACGTTGTGCATCAGGAACACGCGCTTCTTCAGCGCCGAGAGCACCCGATCCATCCCGGCGCGATCGACCCCGCCGCCGGTCCCTTCCAGGCCGTCCAGCACGCGCGCCTTGTCCCGTTCGGTCTGCAGACGGCCGAGGAACCAGGTGCCGGTGTTGCCCAGGCCCTTGTAGTCGAGGTCGACGGGGTTCTGCGTCGCCAGCACGACGCCCAGCCCGAACGCCCGTCCCTGCTTGAGCAGCGTCAGGAGCGGCGGCTTCGACGGCGGGTTCGCCACCGGCGGAAAATAGCCCAGGATTTCGTCCATGTAGAGCAGCGCGCGCAGGCTGGTGGTGCCGGTCTGCCGGCGCATCCAGCTCACCATCTGGTTCATCAGCAGCGACACGAAGAACATCCGCTCGGCATCGCCGAGGTGGGCGATCGAGAACACCGACACTCGCGGGCGCCCGTCCGGTGTGTAGAACAGCCCCTGGGGATCGAGCGGCTCGCCCTCGAGCCAGGTCTCGAATCCCGGCGCGGCCAGCACGCCGTTCAGCTTCATCGCCAGCTCGAACCGCTCCTTCGACGGAAAGAACGACTCCAGATCGACGACGCCGACCTTGTCGAACGGCGGGGACTGCACCTGCCGGATCAGCGCCGCGAGGTCGAGATCGGCGCCGCCCCGCCACGCGTGGGTCAGGAGCGCGGCAAGCAGGCTGTGCTCGCGGCTGCGCGGCGGCGCGTCGACGCCCGCCAGCACCAGCGCGCTGGTCGCGGTTCCGCTGGCCCGCTCCGCCAGCAGCTCCACATCGTCGCGTTCGGCCGGCGACGGGGCGGCGAAGGAGCTCAGGATCGAGACCGGCCGCCCGGCACGGCTGCCCGGCGTGAAGATGACGAACTCCGCGGCCTCGCGGAGCCGCTGCACCCGCGCGCCATCCTGCCCCCATTCCGCGAGGCCGGCGGCCCAGGTCTTCGCCTGTTGCGCGGCGAACTCGTCTTCGGTCACCCCGGCCCGGCGGGCATCGTCTTCGTTGATCCAGGGACGGAACTCGGCGGCCGACAACCGGGGAAACGTCAGCAGCAGGTTGCCGAGATCGCCCTTCGGATCGATCGCAATCACCGGCACACCGTCGATCGCGGCTTCCTCGATGAGGCCGAGGCACAACCCGGTCTTGCCGCTGCCGGTCATGCCGACGCACACCGCGTGCGTGACCAGGTCGCGGGAGTCGTAGAGGACCGGCTCGTCCATCGTCTGGCCGGTGGCTGAATCGTGCCGCCGGCCAAGGTAGAACAGTCCGAGCTTTTCGAAGGCGGGCGTGGAGTCAGCAGGAGGTGCCGAGGGATCAGCCATCCCGTTATCGTATGTCCGCCTGCGAGCGGGGGCTAGGCTTAGCGGGGTGGTAAAAAACCCCGCGTGACAAGGCAGAAGGGATGAACGGCTTTATCCCTTGTCGGCGTCAGTTGTCCAGAGCTGGAGCGGCACCGAGAGCAGCCAGTATTTTTTCCTCAGGCCCAGGACGTGATCGACGTACTGCGCTTTCTGGACGCGGCCGGCGAGGAGCGCGGTTCGGAGCGCCCGGATTTCGTAGCGGTAGAGATCGCTGACGGCCTCGCGCAGGAATTCGGGAGAGGTTCGCGGGAGGGGGCTCAGGCCGTGCAGACTGAGGCCTTCGAGGACAGCAGGCTCATAGACGAAATCCCTAATCACTAATCCCTAATCTTCAATCCCTAGTCCCGAATCCTCAATCCCTAATCGGGATTCGCGAATTGCGATTCGGGATTCGGGATTCGGGATTCGGGACTAGGGATTCCCGATTAGGGATTAGGGATTAGGGATTGGAGACCGCACCGCCTCTGCTACTATGCCCCCGCAATACGTACGTTCAAGAGAATCGAACCGCCAGTTCAGGAGCAGCCATGGCCGATGATCAGGAGACTAGTCCCGCAGCCGATCCGTTGACCCGGTCCGCCGAGGCGGTCGGAAGCATGCTCGGAAGTGCCACCAAAACGGTCGCCGACGCCGCCGCGACCGTGACTTCCGCGGCGGAAAGCGCCGCCGAGAGCGCCTCGTCTGTCGGTAGTGCCGCGGGAGAGATGGCGTCCAGCGCAATCGAAGCGACGGCGGCGCCGCGGCGCGCGGTCCGGCGGACGGTGCGGCGCGTGGTGAAGAAGGCGCAGAATCAGGCGAAGGTCACGGCACGCCGCGTCACGAAGGCCGTCGCCGCCGTCCGCAAGGGTCGCGCGGAAATCGAAGCCGGCCGCGCCTGCCCGCAAGGCAGCGCCCGCGGCCAGGAAGGGCGCGCCGTCACGGCCGGGCGAAGGCCGCACCGTCGAAGGGCGCCCCGCGGAAGGGCGGAGCAACGAAGAGTGCGCCGCGGGCTCGGGTTGCGGCCAAGCCGGTGCGTCGGGCAGCCAAGCCGGCGCCCAAGAGGGCAATGAAACCCGCGGCCAAGAAAGGCGCAGGGAAGAAGGCGGGCAGAAAGCGCTGACACCCGCGCTTCGCCAAGGCTACGGCGGGCAAGCCCGCTTCCCGCCAAGGCTACGGCGGGGCTCCGGCGCAGCGCCAGGAGCGCCGCGTTCTGCGCTCCTGGCGATGGTCACCTACCTGGATGCGGCCGTGCTGGTCGCGGCCGCCGGCTTGCGAGCCGCCAGATAGATGCCGTTGAAGAGGAACTTGAACGTTCCGTGCGGCTGCGCGCGGAACGTAATCTCCGGCCCGAAGAGATAGAGCTTTCCGGCGCCGACGCTCGCATCCAGGATCTGCACGCCGCTCTGCAGGTAGCCCTGCCCGTAAGCCCACCCGCTGCGCAGCGGCGTGGCGCTGTCGAACCACGCCACCGGCCTCACCCCCTTCATCGTCGCATCGGGCAACAGCTCGAACACCGGGCTGTTGTCGAAGAACACGTCAACCGGGTTGGTGATGCCGTGCGCGATCGGAGCGGTGGTATCGACGGCGACCCGCAGAATCGAGCCCGGCACGTAGTACTTCTCCGCCGGGATTGGCCGCGTCGACCCGTCGGGTGCCTTCTCGGTCAGATGGCTCGAGACGGGCAGCTGCATCAGCTGCGCGAGGTTCATCGACGAGCGGCCGACCGCCAGCACCGTGCCGCCAGCCTCGAGGAACTTCCGGATCTGTGGACCGGTCTCGGCCGCCGTATAGGCGCCGAGCATGGCCTGGTATTCCGCGGGGATGTTCTGAGGGCTGCCGCCGCCGCGGCCGCCGCCGCCCCCGGCCCCACCGCCGCCGAAGCCACGGCCTCCGCCACCCGGCGCCGCCGGTCCGACCCCTGACGGGAAGATGATCACGTCGTACTTGCTCGACAGGTTCGCGTCGAAGGCGCGCGGATACACCACCTCGAACGGGAACTCATACTGCTCGAGAATCCAGCGGGTCCAGCCGGAGGGCATCGAGCCGCCATACTGATCCGCCAGCGCGATCCGGACCTTTCGCAGCGGCATCGAGTCCCCCGCGGGACGCGCCGCCGCCGCTTCGAAGTGCAGCCCGAGATCGGCAGCGAGCTTGTCGACCGCCGAACGGGTGGTGCCTTTGCCGGTGATGAAAAACGCACCGGCGGACGGTCCCGAGGTGAGCCAGGCCACCTCTTCGCCGGCCGCCAGCAGCCGGTTGATCGCGGTGAACGAGTCGTTCGCCGCATGGCTCATCAGATACCCGGAGGCTGTCGTTCCCGTCACCTTGCCAGGTGCCGGCTTCTGCATCCCGCTCACCTTCTCGAACGGCCCGTCGAAGCCTTCGAGAACGCGATCGAACTTGACGCCCATCTGGTACGCCAGCGTCCAGCCGGCGTTGTCGTACGGGCGGGTCGGCGGTCCGCCGGGGTACGGGATGTCGTCGGGATGATCCTGCGGCTCGAACATGTCGAGCACGTGCGGCCGGAACGGCTGCGCGGCCTTGATCACGTAGGAACCGGCCGGATAGTTCTTGCCGGTCACCGCAAACGGCGCGGTCGCCCGGTGAACCGTGACGCCGGTCTTCAACAACGCGTTGACGAACCGGGTCGCGGTTGGAAAGTCCGGCTGGTCGGCGGGCAGCACGAATCCTCGAGGATCGCGCATCGCGGGATCCCGGAGCAGCCGGTTGAAGTCTTCAGGCGACCCGCCCCGGCCTCCCCGACCGCCGCCCGGCGCATCCGCCTCGTCTGCCGCCGGGACATCGGCGCCGCCACGGCCGCCGGCGCGGCCGCCGGACAGGGCCGTCTGCGCGGCGATGATGCGGCGCGGCGTCGGCGTCCAGCTGTCGCGGTTGCCGCGTTCAATCGAGTTCTTCCCCATCTGGTAGATGTTGTAGAGGAAGTTCTCCTTGTTCCTGGACGCGATGTCGAGCACCGCCCAGTTCGCGGTGATCGAATAGTCGACCGACTGGCGGAAGTGCCATTCCTGCGGCGCGATCGGGTAGTGCAGGTTCGAGTCGGGCAGGTGGCGCTGCGGCAGGAACGGGATCGTGGTCGGGGTCGGATTGCCAATCGTTTCGGTCAGCAGTCCGATCATGTTGTGGAAGTAGGCCATCGTCCGCAGCCCGCCGTTCCACCAGGTCGAATAGCTCGAGCCCTTGCGGCTGGTGACTCCGGGCTTTCCTTCCATCGCGAAGCGGCTGTGCATCGCCGCGGCGACGAGATCGAGCTGGGCCGGAATCAGCGGATCGAAGTTGTAGTTGAACGGATCGCGGAAGGGGGGCGCGAACATCACCGTGCCGGCCGGCCCGGTCTGATGGTGGTTGTACATGATCTGGGGGAACCACTCCAGATACATGACCCGGTTCATGTTCGTGCTCTCGGGCTGCGAGGACAGGTAGAAATCGCGGTTGTTGTCGTGGCCGATGTACTTCTGATACAGCCGCGGCAGGCCGTTGGCGGATCGCCTGGTCGCCTCCTTCTCGCGCATGTACCAGCTCGAGACCAGCTCCATCCCGTCGGGATTCGCATGGACCGCCAGGATCACCAGGTCGTTGAGGAATCGCGTGGTCTCGGGATCGGTGCGCGTGACCAGCTGGTACACCGTCTCGATCAACTGGTGCGCGCCGAGCACTTCCGTGGCATGCAGGCCGCCGTCGATCCAGACCACACCCTTGCCTTCCCGTGCCAGTGCGCGGGCCTGGTCGTCGGTGAGCCCGTCGACGCTGGCCAGCCGGCGCGAGATCTCCTTGTAGCGATCCAGCTTCTTGTGGTTCTCCGGCGAGGTGATGATCGCCATCAATTGCGGGCGGCCCTCGGCGGTCTTGCCGATCTCCACCACCTTCATGCGGTCCGACTCTTTGTCGAGCTTCTGCCAATACTCGACAAACTGCGTGTAGGTGGCGAGTTGATAGTCGTCGCCGATGTTGAAGCCGAAGAACTGCTTGGGCGGGGTGACGGTTTGCGCCTCCCCAGCGGCCGCACCGGCGAGCACCAGCGCGCATGCCAGCAAACGGATGCGCGTACTACGCGTGTTCATGCAAGACCCTCCGAAGTGAGGGACTTACGATATCAAAATGTTCAGGGAAATCCGGGCCGGCGAGCGCGAAACGGGTCCGGCCAGCGCCGGACCTTCAACGGAGTTATCTATCTGTTCAGCGGCGCACCCGAGGCGGGCGGACCCGATTCCGGCATGATGGCGCCCAGGGTCGAGATGTGCTCGTAAATCACGCCGTCGGCATTGGTGCCGAAGAAGCGCGCGCCCCCCGTGGGATCGAGCGGATCGGCGACGACCGCATATCCGGGGGCGGTGGCCCCGGCCCCCAGCCCGTTACAGGTGGCGGGGGCGCCGGCGATCGGCGTGCCGGCCATGCTGAAGGTGTAGCCCGACTTGACGTAGGTCAGCCCGCTCGCGAGCTCGCCGGGGAGGAATGCCTCCATCGCACCCGGCGGCGCGATCGCGAGCGTCGGAAAATCGGGCGAGTAGAACCCGGAACCGCAGGTAATCGCGAAGCTGAGCTGCCCGCTGTTGACCACGCGCATGGTACCGAGAGCCGAGGACGACTGTGCCGCCCCCCGCGCCCGCATCAGCCCCGGAATCGCCAGGGTGGAGAGCACGCCGATCAAACCGACGACGAACAGCATATCGATGAGCGTGAACCCCTGTTGATTGTTCACGCGTGCCGGTATTGATGCGCTCATTGCTTCCATCCTCGTAGTGTGCCCAGGCCGACAAAAACTGGCACTTTGCCATTTTTCGTCAGGCGAAAAGTGCCACTCGCCTGAACCCGGTCATCTGCGAAACATCACCGGGGTGGTCCTAAGTCTCAGTCGCTGTAGAGCTTACCGCCGTGCTTCGAGTGTGATTGCGGCTCGCTGCCTCATCAAATGCAAGACGAGCACCACTGCCAGAACCCCTGAACCAGCCAGCCCGCCAGGCAGCCCCCCGTACAGGAAGAGGATCCCGGCGATGCCAAGCCCGACCCGCTCCGCGGCGTTGAGGGGACCCTTGATCCAGCCCCCGAAAGTTCCTGCCAAAGCCGCGATGCCCAGGGTCGCGGTGACGGTCGCCGCCGCCACGGTCGTCCAGGGTCCTCTCAGAAGGATGCCGGCGCCCTCGGGCCGCAGCGTGAACACGAACGGGACGACGAACGCGGGCAGCGTGTACTTCCAGGTCAGGATCATGGTTTTGAAGGGATTCCCCCCGGTCAGGGCTGCCGCGGCGAAAGGCGACAGCGCTGTCGGCGGACTGACCTCCGACAGCACCGCGTAATAAAAGATGAACATGTGGGCGGCGAAGTCCGGCACGCCCGACCGGACCAGTGCCGGGGCCACCATGACGGCCGCGATGATGTAGGAGGCGGTGACCGGTACCGCCAGTCCCAGCAGCCACACGGCGACCGCGGAATAGACCACCGTCAACACCAGCGTGCCGCCCGCCAGCGTGACGATCACGCCTGCCAGTTTCAGCCCCAGCCCGGTCAGCGTGACGACCCCGACGATGATGCCGGCGGTGGCGGTGGTGGCCGCCACGCCCAGGACGTCCTGACCGCCCGAGCGCAGCGCGCCGTACAGCCGCGATGGCGTCAGGGCAGTTTCGCGCCGGATGTAGCTCAGCGCGATCGCCAGCACGCCGGACCAGAAGACGGCCTTGAACGCGGACATGCCCATCAGCATGAACACGGCGATCGCCACCAGCGAACTGAAGTGGTACCAGTAGCGTTTGGTAAGCGCGAAGAATCCGGCGGGGTCTGAAGACCCCGGCGCCACATTGCCCGGGGTGCCATGTCCGTGGCCGCCATCTGTAGCCCAAGGGTCTTCAGACCCCGGGGAAATGACAGCCGACCGCCGCGAGTCCGCCTCGATCATCAGCAGGATGGAGAAGTAATAGAGGATCGTGGGGATCGTCGCCATCACCAGAATCTGGAGATAGGAGATCTGCAGGAACTCGGCGATGAGAAACGCCGCGGCGCCCAGCGTCGGCGGCGACAGCAAAGCGCCGATGCCGGCCGCCGACAACATGGCGCCGGCGCTCTCGGCGCTGTAGCGCGCACGGCGGAGCAGCGGCCAGGCCACCGATCCCAGCATCACCGTGGTCGCGACCCCGCTGCCCGAGACGGTACCGAGCAGAAACCCGGCGATCGTCACCGAGCGTCCGGGCGCAGCGGTCGATCGGCCGCTGGCGCCGAGCGCCCAGTTGATGAAGAACGCGCCGGCGCCGCTGCGCTCGAGCAGGGCGCCGTAGATGGTGAACAGCACGATATAGGTCGCGGTGACGTCGAGCGGCACGCCGAAGATGCCTTCGAGCGTCATGTAGAGCGTGCCGACCAGCCGCGCCGGGCCGTACCCGCGGTGCGCGATCAGCCCGAGACCCAGGTCGTCCAGCCACGGCCCGAGCCAGCCGTAGAGGAGGAACGCGGTCGCGGTGGCGGGCAGGACCCATCCCACGGCCCGGCGTGTCGCCTCCAGCACGAGCAGGATGGCGGCAGAGCCCAGCGCCAGATCGATCAGGGTTGGCTCCGCGGCGCGATAGACGAACTGGTGGAAATCGAACAGCGGCCAGCCGAACGCGACCAGCGAGACCGCGATCAAGACCCAGTCGGCGAGCGGCACGCCGTTCCCGCCACGGCCGCGCGTGGTTGCCGGGAACAGCAGGAACGTCAGGATCAGCGCGATCAGCAGGAAGCTGACGCGATAGATCTGCGGCTGGACGATGAAGAGGACCCAGTAGATCGCGTAGACCGCGAGCCCGGCGGACAGCAGCGCGGCGAGCCGGCCGGCCGGACCCGCGAGCGCCCGCATCTGGCTGCGCTCAGGCTCGACGCCTACGGCTTCCACACGCCTTGTTCGCGGTAGAACTTCACGGCTCCGGGATGGAACGGCGCCGGGCTGACCGCCGACGCTGTCGCCGGCGCCAGGTGCCGCGCCTCCGGATGGATGGCCACCAGCTCGGCGCGCTTCTCGAACAGCAGGCGGGTGATGTCGTAGGCGAGCGCCTCCGGCATCGACGCGTTGACCACCAGGACGTTCGCCACCCCGACCACGGTAATCGGAGTGTCCTGCCCCCGGTATGCGGATGCCGGCACTTCGAGCGGAAAGTAGAGCGCGCCGTAGTCGCGCTGAAGCGCCGTCAGCGCGTCAGCGGTCGGAAGCAGCCGAATCGTCACACCGGGAGTGTGCGCCAGATCCTGCACCGCGGCCGTTGGCAGCCCGCCGCTGAAGAAGAACGCCGAAATCTTGCCGTCCTTCAGCGCGCCCGCCGACTCCGACGCGCCCAGCCCTTGCCGGGTCAGGTCGCGATCGGGATCGACCCCGCTTGCCCGCAGCACCCGTGTCGCGATCACTTCGGTGCCGCTGCCTGGCGAACCGGTCGACACCACCTTGCCCCGGAGATCCGCGACCGTGCCGATCCCAGACGAAGCGGTGGTGACGAGATGCGTGTAGTTCGAGTAGAGGACGGCCAGACTGCGGACCGCAATCGGACGTCCCTCGAACGCCCCGCGTCCGGCGACCGCATCGGCCAGTGAATCGGCGAGCACGAAGGCAACGTCGGCGCCGCCGTCGCGAACCAGCTTGAGATTGTCCACCGACGCCGCTGTCACTTCAGCGGTCGCGCGCACGCCCGGCAGGTTGTCGTTGAGCACCTTCGCGAGGCCGCCGCCGTACGGGTAATACACACCGCCGGTGCCCCCGGTCGCGATGGAGAGGTACTGCGCGCCGGGCGACGCCCCCCGCTGGCAGGCGCCCGCGAGCAGGAGGGCGGCAAGACCAGCGAGCGGCGGGAAGCGCTTCCTGAGATGCACCGAAGGATTCTATGCCGGCGAACCCGCGAACCCGCGAACCCCGAACCGCGGCCCGCGAAGCGTTAGCGCGTCAGCTTTCGATACTTGATCCGGTGCGGCTGGTCGGCCTCCGCGCCGAGCCGGCGCTTGCGATCCGCTTCGTAGTCCTGGTAGTTGCCCTGGAACCACACCACCTTGCTGTCCCCTTCGAATGCCAGGATGTGGGTCGCGATGCGGTCGAGGAACCAGCGATCGTGGCTGATGACCACCGCGCAGCCGGCGAACGACAACAGCGCTTCCTCGAGTGCCCGCAAGGTGTCGACGTCGAGGTCGTTGGTCGGCTCGTCGAGCAGCAGCAGGTTCGAGCCTCCCTTCAGCAGCTTGGCAAGGTGCACGCGATTGCGTTCGCCGCCCGACAGCGCGCTGACCTTGCGCTGCTGATCGCGCCCCTTGAAGTTGAACCAGGAGACGTAGGCGCGCGACGCGACCGCGCGCTTGCCGAGCTCGACTTCGTCGGCGCCGTCGGTGATCTCCTCCCACACGCTCTTCTCGGGCGACAGCTCGCGCGACTGGCCGACATAGCCGACCTTGACCGTGTCGCCGAGCCGCAGCGTGCCGGCATCCGGCTGCTCCTGCCCGGTGATCATCCGGAACAGCGTGGTCTTGCCGGCGCCGTTCGGTCCGATGATGCCGACGATGCCGCCGCGCGGCAGGGTGAAGTCCATATCCTCCATCAGCAGGAGATCGCCGTAGGCTTTGCGCAGCCCGCGCGCCTCGACCACGATGTCGCCGAGCCGGGGTCCGGGCGGAATGTAGATTTCCACCTGGTCGATCTTCTGCGCGGTCTCTTCCTTCAGCAGGTCCTCGTAGGCGTTCAGGCGGGCTTTCCCCTTGGCCTGGCGCGCGCGCGGCGACATGCGGATCCAGTCGAGCTCGCGTTCGAGCGTCCGCTGGCGCTTGCTCTCCTGCTTCTCTTCCTGGACCAGCCGCTGCTGCTTCTGCTCCAGCCACGACGAGTAGTTGCCCTGCCACGGGATGCCCGAGCCGCGATCGAGCTCCAGGATCCAGCCGGCGACGTTGTCGAGGAAATAGCGATCGTGGGTCACCGCGACGACCGTCCCCGGATAGTCCTTGAGGAACCGCTCGAGCCAGGCCACCGACTCGGCGTCGAGGTGGTTGGTCGGCTCGTCCAGCAGGAGCAGGTCCGGCGACTTGAGCAGCAGCCGGCACAACGCGACCCGCCGCCGCTCGCCGCCGGACAGAGTGGTGACATCGGCGTCAGGCGGCGGCAGCCGGAGCGCGTCCATCGCCAGCTCGAGCCGCGAATCCAGATCCCACCCGTTGGCGGCCTCGATCCGGTCCTGGACCTTGCCCTGCTCCTCGAGCACCTTGTCCATTTCCTCGGGCGACAGCTCCTCGCCGAACTTGGCGTTGATCTCGTCGTACCGGTTCAGCAGCGCCCGGATCTCCGACACCCCTTCCTCGACGTTGCCGAGGACCGTCTTCGCCGCGTCGAGCCGCGGTTCCTGCGTCAGAAACCCGATGCTGATGCCCGCCGCCGGATAGGCTTCGCCGAGGAAGTTGCTGTCCTCCCCCGCCATGATCCGCAGCAGCGTGCTCTTGCCGGCGCCGTTCAACCCCAGCACGCCAATCTTCGCCCCCGGCAGGAACGACAGCCAGATGTCCTTCAGAACGACATGATCCGGCTGGTGCACCTTGCCCAGCCCCTTCATCGTGTAGATGTACTGCATCAGTCTCCAATGCCAAGGATGCCAAAAGTGCCAAGAATGCCAAAAATGAAAACCGGAGATAAGTCAGGCGCCGGGGCGCTTTCAGACCAGCAGTCGTGGTTCGCGGGCCGGTGACACCTCACGTCGATCGAGAGAGGCAGGACTCCGCGCCAGCTCAGATGTTCACACGTGGCGTCACGCGCGAACCAGCTCCAGCCAATTTTGGCATTCTTGGCAATTTTGGCATTCTTGGCATTGATTACAGCGCGCCTCCCGATCGCACGGGCGCGCTCGCGATTTTCTCCGGCTCCGGCGTGAAGTCCTCGCCCGGATTGATGAAGCGGTCGATTTCGAAGTTGTACTGCTTGTCGTAGAGCGTGCGGTAGCGGCCGCCGAGCGCGAGCAGCTCGGAGTGGGTGCCGCGCTCCACGATTTCGCCGTGCTCGAGCACCAGGATCTGATCGGCGCTGCGGATCGTCGACAGCCGGTGCGCAATCACGAACGTGGTCCGGCCGCGGCGCAGCGAGCGCAGACCGTCCTGGATTTTGGCTTCGCTCTCGCTGTCGAGCGAGGAGGTCGCCTCGTCCAGCACCAGGATCTTCGGATCCGCCAGGATGGCCCGGGCTATCGCCACCCGCTGCCGCTGGCCGCCCGAGAGCTTCACGCCGCGCTCGCCGACCACGGTGTCGTACTTCTTCTCGAACTCCTCGATGAATTCGTCCGCGTGCGCCACCTTGCTCACCGCGCGGATCTGGTCCAGGGTCGCCGACGGGCTGCCGTAGCGCAGGTTCTCGGCGATCGTGCCGTCGAACAGGAAATTGTCCTGCAGCACCACACCGAGCTGCGACCGGTAGTCGCGCAGCCGCACCGTGGTGAGATCGCGGCCGTCGATCAGCACCCGTCCGCTCAGTGGACGGTTGAAGGCCATCACCAGGCTGATGAGCGTGCTCTTCCCCGATCCGCTCGAGCCGACGAGCGCCGTGGTCGTGCCGGCCGGCGCCCGGAAGCTCACGTGCTTCAACACCGGCGTTCCAGGGTTGTACTCGAAGCTCACGTCCTCGAACTCGACCTCCCCCATCAGGACGCCGAGCGGCGCGAGCGCGGCATCGTCGGCATCCTCGGTGCGGGTCTGCATCAGCTCGCGGATGCGATCGAGGCCGGCGAAGGCTTCGCTGATCTGGGTGCCGATCGAGGCGATCTGGACCACCGGCGCCGCCATCAGGCCGGTGAACAGGATGTAGGTCATGAACTCGCCGACGGTCATCTCTCCCGCCAGGATCGACCGGCCGCCGACGATGATCATCATCATGCCGATCACGCCGATCACCGCAGTCGAGAACGCGGTGATCGCCGACACGCCGGTGATCGACTGCGCGACGTTCCGGAACAGGCGGTGGACCCCCTTCGTGAACACCAGCTCTTCCCGCTTCTCCGCGGTGTAGGTCTTCACGATCCGGATCCCGCCGAGGGTTTCGGTGAGCCGGCCGGACACTTCCGCGTTGATCTTGCCGCGCTCGCGGAACAGCGGCCGGAGCCGCTTGAAGGCGATCGCCATGCCGCCGCCGAACAGCGCCAGTGCGGCCAGCGTGGCAATCGTCAATCGCCAGTTCAGATAGAACAGATATGCCAGCGCGGCGACCGCCGTGACGATGCTGCCGGTGAGCTGGACCAGCCCGGTCCCCACCAGATTCCGGACGCCGTCGGCGTCGTTCATGATGCGGGACAGCAGCTGCCCGGCCTGGGTCGAATCGAAGTAGCGGACCGGCAGCCGCGCGACGTGCTCTTCGACCTGCCGCCGCATGTCGGTGATCGCCCGCTGCGCCGCGACCCCGAGCACCTGCGAGAGCGCGAACGAGGTGATCGCCTGGACGAAGGTGGCCGCGCCGGCGGCCAGCGCCAGCGGCGTCAACAGCTCGGCGCGCCCCTGGGTCGCGACATCGTCGATCAGGTATTTGGACGAGGCGGGCAGGACCAGACCGGCGAGCCGGTTGATCAGCATCAGGCCGAGGCCGATTGAGATCCGGCCCCACCGGGCCCAGACGAGCGCCCGCGCCTCCCGCCAGACGACGGCGCTGTCCAGTTTTTTCTTTGGTGTTTTCTTGTCGTCCGCGACCGGCGGCATCTGATCGGACCGCCGCCCGCGCGCCTTCTCGGACCTCGGCAGGCCGAGCCCTCCCCGCAAACCCATCGCCATAGGGGGATCATGTCAAGGGAGAAGGGAAAAGGGAGAAGGGAAAATGCAGTCTTGTCCCTTTCCCTTCTCCCTCTCCCTTTTCCCTTCTCCCTTGACACGCGCCGTTAGAAGAGCACGCGAAGCTCCCCAATCACCTGGCGCTTCAAAATATCGCCGAACACGTGCTGCTGCACGTCCTCGTTCAGCAGGTTGATGAACTTCGCGGTCGTCGTCAGCTGGCCGCCGAGCCATCGCAGGCCGAAGCCGCCGTTGACGAGGGTATAGGCCTTGGTGGTGCCGTGGTAGCGCGCGTCGAGGACGTCCTGCCAGAACGCGTCACCCGAGTAGCTCACCGACACGTTGGCGAGGACCCGCTGATAATTGAGGCCCGCGCCGACGTTGAAGCGGTTCTCGGCCGGGAGGTTCAGCTCGCTGATGTCGAAGCCGTCCGGCTCCGGCTCTCCCTGCCAGGAGTAGTTGACGAACAGGTTGACGTAGCGGTTGAGCACGCTGTCGACGCCGAGCTCGAGCCCCTTCTGGGTGACCTTGCCGAAGTTCAAGTAGGTGAACTGGGCCGGGAAACTCGCGCCGGGAATGAGCGCGATCACCGCCGCCGGCAGCGGCCATCCGGGCGGCGGGCTGGTCGCGGTGTAGCGCCGGTTGGTCAGCTCGGTGAAGAAGATGCTGTCCTTCGTCTTGTTGACGTAGAACGCCGCGGACAGCGTCGCGCGGTTGGCGATGATGCCGGTGTAGCCGACCTCGTAGGCATCCATCTTCTCTTCCTTGAGCTCCTCGTTGCCGAGGGATCGGATCGGCAGCGGATAGATGCGGCCGGCCAGCGCCGGGCTGAAGGCCCCGAGGTTCACCGGCTCGACCACCGTGACGTCGAGGAAGTTGTTGATCACCGACGGCGAGCGGTAGGCGCGGTTGTAGGAGACCCGGAACTGCTGGTTCTCGCTCGGCTTCACCATGAAGGTGGTCCGCGGCGAGAACACGAAGTTGTCGAGGAAATCGAAGCGATCGACGCGCGCCCCGACCACCCAGCGGAACTTGTCGGACAGGAAGATCTCGTCCTGGGCATAGACCCCGAACTCGACGCGCTTGTCGGCTTGCGGCGCCAGCGACAGATCGAAGGTGTTGTAGCGGAAGTTGCCGCCATAGCTGATGACGTTCCGCCGGCCCACCGATGCGACGTTGCTCAGCTCGGCGTCATAGGTCTTGGTCTGGAAGTCGAAGGCGATCGGGTTGAAGTTGACGTCGCGCGTGAGCAGGTTCGACGCGTTGCCATCGAGCACGTTGGTGAAGAAGTTGGCGCGAAGGGCCTTCCGGCTGAAATTCACCTTGCCGTACGCCATCTTCGATCCCGAGTTGATGTCGAACGGCCCGATGCCGGTGTGCATGATGCCCTCGGTGCCGGCCACGCCGCCCGAGAACGACAGCCGGCGGCCATCCTCGAAGTCGTAGTCGAGACGTCCGTCGAACTTCGGCTGGGTAGTGCCGGTGTTGCGATAGGCCGGGTAGGTGGTGCCGGGTGAGCCGGGGATGACGCCGGTCGGCCGCGGCAGCGCGTCCTGCGAGTAGCCGCCGCCCGAGAGCTTGACCGCCCAGCGATCGTTGATCGCCTGCGCGTGCGTGCCGCTGAAGTAGAAGAGGGCGCCGCCGTCCGCATCGTTGTCGTTCACCGAGCGGTCGAACAGCCCCATGCCGTAGGTCACGCTGGTGCCCTGGATTTCCCGCGGCGATTTGGTGATGACGTTGATGACGCCGTTGAACGCGTTGGCACCCCACACCGCCGACGCCGGTCCGCGGATCACTTCGACCTGCTTGATCTCGCTGAGGTTCACCGGCAGGAAGTCCCACATCACGAAGCCGAAGAAATCCTGATACAGGCTGCGGCCGTCGAGCAGCGCGAGCTGCCCGGTCGAGAGCGTGCCGGTGGCGCTCCGCGTCGTGGCGTTCATGTCCCTCGCCGAGACCTGGGTGAGATTGAGGCCGGGAACCGACCGCAGGAGCTCCGCGAAGTTGCGGCTCGGCGCGTTCTCGATGGCCTGCGCGGTGATCACGGTCATCGTCACCGGGGTGTTGATCAACTTCTCTTCGGTGCGGGAGCCGCTGACCACGACGGTCTCTTCGTACTTGGGCTGTTCCTCAGGCTTCTGCGTCTGCTCGTCGGTCTTGGCCTGCGACGGTTGCGGCGCGGGCTGCTGCCGGGCGTTTGCGACGGCCGGCGTCGCGGCGGCGATCACCATCGCGGCCAACGCGACACGACACACCAGGTTCATAGAGTCTCCTCTGGATGGAGAGGTGTGAAATTCCGTAACCTATTCAGCCTGAAGGATATACCACAGCATCCGCAAGCCCGCCAACCTTCGCTCATGCTTGAGGCGAAGGCCCACCATAGCGCCGCGGCTCAGTCCGGCCCGCGAACTCGCTACACTCGTGGGCGGAGCGACCAGGTGACCGAACCGGAATGGGCCGGCTGGCCCGACGACAGGTTGATGGATCTGCGGATCTGCGATCTGAATGTGGCGATTGAAGGCAGTGCGCTCGAGCCGCGCATCGAGCAGCTGCGGACCGAACTCAACGCCCGCGGGCTGAGCCGGTTCGACCCGCATTTCTGGCTGTCGGCGGAGTGGTTCTCGCCGGATGGCGTCCCGGGAGTGGCGATTCCGTTCTACCTGGCGCATCCCCGCCTCGAGAAGCTCGAGCGGACGGAGATGCTCGAGGTCGAAGGCGGCACCCCCGACTGGTGCATGAAGATCCTGCGCCACGAAGCCGGGCATGCCATCGACAACGCCTACCGTCTGCGCAACCGGCTGCGCCGTCAGCGGGTGTTCGGCCCGTCCTACATGCAGTACCCCGACTACTACACGCCGAAGCCGTACAGCAAGAGCTACGTCCTCCATCTCGATAGCTGGTACGCGCAGAGCCACCCGGACGAAGACTTCGCCGAAACCTTCGCGGTGTGGCTCACGCCGGACGCCGACTGGCGGACGCGATACGTCGACTGGCCGGCGCTCAAGAAGCTGGAGTACATCGAGACGCTCATGACCGAGCTGGTGGACAAGCCGATGCTGGTCACCAGCCGCCGCAAGCTGGAGCCGATTCAGACGCTGAAGAAGACCCTGCGCGCCCACTACGAGCGCAAGCGCCGCCATTACGGGCTGCTGCACCCGCATTTCTACGATCGCGACCTCCGCAAGCTGTTCTCGGATCGACCCGAGTACGCGCGCCATATCAAGGCCGCGCGCTTCATCGCCCGGGTGCGGCGCGACGTGCGCCGGATGGTGGCGGAGTGGACCGGCGAGTATCAATACACCATCGATCAGGTGATCGAGGACATGATGAAGCGCGCGAACGAGCTGAACCTGCGGCTCCGCGAGCCGGAAGATCAGACCAAGCTCGATTTCATCATCCTGCTGACCGTGCAGACGATGAACTACCTGCACAGCGGCCGGCATCGCGTCGCGCTCTGACGCTACGACGCCAAATCCCAAGCTCCAAATCCCAAATCCCAACCACTCCCAACTGCCAAATCCCAAATGGAAGCTTCCAACTGCCAACTGCCTAATGGAACACCTCGTGGAAAGTTGGAGTGAATTGGGCGTTGGGATTTGCGAGTTTCACTTGGCAGTTGGGCGTTGGGAGTGGTTGGGATTTGGAGCTTGGAGCTTGGGATTTGACTCCGGAGGCGACAACACCGCGTTGCCTCGCAACGGCAGCAGCTCCTCCCAGTCCTCCGGCAGCAGATCGTGGCGCTCGTGCAGACGCAACACGGCCTCGACGATGTGGGCGTCGAAGTGGGTGCCGGAGCCTTCACGCAGGAGCGCGACCGCCTCTTCCGGAGACATGGCCGGACGGTACGGGCGCGCGGATGTCAGCGCGTCGTAGAAGTCGGCGACGCCGAGCAGGCGGCCGAGCAACGGAATCTCCTCGCCCCGCAGCCCTTCAGGGTAGCCGCTGCCGTCCCAGCGCTCGTGGTGATACTGCACGCCCGGCAGCACCGCGGTGACCGCGGGGCTCTGAATGTTGGCGATGATGCGCGCGCCGTGGAGCGGATGCTTCTTCATCTCATCGAACTCTTCGGGGGTGAGCCGCCCCGGTTTGTTCAGGATGGAGTCGGGCACCGCGATCTTGCCGACGTCGTGGAGCAGCGCGGAGAGCTCGGCGGTCTGCTGCTGATCGGCGGTCAAGCCGATTTCGAGCGCGATCCGGCGCGCCAGCGCGGCGACGCGCTCGGAATGACGATGGGTATAGCCGTCCTTGGCGTCGATGGTGGCGGCGATCGCGCGAATCGTGTCGATCAGCAGCCGTTCGAGCTCCCCCATCAACCGGACGCGGTGCAGCGCCACCCCCGCCTGGTTGCCGAGCGCGGCCATCAGCTCGAGATCCGCTTCGCTGAACCGGCCGGCCGCGCTCAGGCTGTCCACGTAGAGCGCGCCCAGGATCGCATCCGACGTCCGCAGCGGCACGCACATCACCGACCGCACGTTCTGGCCGGCCACGCTGTTGCCGCCGCTGAACCGATCGTCGTTGATCGCGTCGAAGGCGAACGTCGAGACCCCCTTGTCGATCACTTCCGACACCAGCGTGCGGCTGACGACGAACGGCACCGGACCGGCGACGCGCTCGCGCGCCGCGGCGACCTCGGCGCCACCGGTATCCGGATCGGTGCGGCGCAGCACGAACGCGGCACGGTCGCCGCCGGTCACGTCGAGGATGGTGCCGAGCGTGGCATCGGCGAGGCTGGTCAAATCGCGCGCCGACGCCAGCGTTTCCGAGACGCGATGCAGGATCGAGAGATGCCGCTGCGCGCGCTGCAACAGGCTGAAGTCGAGCACGCCGGTCTCGGAGGTGCTGGATGCGGTCGAGAGCCAGTCGAAGCGCGCCAGCTCGAACCGTTTGCTGATCACCGGCTCCAGCGTCACGTCGGAGCCGCTTTCCAGCATCGATGACAGGTCGCGGCCGCCGCCGGACAGACCGACCGCCCGCGCATCGGTGTCGGGCTGCGCCACGACGTCGAAGGTCACCGTGCCGACGCGAATCGTGTCCCCGGCCGCCACCGTGCAGGTCTGGACCAGCCGCTCGTTGACGAACGTGCCGTTCGCCGAATCGAGATCGGTCACGACCAGCGTTCCACCGCGCGCCATCACCGTGAAGTGGCGCCGTGAGACCGCCTGATCATCGACCAGGATTTCGCAATCGCTGGAGCGCCCCACGGTCAGGCATTCGGCCTCGTCCACCGGATACCGTTGGTCGGTACCGCTCACGACCAGTCCGAGCGCGCCCTGCATGGCAGAATTATGTATGCAGTCGCCTCGGTTCGTTGCCAGCCTCTGTCTGTTCTTCGTCTTTGTCTCGCCGCACTGGACGATTTCCACAACTGGCGCTCCGGCGGCCCAGAGCCGATGGCTCGAGGCGTACCACGAACCGGCGCGCCGCCTGATCGAGGAGTCGCGGGCCTCCCGCTTCGCCTGGGAGCGCCTGGCGGAGCTCGGAGATACCTTCGGCCACCGGCTCAGCGGTTCTGAGAACCTCGACGCCGCCATCAAGTGGGCGGCCGAACAGATGCGCCGGGACGGCCTCGAGAACGTGCGGCTCGAACCGGTCAAAGTCCCGCACTGGGTGCGCGGCGCCGAAAGCCTCGAAATCGTCGCTCCGGGACGGCATCCGCTGGTGATGCTCGGCCTCGGCAACAGCGTCGGCACTCCGGCCGACGGTGTGCAGGGCGATCTCCTGGTCGTTCACAGCTTCCAGGAGCTCGACGCCGCCGCCGATCGCGTCAAGGGGCGCATCGTCCTCTTCAACGTGCCGTTTACGACCTACGGTGAGACCGTCATCTATCGAGGCGATGGTCCCTCGCGCGCGGCGGCCAAAGGGGCCGTCGCGGCGCTGGTCCGCGCGGTGGGCCCGACTGGCCTGCGGACCCCGCATACCGGCGCGCTCCGATACGCCGACGACCAGCCCAAGATCCCAGCCGCTGCGGTGTCGGCGGAGGACGCCGACCGCCTGCAGCGGATGCAGAATCGCGGCACCCGGGTCCGCCTGCGGCTTCGGATGGAAGCGAAGTTTCTCCCGGACGCCGACTCGTTCAACGTGATCGGCGAGCTGCGCGGCCGCGAGAAGCCGGATGAGATCGTGGTGGTCAGCGGCCATTTCGACTCGTGGGACGTCGGCACCGGCTCCACCGACGACGGGGGCGGCTGCGTGGTGAGCTGGGAGGCGCTGCGCCTGATGAAGAAGCTGGGGCTCCGGCCGCGGCGCACGGTGCGCGTCGTGCTCTTCACCAACGAGGAGAACGGGCTGCGCGGCGGCGCCGACTATCGCGACCGCTATCGCGACCAGCTGGCGAATCACGTGCTCATGTTCGAGACCGACAGCGGCGTGTTCAAGCCGACCGGGTTCGGCTTCTCCGGCACCGATTCGGCGAGAAGGACCATCCAGGAGATCGCGACGCTGCTGCGCGGCATCGGCGCGGACACGATCGGCGCGGCGGGCGGGGGCGCCGACATCGGACCGAGCGTGCAGGCCGCCAGCGTTCCCGCGCTATCGCTGGACGTCGACGGCGACTATTTCCTGATTCACCACACGCCGGCCGATACGGTGGACAAGATCGATCCGCGCGACATGTCGACCGCCGCCGCAGCGATCGCGGTCATGGCGTATGTGGTCGCCGATATGCCGGAGCGGTTGAAATAAGCCGCGGGCTCGCGGTCGGGGCTCGGGGCGTCGGAGTCGGGACCGCGAGGCAGCCGTGCAGTCGAGCGGCGTCGCTAGCCGCTCGATAGCGTCGTCTGACCCGAACCCGCGACCCGAGCCGCGAGCCCCGGCTCACTTACCGTGTAAACCAGGAAATCCGCGCGCCCGAGATCCTCGGCCCTCGGTGCGACCAGGTCGAGGTCGGCGACGGGGAGCATCGAGACGACCGCGACCTGCTTGCCCACGAGGCGGCGGCGCGTGCGCTCCGCGGTGCCGGCGCCGAAGTCGCTGTGGAAGGCGCCGGTGAAGTGCACAATCGGTCCACTCTTGCCCGCGCGATCGGCGACGGCTTTCGCCAGCGACTCCGCCATCGTCTCGTCCTTGACACACTGCGACCAGTAGTAGCGATCGGTGCTGGCGCGCTGGTCGTCGGTGGGGGGCGCCGCCGGAGCGGTCTTGGCGTCGCCGGCGCCGTGTCCGTTCATCGCCTGGCTGAACCGGGCGAAGTAGGCGTCGTGCGGACACTGCAGCTCCGCGGCCATCAGCAGCCGATCGGCCGGCGCCAGCTGCTCGATCGCCGCCTGCCCCGATTTGGCGACGCTCGAGGCGACCCGCCGCGGCACGTTCGCGGCCACCACCGGCCAGCCTTCGCGCTTCGCCATTTCGACGAGCGGGCGATAGTCGGTGGCGTAGCGGGGCCAGGGCCGGCTCTCCTTGAGGAACTCCGGCTCGCCGATCGCGCCTGACAGGTAGCGGTCCAGCGTGCCCTGGACGTCGCGTTCGAACATCTCCAGCGAGACGGCCGCGGCGACGCGGCGGCGCCGCAGCCCCGACATCAGTGCCTGCTCGAGCCGGTGGGTGCTGGCATCGTCGTGCTGCTCGCCGACCACGACGACGTGCGCCCGCGCGAGCTCGGTCACCATGCTCTCGAAGTCGGTGAACATGCCGCGCCTGGTGTCGTAGACGCGCTGCGGGACGTAGTCGGCGTCGGGCGGAGGCGTGACAGGCGCGGCCTGCGCCAGGAGGGCCGCGACGAGCAGCAGGTAGGGCATCGGTCAGCTTTCAGGGCTTCCGCGGCGGAGCCTGCTCCCCGCTGTAGCGGTCGTGGAGCTGGACCGGCTTCGAGACCTTCCGCAGCCGCAGGTTGATCATCTCCACGAACACCGAGAAACCCATGGCGAAGTATATGTAGCCCTTCGGAATGTGGTGCTCGAATCCTTCGAGGATGAGCGACATGCCGATCAGCAGCAGGAAGCTCAGCGCCAGCATCTTCACGGTGGGGTGCTGGTGGACGAACGCGCTGATGGTCTCGGCGGACGCCATCATGATGCCGACGGAGATCATCACCGCCGCGATCATGACCCACAGCTCGTCGACCATGCCGACAGCGGTGATGACGGAGTCCAGCGAGAACACGATGTCGAGCAGCATGATCTGGACGATCACGCTGGCGAACGAGGCGGCCACCTTGGCCGAGCCATGCCCCTCCTCGCCTTCCAGCTTGTCGTGAATCTCATAGGTGCTCTTGCCGAGCAGGAAGAGACCGCCGCCGATCAGAATCAGATCGCGGCCCGAAATCTCGTGGCCGGCGACGGAGAACCACGGGGCGGTGAGCTTGATGATCCAGGCCAGCGAGAACAGCAGCAGGACCCGGGTGACCATCGCCCCGAGCAGTCCCAGCCGGCGCGCCCTGGGCTGCTGGTCCAGCGGCAGCTTGCCCGAGAGGATCGAAATGAAAATGACGTTGTCCACGCCGAGGACGATTTCGAGGAACGTCAGGGTCGCCAGGGCGATCCAAATCTGCGGGTCCGTCAGCCAGTCCATTTACGCTCCATCCAAGTGCCGTTCACCATTCGGTGTCAGGCACCGAAACATGCCCCAGGTTCAGGGAACGAAACCGTGTCAGGCACCAAAAAATTCCGAGCCCCGTTCACCTTTCGGTGTCAGACACCGAAAAGTTCCGCGTCCCATTCGAGGCCGAGCTCGGTCGGGGGCGCCATGTAGCCGATCAGCGCCGACGCGGCGACGATCGCCGGGCTGGCGAGATAGCCTTCGCCGCCCAGCCCCATGCGATTCTGCCAGTTGCGGTTGAACGAGGTGATCGCGCGCTGTCCGGGGGTCAGGGCGTCGGGTCCCTGGCCGAAGCAGGGGCCGCACCAGGATTGGCGGATCTGGCCGCCGGCGGCGCGGAAGACCTCGGCGATGGATTCACCGGCCAGTCTCGGCTCGGCCACTTCGATCTGACGCGCGACGCCGCCGGAGCCCGGAAAGATCGCCAACTCCCGCTCGACGGTCCGCGCGCCGCGGTCGCGCGCCGCGCGCATCACCAGCGCCGCCTGGAGCAGGTCGTCGTAGCTGCCGTTGGTGCACGAGCCGATCATCGCCTTGTCGAAGGTGATGTGCTCGCGGGCGACCTCGTCTGCCGGAAAGGCGTTACCCGGGCTGAACGGCTTGGCGATCATCGGCCGCACGTCGGTGAGGTCGAGGGTCTCGTCGATGGCGTAGGCCGCATCCGGGCCGGGGGAGAGAGCCGGATACGGCAGCGAGTCGAAGCCTTTCGCGCGATACCAGGCGTCGGTGATCTCGTCGGGCGCGAAGATGCCGTTCAGCGCTTCAGCCTCGGCCATCATGTTCGCGATGGTGTTGCGGTAGACCATCGGCAGCTGGCGGGCCGCGTCGACGAGCTCGACCGACATCCCCTGCGACTGCTGGGCGCCCCATCGCCGCAGCAGCTCCAGCACGATGTCCTTGCCGGCCACCCAGGGCTGCAACCGGCCGCGAAAGACCACCCGGCGCTGCCGCGCCATCGTGAAGAAGATGTAGCCGGTCGACCAGCCGAAGCCGAGCGTGGTCGACCCGACGCCGATGCCGACCGCCCCGTACGCGCCGTAAGCGCGGCTGTGCGAGTCCGCGCCCGGCACGAACTGGCCGGGCATGATCAGGCCCTGCTCGGGAAAATAGAAGTGAAAGATCCCGTCGCCGGGCGTGGCGTAATACGGTCGCTCCAGATGGTGCAGCTCGCGCGAACGCGCGGCCGATGCCGGTCTGTTTGTCGTCGGCGTCGACGCCCGTGAACACGAAATGATCGTTGGCAATCGCCGCCTGCCGAGGATCGATGGTGTGGCCGCCGGTGATCTGGTTGAAGGTGTGGATCGCGAACGGCGCGGTGCCGTCGGACGCCGGCAGCAGATCCGCGTAGACGCGCAGCGTCGCGCCCGGACGGAGCTCCGAGGGAGACAGATCCTTGTCGACCCGATGGGCCCACACGATCTGCTCGGTGGTCGACATGCGCCGCGCGAGGTCGGCAGGCGCCCAGTCGAGGCTGGGGATCGTCGCCACCGATCGCTTCAGCTCGCGGCGGCCGACCGCGAAGATGCCGCCGCTGCGGCGAATCTCCTCTTCCTTCTCCGACAGCGGCACCGGGGTGTAGGTCGTGCCGCGGGTCTCGTTGCGGAGCTGGCGGGTCTCCGGATCGAAGCTGAAATCGTCGCCGTCGCGCGCATCGGCGACCGCCTCGGGACTCTGCACCACGTGCAGTCCGAGGTTGAAGGCGTTGCGGCGGAAGATGTCCCCCATGTTCGCGCCGCACACCACGACCAGCTCGCGGCCCGCTTCTTCCGCGACGCCCTTCAGTCCGGCCGGGCTCATCTCGCGCGATGACCCGATGGCGAAACGGTCGCCGGCAATGACGAACGTCTCGCCGCGATGCACGCGGGCCCGGAAGTCGGGCATCAGATAGCGGAACGAGCCGGCTTTCCATCGCTCGTCCAGCCGTTCGAGGCTTTCCGAGACGCAATCGGCGGCCGGCGTGATCTGATCCGTATCGATCGCATCGAGCTTCCGCGCGAGGCGGGTGCCGGGCAGGCTGAGCGGATCCCAGAAGATCAACGCCTTGCCGGTGACTGTCCGTCCCGCTCCGGCGCTGCGTTCGCCGGCCGCTTCAGGCTCGGGCAGCGCATCAACCGTGACCCCGGGCTTGAGCCGGGCGGGCTCGATGGTGTGCATTCAGGCCTTCCATGCTAGCGCAGCTGGCCGTCGCCGTCGCGCTCGAACCCGGCGCAGTCCACCACCGGGATCGGCGGGTAGCGCGGGAACCGCGCGTCGGCGACTGACAGCCGGCACAGGTAGAAGGTCGAGCCCCGTGCGCTGGTCACCCGCTGCATGTGGATGCACGCTTCGCAAAGTCCAGGTGAGGGTCCCCGGACTTGCCCGTCCCGAGGGCGATCGTTCATGATGTTTCCATGTTCTCCTCGGAAGCGCTCACACGCGGGGTTCGCGTAGTCGTGCAGTCGAAGTACGCGCCAGCCAAGTCGCGCCCGGCGCAGAACGAATGGTTCTTTCTCTACACGGTGAAGATCTCGAACGAAGGCTCCCTGCCGGTCCAGCTGGTGACGCGGCACTGGGTGATCACCGACGGCACCGGCCGCGTGGAAGAAGTGCGCGGCCCGGGCGTGGTCGGCAAGCAGCCGACCCTGAAGCCGGGCGAGTCGTTCGAGTACACCTCAGGGTGCCCGCTGCCGACCTCGTTCGGGGTCATGGAGGGGACCTACCAGATGGTGTCGGAGAGCGGTGACCTGTTCGACGCCAAAATCGCCCCTTTCACGCTCAGCGAGCCGTATACCGTCCATCACTGACACCGCCGCCCGCACCCTCGGACCCTCGGCCCGTCAGACAAACGAGACGTCCAGCTTGAGACTCTCGTCCAGCCGCTGCAGGTAGTCGGGCCGCGGGATCTCGATCGCCCCGAACTGCTGCAGATGACCGGTGACCCACTGCGTGTCGAGCAGGATGAAGCCGCGCGATTGGAGCCGCTGCACCAGCGCGACCAGCGCCACCTTCGACGCGTCGGTCACCCGGTGGAACATCGATTCCCCGAAGAAGGCGCCGCCGAGCGACACGCCGTAGAGGCCGCCCACCAGCGCTCCGTCCTGCCGCACCTCGACCGAGTGCGCGTAGCCCTGTTCGTGCAGCGCGCAGTAGCTCTCGATGATCTCCTCGCTGATCCAGGTCCCGGTGTCCTCCGGCTCCCGTTCGGCCTCGGCACACGCCCGCATCACCTCCTCGAACGCGGTGTCGATCTCCACCTGGACCTGGCCCTGACGGACCACCCGCTGGAGTCGCGAGGGCACATGGAAGGCGTCGATCGGCAGGACGCCGCGAGGATCGGGCGAGTACCACGGAATCACCCCCTCCTCGTCGGCCATCGGGAACCAGCCGCTCGCGTAGGCCGCGAGCAGCAGCTCGCTCGGGATCACCGCAGGACGAGCACCGCGCACCGGCCGCGCTCGATCAGCGCCTGGGCGAGGCCGGTGTTGCTGTCCCCGACCGGCACCTGCACGATGGCGAGATCGATCGGATGTTCATCGGCATAGAGGACGACTTCGCTCTCGGCAGGCCCGGTCCGGATGACCAGCTCGACGCCGAGCCGTTCCTGATCCTCCATCGAGATGCTGCGCGCCAGGCGCTCGCGGGCCTCGTCTTCGATCGCCTGATGCACTTCCGGAAGCCGTTCCGCGCTGACTTCGGCGGTCCATCCCCCGGCCAGCGGATTCTCGAGCGTGTAGACGACGTGCAGGCGCGCGCCGAACGATTCGGCGAGCTGCCGCGCGAAGACCACCGACCTGTCGAACGCCTCGTCCATTCCGCCGTGCAGCAGGACTTCCCTCATCGTTGTCCCCGACATGCCACCTCCAAAGGCTCATTCTAG
>CAVQXJ010000017.1:0-34159 GCA_963717745.1 uncultured Acidobacteriota bacterium
GCGCGACCTTCCGCATCGCCTGCCCGTGTCCCCGCGTTCGGACCGTGCTCGAGCTCTCGAAGCTCGATCACGTGTTCGCCGTCTACGACTCCATCGACGCCGCGCAGAAGCGTGAGGTGCCGTGGCCGACGCTGTGGGTGCTGCTGGCCGGCGGCGCATTGTGCGCGGCGCTGGTCGGGGGCGGCCTGCGATGGCCACTCGCGGGGAACCCTGATGTCGTGACGTTTCCGGAGTCCGGGCGTCCCGGCCTCCCGACCCTGCCCCAGCCGTTCATCGCGCTGATCAAGCTGGTCGCCGCCGCGCTGATCGGGATCCTCGTGACCGCGGTGCATGCGCCGAGCACCCATGACCGGCCCTCCGGCCGCGCCATGCAGCACGCGCAGATTCTGCTCTGTGTCTCGGGCGCGATGATGATGATCATCATCGGCAACTCGCTGGCGCGCGCGTTCGGCATTGCCGGCGCCGCCAGCATCGTCAGGTTCCGGACCCCGGTGGAGGACCCCAAGGACGTGACGATCATCTTCCTGCTGATGTCGCTCGGCATGGCCTGCGGCCTGGGCGCGTTCGCGGTTGCCGGGCTCGGGACGGCCTTTCTGTGCGTGTTCCTGTTCGCGCTCGATCGCACGAGCGTGCGGCGGACGCGCACCCTCGCCGTCGAAGTAGTGGCCGAGGGGCGCGAGTTCCCCACCGATCACGTGCACCAGGTCTTCGCGCGGAACCGCATCGTGTTCGAGACCCGCGAGGTGTCACAGGGCAAGGAGACCGCCGTCACCTATCACGCGCTGGTCGAACCGGAACTGTCGCTCGACGATCTGAGCGTGCAGTTGATGGCCGGAGGGACGGCCGGGCTGCAGGCGGTGTCGTGGGAACAGCCGAAGAAGGGATTCTGATGCGTCTGGCCGTCTATGGTGCGTACGCGTGTGCGGTTGGTGTGCTGCTGTTGGTCCCGCGGCCGGCGGCGGCCCAGGCGGATCTCCGGTTTCCGCCACCGTCGCTTCGGATCGGCGAATTCCGGATGGAGGCGCGAGTCCGTCTGCATTTCGATTTCCGCGGGCTGAAATCAGACGAGGAGGTGGCGCCGGAGGAGTTCCTGTTCCGGCGCGCGCGCCTCGCGATCGAGGGCCGGATCTACGACGATCTCGAGTACGAGGTCGACGCGGATGCCCGCGACACGGAGAACCCGTGGCGCGATGTGTTCCTCAATTACCGTCGCTTCCAGTCGGCCGAGATTCAGGGCGGGAAGTTCAAGATACCGTTCGGTCTCGATCAACTCACGAGCGTCTTCTCCAACAGCTTCGTGGCCCGGTCGCTGATCGGCACGCAGCTGGCGCCGGGGCGCGATCGCGGGGTGATGGTGCACGGGCGCCTGGCCGCCGACCGGCTGAGGTATCGAGGCGGTTGGTTCGCCCACGACGGCGACAACACGCTGTTCACGGAAAACCTGGACGAGAACGAATTCGTCGAGGATCCGGCGGTCAACGACACGCTCGCCGCACGTCTCGAGCTCACCCCCTGGACGCAGACGCGAGGGCTGCTGAGACGCCTGCAGCTCGGCGTCAACGTCGCCAGCGGCCAGCTGGACGACGGGCTGTTCGGGATGCGGGGCCGGACGGTCAATGGCTTCAGGTTCTTCGACTCCATGTATGTCAGTGGACGCCGGAATCGTTACGGCGTGGACGCCCAGTGGATGCCCGGCCCCTTCTCCGTGGTGGCCGAATACAATCGGGTTTCCGACGAACGGAACGGACAGGGCCTCGGCGACGTCGATCTCCCTAACCTGATCGCGCAGGGCTGGTATCTTGCCGGAACGTGGGCGCTGACCGGCGAGAACAAGACCGGCGGCATCGATCAGCCCAGGCATCCGGTGTTTCAGGGAGGGGCGGGCGGCTTCGAACTGGTGGCCCGGTTCGAAGAGCTGCGTTTCAGCAGCGCCGGCACCGGCGGCGAGGATCCGTTCACGAACCCCCGAGCCGCCAACGTCCTCCCGAATCGCGATCGCGCGATCACGCTGGGCGGCAATTGGTACCTCAACCGCTACGGACGGGTCTTGTTCAATGCGGTCCGCGAGACGATCCAGGATCCGGTCCGCAGCCCGCTGGCGGATCGCACGCGCTTCTGGACCGGCGTGATCAGGCTGCAGTTCGCAATGTAGGGGCAGCGGGGCGCTGCCGGGCGGCGGGAGACAAATGATGACGACAGCGAGATCCGGCGTTTGCGTGCTGCTGCTGCTCTCGGGTCTGCTGGTGGCCCCGCCGGCGAGCGGCCAGTCGATGGAGGAGTTCTTCGACGACTCGGTCGTGCACGAGATCCGGCTGACTCTCAACTCGAAGGACTGGGCGGCGCTCAAGGAGAACTACAAAGAGAACATCTACTATGCCGCCGCGCTGACCTGGCGGGGCGTCACCATCCGGAACGTCGGGATCCGCTCGCGCGGGCTCGGCAGCCGCAGCCCCACCAAGCCCGGGCTGCGGGTCGACATCGACCGCTACGCCGCCGACCAGACCTTCGTCGGCCTGAAATCGTTCGTGCTCGACAACCTGACCCAGGATCCATCGATGCTGCGCGAGCGGCTCACGATGGCCTTCTTCAGGCGCATGGGTCTGCCGGCGCCGCGCGAGGCCCACGCCCGCCTGTTCGTGAACGACACGTTCGCCGGCGTCTACGCGCTGGTCGAGACCATCGACAAAGGATTTCTCGGCCGCGCGCTCGGCGCCGACGGCCATGGCGGCACCGAGAATGACGGCTACCTGTTCGAGTACGACTACGTCCGCGAGTTCCGGTTCGAATATCCCGGCTCGAATCTCGACGACTACAAGATCTTCGATCCCAAGACCCACGAGAAGGACGCCGACTCGCAGCTCTGGGGCCCGATCGCGGACATGGTCAAGGCGATCAACGAAACGCCCGAGGCGATCTTCGACCGTGAGGTCTCGAACTACCTGGATCTCGGCAAGGTCGCCAGCCATCTCGCGCTCGAGAATTTCGTCGCCGAAGACGATGGCATCCTCGGCTACGCGGGGATGAACAACTTCTATATGTACCGGTTCGAGGATTCGAGGCGATCGCAGTTCCTGGCCTGGGACAAAGACAACACCTTCCACGCGATCGACTTCGACATCATGAGCCGCGTCGGCGACAACGTGCTGGCGCGACGGACGCTGGCGATCCCGGGCTACAGGACCACCTACCTCAACACGCTGCTCGACGCCGCCGCCTCGGCGATGGAGCCGGACCCCGAGGCCGCGACGACCGATGAAGACGGCAACGAGACATCGCGGCCGGGCTGGCTCGAGCGCGAAGTCCGTCGTCAGTACGACCAGATCCGTTCACTGACCCGCACCGACACGTTCAAGCCCTTCTCCAACGACGAGTTCGAAGCCTCGATCGAGGGACTCTTGACGTTCGCCCGCGAGCGCGCCGCGTTCGTCAAGGATCGTGTCGCCGAGCAGCGGCGCTGAGGCGAGCGGGGTCTGTAGGGCTATGAAGACCCCGCTGTCAAGGGAGAAGGCAGAAGGGAAAAGGGAGAACTCACGAATTTCAGGGACAGGCTTCTCCCTTCTCCCTTCTCCCTTCTCCCTTCTCCCTTGACCCGCGGGGTCTTCATCGGCCTGCGCAGACCCCGCCACCCCTCTCCGCCACACCTTCCGCTGGTTTCGCGCTATCCTCTGCCGGATTGGAGGCGCGCATCGATGGCTGTTCAAGACACCGCATCACGACGATCCGTGGTCACTTCGTTCTTCGCCACTGTGGCGGCTGCCGTCGGCGGCCTGTTCGGAGCCGCGGCCCACGCGCAGGCGCCGGACACGTCGCCGGTGAAGAAAACGTCCACCGACAACCAGCCCGCTGGAGCGAAACCACCGATGTTCTCGGGATGGGTCACCTACGGCAACCTGGTCTTCATCGCCGGAAAGGGACACCACGAGCCTGGTGACATCGCCGTGCACACCAAGTCCGTGCTCGACCAGGTCGAAGCGGAACTGAAAAAGGCCGGGTCGTCGATGGACAAGGTCCTCAAAGTGAACGTCTACCTCAACGACCTGAAGGACTACGACGGGATGAACGCAGTATTCAGGGGCAGGTTCGGTCCCAACCCGCCGGTTCGCACGACGATCGCGGCTGCCGGCGGGATACCGGGGAACTCGCTGGTCGAGATCGACTGCATCGCGTACCGCTGAAGGAGCCGCATATGTGGAGCCGGAGACGCTTTCTCGAGAACCTGTCCGCCCTGCCGCTGGTCGGCAGCTTCGTTGGCGCGGCGGGTGCCGGCGCGGCCGTGCCGGCCGATGCGGCCGGCCTCGCGGCCGCGGCCAATGGACGCAACTACTTCAAGGACCTCGGGGTGCGGCCCTTCATCAATGCCGCCGGCACCTACACCGCGATGACCGCGTCGCTGATGCCGCCGGAGGTGATGGACGCCATCAACTACGCGTCCAGACACTACGTGATGCTCGAGGAGCTCAGCGAGAAGGTCGGTGAGCGGATCGCGAAGCTCGTGAAAGCCGAAGCGGCGATGGTCACCTCGGGAGCGGCGTCCGCGCTCACGCTCGGCACCGCCGCGGTGCTGACCGGGATGGATCGGCAGAAGATGGTCGACCTCCCGAACCTCACCGGCATGAAGAGCGAGGTCATCATCCAGAAATCGCACCGCTTCGGATACGACCACGCCGTGCGGAACTGCGGCGTGCGCCTGATCGAAGTGGAGACTCGCGACGAGCTCGAGCGCGCGGTCACGCCGCAGACCGCGATGATGCTGTTCTACAACAACAACAATCCGGTCGGGCAGATCAAGGACCAGGAGTTCGTGCAGCTCGCGAAGAAGCACGGCGTGCCGACCCTGAACGATGCCGCGGCGGATGTGCCGCCGGTCGAGAACCTCTGGAAATACACCGCCATGGGCTTCGACCTGGTGGCCTTCTCCGGCGGCAAAGGCATCCGCGGCCCGCAGAGCGCCGGATTGCTGATTGGCCGGAAGGATCTGATCGCCGCCGCGCGGCGGAACGCGCCGCCCAACGGCGACACCATCGGCCGCGGCATGAAGGTCAACAAAGAGGAAATGGTCGGCATGCTGGCGGCGGTGGAGCGCTACGTCGAGATGGATCATCAGCGCGAGGGCCGCGAGTTCGACAAGCGCGCCGAGACCATCCGAGCCAGCGCCGCGTCGGTCCCGGGCGTGAAGGCCGAGGTCTTCGTCCCGGAAGTCGCCAACCACGTCCCGCACCTGCGCGTGACCTGGCCGGGCGGCACTCGCGCGTCGGCCGCCGGCGTCGTCAGCGCGCTCCGCGACGGGGAACCGTCGATTGTCATCCGGTCCGAAGAGGACGCCCTGGTGATCGGCGTCTGGATGATGCGCAACGGCGAGGAAAAGGTGGTGGCGCGCCGCCTCAAAGAGGCCCTCGAACGGAAGCCCGCGACTGGACGGCCGTGAGCCATGGATCGCCGCACGTTCGTCTATAACGCCACGCTTGGCACCTTGCACCTCGGCTGGGCCGGGCCCTTCGACCAGGCTCAGGGGGGCTCCGTCGCGCGCGCCCAGGAGCCGTCAGCGCTCGGCTCGCTCAAGATCGCCGTCCACGCGCCTGACGCGACGCCGTCGCCGCTGGCCATGCCCGGCCTCTTCCCGGGCCGCGTGGTCGAGGTTTTCCATCCCGGGGCGATCGCCGATAAGCGCATCTCGCAGCCCGCGGTGCGGACCATGCTCACCGCGGGCATGGCCTCGCTCACCGGTGACAAATCGGTGGCCGATGCCTGGGCGCGGTTCGTCTCACCGGCCGACATCGTCGCGATCAAGGTCAATCCGTCGAGCGCGCCGCCGACGATTACCTCGATCGCGCTGCTGCGCGAGGTCATCGCCGCCCTGAACACCGCCGGCGTCCCCAACCGCAGCATCATCGTCTACGACCGGAACTCGAATCAGCTCGAGGTCAACGGCTACCACACGCAAGTGCCCGCCGGCGTCCGCGTGGTCGGCCTCGATCAGCGCTGGTCGGTCAAAGGATCGGACGGTGTGAACCGGAGCGGGTACGACCCGGACGTCTACTGCGAGATGGACTGTTTCGGCGAGCGCGAAACCCGGTCCTATCTCGCCAGCATCGTGACCCGCGAGGCGACCAAGATCATCAACCTCCCCACACTGAAGGAACACAACGCCTCAGGCGTCACCGGCTGCCTGAAGAATCTGGCCTACGGATCCTTCAACAACGTGGCGCGGACGCACGTCGATCCCAAGACCTTCACCGATCCGGTGATCCCGGTGATGTGCTCGGTCGGGCCGCTGCGATCGAAGTCGGTGCTGCACATCATGGACGGTATCCGCGCGGTGTATCACGGGGGCCCGTTCGGCTGGAACCCGGCGTTCACCTGGGAAGCGCGTACGCTGCTCATCGGCACCGACCCGGTGGCCGTCGACCGGATCGAGCTGGAGATCGTCGAGCAGAAGCGTCGCGAGGTCGGCGCGCCGTCGCTGTTCGACCGCAACCCGGCCAATCTCGGCCGCAGCTCCGAGATCGAACGCACCGCCCAGAAGAACCCGTTCTATCGCGAGCCCAATCACATTCGCACCGCCGCGGAGCTCGGGCTGGGCGTCTGGGACCTCGCCAAGATCGACCGGCGGCGGATCGAAGTGAAATGACCCGAGTCAGTCTCCAGTTTCCAGTTTCCGGTCTTCAGCACTCGAGATTCGAGTCGGTATCGCGGCCGAACGCGACCCGGCGGGGCGAGAGCTGACCGCGGCGGTGGCCACCGAAACACTGGAAACTGGCAACTGGGAACTGGCAACTGATGCAAGACACCAACTGGGTCACCCTGCTCGCCACCAACGACCGCCGCGGCGGGGTGACGGCCACCGCGCGGAAGCCGCCCGGTGAGCTGCTCTGGAAAGCGACGCTGGGGGACGCGATCCGTTCCAGCCCGGTGCTGCGCGACGGCGTGCTCTACGTCACCTGCCGCGACGGCCGGCTCTACGCCTTCGACGCCGGCAACGGCCGGGAGCGATGGCGCCATCAGGCGGCGGCCGCGCTCCACTCCACGCCGTCCATCTCCGGCGACCTGATCCTGGTCGGGGCAGACGACGGATCGGTGCGCGCGGTCGACCGCGCCTCGGGGGATCGCCGGTGGCAGGTCGACGGCGTGGGCGAAGTCTGGGCATCGCCGGCGGTTTATGACGATGGCGTCTATTTCGGGAGTACCGGGGGGAGCTGGTGGCGGTCGAACGGGCGACCGGACGGCTTCGCTGGCGCCGCCAACTGGATGCCCGCCTGGCGTCGACCGCCTATGCGACCGATCGGCATCTGTTCGTCGGCTGCGGCGATGGACGGGTCGCGGCCGTCGAGCGCGGATCCGGGAAAGACGTCTGGACCTGCCGCACCGGCGACGGCGTGGTCGCGTCGCCGGCGGTCGCCGGCGGCCTGGTGCTGGTCGGCTCGGAGGACTACTTCTTCTACGGGATCGACAGCGAGTCCGGCTCGGTGCGCTGGAAATTCGAGACCGGCCTCGGCATCACCTCGTCTGCCGCGGTGGCAGGCGGCACGGTGTTCTTCGGCGGGCGCGACGGCTACCTCTACGCGCTCTCGGCCGCCGACGGCCGCGAGATCTGGAAGTCGCGTTCGATGCGCGCGATCACCGCGCCGCCGCTGGCCGCGGACGGGTTCGTCTGCATTCAGACCTTCTACGGCGCCACGCAGGCATTCGAGAGCGGCACCGGCAAGGAGTTGTGGCGCGCCGGCCTCGGCGGCTCGGTCAGCTCCACGCCAATCGTGGCGAACGAGGCGATCTACCTCGCCACCTATCCCGGCGTAATCTATGCGCTTCGTTGAGCGGCTGGTCGTGGTCCTGCTCGCGGGCGTATGCCTGCGGGCGGATGGCGTCGTGTTCGTCCACGCCCAGCGCTACGCCATGGGCACGATGTTCGACATCGTCGCCTTCCATCCGTCGCGCTCGCAGGCGGAGCGGGCGATTGAAGTCGCGCTGGCGGAGATCGTGCGCCTGGACCATGTGCTCAGCCACTTCGATCCGGACAGCGACCTCTCGAAGCTGATTCGCCGTGGACGCGCGGGACTCGTCGACGTCGACCCGGCGCTCTACGACGTCCTCAACGAGTCGATGGAGATCTCGCGGCGGTCGAACGGCAGCTTCGACGTCACCGTGGGACCGCTGGTGCGGGTCTGGCAAGCCGCCCAGGGGAGCGGCCACACGCCTTCCGCCGACGCCATCGCCAAGGCCCGCCGCTGCGTGGGCTACGAAAAAGTGCAATTGGTGCCGCCCGATCGCGTGCAGCTCAGCTCGGACTGCGTGTCGATCGATTTCGGGGGCATCGGCAAGGGCTACGCAGTGGAGCGCGCCAGCCAGATCCTCCGCGGCGCCGGCCTCGAGCATGCCGTGGTGAACGCCGGCCAGAGCACGATCACCGCGATGGGCCATCCACCGGATCGCGCCGGCTGGACCGTCGATCTCGGCGTCGATGGCACCGGTCTCGGCCAGATCGAGCTGCGCGACTCCTCCATCTCTACGTCGCGACAGACACGGGTCCCGCTTCGCGAGGGCGGACCCGGCTACGGCGACATCATCGACCCGGCACACGGCCGGCCGATCGAATCGTCGATGACCGTGATCGTCCGCGCCGCCAGCGCCACCCACGCCGACGCGCTGTCCACGACCTTGCTGCTGCTGCCGATCGCCGAGGGCAAGCGCGTCCTCGAAGGATTTCCCAGCGCGTCCGCGCTCTGGCTCTCCGCCTCCGGTGACGTCATCGACAGCCATCGCGACATCCGGCGCTGACGCGCGCATATTGCCACGATTGCCAAAAGTGCCAAGATTGCCAACATTCAAATCTCAAGGATTGCCGACGGCGCCGAAGCGTGCCCGCACGCGAAGTGCAATCTTGGCAGTCCTGGCAATGTTGGCAATCCTGGCAATGAAGACCGAGGCGAGCGCCGAGATCTTCATCCGCTGGGATCAGGATCGGATTCCCCCGGCACAAGCGCTCGGTATTTCGACCGTCGTCATTCCTGCCGCCCGGCCGCTCGCCGTTCGCCGCGCGCTTGCTCAGGGCTATCGCGTGTATCTCGAGATCGATGCCGGCGCGGCGGCGACATTCAAGCCGGCCGGCGCGGTCGCGGGCGTGATCGTGAAGGGAGCGTTGCCGTCGGCACAGCTGGCGCGGCTCTCGCAGCTCCAGGTCCCGGTGCGGGTCGCGGAGGATCGGGGCAAGTGGCCGCACATCCGCACCAACTGGGTGACGCGCAACAAGGACGTCCTCCAGGTCACCGGCCGGTCGTCCCAGCCGTGGCTCGAGAACAACGAAGCGCTGATCAGGATCGCCGCGGAGCGTGCCGAAGCGGACGCGCCGCCGGTGCTGCTCACCTACGGGTGGCAGCCCGTGACGGTAGCCGACCTCGATCAAGGGCCGCGGCTCGAGCACTATCTCGTGGCGATGGCCGAGGCCGGCAGCTTCGGTGCGGACCTCCTCCTGCCGCTGCACGAGCGGTTCGAGCGCGCACTGATCATGGGCGACCCCGACGCCCGGGCGGACTGGGACGAGATGCGGCGCTTCCTCGACTTCTACGCCTGGAACGTGCCGGGCCAGCACCGGCCGATCGCCAACGTGGGCGTGGTGACGGCCGATCCGATGCGCGCCTTCGAGGTGATGAACCTGCTGGCGCGGCACAATCTGCCGTTCGTTTCGATCGGTCCGGCGTCGGTGGTGTCGGGCCGGCTGGCGGACCTCGATCTGTTGATCGTGCTCGACGATCTGGACGGGACCGCACTGCAGCAGGTCACGCAATTCGCGACCGGCGGCGGCACGGTCCTGGTCGCCGGGACCAGCGCCGTCCGAACCGTTAGCGCGCCCCCCTTCGCTGCCCTGGCGGCAGGCCGGCGCCGGGGTGAGCAGCGACAAGAGCGTCTCGTACACGGTCGGCAAGGGACGCGTGATCGAGCGGCAGGACGCCCCCGTCGATCCCAACACCTTCGCGCTGGAAATGCGGCAGTTGCTCGGCTCCGACCGCCGGGTCGTCGACATCTGGAACGGCATCACGGTGCTGGTCGCCCCCTTTGCCGCGCCGGCCGGGGACGGGATGGTCCTGACCGCGATCAACTACGCGGCGCAGCCGCTGCCGATCCAGGTGCGGGTCCGCGGGACCTTCTCCGAGGTGCGGTTCGAGGCGCCCGGACAGCCGGCGATCCGGCTGCCGTTCGAGCAGAGAAACGGCGGGACCGAGTTCGTGCTGCCGGCGCTGCGCGTCGGCGGACGGGTCTTTTTGAACCGGTTTCCTTGACTCCGCCGCCCGCGTGGGCCATGGTAGGCGCGGGTTTACACTCCCGATACAACTTGTCAGCACTCGTCTCTGTATGGAAACACGTGTGAACAGACGACTCGCCTGCGTCCGCCTTTGCCTCACCGTCCTGCTCCTTGTCGCCGGCCGTCCAACGCACGCGCAGACACCGGCGCAGTCGCCCCCAGATCTGCTGATCCGCAACGGCCGCGTCATCGACCCGCGGAACAACATCGACGCGGTGATGGACGTGGCGGTCTCGGGCGGCAAGATCACCCGGGTGGCGGCCGGCATCGCTCCCACGCCGGCGATGCGGGTCATCGACGCGACCGGGCTCTACGTCGTGCCCGGCCTCATCGACATTCACGCGCACGTGTTCTTCGGCACCGAGCAGGACGCATACCTGAGCAACGCCGACCAGGCGGTGCCGCCCGACAGTCACTCCTTCCGCAGCGGTCAGACGACGCTCGTGGATGCGGGGGGCGCTGGGTGGCGGAACTTCCTGCAGTTCAAGGAGAACGTGATCGACCGGTCCCGCACCCGCGTGCTCGCGTTCATCAACATCGTCGGCTCCGGGATGAAGGGGGGGCCGGTCGAGCAGAACCTCGCCGACATGGACGCGAAGCTCACGGCGATGCGAATCCGCCAGCATCCGGGTGTGATCGTCGGCATCAAGGCGGCGCACTACATCGGCAGCGAGTGGGATCCGGTGGACCGCGCGGTCGCCGCCGGCGAGGAGACCAACGTGCCGGTGATGGTCGACTTCGGCCGCGCGACGCCGCCGCACTCTATCGAAGACCTGCTGGTGAAACACCTCAGGCCCGGCGACATCCTGACTCACGCCTACGCGCACGTGACCGGACGCCAGGGCATCGTCGACGACAACGGGAAGGTACGTCCGGGGGTGCTCGAGGCACGGAAGCGCGGCGTCATCTTCGACGTCGGGCACGGCGGCGGCAGCTTCGTCTGGCGTCAGGCCGTGCCGGCGACCAAACAGGGCTTTTACCCCGACGTGATCGGCACGGATCTCCACACCGGCAGCATGAACGCCGGCATGAAAGACATCCTCGTCACGATGTCGAAGCTCCTGCAATCTCGGCATGCCCCTCGCCGCCGTGATCAAGGCGAACACCGTCCGCGCCGCAGAGGTGATCAAACGTCCGGAGCTCGGCCATCTGAGCGTCGGCGCGGAAGCGGACGTGGCAGTGCTGGCGCTGCGCCGCGGCACGTTCGGGTTCCTCGACAGCGAAGGCTCGAAGATGACGGGCGACCAGAAGCTCGAATGCGAGGTGACCATCAAGGCCGGACAGGTGGTCTGGGATCTCAACGGTCTGTCGCGCTCGAGGTGGAACGAAACGAAGTAGGGAAATCGGGTGTCAGGCAGTGAATCGTGAACGGGGCCGGTGAGGCATCGGCCCCGTTCACGATTCACTGCCTGACACCCCGCTTAGTCACCAACCAGGAGGTTCGGATGGTACGTAGGGTCGCGTCGTTCCTCGTTCTCGGGCTGCTTCTCACCACCGCCGCGCACGCGCAGCTGGCTTCGCAGACGGCGCTGGTCGGCACCGTTTCCGACGCCGGCGGCCTCGTGCTGCCCGGCGCTTCCGTCGTCGCCGTCAACTCCGGCACGCGCGACACCTACGAGGCGACCACCAACGCCGAGGGCGACTACTACATCCAGTTCGTCAGGCCTGGCAAATACGACATCGCGGTCACCGTGAACGGGTTTCAGACCTTCCGGGCGACCGGCGTGGATGTGGCGAGCAATCAGGTCGTCCGCACCAATGCGGTGATGCAGGTCGGCGGCGTCAACGAGTCGGTCAGCGTGGAGGCCCGGGCGCAAGTGCTGGACACCGATCGCGCCACCGTGTCGGAGACGATCGGCGGCCGGGCGATCAACGAGCTGCCGTTGAGCGGCCGGAACGTGTGGAGCCTGGCCAGCACGACGCCTGGCGTCCTCGGCGGCCTGAACAGCGACATCGGCCTCAGCTTCCGGGGCGCCGGGCAGCGCGAGATTCAGAACAGCCTGTCGCTCGACGGCATCAACTCGTCTTCAAACCTGCTGGCGGCGACCAGCATGCGGCCGATCGCCGACGCGGTCACCGAGATCCAGGTCCAGACCGGCAGCACCTCCGCCGAGTATGGCTCCTACCTCGGCGTCCACATCAACGTGGTGACGAAGAGCGGCACCAACACGCCGCACGGCTCGCTGTTCTACTTCCTCCAGGACGACGCGCTCGATTCGCGCGGTCACTTCGAGAACCGGGCCCTCCCGGCGAATCCGCGCAACCGCAAGCAGTTCGGCGCACAGTTCGACGGTCCGGTGTTCATCCCCAAGTTGTACGACGGTCGGAATCGGACGTTTGTCATGGGGGCGTATGAAGGGGTCCGCGGTGAAGCGATCACCAGCCCGTTCGCCTCGGTACCCACGGCGCTGATGCGTCAGGGGAATTTTTCGCAGGTCACCACCCCGATCCGCAACCCGCTCACCGGACAGCCGTTTCCGGGCAACATCATCCCGCAGTCGCAGCTGTCGCCGACGGCCCTGGCCCTGCTGAAGTACTACCCGGAGGCGAACGTGCCCAATGCCGGTACTCACCAGCAACCTGCAGGCGCCGAGCGCGGCCAGCGACAACGTCGACCAGGTGCTGACCCGCGTCGATCAGAACCTCGGGAACAAGGTACGGTTCAACGTCCGCTACAACTGGCACGACAGCTTCGGGAGCAACGTGTTCAACGCGGCGATTCCGGCCACCGCCGTGACCCAGCCGCGCGTCAACAAGAACTGGCTGTTCGCCTACACCCACACGCTCCGCCCGAACCTGCACAACGACTTCCGGATCGGCTATCACCGGATCGACTTCGATACGCTGAACCCGTTCGCCGTCGGCGGCGATCCCAGCGCCGGCTCCTCGTTGGGAATTCCCGGCTTCGACGGTGACGTCAAGTTCAACAATCCCGGCCTGCCGAGCATCAACGTCACCAATTTCGGAGGAGTCGGGGCCGGCGGCACCAACTGGTATCAGTTCGACACCACCTTCCAGGCCTCCAACGTCCTCGCCTACTCGGCGGGGGCGCACAATCTCCGGGCCGGCTTCGACCTGCGGCGTCTCGCCACCGGCCGCCGAGCGGCTAACGATCCCCGCGGGTTGTTCTCGTTCACCGGCGACATCACCGGCTATTCGATGGCCGACTTCATGCTCGGTCTGCCGCGGACCGTGATCCCGCCGACCGACCAGATCCAGGGCCACGTCGGTGGGTGGCGCAACGGCTTCTTCGTCAACGACACCTGGCAGCCGGCGCGCAACATCACCCTCAGCCTGGGATTGCGCTACGAGCTGAACACGCCGGTGCAGACGTTTGCCGGGCTGGCGACGATGCTGGCCGAGGACTTCGAGACCATCATTCCGGCGACGCTGCCGTCGGAGGGTTTCAAGTTCCACGACCCGAACTACAAGGACATCGCTCCACGGCTCGGCGCCACCTATCGCCTCAGCGAGAAGACGGTCCTCCGTGCCGGCTTCGGGATCTACTACAACCCGAACCAGATGAACTCGTTCACGTTCCTGACCAACAACCCGCCGCTCGCGGCGGTGACGACCTACACGTCGGACCCCGCGAACCCAACCCTGTCGTTCGCGAGTCCCACGGGGGCCGTGGGCCCGGTGGGACGGCCGGACATGATCTCGCCGACCCGCGATCTGCCCAATTCCCGCAAGGATCAGTGGAGCTTCGATCTGCAGCGTGAGCTGTGGCGGAACACCGCGCTCGACCTGCAGTACGTCGGCTCGAACACCAGCCACCTCGATCGCAGCTTCTTCAACAACACGCCGCAGCCGGGCGCCGGCGCGGTCGACCCGCGGCGGCCCAGCCAGAAGTTCCGGAGCCGGCGCATCATCCAGAACGACCTGATCGCCGATTACGACGCGGTCAGCATCATCCTTCGCCGGCGCATGAGTCAGGGCATCCAGGCCGATGTCCACTACACCTGGTCGCGCACCCGCGATATGGGGACGCACTCGAATGGCGGCGGCCAGACCATGGACAACTACGACATCTGGCGCGACTACGGTCCCTCGAACTGGGACGTGCCGCACCGGTTCGTGGCCAGCTACATCTACGACCTGCCGTTCCTCAAGGACTCGACCCAGCCGATCCTGAAGCACGTCGTCGCTGGCTGGCAGGTGTCGGGCGTGACCACGCTGCAGAGCGGCAGTCCGGTGAACGTGACGATCGGCAACGACCAGGCGAACATCGGCATCAGCGGAGTGCAGCGGCCGAACCTGGTGGGCGCGGCGCCATCGATGAACTGCGTGCCGAATCCGGCGAGTCCGCCGCAGTTGATGAACTGCTTCGATACGGCCGCGTTCGCGCTGCCGGCGCAGTTCACCTTCGGCAATGCGCCACGCAACGTGCTGCGGGGCCCCAGGTCGCTGATCAGCGACCTGTCGCTGATGAAGAACGTCCTGCTCGGCGGCGGCGCGACGTTCCAGATCCGGGTGGAGATGTTCAACGTCTTCAACACCGTGAACTGGGGCGGTCCGAATGCCGTGTTCAACTCGGCCAACTTCGGCCGGATCACCTCCGCCGGCGCGATGCGGCAGGTGCAGATTGGCGGAAAGCTGTTGTTCTGACGATGCCAGTTCCCAGTTTCCAGTAGCCAGCGAAACCGGGTTACCGGGCACTGGAAACTGGAAACTGGAAACTGACCACTTGACGCACGAGCCAACATGAACCGCCGTCACCTCCTGAGACTCGCTGGCCTGCTCGGCGCAGGCTCTGCTCTGCCTGCGCCTGGCGCCAGCGCACAAGGCCGTCGGGCAGCCGCCCCGATGCCCCCGCCTGCGCCCAACGTCTACGAATCGATCGGCGTGAAGCCGCTGATCAACGGCCGCGGGACCTTCACCATCATCGGCGGGTCGATGGAGCTGCCGGAAGTCCGCGCGGCGAAGAGCGCGGCCAACCAGCAGTACGCGCAGCTCGACGAGCTGACGGACGCGGTCGGCAAGCGGCTGGGTGAGCTGACCGGTGCCGAGTGGGGCATGGTGAGCGCCGGGTGCGCGGCGGCGATGTCGCACGCCACCGCGGCCTGCGTCGCCGGCGGCAACCCGGACCTGCACGTCCGGATTCCGAACCTCGCCGGGTTTCCGCGCGACGAAGTGATCATTCCGACCCATTCGCGAAACGTCTACGACGCGGCGATCCGCGCGGTCGGGGTGAAGGTGATCGAAGTCGAGTCCCCCGAAGCGCTGCAGCTCGCGATCGGACCGAAGACCGCGATGATCTACCTCTTCGCGGGGTCGCGGACCGACAGCGGGCCGATGTCGACCGAGGCGATCTGCACGATCGCGCGCCGTCACGCCGTGCCGGTGTTCGTCGACGCCGCCGCGGAGATCCTGACGATTCCCAACGTGCATCTGCAGCGCGGCGCGACGCTGGTCGGCTACAGCGGCGGCAAATACATCCGCGGACCGCAGAGCGCCGGGCTGCTGCTCGGGCGCAAGGATCTCGTGCGTGCGGCGTGGGTCCACAGCGCGCCGCACCATGGCTACGCCCGGGCGATGAAAGTCGGGCGCGAAGAGATCGTCGGCATGCTGGTCGCGGTCGAGAGCTGGGTGAAGCGCGATCACGCGGCGGAGTGGAAGCAGTGGGTGGCGCGCGCCGACTACATCGCCGGCCAGATGTCGGCCGTCGCGGGCGTCAAGGCGTTCGTGCAGCGTGAACCGGGCGAGGGACTCAGCAACCGCAGCCCGCGCGTCAGCATCCGCTGGAACACGCAGGAGCGGGGCATCACCGGCGCCGAGGCGGCGGAGCTGCTGTACCGGAGCGAGCCACGTATCGCGCTGAACGCAGCGGGACGGGGCCCCGCCGGCCAGGAGGCCGCGGGCGACACGGGACTCGGCGTGGTGACGGCGATGATGGCCGACGGCGACGAGAAGGTCGTGGCGCAGCGGCATCGCTCAGCTGCTGAGCGAGCCGCGGGCGCCGAAGACCGCTGAGCCCATCACGCCGCCAGCCGCGGATCTCAGCGGCCGATGGGACGTCGAGATCACCTACAGCGCGAGTAAGACCGTGCACACGCTGCATCTGCAGCAGCGCGATGGCCGCCTCCAGGGCCTCCACCAGGGAGACTTCCTGACCCGCGATATCAGCGGCACCATCAACGGCGACGCCGTCTCGCTGGCCAGCGTTGTGAGCGAGCAACATGGCGACGCACTCACCTACCGGTTCAGGGGCACAACCACGGGCGATACCATTGCCGGGTCGCTCGACCTCGGAGAGTATCTCGGCGCGACCTGGACGGCACGGCGGCCGGGCGGGCGATAATCCGAGACTGATGCTTGCCAGTTGCCAGTTGGCAGTTGCCAGCAGCAGCGTCCAATAGGCTCACAGAGTTCTTACTGGAAACTGGAAACTGGCTAGTCGACAAGGATTCCGATGACTTTCGTCTCTCCTCATCGTTGCCTTGGCCGCCATCGTCGCTCAATCCGGCGCTCCGGTGGTCCGCATCTGGAAATCCGGGGACCTCGACACCCGCGGTGCGGTCCTCGCCAAGAAGATGGATGCGCAGAAGGTCGCCAGCGAGGTGGTCGCGACCGACGGCAACCGCACCTTCATGGTCGCCCACCGCGAAGGCTCGGGCCTCGCCGAGATTCACGACACGCAGGCGGACATCATGGTGATCTCGAAGGGGGAGATCACCATGGTCTACGGCGGCACGATCGTGGATGGCAAGAACACCGGGGCTGGCGAAACCCGCGGCCCGGCGATCAAGGGCGGGACTGAAGTGAAGATGGGCCCAGGCGACATCCTCCACATTCCCGCGAAGGTGCCGCACCAGATGAAGCTGGAGCCAGGGAAACAGGTCACCTATTTCGTGACCAAGGTCGTGCAGTAGCCCCTGCTGCTGTGCTGGATGGGGTAGGCGGTGAGTCCGGCGCGGTCCTTGACATTAGCGGCGGCGGGCGTAGGATTTCGGCAACCTGGTCATTACCGGTCTTGCGCCGCCCCGGCGGCATCCGGCGACCACAAAGGAGCATCATTCATGTCTCGCGCAATGCGCATCGTGTCAGTCGTGTGCTTGTGCCTCGGGCTCGTCTCGGCGGCGCCCGTCTCGGCACAGACCGGCCTGGCGACGCTGACCGGCATCGTCACCGACAACAGCGGCGGCGCCGTCCCCGGGGTCACCGTCACGGCAACCAATCAGGCGACCAACGTCAACTACACCGGCGTCACCAACGATGCCGGTAGCTATGTCATCACCAGCGTGCCGATCGCCGGCTATGTGGTGAAGGTCGAGCTGTCCGGCTTCAAGGGCGTCCAATCGACCGTGCAGTTGTCGGCCGCGCAGACCGCCCGCGTCGACTTCAAGCTCGAGGTCGGCGGCGTCCAGGAACAAATCGAGGTCGTCGCCACCAGCGCGGTGCTGCAGACCGAGAACGCGGTCGTCGGGCAGACGATGCAGCGCGATCAGGTCGAGAAGCTGCCGGTGCAGGGCCGCAACCTGTCGACCGCCGCACTCTTCACCGCCGGCGTCACCACGCCCAATCCGGGCTCGTTCAACAGCCTGAAGAATACCGGCGGCGGCCGGCCCTACGTCAACGGCCAGCGCGAACAGGCCAACAACTTCATGCTCGACGGCGTCGACATGAACGACGCCATCGATAACCTGATCGCCTACCAGCCGAGCCCCGACGCGGTGGAGCAGGTCAGCGTCGAGACCAACAACTACTCGCCCGAGCTCGGCAACGTTGCCGGGGCGATCGTCAACATGGTCATCAAGTCGGGAACCAACAGGATTCGCGGCAACGGCTTCTACTACTGGCGCGACAACGAGCTGGCGGCGACGCCGTGGGCGACCAACCGGGCCGGCGGCCGCAAATCGGACTTCAACCGCAAGATCTTCGGCGGCACGGCGGGCGGGCCGATCGTGAAGAACAAGCTGTTCTTCTTCGGCGACTACCAGGGTGGACGGCAGAAGTCGCCGCCGGCCGATTCGTTCACGACGGTATTTCCCGACGCCTGGCGCAACGGCGATCTGAGCAGTCTCCTCGCGGCGAGCACGCCGATCGTCGTCTACGATCCGCGGACTGGCCAGCCGTTCCCGAACAACCAGATTCCGGTGAGCCGCTTCAGCCAGTTCGCGCGCAACCTGCTGGCCAACGAGGCCCTCTACCCGCGGGCCAACGTCAGCCGCCCATTGAGCGACTTCCGCAACAACTATCTTGGCAAGAGCGCTTCCCGGGAAAAGACCAACCAGTTCGACGTCAAGGTCGACTGGAACGCCTCGAACTCCGACAAGGTCTACGTGCGCTACTCGAAGCAGATGCACGAGTCGCTCACCGAACAGACCGCCATGCCGCTGCTCTACGGCGGCTTCGGCGAGAACCCGTTCTGGAGCGTGGGCGCCAACTGGAACCGCATCATCGGGACCGGCATCGTCAACGACCTGCTGGTCGGCTACAACGACAACTCGTTCAACAACACGCCGCTCGACTTGCGCAGCCTCGGTCCGTTGAACAACCAGCTGGGCCTCGGCGGGTCGCAGCCGATCCCGGGCCTCACCGAGGTGCGCATCGGCAACAACGTGGGGAACATCGGCACGACTGGAGGCGCCAGCAATACCAACAACGGCCTGTTCCAGATCAACGAGCGCCTGACCTGGCTGAAGGGGCGCCACACGATGAAGTTCGGCGGGTCCTGGAACTACTACGTGATGGAGCGTTACTACGCCGGCAACAACGGCGTCCTCGGCTACATCGCCTACGGCGGTGCCTACACCAGGGCTCCCAACGCCTCGACCGGCGGCGCGGCGGTTGCCGACTTCCTCCTCGATCAAGTCTCGGGCAAGGGCCGCGGCTCGCTGTCAGAACCGTGGACGCACTTGCAGAGCCGCACCGCGGTCTACGCTGCCGACGACTTCAAAGCGACCGACGACCTGACCCTCAACCTCGGACTGCGCTGGGGCTACACCTCGCCACTTGTCGAAAAGGACGATCGCCAGGCCAACTTCTCGCTGGTCAACGCCGAGCAACAGCTGGCCGGCCAGAATGGCAACAGCCGGGCGCTCTACGAGCCGTACTACAAGGGCTGGGAGCCACGTCTCGGCTTCGCGTATCGCCCGAGCGACCGCTGGGTGGTCCGCGGCGGCTACGGCATCACTCAATACATGGAAGGCACCGGCGCCAACCTGCGCCTGCCGCTGAACCCGCCGTTCTTCTTCGAGTCAGAGATAGCCTACGCGCCGCCAGGGCCGGCCAGCACCATCGCCACCGGCTTTGAGGGGCTGCAGGCGCTGGACCGGCCATCCGGCCAGCTCCGCGCCTGGGATCCGAACCTGCGGCCGCAGTTCACCCAGCAGTGGAACGCCTACGCCGAGTACCTGCTGGGCTCGCGCTCGTCGATCAATGTCGGCTATGTCGGCAGCAAGTCGAAATACCTGGTGACGCCGATCGAGGGCAACCAGCCACTCCCCGGCGCCGGCCCGGCGAGCACCTGGCGGCCGATTCAGGAGCGACGCCCCCTCTACGCCTTCAATCCGCTGATCACCAACATCAGCACCACCGCTTCGCGCGGCCGCGCCGACTACAAGGCGCTGCAGACGACGTTCAAGCAGCGGCTGTGGAAGGGTCTCGACTTCGTGGCGAACTACACGCTGGGAGAGGCCAACTCCAACAACCTCGGCTACTACGGCTCGGGCGGCGTCGCCGCCGAAGGCGCCTACCCGGCCAACAGCAACGACATCGAGGCGAACTACGGACCGGCGTTCTTCGACGCGCGGCACATCTTCTCGCTGGCCGGCAGCTACGAGCTGCCGTTCGGGAAGGATCGGGCGTTCGGCAACAACTGGAACCGAGCCCTCGATGCCGTGGCCGGCGGCTGGGGGTTGAGCTTGGCCGTCACCGCGCACAGCGGCTATCCGATCACCGTCCAGGACGGCGGTTCGGGGCCGGCGGGTCCGTCGCTGCAGGCAACGCGCTCGTCGTCGTGGCCTGACCTCATCGGCGATCCGATACCGACCGATCAGAGCCTGACCCGCTGGCTCAATCGCGACGCCTTCCGCTCGGCCGCCCTCGGCACGTTCGGCAACGCCGGTGTCGGCATCGTCCGCGCTCCCAAGTACTGGAACGCCGATCTGTCGCTGTCCAAGCGCGTTGCCACGGTGGCGCAGCACTACGTGATGATCCGTGTCGAAGCGTTCAACCTGCTCAACCACCCGAACTTCGGCCCGCCGGATCGCAACATCCAGAGCCAGACGTTCGGCACCATCACCAGCACCGCAGGCGATCCGCGTGTCGTGCAGCTGGCGCTGAAATACTCCTTCTAGCGACTGCGGAGGTAGGGGGGCAGTTCCCCCTACCTCCTGAGCAACGAGGCCGCGGCTCAGTCCTTCGTGTTGCGTCCGGCGACAAAAGCAATCAGGTGCGACAGGCCGATGCCGATCATGCCGAAGCCGGCGTACTGGATCCCATACGGCACTCCTTCCGAGGACAAGGGGTTCGGATTGTTGACCATGGCGTTGAACACCAGATAGAAGCCGACCCCGACCGAGATCCAGACCAGTCCAGCCAGGAGCAGGATCCGCTGCACGTTGAATGTGGTCCGGCTCGCCTCCAGCTCCACCGGCTGAACCGGCTCGAGCCCTTTCTCGATCGCCGCCAGCCGCTCGCGGTGAATCATCAGCCGGCGCTGCTGGCGGAGCCACATTCCGAAGGCGATGAACCCCAGGATGACGGCGACCATGAGCGGCCCTGCGAAATATTCCATTGATAGACCCCTTTCGCCCCTTGATACCCGCCGCCCCACTGTCCGGTTGCACGGCGGCGGCGGCGGCGGCGATTGCCGGGCGGCTGCAACCCGGGGCTGCTCCCGCGAGTATCACTGTGGGAATGGCAGGGGATATCGAGCAACTGGTCAGAGCACGCAAGTATGACCAGGCGCTCGAGCAGATCCTGCAGAACTATCAGGGAAAGGTGTTCCGGATGGCAGTGGTGATCCTCCGAGACGCCGGCCGGGCGGAAGAAGTCACGCAGGACATCTTCCTGAAGCTCTGGCGGGCGCTGCCGGCCTACGACGGCCGCGCGGCGGTGTCCACCTGGCTGTACGCGATCGCGCGGAACAGCTGCCTGTCCGCGGTGCGTGCCGAGGGCTACCGGCGGACGAGCGCCCTGGACGAGGTCACGGAGCCGGGCGCCTCCAGCAACACGCCGCTGCAGCTGAGCGTCGGCCAGTGCGTCGAGCGGCTGCCCGAGTTGCAGCGGCAGGTGATTACGCTGTTCTATCTGGAGGACCGCAGCGTGTCCGAAGTCGCCGCCATGCTCGATCTACCGGAGAACACCGTGAAGAGCCACCTGCACCGCGCCCGCCGCGCGCTCGGCGAGATGATGAAATGACCTGTCTGGAAGCCGAAGAGCTGCTGCTCGAGAGCCTGGACGCGACGGCCGCCGCCGGCGTTCGTCGCGCGCTCGACGACCACCTCGCGACCTGCGAAGGGTGCACCGCCTTCGCCGTCGGCCTGCGGGCCATGGACGCCCAGCTCACCGCGGCTCTGCCGCCGGTCCTGCCGCCCCTGACGCTGGCCGCGAACGTGCGGACCCGCATCCGCCGCGAGCGTCGGGCGGCAGTCAGCGAGAGTCTGCCCGACCTCATTCATCTGGCGGGCTGCAGCGTGGCCACGCTGCTCTCCGCGGCGCTGCTGCCGATCGAGGCTCCGCTGACGATCGCCGCCGGTATCGGCTTCACGTGCGTGACCTACGTGTTCATGGCGGTGATGCGCTGGTCGATCGAGGCGGCGAGTCAGCCGGACTGGTAAAGACCAGCGCGGGAAACGGAACATCTGCTCGCCGCTGTCCGTAGCCGGCGAGTCATTCAGGAGACAGCATGCACACGCTCTGGCAGGACCTCCGGTTCAGCGTCCGAGTCCTCGCGCGACACCGTGGCTTCGCCATCACGTCGATTCTGGTGCTCGCCCTCGGCATCGGCGTCAACGCCGGCATCTTCGGGCTGATCAACAGCCTCCTGCTGCGGCCGCGCGCGTCCGGTCCGGTCGCCGGCGAGCTGGTCGGCGTCCACAGCCTCGAACGCGACAGCACCGGTGGTTACCGGTCCTTCTCCTATCCGAACTACGCTGACCTGCGCGACGCCTCGGCCGGACCCTTCACCAGCCTGGCGGCGCACAACATGGCGATGGCCGGCGTCGCCGAGAACGGGATCACCCGGCGCGCGATCGTCGACGTCGTCTCGGCCAACTACTTCGAGACCTTCGGAGTCGCGCCGGTGCTCGGGCGGACGTTCACTCCCGCGGAAGAACAGCCCGGCGCGCCGGCCTTCGTCGCGATCGCCAGCCACTCGACCTGGGCGCGCACCGGTCTCGCGGACGACATCCTCGGACGCACGGTGGTGCTGAACGGACGGCCTTTCACGCTGGTCGGCGTGACGCCGCGCGGCTTCGCCGGCACGACCGTCGTGATCGAGCCGGACTACTACGTGCCGCTGTCGGCGCACGACCTGCTGGAGACGGAGCTCGTCTCCGCCGATCACAAGACGCTCGATCGCCGCGACTACCACCGGCTGCTGCTGATCGGCCGGCTTCGTCCGGGCACGACCATCGAGACGGCCGACCGCGAGCTGGCGGCGCTTGCGCAACGGATGGAACAAGCGTATCCGGCGGAGAACGCCCGTCAGACGCTGCTCGCCCGTCCGCTCAGCCGTCTGAACATCAGCACCGCGCCGAGCGACGACCATCAGCTCTACGGCCCCGTCGCGCTGCTGCAGGGCCTGGCCGGCGTGGTGCTGCTGATCTCGTGCCTCAACCTCGCCAACATGATGCTCGCGCACGGTGTGAGCCGCAGCCGCGAGTTTGCGATTCGACAGGCGATCGGCGGCGGCCGCGCCCGCCTGATCCGGCAGCTGCTCACCGAGGGATTCATCCTGGCGCTCGCCGGTGGCGTCGCCGGCCTCGGCGCCGCCTACTTCGGCTCGTCGCTCCTCCTTGGCAGCATGACCCGCATCATGCCGATGACGATTGCGCTGCAGCCGGCGCCGGACATCCGCGTGGTCGTCGCCACGGTGGCCTTCGCCGCGCTCGCGACGATGGTGTTCGGCCTGGGTCCGGCGCTCCGGCTGTCGCGGACCGATACCGTTCGCACGATCAACGATCAGACCGGTGGTCTCGGCGGCGGCCGCCGCTGGTTCAGCACCGGCAATGTGCTCGTGACGGCGCAGATGGCGCTGTCCCTGGCGCTGCTGGTCGCTTCCGCGCTCTTCGTCCGGGCCGCGCTCCTTGGCGCAGAGGCGGATCCGGGCTTCGCGCTCGATCGGACCGTACACGCGGAAGTCGATCCGGCGCTCGCAGGGCTCGACGAGACGCGGGGACGCGAGGTGCAGCGGCGGCTGCTCGAACGGATGCGCTCGCTGCCGGGCGTCGAGGCGGCCAGCATCGCGTCGGTGATCCCGTTCGGCAACACCTCGATGACTCGCCGGGTGCAGGCCGACGGTCCGCGTCTCCGCGGCGACGAGCCCGGAGCCACCGACAAGCTCGTCGGGGCGCAGTACTACATCGTCGGCGCGGATTACTTCCGGACGCTGAACATCGACGTAATCGCCGGACGTGAGTTCACCGCCGCGGACGAGCAGCCCTCGAGCGGCGTGGTTTCCGCGATCATCGACGAGCCGCTGGCCAGGCGCCTGTTCCCGAACGTCAATCCGGTCGGGCGCCGGCTCCAGTTCGCCGCCGGCGATGACGACGCCGCCAGTGATCGCGCGGTCGAGATTGTGGGACTGGCACGAGGCACACGGCACGATCTTTTTGACCGAGAGCCTGAGCCACACATCTACCTGCCTTCGGGACAGGCGTACATGTCGGAGACGCACGTCCACATTCGCGCCGCAGCCGGCAGTTCACCGGCACAACTGCTGGACCCGGTGCGGCGGGAGATTCGAGCCACGGCGCCGGCGCTCCCGCTGTTCACCGTGGCGACACTGGAGGCCCATCGCGAGGGCAGCGTGGGGTTGTGGGTCCTGAGAACCGCCGCCCGGGTCTTCGGCATCCTCGGCGCTGCCGCCGCGTTCCTCGCGATCGTCGGGCTCTACGGCGTGAAGAGCTACATCGTGTCGCGGCGGACCCGCGAGTTCGGGATTCGCCAGGCACTCGGCGCCACACCCGCGCGGATCGTCCGCCAGGTGTTCCGCGAGGGCTTCGGGCTGACGCTGGTGGGGCTCGCCCTGGGCCTCGGCCTGGGCGCGCTGCTCGGCCGTGTGCTATCGACCGTTCTGTATCAAGTGAGCCCGTTCGATCCGATCAGTCTGGCCGCCGCTGCAGCGCTGCTGCTCACGGCCGCCATGTTCGCCGCGTGGGTGCCGGCCCGGCGTGCCGGGCGCGTCGAGCCGATGGTGGCGATGCGCACCGAGTAACTGTCGTGGGTGTTCTTCCGGGTCTGAAGACCCGACCGCCACAGCGATCAGGCTCTTACCTTCCGACAACTGGGAGGCCCAGGTCTCCCTCCGAGTGTGGGGCCCGGGTCTTCAGACCCGGGCCGACCAGACCAGGCTCGATTCAACATCCCCTTGCCGTGAGGCCTCGCGCGTCACGATAATCCGCGGTATGCGTAGAACGTCGAAGGTCGTCCTGGTCTTTCTGACCCTGGCCGGCGCTGTGGGCGCGAGCCAGGGTCCAACCGCCCCGTTCGTGCCGCAGCCGATCGCCCCCGGCGGCCAGATCGTCACGTTGTTTCCGGCGGCGTCGAAGTACCTCAAGAAAGAGCGGATCGGCGAACCGGAACAGAACAACCTGCAGAAGACCGTCCCCGGCCGGATCCAGAGCATCGTCAACATCCACAATCCCTCGATCGAAGTGCACGTCGTCGATCCGTCCAACAACACCGGCGCCGCGGTGATCGTGGTGCCGGGCGGCGGCCATCGGACGCTGAATGTCGGCACCGAGGGCGCGGACTTCGTGCCGTTCTTCTACAACTACGGCGTCGCAACCATCATCCTGCGAAATCGGCTCCGGCAGGATGGCTACGTGGCGGAGACCGATGCGGTCTACGACGCGCAGCAGGCGGTCAGGATGGTGCGGGCGCGGGCGAAGGAATGGAACATCGATCCGCAGAAGATCGGGATGATGGGATTCTCGGCCGGCGCCGAGCTGGTCGCGCCGGCGGCGCTGTTCTTCGACAAGTTCGACGCGGACAACAAGGCCGAAGCCGATGGCGCCGGCGGCGCGAGCTCACGGCCCGACTTCGTGGCGCTGGTCTATCCCGGCCCGACCCCGTTCGCGCGCGAACCGAAACCGGCCGTCCCGCGCACCACGCCGCCGGCGTTCATCGCCACGGCCGGCTCCGGCGACGCGGTCCACGCGATCTGGGCCGACGAGTTCTTCTCGGCCCTGCTCCGGGCGCGGATTCCCAATCTCGAGATGCACGTCTATGGCAACGGCGTGCACGCCAACGGCCTGAAGGATCGCAGTGGCACGCCGTTCGGCACCTGGCAGTACCGCTTCATCGACTGGTTCCGGGATCTGGGGTTCCTCGGGAAGCCTGGAGAAGCGACGAAGGCGGCGAAAGACACGGCCGCGTTCGTGGCCGCCCCCGCGAAGACGCAGTAGTCAGTCGAAGATGTCGTCGACCGTGCAGCGGAACCCGGGTATGACGTCCGACAGGTCCAGCTCTTCGCCGCGGCGCGAGATGTAGCGCAAGCCGCCGGGCTCGTGCAAGGTCACGGTCGAGACGTCGGGATCGATGACGACGACCGCCGAGACGCCGGCTGAAAGGTACTCGGCGACCTTGACGTCCATTTCCTTGGGAGTGTCGCCAGGGGACATCACCTCCATGGCCACATCCGGGCCGCCCATCCAGAAAGTGCGGAGGGTCTCACGCGGCACGCGCTCTTGTCGGACAAAAGCGACGTCGGGCCCGCGGACGGTATCGGGATTGGTCCGTAGCGTGAAGCCGACTTCGGTGACCGCCTCTCCGGCATTCCGCCCGCGCAGGTGGCTCACGAGCATGCCAAGCAGTCTCCCGACGATGACTCCATGCTGCCAGCCGACCGGGCTCATCCGAATGACCCGGCCGTCGACCAGCTCGTACCGGTACTCGTCCCTGGCGGCAATGCTGGCGAGCTCGGCGGCGGTGACGAGGGGGCTGAGATCGGGCATGAAGGACCGTTTCCGCATGGCATTCTACATCGTCGAGTGCGAGCGTCGTGCCGGTGGAAAAGCGGCCGAACTGCCGCATCGCGACGTCCAGGTACGCGGGAAGTGCCGATCCTGCGCCGCGAGCCGTGATGCAGAATCTGCCACGCGCGTCCGTCTGTTTTCCTGGAACGCGCTGGCGAAATCGAGAAGAATACCCACCATTCCTTTTCTCACCGAGGTTCACGATGAAATTGCCCGTGTACCGGATGGCCGCCCTCGCCGTAGTCGCGACGCTCGGCATTGCCGCGACGCCGGTCCGCAAGATCCAGTTCACCGACACCAGGCTCAAGAACGGGATGCGGCTGATCGTCTCCGAAGATCACGCTGCACCCATGTTCGCCATCGTGGTCAACTACGACGTCGGGTCGCGCGACGAACGAAAGGGACGCACCGGCTTCGCACACCTGTTCGAGCACATGATGTTCAAGGGGTCCGAGAACGTCGGACAGAACGAGCATCCGTACCTGATGTTCATGAACGGCGGCAGCATGAACGGCACCACCAATAAAGACCGCACGATGTACTACGAGATCCTTCCCGCCAACCAGCTCGATCTCGCGCTGTTCCTCGAGGCGGATCGGATGGCCTCGCTGGCGATCACCAAGGAGAACCTCGAGAACCAAATCAACGCCGTCCAGGAAGAGCGCCGGCTGGGCGTCGACAATCAGCCCTACGGCCGGACGTTCGAGACGCTCGAAGAGCTCGCGTACGAGAACTACGCCTACGAGCACTCGGTGATCGGTTCGATGGCCGATCTCACCGCGGCGACGGTGGACGACGTGTCGGCGTTCTTCAAGACCTATTACGCGCCGAACAATGCGGTGGTGGCGATCGTCGGCGACGTCGATACCAAGACGGTGCTCGCCAAGGTCGAGAAGTATTTCGGCCCGATCGCCAAGCAGCCGCCGCCGCCCAAGGTCGACATGACCGAGCCGGCGCAGACCGCCGAACGCCGGCTGACCCTCGAAGACGGCCTCGCCCGGTTGCCGCGGCTCGACATGGCCTACAAGATTCCCGACAGCTCGGCTCCGGACACCGATGCGCTGACCGTGCTCGGCACCATCCTGTCGGGCGGCCGCAGCTCGCGCTTCTACGAGAACATCGTTCGCCAGAAGCAGCTCGCCACTCAGGTGAGCGCCTTCGCGCAGGAGACCCGCGGACCGGGACTCTTCAACGTGATTGCGACGGCGGCCCTCGGCAAGCCGCTGACCGAAATCGAGACGGCGATCGACGCGGAGATCGAGCGGGTGAAGAGCGGGCCGATCGAGGACTGGGAACTGGAGAAGGCGCGCACCGGCGCGCGACGGAACCTGGTCGGATCGCTCGGCAGCTCACTGCAGCGGGCGATCCTCCTGTCGCAGTACGCCCTGTTCTACAACGATCCTGAACGGATCAATACCCGGGCGGATCGAATTGCGAAGGTGACCGCCGCCGACGTCCAGCGCGTCGCGCGGCAGTACCTCGTCAAGACCGGCCGCACCGTCGTCCAGACGGTGCCCAAGGGCGCCAAGCCCGCGGGAGGACTGTAATGTCGAATCGCACCAACCTCGTCTTCGCCGGCATCGGGGCCGCGCTCGCGGTGGCGGCGGTGGGCCTGGTCGCGCAGGGGCCGCCGCCGCAGGTCCCGTCAACCACCAAGATGGTCCTCAAGGGGCGCGCGCCGGTATCCAGCGAGATTCTCAAGGTCAAGCTGCCACGGCCGAAGGAAGCGGACCTGCCGAACGGACTGCACCTGATGGTGCTGGAAGATCGGCGGCTGCCGCAGGTGACGTTTCAGATCTTGATTCCCGGCGCCGGCGGGTACTTCGATCCGGCGGGCAAGCTTGGCCTCGCCAGCTATACCGCCGCGCTCATGATCGAAGGGACCAAGAGCCGGACCTCGACGGACATCTCGGGAGCGCTCGAGACCATGGCCGCGACGCTCTCGATCAATACCGGCTTCGCCGGACCGCAGGCGTCGGTCTTCGGCAGCTCGCTGTCGGAAAACTTCGACAAGCTGTTCGACCTGACCGCCGACGTGCTGCTCAACCCGGCGTTCTCGGCCGAGGAGTGGGACCGCCTCAAGGCGCGCACCAAGACCGGGCTGACGCAACAGCGCGCGAACCCGGGGTTCCTGGCCAACGAGACGTTCAACCGCGTGGTGTTCGGCGCTCACCCGGCCGGCCGGGTCTCCACCACCGCGGAGATGCTCGACGCCATCACGCCGGCCTCGATGGTGGAGTTCCACCAATCGCGCTACGTCCCGGACCATGCCGTGATCGCGTTTGCCGGCGATCTGTCGCTGGCCGAAGCGCGCAAGCTGGTGGAGACAAAGCTCGGCGCCTGGAGGAAATCTGGGGCGGCCAAGCCGCAAGTGGACGATCCGCCGGCGATGGGGACGCCGAAGGTGTCGCTGATCGCGCGGCCAGGCTCGGTGCAGACCACGCTCTACGTCGGCACGCAGTCGATGAAGCGCATCGACGAGGACTACACCGCGTTGACCGTCGCCAACCGCGTGCTCGGCGGCACGATGGGTCGGCTGTTCCGGCACCTGCGCGAAGAGAAGGGCTACACCTACGGCATCAGCAGCGGCTTCTATGCCACGCTGCACCGCGGCGCGTGGTTCGCCAGCACCAGCGTCCGCACCGAGGTGACCGAGCCGGCCTTGACCGACCTGCTCGCCGAGATCGCCGAGATGCGGGACAAACCGGTACCGGCGGGCGAGCTGCAGGACTCGAAGCGGGCGATCGTCGCCGGGTTCGCTCTGTCGCTGGAAAACCCCCAGCAGGTGCTGGGCTACTACATCGACAACTGGCTGTACGGCCTGCCGCCGGACTACTGGGACACCTACCCGGCGCGGGTAACCGCGGTGACCGCCGAACAGGCACAGGCGGCCGCGCGGAAATACCTGGAGCCGGGCCGCCTGCAGATCGTGGCGGTCGGTGACGCGGCGAAGATCGCCGACATCCTGAAGAAGAAAGGGACCGTCGAGATGTTCGACGCCGAGGGAAAAGCGATCGGTGCGTCGCAGCCCTGAGCTGGCGGCGGAGGCGGGTCGGGGCTTTAGCCCCGCGTCATCAACGCGAACGATCGCCGATCCGGACAGTCACGTCGAGCCGCTGCTGGTCCCGCAGCAGGCCCATGGTCGCGAACGTGCCGATCCGGTCCTCGGTGAGCGTCCGGTGCAAGTCGTCGAGGCTCGGGATCGGGAGAGCGTCCAGCGACACGATGATGTCCCCTTCGCGAAGCCCACCGGCCCTGGCCGGACCATCCTGTTCGAGCGAGATCACCAGCACGCCGGTGGCCTGCGCCAGCCGGTGAAAGCGGGTCACGCGCCGCAGCAGCGGTACATCCTGGCCGGCGACGCCGAGATACCCGCGCCGCACCCGCCCGTCGCGCAGCAGCGCCGGCAGCACTGACACCACCGTGCTGATCGGCACCGCGAAGCTCAAGCCTTGTCCGCCCGAGATGATCGCGGTGTTCACGCCGATCACCTGTCCCGCGCTCGTGACCAGCGGCCCTCCGGAGTTTCCCGGATTCAACGCCGCGTCGGTCTGTATCACCTGATCGATCAGCCGTCCCGATCGGGCACGCAGCGTCCGCCCCAGCGCGCTGACGACCCCGGCGGTAACGGTGTGCTGGAAGCCGTAGGGATTGCCAATCGCGATCACCAGTTGCCCCGGGCGCAAGGCCTGCGACTGCCCGAAGGATACGGCGGTCAGATCCGAGGCGGTGATCTTCAGCACCGCCACGTCGGTATCCGGATCCTGGCCGATCAGATCGGCGCCACGCTCGCGGCCGTCCGGCAGCATCACCTCAATCTCCGACGCCTCCTCGACGACGTGGCTGTTGGTGAGGATCAGCCCGTCGGCGGCGAAGATGAATCCCGAGCCGGTGCCGGCCTGCGCCGGCGGCCGGCGGCTGGACCCCGCGCCTCGCTTGTGCACGTCGACCGAGACCACCGCGGGCGCCACGCGCTCGACCGCGGCGGTGACGGCACGCGAATACGCGTCGAGCAGGTCGTGATCGGGCGGGGACGTGAGAGGGTGCGCCATGGACTTTGTTGGTAGGACGTCGCGGGCAGCGCCGGAGATTCCGAATCAGAGGGCCCTTTTTCTCTGGACGATCGAGCTGGTTTTCAGAGGATCGATTGTCGATTACGACGACGTGGTGACGTGTCTGCCGGTGGTGCAGGAAGTCCTGCAGGGTTTTCGCGAGCCCCGGGCCTTCGGCCTGGCGCGCGAAGCGATGTACACCCTGCCGATGGTCGATTCCCCCATGCCTCAGGCGGCCTTCGATCAGGCCATCGACCTGTATCGCTCGGCGAGGCGCGCGGGATTCACGGTGCGCTCGGGCGCCGAGTGCCTGATCGCGGCCTGCGCCATCCGCCACCACCTCGAGGTGGTGCACGAGGATCGGGATTACGACCTCCTGGCCCGGGTTTCGAGCCCGCAGGTGCGCCGCCTGAACAAGAGGAAGAGCGGCGGCGGCGGTTAGGCCCCGCCGATCTATGATCCCTGTATTCTGAGGCTGCACTGACCAACACGATCGGCCGCTACCAGATCCTCGAAAAAGTCGGGCAGGGAGGGATGGGTGTCGTCTATCGCGCCCAGGATACGCTGCTCGAACGCGAAGTCGCCCTCAAGATCATCAGTGCGTCCATCGAGGGCCACACCGAGCTTCGCGAACGGTTCTTTCGCGAGGCCCGCGCCGCCGGTCAGTTGTCGCACCGCAACATCATCACCGTCCATGATCTCGGCGAGCACGAGGGGCAACCCTATCTCGCCATGGAGCTGCTGAGAGGCGAGGACCTGCAGCACCGCCTCACCAGGCCCGACCCGATGTCGCTGGCCCGCAAGCTGGAGATCGCCTCGGAAATCTGCGACGGGCTCGCCTACGCGCACCGTCGCGGCCTGATCCACCGCGACATCAAGCCCGCCAACATCTTCATCACCGACGACGGGGTGGTGAAGATCCTCGACTTCGGCCTCGCGCGCATGGTCACGTCCGAGCTGACCGCAAGCAATATGATGCTCGGCACGCTCAACTACATGGCGCCCGAGCAGGTGCGCGGCGAGCGGGTCGACCACCGCGCCGACATCTTCTCCTTCGGAGTAGTGCTCTACGAGATCCTGAGCGGCCGCAAGGCGTTCCAAGGGGACTCGTTCGCGACCACGCTCTTCAAGATCCTGCAGGACGTCCCGGAGCCGCTGCTGAACATCGACTCTACGCTGCCGCACGAAGTCGTGCGGATGGTCGAGCGGACGATCGCCAAAGGCCGGGACGACCGCTATCAGGACCTGGCCGAGTTGTCGAAGGACCTCGCGCTCCAGCGGAAGCACCTGGCGATGGCAGATGTGCCGACGGGGATCGGGCCGGCATCGACGTCGTATCTGACCCACGAGCCGACGCTGCCGGCGGGGACGCGCAGCCCTGAATCGGTCAAGCCGTCGACGCGTCGTGCGCACGATCCGGCTGGGTCGACGATTCCACCCGAGGCGACGACGATTTCGGCCGCGGCGCCGCCGGCGGAGGTCGCACCGAATCGTCAACGCACCTCGCCGCGCGTCCTGATGGCGGGTGCGGTGCTGGGGCTCGTCGCGCTGCTCGGCGCCGTCTTCTGGCTGTCGCGCCAGGAGGAGGTGCCCGCGCGGCAGGCCACCGTTGAGGCACCGTCGCCGCAGACCTCATCGGCGCCACCGGCTCCAACGGCGTCCGGCCCCGAGACCGCCTCGCCAGCGCCAACGCCGGCGCCTGCACCGGCGCCCGTGGCCAGCGGTCCGACACCGCCAACAGTCGATGGGCAAGCCGTCGAGGACGCTCGCGTCCGCATGACGCGCGCCAAGAGCGCGGCGCGCCAGGCCGGGACCCGCGCTCAACGCTCGCCGTCGTTCGCCGCGGCGCTCGCCGCTGAGCGGGACGGACTGCGCTTCTATCAAGGGAAGCGGATGGCCGACGCCGCCGCCAAGTTCTACGAGGCGACCGGACTCTTCCGGAGCGCCGAGCTGACCTCGGGCGAGGCGTCCCCGGCGGCACCGCCGACGACGGAAGCCCCGCGCGGAGAGCCTGCAGCGCCGGCGTCCGCGCCGCCAGCAGCCGCACCGCCGGCCGCCACAGCTCCGTCGCCGCCACCAGCCTCGGCATCGCCATCACCGGCGACGCCGGCGTTGCCACAACCTGAACCGCCGGCACCGGTCGCGACGCCGGCAGCGCCGATTCCACCCGCCTCGCGGACGCCACCGGCATCGGTCCCGCCGGCCGACACCGCAAAGACGATGGAAGATGGCGTCAGGGATCTGGTCCGGCGCTACGAACAGGCCCTCGAATCCCGAAGTGTCGAGGCGCTGAAACGGCTGTGGCCATCGCTCCAGGGCGCGCAGGAGGAGGCGATCCGGCAGGAGTTCAGCCACGCGCGTCGCATCGACGTCGAGATTGCGAACCTCGACATCACCCTCTCCGGCAACGCCGTGACCGTCACGTTCCTCCGCCGGTACCAGCTGTCGACCGTGGACGGACAGCGGCTTCTCACCAACAGCCGGACCACGCTCAACGCGCGGCGGAACGGCGACGACTGGGTCATCGAGCGCGTACAGGTTCGAGGGGTTGAGATGACAGAGGCAGGAACAGGCAGAGATGGAGGTCACGGAGTTACCGGATCTCAAAAACGGAGCAACGGAGACAACGGAGGGAACGGAGGAAAAAACAATGGGTGGCGAGTCAGGCTTGCCATCGTGTGCCTCGCCCTCGTTCCGTTGCCGCTTGCCGCACAGGATCGGCCATCCACGCTCTCGACGCTGTTCGAGGACATCTACGGGCCGCGCGGGCTGGTGTTGAACAGTGACGACGTGCAGCTGGACGGCAGCACGCATGCGGCACACTTCAACAGCGCGTTCCAGTCGGAGTTCCGGCTGGTGAACGTGGCGCTGACGAGTCAGTTGGCCACGGTCCCGCTGCCCTCTCCGGCCTCTGGGTTCACCTATCACTTCGACGCCGGCACCGGCACCTTCGTCCGATCGACCCGGAGCTTCGGACCGATCCTGGCGGATCGCGCCGAGACGATCGGCCGCGGGAAGATCGCGTTCGGCTACTCGTATCAGTTCTACTCCTACGATCGGCTGGACGGCGTGAGCCTCGCCAACATTCCCGCCGTCTTCACCCACGACAATTTCGAAGCCGGCGGCGGCCGCACCGACGTCGTCGCCACCAACAACACCATCGAGGCGACGGTCACCCAGCTCACCGGCGCCCTCACCTACGGGTTGTCGGATCGCGTCGACGTCTCGCTCGCGGTGCCGGTGGTGCGGACCAAGTTGTCGCTGCTCTCGAACGCCACCATTCACCGGATCGGGACCGGCAGCGATCTCAGCATCCATTACTTCAGGGATCCGGATGCGATCGGCGGCTACGGGTCGACCCGGCAGTACTACGCGGAGGGGTCGTCCGGCGGGGTTGGCGATCTGGTCGCCCGGGTCAAGGCGACGATGATGCGCGAAGGCTCGCGGGCGCTGGCGGCCGGCCTCGACGTCCGGATGCCGACCGGCGACGAGCAGAACCTGCTCGGCTCCGGCGCGATCGGCGTGCGGCCCTTCGTCGCACTGTCCGCCTCGATCGGCGCCTTCGCTCCGCACGCGAACGCCGCCTACCAATGGAACGGCAAGAGCCTGATCGGCGGCAGCGTCCGGGAAGGTATCAAGGCGGATCTCCCCGATCAGTTCGTGTA
>CAVQXJ010000018.1:0-249236 GCA_963717745.1 uncultured Acidobacteriota bacterium
TGACCACCAGGACGTCGAACGCCGAGGATCGTTTCACGATCACCACGCGTAGCCCATCCCAATTCGAGGGCGCGGTGATCGAAGGCACGATCTCGCGGGTGAATGCATCGGGGCGGGTCGGTGGTCGGGCGGAGATGGCGCTGAACTTCGCCCGCATCCGGATGCGGAACGGCCGGACGCACCAGTTCGCCGGCGTGATCGACACCGTCCGCGGCGTCAATGGTGACACGATCAGCGTGGACAACGAAGGTACGGTCGAGGACGGGAGCCAGACGGCGAAGACCGTGCAACGCGGCGCGATCGGTGCGGCGCTCGGCGCCATCATCGGCGCCATCAGTGGCGGCGGTCAGGGCGCGGCCATCGGTGCAGCGATAGGCGCCGGTGGAGGTGCAGGCACGGTGATCGCCCAGGGCCGCGACCAGCTCGAGCTGCCCCGGGACACCGAGTTCACCATCATCTCGGGCACTCAGGGAAGTGAACGGGCGGCGAGAGATCAGTAGCCCTCCGATTCCGGCCCCAGACAGCGGAGGAGCCTCCCTACGTCTTCGTATCGAGCGTCGCGACGACGACGTCGTAGATCTCGCGAGTGCCCGCGATGGCCATTGCTCGCCTCGATGGTGTAGAGCCCCTTGTAGCCGAGCTCGCCCTCGAGATACCGGATCACCGTCGCCAGGTCCCAGCGTGTGTTGACCCGAGTGTGGACGCTGCCGGCGGTCATCGGGTGCATCATCTTCAGGCAGCGGTGCAGCTCCTCCTGGTTCGCCGCGTTGGCCCCGCCGAAGTCGACGTTCGAGTAGGCGCCGGCGCCTTTGATGATCTCCGCGAGCAGGGGCCACGTGTCAGGACCGTTCGAAGGCGGGCCGGCCGGCGCACCAGGCTGGCCAGTCGGGGCTGCAGCACCCGGTGCCGGGGCCGGGGCGTTCGCGGGCGCCGGGTTCGCTGCTGCGGCTCCGGGGGCAGCGGTACCCTGCGGCGCCGCAGCCGGGGCCGCTCCCTGCCCACCTGCGCCTGTCCACCCTGGCCGCCGCGGCCGCGCCCTCCACCGCCACCGCTGCCGCGCGTCTCCACCGAGACGATGATGTTCTTCGACTTGCCGTAGTCGACCATCGCCTTGAGGGTCGGGATGCTGTGGACCTTGTTCTCCTGGGTCGGCTGGCCCTGGTTGATCATCACGCGCTGCGCGCCGAGCGTGACCGCGTGATCGATCCACATCTTCGTGAGATCGATCGCCAGCAACCGGTCGCGGTTCTGCGGCGCGGAGATGTTCAGGCCGCTGAACTCCAGATTGATCTGGGTGGCCCGCGACTTCGATTTCTCCAGCCGGGTGCGCATGTCCTTGAAGTACGACGGTTCGACCGACGCGAGGTGGTAGTGCTGGAACTCCACCTTGTGGACGCCGTAGGTGTCGGCCAGCATTTCGCCGATATCAGCCAACTCCAGCGTTCGAGCCGGGCCCGGCTGCGTGTCGGGTACCTTCAGGATGCTCTGGAAGTTGAGCGTCATGATGGCCATGCGATCCAGCGTCGACTGCCGGACCTTCTTCCAGTCCGCCTTCGGATCCACGGCCTGCGCCGCCCACCCGAACCGGGTGGACGCGAGCGCGGCGACGCCGGCGGCGGTGCCGAAGAATTCTCGTCGGTTCATCTGACGCTCCTGCTCGGATGATCTTCGTTGTTGTTGCCGTCCTTGCGCGGCAGCGCAAAGGCGATGGCGCCGACCGGCCGGCTCTCGTCGGGCGGCGCGGCTGCGCCGCGTCCGCCTCCACGGCCGCCCCCGGCGCTCGAGATCATGACGAAGTACTGGCGGCCCTTTGCCTCGTAGCTCACCGGGACGCCGCTGGTGCTGCCCCTGAAGGTGCCGGTCCATAGCACTTGCCCGGTGTCTTCGTCGTAGGCCCGCACCTTCCCGTCGCCGCCGGCGTGAAAGACCAGCCCGCCTTTGGTCACGACGATGCCGTACCGCGCGCCGACACCACCCGAAGGGGTGTTCGACGGGCCGCCCGCGGCCATCGTCGGCGGGTGGTCGCCGTTGGGGACCTGCCACTTGATCTCGCCGGTGTTGAGGTCGTAGGCGGTCAGCGTCGTGTACGGCGGCTTGGTAAACGACGCGAGCACGCCGTAGTCGGTCATGTAGCGGGTTTCCGGCAGCGCGGCCTTCACCTCCGCGGGATACGGCAGGTTGCCGGCATTGCCGCCGATTCCGGGATAGAACGGGCCCATGAAGCGCTGTGGTGGCGGCGGCTGTGGCGCCCCGCCACTCGCGACGACTGGGCCGGGCGGCAACTCGAGCGGCGGCGCGCCCCCACGTCCGCCGCCGCGGCCCCCACGGCCACCCGATGCACTCGACAGCGCCAGGTAGGAAATGACGGAAGCCATCTCGGCGTCGGTGATGCTCGACACCGGTCGCATGTTGCCCTTGCCGCCGGTGATCGCCGCCTTGATCGCATCCTCGCCGATGCGGTCCGTGATGCCGACCAGATCGGTCACGCCCGGCAGCGCCCCGCGCAGGTTCGCCCCGTGACACGCGGTGCAGTACTGCTGATAGGCGAGGAAGCCGGCCTGGAGGGGAGCGCCGCCCTGCCCGCCGCCACCGCCGCCGCGACCCTCGGGCAGGGCACGGTTTCTGACGTCCTCCAGCTTGAGGATCGCGACCTGATTGACTCCGACGACGAACACCAGCCCCTTCGCCGGATTCGCCGCGGTGGTCATCCAATTCGCGCCGCCCTGGTTGCCCGGCATCGAGATCGTGTCGGTCAATCCCGGCGGGGTGAATGGCCCTTCGTTGCGGGCCTTCGCCACCCGCTCCTTCATCGCTTCGTACTGTTCCGGCGTGGCGAGCCACGGATTCACGTCGTCCACCGTGAAGGTCATTCTGCCGAACGGTGCAGGCTTGGTCGGCCAGGGCTGCGTCGGCCAGGCCTTTTCACCGGGCATCTCGCTCTTCGGCACCGGCCGCTCCTCGATCGGCCACAACGGTTTCCCGGAGACGCGATCGAAGACGTAGAGAAAGTTCGTCTTGCCGGCGAGCGCGACCGCATCCACCCGGCGGCCGTTGTGGCGGACCGTAATCAGCTGCGGCGCCGCGACGTTGTCGAAGTCCCAGAGGTCGTGGTGCACGGTCTGAAAATGCCAGAGCCGTTTGCCGGTTTTCGCGTCGAGCGCGATCAGGCAGTTGGCGAAGAGGTTCTGGCCGAGGCGATCGGCGCCGTAGAAGTCGTAGTTGGCCGACCCGGTCGGCACGTAGAGGATGCCCCGCTCCTCGTCGACCGAAAACGAGCCCCAGTTGTTGGCGCCGCCGACGTACTTGTACGCCTCCTTCGGCCAGGTGTCGTAGCCGAACTCGCCGGGCTGCGGAATCGTGTGGAACTGCCAGACCTTGTGACCCGTGAGGACGTCGTAGGCGCGGATGTCGCCGGGAGGCGCGATGAACGCTTCGCCGGCCGCCGACCCCAGGATGATGAGGTTCTTCCAGATCTTGCCGGGACTGTTCGACTGAATCCGTCCGGCATATTGCGATCGCGCGAGACCGATGCGCAGATCGACGGTGCCGTTTTCGCCGAACGTCAGGACCGACTTGCCGGTCGTCGCGTCAATCGCCTGCAGGTAGCTGTTGATCGAGAAGAGCAGACGCTTGTCCTTGCCGTCGGCGCTCTGCCAGTAGTTGATGCCGCGCGAGACGATGCCGCCGAGCCCCTCGTGGATCCACAGCTCCTTGCCGGTCGTGGCATCGAGCGCGATGAGCGAATTGTTCCTGCCCAGCACGTACATCACATCGTCGATGACGACGGGGTTGAAGCCTGGCGTGGCGTACGGATAGGACCACGCCACCTCGAGCTGATCGACGTTGGACTTCTTGATCTGATCGAGGTCGACGAAGTTGGAGCTGTCGGGGCCGGCGAGGTTGTCCCACCAGTTTTTCTGAGTCCGCGCCGCGCCGGCGAGGCCGGTCAGCGTGGCGGCAGCCAAAGCCGCCGCGATGAGAGGGAACGTCCAGGGGCGCAGTGGCGGCCGCGTGTCAGGCATGGTGCTGCGAGAATATACGTTAATCGAGAGCGAATTTCGAACACTTCGCGGAAATTCGAATATTCGAGACCTCTCAGATCGCGAGCCTCCGGGCCCGCGCCACGATCTGCCAGCGCGCTTCGGCGCGGCCGTTCCGGACCACGATTGCCTCATCGTGCAGCGCCACCGTCGGGCAGACGTGCCACGGCACGCCATAGAGCGCGGACCCCACCGGGTACTCGGCGGCGCGATCGGTTTCGAGGACCAGGTGCTCCTCACTGTGTCCGACCGCGGTCGCGTCCTCGAGGCCGAACAGCTTCACGCGCGGATGCGGGTTCTCCGCCGCGACGGCCTTGTGCCCGAGATCCAGGCAGAGGCGGTTCTGGGCCGGCCGGCTGACCACGCGCGTGAGCAACACGACCGCCGGTGCGAAATCGAGATCCGGAAGGATCGTGCTGTAACTGAAATCCCAGAAGACCGACGTCCCGGGGCTGCACTCGACGCCGGTGCGCCTGATGTGAAGCGGAAACGTCGGCGTCCCACCGACGACCACGGTCGGGACGCCGAGCCCGGCAGCCGCGATGGTTTCGCGCATCGTCTGAACGTGCGCGAAGGCCTCGTCGGATGCTTTCTGACGCACCTCGAGATCCGTGTCGTGAATGTGCCCGTCGTACATGTGGAGGCCCGCGGCGCGAAGCCCGGGCAGGGTCGACAGCAATCGATACAGCTCCAGCGCGCGGTCGCCCGGCTCGATGCCGGTGCGGTGCATGCCGCCGTCCAGGTCGAGGAACAGGTTCAGGGTGACACCGGCCTCGGCCGCCGCGCCCGAGAGCGTGCGGATCGTGGCCTCGTCATCCGCGAGTGCTGCAAACTGCGTCCCCGAGAACGTTTCCACCAGGTGCACGAACCGCTTCACGTTCGGCCCGACCGGCTGATACGCGAGCAGCACGTCCGGTGCCCCGGACACGGCCGCCATCTCCGCTTCGGCAATGGTGGCGCACTTGAATTTGGTGATGCCTTGATCGAGATGCATGCGCACCACTTCGCGCAGCTTGTTGGTCTTCATATGTGGCCGCAGCCGCTCCACGCCACCCGCGATCTCGATCATGCGGCGGATGTTCGGACTCGACCCGGTCGGGATACACGAGCAGTGCCGGAGAGGGGATGTCCGCGACGTTCTCGACGAGGTACCAGGCCATCGGGGCGAGATTACATCAACTCCCAACCTCGGGTGTCAGGCAGTGAATCGTGAATGTCTGCGGCGGTACCCTTCACGATTCACTGCCTGACACGAGGTTGGGAGTTGACCCTACTTGGAGCTCGTCGTGCGCTCCCTCGAGGGCGTCACGTTGTTGAAGAACACGTAGGCGCCCTTGCGCTGCGCCGTCAGCACGTCCGGCCGCTTGTCGCCGTTCATGTCGACGACCGAGATCTGGGTGCCGATGCCGGCGTAGTTGTTGATGATGTTCGGCACGAACTCGACCTGCCCGCCGCTCTTGCGCACCAGCTTGAACCAGGCGACCACGGGCGGATCGTCGCGATCGTTCTCCGGATACTCCATGCCGTGCGACAGCCAGCGCTTGCCGGTGACGATGTCCTTGAGGCCGTCGCCGTCCATGTCGACCATTTGCAGGACGTGCAGCTCGGTGAAGACGGTGTTCTTGTCGGTCGTCTCCCAGGTCTTGCGCTCCTCCGCCGGCGCATCCGGCGTGTCCATGATCATGTGCATCTTCCAGGTGATCGGGCCCTGTCCGGTTCGCTGCTGCTCGTACCACGCGAGGCCCGGGCCGTGAGCGAAGAGGCTGGTCACGACATCCGGCAGCTTGTCGCCGTTGACGTCGTAGGCGAACATGTCGGCGCCGCGGATGAACGGATCGGCGACGCGCCCGAACGGCACCGCATTGAACTTCCAGAGCCCGCTCGTCGCGCCGGCTGCGGGCTGTTCCCACCAGCCGCTGCCCTGGATGATGTCGGCCTTGCCGTCGCCATTGATGTCCCCGTAGCCGTAGCCGTGGCCGCCCCAGTCGCCCTTGTCCGAGATGGCGTGGAACGTCCAGCGCTGGGTCGCGTCGGCGCCGGGTTTGGCGATGCCAATCACTCGAGTGGCGCCGCTGCCGGTCGACATCAGCAGCTCGACCTTGCCGTCGCCATCGACGTCGCCGAGCTGTGTGGTTTCCGACGACACACCGTCGGTGACCTGTGAGACCGGCCAGTGGCGGGACTCACCCTTCGGGTTCACGTAGAGGTAGGACCCGTTGAAGTTGACCTTCAGGTAGTCGGGCCAGCCGTCGCCGGTGAAGTCGTGCACGTAGTTGAGAAAATTGTCGGTGTACTGCCCGGCCATGCTCGGGTTGGTCCAGGCGTACATCTGCGGGCGGTAAATCTCGACGGCCCGTTTGAAGTCGGGGCCGAGATACGCGAACGGGCCCGACAGCGCGTCCATCGCGCCGTCGCGATTGATGTCGCCGGCGGAGATGCCCTCCGAGTAGAACCGATCGGTGAGCTGCACGCGGCGGAAGGTCGGAGAGGTCACCTCGGCGGCGATGCCGCCAGCCGCGCGCAGGAGATCGGTGACCGTGACGTCCTTGATCCGTACTTCGCCGCCGGTGATCCGCACCGCGAGCGGGCCATAGAGTGGATGGGCCGGCTGAGAATCGATCGCGGCCGTGCCGAGCGACGCCTGCTGGCCGCTGCGTCCGGCCGCTGGCGGTGCGGTCACGTCGCCACGCACCTGGATATGCACGTTGGTCCACCCATTCAGGCCCGGGGTGATCCGCAATTGCATGCCTGGGGGATTCTGGCGCGCCGTCCACTTGTAGAGGTTCGTCCGCTCGGTCTCTTTCCCGTTCGCGTCGAGCGTGACACGGTGCAGCGTGCGCGCATCGGGACCGGATAGTCCGACATACAGCGCGGTCGCGGTCCCCGGCTTGGACGGCTGGGCGGCGCTTCGCAGCACCACGCCCGCATCGCAACCCTCGCAGCGGTAGGCGAACCTGACGATGAGGTCCTGATAGCTCTTCTCGAGCACCAGAGACCCCGGACCGCTCGCCGCGGCGCCGACAATCTCGCCTCCGGCCGCGCGCCACGTGGCGGGCCCTTCCGTGCGCCATCCGGAGAGACTCGTGCCGTTGAATGGCTTGACGGTGTCCGATGAGGGCCCCTGGGCCGAGCCGGACCCAATCAACGCGACCGCGCTGGCAACAACGGCGAACCACTGACGACGCATGCGCCCTCCAAGGTGGTGTGGGCAGGCCACCACAGTTTTTCGAACGTGTGAAGGATGTTCGATTCTTGCTGTGGAGTCAACGGACCGGGGACTCGGAGGAGGACGGAGGCAACGGATCTCAAAAACGGAGCAACGGAGGCAACGTAGAAAACGAAGAAAACAAAATATTTTCCTTTCCGTTTCCTTCGTTAACTCCGTTGCTCCGTTTTTGAGATCCGGTACCTCCGTCCTACTCCGTCACCTTTTCAGGTGCCGCTGAAAGAATTTCCCGATCTCCTCGAACGCCTCGCGGGTCTCCGGCGCGTTCACGTCGCGCATGTAGTGGGCATGCGACTGCGCTTCGTAGACGTGCAGCTCCGCTTCGACCCCCGCCTGGCGCAGCTTGCGATGCACGCGCACGGTGTTGCTGAGGAGGAGATCGCGAGTGCCCGTGGTCAGCAGCGTCGGCGGGAAGCCCTTGAAATCGCCGTAGACGGGCGAGAGCATCGGGTCCTTCAGATCGTGCCCGTTGGCGTAGAGCCGGGCCATCGCGTCGCAGCGGCCGTCCGCGGCGACCAGGACGTTGTCCACCATGCGGTTGGTCTGGAACGAATCTCCGGTGCGCGTCAGATCGGACATCGGCGTGCCCGGGGCGATGGCGGCCGGCAGCGGCAGCTTCTCCTGCTTGGCCCGGAGCACCGTCGACAGCGTGAGCGCGCCGCCGGCGGAGGTGCCGAAGATCGCCATGTTCTTCGGATCGGCCATCTTCAACGCGCCCTTCCACACCGCGACACTGTCGTCGAGCGCGGCGGGGTACGGGAACTCGGGAGGACGGCGGTAATCGACCGACAGCACCTTGAAGCGGCCGAATCCCGCCATGTAGATGGCCTCGGTCGTCGCCGCTTCCCCGCCTTGCAGCACGTAGCACCCGCCGTGGATGTGCACGAGCAGCCGCCTGCGGTTTTCGGCCGGGAGATCTGCTGGTGTGACGAGATATGCCTGCACGCCATTGACGGTCATGGCTTCTGTTTTGACCTTGAAGCGTTCGCGCAGTGCGGGCAACCCCCGGCCGCCGCCCGGCGCGGACAGCTTCTTCCACTCCTCGGGGGTTTTCGGCCAGGTGTTCCAATTCCCGCTGAGCGGTGCGCCGACCAGCTGCTGCATCTCGGGGCTGACGGAGTCGGGCACCGGCAGCGTACGCGCTGGCACCTCGAGCGGGGAGGGGGCGGGCGTCTGGGTGTTGGCGTCGGTCATGGAGAAGACAATAATGGCAGCGCTGGCCAACGCAAGCGCCCCCACCATTCGCCGGGGCATCTCGAAAGCAGTCTTCATGACGCGGAGGTTACGGATGTCGCGGCGCAAGATCAACACAATCGATTTCAAAGCGGTTTGCCGTCATGTTGTTGGATGCCTTGCCGCCCTGGCCGTCCTGGCGCTCGCGGGTCCGCGCGCGACCGGCCAAGAGGCGTCTTCGGCGATCAAGCCGACGACGACGATCAAGTTGTTCGACGGCACATCGCTCGGCCATTTCGACTCCTGGCTCGTCGATCACCACGACGCGGATCCCGAGAAGGTCTTCACGGTGGTCGATCAGATCGACGGGGCGCCGGCGATTCGCATCAGCGGAAAGGTCTGGGGCGGCCTGCTGACGAAGCAGGCCTACCGCGACTATCGGCTGATTGCCGAATTCCGCTGGGGCGGCGCGACGTGGGGGAACCGGAAGACCCGCACCCGCGACAGCGGCGTGCTGCTGCACGCCCGCGGGCGCATGGGCAACACCGGCAAGGACTTCAACGGCCCGTGGCTGATGTCGCAGGAGTTCCAGATCATCGAAGGAGGCGTCGGCGATTTCCTGCCGGTGGCGGGCTACGCCGAGTCGGGCGAGCAGGTGCTCCCGTCGATCACCATCAAGAGCCGCAAGGATCGCGACGGCGAGAACGTCTTCGACCCGAACGGCCAGCCGCAGGTGTTCAACCGCGGCCGGATCAACTGGTGGGGCCGCAGCGAGGACTGGGCGGACAAGCTCGGGTTCCGCGGCGCGCAGGACGTCGAGAGTCCGGGACTCGAGTGGACGCACATCGAAGTGGTCGTGTCCGGAAACCGGCTGCAATACTTCGTCAACGGCAAGCTCGTGAACGAAGGCACCGACTCGTCGTTCACCGAGGGCAAGATCATGATCCAGTCGGAAGGCGCCGAGATCTACTTCCGCCGCATCGATCTGGAGCCGCTGAAGTAATCGCGGGCTCGCGGCTCGCGGGTTCGCGGGTTCGCGGGGCTTGCAGGATCGCAATCGTGATCTCTACGGTGCGTCGGCGGCTGCTTCGTGCCTGGTGTGTGCTTGCTGCGGTCTCCGCCCTGGCGCACATACCAGTGGCGTCTGGGCTTCCCCAGAAACCCGTGGCGCCGGGGTCTTCCACCTTCGCGCGGGGCGCTACGGTGGACACGTCCACCTTCGCGCAAAGCGCTTCGGCCCTTCGAATGGCTCAGGGCCGTCCCGAGCAAGGTCGAGGGACGTCGGACAAGTCAGACCCCGGCGTCCGCTTGACCAACGTCGCGCAGGCCGCAGGAGTGCGATTCGTCTACCAGCACTCACCGACTCCCGAAAAATACTTCGTCGAAAGTGTCCCGGGCGGCGTCGCGGTCTTCGACTACAACGGCGACCGGCGGCCTGACATCTTCTTCACCAACGGTGCGAAGACGCCGGCGCTGGAGAAGACGGCCCCGATCTACTCCAACCGTCTGTACCGCAACGATGGTGGCATGCGCTTCACGGACGTGACGGGTGCGGCGGGCCTGCCGGGCGCGGGTTACGCGATCGGGGCGGCGGCGGGTGACTTCGACAACGACGGCCACGTCGATCTGTTCGTCGCCGGCGCGCGCACCAGCCAGCTCTATCGCAATCGCGGTGACGGGCGATTCGAGGACGTCACCACGGCCTCGGGCATCGCCAGCGGCGAGTTCGCGGTCGCCGGCGGATGGTTCGACTACGACAACGACGGTCGCCTCGATCTCCTGGTCGTCAACTACGTGCAATGGTCGGCCGACAAGAATCCATCCTGCGGCGACGAGGCCCGCCGAATCTTCATCTATTGCCACCCGCGCACGTTCCAGGGACTGCCAAACCGCCTGTACCGGAATCGGGGCGACCGCACGTTCGAGGACGTGTCGGCGCGAGCCGGCCTGCAGGCGCACGTCGGCAAGGGCATGAGCGTGTCGTTCGCCGATTTCGACCACGACGGCCATCTCGACATCTTCATCACCAACGATGCGGTGCCGAACTTTCTCTTCCGCAACAATGGCGATGGCACGTTCACGGAGACGGCGCTGCTCGCCGGTGTGTCGGTGCCGGACACCGGCCGGCCGACCTCCAGCATGGGCGTCGATGCTCAGGACTACGACAACGACGGCTGGGAGGACATTCAGTTCACGGCGCTGACGGGGGAGACGTTTCCGCTCTTCCGCAACGACTCGGCGAAACGCCGCGGGACGTTCGTCGAGGTGACGCAATCGTCGGGTCTCGCGGCGCTGACCGTGAAATCGTCCGGCTGGTGCTCGATCGCCGGCGATTTCGACAACGACGGCTGGAAGGACCTGTTCACCGCGAACTCGCACGTGAACGATCGCATCGGCGACTTCGAGGCGCTCGAGTTCCGACAGCCGAACAGCCTGTTCCTCAACGACGGCCACGGGCGGTTCCGCGATGCCACCGCCGGGGCCGGTCTCGCGACCACCCTGGCCGCGCACCGGGGGTGCGGCATCGCGGACTTCAACGGCGACGGGCGCCTCGATGCCGTCGTCGTGTCACTGGGGTCGGCCGCGGAGTTGTGGCAGAACGAATCGTCCCGGCCGTCGCGGTGGCTCATCGTGCGTCTGGACGGCACGAAGAGCAACCGCGATGGCATCGGCGCGCGGGTGGTCGTCGGCAACCAGGTACGGACGATGACCACGGCGATGGGTTATGCCTCGTCTTCGCACGCGGGCCTGCATTTCGGGCTGGGAGCCGTGGAGGGGCCGGTGCGGGTGGAGGTGCTCTGGCCGTCTGGGATCAAACAGACGATCGAGAAGGTCGAGGTGAATCGCGTGCTCGAGGTCACGGAGCGCTGACGCAGCTTCAGGGGCGCCGGGGAGCCAAAGGGAGGTACCGGATCTCAAAAACGGAGCAACGGAGCTAACGGAGGAAACGGAAAAGAAATACACTATTTTGTTTTCTTCGTTTCCTTCGTTGCCTCCGTTGCTCCGTTTTTGAGATCCGTTAGCTCGGATCTATCTCGGCGGCTCGATTTTCCGCCGCGCCGCCTCCGCACTCTTGTCCTCTGACGCGCGGTGCAGTTCCTCTGACCTCGCGAGCAGCGCCGCGGCCTTCTCCCGCTGACCGACGCCCGTGTACGCACGCGCAAGCTGCACGTGAAGGCTGCCGTCGGAGTCGGTGCCGAGATGCGGCTCGATCAGCGGGATCGCCGCGGCGTAATCGCCGCGCTGGAGGTGCGCGCGCCCGAGCGCGAGCTGGGGACCGGGGTCGGGGGGGTCGATCGCCGTGGCCCTCTGCAGCAGGGGCAGGGCTTCGTCGAGCCGTCGCAGCTGCAACTGCGAGTATCCCGCGAGCTTCACGAGGCGCGGATCGTCCGGACGAGCGCGCAGCAGCGGCGTGACGGTTGCGAGGGCCAGCTCGTAGTTGCGCGCGGCGTAGCAGGCGGTCGCGAGCTCGAAGGTGAGTGTGGGATTCTGCGGCGCCAGCGTCAGGGCCGCTGTCAGCTCCGTCACCGCGTCCTGGTGTCGATCCTCGGCGCGCGCGATCGCGGCGCGGGACGCACGCCGTTCCGGCGAGTCGGGGAGCGTATCGAGGTGCGCGTAGGACGCGCGCGCCAGCTCGCGCGCGGAACGCGCCCGCCAGTAGCGCGACTCGGCATCGGCGCCGGTCAATGACGCGTCGAGGGCGCTTCGGTATCGCCCCGCGCGAGCCTCACAGAGGGCCTTGCGCGTGGTGCACCCGTCCGCAGAGAGGACACCCCGCGTGCGCTCGACGGCGGCCCATCCCTGGTGGCCGGATCGCTCGTAGATCTGCGCAACCGACTCGTGGATCGTCACCATCGACGGTAGCTGAGCCTCGACCGAGCGGTAGATCGCGAACGCGTCGGTGAGGTGGCCGGTGGCGAAGAGACCGTCCGCAATCAGCAGCTGCCGCCAGGCCGCGTCCTCCGCCCGGTCGTCAAGGGATCGGATCGCTTCCTGCGAGACCGCGCTGTAGGCCAGCCCCCGCGCGTACCAGCCGCTCGGCGCCTGCGGCGCGAGCTCGGTCACCCGGGTCCACGCGGCTGCGGCGTCCAGCCTCCGGCCGGCGGTCTCGTACGCCGCGGCAAGCCGTCGCTGCGTCTGCACGTCAGAAGGGCGAGCGGCCGCGGCGCGTTCGAGGTCGGCGAGATCGCTCGACTGTGCTGAGAGCGTCGCGACCGAGAAAGCGAGCGCCGCGAGCTGAAGTGGGAGAAAGGACACGGCGCGTCGATTGTAGCGAACCGCCGAAACGTTGGGGTCGCCGGTGATCACAAGCGGAAGGCGTGCGAGGCGCCGCGTAGGCCAAACCAGAGCATCGAACCGGCAATCGTGCCATGGCGACCGTGGCGAAGCCGTGCGGGAGACGACCTACGGCTGAGAGACGGGGCAAGCGGCGTGGAACAGCTAAGCCCGTATCGCCGGCCTTCTCCGACGAAGCTAGGTGATGACTTATGAAATCCGTGCTTGTCTGTGTGATGACTGCTTCACTTCTTGGAGGTGCAGTTTCCTCAGCTGAAGTCGACGATCAGTTGCGCCCCAATAGCGGTACCGGGCCGGAGCCGCCACGGCCGCAATCAAAGCGGAGATCGCGCCGATCCGCGAAAAGCTCCCGGCGCTATGGCTCTTTCTCGAAAGAACTGCATGCCGAGGTCGAGGCCGGCGCGGATCAGCTCGACGGAGCAGTTGATCGGACGCTGCCAGGAGTTCTACACCGCCGACCGCATGGCGAAGATCGAAGCCGTCATCCCTGGCTGGAAGCGCCCGGCGTCCTTTGATGACGGCAAGTCGCTCTGGCACGTCAACGTCGCCATGGTGGCGCTGCTGCAGCTCGCTGAATGTCGATCCCTGTCGCCGAGCCAGCAAGCGATGCAGCTGTGGATCGTTCTCTGTCCATGACCTGGCCAAGGAACCGGTCAGTGGACGCGATCACCGACACACCTTCCGTTCGGCAGCGCAGGCGGGGCGGGTGCTGCCGGCGATCGGGTTCCCGGTGACCGCGGCCAATGAGTCAGAGTTCACGGATTGGTTCAACCTCACCGACAGTGCAACCCGTTTTGACGTGGTCCGTCGTTTCGAGATCCAGGACAACCGCAAGTTGCCGAGAATCCTGACCGGAGCCTGGCGCCTTTTCGCCGCGCCGACTCTAACAGCGGTTGCCGCGATCGCCCTGCACCAATCGCTCACCTCTCTCGCGGCCTGGCCCGTGCAGGCGCGACTGACGAATCGATCCGGTCGGCGGACATACGTCGACGCAGCCCTCATGCTCCCTTCTCACTGACGCTGGCGGACACTGGTGGCTGGAATCTGTTTGACCCATCGACCCTGGCCGCAATGCGACAAGACGCCTGTGACTCTTCCGGAAGTGCCGTCGCTCGCCTGCTCAAATGAACAGTAACGCCGCAAGCTCCTAGGTCCGGTACCTCAACAACGAGGCAACGGAGCCGGAAAGGAATCGAACCTTCCCTCCGCCGACTTGTTCCGGCCCGGCACGAGCTCGCCTCCTCCGTCTCACGCGGTCAGCTTCCGCAGCTGCTGCAGATACTGCGGCACCGTCGTCCGCGGATCTTCCGCCGTTTCGTGCTCGAGCACGACATAGCCCTGGTAGCGAACGTCACGAAGCAGCTTGATGACCCGTCCGAAATCGGCCGGCTGCTTCGGCCCGCCGCCGGGTGACATCTCGGCCTTGATCTGCACGACGACGGCATAGGGCGCAAGCTGGGCGAGCTCCGCGTAGGGATCGGCGCCACGGAAATTGCCGGTATCGAGGTTGACGCCGAACCAGTCCGACTTGATCTCGCGAACGATCGCCAGCAGCTGGCTTGGGGTCGACACGATGCCGCCGTGGTTCTCCAGCGCCAGGAACACCCCGCGGCTGGCGGCGTGTTCACACGCCCGATGAATCGCATCGATGCACCAGCGCCGCGCGTCCGGCTCGGACGTGCCCTTCTGGAGATCGCCGGCGAAGATGCGGATGGTGGGAGCGTGCAGTTCCGCCGCAAGGTCGACCCACCGCTTGACGTGCTCGACTTCCTTCTCGAGTTGCGGTCCCGGGGGATGCGTGAACGTGTTGCGCACCGCCGTCCCGGAGATCGCCAGGCCCTTCAGGAAGGCGTGTCGGCGCAGGGCGCGGCAGTACTGCGGCGTCGGCGGGTCGGGAAAGTAGTACGACGTGGGCTCGACGGCGTCCAGGTCATAGGTCGAGGCCAGGTCCACGAAATCGTCGAGCGTCATCGATTTCTTTGGACCCGAGAGTGCCTCGCGAAACGAGTACGCCGCGAGGCCCAGCTTCATCCGTGCGTTGCCGGACCGCTTGATCGGGTCGATGCCGGCAGCCGCCGGCGACAGCGGGCCGAGTGCGGGTACCGCCGCCATCGTGGACAGGAACTGCCGTCTGTTCATGGGTTCTCCATCTCAAGGGGCCCGCTCACTACTTGCCAGCGTTCTTGGGATCGTCCGCGGGATTCACGTAGTTGATGGCGAACGGCCCGAGGCCGTGGACCTGGATCGTCGTGTTGGCGTCGGCCCACCCATAATGCGGCATCTTCGCGGCGACAAACCCGTAGCCACCCACGCCGATCGCGGTCGTCGCGGACTCGTCGCCGCTTTTCCCGGTGCCGAGTCGAAACGTGCCGCTGAGAATCGTCAGGTGCTCGTCGGTGGGATGCCAATGGGGCGGAATGCGTGACTTGACGTGATACCGCATTCTCAGCACGAACGGCGACCCGTCCTTGTTCGGATCTCCCGAAACGACGGCGATCTCCGCGCCGGGGCGGAGCGGTTTCCAGGCGATGCCGTCGGCCGCGACGACCGTGTGATGAGGGCCGGTTGCAGGGGCCTGCGCCGGTTCGCGGTTCGCGGGCTCGCGGTTCGCGGGTTCGGGACGTCTCCCGGCGTTGATGACGGACGCCGACGCGAGCGACGCCACCAGGAGCGCCGCGCTGCCGCCGCGTAGAGATGCTTTCATGGGCGTACGGCTATGGAGGGTGACGGAGGTGCCGGATCTCAACAACGGAGCAACGGAGATAACGAAGGAAACGAAGAAAACGAAATTTTCTTTTGCGTTTTCTCCGTTGACTCCGTTGCTCCGTTGTTGAAATCCGGCACCTCCGAATCCCTCGGTCGTTTCTTACGTGGTGCTCAACGTCTTCAGGAACGCGACACTCTTGGCGGTGACGTCCCAGCCCTGCTCGACGAAGTAGTTCTTGAGCCCGCCGGTCTTCGCGGCGGTGAACACCCTCGGCCAGTCAACCGTGTCCTCGCCAACGGCGAGCGCGTTGCCGCCGCCTCCGCCGCCCCCGCGCCCGCCGCGGCCCCTGCCCCCGGCCGCCGCCGCCGCTGCGGCCTCCTCCGGCGTTGGCTTGGCCGGAGGGAAGCCGGCCCGCGACGTGACCATCCCCTGGGTCACGTCCACTCCCTGCAGGTGCGCCGAGGCGAAACGGCCGGGATGGTTCATGAAATACATGATCGGGTCGCCGATCGTCCGCATCGACGACATCTGGAACTGCATCTTGACGAGATCGGGATCGAGGTGCTCCATCAAGACAGGGTAGGTGAGCCGCCCATCCTCGAGCCGGGAGTTCTCGAAGCCCTCGTTGTGCAGGATCTGCTGCAGGCCGGCCTTCTTTGCCCCCGCCGCGATCTTGTTGTACTCGTCGGCGGCCCGCTTCACTTCCTCGAGCGTCGTCATGCCGTTGGTCACTCGGGCGCTGAGGGTCGCCGTGCTCATCATGGTCATGCCGAGCGCCTGCGCCCACTCGATCTGCTGTCCCTGGGTCTTGCGCAGCGAGTCCATCGTGAAATGGGCGCTCAGGCACTTGATCCCGTTGTCGTCGAGGAGCTTCCTGGTCTGTTTGCCGTCGGACAGGGTCGAGAACTCTTTGTACGCCGGATTGCACAGCTCGATCACTTCGATGCCGAGGCCTTTCATGTCCTTCAGCAGCCCCGCGAAGTCCCCTTTGACGATCCGCTCGCGATGCGGGTAGGTCTGGCTGCCGATCGGCAGACCGAGCGGGTTCGCGTTCGCTCTGGTGCCCGCCGCGACGGCCAGGAACCCGGCGACAGCGGCATCGGTTGCGGTCTTCTTGAAGAACTCTCGCCTCGACATTGCACTCATTGGGCGCTCCTGTATGTGCCTGGCGCGGAGGACGGCGACAGCGGTTCCGCCGGACGGCGTTGCATCATGACACGAAATCGCGATAATCGAACATTCTGGAATCATCGAAAGTAGCCACGGAGAGTCTCATGAACCGCCGATCGTTCATCCGCTTTGGAACCCAGGCCGCCGCGGTCGTTCCGTTCCTGGGCGCCGCCCCCGCCTTCGCGAGCTTCTCGCGCCAGCCTGCCGCCGCGCAGCCGGTTCCCGCGGCCGTGCTGCGCCGGATCGGCATCACCACGGTGTGCTTCCGCGAACGCTTCGCCCAGACCCGCGAAAAGGGGGCGGCGCCGCTCGCGCCGGATCAGGAGCTCACGCTGCTCACCGCGCCGAAGTTCATTGCCGAGACGCTCGGCCTGCACAACGTCGAGATCTGGAGCGCGCAGTTCGCCGACCAGTCGATCGACTACTGCCGGCAGGTCAAGGCCGCGGCGGAGGCGGTGAAATCGCGGATCATCAACGTCCAGGTGGATGGGCAGGAGAACCTGTCCGACCCGGATGCGGCCAAGCGCGCGGCCTCGGTCGAGAACATCAAGAAGTGGATGGATCGGGCGGCCGCGGTCGGCGCGCCAACCTGCCGCGCCAATACCGGCGGGGGAGCCCCCGAAGCCTGGGACGTCACCCGGACCGCGGATTCATTCCGTCAGCTGGCGGCCTACGGCCGGAAGATCGGCGTGAAGATCCTCGTCGAGAACCACATCGGCTACAGCGCCGACATCGACAAGGTGGTGGCCGTCGTGAAGGCCGTCAACGATCCGTATTGCCGCACGCTGTCGGACTGGGGCAATACGCCCTCGAGCTCGCCCGCGGCGCGCGTCGCGGGCCTCAGCAAGTTGTTCCCGCAGCTGGAGCTGGTCTCTGCCAAGGAGTTGGACTTCGACGAGCAGAACCGGCATGTCAACTACGACGTGGTGCCGCTCATCAAGGCGACGGAGGCCTCGGGCTACAAGGGGATCTACTCGATCGAGTTCTACGGCAAGCCGCCGAAGGACGTGGTCGCGGCAGCCAAGGACATGATCGCGGCGCTCGCGGCCAACATCAAGGCGTAGGCAGCCGGGCGGGCGCCTGCAGTTTCAGACCCTTGCGATTCGTGGAGACCGACAGCTTGTCCGTCGCTTTCACCCCCGGCGGCAGCGCACACGTGATGGCGTACTGGTTCAGCCACTCGTCGGCCACCCGCTGCAGCGCCGGCACGAGCGTCGTGGAGACCACCTGGTCGTGACGGCCGCCCGAGTCCTTGGCGCCATCGCCGAGCACCTGCCCGAGGTTCAGCAGGCTGCTGGCGGTGTCGTTGTCCTCCATCTGGGCCTGCTCCATGGAGATGCCGGGGCGGGCGGCCGACGCCGGTCTCCGCTGCGCGCCAAGCGTCGACACGACGTGCAGGAGCGCGCCGCTTTTCCTCAGCTGTTCGCGCACCGAGTCGCCGGACAGCGGGGTGTTCGCTTCGCTGCCCACCCGCAGCACCAGGATCGCGGGGCGCCGTCCGTCGCGGCGGACGGTGCCCGCCGCTTCGTTGATGGCTTCCAGCAGCTGCGCGCCGCCTTGCCGCCCGCGGGGTCCGAGGCGGCGCAGGCCGTCGCGAAGCAGGGCTCCCTCACTGGCGTAGTCGACGACCACTTCGGGCTGGACGATGACGGAGATCAGCGAGAATTCCGCGTGCCCGAGCAGGGTCTGCATGAAATTCCCGAGACCTTGCTGAAAGCCGCCGGTTCCCGCGTCCGACACCAGGACCGCGATCCGCAAGGGCATCTGGGCAGGTTCGGCGCGGATGACCTCCAGCGGCTTGTTTCCGGCTTTGAGGGAAAAGTCGGCCGGCTGCAGATCCGTGACCGGGCGGCCATCGCGGTCGAGCACGGTGACGTAGATAGTCCGCGACTCCCGTTGACGGGCGGACACAGCGGGAGCCAGGGATCCGATGGCGAGTCCAGTCAGGAGGAGCCCGCCGACGGTCGACAGTGCCAGTCTCATTCGATGCCTCCGGTGCGCCGGCAGTATATCCGCGCAGGACGCCGGCACCATTTCGTTGTAGTCTCTCAACCCTCCGAGGAGACATGTTTATGAAAGCCATCTATGCGTCCGGTGTGCTTGCCACGGCGATCGTGATTTCGTTCTCCGCCACCTCACAGCTCGTCGCACAGGCGCCGGGTGAGTGGCGGCCACTGTTGAACGGCAAAGACCTGACCGGATGGACGGTCGCCGCGGGACGGGGCGGCGCGGCCCCCGGCGCACCGGCGCCGCAACCGGCGCAATGGAAAGTCGAGGACGGTGTGCTCGTGGGAGGTCAGGGCACCGGGCGCGGCAGCCTCGTGACCACCGACCAGTTCAAGGACTTCGATCTCGATCTCGAGTTCATGCTGGCCGAGCCGGGAACGAAGTGCTCAGCGGAATTGATCGGCGAAAAGCAGGAGAACGCCAGCGAGGACAAGTCCTGCCTCTACAACAGCGGCATCAGCTTCCGGACCGGCTATCAGCTGAACATCGGCCGGCGTGAAGCCGGCGAGTTCATCGGCATCGTCGTGCACCGCAAGGCCCCGGGCGCGATCCGCGGCAACGTCCTGTGGCTCTCCACCGGAGACGAGAAGTTCCCGACGCTGCGGAAGAAAGAACAGTGGAACCGGCTGCAGCTCAGCGCCAAGGGCCCGCACATCACCGTGACCCTGAACGGACAGAAGATTTCCGATCTGAAGGACGATCCGACGGATCCGGCGGAAGCCCGCTGGAAGGAAGCGGGACCCATCAGCCTGCAGTGGCCGCCAGCCGGCGAGTCCGGTGGCGCGGCGGGATACATCAAGTACCGAAACGTCCGCGTCCGAACCTTGTGAACACGTCGGCCGAACGTCGGGGAGGTGGACGGTGGATGGCCGTCGTCGCCTCCTCGATCGCGCTGGCTTTCGCTACGGTCGCGTTCGCCCAGCACCACGAAAACGCCCTCCCTCCTGATTTCGACCAGCCGATCGCCTTGTACAAAGCAGGGCTCGGCACGTTCACGCGTGTGATCTCCTCCACCAACCGCGAGGCACAAGCGTATTTCAGTCAAGGCTTTCAGTTGATGTACGGGTTTGCCAAGACTGAGGCCGGCCGATCGTTTCGCGAGGCGCAGAAGCGGGATCCGAACTGTGCGATCTGCTACTGGGGCGAAGCGTGGGCCTGGGGGCCCTACGTGAACGGCCGGATGACGGTGGAGCACGCCGGCCGGGCGCATGCGGCAATCCGGAAGGCGATGGCGCTGGCGGATGCGCATGCGGACGCGAAGGAGCAGGCACTCATCCGCGCCATGGCGACGCGGTATGTCGAGCGCTTCGACCCGGCCACGCGCCTCGAACAGGACCGCGCGTATGCCGACGCCATGGCTCGCGTGGCGGCGTCCTACCCCGATGATCTCGACGTCGCGACCCTGTACGCGGAGGCGCTGTTCCTGCTGCTGCCACGGCCCGCCGCCTTTGCGGTCGACGAGCCAACGGTGTCGCGTGTGCTGGCGGTCCTGGAGACGGCGCTGAAACGCGATTTGCGCCACCCGGGCGCGTGCCATCTCTACATCCACATGACCGAGCTGACGCCGGAACCAGGACGTGCGGCCGCGTGCGCCGCGCATCTGGGGGATGCCATCCCTGGCGCGAGCCACATCAACCACATGCCCGCGCACGTCTGGACCCGGATCGGGCGATGGGGCGACGCAGTGCAGGCCAGCCTGCGCGCCTGGCAATCCGATCAGAACGCGGCCAAGGGCACCGGCTTCATGACCTACCCGGCCCACGATCTGCACATGCTGACGTTTGCCGCGTCGATGGACGGCCAGCGCGGGGTGGCGGTGCAGGCCGCGCGCGGGTTCGCACGCCTCACCAGTGACTCGATGCTGCTGTCGCTGGTGCTGGTGCGATTCGGCCAGTTCGACGAAGTGCCCAAGATCGGTGAACGCCCGGCGAACGACATTTCCGCCGGCGTGTGGGATTTCGCCGTAGGGTATGCAGCGCTGCGCCGCGGCGATCGCAGCGCCGCCGCGGCGGCGCTCGAGCGGCTGGAGCAGACGGCACGCAGCTCGAAGGCGGCCTTCAGGATTCATCCCGCGAAGACGCTGCTTGGAACCCTGGCCGCAATCCTGGAGGGAGAGATCCATCGCGCCGCCACCAACGCCGCGGCGATGATTGAGGCCTTCGAACGGGCGGTCAGCCTGCAGGACCGCCTCCTGGTCGACGATCCGGAGCCGCTGCCGCTGGCCGCGCGGCACTGGCTCGGCGCGGCGTTCCTGGACCAACGCCGCTTCGCGGATGCGGAGCGCGTCTATCGGGAGGATTTGGTGCGCCACCCCCACAACGGGTGGGCACTGACCGGACTGCGTGAGGCGCTGAAGGCACAGGGAAAGCCGACGACGGCCGTCGACAAGGAGCTCCTGACGGCGTGGGCGCGCTCGGATGTACGCATCAGCTCGTCGCGCTTCTGAGCGCGGAGCAGAATAAGGCGATAGCGCTGTCTTTCAATTCGGGACGTCGAAGTTGGTTGGAGGCAACGGATCTCAAAAACGGAGCAACGAAGCAAACGGAGGAAACGGAAAAGAAGAATTATCTTTCCGTTCTCTTCGTTGGCTCCGTTGCTCCGTTTTTGAGATCCGTTACCTCCGGCCCCTCCCAGGCGTCTCTCAAACAACGATGAAGGAGTCTCGCCGCGCCGCCATCGTGCACCTCGCCTCTGCGGCCGCTGGTCTGCTGGGGAGCGGCTCTCTCGATCGCCTCGCAGCCCAGCAGCCCTGCGCTGAGGGCGCGGCAGCCGGGACCCTGATCGAGACGCTGCCGCTGTCGCGAGACGACGGCGTGCTCCAGCCATTTGCGGTCAAGTTCGGCGGCCCGGGTCTCGACGCCCGGCAGGTCACCGACCTGGCGCATCTGGAGCCGGACCGGCTGATTACGCCGAACGATTTCGCGTTCATCCGCACCGAGTGCCCCGCCGCCGTCGCCCGGCGGCCGCGTCCGTGGACCATCGCCACCACCGGTCTCGTGGCGCAGCCGGGGTCGATGACGGTCGACGACCTCGCCAGTCTGTCGCGACCGATGGGCACGCACCTGCTGGAATGTGCCGGGAATAACAACCCGGCGAACTTCGGGTTGATGAGCGTCGCGGCCTGGGACGGGGTGCCGCTCGTCGATCTGCTCTCCCGTCTGCGGCCGGCACCTCAGGCGGCCGCCGTACGGATTGTCGGCCTCGACGACGAGGGGCAGCGCTCGGCGACGTCTGTGGCGGGCGCGAGCTGGGTCCTGCCGATTGCCGCGCTCGATCGCCTGGGCGCATTTCTCGCGCTGCGGATGAATGGTGAACCGCTTCCACCCGATCACGGCCGTCCCGTCCGCCTGGTCGTCCCCGGCTGGTACGGGTGTGCCTGGATCAAATGGGTCACCACCATTGACCTCGTCGGAGCGGATGAACCGGCGACCACCCAGATGACGGAATTCGCCGGGCGGACGCACCAGACGGCGCGGCACGATCTCGCCAGGGACTACGCGCCCGCAGACATTCAAGCCGCCGCGATGCCGATCCGGGTGGAGAAGCGGCGGACCCCGGCCGGCGTTCATTACCGCGTGGTCGGAATCGCCTGGGGCGGCAGGCGGCCAGCCGATCGGCTCGAGATTCGTTTTGGGTCCGGCGACGCGTGGAAACCGGTTCCACTCTGCAGCCCCCGCCCGGCCGCCGGCGTCTGGACGCTGTGGGAATATCGATGGACCCCTCCGGCGGCAGGCGTCTACAGCATCGCGCTTCGAATTCCTGACGCCTCGACGCCGCAGCGGCGATTGGACGCCGGCTATTACATCCGGAGGGTGAGCGTCGACGCCGCTGAGCCGCGCGTTCTGCTTCCCCGCCGCCCGTCTTTGTGCTAGGCTCCGGCACAATTCGAACATTCTCGGAATTTCGAAAAAGTCGGCAAGCGCGGATCCCGGCTCACCGTCGGGTGCGGAGGCGGGGGGCGGGCGCGCCGAGCGGCGGAAGCACTTTCCAATGGAGTGTGAAGCATGGTCATACCTTCGGGGTACAAGAACCGGGCTCTCTCCTGGGTCCTCGTCCTTGTCTGCCTCGCCTGCGCCGCCCCGGTGTGGGCGCAGAGCGCTACAGGAACAATCTCAGGTACGGTAGTGGATGGAACGGGCGCCGCGCTTCCGGGCGCGACCGTCAACGTCACCGAAGCGGCGACCGGCAGCGTGCGAACGGCGACCACCGACGAGGCGGGTCTCTTCCGCTTCGCCGCCCTGGCTCCGGGCCGCTACTCCGCTCAGCCGTGGAGCTTGCCAGCTTCAGAACCCTCAACGTCGCCGACATCAATCTGTTGTCGACGGAAGTCCGTGACCTCGGCAAACTCGGCCTGCAGATCGGCGGCGTCTCCGAGACCGTCACGATTACGTCGGAGATCACGCCCGTCCAGGTCGCCGACAGCGCGCGGCGATCGACGCTGACCCTCGACGACATCTCCAGCATCCCGACCAAGGGCCGCGACATCTTCGGGATGCTGGGCACCCTGCCGGGCGTCCAGGATACCAACCTCAATCGCGACTTCACCCAGTGGCGCTCCGCGATTTCGATCACCATCAACGGCATGCCGTCCCAGAACAAGGACGTCCGCGTCGACGGCATCAACATCGTCGACGAAGGCGGCTGCGGCACCGCGTATGTGAACCTCAACATGGACGCGGTCGGCGAAGTGCAGGTCATCTCCAACGGCTACACGGCGGAGAACGGCCGCAACAACGGCGGCGTCATCAGCATGGTGACCAAGTCGGGCACCAACCAGCTGCGGGCGTCCGCCTATTACAACGGCCGCCGCGACCGGTTCAACGAGAACGACTACTTCCGGAAGGCGAGCGGGCAGGCCAAGCCGCTCTACCGGGTCAACATCTCCGGCTACAGCGTCGGCGGACCGGTGGTGATCCCGGGCCTGGTCGATAGCCGGAGGGCCAGCGGAAAGAAGTTCTACTTCTTCGGCTCGCAGGAATTCGTCGACGACGCGCGGCCGACGTCGACGACGCGCGCGAACATGCCGACGGGACCCGAGTTCACCGGCGACTTCTCGCAGACCTTCTTCGGCGCCACTCAGAACAGTCCGGCAACCAGCCTGCAGGTCATTCGCGACCCGATCACCGGCCAGCCCTTCCCGGGCAACAGGATTCCGGCCGCAGGCAGCAGCCCGCAGTGCGGCATCGCGTTCAGCTGCATCGATCCGCTCGGCCAGAGAATGCTCCGGATCCTCCCGCAGGCCAACGGCGTCCTCGACCAGCGCCCGTTCCAGTCGTTGACCTCGAATTCGGCCTACGATCTGACGCCGGTGCACGGCCGCACCAATAACGTCGTGCGCCTCGATACGGTGTTCACCGAGAAGACGCGCATGGCCATTCGCTTCGTGAAGGATCGTGACGACGACTGGAGCTGGAACCGTTTCACGCCCGGCACCGGGTTCGTCAACCAGAACACCCCCGGTCTCCTGATCGCGAGCACCGTCTCGCAGGTGCTCCGGCCGACGGTCGTCAACGAAATGGGCTTCGGCTACACGCACAACCGCTGGGGCTTCAAGGCGGCAAACGACTTCGACTACACCTCGCTGTATCGGTCCACGCTCAACGTCGATCCGCCCCGTTTCGAGCCGTTCGAGGCTGTCGATGGTTCGCCGCGGGTCAGCGGCATCGGCCAGCAGGTCGACGAGTGGCCGTACGCGCCGCGGTTCAGCACCTCCGGCGGTGATCGCGGCGGGCTGGCCAGCTTCCGCACGGCCGACGAGCCGATCCCCCGCCTGAACCTGAGCGGCCGGTTCTACTTCAACGACGACCTGTCGATTACGCAGGGCCGTCACAACTTCAAGATGGGTATGGCGCTCGAGTACAACCGGAAGACCGAGCCCGGCTCGGCCGACTACATGGGCAACTTCGACTTCGGCCACAACGCCAACAACCCGCTCAGCACCGGCAACGGCTACGCCAACATGCTGCTCGGCGTGTTCACGACCTACACCGAGCTGACGAGCCGCGTCGACCGCGACGTCCGCCATTGGCAGAACGACTTCTATTTCCAGGACAACTGGCGCATGACCCCGCGGCTGACCGTCGATCTCGGCCTGCGGGTGCAGCACAGCGGTTCGGACTTCGAAACCAACAACATGAACAGCGGGTTCTTCACCGACCTGTGGCAGCGCAGCAACGCGGCCCGCGTGTATCGGTTGGCCTGCACGACCGGCGTGCCCGGGAACGCGGCCTGCGCGGGCGGGAACCAGCGCGCGATCGATCCGGCCAATCCCGGCGTCTTCTTCCCGTCGGCGTTCGCCGGCAACATCGTGCCGGGCTCGGGCCAGCAACTCAACGGCATCATCACCGGCGGCATGGAAGGGCGAAAGGACGGGACGTATTTCACGTTCCCGTACTTCGTCTACGCGCCGCGCGCGGGCCTGGCGTGGAACGTCACCGGCGACGGGAAGACGGCGCTCCGCAGCCTCGTGGGGCATCTTCTACAACTTCCCGCGCTCGACCGGGGACGGCGGCTATCCGTTCTCCGGCGGCTGCCCGGTCTCGTGCACGCGGCAGATCCGCTGGGCGCCGCTTCGGCGACATCACCGCCGCGACGCCGTCCAACCTGATCGAGAACCCGGTCAACGTCACGGCTGGCGGCTACGAACAGCCGCTCGCGAAGTCGCACAACGTCAACGTGGCGTTCCAGCGCGACATCGGCTTCAACACCGTCGCCGAGATCGCCTATGTCGGCAACTACACGTGCGAACCACGGGCGGTTCGTCGACGACAACCGGCTGCCGCTCTACGTGTTCGCCAACCCGAACAACCTGGTGAACAACGCGCCGATCACCGCCAACTCGCTGCGGTATCAGTACGGCAAGTACCCGGGCATGGGCTCGGTCAACACGTACGTGCCCGGCCTCTACACCAAGACGCTGGTGTACAACGCCCTCCAGGTGCAGTTGGCGCGCCGGCTGACCAACGGCCTGCAGATGGGTTTCTCGTACACGCTCGCCAAGGGCGAGGGGTACAGCCGGCGATGATTACGATCCCTACACCGACGAGATTGGCGGCGAAGCGGCGGTCCGAGCGCGGTACTGGGGACCGACCAACGACGATCGCCGGCACAACGTCTCCGCGACCTGGAGCTATGACGTGCCGACGTGGACCGACAAGCCGGTCATCAAGCAGCTGACTCAGGACTGGCAGATCTCCGGCATCTTCCGGATGCTGAGCGGCCAGGCGCTGACCCCGAGCTGCTCGTCGAACACGGCGGGGATCAACAACAGCAACCCGACGCTGACCGACGGCGTACCAGCGGCGCGACCCGCGTGCGAGTTGACCGGTGAGCCCATCTTCAGCGGCTACACGGTAGACACGAGCCTGCCCGGAAGCCGACCGGCTGCACTTCAACCTCGCCGCGTTCCGCATGCCGCAGCCGAACGGCAGCGTCGGCAACTTCGGCAACACCCCAGTCGGCATCCTCCGTCACCCGACCTGGCACGAGTGGGACCTGACGCTGTCGCGCCGCTTCCCGATCAGCCTGATGGGACGCAAGACCAGCGGCGTCCGCCTGCGCTACGAGGTCTACAACGTGTTCAACGAGGTGCAGTTCACCAACTTGAATGCGTCGTTCACCTTCACGACCCCGGCGGGCGCGCCGCTGAATTCGTCGAACACCAACGCCAACACCGGCAAGTACACCGCGAGCGGCACCACCCTCGCGGCCGGCACGATCACGCCGCGGGTCATGGCTTTGACTGTGCGACTTGATTGGTAAATGAAAAGGGCCAGCGTGCACGCGCGCTGGCCCCAGATTGCTGACAGAGCGTCGCCTGTCAAGGGAGAAGGGAGAAGGGAGAAGGGAGAACGGTTCTCTCTTCTCTCCTTTCCGTTTTTCACGGGCTCTTGTCGGCCGTTACTTCCCCGCAGCCTCGATAAATCTTCAAGTTCGAGACCGTCCAGTTCGGCGCGCTCTCGGTCGTGTCGGTCTGCGTCATGCGCACGAACTTCGCGCGCGCCGGTGCAAAGGCGATCGAGGTGCGGGCGCCGGTCCCCTTGCCTTCGGCAACCGGCTTTCCCCAGTTCGTGCCATCGAGCGACACCTCGACCCGATATCCGCGCGGGTACGGCAGCGCGGGAGGCGTCGCCGCCCGCAGCGCCGCGGCCGCCGCCGCGGCCGCCCGCGGGACTCGGTGAATCGAACTCGACTTCCGTGAGCATCGCCGGCTGCGGCAGCTCGATCTGCAGCCACATGCCGGGCGCCTGTGGCGCCCCGGTCGTCCAGGCTCGCGTCGTCAAGGCGACCGGTGCCGTTTCCGCATTGTGGCTCGCGGTGAGCTTCCAGGACGACGTGGCCTCGATGCGCCGTGGCAGCGTCGGCGCGAGCTCCTTGAGCGTCCAGGGAGCCTTGCGATTGGCCGTCGCGGCGCGCACGCGCGCGACGTCGGCCGAGGTCACGAAGCCGCCGGCGTTGCCGAACGCGGTGCGGACGTAGGAGGCGATGGCCGCAATCCACTCGTCCTTGTTCGTTCCCATCGGCACCATCACGTCGCCGGACGACCCGAGGCCTCGTCCAGCGGGCCGGTCAGCCCCTTCAGGAGCACTTTGATGACGTAGTCGCGGTGCGCGTTGACGCGCGGCGAGCCGGCGAGCGAAGGCGCCAGCGTCGCGCCCGGCGCGGCTCCTGCCTTGGGAGCGCCGCGTCCGTCGTCGCCGTGGCAGCTGAAGCAGGCTGACTTGTAGATCGCATCCCCTTCTTCGATGACTTTCTGCTGTTCCGGACGTGAGCGGCACGCCACCGACCATCGTCGGCGCCGCCGCCGCCGGCTTCAGGAGGAAATCACCAATCTCCTTCACGCCTCTCGCCTTGTGGGAGGCCTGCGCCGCCCCGACGACCTTGGCGAGATCCGGCGCCTTGAGCACGTTGAGCGTCAGCATCGCCTGAATCGAAACGTCGGTGTCGGGGTCCTCGGCCATCGCGCGATAGTCGGCGTCGAACGTCCGGTTTCCCGCTTTGTAGAGCGACTCGCTGGCGCGAATCGCCTGGATGCGCATGCGCGGATTCGGATCCTTCATCTGCTCGCGGACCAGCGCGGCATCCAGGGCGCCGAGGCCCTCGAGGGTCCACAACGCATGGAAGCGGCCGACCAGGCTGTTGGACGTGCGGGCCAGCTGCTGCAGCGCCGGCACGACCGACTTGTCCTGTTTCAGGACGAGGAGACGCTGCGCCGTATCCCGCCACCACCCGATCGGGTTCGACAGGTGCGCGACGAGCTGCGCGGGGGTCTCGTCGTTCATCCGCGGCCAGGTCTTGTTCAACTCGACGCCGGGAATCGCCGGCTGGCCCGCCGCCCCGGCGACCGGTTGTGACGCCGGCACGCCGTCGTAGCGCAGCCGCCAGATCCGGCCGTGACCGACGACCTTGTCCAGCCCGAACTGCTCGATCTTGTAGCGCAGGTAGGTGCCTCGGGCCGTCCAGTTCGCGTCCTGGATGATGCCGTGGTACATGTCCAGGATGTAGATGGCGCCGTCGGGCCCTTGCTTGATGTTGACGGGGCGGAACAGCGGGTCGGTGCTGATGATGAACTCGGCGCCCGGATACGCGTTCCGGACCTGGGTCAACCCGTCGGTCTTGACGATCCTGGCGCGGCGGATGAAGCGGCCGACCGGATCCGCGAAGAGCAGATCGCCGTTCAGATCCGCCGGGTAGCGATCGCTTCGCACGATCTCCGGGCCGGTCGTCGACGTGAAGTGATTGAGGTTGTTGGCCGGCAGCCGGACGCGCGGCAGGCCTCCCTGCATGTCGCCGATGCCCGGCGCCGGATACGGAATGTCGAAGCCTTCCTCCCATTGATCCGGGACCATGAACGCCCCGTACTGAATCGGAATCTGGAAATTGGCGGGGCCGCGCTCGCCCGCCGCGTTCACCAGCCAGATCTTGCCGTCGTCATCCATCGACATGCCCCACTCGGCGCCCGGAGGGCCCGAGGGCTCGCGGACGACGCCTCTCGGCGTCCAGCGGAAACGGAATGCGTTGTAGGTGCTGTAGATCCAGTTGTCCAGCGCCCAGACGAAGCCGCTCTGCGCCTGCTGCACGTTGCCGCTCCGGCCCGCGCCTACGCCTGTGTAGAACACCTGACGCCTGTCCGCGACGCCATCACCGTTCGTATCCGTCAGCCGCAACACATCGTCGGAGTGCGTCTCGTTCGTGAGGATGTCCTTGTCGAGCGGCAGGATCATGCGTGGAAACAACAGGTTGTCGGCGAAGACGGAGTGCTGGTCGAACCTGCCGTCTCCCTTCGTGCTCTCGTGCATGCTGATCCGGCTGGTCGGCTCGTGCTGGCGCGCCGCGTCCACGTCGAGCATGTAGCTCCGGAGCTCGGCCACGTACAAGCCGCCCGTTGCCGTCAAACGCCATCGCCGCGGGACTGACGATGTCGGGATCGGAGAGGACCAGCTCGAGGCGATAGCCCGGAGGAAGAATGAAACGCTTGGCCTGTTCCTCAGGCGACAGCGCCACCACGGGCGGCTTCGGGCCGTAATCACCACCGGCGTTCACCGGATCCGCGAGGCCGGGGCCGCCAGCGCGACCTGGCGGCTGCGGCGCACCGCGACCGGCCTGGCCGCCTGGCGCACCTGCCGCAGGCGCTTGTGCGCCGCCTTGCGTGTCAGCCACGGATGCCAGCGCCACGGTCACCACGAGGGCCGTGATGAGCGCAGGAACGAGGGGGCGGAATCTGTAGCTCGGAGTCGTGGACATGGGGGAACGTCTCTCCTTAGTGATTTGAGCGCTTCGCCGGCTTGTCCGCCGTAGCTTCCGCGAAGGCGGACAGCGCGACCGCCGCGTAGCTTAGTGCCTCCGCGAATCGTCATAATCGAAAAAAAACTGATGTTCGAAAATTCTTGCTACCCTGTCGGCGCCGTGGTAGCGTCCGCGCCGCATAGCCCTGCGGGTCCCGTTGTGTCCGTTTGTTGTACTTGCTACTCACGGAGGCAGATGATGGGGAAGCGGCGATTCGGCGCGTGGCTCCTTCTCGGCGGGTTGACACTCCTAGCCGGCGCGGATCGCGCGCTGGCGCAGGGCCAGACCGGCGTGGTGACCGGCACGGTCACGGACGGCGACGGTGTGATTCCTGGCGTGACGGTGACGGCGGTCGACGCCAACACCAGCGTCACCCGCACGGCCATCTCCAACGAACAGGGGGTGTTCCGCCTGCTCTCGATGCCATCGGGGCGGTACACCATTCGGGTGGAGATCGAAGGTTTCAAACAGATCACCATCCCCGACGTCGCGCTCTACACCGGCGAGACGCGGGACCTCGGCAAGCTGGCGCTCCAGGTGGGCGTGCGCAGCGAGACTGTCACCGTCACCGCGGAGGTGACGCCGGTGCAGACCACCGCGAGCAACCTGTCGCGGACCGTCACCGGGGACCAGCTCACGGCGATCCAGGTCAAGGGACGGGACATCTTCGGCATGATGAAGATCCTGCCCGGCATCGTCGACACCACCGCCAACCGCGACTTCGCGCAGTGGAGCTCGGGCCGCGGCTTGAGCATCAACGGCGGCAACTCGCTGAACAAGAACACGACGATTGACGGCGTGCCGGTCGGCGAAGAAGGGGGCGACGGCACCACGCACATCACGCCGAACATCGACGCCATCGGCGAGGTGAACGTCATCACGAGCGGGTACACAGCCGAGAACGGGCGGCAGGCCAGCGGGCTGATCCGCATCACGACCAAGTCGGGCACGAACCAGCTGCGGGGATCGGGCTGGTACAACGCCCGGCGCGACGAGTGGAACAAGAACGACTACCTCCGCGAACAGGCCGGCACCGCAAAGCCGTTTTTTGCGGTGAACATCGGCGGCTACAGCATCGGCGGGCCGGTGGTCGTGCCCGGTGTGATCGACAGCCGCCGCAGCGAGAAGCGGGTGTATTTCTTCGCGTCGCAGGAGTACACCGACGACCTGCGGCCGGCAAACGTGACCCGCACCAACCTGCCGACCGAACTGGAGCGCAGGGGCGACTTCTCGCAGACACGCGTGACGAACGGCGGCTTCCAGCCGATTCTCGATCCGCTGACCGGCCGGCAGTTCGTGAACAACGTCATTCCGGCGGCGGGCACGCCCGGCTGCGGCGTGCAATTCAGCTGCATCAGCCCGCTCGGCCAGCGGATGCTCAACCTGTTGCCGCAGCCGAACAACGTGACCAACCAGCAGGCGGGACAGCAGTTCACGTCCAACGACGCGCGCGACGTGACCCCGCTGCACGCGCGGAAGAACACCGTCGTCCGGATCGACACGCAGCTCGGCCCGACCCAGCGCTTCAGCATTCGCGGCCTGTTCGACCGTGACGACAGCACGACGTTCAACCGCGTCGCTCCCGGGATCGGGTCGGTGAACAACTTCTTCCCGGGGAACCTGGTCACGGGCACCTACACCGCCGTGATCCGGAGCACGCTCGTCAATGAGGCAGTCGTCGGCCTGTCGAAGAACAACTATGGGTTCAAGGTGGGCACCGGCGGCCTGACCTCCAACGACTACACCGACTTCTACCGCTCGGCTCTGGGCGTCGATCCGCCGCGGATCGCGCCCTATGGCGCGGCCGGCGACCCGCACCTCGGCCAGATTCAGACCGACGAGTACCCCTACTTCCCCGACATGAGCTTCGGCGGGGGCGATCGGGCCAACCTGGCGCAATACCGGCCGAGCGGCGGCAGCGGTCCGCTGCCGCGGCAGAACGAGAACATCCGCTACACCTTCGAAGACAGCCTGTCGTGGACCAAAGGGCGGCACAATTACAAGTTCGGGTTCGCCGCCGAGCGGAACAGCAAGACGGAGCCCGGCTCGAACGACTACAACGGCGTCTACAACTTCGGCCACAACGCCGACAATCCTCTGAGCACCGGCAACGGCTACGCCAACGCCCTCCTCGGCGTGTTCACGAGCTACCAGGAACGGGACAATCGCATCGACCGCAAGCACATGCACTGGCAGTGGGATGCGTATGCGCAGGACGGCTGGCGGGTCAACTCGCGGTTGACCCTCGACTACGGCGTGCGGGTGACCCATCACGGCGCGATCTATGAAGTCCGGGACATGAACTCGGCGTTCGACCCGGACCTCTGGGATCCCAGGAAGGCCGGGGCCCTCTTCCGGCCGTACTGCCTGCCGGGCGGCGTGGCGGGGAACCTGGCGTGCGCCACCGCCAACCGGCGCGCCATCAACCCCGTCACCGGCCAGATCGTCTCGCAGGCGTTTGCCGGGACCCTCGTGCCGGGCTCCGGCGACATCACCAATGGCCAGTTCACGGGCGGGCTGTCAGGTAAAAAGTCCGGCTGGTACTACGACATGCCGGCGCTCTCGTGGGCGCCGCGAATCGGGATGGCCTGGGATCTGACCGGCGACCAGAAGACCGCGCTCCGCGCCTCGGGCGGGATCTTCTACAATTTCATCAACCAGGGGCAGTATCTCTACAACCAGGGCCCGCTCGTCTCGCGTGTGCGCAGCATCCTCAACGCGACGCTCGACGAGATCGACGGTCGTCACCCGCTCGGGGAACCTGGTGGAGAGCCCGCAGCAGGCCAACCTGCCAGGCGGGTTCGATCTCGCGTTGCATGGCAACCAGATGCCGCAGGGCAAACTGGAGCCGGAGAAGAACTACCAGGTGAACGTGGCCGTGCAGCGCGACCTCGGTTTCAAGACAGTCGCCGAGGTGGCGTGGGTCGGCAATTACGGCCGGAACTTCTGGCGCGCGAAGACCATGAACAACATCGAGCCGTTCGCGTACGGGAAGGTCGAGAACCTGTTCCGCAACGAGCCGATCAACGCGAACTTCCTGCGCCGCGACTACCCCGGTATCGGACCGATACGCTACCTGGCCACCCACGACGACAGCCTGAACTACAACGCCATGCAGGTCAGCGTGAACCGCCGGCTCGATCGCGGGCTGCAGATGGGCCTCGCCTACACGCTGTCGAAGGCCGAGGGCATGCAGGGCTGGGATGCCGTCACCGAGGAGCTGTACGGTGAGCAAGGTCTTCGTGACCGCTACTATGGCCCGCCGTCGGTGTCGCAGACACAGGATCGACGCCACGTCATGGTGGTCCACTACAGCTACCAGCTGCCGAATCCGCTCGGCGAACGTGAAGTGGCTGAAGTACCTGACCGCAGGCTGGGAGGCCTCCGGCGTGACGCAGTTCACGACCGGGAACCCGCTCGATCCGACTCTGTGGCACGAACCTCGCCGGCGTCGAGAATACCGATCCGTCGCTCAGCGGGTTGTTCGTCTCGGGCACCGACCGGGCTGAACGCGGCGTAACAGCCGCTGCGAGCTGACCGGCGAGCCGATCTTCAGCGGCTACACGCCCGACCCGAACGTGGCCGACGCGTTCCAGGTGCACTTCAATCCGAACGCCTTCCGGCGGCCGCGGCCGAACGGGGCGATCGGAAACCTCGGCAACGCGCCGCAGGGCGTGCTGCGGCACCCCTCGTGGTGGAACTGGGACTTCACGCTGGCGCGGCGATTCCCGATCAAGGTGCCGGGCTCCGGCCGCACCGGGAACCTCCGCGTTCAGCTGCAGATGTACAACATGTGGGACGCCGTCCAGTTCACGACCATGGACGCCGTCTACAACTTCAGCCGCCACCGGCAACATTGCGCCGACCACCGGCCAGTACACCGCGGTGACCAACCCGCTCAACGTCGGCCTGACGTTCCGGTTGGATTTCTGACGCCGAGGGAGAAGGGACAAGGCATAAGGGACAATTCTCCCTTCTGCCTTCTCCCTTCTCTCTTGACACGCCGCGATTCATCGCCCTGCCAGACGCCTGTGCTACATTCGCACTCATCCCACTGACTCACGACATGGCCAACATCGCGGTTGTAGGGGCGCTCGACACCAAAGGAGCGGAGGTCGCATTCCTCCGGGACCAGATCGCGGAACGCGGGCATACGCCCATCGTGATCGACGTCGGCGTGATGGGCGAGCCGGCGTTCGCGCCGATGATCGCGCGGACGGCAGTCGCCGCTGCGGCGGGCCACGACGTCGGCACGCTCGCGGCTGAGGCCGATCGCGGCCGCGCGGTCACGGCCATGGCGGACGGCGCCCGAGAAACCATCAGTCGACTGTTCACCGGCGGCCGTATCGACGCGATCATCGCGATGGGTGGGGGCGCCGGGACGACCATCGGGACCGCGGCGATGCGGGCGTTGCCGCTCGGGATTCCGAAAGTGATGGTGTCGACCCTCGCGAGCGGCGATGTCCGCGGCTTCGTCGGCGTCAAGGACATCGTGATGATCCCCGCCATCGTCGACATCAGCGGCCTCAACCGTATCAGCCGCGGCGTCTTCACTCGCGCAGCGGCCGCGGTCTGCGGCATGGTGGAGGCGCAGGTTCCGGAGGGTGACGACGCGCCGCTCATCACCGCGTCGATGTTCGGCAATACCACGAAATGCGTCGAGGCGGCCCGCGCACGCATCGAGGCGGACGGCTTCGAGGTGCTTGTCTTCCATGCGGTGGGCGCCGGCGGTCAGACCATGGAGAGCCTGATCGAGGCGGGGCACGTCGCGGGCGTGCTGGACGTGACGACCACGGAGTGGGCGGACGAGCTCGTCGGCGGGGTGATGTCTGCAGGGCCGACCCGGCTCGAGGCAGCCGCGCGCAGCGGCACTCCCGCGGTGATCGCGCCAGGATGCCTGGACATGGTGAACTTCTGGGAACCGCACACCCTGCCGGAGAAGTACCGCGGCCGCCGCATCTATCAGCACAATCCGAAACAAACGCTGATCCGGACCGATCCCGGAGAGAATACTGAGTTGGGACGGATCATCGCCGGCAAACTGAACCTGTCAACTGGACCCGCGGCCGTCTACTTTCCACTGCAGGGCATCTCGGTGATCTCCGCACCCGGCGCGCCATTCCATTGGCCCGAAGCGGATGCCGCGCTGCTCGAGTCGCTGCAGACACATCTCCGGAAGGACATTCCAATTCACGTCATGGATATGCACATCAACGACCCGCGCTTCGCCCGAGCAATGGCGGAGGGCCTGCTGGCGATGAATCCCCGCGAACACACGCGCCGGCGTCAGGCGTCCTCGCGCGCCGCCGCGCCACTGGTGTAACCGCGGATGTCGATACCGAGTCTCTTTCGGCTGGACGGCAAAGTCGCGGTCGTGACCGGCGGCTACGGCGGCATCGGCCTGGCCATCTGTCGCGAGATTGTCGCGGCCGGTGGGCGGGTGGCGGTGGCGGGTCACCACGAAGAAAAGGCTGCCGCATCGGCGGAATCGCTGCGCGGCGAGGGCGCGGATGCCCGTGCCGCGGTGTTCGATGCGCGATCCGTCGGCGACATCCAGAGGATGGCCGATCAGGTCGCCGCCGATTTCGGCCGTCTCGACATCCTCGTCAACTGCATCGGTGGCAACAAAGAAGAAAAGGCGGACGACGTCACCGAGGCGGTGTATGACGAGGTGATGCTCACGAACCTGAAGACCGCGATGTTTCAGGCGCAGGCCGCCGCGAAGCACATGCAGCATGGCGGTGAGGGGGGCAAGGTCCTGTTCATCGGATCGGTGCGCGGGCACATCGCGCTGCGCGGCCGCGGGTTTGCCGCATACTGCGCCGCGAAGGGTGGACTCGAGGCGCTCTGCCGGCAGCTGGCCGCCGAATGGGCCGACCATCGCATCAACGTCAACGTCGTGGCGCCGACCTTCACTCGAACCGCACAAGCCGCCAAGTGGCTCGACGATCCCGTGTTCTACCAGAGCGTGGTGTCGCGCATCCCGCTCGGCCGTGTCGCCGAGACCCGCGACGTGGCGGCGGCCGCACTCTACTTCGTCAGCCCGGCCTCGGACTTCGTGACCGGACAGACGCTCTATCTAGACGGCGGCATCACCGTCACGCAGTAGGGGACAGAAGACAGAAGACAGAAAACAGGAGACAGGAGCTCGGAGGTAGGAGGTCGGAGGCAAAGGCCGAAAGGCAGGCTGCTGTTCGCTGTGCCCCGCGTATTCTGTCTCCTGAATTCTGTTTTCTGTCTCCTGTCTCCGATCGAATTTCACATCAAGGAGACAGTACTGAATGAGCCGGCGCCTTATCGACTTGAGTATGCGCGTACACAACGACATGGTGGCGTTTCCGCGTGTCGTTCGCCCCTCGATGGCGATGTACGAGGACTGGAAGCAGTTCGCCGAACGAATCGGCGCGGCACAACACGGCGTCGACTGGCTCACCGCCAGCTACCTCGTCGTCCTTGGCGATCACATCGGCACGCATATCGACTCGCTGCGGCATCTTCGAGACGATGCGCCGGGTCCTGAGGGGATTCCACTCGAGTATTGCTATGGTGACGGCGTGTGTCTCGACTTCCGGCACCTGCCCAGGGGGGCCGGGATCAGCGTCGACGACATGAAATCGGCGCTCGAGAAGATCCGGTACACGATCAAGCCTCTCGACATCGTGCTGATCCACACCGGCGCGGGCGCGATTCAGGAGACGGACAAGTACCTGACCGACCAGGTCGGGATGACCGCCGAGGCGACACACTGGATGCTCGACCAGGGCGTCAAAGTGGCTGGCATCGACGCGATCACGTTCGATCCCCCCGTCTGGGCGATGTTCGAGCGGAAACAGTTCTGGGAAGCGCATCGCGTGATGCTGACGCGGGAGTACTACCATCTCGAGAACATGACCAATCTCGACCAGTTGCCGCCCCATGGGTTCAAGCTGTCGGTGTTCCCGATCAAATGGGTGAACACGACGGCCGCACCGGTCCGGGCCGTGGCGATCATCGAAGGCTGAAAATCGTGTCAACTTCCAACCTCTCCGCCTCCGCGCACACCCGAATCCGCGTGCGCTCCGGCGCGACCTCGCCAAAGCGTGTCGCCTGCCCACGGCCGACACGCGACGGCGGGCAACTTCCAACTCCCAAACCGATCTGTTCGAAAAGACACACCTTGGGAGTTGGGAGTTGGGAGTTGGAAGTTGACGCCGGGAGTGGACAGACGTGACCCGTTTCCAGTACGTCCGTCCGGGAACCCTGGACACGGCGCTTGCGATACTGAACGAGTCGGGAACCGCCGCGCGACTGCTCGCCGGCGGGACCGACGTCCTGGTCCGCCTCAGATCGGGGCATATCCGTCCAGGCGTGGTCGTCGACGTCAAACGCATCGACGACCTCGACTCAGGCATTGCCCAGGTCGGACCAGTGCTCCGGATCGGCGCGCGCTGCACGATGGCGGATCTGCTGGCAAGCCCGGGCGTACGCGGGTCGTTTCCGGCGCTGATCGAAGCCGCCGCGGTGGTCGGATCGGTCCAGATTCGCAACCGGGCCACGCTCGCCGGCAACCTCTGCAACGCGTCTCCCGCCGCGGATACGGCTCCGGCGCTGCTTGCGTATGGAGCCATCGTCAACACGATTGGCATCGGTGGTGAGCGGCACTTGCCGATCTCGGAGTTCTTCGAGGGGCCGGGACGGACCGCCCTCGGACCTGCCGAACTGGTGACCTCGATTGATGTGCCGCTCCCGAGTGCACCGATCGGCGCGGCCTTCATGCGCTTGACGCGCCGCCGGGGCGTGGATCTCGCGATCCTCTCCGTGTGCTGCACCGTCTCGAGGGCCGGCGATATCCGCGTGGCGCTGGGCGCGGTCGCGCCGACGCCGCTGCTGGTGACCGGCATCAATCTCGAGGACGGAGAGCAGCAGGCGATCATCGCCCGGATCGCCGCGCAGGCGAGCCCGATCTCCGATGTGCGCTCGGCCGGCGACTACCGCGCCGCGATGCTGCCGGTCTTCATCAAGCGGGCGCTGGCGCTCGCGATGAAACGTCTCGCCGAGCAGTCGACCGGGAAGCCCCCTGACCCGCTGTCGGCTGAACTGTGACGCTGAACATCCAAGCGTGGTGATTCTCCCGCGAGTCTGCTAGGATTTCCGACAATTCCAAGCATTTTCGAATTGTTGCCGCTCCCCTCGAGCCCCTCAGCAAAGGAGTCTGGAACATGAAACGCCGAGACTTTCTCGCCGCCGCTGCCGCCACGGTTGCAAGCGCCGGCCTGTTCGCACAAGGCGCGCAGACGCCAGCGCCTGGTGGGCGGGAGGGACGGGGCGGGCAAGGGCGGGGTGGAGGCCGCGGCCGGGGCCCGGCGGCGGTCGCGCCCGAGAAGCTCGCGCGCGTCTCGCTCATGACCCTGAACTTCAATCCATACCTGAAGGGTCCCGAGACCCAGAATCCGACGCCGGACCAGACGTTGACGGCATTCGACCTGCCGAAGATGTACGTCGAGAGCTACGGCGTGCGCAACATCGAGTACCAGCACAGCCACATCGTCCAGTCCGAGAAGGACCCGGCGTTCATCAAGGAGCTGAAGGCCCGCCTCGACGAAAACAAGGTGACGATGACGCAGATCAACCTGGAGTTCGGCACGGTGCAGTCGATCTCCTACAAGGAGCCGGCGGGGCGCCAGGAGGCGGTCGATCACGTCAAGCAGTGGATCGACATCGCATCGCAGTACGGCTGTCAGCGGGTGATGATCAACCAGCAGCAGGCCCAGCTCACCAAGGCGACGCGAGAGGGCGCCGTCGCCGCGATGAAGGCAATGGCCGACTACGGCCGCCCGAAGAACGTCAAGGTCTCCGCGGAGACCCGCGGCGCCGGGACGCCCGAGCTCCTCCCGCAGATCGACAACGTGAAGCCGTGGGAGTTCATGATCGGCGTGATCCGGGACGCGGGCGCGAACTCGAACGTGGACATCGGCAACGTCGGCGCGATGAACCAGCAGGAGCTGCACGACTGCATCAAGGGATGGTTCCCGTACTCCTCGGGCAACATGCACATCAAGTCGAGCCCGTTCTGGGACGTCGGTCAGGCCGTGAAGTTCACCGAGAGCCTCGGCTACAAGGGGCTGTACTCGATCGAAGTCACGCGGCACGAGGCGGTGCGCATCGTCTACAACACCATCCTCGCCAACCTGGCCTAGCCGTCCCGCAGCGCCTCCGTGGGGTCGACCCGCACAGCGCGGCGGGCCGGTCCGGCCGCGGACAACCGGCCGATGGTCATGATGAAGATGGCGGCCGCCGGGAGGATCCCCGGGATGTGCCACCCGCCCTCGACTTCGATGTTCAGCCTGCGATGGAGGGCGAGCGCGACCGTGACGCCGACCACAACGCCGGCGGCAATCTGCCACAGCGCGCGGGCGAAGATGCTCGCCAGCACTCGCCCCGGCGGCGCGCCGAGCGCCGTCCGAATGCCTATCTCGCGGCGCCGCAGGGTGACCGTAAAGGACATGAGGGCGTACAGTCCAGCCGCTGACAGAGCGAGCACACTCATCGTCACGATGGCAAGAGCGTAGGACGTCAGGTTGTTGGACATCTGCGCCTCGCCGTGGACCTCATCGAGACGGCGCACATCATCCAGGCGGAGAGTCGGGTCGAGTCTCGTGCCGATCTCTTGAAGGCGACGCGACATCGTCGCCGGATCGGGCCCGGCATGCAGGGCCAGATGGATTGAGCTGGCAGGTCCGCGCGCAGCAGGGAGCGCCGGAAAATACAGTCGTCCCTGGGACGTGTTCGCGGGACGGTCCGGAACGATCCCGACGATCTCGTACCAGGGGCCGGCCTCCGATCCCGGGGCAGGAACCGGCCGGACCCGGCGGCCGATGGCATTGTCGTCGCCGATTACCTGCCGCACGAACGCTGGTCCACGATCGCCGTTCCCGCCGCGCGGAAATCGCTGCCGTCGAACGTCCGGCCCGCCAGGGCCGCGACGTCGAATACCGTGAAGAAGGCCCGGTCGACCTGATTTGCTCTGACGTAACGCCTGACGCGTCGGCCGCCGTCCCCGTCATCCATCTCGACGAACATCGCAGGCTCCGCGCCGGGCAATGCCGCGACGAACGTCACTGCCGATCCGCCGGGCTCCGTTTCGACCTGGCGAACGACTTCGGCCTGGAGACCTCGGACGCGAGAGGCGTGCCCAACGAGCGGAGTGCGATGGGCAGGACCCGGCCGGTGGCCTGCAGCGCAGGCACCAGGCCGGCGATCAGCGCGGCCAGCACGGTGAGGCCGGCGACGAAGAGGCCGGCGCGCCACGAGAAGTCGAAGGTCACCCAGAACGGGAGCGAACCGCCCAGCTCCGGGAACCGCCTGATGATCTCCCCGATCCGGGTGAGGATTGGGCGTGTCAGGAAGAGCGCCATGGCTCCCGCCGTCGAGGAGAGCACGAGCACCTCGACGCACAGCTGCACCACGATGCGGCCGTGCTCGCGCCGAGCGCGTAGCGCGCGGCGAACTCCTCCTGGCGCGTGACCGTTCGTGCGTAGATGAGGATGGCGATGTTCAGGCACGGTGGCACCAGGAGCAGGGTGACGAGCAGCAGGATGATCCGCTGCTGCGGATCCGCGCTTCCAGGTGTTCAATGAGTTGCCCGAGGATCACTACGAGGCCTTCTGTCGGTCCCCGTGCTCTGCCGCGGCCGGCTGGTCGCGGTGATCAATCTCCAGCATCGCTTCCCGCACGAGCACAGCTGGGCGGAGATTCAGCTGGTCGCGACGATTGGGTTCCTGGTCGGCGCCGAAATCCAGCTGGCGCGACTGGAGAGTGAGAACACGCAGCTGTCGGAGCGTCTCGAGACGCGGAAGCTGGTCGAGCGCGCGAAGGGAATCCTGCAGCGCGATCTCGGGATCAGCGAGCAGGAGGCGTATCTGGCGATTCAACGCCAGAGCCGGCATCGCCGCCGCCCGAAACGGGACGTCGCCGAAGCGATCCTGCTGGCCGACGATCTGCGCCGCGGACGCAACGGCAGCTGAGCGCTTCGACCCTGCTCAGGCCTTTCGAAGCTTGACCAGCGTTGCGTCGTCGGTCAACATCCGCCGAACTCTCGGTAAAGGCGGAAGGCAGGCGCCGGCGGTCATGATGAGAAAAATTCTTCCAGCATGCACGATCCTGCTGCTCGTGGCGGCGTACGTGGTGACGCCGCACGGGCAGGTGCGCTCGGTCCACAAGCTGGCCCCTGGCGTCTTCACGCGAATCGGCGATCGCGAGGCGCGCCAGCCTGCCAACACCAGCTGGGTCGAGTTCCGGCAATTCGTGGTCGTGATCGACGCGAACACGCCGTGGGGCATCCGTGCAGTGCTGCCTGAAATCAGAAAGACGACCAGCAAGCCGATCCGGTACGTGTTCGACACCCATTACCACTGGGATCACACCCAGGGGAACAGCGTGATGGCCGACGAGGGCGTCACCGTCGTGTGCTCTCAGGACTGCGCCAGCGAGCTCGCGGTCAAGGGCAAAGGCGAATGGGACCAGATGAGCAAACGGACCGACGAATACAGCCTCGCGCCGTATCGTCTCCAGCAGCCGACCGTCGTCTTCGGCGACTTCATGGCCATCGACGACGGCGAGCGCCGGCTGGAGCTGCGGCGCGTGGGACCGGCGCACACGATCGGTGATGCGGTCGCATTCCTCCCGGCTGAAGGCATCCTCTTCACGGGCGACCTGTGCGTGAACTGGCGATCCGGCAACAACGTCGGCGATCGCGACGCCGACCATCCGCACTGGGTGAAGGTCCTCAACGATCTGGCGCAGTGGAAGGTCAAGACCGTGGTGCCCGGACACGGTGACGTCGGCACGGTGGACACGCTGCGCGCGCAGAGCGCATTCCTCGACGACCTCTGGACCCAGGTCGCCGCCGGCAAGAAGGCCGGCAAGAGCCTCGAGCAGCTGCTCGAGGATGTCAGTCTGTCCCGGCATGGAGACTTCGCCGCCGACCAACAGCAGAATCAGGCGGCTATTCGCGCGGTATTTCGCAAAGCGCCGGAACGGTAACCGCGTCGGGCAGCCTAGCCGGCTCGCAGCGCAACGAGCGGATCGACCCGCGAGGCACGACGGGCCGGGATCCACGCGGCGAGGAGACCGACCATCAGGAGCACCATGCCTGTAGCCGCGTAGACGCCGAGGTCATAAGGCTGCACCTGAAAGAGGAACGCTGTGGTCAGACCGGCGAGGCCGAACGCACCGGCGAATCCGAGTGCCAACCCTGCCAGGAGGTACACAGCGGCCTGCGAGAGGATGGATCGCAGCACCGTCGGTGCGTCGGCGCCCAGTGCCATGCGAACCGCGATCTCCTGGGTACGGTGCGCGACCAGGAACGCCATCACGCCGTAGACCCCGATGGCGGCGATCACGACCGCGAGGAGCCCGAACATCGACAGCAACAGCATGTTGAAGCGCCGCGTCGCGATCAGGCCACTGAAGAGATCATCGAGGGCCTCCACTTGCTGAACCGCCTGCGGATTGATCGCCCGCACGGCATCCCTGATGGCTGCGAGTGGCACCGCCGTCCGATCGGCAGCCCGCACCACGACCTGGCCGCCGACGATCTGGCCCTGGGCGACCGGGGTGTACGCCTCCGGCCTGACCTCGCTCTCAGGCCCGCCGAACCGAAGCCCCTTCACAACCCCGACGACTCGCCAGGTCTTGGTCTGGAACGTGACGTCGGCGCCGACTGACTGTTCGCTTCCCAGATAGCGCCGCGCCGCCACGTCGTTCAGCACGACCACGCGCTCCGCGCCAGAAAGGTCCGTTGGTGCGAGCCAGCGCCCGTGCCGGAGGTTCAAGCGCATCACGTTCAGGTAGTCCGGCGTGGCCTGCCGGACGTCAACCATGTCGTCGTTCCTGAACTCGCGGCCTCGCGCCTGGAGGGTGTATCGCGTCCAGGCGGTTGTGAGCGGAAGTCCTCCGGCCAGCGCTGCGGCCGATTCGACGCCAGGAATCGCGCGAAGCCGCTCGATAGCCCCGTTGAGAAGCGCCTCGGCCCGCGCATGCGTCTCCATCGCGGCCTGCTCGCTCGACAGGTTGGCGGGCGGGTACAGGGAGATCGCGACCACGCCGCGGTAGTCGAAACCGAGCTCCACGCGCATGAGGCGCACGAAGCTCGCCACGAACAGGCCCGACCCCACCAGCAGCACGACCGCCAGCGCCACTTCGCCGACGATGAACGCCGCCTGCAGATGGCGGCTGCGCCCGCCTGCCGCCAGGGGACGGCTGTCGCGAAGCGCGCCGGCGAGGTTGGGCGTCGTCAGATAAAGGGCCGGTCCGAGGCCGATGAACAGACCGCACGCGATCGCCGCGAGCGCTGCGCCGCCGAGAATGCGGAGGTCGACGGCAACGGCGCTGAGACGCGGGACGCCCTCCGGCAGCACGGCGCGCATGACGTCGACCGTCCAGTACACAGCGACCACGGCGAGCGCGGTTCCCGCCAGCGACAGCAGCAGACTTTCGGTCTGCACGCTCCGCACCAGTTGCCATCGCGACGCACCCAGCGCCGATCGGATGCGGAGCTCGTGAGTTCGCGCAGCGGTGCGCGCGAGCAGCAGATTGGCGACGTTGACGCAGGCGATGAGGAGTACGCCCGCGACCGCGCCCAGCAGCAGCCACATCCACGACTGCACGCGGTCGCCGACGATCGCCTCGATCAGCCCTCGCACGCGAATGCCTTCGTTCTTGAACCACGCCGGGTGCTCCGCCGCGAGCGAGGCCCTGATCTGTTCCATGCGCGCATGCGCTTGATCGAGCGAGATGCCCGGCTTCAGCCGGCCGATGAGCGAGATGTACCGCGCGCGTCCGCCGTCGCGGGATTTCTCGTTGTCGCGAACCACCCACGGCGTCCACACGTCGACCCGTGCCGGGCCGTCGACCGGCCAGCTGAATCCTGGCGGCATGACCCCGACGATTTCCCGGGTGACCGACCCAACCACGAGGGTCTTGCCGACGGCCGCCGGATCGGCCCCGAAGCGGCGGCGCCACAGGCCGTCGCTGATCAGCACGACGCGATGGTTGCCCTGGATTTCGTGCTCGGCTGAGAACAGCCGCCCCAGCTGCGGCTGCACCCGCAGCACGTCGAAGAGGTCGGCCGTCGAGCGCGTGGCGTAGACCTGTTCGACGGGATCGCCACGCAGCGTATTCTGGAACGGCCCTTCCGGCACGGCCGCGAGCGCCGCGAACACGTCCTGGCGCTGCCGGTAGTCGGTCGCGTCAGCGGCGTCGAATCCCGCGAACTGCGCCGACCCATCCTGAAGATCGATCCGCGAGATGCCGACCAGCCGATCGCTCTCGTCGAACGGCAGCCCGCGGAGCACGACGGCATCGACCACCGAGAAGATGGCGGTGGCGGCGCCGACGCCCAGCGTGAGCACGGCCAGGACGACGAGGGTGAACCCGGGGCTGGCGGCAAGGCTGCGCCGGGCGTGGCGGAAATCGCGGCCCAGCGCATCGAGCCAGGCGACGCGATTCAGCGCGTCGACGTCTTCCAGCTTGACTCTCGGATTGCCGAACTTGATCCGCGCCTGCCGGCGGGCTTCCTCGGGTGGAACTCCGCGGGCGACCAGGTCTTCCGCATAGAGGTCGAGGTGCGCGCGCATTTCGTCGGCACGTTCCCTCATCCGTGACTCCCGGGACCACAGACGGCGCAACCTCGTCATGATCATGGCGGTGCCTCAGCTTTTCGTGTTCACCGGTCGCATCGCGCGGGCCACCGCGCGGGTGAGGGTCTCCCATCGGCTGGATTCGGTGGCCAACTGCTTCTTTCCAATCGACGTGAGCTGGTAGTAGCGGGCCTTGCGGTTGGTGTCCGACACGCCCCATGCGGACGCAATCCAGCCCCGCTCCTCCAGCCGATGCAACGCCGGATAGAGCGAGCCCTGCTCCACCAGCAGCACATCGTCGGAACGACGCTCGATCTCCTGGGCGATCTGCAATCCGTGGGCGGGGCCGGCCTGCAGCATCCGCAGAATCAGCATGTCCAGCGTTCCCGCCAGCAGGTCGCGTTCCGATCGAGCATCCCGACGCCGTCGCATGGCCTAGAAATTCTAGGCGAGCGATTCGGGCAACGTCAAACGAAAACTGGTGGGGACCTGCGCTCCCGCCCGTCCGGCTCCGACATGCCAATTTGCCCTTGATCCGCGGGTCGCTCCAGACTAATTTGCGCTGTCTCACAGAGGGACGCCGAAGCCGACACATCATGGCAAAAGAACAAACCGAAATTGCAGATTCATTCCCAATCAATGAGCTCATGGAGTCACACCCTCTCTTCACCCGGCGTGAAATGCTGGGAGTCGCCGGTATAGCCGGTATAGCCGGTTTAACGGCTGTGGCCGGGATGACACCTCTAGCCGGCAACGCAGCCGGTGTTGTGCCGCAGACGAGGCAGACACGGCCCCGTATCGCCTGTCTCGTGAGCTTTTGGGGTGCTCCGGGATCACATGCGGACTGGATTGTATGCAAGCTGATGGATGGCTATTGGTGGCAGGGCGCCCACACGCCTTCGCGGGTGGACGTTGTCTCTGTTTACATCCATCAGTTTGAAACCAGCGTACTGGGCCAGAAAGTATGCAAAGCGAAAAACCTACCGATCCATAAGACAGTAGCTGAGGCCGTCAAGCTTGGGGGACCGGAACTTGCGGTGGATGGTGTCGTCATAGTCGGAGAACACGGGGAGTATCCAACCGACCTCAAGGGGCACTGGCTCCTGCCGCGCTGGTGGATGTACCAGCAGGTTATCCGGGTGTTCGAGCAAAGCAAGCGCTCGGTGCCAGTCTTCAATGACAAGCACCTCTCCTACAATTGGGACGATGCCAAGTGGATGTTTGATAAGTCCCGTGAACTGAATTTTCCGCTGACTGGCGGTTCCTCCATACCGACCTACTTCCGTAAGCCTGAGATGGACCTCGCGATCGATACGCCGATAAAGAATTCGATCGTGGTTGGAGGCTCTTCAGATGAGGGAGCCATTTTCCATTGTGTCGACGTGCTGCAAGCCTTTGTAGAACGCCGCAAGGGCGGTGAGACAGGCATCAAATCAGTGCAGTCCATCCGAGGACCTGAAGCATGGAAGTGGGCCGAACGCAATCCCTGGGCCGGCAAGCTGCTCGATTCAGTGGCGACACATTTTGACTTGAAGCCGGGATCCTTTCAAGAGAGCGCCCAGTCGAACGTCTGTATCGTGGAGTACAACGATGGAACGAAAGCGGCGGTAATTTCGGGCCGCGGTGTGGGCTGGACCTACGCGGCCGAAATTGACGGACAGAAAGAGCCGACCATCGTCTCGATGCTTGGCTGGCCCGGCCCCTACGCGCAGTACCATGCCGCGAACGGTCAGCCGCATTGGATTACCGAGATGATGGTGACCAAGAAGGAACCATTCAATGCGGAGCGGCTGCTGTTGTCTACCGGGATTGTGAACCACTACATGGACTCGAACTGGGAGAACGGCCGTTACTCTGCCGTTGGGCACCGCATCGAGACGCCGTTCATGAACATGAAATACCGCACAACACGGGGACCGATGTTCGAGAAGGGGGAGCGTCCACCGAATCTCCCATACATCCGGGGTTTTGATAAATAGGCTCAGCGCGGGCTGTCGCGGAAGTTACAAAGAGTCAAGAAACCAATGAAACGCCGAGACGTTCTCAAGAGTCTGGCACTCCTGCCAATGGCTGGAAGTGTGGTTCCGATGAAATTTCTGTCAGCCGCTCGGGTCGCCGGATCCCATCGTCCGTCGGCGCCTCTTCAGAACAAGCCGATGCCTGCTCTGCATCGCGAAGCATTTGTAATGGATGGACACACGCATGTGATGACCCGCGAGCTGTTGATGAAAACGGATATCGGCCAGCGTTATCCGGATGGAAACGTCGATCTACCAAGAGCTAAAGAAGGCGGCGTGGATGCGATGTTCTTTTCGGTGTATACCCCTGAAAACTACTATCCCGGAAGGTTTGAAATCAAGCATACGTTCCGAGTGGTGGAGCTGGCGCTGGACCAGATCAAGAAAAACAACAACGCGATCGAGTTGGCGCTGAATGCCTCAGGCATTGAACGGATCAACAAGAGTGGAAAGATCGCTGCGTTCCTGGATCTGGAAGGCGGGTATGACCTGTATGGCGATGTGAACCTGCTGCGCGCCCTGTACAGGCTTGGTCTGCGTTCCATGCAGCTGACCGCTCACAATACCACCAACGCGTTCATCGATGCCTGCAACGACGTGTATACGTGGGGCGGTATCAACGAGCACGGAAAAGCTGTGATCAAAGAAATGAACGATCTCGGCATGGTGATCAATATCGCCCACGCATCCAACGACGCCATCATTCAGTCAGCCGCCGTCAGCCGCCACCCGGTGATCTATAGTCACGGCGGCTTTTACAACATCGTCGATCATCCCCGCTGCATCAGTGACGAAGCAGCAAAAGCGGTCGCCGCAAAGGGGGGAGTCATCGGGGTTCATTTCGGCAGCCTCTTCAACAATCCAAAATACTGGGAGTGGCAACGACCGAACCACCCCGTCAGGTCGCAGCCGGTGCCTCAACCAAGAACGCCGAGGATCTTTGGTTCACAGGTAACCACGCAGACGATTGAGGATGTAGACAAGGAGCTGGCACGAACGGTGCCCCTGAATTTTCGCGGCACGATCCCTGATGAATACTGGATGCATGTGGACCAGCTCACGAAAGTGATCGACTACGGCGTAAGGCTGGTCGGCGAAGATCATGTCGCCCTGGGCTCTGACTTGGATGGCGGCCCTGAATTGCCGCGCGAAATCAAAGACATCAGCGACTACCCGCAGATGACCATCGCGATGCAAAAGCTGGGTTACAACGATCAGCGAATCAGAAAGATCCTGGGCTTGAACTGGCTTCGTGTGATTCGGCAGGTCACTGAGGGAGGTTGAGCTTCGACAGCCGCCGCGCGAGTGACGCGCCCAACAGGCGTCATTGGAGTGCGGACAGGAGATCTCCTGATCTCCTGTCCTGCTGTTGAAGCTCTTGGCAAGCGGCTGTCGCCGGTATGCGGGTCTCAGCGCGGCGCGCTGCGGCGCTGTCCGCCGCGCGGCGTGTTCCACAAGATGTGTCCGCCGCGGCTGCTGGCCGCCAGGATGTCGATCGCGCCGTCCTTGTTCATGTCCGCGGCCTGGATCATCGACCCGACTCCTGATCGGTTGTGAATCAGCTCCGGTACGAACTCAGCGCCGCCAGCCGCCTTGGCGGTCCGGACCGTGCGGTACCAGTAGATCACCGCCGCGCCGTTGGGGTCGGGATCGGTGTAGCTCTCCAGGTGGGCCCAGTGCCGCTTGCCGGTGACGATGTCCTGGATGCCGTCGCCGTCGATATCGGCAATGGTCAGCGCGTGCAGCTCGGTGAAGGTGACGCCGCCGGCGTTCTGGCCCGCGAAGTCGCTCATGATCAGGTGCTCCACGAACGAGACTTTCCCGGCGTCCCGCTTCTGCTCGTACCAGGCGAGTCCGAATCCGTGTGCGGCGAGCGCCGTGACGACGTCGGGGAGCTTGTCGCCGTTGACGTCGAACACTTCGATGTTGCCGCCGGCGTTTCCGTTGCGGCCGAACGCTCCCTGGTGGAACGTCCAGGGCGTCTGGCTGGGGTCGGCCGGCTGTTCCCACCAGCCGTGCGGCGCGATGACGTCCGGCTTACCGTCGCCGCTGATGTCCCCCGCGCCGATGCCGTGAATGCTCGACGGGACACCTGCCTGCGACACGGTCAAGGTCTTCCACGGGCCGGTCGGGTTCGCGGTGTCGACGCTGACCACCTGCACGCCTCCGGTGCCCCCGTAGATCGCGTCCGGCTTGCCGTCGGCGTTCATGTCCTTGAACATGATCGATTCGGACGTCACCGGCGCCGTGAACACCGCGTGGCGCGTCCATCGGCGAGACTGCCCCTTCGGGTTCACGTAGAGCACGGGGGTGCGCGATTCGACGACCAGGATGTCGTCCCAGCCGTCACCGGTGTAGTCGAAGGCGTAGTTCACCATCGCCGGCGAGTATTCCTTGGCGGGGTTGTACGGCTGACCGGCGTAGACCTCGCGCGACTCGGTGAACGACGGGCCGAGGTAGTACCGATTGGCGATCGTCACGTCGAGCGTGCCATCGTGGTTGAAGTCACCGGCAGCGGCCGACCACCCGTAATAGAAGTCTTCGAAATGCTGCGCGCGGAATCGCGAGCCGACCTGTTCGGCCGGTGTGATCCGGCGCGCGAGATCCCTGATGGCGATGTCCTTGAAGCGCACTTCGCCGGAACCTGCGACATGGAGCGCGACTGGACCGAACGTGCCGGTGGTGCCGTCGATGGCGACCGCACTGCCGCGGCCATTCACGTTGGATCGGAACACGTCCACGTCCACGACGATTTCAACGCGGTTCCAATCGTTCTTGCGATAGGCCGGATCGGCGGCCGGCGCGAACATCGAGACGAACGCCGACGGACCCGCGCCACCCCGACCCGGACCGCCGCGGCCGCCCCCACGGCCGGCGCCGGCGGCCCGGCAGCGCCCGGTGGGGGAGCCGCCGGAGCAAACCGCGCTTGACCGCCGGCATTGCGCGTCAGCGGTTCGCGGCTGGCGATGCGGCCCTGTGCATCCACCGTGACGGCCGCCGTGGTGCGCTCGTCACCGGAGATGACCGTGTAGACGCCCTTGGTCGCATCCGCTCCTTTCTCCGAGCGAACCATGATTCCGGCCGTGCACTCCCCGGCGCACTTGTACGAGGCGGCCACCTGGACGTCCTGATAGCCGCTCTCGAGGAGCAGCCAGCCGCCGTCCGGTCCGGTGGGCGTGCCGATGATCTCGCCGTTCTCGGCGCGCCAGGTGGCCTGTCCCACCTGCTGCGCTCCGCTCAGCGCGGAGCCCTTGAATGTCCAGTCAGGCACGAATGTTCGCGCCGCCTGGCCGCTCAGGCCGATCGAGACGGCCCCCACCGCGGCCATCGTCAGAAACAGTCCGCCGGTTCGTCGATGCATAGATGCTCCTGATTTGCGCCAATCGCGCGGCGTGCCGTCGGCGGCCGGGGTCTGAAGACCCCGGCCCCACATAAGACAGCCCGGCTAGAAAGACAGCCCGGCCAGACCCCCACAACGTGGCGCCCGGGTCTTCAGACCCGGGCGTCAACGTAGAAACTGCAGCGTCACTTCTTGGGAAGCGCGAACGCGATGTAGCCATGCGGCCCGGTTGGTTCCGCCGGCGCGCTGCCCGTGCCGCCGCCTTCCGCGCCGCCAACCTGACCCGGTCCCGTCGGCGGCGACATGAACACCACATACTGCCGCCCCTTGTGCTCGTACATCGTCGGGATGCCGATGGACTGCCCTGCGGTCTTGCCTTTCCACAGGACCTTGCCGGTGTCGACATCGTAGGCGCGCGCCCAGCCGTCCTTGCCGTTCTGGAACAGCAGGCCGGTCTTGGTCACGACCATCCCGTTTCTGGAGCCGACGCCGCCCGTGTCGTGCGGGCCATCGCCTTTCTTGAAGTGATCGACCGTGGCCGGATCGTCGCCGTTCGGCACCTGCCACTTGATCTCGCCGGTGTTCAGGTCGTAGGCGGTGATGGTCGTGTACGGCGGCTTGGTCGACGATGCCATCACGTTGTAGCCGCTCTGATATCGGGTGGGCAGCTTCGCGGCTGCGACATCCTCGGGCCACGGCATGTTGCCGGCCGTGCCGCCGACGCCTGGATAGAACGGCCCGCCGTAGCGCGGCGGCATGGGCGGGCGCGGTGCGCCTCCGCTCGCGACCACCGGCCCGGGTGGCAGCGGCGCACCGCGCCCGCCGCCCCTGCCGCCGCGTCCGCGACCTCCCCCGCCGAAGCCGGCCGGGTTGGTCGCCTGGAGGTAGGTGTAGATCGCCCGGATGTCCTCGTTGGTTGCGTCGACGATCGGACGCATGTTGTTGCGCCCTTCGGAGACGATCACGCGGAAGCTCTCCTGGTCGATGCGATCGGTGACCCCGACGAGCGGCGGGATGCCGGCAATCACGCTTCGCTGGTTGGCGCCGTGACACGCCGCGCAGTACTGGGTGTAGGCTTTCCCCCCCTGGGTCGCGACCGCGCCGTCGAACTGGCTGCCTCCGCCCCCACCACGTCCGGGGGCGGGGGATCCTTCACGTCGGTCAGGCGGAGCAGGGCCACCTGGTTGACGCCGGTGACGAACACGAGACCGCGCTTCGGATCGGCGGCGACGGTTCCCCAGTTCGAGCCCCCCTGGTTGCCGGGCATGTTCACGCTCTCGCCGTTCACCACCGAGGGAACGAACAGCCCGCCGTGGGGCCCCGTCCCGTTCTTCGCGTTGCGGACCCGCTCCTTGAGCGCTTCGTACTCCGCCGGCGTGAGCAGCCACGGGTTGATGTCGTCCTCCGTGAACGACTGCCGGACGAACGGGGCCGGTTTGGTCGGAAACGGCTGCGTCGGCCAGGTCTTCTCGAACGGCACCTCGCTCTGCGCGACCGGACGCTCCTCGATCGGCCAGAGCGGCTGGCCGGTGACGCGGTTGAACACGTAGAGAAATCCGGTCTTGCCGGCGTGCGCCACGACGTCCACTTTCTTGCCGTTGTGGGTCACGGTCACCAGGAGCGGCGCCGAGACGTTGTCGTAGTCCCAGAGGTCGTGGTGGACCGTCTGGAAATGCCACAGGCGCTTGCCGGTCTTGACGTCCAGCGCAAGCAGGCAGTTGCCGAACAGGTTCTGTCCGTGGCGATCGCCGCCGTAGAAGTCAGCGGTCACCGACCCGGTCGGGATGTAGACGATGCCGCGGGCCTCGTCTATCGACATCTCGCCCCAGTTGTTCGCGCCGCCCAGGTACTTGTAGCCGTCGGGCGGGTTGGTCTCGTAGCCGAACTCGCCGGGCCGGGGGATGGTGTGGAACTGCCAGAGCAGCCTGCCGGTGAGTACATCGTAGGCGCGGATGTCGCCGGGCGGCGTCATGATGGCTTCGCCCGACTGGCCGCCGAAGATCATGATGTTGCGCCAGATGCGGCCAGGACTTGCCGGCATCGCCCGGACGCTCGTCCCTTCGGCCCGCGGCAGGCCGACGCGCATGTCGGAGATGCCGTTGTCGCCGAAGCTCATGATCGACTTGCCGGTGGCGGCATCGATCTGCTGGAGGAAGCTGTCCACTGCGAAGATCAGCCGCCGATCCTTGCCGTTGGTGCTCTCCCAGTAGTTGATGCCCTTACTCGTGATGCCGTTCAGGCCGTCATGCACCCAGATCTCCTGGCCGGTCGCCGGGTCGAGCGCAACCAGGGCCCCGGCGTTGCGGCCGAGGCCGTACAGGAGCCCGCCGGCGAACACCGGACTGAAGGTCGGCGCGGCATAGGGATAGAACCACGCCATCTCGAGCTGTTCGACGTTGGACTTGGTGATCTGGTCGAACGGGAAGTAGTTCGAGCTGTCGAGCGCCGGGCAACGTCCTGATTTTGGTCTGAGCGGCGAGCACGCCGAAGGCAGTCATCGTCACGGCGACAGCGAGGGTCGCGGACAGCGCGCGGAGGCGTCTGCCGTGACCCCTTTCCATGGTGAAGCGGATCAATCGCGGCATAGGTGGGCGGACCGTACCACGGCGGCGGGACCGTGGCAAGAGGACTTTCGAAAGTCTTGATATTTTCGATTATTCGAGGATCAGGCCCGGCGCCACTCGGCACTGAGTTGTCGCACCAGTGGCCCCGGTACCGGACCGTCGAAGACGATGACGCGATAGCGGAGCGTCAGAGCCCGGCCATTTTCCACGGTGACCGGCTTCCCAGAGACGATGCAGGGATTGATCATCCAGACGTAGCGCGGGTTGTGCCAGGTCGCCGGCGGGTTCGCGGGATGATCGACGACCGCACATCCGATGGTCTTGCCGCCGGCCAGGGTGATGGCGTACGCATACCAGTCGGCGCGAGGCCAGTTCAGATCCGGCGCCGAGTAGTGCGGATCGGGCAGTGTCACCCGGCCCGACGGACTCTCGTACCAGGCCTCGCCGTCGTTGCGGGCGCGGACGCAGAAGCCGCCGAACGCCGTCTGGTTCAGCGTCATCTCGCGGTCGGGCGTGAGCGTGTAGGTCAGATCCAGCACGTTGGCGCCGGGAACCTCCCGCCAGACCGCCCGGGTGTTCTCGTCGGCATAGCGGGTATTGCGGATCGTCCAGTCGTTCTGGATGGCGAGCTCCGCGGATGTATCGGTGGCCTTCACGAGGGTCACGTCACGATTGCGGATCACGCGCTGGTCGGTGGGGGCGAACTCACCCCAGCCCCAGAAGTCGGCCCGGTTGATGTCGAAGCCGTGGGTGGGCGCGGTCGGCCCCATCTTGGTGAAGTCCGCCTTGCGCCTGAAGTCCATCGAGTGCCACGCGAGAAAGATCCCGCGATGGTGCACGTGATCGCCGGGCGCCAGGTCCGTGAGCCGCTCGCCGGAGGGGGTGTTCACCGGGTGAAAGCAGCAGGCGCTGTTGGCGCGCAGGTTCGAGCCTTCGGGTTTGCTGGTGAGGTAGCTCAGCGCCGTGCGTCCGTCAGGGGTCTGGAGCGTCTTTCCGGACGGTGCGGACTCGAGCGCGAACGATCGACGCTGCATCTTCACTCCGGCCGCAAGGCTCGCGGCAGCCGCACCGTGCAGGAACCCTCGTCGCGTCAGCATGGGTGTGATAGGCCCGGGAGTCTACCACCAGACACTCGCCGCCAGTTTCGATAATATTCGGCAATACCGAACATTCCGCGGTAGCGCGCGTTGGTGAGCCGGGGTATCTTACGGGCGGTCGGAGACCGCACCAGAGACGGGGAGAGCACCACATGCAACGGCGGGCAACGACATCTGCGGCTTCGAGAGTCGCCCGGGACAGCACGCAGGGGAACGGCAATGCCGCAGCTCACCGAACGAGCCGGGCACCGCAGGCCGGTGTGGCCAGCCGTCGCGCCGCCCGGATCCCGCCCACGGAGGCTGCGCTCGCCCCGCCGCCATCGGCCGGCATTCCGGCGGCGGCGGCGGGCCCGAAGGTGTCGCGCACCCTCACCACCGACCTGTTCGAGCAGATCCGCTCCGACATTCTGCACAATCGTCTGGAGCCGGGCAGCCGGCTGCTGTTCCGGGACATGCGGGAGCGCTATCGCTCCGGGTTGAGCCCGCTCCGCGAGGCGCTGATGCGGCTGGTCTCGGAAGGTCTCGTGCTCCTCGAGGATCACAAGGGCTTTCGCGTCGCTCCGGTGTCGCGCGAGGAAATGATCGACATCGCCAACACCCTGCTCGAGCTCGAGGCGATTGCGATCCGCATGGCCGTCGAGAAGGGGGACGACCGGTGGGAAGCGCAGATCGTCGCGCGGTATCACGAACTGTCGAAACGCGAGATGTTCGCCGCCGACGGCACCCTGGACGCCGAATGGGAGGCGCGCAACGTGGCGTTTCACGAGGCGCTGTACCAGGCGTGCGGGTCACCCTCGATAAAGCTGGTCTGCCACCTGCTCTACGAGCGGCACTCCCGCTACCGCCGGCTCCGGACCCGCCAGGGGGACCCGAGCCGGAACGTCTCCAAGGAGCACGAAGGGCTGATGCGCGCCACGATCGGGCGGAACGCCGACGCCGCCATTGCGCTGCTGAGGAAACACCGGTCCGCCACGATGGCGGACGTCACCGCCGGCTGGCCAGTCCGGGAAACCGCCGCCTCCCGCTAATTTCGAACATTTCGTAATGATCGAACCTTCGCGGGGCCTGTGATACAGTGGCCGCGCATGATTGTGGCCAGAATTGTGCCGGTGTGCCGTGAGTGAGTCGGCTCTCATCGCCGCCGCGCGCGAGTGGGTCATCGACAACTACCCCTACAACCGACAACACCTGCTGCGCGCCCTCGAGTGGCTCGACGATCTGGCGCCAGCCTCGAGCGAAGCGGTGCGTCTCGCCACGCTCACCCATGACATGGAGCGGGCGTTTCCCGGGCCCGATTCGCCGCAGATGTCGGGACTCGACGATCCGGATTACAACCAGCTCCATTGCGAGCGCAGCGCGCGAATCGTGACCGCATGGCTTCGCGCCAGGCAGACGCCACAGCCGCTGATCGACGACGTCGAACAGCTGATCCTGGCCCACGAGACCGGCGGCTGGCCCGAAGCGGATCTGGTCCAGGCCGCCGACAGCCTCAGCTTCCTCGATACCAACGTCGATCTCTTCCTCGGGTTCGTGCGCTCGGGACGCTTCTCCGCCACCGACGTGCGCTGGAAATTCGAACACACCTACGACCGGATCAAAGTGCCGCGCGCGAGAGCGATCGCGCGTCCCCTCGCGAACGACGCGGTCACGAGGCTGGCGGCGCTCGAGCCGAACCCGTCCGCTTCTGCCGCGCCGTTGCCCGGCAACGATCAGCCGGCTGTGAGCGTGCGTCAGGACGAAGGTTAGGGGTTGATGAAACCTCGTCTCTGCCTTCTCCCTTGACACCGCGCTCCCGTGACCCCTCTGACAGTCTCATGCCGCGTCAACGGCCGTGATCTCGAGGTCGAGACGGTCGCGCACCGGACCCTGCTCGAACTGCTGCGGGATCAGCTCAGGCTCACCGGCACCAAAGAGTGCTGCTCCGAAGGGGAATGCGGCGCCTGCACGATCGTGATGAACGGCGCAGCCGTGTGCTCCTGTCTCGTCCTCGCCGCCGAAGCCGATGGGCAGGACATCGTCACCATCGAAGGTCTTGAACGGGACGGCGAGCCCGGCGCGCTGCAGCGCGCGTTCGTCGCGGCGGGCGCCGTGCAGTGCGGATTCTGTATTCCAGGGATGATCATGGCGGCACACCATCTCCTGAAGACCAATCCTTCGCCGACGCGGGCCGAGATCCAGGAGGGGCTCGCCGGCAACCTCTGCCGGTGCGGTGCGTACAGCCGGATCATCGAGGCCGTCGAGCGCGCCGCCCGGGGCGGGCCGTGACCGTCCATACGATCGGCGAATCATACGAACGGGTGGGAGGCCGCGAGCGAGTGACCGGCGCGCAGCGATATGCCGCGGACCTGTCCTTCGATCGCGTGCTGCACGTGAAGCTGGTGCACCTGCCCTGCGCTCGCGCGGCGATCCGGCAGATCGAGACCCACCGTGCCGCGGGTGTGCCTGGCGTGGCATGCGTGCTGACGGCCGCGGATCTTCCGCAGCCGGTTGCCCGCTACGGTCCCGCGTTCGCCGACCGCCCGATCCTGGCGACCGGGGAGACGAAGTTCTTCGGTGAACCCGTCGCCGCCGTCGTGGCGGAAACCAGGGACGCCGCGGCAGCCGCGGCCGCGCTGGTGGAAGTGGAGTTCGACGAACTGCCCGGGGTGTTGAGCGTCGAGCAGGCGCTCGACCCCGCGTCGCCACTGGTCCAGGATCCGTCGTTGCGGCCGAACGATGCCGACGCACGCACCAACGTGCTGCGGCAATGGACGTTCGGATGGGGCGAAGCCCCGGCCTCCCCGCACCTGGTGCTCGAACGGGAGTACCGGTTCCCGATGGTGACGCACTTCGCGATCGAGCCGCACGTGTTCGTCGCGGTCCCGACCGAGGACGGCATCACCATCGTCAGCCCGATCCAGCATCCGTTCGTCCTGCAGCGTGTCGTGGCCGCGGCGCTGGGCTGGCCGCTGGCGAAGGTCCGGATCGTGGCGCCCGATCCTGGCGGCGGGTTCGGCGGGAAAGGATGGCCGAAATTCGAGCCGCTGGTGGCGATGCTGGCGCTTCGTCTTGGCCGGCCCGTGCGACTGGTCCTGACGCTCGAGGAGACGTTCCAGGCGGTCCGGCGGACGTCGGCGCGCATTCGCGCGCGGACGGCGTTCGACCGCGACGGGCACATCCTGTCGCAGGCGCTGTTCACCGACTTTCTGATCGGCGCCTACGCTGATATCGGCGTGCGCGTCGTGAGCAAGGCCAGCTACGCCGCGTGCGGCCCGTACCGCACCCCACACGCGCAGGTCGTCGCCCGTGCGCTCCTTTCGCATACCACGCCGAGTACCGCCTTCCGCGGCTTCGGCACGCCGCAGGCCTCATGGGCGGTCGAGTCACAGCTGACCGAGGCGGCGAGGATCCTGGGCGTCGATCCGATCGAGATTCGGCGGCGGAACCTGGCCCGAAAGGGCGAGGAATTCATCCCGAACGACACGCCCGCCGATGGCGACTGGCTCGCGGCGCTCGACGCCGCCGAAGCCGCCCTCTCGTGGCACGCGCCCCTTCCGGCCAATCGCGGCCGCGGGCTGGCACTTGGTCTGAAGAGCTCGTCCACCGCCTCGGCGTCGCTGGCGATCGTTCGCATGCACTACGACGGCAGCGTCACCGTGCTCTCCGCGACGTCCGACATGGGGCAGGGCGCGCGAACGGTCCTGGCACAGATCGCGGGTGCGGAGCTGGGCGTCACTCCCGATCGGGTGACGGTCGTCATGGGCGACACCGCCCTCGTGCCGTTTGATTCCTCGACCTCGGCGAGCCGCTCGACCGTCTTCATGGGCAACGCCGTCGCCAAAGCCTGCGCCCACATCAGAAGCCAGATCCGAACGCTCGCGGCTCGTGCGTTCGCGACTGACGAGTCGACCGTTGACGTCGGCCCGGGTTCGGTCACGTGCGGCGGGCAGCCGCCGGTCACCTACCTCGACGTGCTGCAGGCCGCGTGGGGGCCCCCGCGCGGTGAGGTGATCGGCGTCGGCGAAGAGCGGGGTGGCGGGTTCCGCCCGGATCACCCGCTCGGCGGACGTCCCGAGTTCTGGGAGTTCATGTGCACCGCAGTCGAAGTGGAGGTCGATCGTGAGACCGGGATGGTCGACGTCACCCGCCTGGTGCTGGCCAGTGACGTGGGCAAGGCGCTGAATCCGGCCCAGGTCGAGGCGCAGGATGAAGGGGCGGCGGTCATGGGGCTCGGGCATTCGTTCATGGAGGAGCTGCTCCTGGACAGCCGCGGCCGGATCCGTAATCTGGGAGCGCTGGACTACCGCATCCCCACGATTCAGGACATCCCGCGTGAGCTGCACTCGGTGCTGATCGAAAACGCCGACGGCCCCGGGCCCTACGGCGCCAAAGGCGCGGGCGAAGGCGGCATTCTTGGCATCGGCGCCGCGATCGGCGCCGCCGTCAGCGAGGCCACCGGCGTGTACCTTCGGGAACTGCCGATGACGCCCGAGCGGGTCTGGCGTGCGCTGCACCAGGCGGTTTCATCGGAATTGTGACGCCTCACGGGAATCTCACGAAACGCTCACCCCCTGGTGAGAACTTGCGCGTGAGCCCGACGTCTTCCAACCCAGTATGCGCATCCTTCGAGCGGCCCACCTGGGCCTGTGCTTCGGTGTTCGCGATGCCATCGCGCTCGCGCTCGAACACGCGGACGCCGGCCCGCTGACGATCCTCGGTGATCTGGTCCACAACCCGACCGTCCTGAACAGGCTCGAGGCGAAGGGCATCGCGGTCGCGCAGGACGTCGCAGCGGTCAAGACGCCCACCCTGATGGTGACCGCCCACGGCACGTCCGAGCGCAGCCTCGCCCGGAGCCGCGCCCTGGGGCTGACGGTGGTCGAAGCCACGTGCCCGCTCGTGCGGGTCGCGCACCGGGCGGTCGCGGCCCTCGCGCGCGACGGCTACCACGTCGTCATCGTCGGGCAACGCGACCACGTCGAAGTGCGCGGCCTCACCGGCGATCTCGACCGTTTCGACGTCGTGCTCGACGACGATGACGTCCTTCGCCTCGAGGAGCATCCCCGCATCGGGGTCGCGGCTCAGACCACGCAGGCGATCGAGAAAGTCAGGCACGTCGTCGCCCTGATCCGGCAGCGATTCCCACACTCGGAGGTGCGCTTTCTCGACACGGTCTGCAAGCCGACCAAGGAGCGCCAGTCAGCGGCGGTCGAGATGGCACGCCAGGCCGACATCGTGATCGTGGTCGGCGGCCGGGGCAGCAACAACACGCGCGAGCTGGTGAAGACGTGTGCCCGCCACTGCGCCCGCGTGCATCACGTGGAAACGGACGCCGACGTCCGTCCTGAATGGCTCAGTGCCGCGAACGTCGTGGGCCTGACGGCCGGCACCTCCACGCCGGACGACGTCATCGACCGCGTCGAGGCGCGCCTCCGCCTTTGCGCGGACGTCGCGTCTGGGCCCTGACGCCGTCGCAATCGACGGGCACGTGAGGCAGAATCGGCTGTCGTGAACGCCATCCCGCAGATCGATGCCGCGCTGTTGTCCGAGGCGCGAACCCTGGCCGCCTACCTGATTTTCTTCGGCAGCTATCTCGTCTTTGCGCTCGGCAAGTTCCCGGGGATGAAATCGATCGGCCCGGCGCCGCCATCATCGGCGCCGTCCTGATGGTCGCCTTCCGCATCGTCTCCGCCGACGACGCCTTGCGGTCAATCGACTTCGCGACAATCGTCCTGCTGTTCGCCATGATGGTGGTGGTGGCCAATCTGTGACTCGGAGGGTTCTTCAGAGCGGGTCGCCGAGTCGATCGTCCGGCGGCTCCATCCGCACCACCTGCTGCCGACGGTCATCCTGACCTGCGGTCTGTTGTCCGCCTTTCTGGTGAACGACATCGTCTGCCTGGTCAGGACTCCGTTCGTCCTGCACATGGCCCGGCGCCTCGGCGCGCCGCCGGTCCCATATCTGGTCGCGGTGGCGACATCGACTGGGGCTTGTTGATCTTTTTCGTGGGACTGTTCGTGATCGTCGCCGGCGCCGATCGCGCCGGACTGACGGCGACCCTGCTCCAGCCGACCGCCGACTGGGATCTCTACCGCATCGCCATCTTCGTGCCGGTGACCGCGGTCTTGTCGAACGTGGTGAGCAACGTCCCCGCGGTCATGCTCCTCAGAACGCTCGTGTCCAGCTTTCCCGACCCGCACGCCGGCTGGTTGATGCTGGCGATGGCGTCGACGCTGGCGGGAAACCTGACGATTACCGGGTCGGTTGCCAACATCATCGTCGTCCAGGGCGCTGCCGCCGAAGGCGTGCAGATCGGCTCCGGCGAGTTCCTGCGAATTGGCGTGCCGGTCACCGTGGCGACGCTGGTGTGGGGCGTGGCCTGGCTGTGGATCACCAGCGCGTAGAGCTCGAAGAGCGCCTACGAGCCAGTTCATGGTTTGTGTAATACTAACTTGTATTACGAGGTTGGTATGGCATTGACCGTCCGTCTCAATCCGAAGGCTGAACGGGCCCTGAACGCCCTGGCGAAGCGCCGCGGGCTGTCGCGTTCGGACGTCGTCCGCGAGGCCATCGAGCGGTACGACGCCCAGGAGCGCGACGTCAAGGACAGCCGCCGTCCTTACAACGCATGGCTCGACGTGATCGGCACCGTCACCCTGGGCGTCCGGGATCCTGCGCGCACGACCGGCGCGCAGTTCACCGCGATCGTTCGGCGGCGGGCCGGTGCGCGCCGTGCTCGTTGACGCCGGACCGCTCGTGGCGCTGCTCGACCGCAACGACGCGGCGCACGAGGCGTGCGTCGGCGCGCTGAAAACGCTGCGCGATCCGCTCGTCACGGTGTGGCCGGCGTTCACCGAGGCGATGTACCTGTTGGGTGGATCGTGGGCAGGTCAGAGGGCGTTGTGGAGCCGCCTGGAGACCGAGGCGCTCGCGCTGGCGCCCCTCGATGAGACGGACGCCCCGCGCATGCGCGAGCTGATGGAGAAGTACCGCGACCTGCCCATGGACCTCGCCGACGCCGCGCTGGTCCGCGTTGCGGAGCGTGAGTCCCTGACGGAGATTTTCACGCTCGATCACCGGCATTTCTCCGTCTACCGTTCCGGCCGGCGGCGCCGCTTCTCCATCGTCCCCCGGTAGACCGGCGGTCGTGCCCGGCGCCTCGTTCAGCGCGCGGCGCGATACCCCGGTCCAAACACCGGTCGTCCGGGCCGTGCGTCTGTCATTCGACCTTCGTCGACCACGAGCTCGCCGTTGACCATCACGTACGGCACGCCCTCGCTGTACGCTTTCGGAGCCGTGAACGTGGAGCGATCGTTGACCGTTGAGGGGTTGAACACGGTGAGGTCGGCCAGGAAGCCTCGGCGGACCAGTCCACGGTCCCACAATTTCATTCTCGTCGCGGGCAGTGACGTCATTTTTCTCACTGCCTCCTCCAGTGTGAGCAGTCCCTCTTCGCGAACGTACTTGCCGAGAATCCGCGTCGCCGATCCCCATCCGCGAGGGTGCGAGAACGACGTGGCCGTCGGGCCGTCTGTTGCCTGCGCTCCCGTGTCGGTGCCCATCGCCACCAGCGGATGGCGCAGCGCCACCCGCACATCGTCCTCGCGCATCATGAACATGATGCCCCAGCCGGTCGAGACGTCGGCGAGGATCAGGTCCATCAGCGCGTCGAGGGGATCTTTCGCATCAGCCCGCCCAATCTCGTCCAGCCGGCGTCCCTGATACGTGCGGAGCTCGGGTTTGTCGAGATTCGCGATGAGAAGACCGGAAGCGCCACCTGACCCCAGGTATTGGTTTTCCCAGGTCGGATCGGCACGCAACACGTCTGCCTTGATGCGCGCGCGTGTTGCCGGATCCTCTGAGCCGCGCGATCAGCGCCTCGCGGCCGCCTTCGCGAGCCCACACTGGCAGGTTGGAGTCGAGGCGGTTGGATGCCGCCACATACGGGTACTGATCGGCGGCAACGTCGAGGCCTTCCGCACGCGCACGCTCGAGACGCGCGAGCACCTGTGGCATCCGGCCCCAGTTCTGGCGATAGGCGGTCTTCAGGTGATGGATGGTCGCAGGGACAGCGGCCTCGCGAGCGATCCGCAACACTTCCTCGAGGCTCGAATCGATTTGGTCGGCCTCCGAGCGCTGGTGCGTGATGTACGAGCCGCCATAGCGGCCGGCGACACGGGCGAGCGCGATCAGCTCCTCGGTCGAGGCAAAACGGTCAGGCACATACTGGAGCGATGTGGACACGCCGAGCGCCCCCATCTCCATGGCCTCGGCGACCTGTGCCTCCATCGATCGCAGTTCGTCCGGCGTGGCGGGGCGATCGGCGCGACCGATGACAGCGTCCCGCACACCGCCGGCGCTGACGAACGTGCCGAGGTTGATGGCCGACCGGTTCCTGGTAAACGCTCCAAAGTAACTCTCCAGATTCGACCACTCAGGTACTCGATGCTCGTCGTAATAGGCTTTTCGAGACGTCAGCTGCCTGGCGCGATGGTGCGCGGCGCTGCCGAGGCTTCCCTCACCCGTAATCTCGGTCGTGATGCCCTGCGTGATCTTGCTGGCGGCGCGATTGTCCAGGAAGATCAGAAACTCCGACTGCCCCAGCAGATCGATGAATCCAGGCGACACGACGAGACCTGTCGTGTCGACGCGGCGGGCTGCGGTCCGGCTGTCCAGTGCCCCCATGTCGGCGATACGGTCACCGCGCACACACACATCACCCCGAAATGCCGGCGCGCCAGAGCCATCGACGATCCGGCCACCGGCAAAGAGCACATCGCAATCGCGCTCCGGCCGGGCGGTCTGACGCTCGCACGCGACTGACACGAGCAGCGACGCAACAATGCAGGCGATGAGGGGGGCGGAAGCATGGCATCAAGGCCGATGATGTACCGCTTCGGCACGAATCGCCAGGGACGATGATGTAGGCTTCCTTCCAGCAGACGACACATGCGCCCTCTCCCAGTAAGCGTCGTCCTCTGGCTCGTCGCTTTGAGCGTCGTGGCCGCATCCACCCAGGGCGGACGCGGTCTGCCGCGGCTCCCGTTGCCCGACCCTCCGCAGCAGGACCCGGACCGGACCGAGAAGCCGCTGTTTCGCGCGGCGGTGACGCGCGTCGAAGTGAGCGCGCTGGTCCTCGACCGCGACGGCGCGCCTTTGCGTGGGCTGACCGCCGCCGATTTCGAAGTGCTCGAGAACGGCGTGCCGCAAGTGGTCAAGTCATTCACGCCCTTCACGTTCCAACCCGACCTGCTGGTGCTGCCGACCCCGACGCCCAGGCGTGAGGACCGGTCGCCAGCAGCGGTCTCGATGCCGGCGTCGAACTACTATGCCTCCGCCTCTCGGGTGTTCGCCCTCATCCTGGACGATCTGCACGTCGATGTGCGGCGCACGCGAGTCGCGCGCGCCGCCGCACGCCGGCTGGTCGAGCAGCTCACGCCATCGGACCTGCTGTTCGTCGTCACGACCAGTTCTTCCGAATCGACCGGCTACTTCACGCGCGATCGCGAGCGCGCGGTCGAGATGATCGAGCGATTCACCGGCCAGCGGTTACCGAACAAGACGATGGCCAGTGCGCGATTCAAGGGCCACGATTTCGAACCGGAGCGCCTCGATCACTACCAACGGCTGTGCGGCACGATTCGCGACGTGTCGCTGGCATTTCGTGACGTCTCCGGTCGACGCAAGACGGTGATCCTCTTGAGCGAAGGCTCGTCGTTCGGCGCCGGCCTGTCGGACATGACCGTCCGGATGCCCAATGCGAGCGGCGGCAGTATGAAAGTCCCCCCTGGCGAATCCAGGGTAATGAACGAGGCGCTTGCCGCGGCCGCCGTGGGAAACGTCGCGATTTATCCGCTCAATCCGGCGGGCCTCGCCGCCGCTGATGCGGATCTCGTCGAGGTGTTCGTCGATCTCGAGACTAAGGGGAAGTACTCGGCGATCCTCGAGGAGGCGCGTCAGGCAAACGAAATGGCGCGCGACCTGGCCGCGCTCACGGGCGGCGTCTCACTCGTGGACACCAACGACGCGCTCGGTGGCATCGACCGTGCCGTGCGTGACGCCAGCTCGCATTACATCCTCTCGTACGAGCCACAGACGCCTCCCAAGGGCACCGAGTATCGCAGCATCGAGGTCAAGGTCCGCCGTCCCGGGGTCAGGGTGTTGGCGCGCCGAGGTTACCGGGCGTCAGTGACGCGGCCGCTGCCGCCGATGAAGATCCCGAACAGCCTGCCCGCTCAATTGCGAACGCTGCTCGCGGGGGTGATGCCAGACGATGGCCTGCCGATGAACGTGCAGGCGGTGCCGGTCAGTCGGCAGGGAAAGACGATCACCATCGCCGTGGTCGTGGAAGTGAACGGCAGTGTCCTTGGCGACAATCGTCTCGACCGGAGGCTGAAGATCGAACAGGGTCTGCTCACGGTCGACGACAAGGGCAAAGCTGGCAACGGCGAGCGGCGCGTGTTCGAGGTCTCCCTGTCGCCGCAGCAGTGGACGGTGCTGGGCGCAACGGCTCTTCGCAGCGTCTGGGCGATCGCCCTGCCCAAGGGGCAGCACCAACTCCGCGTGGCATCGATCGACACCGCGACGGGGCGTGGCGGTTCGGTGTATCTGGACGTCAACGTTCCCGACGGCGAAGGACTGCCGCCGGTTCCGCTGGTCGCATCGCGGATTCTCTCGATGATGCCGACGGTGTTCGCTGACGAACGGCTGGCAGCCTGGACGACGGTGATGCCGACCGCCACTCGCGTGTTCCCCGAGGGCGATGTGTTGACCGTGACGGTGCCGCACACCGGCCTCTCGCCAGCCACCGCGCAGCTGCGCAACGAAGCCGGGGCGGTTCTCTGGGACGGCTCCGGCACCCCACTCGACAAGACGTCCGCGGTTCAGTTCGTCGTCCCGCTCGAACGTGTGAGCTCGCCAGTGGGCGACCTCACCGTCACGACCAGCCATGGCCTTGGGCGCACCACGATCGGCATCGCCAACCGGCGTTGACGTGCGGCGCGGCTACTTGAGGAGCGCCCGCCAGCCGATCACCACACCGATCTCGCTCGGCCTCGGCGCGGGCGTCCGGTCGATGAAGTACAGCTGCGCTCCGTCTGGCGAGACGTCGTACTGCGTGCCCCAGTGTCCCGAGCCGATGGGCGGTACGCTCAGCATGGTCGCCGACACCGAGTGTCAGCTCACCGCCCGGTTGGCGTTGTTGCACTGAGCGGCCACGAAGGCGGCCGCCGAGATCGACGTAGAGAATCTCCCGCCCATCGCGGCGCCAGACTGGTTGGCTGCCGCCGTCGCTCGACACGACGAGACGGTTCGGCGGGCCCGACATCGCGCGGACCGAGACGACCGGCCGGCCAGTCTCCTCCGACACGTAGACGAGCCATTGTCCGTCCGGGGATAGCCGCGCGTCGTACTCGGGGAACGGCCCGGAAAGAATCGCTCTGGCCGCCCCGCCTGCCTCGAGCGACACGCTCCACACATCTCCAGCCACCCATCGAGCGCGCGTTGACGATGAGAAAGCGCCCGTCGCGTCGACCAGTCGGTCGGCTCGCAATAGGTGCCCGGACACGGCAGTTCCTGGAGCACGCCGGTGCCATCGGCCGCCGCAATGCTCAACCGGCGCTCTTTCAGGGTGCCGGATCCGTAGGCCAACCGTCGCCCATCCGGAGACCACACCGGGAGGAGGTCGGAACCGGTGGCCGTGGTGACGCGGACGGAGCTGCCGTCGTGAAGGTCCTCGACCCAGATGTCGGGATTGCCCCGTACCGCCGGATCGACGATCTGCAGCGCCATCCGCGTCCCGTCCGGAGAGAGGCGCGGCCAGTTCTGTGGCTGGCGCTTGGACATTCGTGACGACCGTGCCATCGCGCGCGACGGTGCCCAGTCGGACGCCGTACGGCATCGGCATCGCCACCGTGGCGAGCAAATCGGCCGAGGCACTCAGCATCGCCGAGTGGTACGGCGTATTCGCACCCGCGGCCACTGGCAACGTGCGCGGATCCCCGACGAGCCTGCGCGCCGCGGCATCGAAGGGCCGCGCCTGCAACTGGCCGTCGGCCGCGGAGAGCAGCACACCACGCTCTCGAGCGGATGTCGGCACGAAGACCGCCTCCGATTCCGATCGGAAGAGTGGCGAGCCTGGCGTGGACGCCGGCTGATCGAGGCGCGCGACGTAGACGCCGCGCCGCTCATCGACGCTGGCCCTCACGAAGAAGAGGAAGTGGATGCCGTCCGGCAGGAAGACGGGCCACCGATGTGAATTCTCACCGCGGTCGTAGTCGACCAGCGTCGCGGGTTGCACCGGGCCGCCGTCCGCGGACACCCGTGGCGAGTCCCTCGAAAATCATGTTCGGGCCGAACACGATGGTCCCGGTGGGACTCCACGCGCCGCCCTTCCCGTCCGGCGCATTGCAGATGACGACCGGCACGCCGCCCGCGACCGCCACTTTCATCAGTTTGCCGCCGGCAAAGAACCCCAGCGACCTGCCGTCGGGCGACCAGAACGGCTGCTTCGCGCCGTCGGTGCCCTCAATCACGGTGGCATCGCGCGAGTCGAGCGACCGCACGAACAGGCGTGGCGCCGAATCGCCGCTGACGGCGGTGAACGCGAGACGGCGTCCGACTGGAGAGACGATCGGTGCGGAGTCGAGCGCGGTGCCCGCTGGCAGCGACCAGGTGAACTGGGTGAGGTCGGGTGTGGCGGACGGGCCGGTCGCCCGGTCGCGTAGCCGCCCACCGACGAGAGCCACCAGGACCATCGCGAGGCCGGCGGCGCCCGCGATGGCCCAGCCTCGTCTCACCTTGAAGAATCGGCTGCCCGGCTTGCCCGCCGTCTCGTCCGCCGTAGCGCGCAGCGCGAAGGCGGCGCCGCCGGACGCGCCTCGGTCGAGTCGATCTGCTCCAGGGCCCACAGCAGGTCGGCGGCTGACTGAAATCTGGCATCCGGCGCCTTGGCGAGCAGGCGCTTCACGATGGCCGTCAATGCGGTGCCGCGCGGGCAGGAGGTCGGGCGGATCGTCGTGGACGATCGCATGGAGCGTATCGATCGTGTGATCGCGCACGAAGGCCCGCTGTCCCGTCATCAACTCGAAGAGAATCGAGCCGAGCGCGAACAGATCCGTCCGCGCATCGACCGGATCGACCCTTGACCTGCTCGGGTGCCAGATAACCGGCGGTGCCAAGGACGACCCCGGTGAGCGTGGCGAGACCGCCGCGGCAGGGCGGGATCCTGCGCGAGCTTCGCGATGCCGAAGTCCAGGATCTTCGTGGTGCCCGACTTGGTCAGGAAGATGTTCTCGGGCTTGAGATCGCGATGGACCAGCCCGCGCGCGTGCGCGGCCACCAGGCCGCGTGCCAGAGCGGAGGCGATGCCGAGGGCATCGGCCAGCGGGATCGCGCCTCTGCCGATCGGCGCTCGCAAGGTCTCGCCGTCGAGCAACTCAGAGACGAGAAACGGGCGGCCGCTCGACATGCCGACGTCGAACACCTTGACGATGTTGGGGTGGTCGAGCGAGGCGGTGATCCGCGCTTCCTGCAGGAACCGCTCGACCGCGTGGCCGTCGCCGCGTTCCGCGCTGGTCAGCGTTTTGAGGGCGACGTCTCGACCGAGCCGCGGATCGGTCGCCCGGTAGACGTCTCCCATTCCGCCACGAGCCAGCAGGGCCACGATCCGGTACGGGCCGACCGAGGTGCCTTCAGGGAGCGTGGGCTCGTCCTGCGCCAGATCGCGGGCGGCGAGGACCAGGGCCGGCGTTTCGAGAAACCCGTCGACCGCTCCACTGGAGGCGGCGAGCTCGTCGGCCACCTGAAGGAGCTCCGGGTGCTCGGTGGCGAAGCCGGCTCGCAACGCGGCGCGTTGATCGCCGGATGCGGCCAGCCACGTGTTGTGCCAGTCCGAGAGGACGCGCCAGCGCTCGGTGTTCACAGTTGGCCTCGCTTGGCGAGCGCGTGATGCAGCCAGGCGCGCGCCGTATTCCAGTCGTTGATGACGGTGCGCACCGAGACCCGAGCGTTTCAGCGGTCTCCTCGACGGAGAACCCACCAAAGAACCGCAGCTCGACGACCTGGCTGGGTCGCGGGATCGAGCGTCGCCAGTTCAGCCAGGGCGTCGTTCAGGGCCACGATGTCCACTCCTGGTGCCGGTGCCGCGACCTCCTCGGCTTCGAGCGACAGTCCCTCCACGCCTTGACCGCGTTTGGCCGCCTGTCGCGCGCGCGCGGCGTCGACCAGGACACGTCGCATCATCCTGGCGGTCGTCGCGAAGAAGTGCGCCCGGTTCTGCCAGTGCACCGCGTGCCAGTCGAGCAGGCGGACGTAGGACTCCTGCACGAGATCCGTCGGCTGCCAGCCGACCGCCTGGCGCTCGCCCGAGAGCATCCGGCGCGCCATCTCCCGAAGCTCGCGCTGAACGAGCGGAGCGAGCTGATCCAGGGCCTCCGCGTCACCGCCGCTCCACGCCTGCAGCAACCCGGTCACATCGGCGATCACTGCCGGGAGTCTATCCCTTTGACGGCCGGCGGCAGACACGCACTGTCGAGTCGCGGGAGGCTCGAAGCCGCATTGCACCTCACGCCGCTGGTTTCCGCCTGTAGAAGTGAGCCCTTCGCGGAGCGGGTCAGTCCAGGGTCGACCCCGAGGGTGCAATGGGAGGACATATGCGACGAACCGGATGGACCGTGGCGGCGGCGTGTGCGGCAGCAGTGGCGATCGGCGGTGCGCAGTTGGTGGGCACCAATGGTCACGGCAACGGGAGTGGTCGGGAGGCGTCCGGATTCTCACCGGCGGAGGCCGCGCGACGGACGTGCACGGAGCGAACCCTGCGCGGTTCGTACGTGTTCTCCGCGTCGGGGTTCAACATCGTCGCTGGGGTCCAGCAGCCCAAGGCCATCGTTGAAGTCATCGTCTTCAATGGCGACGGCACCTTGGACGTTCCGTCAGCCACGGTGAGCCTGAATGGCGTGATCATCCGCAGCCCTCACAGTGTCGGCACCTACACGGTGGAGGACAACTGCTCAGGAACGATCACGTTCAACGGGCCGACCTACGACATGTTCCTGTCAAAGGACGGGGATGACATCTCGATGATCCAGACCAACCCGAACACGGTGTTCCAGGGTCTGGCCACGCGCACGTCGAGACAATCCAGCCAGAACTAGAGGACAAAATGAATCTCAAGAAATGCACAGCGGCTGTGCTGTGTGCGCTGATTTCAGCGCTGGCCATCACAGCTTCCATCGCTTCCGCTCAGGATACGAAGAGCCAGCCATCGTCAGCGACGTCAGCGGCCCACGGACGAACCATCCAGGGCGTGTGGCGAACGACGGTCACCCCGCGCAACTGTCAAACCGGCGCTGCGTTCCCGGCCCTCTCCGGACTGTTCACGTTCAACCTGGGCGGCACCATGTCGGAATACGGCATCGGTCCCGGCTCGAGTCCGGCCCTGCGCAGTCCCGGCCACGGACTGTGGCAGCGCGAGCACGGCTGGCAGGACTACTCGTTCGTGTTCACGTACTACCGCTACGACGCGAGCGGGATTTTCCTCGGATCGCAGAAGGTCAGGGCCACATTGGAGCTTGGCGCGGGCGGCGATGAGTTTGCGTCGCGCTCGGCGATCGAGTTTCTCGATGTCAACGGCGCGGTGACCGGGACCGGCTGCGCTACCGCCGTCGGGAAGCGCTTCGAATAAGGCGGCCGCGCCATGAGCCTGATCCTCCCGCCCTGTCGCCTTAGACCGATGGGACAGGGAGGTGTGGATGCAACCCCTATGGCTGACCTTGGTGGCAGTGGCCGGTGTCCTGGCGGCATCGCCTGCGCGCGGACAGGAGGTCCGCGCGCCGCATTTTGAGATTGGCGGAAATGTTTCCGGACTCGTGGCGTTTGGCTTTGAGGACGGCCCCGCCTTCGTCGGCGGCGGCGGGCCGCGCGTCACGATCAACGTCACCCCGCGGTTGGCCATCGACCTGTCGGCTGAGGTGATCGGGCCGACCGAGTCTTCCGGCACGACGGCGCTCTACCAGACCCAGCTCGCGCTTCCCATCAGGAGATCACCCGACGGAAAACGCACCCTGTCGTTTACCGTCGGAGCCGCGGGGAGCGCCTATTACCGGCGCGCCCCCGAGTTTCGTCGCCCACGCCTCGACGGATCGATGGTCGTCTACCCGGGATACCGAACGTTTCAGGTCAGCGCGCCCACCACGGTTGCCATCGGCGTGGCGAGGAAGAGGTGGTGGGTCGCCATGTCTCGACCTGCTTGGCCCTGCAGACGTATCTCGGTTCCCTCGGCGGCTTGGCCGTGCGCGCGTCCGTTGGCGTGTCGTTCGGCGTCGGAGGGTATCGATGACCACTCGCTTGCTTCCCGCTGATAATCTCGTTCGCGCTCCTGACCGCCGGCTGCGAAATCGGGGGCCGGCCGCCCGGCGTCATCGTCCCGGGCCCGACCGTGCCGAGTCCTTTTCCGACCGCGCCGCCCTACGTGTGGGACACCGCCGACGAACTGTCGATCTGGATGAACAATTCTGTGGCGCGCGGGTCGCTGGTGCTGGAAGAGTCCGTCTATTGACATAAGCTCCACGTTGTGGACCATATGTCGCCCGTGTCTACCGCCCTCGGCGAGTTCGAACAACTGATCCTGCTGGCGCTGGTGCGGTTGGGTCCCGACGCCTACGGCGCTACCGTGCGCCGGGAGATCGAGGAGCACGCCGGACGCGAGGTGTCGATCAGCGCTGTCTACACGACGCTCGAGCGGCTCGAGCGGAAGGGACTCGTCCGCTCGCGCATCGGCGAACCCACGGCGGAGCGCGGCGGTCGCCGGCGGCGGCACTTCGAGCTGCTGCCGCTCGGCGCACGTTCGCTCGGCGACGCCTACCGGGCGCTCGCCGGGATGATGGCGGGCATCGAACGGCGCCTGAAAACGCTGTCATGACCCGACTGGCGCTGCTGGTGATCCGGTTGGCCACGCCGGCCCGCGAGCGCGAATGGGTGGTCGGCGATACCGTCGAGGAGCTGGCGCGCATCCGAGGCGCGAGCGGCGAGCGCACCGCGCGGCGATGGCTGCGGCGGGAGATGTGGCGCGTCCTCGCCCATGCACCACGACATCGGCTCGCGGTATCTCGGGGCTCGGCATCCGAGCCCGCACTCAAGCGAGGAGACGGTCCCGTGCGCGACTTTTTTCAGGACATCCGCTACACCCTGCGCCTGTTGGGCCGCGCGCCGGCCTTTACGGCGATCGCCGTCGCCACGCTCGCGCTCGGTATCGGCGCCAACACGGCCATCTTCGCCGTCGTCAACGCCGTGCTGCTCAAGCCGCTGCCGTTCGCGGAGGCGGAGCGGCTGATGCTCGTGCACATGCTGGTGCCGCAGCGCGAGCGTCCGGGCGTCTACAACGAGGGCGTGTGGTCGTATCCGAAGTACCGCACATTCATCGGGTCGCAACCGGTGTTCGACGAGATCGCGTTCTTCGGGGGCCGCGACCTCGATCTTTCCGGCGACGGTGAGCCGCAGCGGGTGCGCGGCGAAGTCGTAACGGAGCGGTATCCCTCCGTTCTCGGCGTCGCGCCGTTGATGGGACGCGCGTTCACCTGGGACGAAGTGCACAAGGCCGGCACGGCGCCCGCCGCCATGATCAGCCATGGCTTGTGGATGCGGCGCTTCGGCGGCGATTCGGCTGTGGTCGGCCGGACGATCCGCATCAATGCGACACAGTACTCCGTGACCGGCGTGCTGCCACGGGGCTTCCGCGGTCTGATTGGCAACGCCGACGTCTGGGTGCCGCTCGCCGCCTTCGAGCCCTCGCAGCTGACCCAGGCGCAGTCGCACTCGTACACGATCGTCGCCCGGCGCAACAGCGACGTCTCGGAGCAGGCGGCGGCGGCCGCCGTGGAGGTCCTCGGCGGTCAGGCCGACGCCGCGCATGCGCGCCGGGACACCGGTCAGCGGGGATGGAAGGCGCGCGCCAGCTCCATGTACGCATCACGGGTCGATACCGACGTCCGCCGGGCGGCACTGGTGCTGCTCGGCGCGGTCGGCTTCGTGCTGCTGATCGCGTGCGTGAATCTGACGAATCTGGTGGCCGCCAGGGCGATGGTGCGCCGGCGTGAGGTTGCCGTCCGCGTCGCGATTGGCGCCAGCCGCGGCCGGATCGTGCGGCAGTTCGTCGCCGAGGGGATCGTGTTGTCGATGCTCGGCGCGGTCGGCGGACTGTTCGTCGCCTTCGCGCTGCTCGGCACCGCTGCCGCGGTCATGCCTGAACCCGACGTGTTCTTTCGTTCTGCAGTGGCCCCGGGGACGCCGAGAATCGCCGGCGCGTCGGGACTGACGCGGATCGGCGCGTCGATGATCGGCATGGACGCGATGACGATCGTGTTCACGGGCGGCGTCGCGCTGCTGACGGCCATCCTCGTCTCGCTGCTGCCTGCGGCGCAGGCGTCGATGCTGAGTCCGGTCGACGTGCTGAAGAAGGGGAAGGCGGAAGGCGGCGTCCGCTGGCTCGACGCGCGCGGCGTGCTGGTGACGGCGCAGATCGCGCTGGCGCTGATCCTCCTCGCCGGCGCGGGGCTGATGATCCGCAGCGCCGAGCGGCTGCGCGAGACCGGCATCGGGGTCGACCCCACGGGCCTGTTCACCGTCCGCATCGACCTGCCGGGTGCGGCCTACGACACCAACCGGGGGCAGCAGTTCTACGCGCACCTGCTCGAGCGGGTCAGCGCGCTGCCCGGCGTTCGGGCGGCGGGCCTCGGCCTCTGCGCACCGGTCTCGGGCGGCTGCAATGACACCATCGCGTGGTTCCCCCCGGCCACGCAGCCGCTCCGCGACGGCCGCGATCCGACCGTCGGCATTCACTGGATAACGCCGGGTCTCCTCGACACCCTCGGCGTGAAGCTGCTGCGCGGCAGGAACATCACCGATCAGGACCGCGCCGGCCAGCCGAAGGTACTCCTCGTCAGTGAATCGGCGGCGCGCAGGATCTGGCCGAACGAGGATCCGATCGGCAAGCGGATGTGGGCCGGCCAGGGCTCGGCCGGCAGCGGCGACCCGTCCGAAGTCGTCGGCGTCGTCTCCGACGTCCGCTACCGTGCCATCGAGACAGCACCGATCCCCGACGTCTACCTGCCGCTCGCCCAGTCGTATTATCCGCGCCTGCGCCTGTTCGTGCGCACCGCCCCTGCCCCGAGCGGAGCCGAGGGGCTCGATCCGGTGACGCTCGCGCCCGCCATCGCCCGCGAAGTGCACGCCCTGGACGCGAACCTGCCGCTCAGCGAGCTCAAGACCATGGACGATCGCGTCGCCGATGCGATGTGGCGGACGCGCATCAGCGCGTGGCTGCTGTCGGCCTTCGCGGCGCTCGCGCTGCTGCTCACGGTGATCGGCATCTTCGGTGTCATGGCGCAGGTGGTCGCGCAGCGGACGGCCGAGATCGGGATTCGCATGGCGCTTGGCGCACAGCCGCGCGACGTGCTCCGCCTCGTGCTGCGTCGCGTTGCCGTCGTGACGGCTGCTGGCATCGTCATCGGCGCCGGATTGGCGCTGCTGCTGACGCGGCTGCTCGCCGCCCTGTTATACGGCGTCGAGCCCGGGGACCCAGTGACGTTCGTATCGGTCGCCCTCCTGCTCGGTGTGATTGCGCTCGTGGCCGGCTACATTCCCGCGCGCCGTGCCACGCGCGTCGACGCGATTTCGGCCCTGCGCGCGGAATAGCCCGGCCAGCGGTGCGGAGGAAGCCGCGGTGGTGAACAATCCGGGCTAGAATCCCGACACCAGGGAGACAGACATGCCTTCACGACCCTCCGGCTCATCGCGTCGTTCCTTCCTCTCGGCCGCGGGCGCGGCGTCCGCATTCCTCTGGATCCCGAAACCGGTGAAGGGCTACACCGGAGCCGAGATGCGTGCCATGACCGTCGAGGGCACCGTGAAGCCAGGCGTGTCGAAGTGGGAGCTCGATACACCGGCGCTGTGCGTCGATCTCGACAAGATGGAGAAGAACGTCGCGACGATGCAGGCGGCGCTGAAGAAGTACGGCCTGCCAAGCCGTCCGCACGCGAAGACGCACAAGTGCGCCGCGATCGCGAAGTATCAGCTCGCCACCGGATCAATCGGGATCTGCTGCGCCAAGCTCAGTGAAGCGGAGGCGATGGTCGCCAACGGCGTCGACAAGATCCTGATGACGACCGCGAACCCGTCGAAGAACAAGATCCGGCGGGCGATGGCGCTCCGGAAGTCGCACCCGAATTTCATTCAGGCGGTCGACGAGGAGCAGAATGCGCGGGATCTCTCCGAAGCGGCGAAGGCGGCGGGCGTCGTCGCGGATGTGGTGATCGACGTGGCGGTCGGGACGCGGAGCGGCATTCCGGCGGGGGAGGGAGCGCTGGCGCTGGCGCAGCTGATCGACAAGCTGCCCAACCTGAAGCTGCGCGGGATGCTCTCGTACGACGGCGGCGTCCAGCACGCGAAGGGGTTTGCCGCCCGCAAGGAGCGGGCGCTCAAGACCATCGAACCGAACGCCGCGACCTTCGAGGCGATGAAGAAGTCCGGCCTCAACACGGAAATCTTCAGCGGCGGCGGGACCGGCACCTACAACATCATGCACGCCGTGCCCGGATTCACCGACGTGCAGGTGGGCAGCTACCTGTTCATGGACATGCAGTATCTGGCGATCGGCAGCGAGAATGGCGACGAAGTATTCAACGACTTCGCGCCGTCGCTCACCGTTCTGACAACGGTGATGAACAACCGGTTCCCGGGGCGTTTGACCACCGATGCCGGCACCAAGGCGCTGACGCTCAACACGCCGACACCCGGCGTGATCGGCGAGCCGGGGATGGAGTACACCGCGGGCTCCGATGAGTTCGGCAGCATCCGCCTCGCGACGCCGCCGTCGAAGCCGTACAAGATTGGCGACCTGCTCGAAGTGATCGTGCCGCACTGCGACCCGGTGGTGAACGAGTACGACCAGATCTACGGGATTCGAAAGGACAAGGTCGAGGTCGTCTGGCCGGTTACCGCGAGAGGGAAGTCGCAGTAGAGCGGTCAGCGCTCGGCAATCACCAGGAGATCACATGAAAGTGACTCGTCATGAGTTCCTCGCGGCCGTCGGTGCGGTTGCAGCCGCGCCGGCCGACGCATTCGACCAGCGATCTGGCCGCCAGACTGCGGGCCAGCGAGCGGGGCAGCGAGCGGCACGGCCGTCGGCCGACGCCGATGGCACGCTCTCCTTCGCACAGAGCGGCGAGGATCTGATCGCCAGCTTCATCTGTCATTACCTGCAGATCCCCAAGATTACCTACATGGACGTGGGCGCGCACGAGCCGGTGAAGATCAACAACACCTACTTTTTCTACCGGCGCGGCTTCCGGGGAGTGCTCGTCGAACCGAATGTCGATATGTGCAAGCTGCTGCGCGCGGTCCGCCCGGGGGACACGACGCTCGAGGCGGGCATCGGCATCACCGCCGAGCGCGAGGCCGATTATTACGTGATGACGGAGTCCGCCTGGAACACGTTCTCGAAGGAGGAGGCCGAGCACATGACGCGCGCGACGGGCGGCGGCATCAAGGTCGAACGCGTGATCAAGATGCCGCTGCTCGAGATCAACGACGTCATGAAGAAGCACTTCGGCGGCGCGCCCACCTTCCTGTCCATCGACGCCGAGGGTTTGCACCTGGCCATTCTCAAGACCATCGACTTCACGCGGTTCCGTCCCGCGGTGATTTGCGCCGAGACCCTGATTGCCGGCACGAAGCGCTACATTCCTGAAATCCCCGCGTTCATGGAAACGAAGAAGTACGTCATTCGGGGATCCTCCTTCGTCAACACGGTGTTCGTCGACGGCAACCTGATCTGACCGGGACGGCTAGGAGTGGGTGGTCACAGCCCGAGGAGCACTCGAAGCCGTTCCCTGACATCGGTGAGGACCTCAACCGGGACCGTCCCGGCGAATTCCACGCGCCGAGCGTTCCAATCGAGATTCTTGACGTGATCCGCCAGGACAACGCCCGTGACCTTGCCGTGGTCGGGCAACGCCACCTCGAACGGATAGCCTTTCGCGTGACCAGTGATCGGGCAGGCGATCGCAAGGCGGGCTTTCAAGTTGTACGCGCGAGGTGACAAGATCAGTGCTGGCCGGCGACCGCGCTGCTCGTGGCCGGCCTGCGGGTCGAACGTCAGCCAGACGAGATCGCCAGCGTCGGGAACATAGCTGCGAGCTACCACACCTCATCCCCGAGCGGACCGCCCCAGTCGTTCTCGTCGTGGCGGTTCTTCGGAGTGATACGGCGGACCAGCTCGTCCAGTGAATAACGCGGGCGGCTCGGCCGGATCACGATGGTGCCGTTGTCCACCGACACTTGGACGGTGTCGCCCTCGTCGAGGTGCACTTCGCGTGCGACCGATTTCGGAAGGCGCAAGCCGAGACTGTTGCCCCACTTCGACAGTTGCGTGGTCGTCGCCATGTATCTACATTGAATATACACGAGCAGCTGGGGCTTGTCCACGCTTTCGCCACGGGCACATTGCCGTCGTCGTTCGGAGCGGGATCGAGGACGATCAAGTCGTTCGAGAACTTGCTCGCGACGTAGGCGCTTTTCTCCGGGATCACCTGAGGAGTCGACACATGCCCGATGAATTCATGAAGGCGGCGATTGCGGAAGCGGAGGCGGGCGCACGTGAAGGCGGCATCCCGATCGGCTCGGTGCTGGTTCACGACAGGCGCATCATTGGCCGCGGCCACAACCGGCGCGTGCAACGGGGAAGCGCGGTCCTGCACGGCGAGATGGATGCACTGGAGAACGCCGGACGCCAGCACCTGGCTGTCTATCGCAGGAGCGTGCTGTACACGACACTGTCACCGTGTGCCATGTGCAGCGGCGCCGTCCTGCTGTACGGCATCCCGAAGGTCATTGCCGGGGAGAACGAAACGTTTGTCGGCGAGGAGGATCTGCTTCGCTCGCGTGGTGTCGCCCTCGAAGTGCTTCAGGATCCCACGTGCATCGACTTGATGCGGCGTTTCATTCGCGACCACCCCGGGCTCTGGAGTGAAGACATCGGGCGGTAAAGGCGAGCGACGGAGGGACTGCGCGACGAGACGGGTCCTGCTGACCGGTCAGCGTCATTCAGGCAACGCAAAGCCGTACAGAACGTTACCCGCCGTCAGCGCGACATACTGGCGCCCATCGATCGCGTAGCTGATCGGCGATGCCGTGTGGTTGCCGCCGGTCTGATAGTGCCAGAGGTGCTTCCCGGTCTTCGCGTCGAGCGCGATGACATTGCCGTCGCGCGAGGACGCGAACAGCACACCACCCGCGGTCGCCAGCACCCCGTTTCCGAGCGAGCCCTGAAACAGCTTGAAGTCCCAGACCGTCTTGCCCGTCTCCGGATCGATGGCCTTGATCCCGGCATTCGGTTCCGGGTCGTTCGGACCGCGCGCCGGCGGCGCGCCACGGTTGGGCGCGTTGCCAAGGTACTCCTTGCCTTTCTCCGGCACCTGCGGGGCGCTGACGTACCGCGCGCCGCCTTCCGAATACGCCACATAGAACCAGCCGGTCATCGGACTGTACGAGGGCGCCTGATAGTTGGTCGCGCCGCCAGGCGTGGGATAGACGAGGAAACTGCCTTCGGGACTGGAGTTCGATCCGGGAACCGGCATCGGCCGCCCCTTCGCATCGAACCCCCTGTTCCAGTTCTGGTAGGTGAACGGCGTGCCTGAAAGGAACGCCCCGTTGGTGCGATCGAGCACGTAGAAATGGCCGTTGCGGTCGGCGTGCAGCAGCAGCTTCCGCGGCTGGCCGTGCCACGTCCGATCGACCAGCACCAGGTCCTCGGTCGAATCCCAGTCGTGTCCGTCGTTCGGCGTGAACTGGTAGTGCCATTTGCGCTGGCCGGTATCGGGATCGAGCGCGACCACCGAATCGGTGAAGAGATTGTCCCCGTCTCCGCGCACCGACCGATCGGTCATCGCCGCCGGATTCCCGATCGGCCAGTAGAGCGTGTCGAGCTCGGGATCGTAGGTGCCCGTCAGCCACGTGCCGCCGCCGCCGGTCTTCCAGCTGTCGCCCTTCCAGGTGTCGTTCCCGAATTCTCCCGGTCCCGGAATGGTGTGGAATCGCCACAACCGCTTTCCGGTCACGTCGTAGGCGTCGAGGAAACCGCGGAGCGCATACTCACCGCCGGCGTGGCCGACGATGATCTTGTCCTTCACGATGAGAGGCGGGCTCGTGATGTTGAAGCCTTCCATCGTGTCCGCGACCTGGACCTCCCAGATGGCCAGACCCGTGCGCGCATCGAGGCAGACCAGCGCCGCATCGTTGGTCCCGACGAACAGCCGATGCCCGAGAATCGCGACGCCGCGGTTCACCACGTCGGTCTCCCCGGGATTGCGGACCTTCTGCTGACGCGTGTATCGCCAGATCTGCCGTCCGGTCCGGGCGTCCATCGCGGTGACCGTTCGGGTGTTGCCGCCACTCGTCGCATACATCACGCCGTCGACCACCAGCGGCGTGCTCTCGCTGGCGCTCTCTCCGGGCACCGGCGCCGACCACACGGCTCGAAGCCGGCCCACGTTGGTGGTATCAATGTGCTTCAACGCGGAATAGTGGGTGCCCTGGTAATCGCCCCAATACATCAGCCAGTTGTGAGGCTCGCTTCGCGCCGCGCGGAGGCGCTCGTAGGTCACGCCGCCGGGAAGCGGCGGCGCGGAGGCGGTCTTGCGCAGGTCCCGTCCCTGCAGCGTGCGCAGATACGCTACCAGATTCGCGATCTCGTCGGCCGGCAACCGGCTGGCGTAATCCGGGGGGTGCAGCGACGTGCCGTTGACCACGATCGATGACAGCTGCAACTTGTCGAACATCCGCAGCTGTCCGGTGGTATCGATCATCTGCAGCGAGAACGTATCCTCGTTGCGGCGGACGCCGCGAATCTCACGGCCGTCCAGCGTCTTCACGATCGCCGTCGCCGGCGTGGCGCCGCCACGGCCGCCGCGTCCGCCGGCTGACACCGCTCCGGGCCCGTTCGGATTGACGATCTTCTGCTCCAGCACCGCAGGCGACAGTCGTCCGGCGTTCGACAGGTCCGGCCCGACAATCCCGCCGCGCGCGTTCACCTCGTGACAGCTGGCGCACGCGGCACGGCCGAAGAAGAGCGCTTCGCCGGCAGGCGCGTCGCCCGACGCGGTGCTCGCGCCGACGGCGGTGGAGGCGGTCGGCTGAAGACTGCGCAGATGGGCGACGAGCTGGCCGATCTGCGTGTCGCTCAGTCCGGCAAATGGCGGCATCTGGGTCCCGCGCACGCCAGACCGGATCGCGCGAAACAGATCAGCGTCCCCGCTGCCGTGTGTGAACGTGCCGGTGTTCAGCGCCGGGCCGCGATCGCCGCCGCCCTGGCCGGCGGGACCATGGCAGGTCTGACAAAGCTGCGCGAAAAGGGTCTGGCCGTCAGCCGCGGGCTGAGCGGCTTGCCTGACCGCGGTGACGCTCCCGCTGAGCGCGGCCGTTCCAAGCAGGACTCCAAGAAGTCGGTGTCGCATCTGCGGCGTCAATGATAATGATGCGGACCATGAAATCGATGGAGATTCCTATGCGCCGACTCGCCGCAGTGCTCCTCATCGTGTTCTCGGCAACGCTCCTTGCCGCGCAGGCCCGGAACCCGAAGGCGCTCGAGATCTGGGTCATCGACGTCGAGGGAGGCAAGGCGGCCCTCTACGTCACGCCCACCGGCCAGACCGCCATCATCGACACCGGGTTTCCCGGAGCCAGAGATCTCGACCGGATCATGGCTGCCATCGCCGACGCGGGGGTGAAACAGATCGACTACCTGGTCTCGACCCACTATCACGTCGATCACATCGGCAACCTGGTGGAACTGGCGAAGCGCGTTCCGGTCGGGACCTTCGTCGATCATGGTCCGACGGTCGAGGGCCCTGACGTCACGCAGATTCCGCCGGGGCCTGATGCCATCCCGATCACGAAACCGCGGGAACAGGTCCAGGGTCTCCAAGCGGCCTATGCCGAGCTCTACAACAAGGCGAAGCACATCGTCGTCAAACCGGGCGACCGCCTGCCGATCACCGGTGTCGAGTGGCGGATCGCAACCTCAGCCGGCAAGGTGCTGAAGTCTCCGGCATTGCCCGGCGGTGGCAAGCCGAATCCGTTCTGCACGAACTACAAACCCATGGAGGGAACGGCGGGGTTCAACGATCCAGACGATGCGCAGTCAGTGGGCAGCGTCATCATCATGGGTCAGTTCCGCGTTGCTGACTTCGGCGATCTGTGGCGTACCAAAGAGCTCGAGCTGATGTGTCCGAACAATCCGATCGGGACCGTCGATCTGCTGTTCGCGACCAGTCACGGCGCGATTGCGTCCGGTTCGCTGCCGTTCGTGCATGGCCTGCAGCCGCGTGTCGTCCTGATGCAGAACGGTACGCGCAAAGGCGGCGCGCCCGATCCCATGAAGACGATCCTCGCGTCGCCGGCTCTCGAAAACCTGTGGCAGATGCACTGGTCGTACAACGCCGGCGTCGATACCAATACCCCGGGGCTGTTCATTGCGAACATCGAGGACGCGGCGACGATTGCCGGCGTCCTGACGGCGCCGCCCCGCGGTGGTGGTCCTGGTGCGGCGCGCGGAGCCAATCCTGCGGCGCCGGCGGCGGCGACACCATCGACAGCGACACCACCTGCGACGACACCGCCCGCGGCGACTCCTGCTCCAGGACAACCTGCGGCAGCGCCGGCTGGCGGGCGAGGCCGCGGCAACGCCACGGGTCACGCGCCGGCGTACTGGCTGAAGGTCTCCGCCTACCCGGATGGCAGCTTCACCATTGCGAACCCGCGCAACGGGTTCAGCAAGACGTACGCGAAGAGATGAGGAGACAGGAGGAAGGAGGTAGGAGGCAGGAGGCCGACTAGCGCGACTGCGATGCGGCGCGGGTGACGGCCTCGACGAAAGCCACGAGCCGATCGCTGAGAGCGCGTTGCGCAGCGCGCGGACGGAAGGAGTGCCCCGCGCCGTCAATCACCACGTGGTGGATGCGGGACGACGCCTCAGAGTGTCGCCCGCGGTGCCGTGTGTGCATCTCGAAGTACTGAACCGTCCCGGTCGCCACCTCAACCGTTGCCAGTCCGGGGGCGACAGTGCTCAGTTGACGCGTAAACATTGAGGTTCGGCCCGGGAGGCTCTGGCGAAGTTCCGGCAGCGTCACGGCGGCCGCTGCTATCCAGACGAACGCGCCGGAGCCGGGCGCGCAGCGAATTGGTACGGATTTGCCCCAGGATGGCCCGCTGCACACCTGACCGCAGCTTTACAATTGCAAGCCCCAGTAATGGCTTCGGTAAGCCCTGTGCCACACAGGATAGGCCAACGGGCCGTCAAGAAGGGAGAAGGGCGAAGGTGACGCGCATCTCTGTGCTCGCGATTCTCTGCGCCGGCATTTCGCTGCCGGCATCGGCGCAGCAGTACCAGGTGCGCCGCGAGGGCGACGTTATCCAGCTCGAGGACACGCGGAATCGCACCGTCGCCTCGATCCTGCCCTCGGTCGGCAACCAGGCGTTCGAGCTGAAGGTCAAAGGCCACAACGTCCTCCGCTGGACGTATGCCTCGGTCGCCGACTTCAAGTCGCGACCCGGCATGGCCGGCGTGCCGTTTCTCGCGCCCTGGGCCGACATCCTCGACGAGCAGGCGTTCTACGCCAACGGCACGCGGTACGCGTTCGACATGCAGCTCGGCAACGTCCGTGGGGCGCGGCCAGGCCACGGCTTTCTGACGACAGCCAGCCAATGGCGGGTCGTCGAGGCGAAGAGCGACCGCCAGTCGGCCTGGGTGACGAGCACGCTGGACGTCTTCCGCGAGCCGGCGTGGATGAAGCAGTTTCCGTTCGCGCACCGCATCACGATGACCTACCGGTTGCAGGACGGCGTGCTGGAAGTGGAGACCTCGATCGAGAACCTGAGTGCCGAGCCGATGCCGGTGTCGGTCGGATTTCATCCGTATCTCAAGCTGACCGACTCCACTCGCGACGAATGGATCATTTCGGTTCCGGCGAAGACCCACTGGCTGCTGGCGCAGACCAAGGTGCCGACCGGCGAGACGGAGCCGATCGAACGGCTGTTTCCGAACCCGCACGCGGCCGCGCTGAAGGATTACAACCTCGACGACGTGTTCAGCGATCTGGTGCGGGACGAGCAGGGCCGGGCGCACGCGCGGATCGAAGGGAAGAAACAGCGGCTCGACCTGCTGATCGGACCGAACTGGCGAGGGCTGACGGTGTGGTCGCCCAATCCTGCCGGCACGGGTCGAGGCAGCAACGCCTTCTCCCCGACTCCTCGCCCCGTTCGACTCGCTCCGCTCGCTCAGGGCAGGCCGATGGAGGATCCGGACTTCATCTGCTTCGAGCCGCTGGCGGCGATCGTCAACGGGTTGAATCTCGCGCACAAGGGACTCTACAAGGAGCTTCAGTCGATTCCGCCCGGCGGCACATGGTCGGCGAGTTTCTGGATCAGGACGAGCGGGTTCTAGTTTTCCCTTCGACTCGCTGCGCTCGCTCAGGGCAGGCCTTTGGGAGATACTCCCCAAATGAAACGCCCGCTCTTCGCCATCGCACTGCTCCTGTCCGCAGGAGCGTCCGGCGCGCAGGCCGACATCAGGCACGTCTGGGCCGTGAACGACGGCGAGAAAGTCGAGCGCGATGCCGTGGCGCATCCACTTCGTGCGCGCAACAGCACGTGGGATGGCACAGCCGTGCGCATCTCCGGCGCGCGGAACGAGATCGTCGCGTTCCAGATCATTGTCGAAGCAGACCACGGCGGGATTCGGGGGCTCTCACTGCGGCTGCCATCGCTCGTCTCCCCGGCCGACCGCATCACGTATCAGGCGCCGGCACCGGATCCCACGGATTACGCCGGCCGGCCGATCCAGATCTTCGGCGTCAACTACATGCACGTCACGAGCTCGTCACACGCGTCGTGGGTGTACAGGCGAGGATCGCCGGCAGCGCCCGCCAATCCCACCGGATGGAAGCCCGTGCAGCTGGTGCCGGAGAACGCGCGCGCCGGACGCGGCGGATTCCCGCTGTCGGTCGAGGCCAACCAGACGCAGGCCATCTGGGTCGAGGTCTACATCGATCGGGTCAAGAAGCCGGGCCGCTACCGCGGCACCATCGAGATTCGCGCCGACGCGGGGCGACGGACGCTTCCGATCGAGCTCGAGGTCTACGAGTTCGTCCTGCCGGACGAAAACAGCATGCACGCGATGCTGTACTACTCCAGCGATCAGGCGGAACAGTATCAGGGCCGGAATCTCGATCCCGCCTTCCACCGTCTTGCGCATCGTCATCGCGTCGAGCTGGTCCATGCTTACAACGAGCAGACGATCCAGCACGTGTGGGGCCGATTCTCGGGGACCGACTTCACCCGAGACCATGGCTTCGAGGGGCCGGGGGCCGGCGTCGGCAACGTCATCGCGCCGCGCACGTTCTACGGTCCCGGCCGGGATTTCGACGAGCGATCCAGCGCCTGGACGCGAAGCGACTCGTGGATGACGTTCGTTCGGGCACAGCTGCCGAAGGCAATCACCTTCCTCTACGCGCCCGACGAGCCCCGCGCGCCCGAGTATCCGCGCATCGTCGCGCTGGCGGAGAACATTCACTCGAATGCCGGACCGGGCCGGGCGTTGCCGATCTTCGTGACCAGCACCTATGTCGAGCCGCTCGATGCGGCGATCGATATCTGGTGCTCGGGTCCGAAAGGCTTCAAGCTCGATCGCGTTGCCTCGGAGCGCGCCCGCGGCCGTGAGTACTGGTTCTACAATGGCGGCCGGCCTGCCGGCGGCGCGATCACGATCGATGCTCCCGCCACCGATGCCCGCGCCACGATCTGGGCGGCGTTCAAGCACGACGTTCGCCTCTATTTCTACTGGCACTCGGTCCACTGGCGGCACAACTCGCAGAAGGACGGCGAGCGGAACCAGAACGTGTGGGCCAACTCGATCACTTACGACAACCGCAAGCAGGCCAACCGATCGCCGGACGACCAGGGCTACATTCACGGCGACGGTGTGCTGATCTATCCGGGCGAGGAGCGCCTGCACCCGGAAGAAGACCGTGGCGTACCGGGGCCGATCGCGACCATCCAGCTCGCCAACTTTCGGCGCGGCCTGCAGGACCATCAGTACCTGACCCTGGCGCGCACGATGGGACTGACCGCCGTCGTCGACGATGCGCTGAAGGCGATCGTGCCGCGGGTGTTTTCCGATGCCGAGGAGCGGGTGAGCTTCCCGGAGACCGGCGACCCCTACGAAGCCGCGCGTGTGAAGCTCGCGGCGGCGATCGGGCAGGAGCTCAGGCGGAGGAAGGCAGGGGGATAGAAGGATCGGAGGGTCGACCCGACTCCCACTCGTCCACCAGCCTCATCTCCTCTTGCAGCGACACGGCCGCCGGCACGGCCGACGATCCCGGGTTGAGGCACGCCAGGTCCCAGAGCTCCCGCTTGTAGCCTTTCTGACGGACGTACCAGCGGTCGCGCTGATCCTTCGCTAACGGGAAGACGGCGCAGAGCCCGGGCTTGTAGCGAAACGCCGCGCCTTCGGCTGCGCCCAGCCGGTGCAGCGTGCAGCCCTGATTGAAGAACACACACCATCCGGCGGCCACGCGCATCAGCATCTGCCCGGCTTTGCGGCGACGGCTCAAATATCCGTCCGCGGTCACAACCTTGCGAGCTTCCGGCCGCAGCAGCGGCAGGATGCGATGGAGGTGCTCGTCGATGCGCCGCGCTTCTTCGGGGTACACCGGCGGCCGCCCGTCGCGGCAGCACACGCCCTCGCATCCGCGGCCGAAGGTACAGTCGAATCGCGCGCTGTCGAGATTGAGGACCGTCAGCCTCACGTGGCCTCCAGCATCTTGCAGTAGATGATGCAATCGTCGCCGGCGTGGTAGAAATCCGGAATCCGTCCGTGCACGGTGAAGCCGGCGCGTTCGTAGAAGCGGCGGGATCGCTCGTAGTCCGGCCTGCCGCTGGTTTCGAGCACCAGCCGCTCTCCGCCCATCTGCCGCACCGAATCCTCGACGCTCCGTTCCAGCACCTGCCCGAGGCCGGTTCGTTGCACTGACGGGTCGACGAAAATCCAGTACAGGTACCAGCTTCGCTGGGTCAGGCTGGCCTTCCCGAAACAGGCGTAAGCCCGCACCGCCCCGTCGATTTCGACGACCAGCAGGGAGTAATCGCCGGCGAGGCCGGCATCGAACATCTCGATCGCGACACGGACTTCCTCGTCGGTGAAAGCGCCGCAACGGGTCAGGGATTCGTAGATCAACTGGCGATCGCTTTCGACCGGACGCCTAACGGTCATACGCCCACTCCACCTGCCGTCGGACGAAAGACTCCCAGGTCCATCCGGCTTCCTCGACCGATCGACAGATCCCGACGCCGGGCGCCGCGGCCGGATTCGGATTGACGTCCAGCACCACGGGAAGCCCCTGCGCGTTGCAGCGAATGTCGATTCGCAGGTAACCGCGAGCCCCGGCGGCGTGCCAGGCCCCGTGCGCCGCCGCCACGACGCGTTCGCGCAACAAGGGTTCCACCTCGGTGGTGTAGTCCAGCGGCGAATCGGCGAACTCGGCGCTCTCCGAGTCCCACTTGGCGGCGTAGGTATTCAGCAGGAGTCCGTTCCGGAACAGCGTCTCGCCAATCGAGACGTACTCGGGCGTGTTCCCGCCCCACAGCGAGACCGCGAATTCCCGGCCCGGAACAAACTCCTCGATCATCACAGGCCCCGGCCAACGCGCGCGCGCCCGTTCCACGGCGTTGGCGTCGGCGCACACTGAATCGGTAGAGACACCGGCCGACCCGTCCTCATCGGCGGGTTTGACGATGGCTGGAAAGACACCACGCCGCGGCACGGCCACTCCGTGGGCCGCAAGCACGGCATTCATCCAGGGCTTGCGGCGGCACAGCGTCAGGGTCTCGCTGCCGGAGCCCGTGAATGGGACTCCCATCCATTCGAGCAGCGCGGCCGCGTGCGCCTCGAGGCCTGGCTTTCCCAGGGGCGCTTCACACAGATTGAAGACCACGTCGGCACCGTGGGCCTCGACCAGGGTCACGATCTCCGCGGCGTTTCCAAGGACACCGGCGACGACGGCGTGTTCGAGTACCGACGCGACGTGTTCCGCCGTCTCGGTCAGGGCGAACTCCTCGGGCGAGCGGTCACTCCCACACTCCGCCGGCGGCAGCGTATGAAGCACGAGCACCTTCAAAAGCTCGACACCTCATGGTCCGCCAGAGACTGAGTGCTCATGATTCCTCCCGGCTACACGGTGACGCCGTAGCGCTGTGCCGCGTCACGAAGAATGCCCTGTACCAGACGCTCGTAGGGCCGCTCGCTTTCAGGCCAGGCCTTGCGGGCAAGGATCACGATGTCGCTCGATTCGGGATGCAGCCCTGGCAGCGGGTTGCATTCCAGGAAGCGCGGCCGGCCGGCCGCATCCGTGCGGAAATCCATGCGCGCAAAGTCGCGGCAGCCGAGCAGCCGGTAGGCGTTCAGCGCATGCGACCGAATCTCCTCGAGGGGTGCCGCCTGAAGACGCGGCGGCACATGGTAGCGCACCTGACGACGGAAGTCGCGCTTGGTGTCGAGCGAGTACAGGAACGGCTCGACGCGATTCTCGGCGGGTGCGATCTCCATCAGACCAATGACCGAGGCCGTGCACCCGTTGCCCTTCACTCCGACGGTGACTTCCATCCCCGGGAGAAACTCCTCGACCAGGACGGGACACGCGTAGCGGTCGCGCAGCCAGCGGCAGCGCGCGGCCGCGGCGGCGACGTCGGCGCACAACGACTCCTGCGTGATGCCCTTGCTCGAGCCTTCGTCGTTCGGCTTCACGACGACGGGGTAGGCGAGCCCCGCGAGCATCGGTTCGTCCGCGGTCCCCTCGACCAGAACACCGCGCGCCACCGGCACGTCGGGCGACACGATCCGGCGCGCGACGTTCTTGTCCAGGGTCGCGGCCAGCGTCAGCGCGTCCGAGCCGGTCACGGGAAGTCCAAGGAACTCACAGATGGCCGCGGGAACGGCTTCACGGCACCGTCGTCCGGCGCCCTCCGCGATGTTGAAGACGAAGTCGAACCCCCCGTGTTTGAGCGTCCACGGAAACTCCGCATCGGCCGTCACGGGCACCGGTTCGACACCCATGCCAGCCAGCGCCTTCGTGATCGCGACGATCGTTTCTGGCTCGTCGTACTCCTCGGAGGCATCGTCGAGCGCGCCGGAGACGACGTCGGGCCGCGGATTGTAGAGGATCGCCACTTTCATCGAAGCCGACACTGTACCTGATGAGCACGCGACGAACACCTGCTGCTTGGACTTGCGATCGGGGTCGTCCGCGACGCCCGTGATCACAGGAGGACCAGGAGGTCAGGAGAAAATTCCTTTTGAAAAAATCTCCTGATCTCCTGGCCCTCCTGTCAATCCACCGGCCGTCGTCTCACCCGACTGCGGCTGTAAGCACCCCGTCGGTCGATTCATGTAGACGCTGTTCAGCCCCCGCCGCGAACCCGCGAACCCGCGAACCGCGGGACCGCGGGACCGCGGCGTCATGGGCTACGATCGCCGCATGCTGCTCGAGCCGCGATCACGAAAGGAGTTCCCGGCATGGGCGGGCGCCACCGATGACGAATGGAGCGACTGGAAGTGGCAGTTCCGGAATCGCATCTCGACGCCCGAACAACTGGAGCACGCCTTTCCGCTCACCGCCCGGGAACGCGAAGCGGCGCGCCGGTCCCGCGATCTCTTCCGGCTGGGCATCACGCCCCACTGGGCGACGCTGATCGATCCCGTGGACGATCACTGCCCGATGCGGCTGCAGGCGATCCCCCGGCTCGATGAACTGTCGCCCACCGCGCTTGAACGCGAAGATCCGCTGGCAGAGGAGGCCTACTCACCGGTGCCGGGGCTGGTTCACCGCTATCCGGACCGGGTGCTGCTGCTCGTCACTCACGAATGCCCGTTGTATTGCCGCTATTGCACCAGACGCCGCATCGTCGGCGACCAGCGGGGCACCGATCCGGGTCAGCTGCTCGAGGCCATCGATTACATCCGGCGGACCCCGGCCGTCCGGGACGTCGTGATCTCGGGCGGCGAGCCGTTGGGACTGAGCGATCGGCGGCTCGAGCAGATCCTGGCCCTGCTGCGGGATATTCCCCACGTGGAGATCATCCGCCTCGGCACGCGCACGCCGGTGGTCCTCCCGCAGCGGATCACCGCCGATCTGGTCAACATGCTGCGGCGGTTCCATCCGATCTGGCTGAATACCCATTTCAACCACCCGCTGGAACTGACACCGCCGGCGACCCGAGTGGCGATGGAGCGGATCGTCGATGCCGGCATTCCGACCGGGAATCAGACGGTGCTGCTGCGTGGGGTCAACGATTGCCCGGTCGTCATGCGGCGGCTGATGCACGAGTTGGTCAAGGTGCGGTGCCGCCCCTACTACCTGTATAGCTGCGACCACTCACAAGGCCTGGGTCACTTTCGCGTGCCGGTGGAAACCGGCCTCGAGATTCTGGAATCGCTCTGGGGGCACACTTCCGGGCTCGCCATCCCGGTGTTCGTGGTCGATGCGCCCGATGGCGGCGGCAAAATCCCGCTGTTGCCCAACTACCGGGTGTCCGATGGGGTCCTGCGCAACTACGAAGGCCGTCACTTTCCCTACGCCGATGCAGACCGGTCAGCGCGCCTGGAGAACGGCACGTGCCGATCGTGCGGCACGGATCACGCCGCTGCGCTGAGCAGGCCGGGTCAGGGAGAAGGAACGGTTGCTTCTCCCTGAATCCTGGACCCAGGAACTTAGAACTCGAGCCGCAGACCCAGGCGCACGTTGCGGGCGGTGTCGCTGCGCGTGTTCGTGATCCGCATGAAGGTGGAGCTCGTCACGCTGACCTGCGGGTTCACCCACTGCGGATGGTTGGTCAGGCTGAACGCTTCCGCACGGAACTGCAGCCGCACCCGTCCCTGGATCGGGAAGGTCCGGAACAGCGACATGCTGTAGTTCCAGAATCCGGGGCCGCAGAACTGGTTCCGCCCGATGTTGCCGTAATGGGCGGTCGTGACGTTCGCGAACGCCGACGGATCGTAGTAGGGCTCGTCGGGGCCGATCCCGACCCGCCGCACCTCGCCGACGAGGTCGGCGGTCTGCAGGTTGCCCCGCTGGTCGAGCGCGGAGTTGCTGGCGGTGACGTGGAACGGCGTCCCGGAGTAGGCCGCGAACGTGCCGTTCACCTGCCAGTCCTTGATCAGCAGGTTCGCCACCGTGTTGCCGCTCTCGCTGCCGAACGGCAGGCGATAGGCTGTAGCCCAGCGTGAACGCGTGCCGGCGATCGAAGCCGGCGTGCGCCCAGTTGCGCTCGAACTCCTCGGGCGCGTTGTAATCGAACGTCGCGGTTCCGTCCTCATCGGTCAGGTTGAACGTTTCGCCGAGCGTGTAGGCGCCGCGCAGCAGCAGGCCGTTCCTGAACGGTCGCGTGAGCTGGACCTGCATCGAGTGGTACTTGGCCCTGTTCCAGCCGCCGAAGAGCAGTCGTGGAGGCCGTCCGCCCGAACGGCCGGAAGAACAGGCGCCCCTGCTCGCCGCCGCCAGGAGGCGACACGTTCAGCTCGATGTTGGCGAAGCCGCGGGTGGTCTTCGTCCCCACGTAAGCGACGTTCACGGACATGTCGAACGGGAGGCGTCGCTCGAACGCCGCGTTCCACGACTGGATGTAGCCGCGGTGGACGTTGTCCGGATCCGGCGTCCTCATCGTCGCCGTGATCGGCAGCAGCGTCCGGGCGACATCCGGACCGGGGCCGGTGAATTCCGGGATGCCCTGTTCGAGCGTGCCGTACGGCTGCCAGCTGTTCAGGCTGACGTAGGTGTTGTGAATGGTGAGCGGATAGGCGCCGCGCAGCGGACGGGCGAACGGCAGCGGGTTGTAGGTGAGACCATAGCCCGAGCGCACCACCGTCAACGGGTTGAGGCGCCAGGCCACCCCCACCCGTGGCGCGAAGTCGGTCTTACGGGTCTTCAGGCCTACCTCGCGCGGGATGTCCCCCACGCCGCCGAGCAGCACTTCCATCGTCGCGGTGTCCAGCCGTTCCACGCCCCGGTCATCGGCGCGCGTCACCAGCGGGAAGTATTCGTAACGCACACCGAGATCCAGCGTCACGTTGGGATGGGCCTGCCACCGGTCCCCGAAGTAGAAGCCGTAGCGCATCTCACGCGTCGACATCTCTTCCCACTGAATGGCCTTCTGCACCTGAGACGTCAGGCCGAGCAGGAACGACGCGTACTGATTGTAGAAGTTCGGACGCCTGTGGACCGCTGCGCAGGCCGCTGAGGTTGCCACTGAAATCGAGCGCGCCCGCGCGGACCGGTGCCGCCGAACTCGGGCTGCCAGTGGTTCATCGACTGATGATCGACCGCCCCGCCGAACCGGAACGAATGCGTGCCGGCGAGCTTCGTGACGTTCGCGGTGGCGGTGTAGGTCGGATCGAATCGCGTATAGGGATTCCAGGCGTCGGTCGAGCCCTGTGCCGTCATGCCGTTGCCCCAGACCGGCATGCCGCTCTGGCGGACGTCGGGGCCGTTCGTGCCCGGGATGCCGAGCTCCAGTCCGTAGTTGGTGCCGTAGTCCGGACCGTACCCCCACTGATCGAGGAGCGAATACCCGACGGTGGTGTCGATGACGAGTGACCGGCTGGGCGTGAAGGTCTGCCCGATCGTCGCCACCCAGGTCTTGGTCTTGCCGAGGCCGCCGCCGTCGAACGAGAGCTTCTGGAGGTTGCTCACGCTGGCGTCCATGACCCCGATCTTTCCCCAGATCTGATGGCCGGGGCTGCGGTTCCAGTTGATCTTGACGTCGTACTGGTTGCGGTCGAAGGTGTTGATGTATTCCTTGAAATAGTTGTCCTGGTTGCCCGGCCCGTTGGGCAGCGGATAGAACTCGTTGATCCGGCGCGCGATCGGGTTGATGCGATCGGCAGGAATGATGTTGTCGGCAAAGGGCACGCGCCCGCGCCCCTCGCTGTCGCCGGTACGCGGATCGTAAATCAGCTGCAGCGAACCGTTGCTGTTGAACGCCTCGCTGAAGTCGCCGCGGCGCATCTTCTCGGTGGGCACGTCGTTGATCGACTCCCCGGCGGTGTCGCGGTACTGCCCTTCGAACGCGCCGAAGTAGAAGACCTTGTTCCGGACGATCGGCCCGCCGAGCGTGCCGCCGTCGATGTGGTGATTGGACGGGAGCTTCGGCGTGTTGTTCCGCTTGGCCGCCCAGGTGCGCGCGCGCAGGTTCTGGTCGTTGTAGAACGCGAAGCCGGAGCCCGACGAATCGATTGGTGCCCGACTTGGTGATGACGGTGACCGCCGCTCCGCCCGCCAGGCCCTGATCCGCAGAGAAGCTGCCGGTGGTCACGTTGACCGAGGCGATGGTCTCGGCCGGCGCGACATAGAGCGCATGATGCGGCAGCCAGGTGAAGCTGTTGGTCGCGCCGTCCACGCGCGTGCTGTTGTTGTTGGGATTGGTGCCGTTCACGGTGGTCGCAAGTGATCGCGCCGGCGTGTCGATTTCGGCGTTCTGAAATGCCGACGGCGTCGAGCCGGGCACGAGATCGAGCAGGCTCTGGTAGTTGCGGAACTCCGGCAACGGCAAATCGTCGATTTCCTTGGACGAGAATGCAGAGCCGGTGTCGGCCTTGTCGGTCTTGAGCAGCTGGACTTCAGACTGCACCGTGACCGACTCAGTGAGCGCGCCGACTTCCAGCCTGGCCTCGACGCGGCTGATCGAGCCCGTGGTCACCGGCACGTTCTGCTGCACGAACTCCTTGAAACCCTGCAGGCTGACTTTGACGTCGTACGGGCCCGGCAGCACGTTGGTGAATGTGTATGCGCCGCTCTCATTCGAGACGGCGGTCATGGTGAGGTTGTTGTCACGGTTGACGATGGTGATCGTGGCGCCCGGGATGCGGGCCCCCGATCCGTCCTGCACGGTTCCTACGATGCTGCCATAGAGCTCCTGCGCAGCTGCGCCCGGTGTGGCGGCGACCGTCACGGCCAGCCAGGCGAGCGCAATGACATGCGATCGGATCTTCCCCAGTCCCATGCATCCTCCTCGCGCAACGACTCAACAGAAGTGGTCCGGTGCTTCAACGATCGCGCAGAGCATAACGTCCTGGGGGCCGGTAATAGCGTCGAAAATTGCCGCTGAGGAACCGCGTTCTGCCGAGCTTGGGTCGCAGGCTGGACTGTTCTGGTGCTAAGACCGCGCGTCGAGCAGGCGCTCGATCTGCGCCAGGTGGTTGCGATCGTGGCCCGTCGTCATGCGCATGATGTGGCGGATGCTCTCAGCGCCTCGCTCGGAGTGCATTCCGAATCGCTCCAGCTCGCCGTCGGTGAGGCTGCCCAGCAGCCGAACCGTAGAGGCGCGAATCGCCGTGAACAGCGCGAGCGAGGCATGGGCGTCGCCACGGTCGGCGTGCTGCGACACGATCCACGCCTCCTGATCGAATGCCTGAATCGGACCTCCAGGCGACGACAGGATCATGCGAAGACGATAGGCCATGACGATCTCCACATCCGCGAGGTGCGAGACGATCTGCGCCACCGACCAGCGTCCCGGCTCCGGACTCCGCTGCAGGTCCTCGGTGGTGCGGCCGGCGATGATCGTCCCGACCCGGCCCGGTGTGGTGGCGAGGCTCGTGAGCGGGTCCAGCCCCTCGGCGAGCGACAGCATGCGCGCGGTGTACTGCTGAGCGGTTTCCGTCATGTTCAGATTCTCGCATTACCCGACCGGCGCGGGCCCGGGCCGTGCTCGAGCCGGACACGCGTATACTCCGTCGGCATGACGAGGACGGCTGCGAGAGTTAAACGACCATTGGTCATTCTGGCGCTGACGGTGACGGCGGTGTTCCTGGTGCACGTCGTGCCTCGTACTCAGTCGTCCTCGGGCCAGCCGCCGCTGCGTTCCGCGCTGACTTTTCATGCCTCGTTCGACGGCAAGGTCGACGCAATCCAGGCCGCCGGAAACCCGTCGCTTCACTGGGCTCCGTCGCTGAAGGAACGGCGGAATGCCAGCACGGGCCTGCCGCCGTCCGGTGAGACCCAGCATGCGGTCGGCGCGGGGCGGTTCGGCGATGCCCTGCGGTTCACGAGACGCACGGCACCGGTGGTCTTCTTCCGGGCGCAGCAGAACATGTCCTACGCTCCGTCCGACTGGAGCGGCACCGTCTCGGTCTGGCTCCAGGTGGATCCGCAGGGGCAGCTCGAGACTGGATTCTGCGACCCGGTGCAGATCACGCCCCGGGCCTGGAACGACGCCGCCTTTTTCGTCGAGTTCGAGAAGCGTCCCCAGGGGATTCCGTTCCGCCTCGGGGTCTACGCCGATCTCGACGTCTGGAATCCTGCGAAGCGGAAGTTCGAGGAGATCCCGGCGAGCGAGCGTCCGCTCGTCACCGTCACCGACCCTCCCTTCTCCGGGAACAAGTGGACCCACGTCGTCTTCACGTTCGAGCGCTTCAACACCGGAAAGCCCGACGGGATCGCCCGTCTCTATCTCGACGGCGAGCCGCGTGGCGCCCTCCCGCCACGGCAGCAGACCTTCACGTGGCAACCTGAGGAGGCCTTCATCGGTCTCGGCCTCAACTACATCGGGTTGCTCGACGAGTTGTCGATTTTCAATCGCGCGCTGACGCCTGACGAAGTGACCCAGTTGTACCGGCTGCCCTCCGGCGTGCCGGCGCTTTCGCGCTGAGCAGCGGCCGTTACGTGAATCTCCAGCGGGCCCGTTTTGCCGATCGGCTCGACATCCGCTGGGACGTGGACCCGGCGGCGCTGTCCGTGCCGGTGCCGACGCTCTTGTTGCAGCCGCTGGTCGAGAATGCCATCCGTCACGGCACGGCACCGCAGTCGCGGCGCTCCGCTGTGACGATCGCCGCTCGCGTCGAGGGGACGCGGCTCAGGGTGCGGGTCTCGGACGATGGCGTGGGACTGCCGGCCGGCTTCGATCTGAGCCGTGATTCCGGTACCGGCTTGAGCAATACCACCTCCCGATTGAGACAGCTGTACGGCGCGCTCGCGTCCTTCGGAGTCGGTCCGGCCGAAGGCGGCGGGACGATCGCCGAGGTCCTGCTTCCGACCGCGCCGGTCGGTGGAGCGCGCCAAGCGGCGGGTCCGGGAGCGGCGGCTCGGCGAGTTGGCGACGCAGGTGGCGAGCATCTCCGCGGAACTGCGGCACGATCCGGCGCTTGCCGCCGCCCCGGGTGGGAGCCCTGCGCCCCCGGCCTATCTGGAGCGGCTCTCGTTCAAGGACGGAGATCATTCGGTGCTGGTGAAGACGGCCGACCTGGTCTGGATCGAAGCGGAGGATTACGACGTGCTGATCCACGCGAGGCAGGACGCCACCTGGTACGCGCGTCGCTGGCATCGCTCGAACAGCGCCTCGACCCGCAGCGCTTCCGGCGGGTGCACCGGACCGCGATCGTCTACCTTTGCGAGGTCCGCACCCTGAGCGATCGCGGCGGCCTGCGCCTCACGCTGTCGGACGGATCGGAGGTCGCCGTGAGCCGGTCCCGGCGGTCGAAGATCGAGCACCTGCTTCGTCCGCGTTTCCGCTAATTCGCCCCTCCAACCGTTCCTGTCGCTGCCATTCGCAGCGCGGCGACTTCCGTCCGCTGCATTCTCCGGTTCGTCCCTGCAAAGCGGTTGGCTCGACCAGGCTCGCGCCGCATCATCCTGCCTCCGAAGGAGCCCCGACATGCGCATCCGCCAGATCGTTTCCGCACTCCTCCTCGTCGTCCTCCTCGCTACACCACGGGCAGGTGCCCAGAGCGCGGCGCCGTTGCTCGTCGACGTCGACTGGCTGAGCTCGTCGAACGAGCCGCACGCGAGCGGGGCATCGCGATTCGCGGCGGCTGCTTCTGCAATCCGGGAGCGGCGGAGCATGCCTTTGGCATCGACGCGGCGCGCGCTGCCGCCTGTCTGAAGGGGCCGTTCACGGTCGGCGGTTTTCGCGAGTGCCTCCAGGGCACCGCGGTCGGCGCCTTGCGGGCATCGCTCGGGTTGGCGACGAGCGAAGACGATCTCGATCGGCTGGTGTCGCTCGTGGCGGCGTTGCTGGAGCCGTAGGTAGACACGACGGGGGAGGCGCCTCGATCTACCTTCGGCGCCTCGAGGCCCAACCGCCCCGGCCTTCTCCGGAGTTCACGACACGAGCGCGGCAATCGGTCGTCCCGCGCCCTCCGACGGGCGAAGACCAATCCAGTGCGCCATGGTGGCGCTCACGTCGGCGAGAGAGGCCGCCGCCGGCGACGCTGCGGAAGGAACGGGCATGTCCGAGCGAATCGCCAGCAGTTCCTCCTGGGCTTCAGCGAGGAACAGGTAGAGCGTCTTCTCGCGATACGCGGCGCTCTTCTCGGCCTGGACCCACACGTAATAGGAGAGCTGCTCGACGTCGATGAAGGATCCGACGGGATCCTCCACGAGCGGAATCTGATCGGATGTCCTGGGCTGCGAGAAGAGCAGAAGGCTGCTGAATGGCTTCAGCCGGTCGCGGACGCCGTAACGGGCCACGAGCACGCGCGGCTGGGCGCGCCTCAGGGCCTGCACCGCGGCCCACTCGACGAACGTGTTGTTGACGAACAAAGTGCCGTTCCCGGTCAGCAGGACATCGCGAACGAATCCCTGGACGATATCTTCCGAATTGAACAGGGCTCCGGGGTCAGGCCTGATGGTCAGGCCACGCGCGTACGCCGCGAACGCCTGAGGACTTTCCACGCCGCTCTGGATTCTGCTGAACAACGCCCGCATCAGCTGATCGCGGTAGGGCAGCAGCCGCTCGTAGCTCAAGCCAATCAGCGACCGGGGGCGGCCGGCGCGTGGCTGCCGATCGACCAGGTCGTGCAGCGCCGCGTGCGATTCGACGATCCAGGCGTCGGTGGACGCGAACCCCGCCTCCTCCTGGAGCCGGTCGAAGAGTGACGCGCGCCGTTCACCGTCAGCCTCCGCGCCGAACAGGGCTCGAAGGTAGCCATCACGGCGGCTCGCGCCCGCGAGCGTGAGGGGGATTCGCATCCCTCTCGCTTTGAGACGGGCCCACAGCCGGTCGGGCTGCACGGCGATATCGCCGCTGTAAACCTGCACGACCAGGCGCCGTGGACGTTCGGGCGGGTACAGCCGGGACTCGAGCACGGGATCGATCGGTTGGAAGAACAGATCGACTTCACGCCGCCATGTAGGCAGGAGACTCCGGGTGCGCAGCGCCGCCTGGGCCAGGTCCTGGAAACGGGAGGGGTCGCGATCCTCGATCCGGTGCAGCGCCGCCTCGCGCTCGACCCGGGCGACGCCCTCTGAGAGTTGCCGCAGGTCGCCCGGCGTCACCTGCGACAGGTGTTCCAGCAGCGCCTGCTGGTAGCGCTGTTCAGCGGGGAAGAGCAACGCCCATCGCTGCAGCTCCACCAGGATGAACGCGTGGACGGTCGCCGGCAGCCTCCGCAACATGTCGCCGTGCTCCCGGGCGAGAGTGGCCGCGTCGCTGCTCAGCCGGGCATCGAACTGCATGCGTGCGCCTAGTCCCCTGGAAGCGTGATGACTTGCCTAAGTCCCGGAGCGCGGCGCCCGGGTGGCAAGGCGCGAAGAGCGAGCCTATTGGGCATAAGTGAGCGATGAGCAACGCCGCCACCAGGGATGCCCCGCCCGGGAATTAGGTGAGTCATCACGTTTCCAGGGGACTAGACCAGCTCGCGGAGCGGCTGGCCCTCGCACTCGGGCATCTTGAAACCCAGCATTCGCGCGACCGTAGGAGCGACGTCAAACGTCCGAATCGGGCGTTCGCTGCCGGCCCCTCTCGGCACGCCGGCGCCGAGCGCCACGAGCCAGACGCGGCGGCAGGAGTCGTCGCCACTCCGATGATTGGCAAACCCGTTCCCGGCGACGTCGCTGTCCCTCCCCAGCTCCGGCACCACCATCATCGTCGTGCGATCGCGATAGAGCGGCAGCGACTGCACGTGCTGCCACAGCTCGGACACCAGGCGATCAGTGCGGCGGATCGCCTCCAGATAGAGGGAGTAGGCCCCGTAATGCGCGATGTCGATGTCCCAGAAATTGACCACGAGCAGCGACGGCGCCAGGCGGTTCATGATTTCCTTCGTCATGAAGAAGGTCAGCTCGTCGCCGCTGGTCGGCACGCTGGGATCGTTGAAGTAATCCAGCAGCGACTTGGCCAGCGTCGCCTTGAGATCCTTTCCGAGGGCCCGGCCCGATTCGAACACGCGCCAGCCGAACCCCTCGTAGCCCTCGTCCAGGGCCAGCATCATCCGTTCGGCAAGCATCTGCCGGTCTTCGACGCCCGGTCCGGACTCAGTCGTCACCGCCGACTTGATGGTCTCGATCAGGAGCTGTTTCGGCAGGATGACATTGGCCGAGAACGGATCGCCATACGCCCGGAGCTGGCTGCCCCCCATCAGGCCGAAGCTCTTGTTGGTCGCGATGACCCAGGCTTCCTCGGGGGGAAGTGCCTGTTCCTTGCGGAACAGCTCGAAGATCGTCGGCGTGACCGGCGCCTCGCTGCCGTAGGCATCGACGTTCTGGCGTGAGCCGGTGACCAGCGCACCGGTCGAGTTGAAGTGTCCGGTGAGCCCCTCGTAGCGCGCGGTGGGATAGACCAGGCCCTGCGGGACGAGCTCGGAGGCGAGGTGGGGGATGTTGATCCAGCCTTCAGGAGCGAGGGTGTCTTCGTAGCGCACGCCGCCGCCGAACGTCACGACGATCACCCGCCGTTCGGGCTTGACCGCCCGGCGACGTTGCGCCAACGCCCGCCGCGGCAGCCACCAGTCGGCCATGCAGGCGGCGAGCAGACGGAGCATGTCGCGGCGATTGGCGCTCGATCCGAGAATAGTCAAAGCGTTGTCCCCTGTTTTCCCCTTTGCCTTCTGCCTTCTGCCTTCTGCCTTTTGCTTCTCCCTTCTGCCTTCTCCCTTGACTCAGGTACCAGTAATCTCGCCACCCTTGATCTTCCGCGTCTCGTCCGGAAACTCGAACGGGTGATCGACACCCGCCAGGATGTCGCCGCTGGCCGAGTAGTACGGCCAGCCATCGGCGACCAGTCCCATCCCGCCCTTGTCGACGAACGTCAGCTTGGTGATCAGCTTCGACGACTTGTAGCCGTACTTGGCCGGCATGACCAGCCGGAGCGGCGCGCCGTGCTCCGGACTCAGCGCCTCGCCCTCCATCCCGACCGCGAACATCGTGCGCGGCTGCAGCAGGTCCTCCAGCTTCACGAAATCGTAGTACTTGTCGGCGCAGTCGACGCGCAGCCAGAGCATCTCCGACTGCGCGCCGATCAGCTTCAGCAACTCCCGTGCGTGGAAGCCCTCCCAGTTCACCCGGCCCGACCAGCACTGCACGCATTTCAGTCGGCTGCTCTGTGCCATTCGCGGCAGCTTCTCGAGATCGTTCAGCTTCAGCCGAACGCCGGGTTGGCCGCTGCCTTCGATCGCGAGCTCCCAGGCCTTCAGGTCTGGCGCGGGGATGGGGTTGAAGGCCATCACCTTCAGGTTGAATCGATCCGGCTTGTTGGTCGGGATGATCCAGCCGTTGCGACGACGATCGGCCTGTGCTTGCGCGCTCGGGCCCTCCGCGAACGCCGCCGCCACACTCGTGCCGAAGACGGACTGGATGAATGCGCGGCGGTTGACGGCGTTCACTTGTTGCCCTTCGACGCGGCCGTGAGGTTGCGGAAAGTCTCGAGCTCCTTCGCCGCGAGAGCCGTGCGCCCGGTCCGTTGATACAGCTGCGACAGCCGGTAGTGCGCCTGGGCGAGCGATGGCTCCAGGGCCGCTGCACGGCGCAGACTCTCGATTGCCTCGGCGTAGCGCTGCTGCTCGGCCAGCAGCACGCCCAGCTCGAAGAAGCCTTTTGTCAGGCGCGGATCGAGTGCGACGGCTCGTCTGAGCAGCGCTTCGATCCGCCGGACCTCCTCACCGCCGAGCGCCTCGGAGCTGCCTTTCCACAGGGTCATGCCGTAGTGGAAGTGCGCCAGTGCGTTCTTCGGGTGCGTGTCGACGAAGCGGCCGAGACGCGTCGCGATCTCTCCGTTGACCTCCGGCGAGACACCGTACATCTCGCCGAGGAACTGGTATGGACGGGGGTCGGACGGCGCCAGGTCGGCAGCGTCACAGAAGGACTGCACCGCATCGCGGTACTCGCCTTGCGAATACAGCGCGATGCCGAGGCCGACGCGCAGTCGTGCCGATCGCGGGTGGCGTGGGATCGCTGCACGGAACACTTCGGTCGCCGGACCGGACGCGCGCAGCTGGAGCATGCTGTCACCCCAATCGAAGAGGTGTTCCTCGCTGGGATCCATGTGCGCGGCGAGCTGATACTCCTCGGCGGCGGCGGTCAGTTTCCCGGCACGCTGCTCGACGTCGCCGAGCAGATTGTGCAGCTCGCCGACGTCCTTAAGGCCCAGCAAGCGCTTCACCTGGAGTCGGGCCTCGTCCAGTTGTCCGGTCTCGAGCAGCGCACGCGCCAGGTCGTAGCCGACCTCGTCGCGCGAGGGATCCAGCGCCTCGGCGCGCCGGAGGTGCGGCAGCGCCGCACGGGTCTTGCCGGCCTGCAGGTAGAACACGGCCAGCATATGGCGAGCGTCGAAGCTGTCGGGATGGCGTTGCACGCCATCCAGCAGCTTGCGTTCGAGCGCTGCGAGATCGGGCTTGGCCTGGCGCGTGGGCACCGTCGACCGAGACTGGGCCATGACGCTCGCCGCCGAGGTAATGACGGCGAGCGCGACAAGGACGTCAAGCGGGAACCGGCGCGAGGACATGGATATCAGACGAAGCAAGTTGCCAGTGTCCAGTGGCCAGTTGCCAGTTAGCGCTTTCTCTGAACTGGCTACCGGCCACTGGAAACTGGCAACTGACAGCGACGCTTTACCAATACACCTTCGCTCCCAGCTGGAACTGCCGCGGCGCGTTCCGCATCGAGGTGATGCTGGCGAAGTTCCGGGCGTCGAGGAAATTGAGCGAGCCCGGGAGGTTGAACGACGGCGTATTCGTCAGGTTGAAGGCCTCGGCGCGGATCTCGAATTGCCGATGGCCGGCGATCCTGAACTGCTTGGCGACGCTGAAGTCCAGCTGCCGCAGCGGCGGACCCGTCACTTGGCTGCGGCCGCCGCCGAGCGGGCTGAAGTCCTGCTGACCGATCGTCGCGACCGGAGCCGGATTGGCAAACGCCGCCGGATTGTAGAACTGGTTCACGTCGTGGGAACCGGCATACGGATCGCCGACGACGAGCGCATAACAGCCGGTGCCCGCGCCGGTGGTGATGGAGCACCCGACCGTCTGCGCCTGGCCGCTGTAGATCGACGCGACCCAGTTGGCGCGCCAGCCGCCGAGGATCGCTCCACGTCCCGGCAGATCGTAGGTGCCGCTGAACACCAGCGCGTGCTTGGTGTAGAAGCCGGATTTCCCGATGTCGTTCTCGAGACTCCAGCCGGCCACGTCCGGCGCCCGCAGGCCGCCGACGCCGCCCCCGGAGAGCGAGTCGCCCGCATTGGTCGTTGAATCGCTCAACGTGTAGCTGACGAGGAACCCCAGCCCGGCACGAAGGCGGCGCTGGAACTTCATCTGCAGCGAGTCATAGTCGCTGACGCCGACGGTGCGCACCAGGAGCGAGCCACGGGCGATATTCGGCCATGTGACGTGCAGCTGCGGATTGGTGCCCGGCGGCAGCAGCCGGGTGACGTTGTTCATCCCGGTGAAGGTCTCGAGATGGCGGCCGCGCGTGCCGACGTAGCCGACCTCGATCGAGTGACCCGGAATGATTTCGCTCTGCAGCGTGACGTTGTAGTTGTGGTAGCGCGGCGTCTGGTAGTCGAATTCCACGCCCCGCACCTGCAGTCCGTTCGCGTTCACGTTCACCGGATCCAGCACGATCCGCTCCCGGGAGCTCAGGTCGACGAGCGAGTTATCGCCCAGCCGGTTGGGCAACGCATCGTTCGGCGACTGGTACTGCAGCGTGAACTGGAACGGGTAGTTGTAGCCGAGGCTGGGATTGCCACCGCGGTTCTCGAACGCCCCGTAGAACAGTCCGTATCCGGCTCGCGCCACGAATCTCGACGCGATCTGGTAGGCGGCGTCCAGCCGCGGCGCGAAGTTGTTGTTCGGCATCTTCCCCAGGCCGCTGCCGAACTCGTCGGTGTAGACCAGCTCGATGCCGTCCGTCCTCAGGTTGTTGACGAAGCTCGGCGAGAGCGGCTTGTCCCGCCACTCGGCCGGGATCAGGTAGCGCGCCGGCGGACCCGGCACCATGTTCGACTGTTCCGCTTCCTTCTCCTGCTCGCGGCTGAAGTAGTCCCAGCGCACGCCGTAGTTCAGGGTGAGACGCGAGTTCACTCGCCAGCTGTCCTGGGCGTACGCGCCGTGATAGGTCTTGAACGCGTCGACCGCGCCGAATGGGGAGACCCGGATCACGTTCATGCCGCCGGCGAAGTCCACGCCGCCCGGGACCAGAGACGGTATCTGCTTCAGCACGATCGCCGCTCGTGCGGTCGTGTTGTCGGCCTGGTTGATAACCGACGTGTAGCGTCCATCCCAGCTGTAGTCGCCCCGCGCATAGGGCGGCTGCGTCGAGCCGAAGAAGATGTCCTGGTAGATGTAGCCGCCCTTGAACGTGTGCGACTTGTAGACCTTGGTCAGGTTGTCGCTGAACTGCAGCGTGTTGCTGAAGCGCTCGCTGACGACCCAGCCGGCGTGGCCGAAGTTGGAGAGGCTCGAGACCGCGATGTTCGGCAGGCCCCCGTTTCCTGCCACCTGCGGAATGCCGGTGATCCCGTACTTCGACGGGATGTCACCGGTATCGGCGCCAAACGGCGGCATCCGGTTGGTGTGCTCGCGGCTGAGGCCGAAACGCGCTTCGTTGATCAGCGTCGGCGAGAACATGTGCGTCTGGCTCGCGGCAAATCCATTGACGCGCACCTTCTCGTCGCCTTCGCTGAATTCCCCGCCATCGCCGTCTCCGTCGAACGGCGACGGGCGCACCTTGTGATTGTCGGAGAAGCTGTAGCGGGCAAAGAACCGGTCGTTGCCGCTGAAGTTGTGATCGACCCGGACGTCGAACGAATGCGTGTCGTCGCTGTTCGTCCGGTTCACCACGTAGTTGTTGTTCAGGGTGGCGAGGTTCGGCTCCGGGTAGAGCTGCATCAGCCGTACGGCATTGGCGTCGAGACGGCCGCCTGGAATCCGGTTGCCGGCGAACGGATCCCGCACGAAGCTGCTCTGGGTGGCGACCAGACCCGTCACCGGATCGACCTGACCCGCCTGCACCTGTCGTGTCGTGGCCGGGTCGAACACCGTGCCGCGCGGGTGAACCCGGCCCAGGGCATCGGCAGCGATGTTTCCGCTCTGCAGCGAGATGAGATCCGAGAAATCGGTGAACCCGCTGGATCGCTGAAGCGCCGTTGGCACCGATCTGACCCAGGTCCGCGCCTGCTTCGTGAGACTGCCTTCGTAGTCGACGAACCAGAACGTCTTGGTGCCGATCGCCGGCCCGCCGGCCGTGAAGCCGAACTGATTCGAGAGGTAGTCGCCTTTCTTGAGGCCGGCGCGGTTGGAGAAGAAGTCGCTCGCATTCAACGCGTCGTTGCGATGGAACTCCCAGACGGTGCCGCGCAGCTGACTGGTGCCCGACTTCAGCGTGGTGTTCATGACCGCCCCGCCGGCGCGGCCGTATTCGGCGCTGAACGAGCTGGTGAGAATCTTGATCTCGTCGACCGCGTCGACCGGCGGCTTGACGATGTAAGCGACGCCGCTGAGGAAGTCGACGTTGCTGGTGTTGTTGTCGATGCCGTCCAGCAGATAGTTGTTCTGCGCCGGCCGCACGCCGTTGGCCGAGAACATCAGCGGCGCGCGCGCGCCGGGCTGCGGCGGCACGACGCCGGCGACCAGCCGGGCGAGCACCGTATAGTCGCGCCCGTTGATCGGGAGGTCTTCAATCGCGGCGGAGGTCAGCGTCTCGCCGACCGTGCCGGTGCCGGTCTGCAGGAGCGGCGTCTCCGCCGTCACGACGATCTCATCGGTCAGGCCGCCCGGCTGCAGCGTGAAATCGACCAGCGCCTGCTGCTGGATGCTGACCGTGATGCCGCGGCGCACCGCCTTCTTGAAGCCCTGGAACTCGACTTCGATCGAGTAGGCGCCGGTGCGAATGGGGGTGAAGACGTAGGTGCCGTCCTCACGCGTCACCCCGGTGAGCGTGAACGACTGGCCTTCATGCGTGACCGTGACCGTCGCGCCGGGGAGCACGCCCCCGCCCGCGTCTTTGACCGTGCCGAGGATCGAGCCGGTATCGACCTGCGCACTCGCGGTGGTGGCGAGGAGCAGCACGATGCCGAGGACCAACCAGGGGGCCTTGCCCAGGAATCGCTGGACGAGCATCTGTCCTCCCTTGGAGGAATGGCGCGCGTGGGCGCGCGTCTGGCGGTGAACGGTGGCGTCCACCCGGTGGACGCCGCGATTACAGCGTGCGGAGCGTAGCGCCGTCGCCGTCCCAGGTCAAACGTTTCAAGGAGCAAAACTTTTCCAGTTGACAGTAGCCAGTTGCCAGTAGCCAGTCAGGAAAGCCGAAACTGGGAACTGGAAACTGTGGCACGTGAACTGGGACTGGCAACTGAATTACTGCCGCGGCAGCGCGTACGCGATCAGCTCGCTGCCCTCGCTCCCGCTGACCGCGACCACGATGTACTGGCGGCCGTTGACGAGATACGTCATCGGTGATCCCGTCTGCTTGGCCGGCATCTCGACCGCGCCGACGTCCGCCCCGGTCGCCTTGTCGTAGGCGCGCAGCAACGCCACGCGCTTGCCTTCCTCGGTGTGCACGCCCCCTTCACCGGCAATGACCAGCGACTTGGTCGCGAGCACGCCGATGAAGGTGCGCCCGTATTGCCCGAGGCGCTCGAGAGCCATACCCTTGAGCGCCGGGTGGTTCCGGATCTCGTCTGGCGTGGAGCTGTGGGGCTTCTGCCAGATCAGCTCGCCGGTGTTCATGTCGTACGCGGTGATGCGATCGTAGGGAGGTTTGATGAGCGGCAGCCCTCGCACTGTGGTCGTGCCCCGACCGCGGCCCGCTCCCGGCGCGGCACCCGCAGCGCCGCCGCCTCGGGCGCCGCGCCCGCCGGTGTCGCCGGGAGCCGCCGCGCCGCCGCTACCCGCATTCGCGCGCGCAAATCCTCCCACGTAGCCGAAATCGGAGACGGCAGGGTCGGCAGGGACGAGGGCAGCCGCGTACACGGCAGTGTGAGAGTGGATGTACAGGCGGTTCGTCTCCGGATCCATCGCCCCGCCCGGCCAGTTCGCGCCGCCGGTGTCGGCCGGGACCTGAAGCGTCGCGAGCGGCCCGTCGAAGTTGGCTCAAGGACGGCGGCGTATACATCGGACCCGTCCGATACCGCTTGATCAGCTCGACGGCTTCCGCGCGAAGCTCCGGCGTGAAGTCGATCAGGTCGTCGATCCCGATCCCCTGCCGATCGAATGGCGCGGGCTTCGTGGGAAACGGCTGCGTGGGGCTGGTCTTCTCGCGCGGGACCGTGGACTGCGGCACCGGCCGCTCCTCGATCGGCCAGATCGGAACGCCGGTCTCGCGGTTGAGCACGAACAGGAATGCCTGCTTGGTCGGCAGGGCGAGCGCCTTGACGCGGCGTCCGCTCACGTTCATGTCGAACAGAATCGGCGCGCACGGCGGGTCGTAGTCCCAGAGGCCGTGATGGGCGATCTGGTAGTGCCACTTCCGCTTGCCGGTCTTGATGTCCAGCGCGACCAGGCTCTCCCCGAACAGGCCGTTGCCCGGCCGGTTGCCGCCGTAATAGTCCCCGGTCGGCATCTCGACCGGCACGTAGACGAGTCCGAGATCGCGATCGGCACTCAACTGCGCCCACGCCCCGGTGTTGCCGTTCCGCGACGCCGAGTCGTCGTCCCAGGTGTCGTAGCCGAATTCGCCGCGCAGCGGGATGGTGTGGAAGATCCACAACCGCTTGCCGGTCCTCACGTCGAAGCCGCGGACGTACCCTCGCGCATTCTTCATCGTCGGCGGCGAGCCGCTGAATCGCTGCGCCGCGCCGACCACGACCACGTCGTCCACGACGAGCGGTGTCGCGTTGAGGCCGAGATCGGCGGTGACCAGATCCAGCTCCTGATCGTTGCCCTGCTTCAAGTCGACGACACCCTCCACACCGAAGGTGGGAACTGGGATGCCGGTCCTGGCGTCGAGCGCGAGCATGCGATAGCCCGGCGTCACATAGATGATCCGCTGGTCCGATCCGTCGGCGCTCGACCAATACGACACCCCGCGTCCCGCGCCGCTGCGCGACGGGTTCTGGCCGCGCGGCCCTTCGTCTTCGGCGTGCATCCACAGCAGCTCACCGGTGGCGGCATTCAGGGCGACGACGGCGCGGCGGGTCCCGGCCGTGGTGTAGAGGACGCTGCCGACCATCAGCGGCGTCGCGGAATAGAGCGTGTCGGGCCGCGGGCCGAAGATGTCGGTGTCGAGCCGCCAGGCCACCTGCAGCTTCGAGAAGTTGGTCTGGTTGATCTGGTCGAGCGGCGAGTAGCGCGTGCTTGCGAGATCGCTCCCGTAGGTTTTCCACTCGGCTACGGCCGCAGGCTTCTCGTTCTGACCCTGGAGGCCCAGTGCAGCCAGGGCGACGCCGGCGGCGACGCTGGCTGCCCGGTGCCACACGGATTCGGCTCTTCTCACGACGGCTCCTCGCTGCGCTCGGACCGGCCGCGGTGGGCCGCGCCCGAAACGGCGAGAAACCGTAGCACGAAAACCGGTGCGCGCGCGGCTGATGGAACCCGTTCCACCAGTGCTACACTCCCGGCCCCATGTGCGCGAATCAGAGCTGACGATGTGGCAGCAGAACTACGAGCCGGTGGCCGGGAGCCTGGCGCTGTCGGCGTCGGTCGCGTCGATTCCCATCCTCGTGCTGTTTTTCATGCTCGGCGTCCGCCGAAAGCCGGCGTGGATGGCGGCGCTGACGGCACTCGGCATCGCCTTCGTCCTCGCGGCTTCGGCCTACGACATGCCGGTGCGGCTGGCCCTGCTGTCGGCGGTGACCGGCGCGGCCTACGGCCTGTTCCCGATCGCGTGGATCGTGTTCGCGTCGATCATGCTGTATCGCCTCGCGGTGGAGACCGGCAAGTTCGAAATCATCAAGGACTCGGTCGGAGGGTTGACCAGCGATCGCCGGCTCCAGGCCCTGTTCATCGCCTTTTCGTTCAGCGCGTTCATCGAGGGGGCCGCGGGTTTCGGCGCACCGGTCGCGATCGCAGGCGCGATGCTGGCCGGCCTCGGGTTCTCGCCGTTCTATGCCGCGGGCATCTGCCTGATCGCGAACACGGCGCCGGTCGCCTTCGGCTCGATCGGCATCCCGGTGATCACCCTCGCCGGCATCACCGGCATGCCGGTGATGCCGCTCAGCGCGATGGTCGGGCGGCTGTCCGCGCTGATCTCCCTGGTCATTCCCCTGTATCTCGTGGTGGTGATGGCTGGCTGGCGAAAGACGCTCGAGGTGCTGCCGGCGGTGGTGGTGTGCAGCGTGTCGTTCGCCGCGGTGCAGTTCTACGTCTCCAACTACGTCGGTCCCGAGCTCACCGACATCATCAGCTCGCTCTGCTGCATCGGCGCGATGGTCGTGGTCCTGAAATTCTGGAAGCCGCGGAGCATCTTCCGGCTCGAAGGGGAGCGGGCTGCGACGGTGGCGCCGCACGGGCACCCGCCGCTCCGGGTCCTGACGGCGTGGCTGCCGTACATCCTGCTGGTCGTGTTCGTGCTGACCTGGGGCAACGCGACGATCAAGCGACGGATCGACGGCGTCACCAACTCGCTCCTGCCGTCGTCCCTGCCGCGGAGCGCGACCATCGCCAACGGCCTGACCGTGCCGGGTCTGCACAACCGCATCACCCGGGTGCCGCCGGTGACGCCAGCTCCCGCGCCGTATCCGGCCGTGTATACGCTCAACTGGCTGAGTGCGTCGGGGACCGCCTGCTTCCTGGCGACGCTGGCGGCGGCGCTGTTGCTCCGCGTCAGCCCGCGGCGATTCGCCGGCCTCTACGCCGGCACCTTCCACCAGCTGGCCAAACCGATGCTGACGATCGCCTCGATGCTGGCGTTGGCGTACTTGATGAACTATTCCGGGATGACCTCGACGCTGGGCATCGCGCTGGCCGCGAGCGGGGCCACCTTTCCGTTCTTCAGCGCGATCCTCGGCTGGCTGGGCGTGTTCCTCACGGGGAGCGATACGTCCGCCAACGCCTTGTTCGGAAACCTGCAGGTGATCACCGCAAACCAGATCGGCCTGAACCCGGTGTTGACCGCGTCGGTGAACGCCGCCGCCGGCGTCATGGGCAAGATGATCTCCCTGACGAGCATCACGGTGGCCTGCGCGGCCACCGGCCTGACGCCGGAGGACGAGGGCAAGCTGTTTCACTTCACGTTCAAGCACAGCGTCTTCCTCGCGTGTGGCGTCGGCGTGGTGGCGATGCTGTTCGCGTATGTGTTTCCGGAACTGGTGCCGGTATTGACCGTCCGGAAGTAAGTGCAGCCATTCTGAACGCCGAGCATCGCCGCCGCTGGCTCGGGGCAACTGGTCGCTCTACGGGCACCCGGGGTCATGCGACGCTCCTCGCGACCTTCGCCAGGAGCGGGCGCTCTCGACGCCCCTGTTAATCGGCGCATCGAGTTACTTATCCGCGACTGAGGCCCGGTTACCGCGTGAAAGCTAGAGGCAGAGATATGGCACCCGGGTCGTCGGACCGGGGCGAGAGGATGCGATGAGGAACTGGCGTCTGACAGCGGCCGTATGCGCCGCGGCACTGTTTGCGTGGCTTCCGCCTTTAGGCGGAAGTTCACGCGCCGGCGGCCACACGATCGATTCAGGGAGCCGCACGACCGATGCATTCACGCGGCAGGGCGGCGGCCGCCGCGGCGGCGGGGCGTCTGGCGGGCCGATCGGCGGCACGCTCACGCCGGCAAAAGCCGACGAGCGGGGCTGGGGCTGGCAGGTGAAGGCGATGATGAATCCGGCGACGCCACGGCCGCTCTACAACCGGGCGAAGGAGCGGCTGCTGCGGGACGGCCAGATCACCAGCTACACGATCTCGAGCTTCGACCCCGAGTTGTATTGCGAAGTCGGCAAGCATTTCGACTTCATCTGGTTCGAGATGCAGCACAGCACGATGTCGTACGACGAGGTCCGGCGCATGCTGCTGGCGTGCCCCCGGGTCGGCGCCGCACCGATGCTCCGGCTGTCGGATGCCTTCGAATCGAGCATTCAGAAAGCCACCGACCTCGGGGCGCTGGGTGTCATCGTGCCCACCGTAGACGATGCGCTCGAAGCGCGGGATGCGGCCAGGTTTTCGCGCTATCCACCATTCGGCCGGCGTAGTGCCGGAGGTGGCGCCTATGGCCAGCTGTGGAACATGCCGGGCGTCAACTACCGGCAGACCATCAACGACAACATGCTGGTCACGGTGATGATCGAGACGCTGGAAGGCGTGGCGATGGCGCAGGAGATCGCCGCGACCCACGGCGTCGACGTCGTGATCATCGGCAACAACGACCTGTCGAACTTTTCCGGCTGGACGCAGAGCGATCCGCGGTATCAGGACGCCATCATCAAGGTCCATGACGCGGCGCTCAAGTACGGCAAGTATTACGGGAATGCCGGCGCGCAGTATCTGAACGGCTACACGGTCAGCGCCGACACACGCATGGTGCAGAACGGTCCGGCCTGCGACGGCTGGCAGCCCCCGGGCCGGGGCCGGGGCGGCCGCAGCGCCGGACCGGAGGAAGAGCCGGTAATCGGCCTCGATCCGGAGAAAGCGAAGGCGGCCGCCGCGGCGGCGCCAGCCGCGGCCCGGCGCGATCCCTGCTGGTAGCCCGGCCAATGCGCCTGACTCTCGAATACGGAACCAACGGGCTGCCGGTGACGATTCCCACCGCCAACGTGACGGTGCTCGCGCCGCGTTTCGTCCCCGGCCTCCCGGATGAACATGCCGCCTTCGTCGCGGCGGCACGCGCGCCACGGGCATCGGCGCCGCTGGCCGCCTGCGCCGAGTCGCATCACCGAGTGGCCATCGTCATTCCCGACATCACGCGTCCGCTTCCGAGCGATCGACTGCTGCCATGGGTGCTGGCCGAGCTCGGGCACGTTCCGGCGGAGCGCATCACCATCGTCATCGGCACCGGGTCGCACCGGGCCACGACCGACAGCGAAATCCGTTCGCTGGTCGGCGACGGGATCGCGCGCGACTACGCGGTCGTCAATCACGACGCGTTCGATCCGGCACGGCTGGCGCGGGCCGGCGCCGGTCTGGATGGTGGGGACGTGTTCCTCAGCCGCGCCTACGTCGAGGCCGATCGGCGGATCGTGCTGGGATTCGTCGAGCCGCACTTCATGGCGGGATTCTCCGGCGGCTGCAAAGGCGTGTTTCCCGGCGTGGCCGATATCGCGTCGATCATGCGGTACCACAACGCCCAGATGATCGGGGATCCCGGCTCGACCTGGGGACGTCTGGCCGGCAACCCGACCCAGGAGCGGATCCGGCACGACGGGGCCCTGATCCCGATCGACTTCTGCGTGAACGTCACGCTGAACCGGCGGCGGGAGATCACCGCCGTGTTCTGCGGCGAGGTGACCGCGGCTCACGACGCCGGCTGCGCGTTCTCGCGGGACACCGCGATGGTCGCGTGCGATCGCCCGTTGCCGATCGTGGTGACCACCAACAGCGGCTACCCGCTCGACCAGAACCTGTATCAGGCGGTGAAGGGCATGTCCGCCGCCGCCCAGGTCGTCGCCGACGGCGGCTACATCGTCACGGCGGCGCGCTGCAACGATGGCTTCCCGCAGCACGGGAACTTCAAGCAGCTGCTGTTCGAGCACGAGTCGCCGCAGTCGCTGCTCGACACAATCATGACGCCGGGCTTCTCGCTGTTCGACCAGTGGCAGGCCCAGCTGCTGGCCCGCATCCTCATCAAAGCGCGGGTGGGTCTACACAGCGAACTGCCGGCGGATGACGTGCGCCGCGCGCACCTCGAGCCGGTGGACGACGTGGAGGAGGCGCTCGCGGCAGAGTTGAACCGCATCGGCCGTGACGCGCCGATTGCCGTCCTGCCCGAGGGACCGATGACTATTCCGTATGTCGCGTGACCCCAGCCTTCCAGGTCGAGCATCTCTCACTGTCATATCCCCGCGGTCGCGGGAACATCGCGGCCGCGATTCTGGACGACGTCTCGTTCACGCTCGAGCACGGGCACGCGCTCACGCTGATCGGGCCGTCCGGGTCCGGGAAGTCGACGCTTCTCCGGTGCCTGAACCGCCTGGTCGAGCCGTCGTCCGGGACGGTGACTTTCGACGGCCGTGACGTTCGGACGATCGATCCGCGCGAGCTGCGGCGGAAGGTCGCCCTCGTCATGCAGACGCCGATCCTGTTCGAGGGCACCATCGGAGACAACCTTCGGCTGCGGCCCGCCGGCGCTCCAGGGGATTTCTCCGAGCCGCGGCTCCGCCTCGTGCTCGAGGAGGTAGGGCTCGAGCCGGAGCGGCTCGAGCAGGATGCGTCGACACTGTCCGGCGGTGAGAAGCAGCGCGTGGCGATTGCCCGGGCGCTGCTGGGCGATCCACAGGTCCTGCTCCTGGACGAGCCGACCTCGGCGCTCGATCCGCCAAACGCGCTGATCGTCGCGAAGACCATCTCCAGACTTCGAACGGCGCGCGGTCTGACCATCGTCGCTGTCACCCACCAGCCCGATCTGGTACGGCGCCTGGGTGGCGCCCTGCTGTACCTGGTGAAGGGCCGGGTCCACGCGTTCGAGTCAGCGGACGATCCCGCCGGCCGGGCCATCACCGACGCGCGCCTGCAGGCGTTCCTCGCCGGCGAGCCGCTGGCGGCGGCGGAGCCGCGTTCGTGAGCGCGGGCGCCGTCGTGGTCGATCTGTCGATCTGGCAGATTGCGCTGGCGCTGGGGCTGGTGGCGGCGCTGGTCGTGATCTCGCTGCATCAGTCGCTCAGCCTCGAGCGCGATCTCACGATTGGATCGATTCGAACCATCGTCCAGCTCTATGGTGTGGGGTTCCTGCTGGCTGCGGTGTTCGCGGCGGCCCGGTGGTACTGGGTCGTCCTGATACTCGTCGCGATGACCGCCGTGGCCACCCATGCCGCCGTGTCACGGCTCGGACGGCCGCTGCCCGGCGCGGGCTGGATGGCCGCCGCGGCGCTGACGCTCTCGACCGCTGTCACACTCGCCTACGTCATCGCCGTGGTCATCCAGGTGCGTCCCTGGTGGGAGCCGCAGTACATCATTCCGATTGCCGGCATGATCCTCGGCAACTCGATGACCAGCGCCGCGCTGGCCGGCGACCGGCTACAGGGGGACCTGCGGGCCCGCGCCGACGAGATCGAGGCGATGCTGGCGCTCGGCTTCTCGGGCCCGGACGCGGTGAAGCCGATGGTGCGCGCGGCGCTGCGGGCGGCGATGATTCCCACTGTGAATGGCATGATGACGGTCGGCCTGGTGCAGCTCCCCGGCATGATGACCGGCCAGATCCTGGCGGGCTCCTCTCCGTTGCTGGCCATCCGCTATCAGATCGTGGTGGTGTTCATGCAGGCGGCGGCTACGGGACTGGGTTCCCTGATCTTCGTTCGCCTGGCCGCGACCCGCTACCTCACGCCCGCCCACCAGCTCCGGCGCTATCTGCTGTGATGCGCCTGTCGCGGGGTCTGAGACCCCGCGCTACACCGCAGAGGGCCGGCCGCACGCAGAACATGTAGCGCGGCAGACGATTTCCGGCCTTTCGCACATCTACTGTAACGCCAGGGCGGTGCCTCGGGTATTGTGCTGGCATCCGCCGGGATGGCCGGCGACTGGTTTCGTGGAGGTCTTCATGCGCGCGTCGAGCTCGGCAGTCGGAACAAGCAGACGAGTGGTGCTCGCGGCCGGCGCGCTCCTCGCGCTGGTACTCGCGACAGCGGGCACGGATGCGCTGCAGGCTCCGGGAGCCGCCGCACCTCAGCCCCCACAGGGGGCTCCACCCGCCGGGCCGCCACCAGGCGGTCAACCGGCCGGTCGGGGGCGCCAGGGCGGACCAAACGCCAACCCGTTCGCCGGCCAGACGCCGGTGAGCGCGATGATCGTGACCGGCGGCTGCTGCCACGATTACACCGGCCAGAGCAAAGTCATCATGGACACGCTCAATGCGGTGATGCCGATCAACTGGACGGTCGTGCAGGGCATGTCCAACGTGCCGGACGGCAAGCTGCCGCTCTACGAAAAACCCGACTGGGCCAAAGGGATGGACATCGTCATCCACAACGAGTGCTGGGCGAATGGCGATCTGCCCGCGCAGATGGTGCAGAACATCACGCGGCCGAACGTGCCGAGGATGTTCTTTCACTGCACGCTGCACTCGTACCGGGTGATGACCGGTGATGGCTGGCGTGAGCTGATCGGCATGACCAGCCGCCGGCACACGCGTTCCCACAACATCCTGCTGAAGTGGGCTGATGGCGATCCGATCACCGCTGGGCTGCCGCCCTTCGTCACTCCGATCGACGAGCTATACGTCATCGAGAAGGTCTGGCCGAATACCAAGGCGCTCGCAACCGCGGTCAGCCCTGAAGACGGGGTGACCTATCCGCTGGTGTGGACCCATGACTACCGCGGCGCGCGCGTCTTCGGCACCACGCTCGGGCATGGCAACGAGACGTTCAACACCAATCAGTTCAAGGAGCTCTTCACACGCGGCTTCCGCTGGGCGCTGAAGAAGGAACCGATCGCCCTTCCCCCGCCTCCGGAGCCGCAGCGCGGCGGTGGCCGGGGACGCGGCGCCGCCGGGGAGGTCCCGGCTCCCACGGCGCCAACGCCCGCCGGACGCCGCGGCGGCGGGAGTTAGCGGCTGATGAAAGACGCCGCGTGTCAAGGGAGAAGGGAGAAGGCACAAGGGGAGAACTCACGGATTTACGCCAGGAAATAAAAGCCTCTCCCTTCTCCCTTCTCCCTTATCCCTTGTCATTTCTCCGCCCAGGAGCTCCGATGCATGTCGGCTCGTTTCACAAGGTCTCGGTCGGGATCGTCGTCGTCGCGGTGTGTGGCGCGGTGCTGCTTGTCGCGCAGGAGCCTGCTGCCGGCCGCGGCGGTGGTGCCGGACCGGGCCAGGGCCGTGGCGGCGCGCCACCGGCGCAGCCGCCGGCGGTGGCGCAAGTCGCCCGTTCCCCGGTCGTCGACCAGGCGGCGCAGGATCGGGGGCGCGCGCTGTGGGCGAGCCACTGCATCGACTGCCATGGCTCGCAGGCTCGAGGCTCGGACACCGGTCCGAACATCATCCGGACGAAAGTGGTCAATTTCGATCGCAGCGCCGCCGTGGCGGGCAGTGTGCTCGGGCCGTTCCTGAAGGCGGGTCACCCCACGCAAAGCAAGAAGCCGAGCGCGTCGTTCACCGACGATGAGGTGGTCGGGCTGGCCAACTTCCTCCGGCAGCGGGTCAACGACACCATGCGGGGCTCGCCGCTCTTCACCGTGGGCGACATCGTCGTCGGCGATCCCAAAGCGGGCGAAGCCTACTTCAACGGCGAGGGTGGGTGTGCCGCCTGCCACAACGCGACGGCCCGCAACCTGGCGGGGGTGGCCACGCGCATCCCTGAACCGGTTGATCTGCAGCAGCGCATGCTCTTCCCCGGTGGCGGCGGACGTGGCCGCGGCGGTCGCGGTGCGCCGCCTGCGGCGCCGGCCGGTGGTGGACGAGCCGCGGCACCAGCGGTCGACCGGAACGCGATCACGGTCACGATCACCCCGGCGTCCGGGGCCACGATGTCCGGCGTCCTCGTCGAAGAGAGCGACTTCTACGTCACGCTGCGCGACTCGGACGGCACGGTGCGCGTGGTCCGTCGCACCCCTGGCCTGAAAGTGACGAAGACCAATCCCCTGCAGGCGCACATCGATCTGCTGGATCGTGTCAGCGACAAGCAGATTCACGACCTGGTCGCCTACCTGGAGACGTTGAAATGAGAGCCCTGGTTTATTTCGCGGGTGCGGTTCTTCTCTCGGCCTCGCTCACGGCGCAGCAGCCGCCCGCGCCGCGGCCCGCGCCGCCTCCGGAGGGCTCGAGCGGCCTGACCCTCGCCCAGATCGAGAAGCCGTCCACCGGTTCGTGGCCGACCTACAACGGGGACTATTCGGGACGACGCTTCAGCAGCCTGACGAAGATCACGGCTGCCAACGTCAAGCATCTGAGCCTGGCCTGGATCTACGATCTGCCGGCCCCGGGGACGATCAAAGCGACTCCGCTGCAGATTGGCGGCGTCCTGTATTTCACCACGCCGAATCACGTCTATGCGGTCGACGCGCGCACCGCCCGCGAGCTCTGGCACTACACGTTCAGCAGGAGCCGCGGCGGGATCCAGATCGGCAATCGCGGCGTGGCGGTCCTCGGCAGCACGGTCTACTTCGTCACCACCGACTGCAACCTGGTCGCGCTCGACATCAAGACCGGCGCGGAGAAATGGGCGAAGGAGTTCTGCTCGCTCGAGATGATGTATTACGGCTCGATCGCGCCGGTGGTCGTCAAGGACAAGCTGATTCTCGGACCGAGCGGAGACGATCTGGACGTGCCGGCCTATCTCGAAGCCCGCAGTCCGGAGAATGGCGACTTGATCTGGCGTTGGTACGTCACGCCGCAGAAGGAAGGGGAGCCCGGTCTCGATACCTGGCCCAACCTCGACATGGCGAAGCACGGCGGCGGCATGACGTGGCAGCCAATCACCTACGACCCGGAGCTGAACCACATCTACGTGACGACCGGCAATCCGCAGCCGGTGGTCGCGTTCAAGAACCGCGAGGGCGCCAACCTGTACACCGCCTCGATCGTGGCGCTGAACGCCGACACCGGGAAGATGGTCTGGTACTTCCAGGCCTCGCCCCACGACACGCACGACTGGGACGCGACGCAGACGGCGGTCGTGTTCGACGGGACGATCAACGGCCAGCCCCGCAAGCTGCTGGCGCAGGCGTCACGCAACGGCCAGTTCTTCCTGCTCGACCGGACGAACGGCAAAGCGGTGGTGTCCAGCGAATACATCAAGACCAACTGGATGCTCGACTACGACGCGAAGGGCCAGCCGATCCCGAATCCGGAGAAACGGCCGCAGATTGCCGGCGCGCTCGTGACGCCGAACCAGGGAGGCGCGACCAACTGGTTTCCGCCGAGCTTCAGCCCGCAGACAGGGCTCTTCTACGTGAACGCCACCCGGGCGTTCAGCGTGTGGTACATCTACGACGCCAGCGAGAATCCAATGGGCTGGGGGGGCACGGATCGCGGTGGGTACGCGGAACAGCCGCAGTTGAAAGCAATCGATTACAAGACCGGCAAGATCCGCTGGAGCATCCCTCGGTACGGGGAAACTCCGGCCTCCTGACCACGGCTGGTAACGTCCTGTTCAACGCGGCTGCCGCCGGCATCGGCGCCTACAACGCCACTACAGGTGAACCGCTCTGGAACGCACGCATTGGCAATAGCGTCACCAACGGACCGATCACGTACGAGCTCGATGGCTTGCAGTACGTGATCGCCGGTGCAGGTGGACGCCTGGTCGCGTTTGTATTGAATCAATGACCAAGGGCGACGTCATCGATCCGCCGAACGGTGGGGACGAGCGGTCGACTAGGTAGAGGTCCGCCGCACGTTCTCGGCGCGGGGCCCCTTCGGTCCCTGGCCCACTTCGAACTCGACGCTATCGCCTTCGCGCAGATCGTTCAGCCCTTCGCCCTGCACCGCGCTCTGGTGAAAGAAGTACTCTTTCCCGCCAGCGTCCTTGATAAAACCAAAGCCTTTGTCCACTCGCAACGTTCGAATCGTTCCGGTCATCATCCCCCCAGTTGTCTGGCCATCCATCTTGGCTTCGACGGCTCACCGTCAGCCCCGCGCCTGTCCAGCGGCGCGATTGCGCACGCCCGCACGTCCCTTTAGTATGGCACCGTTGCCGTCGCGCGAGCCAGCATGTTCGGAAAGACTCACAATCTGACCCCTCAGACGCTGAGTCGGCTGACGCCCGGGACCTTAGTCCATCCATCTGGGCCCCACCCGGTTGACGACGAGCCGCCTGAGGCCGCGGTGTATAGTCGCTCGACACACGGAGGACCTCGCGTTGCGGATGTCGCTCGTAGACCTATTGCGCCTCAAATCGGCCCCAGTGGCGATTGCCTTCGTAGACGAGGCGCCCCCCGGAGTGCCGCACGTCTCCGCCGTGGAACCGGCCGGCTGCGGCTACTGGCGGCGGGCCGCCGCGGGAGAAGTGTTCTTCACCGTCGCCGACGATCACAAGAGTTGCCCGGTCGGGGCGCACACCCACAACGTGACGCTTTCTCCCGAGGAACAGCAGGCATTGATGGGGCTGGTCGAGACGATGGTCGGACTGGCGTACCTCAAGATGGAGGATGTCCCGCAGATTCCGACGCGCAAGACGCCGCTGCGCGTGGCCGTCTACGCGCCGCTCGCCACCGCGCCGGTACCGGCGGATGTGGTGCTGGTCCGCGGGAACGCACGGCAATTGATGCTGCTGGCCGAGGCGGCCCAGGCGGCGGGCGTTGCCGGGACTGGCGCCACCATGGGCAGGCCGACCTGCGGTGTGTTGCCGGAGGCGATCAACTCGGGGCGCACCGCCGCCAGTTTCGGCTGCGTCGGTAATCGCGTCTACACCGGCGCGGACGAGACCGAGGCCTACTTCGCCATCCCCGGCGCCCAGCTCGACGCCGTCGAAGCGAGCCTGGCGACCATTGTCCGCGCCAATCAGGAGCTGGAGAAATTCCACCGCAGCCGCGCCGCCGCGCTGCCGACGGCGTAGGGCGGCGGGAAATTGGGACGCCTGCCGGATTGCACGTGTGTTCAATCCAGCCGTACAATCTCGCCGTACCGCCTTCGACCGGCGGCGGTTTCAGGAGGACCGACGATGGAACGCAAGACCGCTCACGACTTCGACCAGGACCTGCTCATTCTGTTCGACGCCTACGTGCATGGCGCGCTCGACCGGCGCGGCTTTCTCGATAAGGCCGCCAAGTACGCAGTGGGCGGCGTGACCGCCGCGATGCTGCTCGATCAGCTCAGCCCGAAGTTCGTGGCGGCGCAGGTGGTCAAGCCCGAGGACCCGCGGATCAAGACGCAATACGTGGAGTACGACTCACCGAAGGGCTACGGCAAGATGCGCGGCTACCTGGCGCAGCCGGCCAAGCCCGCGGGCAAGCTGCCGGCGGTGCTGGTCATTCACGAGAACCGCGGGTTGAACCCGCATATCGAGGACATCGCCCGCCGGCTGGCGCTCGACAACTTCGTGGCGTTCGCGCCGGATGCGCTGTTCCCGCTCGGCGGCTATCCCGGCGACGAAGACAAGGCCCGTGAGGTCTTCCCCAAGCTCGATCAGGCAAAGACCCGCGAGGATTTCGTGGCGGCCACCGGCTGGCTCAAGGCCCGGCCGGAAACCAACGGCAAGATCGGCGCGGTCGGCTTCTGTTACGGCGGCGGCATGGTCAACTTCCTGGCGACCCGCGTGCCGGATCTGGCGGCCGGCGTGGCGTTCTATGGCAGCTCGCCGAACGTCGAGGACGTGCCGAAGATCAAGGCGGCCCTGGTGATTCAGTCCGCCGAAGTCGACGAGCGCATCAACGCCAGCTGGCCGGCGTACGAGACCGCGCTGAAGGCGGCCAACGTGCGCTACGAGCGCCATCTGTATCCCGGCGCGCAGCACGGGTTCAACAACGACACCACGCCGCGCTTCGATGCGGCCGCGGCCAAGCTCGCGTGGGAGCGGACGCTCGCGCACTTCAACAAGCATCTGCGCTAGCCGGCTGAATGCGCTCCGTGCCAACCCCGCCCCGTCTGGCGCCCGGCGGGGTACCGCCTGAACGCCCCGGCTCCGAGACCCGCGAACAGCTCCTCGGGGCGGCCGAGCGGTTGTTCGCGGAGCGCGGGTTCGCCGGCGTCTCAGTGCGCATGATCGCCGGCGAGGCCGGCGTGAACTGGTCGCTGGTGGGCTATCACTTCCGCGGCAAGGACGGACTGCTGGCCGAGGTCTACCGGCGCCACTGCACCACGCTGAACGCTGAGCGTCTGCGGCTCCTGGCTGAAGCCCGGCATGCCGGCCTGCGGCTCGAGTCGGTCATCGACGCGTTCGTCCGGCCGGCCCTCGCCGAGATCCAGAGTGCCGACCCCCGGAATCGGTCCTCGCGCCTCCGTGCCATGCTGGCCGCCGAGGACGCGCCGCTGTTCACGCAGCTCGTGGCCGACAACTTCGACCAGTCCAGCCGCACCTTCGTGGCGGCGTTCCGCGAGTGCCTGCCGGATCTGTCGCCGGACGAGGTCCTCTGGCGGTTCCATTTCATGCTGGGGACGATCTACTACTCGGCCAGCAGCCCCCAGCGCATCAAGGCGTTCTCGCGGGGGCGGTGCGATCCCGGCGAGGTCGAGGCCACCGTTCGGCATCTCGTTCCGTTCCTGGCGGCCGCCTTCCGCTCGGCGCCGCTCACCCCGACGCGCGGGCGCCGCCGCGCCGCCAAGGCGAAGCGAAAAGCGCGCTGACGCCTGATTACGGAGAGCATCAACATGAGGCACATGCGTCGCGTCCCCGCAATGCTGGGTCTGGCCTTCGTACTGGCGGTCTCGGCTTCAGGAGCCGCGCGACAGAATGCGAAGCCGCCGGCCCAGAAAGCGATCACCCCGGCCGACGCTACCGCGCGCATCGTTGCGGCGGCTCAGGCACTGGTGTCGACCCTGGACGAGGCCGGACGGGCGAAAGTGCAGTTCCCGTTCGAGGGGCCCCAGAAGACGCGGTGGTCCAACCTGCCGACCGGTATCTTCGAGCGCCAGGGCCTTCGGATGGGGGACCTGACGCCGCCGCAGCGCGCGGCGTTGACCGGCCTCTTGCAGGCGGCATTGAGCGCCGACGGATACCGCAAGGTGACCGAGATCATCCAGGCCGAAGAAGTCCTGCGCGCCGGCAGCCAGGGCGGGGCGCCGCGCGGTGGCGGGCCCGCCGGTGGGGGACCGGGCGGTGCGGGGCCTGCTGGTCCAGGGCAGGGCGGACCGCCGCCCGGCGGCGGCGGACGTGGCCGCGGCCTGATCTTCGGCGAAGCCGAGTACTACCTCGCCTTCCTCGGGACGCCGTCGACGACGACGCCGTGGATGCTGCAGTTCGGCGGACATCATCTGGCGATCAACCTGACGCTGGGCGGCAGCCAGGCGAGCATGACGCCGAGCCTGCCGGCCGCGCAGCCGGCGATCTTCACCATCGAAGGCCGGGAGATCCGCCCATTGGGGCGTGAGAACGACAAGGCGTTCGCACTGATGAATGCGCTCGACGAGAAGCAGCGAGGGCAGGCCATGCTCAGCTCGCGTGTCGCGGATCTCGTGCTCGGGCCGGGGCAGGATGGCCGCGTCATCCAGCCCGAAGGCCTTCGCGCCTCGGCCTTGTCGCCGGCGCAGCAGGACATGCTGCTCGGCCTCGTGCACGAATGGGCCGGCATCATGGCCGACGGGTTCGCCGGGCCACGGATGGCCGAGATTCGCGCCAACCTGCCACAGACCTGGTTTGCCTGGAGTGGACCGACCACCAATGGCAGCGTCGCGTATTTCCGGATTCAGGGGCCGACGCTCGTGATCGAATACGCGCCGCAGAAGACCATCGATCACATTCACACCATCTACCGGGATCCGACCAACGACTACGGTGCGAAGTTCGCCGCGAAGTAGCTGGCTCGGCGCGCTCGCGCTCGTCCTCGTTGCGGGAGGCTGGTCGTCTGCGCACCGGCGAGACGAGTATCTGCAGGCGGCGCGCCTGGCCATCGATCCCGACCGGGTGCAGATCGAGCTGGACCTCACACCGGGGATCGCGGTCGCCGAGAGTGTGCTGGCGGAGGTTGACCTCGATCGGAACCGATCGATCTCCGCCGGCGAGGCCGGAGCGTATTGTGCTCGCCTGTTGAGCGCAATGGCGGTCGATGTGGACGGCCGGCCGCTGGTCCTGGCGCTCACCGGCAGCACGTTTCCGGACGCCGGCGCAATGATGACCGGCGAAGGTACGATGCGCCTTCAGGCCGTCGCGGCGATGCCGCGCCTCTCCGGCGGCACGCATCATCTGCGTTACCGGAACAGCCACCGGTCCGACATCGCCGTGTACCTGGTCAACGCGCTGGTTCCCGCCAGCGATCGCGTGGCGGTGGCGTCTCAGCGGCGCGATGTCGATCAGCGCGACGTGACCATCGAGTACACGCTGAGGGCCGAGGCGGCGACGAGGGTTCGTGGAGGGCTGATGGTGGCGATCGCCGGCACACTGATCTGGATCACGACACTGTGGCGGCGCCGCCGGCGCGAGCCATCCCCAGCCGCTCGGTGATCGGCGCTGACCGGATGAAACAGGTGTGGGTGGCGGCCGTGCTGGCTTTCGTCCCGATCGTCGCGCTGCTGCTGATCTGGGCGGGCCAACGTCGGCTGATCTATTTCCCCGACCCGAATGTCCCGGATCCGGGCGCTGCCAACCTGTCGCCAATCGAGCCGGTGAAAATTCCGGCAGAGGGCGGAGGCACGCTCCGTGGCTGGTATCTGCCGAGCCCGACCGCCGCCTCTTTCACGGTAGTCGTCTTCAACGGCAACGCCGGTAACCGGGCGTACCGGGCGCCGCTTGGTGCGTCACTGCGAAAGCTTGGGCTCAATGTCCTGCTGTTCGACTACCGCGGGTTTGGCGGGAACGCCGGGATCCCCACGGAGACCGGCCTCGCGGCGGATGCTCGTGCGGCCCGTGCTTACCTGCTGGCGAGGCGGGACGTTCCGGCCGGCGGTCTGGTCTACTTCGGTGAGTCTCTCGGAGCCGCCGTTGCCACGGCTCTCGCCGCGGAGCACGCGCCGGCGGCGCTGATTCTCCGCTCCCCCTTCACCTCGATGGTCGAGGTGGGGCAGTTCCATTACCCGGTGCTACCGGTGCGCTGGCTGCTCCGGGACCGGTTTGCGTCGATCGATTCGATAGCGACGGTTCGATCGCCCGTGCTGATCGTCGCCGGAGACCGCGACAGCATCGTGCCGTTCGAGCAAAGCCGGCGGCTCTATGACGCGGTGGTGACCCCGAAACAGCTGGTGGTCGTTCAGGGAGCGGATCACAACGACCTCTCGCTCCTGAATGGTGAGCAGATGATCGACGCGATCGCCTCGTTCCTGGCGCGTGTGGCCAGGCCATGATTCCCTATTCTTCCGCCGGCGCCGCGAGTCTGGTGGCGCGCGCGAGGGCCGCTTCAAGCGTCCCCTTCTTCAAGGGCTTGCTCAGGTAATCATCCATCCCGGCCGCCAGACATTCCTGGCGGTCCTCTTCGAACGCGTTCGCGGTGAGCGCCACGATTCTCGGCCGGCGTTCGGCGGACTGTTCGGCGACGATCTGACGCGCGGCACCGAGGCCATCCAGTTCCGGCATCTGCAGGTCCATGAAGACGAGGTCGTAGGGGACCCGGCGCACGGCCTCGACCGCCTCGACGCCGTTGGCGACGATGTCCGCGTGATAGCCCAGCCGTGCGAGCATCGCCGCGGCCACTCTCTGATTCACGAGGTTGTCTTCGGCCAGCAGAATCCGGAGCGGGTGCCGCTCCGCCATCTGCGGATCGGGCGGATGCTCGATGGGCACGCGTACCGGCGACTCCGTACCCAGCACGTCGATCATCGCGTCGTACAGGCGCGACGATCGGACCGGTTTGGTGAGCGAGGCCGCGAACATCCCCGAGGTGTCCGCGTCCCGACGGCCGAGCGGCGAGAGCAGGATCAAGGGCGGCGGGTCGGGTGCGAGTGTCGTGCGAATCCTGGCGGCAAGCGCCAGCCCGTCCATCTCCGCCGTCTGAAGGTCGAGAATGACGAGATCGAACCGGCGTCCCTTGCCGATCATCGTCAGCGCCTCCGGACCTGACATCGCCCCTTCGGCGACGAAGCCCCAGGCCTCGGTCTGCTTCTGGAGCGCCTCCCGGGTCGCGGCGTGGTCGATGACGATGAGGATGCGGCGTCCCCGCACCTGGAGCTCGGCGCCCGCGGACGCCCGATCGCGGCGCGACACCAGGGTCGGCCGCGCCGTCGCCGGCCCGGCGGCAGCCTTGATGACGAACGAGAAACGAGCGCCCTTTCCCACCTCGCTCTCGACCCAGATCCGGCCGCCGAGGAGCTCGCTCAGTCGTTTGCTGATCGCGAGCCCGAGCCCGGTCCCGCCGTACTTCCGCGTCGTCGAGGCGTCGACCTGGCTGAACGAGTCGAACACCCGACCGAGGCGATCAATGGGAATGCCGATGCCCGTATCCTGAACCGCGAACTGGACGTCGAACGCGTCCGAGCCTTCCCGGCGGGTGGCGGAGACGGACACCGCGACCTCGCCGGCCTCCGTGAACTTGACCGCGTTCCCGAGGAGGTTGACCAGGATCTGTCGCACGCGCGTGGGGTCGCTCACGAGCACGCCGGGGACGTCGGGGTCGATCTGGGACCTGAGATTGAGGCCCTTGGCAAACGCCTGGGGCGCGACGAGATCGACCGCGTCCTCCAGGCAATCGCGGAGATCGAATGGCACCGACTCCAGCTCCAGCTTGCCGGCGTCAATCTTGGAGAAGTCGAGAATCTCGTTGATGATCGACAGCAGCCCGTCACCGCTGGCCCGAATCGTTTCGACATAGCCGCGCTGCTCGGTGGTCAGCGGCGTGTCGAGCAGGAGGCTGGTCATGCCGAGGACGCCGTTCATCGGCGTTCGGATCTCGTGGCTCATGCTCGCGAGAAAGGTGGTCTTGGCGTGGCCCGCGGCCTCGGCGACGGCCTTGGCGGATTCGAGACGCCGGTTGGCATCGCGCATGTCGTCGCGCAGCCGGCTCACGTAGCCGCCCATCACCGCGAACCAGGGCAAGGTGACCGCCAGCACGATCAACACCAGAATCTCGTCGGACAGTCCGACGGTCTCCCGCTTGAACTGGAACAGGCAGACGACCAGCACGGCGTAGGCGAGAATCGCCGTCATCGCCGTCCGCAGCAACTGCCGGGTGTTCAGTTTGAAGACGCCGAACAGGAACGCGATCAGGAACACGACCAGCAGCGCGCCGCGGGCCCGGTCGGCGTAGTACATGATGTAGGTCATGCTGACGATCGCGCAGCCCTGCTGCAGCGCCGTCAGGCTGGGATCGCGGAATCTGAGGTTGAGCCCGCTCCGCAACACGCCGTAGAACACCGCCAGCCAGAACAGGATCAGCGCCGTGCCCCGTACTAACCCGGTCCGTTCCAGCCCCCCGGACCAGTAGGCGACACTCAGCAGCGCGATCACCATCAGCGAGGTGCCGGCCCCCATCAGGTAGCGACGGATTCGCAGCGCCTGTCGGGCGTCCTGTTCCGGATCGAGCGCGATCAGGTCGATGAGACCCTTCCAGGTCCCCATGCTCCAGCCTCCGTCGACTGCCGCCGGGAGGTTCCCGGCGAAGCTCTGAGGATATCCCGCCTCCGACCTCCCGAGCGCGTGCCCGGCGCCCGGCTCGGCTCAGCCGGTCGCGAGGTGGAATTGCACAGTCGTTCAATCCAGGTGTATGATTCCCGCCGCCGGGTCCATCCGGACCGTCGCGGCACCTCCGGTCCAACGCCTCGCGAGGGGTTGATCCAGGCCATTCTGCATGCAGAACAGGCGCTGTCGCTGAAACTTCACGTTTGCCAACCCGCTCCGCGCGTTCCGCAATATTTGGAAATACGCACGCAATATTCGCTGGTGAAGCAGGTTCTGTCTCAGCCGCTCACCGCCGGGCGGAGGTGTTTCCACATTTCGATCTTGCATGCAAAAAATCGGCATGCTACTTTCCGCCCGCGTTCCCCCGGACTAGTGAGGAGAGGCACATGAAGTGGAGTGTTTACGCCCGCGCGGTCGTCACGATCCTCGTGCTCGGCGCACTCGCGGTGCGTCCGGTCTCGGCTCAAATCACGACCGGCACGGTGGCCGGTTCGGTCAAGGACGACCAGGGCCTGGCGGTCCCCGGTGCGTCCGTCACGCTGATCAGCGAAGCCCGCGGCACCAGAATGGCGGCCGTGGTGACCAACGCGACCGGGGACTTCGTCGTCCCCAACGTCACCCCCGACACCTCCACCGTCGAAGTGTCGATGCCCGGGTTTTCCTCGACCGTCCGTCCCGGCGTCGCGGTCAGCGGCGGCGACCGCATCAGCGTCGGCGCGTTGGCGCTGGCGATCGGCGGGACCTCCGAGACCGTCACGGTCAAGTCTGAAGCGCCGCTGATTCAGTCGCAGAGCGGCGAGCGCTCGTTCCGTGTGACCACCGCCGAGGTCGAAAACCTGCCGATTTCCGCCCGCAACTTCGCGGCGTTCACGGCGCTCACGCCTGGCGTCGTCGGCACCACGACCCGGCTCGGCGGCGGCGGCCAGAACAACCTCATGATGGATGGCGTGTCGACCATGGACACCGGCAACAACGGGCAGTTGCTGCAGATGAATCCCGAGGCGATCGCCGAGGTCAAGGTGCTGACCGCCGGCTAGCTGGGAGGAGCGCGCACCGCTCAGTTCCGCGTCGAGATGTACAACGCCTTCAACGTGGTCGTCTACAACGCGCGGCAGACCCAGCTGCAACTGGTCAGCCCGACCAACCAGACCATTCGGAACTCGCAGTTCCTGGCCGATGGCAGCGTCGATCCCACTCGCTTGAAGACCACGAGCGCGGGGTTTGGCGCGGTCACCGGGGCGCAGCCGCTTCGGACGATTCAGGCACAGCTGCGGTTCTCGTTCTGAAGTCGTTGCCAGTTTTCCAGTTTCCAGTTATCAGTTTCCAGTCAGGCTTGCTGGCGTGACCGCAAACTGACTACTGGAGCTGGCTACTGGAAACTGGAAACTGGAAACTGGAAACTGGCTACTGGGAACTACCTTCCACCCTCGGGCAGCAGAATGCCGCACGACGTCGTAATTGAGGAGACATGAAGGTCCCCCGTGGTTCGAGCCGAGATCGCCTGTGGCGCGGAGCGATGGTTCTGGCGGTTGGAGCGGCGTGCGCCGCCATCGGCGCGACGCCGGCGGCTCAGCAGCCAGCGCCTCCGAGCCCGGCGCCGGCCGCTGGTCAACAACCACCTGGCGGCGCGCGCGGCGGCGGCGGAGGAGGCCGCGGCAACGCCGCGGCGACGCTGTTCACCGCCACTTGCGCGCCGTGCCACGGCACCGACCTCGCCGGCGGCCGCGCGCCCACTCTCTTCTCCGAACGGCTGCTGGCCTCGAACGACGACGAGACGCTCGCGGCGAAAATCAGGGACGGCGTCCCGAACACGGCGATGCAGCCGTTCAACGGTACGCTCGACGATCAGCAGATCTGGCAGCTCGTGGCCTACATCCGCACGACAGCGGCGAACCTCAAGGACAAGCCGGTCTTCGTGCCCGATCCGAACAACCAGATCATCAAGTCCGAGCGCCAGACCTTCCGGATCGAAGTCGTCGCGCCGGGGCTCGAGACGCCGTGGGGCCTCGCGTTTCTTCCCGATGGACGGCTGCTGGTGACCGAACGTCCCGGGCGTCTGCGCATCATCGACAAAGGCAAGCTCCTGCCGGATGCCGTGCAGGGTACGCCGAAGGTGTGGGAACGCCAGGACTCCGGCATGCTGGACGTCGCGATTCATCCGCAGTACGCGAAGAACGGGTGGATCTATCTGGCCTACACCGAAGTGGTCCCCGGCTTTGTGGCGCCTCCGCCGCCGCCTGCCGCCGCCCCCGACGATCCCGCGACGGCCGCCGGCGCGCGGGGCAGAGGTCGAGGTGGGCCGCCCAGCCCTCCGTCGATGACCGTCTTCGTCCGCGGCAAGATCGACAGGACCAACCACTGGGTCGAGGAGCAGGTGATCTACCGCGCGCCTGCGGACCTCTATACCCCCAGCGGTTCCCACTACGGCACGCGATTCCTGTTCGACCGGAGTGGCCACCTGTTCTACAGTCTGGGCGAGCGCGGTGACATGTCCAACGCCCAGGACCTGTCCAAGCCGCTCGGCAAGATTCACCGCGTCAACGACGACGGGACGATCCCGAAGGACAACCCGTTCGTGAGCACGCCGAACGCGCTGCCGTCGATCTGGACCTACGGGCATCGCAATCCGCAGGGCCTGGCGTGGGATGCCGACGGCCTGCTGTGGGAATCCGAACACGGCCCGACCGGCGGCGACGAGATCAACGTCATCGAGAAAGGCAAGAACTATGGCTGGGGCCTGATCTCGATGGGACTGCAGAACGGCATCACCGCGCGCAGCCGCGAAGGCATGGAGCAGCCCATCGTGTACTACACGCCGACGATCGCGCCGAGCGGCATCGCGTTCTACTCCGGCTCGAAATATCCAGCCTGGAAGAACAACCTGTTCGTCGCCGCGCTGGCCGGACAGCAGCTGCGCCGCCTCGAAATCGGCGGTCGCAAGGTGGCCCACCAGGAGCCGGTGTTCGAGCAGTTCGGGCGCGTCCGCGCGGTCACGACCGGACCGGACGGCTTGCTCTATGTGCTGTTGCAGAATCCAACCGGCTCGGGCACGGGGCTCGGGCTGGCGGCATCGACGCCCGGCATGGTCATTCGGCTCGTGCCAGCCGGACAGAAATAGCAACCCTTTGCACGTTCCTCATCTACTGACATGAATCGCACACGGGTCGCCTGCGCTCTCGTCGCCATCGCCGTCGTCGGCCTCGCCGCCGCGATCGCCGGTCAAGGCACCGCCAAGGTGCCTGGGAACATCTGGCCGCCCGCCAGGAAACAGATGGAGAAGGCCGTCCCGTTGTCTCCCGAGGAGGCGATGAAGACCTTCTCCCTGCCGCCGGGATATCGGGTCGAGCTCGTCGCGTCGGAGCCGATGATCGAATCGCCGATCCTGATGGACTTCGATGCTGACGGCCGGCTGTGGGTGCTCGAGATGCTGACCTTCCTGCCCGATACGTCCGGGCGGGACTCGCGCGAGCCCCTCAACCGGGTCAGCGTGCTGGAGGACACCAACGCCGACGGCAAGATGGACAAGAAGACGGTGTTCGCCGACAAGCTGTCGATGCCGCGTGCCCTGAAGGTGCTGGATCACGGCGTGCTGATCGGCGAGCCGCCGAACCTGTGGCTGATGAAGGACACGGACGGCGACCTGAAGGCGGACACCAAGGACGTCGTTGTCAACACCTACGGGAACCCGAACGGCGGCATCGAGCACAACGCCAACAGCCTGTTCTGGGCGATGGACAACGTCATGTATTCGTCCGAACACGTCTGGGACCTGCGCTTGAAGAACGGAAAGTTCGAACCGCTGCCGGCATTGAGCCGCGGCCAGTGGCAGATCTCGCAGGATGACGCGGGTCGCATCTACCGCAACGTGAACGACTCGCCGCTGTTCGTCGATTACACGCCGTCGCGCTACTTCCTCCGCAATCCCAACGCCGCCAGGACCCGCGGCCTCTACGAGTTGCTGATCGAACAGACCGATGCCACGGTGTATCCGGTGCGGAACAATCGCGGCGTCAACCGCGGCTACCGCGATCCGTTCTTTCGCGCGGACGAGTCGTCGATCGTCATTCAGGGTGCCGAGCGGTCCGACAATCTATCGCGGCGACGCCTACCCGAAGGAGCTGCACGGCAACGCGTTCATCCCGGATTCGCCGACCAATCTCGTCCACCGGATGGTGCATGACCGACGACGGCTCCGGGCCGGCTGACGGCGAAGAACGGATACGAACGCGGCGAGTTCCTGGCGTCATCCGACGAACGGTTCCGGCCGGCGAGCCTGGTCGACGGCCCCGACGGCAACATCTACGTCGTCGACATGTACCGCGGCGTCGTGCAGGCCGGCGGAATCTGGAGCGAGTACCTCACCGATTACATCAAGTCGCACGAGATGGAGCTGCCGGTCGGCAAGGGCCGGATCTGGCGCGTCGTCTACGGCAACGGCGCGGCGTCCGGCCATGCCGGCGCTCTCGAAGGCAACGCCGCAGCAGCTGGTGCAGACGCTCGTCGAATCCGAAGGGGTGGTGGCGTGATACCGCGCAGCGGCTGCTCGTGGAGCGCGGCGATGCGAGCGTCGCGCCGGCGTTGAAGACGCTGGCAGGCGAGCGCGCCCGACTGGCGGACGCGGGCTGCACGCGCTGTGGACGCTCGACGGACTCGATGCGATCGACGTCCCCACGATTCGTAAGGCGCTGGCCGATGCCAACGCCGATGTCCGTGCGTCCGCGATCCGGCTGTCGGAGCGCTGGCTGGCGAAGGACCAGGCACTCAAGGGCGCGGTGCTCGCGCTCGCCGGCGACAAGAACTGGAACGTCCGGCGTCAGGTGGCCGCGTCGATCGGCGAGATGCCGGCCGCGGAACGCGTCGCTCCGGCGATGGCATTGCTCACCCGCGACGGCGCGGACCCGATCATCGTCGACGCGGCGATCAGCAGCCTGAAAGACCTGGAAGCGGACGTGCTGACGCGGGTGATCCAGGCGAAGACCGGCGGCCGCGGCGGTGCCCGGCGAGGCGGTGACGATGCTGGCGGCGGCCGTCGCGAAGAGCGGCGATGCCCCGGCCGTTCAGCGGGCGATCGACGTGATTGCGGACGCGGCCCGCCCGGAGTGGCAGCGGACGGCGCTGTTGAAGGGCCTCGACGCAGGCTTGCCGGCGCCAGGCGCGGCTGCGGGCGGCCGTGGGCGTGGCGGGCGCGGCGGTGGCGGTGGTGGGCTGCCGGGCCTGAGCGCGCCCGGGCGGCCGAGTGGCGGTGACCGCCGGCCGTGGTGTGTCGCTTCCCGGCGAACCGTCCGCGTTGACGACGCTCGCGGCCGGGAGCGATGCGATTGCCCTGCTGGCGAAGAACGTGTCGGCGAAGCTGGATTGGCCGGGCCGTCCGGCGCCCGTCGTCACCGCGGCGCCGCTGACCGCGGAGCAGCAGAAGCGCTTCGACGCCGGGCGCCGAGATCTACAAGAACGTATGCGCGGGGTGCCATCAGGAAGACGGACGCGGCAAGGACAAGCTCGGTGCGAATCTCGTCGATTCGCCGTTCGTGACCGCCGCTGACGCCAGCGCGAGCATCCGGATTCTGGTCGGTGGCAAGGAAGGGCCGATCGGCCTGATGCCGCCGCTCGGGCCGGCGTTCAGCGACGAGCAGGTTGCGGCCGCGCTGACTTATATCCGCCGCGCCTGGGGGCACACCGGCGCGGCGGTCGATCCGCTGAACGTCATGGAAGTGCGGGGCCTCTCGAAAGGCCGCGTCAAGCCCTGGACCGATCAGGAACTGCAGGCCGCCGGCCGCGGCGGCCGCGGCGGGCTGTGATCGATTCGACGGACAGGCGCCCCCAAGAGCTCTCACAGGAGGTCAGGAGATCAGGAGGAATTCCTGGTCTCTTGCTCTTGAAAAAGAAACCTCCTGATCTCCTGATCTCCGGTTGAAGTTCTCAGGAGCCGCCGCGCAGCTGGATGTTCCCTGACGAGGGGTAGGTGTCGTGACATTGAAAGAAGGGGCAGTCATGAAGTTTCGAATCATGTGGGTCGGGTTGTTGATCGCGGCGGTCAGCGCCGGTGCACTGGCGCAGCAGCAGCCAGCGGCGCCAGTGCCCTCCGCGGCGCCGACGGTGCAGGCGGGGGACACCCGTCCCATTCACATCTACATCCGCTCCGGCCTGAAGTCCCACGGCGAAGGCGCCCACGACTATCCGCAGTTCAGCGCCGACTGGAGCAAGCTCCTCACCGACAAGGGCGCACTGGTCGACGGATCGTTTCACTTTCCGTCCGCGCAGGAGCTCGCCAACACCGACGTCATGGTGATGTACAAGGGTGACGCCGGCTACATGACGGCTTCGGAGAAGCAGGTCATGGAGGACTACCTCAAGAGAGGCGGCGGGCTGGTCAGCATCCACGACACGCTCTGCGGCGACGATCCGCAGTACTACTCGACGCATCGTCGGCGGATCCAAGTTGCACGGGGAGCGGAACTTCTCTTCGGGCGCGATCAAATACACCATCGTCGACAAGGCGTCGCCGATCATGAAGGGCATGTCGGACTTCGAGATCGACGACGAGGCGTTCTTCAAGATCACCTGGGCGAAATCGCCGGAGGTCAAGGTCCTCGCCACGGCGCCGATGCCCGCGGGTGGCGAGGTGGTCCCGCAGATGTGGACCTACGAACGCACGATCTTCGGCGGTCAGCCGTTCCGCTCGTTCGTGTGGATGCAGGGGCACACCTACACGAACTTCAAGAATCCCCAGGTCGAGGGGATGCTGCTGCGGGCGATCGCGTGGGCCGGCTCACTATCCGGTCGACACGCTGGTGAACGGGACGGCGCCGGTCCGCGGCGGCGGGCGAGGACGGCGTGGGCAGGGTGGGGGAGAAGCGCCGGCGGCGCCCGGCGGGCGGCGGGGGGGCGGTGACGGTGGGGTCGGGCCAGAATGGTGAGAAGATTTCCGGCAAGGGCCGCGCTTCGGCGGCCAGCGCCCACACTCCTGAGATCACTGCCATGAAGATGATGAAAACGGCCGTCGCGATCGCCACGTTGTGGTGCGTGCCGCATCAGGCGCGCGCCCAGCAAGCCCACGTGAACCTGGACTGGAATCCGCACAAGAACGTCCAGAACCTGAATCCCTACGGCGCGAACGTCATCTCTCCGGAAGTCGGCGACGACCGTCAGGTGACCTTCCGGCTGAAGGCCGCGGACGCGAGAACCGTGGCGCTGACCGGCGGGCCGATCCTGCTCGCCGTCGGCAAGGGCAGCACGCCGATTCCATTCGAGAAGGGAGCCGACGGAGTCTGGACGCTGACCGTCGGTCCGCTGAAACCCAATCTCTATATCTACCGCCTGCTCGTCGACGGTGTGGCGGTCGTCGATCCGAACAACACGGTCACCGGTTTTTCCGACCAGCCCGGTTACAGCACCGTCGTCGTTCACGGCGACGGACCGGCCTACTACGACGCCAAGCCGGTGCCGCATGGCGCCGTGACCCGGCACGTCTATCACTCGTCCGTGCTCAACGGTGAGCGGGAGATGTACGTTTACACGCCGCCCAACTACGACCGCAACCGGCGCTACCCGGTCCTGTATCTGCTCGGTGGGAGCGGCGAGCTGGCGTCCAACTGGAACATCGAGGGCCGCGCGGGTTTCATCGCCGACAACCTGACTGCGGAAGGCAAGGCGCTGCCGATGATCATTGCGATGCCGAACAACCAGGTGGTGCATCGCAGCGACCCCAAGCACACCGAGCTCACGTTCCCGCTCTTCGAGAAAGAGCTCCGGCAGCACATCATTCCGGTGGTCGACAAGGCCTACAGCACCCAGCCAGGGCCACGCGGGCGCGCGATCGCGGGGCTCTCGATGGGCGGCCGGCATGCGCAGCTGGTCGGCTTCAAGTCGCTCGACCTGTTCCGGTCATTCGGCATCCTGAGCGCCGGCGATCCCGAGTCCGAGAAGAGCACGCCCGAGTTTCTCAACGATCCGGCGATCAACAAGAAAGTCGATTACCTGTTCGTCGGCTTGGGCACTCACGAAAATCAGCCGGCCAATCGCAGCGTGGTCTTCCACCAGATTCTCGACAAGCATCGGTGTCGCCCACGACTACTACATCGGCGGCGACGGTGGGCATGACTGGGGAACCTGGCGCGCGCACCTGGTCTACATGCTGCCGAAGCTGTGGCGCGCGAAGGCGCCGCAGAACACGGCCGTCTCGAGGTAGAACGGTGCGCAGTCGGGTGCCCCGCTGACGCGGGGCCAGCGAACAGAGGATGCTCATGATTTGGAATCGTCGTGACTTCATCACCGCGTCGTCGCTCGGCCTGGTCTCAGCGCTCGATCGGCGGTCGCTGTTCGCCCAGGCGCCCTGCCGCACCGCCGGCCCCGGCGATCCCCGAGTTCAAGGACGTCCGCAGGAGCGTCGGCGTGTTCACCGCGCGCGGCGGCACGATCGGCTATCTCGTCACTCCGGACGCGGTGATGGTGATCGACAGCCAGTTCGCGGACACGGCGCCGAGGTTTCTGGCAGGGCTCGCGCCGAAGACGTCCCGGAAGATCGACCTGCTGATCAATTCGCACCATCATGGCGATCACACCGGCGGCAACAAGGTCATGCAGCCGTCGGTGGCGAAGATTGTCGCCCACGCCAACGTCCCGGGATTGCAGCGCAAGCAGGCGGCAGCCCAGAAGTCGGAAGAGAACCAGGCCTACGCCGATACCACGTTCGAGAAGGATTGGAAAACCAGTGTCGGCAAGGAGACGGTTTCGGCGCGGCACTACGGCCCGGCGCACACGGGCGGCGACATCGTCATCACGTTCCAGAACGCCAACGTGGCGCACATGGGCGACCTGATGTCCTTCCAACGCCACCCGCGCGCCGATCGGCCGGCCGGCGCGTCGATCGTCAACTGGGTCCGGGTACTCGAGAACGCGGTCAAGGACCATGCCGCTGACACGATCTTCATCTTCGGACACGCGAAGGTCGGCGAGCGCGTGACCGGATCCAGCAAGGATCTGCTCGTGCTGCGGGACTACTTCACGGCGATGCTGGAGCTCACGCGCAAGGCAATCGCGTCGGGACGGCCGATGGAGGAGGTGGTCAAGACCGCCGCCATCCCCGGCTTCCAAGAGTACGAAGGGACGCCGACGGCGCTACAGGCCGCGTACGAAGAGCTCACGGCGAAGTCGTAACCAGCGGGAGACTCGTTCGCGGGCGGAATGTCACGGACCGTTCGGGAGCCTCCGCCGCGGCATGACGGTGCGAGAGTGCGTTCGGTGAGCCGCTCACGAGCCGCCACGCGATCCGTCTACTCGAGCCCATCACCCGGTGCGTTGTTGTCGCGAAAATGGAGCACCGTGCCGACCGCTCCCAACGCCCAGCCGCCGAACGAGAGATAGTCCGCGGCTGGTGCCTCGAGCGGGACGATCCACCCGATCGCGATTGCGCCGACGCCGACCGCGGCCAGCGTGAGCCCGCGATAGTTGAACTGCGGCGGCGATCCGTCGCTTCTCTCCGTGCCCATCGATCCTCTCGGTATTCATGTATCAAGCTCGCTGTCGTCGTGCCAGCGTTTGCACCCACTCGTTCTCGGCTACTGTAGGCACATGGCCCGATTCTTTCGCACCGGTCTCGCGCTGGCGCTGCTGGCCCAGTTCGCCTGCTCCAATGCTGCGGTGGACACAGCCGTGGGGAGCACCAACGGCCCGTCCGTGATCGTCGTCACCCGGGCCGAGCGAGGCATCATGGTCGAGAATCGCGCCGGCCGGCCGCTGCTCAACATCCGCATCGCGATCGAGGGACGCGACAACGGCGCGGTTTTCGTCCACACCCTGCCCACTCTCGACACCGCCGCGACTCGCGAAGTGCCGTTCGCGGACTTTCGCACCGAGGACGGGACGCTGTTCGAGGGAGCCGTCGCCGCGAAGCAGGTCAAGACCATCGCGCGCGACACGCTTGGCAACAGTTACGACGTGACGACGCCGTGGGAGCCGTAGCGGCGAGCGAGACGGCGCCACCGAGGGAGCGCCGCCCTACAGATCCGCGAATGCGGGGTGGTAATGGATCGTGCCGGAGCTGCCTTTCAGGCTGCCTTGCACCAGCTCCAGCGCCATGAAGACGTCCTCTGGCACCTCGTATTCGGACCGCAGGCCGAACTGTGACGCCGGCCTGAAACCAAAGCGGGGGTAGTAGCCGGCGTGCCCGAGCACGATGATGGCGCCGCAGCCGAGCCGCCGGCACTGCTCGAATCCCTCGTGAATCAAGGCAGCGCCGATGCCCTGGCGCTGCCGTGCGGGCGCCACCGCCATCGGCGCCAGTCCCATGATGCGCAGCTCCGGGTACCCGGGCAGCGTGGCCGGCGAAAACAGGATGTGTCCGACGATGGTGTTGCCGGCGTCCGCGACCAGCGAGACGATGGGATCGGCGCGCTCGCGCAGCACATCGACGAGATCGGCCTCGGTGCTGGTCTCGAAGGCCGCGAGGTTGACCGCGCGAGTCCCGGGAATGTCCGCCGGTTGTTCTGGTCTGATGCGGGTCACGACCCCATCATGCCCCAGGCCGCCCGGCTCGACCTCATTCCTCACGCTCGACGAATGCCTCGAGCCGCGCGCGCATGACGCGCAAACTCAGAAGCGGCCGATAGAGCGGCCACCCGCGTTCTGCATGCAGAGTGAGCCCTGACGATGGTGCCGTGGCCGGCGGATCGTGACCGCGGCGCTCGACCCCGCGCGCGGCGACTGGCGACCTATACGGTGCAATATCGAACGAATAGTCGGCTCTCCTGCGGCGCAGTGATGCGTGCGGCGGGCGTCGAAGCGGTGCCACACTTTTCGTCTTGCATGCACAAATCCCTCGTGCTACCGTCCGCCGACTTTCGAGGGAACAGTGTGTTCGGGCACGGCAACGAACGGAGGACGCATGCGAAGGCAACTCTGGGCGCTTCTCGTCATGGCTGCGATGGCGGCCCTGCCGGTCGACGCGCAAGAGACGCGCGGCAACATCAACGGCACCGTCCAGGATGCGTCGGGGGTGGTGCCGGGCGCGACGGTGACGATCACCAACGTCGACACCGGACAGACCCAGAAGCTGGTGACCAACGGCAGCGGCTACTTCGAAGCGCCGTTGCTGCAGGCCGGCCCCTATCGGGTCAGCGTCGACATGGAGGGCTTCAAGGGGCTGACCCAGAGCGGGATCACGCTGTCGGTCGGCCAATCGCTGACCGTCAGGCTGACCCTGGAAGTGGGGGCGATCTCCGAGCGGATTGACGTCTCCGCGAAAGCGCCGGTGCTCGACACCACGTCCGTCTCGTCGGGGCAGAACTACGATCAGGCGCTGATCTCGGGTCTGCCGATGGCGACCAACATGCCGATCCTGCTGTCCAGGTTCGCGCAGGGCGTGGTCAGCCCGACCACCCAGGTGCAGGTGCTCTCCGGGCAGATCGACGGGCCGACCAACGCGGCGGGCACCGTGCTCGGCGGCGTCGGTGGTTTCAACTACACGATCGACGGCGCCACCAACGCCGGCAGCAGCCGGCGGATCGCCAGCTCGCCCAACGCCGACATGATCGAGGAGATGCGGGTCGAGACCTCCAACTTCGACGCCGCCCAGGGCCATGGCACCGGCTCGACGATCGCGATGATGACCCGGGCGGGCTCGAACACCCTGCGCGGCACCGCCAACTACCAGTACTGGACCAACAAGATCAACTCGTTGAACCCGCAGCAGAAGCTGGCGTTCAGCCAGCGCCCCGAGACCGGGAAGATCTATGAAGGCGGATACGAGAACTACATCGCGACCACGCTGGGCGGGCCGGTGGTCATTCCGAAAGTGGTCAACGGCCGGAACAAGCTGTTCTTCTTCGGCAGCTACCAGCGCAACTACGACAACGCGCCGGCCCAGAGCACGCCGACGAGCACGGTGCCGGCCAACGAGAAGCATCTCAACGGCGATTTCTCCGACCTGCTCGCGCTGCCGAACGGCAGCCAGTATCAGATCTACGATCCGCTGACGGTGCGGCCGGATCCGGCCCGCCCCGGCAGCTTCATCCGCACGCCGTTCCCGAACAACATCATCCCCAGGGAACGGTTCATGAACGCGAACGGCACCTACAAGAATCCGCTGTTCGGCCTCTACCGGGACATGTCGCCGACGCCGAATCAGAACCTGGTCGAGTCGGGCCAGGTGCCCAGCAACAACTACTATCAGGGCGGGATTCCCAACCAGGTCACGGCCCAGAACTTCGCCGGGCGTGTCGATTACAACCACTCGGGGTCCGACCGGTTCTTCTTCCGCGCCTCCGGCACGACGTTCTACGAATACAACACCGATTGGACCTACGAGACCGAAGTACGTGGGGTTGCACTCGAACGACAAGACCCGCGCGTCCTGGTCCTACACCGGCAACTGGACCAAGGTGCGCGGCTCGACCGTCATCGACACCCAGGTCTCTGCGAATCGGTTCTACGAGGATCAGCAGCGCCGCGGACTGCACCAGTACAAGCCCACCGACGTCGGGCTGCCCGCGTATCTGGATGAGTACTGCCAGGCGGTGAACAACTGCATGCTGCCGACGATCAACATCGGTGGTTACCAGAGCGTCTCGACCGGGGCCGACGGCGGTCTGGATACGACCAATCTGCAGGCGCAGAGCAGCGTGACCACCGTCAAAGGCCGGCACACGCGTCCGCGGCGGCTTCGACTACCGGCTGGCGATGCGCCGGGCCGGATTGATGACCGCCGGCAACGTGTCGTCCACCTACAACTTCGACAACACCTTCACGCGGGCGGCGGACACGACGGCGGTGTTTCCGACCAACAACATCGGGCCCAGCCTGGCGGCCCTGATGCTGGGGATCCCGACCTCGGTGACGATCGGGCAGAATGCGCCGATCTCGATGAACAACCCGTTCTATGGCGGATTCATCCAGGACACCTGGCGCGCGCGGTCCAACCTCACCCTCAACTTCGGTCTTCGCTACGAGTTCGAGGGCGGCATCAGGGAGTCCGAGGACCGCTGGCTGACCGAGTTCGATCCCGACGCGCGCCTGGCGATCACCGACGCGGCACAGGCCGCTTACGCGCGCAATCCGATCCCGCAGCTGCCCGTGAGCGCGTTCCGCGTGCTGGGCGGATCGGTCTATGCCGGCGCGCCCGGGGTGAGCGGGTTGAGTTGGAAAGGAGAGTCGATGTGGATGCCCCGCGTGTCGGGCGCCTACACCTTGGGCGAGCGGACGGTGATCAAGGGCGGGCTACGGGCTGTTCTTCGACACCCTGAACGCCGGCGACTACGGCGGGGTCGGCGCCAACAACTCGGGATTCAATCAACTTGGCTACAGCTCGTCGACGACCAACGTCTCCAGTACCGACTTCGGCGCAGACTGGTTGCTGGGCGATCCACAGAACGGCATCTCGCCGCTCGTCGATCCGTTCCCGGTCCGCGTCGGCGGCGGCCGTTTCGAGCAGCCGGTCGAAGACGCGCTCGGGCGTCAACTCGATTCTCGGAACGAGTTTCGTCCGGGAGGACCCGAACCGGCAGGCATCCGCGTGTCCAACGGTGGCGGATCGGCATCCAGCGCGAACTGCTGCGAAACTTCGCGGTCGAGATCGCATACGCCGGCTCCTACGCCGATCGGGTGGGGCGGAACATCAACGAGGCGTACGTGCCGGAGCAGTACTACAGCGCCGTCACCAACGTGCGCGACGCCTCGGCCCAGGCACTGCTCCAGCAGCAGGTGACGAATCCATTTCACATCAGCAATTTCGCTTCGCTGGCGACCAGCAATCCGGCGCTCTACGCGCGGCTGGCCGGCAACGCGTTCTTCACCGCGGCGACGGTGCAGCGGCAGACCCTGCTGCGCGGCTACCCGCACCTGAGCGGGCTGCTCAACGCCAACCTGCCGCTCGGCGTGGTCAAGGACCACTCCTTCGAGGTGACCGCGACGCGTCGCTACTCATCCGGCCTCAGCGCGAATCTCGCATTCGCGGCGCGCCGCGTCGTCGAGAACCGGACGGTCGAAGCGTACGATCGCGAGCCGACGTTCTGGCAGACCAGCCAGAACGCCCGGCCGTGGCGTCTCAGCGGCAGCGCGGTGTACGAATTGCCGTTCGGCAAGTCCAAGCCGTTCCTGAGCGGCGACGGCGTGGCCGCGAAGCTGTTCGGTGGATGGCAGACCGGCGGCACGTTCGAGTATCAGCCGGGGGCGCTGCTCGATTGGGGCAACCTGTTCTTCAGCGGCGATATGGGCAGCATCGCGAAGGGCAACCCGGAAATCGCCCTGCGGCGCGACGGCACCATCGATCTCACCAGGACCTGGTTCAACATCGACGCCGGCTTCGAGCGCGACGCCGGCCGGCAACCGGCGGCGTTCCAGAAGCGCAGCTTCCCGTTCCGGATCGACGGCGTGCGCGGGCCCGGCATGTTCCTGGTGAATGCGAACATCGTGCGCAGCTTCTCCCTCGGCGGACGCCGGCAACTCCAGGCGCGCATGGACGTCCAGAACCTGTTCGACTCCGTCCAGTGGGGGAATCCGAACCTCGATCCGACCAGCACCAACTTCGGGCGGATCACCACCGCGACCAACAGCATCATGCGGTTCTTCACCTTCGTCGCGAGGTTCAGCTTCTAGCCCCCTGACCCCGTCGCTCGCGCGGGCAAGGCATCCGTTTGCTTTCAGTCGCGGATGGGTGGTTCGATGGCCGGTGAGCTTTTACAGGAGGGCCAGGAGATCAGGAGGAATCAATATTGTTTTCCAGATCTTCTGGCCCTCTGTGATCGGAGGCGCCCGCGAATTCCCCGGTCGCCAGTCCAAGCGCCCCGAACCGCTGAGCCGCGAACCCGCGAACCCGCGACCCGCGAACCCGCGGACCGCGTCAGAGCTCTTAGGCAGTGAACCGACTCTTCGCGCTCGCGATCTTCCTCTCCGCGACGCTGCTATTCATCGTCCAGCCGCTGAGCGGCAAGATCCTGCTTCCGGTCCTCGGCGGGAGCCCTGCGGTCTGGAGCGCCTGCCTGGTCTTCTTCCAGGCCGTCCTGTTGCTCGGATATCTCTACGCGCACGCGCTGACCACCCGTGTGCCGCAACGGTGGCAGTGGCCGGTGCACGTCTGCGTGCTGATCCTCGCCGGCACGATGCTGCCGCTGCCGATTGAGATCGGCGAGCCGGGCGGCGCCGATCCGCGGTGGTGGGTGCTCCGGACGCTGGCCGGCACCGTCGGGCTGCCTTTCTTCGCACTGTCCGCCACCGCCCCGCTCCTGCAGCACTGGTTCTCGCGAACGACCAATCCCGGAGCCAGGGATCCCTACTTTCTGTACGCCGCGAGCAACGCCGGAAGTCTGCTGGGACTGCTGGCCTATCTGCTGGTGGAGCCGGTGGCGACGCGAAGCACGCAGGTGACCGGCTGGGCGATGGCGTTCTGGGGGTTCACGGCGCTGGTCGCTGCCTGCGCATACGCGAGCGTGCGCCATGCGGTCCCGTGGCTTCCGCCTTCCCACCTTCGCCAAGGCTACGGTGGGCCCGCCGTAGCTTCAGCGGAGGCGGCAGCCGGAAGGTCAAGGCGGCCGCAACGTTCCGCCTTCGACAAGCCGATCTTCCGTCGCTGTCACAACGGGCGCTGTGGATCGTCCTGGCGCTGGTGCCGTCGGCCTTGCTGCTCGGCGTCACGCAACACCTCGCCACCGACGTCGTGTCGGCCCCGTTGCTCTGGGTGGTGCCGCTGGCCCTCTACCTGTCGACCTTCATGGCGGCATTTTCGACCCGGGGCTTCGGAAGCGCGCGGCGGTGGGGGACAGTGGCGCCGCTCGTCGCGGTGCTCGTCCTGGTCCTCTCGCTGGCGGAGATACGCTACCCGATGTTGCCGGTCACGCTGGTACATCTCGCGGCGTTCACGGCGCTGGCGATGCTCTGCCACACCCGCCTCGCCGAGAGCCGTCCGGATGCCACGCGCCTGACGGAGTACTTTGTGTGCGTTTCGCTCGGCGGGGTGCTCGGCGGGGCGGCGGCGGCCCTGGTCGCGCCGGCCCTGTTCTCGTCGATTCTGGAATATCCACTCGCGATTGCCGCGGCCCTCCTGCTGCGGCCGCAAAGCGTCGAGGCCGACCGCATGGTGAAGTCGCGCACTGGCATGGCGCGCGGCCGCGGCGGCGCTGCTGATCGCCGGATACTGGAGCGTGTCCGCCTTCAACGAGCACGCGGATTCGACCCGGGTCACGTCGAGCGCACCGTTCACCTGGCTGCGATCGCTCACCGGCGACGGAGAGATCGCGCAGCGGGTGCTTCGGACGTCATTCGCGATCCCGGCAGTCGTGCTGCTGCTCGCGCCGCGCACGGCGCTCCTCTTCGCCGGCGCCGCCGCCGGCCTGCTCGTCGGCGCGGGGGTCGTCCGGACCGGCGGCAGGGTGCTCGAACGCGAGCGCACGTTCTTCGGAGTGCACCAGGTCACATCCATTCAGAACGATGACTGGCACGTGCTGACCCACGGCACCACGACGCACGGCGTGCAGGCCACGCGCGGCAAAGTGCACTTCCTGCCCACCGCCTATTACCATCCCTCAGGCCCGCTCGGCGACGTGGTCTTCACGCTGGTTCCCGACGGGCGGTTCCGCGACGTCGGTGTCATCGGTCTGGGCGCCGGTGCGCTGGCCGCGTACGCCGGCAGCCGTGTGCGGATGGATTTCTTCGAGATCGACGAGGCCGTCATCCGGATCGCCGAGAATCCTCAGTGGTTCACCTACCTGGCCGATGCGAGAGCCCGGCCTGGCGTCACCGTGAAAACCATCGCATCCGACGGACGCCTGGGGCTCCGAGCGATGCCAGAGGCCTCATACGATCTGATCGTCGTCGATGCGTTTTCGTCCGACGCCATCCCCACGCATCTCATCACCCGTGAGGCCGTGGCGATGTACGCGTCGCGCCTCAAGGTCCGAGGCATGATCGCGTTTCACGTGTCGAACCGATTCTTCGACCTCACCCCGGTCCTCGCGAGAATCGCCGCGGACCGGGGCCTGGTCGGCTATGTTCGCAACGACAGGGAAGTACCACCCGAGAAAGCCGGCGAGGCGATGCGGCCTTCGGTCTGGGTGGTGCTGGCGCGCGACGAGAACGACTTCGGCCAGATTGCCCGTTCGGGGCCGCGATGGGTCCGGCTGGCCGCCGCTGCCGATGAGCCGCTCTGGACGGACGACTACACCAACGTGCTGGGAGCCCTGGCGGGACCGTGACGTTCTCTATTTCCTCCAAGGGGCGGCTCACCCCTCGTGACGTCCCGCGATTCCCCGGCCACACGCTGTTCGATCGGCTCGCGCGTGTGGTGTGCCAGGCGGGCTGCCTGCCGCGCAAGGAGCTGTACGAGGCATGGGAGATGGCGCGGCGGATCCGCCGCCGGCTGCGAGGCGGTCGCGTCGTCGATCTGGCGGCAGGCCACGGGCTTCTGTCGCACGTCCTGCTCATCCTGGACGACTCTTCACCCGCAGCGCTGCTCGTCGATACAGCGCCCCCGCCGTCCGCGGCACGGCTGCACGCCGTGCTGGTCGAGGCCTGGCCGCGTCTGGCCGGCCGCATCGTCTGGGAGTGCCGCCCGCTGGCGTCGACGCAGCTCTTCGCCGCCGATCTGGTCGTGTCGAGCCACGCCTGCGGCGCGCTGACCGACATCGTGCTGGACAGCGCGGCCTCGGCCCGCGCGCGCGTCGCGGTGCTGCCTTGCTGTCACGATATTGCGGTGAACGACGGCGGCTCTCTATCAGGATGGCTGGAGCGGTCGCTCGCCATCGACGTGATGCGTGCCGTCCGGCTGGAACAGCGGGGCTACCAGGTCTGGACCCAGACGATCCCTGCGGCCATCAGCCCGAAGAACCGGCTGCTTCTGGGAGATCCGTTGCCGCCGGCGCCCGCCGGGTGACCGTCGAAGACCAAGCACCAACGCCATTCCTCACCAAGCTCTTCCGCCACTTCGGAGGGATTCGAGCGCATGGCTGGAGGCCTCCGTGACCCGGTGCTTGAGGGCAGCAGACTCGAGCGTCCTGGCCGGACTTCAGCCCGCGAAATGCAGGCCCCCCCGCCGCGGTTGGTCCCAACCACGCCATCCCGGCTCGAACACCTGATTGAGCGCGTTCCTGCGCGGTTGATCGAGCCTGGGTATTCCGGCCCCCATTTCGTCCTGCAGAAAACTCACGCCGGCCGGAAAAGGTTGGATTCGATCCCGCAGTCTCAGTAAAAGGAAGCCGTCATCAGCCAGGGGATCGTTCCGGTCCCCACTCGGACGCTCGCACATAGGAGATCCCCCGATGAAGAGATTGGTGGTATCCCTCGGGCTCGTGCTGGCGGCGTTTCACTGGGCCGCCAGTCCCGCGCAGGCACAGACCGCTACAGGACAGATCACCGGCACGCTCACGGACACGAGCGGCGCCCTGGTGATCGGCGCGAAAATCAAAATCAGCAACACCCTCACCGGCCTGGTGCGGGAAACGACCACCAGCGATCGGGGCACCTACTCGGTGCCCCTGCTGCCGGTGGGGATCTACCTGGTCACGGGCGAACGGGAGGGCTTCAAGCTCGCCATGTCGTCTGACAACGAGCTCAAAGTCGATCAGGTGCTCCGGGTCGACATGATCATGGAGGTGGGCGCGCTCACCGAGAGCGTCGAGGTCGTCGGCCGCTCGGTGGCGGTAGACAGCGAGACCGCGAGCATCGGCCATGTCGTCACCGAACGGCAGGTCACCGATCTGCCGCTGAATGGCCGGAACTTTCTCCAGCTGCTCTTCCTGGGGAACGGCGCGGTCGAGACCAACGGCGAACAGGGCGACATGCGTAAAGGGGCCGGCAATGCGATCAGCATCAACGGCTCGAGGCCGACTTCGAACAACTTCCTGCTCGACGGCACCTCGAATACCGACACCGCGCTCGGCACGCCGGCGGCGATCCTCTCGATCGATGCGATTCAGGAGTTCAAGGAGCAGACTGCCACGTATTCGGCGGAGTACGGCTTCAGCGCCAACCAGATCAGCATCGTCAGCAAGACCGGGACGAACCGGCTGAGCGGGTCGGTGTTCTCGTTCATGCGCAACGACAAGCTCGACGCCCGGAGCTTCTTCGACGTGCAGAAGCAGAAGCTCGATCAGAAGCAGTTCGGGTTCGTGGTCGGCGGGCCGGTCCTGGTGCCGGGCGCTTACAACGGGCGGAACAAGACGTTCTTTCTCGTGAACTACGAGGGGATGCGTCGCGAAGTCGGCTCGCAGGACTTCTTGAACGTCCCGCGCCCCGACGAGCTCGCCGGCCGGTTCAGCAGCACGATCATCGATCCGGTGACCCGGCAGCCATTCCCCAACAACACCATTCCACAGAGCCGCTTCTCACGGGTGGCCAGCCTGGCGCTCAGCAAGAACTACTGGCCGGCGCCGAACGCGAGCCTCCCGCAAGGCAACTACATCCGCCAGCGGGATCTGCCGACCGACACCAATCAGTTCACGGTCCGGATCGACCAGCAGCTCGGATCGAAGTGGGGCACGGTGTTCGGCCGCTATACCCAGTCGGACTGGACGAACACCACGCTCGGCACGGTGACCGAGCTCGGAGACGTGTTCTTCGTTCAGGACACCAAGAACTGGCAGGTCTCGCACTCGGTGCCAATCGGGTCGGGCCTCGTCAACCAGCTGCGCGTCGGCTTCGTGGGCGCGCGCGCCAACCAGCACGGGTTCACGGCGCCGGCCAGCGATATCTCGGCGGCGGGATTGACCGGCGTGTTCGACAGCCTGGATGATGAGCAACGGACCTATCCGGCGGTCGGGTTCGGCGGGACCGGCACGGGCCTGGCCGGCGGCGGCAGCGCGGTGAACGATTACCAGGCGAGCTACCAGCCGATGTGGGATCTGAGCAACACCACGACGTGGATCCGCGGCCCTCACACGCTCAACTTCGGCGCGAACTATCGCCGCTGGTCACTCCAGCGGGACCTCGCGAACGATTTCCTGGGACAGTTCACCTTCAGCGGATTCTTCACCGGAAACGCCGTCGCCGACATGCTGCTCGGGTACTACTCGGGGGCGAGCGTGTTCCAGCCGGCGGGCTTCAGCGTCGAAGGACGGTCGGGGAATCCGCGCGAGTTCAACTTCCGGTACTTCGCGCCGTATCTGCAGGACGACTGGAAGGTCAACGGCCGGCTGACCCTGAACCTCGGATTGCGTTGGGACTATCGCACGATCCCGTTCGAGACCAACGATCGCATGGGGTGGCGCGACCTGTCGAATCCGCGCGGCGGGCTGCTGGTGGCGGACCAGACGCTGGTCGATCGCGGGATCGTCGGCGACTCCAGCTACTACAAGTTCGCCGGCCGCCGGAATCCCAAGGACGCGTCGAAGAACGTTTTCGCGCCACGGCTGGGATTCGCGTTCAGGCCGTTCGGGGGACAGCAGACGGTCGTGCGCGGCGGCTACGGCGTGTTCTGGGACTCGTTCGAAGGCCGCGAGATCGACGGCGCCGCGGATATCTATCCGTACGTCAGCCGGGGCAACTACAGCCAAACGGCGGATCAGGCCACGCCGCTGAAGACGACCAACGATCTGTTCCCCAGCTTCGCCGACCTCGGAGCGGCGACGCCGGCGGCGAACTCCTTCCTCGCCGTGAGCATGTCTCCGGACCCGAAGAACCCGTACGTGCAGCAATGGTCGCTCGGCGTTCAACGGGAGGTGTTCAGGAACACCATCGCCGAAGTGAACTACATCGGGACCAAGGGCACTGATCTGCTGATGCGCCGGAACATCGCCCAGGCGCTGCCGTACGATCCGGCCAATCCACGCCCAGTGACCGATCGCAAGCCGTTCCCGAATTTCGCGGTCTACATCGACAGCGACTTCTCGGGCACCTCGAACTATCACTCGATGAACGCCAAGCTCGAACGGCACACCAGCTCCCTGGTCGCGACCGTGGTCTACACCTGGGCGAAGAGCACTGACAACAAGTCGGCGGCGGCGGGCATCGGCGCTTCGGCGTTCAACGGCTGGCAAGGGTTGCTCGACAACAGCCGGCCGGAGCTCGACCGCGGCCGGTCGGATTTCGACGTCGATCACCGCCTGGTCGGCAGCTTCGTCTACAACCTGCCGTTCGGAAGGGGAGAGAAGGTCGCGGGCGGCGCCACCGGCGTCAAGAATGCCGTGGTTGGCGGATGGCAGGTGAACGGCATCGTCACGCTGCAGCGGGGCTTTCCGATCACCATCACCGCGGCGGACGCTGGAGGACTCAACGACAGCTTCGGGACCAACCGGGCCGACCTCGTGGGGGACCCCTACCCGAGCGGGTTCGAGAAGAGCATCGGCGCGTGGTTCGACAAGAGCGCCTTCGCGCAGCCGGTGGCGGGCCGTTTCGGCAACATCGGACGAAACACGTTGCGCGGGCCCGGTATCAACAATCTGGATCTGGCGTTGTTCAAGAACTTCGACATGACCCACGGGGCGCGGCTCCAGTTCCGGTTCGAATCGTTCAACGCGTTCAACCACGCGCAGTTCAACGCGCCGGTGGTCAACGTCGCCGACAGCCGGTTCGGCCAGGTGCTCAGCGCCCGTCCAGGACGGATCAACCAGATAGGGTTGAAGCTGCTGTTCTGATTCCGTCGATGGCTCGGGGCGTGGGGGTAATTTCAGCCGCAACCGGGTAACTCGACGGCCGGTGAATTTACAGGAGGGCCAGGAGATCAGGAGGAAAACCAAAAGTATTTTCTCCTGATCTCCTGGCCCTCCTGTGATGACGAGCGTCCGGATCAGCCCGGTCGCCTCTCCAAGCAGCACACGCCTGGAGGCGTGGGGTGTATGCGCCTGCACCAGGGATCAGGGCAGTATGATGACGGGTCCAGATAGCCGGGGGGCGTTCATGCTGCTGGCGCGCCAGCGTCTCGTGATGGGCGGTTTGCTCGTGTTGATGTTGGTTGGGGCGCGGCCCGCACTCGCCGTGCAGGCGGCCGACGCCCAGGTGCGCCTGTCGGCGGAAGCGGGCAAAGCGCTCGCCGAGCACCGCTATGCGGATGCCGAGCGCGCCTATGCGGCGCTTCGCGATCTCAGTCCCGGCGTCGCCGAGGTGCACGCGAGTCTGGGCTTCGTGTATTTCCAGCAAGGCAAGTTCGCCCTCGCGGTTCCCGCGCTGCGGCAGGCCATCAAGCTGAAGCCGGCTTTGCCGAACGTGCCCGCGCTGCTGGCGATGTCGCTTTCCGAGCTGGGACAATTCCAGGAGGCCCTGCCCGGGCTGGAGCGCGCGTTCAAGCAGCCGACGGACCCGCCGCTGCGGCGCGCGGCCGGCCTCCAGCTTCAGCGCGCCTATACCGGACTCCAGCGTGACGCGGACGCAGTCGCCGTAGCGCTACAGCTGACGCGTCTCTACCCGGATGATCCGGAGATCCTCTACCACGCCAGCCGACTGCACGCGAACTTCGCGTTCGTGACGCTGCGCAGCCTCGCCGCCGTGGCGCCAGACTCGCTGTGGGTGCACCTTGCCGCGGGTGAAGCGAATGAGAGCCAGGGTTTGCACGAAGCGGCGCTGAAGGAGTATCGCGCGGTGATCGCCCTCGACCCGAAGCGACCGGGGATTCATTTCCGGATTGGACGAGTGCTCCTGGCGCGAGCCGAGCGAGCACCGGATGCGCCCGTGGAGTCGGAGGCCATTGCGGCGTTCGCCCGGGAGCTCGCCAACGACCCGACCAACGCCAATGCCGCGTACGAGCTGGCAGAGATCCACCGGAAGAACGGAGATGGGCGGCAGGCGCGCACCTTGTTCGAAACCGCGCTCGCGCACTATCCCGATTTCGAAGAAGCGCTGGTGGGCCTGGGCCGCACGCTGATCGCGCTGGAGCAACCGGCGCTGGCGATCGCGCGCTTGAACCGCGCGATCGCGCTGAATCCCAAGAGCGAGGTCGCCTACTACCAGTTGGCGCAAGCGCACCGCGCGCTCGGTGACACCGCGGCGCAGGAAAAAGCACTGGCGACGTTCGAACAGCTGCGGAGCGCCGCCGAGCGGCCGAACGCCGCGGCCACTCCGGCCCGTCCTGAGGTCACGAAGCAGAAGCTCGATCCGGGCCTGGCGGGGAAATCGCGTCGGTGAAGGCGCCCGCGCTGTGGCCGGCGCTGCTCCCGGCCGGGTTCGCGTGCGTGCTTTCTGCAGCGCCGTTTCGGGTCATCCAGCCCGATCCCGAGCCCGTTTCCTTCACCGACGTCACCGCGGCGAGCGGGATCACGTTCAAGCATGCGTTCGCTCCGGAGAAGCGCTACATCCTCGAGTCCATGAGCGGGGGTGTCGGCATCATCGACTTCGATCGCGACGGCCGGCCGGACCTCTATTTCGTCAACGCGCCAACCGTGGCAACGGCGGCGAAACCTCGCAGCGCCCGCAGCGAGCTCTGGAAGAACAATGGAGACGGCACCTATACCGACGTGACAGAGAAGGCCGGCGTGGGTGACCCGGGCTGGGGCATGGGCGTCGCCGCGGGTGACTACGACAACGACGGCTGGGACGATCTGTACGTCACGTGCTTCGGCCCCGACAAGCTGTATCGCAACAACCACGACGGCACGTTCAGCGACCTGACGGAGAAGGCGGGCGTCAGCGATCCCCGATGGTCGACGGGAGCCGCATTCGCCGATTACGACAACGATGGCCGGCTCGATCTCTTCGTGGCCAACTACGTCGACCTGCGGCTGGACGCGCTGCCGGCGTTCGGCGAGGGGAAGACCTGCCAGTTTCAGGGGCTGCCGGTGCAGTGCGGCCCCCGGGGCCTGCCCGGGTCCGGCGACTCGCTGTTCCACAACAATGGTGACGGCACGTTCACCGATGTGGCGCGCGCGGCCGGCGTCGCCGATCCGTCCGGCCGGTTCGGCATGGGCGTCGTCTGGTGCGATTTCAACGACGATGGCTACACCGACCTCTACGTGGCCAACGACACCGGCCCGAATTATCTGTATCGCAACAACCGCAACGGCACGTTCACCGACGTAGGGCTGGCGTCGGGTACCGCGCTCAGCGAGAACGGCGAGGCCCGGGCGTCGATGGGAGTCACCGTCGGCGACGTCGCCCGCCGCGGCCGATGGAGCATCTTCGTCACCAACTTCTCCGACGAGTACAACGCGTTCTACCAGCAGACCAAGGACCTCCAGTTCACGGACGCGTCGTATGCCACGCAGACGGCGAAACCGGGCCTGCCCTATGTCGGGTGGGGCACCGGCTTCTTCGACTACGACAACGACGGCTGGCTCGATCTGCTGGTGGCCAACGGCCACGTCTATCCTCAAGTCGACCGCGCCGGATCGCAGACGACCTACCGGCAGCGGAAGCTGCTGTATCGCAATCGCCGTGATGGCACGTTCTCGGAGAGTGGTCAGAACAGCGGATCGGCCCTGAGCGCCCCCGGAGCCAATCGAGGCGCCGCGTTCGGTGACCTCGACAACGACGGCGACCTCGACGTTGTCATCAGCGATCTGGATGGCGCACCAACGCTGCTGCGGAACGACGGCGGGAATCGCCACAACTTTCTGGTGATCGACCTGGTCGGTACGAAGTCGAACCGCCGCGCGCTCGGCGCGCGTGTGACGGTTACTTCGGGCGATCTTGTCCAGACCGACGAGCGACGGAGCGGCGGCAGCTACCTGTCACAGAACGACGCGCGACTGCATTTCGGCCTGGAGAAACGCACCAGCGTCGCCGCGGTCCGGGTGCGCTGGCCAGGCGGCGTGACCCAGGAGCTCACCAATGTCCCGGCGAACGCTTTCATCACGATCACCGAAGGCGAGCCGGCGTGGCGGGTGGTGCTGCAGAAATGACGGCCCTGGCTGCTTCGAGGGGACTAGGGCGACGACGAACGCGCGCCGCCGGCTGGTGCTCAAGAACCCCGCACAAGGCGCGTTCTACGGGACGATGGGACAGCTGGACGACACCGGCCGGGCGAGTATCAGGGCATGCGGCTGTCTGAATGCCGTCCTGGGCGATTGGCAGGTGGCTCCACTGGTGCGGTGGCAGAGCGGCAGCCCGTTTTCGGTGACGGCTGCAGAACGATCTGGCCGTGAGCCGGACGTTCAAGGTGGCGGCGCGGTCGCTGCACTTCCGCTGGGAGGTGTTCAACGTGCTGAACCACGCGAGCTTCAACAATCCGACCTCCGCGTTGAACACCACCAACTTCGGCCGCATTCTCTCGGCGGCCGACCCGAGAATCATGCCGTTCGCCTTCAAGTTCGACTTCTGATTTGCCGGATCCCGGAGGCAGGGAGACAGCCCGCCTGGGTGGACGCGGCGGTTCGTCTGGATTACTGTCCTCACCCATGACTGTTGAGACACGGATCCTCGCCGCCGTCGTCTTCGCCGGCGCGCTCACCTCCGGCCTCGTGCTCGCGCAAGGCGCCGCCACGCCGTCTCCGCAGGGCCAGCCGCCGGCCGCGCCAATGCCGCCCGCCGGCCGCGGCGGGGATCCCGGACAGCGCGGCGCCGCGCCGGGAGGAGGGCGCCAGGGCGGCGGCGGACGGGCCGGCGGCTATACCCAATACACCCGGCCGCTCGCGTCCGAGGACGTGATCATCCGGGGCAAGGCGCTCTATGCCACCAACTGCGCCAGTTGCCACGCCATCGATCTTCGCGGCACCGTCGACGGCAAGAATCCGAACCTGCTCCGCTCGGGCGTGGCGCTGCGCGATCAGAAAGGCGAACTGATCGGCGCCCGCGTCGCCAGGCACACGCCGCCGCTCACCCTCAACGAGGCGGACACCGTCGCGATCGCCGAATACATTCACAGCGTGCACGCGACCATGGGCGGGCAGGGGAGTCCCCCGGGACGCAATCCCACCAACGTCACGCTGAACGTGCTGGTGGGTGACGCGAAGAACGGGGAAGCGACCTTCAAAGCCGTCTGCGGCGCGTGTCACTCCGTCACCGGCAACCTCAAGGGGATCGCCTCGAAGTTTACGGATCCCAGAGCCCTTCAGAACGCGTGGGTGAGCGGCTCGACCAGCACGTTCGGCGGTGGCCGCGGCGGTGGAGTCAATGTGCCGGCGGTCGTCACCATGGCCGACGGGTCCAAGCTGGAAGGGACCCTGGTGCGTGAGGACGATTTTCTCGTCGTGCTGGTCCTGCCCGATGGCACCCGCCGCAGCATGCCGCGGACCAACGGCGTGCCGCGGGTCGAGATCAAGGATCCGAAGGCCGGACATGTCGATGCGATCGTCAAGCTGGCCCACGAGGACATGCAGAACCACATGCTGCATGACATCACCGCGTATCTGTGGACGATCAAGTAGTTCCCAGTTTCCAGTTCGCAGGTGCCAGTCTTCCAGTTCCAATTCGTTCTGAATGTCGCGCCTTCGCTAGCTCCAACTGGTAACTGGTAACTGGCAACTGCGCACAGACGACCTCGATACGTCACGGGAAGAGATGACCATGAAAAAATTCCTCGCGATCGCGACGCTCCTCGTCGGTCCGGTGCTGCTGCTGGCGCAGCAGAACCCCAACTACGTCCCGAGCGGGCCGACGCCCCTCGGTCCCGGCGACCCCGATTGGCGCGGCGAGACGATCCAGAGCGGCACACTGCCGCCCGAGACCGGCGGCCTGGATCAGGCGCGGATCATGAAGCCGCTCTCGGACGAGTGGACGAGCTACTCCGGCGATCTCACGGGCAAGCGATACAGCGCGCTGAAGCACGTGAACAAGGACACCGTCAAGAATCTGAGTCTGAAGTGGATCACGCCCCTCAACCAGGGCTGCGGTCCGACTGGCCGTGGAATCCCCGGCGCCGCCGGTGGTCCCGGTGGCGGACCCGGTGGCGGCGGAGGGCGCGGCGGCCCGGTGGCCGCGAGCTATCCCATCGTGGTCGGCGGCCTGGGCAACGGCGATGCGAACACCTGCGGGACCGCCCGGATTGGCGGCGGGATCCTGATGGTCGACGGCAGGCTCTACGCCGCGTCGCCCAACAACGTCTTCGCGCTGGACGCGCGCGACGGCGCGGTGCTCTGGCACAACTACTGGAAATCGCGCGGCGGCACCACCACCGGGACCCGCGGCCCCGGGATGTTGGGCAACCTCATCTACTTCACGCAGCACGACGACTGGGTGCTGGCGATCGACGCGAGGAACGGCAAGGAAGTGTGGCGGCACGAGGTTGCGCCGTTCGATCAGCAGTACTTCTCGTCGATCGCGCCGATGCCGATCAACGGGCACCTGCTGGTCGGCACCGGCAACGACCTGGACGCGCCGGCGTTCCTGAAGTCGCTCGATCCGCGAACCGGCGCCGTGAGATGGATTCTGTACTCGACGCCCCAGAAGGAAGGGGACCCAGGCCTCGAGACATGGGCCAGCCTCGACGCGGCCAGACATGGCAACGGCGCGACCTGGATTCCCGGCGTCTACGACCCGGAAACCAACCTCTACATGTACGGCACCGGCAATCCCACTCCCTCGTACACGCAGGGCCGCGGGGAAGGGGACAATCTGTTCACGTCATCGCTGCTGGCGATCGACCCCACCACGGGGAAGATGAAGTGGTACTACCAGACCTCGCCGCACGACACCCACGACTGGGACTCCACGCAGACGCCGGCGATCGCCGACGCCCCGTTCAACGGCCGCACCCGCAAGCTGCTGATGACGGCGACGCGCAACGGGTATTTCTTCGTGCTCGATCGCACCACCGGCGCGCATCTGGTCACGAGCAAGCTGGGACTGACCAACGTCTGGGCGCAGGGGCTCGACGAAAAAGGCCAGCCCAAGCGCAACCCGCACAAGGATGCGCAGGTCGCCGGCACGCTCGTGAACGGCAGCGTGCTGAACTATCCGCCCCCGACGTTCTCGCCCGACACCGGGCTGTTCTACGTCAACGAGAACAACGGGCTGTCGGTCAGCTACTTGATGGAGCCCGACCCGCGCGGATCGATGGGTCTCGGCGGGATTACCGGCGGCGGCGGCGTCTCGCTCGGCACGAACATCGTGGCGGTGGACTACAGGACCGGCAAGATCGCCTGGCGCAAGAAGGTCACCGGCGGCAGCCCCGGACTCCTGACGACGGCCGGCGGCGTGCTGTTCGTGAGCAACGGACAGAACGTGGAGGCATGGGACGCCGCCACCGGCAAGGGCCTGTGGTACTCCCAGATTGGAGGTCTCCAGAGCCCGCCCGAGACGTTCATGCTCGACGGCAAGCAGCACATGCTGTTCTCGTCGAACGGCTCGTTGTATATGTTCGTGCTGAACTAGTCCAGGGGACTGGCTCACGCCGTTTCGATGACGTGCGGCTTCAGAATCGTCTGGACTTTCTGAATCGAACCGGCCCCGGCGGGGATGACGGTCGGTTCATGTTCGGACAACCACCCGTAGAAAGTCAGCAGATGCTCTGAGGTTCGCTGCCACCTCGGGCGCTGCTGCCACAGCTCGACGATGCGGCGGGCCTGCTCGTCAGCCTTGATGAGGCGACGGTCGCCATGTCCCATAAATACCTTCCGGAGGCAGCGGCGAATCTCGCAGGTCAACCTCAGCCGGCCGCCTCCGCGTCGCTGGACCTGTGACAACAGCTTCCCGCGTTCACCTGACAGCCGTCTGTTCATAACCGAACAACCCGAAGGCACGCCGCGGGTCCCCGCCCTCGAGCCAGCCGGGGCCGGGGGCGGGTCAGTGGCCGAACGTCAGATGTGTGGACGCCGTGATGTTCCCCTTCAGGACCGTTTCGATCTGCCGCAGCGCGCTCTCGTTGTCGCGGGCGGTGTTCGACACGATGCAGTCGGCGGGCGCGAAGATCTTCAACCCGCGCATGTAGGCGTCGTTGGCGGTGAACAGCACGCAGATGTTGCCGGCGATCCCGGTCACGATCACGCGCCGGATCCGCAGATCGCTCAACAAGGTGTCGAGGGCGTGGTGTCGTAGAAGCCGGAATGTTTCGGCTTCAACACGAAGTAGTCGCGCGCGGTCGGGCGCAGGCGCTGCGACACCCGGCGTCCCGGAGACGTGCGGGCCGTGCAGTGCGCGACGGTGCGGCGAAAATCCGAACGCCACTGGCCGAAGTTGTCGTTGATGTAGACCACTGGCACCCCGGCCCTGGCCGCGCGGCGTTTGAGGACGGCCAGCCTCGACGCCATCGGCTCGGCCTCGGCAATCAGCGCCTGAGATCCCGGGAACGACAGGTCGTTGATGACATCGATCAGCAGCAGGGCCGTTCCCGACACGGGGACGGTCAATCGACGCTGACCGCGCTTGCGTGTCGCGATGGGCTGAGCAGTGGAGGTGGTGGACCATGGGAGGGCGGTGGATAAGGAGAAGAGACGACACGGGGACGGTCAAGCGACGCTGACCGCGCTTGCGTGTCGCGGTGGGCTGAGCAGCGGAGGTGGTGGACATGGGAGGGGATGGATGAGGAGCATCGTATCAGCGGCGGACGGCGGCCGTGTAGGTACGAATCTGACTATCCCTAACATGCCGGCTTGTTTACGATGCGGAGTTCCAGGCCATTTGTGAGGACGCCACGCGTGCGGCTGACCGACGACCCCATCCAGCGAATCTCCATCGACAAGCTGATCGAAGGCGTGCAAGTGATCGGCTTCGACTGGACGTATCGGTACGTCAACGCGACGGCCGCCGCCCAGGGCCGCCGCGCCCGGGAGGAGCTGATCGGACAGACCGTGGAGGCCTGTTACCCCGGCATTCGGGCCACACCCGTGTTCCCCGCGCTGCAACGCGTCATGGAGACGCGGGTGGCCGAGCGGCTGGTCACCGACACCGTCTGTGGAGGTACGCCACGGTCCTTCGAGCTGCGGATCGAGCCGGTGCCCGAAGGGCTGCTGGTGCTCTCGCTGGATGTGACCGACCACCGCGACACCATGCATCAGCTCCGGCAGGCGCAGAAGATGGGGACGATCGGACGGCTGGCGGGCGGGATCGCGCACGATTTCAACAACCTGCTGACGGCGATTCTGGGCTACAGCGAGCTGGTGCTGGCGCGCAGGCTCGACGTCGAGATCGCGGCTGACATTCGCGAAATCCAGAAGGCCGGCGAGCGTGCGGCCAGGCTGACCAGACAGTTGCTGGCGTTCAGCAAGAAGCAGGGACTGGTGCCTCAGCGGCTGAAGCTCGCGGAGCTGCTGACCGAGATTCAGCCGATGCTGTGCCGTTTGATGCCTGACGTGCAGGTGGACGTGCACACCGCGGCGGCCGCGGACGTGTACGTGTACTCGGATCCGGGGCAGCTCGAACAGGTCATCGTGAACCTGGCGGTCAATGCCCGCGATGCCATGCCCGGCGGTGGGCGCTTGCGGATCACAATGGACGTGCTCGAGGTCGAACAATCGAATGCCGAGCGTCACGGCGTCAGCGCCGGACCACATGTCGCGGTGACGGTCCAGGACACCGGCACGGGCATGGACACGGAAGTCCTGGCGCGCGCCTTCGAGCCGTTCTTCACCACCAAGGGGCCGCAGGACGGGACCGGCCTCGGGCTCTCCACCGTATTCGCCGTGGTGCAGCAGAGCGGTGGGTTCATCACCGTCGAGAGCGAGCTGGGGGTCGGCACGCGATTCACGATCTATCTGCCGACCGCCACCGCGCCGGATCAGAACCGCGCCGATGCGCGGTTGGCCCCCGTTGTTGCGGGAGGGGAAACGGTCCTGCTCGCCGAGCCGGATCCGGATGTCGCGCGGCTGCTCCAGAAAACACTCACGTCGGCCGGCTATGTCGTGCTGGTCGGCCACACCGCCGTCGAGGCGCTGTCGGTCGCCGAGGGCGCAGGGCCCATCCATCTGCTGATCGCCGAGCTGTTGATGCCTGGTATGCACGGCTCGGAGCTGGCGCAGGCGCTCGTCAGCCACCATCCGGAGCTGAAGGTGCTCTATGCGTCCGGGTTTCCGGACACGCGCGCGATCGACTCGGGGCAGGTCAGCGGCCGCGTCGCGCTGCTGGCCAAGCCATTCGTACCGGGTGATCTCCTTCGCCGGGTCCGGGCGCTGCTGGACGATCGCGCCGCCGCGCATTCACGCCAGTAGTGCCCCATCCAATCATCTCGATCGAGGGAGCGCGCCCCGCCCCATGTGCGCTGTTCGCTGTGCCCGGCGGAGCCAGGAATCGGTGGCCCGCGGTGGCGAACCCATGCCCCCACGGCCGTCTAATTCGAGGGTCAGTGGACGTGTCATTTTCAGCTCATCCATTAGCAGGCGACCGATTGGGCTGTCACGCCGATCTATTCAGAATCTCGAGCGAGGCCGACCCTCCGGCACGGAACACGCAGCCCGGTCCTAGACCGGTATCCCAGGGGGTGCCGCGGTGCCCAAGGTGAGACGGTCTCAGGCAGGAATGGCGAGCCAGGGTGGTCCTGTCCCATGACGGCCGAGCTTCCTCACCCAGACGAGGCGGCGCGCCTGCGGGCGCTGCGTCGCTACAGCGTGCTCGATCCCCCGACCGCGCAGGCGCTCGACGATCTGACGGAGCTCGCGGCCCACATCTGCGACGTGCCCATCTCGCTCATCTCGTTCGTCGACGAGCATCGGCAATGGTTCAAGCGGCGAATCGGCATGCCGTCCATCGACACACCTCGCGACGTGTCGTTCTGCGGGCACGTCATTACCGGACGGGAAGTGATGGAGGTGGCGGACGCGGCGCGCGATCCGCGGTTCGCCGGTGCGCCGCTGGTCATCGGCGACTCGCAGATCCGCTTCTACGCCGCCGCGCCGCTGCTGACCGCGGACGGCCACGCCCTCGGCGCCTTGTGCGTGATGGATCGGGCGCCTCGCCGGTTGACGCCCGCTCAGCGAGACGGGCTCTCGAGGTTGAGCCGCCAGGTGATGGCGCAATTGGAACTGCGCCGCCGCACCGAGGAGCTCGCAGGGAGCGAAGCCAGGCTGTTCGAGGTGAAGGTCGTTGACATCATCGAGCGGAGGCGCGCCGACGAAGCGCTTCGCAACAGTGAAGATCGCTATCGCACGCTCTTCGAATATGCTCCCGACGGCATCGTCATCGCCGACCGCACCAGCCACTACGTCGACGTCAATCCCGCGATCTGCCGGATGCTGGGATATTCGCGCGACGAGCTGATTGGCATCCACGCCTCGGCGGTGGTGTCGCCGGAGGAGGTCGAACACATCGGATCGGCGCAGCGCCTCATGGGTCCGACCTCCGCCTACCATCACGAGTGGCGGTTCAGGCGCGAGGACGGGTCGACCTTCGTCGCGGACGTGCTTGCGACGCTGATGCCCGACGGCAATCTGATGGCGATGATCCGCGATGTGACGGAGCGGAATCATTCCCTCGAAGCCCTGCGCACGGCGGAAGAGCGCATGCGGTTCGTGCTGCAGAACGCGCAGGTCGGGATCTGGGACATGGATTACGCCACCGGCGTGATGCGCTGGTCCGAGACGATGGAAGCCCACTACGGACTGGAGCCTGGCAGCTTCGGCGGCACCATGGAGGCGTCGTTCGCGCAGATCCATCCGGACGATCGCGAGTCCGTGCTGACGATCTTCCAGGCGGCGATGACGGCCGGCAGCGATTTCAGCATGGAGTACCGGGCGATCCGGCCGGACGGCACGGTGCGGTGGCTGAGCGGTGCCGGCCGGGTGCTGCTCGGGGAGCACGGCGGGCCGTTGCGCGCGGTCGGCATCGTTCAGGATGTCACCGCGCGGCGCATCCTGGAAGCGCAGTACCAACAGGCCCAGAAAATGGAGGCGGTGGGACGGCTGGCCGGGGGAGTGGCGCACGACTTCAACAACATGTTGACGGTGATTCTGGGGTACTGTGATCTCGTCACCGCCGATCTCGAGGCCGGGGATCGGCGGGGCGAAGACGTGGCGGAAATCCGGAAGGCCGGACAGCGCGCGGCCGGACTGACCCGGCAGTTGCTGGCGTTCAGCCGCCAGCAGATCATTGCGCCCACGTTGCTCGACCTCAATCGAATCGTCGAGGACTTCCGGGCGATGCTCGAACGCTTGATCGGCGAGGATGTGAGAGTGGTCCTCGCGCTCGCGCCCGCCCTCGGGCTGGTGACAGCCGATCGCGGACAGGTCGAGCAGATTGTGATGAATCTGGCGGTCAACGCGCGGGATGCGATGCCGAAGGGAGGCACGCTGACCATCGAAACCGGCAATGTGGAATTGGCCGCGCAACACGCCAAAACGCGCCTCGCCGTCACGCCCGGCCGCTACGTCGGACTGACCGTGAGGGATACGGGCACCGGCATGACCGCGGAGGTCCAGTCGCGCCTGTTCGAGCCGTTCTTCACCACCAAGGAACCCGGCAGAGGGACCGGGCTGGGTCTGGCGACGGTCTACGGCATCGTGACTCAGAGCGGCGGGAACGTCGCGGTCCACAGCGAAGTGCCCAACGGGACGGCCGTGACCGTGTATTTTCCTCGAGCGGAGGCGGTGGAGATGGTTTCGGAAACGCCGGCTGCCGGCATTCAACCGAACGCCGGCACCCAGACGATCCTCGTGGTCGACGACGAGAAGGGGCTTCGCGAGCTGGCCAAGCGGCTGCTTGAACGGCAGGGTTACACGGTGCTGATTGCCGGCGACGCGGCCGAGGCCTTCCGACTGGCCGACGACCACCCGTCGATCGACCTGCTGTTGACCGACGTCGTCATGCCCGGGCTCAGCGGACCCGAGATGACGCGGCAGCTACTCGCGGGGCGCCCCACGCTGAAGGTGATCTACATGTCCGGGTACACGGACGACGCCATCCTCGAGCACGAGGTCCTCAAGCCAGACATCGCCTTCCTGAACAAGCCGTTCACCGGCCAAACGCTCGGCAGCAAGATCCGGGAAGTACTCGAGCGCACCCAGCCTCCTTCGCCACCCGGCTAGTCGAGCTGGACGATCGGCGCCACCGTTGCATGGGTCGCCGCGTGCACCCCCCCGAGTTGTCAGAGCTGTCCTCCGTCGACGTCGACCATCTCTCGCGCGGCTATCCGCGGCCTCAACTCCGTCGCGCCCACTGGCGGTCGCTGAACGGTCAGTGGGATTTCAGGCTGGATCCCTCCGCCACACTCGCCCTGTCCGAGGTGACCTGCGCCACTGACCCTGGCAAATGGGGCTATTCCAGGTGCAGCACCGAGGAGCTCGCGGAGCGATACGCCACGCTGCCCCGCACGGTTCGCTCGCTCGATCTGCTCGCGGGGTTCTGTTATTACGCAGTTTGCCGACACCTACCAGGAAGCGAACGGGCTGCTGTATGCCGATCGCCGGCCGAAGTTTCCGCTCGTCCTGATGGCCGCGGCGACCTCCGGCTCCGCCCGTCCCGCCGATCCGGATCCGCCGGCGCGGCCCGATTCCGACGAGTGATGGCCGATCGACGACGGTCGAGGTGTGGCAACGGCTGACGAGGCCCGAACGGATGCGATACGCGGCCTGAGCGAATGCGCGGCGGGCGCCGGTCGGACGGGCGGGAATGACCGAACCCGCTTCGCGTCAATCGCCGACTGAACCGAGGGCACGGTTCTTGGAGCCACAGACGGCATGGCGACTCCACCGTCCGGCCGTCGGCGTCCCTCGGAAGCGGCACCCTCAATCCAGGTTCATGAACCGCCCGACATCGTCACCCTGACCCACCTGCGGTGGGACTTCGTCTTTCAGCGGCCGCAACACCTGCTGACCCGCTGCGCGCGGCGGCATCGCGTGTTCGTGATCGAGGAGCCGGTGATCGACGACGGTCCACCGCGACTCGACGTGTCGGTGCGGCAGCATGGGATTCACGTCGTCGTTCCCCGTTTCCAGGCGCGGCCGTCCGGCGAGTCGGCGGCGCTGCAGGCGCAGCTGCTGCGAGGCTTCTTCCGTGACCACCGAATCGCCGACTACGTGCTCTGGTACTACACGCCGATGGCGATGGAGTTCACCCGCGATCTCACTCCGCGCGCCGTGGTGTACGACTGCATGGACGAGCTCTCGGCATTCGCCGGTGCGCCTGCCGCCATGCGCGAGCGCGAACAGGAGCTGCTGGCCCGCGCGGACGTCGTCTTCACCGGGGGCCAGACCCTCTACGAGAGCAAGCGGCACAGCCACCCGAACGTGCACGCGTTTCCGAGCAGCGTCGACGTCCACCACTTTGCCCGCGGCCGGGTGAAGCAGCCGGACCCCGACGACCAGGCCCACATCCCGCATCCCCGGCTGGGATTCTTCGGGGTGGTGGACGAGCGCATGGACCTCGACCTGCTAGGGCAGCTATCGGCGGCGCGTCCGGATTGGCACCTCGTGATCGTGGGACCGGTCGTCAAGATCGACCCCTCCGTCCTGCCGGTCGCGGCCAACATCCACTACCTCGGGCCGAAGCAATACGACGAGCTGCCGTCGTACCTGGCCGGCTGGGACGTCGCGCTGCTCCCGTTCGCGCGTAACGACGCCACCCGTTTCATCAGCCCGACCAAGACGCCCGAGTATCTCGCTGCTGGCAAGCCCGTGGTCTCGACGTCGATTCGCGACGTGGTCCGTCCGTACGGCGTTCAAGGGCTGGCGAGAATCGCCGATCAGGCGGACGAGTTCGAGACGGCAGTCGAAGCGGCGCTCGCCGAGGATGCGACGGAACGATTGCGTCACGTCGACGCCTTCCTCACGCAGACATCGTGGGAGGGCACGTGGACCCGCATGTATCGGCTGGTCAATGCGGCGATGGCGGCTGAAGAGAGCGGCACCCCAGCCGACTCGTTGCCGGCCGCCGCTCCGGGCGTAGCTTGAGCGATGGGCCGGGATTTCGATTCATTTCGACGGCCTGAAGGGTGGGTGGGTGTTCGATTATCTCGTGGTCGGCGCCGGGTTCGCGGGCAGCGTGCTCGCCGAGCGGCTGGCCGAAGGCTCCGGCAAGAAGGTCCTCGTCGTGGACAAGCGCCCGCACATCGGCGGGAATGCGTACGACCAGTACGACGAGCATGGCATCCTGATTCACAAGTACGGACCGCACATCTTCCATACCAACTCCCGGGATGTGTTCGAGTACCTGTCGCGGTTCACGGCGTGGCGCAACTACCAGCACCGCGTGCGCGCCTGGGTCGACGGCCAGCTGGTGCCGATCCCGATCAATCTGGACACGATCAATCTGCTGTACGGGACCCGCTTCACGTCGTTTCAGCTGCAGGAGTTCTACGATTCGATCGCCGAGCCGCGCGACGTCGTCCGCACCTCCGAAGACGTGATCATCAGCAAGGTCGGGCGGGAGCTCTACGAGAAGTTCTTCCGCAATTACACCCGGAAGCAATGGGGCCTCGATCCGTCCGAGCTCGACGCCACGGTGATCGCCCGCATTCCGGTCCGGACCAATCGCGACGATCGCTACTTCACCGACAGCTACCAGGTGATGCCGGCCCACGGCTTCACCCGGATGTTCGAACGCATGCTCGCGCATCCGAACATCAAGATCATGCTGAACACCGACTACCGTGAGATCGAGGGCTCGATCGCCTACGACCGGGTGGTGTTCACCGGACCCGTCGACGAATACTTCGACTTCCGCTTCGGCAAGCTGCCGTACCGGTCGCTCGAGTTCAAGTTCGAGACTCTGGACACCGCCTGTCATCAGCCGGTCGCGGTCGTCAACTATCCCAACGACAACGCCTCACCCGGATCACCGAGATCAAGCACATCACCGGGCAGGCGCACCCGAAAACCACCCTCGTGACGGAGTATCCCCGCGCCGACGGGGATCCCTACTACCCCGTTCCCCGGCCGGAAAACACCGCGCTGTATCGGAAATATCAGGAACTGGCGGACGCCACCGAAGGCGTGCACTTCGTCGGACGGCTGGCGACCTACAAGTACTACAACATGGATCAGGTCGTCGCCCAGGCGCTGTCGACCTACGCGAGGATCGTCGGGGTGCCGCGACGTGAGCTGCTCGGGGCGTGATGGAGTCGAGCGCGGAGGCGGGGCCGCGGCCGGAGTTGGAGCTGTGGGGCGGCATCGAGTGCACCGTCAACCGGGTCGGCGATCGCTATCACGATCAACTCGAACGGACCGGTCATGCCGACCGGTCTGACGACCTCGGTCAGGTCGCGGCGCTCGGGATTCGCCGGCTGCGCTATCCAGTGCTCTGGGAGCGAGTCGCCCCGGAGCACCCGGACCGGCCGGATTGGCGATGGACTGACGTCCGCCTCAGCGATCTTCGATCGCTCGAGATCGCGCCGATCGCGGGGCTCGTCCACCACGGCAGCGGCCCCGTCTACTCGACGCTGCTCGATTCGGCCGCGAGCGGTACGTCGACGTCGAGGCCGTGCGCGCGTGCCGCGTTGTCTCCGGACACCAGGCGATCCTGAGCGAAGCGTGGCAGCGATACGCGCGGCCGCTCGCGGTCACCGAGCTCCACCTCGGCTCGACCCGCGAAGAGCAGATGCGGTGGATGCTCGAGGCTTGGGACGCCGCCCACAGTGCCCGTCGCGGCGGGGTCGACGTGCGAGCGGTCACCGCGTGGGCGCTCTTCGGCCTCGCCGACTGGGACAGTCTCGTCACGCGTCTCGCTGGCCACTACGAGCCCGGTGCGTTCGACGTCCGCGGACCGTCTCCGCGCATCACGGGGCTCGGCACGGTGCTGACCGATTTGGCCTCCGGCCGCTCGCCGGCACAACCCGTCCTCGATGCGCGAGGCTGGTGGCGCCGGCAGGACCGGCTCTGGGTCGTCCCGCACGCCGACCCCTACCCTCAGGGTTTTCCGCCCGAGCCCTCGTCGATGCGCGGCCGCGCGCGCGTCGGTCGCCGGCCGATCCTGATTGCCGGCGGCAATGGCACTCTGGCCACGGCGTTCGCGCGGATCTGCGCGTCCCGCGGCCTGAGCTGTGAGCTGTTGCCGCGGGCGCAGCTGGACATCGCCGACGCAGGGTCGGTCGCCACGGCCCTCGAGCGCCTCCGGCCGTGGGCGGTCGTCAACGCCGCGGGCTATGTCCGGGTGGACGATGCTGAATCGGACGAACTTCGCTGCCGCCGCGAGAACACGAGCGGAGCCGAGCGCCTGGCCGAGGCCTGCAGCCGCCGCGGACTGCGGCTGATGTGCTTCTCGTCCGACCTGGTGTTCGATGGACGCACTCGACGTCCGTATCGTGAGAGTGACCCCGTCGCGCCGCTGTCCGCATACGGTCGAAGCAAGGCCGACGCGGAAATCGGTGTGCTGGCGAGGTGCGGTGACGCGCTCATCGCACGGACCAGCGCGTTGTTCGGTCCCTGGGACGAGGCGAACGTGGTGACTCGATTGGGTGCGGCACTCGCGGCGGGACAGGCGTGGCGCGCCCCGACGGATCAACGCGTGTCTCCGACCTACGTGCCGGACCTGGTCAATGTCTCGCTCGATCTGCTCATCGACGGCGCGGACGGGGTCTGGCATCTCGCCAACGAGGGCGATGTCAGTTGGGCGGAGCTGGCGCGCAAGGCCGCGGCGGCCCTGGGCTACCCGGAGGAGCTGGTCGAGGACTGCCTGACCGCCGATCTCCCGCTTGCCGCGGCCCGGCCCTCCTACAGCGTGCTGGGCACCGAACGCGGCCAACGGCTGCCGGCGCTGGACGATGCACTGTCGAGATTCGTGGCAGAACGGAGACGCCAGCGCCGCCGGCCCTCTCGAGGGACCGCCGCCTAGAGTTAGCGATCCGCCGCTAGGTGCCCGGTACGGCCCAAGCCGTTCCCCATGCACGCTTTCACCGTTCTCATCAGCAACTCCGGCGTGAACGGCTTCCGGATCACCGCGTCGAACAAGTGGTCCTGTTGGGGCAGGGCGGTCGGCAGAGACGTCATCATGACGATCGGGATGCGGCGATGCTCCGCGCTGCTGCGCATGGCGGTTCCGAGCTCCACCCCGTCCATGACCGGCATCATGAGGTCGGTGATGACGAGGTCGACCGTTCGTTCGCGAAGCACGTCGAGCGCGAGCCGGCCGTTGATCGCCAGGGCGACGTCGTAGTCGAGCTCACGCAGCATATCGCGCAACATCTCGGCGAGTCCGAACTCGTCGTCGACGATCAGGATGGACCCCTGAGTGCCCACCCGCGCTATGCCTTGCCCATCTTGTCGGCCGGTTCGGCCGCCACGCCGCCGCCGGAGACCACGTTGGCCTCCGACGCAAACGTATCCAGCAGTCGGATGCCGTCGTCGGTGATCTGCAGCTCTCGCATCCGCCCGTCGTAGTCGTCGTCGCGGACTTTGAGAATCCCCAGCACCCGGAGCATCGCCGCCCGATGCTCGATATGGCGCAGCAGGATGATGTTCTGGGTGGCGGCCGACAGCCCGGTGATCGGCACTTCGATATCGCGGGCGAACAGCTCGCGCGTCTCCGTGGTGTAGACCGTCGTCACCCCGAGCAGCTCCAGCTCCTGGGCAATCGCGCTGTAGACATGCGAGAGCCGTTCCGGAAAATCCGCGGCCAGCTCGAAGCCCTGCATGCCATCGATCAACAGCCGGGTGGCGCGGTTCCGCTTGACGGTCTCGATCAAACTCTCGCCGAGCTCGTCGATCACGCCTTCGACCGGTCGATGCCAGACGATCTCTGCGGTGCCGCGCGCGACCCCCTCTCTCAGACCGCCGATGCCGACGCGCTGACACTTGGCCAGGATGGCCTCGGGGCGCTCGAAGAAGCCGAAATACACCGCGCGCTCGCCCTGTTTCAGGCCCTCCGAGAGGAACTGCATGCCGAGCACGGTCTTTCCGGCGCCTGATGGCCCGAGCAGCATGGTGATCGACCCTGGCCGCACGCCGCCGCGCAGCATCTCGTCCAGCTCGCTCAGGCCGAACCCGAGCTTCGGGCCGGTGGCCACGGGCGTCTCGTCGACCGCTCGCGTGGGGAACAGCGTTTCGATTCTCGGCCGGACCTCGAGGCCGCGGTCGCTGATGCGCACCGAGTGGAGGCCGCGGACCGGCGAGGTTCCGCGCATCTTGAGCACCCGGATGTGCCGCAAGGGGCGCAGCTCGGACAGTTCGTCGGTCAGGTGGAGGACGCCGTCGACCATGGTGTGCTCGGGGAAGAATCCACTGGCGCGCTCGGCATTGGTCAGCAGCAGCACCGTGCAGGTGGTGAGCTCGGCCAGCGTCTGAATCTCGTGGAGGAACTTCTTGAACGCCCGATCGGTGGGCGACGACTCGTGGGCCGAAACCAGGCCGTCGACGACCAGCAACGTGGCCTGGTGTTTCCGGATCGCCTGCCGGACCAGGGTGACCAGCGCGTCGAGCCCGTTCGACTCGAGGGCGCTGTAGCCGCCCAGATAGTAGAGGCGGTCCCCGATCGCGGCCTCGTCGAAGAAGGCCATTCGCCGCAGGTGCGCGAACATCCGGGAATGCGCTTCGGCGAGCAGTGTGACGTACACCGCGCGCCCGCCGGTCGAGGCGTGATGAAAGCAGGCCTGGTTGGCCAGGATGGTCTTGCCGGCGCCCGGCGGGCCTTGCACGATGTAGACGCCGGCGCTCAGGAGCCCGCCTTCGAGTATGCGGTCGAGTCCCGCAATGCCGGTGGGCCGTCGTTCAGAGGGCGTGCTGTTCTCGGCCACGCATTCACTCCGATCCGGTGCTGGACTCCCGCCCGGTGAGGCGCGGAAGCATGACCGTAAAGCAGGCGCCCTCGCCCGGCTCGCTCACCACCGACACGGTGCCGCCCATCGCCACGCAGATGTTCCGGACGATCCAGAGGCCGATGCCGAATCCCCCGCTGCGCGGCGCGGAGCCACGCTCGAACCGTTCGAAGATCCGGGCTTGCTGGTCGGGGGGATCCCGACACCGTGGTCGCACACCTCGAGCGTCGCGAAGTCGGCATCGCCAGCGACTGAGACTTCAATCGGCCGGCCCGCACCGAATCGCACCGCATTGGAGAGCAGGTTCCGGCAGATCTGCTCGAGGCGCAGGCGGTCCCAGGTGCCGGTGGTCTCGCCTCGCTGGGAGAACGACAGCTCGCACCGCGACACCGCGAGCTCGGCCTCGAACGTGCTGAGAACGTCGCGCACCGTCTGTGCCAGGTTCACCGGCTCTGGCTGCAGGTCGATTCGGCCGGTCGAGAGCCGCGAGACGTCGAGCAGGCGGTCGAGCGTTTCGAGCAGCCGGTGCAGGCGTTGTTCGACCCGCCGGAGCTGCGACTGGACCCAGTCGACCGGGACCGATTCGCCGTCGGCGGCAATCTGCTCGGCCTTCTCCAGCGCCAGCCGCAGCTGGAAGGTCAGGGGTGCGATCGGATTGCGCAACTCGTGGGCGACGGTGGCGATGAATTCGTCGCGCGCCGCGACCGCCTGCTGCAGCTCCTGCAGCCGCACCCGAACGGATGTGCGCGCGGCGTCGTTGGCATCGCTGGATGTTCTGACCGGCACCGGCGCCGGCCAGTCGCCCGCTGCGCTGCCGCCTGGTGCCGCCGCGCCACGCCCGATCGTCCACGCGGCCGGAGATGGGAATTCTCGCCAGCACCGTCGTCCCGCCTCCCGGAGTCGGCTCGATTTCAAGGGTGCCGCCAACGGCAACGGCACGTTCCCGCATCCCGGCCAGGCCGATCATCGTTTCATTCGACGCCGCCGGATGAAATCCGACGCCATCGTCTTCGACGACGAGATCGAGGGTCGGGCCGCGCTGCTCCAGCAGCACGTTGACCGAGCCGGCGCGCGCATGCTTCGCGACGTTGTTCAACGCTTCCTGAGCAATGCGGTACACGCTCGCTTCAATCTCTAGGGGGAACCGCCCGGCGTGGCGAGCGGCCGCATGAAAATTGGCGCGGACGCCCGACGTACCGCGACCATTCCTGCACGTAGGTTTCGAGGACTTTGGTCAGGCCGAGCTCGTCGAGCGCTGCCGGCCTGAGCTCCCACGCGATGAAATCGACCCCCTGATCGATTCCCGCCAGCATCTCGAGCGCCTGGGTGATCCGGTCCGGCGAATCCCGCCGTTCTCGCGCGATGCCTTCAAGGACGAGCCGCAGCGCGGTCAGCCGCTGGCCGAGATCGTCGTGCAGATCGCGAGCGATCCGGCGCCGCTCCTCTTCCTGCGCCATGACCAGGCGCCGTAGCAGGCGCATCCGCAGTGCCTCCGCCTGTGCCCGTGTTCGGCAATCTCTGCGGCGAGCAGGCCCGGTGATTCCGAGAGCTCGGGACCGATCTCGTCGCTCATGCGAGCGCACCCCGCCGAGGTTGACGCTCGCGCTCGGGCGCCCCACACTGATCCGAGGTCATGACGGTCAACCGCCCTCTCCGGATACTGCTGGTGGACGACCATGAGACCGTGCGCCAGGGCCTCAAACTGCTGATCGACCGCGAGTCCGATCTCGAGGTCGTGGCCGAGGCCAGCGACGGCGCCCAGGCGCTCGACCCTGACCTGCTGGCGCGGGTCGACGTCGTGGTCATGGACGTGTCGATGCCAGGCATGAGCGGCATCGTCGCCACTCGAAGGGTGAAGGAGCTCCGGCCCGACCTCCCGGTTGTCAGTCTGACACGCCACGCCGACCAGACCTTTCTCGAAGAACTGCTGCGGGCCGGCGTTTCCGGCTACGTGCTGAAGCAAAGTCCCCACAGCGAGCTCTTTCGCGCCATCCGGGCCGCGGCAAGCGGCCAGCAATACGTCGATCCCGCGCTGACCCACCATCTGGCCGCGCCCTTCGCCGCCCAGGAGCGGAAGCGAACCGGCCGCGGCGTTCCGATCATTACCGATCGCGAGTCCGAGGTGCTGCGGCTGGTGGCGCAGGGCTACAGCAACAAGGAGATCGCGGCGCGCCTCGAGCTCAGCACCAAGACCATCGAAGTGCACAAAGCCAACGCGATGCGCAAGATCGGTCTCAGCGGCCGCATCGACCTGCTGCGTTACGCCCTCCATCAAGGCTGGTTGCACGAGGGTTGATCGGCCGCTCATCCGATTCTAGAAGGATCGTCTCGCGTAGGCTATTAGGGCCAGCCCTAGTCTCACCGTTCCGATCCTCCTCATAGTTTTCACGCGGAGCCGCGTGCTATCAATGACCGGTGCTCGCGCCTCGCCACGCGTCACTTCAGCGACGGCTCGGCTCCGCGTCATTGGTGAAGGTCGGGCTGCACAGGGGTAGGGTGTATATGACGAATACGGCTGCGCTCGAAGGAAACGACTTCCGCGTCAAGGATATCGGTGTCAACTGGGTGGTGACGGATCTCTACGGGATGTTGCTCGAGGCGAGCCGCGAGGCGGCGGAGATGCTCAACCTGAGCGTCACCGGCCTGCGCAGCCGCCAGCTGCTGGTGTTCTTCGACGGCGAGCGCGAGCATTGGCGCCAGGCGCTGCGCGCCGCGGCGGCGGGGCTGATGGTGGACCGCGAAGGGCGCGGTGCGTCCCAGGGACAAGCGTCCGCTGCTGGTCCGGGCCGAGATCACCAAAGCGCCGGACTGGCGCGACGGCGACGCCCTGCTCTGGACGTTCACCGAACCGGAGTCGCGCTAGGCGCCGGCATCCGGTCCCTCTAAACGCTTGTTGAGCATTCTATTTGCAAGAGCGGACGCATTCGAGCGTCGCTCATCCTGAGCGCCGTTCCCGTTCTGTCCGACGCCTCTCCTGGTCACGCCAATCGGCATTCATTCCGAGCACGGCGTCATCGTGAGCCGACCCGGCGCGGATGTTTCCGCCCCGGACATCCACCGTCTGCTGCTGAACGTCGCGGCCAACCAGGCGACCGTGGCGCTACTCACGGACCGTGCGCGCACCTGCCGGTTCGGAGCTATCTCGCCGTTCCGATACGCTCCCGAGCCGGACAGGTATACGGCGGACTGTTTCTGGGCCATCCGGATGTGGGGATGTTCACCGAACGCCACGAGCGGCTGGCCGTGGGGATTGCCGCGTGGGCCGCTCTCGCCATGGACAACGGCTATCTCTATGCGGACGCGCAGCGCGCCAACACGGCCAAGGACCAGTTCCTCGCGACCCTGTCACATGAGCTGCGACCCCGCTGAATGCGCTGGCGGGCTGGCTCAGCATGCTGCGTCGCCCGCAGGTGATGCGCCCGGAAGGCATGCCCAAAGCGTGGGCCGCGATCGATCGCAACACCGGGATGCTCACCGAGCTCGTGGAAGACCTGCTCGACGTCTCGCGTATCGCCATGGGCAAGATCCGCCTGGCCGACGCCGAAGTCGACGTCACTGAAGTGGTCCGCGATACGGTCCGGACCATGGAGCCGAGAGCCGTTGAAAAGGGCGTGGTGGTCTCGACGACCTTGGCGGGGGAATCGTGCCGCGTTCGGGGCGATGTCGCCCGCCTGCGCCACGTGGTCGGCAACCTCCTGTGGAACGCGGTCAAATTCACGGCCAGCGGCGGAAAGGTCGATGTGGGAGTGAGCGGCGACGCCTCCTCCGTCATCGTGACCGTGAGCGACACGGGAATCGGCGTGCATCCGGACTTCTTGCCGCACCTGTTCGAGCGATTTCGTCAGGCTGACGAGGGCTCGACCGGGGGCCTTGGCCTTGGGCTCGCGATTGTGAAGAATCTCGTCGGGTTGGGGGTACTGTGACAGCGGCGAGCGACGGTATCGGACGAGGCGCACGGTTCGTCATCAGGTGGCCCCGTCCATGACGCGGCCGCCCGTCGCCTCCCGCGTACCAAGGTCCGGGACTCATCTTCGCGCGCGACGGACTATGATGACTGCCTTCACACATGAGGGGCAGGGACTGATGCGACTGGCGAGCATAGGAATTGCCGTACTGCTGTTGTCCGGGATCACCCGGGCCGCAACCGACTTTCTGACCGAGGGCGTCGACGCGGCGCGGACCGGCTGGGTCCGCGACGAGAAGGTCTTCACCCCGGCCAACGTCGGGCAGCACGAAGCTGCTGTGGAAGCTGAAGCTCGAGAGCAAGCCGCGCGCGATGCACAACCTGTTTGCGCCGCTCGTCGCCGAGCGCGTCACCACGCCGCAGGGGACGCGCGAGCTGGGCGTCGTCGCCGGCGTCTCGCGACGACCTGTTCGGGATCGACGTCGCGACCGGCCGGCAGATCTGGCACCGGCGCTTCGACAGCACGCTCACCAATCCGGGCGGCACCAACGACACGCTGTGTCCGGGCGGACAGACCGCGGTGCCGACGATGGCCGCCAGCCGCGCCAGGGAAGTACACGATCTACGCGGTGTCGTGGGATGGGCGCCTTCGCCAGGTCAACCTGGCCGACGGCCAGGACGTCGCCCCGGCCGAGAAGTTCATCCCGGGCGGCGGCAAGCCCTACGCGCTCAACCTGCACAACGGCGTGATCTACACCGCGACCGCGCAGGGCTGCGGCGGCCTGACCAACGCGTTCTACTCGTTCGACCTCGCCACGCGCCGCGCCAGCGCCTTCATTCCCGCGGGCGGCGGCCTGTGGGGCCGGCGCGGCGCCGCCGATCGCTCCGGAAGGGCACGTGTATCCTCGGCACCGGCGACGCGCAGTTCGATCCGCTGACCCGCCGCCTCGGCAACGGCATCGTCGGCGTCAAGATCGACGCGAACAAGCAGCTGCAGCTCGCCGACTTCTTCGGCGCGCCGAACGCCAACTGGCTGTGGCGGCGCGATCTCGACGTCAACACCACGCCGGTGGTGATCGACTACCGCAAGCGGAAGTTCCTCGTCGGCACCAGCAAGGAATGCCGGCTGTGGCTGCTCGATCGCGAGGCGCCTCGGCGGCGAAGATCATCGCACCACGCTGCACACGACGCCGCTCATCTGCAACGACGCGCAGGCGTTCGACGCGAAGGGCGTGTGGGGCGCGCTCAGCGCATGGCAGGACGCGAAGGGCACGCAGTGGGTGCTGGTGCCGTTCTGGGGACCGGTGAGCACCGACGTTCAAGGCGCCGATCGAGCACGCGCCGGCCGGCGGGCGGCGGCGTCGCCGCGTTCAAGCTCGAACAGCGCGCCGGCAAGTGGCAGCTCACGCCCGGCGTGGCTGTCGCGCGACATGGACCTGGCCGACGAAGCGGTGATCGCCAACGGCGATCGTGTTCGCGTATGCGGCAGGAGAGGATGCGTCGCAGGTGGTGCCGGACGCGGCCTGGAACGAGCCGGGCGGCCCGGTCTACGGCGGCGGCCTCAGCTCCGGTCCCGGCCCGCCGGGTGCCGACCTCGCGGCGCGCCGCGCTCTACGCGCTCGACGGTCAGACCGGCAAGGAGCTGTGGTCGAGCGGCAACCAGATCGAATCGTGGAATCACTTCAGCGGCCTGACCGTGGCCAACGGCCGCGCCTACATCGCCACGTTCGACGGCACGCTCTATTGCTTCGGGGTGGCCAAGTAGACGGAGATTCGTCATGCGCGCGTCAACGTCTGCGTCCTCGCCATCGTCCCGCCGCCGCTGGCGGGCAGCGTCGCGTTCGCGCAGCCCGGCCGCGGCGGCTCGCAGTGGCTGACCGCGCTGGCCGATGCGCAGCGCACGTCGTGGATCCGCACCGACGACAAGATCTCGGTGGACGGCCCTGTCGAAGCCGGGGTTCGAGCTGCAATGGACGCGCAAGCTGGACAACCAGCCGCGCGGCGCCATCGGGCTGGCGCAGGGCGTCACCGCGAGCGGCGTCACGCTGTTCGTGCCGATGTCGGTCGTCGCCGGCAGCTCGAACACGGTCTACGGCGTCGACAACGATCTCGGCTACGTCGTGTGGAAGCGGCAGTTCGACGCCGCGTCTGCCAGCCGCCACGCCGGCGTGCCCCGGCGGCATCGCCGCCGGCGCGACGCGCATCGTGAGCCTGACGCCCGCGACCCCCACGCCCAACCGCATTCGGCGGCGGCCGCGGCGGCGTCGTCGGGTATCGCAGCCTGCTCGGCGAGCCTGGCGAAGGCGTGCCGGTCGAGGGCCGTGCCGGTGGTCCGGGCCGTGGCGCCGCGCCGGCGCCGCCGGCTGCCGGGCGTGGCGCGCCGCCGCCGGGAGTCGAGCAGGGCGCGGCCCGTGGCGCGGCACCCGCGGCGCCGCCGATTCCCGCGGCCCGCGGCGGACAGACCGGCGACCGTATCCCCGGCGCCCCGCGGATGGAGGAAGGCGGACGCGGCAACTTCGGCTTCCTCTTCCGGCCATCGGGCGTGGCCTACGTGGTGTCGAGCGACGGCATGCTGCACGTCGTCGGTCTGCCGTCGGGCAAGGACATTCAGAAGCCCGCGGCGTTTCTTCCCGCGAACGCGAAGTGGTCATCGCCGATCGCGGTCGATACGACGATGTATGCCGCGACGTCGGGGAATTGCGGCGGCGCGCCTGATGGCGTGTGGGCGATCGATCTCGACAGCGACGCCAAGCCGGTCGCGTCGTGGAAGACCAACGGCGGCGGGGTCGTCGGCGCGGTTGCGTTCACGTCCGACGGAACCCTGATCGCCGCGATCGGTCCCGGCCCCGCCGCCGGCGACGGCAAGGCGAACGCGATCGTCGCGCTGGAGCCGAAGACGCTGCGGCTGAAGGACTGGTTCACCCAGCCGGACGCGGAGTTCGTCACCGGACCGACGATTCTTCGCCGCGGCGACAAGGAGCTGGTCGCCGCCGCCACCAAGGACGGCCGCGTGCTGCTGCTCGATGCCGCCGCGCTCGGTGGCGGCGATCACGGGACGCCGCTCGTCGCCTCGAAGCCGGTGTTCGGCGCCGGCGCCGCCATCGGCGCCCCGGCGCTCGCGACCTGGCAAGGCGCGGATTCCTGGATTCTCGTCCCGGTGAGCGGCAAGCTCGCCGCCGACGCCGGCGCCACCAACGGCGCGATCGCCGGCCGGTGCGGTGGTCGCGCTCAAGCTGACCGACGCGGCAGGCGCCCCCTCGCTCGCGCCGGGATGGGTGTCTCACGATCTCGCTGCCCCCGCCACGCCAGTCATCGTCAATGGCGTCGTGTTCGCGCTGGCCACCGGCGCGGCGGCCACGGGCCGCGGCGGCGCGGCGGTCCTCCGCGCCTATGATGGCGGCACCGGCAAAGAGCTGTGGAACAGCGGCAAGGCCATGACGACTGCCGCGTCGCCGGGCAGCATGTGGAGCGGCCTCGGGCAGATCTATGTCGGGGCGCGCGACGGGTCGCTCTACGCCTTCGGGTTCAACGACGAGCGGCGCTAACTCGCGGGTCTCGCCGGCTCATGAAGACCCGCCTGTCAAGGGAGAAGGCAGAAGGGAGAACTCACGGATTCTGCCTTATCCCTTATCCCTTCTCCCTTGACACGCGGGGTTTGCTACGAGCGTAGCGACACCAAACCCCGCTCACGCCCCGCTTCGCCGCGGCAACAGCGTCGACACGGCGACGATCAATTCGAGCGGATCGATCGGCTTCACGAGGTGCATCTGGAAGCCGTTCGCCAGTGAGGTGACGCGGTCCTGCGAGCGGGCGTAAGCGGTGAGTGCCGCGGCGGGGATGCTTCGGGCCGGCTCGTCCATCTGCCGGATGGTGCGAATGAACTGCAGGCCATCCATGCCGGCCATGCCGATGTCGCTCACGATCACGTCAGGCGGTTGATGCCTGATGGCGTGCAGCGCCGCGGCGCCGCTGCCGGCGGTGGTCACCTCGGCGCCGGCACCTTCCAGCACGGTTCGCATCAGATCGAGCGAGTCGGCTTCGTCGTCCACCGCCAGCACCCGCACGCCGGTCGAGCCGCGGCACGTCTTCGAGCGCCGGCGCACGTCGGTCGGTCAGCGGCTGCTCGCGCACGCCAGGGGCCCGCCGGCGGCGCGTGGACGATCATCAGCGGCAGACGCAGGGTAAAGGTCGCACCTTGGCCCACTCCGCCGCTCGCCACCGTGATGGTGCCGCCGTGGATCTCCGCGAGCTGTTTCGCAATCGACAGCCCCAGCCCCAGTCCGCCGTGCTCGCGGGAGAAGCTCGCGTCGGCTTGACGGAACCGGTCGAACACGAACGGCAGGAACTCGGGGACGATGCCGATCCCGGTATCGCTCACGGTGACTTCGACGTGCGAGTTCACCCGGCCGAGGCGGAGCTGCACTTTGCCTCCCCGGGTGGTGAACTTGATGGCGTTCGACAGCAGGTTCCACACGATCTGCAGCAGCCGGTCGGGGTCGCCCGAGACCGGCGTCACCATCGGATCGATCACCGATTCCACGCGGACGCCCTTGGCGTCCGCGGCCGGCATGACCGTGGCGCACGCCTCGTGGAGGATCCCGGCGAGGTCCACTGGTTCGACGTTCAGACGCAGCCGGCCGGCGATGATCCGCGAGACGTCGAGTACATCCTCGATGATCTGTTTGAGCGCGGTGGCGTTGCGCTCCACGGCCTCGAGCGCCGGCTTGGCCCTGTCGGGCGCCAGGGTTCCGAGCTTGAGCATTCGGGCATAGCCGAGCACCGCGTTGAGCGGCGTCCGCAGCTCATGGGACAGCGTCGCCAGGAATTCATCCTTCAGGCGGCTCGCCTGGGTGGCTTGAGCATAGGAGCGGGCATTCTCGACCGCGAGCGATGCGCGCGCGGCGAGCTCGCGGGCGAGCCGCAGATCGTCGTCCGAATACTCGCGTCCCGACTCCGCGCTGACGAACGTGATCGCGCCGACGGCCTTGCCCTGCGCGATCAGCGGCACGCACATATAGGAGGTGAGCCGGAGCTCTCTGAGCACCCGGCGATGTTCGTCGTCGCGCGCCGCGGCGTCGAGCAGCTCGCTGGGGATTCGGGACATCATCCTGGCCTCCCGGTGCGAATCACCTCGTGCACCCCGCCGGGCGTGTCCGGATCCGACGGATAGCGCTCCTGCAGGCTGCGCGCGAGCTCGACCTTGGCCGGATCCACGTGCGCGACCGCCAGCCGATGCAGCGCGCCGCGCTCGCCCAGGATGTCGACGGCGCACCAGTCGGCGATGGTGGGCACCGCCAGCCTGGCGACCGCCGTCAGCGTGGCCTCGTAATCGAGCGACGACCCCAGCACGGTGCCGGCCTCGGCGAGGAAGGCGGCCTGTTCCCGGGCATGATCGGCGGCGTCGCGCCCCTGACGCTGCTCTTCGTACAGCTCGGCGGTGGTGATCGAGGCCGCGCTCAGATTGGCGAGCGCGGTGCCGACCTGAATGTCCACGTCTCGATACTCCCGGCGGTGGTGCGAATAGAACACCATCGTGCCGCCGGCTTCGCCGCGGATGATCAGCGGAAAGACGATCAGCGAGGCGATGCCCTCGCGGGCGTAGTCGTCGCGCAGGTGGGCGAGTGCGGGCATCGTCGCGACGTCCTCGCAGATCAGCGGTGCGGTCACCGCGATCGGCTGCCTGTCCGCCGTTTCGGCGGCGAGGACCCGCCGGGCGAATGCTTCGGAGATGCCGAACGACTTGACGACCCGCCACCGGTTGCCATCGTCGACGCGCCACACCGCGTACCCGTCCGAGGAAAAGACTTCCCGCGCCAGGCCGATCGTTCCGGACAACACCGCGTCGACATTCGGCGATCCGAGAATCGAGGCCGAGGCGACGGCGAGCCCCATCAACCGGCGCTGCAGGTCCTGGAGCTCCGCCTCGATCCGCTTCCGATCCGAAATGTCCCGGGCAATCTTCGACGCCCCCACGACCGTGCCGTTCGCGTCGCGGATCGGCGACACGGTCAGCGACACGTCCACCGGCGTGCCGTCCTTGCGCCGGCGCACGGTGTCGAAGTGGTCGACCCGCTCGCCGCGGCGGATGCGCGCGAGAACCGCATCCTCCTCGCCCACGCGATCCGGCGGGATCACGAGCGTGATGGACCGGCCCACGGCCTCGGCGGCCGGATAGCCGAACAGCTGTTCGGCGCCGCGGTTCCACGACGTGATGATGCCGTCGAGATCCTTGCTGACGATGGCGTCTTCGGACGACTCGACGATGGCCGCGAGTCGCAGCGCGGCATCTGGAGGGGGATTCGTCATCGATGTCTTGAGATTCTAGCCGCTGCGCGGCATTCGCGTGGCTCACGAGTGACACGATCGGTACTCCAAGCGCCCCGTGGCTCGCGGCTGCTGGGTGCTCTCAGACGCGAACGGATGATGCGAGGGCCGGTGAACTTAACAGGAGGGCCAGGAGGTCAGGAGGAAACACATTGTTTTTTCTCCTGATCTCCTGGCCCTCCTGTGATCGCAGGCGCCACGAACATCACCGGTCGCCAGTCCAAGCGCCCCGCTGTTTCGCCGCGGCGGGGTGCTCACAGCGGGACTCGGGGCAATCCGCAGGTCCTGTAAGTGCAGGCGCCGCGAACATCAACGGTCGCGTGTCCAAGCGGCACGGCGCCGCGGCGGCGTGGGGTGTGAACCGCCCGCACGGTCGGCTCGTATGTTGTCGATAACTTAGGTATCATTGTCGACGACTTAGGCATGGGAAGGAACGTATCCGCATGAGCAGGCCGTCCGACCTGATCCAAGGCACCCTCGATCTGCTGATCCTCAAGACGGTCGCGCTCGAACCCCGGCACGGGTGGGCGATCGCCAAGCGCATTCAGCAGGTGAGCCGGGACGTGCTGCTGATTACCCAGGGCTCGCTCTATCCCGCGCTGCACCGGCTCGAGCAGCAGGGATGGCTGAAGGCGCAAGCGGGCACTACCGACACCGGGCGCGACGCCAAGTTCTACGCGCTCACCGCCGCCGGCCGCAAGCAGCTGGCACGCGAGCTCGAGAGCTGGGAGCGGCTGTCGACGGCGATCGGCTGGGTGGTGCGCGAAGCCGAATGAATCCACCTCTGATTCGGAGCCTGCCATGTCACGCATGATCGACAAGATCCGCCTGCGGCTGGCGTCGCTGTTTCGTGCAGGAACAGTGGAGCAGTCGCTCAAGCACGAGATCGCGCTGCACCTGCAGGAGCAGATCGACGAGAACCTCGCCGCCGGGATGACGCCGACGGACGCGCGCGCCGCTGCGCTACGCGCGTTCGGTTCGCCCAGCCTGATCGAAGAGCAGTGCCGCGATACCCGCCGGGTCGCCTTCGTCGAGCACCTCGTACAGGATTTACGCTACACCCTGCGCTCGCTGGTCCGCCAGCCGATGCTGCTGGCCGCCGCGGTGCTGTCGATCGGCGTCGCCATCGCCGCGAACACCACGATTTTCAGCCTTGCCAGCCAGCTGCTGTTCGCCACCCCTTCGGCGGTGCGACCCGACCGGCTCGTCCACATCTGGCTGGGCGGCGGCAGCAATGTTTCGCATCGCCAATGGCGTGCCCTCGGCGAGCGTCGCGTGCTCGACGGTCTCACCGGGTTCAATATCGAGACCAGCGCCAACTGGCGTGGACCCGAGCGCACGGTCGACCTGATTTCCATGGCGGTGGCCGGCAATTTCTTCGACGTGGTCGGCGTACCCATGGCGCTCGGACGCGGCTTCACCGCGCGGGAGGCGCAAGCGGAGCTCGATCCCGCCGTCGTCGTCATCAGCCATCGGTTCTGGCGGCAGCGGCTGGGCGGAAGCCCCGCGGTCATCGGCAGCACACTGATCTTCAACGCCCGGCCTTACACCGTGACCGGGGTGATTGCCGACGGGGCGCGATCGATTGCCGGATTCGGACTGGCGCCCGAGGTCTACCTGCCGGTCGGCCGCACGCTGATGCCGGACTTCGACAGCGCCGGCCAGGTCGGCACCATTCAGCTGGTTGGCCGTCTGCGCGACGATCAGACGCTGGCCACGGGACGGGCGGCGGTGGCGGCGGCAGGGCAGGCTGTGGCGGAGGCGCTTCCGGGCCGCCGGCGGCTCGGCGAGATCACCGTGTTCGCGCCGGTGGGCTCGACGGCGCAGTTCGGCAGCCTGGCGGCCGTCAGCGCCTTTTTCGCGTTGCTCCTGGTGGCGGTCGGACTGATTCTCGCGATCGCCTGCGCGAACGTCGCCGGGCTGCTGCTCGCCCGTGCCACCGTCCGTAACCGTGAAATCGCTCTCCGGGTGGCGCTCGGCGCCAGCCGCTGGCGGTTGGTCCAGCAGCAGCTCGCGGAAGGGTTGTGGATCGCCTGCCTCGGCACCGGCACGGGGCTGGTCCTGATGACGCTCATCATCGGCCTGCTCGCCCGGGTGCCGCTGCCCCTGCCGCTGCCGCTCGAGCTGCACGGCGACATCGATCTCCGGCTGTTGGGGTATTCCGCGGTACTGGCGGTCGTGACGACCATCCTGTGCGGGCTCGCGCCCGCGCTGCAGGCGACGCGGCGGTCACAGCTGCCGGCGCTGAAGAACCAGGATGCCCTCGGGGCACGGCGGCTCGGCCGCCGATGGTCACTGCGCAATCTCCTCGTCGTCGGACAGGTGGCGGTGGCGCTCGTGCTGCTTGTGACCGCGTTATTGTTCGTCCGCAACCTGGCTCGCGCCGCGGATCTGGACCCCGGCTTCGACGTCGCGCGCACGATGGTGGCGCAGACCGGATTCGTGCAGGGCAAGTTCACCGTCCAGACGGGAACCGCATGGCTCGACGACGCCGTCGAGCGAGTGCGCGGGATCCCTGGAGTGGAGGAGGCGAGCTACGCGTTCGGCGCTCCGCTCACGCTGCGCAGCGGCATGACCACTGGCGCGCGCGTGGTGGCCAACGGCAAGGAGCCGGGATTCCAGGCGAGCTATCAGGACAGCTTCGTCGGTCCCGACTACTTCAAGGCCATGGGGATCGAGCTGGTGAAAGGGCGTGAGTTCCGCTCCGATGACCGGCGTGGCGGTCCGGTGGTCGTGGCCGTGAACGAGGAGTTCGTTCGACGCTATCTGCCCGGCCAGGAGCCGATCGGCGTGCAGCTCCGCTTGCCGGGACCGACCGAGGCCGGCTACCTCGCCGAGGTCGTGGCCGTGGTGCGGAACGGCAAGTATCGTTCGCTTGGAGAGTCGCAGCAGGCGGCCATTTACGAGGTCTTCGGCCAGCGGGTCAATCAGTTCCGCGTCGCGCACCTCTTCGTCCGCTCACGCGCCGGTGCCGCGCCGCCGCCGCGCGACATCGCCCGGCTGCTGCAGGAGCTCGATCCCTCGGCGTCGATCGAGGTGCAGCCGATGCGCACCGCGCTCGCGTTCGCGTTTCTGCCCAGCCGGGTCGGGGCCGGCCTCCTCGGCGCCCTCGGTGCCGTCGGCCTGACGCTGGCGATGGTCGGCTTGTTCGCGATCGTCGCCTACTCGGTCAGCCGGCGCTACGCCGAGATTGGCATCCGCGTCGCGCTGGGCGCGACGCGGCGCTCGGTCATGACTCTCGTGATACGAGACGCCGTCACCATCGCCTGCCTGGGTTGCGTGATCGGCCTCGGGGCGGCCTGGCTCGTCACCAGCCCGCTGTCGATGTTTCTGGTCGGGGGCCTCAGCCCGACCGATCCCGCGACCTTCATCGGCACGACCCTGCTCACGCTTGGCGTGAGCGTGCTGGCCGCCTGGATACCGGCGCGGCGCGCGACGCGGATCGATCCGGTCACGGCCTTGCGAGCGGAGTAACCACGCCAGCGCCGCGACGTGACAAGAGTTTCGTGGCACCATTCAACGGGTGAGCGCGGGACTAGGTGAGATCGCCCTATTGTTCCTGAAACTTGGCACGATCTCGTTCGGCGGGCCGGCGGCGCACATCGCGATGATGGAGGACGAAGTCGTCCGGCGCCGCGGATGGCTGACGCCGGACCAGTTCCTCGACTATGTCGGCGCCACCAACCTGATCCCGGGCCCGAATTCCACCGAGCTGGCCATTCACATCGGTCACGCCCGCGCTGGATGGCCGGGGCTGCTGGTCTCCGGATTCTGCTTCATCACTCCGGCCACGCTCATCGTCGGCGCCATTGCATGGGGTTATGTGCGCTACGGCGCGGTGCCGGCGGTGTCGGGCCTCCTCTACGGCATCAAACCGGTGATCATCGCGATCGTCGCGCAGGCACTATGGGCCCTCGGGCGGACCGCGATCAAGACACCCATTCTGGCGATGGTTGGACTGGCGGCGGTCGTGGCCGTCGTCTCCGGCCTCCACGAACTGGCGGTGCTTGCCGGCGTCGGCGTCCTGACCGGTGTCACCCGTCTTGGCGTCGGCCGCGCCAGGGCGGCTCGATCACTCGTCATGGTGAGCACCGGCGCCGGTGCCAGCGTGGCCGTCTCCGCCGCGGCGGCGGCCGCCGGGACCCTGAGTGTCGGGCCGTGGCCATTGTTCCTGGTCTTCGCGAAGGCGGGTGCGGTGCTCTTCGGCAGCGGCTACGTCCTGCTCGCGTTCCTGCGTGCCGATCTCGTCCAGCGCCTTGGCTGGCTGACCGAGCCGCAACTGCTCGATGCGATCGCGATTGGCCAGATGACGCCCGGCCCGGTGTTCACGACCGCCACCTTCATCGGGTATGTGCTGGCGGGCCCGGCCGGCGCCGCCGCCGCGACGATCGGCATCTTTCTGCCCGCGTTCGTGTTCGTCGCCGTGAGCGGACCCCTGGTGCCGCGGCTGCGGCGTTCGGCGGTTGCCGGGGCGGTGCTCGATGGCGTCAACGTCGCGTCCCTTGCGCTGATGGCGGTCGTGTCCTGGCAACTCGGCCGCGCGGCGCTGGTCGACCCGTTGACCAGCGGCGTGGCCCTGGCCAGCCTGGTCGCCGTCGTGCAGTTCCGGATCAACTCGGCGTGGTTGATCGCCGGCGGCGCCCTGGTCGGCTGGCTGGCGCAGTGATGGTTGCGGGGGCTCGCAACCGGCGGTACTTGCAGTTGCGGAATGTCGCCCGCTGACCCGTCATCATGATCACCCGCATCAGTCACCGTCTCCCCGCAATCGCCTCGCATACCAGCAGAGATCAACGACGAGCGAGCGGGCTTTGGCATCGAATCCGGGTTTGAGCAGCGCGCCGTCCTCGGCGAACATGGAGCGGACGTCGGAGACCGGCAGCGCCTCCGGGATGGGCAACCCGCCCATGGCCATGATCACCAGCCTGAGCTGCGCGAGGCAGTAGATGCCGCCGAAACCGCCGGAGGAGACGGTGCAAATCGCGACCGGCTTACGCCGAAGAATGCCTGCGACCAGGTAATCCAGCGCGTTCTTCAGGCAGCCCGGGTAGCCATTCTTGTACTCGGGCGTGACAATCATCAACGCGTCGGCGGCGGCAATGGTCGCCGAGAACTCCGCCAGGCGCGGCGACGGCTCGGACATGTCGGCGAGCCGCTGCTCCATGATGGGAAAGTCGAGGTCGGACAAGTCGAGCAGCGGCGCGGTGACACCGTCGGTGGCGCGCATGACGGCGTGCACATGGGCGGCAACGTGAGCACTCTGCCGTCCGATTCTCGCGGTACCAAGGAGCAATGGAATCGTGAGCGGCATCGAGGAATCGCGGCGACTCATGCCGGCCGGGGTGTCATGTCGTGCACGCCACCGAGATCGCGCAGCAACTCGTCGAGGCGAGTGTGGATGGCCGCGCGCGCGTGCTCGGCGAACTGACGGGTTGCCGGCAGTCCGACCGGCTCCTCCAACTCGTCCTGTGAGGCCAGACATCGGACCTTCGCGGCGGCGTGCGGCGCGATGTCGAGGGCGTGCTGGACCTGCACCTCGGTCATGCAATAGATCACGGCTGCCCGCGCGGCAAGGTCGGGCGTGAGCTGGCGCGCCGTGTGGTCGTGCGGCTCCACGCCCATCGCACCGAGCGCCGCGACCGCCTCCGGCTTCATCGGCGCGCCGACGCGGGCTCGCACGCCGGCGCTCGCGATCGTGATGCCCCGCGCGGCCAGCTCCGTCCTCGAGAGGTTCAGGCGTTCGGCGATCGCGGCAGCGCACAACGCCTGCGCGATCGGCGACCGCGCCGTGTTCCCTGTGCAGACGAACAGGATCAGACAATCGGCCACCTGCCGGCGCCGACGCTCCCACTGCGGCCGAATGTCAGGCCAGGCGATCGCGAACAGCGCGGCGGCGAGCAGCGCGGCGCCGACGAACTGCGCCGCAGAAGGGAGCGGCTGGTTGAACAGGACCGTGATGGCCACGCTCGCGATCACGCCGGCGAGAATACTGGACGCTCTGTTGACGGGTACGCAGCACGTGTACTCGCGGGGGTGCAGGTAGATCAGCGTGCCGAACACGTAGAGCAGTGCGTACGATACGCCGACGAGCAGGCTGACCAGCAGCTCGGCGCCGCCCGTCATCAGCAGCGCGAAGCCGGTCTGTACCTCGCGCTGCAGTCCGGCCGGACCGGCGACGGCGGCCAGCAGGCACAGCAGCAGCAGGGCTGGCATCGCGACCATTTGCTCCTCGACCAGGTACCGATAGGTTGCCTGTCGTTCGTCCGTCTTCGACAGCCGCTGGATCACTTGGAACCGGACCGCATAGCCGACCAGATAGGCGCCGATTACCCACGCCGCCGCGGCGCCGAGCCTCAGGTCCTGCGCGCCGAACAGCCCTATGGCGACGGCGACGCCGGTCAGCAGGCACCCGACGATCGCGCTCCAATGCACGCGCCGCCCCCGGACCATGTCCGTAACGCGGCCGATCGTCAGCACGCCACCCCGCATGAGTACCATCATCACCACGATCGACACACCGGGAAACGCGTACGCCAGCGTCGTGGTTGTGATGATCACCGCGGTGCACACGCCCGACAGCACCAGCGGCAGACGCGGGACGGGCACCGAGAAACCCGCAATCGGCCGGCGATCGACGAGCCTCCACGCGCCGAACAGAGAGACGCCAACATACGCACAGATGAAGGTGGCCAGCGCGGACGCAGGCAGCAGTACGAAGCCCGAGACCTTCGGCACCCCTGGGAGCAGGCCGTCCGTTGAAGCCTTCACCAGGAAGCCGTATGGGATGTAGGCGAGGAAATACCCCACGCCCAGCACGGCCAACCCCGACCATCGGCGACGACGACGCCCATCACGGCCAAGCGGCTCCTGCAGGCTCATGGCTTGTAGAAGGACGAGTCGTAGGCCTGGCCGAGAATGGCCTTGCCGATCATCGCCAGGTTCTGGTCGTCGTTGTCGTGCCTGACGTAGAAGGAGAGGTCGCGATAGATCCGCTCCAGCGCACCGGGACGGTTCAGCGACCGCGCGCCGCAGGCGCGGATGCAGAGCTTCACGGTCTGCTCGGCGAGCGCCTCCATCACGTGGCGCGCCCGGCTGCCGGCCAGCTGCGCCTTCTGCGGGTCCGTGCGCCACAGCGCCGCGACGTGCTGCAGCCAGAGGTGCCCCGTCTCCACGTTGATCGCCATCGTCCCGACGTGCTGCTGCACGTACGGGTCGGCCTGCTTCTTCTGCGCAGCCACATAGTCCAGCGCCAGCTCGTAGGCGGCCTCGGCGGCGCCGAGGAACGATGCCGCGTAGTGCGGGATGAAGCGCGTTTGCCAGCCGCCGTGCAGGTACTCGCCGGGCGCGCCGATCAGGTGATCGTCCGGGACGAACGTTCCGTCGAATCGGACGAGATGGCTCACCGTGCCGCGCATGCCGATGGGATCCCACCAGGAGCCGTCGTAGCTAATCGTGGGATCGCCGGTGAGCGCGCAGCCGAGCAGCAGCAGCGTGTCAGCGGATGCCGTGGCGTGCCGCGCGCCGCCGGGCCCCGCTGTGTTGACCAGCAGAATCGCCCACGTCGCGCCGCCCGCGCTCGTGCAGAACACCTTGGTCCCGTCGATCCGATAGCCACCCGACACCTTGGTGACCGTCGTGCCGAACGCGGCCTTTTCCCCCGGCGCGGGCGACTGCGGTTCGCCGCTCCACGCGACCCACAACTCCCCGCGCTCGACCACGCCGCGGAACCACCGCTTCTTCTGGGCGTCGCTCCCGAGCGCGTCCAGGATTACCAGCGAATTGGCGTGCCCCTCCCAGCATCGCGCGAGCGAGAGATCGGCCTTCGCCAGCTCCTTGGTCATCATCCAGAGCCCATAGGGGTCGCCGCACTGCGGCCCGAGCCCGAGACCGCCGAAGGCCCGCGGCACGGTCGGCGCATTCAGGCCAGCCTGGAAGAGATCTGCGAAGTCCTCCGCAGGAAACTCGGCGTGCTCGTCGTACCGTCGGGCCCGCACGGCGAACCGTTCGCGCGCGAGTGTGCGCACCTGCGCCGCTGGATCGTCGCCTGCCGACGACGCCGGCTGCGCCGGCATGTCCGCGCGACAGGGGTCCACCGTGCCTTCGTCGGCGGCGAGGAGGCTGGCGGCCGGGCGGGTGTGCTCTCCGATCGGCGGTCGTCGATCCGTATTCATGTCTCGCAGGCGCTCATTCGCTGGCGGCTTCGTGCACGTCACATGACGGGCAGCGCCGAAGGCGGGACACACGGCTCCGACTCGCGGCCCAGCACCTCGTCCATGACGTGCCCCGGCATCGCCGAGCCGGTCAGCATTCGATACTGATGGCACACCTGAGCGCGCAGCACCTCGAGCCCGTCGACCACCAACGCTCCGCACGCGCGGGCGGCGGTGACAAGGGAGGTCGGCGCGGTGCCGTACGCCAGATCGATCACAACCGACGAAGCTCCACCGCCCCGCAGGCGGAACGGATGCTCGCCGCCGAGGCATCCCACCGGCGTGGCGTTCACGACGACGTCGAAGCAGTTCAGATCGACGTCGGCCAACGGCAGGTGGGCCACACCGAGCAGCTGCGAGGCGAACCGCGCCCGTGGTTCGCCGCGGTTCATCAGCAGCACGCGCGCGCCGGCGGAGACGAGCGACGCGGCTACGGCCCGGCCGGCACCGCCGCAGCCCACCACCAGCGCGCGGCGCGACGCGATGTCGATCCCGCGCCGCATCAGCGGGGTCAGCACGCCCTCGGGATCCGTACTGGCCGCCTGCCAGCCGTCGGTACCGCGGCGGATGTTGTTGGCCGACTGACAGGCGCGAACCGCCGACGTGGTCTCGTGGGCGAGCGCGACGGCCGCTTCCTTGTGCGGGGCTGCGACGGTCACTCCGCCAAAACAGAGTCCGAGCTCGTTGAGCAGCCGTTCGTCCGCCATCGCCGCGATGAAATGGTCCAGCGAGTCCGCATGGAAGCTCACGAACAGCGCCGGCCGCCCCAGACGCGCGGTACGCGGCGTTGTGAAGGCGCGGCGACAGCGACCGCGACACCGATGTGCCGACGATCCCATAGAGCTCGCACACCTCGGAAAGCACCGGTAGCCCGTAATCGAGGACGAGCGCGTCCAGGGCGATGCCGTGCTCGTCGGGGTGCTCGCCGACGCTGCCGTAGACCATGGGCGCACCGTCGCGCGCGCCGAGGACGCGCGTCCATGAGCCTGCTGCCCCGGACGCGTACGCCATGACATCGGCCCTGCTCGCCCGCCTGGCAAACACGAGCGCGGCGAGGGCATCCGCGGTGTCGGCCGCGTGGGGCACCAGTTTGTAGAACGCGGCGGGCACGCGGCGATACCGATCGAAGCGGCGGGCCAGCGCTTCGGCGTCTTCCGCAGGCCCATGCCACGCGACGAGACGGCGTGACGGAGGAATGCGGGCGAGCAGTTCGGGGATCAGGTCTCGCTCGGCTTCCAGCTCCACCAGCGCGAAGTGCTCGGCCGCCGACGCCAGGCGCGCGAAGCGATCCGCCGGGTCACCATCGAAGCGGCCGCCTTCCGCCCGGCTGCGAAGCGCATAGATCGTTCGCCCGTTGAATCGCCGCAGCGTCCACGCCGGCAGCGTCTCGCCGCCATCGGCGCGGAATTCCAGCCAGTCCGCGGCGTCGAGTCCCGGCCCGTCGCGACCTACCTGCGCCTGGGACGCCACGGACGCGACGAGGGCAACGGTCTTCATCGTTTGGCTGCCGTTGTGGTCCACGCCAAAGCCCGCGGCGAGACTGCGCGATAAAAGAGGTGGACGGGGAGGCACCGCCCATTCTTGGATCAGCCGCGCGCCGATCGCGACTGCACGACGGAGCGCTGATTATGGCAGGGGCGGAAGCAGAGTCAAGGCGTCAACGGCCCGAAAACCTGCCAGCGCCTGGATGTAGGATGTCGACTGACAGAGCCATGAGCTCCATGCGCGTCGACACGACGCCGATCCACGGCATCTGGTCGGCGACCGACGAAACGACGATCGGTCTGGTCCAGATCGAGATCCGCGCCAACCACGACGGGGAGCTCGCGTTGACGCCTTGGGTCGCTGGCCGCGCGGGCGTCGTCCAACTCGCCGATACGGTGGCTCGCGCCTATGCGTCCGACACCTCGGGCGACGCCGCCGCTGCGGCGATGACCGCGACGATCCAGTCGGACGGGCTCTCGGCCCTGCTCACCTTCTATCTGAAGGGCGGAATCCTCGTGCTCGACGCGTTCGTCACGCCCCCTCCGGGAGACCCGCGCATGCCGCACTACGCCCGCGAGCTGTTCCATCGCGCTGATGCCGATCGCCAGGGCGACCAAGCATCGCGCGGCTACACGGCGCGGCGGCGGACCCAGCACCCGCGCTACGCGGCCGGGTACACCGGAGCCGCGAGCGCCCCGCTCGACCTCGCGCCGCTCGCCGGCGAGTGGGAGAACGTCAACCGCCCCTCGACCGACGTGCGCCGCGTGAGCTTGTCGGCCACCGAGGGGATTCGCCTGCATTGGGCGGGCACCGCGGCCGGCGACCGTCACTGGCTACCGGTCGTGACCTTCGCCGCCGCGCCCGACAGCGCGGCGCCGATCGGCTTCACCGCGCGCCTCACCGTCCCCGGGACCGACGCGATCGTCAGCGGCTATGCCACCCGCGGCATCCTGGTCCTCGACTGCCACACCCGGTGCGCGGACCGGCGCGACCATCTCGTGCGCGAGTTCTTCTCGCAGCCGTGGAGTCCCCGGTGAGCGAGCGCCACGATCCGCACTCGACGACGCTTGCGTGGCTGCGGCGCCAGGATCTTCCGGCGGCATCCCTGCCGGACGCCGCGCTCGATCTGGAACCGCTCGCCGGTGCCTGGGTCGGCGCCGACCGCCAATCGAAGAGCGTCGACGCGGTCGACGTCATGGAACGCCACGGCGCGTGCCTGCTGCGCACCGCTGGTGGTGACAGCTCCGGCTCCCGCGACTGGGGAGTCGTGGACGCCACGGCCTATGCGTCCGACGTCGGCGGCGCGGCAGCGATTGGCGCGACCGCGCGATACGATTTCGGCTTTCTCGAGACCACGCTCACGGGCTTCATGAAGAGCGGGATTCTCATCCTGTGCACGTACAACCGCTGGAAGGACGGCCGTTCGCGCGCCGACTACTGCACGCGTGAGTTCCTGTATCGCCGGTTTCGCCATGGCGGCCGCCAGCCGGCCGTCGGCACCGTGTCCGGCGGGATCACACGCGGCCTCGATCTGCCGGTCGACGAAGCAGCAACCGCATCCGCTCGCGTGTCCTCGCCCTGGGTCGATTCGGCGCCCGTAACCGGCCGTTTTCTCAGTTGCGATCGATCGACCTCCGGCTTCGCGGAGATCACCATCACGTCCGTGGGTCACCACCTCGATCTGACGCTGCGCGCCGCCGGTAGCTCCCCGTCCGATCCAGGCCGGCTTGTCTCGATGGGCGGCACCGCATTCGGAGAACGCGTCGAGGGCGGACCGGCCGGCGGCTTCCTCGCCGAGTCGGCATCGTCCTTCCAGCGCCTCACGCTTGCCGCCTACCTCAACAAAGGTCTGCTCGCGATCGATACCTACACGACCTTCCATGACGGCAGCGGCCGGCATCCCTACCGCGCGCGCGACCACTTCTTCCGGGTCGACCCGGCCTGATCGGAGACACCGGGTGCTCATTCGAGCTCGGCCTGGATCCAGCTCCGGATCATCAGCCGGTCGGATGCCGCACCACCTGCACCGGGATCCGTCAGCGTTGTACGCCCGTGCAGGCAGCGCCGGTTGGCCATGACGAACAGGTCGCCGGCACCAAGCAGGAACTCCAGCGTGGCCGGGGTCTCTTCGATGACGCGCTCGACGGGATCGAGCAGCTCGCCGATCGCCGGCGAGATCGGCGCACCGGCGCGAAGCGCGAACTCCGTCGTGTAGCGGCGCCAGCGTACCGTCTCCGTCGTCAGAATCGGCCGCTGGACGATGCCCCCTCCGAGATAATCGGCCAGCTGCCACGGGACCGGTTCCTGTTCCAACAGCGCCAGCGCACGAGGTCCCAACTCCTGCTCGATCGCGCGCCGCAGCGAAACGACATCGAGCAACCGCGATCGTCCCAATCCCATGGGATCCGGGCGCACGCAGATCATGGCAATCACGGCGGCCGGCTCCGGCCAGTCGGCGGCATCGGTGTGCAGCCGCTCGGTCAGCGCCTGGCCCGATGCCGCCTTGAGATCCTCGGCGGGCCGGATGAAGTGCAGCAGTTGAGCGCGGCGCGGGTTGTGATCGCGCGGCGGCGAGATCAGCTCTCCGAGCGACCGGCAGATGGCCACGAACACGCGATGGCTATCGTCGTAGGTCAGGCCGCGGACGAGCGCCGAGAACGGCGGCGTCGCGAGGCAGGTCCGGATATCCGCGACGAGGCGGTCGAAACCGTCCGGGCACCCGACACGAATCTCGTCTCTGGCCCGCAACTGGCGCGCCGTGTCGTAGTAGTCGGCCGGCAGGGCCGGCGGATGCCTCTCGGCCGCGCCCAGCAGATCGGCGGCGAGCGCGGACGTCACGTCGACCGTCGCGGCCTCGGGAAACGCTGTCATTCGACCTCCCTCACCAGCGGCACGACGTTGCGGCCGAAGGTGATCATCTCGTCGACCTCCGGCCAGCCGGAGAGGATGAACTGCGTGACGCCGATCGCCTTGTACGCGAGCAGCGCCTCGGCAATGTCAGCCGGCGTCCCCAGCAGCGTGGTCCACACCGGACCGTAGTACGGCACCAGCCCGGCCCAGAGTGACCGATCCAACCACTGATCGCCATTCCGGGATCTGGCCGCCGCCTCCTTGTACATCACCGAGTCGTCGTTGACGGCGACGCCGCGCCGCGCGGCCGTTTCGTCAGCGTCGGGCAGGAGCGACTCAGCGACCCTGAGCGCCTCCTCGCGCGTCGGCCGGCAGATGACGCACATCCGCAGACACACCTCGACGCCGTGTGCCCGGCTGCGCTCGACCGCGGCCTGCAGTGTCACGGGCGCATCCGCGACGCGCAGCAGGCACGAGCCCTGGCTCAGTGCCACGCGCTCGGCGCTCACCGAATGTCCGGAGACATAGACCTCGGGTTCCTGCCGCCCCTCGGCGACGAATGGCGTGGTCAGCCGTCCGCGCACCACGCGATAGTGCACGCCGTCGAAGTCGATCTCGCCGGACGAGCGCCAGAAGGCGCGGCAGACGCCGAGAAATTCCTCGGCGCGGGCGTACCGAACCTCGTGCTCGAGAAAATCGCCGTAGCCCTGCTGCTCGATCGACGAGCTGCCGGCGACGATGTTGACGGCCACGCGCCCCTGGATCAGACACGAGAGCGTGTTGATCTGCTGGACGAAATTCGCCGGCTGGATCAGCCCCGACCGGTACGCGGTGATGAACCGCAGCTTCGTGGTGGCCTGGCCGAGCGCGGACGCGACCAGGATGGGGTCCGGCTCGAAGCGGCTGAACGAGATCAGCACGGAGTCGATACCGGCAGCTTCGGCGTACCTGGCGAAGTGAGTCCAGCCCGCGACGTCCGGCCGCCCGGAGTGTGTCGCGCCACGACACGATTCGATTCGATAGCGCGCCGCGTCGTGGACGGACTGAGACGCGTGGACCGCCACTTCCCCACCCTGAGGGAGCATCCAGTGGAACCTCAGCTCCATGGTCTCGACCGAAGCGGCGCGGTCAGCTCTCGACCGGCCGACCGAGTCGGGAAGCTTCCTCCCAGGCGCGGATCCCTTCGTCGAGGTCCTCCGGCGGGGCCGTCGACATCAGCGGCAGGTGCGAGCAGTCTCCGTCCCCGCGCACCCGAACCATGAGGTTCTTGGCTTCCCTGACCAGCGGCGTGGCAAAGCGCACGACGAAACCGGTGCGCCCGCGTTTCGATCCGTTGGGACCCGATCCATGAATGATGGCGGGATGATGCAACGAGTACTCCCCGGCCTTCAGCTCCACGGACACGGCGGTGCTCTCGTCCACGGCGGCGGCGAGCTCCGGACCACGCGCCAGCATGTTGTGGGCATCGGTCGAGACCACGTGGGGCAGGCGCCCGCTCAGCTGAGTGCCGGGCACGACACGCATGCAGCCGTTCTCTTCATCGCTGTCGCTGAGCGCAATCCATGCCGACAGGGAAAACGTCGCGTAGGTGTTGTCCTGGTGCCAGCTGGCAAAGGCCAAATCGTCAGGGGGCTTGTGCAGGAGGACCGATCCGGCAATCAGCAGATCGGGGCCGAGCAGGGCCTCCGCCATGGCGAGGAGCGCCGGCCGAGAGGCGAGCTCGAGCATCCATGGAAAATAGAGATGCAGGTTGCCCATGCGATACGGCTGGCGGACCCGCCGCATCAGATCCTCGATCTTCGCCCGCATGTGCGCGGCTTCGTCGGTCGACAGCAGCGGCAGCGGAAAGAGTACGCCGTCACGAGCAAACGCCTCGGTGGTGATGCCGCGCGTCGAGACGTGGTCAGCCATATGATTTCCGGTAGATTGATAGCCCACTCTCTTCGAAGACACAAGACCACCTCATTTGCAGGCGCCGCCGGGCCGCCGAGCTGGAACGAGGCGCAGGTGCCGGCTTGAATGGAGTTTCGATTCTTCCCGGCGTACGATATCCCGTTCCCCGTGGCCGAATACGAGAGCGCGATCGAGAGGAACGCCATGCCGCATTACATCGTGCAGAATCTGACCAGCGACGCGTGGGGTCACTTCAGCGCCCGCGCCGAGCGCTTGGTGCGATGCGCCGAACCGGAGAAACGAGTCGTTTACGACTACATCGTGCACAACCTCGTGACTGGTAGAACGCTGCGTCGTGGACCAGCCACTCCAGAGGCTATCGAGAAGCAGGGAGGCGAGCTGATTCCGGAGACGCGCCGCGAAGTCGATGAGTCCGAGATCGACGATAACGGCTTCGTTCGCCGCAAGGGGGAGTAGTTGAGTCAGAAGCAAGGCGTCATGACGGGAGACGCTCCCGCTTCAGTCGGGGCCTCACAAGCGGTGCAGGTCGGGCGACTCGTGTTCATCAGCGGGCAGACGGGATGCGACCCGGCCAGCGGTGCACTCGTCGAAGGGCTGGCGGCACAGACCCGACGGCTCTTTGCCAACATCGATGCGATCCTGGCCGGTGCCGGCTGCACCAACGCCGACCTCGTGGCCGTCACCCTCAAGTTCATCGATCTCTCGTTCTTTCGCGAGGTGGACGCCATCTACGTCCGATGGCTGCCGCCTTGGTCGGACGCGCCCCTGCCGACGACCACCGCCTTCGTCGTCGACGCTCTGCCAGGGGGAGCGCTCGTCGAGCTCGACGCCGTGGCCGCGCTTCCAGGGGACTAGACGCGGCGCGCGATCACCGCGTCCTCCCGCAGGCCCGCCGGGCCTCCGCCCGCCTCGTCCCTCTCCTCTCGCCACGTCCCGCGCACCGTCGGCTCGAGCACGAAGCCGTGCCGCTCGAGCACGGCTCGCACATGGTTTTCGTCATAGGCCACGAGCCCCTGCCCGTTGGGCGACGTGGAAACGACAGGGCCGGCCGCGAAACGGAACGCGAGCGGCGGTGCGAGCCGGGGAAGAATCGTCCTGGCATCCTCGTCGAGCAGGAAAAACGTCGCCAGTAGCCGCCCGCCCGGCTTCAGAATGCGCGCCGCCTCGGATGCATAGGCGTCGAGCTCCTCGGGGCTCAGGTAGGCGAAGAGCGCGCTCGCGATCACGACGTCGCGGCTGGCCGTCGCGAACGGCACGAGGAACGTCGTCGTGCGCAGCACACCGCCGGGGTTGTAGATCCGGTTGGCGAGGTTGGTGATGTGGAAGTTGAGCGCCTGGTGGCGCGGCATCAGGTTGACCTGCGCCCAGCGCACGTGGTCCCGCTGCGGGTCGAAACCGTGATACTCCGCCGCCGGATCGAGGTGCTCGACCAGGGCCGCCGCGAGCCGTCCCCAGCCGCAACCGATGTCGACAATGCGCGCGTCACGCCGTAAGTCGAGTCGATCCCGGCACAACGCGGCGAGCGCCAGCCCCTCGGCGTCGGGAACGATCGACGGCTGCTCGTCCGGCACGAGTCGCTCGCCCACCGGAGAGGCCGCGAGCGGGATCTCGTAGCGGACGTCCACAGGCCGATCGCCGAACGGCGCGAGGTCCAGCAGCTGCACCTGTCCTGGATAGACCACCGACACGATCACGGCGTTCTCCGGATGATCCAGACGCAGCTGGCCGTAGGTGAACTCGACAATGTTCGAGGCGTAGATCCACAGGTTGCGCTCGTGCCGCAGGTACTCGAGAAAGCCAGGACTCTGAATGCCCTCGAGGCGGACCTGCAAAGGCACCTCCGTCAGCAGACGCCTGGTCTCGTCGAAACGGTCGAGCGCGTAGCGCCAGCTGGTGGCCAGCGAGCGCTTGTACGACGACCCACGTGAGGCGTCGAGCTGACCGCGTTGTTTGAGCGCGAGATTCTCGCGGATGAGCGCCTCGGCAGGGGAGTGGACCTCGTAGTCCTCAGTGCTGAGGCGAGCCAGCAGCTCCTCGCGGCTCGCGCTGATCTGGAAGACGCGCCTGATCAGATTGAAATACTCGATCGCGTGGGGGTTGATGTCGAAGAACGTGATCTCCTGCGGCCGCCAGCAGCTCATCAGGTTCAGCCCGTACAAGCCGCCGACCACACTCACGAAGTGGATGCTCCCTCGGCGGGCGGGATCGACACCGTGGTAAAAGCGCTCCAAGGCATCGAGCTCGGTCAACGAGCCGTCCTGATACCCGTCGTCAGTGCCGTAGAAGACCGAGGCCGGCGAGAAGAAGATGTGCTGGTTGAAGCTGCTTGGGGCGTCTGTGGTCGTGTCGGACATTGTTTCGACAACCTCGAGGGGTTCTTTATAACCTGGGTTCGGCCACGCGCTCCAGTGGCGTGTGCACACAGACCGGCGCTGCACAGGACTCGCCGCACCGATTGCGACGCCGTCTACAAACGGAGTATGTTGTCGCCCGATTCCGGTTGCGACGTGACGCACTCACAGGGGAAGGTCATGGCCATGGATTTCGTGCGCCTCGAGCCCGAGCAGTTGCGGGCCTTCAACGACGACGGGTTCCTGGTCGTGCGGAAGGTACTCAACCGCGCGCAGATCGACAGCCTGATCGCAGCCGGCGATCGGCTGGCCGAGGCGTTTCTCAAGAAGCCGGTCGTGCTGGACCGCCCGGAGTTCAATCACATCGATCTGCGCCCGGGCCTGCTCGAGGAGCCGGTGCTGCTCGATCTGGTGGGGCTTCCGGCGACGATCTCACTGCTCGCGCAACTGCTGTCGCCGAACATCCACCTGCACTCCACGGCCCTCATCTACAAGCGGCCGGAGAACCCCGACGCGCCGGCGTTTCGCCGCGGGTGGCATCGCGACATCCGCATTCCCGAGGATCTCGGCAACGCCGGCCTGCCCCGCGTCGGCGTGAAGGTCTGCTACTGCCTGACCGACTTCCACCGCGACGCCGCGGGCATGACGCTGATGGCGCGCGGCACGCACCTCCGCCAGGAGCCGCTCGTCATCCGCCGCGGCGAGGCCGACCCGGAGGGCGTCGAGGTCTGCGACCTGCAGCTCGATGCCGGCGACGCGCTGTTCTTCGAGAACCGCACCTTCCACACGGCGGCGCCCAACCGCAGCCAGCGCACATCGCGCGTGATCATCTACGGCTACGCCTATCGCTGGATGAAGCCCGAGGTCTACCTCGATCCCCCGGACGCGCGCTACCTGGCCGGCGCCAACCTGATCCTGCGCCAGCTCCTCGGCGGCTATCGCGACATCGATACGCAGCCGTGGGCGCTGCAGGAGTGGGCGCGGGCCCACGGCGTCACGCGCCAGCGCGTGCCCTGGGCAGTCGAGGCGCCGGGCGGCAGCGGCGTGGCATTCTAGCCACCAGCGGCCGGCTGCCCCAAACAGGCGCGCGCCTCGATCGAGGCCCACGCGTCCGGGTCGGACGGAGACGAGACGATGAAAGCGAGCCAGAAGATTCGCATCCAGACCAATGCCGCGCCGCCGGCGCTCGGCTCGTATTCGCAGGCCGTTCGCGTGGGCGACCTCGTCTTCGTCACCGGACAGACCGGCCGGGATCCGAACACGCGCAAGCTGCTCGACGGCGTCGAGGCCCAGGCACGCCAGGCGATGGCCAACATCGCCGCCGTGCTCAACGCCGCCGGCTGCTCGCCGGCTGGGATCGTTCGCGCGAATCTCGTGCTGGCGGACATCAAGGACTTCGCGCTCGTCGACGAGGTGTACGTGCGGTGGCTGCCGGATGACCGGATCGTCTGTCACCCGGCCCGCAGCGTGTTCCAAGCCAAGGCGCTGCCGGCCGGCGCGCTCATGATGCTCGACGTGATCGCCGCGTACCCGTCGTGAACGCCTGGCGTGGCGGAGCACTCTCCGCAGACGAGTCGCGCCGCATGCCGTTCCAGGTGTCACGGACGGACCGCTTCGAGTACTTCCGCGAACAACTGGGCGAGGCCGACTGGACGGGAAAGAACGTTCTCGATTTCGGAGGCGCCGACGGCGGCCTGCTGCGGGATCCGCGCGCGACGATCGACGTCAACCGTTACTGGTGCATCGATGTGGCCGCGGAGGCCATCGCGGTGGGGCGGAACGACTACCCGGACGCGCACTGGATTTGGTACGACCGCTACAGCTTCCACTACAACCCGCGCGGCGTGGCCGATCTCGCCATTCCCGATCCCGGACTGCAGTTCGACATCATCGCGGCCTACTCGGTCTTCACCAGCACGCGCGCCGCGGAGACGGTCGTGCTGGTCCGCCAGCTCGAAGCCATGCTCGCGCCGGGAGGCACGCTGGTCTTCACCTTTATCGATCCGCATTACCACTCGTGGCCCGACAGCTCCGCTGGCAGCAATCTGCGATGGCGGCTGGAGAAGGAGCGGTTCGAGGGCGCCAACCTCCACGTGTCGAGGCTGTTGGCTCGCGCCGGCTGCGCTCCATACTGCATCCTGCTCAACAACGCCGATCTCTACCTCGACGACCGGGAGATCCCGGAGCACCCAATCGCGGCGCAGAAGACCTGCCACGTCTACTACACGGCTGATCGCATAGCCGAGCTCTTGCCCGAGGCGACGATCAGGCGTCCGCCCGACAACGAGATGCAGCACTGCGGTATCATCAGCCGCGGTTGAGCGGTCGCGACGCGGCAATGTTCAAGATCATCATCAATTGCGGCCCGTGCCAGGACTTCATCGGACGGTGCCTGGCCTCCGTGCGCGCCCAGACGCGCGCCAACTGGGACGCCTACGTGACGGTCGATCCGTGCGGCGACGACACGCACGAGCGTGCCATGCTCGCCGCGGCCGGTGACCCCCGCATCCATGTCCGCGCCAATCAGACCCGGCGGTACTCGATGGCCAACCTGGTCGACGCCATCCGCTGGAGCCGCGCGGAGCCGGAAGACGTGATCGTGTCGCTCGACGGCGACGATTGGTTCGCCGGCAACCACTCGCTGCAGACAATCGCCGAGGCGTACGAGCAGTTCGACTGCTGGGTCACATATGGGAGCTGGCTGACGGTCAAGCTTGCGCCGTCGGGACGGCCACACGGTCCCTGGCCGGCCTATCCGGACGGGACGGTGGACTTTCGCCGCCAGCCGTTCCTCGGAACGGCCGTACGCACCTGGAAGCGGTGGCTGTGGGATCACGTTCGAGATGAGGATCTGCGGAACGAGAGCGGCAACTACGTCCGGGTGTCGGAAGACAAGCTGGTGATGATTCCGCTGCTCGAGATGTGCGGCACGGCGCGCGCGCGCCACATCGCGGCGCCCATCATGATCTTCAACAAGATTGTCGACTACTCGGTCGGTGACCCGTTCGCCGGGGAGCGCGTGCAGAACGCGGCGCTGATCGCCCGCCGACCGCCCTATGCACGGCTCGCCGTCAAGGCCTACGCCACTCCGGACGCGATGGTCCGCTGATCGCTGCGCCCTATTCGAGTCGCTGGACACGCGGCAGGATCTCGGAGCCGAAGATCGCCATCTCTCGCTCGTCGACGTCCCGGACGCCCCACCCCCTGATCAGAAAGCTCGATATCCCACCTCGCGCGTAGCGACGGATTGTTTCGGCAAGTTCGTCGAACGAGCCGATCAGTACGACGGTTCGCACACCTGGAGTGTGCCCGCCGTCCGCCCACACGCATGGCGCGGTCCACGAGGCGGAATCACTCGCCAGATCCACAGTGTGATCGAAGAGACTGGATGCGGCGTCCAGCGCCTCGCACCGTGTCTCGCGCGCGACCAGCGACGCGACGAGACCGACCTCGGTCCCAAAGTGCAGCACCGGCGATGCGTCGCCATCCACCATGGCCGGCCGCGCTGGCTGTCGCCAGAGCCGGTCCGCGTGCCTGATGGCGAGGCACGCGGCCTCGGCCGATTGCCCTTCCACATCCAGCTCCAGACGCTTCGAACCCGGGAATAGGCGACGAACCGACGCCAGAACTGTCCCTGCTTCGGTGACGCCGCCGTCAGCTGCGCCCGCGTCCTCGTCCATCCGCACGTGCAGAATGAGCCGTCCTTCGAGCGCCGCGCGCGCGTCCTTCAACGTCTCGTCCGCGAGCAGCGCGCCAAGCAGCGCCGGCGTCGGACAGGTGAGCCTGAACCTGAGGTCGTCGAGTGCGGCAGCCGTCGTCGTCGCCAACGAGAGCCCGTCGGCCACGCTTCCCGTCATCGGTACTTCGACTGATTCGAACCCCGCTGTGGCCGCGCGCCGGCAGTCGTCGACGAAGCGAGCCGGATCGCGCATGGCCTGATCCGCGGGAGAGCCCCAGTGGAAGCCGATGGTGAATGCCATCGTCCTCACGCTAGAATCCGTAGCCACATCAGCATCGCCACATGGCACAGGTCATCCAAAGCCTCTGGGTCGGCGGCCGTCTCTCGACCTTGGAGCAACTGGCAATCCGGTCGTTCCAGGCTCACGGCCACGAGTTCGTCCTGTACGCCTATGAAGACACCGAAGGCGTTCCGCCCGGTACAGTCATCATGGACGCCAACAGCATTCTTCCAGCGACACGCATCTTCACGTACCGAGCGCACCAGTCCTACGCGGGGTTCGCGAATTTCTTCCGCTACAAGCTGCTCCTGGAGAAGGGCGGCTGGTTCGTCGACGCGGACATGGTGTGTCTCAGGCCGTTCAACTTTCAAGATGAATACGTGTTCTCCAGCGAAGGCCTCGAGGACCGACAGCTCGTGAACGTCGGCGCCATCAAGGCCCCGGCCGGTAGCGCCATTCTCGAATACGCCTGGAATGCGTGCGAGCAGATGGACCCCGCCGCCCTGCAGTGGAGCCAATGCGGTCCGAGGCTGTTCGGCAGGGCCGTCGAGGCGTACGCCCTGCACCGGCACGTGCAACCGTGGCCGGTGTTCTGCCCACTCCACTTTTCAGCCTGGAGGCGGGTGCTCGATCCGTCCGCGTCGTGGCAATTCCCGCCCGAGACGTGCGCCATTCACCTATGGAACGAGCTGTGGCGCCGTTCGGGCCAGGACAAGGACGGGCGCTACGACTCGGAATGCCTTTACGAGCGACTGAAACAGCGCTACCTGCCGTAGAGAAACCGCATCCGATCGAAGAACATCCGGAAGTGGTAGATGGACTTCGTATACGTCTCGATCTGCCCGTCGCCGTAGCCTTCCGCCCGCAGGTACGCCGTCGCATCCTGCGTCCACGGGTCCAAGTCGGCGGGATCCGCGCGGAGAAAGCGCGAGACGAGCTCGTAGTAGTCGCGGCGCGCATCGAGGAATCCCGGGGGAAACAGGTTCTGCAGCTCGGGATCCACCGCCAGCGCTGTCTGACACCGGTCATAGGCCGCGACGACCGCGTCTTTCAGCGTCGCGATACCCGCGCCGGCGACGTCTGGATTCACCCGGTAGATCGCCTGCAACGTCCCGGCATCCCCAGGAATCGTCGCCCTGCCGCTCAGCCCGCCCAGGATGTGCACCTCATCGCTCCGCATGGCCGAGACTTCGCGCCACGGTGAAATGTGCCGTGGGCCGACGCCGGCCACGGTCAGGTCGTCGTGGTCCTGGACGATGACGCGCACCTGCCACTCGCCGTCGCGCCAGACACTCTTGAGGCCGACGTTCCGCCCGACGAACGACTCCCCGGCCGAGAAGCCCCGCATCGCGAGCAGGGTGCCCCAGCAGTCTCCGAGCTGGCCCATCGCGGACAGGTACTGCCGATCGGCGCGGGCGCGGTTGCCGGGCACGCGGAAGGCGTCGCCGACATACTGCGAATACTCGCGGTAGCCGACGGGCGGCACCGTCAGCTCCCCGAGGACCTCCTCGAGCACGGTGTCGGCCAGCCAGCGCAGCTCGAATGGGGCGGGCTGACGGCCGAGGCCGTCCACGAAGTACTCCTCTGGGCCGTCATCGGACAGGTACAGCGCGAGCCGATCGAGGCGGAACGAACTACTGCCGCGGATCACCGCCTGCTCGGGTGAGGCCTGGCCGATGAACTGGAGCGTCCGGCCACGCTCTCCCTGGTAGGACGCCCGGGCGAGCCCTGAGTCGACCGGAAAGCTGTCAGCGCACGCGCCGAGTGCGCGGCGCATGTCGTCGAACCCCGAGCCGAACGCGCGCCGGTCCGTCAGGTAGTCGAGGATGTGCACCGGGCCGTCGGCGCCGGGCAGCTCGACGATCGACGACCGGGACACGGTCTGCGAGCACGGAGCCTCGCGACCGTGCACCACCTTGAAGATCGTCGAGACGACCGTGGCCGCGGCCGCTTCACGCCGGGCGAGCCAGCCGAGCAATCCGCCGAACAGGCGATGGCTGATGGGCAGCGTCGTACCGTTGTCGCGCTGCGTGATCACCTGCAGCAGGCGCGGCCCGCGCGTGCCGGTGCGCTTGATCTCGATCTCCAGATCGCTACCAGGCGGCTTGATCACGACGACGGCCGAACCCAAGGGGTACTCCACCAGGGCGTTCAATTCGGACCCACAGCGCGGCGACACCCAGTAGATGCGATGACCGGCGCACAGCCGCCGGAGGATGTCCGCCTCGTAGCGGCGGCGGTCGAGGGGCTCCGGCGGCGCCGTTGCGGCGACGGCGTGCGCGATACGTGAGAGCGCATGCTCGGTGCCCATGGTGACGACCAGCGTGCGCTCGATCTCGCGCACGACTTCCTCGGGGCTGAAGACGTAGCGCGCCAGGGTCAGCTTCGACACGTCGCGGGCGGCACGCAGAAAGTACCTTCCAGGCGACGCGGCCGCCGTCCCCCCGCCGGACCGGCACGTGGGCGCGGTTCAGACGGCCGAGCCGTCGGATCAGCTCGGGAACGAACCCGCGCAACACCGTGGTCGAGAAGCCCTGGTCGAGCACCCCTGCGTCCACCGGGACGGCGTCGCCAAGCCCCGGCTTCAGCCCGAGCCTCGTGAGCGCGCGATCGAACGCGGGCAGGTCGTCGGACGGCAGCTGCAGCAGCTGGTGTTCGAGCAGGAGCACGGCAAGACGCCGCTCCGGCCAGGATTCGCCGTGTTGTCCCTGCGCGAGTGGAACCAGGGCCAGGGCCGTGCTGCCGGCGTCGCCGCCCGACCTCCGAACGAGGGCCATCAGCCGCTGCCCGTAGCCGGGGCGGCCACACTCGGCGTCGGCCAGCGCGGCAAAGTCTTGGGGAAACACGATGGACGTGGGTGCACAGCGTAGCCGAAAACCGCGGTAGGATTCACGCGGTCGTTCTGCTGACGATGACGGAGCTCAAGCGACGATTCGACATCTTCATCTGCGGCGGATCGCGACATGTCGATCTGCTGCGACCGCTGCTGGAGCGGCTCCTCCCGTACGGCACCGTCCACCTGGCGTCGTCGTTCCTGGGCGAGGACGACCTCGGCCGGCTGCACGGCCGGTACGACGTGCTGCACCGCCCAGCCCACAGCCTGGACGGCTACGCCAATTTCGAGCTGTTCTGCATCAAGGACATCTATCGCCTCGCGGCGGCGCCGTATTTCATCAAGCTGGACGCGGACGTGACGCTTGCCGACGACTGGATCGAGTATGTCGAAGCGTGCATCGCCGCGCATCCGCACGACGTGCTGATGGGTCCCTGGAAAGGGGACGTCGATATCGACGTGGAGCTGTCCGGAGCGCCCATCCGGCGGCATCTGCACCGGGACGTGCGCGTCAAGGGGGGCCTGAAAGTGATCGGCGGATTCTGCGTGGGCAGGACGGCGTTCTTCAAGGAGCGGATCGGGCTGCTCGACGTCATCCACGAGGGCGTCCTGGCCTCCGGGCGCGGCGGGGCCAGCGGCCTCGAAGAACCCCCGGGCACGCGGGCGCCGGCGGAGCCCATCAGGCTGCGCGGCCGCGTCGGAAAGCGCGGCAGTCCATGCAGTGAGGACACGCTGCGCAGTTTTCTCGTCCACGCGGTTGGCGCATCGGACCAGCTGCACGTCATCGAGAGCCGGGGACGAATCCGGCTCGATCGCTAGTCCCCTGGAAGCGTGATGGCTTGCCTAAGTCCCGGAGCGCGGCGCCCGGATGGCAAGGCGCGAAGAGCGAGCATATTGGGCATATGTGAGCGATGAGCAACGCCGCCCAGCCGGGATGCCCCGCCCGGGTATTAGGCGAGTCATCACGATTCCAGGGGGACTAGCTGAAAGGTTCCTCCACGGCGTCGAGGGCTGCTAGTGTCGTATGCCACACCCACTGGACAATCTCTATCGCGGACGGCCGGTCTTCGTCCTCTCGACCGGCACCAGTCTGCGCGACTTCGACTTCAAGCGCCTGGACGGCCATCTCACGATCGGCGTCAACCGGATCATCGAGTACCTACCATCCGTCGATCATGTTCTTCGTCGACGTGACGGCGAAGGTGACGCACGCACGGGCGCTGCGGGACTATCGCGGCATCGTCATCGCCGGTCCCGGAGCCGCACCCCATGACACCGACGCCACGGTCTTCGAAATCAATCCCGAGAACCGAGCCCCGTCACACGAGCCGACGCCGTTCGACGAGGCGCTGCGGATCTGGTCATCCGAACGGCACATCGTGGGCAGGAACTTCAACGAGCCCCTGTACGGCCTCGGCGCCGGCTGCCAGGCGCTGCACGCCGCGATTCTCCTCGGCGCCTCGTCCATCTTCCTCTTGGGCTACGACTTCTACGAGGATCGCGGCAGCCATTTCGACCACGTCGACGTGTCGCGCAACCGCCAGGATCTGTATCGCCACGTCTCAGCGTGTATCGACGACCTCGCGCGCGAACCCTGGCTCCCGGCCGTCTACAATTGCAATCCCGCGTCGAAGCTGACCTGCTTCCCGTTCATGAGCTTCGACGTCGCCTTGCATCACGCAGTGCTTGCTCACACTCGCGAATAGTGCGACCATCCGGTCGCTTCGCGATCGACCACCACTTCCCCAGGGGCGTCACACAACGGTCACGAGGCCGAGTGTCGACTACACACTATTTTGCGGCTAGCGGCTTGACAGTCGGTCTCGCGAACACCTCCTCTTGCGTCCGTCTCAAGAGATCGTGGAGGCGTGAAGCGGTCGACTCCACTGCCGTGTAGGACGAACGACGACGCTCGCAGGAAGGTCGATACTTTTCCGCACACAGGAGGATCTGATGGGTGGCGGCAAAGGCAAGGGCGGGTTCACGCAAAATTTCGATTGGTCAGTCAAGATCGTCCGGGTGACTCCGAGCGTCGCCGGTTTCCAGCCCGACGTTCTGGGCGCCAAGGTCGGCGACACGCTCCAGGCGCAGATCAGCGATATCGTGACGTGGGGCAACACCACGGGCGCCACCCATCAACCGATCCTCGTTGGAACCGGGGAACCGCTCTGCGATCCGATCGCCGCAGGCGGATCGTCCACGCCGCTCTACGTCGTGGAGGGCGCGGTGGGCGACGTCATCAGCTACAGGTGCAAGTTTCACTCGCAGGAAACGGGCAGCATTACCATCGTCGCCAACTTCACGTAGGCGAAGACAGGACGGGGAGAAGAACGATGATGATTCCTACTGTCCGCTTTGGTACCGCATCGAGGATCCGGCGCGGAGGCGTCGCCGTCCTGGTCGCCCTGGGCCTGGCGACCTTGATCGCGAATGCCACTCCCGGCATCCAGGCGCAGGGCGCGTCGCCGGTCGCGGATTGCCCGACGGCGCCCGATCTCACCACTCCGCTGACGGAGATCGTCTCCGACGGGAAGGGCCGGGTGCGAGGCACGATCGTTCTTGCGAACGGACGCCAGGCATTCCCCATGACCAACACCCGCTGCGTGCAGCAGCTGCTCCGCTTCTACCAGAAGACGGAGATGCCGCTCAACCCGACGCCCGCGCCGCCGCTTCCCACTCCAGGGCCGACGATCCGGGCGCGTCTTGGCGACGTCATCCAGTTGCTGTTCCTCAATCAGATCAACGTCCTCGACTACGGAAACACCATCGACGTCTGGGAGAGCGGCAAGGGTGACTGCGACACCAGCAGCACCGGCTACCCGCAGTCGGCTGGGGATACGTGGCCGAATTGTTACCACGGTTCCACGTCGGGCAACATGCATTTCCACGGCACACACACCAATCCCAACAGCGTCGGCGACAACGTCTTCCTGAACACTCGCCCGTCGCCCTGGAGCAACGGCAAGCCCGTCGTCACCGAGGCTTTGGCGCGCCAGAACCTCGGCACGTTCTTCGACGATTGCGCGAAGCGCCTGATGGCCGACAACCTGTCGAAGTGGCCCGCCGTCTGGGGCGACCTGCCGCCGACCTACACCAAGTGGCAGGAGCAGCTGTTGGTCGCGGACGGGCAGGGCAAGCCGGCGCCGCAGCAACTCTGGCTGGCCAACAACCTATCGATCAAAGCCGGCACGTTCCCCCTGTACTACATCGGCGCGTTCCCCACCTGCTTCGTCGTGCCGAAATACCCGGGCGTCCAACCGAAGGGGGCGCGCCTGCGCATGGGCCAGGCGCCGGGGACCCATTGGTACCACGCCCACAAGCACGGCTCGACCGCCCTGAACGTGAGCAACGGCATGGCCGGCGCGCTCATCATCGAAGGCGACGAGTACGACGGCTTCTTCGACAAGACCTACGCCGCCTTCCGGCAGAACCCCAAGACGACGTGGACGCGACAGCAGCCGACACTGGTCGTCAACCAGTACAACACGACGCCGAGTCTCCTCCGAGGCGGCGGTAGCGGCGCGCCCCCGTTTGCCGTCAACGGATCGCTACAACCAACGTTGACCATGTACCCGGGGCAAGTGCAGCTCTGGCGCATCGTCAATGCCTCGGTGACCACGGGGTTCTACATCTCGCAACTGCCCGCGGGGTTCACGTGGCAACAGACCGCGCAGGACGGCGTGCAGTTCGACAACAACAACTACGTCGCCAGAGCGCAGCGGCCGGTGTTCGTGGGCGCGGCCAACCGCATCGACCTGCTCGTCAAGGCACCGGCGGGGACCGGCACATTTCCGTTCAACATCACCGCGAACACATCGGTCAGCGGCGCGCAGAACGGACAAGCCCCGCAGCTCCTGTTCAACATCCACGTCACGGGCTCCGGAACCGCGATGAACCTCGTTAAGGCGATGCCGGCGCGACCGGCGTTTCTGAACGACATCAGCCCGAAAGAGGTGGACCCCAACAACGCCCGGACCTTGACCTTCAACACGGTCGAGGCGAGCGGTAAAGCCGCCCAGCATTCGATCAACGGCGTGAAGTTCGACGAAGGCGGCGCGACGGTCGACATTCCCGTGCTCAACACCGTGGGGGAATGGACGCTCGTCAACAAGTCGAACTTTCAGCTCGATCACCCCTTCCATATCCACATCAACCCGTTCCAGATCACCGAAGTCTTCGACCCCGCCGCCCCACTGCTCGACGCGAAGGGTGTGCCGATGAAGGACAAGAACGGCCAGAACATACCGCTCTACATGGTGAGCACGCAGCAGCCCACGCTGCAGACGGGACAATGCTGGGTGAACCCGAACGACAACACCACCTGGAAACCGTGTGCCTCCAAGCCATTGACCACGACCAACATCTGGTGGGACGTCTTCCCGATCCCCTCCGCCATCGTGTATCCGGTGGACCCCAACCAGGGACCTCAGGTGACCATCCCCGGCTATTTCAAGATGCGCACCCGCTTCGTCGACTACGGCGGATCCTTCGTCCTCCATTGCCACATCCTGGACCACGAGGATCGCGGGATGATGTTCCAGGTGAACATCGGCCCGACCGTCGTCAATTCCCACATGCTGCATCGCTGATCAAGCAGCCCTGACGGACACAGCAGGCCGCCGGCCCCGGAGTATCGGGGTCGGCGGCCTGGAATCACGGTTTCGCGATCGCGATCGGCTCGACCGCCTCCGGAATGGTTAGCGCTCTTCCGCTTCCGCCTTCATGAACGCGGCGTGCAACTACGAACTCCTGGACGGTGCCGGTGCGGCCAAGCCGCGTCGCCGATCGAAGGTGACTCCGCCGTATCCCGGCTTCCGGGCGCAGCAAAAGGAGCACCACTGTCGACGCGGGAAACGACGGAGTTTTCTCACCAGGTGCGATGGATGTGCTGGCGCGGTGGGTGACGCGGTTCCGATCTGTGGCGCTGGCGCCGGCGAGCGGTTACCATGCGGCGTTCATGATGCTCGCACACCCCGAGTCACGCACGCTGTCGGAGAACTGAGATGCTGCGCTGGCGCCTCGCGCTGCTGGTCAGCGCCGCGATTGCCATCAGCTACCTCGATCGGCAGACGCTGCCGGTCGCCATCAAGGCGATTGCCGAGGACATTCCCATCAGCAACGAGCAGTTCTCGCTGCTCCAGTCGGCATTCCTGGTCGCGTACGCGGTGATGTACGCGGGCGGCGGCAAGCTGATGGACGTGCTGGGCACGAGGGTCGGGTTCCTGCTGATCATGCTGTTCTGGTCGCTGGCCTGCGCCAGCCACGGACTGGCGACCGGGATTGGCATGCTGGCCGCCAGCCGCCTGCTGCTCGGCATGGGGGAGGGAGGCGGGTTTCCGGCGGCCACGCGAGCCGTCGCCGAATGGTTCCCGGTCCACGAGCGATCGACCGCGATGGGCATCATCAACGCGGGGACCGCGGTCGGCGGCGTGGTGGCGCCTCCGCTGATTGCGCTGGTGGTCGCGACCGCGGACTGGCGCACTGTCTTCTATCTCACGGGCGTGATCGGCCTGGTCTGGTCGGTCTGGTGGTGGGCCGCCTACGACTCGCCGGAACGTCATCCGCGGCTCGACGCGGCCGAGCGCGAGGTGCTGGCTGAGGTCATGGCCGCCGGACGCAGCGCGGAGCCGCCGCCGCGATGGCGCACCCTGCTGCAGGTGCGGCAGACGTGGGCGCTGGTCACCGCGAAGTTCCTCAGCGATGCCGCCTGGTATTTCTATCTCTTCTGGCTGCCGAAGTATCTGTACGACGCGCGAGGGTTCGACCTCAAAGCGGTGGGCGCCTTCGCCTGGATCCCCTACGCCGCCGCCGGCGTCGGCTGCCTGGCCGGCGGATGGCTGTCCAGCCGGCTGCTGGTCCGGAACGTGCCGCTCAATCGCGCCCGCAAGATCGCGCTCGGCCTGAGTGCGGCGGTGATGCCCGCGGTCCTGTTCATCCCGAGCGTGCCGGTCGGCTGGGCCCTGGCGATTTTCAGCCTGGCCTACTTCGGGCAGCAGTCCTGGTCGACGCTGGTGATGATTCTGCCGACCGACATGTATCCGCGAAGCGCGATCGGCGCGGTCGCCGGGCTGGTCGGCTTCGGCGGCGCGATGGGCGGCGTGGTGTTCGGCCAGATCGTCGGCATGCTGCTGGACCGCGGCTTCGGCTACGGCATCGTGTTCACGCTGGCCGGCTCGTTCCACGTGCTGGCCTTCGCCATCCTGTGCGCGGCGATTCCGGTGATCGCCCCGGTCGCGCTGCCGTCGGCGTCGCGGTCGCTGTCACCGGCTGCGCAGACGCGAGAGCTCGGGCCTGACGCTGTTCGCTGTCACGCTGCCTTCGTGACCACGGCGCCTGCGGCGCGCTGCGGCCTTCGGCCGCCCACGACGAGACGACGACACGACGACACGACGTAAACCTTTGTGAGTCACTTCGAAGGACTGTGCTCCGTTGGCGGCGCCGCGCTTCGCGCAACGTCGGCCTTAGCCGACGTCGCCGCCAACGGGGGAGAGCCGTTGATATAGAGCGGGAGGCATTCACGAAAATGCCCCCGCGTGCCGACGTGGCCGGTTGCGTTCTCAACGTCGTTGTCGTCGTGTCGTCGTTTCGTCGTGCGCGGCCGAAGGCCGCAAGCGCGCCGCAGGCGCCGTGAACATGAATGCAGCGCGACAGTGAAAGGCGGTCGAACCAGCTCAGAACGCTCCGCGACCAATGATCAGGTGCGAGTCCCCGAACTCGTGCCACAGGTATCCGGCCTGCCTCGCTTCGCGGTAGGCGTGATCGAGATGCGCTGAGGGGCTGGCGCATCCGGCGGCGGCCAGCACCTGTTCGACCATCGCAAGGTGAGTGGCGTGCGGTTCGTGAAGGCCGGTGATCATCCCGTTCACCCCGCGCAGCGGCCGGTCGCGGCCAATCACCAGGCTGGTCCACCCTTCGCCAGGAGACGTGGTGCCGCGGCGGTCGGTGACGGTCTCGAGGGCGCGGACGACCGTCGTGCCGACGGCCACGACGCGATGGCCGGTGCGCCGCGCCGCATTGACGCGCGCCGCGGTTTCCGGCGGCACGCGGAAGTATTCCTCGTAAGGCGGCTCGTGATCCTCCAGGCTCGCGACTCCGGTGTGGAGGAGCAGTGGTGCGATCTCCACGCCGCGCGACACCAGCTGCGTGACGAGCTCCGGCGTGAACGGACGCGCCGCGGACGGCATCTCGGCGCTGCCGGGCTCGGTCGCGAAGACGGTCTGGTACATGGAGTCGGGCCACGGCCGGGTGACGTAGCCGTACCGAATCGGATGGCCGAACCGTTCGAGATACGGCAGCACCGGCTCCGTCAGCTGGAGCGCCGCGATCCACAATCGCGATGGCGCCGCCAGTGCGCCGGTCAAGGGGTACGGCGCCAGGAGCGTGACGCGGCCGCCGCCGTCCAGATCGAACGTGATCCCGGCGCGCGCGCCGCGCTCGGGCAGCGATGCGACAGGACCGGGCCGTCGCACTTCGACCACCCAGAAATCGCCGGGCAGCCGCGTGGAGAGGTGCACCGCGAACTGATCGCCATCGCGGGTGGTCGCCGCCAGGGCGGCGTTCAGCGTCCCGCTGGTGTTGATCACCAGGAGATCGCCGGCCGCGAGCCACCGGGGCAATTCGTTGAAGCGGGCATGGGCGAGAGAGTCGTCTTCGACGCGCGACACGAGCAGACGCACGGCGTCGCGGCGCAGGCCCCGCGCCTCCGGCGGCTCCGAGGCTTCGAGCCGCGCCGGCAGCACGAATCCGTCGATCACACCGGTTGCAGCCATGGCGCATTCTCCTGTTGGGCGGCGAACCGCTGGCCGAGGACCGCGGCGGGCTCCTGATCGAAGAGCCAGTTCCAGAACGGCACTGTCACCTCCGGCAGCGGTCGATCCGAGATGTCCTGGCCCGCAAAGGCTTCCTGGTGCATGCGGGTGCGCATGTCTCCCGGGTCCACGAGCACCGCCGAGACGCCGTGCTCGCGCAGTTCGGAGGCCAGCGTACGCGTCAGCAGCTCCAGCGCCGCCTTGGTCGCACCGTACGGGCCCCAGCCCGGATACGCCGCCGTCGCCGCGTCACTCGTGATGTTCACGATCAGGCCCCGCCGCTCGATCAGCAGCGGCACCGCGAGTTGGGTCAGCACCATCGGCCCTCCCACGTTGACGGGGAACAGCCGGCCGAAGCGTGGCACGTCGAACGCGAGCAGCGGTCCGACGCCGCCCAGCTCCGATGCGTTGTTGACGAGGACGTCCAAGCCACCCAGCTGCCGCGCGGCGTCGATCAGCGCTCCGCGCACAGCCGGCTCAGTGATGTCCCCCGCGACCGGCACCACCGGCGCGTGGCGCGCGAGCCTTCCGGCCACCGCGGCGAGCTCTCCGGCCGCCGCGGCGAGCGCCTCGCGATCCCGCCCGCCGATCACCAGCCGGTATCCCCGGGTGGCAAGCACCCGGGCAATCACCAGGCCCAGCCCCCGGCTCGCACCCGTCACGATCCCGATTCGATTCAGTGCAGTCATCAGCGTCATCCGTCCCTTCCGCAGTCGTTCGATCCTTCCCGGACCACCAGCATCGAACTTCAAGTGCACTTGAAGTCAAGCGAAAAGAGGGGCACACTGGTGCCGTGAGCGACGTGCTGACGATTGGGGAAGTCGCGGCGCGCAGCGGCGTGGCCACGTCGGCCCTGCGCTACTACGAGGACCAGGGGCTGATTGCCGCGGAACGGAACGATTCCGGGCACCGCCGCTACCCCCGCACCGTGCTGCGGCGGGTCGCATTCGTGGTGTTCGCGCAGAAAGTGGGGCTGTCGCTGGAAGAGATCCGCGGCCAGCTGGCGAAACTGCCGCGCAACCGCGCGCCCGACCGCGCTGACTGGGCCAGGCTGTCGAGCGCCTGGACCAGGCGCATCGACGATCGGATCGCCGAGCTCGAACGGATCAAGACCGGCCTCACCGCGTGCATCGGGTGCGGCTGCCTGTCGCTCGACCGCTGCGAGCTCGCGAATCCCGCCGATCGCGCGGCGCGCCGCGGCGCGGGGCCACGCTACTGGATCGAGCCGGCAACGTAGGCGGCCTCGCAGGGTGAGTCTCTGCGACCGCTGTTCGCTGCCAGGGCGCCTCCGGCGCGGCTCGGCCTCCGGCCGAGGGACGACACGACGACAACGACGTTATGACTTGGCCCGGGGGTGCTTCGACCATCAGTCTGCTTGTCGTGGCCCGGGACTGCACGGAAATATCAACGGCTCTGCCCGCTGCCGGCAGCCGGAGGCAATACGTCGAAGAGAACTGGCATTTACGTCGTGTCGTCGTATCGTCGTGTCGCGGCCGAAGGCCGCGAGCCCGCCGCAGGCGGCGTGACAGCGACAGGCGTGCGGAACAGCCCCAGGCCGATAGCGCCGAAGCCGCCGTGGGCTAGCCTGTGTCGCTCTTCCTGGCGGCACGGTTTTGGGAGTAGGATGGCCGCCACAAGACGAGGCGTGGCATGCCGAAACCGACGAGACGCGACGCGCTCAAGCTGGCCGCAACGGCGCTCCTGCCGCAAGCCGATTCACGGGCGAAGGGCGCCAAACGCATCATCGTCGCCGGCGCCGGCATCGGCGGACTGAGTTGCGCGTGGGAGCTGGTCCGGCGTGGACATGAGGTGACGGTCGTCGAAGCGTCGGCTCGGACCGGAGGACATGTCTTCACCTTCCGCGACGGTCTCGACGACGGCCTGTATGCGGACGGCGGCGCGGAGCACTTCACCGAGCCGGGGTACGAGCGCTTTCGCGAGTACGTCCGCGAGTTCAACCTGCCGCACGTCTACTATCCGCGCCGCGAGCGTCTGGTTCGATGGATCGGCGGCCAGCGATACACCGAGGAGATGCTGGGCGATCGCCAGGTACTCGCCAAGCTGGGATTGAACAGCCGCGAAGTCGAGTACCTGACCAGCCACCCGTTCGCCGAGCTCGCCGCGCTGTACTTCGCTCCCTACGTCGACAGTTTCCAGGATGAGTACCAGCCATTCGCCGCGGGCCTGAACGCGCTCGATAGGATCAGCACGTCCGATCTGTTTCGGAAGGACGGCGCGTCGGCGGCCGCGCTCGGGTTCATCGGCGGCAGCGGATCGGCACTGCAGGCGGTCTGGCACGCGGCCATCCTCAAGCTGCGCGGCGTGCCGCTGTTCCCACCCAAAGTCTTCCGGCTGCTCGGCGGGAATCAGACGCTGACCGATACGTTCGAGAAGCGGCTCGGGTCACGCATCCGCCTACGTTCACCGGTCACCGCCATCGAACACGGCGAGACCGGGGTGCGCGTCAGTTGCCGCAACGGCAACGAGACGACGCGGCTCGAAGCGGACTATCTGGTCTGTGCGATGTCTGCGAGGATGCTGCGGCTGCTGCCGGTCACCCCGGCATTCCCCGACGCCAAGTCCTACGCGATTGCCAACGTCCCGTATTACCACGACACGCGCGTGATCCTGCAGACCCGCACCCGCTTCTGGGAGCGGGATGGTGTGAGCCCGAACATGGAGTTCGGTGAGACGCCGCTCTACCACGTGTGGAGCGCGTCGCAGGAAGTGAAGACGACGCGAGGACTGCTGGCGGGAACCGCGTCCGGCGCGGGCACGGCGGATCGCGCGGTGGCGACGTTCCGGAAGTTCTACCCCGGCCGTTCCGAAGACATCGAGAAGGCCCACGTCGTCGTCTGGGCGCTCGACCCGTGGGCCTCTGCGTGTGAACGCACGTCGTATCGTCCGGGCGAGCTCGCCCGGTTCTGGCCGGTGTTGATCGAGCCGCACGGCCGGATCCATTTCGCAGGCGCGTACGCGGACAATCTCGACTGGGGGATGGAGGCGGCGACGCGTTCCGCCAATCGAGTAGCCGAGGCGATTCATCGACTCTGACCGCTTCCGCTGTCCGCAGTCCGCGGTCCGAAAGAAATATTGGTTTTCCGGTCCTCCTGGCCTCCTGTTAAAGATCACCGGCCGTCGGACCACCCCGGTTTGCCGCTGAAAGCACCCCGACCCGCGAGCCCGCCTCCGCCAAGGTACGGCGCGGCAGGCCCGCGAACCCGCGGACAACGGACGGCGGACAACGGACGCGGTCACTTGTTGTACGTAACCGCCCCCGTTGCCTGGTCGATCGTCACGATCGCGTCGACGCGGTCGACGGCATAGACCACGCTCGGGCCATTCGCCCAGCGGACTTCCACGCGGGCGACGGCGGTCTGTTTCCCGAGGCCGAAATGCATCCGCAGGTCCGACTGTGAGATCTGGCCGCGCCCGCTGGCGACGTCACGGCGCTGCCGCACGCCGCCGGCGGTGACGAACACGACCGAGCCGATGGCATCGCGCGGGCATTTCCGCTGCGGATCGCCGGCCAGACGGATCGTCAGCCAGTGACCGGCGTTGCCGCCGCCGGCGTTCCGCGCCAGCGCCGGAGGGCCGTCGATGTTGTTGATGACGACATCGACATCCCCGTCGTTGTCGAGATCGCCGACCGCCGACCCGCGCGACACCCGGGCGGTCGACAGGCCGTCACCGGCGGCCGCGCCGACGTCTTCGAAGCGCCGGCCGTCCAGATTGCGAAACAGGAGCGCACGCTGCGCGTACGAGGTGTTCCAGGGCATGGTGTCCGCCGCCGGATAGACGTGGCCGTTCACCACCAGCAGATCGAGCCATCCGTCGTTGTCGTAGTCGAGAAAATCCGTGCCCCATCCCAGGAAGGGGATCGACACCTGGGCGATCCCCGATCTGAAACTGACATCGGTCACGCTTCGTCCGTCGTGGTTGTGATACAGCAGGTTGAAGTCATCGGCGAAGTTGGTGATGTGCAGGTCGCTGCGGCCGTCGTTGTCGTAGTCGCCGATCGCCACGCCCATGTGGGCCTGCTCCCGGCCGCTGCCGTCGAGCGCGGCGCCGGACGGGTAGCTGATGTCCTCGAACCGGCCGGTGCCGAGGTTGCGATAGACGTAGTTCGGCCCTGAGTCGTTCGCGACCAGCAGGTCGAGGCGCCCGTCGTCATCCAGATCGACCCACGCGACGCCGAACCCGTAGAGGCCCTTGGCGTCGCCCACACCGGCCTCTCGGGTCGTCTCGGTGAACGTGCCGTCGCGGTTGTTGCGGAACAGGTGATCGGGGGCGCCCCGAAGACCGCGCGGACCGCACATCACCGGCACTCCACGGTATGTGCAGTACGATGCGCCGGCTGAATACGCCGCCCCCATCCCCCCTTGCGTCTTCTGTGCCGCGGGGCCTTCGGGCCCCGCGGCAGCCGCCTGACCAGCCGGGGCCTGGCGGCGAGGCGGCGCTGGCGGCGGTTGCTGGACGTCGAACGCGACGTAACCGGCAACATAGAGATCGAGCCAGCCGTCGGCGTCGTAGTCGCCGAAGGCGCAGCCCGTCGACCAGCTGTCGACTGCCACACCCGCACGCACGGCCTGATCTTCGAATCGGCCATCGCCCTGATTCCGAAACAGCCGGTTGGGGCCGAAGTTGGTGACGTACAGATCCGGGGCGCCGTCGTTGTCGGCATCGCCGACGCACACGCCTTGGCCCCATCGCTCGTTGGCCACGCCCGCGGCGGCGGTTACGTCACGGAAGGTGCGATCGCGGTTGTTGCGGAAGAGCGCCGCACGAGGCACGCCCTCCGCCCGCGGTTGCAGGGTCGAGCCGTTGACCAGATAGATGTCCTGCCACCCGTCGCCATCGAAGTCGAGCAGCGCCACGCCGGAGCCGGTGGTCTCGACGATGTAGTCCTTCTCGGCGCCACCGGACACGTGACGGAAGCTGGCCAGGCCGGACTCGGCGGTCGCGTCATCGAACCGGACGTTCGGCGCCGCGTTGGCTGAGGCTGCGGGGACCCGGCGGGTGGGTGGCACCGGCGGCTGCGCCAGCGTGCCCAGGCCGAACGCCGCCGCCAGCAGCATCGATGCGGTAAGTGGGCCCGGGCGCGCGCGTGGGTGGCATCGGCTGCGTTACCGGGCGCCGCGCAACTGCTCGGCCTTCTTGAACGCTTCCTGCGCGCGAACGACGTCGCCGGACGCCTGGTAGGCCATGCCGAGCATGTAGTGGGCTTCATCCATCTCGGGCGCGAGCGCGATCGCCCGCTGCAGCCTGGCGATCCCCTCGGACGTGCGTCCCAGCTTCACCAGCGACGCGCCGAGCCCGGCCCAGGCGACCGCCGCCGCGGGACTGCGCTGCACCGCCTGCTCGAAGTGCGTGACCGCGAGCTGATCGTTCTGGACGTAACTGTCGCAGACGCCCAGACCGTAGGCGGCGTCGAAGGACGGTCGAATCGCCTCGGCCCGCTGATAGAGGGAGCGGGCCTCGTCGCAGGCGAGGCGTATCCGCTGGAGCTTCGCCAGTCCCAGCAGGCCCTCGAGGAGATCGGGTTTCACCGCGAGCGCCGCCGCGTACTCCTTCTCCGCATCGGCACGGCGCTCCTGCGCCTCGAGCGCCTCGGCCTTCAGTTGGTGAACGCGCGCCGAATCCGGAGCCATCCTCGTGAGACGCTCCAGCTCCTCGGCGGCGAGGCGGCGCGTCACCAGACCCACGTAATAGAGCACGTCGATGTCGGCCGGATGCTGGCGCGCCGCCCGGCTGGCGATCCGGTAGGCGCGCTCCGGCTCGTCTCGCGCCAGGTGCACGCGGATGAGGAGGATCTGTCCCCGGACGTCGGTGGGGTGTTTCTGGGCGTACTCGCTGCCGAGCACCAGCGCACGACCGGTGTCCCCCGCGGCCAGTGCCCGCGCGGCTTCGACCCGGCCGGGGTCCGCCGCCGCAGGGCGGGTCTGCGCGCCGGCGGTGGCGCCAACCAAGAGGAATACCGCCAAACATCGGCCCGTTCGTCGCAGCCGCGCCGTAGCGGTTCGCGCGGAGGCGGGGGTGTCGCCGTTAGTGCTCGTACGGCACCGCCTTGATGATGCGCAGGAACTCCTGCGCACGCTCGTCGCGCTGCTCGATCAGCGCGGCGACGCGCGCCGCCTGCGCTTCGCGCCGAGGATCGTTGATTCTGGCGTACAGCGTCGCGAGGTTCACCGACGCCACGTAGTGATCGCGGTCGATGGTCAGAGCTTTCGCCAGCGACCGCTCGGCCGCCGCGTATTCAGCCAGGCGAATCTGAATCAATCCCAGCTCCGCCCATGCGTCGGCAAGACCCGGGTCGAGCTGCAGCGTCTGCTCGATCTCACGCCGCGCCGTCGTGAGGTCGTTGGCCTGCCGGGCGATACGGGCGAGGAAGTAGTGGCCGCCGGTCGCGGTCTCCGGCGCAGCCGCGGCCCGTTCGAAGCTCGGGCCGGGCGTGGTCGAACTCGTTGCTGTAGAACAGCGCGGCGCCCAGCGCGAAATGGCCCCGCGGATCGTCCGGCTTCAGCTGCAGGTATTTCCTGAAATATGGCAGCGATTCGGACGGTTCGTGGCGATGCGTTGCCACGGCGCCCATGGCGTAATTGATCAGCGGGTTCTCGGGATCGAGCTCGACCGCCTTCTTCATCGATTCGTACGCCTCACGGCCCAGGTTCTGCTCGACGCACACCATGCCGAACAGGAAGTGGATTGAGGGATCCGAAGGCTCGAGCGATCGGGCATGCGCCAGGTACCCAAGCGCGCCGGGATAGTCCTTCAGTTTGATCGCCGCACGCGCCAGGTCCACGAGCAGCGGCGCGGTGGCACCGCCGGCGGCGACCGCCCGTTCGAACGTCTCTCGGGCCTCGGCAAAGCGGCTCCCGCGAACGTGAATCGCCGCCAATGCTCGAAGTCCGCGGGCCGTGGCCAGGCCACGGCGTTCCAGGCCGCCGAGCATCAACGCCGCACTGGCGTCGCGGGTGGGGTCGGCCAAAGCTGGAAGCACCGACAGGATGTCCGCCTCCGCAAGTGCGGAGTGCGCCACCAGCGATGCGATCGCGGCCCGCGCCGCGGCCTGGTCGCCGAGGCCGGCGAGGTCGGCGGCGAGCACGGCCAGTGTCTGCGGCCGTTCGCGGACCTCCTCGGGCAGTTGCGCCAGCATCGCGCGGCTCGCGGCGAACTGTCCGTCGAGCGCCAGCAGGAGTCCGCTTTGGAACAATCCTTCGACGTGGCGGGGCTGGACGGCGAGCAATTGGCGGTAGATGGCGACGGCTTTCGCCCGCATCGCCGGACTGCCGTCGGCGCGCACCTGATAGAGCCGCCCCAGGTTCTCGTAGGCGGCGGCACTGTTCGGCGCGAATCGAACCGCTGCCAGCAAATGCCTCTCTGCCGCGTCGAATTCGCCGTGCTGCGCCGCGATGACGCCGGCGAGGTTGTGCAGCACCGGATCGCCGGGATAGGCCTTCAGGGCCGGTTCGATCGCCCGGCTGGCCGCGTCGAGATCGCCGCGTTCGACCAGTGCGGCGATCTGCTGCAGCGTGGTCTGGTCGGCGAGCCGCGTCGGTTGGCCCGGCGCCGCCGCCTGCGACGACAGGGGCGCGCATGCGGTCCACATTAGGAAGGTCAGAGTTGTGATGCGTGGCCGCATCCTCGTGAGACTCACCGCCTCTGCTCCCGGCGGGCGTCATGGAGCCGCACGAACGTGCGCATCGCCTGGTCGGCGTCCGGCGTGCGACCCTGGCGCCGGTAGATCCGCGACAGCGCATAGTAGGCGTCCGGATACGCCGGGTCCGCCGCGGTGGCGTCCCGCAGCGATTTGACCGCGTGGTCCAGCCGATCGCCTGCCTCCAGCACCGCGGCCAGCTGATAGTGAGCGGGTGCGAGGTGCCGGTCGTAGGTCAGCGCCTCACGAAACAGACGCTCGGACTCCTCGAGATCGCTGCGCGATCGGAGCAGGATCCCGAGATTCAGCGCCGGCCAGCCCGACGGCTTCTGCTCGACCCGATTCAGTCGCACCGCCTCTCGAAAGTGCTTCACGGCGTCGTCTGGCTGATGCAGCGCTTCGTAGCACAGGCCCAGGTTGTCGTGCGCCCGGGTGAAAGCCGGTTCCCTGGCGACGACGTCCTGCAGCCGGCGAATGGCCGACGCATATTGCCCGGCATCGTAGTCCAACCGCGCCAGCCAGTAGGCGTGGATCACGTTGCCCGGCTCGGCGGCTGCGAGCTGTTCCAGCTCCGGCCGCGCCCAGTCTCCGCGCCTCATCGCGACGTACGCCAGGGCCAGCTGCAGCCGCTCCTGGCCATCGAGCGCGCCAAGCGTTTCGGCTTTCTTCAAGGCGATCGCCGCGTTCAGGGGCTTGCGGTCCATCATGAACACGCCGGCGATCTGGGTGAGCAGCTGCCGCGCGGCCGGCTGCCGCGCGATGGCGTCGGCGAGCAGCCGTTCGGCGCGGTCGTAGTTCTTCGACGCCAGCGCGCGCTGGAGCTCGGACCCGGCAGGCCCGGTCCCATTGGTGGGGGAAGACGTGGCGCTGATCTCCAGCTCCAGGGCTGACAGCGTCGGCGGCTGGGCGGCGGACGGCGCGGCCACTGACAGGCCGAACAGCAGCAGCGGCGTCGTGAGCCAGTTCGCGGTCGGCATCGGGCGGTACGGCACGATGCTACCGCCGGACGCGTGCGGCGTCGACCGCGGCTTGCAAGGCACGCGCGTCCGTGCTGTCGGGAACCAGCGCGCGCGCGCGCGCGACGGCTCGCGACGCCTCATCCAATCGCCCGTCGGCAAGATAGATCCGCGCCAGCGCGAGGTGCACGTCGTCGAGCGCGGGGTCACGGCCGATGGCGTCGAGAAAGGCGCGCTCGGCAAGGTCCGGCCGTCCCTGATCCAGATATTCGCGCCCCAGGGCCTGACCGAGACGAGCGGCACGGGGATCGATCGATTGAATGCGTGTGTGCGCCCACTGCGACAGCCGCAGATAGGCCTTGCCCAGCCGGTAGGAGTATTCGGGATTGCCGGGTGCCAGCTCCACCAGCACCCGGTACTCGTCGGTCAGACACAGCACATCGCTGATGCGCTCGCACGCGTCCGCACGCTGCAGGTGGACGGCCGGCTCCCGGGGCATCAGCTGCGCGGCACGCGCGAGCTCGGCCGCCGCCGCTCGCGCCTGTCCGAGCGAGAGCAGGCTGGCGCCGGCAAGCAGGCGAGAGGGGCCGAAGGCCGGATCGAGCCGCGACGCCGCGCGGAACTCGATGACCGCTTCGGCGTGCCGGCCGCGGCGTTGCAGGACGATCCCGAGGTTGTGGCGGACGAAGGCTCGATCACCGCCGGCAAGAAGGACAGCGCGAAACGCCGCTTCGGCGGTGTCGAGGCGGTCCGCCGCCAGCGCGGCGACGCCGTCGTTGAATCGTGCGGCCAGGGCCGGGGGCAGGTCCTGAGGCGCGGACCCGGCCAGCGCCGGCACCAGCAGGAGCAGTGCCAGCGCCGCCGGGATTGGACCGAGGGTCGCTAGAACTCGAACCGTGCGGCGAGCTGCATGGTGCGTGGCTCGGTGACCGATCCGTTCCATTTGCCGAAATCCGGGCTCGCCAGGTCGTTGTTGAACGCCAGTCCGCCCCACTGGCCGGGGTTGCTGAACATGTGCCAGTTCCACAGATTGAAAATCTCGAACCGGATCTGCACGTTGTTGCTGCCGGCGAACCGCGTGTTCTTGATGAACGAGAGATCCTGGTTGTGATAGCCGAACGCGCGGACCGATTCCTCGATCCGGTTGCCCTGTCCGTAGTAGAAGTTGAACGCCGACACTGGTTCGAAGGCGTTCTTGTTGAACAGTGGACCTGTCGCCGGATCGAAGCTCCCCTTGTCCTGCGCGAACACCGCCCCCGGCGTCGGTGATCTTGGGGATGCACCCGGCGCGGAATGCGCCCGGCACGTTGCAGAAGCCCGAGCGGAAATACAACGGCAGGCCCGACGAGTACTTGAAGATCGTGCTCATCTGCCAGCCGCCGACCAGCGCGTTGGCGACGCCGCCCTCGTTCAGGAATCGCCGGCCGCGCCCGACCGGCAGCTCGTAGACGAACGCCGCCGACAGCACGTGGGGCGTATCGGTCGCCGCGATGACCTCGTTGCGGTCCTTCTCGAAGGGAGAGATCACACCCTGGAGCCCGCTCCAGGTGACCGCATCCCGCTGGGTGTTGTCGGACGCGCTCGAGATGGTCTTCGACAACGTGTACGACACCAGCGCGTAGACGCCGTCCGAGAACCGCTTCTCGAGCTTCACCTGCAGCGAGTTGTAGTGCGACGATCCGTGGTTCTCGTTCAGGCCCTGCAGGCTGCTGCAGTACTGCGGGAAGGGCCGCAGCGCCTGCGCCACCGACGGCGCACAACCGGTCATCTGTTCGACCCACCCGGGATACGGCAGCGGCACGCCATTCAGGCTGGTCATGCCGGGGGTGAACTCGTCGTACAGCGCCTCCCCCTTCGCGAGGTGCCCCGGGTCGAGCGCGTTGAGCGGATCGATGCTCGACGGGAGCCGGCGTCCGGCGCTGCCGACGTAGCCGACGCTCAATGAGACATTCTGCCCGAGCTCGCGGTCGACCGTGATGTTCCACTGGTGCGAGTACGGCCGCTTGTTGGCGTCGACCGGACGGTAGAGCAGGTCCTGGCCGTTCCGGTAGTCGGACTTGATGAGCGGCGGCCGGTCGAAGTTCTGCGGCAGCCCCTGCTCGAGGAAGAACGCCGGCTGGATGCCGCCGAGGCTGGTGTTGAACGACGGCGTGGTCGAGAAGCCGTCCTGGGAGATGCCGCCGCCCCAGCCCGGATAGAACGCCTGCATATAGAAGATGCCCCATCCGCTGCGGAGCACCGTCTTGTCGTTGACCCGGTAGACCGCGCCGAGCCGCGGCGCGAACCCGCCGTAGAAATCCTCTTCCGGATAGCGCGCGCCGTAGCTCGCCTCACCGAATCCGCCGCCGGCAAACGCGAGCCGGCCGGCCCGGCCGCCCGCGCCCGGATTGGCGCCGGTCGGGTCGAAGAACGAGAACCGGTCGTACTTCTCAGACGAGGGCGAGTAGTAATCCCAGCGCAGCCCGTAATCGATGGTGAGCTGCTGGCTCGCGCGCCAGGTATCGCCGGCGAACAGAATCCACGCGTTCTGCCGGGGATACGCCGAGTCGACCGCACGGAACGTGGCGTTGGCACTGTCAACCGCGCCCAGGAGGAAGCTGGCGATCGGGTTGCCGCTGTTGACCCCCACCAGGCTGGTGGCGCCGCGCCCGAAGGTGAAGCTCCCGGCCTGGTTGCCGTTGCTGTGGATGTTTCCCATGATCTTCCGGTACTCCATCCCTCCCTTGATCGTGTGCGCGCCGGTGGTCCAGGTCAGCGAGTCGTTGATGATGAAGGTCGGCCGGGTGGTGACGTTCCCGATGTTGACGCCGGCGCTGTTGCCGAACTGCGCGAACCCGTCGCTGAAGGAGATCTGCGGCGGGATGTTGTAGCCCGCGACCCCGCGGATCCGAGGGAAGGTATCGAGGAACGACTGGTTCACCGACCCATACCCCTCGTTGCGGTTCAGGTATCCCATCGACATGTGATTCAGCAGCGCGCTGCTGAAGGTGCGATCCCAGTTCAGACGGCTGACCCAGGAGTTCTGCGGATCGGAGTAGGTCTCGCTGGCGATCGCCTGCGGCAGCACCGACACGAACTTGGCGGGCGCGCGCTGGTGCCACACGCTCGTGAAGATGTGATCGCTGGTCTTCATCTGCACGTCGAACCGGCCCATGTAGTAGTCGGAATTGCCGAGGATGGTGTCGGGGATCGCCGGCCCCAGATAGTTGTTCAGCGGGCCACCACTCGTCGGCGTCGGCAGCGCCTGCAGCCATGGCCGGACCAGCGCGCTGATCCGGTTCGGACAGATCACGTTCGGCGTGTTGCCGTCGCAGCCCATGAACTGATCCTTGGTGAAGCCGCCGCGGCCGTCCGGCCGGATCGTCAGCGGGTCGTAAATCGGGATCAGGTTGCCGCTCGCGTCACGCCAGTCACCGAAGTCACCCGTCCGCTCCCGCGCCGACGGGATGGACAGCGTCGGCTGGTTGGAGCCGCCGGTCTGCCGATAGCCTTCGTAGTTGAAATAGAAATAGCTCTTGACCGCGTTGGACCACAGGCCCGGCAGCTTGGCCGGTCCGCCGAGGTTCGCGCCGTAGTTGTTGCGCTTGAACTCCGGCTTCTCCGACGCGCCCCACTGCTTGGCCTTCAGCGAGTCGTCGCGATGGAACTCGAAGCCCGCACCGTGGAACGAGCTGCCCCCCGACTTGGTGACCGCCATGATTTGTCCCGACGTCGACGAGCCGTACTCCGGTGCGTAGTTGGAGGTCAGCACCTTCACTTCGCTCACCATGTCCGGCGACATCGGGAAGTCCTGGAAGATGGAGACCATCCCGCCCTGGCTCATGAAGCCCTGCTGCATGCTGACCCCGTCGAGCGAGGCTTCATCTCCGGACTGCAGGCCACCGTTGATGCGCGCGTCGAACGCGTTGTTGCCGCCGCCGGTGCTGACGCCGGGCATCAGCGTGGCGAACGAGGCGGCGGCCCGCGGCCCGCTGTTCATCAGCAGCGGCAGCTGATTGAGGGTTTCCGGCGAGATGCCATGCTCCTGCGTGCCGGTCACGCTCAGGATCGAGGAGCCGCCGACCACCTCCACGCGCTGGTCCTGCGCCCCCACCTGCAGCTCGATCTCGACCCGCTGCACCGAGCTCAGGGTGACGTCGATGTTCGGCCGGACGACCTGTTGAAATCCCGGTATGACGATCGTGAGCTCGTAGCGTGCCGGCGGCAGATTGCGAAAAGCGTATTCCCCCTCCGGTCCGGACACCATCGTCGCCATCGTCTGATTGGTCGACATGTTGCGAACGGTGATGGCGGCGCCGGGGACGACGGCCCGTGAACTGTCACGGACGACGCCGGTGATGGCCCCGTTGGTGCTTTGGGCCATGGCAGTGGGGGATGAGCAGAGGACGAGCGCGAAGACTCCCAGGACGAAGCGAGAGGGCGCAGACAAGGGCACCTCCAAACAGGGAAATGCTGACCGTCCACGGTAAACGTCGCAGCCGTCTACTGGGGCGCTAGTTCATTTAGCTTAGGCGGTATACCACAGTCACCGCGCGAGAGCAACGCCGCGTGTCAAGGAAAAGGCAAAAGGGAGAACTTCTTACCGCACGCGGCGGTTCTCGAACAGCTCGATCAGACCGGGCCCCGGCCTGCCGATCGCGAAGTTCCCGGTCACGATGTCGATGTCGCCGTCGTGGTCGAGATCTCCCGCGTCCAGCGTGGCGTGCACCGGCGGGCTGGTGTCGATCCGGTGCCGCTCGAACACGCCCGGCCGGGTCTGCTCCAGCCAGACCAGCCCCGGCAGGCGGCGCGGATCCGCATCCGCGGCTGGCACCAGCGCGCAGGCCACGATGTCCAGATCGCCGTCGCCGTCCAGATCCACCGCCTGCGCCTGGAGCACCCCCGCCATGGTGGCCAGCGTGTGCGCCGTGAATGGGAACGTGCCGCGGTTCTCGAGCCAGTGGATGCCCTGATACGGCTTCACGAGGTTGTCGTCGAAGGTGTCGCCGTTGGTCATCAGCACGTCGGAGTCGCCGTCCTTGTCGAGATCGACGACCTGGATCCCCGAGGATCCCCAGTCGGGATGCGGTGCCGCATGAACGGTCCGGGATTCGAACTGCATGCCGCCCCGGTTGACGAACGCGACGACGGTTTCGTGTTCCTGAGCAAACAGCGCGATCAGATCGGGCCGGCGGTCGCCGTTCAGGTCGACCGGGATGCCATGGATCGCTCCGGTGCGCGCGGCAATCGGATACCGCACGAATGAGGGTGTGGCGTAGTCGGCGGTCTCGTTCTTCAGGATGGTGAGCTCGCCGGTGCGGCGCCAGCCGAACGCCGCGACCGCCAGATCCAGCCGGCCGTCCCCGTCGAAATCCGCGGCTTCGACGTCCGACACCCGCGGCCCGCGCTGGAGCGTGGTCGTGATGTAGGTGCCGTCCCTGCGTCCGCGCAGCCAGTGGACCGCGCCGCGATCGTGATCGGACGGCGCGAACTGGCCGAGGTCGGCGACCAGCAGGTCGAGCACTCCGTCTCCGTCGAGATCGGACGGCGCGACGTGCGCGGGATTCGACAGCCGCGCCAGTTCCACGAACGCCGGGGGCGTGGCGCGCGGGTTCACCTTGTAGATGATCCCGCTGCGCATGTCGCTCACGAGTATCTCGAGTTGCCCGTCCCCATCCGTATCGAGCAGCCGGATGTGTGCGACCGCCTGATGGGACGGTGCCGGGCCCGCGAGTACCCGCCGCTCGAACGGCACGGTGCGATCGGGATCAGGCCAGATTGCCGGGGCCGGGAGGTGTTCGGGGGCCTGTGCTTCGTAGGTACTCGACGATCGCCTGCCAGTCCGCGGGCAGCCGCACCAGGCGCGCCGCGGTGCCGGGCGGCCCGCTCGGCTCGGGCTGATTGGACCGGATCAGGAACATGCGCGCGATTTCATCGCGCCATCGGCTTCTCGGCCGCAGGTCGGCGGGCGGCAGCGTGTGACACGTCGTGCACTGCACACGCGCCGCCGCTTCACCGGTGTGTGTCGCCGTGGCCGCCGATGCCGGCTGCTGGGCGGCCGCGCCTGAAGCAGGTGTGTGTCGATGGGCGCCGGTCAGCGCAGTCACGGCTCCGACCAGGAGGAGCAGCGTTCGAAAGGCGAAGCCAGCCAGCCGGATCCGTGAGCGCAACGCGGGACTCCGGCCGACCCTATCCCAGGGAAATCAGATTTTCAAGCCTCGCGCTCGAAGGTCACGCACTGCGCCGAGAGGTTGACGCTTGCGGTCCGGTGCGCCAGCGTCCACGCATCGGATTGCTTCGACCGATCCGCGACCACCTTGGTGGTGCCCCACCACTCGCTGTCGAGGCGCGCCGGGCCGGGCAGCGAGAACCCCAGCAGATCCTCGATCTGTCCGAAGGTCAACACCAGACGGTCCGCGAATCGGTCGCGCAGGTATTTGTAGAGCAGCCGGTACTCACCGGCCTCGCCGTCGCGCCGCGGCGCCGCCTCGGGCCCGGTGCTCATCGTCGGCCCCCGCGGGGGGCACCGTCGGCCTGGCTGATGACCGCCTCGGTCGTGAGGAGCAGGCTGGCCACCGACGCGGCGTTCTGCAGCGCCGAGCGGACGACCTTGGTGGGGTCGATGACGCCGGCCTCGACGAGATTCTCGTACCGCTCGGACTGCGCGTTGAAGCCCTCGTCGCCGCTCATCGCCCGGGTCTGCTGCACCACGATCGACCCCTCCAGCCCGGCGTTGTTGGCGATCCAGCGCATCGGTTCTTCGATCGCGCGCTCGACGATGGCGACGGCCACCTGCTCGTCGCCTTCGAGCGCCAGGCCGCGGAGCACCGCCGACGCCCGCAGCAGCGCCACTCCTCCGCCGGCGACGATCCCCTCTTCGACGGCCGCCTTGGTCGCGTGCATGGCATCTTCGACGCGGGCCTTTTTCTCCTTCATTTCCGTTTCCGTCGCCGCACCGACCGTGATGATCGCCACCCCGCCCACCAGCTTGGCGAGCCGCTCCTGGAGCTGCTCGCGGTCGTAGTCGGACGGGGCGTCTTCGATCTGCACCCGCAGTTGATTGACCCGCCCTTCGATGGCGGCCTTGCTCCCCGCCCCTTCGATGATGGTGGTCTCGTGCTGGTCGATCGTGACCCGCTTCGCCTGGCCCAGCTGTTCGAGCGTCAGGGCCTCGAGCTTGATCCCGAGATCCTCGGTGACGGCCCGGCCGTTGGTGAGGATCGCGATGTCTTCGAGCATCGCCTTGCGCCGATCGCCGAAACCGGGGGCTTTGACCGCTGCGACGTGGATCGTGCCGCGCAGCTTGTTGACGACCAGCGTGGCGAGCGCGTCACCCGCCACATCCTCCGCGATGATCAGCAGGGGACGGCCCGCCCCCACCACCAGCTCCAGCAGCGGCAGCAGGTCCTTCATCACGCTGAGCTTCTTCTCGTGAATGAGGATGTACGGCTGTTCGAGGACGACGGTCATGCGCTCGGGATCGGTCACGAAATACGGCGACAGATACCCGCGATCGAATTGCAGGCCCTCGACCATGTCGAGTGACGTCTCGAGCGTCTTGCCTTCGTCGACGGTGATGACGCCGTCCTTGCCGACCCGCTCCATCGCGTCGGCGATGATGCGTCCGATCGCTTCGTCGTGGTTGGCGGAGATGGTGCCGACCTGCGCAATCATCGAACCGCTCACCGGCTTCGAAATCCTGGCCAGTTCCGCGGTGATCGCGGTCACGCATTTCTCGATGCCGCGCTTGACCGCCATCGGATCGGCGCCGGCTGTCACATTTCTCGCGCCTTCGCGATAGAGCGCCTGCGCCAGGACCGTGGCCGTGGTGGTGCCGTCGCCGGCCACGTCCGAGGTCTTGGCGGCGACTTCCTTGACCATCTGCGCCCCCATGTTCTCGAGCGCGATCTCGAGGTCGATTTCTCTCGCGACCGTGACGCCGTCCTTGGTGATCAGGGGAGCGCCGTAGGGCCGCCCGAGGATGACGTTCCGTCCCCGTGGCCCGAGCGTGACTTTCACGGCGTCAGCGAGGCGATTGACCCCGCGAAGAATGGCCTGCCGCGAGGCATCGCCGTAGGTGATTTCGTTGGCCATCAGCGGCGTCCTTCCTGGATCGCGAGGACAGCATCTTCGTGGAGCGGGATGACATTCATGACTGTGTGATCTCCAGAAAAGAATCGGCCGGCGAGCGACTCTCGTTCGACGGACCCGTCACCGGTGCGACGGCCGGCGCCTGGGGTGGGGCGGCTTCGGCGGAGACCGCGCCGGCGCCGCAGAGTCCCTGATGGCCCAGGGCGGTGCGACCAGCGAGCGCAGTCCGTCGAACGCACGCCATCTCGGTAGCCGCTGTGAGAGGCCCCACCTCATCCGCTCGTCGCTATCCTCGTGAGTGGGCTGTGGATACGAGTCGAGAAGCCCGTGGCGTCGCATGCGTCAGTGTGGACGCCAACCGGTCGCGGCCGATGTACCCGATTGGACAGCTGACTGCGGCGCGATTCGCCGCCCCTCGGGATCGGGTGAAGAGGGACTGGTGTTACGGGACCCGCAGCTCGTTGGCGCGATGAATCGCATACTCGGCTTCGGCGCGGCGCCAGTCCTCGTCGGCCGATCCGGCGGCGCCGCGTCGCAGTTCAAAGAGCGCGTAGGCCCGCGCCGCGATGCGTTGATGGTCAATCTGGTGTTTGAGGCGGTCCGTGCCGCACATGGACCAGGCCGATCCTGACGCGAGATCGTCAGGCGGGTGTGCGACCCGATCGTTGTTGTCATTCATCTGTGCTGGTTCAGCTCGACCGAAGGCGGTCCGGTGCGTGCGGTGCGTGGGGATCGTCTGCGCTGGGAATCTGAAGGGCGAGACTAGCTTAGCTAACGTGCCTGGCCGCGGCTGTCCCATTGTGCACACCGCGACACTGGCGACACTACACGGAGGCCGGCGTCGTCACCCTTTCCAGGGCCAAGGGGAGGTCAATCGAAAAGACGCAGCCGTGGCCCGGCAGATTGCGGATGTGGATGTCGCCGTCATGGGCCCGCACCGCTTCCCGCGCCAGCGAGAGCCCCAGCCCAAGCCCGGAACGATCCCTGCCGCGGCGTTCTCCGAACGGTTCGAACAGGTCCCCTTTGCTGGCGGGAATGCCACCGCATTCGTCCGCGACTTCGAGGAGCAGACGGTCGCCCGCCGCCTGCGCCTTCACGGTCACGGCACCGTCGGGGGGCGTGTATTTGAACGCGTTGTGGATCAGATTCATGACCGCGGATCCCAGCAGCTGGGGATCCGCGTGAACCGCCAGCCTGGGATCGACCGGCTCCACGCTGAACCGGAGGTGTCGGTACTCGGCGTGAAGCATGCTGGCAGCCGCGATTTCGTCGAGAAACGCCCTCAGGGCGATCCGTTCGCGCTGCTGTTTCCCGGCGGCGAGACGCACCGCCGAGAGCGCCCGGTCCACCAGGGTCCGGAGGTTGGCGAGACTGCGGCCGAGGACGGCCCCGGTGCTGCCACCGATGCCGACCGTGCCCCGCTTGAGCGTATGAAAGGCGAGGAGCGCGGTGTTGAGCTCATCACGCAGTTCATGAGCGGTCTGCCCGAGACGCTCTACTTCCTCGCTCGATCGCCGCTCGGCGGTGAGTCGCGCGTGCTCGGTGACGGCTTCGGCAATCGCAGTATCGAGGCAGTTGTTCAGCGTGTGGAATTCCTCGACGCTGATCGAGGCCGACTGGGCCACCGCGGTCTCGGTGATCGCCTGGCAGATGTCGCCATAGTCCTGGACGACCTGCGCGACGCTGAAGCCGGCCGTCAGCAGCTCGGCGCCATGCTGCGCGGCCGTAGAGCGGATGGCCTCGGTCGAGAATGGCGTCGCGGTCGCTTCCAGCCGCAGGGCCTCGGACAGCTGCGTCAGAAACCGCGGCACGCCGTAATCGAGCTCCCGGCTCGAGACAGACGGCCACGCGCGGGCCTGGACCCGCTCCCGGGTCCGGCCAATGATCTCGTCCCGATGGAGCGTGATGAATTCGTACAACATCGAGGGCTCCGCGGTAGTCGTGGCCGAGGGCGTCGGCGTCTCAGCGCCACGCTCCACCCCCGGATCGAGCGAAGGCCTTCGCTCGCGTCGACAAACAACGAATCTAACCAGCTGTGCCGGGACCGGATGTCTCGGATCGCACAGGGAATCGAGGCAGGGGCCGGTGTGCTCAACCGCACACACACAACGCCGCCAACCTGTCATCTTAGTCGAGCGCGCCCTGGCCGGATATCTCGGCACGCGCCAAAAAATACCCATAGCGGACCGGGCGGACGCGCGAGTGTCGATCCGGATGAAAGACGGGAGAGCGGTGATGTCGGACCAGAACACCGAGAACGATCGCGTCGAGGCGGAGAAGGCTCGCGAGGCGGCCGAGGCCGCTCGAGAGGCCCGCGAGCACGCCCGGCAGCAACTGGAGACGGCCCGGCAGGACCAGGAGACCCTGCGGCGGACCGCCGAGGACGCGCGCCGTGCCGCCGAGGACGCCCGCCATGCCACCATCGGCGCGGTCGCGGCCACGGCCGAGGCGCTCAATCGGAACCTCGCGCAGATGCAGTTTCTGGAGAGCGCTCGCGAGACGCTCCGGACGCTGCAGCCCAAGCCCGATGAGGACTGATGATGGTCAGTCGTGCAGAACGATGCTGAGCAGCGAGTTGTTGATCTTGAGGGTGCCGTTGTATTCGATGAAGCCGAGCCTGCGGAACTTGTTCATGAAGAAGTTCACCCGCGACCGCGTCGTGCCGACCATCTCCGCGAGGGTTTCCTGCGAGAGCTTGGGCAGCGTGCGCTGGGGGGCGTCCTCCTTGCCGTAGCGGGCCAGCAGCAGCAGCATCCGCGCCAGCCGCTTCTCACTCGAGTTGAACAGCTGATCGACCAGGTCCTCTTCGATCCGGATGTTGCGGGCCAGCATGTGGGCGATGAAGCGGTCCGAGAACTCCGAGTGCTGGTGCAGCAGGCGAATCATCTCCCCCTTGGGAATGCGCAGCACCGTGGTGGAGACCACCGCGGCGGCCGTGCTCATTCGCACCGCCTGGCCGGCCAGGCATCCTTCTCCGAAGAAATCGCCGGCGCCGAGCATCGCAACCACCGCTTCTTTGCCGCTCGACGACAGCACCGACAGCTTGACGCCGCCGTGTTGCAGATAGAACACGCTGTTCGCCTGCGCGCCTTGTACGAAGACCGTCACGCCTGGCGCGAATCGCACCGATCGGCGCGGGACGCCGGCCGCCTCCAGATACCCCCGCACATCGAAGATGGGCGGCGGCTCGACGCGGAGTCGTTTGGGAGCCAAAGCAACCCCATCATCACATAGGTCGGGCCCACCTCTGCATGATTCCCTGCAGCTGGGCCACCCCCTCTGTGAGCGCTGCCGGCCCCGGTTGTAGGACGAACACCGACTTTATCTCGTAGATGTGGCCGTTCTTCACGGCCGGAATCCGATCCCATCCGGCTCGCGCCGCGATTTTCTTGGGACGGACCGGCTTGCCGCACCACGATCCGACGATGATGTCGGGCGCCGCGGCGATCACCTGCTCGCTCGTGACGATGCGATCCTTGGCCAGCGTACCGAGTCGCAGCTGGGGGAACACCGGATCACCGCCGGCGACTTCCACCAGTTCCTCGACCCACCGGATGCCGGAAATCAGCGGATCGTCCCACTCCTCGAAATACACCCGTGGACGGCGGGCCAGACCTGCCGCGTCGTCCCGCACCCGCTGCAGGCCGCGCTGCAGCTGGTCGGCGAGCGCGTTCCCTTTGGCGGCGCAGCCGACGATCCCGCCGAGCACCCGAATCATCTGCAGGATCTCTTCGACGCTGCGCTGGTTGAAGGTGAACACCGGATAGCCGCGTTTGATCAGCTCGCCGGTGATCTCCGCCTGCAGGTCGGAGAACGCCAGCACGAGATCGGGGCGCAGTGCCTCGATCTTGTCGAAGCGCGCGTGCAGGAAGGAGGACACGCGTGGCTTCTGTCTGGCCTCGGGCGGACGCATCGTGTAGCCCGAGACGCCGACCACGCGGTCGCCTTCACCGAGCAGGTAAAGGGTCTCGGTGGTCTCTTCCGTCAGACAGACGATGCGGCTGGGAAACATCCGATCGAAGGTACCACGTCAGCGAACACGAACCCGTCGCGCTCAACGGTCTCGCCGGTCTCGACCTGAATCGGATGCGCGAACATCGGACCGTCCCAGACGAATGAGTGGAACTCGCCGTTCTCGCCGCAGGGGTCGACCCCTGCCGGCAGGTCGGCAAGCAGCCGACGGTCGAACGCACGGCCGGCGAACGAGGCGGGCAGGATCCGTGGATCGACGCAGGTGAGCCGGGCTCGAAGGCCGCCGTCGATCATCTCTTCCGCCAGCTCACGCGTCGGTTTGGTCTTCCACAGCGGAAACATCGGGGTCAGCCCGGTGCCCGCCAGCCGGTCTTCGCGGTACCGGCGTACGTCCTCGAGGAACAAGTCGCCGAACGCGATGTGCGTGAACCCGTCGGCCTCGAGGCGGCCCACCGCGGTGGTCATCCGCGCCCCGTAATCGTCGTTCGAGCACGGCCATGGCAGATCCACGGCGTAGAGCGGGAGAGCGGCCGCCTCGGCCTGCGCCGCGAGCAGCGCGCGGCGGACGGCGTGCATCGCCACGCGATCGAACGCTTCGTTCAGGGTGGTCAGCAGACCCGCGACGCAGCCAGGGTGCTGCTGCCGCAGCGTGTGCAGCGTCCACGCCGAGTCCTTGCCGGTGGACCAGCTGACGACGATCTTCATCGCGGGAGGCGCTGGGGACATCGCAGTGCGATCATGCCTGACTCGCGCGCACAGTGAAAAGTATTCTTCGATGCGGCCTGCGACGCACGCATCCCTTCGCGCGCGATTTTCACTGCTTCATGTTGTGACGCTCGCGCACGTGGTTCGGTTCCGCGCGCCGTCCGATGTCTCTTTCAGGGGACGGGGCGCGTACTCCCGGCATGTCGATCGCGGCGACAATTGCAGAGGATCGCGCGACAACTCGTCGCCGCGTTGATGATTCCCAGTTGAACTGGTCCGGCACGGGGCTTGAAGCCCAGGTGCGCGGAGGGAATGTATGTCGCGAATGTTCGGACGTATGGCACTGATGGCTGTCGCAGGAAGTGTTCTGCTGCTCGCGCCGCTCGCGGCCTCCTCGCCGATCGAGGACGCGCCCGCCCGCTTCGTCGCCGCAGCGGTGAACATGAACCGGGGCGTCGCCGGCACCGTGGACATCGTCGTCAATCGCTGGTCGAGCGACGCCGACCAGGATCGGTTGACGAACCTGATGTCCGGCAACGATCCGCAGAAGCTGCTCGATGCGCTGCAAGGGATGCCGCGCATGGGATATCTCAGGACGCCTGGCAGTATCGGGTGGGACATCCACTTCGCGCGGCACATGCCGGCGAAGGACGGTGGCGAGCGGATCTTCCTGGTCACCGACCGCCGCATGTCGTTCCGCGAGGTGGCGAATCGTCACCGTTCGGTCGACTACCCGTTCACGGTGATCGAGATCAATCTGCAGCCGAGCGGTCACGGCGACGGGAAGATCACGGTGGCGACGAAGATCAGCGGTGACAAGAACGGCAAGGTCGTCGTGCTGGAGAACTACGAGATTTCGCCGGTCCTGCTGACCAAGGTCACGCGCGAGCGTCTGTCGTAACGCGGATCGCCGGGCCAGGCGCTCCGGTGGCTCGCGGCGGTCGGGTGCTTTCCGACGCGGACGGGTAATTCGGTTGGCCGGTGAGCTCAACAGGAGGGCCAGGAGTTCAGGAGGAAACCAATGGTGTTCTCCTGGCCTTCTGGCCTTCCTGTGCACGCGCCTCGATCTCGATGGCACGCGGCCGACGTGACGGGTGGTGAAACCGCAAACGCTGCGGGATCGACCGCCTGCCGAACCCACTCGGCTGGGCGGCCCACGGGAAGCGGTGATAGCGCCGTGATCGTCAGATCGCCGCCGGCTCCGGGGCTGTTGAGCACGCCCGCTGCGATCGTTGGGTCCACTGCAAGGAGCGAGGCGCCCTGAATCCCTCCCATCGCAAAAGCCCTGGCGAGAGTGAAGGGGTACTGACAAGTGGGATCGAGCCAGTGCCGAACGCGAGCTGCGAACGGCGATCGCGATCGACTCCAGTTCCGCCGATGCCTATCGCACGCTTGCGCTGCATCTGATGTGGGTGCACAGGTTCGACGAGGCGGAGCACGCGAATCGGCGAGCCCGGGAGCTCGACCCACTCTCGGTGACCGTCAACAAGCAGGCTGCGTGGTTGGCATTTCACCGACGCCAATACGACACGGCGATTGTCCTCTATCGCAGCGTCCTCGAACTGGACCCGCATTTCCCGCAAGCGCAGCGCGAGATGGGGCACGCTTTCTTGCAGGCTGGCCAGCACCAGGAGGCGCACCAGGCATTGCGGACATCTCTCGAACAGCCGGAGAACTATTTCAAGTCGACGAACGCCGCCGACCTGGCACACGCCTACGTCGTCGCGGGGAACAGGCGCGAGGCTCTTCGTATCCTGGCCACACTTCAACGCTCGCCGAGCGACGACGACGTCGATCCCGCCGACGTTGCCGTCGTCTACGTTGGCCTTGGAGATAGAGAGGCCGCTCTTGAATGGCTGCGACGGGCCTCCGACGAACACTCATACTGGCTGTCGTGGCTCGGAGTCGATCCGAGGTGGGACCCGCTGCGTTCGGACTCCCGATTTCGAGAGGTCGAGCACCGCGTCGGCGTCGCACCCAAGTAGAGCCAACGCGCCGACAACGACAGCAATTGAACGCAGAAGCTATATCGGGGTTCGGACTTCAAAAACGGAGCAACGGCGCCAACGGAGAGAACGGAAAAGAAAATCAATGTTTCTTCTCCGATTCCTCCGTTTTCTCCGTTGCTCCGTTTTTGGGATCCGTGTACCTCCGTCACCGCTTCTTCCCGAGCGCGCGTTCGAACACGGCGCGGGCGGCCGGCTGCTCGCTTTCCATCAAGGTCTCCAGGGCCTGCCGCCGCGCCTCGGCGTCGGGATGATCGCGGGCGAGATCGATCAGCGCGGCGATGCCGGCGCCGCCGGGCAGACCTTCGAGGGTTTCCATCGCTTTCCCCTGCACGCTGTGTGACTGGTCGGCGAGCGCCAGCCGCTTCAGGAGCGCCGCGGTCTCAGCCGATGGCGCGCCGCTTTCGCCGAGCGCCTCGATGGCTTCCGCGCGGATCCGCTCGTCCGCGTGCGACTCCGCCAGCTTCCGCAGCTCGGCGACCGCTGCGGCGCCGCCGATCTCGCCGAGCGTTTCGGCGGCCTCGGCCTGCAGGTCGGCGTCGCGATCAGTGGCCGCCAGCCTGGAGAGCAGACCGACGATCGTGGCCTGAACGGCGGTGCCCGCTGTCATGCCCGGAGGCGAGATCGGCCATCGCCTCGACGGCTTGCCGCCGGATCTCGCTGCTCGACGAGTCCTCCATCACGCCAGACTTCTCGAGCAAGGGCAACGCCGTCTCTGGCGGCAGGGCATCACCCAGTGTTTCGATCGCCTCACGCCGCACGTCGACGTTCGGATGGGTGCGCGCCAGCTCGGTCAGGATCGGGACGCCGCTGCGGTCCTCGAAATCCCCCAGCGTTTCCACGGCCTCGCGCTGGATGTCGGCGTCCGCGTCCTGCCGCGCGATCGACGCTAGCGCGTCGCGCGCCTCTCGTTCGGGACGGGACCCGAGCGCTTCCACCGCTTCGCGCCGGGCGTCGGTATCCGTGAGCGAGCGGGCGAGCGCGATCAGAACCGGTGCAGCCTCGGGCATCGCGAGATCGCCGAGCGCTTCGGCAGCTTCCTGGCGCACGCGAGAGCTGCGATCGGTCCGGGCGATCCGATCCAGCGCGCGCAGAGACGCCTCGATCGGATGCCACGCAATCCACTCGGCGGCATCGCCGCGGAGCTCGTCGGAATCCTGGCTCGCGATCCGCCGCTCGAGCCACGCGACGACCGACGGCGAGAGATCGTGCACGCCCGCCGCGGCGACGAGATCGTGCTTCAAGTCAGCGTCCGAGATCGAACGGTAGAAGCGATCGATCCGGTCGAGGCTCTGCGCCGGCTCCGCGGGTCCGAGCCAGAAGACCGGGAGATTCTTCGTGTCCACGGGGATCGACAGGGTGCTGCCGTGCACGGCGGCGAGCGACACCCCGCCGCGGCCGGTCTCGAGCTCGAACATCAGCTTGATGCCTGCGTTGCCAGAGGTGCGGAGCCCGAGAGGGCGGCCGGGGAAGCGCAGCCCGTTGGCATCACGCGACATGAGGTGACCGCTGAACACACCGCCGCCATCGGCGAAGACCTTGCTGGCTCGGTCCAGGTAGACGAAAGCCGGCAAGGTTCTGACCGGCGTGACGGAGTAGCCAATCCAATAGCGCTGGTGCCGTGCGGTTTGCGCCGCGCGCTCCGCCCATGCCCAACGGCTGTCGAGCGAGCCGGCCGCGTCCGGCGCCTCGACCACCGGCGTGGCTCCCGCGGTTTGCGCAGCCGGCAGAGCAGGAGCCTCCGCCTCGGCTGCGGCGGTCAGCGCCGCGGGCGCCGGCGATTCAGCGAACGGCGGCACGACCGCCGAGTTGAGGGTGGCGCTCGCGATCCCCGCTGCGATCGCGGTGAGGCCAATCACGCTCGCGGCGAGCCGCGCAGACGAGGCGCGTCCGGGGGTTGGTGCCAGCAGGCGGCGGCCGCGCGCGAGCAGCGACCCGTCGGTGGCCCCGAGCGCGAGCAATCCAGCTTCGCCCCTCAGCTCTTCGAGGTCGAGCAGCGCGTGGACGTAATCGTGACGGCTGCGGCAGAGCGTGACCGCCAGATCGTCGCAGCAGTGCTCGCGGCTCACGCGCACCTGCCGCGACACCCACCACACGGCGGGATGGTAGAAGAGCCAGGTTTCGATCAGTGTTTGCGCGAGGTTGACGAGATAGTCGTGCCGCCGGACGTGGGCGAGCTCGTGCGCCAGAATCGCCTCGAGCTGGTCTGGGCTCAACCCTGAGAGCGCGGCGGCGGGCAGGACGATCAACGGACGCACATGTCCCACGATCACCGGTACCGAGAGGCGGACCGAGCACACCATCGCCACCGGGCGGGTGATGCGCATCCGCGCCGAGAGCGCGGCGAGCTGCTGAAGACACCAGTCAGGGACCGGGGCGACGCCAGCCACGCGCAACGCGTGCGTACGCCACCAGCCGCCGAGCAGCCGGATCGAGAGCACCAGCACGCCAATCACCCACGCGCCGACCAGCCACGGCATCGCCGCATCGAGGACCGGCCGCGCGCGCGGCGTCCAATCCGCGATCGCGCCGGCGCGCGCGTGGAGTGGCGTTCCGCTTTCCGAAGCCGAGGTGGTCCGGCCAGCGTCTCGACCGATGGCCGCCGCCGGAGCCGTCGCCGCATCCATGTGGATGGACGCCACAGCCGCGGACCGTCCGGCGCTGCCGGTCGCAACCCGAGCGGCGGTCGCGAGAGTGGCCACCAGCATCAGCGCCAACGCCCCACACGAGAGCGCATAGCGGACCCGTGCTTGCGCGTCGCCGGCAATCGCCAGCAGCACCGCCAGCGCCAGCGCGATCGCCGCGCCTTGCCAGACGAAGTGAACCAGTACCCACCCGACGCCCTCGACGATCGTCATGATTCCGCTCCTTCGATTTCGTCCAGCAGCTCGCGCAGCTTGCGCAGTTCCTCGGGGGTCGCCCGGGTCGCCGAGAGCGCCTGCATCGCCAGGCTCATCGCCGATCCCTCGAACACCTGGTCGGCCAGATCGCTGACGAAGCGGCGCTTGACCTGCGCGGCCGCGATCGCGGCGCGAAAGACATGAGGCCGGGTCGATTCGTCCCGGCGCACCAGGCCCTTGTCGAACATGATCTGGAGCAGTTTGAGCACGGTGGTGTAGGCGACCCGATCGCCGTGCAGGAGCTCCGGCTGGACCTGGTTGACGGTGGACGGCCCGCGCCGCCACAACACGTGAAGGATCTGGAGCTCGGCGGCGGTCGGCTTCGGTTGGCGCGGCACGACCGGGACGATATTACGAAGCGCTTCGTAATGTCAATACGAAGCGTTTCGTAATGATGCCGGGCCAATTGCGGCTACTGGTCGGCGAGGCTGGTGCGGAAATCCAGTGCCGTCAGTCAGCAGGCCGCCACGCTGGATCGCGCTGAGACCGCCGGTACTCTTGGCAGGTCGACGGTGAAGACACAGCCGCGCTCAGGCAGGTTCCGTGCGTAGAGCCGGCCGTTGTTGGCTTCGACGCCCCACCGGCTGAACGCGAGCCCGAGACCCAGACCGCTGCGATCGGCACTGCGCTGTTCGAACGGCCGGAACAGGTCGTGCACGGTTCCGCCCGGGAGGCCGCCGCATTCGTCCTGGACCTCGATCAACACCCGATCGGTGCTGGCGCCGACTCTGACGACCACGGTGCTCCGAGGGCGGGTGAATTTGAACGCGTTCTGCAGCAGGTTGCCCACCACGGCAGCGAGGATCTGGCGATCGCCCTCGATCGGCCACGCCGTCGTCGACCGGTATCACGGTCAGCCCGATCCCATGGCCGCCGGCCTCCAACGTCGCGGCTGGCGCCAGTTCGTCGATGAATGCGGACACGAGAAACTGTTCACGATTCTGGACGCTCTGCGTGAGCCGGAGCTCCGCCAGCGACCGGCCGATCAGCGCACGCGCTCCGACCAGGCTTCGATGGAGGATGGCGCCGGTGCTGCCCGCGACGCCGACATTTCCGGTCTGGAGAATCTCGAACGCCATCACCGCGGTGTGGAGCAGGTTGCGCAGTTCGTGCGCCAGGAACCCGACGCGCTCGCTTCCGCGCGCGCTCTCCTCGGCCCGGGTCGACAGGTTCTGTTCGCGGCCAAATTCGGTGACGGCGCCGGCAATGGCCTCGTCGAGGCATCGATTCAGCAGCCCGAAGTCGCGGGGGCTGATCGGCGTCTCGGTTTCGATGGCCAGCTCGATAATGGACTGGCAGACGTTGCCGTAGTCGTGTACGACCTGCGAGACGGTAAACCCTTGACGCAGCAGGTCATGCCCGTGTTTGACGCTGCTGGTCCCAATCTCCGGGCTCGAGTCCAAGCCCAGCCGTAGTGCCTCCGTCAGCTGATCGAGGAACACCGGCACCCCATGATCCACCTCGGCTGGAGTGGGGGGCGGCACCATCCGCAAGGCGACTTTGGCCCTGCACCGCTGGATGATCTCTTGCCGGTGGCGCGCGATGAATGCTTGAAGCATGAAGTCTTCTCCGAGCGTCCGCGATCGTATGACCTCAGCTCATGGGGCAGATGTCCAAAACAGCACACAAGACAAATCCCAAGCTCCAAGCTCCACATCCCAACCACTCCCAAATCCCAAACGAAATCCCAAACACCAAGTGTCAACCCCAGCGCTCGGGAGAATGGATTGGGATTTGGGAGGTGGGAGTGATTGGGATTTGGAGATTGGGAGTGGTTGGGATGTGGAGCTTGGAGCTTGGGATTTGACAGGCCCGGGGACAGCCCAGCCACCGGACGCGATTTCTTACCCCGCTCTCACCAGTCGCTCACGACACCGGCAGTCGAGCATCGCTACGCTGCTCGAATCGGCTGAATGTGAGGTGAGGGTCCATGTCTCGAGTTTTCGCCCGCTCCCTGGCCGGGAGCGTCGTGATCCTTTTCGCCGCTGCCGCAGTGGCGCTGGCCGGCGCATCGACTGAGTGGGATGGTTCGACGGGGTCGACGGTCGTCGCGAATGACAACCGGCAGCCGGCCGGCAGGCTCGACGGCGGCACGCTGCACGTGTCGCTGCGCGCCGGCCGCGGATCCTGGCGGCCCGAGGGCAGTGACGGCCCGCGGCTGTCGATCGAAGCGCTTGGCGAGGAGTCAGCGGCGCTGATGGTGCCAGGGCCGCTGATCAGGGCCGAGGAGGGCACGCGGATCGAGGTGTCACTTCGCAACGAGCTCGATGCGCCACTGCAGATGCACGGCCTCTGCGCCCGCGACGGCTCGGTCTGCCCGGTGCTGACGGTTCCGCCGCGCGAGACCCGTCAAGTGCAGTTCAACACCGGCCGCGCCGGCACCTACCATTACTGGGCCGAGTGGATGGGTGCGCCGGTGCCGTTCCGCGAGCTCGCCGGCGCGCTGATTGTCGATCCACCTGGCGGTGCGCCGGCTCCCGATCGGATTCTGGTGATCACGGAGTGGACCAGCCTGACGCCGGCGCAGCTCGGCAACCGTGCTTCGCGCCGACGACGCCGGCAAGGCCTTCGTTGCGCTTCAGCCCCGGGTCACTTTCGTCATCAACGGCCTGTCGTGGCCGGCGACCGAGCGTTTCACCTATCGACTGGGGGAGACGGCACGCTGGCGCGTGATCAACCTCACGTCACAGGCGCATCCGATGCATCTCCACGGGTTCTACTTCGAGGTCGACAGCCTCGGCGACGGCATGAAGGACACGCCCATCGCCGCCGACGACCGGCATCCAGTCGTGACCCAATTGCTGCCGCCGGCCTCGACGATGGCGATGCGGTGGACGCCGGAACGGGCGGGCAACTGGTTGTTCCACTGCCATCTCATGCACCACGTGTCCACCGAGCGCCGCATCGCACCGGCGGCCGCGGGCGATCACCAGCACTCCGGCCACGACGCCTCGTCCGGCATGGCGGGGATGATTCTCGGCGTCACCGTGACCGATCCCGCGTCAACGTCACCGGCCACCGGCGCAACCGAGACCCCGGTCACTCCGCGCAAGCTGACGCTGAGCATGGAGCGACGGACCACCGACGGCGAGCCGTCGTTCGGCTTCGTGCTCGCCGGCGATCGGCTGGCGGATCCGCCGGCGGCGGCGACCGCGCCGGGGCCGCCGCTCGTGCTGCGCCGCGGCGAGCCGGTCGAGATCACCGTCCTCAATCACCTGGGGGAGAGCACCGCGCTGCACTGGCACGGGATGGAGCTCGACTCCTACTATGACGGCGTCCACAACTGGAGCGGCATCGATCGCAAGCTGGCGCCGATGATCGAACCCGATCGCGCGTTCGTGGTGCGGTTCACGCCACCGCGCACCGGCACGTTCATGTATCACACGCACCTGCACGACGAACGGCAGCTGCCGCTCGGGTTATACGGCCCGATGCTGGTGGTCGAAGACGACCAGGCCTTCGAGCCGGCGGCCGATCACATCGTGATGCTGGCACGCAGCGGGATCGATCCGGCGGCGCCGAACGTGCTGATCCCGGCAACGCCGCTGGTGATCAATGGCGAGCGGGCGCCGGTGTTCGCGTGGAAGGCAGGCGCCCGTCATCGGATCCGGCTGATCAACATCACGCCCGACAGCATCGTGAGCATCGCGCTGCAGAGCGGACAGGGGACGCCGTTGACGTGGACGCCGGCCACCAAGGACGGCGCGCCGGTGCCGGCCGGTGCGAGAACGCCGATCGCGGCCCGTCAGACGATCGCCCCGGGCGAGACCTACGACTTCGACGTGGACGTGCCGGCAGGGCGCCGGACGTTGTGGCTGGAGGTGCGAAGCCCCGCGGGCAAGTGGGAAGCGCAGGGTCAGGTGATCGCGAAATGAGCCTGTCCGGTGGCCGCGCCGGCCCCTTCGGTGGCGGCGAACAGCCGCCACGGATCGCCGTCCTCGATCAGTGGATGCTCGCCGCGATCGACGAAGACCAGGCCGGAGCCGGCGACGAGGTCGGTGACGGTCCGCGACACCAGCACTTCGCCGAGGGCGGCGTGCGCGGACACGCCGCGCGCCCGTTCGACGGCGACCCCGGCGACGTGCCCCTCCGGCGTCACGTCGCACTCTCCGGTGTGCAGGCCGAATGCCCCGGCGCAGCCGAGGCGGTGACACGCGGCGGCGAGCGCCCGCGCGCAGGCGATCGCGCGCGCCGGACCATCGAACGCCGCGAGGAATTCCCCTGGCGCGAACGCGAGCCCGCGGCCGCGGAACCATCCGACCTCCTGCCGGACGTGCGCCTCGAAGGCGGCGTGAGCTGATGCGCCGGCCCAGTGGCCGTCGATGCGCGCCCACAGCACCGTCGCCAGCACGCGGTCGGGCGGCTGGTGCTGCCCGGCGGAGGCGAGGAAGGCGCCGATGCGATCGAGGATCGCATCCTGATCGCCGACGAACGGCAGATGATCGTCACCGGGCAGCTCGACGAACTGGGCCCCCGGCACGAGCCCGGCGACGTAGCGCCCCTCATCGACCAGCAGGGTGCGGTCGCCGGATCGGTGCAGCACCAGGGTCGGCACGCGCACGTGCGGCAGCACGTTCCGCACGTCGATCTGCGCGTTCATCTGGGTGAGGGTGAGCGCGGCGCCGGGACTGGCGCCCTGGCGGAGGTAGTTGCTCCACCACTCGCGAAATGCCGGATCGGCGGCGCGGCTTGGCGCACGTGCCTCGATGCCGACCGGGCCGCCCCAGTTGGTCCGGATCTCCTCGAGGAACCGTTCACGCGCGGCCGCGTCCGGCGCCCACGGGTAGTCGGGCGCCCACATCCGCTTCGCGTAGGTGCCGATCATGATCAGGGCGCGGGTCTTTTCCGGATAGGTGGTGGCGAACAGGCTGCACAGCGGCCCGCCTTCCGAAACGCCGAGCAGGACCGCCTCGCGCGATCCGGCCGCGGCCATCACCGCCCGCACGTCGTCCATCCGCTGCTCGAGCGTCGGCAGCGCGCCGACGCGGTCGGAGAGTCCGGTGCCGCGTTTGTCGAACAGGATGAGGCGCGCGAACTCGGACAGTTTTCGCAGGAAGCGCGCGAACGACGGCTCCATCCAGAAGCACTCGAGGTGCGACACCCACCCCATCACGAACACGAGATCGATCGGGCCGTCGCCGAGCACCTGGTAGGCGATGTTCACGTCGCCGCTGTGCGCGTACTGCGTCCTCGGCATCTCGAACGGCGCCGGTGAGCGCCGCGGCCGCGAGCGCCGCGGCCGGCGCCGACACCGGCCCGCCGGCGTCGACGCCGGCAATGAACCGATAGCCGCGGCGATGCGCGGTCTCGATGTAACGCGGCCGCTGGGCCTCGTCTTCGAGCGCCTTCCGGATCTCGCGGATGCACACCTTGAGGGCCGCGTCTCCGACGAAGACGTCGGGCCAGGCGGCGTCGAGCAGCTCCTGCTTGGTGACGAGCCGTCCGGCACGCTCGACGAGATAGCGCAGGACGTCATAGGCCTTCGGCGTCAGCGGAACGGCCCGGCCGTCGCGGGTGAGCTGACCGCTGGCGCGGTTCAGCGCGCACGCGCCGAACGTCAGCGTCCCCTCGGCGGGAGGCGGGGTGGATGTGGGTTCCGCTCATCGAGGCACTACCATACGCCAAAATCGGGGGCTGAAGCAGTGCAGGTCGACAGCCGCCCCCAAAAGCTAAACAGGAGGTCAGGAGATCGACCTCCGGTAGGTTTTGGGGGCGGTTGTCGTTGCGGCTTCAGCCCCCGCGAACCCCCGAACCGCGAAGCCCGCGACCGTACGCGCAATCGGGCGCCGATTCGCCGGCGTGCAGGGCAAGGAATCGGGCCAGCTCCTCGAGCGATTCGAAGTGGAAGGCGTCCTCGGACCGCAGATGCTGCACGCGGCCCCGGAAGCGACCCTCCGCCGGGCACGCGTCGAGACTGAGCTGAATGACGAAGGCCCTGCCGGTCCAGGACAGGTCGGGTTGGGGGCAATCCAGAGGGAGTCATGGGGGCTCTCGATTAGGGCTAGGGATTCGTGACGTCGTGCTCGTCACGAGTGTAGCGAGCACGGCCCCCCGACGGTCATGTGCGTGGCATTAGCGGATGGTGAGCAAGTGGTAAAAGCCGCCGGGCCGCGCGGCTCGGGGCGGTTTGTGGCTACGGGTGGGCGCCTTCGAGCGCCAGCAGACGCGCCTTGACCTCGAGCCCGCCGGCGAAGCCGGTCAGCTTTCCCGGTCGCCCCGATCACCCGGTGGCACGGGGCGACGATCGAGACCGGATTCCGGCCGTTCGCCGCGCCGACCGCGCGCCCCGCATCTGGGCTGCCGACCTGTCGCGCGATCTCTCCGTAGGACCGCGTCTCTCCGAACGGAATCGTCAGCAGCGCGCTCCACACCTTCTTCTGAAACGGCGTGCCGGTCGACGTCCAGCGTCAACGCAAACGCCTTCCGCTGGCCGGCGAAGTATTCCCCGAGCTGGCGCTCGGTCTCGACCAGCACCGGATGCGCCGCGTCCTCCGCCTGGAGGTTCAGGCGCACCCGCCGCGGCCGGTCGTTCTCCCACAGAATCGCGGCGAGGCCCTGGTCGCTGGCAACCAGGGTGAGCCTGCCCACCGGCGAGTCCACCATCTTGTAGACATGACCCTTCCGGCGCGTGTCATCGTATCTGGCCATTGCACGCTCCCTGTTTCGAAGCTCGCGGCCGCTGACCGGTATCGAAGTGTGCTCAGCGTCGTGTCTCTGCTCGAATATACGGTTCGCCAGCGTACCGGCTGCTCGCCAGTTCCGGACATCGGCACGACGATCGCCCATGTCCGAAAATGGCTGGTAATGATCCGCCGGCTGCCCGTATCGTGGGTTCATGGACCACGACAGCCGCCGGCTCTACACCGCGCTCACCGCCCGCGATGCGCGCTTCGACGGCGTGTTCTTCGTCGGCGTCACGTCCACCGACGTGTACTGCCGGCCGATCTGTCCGGCGAAGACGCCCAAGGAGGGCAACTGCCGCTTCTTCGACACGCCGCAGCAGGCGGAGCAGGCCGGGTTCCGGCCCTGCCTGCGGTGCCGGCCCGAGCTGGCGCCAGGCAGCGCGCCCGTGGACGACGCCCAGCGGGTCGCGCATCTGATCGTGCAGCGTCTCGAGGAAGGCAAGCTCGGTGCGGAGGCCGGCCTCGAGGCGATCGCCGGTCAGTTCGAGCTCAGCTCCCGCCAGATCCGCCGCATCGTCCGGAGCGAGCTGGGCGTCGCGCCGATCCAGTTGCTGCTGACCCGCCGGCTGCTGCTCGCCAAGCAGCTGCTGACCGAGACGACCCTGCCGATTACCGAGGTGGCGTTCGCCAGCGGCTTTTCGAGCCTGCGCCGGTTCAACGACGCCTTCACCAGGCGCTATCGGCATGCCGCCGACCCGCCTTCGGAAGCAGCGACAGACGAGGGCGGCGCGAGGGTCGGGGCACGGGACGTCGACCCTGCAGCTGTCGTATCGAGCGCCGTACGACTGGGCCGGCATCCTGGCGTTTCTCGCGGGCCGTGCGCTCAAAGGCATCGAGCACGTGACCGACCGGTCGTACGCGCGCACGGTGGAGTTGGGAGAGGCCACGGGCTGGATCGAGGTCACCCAGTCCAGGAAGCGTCACGCGCTGATGATCGAATTCACCCACACGCTGGCGCCGGTGCTGCCCGCATTGCTCAGCCGTGTCCGTGCGCTGTTCGATCTCGACGCGCGGCCCGACCTGATCGCCAGCCATCTCGGCAAGGATGCGCGCCTGGCGCCGGCGATCAAGGCCAACCCGGGCCTGCGCGTGCCCGGGGCCTTCAACGGATTCGAGATGGGCGTGCGCGCGATCCTCGGTCAGCAGGTGACCGTGAAGGCGGCCACCACCATCGCCTGCCGGCTGGTCGAGGCGTTCGGCGAACCCCTCGTCACGCCGTTCCCGGAGCTGACCCGCCTCACGCCGTCGCCGGCGCGCATCGCCACCGCCAGCGTCGACGACATCGCCCGGCACGGCATCGTGGCCGCACGCTGCCGCGCATCATCGCGCTCGCGGCGGCGCACGAATCGGGCGAGTCTGCGCTCGACGGCGGAGCGCATCACAATCCCGACGACGCGATCAGACGGCTGGCCGAGTTGCCGGGGATCGGCCAGTGGACCGCGCATTACATCGCGATGCGTGCCCTGCGCTGGCCCGACGCCTTCCCGAAAGAAGACATCGCGGTGCGCAACAACCTCGGCGGCGTGACGGCGAAAGAAGCGGAGCGATTGTCGCAAGCCTGGCGCCCCTGGCGCAGCTACGCGGTCATGCACGTGTGGCGCATGCCGCCGCCGAGCCGGACGTAAGTGCGGGCGAGAGAACTTGCGGCGCGGTCGTTCATTGCGACGACAGCCGCTTGTCAAAACCTACAGGAGGTCAGGAGGACAAGAGCTTCCAGCTTTAGGATTTTCTCCTGATCCTCCTGGCCTCCTGTAAAAGATCACCGGCCCCCGACTCACCCTGCTGCCGCGGAAAGCACCAGGTGTCGGGTTGATCGGCTGTCCGACGGACGCCTATTCCGCCCGGCACGACGTTTCGCGCAGCCGCACCGAGGTCACGTCCATCACCGCGACGTTGTCGACGCCGGTTGGAAGGTGTCCGGTGCCGCTGACCGGAGAGCCACCGGAAATCGCCACCCGGCCGGCCTTGATCCCTTTGTCGTCGAGCGACGAGCGCTTCACCAGGCCGACGACTTCGACCAGCTGCCGGTTGCGACGCTTCACCTCGTCCATCACGTCGCCCTTGGCATTCACCCGGAAGGTGCGCTCGCCGACGTTGGGACCACGCTGGACGTCAGCCTCGCGCGGGGGAACAGTGGTCAGGACCCGTCCCTTCAGGCAGCCGATCACGGTCAGCTCGACGGAGTCGTCGGGGATTTGGGTTTTTCCTGGGGCCCGACGTGGATCGTCGTCAGAGCCAACACGAACACCGCAAGCACGGTCGTCATGAGCGTTCTCCCTGGAAGAGCACAGCGGCAGGCGGCACCGAGGACGATACCACGCGCCAGAGCGCCCTCGCGAAGCGAGCGGGGGTGTAATTTGATGTCTTGTGTAAGAGCCCGGTGGATCGCGGCTGCTGGGCGCTTTCAGCCGCGCCTGGGTGATCGACGGCCGGTGACCTTAACAGGAGGCCAGGAGTTCAGGAGGAAACCAATAATTTTGTTTTTCTCCTTGTCTCCTGCCCTCCTGTGATCGCGAGCGCGGCGAGTGACGCCGGTCGCCAGTCCAAGCGTCCCGATGGACCGCGGGACCGCTGGGCGCTTTCAGCCGCTGCCTGGGCGACTCGATGGCCGTGGAGCTTTTTACAGGAGGGCAGGAGGAACAAGAAAAAACCAAGATTTATGTTTTCCCGGTCCTCCTTGCCTCCTGTGAACGCGAGCGCCGCGAGTTACTCTCGGTCGCTCGTCCAAGCGCCCCGGTGGATCGCAGCTGCTGGATGCTTTCAGCCGAGGATGGGTGACTCGAGGGCCGGCGAACTTTTACGGGCGATCAGGAGTTCACGAGGAAATCATTAATTATGGTTTTCTCCTGTGGCCTCCTGACTCCTGTGAAGGCGAGCGCCGCGAGTATACGCCGGTCGCTAGTCCAAGCGTCCCGGTGGATCGCAGAACTGCTGGGCGCTTTCAGCCGCGCATATTTGGTGACTCGATGGCCGGTGAGCTTCGACAGGAGGGCAGGAGGTACAATAGACAAGATTTATGGTTAATCCGGTCCTCCTTGCCTCCTGTGATCGCGAGCGCCGCGAGTTACCCAGATCGCTAAGTCCAAGCGCCCCGGCGCTCCCAGCATGCTGGGCGCTTTCAGCCGCGCATTTGGTGACTCGATGGCCGGTGAGCTTTGACAGGAGGGCAGGAGGACCGGAAAAAACTCATATTGGTTTTTCTCCTTGCCTCCTGACCTCCTGTGAAGGCGAGCGCCGCGAGTTACCCCGGTCGCTAGTTCAAGCGCCCGGTGGTCACCCTGTCACCTCTCCTGCCCTCCTTAAACCTCTCTGAAGATACGATAGGAGCTATGAGGATAAGAGGGATCCGACTGGGGTTTACTCGCGCGCGCGTCCGCGCACCCCCGCGAGCTCGGCGTCGATCGCCGCCAGCGCCCGGGTGCGGTGCGGTTCGAGCGCCGCGGGCAGCTTCGCGTCGGACCACACGGCGGCGGCTCGTTCGAGCGCCGCCTGCGCGGCCGCCAGGTGGCGCTCGCGTTCCTCTGCGGCGGCCGCGTCCGGCGAGCTGCCGGTAGGTCCGCCCGAGACGGGTCCAGACCTGCGCATCGATCACCGGCGTGTCGAGCGGCCCGGCTGGTGAGGTCCTTCGAGACGGCATCCGCGAGCGCGTATCGCGCGTTCGTCGCCGGTGCTCGCGTGCAAGTCTGCGAGGCGTGCCGTGGCGAACACGCGCTGCAGGCGCGCATTGGCCGCATAGGGGCCGCCCGCGAAGCGGGCTGCGGCCGGAGCGCACCGCCTCCAACCGCCGAATCGGCCTCGGCGGTAAGGCCGAGATTGGCGAGCGCCTCTCCGATGCGCCGTCCGATCACCTGCGCGTTGTTGCCGAACCGTCCGTTGCCAGGCTCCTGAACCAGAAGGGTGGCGATCAGGCGGTCGGCTTCTTCGAGCTCGGTCAGACCCGCCGCCCTCCGGGCCGGATCTTCGGCGAGCATCGCCCCGAGCCGAAGCTTCGCGCTGCTCAGATCGAAAATGGCGCGCTTGTCGGCGGCATCCGCACTGCGCGCCGCCGTCGCCAGGGCGACCGCCTTCCGAAGGCGGCGATCGCGCCCGCGGCGTCCCCCAGGTTCTGGCCGACCGGAATCCGAGCACGTCCCCGAGGTTGCCGTAGCCGATCATCAGGCTGCGCCGGAATCGGCGTCACCGGGCTGGCTCTCGACCAGCCGCTGACGGATCGCCACCGCGGCGCGAAACGCCTCGGCGGCCGGTTCGAGCTCGCCGGCCGCCAGCCGGGCGGCGCCGACGGCATTGTGCGCGGTCGATAGCGCCCTTGATGGTCCGATTCGCTGGATCGAGCTGGACCAGGCGCTGGGCGAGCTGCATGGCGTGCACCGAGTGGTCGGCCACCGCCGCGTGATCACGCCGGGTCGTCGCCGCTCGCGCCCTCGAGGCGTGGACCTCGCCGAGCAGCCACAGCGATTCGGTGTCGCCGGGGCCTCCGCAACCAGCCGCTCGCCGAGGTCCGTCGCCCGGGCAAACGCCTGCGCGGCGGCGGTGAGATTGCCCCCCGCCTGATGCATGGTCGCAGTGCGGTAGGCCACCGTCATCAGCTCGCGGCGTGCCGCCGGATCGCCGCTGGCGGCGAGCGGCGTCAGGAGCTCATCGGCGCGCGCGAAACTGGTCATCGCTCCGGCCGAATCGCCAAGATTGGTCTGGAGTGGGTTGCCCTGGACGCTGCCGACTTGATGTAGGCCGCGCCAGTTCGAGCGCCAATGCTTCGTCGCTGCCGGCCTCGCCGCGCAGCCTCGAGATACGTCAGCGCGGTCCTGACAATGGCCTGGCGCGCCTCGGTCGATCCCGGCAGCCTCCGATGCGATCGTGGACGTCGAACACGAACGCGTTCGCCAGCGACCGCACATCCTGGAATCGCCGCTCGGCCCGGCGCGCCTCATAGAGCGTGGCGGCGAGGCCAGCGACGATGCTGACCGCGATCAGCACCGGCCCCGGCGGCCGCGCTCGGTGACGCCTCAGGAACTTGCCGGCACGGTACCCGAACGTGCTCGGCCGCGCCAGGATCGGCCGGCCCATCGAGATAGCTGCCGATGTCGTCGCTCAGCGCCGCGACCGAGGCATAGCGGCGTTCGGGTTCCTTCCGGATCGCCGTCATCACGATGGTGTCGAGATCGCCGCGAAGCGCGACGGCGCCGAGCGAAGCAATCGCCGCCGCGGCAGAGCCGTTCGCTCGGGGGCGGCGGCTCCACCTCGCACACCGAACGATCCAGCGCCAGCGGCGACGACAGGTCGGCCACCTGCGCCCGCTCGCCGGTCAGCAGCTCGTAGAGCATCAGACCGAGCGATAGACATCGGTGCGGGTGGTCACGGCCGCGCCGCGCACCTGTTCGGGGCTCGCGTAATCGGGCGTCCACATCGCGCCGCCCGTCGCGTCGTCTCGCCGCCGGTCGGACCAGCGGGTCGAGCAGCTTGGCGATGCCGAAGTCCAGCAGCTTCGGCGCGCCGGCCTCGTCGACCAGGATGTTGGCCGGCTTCAGGTCGCGATGCACGACCAGGTGCTGATGCGCGAACTGGACGGCCGCACAGACCTGCCGGAACAGCGCCGAGCCGCCGCGACAGGTCGAGGCGTTGCTCCGCGCAGTGCTCGGTGATCGGCAGGCCGTCGACGAGCTCCATGACGAGGTAGGGCAGGCCGTCGTCGGTGCCGCCGTCGAGGAAGCGCGCGATGTTGGGATGGTCGAGCTCGGCGAGGATCTGCCGCTCGAGCCTGAAGCGCTCGCTCAGCAGCGCGAGTCCTGCCACCACGGCGCCATCTTGAGCGCCACCCGCTTCCGATACTCGTCGTCGTCGCGCACCGCCTCGAAAACGAGGCCCATGCCGCCGCGGCCGATTTCGCGACGATCCGGTAGGGGCCGACGGCGGCCGACGGCGTCCGGCGCGGTGCGCCAATGCCGCCACGACGCCGATCGCCGCGCGATCGCCCGGCACCGGTCGTCGCGTGCGCCAGCATGCCGGAAAGCTCCCCCTTGAGCTCGATCGCCGCCGGTTCGCGCGCGACAAACTCCGCGCGCTCGTGTGGCGGCAGGTCTTGCGCCGACATAAACAGATCCTCGAGTCGCCGCCATTGCTCGGCGGTCACACGCCCCGCCGCTGTGCCTTCGGACCGCCGCCATCGCATGCGCCAGCCACGCTTCGGCAATCTTCTGATCGCGGCTGATCGTGGCGGTCGACACGCCGAGCACCTCCGCCATCTCCTCGACGCTGAGGCCGGCGAAGTAGCGCATCTCGATGATGCGCCTGACGCTCGCTGACCCGCGCCAGCTGCTCGAGCGCCTGGTCGAGCGCCAGAAAGTTCCATCCGATCCGGCGCAAACACGGCGTCCTCGTCCATGGACGTGCTCAGCGGCCGCCGCCGCGTTTCTCGGCATTCGCTGTCCGGGCATGATCGACCAGGATTCGCCGCATGATCTGCGCGGCGAGACCGAAGAACTGCCGGCGGTGCTCGAACGCTGATCCTGGCGGACAGCCGCAGCCACGCCTCGTTGACCAGCGCGGTCGGCTGGAGCGTATGGCCGGTGCGTTCCCGGTGGAGATAGCCGTCGGCGATGCGCGAGCTCGGCGTAGACGAGCGGCATCAGCACGTCGAGCGCCCCGCCGTTGCCCTTTGCCCACTCGCCGAGCAGCCTGGTGATGTCGCTGGCAGTTGCCATTGGGGGGGTCAGTATAGCGAAGGACCCTCTTCGGCCGGGTCCACCGCGCGTGAAATAAATGCCGCAGGATTCCGCTTGTAGGGATAGCCGCCCCTTCTTGGCTTCGCGTGGGCGGCGGAGGCCCTCACATGCCAGCTCGGCCAATTGCCCCTGTTCTCGCTGCGGTCGTCTGTCTCGCTTCGGCGGAGGCGGCCGCCGCTCCCGCGACCATCACGTTTCCCCCCGGCGGAGTCCTGAAGTCGGTCCTGATCACCAACACCACGCCCTGTGCCGGCCGCCAGGTGCTGGTCGCCGTCAACGCCCAGGACCCGGAGAACCCGACCGGCCCGGTGGAAATCTACGTCGACGGCGCGCCGGGCACGCCGCAGGCGGTCCAGTATTTCGCGGTCAACCCGGTCCAGAAGATTTCCATCTTCGCCATCACCCCGTCGCGGCTGCAGGATCGTAAGGAAATCACCATCGCGGTCCAGTCGTGCCCCGAAATCACGACCACGCTCGAGCTCCTGCACAATCGCAACCCCTATCGCCGCGACCACGTGGACTTTCACGCGGTGCTGCGCGGCCCCGGCCAGGCCCGCGCCTATCAGTGGCAGTTCGGTGACGGGACCACGGCGACCACCCGGGAACCGTTCGTGTCGCACGACTACTCGGCGGCGATGGCGCAGCAGGACAAGTTCTCCTACTTCAACACGACGGTGACGGTGAGCGGCCCGGGGCTGGTGAGCGCGCGGCGCATTGCGCTGGGAAGCTCGTTTGCGATGAGCCGATCGATGGGCTTCGTGCAGGCCGACGTGAGGCACACCGTCACGAAGAGCGCGCAGGGGCTGGTGGTCGGCTATCAGATCCGGAACCATCACGGCACGCCGATCACCTTCACGAAGTATCTGAAGCAGTACCTGCCGTGCGACTACCAGCAGCCAACGGCGATCCAGTCGGTCGCGGCGGAGACCGTGCTCGGGCCGAACCCCGGGATCACCCACCCGGGCGCCAGGCCGACGCCTGGCAACCTGACCGTCCGCGGCGGCGCGGGGGCGAGCGGCCGGCTGGTGCTCCGGGAGGAGCAGATTCCCCCGAGACGTGCGCGCTTGGATTCACCCTGATCGGTCAGTCCGAGGATCGCCAGCCGGTCTACGGCAACTTCTACGTCAAGGTGCGTCCGAACCCGCGATTCACCCGGCCGGTGACCGACGCGCGCACGCTCGCCGCGCTGGAGTATCTGGACAAGAACAACCTCGTGCCCAACGCCGACGAGATCACCGCCGAACAGCTGTATCTGCTGGAGCAGCGCGGCCTGATCGACCGCACCCGCCAGGGATGGAGGAAGAAGTGAAGGTCACACTCACGGTCCTTGGCTGTGCGGCTCTCGTCCTGCTGGCGTCGCCGGCACGGGCCCAGAATGAAGTGCCGACCGGCAGCGGCGTGCAGGTGGGCGACCGCTGCTATCAGGGCGACCAACCGCCGCGGCCCGGGCTGGTCTGCCTGCCGGCGTTCGTCACCATCGACGGGTTCCTGCGCGAGGAATGGGACTACGAGACCAGCTACATTTTCAACGCGCGTAAAGGCGACGCGGTGCTGAGCGCCGGCTGCGGGTTGATCGCCAACCTGCTGGGCCTCGGTGGACCCGGCGCAGACCTACTCGCACGCCGGGATCATGGTGGAAGACCGCCACAAGATTCGCCATTCGACCGCGTCGGTGGACTGGCTGCTGACCCAGAAGGCCGGCGATCCGCCGGGATCGGAGGGGTTGCTCGAGAAGGCGCTGAAGCGCGCCTGGCCGGGGACCATCACCCAGTGGACAGACGAGGCGCTCGAAGGCGCGTTCCTGAAGGATCCGACCAACGTCTACTTCGAGCTGAAGTCCTTCAGCCCCGAGCCGGTGCAGTGCGGAGCCGACGGGCCGCTGATCCCCGACACGATCCGAAGCCGCCGCCGCTGGTCGACGCCGACCCGATCTCCGGCGCGCGCGCCCGGCTGCACGCGGCCGCGGACGCGGCAACAGGGGATCGACGGCCACTACCGGTTTTTCGGCTACAGCCAGCCGGCCGACGTGCTGTATTCGGCGGCGGTCGTGCCCAACGACTGGGCTGACGGCACCGTCGGTTCGGTCTGCTCCGCGTTCGTGTGGCGCTCGATGCGCGACGCCGGGATCAACCTCGAGGGCAGCACCATCGAAAGCCTGGACGTGGAGGAGCGCGGTGCGATGGTGGATGCGGAGACACCGGACGGGCTCTACGTCTACACCGTGACCGAGCGGGCGGCCGCAGCCGCGTTCATCTACAAACGGATCGGCGAGATGGTGGCCAAGGAGGTCAACGGGTTCGAGGACTTCATCGCCGATGTCTCCGACGACCTCGGCAACCAGATGGTGAACTGCTTCGGGTTCGACTGGTGCGGCGAGACGTTCTCGGCCGCCGCGAGTGCGGCCGGCTGCGATCCGAACGACGAGCGGGCCCAGGACTCGCCGTGCTGGCTGAACGAAGGGCCGGGCATCGGCCGGGCCGTCAGTCCCGACAACATGCTGAACTGGGACATCGCGCCGAACGGTCCCTACGGCTACCGCGAGGATCTCGGCCTACGCCATCGGCGGGTATCACCGCATCTTCCGCTGGCGCGCCGCGGAGGGCACCGGCACGCTGCAGGGCCTGATTACCGACGCGGCGGTTCCGCAGGCCCTGGCGCCGGTGATCCTCGACGGCTTCAACATCGCCGATTTCACCGACGCCAACGGGTTCTACAAGATGGAAGGCGTGCCAGCCGGTGCGGCCACCGTACGCACCTGTACCGGGGATCGCGGCCGCTCCGGGATTGTCTCGATTCTCGCGGACCACACCACCACCAAGAACCTGACGCTCCAGCAGGGCTGCAATCAGGCGCCGGATCCCGGAAAGTGGCGCCGGAAGATCCGCGTCCATGGCACGGTCAAGATCACCGACACCGAGGATTTCGGCAGCGACGAAGTGAACGTGTGGAACCTCGACGAAACGGTGACGATCGAGCCGAACACCAACACGACGCCGAACCTCGCCGAGCAGACCTTCGAGTGGACCAAATGCACGGGGGGAGAAGTGCGGGCGAGGATCAAAGTCACCGCCCGGCTCAACGAGCACGATTGATCAGCCGAAGTGACGCTCGTCAGCCGGATGTTCGAAGGGACCTCGTGCAGCGACAACGACCTCGACAGCACGACGACGAAGCTCGCTGGTGGTGCCGGAGGATGGATCGAAGAGCCTGAATTACCTGATGGAGAACGAGGAGTTCGGCGGCGAGGACACGATTCGGATCATTCTGACAATCACCAACACCCTCGCGCCGCCGTCGTAGCACTTCCACTCGTGGCGTCCGCCGTCAGGCGGAAGGCGGGCCGCTCTGGCGCCGATGCGCCCGCCCCCGCCTCGCGCTCCCACGCGCGTTACTATCCGCACCGTGACCAGGCGCAATGGAGACGCGGTGTGGCGAGCCAGGGGAGCAGTGGGCTCACTGCTGTGCAGCTGCGCGATCGCGTTTGCCCTGCTTCGGGCGGCGCTGATTGCGCAGCCCCCTGTTCCGGGGCCGAACGTCGTCGTGCTGGTCATCGACGACACCCGGTGGGATTCGATCGGGGTCGCGGGGAACGGATCGTCCGGACGCCGCGGCTCGACCGGCTGGCGGCCGAGGGCATCCGCTTCACCCAGGCGCGGGTGACGACGTCGATCTGCATGGTCAGCCGCGCCACGCTGCTGACCGGCCAGTACATGTCGCGGCACGGGATCGATCAGTTCGGCAAGCCGCTCACCCCCGAGGCATTCGCCAGCACCTACCCCGGGCTGCTGCGCGCGCCGGCTACTGGACCGGCTACGTCGGAAAGTACGACGTCGGCGCGCCGCGGCCGGCGGACTTCGACTTCCTGCGCGCCTATCAGGGACGCCACTGGCTGGAGGGCGCCGGCGGCGAGCGGGTTCACGTCACCGAGCAGAACGCCCGCGACTCGCTCGACTTCCTGCGCGCGCGGCCGAGGGACAAGCCGTTCCTGCTGAGCGTCGGGTTTTTCGCCGCGCACGCCGAAGACAGCGCGAAGGAGCAGTACCTGCCCCAGGACTGGAGCGCCGCCGCTACGCGGCGTGAAGGTCCCGCCACGCCGCTCGGCGGCGCGAAGTATCTCGCGGCGCTGCCGCCGTTCCTGGCCGCGGATGCCAACGAGGGCCGGGTCCGCTTCAAGTGGCGGTTCGACACGCCGGAGCGGTATCAGGAGTACATGATTCGCTACTACCGGCTCATCACCGAGGTCGACGCGGCGGTGGGCAGGCTCGTGGACGAACTGAAGGCGCAGGGCGTCGACGACAACACGCTGATCGTCTTCACCGGCGACAACGGCTATTTCCACGGCGACCGCGGTCTGGCCGACAAGTGGTATCCCTACGAGGAGGCGCTCCGTGTGCCGCTGATCGTCCGCGACCCGCGCCTGCCGGCCGGACGCCGCGGCACGACCAGCGACGGCTGGCACTGAACATCGACATCGCCCCGACGATCGTGGCCGCCGCCGGGTGCCGGTGCCCGGCCGGATGCAGGGCCGCGATCTCAGCCCGCTCTATCTGGCGGATCGCGCGCCGGCCTGGCGCGACGAGTTCTTCTACGAGCATCCCACGATCACCACGGGACCGGATCCCGTCGTCGCAGGGCGTGATCCGCCGCGACTGGAAATACATCCAGTGGCCCGAGTTCCACTACGAACAGCTGTTCGACCTGAAGAGGGACGCGCCGGAGTTGAACAATCTCGGGGTCGACTGGCGCACGCCGCCCGACAGGCGACGATGCGGCAGACCCTGGAGGAGTGGCGCCGCCGCGCGCGGTGAGGCGCGCTATATATTGCGCAACGACAGCCCCGTGTCAAAGGGGACAGGAGGTAAGGAGGACAAGAGCTTTTTGATTTCAAAAAGAATTTCTCCTGTCCTCCTGACCTCCTGTTAAAGGCAGGGCCCCGATTTACCCGGAGGCCGCTGAAGTTACCCCGCCGCCGCGAGCCACTGGGGCTATCCTTGAGCCACTATCCAGGAG
>CAVQXJ010000019.1:0-52180 GCA_963717745.1 uncultured Acidobacteriota bacterium
TGCCGCTCAACCGCGGTCTCGATCAGACGATCGCGCTGACCCCCGGCGCGCTCCGCACCGGCCCGAGCAACTCGAACACCGGCAACCAGCAGATCGCGCTGTCGGGCGCGATCACCTCCGAGAACCTGATCCTCGTGAACGGCGTGGTCGCGCAGGACAACGTGCGGCGCACTTCGCTGCCGCTGTTCATCGAGGACGCGCTGCAGGAGACGACGATCTCGACCGCCGGCGTCTCGGCGGAGTTCGGCCGGTTCTCGGGCGGCATCGTCAACGCGATCACCAAGTCGGGCGGCAACGCGTTCAGCGGCTCGTTCCGGACCACCTTCACCAACGATGCGTGGCGGGCGGTCACGCCGCTGGCCGGCGATCAGACGATCGACAGCCTGGTGCCGACCTACGAGTACACCGTCGGCGGACCGATCCTGCGCGATCGCCTGTGGTTCTTCCACGCCGGCCGCTACGAGGACGAAAAGCTCGGACGCAACCTGTTCGCGCCGGTCAACAGCGCGTACACGCGCCAGACCCTGCGCCGGCGCTTCGAAGGCAAGGGCACCTACAGCCCGTTCACCGGCCACACCGCGCGGGTCAGCTATCTGAACAACTTCACCCGTGCCGCCAACAGCAACTTCCAGAACGAGATGGATCTGATCAGCCTGACCGATCGCGAGGATCCCGAGAGCAGCTGGTCGGCGAACTACACCGCGACGCTGACGCCGCAGCTGTTCGTCGAAGCGCAGTACTCACGGCACGAGTCGGCGATCCAAGGGGCGGGAGCGAAGTCGCAGGATCTGATCGAGGGCACCCTGTTGATCGATCAGGTCTCCGGCGGCCGCTTCAATTCCGCGACCTTCTGCGGCGTGTGCCGGCCGGAAGAGCGCGACAACGAGAGCATGGTGGCGAAGGCCACCTACTTCCTGTCGCGGCCCCGGCTGGGCACGCACACCATCGTTGGCGGCTATGACGGCTTCGCCGACAAGATCGCCGCCGATGCCCATCAGAGCGGCAGCGGCGTATCGCGTGTTCGCCACTTCCTCGATCGTCCGCGACGGCGTCCCGTATCCCGTGTTCGACAACGTCGGCGACAGCACGGTGATTCGCTGGAATCCCATCCTGAACCCGACCCAGGGATCGAACTTCAAGACCCATTCGCTGTTCGTCAACGACCAGTGGCGGATGAACGACCGCACCACCGCCAGCCTCGGCGTCCGATACGACCGCAACGCGGGCCTGAATTCGGCCGGGGTGAAAGACGTGGAGGACTCGAAGGTGAGCCCGCGGCTCGGCCTGACCTACGACCTGCGCGGCGACGGCGGCTGGATCCTGAACGCGAGCTACGCCACGTATGTGTCCGCGCTGGTCAACGGCATCGCCAACTCGGGCTCCAACGCCGGCGGCTCCGCCCGGTTCGACTTCCAGTATCTCGGGCCGACCGTCAATCTCGACCCGAACGCCGGATCGCTGGTGTCCAGCCACGACGCGCTGCGCATCCTGTTCGACTGGTTCAACGCCAACGGCGGCACCAACCGCCCCAACGTCGGCTCCGAGCTGCCCGGCGTCAACCGCCGCGTCTCGCCCGACCTTCGCTCGCCGAGCGTCGACGAGCTCGCCGGCGGCGTGACCAAACGCCTCGGCGCCCGCGCGCTGGTCCGCCTCGACGCCGTCTACCGCAAGTTCGAGGATTTCTACTCGACGCACGTCGACACCACCACCGGCCAGGTGACCAACGATCTCGGCCAGACCTTCGATATCAACATCGTCGAGAACACCAACGACGTGGAGCGGAAATACAAAGGGCTCAACCTGTCGGCGTCGTGGCGTCCCACCGGCCGCGTGACGCTGCACGGCGTCTATACGCTGTCGCGCACCTACGGGAACATCGACGGCGAGACTTCCGCCGGCGGGCCGAACACCGCGCTGCCCGATAACTATCCGGAGTATCGCGAGGGGCGGTGGAACTATCCGGTCGGCGATCTCTCGATCGATCAGCGCCACAAGGCGCGAATCCTGGCGACCTACTCGCTGCCCGTGACGAGCGCCGGGGATCTGACGCTGGGATTGGTGCAGTCCTTCAACTCCGGAACGCCGTACGGCGCGCTCGGCAACATCACCATCCGCCCCTACGTGCCGGCCAATCTCGGCTACCGCGGCGCGCCGGCGTCGATTCCCTACTTCTTCACGGCGCGCGACGCGTTCCGCGCCGACGCGTCCTCGTCCACCGACCTCGCCGCGACCCTGAACTACCGCGTGTTCGGCCACGCGCAGGCGTTCTTCAAGGCGGATGTCCTCAACCTGTTCGACGAGTCGGCGATCGTCAATCCCTTCTTCGTCAACACCGGGCGTGCTGACGAACGTGACCACCGCCGCGCGATATGCCGCGTTCGACCCGTTCACGGCAACGCCGGTGGAAGGGGTGAACTGGGACAAGGCCGCCACCTTCGGACAGGCGCAGAACCGGTTCGCGTACCAGATTCCGCGCACGTTCCGGATGTCAGTGGGGGTGCGTTTCTGAGGCGAGAGAATAAATAGGCGCGGTCGGGAGGCGACGGAGGCAACGGATCTCAAAAACGGAGCAACGGAGGAACGGAGAAAACGGAGAAGAGAAACAATAATTTTCTTTTCCGTTTTCTTCGTTGGCTCCGTTGCTCCGTTTTTGAGATCCGTTGCCTCGAATCGTACCTCTGATATCTCCGACCGCCCTACACCTGACTTCAACACCCCCGCCGGATCGACCGTCGTGGCCCGGCGCGCCGGACCGAGAATCGCCGGCAACACCGACACCAGCAGAATCGCCACCGATGCCGCGAACGCGATCGGGTCCGACGGTCCGACGCCGTAGAGCGCACCGGCGATCACGCGGCTGCCGGCTAGCGCAATCAGCACGCCGGCGCCGAGACCGATCGTCACCGGTCGCAGGCTGTCGCCGAGCAGCAGCCGCAGCACGTCGCGGTCGGTGGCGCCGAGCGCAACCCGCAGCGCGATCTCCTGCCGGCGCTGGCTGACCACGAACGTCGTCACGCCGTGCAACCCGACCATCGCCAGGCAGAGGGCGACGCCGGCCAGCGTGGCCGCGAGCGATGCCAGGACCCGTGACTCGGTCAGCTGCCGGTCCAGTCCCTCGGCGACCGGGACGACCTCGAGGCGAACCCGGTTGTCCAGTGATTGCAGTGCGGTCCGGACCGCCGCCACCTGCGAAGACGGCGATGCGGTTCGGATCAGCAGGCGCGCGCCCTTGCGATCGGCAATCGGATGGTAGATGGCGGCTTCGCTGCGCTCGCGCAGCCGCATCGTGATCGCATTCGACACGACGCCGACGATGAGCGTCGCGCGATCGTCTTCGACCACCCGCGCCAGCGGCTGGCCGATCGGGTCCTCACCGGGAAAGAAGTCGTGCGCCACCGCGGCGCTGATGACCGCCAGACGGGCGCCGTCGCGCACTTCGTCGGCGGTATAGGTCCGGCCGCGCAGTACGCGCAGTCCGAGCGTCCGGAAGTAGTCAGCGCTGGTGTCGTTGTGGTTGATCGTGTACCGGCCGTCGGCCCGATTGAAGACGCTGACGCGCGACCCACCGCCATACGGTGGGAAGGTCGCCAGCGCCGACCCGGTGATCCCCGGAACCGCGCCGAGCCGCTCGATCGCTGAATCGAAGTACGCCTCGACCGCGAACGATCCGGTTTGACCGGCCGGGAACGTCGGCACCGCCGTGAGGACCTGATCCGCGGCGAAACCAACATCGACGCGGGTGGCCGCTACCATCCCTCGGGTGAGCAGCGCCGCCAGCACCACCAGCACGATCGAGGCTGCGGCCTGCACGCCGACGAAGATGGAGCGCATGCGATGCAGCCCCGCGGCCCCACCACCGCGGTGCCCCGCTTTGAGGACCGAGCTCACATCGTCGTCTGCCGCGTGGCGGGCGGGTGCCAGCCCGGCGCCGATGCCCGCGGCGATCGAGACCGCAATCAGGAAGCCGAGCACCCTCAGGTCGGGTGCGACGTCGAGCGTAGCGGGCGCCCCTGTGACGCGCGTGAGCACGGGCAGCAGCCAGAGCGTGATCATCAGCCCCGCTGCGCCGCCGAGCAGCCCGAGCGACAGGCTCTCGGTGAGCAGCTGCCGGACCACGCGGGCGCGCGACGCGCCGAGCGCGATCCGGACCCCGAGCTCGCCGCGACGGGCGACGCCGTGCGCCAGCAGCAGGTTGGCCACGTTGACGCACGCCAGCGTCAGCAGCAATCCCATCGCGATCATCACGATCACCAGGACGGTGATGATGGAGGTGCGCTTCGAGCCCGGCATGGACGATTCGGCGGACGCCAGCAGCACGCCGGTAGCGGGCCCTGACTCCTGGCCGGCTGATGGCGGCGCCGGCAGCGCGGCGACCATCGCAGAGAGCCGGGCCTCTGTCTGGCTGGCCGTGGCTTCCTGAGGAATCCGCGTGAAGAGGGCGGCCGGCTGGGATGTGTCCGGACCAATCCGCGTGCCCACCAGCCGCGGCAGCGCGGCGATCGGCGCCCAGAGATCCGGGGCCGACTCGGACGTGCCGCGGAACCCGCGCGCAGCGACGCCGACAATGGTGACCTCGACGCCGTTCCATCGCACAGTTCTGCCGACCACTCCGGGATCCTGCCCGAGCTGACGGACCCAGAACCCGTGGCTCACGACCGCGACCGGCTGCGCGTCGGGCTGACCGTCCGCGGCCGTGAGCAGCCGGCCGGCGCTGACACGCTCAGTCAACGTCGCGAGGTATCCGCCGGTCACGAACATCGCGCTGACAGCCGGACCTTCCGGGCCCTCCGCTGGAAACAGCGAGTGTCGCTCGATGAGCCAGCCCTCGATCGGAGGGTCGCTCGAGACCTCGCGAAGCTGCACGAGGTCGGAATACCGCCAGGTGCCCGAGGCACCGCGTGCGTCGCGCCGGAGAATCCGCAGCACCGACCGGGAATCGTCGATGCCGCTCGGTTTGAAGGCCAGACCGTTGACGATGCTGAAGATCGAGGTGGAGACGCCGATCGCGACGCCGAGACCGGCAACCGCAAGCAGCACCACACCCGGGCTGCGCCGAACCAGGCGCCCGGCATAGGCGAGATCCTGCCGGAGGCCGGCCGCGGCCCGGCCGGGGTCCGGCCAGGACCACGATGTCGCGAGAGGGTCGCGCGCGCCGGGCGTCTGCCACAGGCTGAGCACGTCCCGGTAGTAGCGCCAGCGGGCATGACCGAGTCCTCGCTCGCGGGCCCTGGCCGCATAGAGCTCGTGCAGATCGGCCTCGATTTCCGTCCTGCGGGCGCCGAGCGGCTGCAGCCGAAGCAGCCACTGCGCAAAGCGTGGCGGGGTCAGTCCGGTCACAGCCTTCGTCCTTCCGCAATCGTGTTCCAGATTCGTTCACGCACTTGATGCAGCTCGCGCGCGGTGCGGATCCCGGCCGGCGTGACCTGAAACGTCCGCCTGGCCTTGCCGCCGCGCTGCGCCCTCGAATTGGTCATGCCCGATCGCACGAAGCCTTTGGTCTCGAGCCTTGCGAGCGCGGCATACACCGCCCCGATCGAGACCGAGCGTCCGGTCGACACTTCGACGAACTGCTGGACTGGCACGGCGTAGGCGCGTTCGCCCAGTGCGCGGACCGCAAGCAACGTGAACTCTTCGAATTCTCCGAGCCGTTCACCCTTCATAGAACCGGATCGATAACACGATTAGTTCGCCTTTGCATAGAAAATATCCCTTCCTCTCCCCCCTTGACCGGACGAGGTCGAGCCGAGTGGCTTTTTCCTCGACGCGGAAGTGTCGTCTTCCCGACCAACGCGAAGCGCTCGCCATCCGTCTGGCGTATAGGGTATTTCGTGGGTCCGACCCGCCAACGCGTGGTCTATGATTGTCCGCTCGGCTGTCGGTGGCGGGACCAGCCGCCGCGGCTGGCACATCAGCTGTTTCCGGGAGACATCATCAATGAATGTGCGTCACACCGTTCGTCCCTTTTTCGTGGCGGCGGCAACCATCCTCTTTGCCGCCAATGCATTTGCCCAGGCGGCGGCACAGAAACCCTTCGAGCCTCAGGTCGGACAGGCCGGCAAGGACGTGGTCTGGGTGCCGACCCCCCAGACGCTGGTCGAGAAGATGCTCGACATGGCCAAGGTCACCCCTCAGGACGTGGTCTACGACCTCGGGTCCGGCGACGGGCGCACCGTGATCACCGCGGCGAAGCGCGGGGCGACGGCTTTCGGAATCGAGTACAACCCCGACATGGTCGAGCTCTCCCAGCGCAATGCGAAGAAGGAGGGCGTCTCCGCCAAGGCCACCTTCGTCAAGGCCGACTTGTACGAGACCGACTTCTCCAAGGCGACCGTCGTCACCATGTTCCTGCTGCCCTCGATCAACGTGAAGCTGCGTCCGAAGATCCTGGACATGAAGCCGGGCACGCGCATCGTCGCGAACTCGTTCAACATGGAGGACTGGGAAGCGGACCAGACCGAAACCGTGGGCGGCGACTGCACCAGCTGGTGCACCGCGCTCTTGTGGATCGTGCCGGCCAAGGTCCAGGGCTCCTGGACGATGCCGCAGGGAGAGCTGAAGCTGACGCAGACCTTCCAGAAAGTGGCGGGCTCGCTCGGCGCGCAGGCGATCTCAGAAGGGAAGCTGAAGGGCGACGAGCTCACATTCAAAGTCGGCACCACGACCTACACCGGCAAGGTCAACGGCACCACGATTCAGGGCAGCGGCTGGACCGCCACCAAGAAGTCCTGAGACGAGAACGTTCGTTCAGCGGACCGCGGGGGTGGCGACAGGGAACGCTCTCGTCGCCACCTCGCCGTCACGTCCGACCGGTCCTTGATCCGTTCCGGCAATCGACACCCGCACCGCGCCGGCATCGCCGGCCCTGACCACGATCTGCGAGGTCGGTGTCAGCGGAATGTGCGTGTCTGCCGGCAGCTCCCGCTCGATCACCTTCTGCCCGTCGACCAGCACGCGCACCCACACCTTGCGCACGGTTGACACTTCCGCCGCGGGCGGTGGCGGCGCCGCTGGAGCAGGCGCGGGCGGAGCGACTTGCGGGGTGGCGGCGGGCTGCGGTTGAGCGACGCCCGTCTCTGTCGCCCCACCCGTGTCGCCGCTCCTCGCCCGCCACACGACGAACCCAGCCGCAGCGACCACCAACACCGCCAGCAGCCCGACGACCGGGGAAATCCGCCGGGAACTGCGGGGCGCGGGTGCCCTGAGCGCGGCCGGGACCGCGCGGGCCTCACGCGGGAGAGCAGCCTCGGTCATGGCCCGGACGTCGGATTCGGCCGGGAAGGCCGCCGTCGCACCCGACGGTTCGGCGTGGTGCTCCCACGCGTCCAGTTGAAGCGGATCCGTCACACCGGTCGCCGTCCGCTCGTCCTCCTCCTCGGCCTCCGGCTGCATTTCATCTTCCGGGCGCGGTGGAAGATCGGAGGGAGGCCAGGTCGGAGGCTGGCTCTGAAACGGCGACGGCACTGGAACAACGATCAGCGTGTCGTCCGGCTCCGGTTGCGAGGGCGCCAGATCCTCGGATGCGGCCGGCGCCACCGGAACGATCGCGGGCTCGGTGACGACCGTGGGCTCAGCCACTACTGGCGACGACCGGTGGCGCGACGACTTCGACCAGGGGCGGTGCGGCTTCGACGCGCGGCGGTGTGGCATCGACCCGAGGCAGTGGCGGCTCGATCCGTTCCGGTGCCGGCTCGACGTTTGACGGCAGCGGCTCGACCCGCGCAACCGGCGGCGGCGCGACCGGCGGCAGCGCCGGCGGCGGTGCTACCGGCTCCGGCGGTGGCGGTGGCGCGGCCTGACGATCGAACGAGCGCAGGAATCGATCGAACGCGTCGTTCGCGTCCTTGCGCCGAACCCGGGATTGCTCGATCTCACGCTGCAGATCTTCGAGCTCGCGCAGCGCCGCTTCTTCCGAGAAGGGCTGCTGATCGTTCTCAGTCACGCCAGGAACCTCCCCACCGCGTCCTCGTTCCACTCAATCCCGCAGCCCGCGGCGCCGCCCGGTTTCGCCATGCCGTCACTCACCTGCAGCGGGTCGCGCAGGATCGGATTCCACCAGTCGGCGTATTCGAGCCAGTGCGCCGTCGGCGTCACCGCCAGCAGGTGCGCGCTGATCTCCGGCCACAGGTGGTTGGAGATTCTGATCCCGTGCGCCTCCGCCAAGGCAGCAGCGCTCAGCCAGCCCGTGACACCGCCGATCTTCATCACGTCCGGCATCATGTAGTCCGACGCCGCCGCGGCAATCGCCTGCTGCATGTCGCGCACGCCCCACCAGTTCTCGCCGCACTGAATCGGGGTGCTCGCCTCACGGGCGATCCGGGCATGGCCGGCGAAGTCGTGCGCCATCGTCGGCTCCTCCACCCACTCGAGCCCCTCGTCATCCAGGACCCGCAGCCGGCGGGCCGCATCGGCAGGTGCCAGCGACTGGTTGTAGTCCACCATGATCGCGACCCCGGCGCCGGCGGCGCCGCGGATCGCCCGGATCACGTCGACATCCTCGCCGACCGTGGGATAGCCAATCTTCGCCTTCACGCCGGTGAACCCTCGCCCGACCCAGGATTCCGCGACCTGTGCGGAACGGGCCGGACCATCGTAGCCAATCGCGCCATACGCGCGCACCGGCGTGGAGACCCCGCCGAGCAGCGACACCAGCGGCACGCCGTGCAGGCGCGCGAGCGCATCCCAGAGCGCCATGTCGATGCCCGAGAGCGCCATCCCGAGCAATCCTTGCGTGCCGAGCAACCGGAACCGCGCTGCCAGGCGGCGGGCAATCTCCGACGGCGCAAGCACCTGGCCGACGACGAGCGGCGCCAGGCCCGCCAGCAGATCGGCGGTGGGCTTCAGCGCCGTCGCCGTATACGTGAACACGATGCTGTGGCCGACGACGCCGCCTTCGACGGTGATGTCGGTCAGCACCAGCGGCGATTCGGAGACGACGCCGCTGGCGGTCTGATGCGGGTCCGGCATCGGCACCCGAACGGCCCGAACCCGAACGTCGCGGATGGTGGGATTCGAGAGCGACATTCACGCGACCTTGGCGCCTACGCGCCGAAATACTCGGCTCGCTTGCGCTTCAGGAACTCGGCTGAGCGGGCAATCTCGTCGAGGCCGTTCATGCCGTCTTCGATCGAGATCCAGCCGTCGAAGCCGACTTCAGCCAGAATCCTGAAAATTGCGTCGTAATCGTTCATGCCCTCGCCGGTCACGCCATGTTTCAACGCGGCCGCGTAGCCGGTGGCGCCATCGCCGGTTCGCAGGTCGTCCAGCGTGGCCCCCGGCGCCAGATAGCGATCCGACGCGTGCATGGTGACGACGCGGTGCTTGACCTTCTCGAGGAATGCGACGGGATCGAAGCCGCCCACCACCGCATTCGAGGGATCGTACTGCACCCCGAACGACGGTGAATCGATTTGCGCGATGATTTCCAGGAAGATGTCCTCGGGCTGCGCGAACTCGGGAAACCGCCAGGTGCCGTCCTTGTAGTGGTTCTCCATACAGAGCACCACCCCGCGCTGCTCCGCGTATTCGAGCGAGCGGCCGATGCCCTCGAGGGTCCGGGCGATGCCCTCGTCTCGGGTCATGCCGTCATGCCGCTGGCCACTCAACGTGCGGCAGTGCCGCGCGCCGAGCCGGACGGTGAGATCGATCGCGGCTTTCTGGCGCTCGACCTGGCGCCGGCGTTCGCCGGGATCGGGGTGAGTGAAGTCGGGCGAGAAGCACAGCATCGAGGTGACCTGACCCGTCTCGTCCATGGCGCGCACGATCGGGTCGACGTCGGCCGGCTCGACGCTGCGGAACCAGCCGTCGTAGTGCTCGATCCCCTCGCCTCCGAGCGTGACGGCCTCGTGAATCCATTGCTCGAACGAGCGGGTGCCGGCCACCAGCTCGTCGAAGTAGCACTTGGGAAAGAGGCTGATCCGTGGAGGCATGGAGGAGCGCTTAATATACTCCCGCCCGTGGTCCGTGGTCCGTGGTCCGTGGTCCGTGGTCCGGGTCCGGAGTCCGACAGAGCCGATCGAGCCCGTCGGGTCGAAGACGGGGCAATCAGCTAGTCGCGGGTCTTCCACCCGGATGGTGCGAACGGCTTGAAAGGTTTTCGGAACACGGACTACGGACTACGGACTACGGATTACGGACTACGGGCTACGGGCTACGGGCTACGGACTGCGGATTACGGATCAGAGGATTACTTGAAGACACGCATATTGCTCGTTCCGGGCGCGCTGCTTCTGCTGGCTGGCGTCATTGCGGCACGGCCGCAGCAATCGCCGGCGCCGTCGGGTGCACCAGCGCAGCGCTGGTACAAAGGCAACACTCACACCCATACGCTCAACAGCGACGGCGACAGCACGCCAGACGAGGTCGTGCGCTGGTATCGCGAGCACGGCTACCAGTTCCTCGTGCTGACCGATCACAACTATCTGACCTCGGTCGACGGCCTCAACGCGCTGCATGGCGCCGCAGAGAAGTTCCTGGTCGTCCGCGGTGAGGAGGTGACGAGCAGCGTCAACTCCAAGGCGGTGCACATCAACGGGCTGAACGTCTCGTCGCTGGTCGCGGCACCCTCCGGCACGAATCTCGTGGAGGTGATGCAGCAGAGCGTCGACCGCATTCGCAAGGCGGACGGCGTGCCGCACATCAACCATCCCAATTTCACGTGGGCGATGACTGCCGAGGAGCTGGGTCAGGTCCAGCGTACCCGCCTGTTCGAGATTTTCAACGGCCACCCGCAGGTCAATAACGTTGGGGGCGGCGGCGCGCCTGGCCTCGAGGAAATCTGGGATCGCATCCTGAGCAGCGGACGCCTGATGTACGGCGTGGCGGTGGACGATGCCCATCATTTCAAACGGCCCGGCGATCCGCTGGCGTCGGGGCCTGGGCGCGGCTGGATATACGTCCGCACCGACCGCCTCGAGCCCCGCGCCATCGTCGAGGCGCTGGAGCGCGGCAGCTTCTACAGCCTCGACCGGCGTCGAGCTCACGGATCTCCAAGCCACGGCCTCGGCCATCACGGTGACGATCAAGGCGACGACCTACAGCCGGTACCGGGTGCAGTTCATCGGCAGGAACGGCCGCGTGCTCAGCGAGGTGACCACGCCGGCGGCCACCTACGAGTTCAAAGGCGACGAAGGGTATGTCCGCGTCAGGGTGCTGGAGTCGAACGGCTACGCGGCCTGGACGCAGCCGGTGCCGGTGGGAGCGGGAGGGCCGAAGATCTCTGAATAGAGACGCCGGAGGTTGCAAGGAGGTACGGATCTCAAAAACGGAGCAGCGGAGCCAACGGAGGAAACGGAGAAGAATTGTTTGTTTTTCTACTAGAAAACCAAAGAATGTCTTTTCCGATTCCTTCGTTTCTCCGGTGCTCCGTTTTTGAGATCCCGGTACCTCCCACCCGCAGCTATCGACTGACGGTGATCACGACGCGGTAAGCACCGCGGTTGTCATCGAAGTGGTCGTCGTTGACCGACAGATAAAGACGCCCGGTGGCGTTGGCCGTGACGGACTGCCGTGAGCCGACGCCCATCGGAGTGGCGTTGTCGATGCGGGCGATCAGCGCACCGGCGGGTTCATTGGGCAGCGGCGCCGACGCGGCGCGACGGCTGGTGCGCGAGCCGCCTGGCTCGGCAATGTCGGACGCGTTGGTGCTGAGCGTGACAGTCCCGCTCGCCTGAATGGAGAGGATGTCGCCGCTGCGAACGTCGAGGCCGGTATCGACCCAGCCTCGCTCCGCGTCCACGGTCACCGGTCGTCCTGGCGTACTGCGCGTCACCGCCGTCCCGCTCGTGCCGGTGGGTGCGCCGGCGGCGCTGAGCTCCGCGTTGGTCAGCTCGGCGCGGGTCAGCTGGCCGTCGCCGTTCCGGTCCTGCGTCGCGAAGCTGCGGCGCGACCATTGCCATTCAGCGGTGGTAATGACGCCGTCGCCGTTGGCGTCCAGGCCGCGGAAGAGGTCGACCGGCACGCTGTCATCACCCACGACCTCTCGACGGCTCAGCAGGCCGTCCTTGTTCCGATCCAGCCAATTGAAGGCGTCGCGGCTGGCGTGCCATTCCGACCGCTCGATGCGGCCGTCCCGGTTCGCGTCCAGATTCTCGAAGCGGTCTTCACGATCGACATCGACATCGCCGCTGAGAAACTCCTCGCGGGTCAGCGCGCCGTCGCCGCTGCGATCGACCCGGATGAAGTCCTCGCGATCGTAGAACCATTCGGCCCGCGCGATCCGCCCGTCGCCATTGCGGTCGAGATTGGTGAAACCGCGCTCGGTCCAATTCCTGAACACCGGCCTCTTCTGATCGTAGTCATCCCCTTCTTCGCCGAGTTCGCGCGACGCGCCAATCCGGACTTCGTTCCCGGACAGGACGCGATCGCCGTTCCAATCGTGCCGCTGGAATGACTGCTCGCTGCCGCGCCATTCGGCAGGCGAGATCACTCCGTCCCTGTTGGTGTCCATGGCCTGAAAGCGGATCTCCGCCGGCCGGCCCGCGGGCGTCCTTTGCGCCTGCTCGCCCGCGAGCGTGATCGGCAACCCGACTAGTACCGCCGCAACGAACGCCTGAGGTTTCATCACCACTGAAATCGCCCCCTGCTTCGCGAAGAAGGCAGTATTCGTGCCGTCACTCGCGCCCCATCCAGACGGCGCGAACCGGGCGAAGCCGCCCTTCGTGGCCGGCGGGATTCCCCTTTTGAGTGGTGGGCACGCGAGCCAGATGAAACGGCTGTGCCGGCCTGACTCGCCTTTGAGGCTTCAACTCTGCCGTGACTCCACGTCGCCGAGGTCCCGCTGTAGGGGTCTGAGGTAACGGATCTCAAAAACGGAGCAAGGGAGCCAACGGAGAAAACGAAAGATTTTTTGGGTTCTCTCTATGAACGGAACAAACCCTTCCGCAACACGAACGGCACCACGATCAACCCGGCCGCGAGGATCAGCACCACCGCCGAGAGCGGGCGGGTGACGAAGACGGTCCACGATCCTTCGGCGGCGGCGAGCGCGCGCCGCAGGTGCTGCTCCGCCATCGGGCCGAGGATCACACCGATCACCGCCGGGGCGAGTGGGATCTCCCAGCGGCGCATCAGATATCCCGCGGCTCCGATCGCATACAGCAGCCCGATGTCGAAGATCGATCGGTTGACGCTGTAGGCGCCGACGCTGGCCAGCACGAGGATACCGGCATGCAGATAGGGCCGCGGAATCGTCAGCAGCCGCACCCAGAGTCCAACCAGCGGCAGGTTGAGGACCAGCAGCATCACGTTGCCGATGTAAAGGCTGGCAATCAGTCCCCAGACCAGTTCTGCGTCGCGCGTGAAGAGCAGCGGGCCCGGTTGCAGGCCGTACTGCTGAAACGCGGCGAGCAGAATCGCCGCGGTCGCCGAGGTCGGGAGCCCCAGGGTCAGCAGCGGCACCAACGTACCGGCTGCGGCGGCGTTGTTCGCCGCCTCCGGACCGGCCACGCCTTCGATCGCCCCCGATCCGAACGCTCGGGGATCGCGAGCGAGCCGCCGCTCGAGCGCGTAGGAGAGGAACGTCGGAATCTCTGAACCGCCGGCCGGCAGCACACCTGCTGGAAAGCCGAGCGCCGTGCCACGCAGCCACGGCCGCCACGAGCGGGACCAGTCCTCCCGAGTCATCCAGATCGATCCCCGCAGTGGAATCACATCTTCGACGTCGATGCCAGTCCTCGACGCGGCGAACAGCGACTCCCCGACCGCGAACAACCCGACCGCGACGATCACCACGTCGATGCCGTCGAGCAACTGAGGAATGCCGAAGGCGAAACGCGCCTCGCCGGTGAGCGGATCGATGCCGACCAGACCGAGCGCCAGTCCGAAGAACAGGCTGATCAGGCCGCTCAACGTCGATTTGCCCAGGACCGACGAGACCGCGACGAACGCCAGCATCGTCAGGGCGAAGTACTCGGCGGGTCCGAACCGCAGGGCCGCGTTGGCCATGATCGGCGCCGAGAAGGTCAGCGCGATCGTCGCCAGGGTGCCGGCCACGAACGATCCGATGGCAGCCGTGGCCAGCGCCGCGCCGCCGCGGCCGGCACGCGCCATCAGATGGCCCTCGACCGCGGTCATCACGGATGCGCTCTCACCCGGGGTGTTCAGCAGGATCGCAGTGGTCGAGCCGCCGTACATCCCACCGTAGTAGATGCCGGCGAACATGATGAACGCCTCAATCGGCTGCAGGCTGAACGTCACCGGCAGCAGCAGCGCCACGGTCAGGGCCGGGCCGATGCCCGGCAGCACCCCCACCAGCGTGCCGAGCGTGACCCCGGCGAGCGCCCACAATAGGTTGATCGGGGTGAGCGCGATGTGGAACCCGTCGACGAGCGCGCTCAGCGCATCCATGCCTGGAAGGCGCCCTCCGGCAGCGGCAGATCCAACCCACGCGTGAACGCCATATAGACCAGGACGACGAACGCGGCACCGCCAAGCAGCGGCATCACTGCCCGTCTGCGGTATGAGGCATCGGCTGCGGCAGGATTCAGCAGTGGAGCGAGCGCGCGTACGACGATCACGAAGAGCGCGGTGGCCGCGGCGACGAACCCGAGCGGCCGGAGAAGGATCAGGAACGCCACCAGGCCAAGGCCGACGCCGGCCACCGCGCTGCGATTCACGCGACCCGGCTCGTGCGTCTCCGCCCGGCGATGCCGTCGCAGCCTCCCCGCGATCATCAGCCCGGCCAGGAGCACGCCGCCGCCGAGCACGGTGAACGGGACGATCCGCTGTCCGGTCGCGATCGGCGCGCCGTGAGCCGGGCCGCGCAGCCGCGCGACAACGCGCGCCAGCCGGGTCCGCTCAGCCCCGAGATACGCGTCGAACGCGGCACCGTCGAGATAAAGGTCGGTCCACTCGCGCTCGGTCAGTATTCGCTGCCACTCGTGGCTGTGCGCGGCGCGGTTCACGAGCGCGGTGAGCCGCGACCGATCCGCAGCGGCAATGCCCGCGGCGGCGAGAATGCCCCGCCAGTTCACCATTTCGACCGCGAGCCCGCTCTCGCGGATCGTCGGCGCGTCGATGCCGACGACTCGAGCGGGTGCCGAAATCGCGAGCAGCCGCAGACGGCCCGACGCAACGTGGGCGGCGAACTCGCTGTAGCCGCTGACTCCGGCGGCCACGTGTCCGCCGAGCAGCGCCGCCACCGCCTCGCCCCCGCCCGAGAACGCGATGTAGTTCACCCGCCGGGGGTCGACGCCGGCCGCCTCGGCGATCAGCCCGGCGAGGATGTGATCGGTGCCGCCCGCGGAACCACCGCCCCACGCAAACGCCTCGGGCCGCCGGCGGAACGCCTCGACCAGCGCCCGCATGTCGTGCAGCGGCGACCCGGCCGGCACCGCGATCACTTCGTATTCGCCGGTGAGTCGAGCGATCGGCGTCGCCTGCGACAGCGACACCGGCGAGTCGTTCCACAGCGTCGCGCCGAGCATGACCAGCCCGGTGATGAGCAGCGATCGCGTCTGTGCCGGTCCGGCGGCGATGAACTGCGACAAGCCGATCGTGCCGGCGGCGCCGGGCACGTTCTGGACTTCGACGACCCGCGCCAGCCCGTTCCGTTCGAGCACCAGCTGCAGTGCGCGAGCGGTCTGATCCCAGCCGCCTCCCGGCGCCGCCGGTGCGACGATGACGAGATGGTCTTCGGGAGCCTGCGCGCCGAGCTCTGCCGCGCCTGAAGGCAGCAGCGCGCCGAGAGTCAGGAGTAAGACGGCCGGCCGGCGCCAGAACACGGCCGGATGATACTGCGCTCGACAGCGCGTTGACTTGAAGGTGGCGGCGGGCTTACGCTGCCGACGCGGTCAACTCTGAGCCCCACATGCAAATAATCCGAAACCGTACCGAATACGACGTCTGCGTGATCGGCTCTGGCGCCGGCGGCGGCATGGCCGCGATGGTACTGACGCAGGCAGGCGCCAACGTGGTGATGTTGGAAGCGGGCCCGTTCTGGGACGCCACCCTCGACACCGCGATGTACAAGTGGCCCTATCAGACGCCGCGGCGCGGCGCCGCCACTCCGGAACGCCACTTTGGCGAGTTCGATGCGGCGCTCGGCGGCTGGTCGCTCGACGGCGAGCCGTACACCGCCGCGCCGGGCAGCCAGTTCGACTGGTTCCGCTCACGCATGCTCGGGGGCCGGACCAATCACTGGGGACGGATCTCGCTGCGGTTCGGACCGGACGACTTCCGCCGCAAGAGCCTCGACGGCCTCGGCGACGACTGGCCGATCACCTACGACGACGTCAAGCCGTATTACGACAAGATCGACCAGTTCATCGGGATCTTCGGCGCCAACCTGCCGGAGTTTCCCAACGAGCCGGACGGCATCTTCATGCCGCCGCCGGCGCCGCGCTGCTACGAGCTGCTGATCTCGCGCGCGGCGAAGAAGCTGAACGTCCCCAGCGTGCCGTCGCGGCTGTCGATTCTGACCCGGCCGCTCAACGGCCGGCCGGCGTGCCACTACTGCAGCCAGTGCGGCCGCGGCTGCTCGACCCACTCCAACTTCTCGTCCCCGTCGGTGCTGATTCCGCCGGCACTGAAGACCGGCCGGCTGAAGATCATCTCCAACGCGATGGCCCGTGAGGTGACCGTCGACGCGGCCGGACTGGCCAACGGCGTCACGTATGTCGACAAGGGGACCTCGCGCGACAACCACGTCCGCGCGCGCATCGTCGTGGTGGCGGGGAGCGCGTGCGAGTCGGCGCGCATCCTGCTCAACTCGAAGTCATCGACGTTCCCCCAGGGCCTCGGCAACTCGAGCGGCAACGTCGGCAAGTACCTGACCGATTCGACCGGAGCCAGCGTGCGCGGCTTCATCCCCGCGCTCATGGACGGCATCCCGCACAACGAAGACGGCACCGGCGGCATGCACCTCTACACGCCGTGGTGGCTGGACAACAAGAAGCTGGATTTCCCGCGCGGCTACCACATCGAACCGAGCGGCGGCCGCCGGATGCCGAGCGCCGGCTTCGGCGGCGGCATTCACGTCTACGCGACCAACGATCCGGCCGGCCAGCCGGTCGCGTTCGGCGGCTACGGCAAGCAGCTGAAGAACGACTACCGGCGGCTCTACGGGGCCACGGTCAACTTCGCCGGCCGCGGCGAGATGGTGCCCAACAAGGACACCTACTGCGAGATCGACCCGGCCGTCGTCGACAAATGGGGCATCCCCGTGCTTCGCTTCCACTTCAAGTTCAGCGACTACGAGTACAAGCAGGCGAAGCACATGCAGGAGACCTTCCGCGCGATCATCACGGAGATGGGCGGGACGCCAATGACGCCGATGCCCACCGCGGCGGATGGCTACGGCATCGAGGCCGGCGGCCGCATCATCCACGAGGCCGGCGTGACGCGCATGGGCAACGATCCGTCGACGTCGGTGCTGAACAAGAACTGCCAGGCCCACGACTGCCGCAACGTCTTCGTGACTGACGGCGGTCCGTTCGTGTCCCAGGCCGACAAGAACCTCACGTGGACGATCCTGGCGCTGGCGATGCGGACCTCGGAGTTCATTGCCGAGCAGAGGAAGGTCGGGAAGGTCTAAATGAATTTGCGGCGCTGGAGGGGTCCGGAGGCACCGGATCTCAAAAACGGAGCAACGCAGCAAACGAAGACAACGGAAAAGAGAATTTTGGCTTACTAAGAAAAACCCAATTGTCTTTTCCGTTTCCTCCGGTGCCTCCGTTACTCCGTTTTTGAGATCCGTTACCTCTAACCACTCCGCCGCCTCTGAAGAAGGCACGAAGATGAAAACCAGTCGACGAACACTCCTTCAAGCGTTGACGGCGGCTCCCGCGGCCGCGGCGTTCGCGTGGACGGACGCCGAGGCGCAGCAGGCGGTGCAGCAGTCGCAGGCCGCGAAGACGGCGGCGGCGCCGTTCCGGCCGAAGTTCTTCACCCGCCACGAATACGCGACGATCAGGCTGCTGGTCGATCTGATCATTCCCAAGGACGAGCGCTCGGGCAGCGCGACCGATGCCGGCGTCCCGGAGTTCATGGATTTCATGATGATCGACCAGCCGGCGCGGCAGACCGCGATGCGCGGCGGCCTGGCCTGGCTGGATCGCGAGTGCGTCAGCCGGTTCGAGAAGGACTTCCTGACCTGCACGCCCGCCGAGCGAACCGAAGTGCTCGACGACATCTCCTGGCCGCGCAAGGCCAAACCGGAGCGCGCGCACGGCGTCGCCTTCTTCAACAGCTTCCGCGACCTGACCGCCAGCGGCTTCTTCACCAGCAAGATCGGGATCGCCGACCTGCAGGTACATGGGCAACCGGTTCGTGGCCGAGTGGACCGGCTGTCCGCCCGAGGTGCTGAAGAAGCTGGGACTTCCTTAAATCCCAAGCTCCAAGCTCCAAATCCCAACCACTCACAAGTCCCAATTCCCAACGCCTCTGCTTGGGATTCGGAGGTTGCGCCCGGTCGGCCTTGGGATTTGGAGGTTGGGCGTGGTTGGAGCTTGGGATTTGGATCTTGCGATTTGATCTCTAGCCCATTCTCTTCGCGTACTTCACCATCTCCACTTCGAACCCCGACTGCTCATAGAACCGGCGGGCGCGGGCGTTGCGATCGAAGACGTTCAGCGTCAGCAGCGGCAGTCCGCGCTTCACGGTCCATGCCTCAGCGTGCGCCATGAGGGCACGGGCGACACCGGTGCCTTCCGCCGCCGCGGTGGTCGCCAGCACCGAGACGTGGGCGTGGCGCAGGCCGAAGAAGTCGGTGGTCGCGAGGACGTGGAGGCAGCCGACCACCTCGCCGCGGCGTTCAGCGATCATCACTTCGTTCTCGCCGTGGCCGGCGGCCACGGCATCGAGCATGGCGCGGCCGTCGGCGTTGGCGATGTCGCCAGGCCTCCGCCAGGCCGGGAGCGGACAGACCCCCAGGCGCTCGGCGAGGGAGCCGAGCACGTCCGCATCGGCGGGGGTCGCGGGGCGAATGATGAGGTCGGGCATCGGTGACATAATTCTACGTTTGCCGGAGAGTAATCTCATGAATGCTCGACCGTTCGTCGGAGCGCTGGCCGCACTGGTCCTGACCACGTCGCTGGCGGCGCAGCAGCAACACGCGCCGTACCCGCAGACGAGGAAGGTCGATCACGTCGACACCTATCACGGCGTCCAGGTGCCCGATCCGTACCGCTGGCTGGAGGACGACAACTCCGCCGAGACCGCGGCCTGGGTCGAGGCGCAGAACAAGGTGACGTTCGGCGTACCTCGAGAGGATCCCCTATCCGCGAGGCGCTCGCCGACGCGGGTGACGCGCGCTGAACGACTACGAGAAGGTACTCGGCGCCGTCGCGGAAGGGGCCGTACGTCTTCTTCAGCAAGAACGACGGCCTGCAGAACCAGAGCGTGCTCTACATCCAGAAGGGGTTCGACGGCACGCCCGAGGTGCTGATCGACCCGAACGCGTGGTCGCGAGACGGCACCGGTGCGGCTGACCGCCTTCGAGCCCGTCGAAGGACGCGAAGTACGCCGTCTACGGGATCTCGCAGAGCGGCTCGGACTGGCAGGAATACCAGGTGATGGAGCTGGCGACGAAGCGGACGCTCGCCGACACGCTCGCAGTGGGTCAAGGTCTCGGGCGTCGCGTGGCAGGGCGACGGCTTCTTCTACAGCCGCTATCCGGCGCCGGCGAGCAGGCAAGGAGAAGGCCGTCGATCAACGAGAACCATCAGGTCTACTTCCACAAGCTCGGGACGCCGCAGTCGCAGGACGCGCTGGTCTACGCAGGATCGAGGCCAACCCGCAGCGATTCCACACCGTCGACACCACCGAGGACGAGCGCTTCGCGATCCTGTCGATTTCGGAGCGCGGCAAGGGCAAGGATGGCAACGCGCTGTTCGTCCGCGATCTCTCGCGCCGGCGACAAGGACTTCAAGCCGCTGATCCCCGACGATCGGCGACGACACGCTTCGAGGTGGTCGACAACGTCGGCGACAAGCTGCTGGTCGCGACCAACAGAGGCGCGCCGAACGGGCGCGTCGTGCTGATCGATCCCGAAGCAGCCCGGCGGAGGCGAACTGGAAGACGGTGCTGCGCCGAGCGGCCGGAACCGCTGGAGGGCGTCGAGCACGGCCGGCGGAAAGCTCTTCGCGACCTACCTGAAGGACGTGACGACCCGCGCCTACGTGCTACGCGCTGGACGGCACGCTCGAAAACGAGATCGCGCTGCCCGGCCCGGGCACGGCGGGCGGCTTCGGCGGCGAGCGCGACGAGCACGTTCGTGTTCTACACCTTCAACTCGCTGAACATGCCGCCGACGATCTACCGCTACGACATCGCGACGCAAGAAGACCAGCGTGTTCCGCCAGCCGAAGGTGCCCGGCTACGACCCGGCGCCCTTCGAGACCAAGCAGGTCTTCTACACCGAGCAAGGACGGCACGAAGGTGCCGATGTTCCTGGTCCATCGCAAGGGCCTGAAGCTGGATGGCAACAACCCGACGCTGCTCTACGCCTACGGCGGCTTCAACGTCGTGCAGTCGCCGACGTTCAGCGCCGCGCGGCTGGCGCTGCTCGAGCAGGGCTTCGTCTACGCGTCAGCCAACATCCGCGGCGGCGGCGAGTACGGCGAGAAGTGGCACCAGGCAGGGCATGAAGCTGAAGAAGCAGAACGTCTTCGACGACTTCATCGCGGCCGCCGAGTGGCTGATCGCCAACAAGTACACCTCGCCGGCGAGGCTGGCGATCCAGGGCGGATCGAACGGCGGCTTGCTGGTCGGCGCGGTGATGAACCAGCGCCCGGAGCTGTTCCGCGTCGCCATTCCCCAGGTCGGCGTCATGGACATGCTGCGCTTCCACAAGTTCACGATCGGCTGGAACTGGATCGGCCGACTACGGATCGAGCGACGACGCCGACGAGTTCAAGGCGCTGAATGCGTACTCGCCGCTGCACAACATCAAGCAAGGGCGGGAAGTACCCGGCGACGCTGATCACCACCGCCGACCACGACGATCGGGTGGTGCCGGCGCACTCGTTCAAGTACGCCGCGACGCTGCAGGAGCTGGCGAGCCACGACAATCCGCTGCTGATCCGCATCGAGACGAAGTCCGGCCACGGCGCCAGCGAGCCTGACCAAGCAGCTCGAGACGACCGCCGACATCTACGCGTTCATCATGTACAACATGGGAGTGACGCCGGTCGTCCCCGGCGCGCAGACTGGCCCAGCGCGGGAAGTAAGATTAGTACGGACGGGAGGTGGACGGAGGTACCGGATCTCAAGAACGGAGTAACGAAGTCAACGGAGAAAACGGAAAAGACGAGTTTGATTTGTTTTCTTCGTTGCCTCCGTTGACTCCGTTGCTCCGTTTTTGAGATCCGGTACCTCCGTCACCTCCACTGTCGTCCGCATGTCTCTGATTTGAGGCTGAATGGCATCGCTGATCGAAGCAATCGCAATCAAGCGGAAGATGTTCTTCGAGTTCGAGGAAGCGCCGTACCACTGCATCGGGGTGGAGATCTCGACCCCGACCGCGCGCGGCGGCCAGACGCTGGTGCGCATCAAGATGCGCAATCTGCTGACCGGCAACGTGTTCGACAAGACCTTCAAGGCCGGCGACAAGTTCAAGGAGCCCGACCTGGTGTCGGTGCCCGCGACCTATCTGTATGCCGACGGCACCGGATATCACTTCATGGATCAGGAGAGCTACGAGACGCTGACGCTGTCGGGGGCGATGGTCGGCGACGGCCGCGACCTGCTGGTCGACAACGTGCTGCTCGACATCCAGAAGTACAACGGCAATCCGATCGGCCTCGAATTCCCGGCCCACGTCGAGCTGACGGTGAAGTCGACCGAGCCGGGCGTGCGCGGCGACACCGCCAGCGGCAGCGTCACCAAGTCGGCGATCCTCGAGACCGGGCTCGAGATCCGCGTGCCGCTCTTCATCAAGGAAGGGGAAAAGGTGAAGGTGCACACCGAGACGCGGGAGTTTGCGGGGAGGGCGTAGCGGTTACTGTCGGTGGGGCTGTGCTTGGATTGACTTGGGATTTGGATTAAGAGGAATCAATCATGAAAACCCGTCGTGACTTCATCACCACCGCCGCGACCACTGCGGCCGGCTTCATGATCGTCCCGCGCCACGTGCTCGGCCGCGGCTATCAGGCGCCGAGCGACCTGGTGAACGTCGCCGCGGTCGGCATCGGCGGCATGGGCGCGGTCAACGCCCAGGCGGTGATGAGCCAGAACGTGGTGGCGATCTGCGACTGCGATCTCGGGCTGCTCGACGGCAAGCTGGCCGAGTGGACCAAGCGCGCGCAGACATCACCGCCGCAGCGGCCCCCGGCTCCGGCCGAGGCGGCCGGCGCATTCACGTCTCACGGCCCTTCGAAAGCGCAGCTTGCGGCGAACGCGAAATGGCCCGATCAGGACGCGCGGGCCAACCTCACGCGGTTCGTCGATCAGCAGATCCCGCGCCTGAAGAAGTATCAGGACTACCGCGAGATGCTCGACCAGCAGAAGGACCTCGACGCGATCATCGTCGCCACGCCGGATCACATGCACGCAGTGATCGCGTCGAACGCGATGGACGCCGGCAAGCACGTCTACGTGCAGAAGCCGATGTGCTGGTCGGTGCACGAGGCCCGGCACCTGGCGAAGAAGGCCAAAGAGAAGAAGGTCGTCGCGCAGCAGGGCAATCAGCGGCATTCCGGCGACGAGAACCGCCGGTCGGTCGAATACATCCAGGGCGGCGCGATCGGCGACGTCCACGAGGTCCACGTCTGGACCAACCGGCCGTTCGGCTTCTGGCCGCAAGGCGTGCCGCGGCCGGCCGCGGCGGCCGACCAGCGGCCGACCAGCTGGGACGATCGCGCCATGTCGTCGCGGATCGCGGCGGCGATGAAGGGCGACCAGCGGCCGGTACCCGATCGGCTCAACTGGGACCTGTTCCTCGGCGTCGCCCCCCAGGTCGAGTATCACCCGGTCTATCACCCCTTCAACTGGCGCGGCTGGGTCGACTGGGGCCAGGGAGCACTCGGCGATATGGGAGCGCATCTCATCGACTTCCCGGTCTGGTCGCTGGGCCTGCCGCTGCCGTCGGTGGTCGAAACCGAGTCGACGCCCTTCAACGGCGCGTCCTACCCGGCGGCGACCACGACCTACTACGAATTCAAGGGGAAAGACGGGCTGGTGAAGCTGATGTGGTACGACGGCGGCCTGATGCCGCCCGATCCCGAGGAGCTCGGCGGCGAGAAGCTGAGCACCGGCGGCGGGATTCTCTACGTCGGCAAGAAGGGCAAGCTGCTGCACGACACCGAGGTGCCGCGCCTGCTGCCGGCCTCGAAGCACAACGCCTCCGGTCCGCCGAAGGAGCGCCTGACCCGCGTGCCCCACGAGGATCACGAGATGAACTGGATCAATGCCATCAAGGGCAAGGACCAGCTCTCGTCAGGATTCGAGTACGGCGCCCACCTGACCGAGATCATGCTGCTCGGCATCGCGTCGCTGCGCGCGAAGACGCGGCTGCACTACGACGCCGCCAACATGCGCGTCACCAACAACGAAGCGGCGAATCAGTTCCTGACGCGGGAATATCGGACGGGGTACTCGCTGTAATACCCTCTCGTCCTCCGCGGTGGCTCGCGGGCCTGCTGCGCCCTGCCGCCAAGCGCGAAGGCGCGCGCTGACGGCTAGTGCCGGCGCGTGCAGGTCAGCCGAGAGTCGGTCGACCAGAGAGCGCTGTCGCTGAGCGCAAGCGACAACTGTCGCTCGCCCTACTTGACGATCTCGACCAGCTCGATGTCGTAGTGCCGAATCGCGTCCGGCGGGATGAACGCGGGGTCGAACTTCCGGCCGTCGAGCGACGGCGGAACCTGCAGCTTCCGCCGTTCGCCAACCCGCATGCCGGTCACGCCTTCGTCGACGCCCGGGATCACCTGGTTGGCACCGAGCACGAACTTCACCGGTTGGTTGTTCTTGCGGCTGGTGAAGATCATGGGCTCGACCCTTTCGCAGTGGCGACCTCACGGCAAGGGCACCGCTGCTCGGTCGCCGAAGCCCAGTGCCGGGACTGAAGCTCACGCCACTACAGAGGATCGCTGGTGACAGCAACCGGCCGACCCGGCCCCTGCCATTCGACCCGCCGAACCCGCCGACCGCGAGCCCGCGGCCGGACCGCGGACCCGCGGGCCGCGGACGATGGTCCGCGATATGATCGCCGGCCAATGCATGTCCTGATCACCGGCGGGGCCGGTTTCCTCGGCAAAGCCCTCGCCGCCCGCCTGCTCCAGCGCGGACAATTGTCCGCGGCCAACGGCCACGACGAACCGATCGACGAGATCACGCTGACCGACATGGTCCGGGCCGAAGGCTTCGACGACCGGCGCGTCACGCAGGTCGTCGGCGACCTCGCCGATCGCACGCTGCTGGAGCGGGTGATCACACCCGAGACCGCCGCGATCTTCCACCTCGCGGCCGTCGTCAGCGGCCAGGCGGAGGCCGACTTCGATCTCGGGATGCGGGTGAATCTCGACGGCACCCGCGTGCTGCTCGAAGTCTGCCGGGCGGCAGGGCATCGGCCCCGGGTGGTGTTTGCCAGTTCGGTTGCGGTCTACGGTGGCGCGCTGCCGGAGGTTGTGCTCGAGTCGACGCCGCTCACGCCGCAGACGTCTGTACGGCACCCAGAAAGCGATCGCCGAGCTGCTGGTCGCCGACTACACCCGCAAAGGGTTCGTCGATGGCCGCGCGCTGCGGTTGCCCACGGTCACGGTCAGGCCCGGCAAGCCCAACGCCGCCGCCTCGTCTTTTGCGAGCGGCATCATCAGAGAGCCGGTCAACGGTGAAGAGTCCGTCTGCCCGGTGGAGCGTTCGACGCGGATGTGGGTGATCTCGCCGGACAGCGCGGTCGGCGGCCTGATCTACGCGCACGATCTTCCGGCCGAGCGCCTTGGGTTCCAGCGATCGATCAGCCTTCCCGGCCTGTCGGTCACGGTCGGGGAGATGGCGGCGGCGCTGGAGCGGGTGGCGGGCGCCGAGGCGGCGGCGCGAATCCGCTGGCAGCCGGATCCGCGGATTACCAGATTGGTCGACACCTGGCCGGGCACGCTCGACGCGAGCCGTGCCCGCGAGCTCGGGTTTCCCCACGACGAGAACTTCGACGCGATCGTGCGCGCCTACGTCGAGAGCCGCACGCCGGTCAGATAGGAGAACCACGATGTCAGTCCCAGCCCACGCCTGGGCGCGATCGGTGACGGTGATCGGCCTGCTCGCCGTTGCCGGGTCGTTGCGTGCCGGCGCGCAGCCGCCCAAGATCGTCGCGTTCACCAACGTCACGGCCGTTCCGATGCTCGAGAACCAGGTCGTCCCCAACCAGACGGTGGTCGTGACCGGCGATCGCATCACGGCGTTCGGTCCCTCGAAGAGCACGCGGGTGCCAGAGGGCGCGACGACGATCGACGGGCAGGGCAAGTTCCTGATGCCCGGACTCGCGGAGATGCACGGGCACATCCCGCCGCCGACCGCCCCGCGCGAGCTCGTCGACAACGTGCTCTTCCTCTACGTCGCGACCGGCGTCACCACGGTGCGCGGGATGCAGGGCGCGCCCGGCCAGCTCGATCTGCGCGAGGCCGCGAAACGCGGCGACATCGTCGCGCCGAACCTGTACCTGGCCGGTCCGCAGTTCAGCGGCGCCGTCAAATCGGCCGAGGAGGCCGTGGCGCGCGTGCGGCAGCAGAAGACCGAAGGCTGGGATCTGCTGAAGGTGCAGGAGGGGCTGTCACCATCCGCCTACGACGCCATGGCGAAGACCGCGAAAGAGGTGGGGATCCGGTTCGGCGGCCACGTCCCGGACGAGGTCGGGCTGCTCCGTGCACTGGAGATGCGGCCAGGACACCTTCGATCACATCGACGGCTACATCGAGCAGCTCGATGGCCGCGCCAAGGCGGTCGACGACAAAGGCGTGCAGGACCTCGTCCAGCGCACCAAGAAGGCAGGGGCGTGGATCGTGCCGACGATGGTGGTGTGGGAAACCCTGCAGGGACCGGTCAGCCTCGAGTCGAGGACCGGATGGACGGAGCTGAAGTACATGCCCGCGGCGCAGGTCGAGCAGTGGACCAAGGGGCTGGACTCGCGTCTCAAGAATCCTCAATACGACGCCGCCCGGGCGAAGCTGCACATCGACAACCGGATGACGCTGTTGAAAGCGCTGCACGCCGGCGGCGTGGGCGTGCTGCTCGGCAGCGATGCCCCGCAGCAGTTCAACGTGCCCGGCTTCTCGATCCATCGCGAAATGAAGCGCATGGCCGATGCCGGCATGAGCGCGTTCGAGATCGTCAAGTCGGGAACGGCCAACGTCGGACAGTACTTCAAGGCGCAGGACCGATTTGGCACGATCGCCGTGGGGCAACGCGCGGATCTGGTCCTGGTCGAGGCCAATCCGCTTCAGGACGTCGCCAACATGGAGAAGCGATCCGGGGTGATGATCCGCGGCCGCTGGCTGCCGGCGTCGGAGATCGATGCGCGCCTCGCGAAGATCGCCCAGCCTCCGCCTTCGGCTTCGGCCAGGCAAGCGGCCGCGCGCTGAGGCGCACCATGATGACGAGAGATCCCTACCCGCTCGCGCGTCGCGACATCCTCACGCTGGCCGGCCTCGCCTCGATATCGTCCGCCTCCGCCTTCGGCGTCGGCGAGACAGGCTTCGAAGCGGGCCAGACCTCATCCACGTCCTCGGCTCGATCGGCGCCGGCGAGGCGCAAGGAGCTCTACGCACTGATGGGCGAGCTGCCGCCAAGGGATCGGGCGATCGGCGGCAAGAAACGCAGCGAGGCCGAGCGCGACGGCTACGTGCTCGAAACCTGGGACCTCGACCTGAACGGTATCGAGCCGGTGCCGGCGTATCTCGCCCGCCCCACGGGTGCGAGCGGCCGGCGGCCGGCGGTGCTCTTCAACCACTCCCACGGCGGCGGCTACAAGATCGGCAAACAGGAGTTCGTGGACGGCCGCAGCTACCTGCAGCCGGTGCCGTATGCGAAGGAGCTGACCGGCCTCGGCTACGTCGCGCTGGCGGTCGACCACTGGGTCTTCGGCGAGCGCAGCCACACTTCCGAGCCGGACATGTTCAAGGAGATGCTCTGGAAAGGCCAGGTGCTGTGGGGCATGATGGTCTACGACAGCCTGCGCGCGATGGACTTCCTCGTGCAGCGGGCCGACGTGGATCCGGCGCGCGTCGCCACGCTCGGCATCTCGATGGGCAGCACCATGGCGTGGTGGCTCGCGGCGCTCGACGAGCGCGTCAAGGTGACGGTGGACATCTGCTGCCTCACCGACTTCCACACGCTGATCGCGAAGAAGAACCTGTCGGCGCACGGCGTGTATTACTACGTCCCCGGGCTGCTCAAGCACTTCACGACCGCGCAGATCAACGCGCTCATCGCACCGCGCGCGCACCTTGGCCTGGCCGGCCTCCAGGACAAGCTCACGCCGGTGGAAGGTCTCGACCTGATCGACACCGAGCTGAAACGCGTCTATGCCGAGCAGGGCCACCCGGAGCGATGGAAGCTGCTCCGCTACGACGTCGGTCATCAGGAGACGGCGGAAGGACGGCAGGAGATCGTCGCGTTCCTGAAGACCCATCTCTAAGAGCCGCGGGTTCCCGCCTTCGCGCTCCGCGCTACGGCGGGCAAGCGCGGTTCGCAGGTTCGCGGCCTCTGTCGCACGCTCGTTGCTGCTCGTTAGTACACTGGCACGAACTTCGGCGGGGCCTTCAGGCCCCGCCAACGACCGACCCTCGAGAAGGAGAATTCATGTTTCGGCAAGGCTCTCGCGCGTCTCGCATGCCGCACCGTGGTCGCGGCCGTCGTCGCGATCCTGCTCTTGCCCGCCGCCGGCTTCGCGCAGTTCGACACAGCCAGCGTGCTCGGCACCGTTCGCGACTCGACCGGCGCCGTCGTCCCCGGCGCGACGGTCACCTTGAAGAACGTCGGCACCGGCATCACCGCCACGACCACCAGCGGCGAGAACGGCGAATTCCAGTTCCTGAACGTGCGGATCGGCGGCTACACCGTGCGCGCCGAGCTGCAGGGCTTTTCGGTCGCCGAGGCCGAGGACGTCCAGGTCACCGTCAACGCCCGGCTGCGCGTCGACCTCACGCTGAAGGTCGGTAACGTCGGCGAAACGGTGGTCGTGACCGGCGCGGCCACCCTGCTCGAGAGCGAGTCGAGCGATCGCGGGCAGGTCATCGGCAAGGAGCAGATCGTCAACCTGCCGCTGAACGGCCGCGCCTACGCCGATCTGGCGCTGCTCAGCCCCGGCGTGCGGCGGTCGGCGATTGCCGACTCGCGCGACGCCTCGTTCAACGTCAACGGGCTGCGGAGCGCGGTCAACAGCTTCATCCTCGACGGCGTCGACAACAACTCCTACGGCACCAGCAATCAGGGCTTCTCCAACCAGGTCGTGCAGCTCTCGCCCGACGCGGTCGAAGAGTTCAAGGTGCAGACCAACAACTTCAGCGCCGAGTTCGGCCGCACCGGCGGCGCCGTGGTCAATGCCTCGATGCGCAGCGGCACCAATCAGTTCCGCGGCACCGCGTGGGAGTTCAATCGCAACGATGCGCTCAACGCCACCGGCTTCTTCAAGCCGTCGAGCGGGGTCAAGCCAAAGCTCAATCGCAACCAGTTCGGCTTCGTGTTCGGCGGCCCGATCGTGCGGAACCGTACCTTCTTCTTCGCCGACTACGAAGGGTTCCGCCAGATATCGAGGACCGTCACCTTCGCGACGATTCCGACCCTGGCGCAGCGTCAGGGCATTCTCGGCCGCCCGATCGTCAACCCGCTGACCGGCGAGTCGTATCCGGACGGCGTGATCCCGGCCAGCGCCATCACGCCGTTCGCGCGCGCCGTCCTGGCGGGCCTGCCCGAGCCGACCCGCTCCGGCACGTCGAACAACTTCGACTCGCTGCCCCGCCGCGAAGACTTCAACGACAAGTTCGACGTGAAGGTCGATCACCAGTTCGGTCCGCGGATGACGATGTTCGGGCGTTACAGCCACCGCAACCTCGAAAACTTCGAACCGCCGCCGATTCCCGGCGAAACCGGCAGTCCGGCCAACGCCTTCGTCCACGTGAAGAACCAGCAGGCCGCGGCGGGCTTCACCTTCACGGTGACGCCGACGTCGCTGCTCGAAGTGCGGCTCGGCGTGTCTCGGACGAAGGCCGGCAAGGAACCTCCCGGCGTCGGCGGACCGACCATGCTCGACCTCTACGGCATTACCGGCCTGCCGACCGATCCGCGGTTCGCCGGCGGGTTGACCGAGCAGGGCGTGGGCGGGCTGACCGCGTGGGGCCGCCAGAACAGCAATCCGCAGTTCCAGGATCCTTCGGTCTTCAACCCGCGCATCAACTACTCGTGGATTCGCGGTCGGCAGAGCTTCAAGACCGGCTACGAATACCAGGCGATCAACACGCAGATCGACGACTTCAACCCGAAGTACGGCCGCGATACCTACAGCGGCAGTTTCAGCCGTTCCGCCACGGCGCCTGCCGACGCCGTTGCCTACAACCTCGCCGACTTCATGTTCGGCCTGCGCAACAGCTACGCGATCATCAACCCGTTCATCGCCAACCTGCGTCAGCGCATGCACTTCGCCTATGTGCAGGACGACTTCCGGGCGACCGACCGCCTGACCCTGAACCTCGGGTTGCGGTATGAGTTCGCCACACCGCAGTGGGAGAAGGACAACTTCCTCACCAACTTCGATCCCGACACCAATACGCTGATCCAGGCGAAGGACGGCTCGATCTACGATCGCGCGCTGGTCAATCCCGATCGCAACAACTTCGCGCCGCGCCTCGGCCTCGCCTTCTCGATCGACAGCAAGACGGTCCTGCGCAGCGGCTACGGCGTCAGCTACATCCACTTCAACCGGCTCGGGGGCGAGAACCTCCTCTCCTTCAACGGTCCGCACGTCGTCGGGGTGAGCATCACGCAGCAGACGTCGCAGGGTCTCTGCGTCGGCAACCAGGCGCCGACCACCTGCTTCCGGACGACGCAGCAGGGGTATCCGGAGGGATTGAACGTGCCGGCGAACTTCAGCACGCTCAACGCGCGCGTCAACTACATCCCCAAGGACAATCCGACCGGCAGCGTGCAGAGCTGGCACGTCTCGCTGCAGCGCGAGCTGCTGCCGAAGCTGCTCGTCGACGTCGCCTACGTCGGCAACAAGAGCCGCGACATCATGATCCTCGGCGACTACAACCAGGCGCGTGCGAACGGCGCGACGGAGAACGCGACGCTGCAGGCGCGCCGTCCGATCCTGGGTTTCCAGGAGATCCAGATTGCGTGGGGCGGCGGCAAGGGTGACTACCACGCGCTGCAGCTCAAGGTCGAGCAGCGCTACTCGCGCGGGTTGTATCTGTTGAACTCCTTCACCTGGTCACGGGGGCGCGACAACGCGTCGGGCCACCTCGAGGTGCAGAACAACGACAACAGCCGGGTGAACTACCGCAACCTGGACGGCGAGTTCGCCCGCTCCGGCTACGATCAGCCGCTCAACAACACCACCAGCTTCGTGTGGGAGCTGCCGGTCGGCAAGGATCGCCGCTTCGCCAGCCAGATGCACCCGGTGCTCGAGGGCGTGCTCGGCGGCTGGCGGCTGGTCGGGATCAACACCATGACCAGTGGCGTGCCGGTCAATCTCTCGTACTCGCCGGCGACGGCCTTCTCGGTCAGCGGCAGCCCGACCTACCGGCCGAACCTGCTCGGCGATCCGCTCACGGCGAGCGATCAGCGAACGATCGGCAACTACCTGAACGGCGCCAATGTGGAGATTCCCACGGATCGCACCCAGCCGTTCGGCAATGCGCCGCGCAACGTGGCGCGCGGGCCGTCGTTCTTCCAATTCGATCTCGGCCTGCACAAGTCGCTCGGCCTGGGCCGCCAGAACACCGCGCTGGAGCTCCGGATCGAGGCGTTCAACCTGCTCAACAAGACCAACTTCTCGAGCCCGAACGCCAACCGGTCGAACGCCAACTTCGGCACCATCACCTCGACGTCAGCGGCACGGCAGATTCAAGTGGGAGTGAAATTGCACTTCTAGCGTCAAATCCCAAGCTCCAAATCCCAAATCCCAACCACGCCCAACCGCCAAATCCCAATGCGGGATCTGGCGTCGCGGGTTGGGAGTGGGATTTGGGAGTTGGTCTTGGGATTTGGACGTTGGGAGTTGGAGCTCGGAGCTTGGGATTTGACTCCGACTCAAAACATCCACAGGCAAATCGCAACCGTTGCGATCGCCGCGACCACGTCGCCGACGAGCGCCGCCGGCACCGCGTGCCTGGTGCGCCGCACACCGACCGCACCGAAGTAGACCGCGAGGACGTAGAACGTCGTCTCCGACGATCCATACATCGTCGCGGCCATGCGGGCGAGGAGCGAGTCAGGGCCGTGTGTCTTGATCAGGTCGGTGGTCAGCGCGAGTGAGCCGCTGCCACTCAGCGAGCGGAGGATGCCGAGCGGAATCAGCTCCACAGGAAAGTTGGTCGCCGCCGCCACCGGCCGCAGCAGCGACAGCAGCAGCTCCATTGCGCCGGATGCGCGGAACATCCCGATCGCGACCAGGATGCCGACCAGGAACGGAATGATCTTCACGCCGACCTCGAACCCTTCCTTCGCCCCTTCGATGAAGACGTCGTAGACCTTGACCTTCCGGATGATGCCGGCGAGCGTGATGCCGACCAGCATCACCGGCACCGCCCAGACGGAGATCGCCTGCAGCGCGGCGCGCATTACTCGTTGGTCTCCACCGCCGTCGACATCATGGCGGGAGGAGGCGCCGGATAGAACGGCTGGAGCAGCTTGGCCGCGATGACCGCGGACACCGTGCCGACGAATGTCGCGACCAGTCCCGGGGCGATGATCGCCGTCGGGTTGACCGAGCCCGCGGCCGCGAGAACGGCGATCATCGTCGACGGAACCAGCTGCACGCCGGAGGTGGTCATGGCCATGAACGTGACCATCGGGTTGCTCGCGGTCTCCTTGTCCCCGTTCAGCTCCTGCAGCTCCTCCATCGCTTTGATCCCCAATGGAGTGGCGGCATTGTTCAGCCCCAGCATGTTGGCGGCGATCGCCACGACGATGGCGCCGGAGGCGGGGTGGCCGGGCGGAACCTCGGGAAACATCCAGCGAAGGAACGGCCGCAAGGCGCGCCCGAGCGTCGTCACCAGCCCCGCCGCCTCGGCGATGCGCATGATCCCGAGCCAGAGCGTCATGACACCGACCAGGCCGATGGAAATCTCGACGGCGGTCGACGCCGAGTCCACCGCGGCCTTGGTGACCGCCTCGGCGGTGCCGTTGACCGCCGCCACCACCAGCGACAGCGCCATCAGCCCGAACCAGATGTAGTTGAGCATGGGGGATGGTAGATCGAGAGGCCGCAATCCGCGGCCCGCGGACCGCGGTCAGCGGTCAGCGGTCGCTGTCACCAGCTGACCGTCACGCGCATTTGCGACCGCTTCGGCGCGACGACGCCGCCGACGCGACTCGCCGATTCGTGTTCTTCCTGTGCGCGTCGACAATCCACCCCACGACGCCGCCGACTGCCGCGCCGAACCCGCCGGCCATGAGATACATCGGCAGCAGGCTCGGGCGCGTCGCAGGTGTCCTGGCACTGGTTGTACGCCCACGCCATCATTGAGAGGCCGGTCGCGGCTCCGATTGCCGCACCGATGCCGATGCCGTTGCCGAGTGGATCGGCCTTGGGCGGCGCCGGCAGGACCGCGCTGCCTTGGGATGCCGAGGCGATCGGCCCACGAAAGTGGTCGACTGAACCAACCCCGGGGCTGCGACGTTCGTCTGATGCGTGAGCGGCGGCCGGCGATAGAATCGCGGCGGCGGCGAGCAGGGCGAGAGTCGTGAACAAGCGGGTGCGCATGAGGCTCCTCGGGTGCTAAGGCGCGAAACCGCGGTCGATCGGCTCAGGACGGGCCGGGCAGGGTCGATTTTCAGCTGTCGGAGAAATTTTCATGCTCAAGGATCTTCGTCACGCGGTGCGGGGCCTGATGCGCGCCAAGGGGTGGACCGCCGTGGTGATCCTGTCGCTCGCGCTCGGGATTGGCGCCAATACGGCGATCTTCACCGGTGTGAACGCGCTCCTGTTGACGCAAGATCCCGGTCAGGGACCCCGACACGCTGGTGCGGCTGCGCTACGGCGGGCGCAACGACATGGTGACCAGCTCGAGCGACTACGGCTTCACGAACAAGGGGCGCGACGGGCAGAACGTCAGGACGACGTTCTCGTTCCCGATGTATCAGCAGTTCCTCGCCGACAACCAGACCATGTCGGACCTGATGGCATTCGCGCCGTTCGGCCGCGTCAACGCCATCGTCGACGGCCAGGCGGAGATTGCGAACGCGTTCATCGCGACCGGCAACTACTTCCAGGCGCTGGGTGTCGGCGCCCGGATCGGCCGGACCATCGTTCCCGACGACGACAAGCCGACCGCGCCGCCGGTGGCGACGATCAGCTCGAAGTACTGGCACACGCGCTTCGGGACCGATCCGGCCGTGCTCGGCAAGACGGTGCGGATCAACAACGTGATGGTGACGGTGGTCGGCGTGCTGCCGCCGGAGTTCACCGGCGTGCAGCAGACGGCGACCGAGCAGCCGCCCGACATCACGCTGCCGCTGGCGCTCGATCCGCAGCTGGACACCGCCCCCCCGGGCACCGGGCCCCAGCGCCTGGCGCAGCCGACCTACTGGTGGCTGCAAGTGATGGGACGGTTGAAACCGGGCGTGACCGCGGCGCAGGTGCAGGGCAACCTCGAGCGGGTCTTCCAGAACACCGCCCGGGCCGGCCTCGATGCCTACCTGAAAGGTTTGCCCGAGTCGGGCCGGAACACGGTGAACAACCGTAATCGGACCGAGGTCCCGTACCTGACCGTCGACTCGGCGCAGCGCGGCATCTACGACGCCAACACCAATGAGGTCCGGACCGCCTCGATCCTGACCACCGTCGTCGCGCTGGTGCTGCTGATCGTCTGCGCCAACGTCGCCAATCTGCTGCTGTCGCGCGCGGCCACGCGCCAGAAGGAGCTGTCGGTGCGGCTGTCGCTCGGCGCGACCCGGGCGCGGCTGGTGCGCCAGCTCCTGACCGAGAGTCTGCTGCTGGCTTTCATGGGCGGGGCACTCGGAATCTTGGTCGGGTACTGGGGCAAGCTGCTGCTGCCTCCGCCGGTGAATCAGGCGGCCGTCACAGACTGGCGCGTACTGGCGTTCGTGCTCGGGTTGACGACGCTGACCGGCATCGTGTTCGGGATCGCGCCGGCGCTGCGCGCCACGCGGGTGAACGTGAGCGACGCGCTGAAGCAGACCGGCCGCAGCGTGGTCGGGTCACGCAGCGCGCTCGGCAAGTCGCTGCTGGTCGTGCAGGTCGCGGTCTCGCTGATGCTGCTGGTCGGCGCCGGGCTGTTCCTCCGCACGCTGCACAATCTCCGGCAGGTCGACGTCGGGTTCAATCCGCAGAACCTGTTGCTGTTCCGGATCAATCCTTCGTTGAACCGCTACGACGAGAAGCGGCAGATTGCGATGTACACGCAGCTCCTCGAGAGGATCGCATCGGTGCCCGGCGTCCGCGGGGTGGCGCTGTCGAACCCGGCGCTGCTGTCGGGCGGCGTCAACAGCACCGGTATTTTCATCCGCGGCCGCGTCTATCCCGCCGGTCAGCGCGATTTCAACAACAGCATCAATCGACTGGTCGTCTCGACGAACTTCTTCGAAATGATGGAGATCCCGGTGCTGGCGGGCCGCGCCTTCTCGCCGCGCGACAACGACACCGCCGCCAAAGTGGCCGTGATCAACGAGGCGGCGGCGAAGAAGTATTTCCCCGACGCCAACCCGGTCGGCCAGCGCTTCGGATCCAGCCCTGAGACGACCGATCAGCTCGAGATCGTCGGGGTCCTGCGCGATGCCAAATACAACAGCGTGCGCGATCCGGCCCCGCCGACGATGTACGTGCCGTACTTCCAGACCCGGACCGGATCGGCGGTGATCGAGGTCCGCACCGCGGGCGATCCGGTCACGGTGACGGGGGGCGTGCGCGAGGCGGTCCGGCAGATCGAGCCGAACCTGCCGATGATGGACGTCTCGACCCAGCTCGAACAGGTGGAACGGCGCTTCGCGCAGGAGAAGATCTTCGCCCAGGCCTACACCCTGTTCGGCGGACTCGCGCTGCTGGTGGCGTCAATCGGGCTGTTCGGCCTGATGTCCTACGCGGTCTCGCGCCGGACCAACGAGATCGGCATCCGCATGGCGCTCGGCGCCCAGCGCGGCGCCGTGATGCGTCAGGTCCTCGTCGAGTCGATGGTGCTCGTCGCGATCGGCATCGCGATCGGCGTCGCCGGCTCTCTCGGCGCCGGCCGCTTCGTCTCCACCCTGCTCTTTGGCCTGGCCCCCACCGACGCCATGACGATCGTCGCCGCGACCGCGGTGATGATCGTGGTCTCGGCACTCGCCGGCTTCCTGCCCGCGCGCCGGGCGTCGCGGGTCGATCCGATGGTGGCTCTTCGGTACGACTAAAGCCAAATCCCAAATCCCAAGCTCCAAGCTCCAACCACTCCCAACGTCCAAATCCCAAGCAACTTCCAAAAGCCAAACCCCAAGGGGCTTGGGAGTTGGGAATTGGGAGTTCAGGAGTTGGGAGTTGGGAGTTGGGAGTTGGGAGTGGTTGGGATTTGGACGTTGGGAGTGGTTGGAGCTTGGAGCTTGGGATTTGGGATTTGATTTGGTCTCCATCTTGCGTCAGCTCCATCATCCAAAGGAGCTAGATGTCCCCTGAACGACCGAAGACAGAACGAAAGAAGCGAACGACCGCCGTGCCTCGAGACAGGTCAAACGATTCCCCCCGTGTCTCCGAAACCGACATCGCGGCCCGCGCGTTCAGCTACTACTGCGAGCGCGGCTTCCAGCATGGCGCCGACCTCGAGGATTGGCTGCGCGCCGAGCGCGAGTTGAGCACGTCGCAGAAGGCCGGCGGGCGGGCCCGGAGATAGCGGTTCGAAAGGATGCGGATGTGACAGCCGTGTCGCCCCTCCGTTTCATTGCCACATATTTGTCCGGGCGCCGCTGCGGCTGCCGCCAACCTTGACCGGTGCATCCGACCGGCCCAGCCGTGGTGGCACCTTGCTTGCTCTACAGTCTGGTGGAGGGCGCTGAATCGCATTCACGCCCGGGCTCGACCATCGGGTACCGCCAGCGATCGCGCGAGAGGTCCGGAAATCATGAAAACAGAAGGACAGCTGCTGCCCGAAGAGGGCCACATCTCGAATGTTCGGAGGGACATGCCGCTGGCGCCCGCGAGCCACGTGGTGTTCACGCGCGACCACGACGTGATCCGCAAATGGGCGGAGAAGCGTCAGGCCGTCCCGGCGACCGGCGAGGCCACCGTGAGCGGCCCCGCCACCATCGACGTCAAGGACGGTGGCGCCGGCGTGCGCTTCAATTTTCCGGGCGTTGGCAGCTACCGTCCCATCGAATGGGAGGAATGGTTCGGGAACTTCGATACGCACGAGTGTGCGTTCGTCTACGACAACGACACCACCGTCCCGGCCAGCAATCGCTACCGCATCGTCAAGGCGGCGGAGTGGAAGGATTTGCTGACCTGAGAGGCTTGCCGGCCGTAGCGCGAAGGTGGGCGCCGCGGCCCGACCAGTTGTATAGTGACCTGCTCAGGCGACTCCGTCGAGAGTTGCTCTGGAGGAGGTCCAGCATGCGGTTGCACATCAGCGGGTTGTTGGCAGCGGCGGTTGTGGTTCTGGCCGCAGTCCCGGCACGCGCCCAGAACAACCCTTTCGTCGGCACCTGGAATATCACGCCCGAGGCGCCCACCCGGGGAGTCTATTGGCTCGAGGTGAAGGAGGACGGTGGCAAGCCCACGGTCATGTTCCTGAACCGGGGCGGCAGTCCGGTGGCCGGTCAGGACGTCAAGCTGAGCGGCGGCGAGCTGTCCTTCATGGTGGGCGGCACCGCCCAGAACCGGCCGACGGTTACGCTGCGCGCCGCCGGCAATGCGGTCACCGGCACGGTCGGCACCACGAAGGTGGCCGGCGAGCGGCCGCCCACCTGGGGCGCCTGCGACGCCAATGGGAAGCACACCTTCGGCCGGCCGGTCGCGCTGTTCGACGGCAAGTCGCTGGACGCCTGGGGCATCCAGATGGCGGACCGGGCGATCATGTGGTCGGTCGCCGACGGTGCGATGACCAACGAGCCCAAGGGCAACAACCTGGTGTCGAAGGAGAAGTTCAAGGACTTCCGCCTTGACGCCGAATACAAGGTCTCGCCGAAGGGCAACAGCGGCATCTACCTGCGCGGCCGCTACGAAATGCAGGTCCTGGACGATGCTGGACGGACCGATGACCGGGAGCACGGCCACATGTCCATCTACTCGGCCAAGGCGCCGCTCGTGAACGCCAGCAAGGCAGCAGACGAGTGGCAGACCGTGCAAATCACCGTCGTCGGCAACTGCGTGTCAGCGACGCTGAACGGCCAGAAAATCCACGACAACTCGAAGATCGCCCGCATCACCGGCGGTGCGCTCGATGCCAAAGAGACCGAGCCCGGTCCGATCATGATTCAGGGGGACCACGAGAAGGTGTGGTACCGCAAGGTCGTCGTGACCCCGATTACCAGCGGCGGCGGCGGGACGAAAACCCAATAGCGGGGCGCCGGCCGGCGCGGCATGGTATTCTTGAAATCACTTATCGTCGCTTCGAGCGGCGTCAAACAAAGGCTTCGAGCGACCACGTCGGCCGGTTTCCGGTTTCAGGCATCATCGTAACCGGGGGCGCGGCAGGCACAACCATACGGTCGCGGCCGGGAGGTGCATGCATGCAAAACACCACCGGGAGTAGTCGCTAAGACTTCTCCCAGCAGTACGGAAAACGGCCGGCAGAAACGCCGGCCGTTTTCTCTTGTACCCGGAGGTGCGGCGACGTCCGGCCGCGGGTACGATCAGGACCCCTAGAGGAGTCTCAGCCGTTGAAGATTCGTGGAAATCTCAAAGACCAGTACAGCGACGTCTACACGCCCGCCGCGCTCGAGGCGCTCAATGCCCTCGCCCCGCTCGACGTCGACCGCCGGGCGCTGATGGACGCACGGCTCACCCGTCGCGCTGAACGGGTGCGGCGTGGCCGCGGGATCGAGTTCCTGAATCCCGATGAGGTGATCCCGCGCACCTCGATCCCGGTGCGGGACGCCCGGGCCGGTGCGTTCGCCGGAACCGAGATCCCGCGCGACCTTCATCGCCAATGGATTCAGGGCACCGGCCCGGCGGCGAAGCCGAACGCGCCGGTCGAGAAGAGCATCCGCAACGTCGCCTATGCGCTCCTCTCGGGGGCCGATGGCTGGATGTTCGACGGCGAAGACGCGCTCGGTCAGGTGGCGACGATGTCGCTGGACAACCAGCGGAACCTGAAGCTGGCCTTCCATCGGGACCCGCTGTTCGTGGCAGCGTCTGAGCAGGTGGCCGAAGAGATGAACGCCTGGGCCGTCGACTTTCTCGGCCGCCGGATCGTCAACGACTGGCGTCAACAGCTCGACTTCACCACTCGCATTTTCCGGCCGCGCGGCCTCCATCTCGACGATCGCCACATCCAGCACGAGAGCGGCCACGGGTTCTCGGCATCGATAGCTGACGTCGCGCTCTACATCGTGAACAACCACGAGCGGATGCGGGGGGTTGGGTCGTCGCTGGTGCTCTATCTGCCGAAGATCCAGACCGCGGCGGAGGCCGCCCTGTGGAACGACATCCTGGGCTCGCTCGAGATGCACCTCTCGCTTCCCGTGGGAACGATCAAGACCTACGTGCTGGTCGAACAGATTGAAGCGTCGTTCCAGCTGATGGAGATTCGCGCCGCGCTCCACACCCGATTCGTCGGTTTCAACACCGGACGGTGGGACTACATCAACAGCGTGTCCGACGCGCTGGCCTGGGATCCCGAGTTCGTGAATCCCAACATCGACGCGATCACGATGACTTACGGCTACATGCGCAACTACGAGGATCGCGTACGCCGGGCCGTGAACACGCCAGACGAGCTCGGGCACACCGTCCTCTGGCAGGGCGGCATGGAGCCGAACATTCCGGTCGGGTCGGCGGCGGGCGTGGCCGCCGGGATGGCTCGAGCGATTGCCGGCGCCGAGCGCGAACAGCGGGAGGGCGCCAGCGGCAAATGGGTCGCCCACTGGAAGATGGTCCACATCGTCCGGCCGGTCTGGGAAAAGCACGGCAATGAGAACCAGCTCGGCAAGCGATTTCCCGCGCTGACCTATACCGACGCGGATGCGGAGGGGCTGCGTGCGCTGGATCCCGCGCCGCGAACCGTGCGCGGCGCCCGCGATCTGATCAGCGTGGCGCTGCAGTACGGCAACGCCTTCGGGCAGGGACTCCAGGCGGCGGCGCTGAAGCCGGCGGATTTCTTCGGCAATGACGACGTCCTCTATCTGATGGAGGACATGGCCACCGGCGAGATCCGCCTGAGCATCCTGTGGGAATGGCTGCACAAGAACGCGGCGTTCACCGCGGACGACGAGAGCGGCGTGCAGGCGGGAGACCTGCTGACGGCGGAGCTGTTCGCGAAGCTGCTGGGCGAGGAATACGACAAGCTGCTGAACGCGGGCAGCCGCGACGTGCACGAGGTGTCGAAGACCACCACACTGCCGATCGCGAAAGCGATTGTCGAGACCTACGTCACCCGGAATCGCAAACTGCCGTGGTATATCGATCTGCTGAACGTCAATCTGAACAATACCGACCTGGCAGAAGCCGTGCGACGGATCCGGTTGTTGACGCAGGCCTTCGACAAAGAAGGGCGGCGCGTGACGGGGAATCTGGATTTCTGAGCGCCGCTAACTGTCGGGGCTGCCCGGATTCCGTCCCTTGAAAACCTTGAACAGGTACCACAGCGACGGAATCAGGGCCGCCGCACCGAGCGGCAGCGTCATCGCGGTCAGGACCAGCGTGGCTTTCGGCGCTGCGCTCGACGTGAGCGTCAGGTCTGGCGCGATCAGAAACGGGTGCTGCGCCACACCCCAACCTCCCAGGAGCAGTGCGACCTGGGCGCCGGCGAGCACACGGGCCAGCCGGTAGCGCCGGTTCAACAGTGCCAGTGCGGAGGCCGGAGCGAGCAGCACCCCGCCGGCGACGATCGCGGAGGCAGGGAGCGACGTCAGCGCTGCCCACAACCTCGGCGCGTCGCGACGCGCCAGGACCAGCGCCGCGATCGAAATCACTCCCGCAACGAGCCACGTCAGAAGCGCGCGCCGCCGGAAATCCTCCTGGAGATCGAGCTCTTCCGGACTTCGAACCACGGACCGCGGACCGCGATCGTCTTCCGATTCCCACGCCAGATAGACGGCGGCTAGATAGGCGCTGATCAGCAGGGCCAGTAGTCCGGTGACCAGCGGGAACGGCGCCAGCCAGCCCGGCCACGTACCGCCGCCCGGCTGACCGGCGCCCGTGTCGCCGATCGAGATCGCACCGAGGCAGGCGCCCAGCAGAAGCGGCGTCACCGCGCTGGCGATGCCGAAGATGCGGCTCCATCTGCGCTGGGCTGCCGCGGCGCTCGAGCCGTAGGCCCGGAAGACGAACGACGCGCCGCGCAGCACGATGCCGATCAGGATCAGGTGCAACGGCCAGAACAGCGCGACGCTTGCCGCGGCGTAGGCGGCAGGGAAGCAGGTGAAGAGCACCACGATCAGGAAGATGAGCCAGACGTGATTGGCTTCCCACACCGGCCCGATCGCCTGGGCGATATGGCGGCGTTGATCGGCGGCGCGCGGACCGCTGCTCAGCAAGTCCCAGATCCCGCCGCCGAAGTCGGCGCAGCCGAGCAGCGCGTACGCGACCAGCGCCGCCAGCATCACGAGGGCAAAGAACAGCTCCAGGGAAATCATCAGGCGTGCTCCGCTCCCCCGGCCGCGAGCCGGCGCAGGAACACGACGACGATGAACAGCAGCGTGGCGTAGAGCAGGGTGAACACCGCCAGTGAGACGCCGACGTCCGCGACCGGCGTGACCGCGTCCGCGGTGCGAAGAATCCCGTAGATCACCCACGGCTGTCGGCCCGCCTCGGTGACGACCCAGCCCGCTTCCAGGGCCACGAACCCTAGCGGTGTGCAGGCGACGAGTGCCATCAACAGCGCGCGGCTCAACGGCCTGTCTACTGTCCGGCGCCGCCGCCATCGTTCGAAGATGTACCAGCCGGCGGCGGCAAGCATCGCCACGCCGCAGCCGACCATCACTTGAAACGCCAGGTGGGTCACGACCACGTTCGGCCACTGGTCGCGGGGAAACCGATCGAGGCCAGCGACTTCGGCCTGAAAATCGCTCGCAGCGAGGAAACTGAGACCGCACGGCACTTCGAGTGCGTAGCGGGTGACCCGTGCGTCGGGATCCGGGATCCCGCCGATCCGCAGCGGCGCGCAGCGTTCAGTCTGGAAGTGCCCTTCCATCGCCGCCAGCTTCGCCGGCTGGCGCTGATGGGCCCGCTTGGCGAGCAGGTCTCCGGACAGCGGCTGCAGGATCGCCGACACCACACCGAGCGCCATCCCCGTGGTCAGGCCGAGGCGATGGTAGCGCTCGCGATGGGCACGGCGGCCACGGAGAATCGCCCACGCGTAGATCCCTGCCGCGGCGAACCCGACCGCCTGATACGTCGACAGCGTCGAGTGGAGCGCCATCAACGGCCACGCCGGGTTGAAGAGCGCAGCGGCCGGATCGATCACCGCCGGCGCACTGCCCGCCGCGGGCTGATAGCCGACCGGATCCTGCATCCAGGCGTTCGCCGAGAGCACGAGCACGCCTGATGCGACGCCGCTCACCGCGACCGCCACACCGCACCACCAGTGGGCGCGCGGCGACAGCCGGTCCCAGCCGTAGAGATACAAGCCGAGGAAAATCGCTTCGACGAAGAAGGCATATCCCTCGAGCGCGAAGGCGGGGCCGATCAGCGGCCCGGCCACCGCCATGAACCGCGGCCAGAGCAGCCCCAGCTCGAACGACAGCGCAGTCCCCGACACCGCGCCGATGGCGAACAGCACGGCCGTCGCTTTCGACCACGTCTTCGCCAGCGCAAGCGCGTCAGGATCGCCGGTGCGCATCCAGCGGCGCTCGACGATCAGCAGCATCACCGGCAGCGCCATCCCCACCGCCGCGAACAGCATGTGGAAGCCCAGCGAGAGCTCCATTTGCACACGTGCCGCGGTCAGCGAGGTCATGAAGAAAGTGTATGTTGAGAGTCCCACCTTCGCGCTGCGCGCTCGGCGGGCAGCCGCGGGTTCGCGGTTCGCGGGGCGCGGTTCGGGGGTTCGAGGGCCGGGCGTTGGTTAGAATGGCATCGTGTCCTCACGCCCCCGCACTCTGCAGACATGTTGCGTGACGAACGTGGCGGTGGTGGCGACCCTTCTCGTTGGGTGGGCGTGCGCCTCCACGACGCCGCGTCCGGTTGCATCGGCGCCGGCGACGCTGAGCGTCGGCGTGGCCGAGATCGACATCACGCCGGATCAGCCGATCAGGTTGACCGGCTACGGCAATCGCGTCGAGCCGACCGGCGAGATTCGACAGCGCTTGTCGGCACGGGCAATGGCGTTTGGCGAGGGTCGGGGGACCGCTCTCCTGATCACGGTCGATCTGATTGGCGTGTCGCGGACGGTTAGAGACGACCTGGCGCAGCGGCTGTCCGACACCGGCGTCACCCGCGCCAGCCTCGCGGTCGGTGCCACCCACACGCACACCGGTCCCAGCCTCAGCGGAGTGCTGCCCTACATCTTCAACGTCCCGGCCACGCCGGCCCAGCAAGGAGTCATCGACAGCTACACAGTCTCGCTGTCCCAACGGCTCGAGCAGTTGGGCCGCGCCGCGCTCGCCGATCGCCGGCCCGCGCGGGTCGAGTGGGGTCAGGGGCGCGCGGGGTTCGCGGCCAACCGGCGGGTGCTGAAGGACGGGAGGTGGACCGGTTTCGGCGTCACACCTGATGGTGCGGTCGATCACGATGTTCCCGTGCTGGCCGTTCGAGACTTGAACGGCACTCTGCGGGCCGTGCTGGCCAGCTATGCCAGTCATGCCACGACGTTCGAAGGGCGCGACAACTTCGTGCACGGCGACTGGCCCGGTGCTGCCAGCGAACTGCTGCGGAAGCGTCATCCCGGAGCGATCGCGCTGATTACGATTGGCACCGGCGCCGACGCCAACCCCAGTCCGCGCGGTGGCGGCCTTGCCGATGTCGAACAGCATGCGGTCACGATCGCAGACGAAGTCGACCGCGTGCTCGCGACCGCGATGCGGCCGGTCCGTTCCATTCCTCAGACCACTCTCCGATACATCGACCTTCCGCTCGCGCCGCTACCCACGCGGGCGGAATGGGAGTCCAGGGCGAAGCGCGACGATCCGGGCGGATTTCAGGCCAGAGACGTGTTGCAGCGCCTCGACCGAGGCGACCGTCTGGCCACAACCGTTCCCTATCCCATCCAGACCTGGGCCTTCGGCTCCGAGCTGGCGATGGTCTTTCTCGGCGGCGAAGTCGTGGCCGACTACGGCCTCCGGCTGAAGCGCGAGCTCGACGCCGGGCGGGTGTGGGTCAACGGCTACTCCAACGACGTTGCGTTCTACGTGGCGTCGAAGCGGATGATCCCGGAGGGCGGGTACGAGGTCGATCGATCGATGGTGTTCTACGGCCAGCTGGCGCCGCTCGGCGAGGGCACCGAGGACCTGATCGTTCGAACCGTGCGTGAGTCGCTTCCGCGATTCGTGCGGGACACCGCGGGATCGAAGCCGTGACCGTCCCGTCGGATCGACAGCGAGACCAGTTCATCCGCGATGGCTTCGTGCATATCGAGGCGGCCTTTCCGCGAGACCTGGCGGACGCCGGGCGTGAGCGATTGTGGCGGGATCTGAACGTGGCGCGGGACGATCCGTCGACCTGGACCAGGCCCGTCGTCCGGCTCGGTGACTACGATGACGAGCCGTTCCGGCTGGCGGTGAACACGCCCACGCTCCACGACGCGTTCGATCGACTGGTCGGCAGGGGCCGCTGGACACCCCGCGGCAGTCTCGGTACGTTCCCGGTCCGCTTCCCCAGCCCCGACGATCCGGGCGACGCGGGCTGGCATGTCGATGCCGGCTTCTACGGAGAAGACGGGTCGATGCGCGTCAACCTCGCGTCGCGCGGACGCGCGCTCCTGATGCTGTTCCTCTTCTCGGACATCGGCCCAGACGACGCGCCGACGCGGATCAGGGTGGGGTCACATCTCGAAGTTCCGAGACTGCTGGCGCAGGCCGGCGACGCCGGCCTGACCTTCATCGAGCTCGCCCAGCGATTCGACGCGGCGATCGAGAATCTCCCGATCGCACTGGCGACCGGCCGGGCCGGCGACGTCTACCTGTGCCACGCCTTCCTCGGTACACGCCGCACAGCCCCATCGCGGCCTGACCCCCCGCTTCATGGCCCAGCCGCCGCTCGTTCCCGCGGAACCGATCACACTGGCGCGCGCTGATGGTGATTACTCGCCAGTAGAGATCGCGATCCGCGCGGGACTGGGTAAGCCAGTTGCGACGTAAGCACCCTGCGACGCCAACCGCCGGGCGCTTGGACTGGCGACCGGGGCTACTCGCGCGCTCGCGATCACAGGAGGGCAGGAGGACCGGAAAAACCAATTGTTTTCCTCCTAATCTCCTGGCCCTCCTGTAAAAGCTCACCGGCCCTCGAATTACCCATCCGCGTCTGAAAGCACCCGTCCGCCGCGCACCGAGCGTCAGCGGCTGTCCGCGGAGCCCTGCGTCAGCGACAGCAGGTTCGCCAGAATCCGGTAGGCACCGGGCACGCCATACGGGAGCTGCCGGTGCAGCGCGTAGGCGAAGTAGGTGTAATTTCCCTTCCCGTAGCGCGCGTGCAGCCAGCCGCCCTGCTGCGGCGGCTGCCCGCGATCCCAGGTGGCGATGATCGGCGTATAGCGCGGATCCCACGACGACCAGAACTTCGAGCCGCGCTGCTCGACCCAGTTGTCGAAGTCCGCCTTGGTGATCCGGTTCGGGGTGTTGAGGACCGCGGCGGCCGGCGCGAGGATCTCGACCGGGGACAATTCCTCCGACACTTCTTCCGCGCTTCGGGTGAGCTCGCCCGGATACGGCGCATAGAGCTTCGGATCGAGCTCCTGCGTGTTGTAGAGCACGATCAGGTTGCCGCCGTCGCGGACGTAGTCCAGCAGCCGGCGGTTCGCGGTCGCGAGATCCTGGCGGACCGCGTAGGCCCGCGTGCCGGTGATGATCGCGTCGAACTGGGACAGCGATCCGCCGGTCAGCTCGCGCTCGCCGAGCAGCCGGACGTTGGCGCCCAGCTGCGCCAGCGCCGCCGGCACCTCGTCGCCGATGCCCATGACGTAGCCGACCTCGAGGCCGGTGCGCACCTTGACGTCGAGGCCGGTGACCGTCGCCACGGCGTCTCGATAGAGGTAGCGCGTCTCCAGATCGCGATACTTCACGACCGCGTAGCCTTCGCGGTATTGCTGACCGCCGACGCTCGCGATCGCCGCGATGCGATACGAGCGCTCCCCGGCCGGCGCAGCCGCGACCGTGAACGACAGCTGGGCCCGCTCACCCGCACGCACGAAATGCAGGGCGTGCGACGCCGGCGTCGCGGTCCATCCCGCCGGCAGTTCGAGCCGCAGCTCGCCGTCCGACGCGCCGTCCCGGTTGTTGACCACTTCCGCCTGCAGCACTACCGGGCGGGATCCGCCAAGCGGCACCACGGCATGCCCCGGCGTCAGTGTGACCGCCACCGCCGGCACCACCGCCAGCGTCCGAGTCTCGTAGCCGTAAGGCAGGTTTGCCTCGAGTCTCGTCACCGGACGCCGTGACTCCACCCGGACCCCCTCGACCGTGTAGCTGACGACGGCCGACAGCGGCGGCTCGGCGAACGGCCGGTAGAGCGCCGCCCGATCGGCAACGTCGTACCGCGCCGCCTGAATCGAGCCGCGCGAGAAATAGGGGCGCGATGGAACCGCGTTCGAAGGGACGGTGACTGTGAACGTTTGCGTAACCGGCGTGTTCGGCGCCGCCGTGACGCCGCCCTGACTGCCGGAGCTCGACGGCCACGCCGCGCCCGACTCGAGGGCGATGCGCACGTCGCGCACCTCGGCCGCGCCGCGGCTGGCAAATGTCGAAACCACCTCGAAACGCTGGCCGGGCGTGACCGGTGTCATGGGCGGCGGGCCGGCGTTGAACGGACCGCTGGCTTCCGGCGTGCCGGACGGCTGCGCGACCGCTGTCAGCGTGACGCCGAGCACGGCGTCGATGGCATCGGCGAGCTGCCGTTCCTTCGCGCGCAGGACGAATGCCACATCGTCATCGCGCGTCGTATCGATGGCGCGCCGCAGCTGGGCCAGTGCGCGCGCCAGCGGAGGGGCCGACATCGTCGGCGCGGCCAGCGTGAAGGCGCGGGTGGCCGCCTCGATCTCGCGTGCGATCGCCGTCAACGCGTCGGCGGCACCGGGCGGCGCGGTCTTGCCGAGCGTCCGGTAGACCGCGGGCAGGCTGACGTCGATGCCGTCGAAGAAGGACTCCTCCTTCGCCGGCCCGTCAACCGTCGAACGCAACCGTTTGTAATAGGACAGCGACGGGCCAGGCGGCGCCCAGAACCGCCCGCCAGTCTGCGAGCGCTGAAAGCTCAATCCTCGCCTGGCGATCGCCTGGTAGGAGTCACCGAGGATCGGATCGTAGCGCCCGGCATCCACCCGGATGGTCCAGTCCTCGTTGGCGCGCACGCCGCCCATGTACAGCTTGAGCGGCCGCCAGGGCCGCAGTCCACCGGCGATCTGTTCGGGAAACACTTTCGGGTCGGCGGCCTTCTCGAATGCCTCCTGGGTCACCATGCCGGCCGCCGAATGATTGCCGTGACCGTCGCGCTCGTTTCCCTGGAACCGGGCGATGACGATGAGGGGACGCTCGGTGCGGATGACCCCGACCAGATCGCTGAGGACGTGATCGAGGCCCCACTTCTCCAGGGTTTCGTCGAGCCGCTTCGAGAAGCCATAGTCGACCACGGTGCCGAAATACTGCTGGTCGACGCCGTATACCGATCGGCGAGCAGCAGTTCTTCGGTGCGGATCAAGCCGAGCGCGTCGAACAGCTCGGGGCCGAGCGCGTTGTCGCCGGACTCGCCTCTCGTCAGCGTCACCATCGCCACCCGCGCGCCTTCACCGCGGCTGAGCAGCGCCAGCACCCCGCCGTGCTCATCGTCGGGGTGCGCGGTGGTGTGCAGAACGCTGGCGATGGTGCGCAGCTTCACCAGCTTCTGCCAGGCCCCGGCAACCCCCTCGTCTTGCATCGCGGCGGGGGCCGAGATGCCGATCGCTGCCGCGAGACCCGTGAACGCCAGTGCATGAAGAGCGCGCATCCGGCGCATTGTAGCCCTGTCACCTCGGCCGGGTGATGTTATGGTTGGGCGCTGATGCCTGCCCATGCTTCCCCGTTCCGGCGCGCGGCGATGCTCGCCATCGTTCCGCTCGCCCTCGCCATTGGCGCGGCGCCGTCCGCGGAACGGCAGACGCCCTCACCGGCGCCGGCGCAAGGCAGCGGCGGGACCAACCGTCCGGAGCACCTCGCGAAGCCGTCGCTGGTGCTGCTGTCCTTCGACGGGTTCCGCGCCGACTATCTCACTCGCTTCGACCTGCCCAACTTTCGCCGGTTCATTGCACGGGGGACCCGCGCCGAGGCGATGCGTCCGGTGTTCCCGTCGACTACGTTTCCCAACCACTATTCGCTGGTGACCGGCCTCCATCCCGGCCATCACGGGATCGTGGAAAACGGATTCTTCGATCCCGCACGCAACGCCGCCTATTCGTTCAGGAATGAAGCCACGGTGACCGATGGCAGCTGGTATGGAGGCGAGCCGATCTGGGTGACGGCGGAACGCCATGGCATGGTCGCGGCGTGCTTCTTCTGGCCGGGATCGGAGGCGGCCGTCAAAGGGATCCGGCCGACGTTCTGGAACAAGTACGACGGTACCATGCCCAACGCCCGGCGGGTCGCGACGGTACTGGATTGGCTGCGTCTGCCCGCCAAAGGGCGCCCGCACGTGATCACCCTGTACTTCAGCGACGTCGACTCGATTTCGCACCGCGTCCCGCTCGATTCTCCGGAGATGGGGAAGACCGTGGCCGGCATCGACGCGACGCTGGGAGCGCTGCTCGACGGCATCGACGCACTGCCGGACCGCGACCGCGTGATCGTTCTGCTGACCTCCGACCACGGCATGACCAATACCTCGGCCGAGCAGACGGTCCAACTCGGCTCGCTGGTCGACACGACCAACGTCAGGACCGGCTACAGCGGCCCGGTGACCGGCCTCCACGTCAGCGGCCCCCCCGGCAGCGCGCGCCGGCTCCGCGATCAGCTGAACGCGAAGCTCACCCACGGCCGGGCCTATCTGCGGCAGGACCTGCCCGAGCGCTACCACTTCCGCGACACGCCGCGTGCCGGCGATGTGGTCGTGGTGATGGACGAGGGCTGGATGATGGCGTCGTCTATCATCACCCGCGCCCTCATCCAGAGGTCATGGGGCGAGCACGGCTGGCCGCCGGAAGTGGCGTCGATGCGTGCGATCTTCCTGATCGCGGGTCCTGGAATCCGGCGAGGCGCGACGATCCCCGAAGTGGAGAACGTGGATGTCTATCCGCTGATGACCGAGCTGCTGGGACTGAAGCCGGCCGCGGGGATCGATGGGCGCGCGGGGCGGATCGGCGCGCTCGTGCGGGCGTCAGGAGGTAGGAGGTAGGAGGTAGGAGGTGGGAGATAGACGGAGGTACCGGATTCAAAAATGGAGAACGGAGACAACGAAGGAAACGGAAAAGAAAGGTTCTTGAAACCTTTGTATTCTCCGTTACCTCCGCTTGCTTCGTTGCTCCGTTTTTGAGATCCGGTACCTCGTACCTCCTCCGACGCCCCTCTAGAAGCTCAGTCGCGCCGCCAGCTGCAACTGCCGCGGCAGCCCGTTCTGCGCGGTGATGGTGCCGAACGCGGTGCTGGTCGCCGTCGTGTTCGGATCGCCAGGTTGGCGCGGTTCAGCGGGTTGTAGATCTCGGTCCGCAGCTGCGCCGCAGCCGGCTGCCCAGATTGAGGTTCTTCAGGAACGCGAGGTCGAGCAGCGCGTATCCGGGGCCCCGGACATCTTCGAACCGGCTCGGCTGCGTGCGCACGTTCGACACCAGCTGCTGCGCGGTGACGCGATTGAACGCGTCGACATCGAACCACTTGTTCTCGACGCGACCGCCGGAGAGCACGACGTCGTCAATGGTCGCGCCCTGGGCGAAGAGGAAGTTGCCGAAGCCGAGCGGCGCGCCGCTCTGGGCCCTGAACAGGAACGAGACCTGCCAGCCGCCGAGGATGCCGTCGGTCACTCCGTTCCAGCCGCGGCCCCAGTGCCGGGTCTCGCCGAACGGCAGTTCGACGATGCCGCTCGTGACGAGGACGTGCGTGCGATCGAACGGCCCGATCACGCGCTCGAGCTGGTCGTCGAAGGCGTTGAGGTAGCCGCTCTCGGTCATCGTCTTCGACCAGGTATAGGCCATCTGCACGGTGAAGCCGTTGGCCATCCGCCGCTCGACGCGGCCCTGGAACGCGGTGTAGTCGGAGGTGCCGATGGTTTCGAGCGCGGTGAGGGAGCTGGTGAACTGCGGATACGGACGCAGCAGCTGCGAGCGCGCACGTTGGCGCCGTTGATGTTGCTGCCGGGCAGCAGTCCGGCGAACGGGTTCGCGACCTGCTGGCTCAGGAAGTTGTTGGTCGCATCGTCGCGCACCGGTGAGGTCGAGAAGTACTGGCCCGGCGTCGAGTTCAGTTCCTTGGTGACCGGAACGTTCTGGGAGAGCCGCCGACGTACGTGCCTTCGACGAGGAACATCCCGGGCAGCTCGCGCTGGATGCCGAGCGACCAGCGGTGGGTCCGCGGCGTCCGCACCTCGCCGACATAGGGGAACTGCGAGTTGAGGCCCACGTTCGTCATCAGGCCGAGGCCGCTGCCGACCGGCTCGAGCAGGCCGTTGGGGAACGGATTCTCGAGCGTGGCCACGAACGTCTGGCCGTTGTCGAGCGAGGGGGTCAGCGCGGTCGTCCGCGAATAGCCGGTCTGGTTGGCGTTGATGCGGTTCGGGCCGAGCACGTCGTAGAACAGCCCGTAGCCGCCGCGCACCGCCGTCTTTGGCTCCGGCTGCCAGGAGAAGCCGGCGCGCGGCATGAAGTTGTTGAGCCGCTCCCAGGCGCCCTGCGGCCCGCCGGTGTCCGGGTAGAGCAGGCCGCCGCGAACCTGGAAGTCCGCGACCGGCACCTCGGGGATGGGATTTCGCGCGTAGTTCGCCCGGACCGCGTCGTCGATCGGCAGCGGCGTCACGAAGTCGAAGCCGCTGATCATCCGGTCTTCCTTCTCGGTCAGCGGATCCTCGTATTCCCAGCGCAGTCCGAGGTTGACCGTCAGGTTGTTGCGGACGCGCCAGTCGTTGTGCGCGTACAGCGCGATCACGCCGCTCTGCTCTGTGTACTCGGCGGCGCGGCTCATCGATCCGCCGGTCGGCAGCCCGAGCAGGAAGGAGGCGAAGTCCTGCCCCCGCGGGGCGCCGGGCGAGTTGTCCAGCGGACCGCGCGTCCAGCTATTGCCGAACGAGATCGTCGGCGACACCGCGGTCGGGAACCGGCTCGAGTGCTCGACATAGCGGCGGTATTCGGTCCCGAACTTCATGTTGTGGTTGCCGGCGAGCCACAGCACGCTCCCGATGGCGTTGTAGACGTCCGTGGTGAAGAAGCCGTCTCCCGACTCCCAAGGGCTGAACGACTGATACCCGTCGAACGTGACGTTCGGGAAGGTCGCGAGCCCGCCGGCACCAGCGAGGTCAGCGCGTTGTTGAAACCGAGCGACGACAGGTCGAAGCCCTGGCTGCGGCGGCGCTCGGGGAACAGCTGCCGCGTGAATCCGCCGCGCACGTTTACCAGCAGGTTGCTCTTGAGCGTGTAGGCGTCGTCCAGCGCGAAGACGCGGTTCTTGCGGTTCAGGAAGATGCCGGTCGAGATGTTGTCGAAGAGGTCGTCCTTTTCTTCCTCCCAGAAGTCCCAGCTGAAACGGCCGTAGATGCGGTGGCGGTCGGAGAGGTTGTGGTCGACCCGCGTCGTGGCCGTGTAGTAGGTCTCGAAGGCGACCGCGGTCGGGTTGTTGTAGTTGTTGGCGCCGTCGGAGGTGCCCGGCTGATTCGGCAGCGGGTAGAAGCCAAGGATGTTCCGTGCGACCGGGCTGATCCGGCTCGGCGGAATGATGTTGCCGGGGAATGGATCGCGGATGAAGCGGCCGGCAGGGTCGGGTGCGGCCGGGTCGTCGCCGGGTCGTAAATCTGGTACGCGGCCGAGCGCAAGCAGCTCCGAGAAATCGCCGTTGCGCATCTTCTCGCTCGGCACGGTCAGGGTTGCAGGCGACGGCACCTGGAAGGGATTCGCCTCGAAGTTCGCGAAGTAGAACGTCCGGCTGCGCGCGATAGGACCGCCGATGGCGGCTCCAAATCGGTTGTCTTTGTAGTCCCGCTTGGCCCGGCCGGCCTTGGCGTCGAAGTAGTTCTTCGAGTCCAGGTCGGCGCCGCGATACCACTCGTAGACCTGGCCGCGGAGGGTGTTCGTGCCGCTCTTGGTCACGAGGTTGACCGAGGCGCCCATCGCGTTCCCGACTGCCGCGTCGTAGGTCGAGGTCTGGATCTTGAACTCCTCGACGGCGGCCGACGGCGGGCTGTAGGCGACGCGGTCCGCCGCGACGTTCGCGACGCCGTCGATCGTGAAGTCGTTGCGCTTCTCGCCGGCGCCATCGCTGCCCCACTGTGACAGCCCGTTGTTGAACGCCGCCTTACGGGACCGCAGGTCGGTCGTGTTCTGTACCCGGGGGCCAGGATCACCAGCTCGACTGCCGTGCCCTCTCGGATCGGCAGCTCCGAGATCCTCCTGGCGTCGACGACCTGTCCCAGTCCGGCGCTCGTCGTGTCGACGACGGCCGCTCGCGCTCACCGTGACCGTGTCCCGCACCCCGCCTGGAGGGAGGCATCCACCGTGAGGATGTCCGCCACGTGCAGCTCGACCTGCTGGCTCACGAACTTGCTGAAGCCTTCGAGCGTGACAGTGATCAGGTAGGTGCCGGGATTGAGGAAGGGCACCCGGTAGTTCCCTTCTTCGTTCGCCGTGGCCGGCGTGGTGATGCC
>CAVQXJ010000020.1:0-273024 GCA_963717745.1 uncultured Acidobacteriota bacterium
GTTTTCGGACTCAGTGAAAACGTGACTGTCCCCCTATGACTCCCCCAACCGGGGAAGAAAATCTGCGTCGTCTGGGTGATGTGCCGAGGCGCGACGCAGTCCTACACTCTGGCGCATGACCCACGCCGCACGTCCCGAGGCGATCAACAGCCGGCTCGTGTTTCACGTCTATGGCGCGACGGCCCTGCCCCTCGGCATCGTCACTTACCTCTGGCCGCTCCTGCCGCCGCTCAACCAGAGCACTCCTGTCTGGATCGTGCGGATGCGCGTCACCGCCGCGGACATTCTGACCGCCCGCGAGATCGAGGTGCTGCGGCACGTTGCCCTGGGCCTGTCGAACAAGGAGATCGCCGCGGCGCTGTCGGTGAGGGAGGAGACGGTGAAGACGCACGTCACGCACGTCCTCGCCAAGCTCGACGTCGCCAACCGGTCACAGGCGATCGTGCAGGCGCTCAAAAGGGGGATCGTGGCGCTCGATGAGTTGGAGTAGCGCCACGGCGCCACGGGCGCGTGCTACTGCTCCGTCAGCGCGATCAGCGGATCAATCCGTGATGCTCTTCGCGCCGGCAGCCCGCAGGCGATCGCGGCGACGACGATGAGCGTGGCGGTGACCGTCAGCAGCACCAGCGGATCGAGCGGGCGGACGCCGAACAGCTGCGTCTCGATGGCGCGACGGATCGCGAAGGCGCCGGCGAAGCCCACCGCCAGGCCGGCGCCGAGCAGCAGCAGACCCTCCTGCAGCACGAGCTGGAAGATGCGGCGCGGCTCGCTGCCGAGCGCCAGGCGGATGCCGATTTCACGGCGCCGCTGCGCCACCTGATAGGCCAGCACGCCGTAGATCCCGACACAGGCCAGGAAAACCGCAATGCCGGCGAACAGCGACCCGAGCAGCATCGGCGTGCGGCGGCTGATGAGCGACTGGTCGATCCGCGTCTGCATCGGGCGCACGCCGTAGAACGGCAATTCGGGATCGAGGGCGGCGACTTCGCGGCGAATGGCCTGGGTCAGCGCCTCGGGCTCGCCGCTGGTCCGCGCCACCAGCGTCATGGTGCGGATCGCGTCCTGCGCCACCGGGAAGTAGTAGGCGCCGACCGGCTCGCGTTCGGTGAGGGCGCGCATCCGCACGCTGCCGACCACGCCGACAATGGTGTAGAAGCGCGCGGTCTTGCCCGGGCCGCGCGCGAGCTCGGTGGCGTCGTCGGCCTGCCACAGCCGGCGCCCGATCGGATCCTTGTCGCCGAAGAACCGGGCCGCCAGCCGCTCGTCGATCACCGTCACCTTCGGCGCCCTGCGCGTCGTCTGAGGCGCGAAACAGCCGGCCGCGGATCAGCGGGATGCGCATCGCCTCGAAGAAACCCGGCGACACCCGGGTGCTGAACGGGGAGATCAGCGATTCCCCCGGCTTCATCACGTAACCCTCGGCCAGGATCACGCTGTCGTTGAAGTTGCCGCCGAGCGGAATGTTGCTGGTGATGCCGGCGGCCTGGACCCCGGGCAGTGCGCGGACGCGCTCGAGCAGGCGATCGGCGAAGGCGAGCAGCGCCGGATCGCTCCTTGTAGCGCGACGCCGGCGGCGTGACCGCGCCGGTGAGGACGTGATCCGGATCGAAGCCGGGCTCGATCGCGAGGATCCGCTGGAAGCTGGCCAGCATCAACCCGGCGCCGATCAGCAGCATGAACGCGAACGCGACCTGCGCCGACACCAGCACGCGCCGCACCGTTCGCGACCCGCGCGACGCGGTGCCGCTGCGGCCCTCTTCGCGGAAGGCCTGACTGAGATTGAGACGGCGCAGGCCAATCACCGGCGCCACCGCGATCAGCACGCCCAGCGCCGCCACGAGCGCCAGCGTGAACGTCACGACCCGGGGGTCGAGCGAGACCGTGGTGCCCTGTGGCGTGCGCTCGAGGCCGAAGGCGGAGAGCGTCCGGAGACCGCTCCATCCGAGCAACAGGCCGAGCGCGCCAGCCACCAAGGTGAGCACGCACGGTTTCGGTCAGCAGCTGACGGGCGATCCGGCCGATGCCGGCGCCCAGCGCGTGCCTGGTCGCCAGCTCCTTCATCCGGCCGGAGGACCGGACCAGCATCAGATTGGTGACGTTCACGCCGCCGATCAGCAGCACGAATGCGACGCCACCCCACAGCAGGAAGAGCGTCGGACGAATCTCGCGCACCAGGTGCGCGTGCAGCGGTACGACCACGGTCTTGAAGCGCGCGTTGATCAGGATTTCCTTGAGCTGCGGGAAACCGATCGAGGTTGCGGGCGTTCAGCGCGTCGATCTGCTGGCGCGCCTGGTCGATGGTGGCGCCGGATTTCAACCGCGCCAGGTACGACCAGCCGTTGCTGTGCCGGCGATCGTCGGCTTTGTCCTCGGGCGGGAACGCCACCGGGAGCCACAGCTTCACGTCTGGATCGCGGAAGGTGAATCCCGCGGGCAGGACGCCGACCACGGTGTGCGGCTCGCCGTTGATGCGGAGGTCGCTCCCCACCGCGCTGTCCCGGCCGCCGAAGAACTGGTGCCAGCCCTCGTAGGTCAGCACGACCTTGCGATTGCGATCGACCTCGCCTTCCTCCTCGGTGAAGATGCGCCCCCGGATCGGCTGCACCTGAAGCAGGCGCAGCAGCGATGGCGTGCCTCCCATCGCGGTGATACGCTGCGGGCTCCCGTCCTGACCGATGGTGACGCCGCGTGGGTTGTAGAGCGCCTGTTCCTGGAAGACGGTGGTTTCGCGGAGGCGGTCGTAATAGTCGACCACGCCGGTCGCTCCGGCGGCGTCGTCGAGTCCGGCTCCCGGATAGGCGTTGTACATGTGCACGAGCTGTTCGGCGTGCGGCACCGGGAGCGGCTGGAGCAGGACCGAATTGACGATGGCGAAGATGGCGGCGTTGGCGCCGATGCAGATGGCGAGCGTCAGCACGGCCGTGGTCGTGAAGCCGCGGTCCCTGAGCAGCACGCGCAGGGCATACTTCGCATCCTGAAACACTCGGTCCATGGTCACCTCGATCTGCGATGGATACGAGCGCCGCGGACCTGCCGTTCCCCGGCGCGACTGCCGGCCTTGAAGGGTTGCCATGATCAGACTTCGACGTCGACCTCCTGGCCCAGGATCTCCGCTACGCGCTCCGGCGGCTCGGCCGCGACCGCGGCTTCACCGCGGCCGCCGTCCTGATTCTCGCCGTCGGCATCGGCGCCTGCACCGCGATGTTCAGCATCGTCCATGCGGTGTTGCTCCGGCCGTTGGCGGTCACCGACCCCGACCGCATCGTGATGCTGTGGTTCGTGGACACCCGGCATCAGGCGGTCGGGGAGCTGCCGTATTCCGCGCGCCGCAATCTGCTCGCCCCGCTTCGGTCGCTCGAGGACATCGCCCTGGTGGGCTCGGTCAACTGGGGCGGCGCGTTGCGGATTCCCGGTGCCCCGCCGGTGGGACTGGCGAGCAGTGCGGTTTCGGGGACGTTCTTCGACGTCCTCGGCGCCTCCGCGCGCATCGGCCGCACATTCACGCCACGAGACGACGAGCCGTCCGCCGCGCCGGTGATGGTGTTGAGCCACGCCACGTGGACACAGTATTTCGGCGCCGATCCGGCCGTGGTCGGTCGCAAGGTGCCGATGGGCGAAGCCGGATCGCCGCTGCTCGTGGAGGTGGTCGGGGTCATGCCGCCCGAGTTCTTCTTCCCGCGCGGCACGCAATACTGGACGCCGGCGGCGGGCGAGCTCGGACGGATCGCCGCCGCGTCTGGTGACCCGCTTCAGCAGCTCCTCGACGGTGTCGGCGTGTTCTACGGGGTCGGTCGGCTCAAAGCTGACGCGAATCGCGCCTCACTCCGTGACGAAGGCGCGCTGTTTTTCAAGGCCGAGGCAGAGAGGTACAAGATCGATCTCTCGACTCACCGGCTTCAGGTGACGCCTCTGCTGGATCACGTGTTCGGGCGGGCGCGCGCCGCGCTCACCCTGTTGATGGGCGCGGTCGTCGTGGTGTTGCTGATTGCCTGTGGCAACGTCGCCGGGCTGCTGTTCGCGCGCGGGGCCGCCGGCACCCGTGAGATGGCGGTGCGCGCCGCGCTCGGCGCGAGCCGCGGCGCGCTGGTGCGCCAGTTGCTGATCGAAAGCGCGTTGATCGCCGCCGTCGGGTCGACCACCGGCATGCTGGCCGCGATGCTGGCGCTCGATTGGCTGGTGCGCCTGAGCCCGGCTGATATTCCGCGGCTGGACTCGGCGGCGATCGATGGTCCGGTCCTGGCGTTCGCGATCGCCTGCGCGCTGGCGACGACCCTCGCCGTTGGCCTCGCGCCGGCGCTGCGTCTGAGCCGTCCGTCCCTGGTAGAAGACATCAAGGGCGGCGTCACGGGAGTGGCGGCGAGAGGCGGCAGTGTCCTCACCCGCCGGTGGCTGATCGGATTGCAGGTCGCCGGCACGCTGGTGCTGCTGGTGGCCGCCGGTCTCTGCCTGCGCAGCTTCACTCGCCTGAACCAGGAGGACCTCGGTTTCAGTCCGCGCAACGTGCTGACGTTCAAGGTCGGCGGATTGGGCAAGGAGCGATATCCGGCGCGTGAAGCGCGGTACGATGCGCTGGAGCAGCTGCTTCGCGGCTGGAGCGGCTGCCGCAGGTCACTCGCGCCGCGGCGCTCCTGCTGCTTCCCTTCGAGCACGGGCCGATCGGGATGGATACCGCAGTGCGCCTCGAGGGCCAGCCGGAGACGCCGACCGGCAGGGAGGGGAACCCGGTACTCAACTGGGAATGGATCACCGCCGGTTATTTCGAGGCGATGAAGATTCCGATCCTCAGGGGCCGCGGGTTCGACGCCGGCGATACCGCCAAATCGCCGCCGGTCGCGATCGTAAGCGCCGCGACCGCGGCGAGGCTGTGGCCGGGCCAGGATCCCCTCGGTAAACGGTTGCAGCTGTCGCTCAGCGAGAGCAAGGGATGGCTCACCGTCGTAGGCGTGGTCGGCAACGCCCGATACCGCGAGATCGAGAGCCCGCGTTTCGACCTGTATGTTCCGCACCGTCAGGCGGACAACGACGAGCACCATTTCGTGGTCAGAACGAACGTGGATCCGCTGAGGGTCGCCTCGGCCGTCGCGGCGGAGATCTCGTCGTTCGACAAACAGCTCACGACCGATCGGATCACCACGATGGACGCGATAGTCCGGCGGACGCAGGGCCCCTGGCGGTTCAACGTGCTGGTGTTCGGACTGTTCGGAGGCGTGGCGCTGGTGCTGGCGGCGGTCGGCCTGTTCGCGCTGGTCGCGTGGGATGTGGCGCAGCGCTCGCGCGAGATCGGCCTTCGCATGGCGCTCGGCGCAGCGCGGGGCGATGTGGTGCGGCTGATGATCTGGCAGGGTGCGAAGCCGGCGGCGCTCGGCATCATCGGCGGATTGGCGGCGGCGCTGCTGGTGACCCGCGCACTGTCACCATTCCTGTTCGAGACGACCCCCACTGACCCGGCCACGTTTGCCGGCGTGGTGGTCCTGTTCGCCGGGGTCATCGTGCTGGCCAGTTATCTGCCGGCGCGGCGCGCCGCGGCGATCGATCCCCAGGTGGTGTTGAAGGAGGGCTAGGGTTCTGGTCCAGGATCTCCGATACGCGCTGCGGCGGCTCGGCCGCGCGCGCGCGTTCACCGCGGCGTCGGTTCTCATCCTGATGGCGGGCATCGGCGCCTGCACCGCGATGTTCAGCATCGTGCGCGCCGTCCTGCTCCGCCCGCTCGCCGTGCGCGACCCGGGACGCGTGACGATGTTGTGGTCGGTCGACACGCGCCAACAGGCCCTGGGAGAGCTGACCTACTCGGCGCGCCGCGATCTGCTCGCCATCCAGGCGTTCGAGGACGTCGCGCTGGTGGGATCGGTGAACTGGTCGGGGGCCCTGCGTCTGCCCGGGGCCAGGCCGGTCACACTGGCGAACAGCGCCGTCTCCGGCACGTTCTTCGACGTGCTCGGCGCCTCCGCGCGTCTCGGGCGAACCTTCACCGCGAAAGACGACGAGCCGTCCGCCGCTCCCGTCATCGTGCTGAGCGATGGGGCGTGGCGACAGTACTTCGGCGCCGACCCCGGCGTGGTCGGCCGCAGGGTGCCGATGGGTGACGGAGAAACGCCGGCGCTCGTCGAGATCGTCGGCGTGATGCCGCCTGACTTTTTCTTTCCGCGAGGGACGCAGGTACTGGATGCCGGCCGCGCCGGAGCTTGCGGCGATTGCCCGCCGGGCGGGCGGGCCGCTCAAGCAGCTGATGGAGGGCGTCGGCGTGTTCTACGGCGTGGCGCGGTTCAGGCCGGGCGCCAGGCTTGCCGACGCGCAAGCGCAGGCGGTGCTCTTCATCGAGGCGGAAGGCCGGAAGCACGGCATCGATCTGTCGGCATACCGCATTCAGATGACGCCGCTGCTCGATCATGTGTTCGGGCCGGCGCGCTACGCCCTGATCCTGCTGATGGGTGCGGTGGTCCTGGTGCTGCTGATTGCCTGCGGGAACGTCGCCGGGTTGATGTTCGCGCGGGGCGCCAGCGGCGGGCGGGAGATGGCGCTGCGGGTGGCGCTCGGCGCCAGCCGCGGCGCACTGGTGCGGCAGCTGCTGATCGAGAGCGCGGTGATCGCCGCCGCCGGGTCGGCGGCAGGCCTGGCCGCGGCGAGCCTGGGCCTGACGACCCTGGTGGGCCTGAGCCCGGCGGACATTCCCCGGCTCGAGGCGACGACGATCGACGGCGTGGTACTGGCGTTTGCGATCGCGTGCGCGGCGGCCACGACCGTCGCGGTGGGGTTGGTCCCGGCACTCCGGTTGAGTCGTCCGTCGCTGGTCGAGGATCTCAAGGGCGGGACCACCGGCGTCGCGCGTCGGGCCGGCGGGGCCGGCGCGCGCCGATGGCTGATCGGCATGCAGGTCGCGGGGACGCTGGTGCTGCTGGTGGCGGCCGGCCTCTGTTTGCGCAGCTTCGCCCGCCTGAACCAGGAGGATCTCGGCTTCAATCCGCACAACGTCCTGACCTTCAGCGTCGGCGCCCTCAACAAGGAAGGCTATCCGGCGCGCGAGGCGAGGCAGGACGCGACCGAGCGTCTGATCGCGCGGCTGGAGCGGCTTCCGCAAGTCACTCGCGCCGCGGCCCTCCTGATCCGTCCGTTCGCGCACGGGCCGATCGGGATGGATTCAGGGGTGCGCCTCGAGGGTCAGCCCGACACGCCGGCTGGCGTGCAGGGGAATCCGGCGGTGAACTGGGAGTGGATCACCGCCGGCTATTTCGAAACGATGCGGATCCCGCTGCTGCGTGGCCGCCCGTTCGACGCTCGCGAGACGCGAGCCGCTCCGGCGGTCGTCATCGTCAGCGCGGCGACCGCGGCGCGACTGTGGCCGGGGCAGGAGCCAATCGGCAAGCGCCTCCAGCTGTCGGCGAGCGAGGGCAAGCAGTGGCTCACCGTGGTGGGGGTCGTCGGGAGTGCCCGCTACCGCGAGATCGAGAGCCCGCGCTTCGACGTGTACGTCCCGCACCGTCAGGCGGACAGCGACGGCCAGCATTTCGTGGTCAGGACCAGCGTGGAGCCGCTGCGCCTCGCGTCGCTCGTAGCGGCGGAGATCTCGTCATTCGACAAGAGGCTCTCGGCCGAGGGGATCACCACGATGGACGCCATCGTCCGGCGGACCCAGGGTCCGTGGCGGTTCAACGTGCTGGTGTTCGGACTGTTCGGGGGCGTGGCGCTGGCGCTCGCGGCGGTCGGCCTGTTCGCGCTGGTCGCGTTGGATGTGGCGCAGCGTTCGCGGGAGATCGGCCTTCGCATGGCGCTCGGCGCGGCGCGCGGCGATGTGGTCCGGCTGATGATCTGGCAGGGTGCGAAGCCGGCGGCGCTCGGCATGGTCGGCGGGCTGGCGGCGGCGCTGCTGGTGACCCGCGTCCTGTCGCCGTTCCTGTTCGAAACCACTCCCACTGACCCGGCCACGTTCGCCGGCGTGGTGCTCCTGTTCGCCGCCGTCATCGTGCTGGCGAGCTACCTGCCGGCGCGGCGGGCCGCCGCGATCGACCCGCAGGTGGTGCTGAAAGAGGGATAGAGACCCGTTCACGTGCGACGGCGACGACGGCGTGTCACTTCGCGTTCTGCATGTTTCGCGCGACCACCGCGGCGGTCACGCCGTTCACGACCGCCATCAGGATCATCGCGCCCTTGGGATTGCGCTTCCAGGCGCGTTCGGCGAAATAGATGGACAGGGCGGTCGACGCGCCCTTCACCGCCAGCATCACGGTGGTGTTCTTGGCCGCTGATCCGAGCAGCGGATTCGTTTCGCGGGCACCGGCCGACACCGCGCGGCGCGTCGAGTAGACGTCCAGCGCCTGCAGCACCCCGAGCCCGGCGTACATCGCCGGCATCGCCGCCGGGCGTTTCGCGTCCAACGCCCAACGCGGCGCGAAGCGGTCCCCGATCACCGCGGACTCTTCAGCCTCCTCCGCCATCGGCACGATGCTAATCGCGCGAACGGACGACTCGATCGGCGCCGGAACGGCGATCGGCGTCGAGGGTTTCACGCTGTCGGTGGTGGTGCCGGGAGCAGCGAGGAGCGCGATCAGCAGGGAGGAGGCTGCGATGGTCATGTTGACCCATGACAGAGCAGCAGTTGTGCCACGGACGGGCTCGCAGCGCCCCGTGTCGCGATCGACGGATTCGCCTAACTCATTCGACTATTTCGCGGTCGTGGGACTTTCGTTGCCCGCCGGACGGGTGTGCGGCTCGGGCGTCGATCGTGTGCGGGTCACGCGCGTGACGTGTGCGGGGCGCACATGTATCGAATCCCTAATCCCTAATCCCTAATCCGCTAATCCCTCGAATCCCTAATCCCGAATCCCTAATCGCTAATCCCTCATCTCAATCCGGGCCCCCGGGCGCGAGGGCTGCGGTCGCGGATCACCGCACCGATGAGGGATTGGATTGGATTAGGGATCCGTGATTAGGGATTCCGGATTAGGGATTAGGGATTAGGGATTCGGTTATCGAATGATGCGCAAATTGCTGGGCGCCGCCGGAGGCGGCGTACTAGGACCAATGAGCATCGGGCCTTCCTGGTAGTAGCGCCACGCGCGCCACCGGAAATACCCGCCGTCGTCGTTGGCCGCGTACGGCGTGGTCAGCGTGCTGCCGCTCAGCGAGGGCGCGCCGGTGCCCGGCTCCGACACGATGTTGTTGCCGTTGATGGCCGCTGGATTGGTGACGCCGTCGCTCTTCGCGTCGCACGCGCAGGTGGTGTCGGTCGCGCCGCCGGCGAACAGGAATGCCACCACTCCGGCATCGCGATAGGTCGTCAGGTGGGTGCGCGCGGTCTCGTCCAGGAACCACTCGGGGCGGTTGTCCTGGTAGTGGCCCTTGGTGTTGTTCATCGCGCGCATCTTGGTGTTGCCGAGCGGAATCTGCCACATCACGATCCGCTTGTTGGCGCCGGTCGAGAAGCCGCGCAGGAAACGCGCATTGCGGCGGAAGTCCTCGGCGTCCCACCAGTGCGCGCCGCCGTCGCCGTATTCGTACTGATAGAACGCCGAATCCCGATCGCTGAACTCGGAGAACGCGATGTCGAAGTTGGCGGCGAGCGACTGGTAGTAGGTGACCGCGCGGGCCGCCAGCCCGTCGATGGTGGTGTCGGACGGATTCGAGAGCGCGATGTCGGTGCCGGTGCCCCACACGCTGATGTGATAGCCGAGGACGACGTTCGGGGCGTAGGTGTCGCGCAGCTTGACGATCGCGCGGGCGATGCCGGAGACGGTGTTCGGAAGTCCGGCGAGCTCCGGAATGCCGGTCGAGGCGACTTGCGCCGGAACGGTCTGCGCGTTGTTGCTGGCGCCGGCGCGATGCTGCATGTAGCCCCAGAAATCCGGCTCGACGTGCAGCACCACCATGGTCGACGGGAACGCGCCGGCCTTCTGGAAGAACAGCTTCAGGTCGTTGAAGTACGCGGTCATCGTTCCGGTGTTGGCGATATTGGCGTTGACGCCGTCCACCTCGGACATGCCGCCGCCCGGGGACGACTGCCGGATCGTGTAGTACGTGAACACCGGTATGATGCCGTTCGCGCGCGAGTCCTCGATGTAGAACCTGGCGAAGTCGCCGTTGGGGTTCCAGTCCGCCCAGTTGTAGCCGGTCACGTCACCCGCGAGGTATTGGTAGCGGAACGCGAACGGGGCGGTCGCCTTCATGGCTGCCGCGCCGCCAGGCGAGTCGCCCATGCCGAGCTCCATCCGGTTCGGCCATCCCGCCGGCAGCGGGGCCTGCGCCTGCACCGGTGCGGCGAGTGCGGACAATAGAACGACAGTCAGCGCCGTGCTCGTGCGAATGCTCATCTGGGATTCCCCTTTCGGGGCCTTTGGGGGGCAGCTTCAGGATACCAACGACGCCCGCCCGACACAATGGGTTCTGGCCCACCCCTACAGTTTCGGCAACTCGTGAGGCGCAACCGTGACATTTCTGCGACTACTCATCCAGTGACGAATGGCTTACGATCGTCAACCCGACGTTATGAAAGCTCTTCCACGCCGCTTCTGCGCGGCCATCATCTGGGCTCTGGCGCTTGAAGCGGTGAGCGCCACGACAAATCCCAAGCTCCAAGATCCAAGCTCCAACCACTCCCAAACCCCAAATCCCAAATACAAATCCCAAATCGCAACCTCCAAGCCGCCGGCAGCGCGGGGTTGGGCCTTGGGAGTTGGGATTTACGCTTGGGCTTTGGGAGTTGGGAGTGGTTGGAGCTTGGAGCTTGGAGCTTGGGATTTGACCCAGTTGACCCAGCAGACCCCCAACGATCCCCCTGCACGTCCCGACCTCGTCCGCCAGCCCTACAGCGAAGCGGACGTCGACTTCATGGCCGGCATGATCCCGCACCACGCCCAGGCGGTGCTGATTGCCGGATGGGCGGAGTCGCATGGCGCCCGTCCCGACCTCCGCACGCTGTGCGAGCGGCAGGTCGTCGGCCAGCGCGACGAAATCGAGACGATGCGCAACTGGCTGCGTGATCGCGGCCAGACGGTGCCCGACCCGAAGGCGACCCACCATCGCATGAAGATGAACGGCGTCGAGCACGACATGCTGATGCCGGGCATGCTGAGCCCCGAGGAGCTCGCCCGCCTCGACAAGGCGCGCGGCCCGGAGTGGGATCGGCTCTTTCTCGAGGCGATGATTCGGCACCATCAAGGAGCGTTGAAGATGGTCGACGACCTGTTCAACGCCCACGGCGCCCTGCAGGACGAGGACGTGTTCAAGTTCGTGTCCGACATCTACGCCGACCAGACGACCGAGATCGAGTTCATGAAGAAGATGCTGGCAGCGGCCGACACCGCCGGCCCCAAAGGAGTTCAGTGATGAGGTCTTTCGTCCTTGCGGCGATCGCCGCCGGCACCCTTGCCGTCGCGTGTGCGCCGAAGTCCACGGCGCCGGTGACGCCGACCGCCGCCGCCACGCCCGCGCCCACCGCATCGACGGCGGCGCCGACCCCGGCCACCGCCGCGCCGGCCGTCGCGACGCCTGCGTCGCCTCCCCCGGCAGCCACCGCTCAGCCGGCCGCTGCGGCCGCGGCGACCGATCCGGCGGCTGGACGCGGCGCGGGTGGACGTGGACGCGGCAATCCCCCGCCGCCGCCGAAGCCTCCTCCGGCGGTGATGCCCGCGCCGGTCACGCCGATCGTGTCGGCGACGACGCCGAGCCCGGATCCGCGGGTGGGCCTGTCGCCCGGCCAGTGGGACGCGGGCCAGGCTGCGTGGAATCTGAAGCTGGTGTCCACCACGCCGCCGTCGGAGAAATTCCTCGGCGTCACCAACTCCGATCTGGCCTTTACCGGCAAATACACCATTCAGGGCAACTACAACGGCTTCCAGGTCTACGACATCTCGAATCCTTCGAAGCCGGCTCCGGTGCTGACCTATGTGTGCCCGGCGTCGCAGAGCGACGTGTCGGTCTACAGGAACCTGCTGTTCGTGTCGGGCGAAGGGCAGACCGGCCGCGTCGATTGCGGCATTCAGGGAGTTCCCGAACCGGTGAGCAAGGATCGCCTGCGCGGGATCCGGATCTTCGACATCGCGGACATCGCCAACCCGAAGTACGTGACCAACGTGCAGACCTGCCGCGGCTCCCACACCCATACCGTGGTCACCGACCCGCACGACAAGTCCAACATCTACATCTATGTGTCCGGTTCGTCCCGGGTGCGATCGGCGGACGAGCTCCCCGGCTGTGCCGATGGCCCGATTGACGATCCGAACACCGCGCGGTTCCGGCTCGAGGTGATTCAGGTGCCGCTCGCCGCCCCGCAGAAGGCGGCGATCGTCAGCTCACCCCGCATCTTCAACGGGCTGGCTCCGCCGCCCCGCCGGGTCGAGGCGGGCCGCGGCGGCGCGCGGGGCGGCGCGGCCGCAGCGGGCGCCGCGAGCGCGGAACCCGGTGTTCCCGGCCGCGGGTGGCGGCCGGGCGGCCGGTCCCGAACCGGCCGGGGCTCCGGCGGCGGTGGTTGGCGGCGGCGCGGTGGGCGGCGGCCGTGGCGGCCCTGCCGGTCCGCCGTCAGGTCCCAATCAGTGCCACGACATCACCGTCTATCCCGACATCGGCCTCGCCGGCGGCGCCTGCGGCGGCTACGGGCTGCTGCTCGACATCCGCGAAGCGGCCCACCCGATCCGCATCGACGCGGCCGCCGACATCAACATGTCGTTCTGGCACTCCGCGACCTTCAGCAACGACGGCACCAAGGTGCTCTTCACCGACGAATGGGGCGGCGGCACGCAGCCGCGCTGCCGCGACACCGACAAGTACGAGTGGGGCGCCAATGCGCTCTTCACCATCGAGAAGAACAAGCTGGTGTTCAAGAGCTACTACAAGATGCCGGCGGCGCAGACCTCGTTCGAGAACTGCGTGGCGCACAACGGCTCGCTGATTCCGGTCCCCGGCCGCGAAATCATGGTCCAGGGCTGGTACCAGGGAGGCATCTCGGTATTCGATTGGACCGACGTCGCGAAGCCGAAAGAGATTGCCTACTTCGACCGTGGTCCGATCGACGGCACGCGCATGATCACCGGCGGCTCGTGGTCGGTCTACTGGTACAACGGACTGATCGTCAGCTCGGAGATCGCGCGCGGGCTCGACATCTTCGAGCTGCTGCCGAGCGGCCTGATCACGCAGAACGAGCTGGACGCGGCGAAGACGGTGAAGTTCGACTACCTGAACGCGCAGGAACAGCGGAAGCTGGTATGGCCGGCGAGCTTCGCGAAAGCCCGCGCCTACGTCGATCAGTTGGAGCGGTCCAACGGTCTTGCCGCGGCGCGGATCGGGTCGGTGCGCCAGGAGCTCGACGCGGCGGAGAAGCTCTCCGCCCAGCCGAAGCAGGCGGCGCTGAAGAAGCTCGTCACCCAGCTCACCGCGGAGGCCAAAGCCGCGTCCGACCAGCCGAAAGCGCGGATGCTCGCCGACGCGGTGCGGGAGCTGTCGGCGGCTAAGTAGCGCGGCGGACTACGCGTGGGCCGCGCGTGTCAAGGGAGAAGGGAAAAGGGAGAAGGGAGACGGGAGAACTCCTACCTCCTACCTCCTGTCTTAATTCGCCACGTTGCCCGCGGCGATCATGTTGCTCAAGGTCGGGACCGCCGACCCGCCCGCAGGTTCCAGCGTGATCGCGACGGTCCCGACCCGGTCGGACGTCCCTGGCCTCGCCAGCGCCAGGGCGCGGCCGTCGGTTTCCAGATCCAGCAGGCCCGCTCCGATCGGATCGCCGCCGGGAGGAATCACCCACAACTGGTAGACGCGCCCGGCATCGGTCGGCGGCAGATTGGCGAAGGCCACCACCATGCCTTGGGTGGGGCTCCAGAATGCCCGGCCTGACACGGCCGGCGCGGCCTTGGTGCCCGCCAGGTCGGCCCGCCTCAGATCACCGGCGGCGAGAATGCGCCGCACCTGTGTCGCGGTGTCCGAGGCGGCGCGCAGCTGCACGAGCTGCTGCTGGCCCTGCGCCTCGCGATCGGCCGCGACGCGGAGCTGCTGCTCGAGTGACTCGATTCGACGGAGCAGCGATGCCGCATAGACCCCAATCGCCAGGGCCACCAGGACGGCGGCGGCCGACAGCATCGCGAGCACGGGCTGCCGCCACCCGCCCTTGAGCGTGCGGCCGGGGCCGATCGGCTCCACGCCGCGTGGCTGCGCGCCGGGCTCGTCGATCGCCGCGCCGGCAGTCCTGGAACGATCGGCCCCGACCGCCGCCCGCAGCACGCGCTCGCGGAGCGCCGGTGGCGGATCGATCTGGGGCAGGTCCAGCGCGAGGGTCGCCGCCACCTCCGTCAGGTCACGGACCTCCGCGGTGCAGGCCGCGCAGGTGGCCAGGTGAGCCTCGAACGCCTGTCGATCCGGCTCGTCGAGGACGCCGAGCGCGTATCCGCCGGACAGTTCGCGCAGCTCGTCGTGCGTCATGGGGTCTCTCCGAGGCTGCCGCGCAGGATCTCGCGCAGTCTCAGGAGCCCGCTGCGAATCCGGGTCTTGACCGTGCCGAGCGGTTGTTGGAGCCGTGCCGCGATGTCGCTCTGCGACAGCCCCTTGTAGTAGGCGAGCTCGATGGCCTCCCGCTGCGCCGCGCTCAGGGCGGCCAGCGCGGCACGCACCCGCGAGCCCTGTTCGCGGCCGATCGCCTGGACGTCCTGCCCGGGCGTGACGTCGGCGATGTCCGCGGGATCCGGCCCCGTGCCCGCCGGCGCGATTCGCGATCGCCGCGCCCGCAGCCGATCGAGCGTCCGCGCCCGCGCGATCACCAGCAGCCAGCCGATCACGGCCGCTCGCGCCGGATCGTACAGGCCGGCTTGCCGCCACGCTTGGGTGAAGACGTCCTGCACCACATCCTCGGCTTCCGCCGCGTCTGCCAGCATCCGCAGCGCGAGCGAGTAGATGGCCCTGGCGTGCCGATCGTAGAGATCCGCCATCGCCGACGCGTCACCCCGCGCCATTCGGGCGACTGCGAACCGATCATCTTCGAGTGCAGCAGGCGGCACGCGCATTGTCATTCGGTACTACGGCCGGCCGCGCCGGTCGGATGGCGAGTGTAGCAGCGAATTGGCGTCCGGATCGGCGGTGGCCGGGCTGAAGCAAATCCCAAGCTCCAAGATCCAAGCTCCAACCACTCCCAAACGCCGAATCCCAAAATAGAAATCCGAAATCCCAAATCGCAAATCCTAAACGCCGACGCCGAGGGGGTGGGCGTTGGGAGTTGGGATTTACGTTTGGGCCCTGGAGGTTGGGAGTGGTTGGGATTTGGAGCTTGGAGCTTGGGATTTGACCGCATCTAACCCCGCAGAGGTCCCCGATGTGGAGGCTCAGCGGCCGATTGTGGCAATCCGTTCGCAGCGTGCAGCCGTAGTACCAATCCCGGCGGCGCACCAAGGACGGGTCCTTTACGCTCCCTCGATCGCCCTGGATTTCGCGGCCGCGATGCGCTGCATCACCGCCGCCCGCCGTGCTCCGGCGTCACCCTTGGCAAACACGAAGTAGGCGCACCGGGCGGGCGAACGCCGTCTCATGTGCCGGTCGTACTTCGCGTGGAGGGCCCGTTCGATCCCGGTCTCGCGGTGAAACCCCCGCCGCTCGAACTGTTGCTGCCACCATCGGGCGTCGGCCCACGTCAGATGGCCGTGAATCGGATAGCCGAGCTCGTCGACGTGGAGCGTCGAAAACGGCCGTCCGGCGGCGGCATCGTCCCGCCATCGATCGAGGTAGAGCGGGAACACCGTCCCGAACACCGGGTCTTCGCCGAACGCCGGAATGTTGCAGAACAGGAATCCCCCGTCGTTCAGAAGCCCGGCCAGCCGCAGGATGTAGGCGTCGAGACGGTTGGGATTGAGGTGCTCGAAGACGTCCAGGCCGAAGATGAGATCGTAGCCGGCCGGGGCCGCTGCCAGCTCCAGCGACAGCAGGTCGCCGTGGTGGATGCGGGCTCTCACGTCTTCGGGCGCGCGGGCAATCGCCATCGCGCTGATCTCGACGCCTTCCGCGACCACGCCGTAGTCGAGCAGGCACTGGAGCACCGCGCCCGCCGCGCAGCCGAGCTCGAGGGCCCGCGCCGGCCCGAACGCCGCGATGATTTCGGCCACCACTCGCTTGTCGGCGTCGACATCGAGGACCCAGACCCCCGGCTTCTCGTAGTAGCCGTAGTCGATGATCGCCCGTTCGAGCCAGTCGACGTCGGTGGCCGTCTCCGCCTCGAACACTGGAATCAGGTCCCCGTTGGTGCGATCGATGGCCTCGGCGTACCGCTCCGGTCTCAGGCGGCGGAGATCGGGCAATGAGGACGAGGGCGGCGGCTGCAGCTTCGCGCGGGATTCCTCGGACCGCATGATGTCGAGCAGCACCGCGGTCCGGCCCAGTCCATCGCGCAGCACGCGGCGATAGTGGTTCAGCCCGTCCAGGTCGGCGCGGCGGCCGAGGATTTCCACGAACGCCGCCTCGATGAAGGCGGTGTCGCTTTGGAGGACGGGCGAAAGCCGGGCTTTGAGGCGGTTGAGGAAGCGTCGCAACGTATCTCTGTCCGGCAGAGCAGCTAGTTTCTCTCAGTTTCCAGTTTTCAGTTGCCAGTTCCCGGTTCCGACCTCTCCGCTCGAGCGTGTTGGTTTCGCACCCAGAGGCAACCTGGCAACTGACGACTGGCTCCTGGAAACTGGCTCCTGGAAACTGGCTACTGGAAACTGAAAACTGAAAACTGAAAGACTCTACAATTCCGGCTCCGGTCTTGGGGGGAGTGCCGCCGGCTCGGCCGTCTAGTACGCTGAATCGATGTTCTTTCGAAGAACCTGGCCGGTTGCGGCGGCCGGCCTGGCCGGGCTCCTGCTGCTGGTCATCGTCTCGGTGCTGACGGCGTCGCGGCGGGCGGACGAGATCTACAGCCAGCTCGAAGCGCTCAACGCGCATCATCGCGAGGTCGACAAACACCTGCGCCAGCTCCGTGCCGACGTCCATCTGTCGGGCATCTTCATCCGGGACTACCTGCTCGATGCCGAGACCGAACACGCCTCCGATTACCGCCAGCGGCTGTCGCAGTTCCGGCGCGACAACATGGGCTCGCTGATGCAACTGCGGACGCTGGTGACCGGCGCTGAAGAGCGCGCGCGCATCGACAACCTGCAGGCGAAGCTCGAAGACTACTGGGAGGTCTTCGAACCGCTGTTCGACTGGACCGCGGTCGAAAAGGCGACGCAGAGCTTCCGCTTCCTGCGCCGCGAGGTGCTGCCGCGGCGCGAGGCGGCGCTGACGATCGCGCAGGACGTCGAGCAGTTCAACAACGCCAATCTCTCGACCCAGCGCGCCGAGGTCACCCGCCGGTTCGCCAGCTTTCAGCGCGGGCTCCGCGCGCTGCTGTGGCAAAGCCTGCTGCTCGGCGTGCTGGTCGCGCTGACCGCCGTCATCCGTCTCCGCATCGTCGAGCGCCGCGCGGTGGAGCAGCGGCTGCTGGCGGAGGAAGCGGAACGCCAGCTGCGTCAGCTCTCGCAGCAGCTGGTCGCGATGCAGGAGGAGGAGCGGAAGAACCTCTCGCGGGAGCTGCACGACCATGTCGGTCAGATGCTGACCGCGCTGCGAATGGAGCTGGGCCGGATCGATCGGGTGCGCGGCCCGGTCGCCGCCGAGATCCCGGCCGCGGTCGCGGAATGCCGTCAGCTGGTCGACAACGTCGTGCGGACGGTGCGGGACCTGTCGCTCGGCCTGCGTCCGAGCATGCTGGACGATTTCGGCCTCCAACCGGCGCTCGAGTGGCACGTCCGTGACGTGAACCGCCGCTACGGCCTCGCCGTCGACCTCACCACGCACGGCGACTTCGATACGCTGCCCGACCCGCATCGCACCTGCATCTACCGGGTCGTCCAGGAAGCACTGACCAACTGCGTGCGCCATGCGCAGGCCACGCGGGTGCAAGTGAAACTGGACCGGCGCGGCGATGCGCTCGAGGCTTCGATCGCCGACGACGGCGTCGGGTTCGAACCGGGCCGGCCGCGCGTGGGGCTCGGGCTGCGGGGTATCGAAGAACGGGTCCGCGATCTGAAGGGCTCGGTGGCCGTGACCACCACGCCGCAGGGCGGCACGACCATCCGGGTCGTCCTGCCGCTGCCGGCTGTCACCGAGGTGCCGCTTGCGGATCTTGCTGGCTGACGATCACGGCATCGTCCGCCGCGGACTGAAGAGCCTGCTCGAAAGCCGGTCCGGGCTGGAGGTGATCGGTGAAGCCGCTGACGGGCTCGAGGCCTTGCGTCTCTGCGGCGAGCTCACACCGGATTTGCTGATCATCGACATCTCGATGCCGAAGATGAACGGAATCGAAGTGGCGTCGCGGGTGCAGAAGCTCGATCGGCCGCCGGGGATCATCATCCTGAGCATGCATGCGGACGAGTCGTACATCATGCGTGCGCTCGGCGCCGGTGCGCGTGGCTACCTGGTCAAGGACGCCACGGACGAAGACCTGCTGCCGGCGGTGAAGGCGGTGGCGGCGGGCAAGCCGTTCTTCAGCCCGGCTGTGTCCGCGATTTTGATGGAGGACTACGTCCGGCAGCTCAGGACGCGCGGGTTGTCGGACTCCTACGAGCTGCTCACCGATCGCGAACGCGAGGTCCTGCAGCTGCTCGCCGAGGGGCGATCGAACAAGGAAGTCGCCGCGTTGCTCGACGTCGGCCTCTCGACCGTCGAGACCCACCGCGCCAACCTGATGCAGAAGCTGAGTCTGCACAACACCGCTGAGATCGTGCTCTACGCGGTGCGGAAGGGCATCATCCGTCAATCCTGACCGCGGTCGACACGACGGCGCTCAGGCCGGCCGCGACGTACCGAGAGGCGGTCCTGAGCCCTGCGTGTGCCGGAACCGCGGCGCGCGGCACCGGCGCGAGCGCCTCGACCAGCTCGCGGAGCAAGGCCCTGGCCCGGCGGACCTCGCCGCCGTCGACAAGGATGTCCGCGGGGCGAAGCACGTGGGCCACGTCGAGTGTCGCCGCACCGTTACCGACGAACACCACCTGATGCGCCTGATTCATCGCCATGACTTTCTGGACCGTGCGGGCGAGTGACAGCCCGGTTGCGCGCACGTCGACCAGGCCGGGCGACGTGATCACCTCGTAGCCCAATGGCTCCGCGGCATCACCCAGCAGGGCCGCGAGGGTCTGGGCCTGGCTCTGGCCGAAGGTGCGATCGGCACGGTGGAAGCGCCAGGCGAGCCCGTTCGGCCGCTTCTCGACGAACGCGCCCGGCGTGGCGGCGACGAACTGCTCCAGCAGCTGCGCGACGTCCTCGAGCCATTCGCTGGTCGTCCATTGCGTCCGCCGCCAGCGGTGCCCCTCGGCCTCGCGGCGCCACAATCCGTGCTCGGCCCAGATTCGCCGCCGGGATGAGATCGAACCAGCGATCCATCAGCTGGTAATCGAGGCCGCTCAGCACGTGCACCGCGACGCCGGCCCGCATCGTGAGATCGCGGAGCAGCTGCAGCAGCTCCGGGTCTGGCCCGGACCTGGAGGCGTCCTCCGCGTCCTCGACCAGCACGCCTTCGAACGGCAGGACGAGTGAGACCTCGGTGCCCCGTTCGATCGACGCACGCACCGTCCGCGCTGCCGCGGCGGGCCGGTTGAGACATCCGGTCGCCGCCGCGTCGACCGCGCTCGTGAAGCGGTCGACCCAAGTGTGCACCGTGTGTCCTTTGATGCGCAGACGCAGCGCGCTCATGCGCTCGCGCCGTTCCTCGCGATCCATCTCGAGCGCGCGGGTCATCGCGGTCATCAGCTCTTCGAGCGAGTACGGATTCACGCTCAGGGCCTCCCGCAGCTCGCCGGCCGCGCCGGTCAACTCGCTGAGCACGAGCACGCCGTCCTCGTCCTCGCGGGTGGACACGAATTCCTTGGCGACGAGGTTCATGCCGTCGCGCACCGACGTGACCAGCATGACGTCGGCGGCGCGGTAGATCGCGGCCAGGTCCGCGGGCGGCAGCGCCTCGGGGAAATAGCGGACCGGTGTCCAGGACGGCGTCCCGAACCGAACGTTGACGCGCGCGATCAAGGCCTCGACCTCGCGCTTGAGCGTGGCATACGAAGGCACGTGCTCGCGGGACGGGACCGCGACCTGCAGCAACTGCACGGTGCCGCGAAGCGCCGGATTGGCGATGAGCAGGCGCTCGAATGCGGCGAGCCGCAGCGGAATGCCCTTGGTGTAGTCGAGGCGATCCACCCCGACCAGCAGCCGGCAGTTGGTTCGTGCGAACCGGCGGCTGGGCCGGCCGCTGTCGCCCAGGCGCAGGCTGTCGATCCCGATTGGGTAGGCGCCGAAGTCGATGCGGCGGCCATCGGCGATCACGCCGGCTCGATCGACGGCGTACCCGGTCAGCGCGCTCAGCGTCGCCGCGAAGTTCGCCACATCCCCGGCGGTCTGGAAGCCGACCACCGTCGATCCGAGCAGGCCGTCGAGCAGCTCGCGCCGGCACGGCAGCACGCGGAACACGTCGAACGATGGGAACGGGGTGTGCAGAAAGAAGCCGATCTGCGCCTCAGGGATGCGGCGCCGGACCAACGCCGGCACCAGCATCAGGTGATAGTCGTGGATCCAGATGATGTCGCCGGACCGATGCTGCGAGATCACGGCGTCCGCGAACCGCTCGTTGACGGCCCGATAGGCCTCGAACGGCGGCAGCATCAACGGCAGCCGATCGAGCTGGTAATGGAGCACCGGCCAGAGCACGCCGTTGCACACGCCGTCGTAGTAATCGATGATCTCGCGGCCGCTCAGCGACACTGGAACGACCGAGTGCCGCGCGAACGTCTCCTCCAGCTCGGCACCAGCCGCGGCGTCGAGCCCCGAACAATCGCCGGGCCATCCCACCCAGACGTTCCGCCCCTGCTGGTGCACGGCACTCAACGCCGCCGCCAGCCCGCCCGTCGTCGGACGCAATTCCAACCGGCCACGCCCGGTGGCGACGGTAAAGGGCAAGCGGTTGGACGCGATGACGAGACGACGGTCCGTGGACATCAGCTTCCTCCAGTCCGCCCAGCGTAGGATCGCCGCCCCGGGCGCGCCATCGGGCAAAGGGGGGAGAGATCGCATCCCTAATCCCTAATCCCTAATCCGAAATCCCTGATCCCGAATCCCTAATCAATCGGTGGGCGGATTCGACGGGCAGTTCTCGCGCGCCAGCGGCGCGCGGATTGCGATGAGGGATTGGGAGATTGGGATGAGGGATCCGGGATTAGGGATTGCGGATTAGGGATTAGGATTAGGGATTGTGTTACTCTTACTTTTCAGGAGTAACACCATGCGCCTGACGTCCAAAGGGCAGGTCACGATTCCTCAGGAGATTCGCGACCAGCTCGGGCTGCTTCCCCATACCGAAGTGGAGTTCGAGATCGATGGCGACGCGGTACGGGTCCGGCCGGCGCGCCGGAGCCGAGCCCGCGGCGATGCGCTGATCTCGCGAATGCGGGGCACCGCGTCGGGCAAGCTGACCACCGATCAGATCATGGCGCTGACCCGCCGCTAGTACCTTCACTGCCCGATGACGACGCTGGTCGACAGCAACGTGATTCTGGACGTCGTCACGGACGACTCGGAATGGGGTGACTGGTCGTCATCGGCGCTGGCGAGCGCTGCACAGCAGGGCCGGCTGGTCATCAATCCTCTCATTTACGCCGAAGTGGCGTGTGGTTTCCCCCGGATCGAAGACCTGGACGCCGCTCTCCCGGCGGACTACTTCACCCGGGAGCCGCTCCCGTGGCCGGCGGCGTTCCTGGCGTCACAGGCCTTCCTGTCCTACCGTCGTCGCGGCGACAGCCGGCCCACGCCGCTACCCGACTTCTTCATCGGGGCCCACGCGGCGGTGGCCGGCTACACGCTGCTGACCCGCGATCGCCGGCGCTACAAGACCTATTTCCCCAAGCTCCAGTTGATCGAGCCGTAACCCCTGAGAGGATTCGCCCGCTCGGGTGTTTATCAGAGTAGAACGTCGACGCTCCGGCGGGGCAGTCGAACAGTCGCATGAGCCAGGTCGACCACCTCTTCGTCGCGCACCGGAACCAGGTCTTCCGTTCAGTAGATCCCATCCTCCGCAGCCCCTCCTATCAGCCGATCGTCAGATTCGCTCACGCTCCCCGACTCTTCAACAGCCCCGTCACCGGACGGTGCTTGCGCATCCGAGCCCCCCTCTGATAGCAGTAGTCTTTCGGGTTCCCTGCCAGCACCGTCACCTCACGCTTAGCAGTGAGACGAACAGCAATATGTCCCAGACGAACGTTCAAGACTGTTTCCCTGCAGAGTGTCTCCAGCCGAGCGGTCGGAGGCGCGAGCCGCTCCGACCACCACGGAGCGCCCGCCCTCCGTTCGTCCGGCGTTCCGCTGTGCTCGGGATCTGCCTGATAGCATTAGCCGGTCAGCCGGTGTCCTACGCGCAGTCGCCGCAGCCGACTGCCACGATGTTCCGCCAGCAGCCGGTGGCCGGACCTCCACAAGCCACCGCGCCCCTCGACATCGCTCAGGGCGGGCCCACGCGTGTGATCACCCTGGACGATGCGCTGCAGCTCGCCGAGCCCAACAGCGAGCAGGTGACGATCGCCGAGGCAGGAGTGACGCGCGCGGAAAGCGAGCAGAAGCGCGCGCACAGCGAATGGCTGCCGCAGTTGTCGGCCTCGGCCTCCTACGACCGCGCGCTGGCCTCGGAGTTCTCCGGCCTGTTCGACACGACCGGGCCGGCGTGCACGCCGCTGACCATCGATACGCAGGCGCCGCTGCAGGATCGGGTGTCGGAGATCGAGCGGGCGCTGCGAGACTGCCCGCCGACCGGCGGCTTCTTCGGCGGCGGCGGGGACGACGACGGTGAGGCGCTGCCGTTTGGCCGGGCGAACACGTACCGCGTGAACCTGGCGTTTTCACAGAACGTCTACACCGGCGGCCGGCTGCAGGCCCAGGATGCCCGGGCCCGCCTCGGCCGCGAGAATGCCGGGCTGACGCTGACCTCGACTCGCGCCCAGCTGGCGCTCGATGTCGCGCAGGCCTATTTCGACGCGGTACTGAGCGACCGCCTCGTGACGATCGCGGAGGCCACCCTGGCACAGGCCGGAAGCACGGCCGAGCAGGTGCGGCAACAGCGTGAAGCTGGACGGATCGCGGAGTTCGACCTGCTGCGCGCGCAGGTGTCACGGGATAGTCAGCGTCCCGAGGTCATCCGCCGGCGCAATGCCCGGGACCTCGCCTATCTGCGACTGAAACAACTGCTCGAGCTGCCGCTGGATACGCCGATTCAACTGGTCGCCAACCTCGAGGATCCGATCCTGCCGCCCCCCTCGACGCGGTTGGCCGACGCGATCGCCGCGGCGGAATCAGGCGCCTCCGCGTCTCGCGCGCGCACCGCCGTCACGCAGGCCGGCAACGACGTGCAGCAGCGCGAAGCGGGTGTCCGCATTGCGCGCGCACAGCGGCTGCCATCGGTGAGCGTGAGCTCGGCGTACGGCCGCGTCGCCTACCCGGGAGGCCTGCCGGCGTTCGGAGAGTTCCGGACCAACTGGACGGTCGGCGCGACCGCGCAGGTGCCGATCTTCACCGGCGGCCGCCTCAAAGCGGACGAGGCGGCGGCGCGCGCCGACCTTGCGGAAACGCGGGCGCGGCTGCAGCTGTCGCGCGAGCTCGCCACGCTCGAGGACGCGTCGAGCCGGCTCCAGCTCGCGGACGCGCGCGCCGCATGGGAAGCGACCGGCGGCGTCGTGCAACAGGCGCAGCGGGCCTACGAGATCGCCGAACTGCGGTACCGGGAGGGTCTCTCCACGCAGCTCGAGCTCTCCGACGCGCGGCTGCTGCTGCAGCAGGCGCAGGCCAATCGCGTGCAGGCCGCGAGGGACGTGCAGATCGCGCGGGTCAGGCTGGCGCTGTTGCCCGATCTGCCATTGTCGAGCGCCGGCGCGGCGGCCGCGGCGCAAGGGGCCGCGCCCCTATCGTCGCCACAACCGGCGGCCGCGGCCCCGTCGGGCCAGGCCGGGTCGCCGGCCACCGCGCCGACGCGGCCGGGCGGGTTCTGAAGTGTGGCTTCCGCCTTTTGGGCGGAAGGCTGTGGCCGGCGCTGATCTTCCGCCTGAAGGCGGAAGCCACGAGTGCGCCGCGCGGGGCTCTGAGGCGTATCGGTGGGCAGACAGGGAACAGGAACACGACGAGCATGATTCAGAACGTTGTCATCACTCTTGCCAGCCATCGATGCCGCGGCCTCCGGCTGACGACGCTCGCCGTCCTCTTGGCTGTCGTCGGGTCCGGGTCCGCATGCCGCAAGGAGGCCCCGGCCGAGCAGTCGCCGGCCGCTCCACAGGCGGTACAGGTCGGTGTCGAGAACGTCACGGTGGTCACCACCCAGGACATCAGCACCGGGCCGCTGATCTCAGGCACGCTGATGGCGGACAAGGACGCGACCGTCCGCGCCGAAGTCAGCGGATCGATCCTCCAGGTCACGGTCGCGGAAGGGGAGCAGGTCCGGCGTGGCGCCCTGCTCGTCCGGATTGAGGATCAGGCGCTCGGCGATGCCTACAAGTCCGCGCAGTCGGCGTTCAGGTCGGCGGAACAGGCGCTCGGCGTCGCCGGACGCGAGGCCGCGCGAACCGAGAGCCTGGTCAAGGGCGGCGCACTCGCCGAGCGCGAGCTGGACACGGCGCGCAACGCCGTGACCGCCGCGCAGGCCCAGCTCGAGGATGCGCGGTCGCGGGTCGCATCCGTCGCCAAACAACTCAGCAACCTCACCATTCGCTCTCCGCTCGACGGCGTGGTCGCCGCCCGTCCCGTGAACGCCGGCGACGTCGTCAGTCCCGGCACCGAGCTGTATCGCATCATCGATCCGCGGAGCATGCGGCTCGAGGCGTCGGTGCCGTCCGAGTCGCTGTCGGCGATCAAGGTCGGGCTGCCGGTGCAGTTTCAGGTGCGCGGCTATCCGGGCCAGACGATCGAGGGTCGCATCGAGCGGATCAGTCCGACCGCCGACGCGGTCACGCGGCAGGTCTCGATTTTCGTGACGATCCCCAATACCACGGGGCGGCTGGTGGCCGGTCTGTTCGCGGAAGGGCGGGTCGCGCAAGAGTCGCGGCGCGCCCTGGTGCTGCCGCTCAGCGCGGTGAACACGTCGGATCCGAAGGCGCCCTGGGTGCTGCGCGCCAACTCGGGGAAGGCGGAGAAGGTCACCGTGGCGCTCGGCCTCCGCGACGATCAGACCGAACGGATCGAGATCACCAGCGGCGTGAAGGAGGGCGATCGCCTGCTGGTCGGACCCGCCCAGGCGATCACCCCCGGCACGCCGCTGCAGCTTCCGCCGGCGTCCGGCGCTCCGCAGAGCTGAGCTCACCATGTTGATTTCTGACTTCGCCATCAAGCGGCCGATCGTCACCACCGTCCTGATGCTCGCGCTCGGCGTGTTCGGGATCTTCGCGCTGACGCTGCTCAACACCGACGAGTTTCCGGACGTCCAGAACCCGGTCGTGGTGGTCTCGGTCCCGTATCCGGGGGCGTCGCCCGAGAGCGTCGAGCGCGAGGTGATCGATCGGATCGAAGAAGGGATCGCCGGCATCAGCGGCGTCGACAAGATCCAGTCGAACTCGCTCGACGGCTACGGCGTCATCATCACCTTCTTCCAGTTCGAGAAGGATCTGCAGGAAGCGACCCAGGAGATCCGCGACAAGATTTCCGAGATCCGCAACGAGCTCCCTCCTGAGATGGAGGAGCCGATTCTCACGCGCTTCAATCCAGCCGACCTGCCGATCATGTCGCTGGTGCTGTCATCGAAGCGGCTGGCTGGCCCCGAGTTGACCCGGCTGGCCGATCCCGAGATCACCCGCCGGCTGCGCGGCATTCCCGGCGTGGCCGAGGTCGAGGTGGTCGGCGGCGTGGAGCGCGAGCTCACCGTGGAGCTGCGGCCGCTCGACCTGCAGGCGACCGGGTTGAGCGTCGCGCAGGTCGTGCAGGCGCTCCAGGCGCAGAACCTCGCGGCGCCGGTCGGGCGCCTGAACGGTCAGTTCGACGAGCGGACCATTCGCTTGTTGGGACGGCTCGAGAAGCCGGGCGATTTCACCCGGCTGCCGATCGCGCAGTCGCGGGGCCGCGTCATCCGCCTGGGGGATGTCGCCGACGCCAAGGACGGGACCGAGGAGCCGCGCTCCGCCGCGGTCTTCAACGGCGAGGAAGCGGTCGGCATCGACGTCAAGAAAGCCAAGGGCTTCAGCACCACGCAGGTCGCGACGTCGGTACGGGATCAGGTCGCACAGATCCAGAACAGCCTGCCCGAAGGGGTGGCGTTCCGGGTGGTGCGGGACGCCGGCACCCGCGTCGCCGCATCGGTCGCGAACGTTCAGGAGGCGCTGGTCGAAGGCGCGGCGCTCACGGTGCTGGTGGTCTTCCTGTTCCTCAATTCGTGGCGCTCGACCGTCATCACCGGCCTGGCGCTGCCGGTATCGGTGCTGGCGTCGTTCATCGCGGTGCTCGCGTTCGGCTTCACCCTGAACACGATGTCGCTGCTCGGCCTGTCCCTCGCGATCGGCATCCTGATCGACGACGCGATCGTGGTGCGCGAGAACATCGTGCGCCACGTGGAGATGGGGAAGGACCACTACACCGCGGCGCACGAAGGCACCAACGAGATCGGGCTGGCGGTGGCGGCGACGACGTTCTCGATCGTCGTGGTGTTCGTGCCGATCGCATTCATGGGCGGGATTGCCGAGCAGTGGTTCGCGCCGTTCGCGCTGACCATCGCCTGTTCGGTGCTGGTCTCGCTGTTCGTGTCGTTCTCGCTCGATCCGATGCTGTCGGCCTACTGGCCGGATCCGCACGTGCCGCCCGAGCAGCGGTTTTTCATCACCCGCTGGCTCGACCGGTTCAACGCGTGGTTCGACCGGCAGGCCGACGCCTACAAGCGGGTGATCGGCTGGGCGCTCGATCACCGCTGGAAGATGGTGTTCCTCGCGGCCGCCACCTTCGTCGGCGCGCTGGCGCTCCCGGCGATGGGCTTCGTCGGCGGCGAGTTCTTCCCGGTGACCGACGAGTCGGAGTTCAACGTGTCGCTCGACACCCCGCCGGGCTCGAACCTGGAATACACCAAGGTCAAGGCGGAGGAAGTCGCCCGCATCGCGCGATCGAAGCCGGAGGTGATCTACACCTACACCACGATCGGCGGTCAGACCGGATCGGTGGACGAGGGCACGGTGTACGTGCGGCTGAAGCCGAAGCACGACCGCGAGCGGAGCCAGAACGACGTCGCGGCGGGCCTGCGCAAGGAGCTGGCCCAGCTGGCTGGCGCCACCGCGTCGATCACCACCAGCGGGTTCGGCGACCAGAAGCAGATCCTGATCCAGGTGACCGGACGCGATTCGCGCGAGCTGCAGAAGGTCGCCGACCAGGTGCTGGTCCTGGTGCAGAAAGTGCCCGGCGCGGTCGACGTCGATCAGTCGACGCGCGGCCAGAAGCCCGAGCTCGAAGTCCAGCTCGATCGCGCGCTGGCCGGCTCGATCGGCGTGACCGCGGGTCAGATCGCGCAGGCGCTGCGTCCGGCGTTCGCGGGAATCGACGTCGGCGATTGGGTGGATCCGTCCGGGGAGACCAGAGACGTGACGATACGCTTCGCTCCCGAAGCCCGCACCCGCACCGCCGATCTCGCCACGCTGCCGCTGGCCGTGCCCGGCCCGGACGGGACCGTGCAACAGGTACCGCTCGGCCAGCTCGCGACGATCCGTCCCGGCGTCGGCCCGGCGCGGATCGATCATCTCGACCGCGAGCGCGTGATCACGGTGCAGGCGAATACTGAGAACCGCCCGCTAAGCGAGGTGATCAAGGACATCAACGCCCAGTTGGCCGGCCTGACGCTGCCGGCCGGCGTCGCGATCAAGCAGGGCGGGGAGACGGAGGATCAGGCGGAGGTGTTCGGCCGCATCCTCGCCGCGCTGGCGATCGCGGTCCTGCTGATGTACCTGGTGCTGGTGATCCAGTTCGGCTCGTTCCTCGATCCGCTGGCGATCATGATCTCGCTGCCGCTGTCACTGATTGGGGTGATGCTGGCATTGCTGGTCACCGGGTCGACGCTCAACCTGATGAGCCTGATCGGGGTCATCCTGCTGATGGGGATCGTCGCCAAGAACGCGATTCTGCTGATCGACTTCGCCAAGTGGGCCGAGGAGAGCGGCAAGTCGCGCCGTGATGCGCTGATCGAGGCGGGGCGGGTCCGGTTGCGGCCGATCCTCATGACCACTTTCGCGCTGATCGCCGGCATGATCCCGGTGGCGATCGGCGCGGGCGAAGGCGCCGACTTCCGCGCCCCGCTGGGACGCGCGGTGATCGGCGGCGTGATCACCTCGACGCTCCTGACCCTGCTGGTGATCCCGACCTTCTACGAGATCATGACCGACTGGCGCGACGCGCTCGCGGCGCGGTTTCTCGGCCGGACCGCTCCGTCGCACGGCCCGGGGCCATCTCATTCCCCCTCGCCGGCGCCTTCGCCCTCGCCGCTCAGGTTGGGCGACGAGCCTCGGTAGAAATCGAGGCACCCCAGCTCGATCGCGAGGCCTGTGATCTTTTACAGGAGGGCCAGGAGTTCAGGAGGAATTCTTTTTGAAAACCAAAACCAAAACCTCCTGATCTCCTGACCCTCCTGTAAAGCTCACAGGCCTTCCGAACTACTCCGGGTGCTGCTGAAAGCGCCCTCACCCCGCGAGCAACGGGCGCTTGGGCCGGCTGTCGCTCGACTGGTCCCCGCGGTCCAGCGATCGCGGGCCGGGCTGGACGACGAAGCAGAACGGATGTCCGCAGTCATCGCAGACGTACTCCGCGTAGCCCTCGCGGTGCGTCACGAAGCGGATGCGGTGCGCCAGGAAGAAACACCGCAGCGGATGGCGGACCTTCCGCTCTCCCGCGGCGTGTTTCAGGAAGCTGTGACCGCAGTGGCAGGCATATTCGACGAACCCCTGCCGGGCCGCGACCGCGGTCACCCGATGGCCGAACAGCCCGCAGGCATATCGAACCTTCTTGGTGAAGCGCGAGGCTCCCGCGAACCGGTCGGTCCCTTCCGGGAAGACCAGCGGGTGGCCGCAGCGCACGCAGACGTATTCGTGCACGCCGCCGCGATCCGCGAGGCGCACGTAGGTGTGATGCCGGAGGAAGCACGATACCGTGTGCCTGACGTGAGTCCGGCGGCCGTCTTCGGGCAGGTACTCGGCGCCGCAGCGGCAGTGTCGACGATCACCGGCCGAGCGGCGGGCCACGTCGTTGTCGACGACGTGGCCCCAGAGCCGACAGCTGATGCGGAGCCAGAGAGGGACTGAGGTCGGTGGAGTGTCCACGACCGGTAAGGCGCAAGCCGCGATCGCTGTGGCTCAGTCCGGCGAGATTCCCCGGCCGCGAGCTCCGGCTCGTGCATCGACTGTCGGGCGGCGGCGGCGCTCAGTAATGCCTGACCGTCATCTTGTAGGTCACCGGTTCGGTCAGCGTCGAGGTGCAGCCGGTGGCGCCGGTCGGACAGTCGGAGAGCTGAATGCAGTAGGTGCCCGCGTTCGCTCCGTTCGGGGCGAACAGTTCCTGGTTGAGCACGGCCGCCGGGGCCTGCAGTTGGATCGCGCACGTGGACCCGGACACCGTACCGATGCCGAGCCCGATCGTGATGCCGGTGACCGGCGTCTCGTTCGCGACGGTCGCGAGGCTGGTGACGGTGATGCCGAGATCGGTCGGGCTCTGGGCGTAGGCGATCGTGATGGTCTTGAAATCGACGCCCAGCGGCTGCAAGGTTCCCGTGAGGTTTTCGGTCTGCAGAACGGGATCGGGTGCAGTGGGACTACCGCCGCAGGCGCCGGCGAGGCTCAGGAGAATCACACATGGCGTGACGACCACCAGTCGTCGTGCCGTCGGCCTCAGCATCGAAGATCCTTTTCTGCGAGGCGCTGGCACGCCGGGCGCCTGTAGTCTATCCCCCTTCTCGGGCGCAATGCGGCTGAGCTGCCGGCTGCGGTGCGCGCGATAGCGGCGACAGCCACTTGTCACGCTGCCTTCGTGATCACGGCGACACGACGACACGACGACAACGACGTTATGACTTGGCTGGGGCTAATTCGAGCGTCAGTCTGCTTGTCGTGCGCTGGCTACTGCACGGAAAGTATCAGCGGTTCTGCCCCGCTGCCGGCGCTCCGGCCGGCAGGCCGGAGTCGCAGGAGTGCGGACCAGGCAGATCACGAAGAGCCCATCCTTGGCTTCGGGCTGCTCGTGATCTGTCTGGTCCGCACTCCTGCACCGCGCGAAAGCGCGGTGCCGGCAGCGGGATGTAGTCCGTCGAAGAGAACTGACCCGCCGGTCACCCAGATGACGCCAGCCCAGCCAGCGAGCACAGCCGAGGCGATGAGAAGGCGCCTGGCCCACCGCTCACGGGACCGGACGCGCTTCTGTGTGATCACGCGCGGTTCCGGACCACGGCGGCAGTAGGATGTCGAGAGAATCGCGCCGGACCCATCCGTCCCTTCTGTTGTGATCTCAATGGGCTCTCCGAGTCACTCCACGGCATTATCGTTGCTTCTCCGCTGACGATCGCAGGAACGGCCAGAGGGAATAATGGCCCATGAATTCGGCTCGCACGCGTCGCCGATCACGATCTCCGCCCTCCTTCACGCCTTGCCGGCCGGAGTGGCCCTGCTCGACGACCAGGGCGTCATCCTCGAGGTCAATCAGTCCTGGAACGTCTTTGGCGCCGCGAATGGTCGGCGGAATCCGCAGTCAGCGGTCGGTACCCGTTACCTCGACTTCTGGGGCGCGAGCCCCGAGCCGGGCTCGGCGCACGAACGTGTACGCGACAGTCTTCAGTCGATTCTCGCCGGCACATCGGAACGATTTGAATGGGTGCACCGCGCGGACGCGGGCGGCGCGGTCCGCTGGTTCCACCTGATCGCGACGCCGATTGCGCTCGATCAGGAGCGAACAGGCGCCATGGTGATGCACTTCGACGTCAGCGAAGAGCATGCCGCCTCCGAGGCGCTGCGCCAGAACGAGGCCCGGTTCCGCGCGCTCGTCGAGTATGGCTACGACGGCATCGCGGTGGTCGACCAGTACGGCATCGTCAGGTACGCCAGTCCCGCCGCCATCCGTACTCTCGGGTTCGAGGAGCCCGAGCTGGTGGGCCATCACTTCGACCAGTTGACCACGGAGAAGGAAGAGGCCTTTCGCCTGTTCAGCCAGGTGCAAGCGCAGCCGGACGTGCCGCTCCGGGGACGTCTGCACATGCGTCGTAAGAACGGCCTGGTGCGTCTGGTCGAGTTCGTCGCGTCGAATCGGCTGTCCGAGCCGGCGATTCGCGGGATCGTCTGCAACTTCACCGATATCACCGAGCAATCCGACGCCGAGCGCGTCCTGCGCAACACCGAGGCCAAGCTTCACGGACTGTTCGAGTCGAACGTCGTCAACATCACCTTCGGCGATGCCAAGGGGCAAATCCACGATGCCAACGACGCCTTCCTCGAGATGGTGGGCGCGACCCGCGCGGCACTGGAAGCCGGCGAGTTGAACTGGATGACGCTGACGCCCCCCGAGTCCCTCTCGATCAATATCGCCGCCCACGAGAAGTTGCGCCAGGCCGGGAAGGTCACGGCGTTCGAGAAGCAGTACCAGCGCTCGGACGGCTCTCGAGGATGGGCGTTGATGAGCCTGGCGAAGCTGCCGGGCACCGACGGTGAAACGGTCGCCTTGTCGATCGACGTCACCCAGAAGAAGGCGATCGAGCAGGCGCTGATCGACTCGGAGCGGAAGTTCTCGAAGATCTTCGAAACCAGCCCGCTCGCCATTTACATCTCGGATCTGGACTCGGACCGCATCGTCGAATCCAACCCGGCGTTCTCGCGGCTGTCGGGCTACAGCCCGCAGGAGGCGCTCGATCGCACCGGCGCCGAGCTCCAGCTCTGGGAAGATCCGTCGATGCGAGACACGCTGCTCGCCCGGCTGCGCGAGGGCGAGGCGGTCACCAACGTCGAGGCCTTGTTCACGCCCAAAACCGGCCAGCGCCGCCGGGTGCTGGTCTCGTTCGACCGGCTCGAGTTGCCCGGCCGCGGCTCCGACGCGGTGGTGGCGGTGATGGTCGACATCACCGATCGCCATTACCTCGAAGAGCAGTTCCGGCAGGCGCAGAAAATGGAAGCGGTCGGCCGGCTGGCCGGCGGCGTCGCGCACGACTTCAACAACCTGCTGACCGCCATCATCGGCTATTCCGAGCTGCTGACGAGCCATGAAGGGATGCCTGTCGATGCCGCGGCCGACCTGCAGGAGATCCTCAAGGCCGGCCACAGCGCGGCCTCGCTGACCCGCCAGCTGCTGGCATTCAGCCGCCAGCAGGCGCTCGAGCCCAAGGTCTTCGATCTGAACGACGAGATCCGGCACGTCGGCGGCATCGTCGGGCGCCTGGTCGGCGAGGACATCGAGATTGTGACGACCCTCGACCCGGATCTCGCGCTTATTCAAGCCGACGCCGGACAGATTCAGCAGGTGATCTTCAATCTCGCGGTCAACGCGCGCGATGCGATGCCGGCCGGCGGCGTGCTGACCATCGAGACCTCCAACGTGGTGCTCGACGACTCGTTCGTCGCGCACCACCGGGGCGCGGCGGTCGGTCCCCACGTCATGCTTTCGGTCGGCGACACCGGTGTCGGGATGGACGAGGAGGTGAAGTTGCGGCTGTTCGAGCCGTTCTTCACCACCAAGGAGCGCGGCAAGGGCACCGGGCTCGGGCTGGCGACAATCTACGGCATCGTGAAGCAATCGGGGGGCTCGATCTGGGTATACAGTGAGCTCGGCCTGGGCACTACATTCAAGATCTATCTCCCGTCGACGAGCGAGCCGCGCACCGTCATCGCCCAGCACCCCGAGCCATCGCAATTGACCGGCACCGAAACAATTCTGGTCGTCGAGGATCAGGAGGACGTGCGGGCGTTGGTCCGGCAAACGTTGACCCGCCACGGCTATGAGGTGCTGACCGCGGCGACGCCCTCGGAAGCACAGCGCCTCGCGCGCGGCCGGAACCTGGATCTGCTGTTGACCGATGTGGTGATGCCGGAGATGAGCGGCCGCGTCCTCGCGCGGACGCTTCATGAATCCACGCCCGGCCTGCGCGTCCTCTACATGTCCGGGTACGCCGACGACACCGTCGTCCGGCATGGACTCGTCGAAGTCGGACTCGAGCTCCTTCAGAAGCCGTTCACCGTCAGAGCGCTGGTATCGCGGGTACGCCAGGTGCTCGACGCGCCTGATCGAGCCACGCCCGCGTCAGAGTAGCGCGGGGGGCTGAAGCCCCCGCGTGTCAAGGGAGAAGGGATAGAAGGGAGAGAGGCATAAGGGAGAAGTGCTTTCTGGCGTAAGTCCGTGAGTTCTCCCTTATCCCTTCTGCCTTCTCCCTTGACACGCGGGGGTTTTCATCAGCCTGTTAACCCCGCGACCCCGCGACCCTCTACTGCACCGCCCGGGCGAACCACGAGAGGGCGAGGACCAGGCCCGCGAATGTGAGGAGCGTCGGCTGGTGGCCTGGGCCCTGCTCGCCGCGCACTGTTCGATAGATCGCGACCGCGGCGAGAATCCACAGCAGCCGCACGCCGGTCAGCGCCAGGGCCGCCGCGATCGCGCCCACCACCATCCAGCGCTGCGGACGGGACAGCGCGTGGAAACCACGCGATCCGTCCAGTTGCCAGATCGGCATCAGGTTGAACAGATTCAGGAAGCCGGTCAGCTCGGCGATCGCCAGCCAGATCGGCGCGCCGTTGATCTGATAGACCACCCACGCGGCGACCGCCGCGCCCAGCCCCCACACCGGCCCGGCCAGCCCGATGCGCGCGTCGATAATCGGATCGGTGATGTGCTGTTTCAGCATGACCAGCGCGCCGACGCCCGGAATGAAGAGCGGTGCACTGGCGTTGATCCCGAGTCGCCGCAGCATCGACACGTGCCCCATCTCGTGGATGTAAATGCTGCCGGCCAGGCCGACCGCCAGCGGCCAGCCGTGGATCGCCCAGTACACGAGGATGAAGCCGAACATCGACGTCAGCGTGCTGAGCTTGCTGAGCCCGAGCAGCAGGAATTTCAGCTTGCCGACCAGCAGGAGACCGACCGTGACGGCGACGGCGGTGGCCCCGCCGCTCCACGATCGATTGGTCGCGGCCGCCGGTGCTCCGTTGGGCTTCGCTCCCAGGCGTTCGGTCTGCGCGTCGATGCGCGCCCCCATCAGCTTGTACTGTTCCGACCGGGGAGGAACCAGCTCGCGTGCCTCCTGCCAATGCGTGCGCGCGGTGGCCGGATCGTCCGCGGCCTCCGCGGCCTGGGCGAGCCCCGCGAGCTGCTCGAGCCGCTCCCGATGCACCAGCGCATTGCAGGCAGGGCAGGCGAGCGCGTGCGGCGCCAGCTCGGTCGCGCACCGCGCGCATCGGCGCCGGGGATCGCTGCTCAGATCGACCACGATTCGATCAGGAGGCAGATGAGGGACTGGGGGAGATCTGGTACGGCCCCGTGATCTGGAGCTGAGGCGCGCCGGTCATCCGCCACGCCTGATGCATGCCGAAGGCGATGATCGCCGCGCTGATCAGACCGCTCGGCATCGATCCGACGATGGCCAGCACCGGAAGCACGAATGTGAACCCAAGGAGCATGGCGACTGCGAACCCGAATCCGAACCGCCGGCCGCCGCCGTTGTCGGGGTCAGCGTTGGCCGGCGCCGCGACCGCGGCGCCGGCCTGTTCCTTCTGGGCCTGCTCGCGGCGCGACCCCGAGCTGTCTGTGAACGCCAGCGGCACGTAGGCCAGACCCACGGCCCAGTAGGTGAGAACGATCGCCACGATCTGGAACCGGCGGCCGCCGCCCCCGGCTCCCTTGCGCACGGCGTACCCCACCATGTAGCCGATCGCAATCGCCACCAGCCCGATCTCGAAGTTGGTGATCGCAATGACCGCGTAGTAGAGCGCGGCCCCGGCGACGGCCGCGCCGATGCCGAACACGGTCGCCAGCGCCAGCGTTCCCAGGCCGCGAGGCGTTTCCGCCTGGCGCGCGATCTCGGCCTGGCATGACCCGCAGACAGTGGTTCCATTGATGTCGAAGTATGCGTCGGGGATCGCGCTCTGGCAGGCCCCGCAGATCACCGCGGCCAGTGCGCGTCCTTCGGCGGGCGAGTCGGCTGGTTCAGTCGACTCGATCGCCGACTCGAACTGCAACCGCGGCGTGGCGTCAGGTTTGGAATCCACCGGCCGTCCTCCTCGGATTCAGGGACGAATCGCGAGGCCGAACTATAACCCACTGGCAGGCTGATGAAAGAGCCAGCCTGCAAGGGAGAAGGGCCTTCTCCCTTGACAGGCAGGGCTTCCATCAGCCTGCTAGGCCGTCTGCTGTCCCAGCCAGTCCCGGACCACGCCGCGATAGCAGAAGATCCCCGACTGCTTCACCGCCGTCGCCTGCCAGCGTGCGGCCCACACCGACCCGAGTTGCAGCAATCCGAGCGCGCCGGCGAGAAAGATGAACGCCAAAAGCAGCAGCCCCGGCGCGTATGTGCCTGCCAGATCCTTGATCGCGCCGAGCACCGACGGCAGGAAGAATCCCCCCAGCCCGCCGGCCGCGCCGACGATGCCGGTAATCAGGCCCATGCGGTCGGCGAAGCGCTGCGGGACGAGCTGGAAGACCGCGCCATTGCCCATCCCCAGGCATCCGGTCGCGACGAACAGCAGTGCGATGACCGCCGGCAGCGGCGGCAGAGTGGAGGCCGCCACCAGTGCGAAGGCCACGCCCATCAGCAAGAGCAGCAGCAGCCGGTAGCCGCCGATCCGATCCGACAGCCAGCCGCCGACCGGCCGCAGCACGCTTCCAGCCACGATGACGATCGTGGTGAAGTCGCCGGCGCTGACCTTCGACACGTGGTACTGATCGTTGAAGAACGTGGTGAGGAAGCTGGTGAAGCCGACGAAGCCACCAAAGGTCAGACCGTAGAGGCAGGAGAACCACAACGTGTCGCGTTCTCTCAGGACCGCGGCGTAGTCCTTCCACGTCTGACGGGTGCGGTGCCGGGGGCTGTCCTTGGCCAGAATCGCGAACAACACCATCACGATCAGAACCGGGATCATCATCAGGCCGAACGTGGTGGCCCAGCCGAATCGCTGTGCGAGCCGCGGCGCGGCGAGCGTCGCCAGGAGCGATCCGGAGTTTCCCGCACCGGCGATCCCCATCGCGAGCCCCTGGTGCTCGGACGGATACCAGCGGCTCGCCAGCGGCAGCGCGACCGCGAAGCTGGCGCCCGCCACGCCGAGCAGCACCCCCATCACATAAAAGTGTTCGAGGCTGTGGGCGAATCGCCATCCCACGACCAGCGGCACCAGGGTCAGCGCGAGGCCGATCAGCCCGGTGCGGCGGCCGCCGAAGCGATCCCCGGCCATGCCGAGCAGCGGCCGGAAGAAGGATCCGCCGAGCAGCGGCACCGCCACCAGCAACCCCTGCTGCGTCGCGGTCAGCGCGAGCTCGTCCCGCAGAAACGGCGCGAGCGGTCCGAGCAGGACCCAGACCATGAAGCTCACGTCGAAATACAGCAGTGCGCCGATCAGCGTCGGGAGATGGCCGGTCTCGAGGAAGCGTCGATTGGTAGTCATAGGGGATGTCGTCGGACGAATCACAGGGCTCCAGGCACCACGCGACGGGCCGCGCAATACGCCACGGCCTGTTCGGCGGCTTCCTTCACCAGGAATCCGAGCTTGGGATGGGACGCTTCGAGATGCGCGGCCAGGCCACGGCGAGCGACTTCCTCGCCCGTCGTCGGACCGATCGAAGCCAGGAAGGTGGAGGCGAGGCCCTTTCGGAACGCGGCTTCGCAATCCATCATCTCCACCACCTGCCAGAGATGCGCGAGCTGGATGCCGGAGGTCAGCATCAGCACGTCGATGTCGCCGCTGGCGATCGCGCTGACGGCCCGTTCGAGGGGTGCGAGGTCGTCGGGCAGGGCCCACTTGTAGACCGGGACCTGCATCACCGATGCGCCTCGTCCTTCGAGCGCGTCGAGCAGTTCCGGATTGGGGACGCCGTACTCCTGGACCGCGACGCGCGCGCCGGCGATTGGCTGTTCGGACGGCCGGGCGTCCATTGCCGCCAGGAGCTCGCGCCACGTGTTCGGCTCGGGGGCCGTCACCCACACCGGGACCTTCAGCTCGCGCAGTGCGTTCGACGGCTTTGGGCCGCGCGCTGCGACCCTGACGCGCGACAGGGCGGCACGGACCTCGTCGCCTGGATGCGCCCGCGCCAGGACGTCGAAGAGCGCGCGCACGCCCGCGCCCGTGAGGAAGACGGCGATGTCGATCTCGCCGAGCAGCAGCTCGGCCGCGAAGTCGAGCGCCGCGACGTTCGACGCGAGCGGGACCTCACGCAGCGCCGGCGCCACCACCGGCTGCCCGCCGTATTTCGCGATCAGCGTCGCCACTTCGGCGGCGCGACGGCTCTCGAGCGTGAGCACGCGCAGGTTCTGAAAGTGCGCAGTCGGCATCGATTCCTACGCAGCCCGCTCGCTGCCGTCCGGTGCGTCCGCGACCGCCGGCACCTGCACCAGCACCACGTCTCCGTCGATGCGGGTGGCGAAGGTGCGCACGCACGCGGAGCCGCCGCCGGGCCGCTCCACATCACCGCTGTCCAGCCGGACCCGCCAGGCGTGCAGCGGGCAGACGACCGCACAGCCGGTGACGATGCCGTCGGCGAGCGGCCCACCCAGGTGCGGGCAGCGGTTTTCCACTGCCAGGAATCGATCGCCCAGGTTGAAAATCGCCAGCTGCCGGCCGCCGACATTCACGGCACGCCCCTCGCGCCGCGGAATGCTCGCCGTCGTCGTGACCCGGATCCACTGCTGCACATCTCTCACGGATTGACCTCCTCGAGCGGACGAAGCGGAATGAACTGCGACGGGTGGACCGGATCGCGCCCTTCCTGCCAGGCGTCGCGCGACCGCTCTTTCGATTTCCTCAAACGGTCCAGCAGCCCGGCCCGCGCCTCGGCCTGGGCGTAGACCGTGTCCTTCCGCACCTTGTCCATGCCGACCCGGACCACGAAGTCGTAGGTGCGCTCCAGGTAGTTCGCGTGTTCCCGGTAGTACTGGAAGAACAGCTCCGCTGCTTCCAGCGCGGCTTCCGTGGTCTCGACGGTGACGAGCAGATCGGCCTGACGCACCGACTTGCCGGCGGCCCCGCCGACCACGACCTGCCACCCGCCTTCGATGCCGATCAGCCCGACGTCCTTGACGGTGGCCTCCGCGCAGTTGCGCGGGCATCCCACCGCCGCCATCTTGACCTTGTGGGGCGTGAAGAGATTCTCGAACCGCCGCTCCATCTCGATGCCGGCGCCGGTGGAGTCCTGGGTGCCGAAGCGGCAGAAATCGGTGCCGACGCAGGTCTTCACCATGCGCATGCCCTTGGTGTACGCCTGACCGGAAGGCATCCCGAGATCGGACCAGACCTTGGGCAGGTCCGCCTTCTTCACCCCGAGGAGATCGATCCGCTGACTGCCGGTGATCTTCACCATCGGCACCTGATATTTCTCGGCGACGTCGGCAATCCGGCGCAGCTCCGCGGGACTGGTCACGCCGCCGCGGATGCGCGGCACCACCGAGAACGTCCCGTCCTTCTGGATGTTGGCGTGGACCCGATCGTTGATGAACCGGGCGGACCGATCCTCGTCGTGATCGCCGCACCACAGCATGTCGAGCATGTAGCTGAGGGCCGGCTTGCACACTTCACAGCCGAGGCCGTTGCCGTAGATGTCCAGGACCTCCTGGACCGACTTCAGCCGCTGGCTGCGCAGGATCTCGCGCAGGTTCTCCTGGGTGAACGGCACGCAGCCGCACATCACCTTCTTGCCGTCTTCCTCGAACTCCGGCGCGACCGCCTTGAGGATCTCCTGGCACCGGGCAGTGCAGCTGCCGCAGCCGGTGCTGGCGCGGGTGTGTTCCTTCAGCTGCGACAGCGTGTTCAGTCCCTTGGTGTGGATGGCCTCGATGATCGCCCCTTTGGTCACGCCGACGCAGCCGCAGACGGTGGCGCTGTCGGGCATCTGCGCGATGTCGAGCCCGGTGTCTTCGGCCGGTGGGGGGAAGAGCAGATGGCGCCGGCGATCGGAGAGGTTCGCCGCCGATCGCAGCCAGTCCATGTAGCGATGGCTGTCGGAGGTATCGCCGACCAGAATCACGCCGCTCAACCGGTTGTCGCGGAGGACCACCTTCTTGTACACGCCGAGCGCGGGATCCTCGAAGCGCACCGGCTCGGCGGACTCGGCGTCGCTCCAGTTTCCGGCGGAGAACACCTCGACCCCCATGATCTTCAGCTTCGCGGCCAGCACGCTGCCGGTGTAGGCCGGGCCCTTGTGGCCGGTCATCGTCGCGGCCAGCACCTTGGCCTGTTCGATCAGCGGCGCGACCAGCCCGTAGCAGATGCCGTTGTGCTCGACGCACTCGCCGACCGCGAACACGTCGGGGCTCGACGTCTCCATGTGATCGTTCACGACGATCCCGCGGTTGACGGTGAGGCCGGCGCGGCGTCCGAGCTCGACGTTCGGCCGGATACCGGCGGCCACCACGACCAGGTCGGCATCGATGCGCTCGCCGTCGCCGAACTCGACCCCCTCGACCCGGCCGTCGCCGACGATCGCCTTGGTGCTGCGGCCGAGCAGGACCCGCACGCCGAGCTCCTCGATCTTGCGGCGGAGCATGGCGCCGCCCACGGCGTCGACCTGACGCTCCATCAGCGTGTCCATCAGGTGCACTACGGTGACCTCGCACCCCTGCACCTGGAGGCCGCGGGCCGCTTCGAGTCCGAGCAGGCCCCCACCGATCACCACAGCCCTGGTGCCCGCGCCGGCGCGGCCCAGCAGCGCGCGCGTGTCGTCGAGCGTCCGGAACGCGAACACCCCTTCCAGATCGAGTCCGGCGATCGGCGGCATCCACGCCGAGCTCCCGGTGGCGAGCAGCAGCGTGTCATACGGCGTGACACTGCCATCGTCGGCGATGACCGTCTTCTCCAGCGGATCGACGTCGGTGATCCTGACACCGACCCGCAGCTGGATGCCGTTCTGGCCGTACCACTCGAGCGGGTTCAGCGTGATCTGGTCGGACGACTTCTCGCCCGCCAGCACCGACGACAGCAGGATGCGGTTGTAGTTGACGTGGGTCTCGTCGCCGAAGATCGTGATGTCGAACAGCGGCGCGTGCTTGAGGATCTGTTCGACGCAGGCCACGCCAGCCATGCCGTTGCCGACGACGACGAGCGATCGCTTCGGCGACTGCGGTCCGGCGGCCTCGCGGCCCGGCGCCATGGTCACGGTGGGCTCCATTGACATAACGGGTGTGGCGATTGGCCCTGGATTTGTGGCGCCGGGACCTGGGCCTGTGGCGCCGGGGTCTCAGACCCCGGCGTATCCAACCGCCTGGAAGTCGCATCGAGCAGCGCCTGCACTTCGGGCCGGCACGATCCGCAGCCCGTCCCCGCCCGCGTCGCGTCGCACACGGACTGCAGGCTGCGGGCCCCCGCCAGGATGGCCTCGACGATGCGGGCCTTCGACACGCCGTTGCAGTCGCAGACGCGGATCGATTCCTCGAGGGGCCGGCGGTGGAGCTCGGGACGCGCGGTCGCGACCGGCTGCGCTTTGACGGCGCACACCTTGAACTCCGGCATCCGGCTGATCGGATCGAGGGCCGGGTTGGTCAGGCGGTTGATCGATTGATCGCCACCCCAGTGAAACGGGACGAACACGGTGTCTTCACGGATGCTGTCGGTCAGCCGCGCGGCCAGCCGGGTGGTGCCGCGGCGCGTGGTCAGGGCGATCTCGCCGCCGGAGGCCACGCCGAGCCGTGCCGCGGTTGCCGGGTGGAGCTCCGCGAACGGTTCAGACGCCAGGGCCTGCAGCTCGGCGATCCGCCGGGTCTGGGTGCCCGATTGGTACTGCGCCAACACACGGCCGGTGGTCAGGATCAGCGGATAGCTGTCGTCGGTGGGCTCGGCCGGGGCCTGGTGACGGATCGCGTGAAAGCGCGCGCGACCGGTTGCGGTGGGGAAGTCCTCCATGAACAGCCGCGGCGTGCCGGGGTGCGCCTGGTCGGGACACGGCCAGAACACCCCGTCTCCGGAGCGAATGCGCTCGTACGAGATGCCGCGGTAATCGGCGGGCCCACCCGCGCTGGCCTGCCGCAGCTCGTCGAAGACTTCCTTGGGATCGCTCGACGGGAACCACGCTTGACGGTCGAGCGCCGCCGCGAGGGCGACGATCGCTTCCAGATCGGTGCGCACGCCGGCCGGTGGCGCGAAGGCCCGTGATCGCAGGATGACCCGGCCTTCGAGGTTGGTCATCGTGCCCTGCTCCTCCGCCCATTGCGCTGACGGGAGGACGACGTGAGCAAGTGCGGCGGTCTCGGACAGGAAGAAGTCGGAAACGACCAGCAGATCGAGCGCGCGCAGGCGCTGCTGAATGCGACGCGCATCCGGCGCGGAGACGGCGATGTTGGAGCCGAAGACCAGCAGGCCGCGAACGCCATCGCCCTCGCCCATCGACGACAGCATCTCGAACGCCGACTTGCCGGGACCCGGCAGGTCCTCTGCTCGTATGCGCCACACAGCCGCCATGTGGCGCCGAGCCTCGGGGTCGTCGATTCGGCGGTATCCGGGCAATTGATCGGCTTTCTGCCCGTGCTCGCGGCCCCCCTGGCCATTGCCCTGCCCGGTCACGCAACCGTAGCCGCCGGATGGCCGCCCGACCTGTCCGAGCGCCAGCGCGAGGTTGATATAGGCCAGCGCGTTGTGCACGCCCTGCGACTGCTGCTCCGGTCCCCGGCCGGTGAGGACCATCGACGACGAGGCGGATCCGAGGAGGTGCGCGGCGCGCCGGAGATCGGCGGCGGGCACGCCGGTGATCTGCTCGACGCGCTCCGGATCGTAGAGCCGGACCATGCCGCGCACTTCGTCGAAGCCTTCGGTGCGCCGCGCGATGTACTGGTCGTCGATCAAGCCATCGGCGACCAGCACGTGGAGCAGCCCGTTGGCGAGTGCGGCATCAGTGCCGGGGCGCAGGCGCAGGTGCAGGGTTGCCCACTGCGCGGTAGTAGAGCTGCGCGGATCGGCGATCACCAGCTGGCCGCCGTTGGCGCGCTGCGCCGCGAAATACTGCATCAGCGGCGGCATCGTCTCGCCGGGATTACCGCCCGCGAGCAGCACCGCGCCGGCCCTGGAGATGTCTTCCAGTGGGAAGGGCAGGCCGCGATCGAGCCCGAAAGCCCGCACCGACGCGGCCGCGCCCGAGGACATGCAGAAGCGCCCGTTGTAATCGATATTGGACGTGCCGAGCGCGACCCGGGCGAACTTGCCGAGGAGATAGGCCTTCTCGTTGGTCAACGCCCCGCTGCCGAACACGCCGACCGCGTCCGCGCCGTGAGACTGCTGAATGGCGCGCACGCGATCCGCGATCGTCCCGATCGCGGTCTCCCACGTTGCCGGGCGCAGCTCGCCGCCAGCATCCCGGACCAGCGGGACGGTCAGACGTTCCCGGTGGGTGAGCGTGCCCCCGGCCGACCAGCCCTTGACGCAGAGCCCTCCCTTGTTGACTGGGAACTGATGGTTGCCAGCGATCTCGACCGCGCCGGGGCGGCCGCCGACGTGCATTCCACACTGGAGCGCACAGAAGGGACAGTGAGTTGATTGCGCCATTTGGATGCGAATGAGCCGACGGTTCCGGAGTGCGACGCGCAATCCTCGATGCCGCAATTGATTCAGCAACCGCAATGCCGTGGAGGCCAGGTGCGGCCGCCGCGGAATCACTGATGTTTTCGCCGATTCGCGCCTTCGAGGCGGTACGCGTTCTGTCGGCCGGTGCGCGTTTCGCGACATTCGTGTCGAGCGTTGCGCAGAGGAGAACGCAGGGTGTTTTGCACGGGCCAGGCGTTTCTCATGGAGAAACATCAGGGCGCCGTCAGCGAGCCGTTGACGTGATCGCGCAGGCAACGGTCTCTGAATCAACCGGGTCGCGGTGCATGGCGCTGCTTGAACCGCGTCGGGCGAAGTCCCGGTCACCTGCTGGCCGCCGAGCCCGCAGTCATGGCGGCGTCCCGGCGGCGAGGGCCATCGCGAATGTCTCGCTGGCGCTGAAGACGACAAAAACGTTCCAACAGTCTGCAAGGACTACTGGCTCAACCGATTCCGGCGGCCGACGTTTGTGAGTTGAAGTGTGCAGAGACGGAACACTCTTACGGATGAGCCGATCTCGCCAGCGACCGGAACTTTATTGCTGTCAATCACTTGAACGGTCGTCCGGTCTGGTGTTTTCTTTGCTGTCTCCAAGCACGTGGGTCGAAGTGTCGAACCGGGCTGGGGTGCGGTCTGAATGAGGGTTTCTCCATCTCCTCTGGGCGCGTTGGCGCTCGTGGCGATCTGTGGGGCAACGGTCGTGCTCCCTCGTCTCGCCGGCTGGCTGCCCGCCGATCGCACGATCGAGCTCGCGGCGCTGGCGCTGCTGTCGATCCTGAGCTCATTCCTCAGGGTGCAGTCATCGGCGACCAAGGATCGGGCGATCATGGCGCCGTCCTTCATCGTGACCGTCAGCGCGTTGCTGATGTTCGGTCCGCACGTGGCGGCGCTGGTCGCGGCCGCCGGGGCGTTGGCCCCGAGCTTCCTCGTTTCTGAACGCCCGTATCCTCGGGCTCACGCTCTCATCGATGCGGCCGTCACCGTTCTGGCGACCGCGGCCGCCGGGCAGGCCTATCAAGCGCTGACGACAATCTCGACCGAGGTGACCGGCGTGTGGCCCTGGCAGGCCGGCCTCATCGCCGCGGCCGTCCTCTGCTATGCCGTCGTTCAGAGCGCGCTCGTCGCGATCGTCGTGCCGTTCGCGTGGAGGCGGCCGGTGAATCGCTCGTGGCCCAGGGCGGCGCTCCGAGGCTGCTCCGGCTATCTCGTCGGGGCGAGCGTCGCGGCCGGCCTGGTCGCGCTGATCGACCAGCGGATGTGGGAAGTCCTGTCCGTGGCCGTGGCGGCGCTGTTCTTTCTCTACCGCATCTACGACGACTACGTGAGCCGTCTCGAAGAGGAGCGGCACCGCCGCGAAGTGGTCGAGTTCCTCGAGCACGGCATGTCGGTCCTCGATCAACAAGGCCAGATTACCGTGTGGAACGGCGCGGTCGAGCGGATGCTCGGGTGCTCCCGCGACCAGGCACTGGGACGTTCGCTCGATGCCGCGGCGCCGGCGATCGCCCGGAGCGAGCTGCCGAAGGCCATCAAGGACTCGCGGGCCGACGGCAAGTCGCGATCGCTCACTGACATCAAGGTGGGTTCGGGCGCTGAGACGCGCATCCTGCAGGTGAAGGTGCTGCCGGTCGGCGACGGCGTGACCCTGCTCTGGCAGGACGTCACCGAGCGGACGTTCGCCGACGACGAGATCAAGCGCAACGGCGAGCGGCTCGCGCTGGCCGCCGAAGGCGCGAACGACGGGCTCTGGCAATGGAACCTGCGGACCAAGGAGTTCTACGTCTCCGGACGCTGGCGCGCGATGATCGGGCTGCCGCCGAATGCCAACATCGGCCGTCCCGAGGACTGGCTGGACCGTGTGCACGCCGACGACATCGCCGGGCTCAGGGAAACGCTGAAAATCTATCTCGCGGGCCGGACCGACGTGTTCCAGCACGAGCATCGGATCCGCCACGAGGACGGCACCTATCGGCGGTTCCTGTGCCGCGGTCTCGCCCTGCGCGGCACCCGGCACGGCCGCGATCGGATTGCCGGCTCGCTGACCGACACCACCGAGCAGGCGATCGCGCAGGAGCGGCTCCGCAGCGTCGGCTTCCTCGATCCGCTGACCGGTCTGTTCAACCGCGCGGTGTTCGTCGAAGGACTCGGCCAGCGGATCGAGGAGTTCAAGCTCGGGCGCGTCAGCAACTCGTTCGCGGTCCTCTACCTCGATCTGGATCGCTTCAAGATCGTCAACGACAGCCTCGGCCACCTGGTTGGCGACGAGCTCCTGATCGCGGCGTCACGCCGGCTCGAGTCGTGCCTCCGCCACGGCGATGCGCTGGCCCGCCTCGGCGGCGATGAGTTCGCGATCCTCCTCAACGGGCTCGGCGACGATGCGCAGGCCAACGCGATCGCCTTCCGGATCCAGGACGCGCTGAGCGCGCCGTTCTCGATCGGCGGACGCGAGGTGTTCACCTCGGCGAGCATCGGCATCGCGTTCGGTCCGGCCCACTACGACAACCCGGACGAAGTGATGCGCGACGCCGACACCGCGATGTATCACGCCAAGTCGCGCGGCAAGGCCCGTCACGAGGTGTTCGACGCCGACATGCACGCCCGCGTCCGGGATCGGCTCAGCCTCGAGAACGACCTGCGGCGCGCGGTCGCCAACAACGACTTCGAAGTGGTGTATCAGCCAATCGTGGCGCTGACCTCCGGCATGTGCGTCGGTTTCGAGTCGCTGGTGCGGTGGACCCGCAACGGCGAGCCGGTGTCACCGGTCATCTTCATCCCGATCGCCGAGGAGCTCGGTCTGATCGAATCGCTCGGCACCTGGGTGATGCAGCAGGCGTGTCAGACCTTCGCCGACTGGCAGCGGCGCTTCCCGAAGGCCGGGCTCGACTACATCACCGTCAACGTCTCGAGCCGGCAGTTGATGCAGCAGAACTTCGTCCGCGTCGTCCAGCAGGCGGTCGCCAAGGCCGGATTGAAGCCGGCGGATCTGCGCGTCGAGATCACCGAGACCGCCCTGATGGACAGTCCCGGCGAGGCCGCCGGCGTGCTCCGCGAGCTGCGCGATTTCGGCGCGAAGGTGTATCTGGACGACTTCGGCACCGGCTACTCGTCGCTGAGCCATCTGCACAAGCTGCCGGTGGACGCGCTCAAGATCGATCGCTCGTTCGTGAAGAGCCTGCTGCTGCCCGATCGTCCCGCGATCGTGGAGAGCATCCTGGCGCTGGCGCGCACGCTCAACACCAGCGTGGTGGCCGAAGGCATCGAGAGCGAAGTGCAGGCGCGCGAGCTGGAGCGCCTCGGTTGCACGCACGCGCAGGGCTTCCTCTTCTCGCGTCCACTGTCGACGAAGGCGGCCGAGGCGCTCGTGATGGCGTGTCAGCCGCTCGGTCCGAAGGGTGTGAACGCGGCACGCCTGGTCCTCGCCGGTTAGCCAGTCGTCCCTCTCGGCTGTCGCTCACCTCAGGCGGCGACTGCGGCTGACGCGCTATAATCACCGCGCGTTCGGGACGCACCCAGTCCGCGGAAAGGGCCAAGCCCCCCCGACTCTCAGAGCTTCTCCGGCAAGCCACTTCCTCGCCTGTCGCGGCGGACCACAGGCACCCGGCCCGCGAACCGCGGGCGAGGAGGTTGCGATGCCGTCACGTCCACTGCCGCCCGATCCGTCTCACGAACATCTTCGCAAGGAAGCCAACCGCCTGCGGAACGCCGTGCGCGCCGGCAGCGCCGAGGCGCTCGCGCACGTCCGTGCGTTCCACCCGCGACCGGACCAGGCTCTCGATTCCTTGCCACTGGCCGATGCGCAGCTGGTCACCGCGCGCTCCTACGGATTCCCGAGCTGGACGAAGCTCACTCGGCACCTCGCCGAGATCGAGCCGTTCATCTGGACGCCACCGGCCGATCCGGATCCCGCGTCGCGGGACGATGTGTTCATCAGGTTCGCGTGCCTGACCTATCTGGGCCGCATCGCTCCAATCCGGAGGGCCCTGCGCTGCGACAGCGTCGAGCGGGTGGCGGCGATGCTCGAGGAGGATCCCGCGCTGGCCAACGCGCGGGACGAGCAAGGCGCGCCGCTGGTGTTCGACCTGCATCCCGAGCTCGAGCGCGTCGAAGAAATGGTGGGAGTGCTGGTGGCGCACGGCGCCGACCTCGATGCGCGGAACCTGCAAGGAACGACGCTGCTGGACGCTGCCGTCGCGCGGGGGCTGAAGGACCTCGCCGACGTGCTCCGCCGCCATGGCGCGCGCGGCGGGGTGTGACGCTTCGCAGTTCGCGGGTTCGCGATTCGCGACAGCCGGGTGCTCTCAGCCGCGGCTGGGCAATTCAAGGGCCGGTGAATTCAACAGGAGGGCCAGGAGATCAGGAGAAAAACCATTGTCTTTCTCCTGGCCTCCTGGCCCTCCTGTAAAAGCTCACAGGCCCGCGCATCACCCGACCGCGGCTGGAAGCATTGCGAACCCGCGAACCCGCAACCCCCGAACCCGCGGACCGTGTCGCCTTTCCAGCCGCATTCCCGATCTTCTAAGCACAGGGCAACGTTGCCCATCACCGATATTCGCGTGACGTGCAGAGGAGCAGCAATGACCCGCAGTGTTCGTCAGTTACTCGTGGCCGGACTGATCGTTCTCGGCGCCGGCTCGTCTCCGGCCATGGCGCAGACGGGAGCGCTCGTCGGCGGCGTGCCCGACGTGCCGGCCCACCTCGAGGTTCCCGCCGGATTCGTGCCCTATTCGAAGGGACACGCGACCGGCACCCAGAATTACATCTGTCTTCCGGCGGCGGCCGGCGGCGTGGCGTGGCGATTCGTCTCGCCGACCGCGACCTTGTTCGTCCCGATCCTGGGCTTCCAGGCGCAGCTGGCGAGCCACTTTCTGAGTCCCAACCCGGACGAGGGCGGGGTTGCGCGTGCGACGTGGCAGCACTCGATCGACAGCAGTCGCGTGTGGGCGAGAGCATTGCCGGAGCACGTCTCGACTGATCCGCTCTTCGTGGAAGCGGGCGCGATTCCCTGGCTGCTGCTGGACGTCGTGGGGACCGAGGCGGGCCCTGACGACGGGACTTTTCTTTCGCAGGCGGCCTACATCCACCGCCTGAACACGTCCGGCGGCGTCGCCCCGGCGACCGGGTGCAGCCAGGCCACCGACATCGGCGCAGTGAAGCTGGTGCCGTACACCGCCGACTACTTCTTCTACAAGCCGCGCCGGCCGCGGTAAGGAAACGCTCGGAGGGTGGGAAACGCCGGCGCACTTGGACTGGCGACCGGAGCTCTTCGCACGCTCGCGATCACAGGAGGGCCAGGAGGTTAGAACGACGAAATGGGTTTCCTCCTGAACTCCTGGCCCTCCTGTTAAGTTCACCGGCCATCGGGTCACCCATCTGCGGCTGAAAGCGTCCAATTGTCGCAAGCCAATGGGGCGGCTGACTGAGGACCGGGAGATTCCTGCCGGCTGTGGCACAGGCGAAGCCTCCCGAGTGGGGGAAAATCTCTGTGCCGCACCATGAGGAAACCGCCGCCGATCCCCGCCGACATCGAAGAGCTCCGCGACGCGCGCTGGCGGCGCGAAGGGATGCGACAGGTCGAGACCGCGTTCGAGGCCGAGCGCTTCGTCGAGCAGGTCGGCTTCGCCGCGTGTCTCACCGATTGCCGGCGTCCGGGCCCGTCGCTCTACGTGGCGGTCTGCGGGCGGCGCGACGCGATGATGCCGCGCAATCCGCAGAAGGACGAGGAGGCGTCGCTCACCTGGCGGCTCAAGGACGAGGTCCTGCGTCGCGGCCACGTGTACTACGCAAAACTCGCCCGCGGCAAGGCGACATTCGTGGCGCCGCGGCTGATCCCGTTCTTTCACGCGATCTGGGGCATCCGGCGCTCGGAGGAGCGACACCGATTGAGCCGGAGCGCGCAGGCGATCCTGCGCGTGCTCCGCCGCGAGTGGGAGATGAGCACGGCGGATCTGCGGACCGAATCGGGCGTGACCGATCGCCCGGCGTTCGGAAAAGCGCTGGACGAGCTCCAGGCGGCGATGATCGTGGTGCCGAGCGACGTCTTCTATCAGCCGAAATTCACCTATGTCTGGACGCTGGCGGTCGGGCGGTTTCCCGACGCCCTGCGCCGCCGCGTGACGCGCGACGCCGCGCTGCGCGAAGTGGCGCGGTGCTTTCTGGCGGGAGCGGGGATGACGGTCCGCGGCGAGCTGGCGCGCGTCACCGGGCTGTCGCGGTCGGACGCCGGGCGCGGCAACCGGGCGCTGGTGGCCGAGGGTTACGCGACCATGCCCGAGGTCGGCGAGTACTGGCTGACGCAGCGCGATCCGTAATCCGTAATCCGTGATCCGGGTCCGTAGTCCGTAAGACCTTCAGAGTCGGTCGAACCATCTGGGTTGAAGGCGTTGCGATCAGCTGGTTTGCTGCGTCTTCGACCCCCGTTGCTTCGAGGGGCTCGGACGGATCACGGACCACGGACCACGAACTCCATTTGACTATCTAACCCAATCGGTGATATCTCCATTGGCGTGTCGAATAAAGAACAGAGCAAGGCGGGAGTGCTGCAGGGCACGCTCGATTTGATGGTGCTGCAGACGCTCGAGACGCTCGGGCCGCAGCACGGCTACGCCATCGCCGCCCGGCTCGAGCAGGTCTCGAGCGGCGCGCTGCAGCTGAACATGGGAACCCTCTATCCGGCGCTGATGCGGCTGGAACAGCGCGGGCTGGTGCGGGGGAAGTGGGGGACGACCGACAGCAACCGCAAGGCCCGCTTCTACGCGCTGACCGCGGCCGGCCGGCGCGAGCTGACCAGCGAGAAGCAAGCCTGGGACCGTATGGCCGCGATCATCCACACGCTACTGCGCGGCGAAGCCTGACGGCCATGCGCATCGTTCTTCGAGTGGATCCGCCGGGTTGCCGGCACGTTTCATGCCGGGCGCCGCGATGGCGAGCTCGAAGAGGAGCTCAGGCTGCACGTCGACCTCGCCGCCGAGGCGGCGCGGCGCCGGGGACAGTCCAGCTGACGACGCGATGCGGGAGGCGCAGGCTCCGCGCCGGTGGCACCGCACAGGCGATGGAGCAGCTCCGCGATCAGCGCGGCGTGCCGGTGCTGAGCGGGCTGGGCCAGGATCTCCGGCTGGCGAGGCGGTCGCTCGGCGCCACGCCGCTCGTCTCCGCCGTCGCCGTCCTGTCGCTCGCGCTGGCGATCGGCGCCAATACCGCCATCTTCTCGCTGGTCAACGGCCTGCTGCTGCGGCAGCTTCCGGTCGCCAATGCCGGCCGGCTGGTGCACGTCACCGACAGCGTCCTGCGAGACACTGGTGAAATCCGCGTCCGCTCCTGGAGCTATCCATTCTGGGAGCAGATCCGTCAGCGCCCGCAGCTGCTCGCCGACGCGACCGCGTGGTCTTTCGAGCGCTTCAGCATTGCCGAGAGCGGCGAAACCCAGTTAGTCGACGGGCTCTGGGTCGACGCCGGGTTCTTCGACGCGCTCGGCGTCGATGCCGTCGCCGGCCGGACATTTTCCCCGGCCGACAACCGTCCCGGCGGCGGCCCGGACGGGCCGGTGGCGGTGATCGGCTACGGCTACGCCGAGCGTCAGTTCGGCGGCGCAGCCGCGGCGCTCGGCCGGACCCTGCGCCTCGATGGCGTGACCTTCACGATCGTCGGCGTCGCCCCCCGCGAATTCTTCGGGTTGGAGGTCGGCCGCACCTTCGACGTCGCGGTGCCGCTCGGCGCCGAGCCGCTGATTCGCGGCCGCGACTCCGCCCTCGGGTCCGCCTCGACCAACTTCCTGAGCATCGTCGCGCGGCTGCAGCCAGGGCAGTCGATCGATGGCCGCGACACGTCGATCTTCGGCGCGTGCAGGCCGAGATCCGCGCCGCGGCGATCGGAGACGCGACGCGGGAGGAGCGGGAAGTGCTCGAGCGCCATCTCGCCTCGCCGCTGACCCTGCTGCCCGCGTCGACCGGCTTCTCGTATCTGCGGGAGGCGTTCCAGCGTCCGCTGCTGATCACCGGCGGCGTCGTCGTCCTGGTCCTCCTGATCGGCTGCGTGAACGTGGCGAATCTGCTCCTGGCGCGGGCGCTGTCGCGCCGGCACGAGCTGAGCGTCCAGGCGGCGCTCGGCGCGCCGCGCTGGCGGCTGGTGCGGCAGCTCTTCGCGGAGAGCGCGTGCCTTGTCCGTGTCCGGCGCCGCCCTGGGCATGTTCGTCGCGATCGTCGGAGCGCCGTTTCTGGTCAGCCAGTTGTCGACGCCCTCGACCCAGGTCGTCCTCGACCTGCCGATCGACGGGCGCGTCCTCGCGTTCACGACCGCGGTCGCCGTCCTGACGACGCTGATGTTCGGGATCGCACCGGCGTTCCGCGTCGCCGGCGCGCGGCCGATCGAGGCCATCCAGGAACGGGGACGCACCGTCACCGCCGGCCGCGGCGGGTTGATGGGGTGGCTGGTCGGAGTACAGGTCGCCCTCTCGATGGTGCTGCTCGTCGGGGCCGGGCTGTTCGTCCGCTCCTTCGCGGCCCTGACCGCGCGGGATCTCGGCATCGAGCCCGACCGTGTGCTGGTGGCGACGATCAATCCGCAGCGCGTCGACATCGAACCGGCGCTGCGGGTCGCGACTCTACGAGCGGGTGCGGGACGCGGTGCTTCAGACCCCCGACGTCGCCGAGGCCGGTATCTCCTTCCTGACCCCGCTCGGCGGCGGCGGTTTCACGCCGCGGGTCGCCGTCGAGACTCCATCGGGACCGGTGCGCACCGACCCGAATGGCGACGTGTTCGGCAACCTGATCTCCGCCCGGTTGGTTCCGCACCTTCGGCACTCCCGTCGTCGAGCGGCCGCGACTTCACCGACGGCGATCGCAAAGGCGCGCCGAGAGTCGCGATCGTCAACGAGGCGTTCGTCCGGCGCTTCCTGACCGGCGCCAGTCCGCTCGGCCGCGGCCTCACGGTCTTTCCGAACACGCCTCGCGCGCTCCACGTCGTGGTGGTCGGCGTAGCGGCGGATGCGGTCTATTCGTCGGCTCGCGAAGCCGCGCCGCCCACTTGGTACCTGCCGATTGCGCAATTCGACGTCCAGGGATTCCCGTTCGAGTCAGCCCGGCTCAGCGTGCGCACGGGCGGATCGCCCCCGGCCGCGCTCACGAAGGCGGTCACTGCGGCCGCGCGCACTGTCGATCCACGCCTGTCGCTGACGTTCCGTTCGCTCGGTGAACAGGTCCGCGGATCGCTGACGCTCGATCGCGTGATGGCGCAGGTGGCCGGCTTCTTCGGTGGGCTCGCGCTGCTGCTCGCCGGGCTGGGCCTATACGGCGTCACGGCGCACGCGATCTCCCGCCGCCGCACCGAGATCGGCATTCGGGTCGCCCTCGGCGCCCGACCGGCGGACGTCGTCGTCCTGGTGCTGGCGCGGGTGTCGCTGCTGCTGGCCGCCGGTGTCGTCGCTGGGGCCGCGCTCACGGTGTGGGCTTCGAAGTTCGTCGCCGGCCTGCTCTACGGGCTGGCGCCGACCGATCCGACGATGCTCGCCGGCGCCGCGGTGGTGCTCTTCACGACCGGAATCGTCGCCACCTGGCTCCCGGCCCGCCGGGCAGCGCGGATGGATCCGTTGATCGCGCTGCGCGAGTCGTGAATGGAGTGAAGAGCCGGGAATGAATCCCTAATCGCTAATCCCTAATCGGGAATCCCTAATCCCGAATCCTCAGTCCCGAATCCTTAATCCCAATCCCGAATCCCGAATCCCGAATCCCTTGATCAAGCCCCTGAGCACCTCCGGATCAGGGATTCGGGACTAGGGATTCCCGAGGTAGGGATTAGGGATTCTCTCATTCCTGACGGAGCGCCGTGATCGGGTTGACCCGGATCGCGCGCCGCGCCGGAATCGCGCACGCGATCAGCGCCACCGTGGCCAGCAGGGCGATGGTCACGGTGAACGTCGGCACGTCGGTCGACGAGACGGCGGGGAACGTGCTGGCGATCGCGCGCGCGGCGGCGAGCCCGCCTCCCAGCCCGATGAGAATGCCGATGGCGACGAGCGACATCCCGTCGCGCACGACCAGCAGGAACACCCGATGGGTGTCGGCGCCGAGCGCCAGCCGGATGCCCATTTCGCGGGTGCGGCGCGAGATCGAAAACGACAGCACGCCATAGACGCCGATCACCGCCAGCAGCAGGGCGAGGCCGCTGAAGACCCCGAGCAGCCAGGCGCCCATCCGCGCCGCATACAACGACGTCCCGACCGTCTCGGTCATCGTCCGGATGTTGGGCACCGGCAGGTTGGGTTCGAGCGCCCGGATTTCGCGACGCAGGCTGGCTGCCAGCGACGCCGGGGGCACCGACGCGCGAACATAGAGCGTGACGCCGGTCTCGTGGTTCTGGGTGAGCGGCAGGTAGACGACGGGCACCGCCGTTTCGGACAGCGTGCCGTACTTGCTGTCGCGCACGATGCCGACGATTTCCCGCCACGGTCCAGTCTGTCCGTCGGTGCTCACGCGGTGGCCAATCGGATTCGCGTTGGGGAAATGAATCGCCGCGGCGGCGGCATTCAGGATGACCACGGGCGGGGTGGACGGCGCATCGGTTTCGCTGAAGTCGCGCCCGTTCAGCAGCGCGATGCCCATCGTCTTGAAAAAGTTGGCACCGATGACGTTGGCGTTGATCACCCTGGGGTCGTTGACGACCGGAAAGCCGCCCTCGCTTTGCGCATGGTCGTGGGTCTGGCCGCGCCCTTCGACGTGGAGGCTGTAGACGCGGCTATTGCCGCCGAGCAGCGCCACGCGGGCGACCGTCGCCGACTCGACGCCGGGGAGCCGTTCCACCCGCTCGACCGCCTGGCGATAGAACTCGCGCCCCTGCGCGCTGGTGTAGCGCAGCAGGTTGACGCTGAGCGGCGCCGATACCAGCTTGTCGACGTCGACGCCGGGATCGATCGCTTGGGCCGACCGCAGCCCGCGAACGAACAGCCCGGCGGCGATCAGCAGCAGCAGCGACAGCGCGACCTCGCCGACGACCAGCACCTTCTTCAGATCGAAGCGGGCGCGCCGCCCGCCGAGCGCGGGGTCCCCGCCTTTGAGCGCCGGAACCAGGCCGGGACGCGACGCCTCCAGGGCCGGCGCGACGCCGAACAGGACGCCGGTCGCGCACGAGAGCAGCAGCGAGAACAGCAGGACCCGCTGATCGATCGAAAAATCGAAGGCGAGGGGCAGCGCGCCCGGCGGGGGCGGCGATGCCTGGAATGCCGCGATGACCGCCGATGCGAGGGTGACACCGGCAGCCCCGCCGAGCAGCGACAGCAGCACGCTTTCGGTGAGCAGCTGGCGAACCAGGCGGGCGCGGCTCGCGCCGAGCGCCAGCCGCACCGCGATCTCGCGGCGCCTCGCCGAGGCGCGCGACAGCAGCAGGTTCGCGATGTTGGCGCACGCGATCAACAGGACGGCCCCGACCACGCCGCCGAGCAGCAGCGCGACCGCGCGCATCGGCTGCAGTTGATTGGACATGCCCTCGGCCAGCGGCACCACCGAGATGCGCTGCAACGGCTCGCCCGGACGGGGAGTGGGGGGCCGCGGCGTGCGGGTCCGGATGAATTCCGAGGCCGCCGTCTCCAGCTCCGGCCGGGCCTGTTCGACCCGCACCCCGGGCTTGAGACGGCCGACCGCGCTGATCCAGCTGTTGGTCGGATGGTTGAGCAGGTCGGGATCCTTTTCTCCCGAGTAGCGGGAGCGCGGCGGCCGCATGATCGCCTGCATCATCATCGGCACGTAGAGCGGACGTCCGCCGCCAACCGACGGCCCGTCGAAGCCGGCAGGCGCCACGCCGACCACGGTGAAGACGTGGCTGTTCAACCGCACTTCCCTCCCGACGATACCCGGGTCGCCGGCGAATCGGGTCTGCCAGTAGTCGTAGCCGATCACCGCCACCGGATGGCCGCCCGGCGTCACGTCGTCTGACGGACCGATCAGGCGGCCGCGCGCCGCCGGCCCGGCACCGAGGACGTCGAAGAAATTGCCGGTGACGATGTAGCCGCCGACGAGCTCGGCGGCATCGTTGGTGGTGAAGCTGGCGCTGATGCCGCCCCAGCCGGCCAGACCTTCGAAGTGCTGGTTGTGGTCGCGGAGGGTCGCGTAGAGCGGATACGAGAACACGCCGCCGTTCCCGCGGGAGACGTAGGCCAGGCGGCCGGGATCGGCGACCTGCAAACGCCGGAAGAGGGTGGCGTTGACCAGGCTGAAGACCGCGGTGTTGGCGCCGATGCCCAACGCCAGGGTCAGGACCGCGGCGATGGTGAAGCCCGGCTGCCGCCACAGCATGCGGGCGGCGTAGCGGAGATCCTGGAACGCGTCGGCCATGGCGCCGCGGCCCGGCGATCCCGCCGCAATCGGCGGCGGCACGTGCGCCTGCCGCAGCCCGCCCATGTAGCGCGCCAGGGTGTCGTTTTCGCGCAGCTCCTCGAGGGCGAGCCGCCGCGCGTCGCCATCGCCGAGGCCATCGGCGCCGAGCGCCCTATAGCGGTCGTCGAGATGCTGCGACAGTTCGTCGACGATCTCCTGCTCGCGGGCGGCGGTCAGCGCCAGCGGCGCCAGGCGCGGGCGCAGGTGTTCCGCCCAGTCGGCCCGGGCCCTGGGTGATCTCGAGTCTTTCGGCGAATCAGGCATTGTCGACTCCGGTGATGAGGCGCATCGCGGTGACGAACGTCTTCCAGGTGTTCCGCTGGCTGACCAGCACGCGGCGGCCCTCGGCGGTGAGCCGGTAGTAGCGCCGCCGCCGCTGGCCGGTCTTCTCGACCCATCGCCCCAGCAGCCAGCCGCGCTCCTCGAGCCGGTAGAGCAGCGGATAGAGCGAGGCGATGTGGAACTTCAGCTGTCCGGCCGAGCGCTGCTCGATCTGCTGGCTGATCTCGTAGCCATGCCGGGCGCGGGTCTCGACGATCGACAGAATGATCAGTTCGGCCGACCCCTTCTTCAATTCGCGGTCGAGCATCCGTGGGTCGATAGAAGTCATAGCCACATATGCTATAGCCAATACGCGCGGGCGCGGCAAAAGGTTGACAGGCGGTCGATCTCTGCGACCGACAGCCGCCTGTCCACGGCGCCTGCGGCGCGCTGCCGCCTCGGCGGCACGACGACACGACGACGACGACACCGACGCTATGACTTGGCTGGTGGTGCGTTGAACGCCAGTGTGCTTGTCCAGCGCTGGCTACTGACCCTTGTATCAACGGCTCTGGCGGCGGGACGCAATCCGTCGAAGAGAACTGGCATTTACGTCGTCTCGTCGTGTCGTCGTTATTGCGGCCGGCAGGCCGCAACGCGCCGCAGGCGCCGTGACAGCGAGGTTGCTACGCACCAGCGCGGAAGCCGTTTTGCTGCAGCAGGGCGCGGCAGGCGGGATCCTGCAGCAGCGGCTGCATGGCCGGCTCGACTTCGACGTAGCCGAGGAACGGCGCCCGCTGCGCGCAGGCCTGGGTCAGCCACGCGAGCGCCGCCGGGGCGTCGCCGAGCACGGCCGCGAGCATCGCGAGATCGTCCGCTCCGGCGGTGCCGTTCCGGTAGCGGTCCTCCAGATCGCGAAACGCGGCGCGTCCGGTCTCGAGATCGCCCTCGCGCACCGCGCAACAGGCTTCGAGCAGCACGATCGTCGACAGCGGGCCCACCACCGCGCCTGCCTGGGTGAGCTCGGCGCGCGCCGCCTCCAGCTCGCCGCGGGCCATCCGGCTCAGCGCCAGATCGATGTGCGCCTGCGCGAACTCGGGGTTGATCTCGAGGACGTGCCGGTATTGCGCGACCGCTTCGTCGAGCCGTCCGGCGAAGTGGAGAATCCGCCCGATCCCGCTCTGGATGATCAACGAGAGCGGATCGAGCTCGAGCGCGCGCTTCATCTCGCGGAGCGCCTCGTCGAAGCGCGAGCGCGACGCGAGGAACATCGCGTACCACTGCCGCGACGGCGCGTGACCGGGATTGAGCTCGAGCGCCCGCGTGAACTCGGCCTCGGCGGCGGCCCAGTCCCAGTCGAACCGGAACCTGATGAAAGCCAGGGACGCGTGGCCCTCCGCCAGCGCGTCGTCCAGCCGCAGCGCTTGCTGCGCCGCGGCACGCGCCTGTTCGATCAGCCCGCTGCCAGACGCGCCGCGCAGACTGACCGCAATCAGCGCGCAGCAGTCCGCCAGGCCGGCATGGGCCAGGCCGTAGTCCCGATCCTCGGCGACCGCGCGCTCGAACAGCGTGCGCGCGGTCTTGAGCGCGTCGCCGGTGCGGATGTTCAGGAAGTAGCGGCCGCGCAGATACAACTGATACGCCTCGGCGTTGACGGTGTGCCGCTTGCCGAGCCGCTTCCGCTCGTCGCGGCTCAGACGCACCCGCAGCGCCGTGGTCAGCTCCGCCGCGATCTCGACCTGGAGCACCGCGACGTCCTCGGCGCGGCGATTCAGGACCGTGCCCCAGAGTCGCGACCCGTCCGCGACGTCCACCAGCTCGGCGGCGACCGAGCACGTGCCGGCCCGCTGCACGACGTGGCCGGTGACCACGGCCTGCACGTCGAGGCGGCGGCCGACCGCCTGGGGATCGGAGTGGTGCTCCTTGTAGCGGAAGACGGTGCTCCGCGCCATCACGCGAAGCCGCGGAATCTGCGACAGGTTGTTGATCAGCGTTTCCGTCAGGCCGTCGCTGAAGTACTCGAGCTCGGGGTCGTCGCTGTGATTGGCCAGCGGCAGCACCGCGACCGACTCGATCACGCGGCGGCGACGGCGTCGCGGTGCGCGCTCGGGGTCGACAATCACGGTGGGGAGGACCACGGTGTCCGCGGCTCTGGCCGCGGCGTCGGGGCCCGCCTGCGCGAGCGCCGCGACGCTGGATCGCGTGACCTCGCCGCCCAATTCCAAGGTCCGCTCGATCGCGCTCAGATCCTGCAGCAGCTGCGTTCCGCTCTGATACCGCTCCGCCCGATCCTTCCGCAGCGCGGTCATGACGATACGCTCGAGGGCCGCCGGCATCCCGACCGTCCGGCCGGGCGGCTCCGGCTCGCGAAACAGCACCGCCCCGACCACGTCCGCCGCGGTGGGTCCGGTGAACGGGGCCTTCCCGGTCAGCATCTCGTAGAGGAGCACGCCGAGCGCGAACAGGTCGGCGCGCTGATCGATGTCGCCGCCGCGCGCCTGCTCGGGGGCCATGTAGCTGAACGTGCCCATGACGACGCCGTCGCGGGTTTCGAGCAGCCGGGTGGCGGCCTCGGGACTGGCGCCGAACGGATCGGCGGCCGCCAGCTTGGCCAGCCCGAAATCCAGCACCTTCACGTAGCCGTCGGAACGAATCATCACGTTCTCGGGCTTGAGGTCCCGGTGGATGACCCCGGCGCCATGCGCGGCGGTGATCGCCTGGGCGATCTGGATCGCGACGGTCACGGCTTGCCGGACCTCGAGCGGACCGCGCTCGAGCGCCCGTCGCAGCGTGACGCCGTCGATGTATTCGGTGGCCAGGAACTGCATCCCGCCGTCGTTGCCGACGTCGTACACGGTCAGGATGTTGGGATGATTCAGCGTCGAGATCGCCCGCGCCTCACGCTGGAACCGCTGCAGCCGGTCGTCGTCGCGCAGCCAGCGCGGGGAGAGGACCTTGAGCGCAAGCCGCCGCCCCAGCCTGACGTCTTCCGCGAGATACACCTGGGCCATGCCACCCGACCCGAGCGGAGACAGCACGCGATAATGCGCCAGCAGGTCGCCGGCGGCGAGGGCCCAACTCATGAGAGGTTCAGCGGAAATAGAGGGTCTATTCTACCAACCGGCCACCGTTGGATACTTGTTAGCGGGTTCCACCGACAGCCGCTTGCCAAGAGCGTTGACAGGAGGGCCAGGAGTTCAGGAGAAAGCAGCAATTCAAGTCAAAAACCAGTATTTCTCCTGTTCTCCTGACCCTCCTGTAAAGGCTCTTGGCAAGCGGCGGTCCGTCGAACGCTGCAACCGTGGAGAGGGAGTAAATCTCGATGCTGCCCCTGACCATCCGCCTTGGTCTCCGCACCATCCATCTGGTACGCGACCCGCGCGATTCCGAGACGTGCAGGAATCACGACCGGCACGCCCGCGCCCCGGCCGGACATTTCCTGCAGGGGGAGATCATCCGCGCCGGCAAGGGCGACGCGTCCGTGCTGGCCAATCTTCGGGCCCTGGCGGGGCGATTTGGCCTGATGGCCGATGTGCATCGGGCGACCGATGCGAAGATCCTCGAGCACGTCGCCTGGCTCCTCGACACGAAACGGCTGCACGCCATCGAGTGCGTGCTGCTGCGGCCGGACACGCCGCTGGTCCGCGCGACGGCGAGCAGCGATGCGCCCGCGCCGGTGCGCCAGAAGCCGAAAGACGATCCCAAAACCTGGGTGGGCATCGAGCTCGTCGACGACGTGGGCCGGGCGGTCGCCGGTCAGCGCTACGTCGTCAAGGTGCCGGAGGGCGTGATCAACGAAGGGATCCTCGACGCCCAGGGGCGGGCGCGGATCAGCGGCATCGATCCCGGCGTGTGCGAGATCTCGTTCCCCGACATCGACGCCCGCGAGTACAAGAAGATCTAGCGTTGCTGCACCAGTGATGTCGTTCTCTTCCCTTCTCCCTTCTCCCTTGACAGTCGCACGCTCGGCTCACGTGCGAGACCCTCAGCGTACTCCCAACTGCGACTCGAACTTCGCCGGATTCTGCGCCGTCTTGGTCCGCTCCTTGAACCCCCGATAGTTCGTCGCGATCTTCTGCTGGCGTGCCGGCGTGAGGAAGGCCTTCATGTCCAGCATGTCGAGATCGCTCAGCCGGACCAGCACCGCTAACGCCGCATCCGCGATCGGCTGATCGTCGTCGCCGGCCGAGGCGACCAGCGTCTCGGTGACGGTCTTTCGTGTGGGTTCGTCCAGCCGATAGAAGCTGCCGGCAAGCCAGTCGGCGATTTGTGGCCGCATTTCATTCGGAAGGCCGTCGTCGGCGAGGAATGCCGCCAGTACCTTGGCTGTGGCGTCGAGATGTCCCACGCTCGCGGCGTCCATCAGGTAGGTGAGGACGTAGCCTTTGACGAGCGGATCCGCCTTGGTCTGCTCCTGAAAGAGCCGCACGGCGGCCCAAATCGCGCCCTGGTTCCCGCTCGAAGCGATGGTGCTGCTCGATCGCCTGGCGAATCGGGTCGAACCGCCGGCGATCGGAGACGGCGAGCGCCACATCCTCCCAGGTGCCATGCCAGTTCGGCCGGGGCGCGTCTGCCGTCCAGCGAAGGACCAGCAATGGCGCACCCGGTTCGAGGGTGACGCCCTCCCACGCCTGCCACGGCCCGAGGCCGGTCTTGCTGAACTCGGGCTCCGAGGCGGCGAGCACCTGCACGTCGCCGGCCTCGCCCTTGCCGTGCAGCCATTCAGTCACCGTCAACTTGATGTCGCGGTACATCACCGCGCGCTTCGGATCGGGCTCGCCCGGCTCCTGCCGCGGCGCGCCGACCGACGCGATGGTGCCGAGGAGCGCCACGCAGCCCTTCACCAGACAGTCGCCGACCCGTTGCCCCAGCCTGAACTGCTCGATGTCCTGTTGACTGTTCTGCGCGTCCATACGAAATGCTCCAAGACTCGCGATAGCGGCGAGCGCGCACCCGATCAGCGCTGAAGTCGTTCGGCCCATCAGGCTGCTCATCGAGCTTCGATTCTGCCCAGCTGGCGGATCACGGTTTCTTGATGAAGTCGACTTCCGATACGAACGATCTGCCCAGGACCTGCACGCCGGAGGCGTCGCCGGTTTTCGGGAAACCGGAGATGTCCCACGTCGTGCCCGTCACCGACGACGTGCCATCGTCGACCCAGACATTGCCTGCGCCGCGCGTGCCGTTCACCAGGAACGTCCATTCGCCGGTACCGAGCGCGGTGTAGTTCTTGGGGAACTTCGCCGTGAATCCGACCGTGAACTCCCGGAAGCCGTTCGAGCCCTGGGTGGTGGTCCACGGGTTGTTCGTCCTGGGATGAACCGCGTCGAAGCCGGCCATGGCCGGCGCGTCCAGTGAGGTGACGCGTCTGATCTCCCCGTTGCCGCCGGGGCCGGCGCCCACCACCGGCTGGCTCGAGTTGCTGCGGAACGGCGTATCCCCGCCGGTCGCTTCATTGCCGGTGGCGACTCGCGCCGAATCGAGCATCGGGTTGGGGAAGCCGGCCGCCGGGCTGGTCCTGAAATCGGGATCCTCTGCCTCGGTGCCGTTGCGGGTGTCGCGCGGCGCCGGGCGGCCAGGGTAGTTGACGACGAAGTCGTCGCTCCGACAGTTCCCGACATTGCCCAGCGTGACCTGATCGATCCCGAACTTGCGGTTGGCGCCGCCGCCCTCGAGCAGGATGTCGGCGCGCAGGACCATCGGGTCCACCGCGCCGGCGTTGGTGTTCACGCGATTGGCGGCGCCGGTGATGGTGTTGGTCAGGTTGAAGACGGCGCCCGGCTGCGGCGTCAGCTTCACGATCACCATCCGCAACACACGCAACTCCTCGCCGGGCTCCTGCTTGCCGTTGCCGGTGGTGTCCTGGAAGCAGATCAACCGGAACGTGCCGGCGGTGTTCGGCGTGATCACGACCTGCGGGCCCGATTGCGTGTCCAGGGTCGGCGTCCCGGTGGCCACGGTGTCGGCCGGGTCCTGCTCGATCTGCCACCGCACCAGCGCCGTGTCGGCGGCCGGCTGCACGTTGTCCGCCTTCACGGTGATCGGCCCAGCGTCCTGGATCACCACCATCAGGTCGGCTGTCGGCGCGGCGAAGTCGAGCGCGGTGTTGGTGGTCTTGAAGGTGCCCGCGGCGGGGCGGGCGCCTGTCGCCGCGTTCTTGGTGGAGTCGAGCGACGCGATCAGCGCATCGACGGTGATCGTCGTCGGCGGCGCTATCGGCACTTCGCACGGGGAGCTGTTGGTGATCCGATCGTAGAACCGGCAGGCGAACGTATCCTTGGTGTCCTTGAACTCGCGGCGCTCCTTCTGGTTGCTGCGCCGGGTCTCACCGTCCGAGTGGAAGCGCTTGAGGCATTTGCCGGTGCCTTCCTCGACGGTCGGGCAGGGCCACTTCTCGGGATCGACCTGGCTGCCGGGACGGAACAGCAGCACCATCACGCGGCGGTTGACCCGGTTCTCCTGGTTGCGCTTCGGGTGATTCGCCGGCTTGTCGAGCACCGCCTTCTCGTCTTTCGAGAAGATCATCAGCGGGTTGAACTCGCTGCAGCCCTGCAGATCGCCCTTGCCGTCCTTCCCGGCGCCGCGCGCGAGGAAATCGTCCTTCGTGAGCTCGACGGTCCCGGTCGCCTTGCCATCGGCGTCGCGCGCCGTACACAGCAGATCCATGTAGGCCTTGATCAGCACCTTGCGCGCGGTGCCCGGCGGCAGCCCGGTCGTCGCGCGCATCGTCTGCTCGGCCTGGGGTTTCCAGTTGTCGCCGCCTTTTGGCGAGTCGTGCAGCTTCTCCCAGAGCGCGACGTCGCGGGTCAGCAGCCCGAAGATCGCCTGGGCGCGCCGGCCGCTCAGCGCCTTGTTGTAGGTGTCGTCGCCGGTCGGATCGGCATGGCCGAAGATCGACAGCTTGGTCCCCGGGTGCTTGTCGAGCAGATCCTTGAGCGGCGCGATATCGAAGCCGTCAGGGACGACGAACGAGGAGTCGAAGGCGAAATGGGCGTCCTCGAGCTTGAAGCAGGCCTTCGGGATCAGGAACGCGCGAACCAGGTTGAACTCGGGTCCGAGCGACGGGCCGACCCGCACTGGCGCCCCCTGGGCCGGGATGAGTGCCGGTGAGGATTTCCTTCGGCATCAGTGTCCCGACCGCGTGATCCGCGGCATAAGGCCCGCGGCGCGGCGCCCGGCTGGCAAGGCGCGAAGAGCGAGCTTATTGGGCATAAGTGAGCGATGAGCAACGCCGCCAGACGCCGGGGTCCCCGCCGCGCGGACTATGCGCGGTGGGGTGGAGAAGGGATGCCCCGCCAGGGAATTATGCTGCGGATCACGCGGTCGGGACACTTAGCAGCCGTGGACTTCTTTGAGCTTGCCTTGGGTCGCTGGGCCGCAATCGCCGTCGACGGCAAGTTTGTTATCGCATTGGAACTCTTCGACCGCCGACTTGAACGCGGCGTCGTCGTCGCCGTCCTGGGAGCCGAGGAAGTACCCGAGATTGCTCAACCGGGATTTCTGTCCGGAGAGCTCCTCGACGGGATCGAGATGGCCGATGCGAATCTTGAGCGTGATGTTCTTGAGCGGCGTCGCGCCGTCCTTGATGAGCAGCTCGGCTTCCTGCGCGGTCGCGGGAATTTCCTTTTCAATCTTGCCGTCGCCCTTGGACACGATCTGAAAGACCGCGCCGTCGACGCGGAGCTCGCACGGGGCGTTGGCAATCGGCTTGAAGTACATGTCCTCGAGCACCAGCCGCAGCATCAGCTTGCCCGGCTTGACCTGAAAGCGGTGCATCCGTCCGGTCCCGCCCGACTCCTTCTTCGGCGTCTTGTCCGGAATGTGCAGCTCGTCGCCAGGCGCCAGGACGTTGGGGTTCTTGCGCTTGCTTTTCAGCTGCGCGTTCTTCCCGTGATCCCAGATCGTCAGGTAGTCGTAGAAGCCGTTTTCCTGGGCGATCTTCGGCAGGTAGTCTCCCTGCTTGATGATGTATTGCGAAGCCATCGCCACCCTTTCGAATACCCGCCGATTATCTCTCTATTCTCGCTGCGCGGGCCGCGGGTTCGCGGTTCGCGTCCCTTATCCCTTCTGCCTTCTCCCTCGACACGCGAGGTTCTTCACGAGCCCTCCGAGACGCGGAGTCCCCCGGGACTGAAGGCGATGGGCACCGGCACCAGCGCCGGGTTGTCGTCGATCGCCGCGCGCACCATCGCCTCGATGGCGCCGGGCCGTCCGTCCGACAGCAGCGTGATCGAGCCGCCGTCGCCGCCCGCGCCGTTGACTTTCCAGCCTGCCGCCCCTCGCGCCAGGGCGATCTCGATGACTCGCCACGCATCGCGGTGCACGAGGTCGGGGTGCAGTCCGGCCTGGGCCGCCGTGTTGTCGCGCATCGCGGATCCCAGCGCGGCGAAGTCTGCGGCGGCCAGGGCGTCCCGCGCGCGCTCCGCGGCGGCGCGGAGCGCGTCGAGCTCGGGGCAATCGGGTCCGCGGCGCTCGAGGTTCCGAACGACCCTCTCGTGCACGCTGGTCGAGCTATGCGCCCGGCCGAGGAAGATCAACGCGAGCCGCCGCTCCAGTTCCTCCGCGATTGAGGCCTCGAGCACAATCGGGGTGACGACCGCGCGGGGGTAGTCGGTGATCTCGATGAAGTTGGCGCCGCCGAACGCCGCGGCGAGTTGATCCTGGACGCCCGACTGCTGGCCGAGGTGAACGGTCTCGACGCGGTGGGCAGCTTCGGCGATCTCCTGCGGTGTGCGCCGGCCCGGGCCGAGTCGATCGAGCGCGCCAAGCAGTGCGACCACGACCGATGCCGACGTGCCGGTCGATGCGCCCGCCGGTGCGTCCGATCGGATGGCGACCTCGAGATCGGCGTCGGGCGGCGGTGGGATCTCACGGAACGCCGCCTCCAGCAGCGGGTGCGGTCCCCAGGCCGACGCGGCGAGCTCCGGCGCGTACCTGAGGCCGTAGTTGTGCGCCTCCAGGACCAGCCGCGCGGCCCGCGTGCCGGCCGGGAAGACATCGACCCGCACCGACACCAGCGGCCGCACCGCGATGTTGAACACCTTCCCCCGGCGGGCGAACCAGGTGTCGGTCCATCCGCCGTTGTCGCAGATGCGGATCGGGGCGGTGGCGTGGAGCGTTCGTGAAGGGGATACACTCACGCGCACCAGCATATCTGCCAAGCGCAAGGAGTTGCCCGTGACCGCGCCTCTCGCCGTCATCATCGTGGTGGCCTCGTGTGTCTCAGAGTCGTTCGCCGCAGTTCGACGCGGTCTTGGATGTCGGGCCGCTCGCGAAGATCACCTTGGAACGGCCGCAGCCCTGGCGCTGCTCCGAGCCCGCGATGGCCGAACGGCTGCGCCGGATCCGCCTGCAGCGGCCGGCGCTGGCGGATCGCGTCGAGCAGGAGTGTGTGCGCTGACCCAGCCGCAGACTTCTGTGAACGGCCGGGCTGTTTCCGAGGTATAAAGATCTGTTTCGCAACGCCTAGGACGCCGCAGCCCGGCGTCGCGGGGGACCCAATCTGTAGGGGCGCATCCGGAGATCTCCGGAAGAGGACTTCCAACCTCGAGCCCGTCAGCTAACCCCGTCGGCTGATTGGAGGCACTCTGTCGACCCCGGGCGCTCGTCCGCGCAAGATTCTTCCTGTCACCCTGACCGCGATCGGCGTCGTCTATGGCGACATCGGCACCAGCCCGCTCTACGCGATGCGGGAGTGCTTCTTCGGATCGCATTCCGTGCCCGCCACCCAGGAGAACGTGCTGGGTGTGCTGTCGCTGATCATCTACTCACTGCTGCTGGTCATCTCGATCAAATACATCGCCATCGTGATGCGCGCGGACAACCAGGGCGAAGGCGGCATCCTCGCCCTCACCGCGCTGCTGCCGCAGCGGCCCGGGAGCCGCACCCTTCCGCTGCTGGTGCTGCTCGGGATCTTCGGCGCCGCGCTGCTCTACGGCGACGGCATGATCACGCCGGCGATCACCGTGCTCGGCGCGGTCGAGGGACTGAAGGTCACGACCCCGTTCTTCGATCCGTATGTCGTGCCGATCGCGGTGGTGATTCTGATTGGCGTCTTCGCGATCCAGCGCTTCGGCACGCACCTGGTCGGCCGCATGTTCGGACCGATCATGGTGATCTGGTTCGTGGTGATTGCGGTGCTCGGCGTGATGTGGATGGTGCGCCACCCGGTGGTGCTCACCTCGGTGGATCCCCGCCATGCGTTCTACTTCTTTCGCGAGCACGGCTGGCACGGCTTCGCAGTGCTCGGTGCCGTGTTCCTGGTGGTCACCGGCGGCGAGGCGCTCTACGCCGACATGGGCCACTTCGGCAAGCGGCCGATCCGCATGGCCTGGTTTGCGCTGGTGCTGCCGGCGCTGCTGCTGAATTACTTCGGTCAGGGGGCCTTGCTGCTCGCCAATCCGCAGGCGATCGAACAGCCGTTCTTCCTGCTGGCGCCCGACTGGGCGCTCATCCCGCTGGTCCTGCTCGCCACGGCCGCCGCCATCATCGCGTCGCAGGCCTTGATCTCCGGCGCGTTCTCGTTGACGCAGCAGGCGATTCAGCTCGGCTACGCGCCCCGCCTCGACATCCAGCACACCTCCCATCACGAGATGGGGCAGGTGTACGTGCCGCAGGTGAACTGGGCGCTGATGGTCAGCACCATCGTCATCGTGATCGGATTCGGGTCGTCCACGGCGCTCGCCGCCGCCTATGGCATCGCCGTGACCTTGACGATGGTGACCACTGCCCTGCTGCTGCATGTCGTCGCGGTTGAACGTTGGGGCTGGCCGCCGGCCCTGGCTTACGCGGTGACCGGGGTGTTCCTGACCATCGACCTGGCGTTCTTCGGAGCCAACGCTTTGAAGATTGCCCACGGCGGCTGGCTGCCGCTGGTGATCGGCGGGCTGCTGTTCACGCTGCTGACCACCTGGAAGACCGGACGTCAGATTGTCGCCGCCCGTCTCACCGCGAGGGCGGTGCCGATCGAGGATTTTCTCGCCGGGGTCGCCATCAGCAAGCCGGCGCGCGTCGCGGGTACCGCGGTGTTCATGACCGCCGCACCGCGCGGCACGCCGCCGGCGCTGGCACACAACCTCCGCTACAACAAAGTCCTTCACGATCACGTCGTCACGCTGATGATCACCACTCAGCCGGTGCCGCACGTGCCGCCGGAAGACCAGGTGACGGTCAAGGCGCTGGGGCAGGGTGTCTTCGACGTCCGGGTTCGCTACGGCTTCATGGAAGATCCCAATGTCCCCGAGGCGCTCGTCAACGCCTGCCAACATGGGCTGGTGCTGGACGAGGACGACGTGACCTACTTCCTTGGACGGGAGACGCTGATCGTGACCAAGGCGCCGGGCATGGCGATGTGGCGCGAGCGGCTGTTCGTCTTGATGGCGCGCAATGCCGTGCGCGCGCCGACGTTCTTCAGGCTCCCTGCAGAGCGCGTCGTCGAGCTCGGCGTGCAGGTGGAGCTCTGAACCGCGATGCCGGTATTCGTCCCCCGGCTCGTCCCACTCAACTCGCCGGCGCCGGTATTCGCTGATACCGTAGGCGCGGAATGGACCAGGGCCAGTCGGAGGCAGGATTCGACCGGCGCGACATACACGACCTCTGGCCGCGATTGCTGGTGAGTCCGGTCCTCGGCGCCCTGGTCGTCAACCTGTCGGGACTCATCGATCACCGCCGGCACTCGAGCGGGACGCTGGCGGTGTCCTACGCCTGGTTCGCCCTGGTGGCGTTCTTGATCTGGGAGGGCAACCGGCAACTGTATTTCCGGTTGCCGCGGCGGGAGGACTGGCTGCTTCGGCCGTGGCGGCGACTGGGTCTGCTGCTCGCGGTGATCCTGCTCTACACGCTGCCGATGGCGCTCGGGCTGCTCTGGATCTGGCGCGCCGCGACCGGGGATCCCGGCACACGCGAGTACGCGCTCCCCACCGCCGTCTTCGCCATCGTCGCGCTCGTCGTGGCGATCACCCACGTCTACGAGACGGTCTTCCTGCTGCGCGACTGGGAAAGCGATCGGCTGCGCACCGCGCGCACCGAACAGGCGCGGCTGCAGACCGAGCTCGAGAGTCTCGGCCGCGAAGTGGATCCGCACTTTCTGTTCAACAGCCTGAACGCGCTCGCCCACCTCATCGATCAGAGGAGCGAGGCGTCGGCGGGCTTCATCCGGGCGTTGAGTGCCACCTACCGGTACGTGCTCCAGTGTCGCGGGCGCTCGCTGGTGCCGCTCGCCGACGAGCTCGACGCGCTGGCGCGACACTTGACCCTGGCGGACATCCGGTACGCCGGCGGCGTGCGTGTCGACGTTGAGATCAGCGCTGCCGACGCCGGCGCGCTCCTCCTGCCGCCGGTTTCGCTGGGCGAGCTTCTCGAGAACGCCTTGAAGCACAACGCTGCCGGACCGGCGTCGCCGCTGTCGATCAGGGTGCGGATCGAGGGTGAAAGTCTGATCTTCGAGAACGATCTCCGGTCACCCGCGAAGACGGTGCGCTCCACTGGTATCGGCCTGGTCAACATGAGGGAGCGGTTTCGGTTGGCGACCGGCCGGGAGGCGGTCTGGGTCCTCGAACACGACCGGTTCGTCGTCCGTCTGCCCTTGGTCCGGGCGGCCGTTGGCCAGGAGCCATTGTCACGTTCCGCTGAACAGCGGACACTCCACCGATGACCTGGCGGCGGCAACCAGCGGCCGTGCATGCCGGCGCGGCGCTCGGCGCTGTCGCCGTCGTCACCCTGGTGCTGGGCCGATGGCTGCAGGTGTCGAACGCCGCCGTCGCGTCGACGACCTATTTGATGATCGTGCTGGTGGTCGCCGCCACCTCGCGGCTGCGAGTGGCGGTCGCCACATCGATCGCGGCGATGCTCTCCCTGAACTTCTTCTTTCTCCCCCGGTCGGCCATTTCGCCATCTCCGATCCGCACAACTGGGTGGCGCTGTTCGCCTTCCTGGCGGTCAGCCTGGTGGCCAGCAACCTGTCGGCCGTGGCGCACGCGAGGACAGAGGAGGCGGTCGGCCGGCGGGACGAGCTGGCGCGGCTGTTCGATTTGAGCCGCGACGTCCTGATGATGACCGACAGCCCCGATGCGCTGGTCGTCCTGGCCCGTTCGGTCGCCCGTCGCTTCGACCTGGAGCTGATCGTGGTCGCGCTGCCGCGCGACGGCGACTGGGACGTGTTCGAGGCTGGAGCACAGACGATCGACATCGACCGGCGGGAGCTGTCCAGTGCGTTCGAGGCGGCGCAACGGTCGCTCGAGTTCGACGCCCACGCGCGCACCTACGCTGGCCATCGCAGCGTGACGGTGGACGGCCGCGAGATCCGGCTGGTGCCGTTGCGGGTCGGCACCAAGCCGATCGGCGTGCTGGCGGCAGCGGGTCGTCCGATCGAGGCCGGCACCCTCGACACGCTGGCCGGCGTGGTGGCGATTGCGATCGAGCGGGCCACGTTTCTCGAAGAACGCAAGGCGAGCGAGCTGACCCGTCAGAGCGAGCAGCTCAAGACCGCGCTGCTGGCTTCAATCGGCCACGACCTGCGGACCCCGCTGACGGCGATCCGCGTGGCGGCGACCAACATCACCGCGGCCGGCGCCACCCCCGAGGACCGGCTCGGTCAAGCCGAGCTCATCCTGTTGGAGGTCGAGCGGCTGACGCGGATGTTTCAGAACATCCTCGAGATGGCGCGCCTCGACGCCGGCGCCGTCGCCACCGAGTCGCGGTGGACCCATCCATCGGAGATCGTGGCGGGCGCCCGGGAGCAGGTCGGACACGCGTTGCGGGCGCACACGCTGGAAGTGACGATCGAGGATGATGTCCCGGTGCGCCTCGATCCCCGGCTGACGGCATCGGCGCTGGCGCAGCTGCTGGAAAATGCCGCGCAGTACACGCCGGCCGGTTCGGTGGTCGCCGTCACGGCGCGGCTGTCGAGCGACGGACTGACCGTGTCCGTGCGCGATCACGGCCCCGGGATCAATGCCGCGGACCTGCCGCATCTGTTCGATCGCTTCTATCGAGGCGCGGCCTCGAAGACGCGGGCGTCGGGGACCGGGATGGGACTGTGGATCGTTCGAGGCCTGCTGGCGGTGGAGCAGGGCCGGGTCTGGGCGGAGAACTGTGCTGACGGCGGCGCCCGGTTCACCATGATGATTCCGGCGGCGGTGAAGGACGCGTGAGAATCCTGCTGGTGGACGATGAGGCGGCGATTCAGCGCGCGGTGGGGCCGCTCCTGCGCGGCCGCGGCTACGACGTCGACATCGCCGGCACTGGCGCCGATGCGCTCCGGATGTTCGAGCAGCGAACGCCGGATCTGATGGTGCTCGATCTGGGGCTGCCGGACATCGAAGGGACCGAAGTGTGCCGGCGGATCCGCGCCAGGTCACCGGTCCCGATCATCGTGCTCTCCGCACGCGGTGCCGAGGCGGACAAGGTCAACGCACTCGATCTCGGTGCGGACGACTATGTGACCAAGCCGTTCGGCCCGGAGGAGCTGCTGGCGCGGATCCGGGTCGCACTGCGGCGCGCCGGCGCCGACGAGAGCACCGAGACCGGCGTGCTTCGCGCCGGCGATCTCACCATCGACTACGACCGTCGCCGGGTGCTCCGGGAGCAGACGGAAATCCGGCTGACCCCGAAGGAGTTCGAGCTGCTGTCGTTGCTCGCCCGCAACCACGACCGCGTCCTGACCCATCGCGCCATCCTGAAAGCGGTGTGGGGCCCGAACGCGGTCGAGCAGCCGGAGCACCTGTGGACGCTGGTGGCACAGCTCCGCAAGAAGATCGAGCCCGACCCTACCGCTCCCAAGTACCTCCTCAGCGAACCGTGGGTCGGCTATCGGTTCGTCGCCGAAAGCCCCACCGCGCGCGAGTAGGCGTCGGCGCGTTTCCGCGGCGGTCCCGCCCTTTTCAGGGATTTTTCAGGGACTCCTTGGCCCGTCTTCAGGCGGCGGTTCCTATCCTGGGGACATGGGTCATCGGTTCAGAACGTTCGCCGGGATCAGGCGTCTGACTGCACTCCTCGGGATCGCCATCGTGGTCGGGCTGATGCTCGACCTCATCGTCGTCAGTCCCGCAATCGTGGCGTTCGGTCTGGCGGTCACCACCGCGGTCGCGTGGTGCGTCTGGCTGGATGCGCAGTCGGTGCGGTGACGGCGGTGGGGAGCGCACTCGTGCTCGACCTCCTCTTCATCCTGCTGTCCATCGCTTTCTTCGTCGTGAGCATCGGCTACGTGGCCGTCTGCGATCGGCTGATGAAGTGAGGTGATCCGTGGACATGGAATCCGTGATCGGGCTTCTCGTCAGCGTCGCTCTGCTGGGCTACCTGATCGTCGCGATGTTGAGACCGGAGAAGTTCTGACATGACTCTCAACGGCTGGCTGCAGATTCTTTTCTTCCTGCTCACCGTGTTCCTGGTGACGCCGATTCTCGGCGGCTACATGGCCCGCGTATTCGCGCGCGAACGCACCTGGCTGGATCCGGCCCTCCGGCCGGTCGAGCGGTTGCTCTACCGGCTCACCGGCGTCGACGAGGCGCACGGCATGCGCTGGACCGAGTATGCGGTTTCGGTGCTCCTGTTCGGCGTCGTCTCGATGCTGGCGCTCTACGCGATGCAGCGGCTGCAGCACGTGTTGCCGCTCAATCCCCAAGGACTCGGGCCGGTCGGACCAACGCTCGCCTTCAACACCGCGGTGTCGTTCACCACCAACACCAACTGGCAGGCCTACAGCGGCGAGTCGACCATGAGCTATCTCACGCAGATGGCCGGGCTCTCGTATCACAACGTCGTGTCGGCCGCGGCCGGCATCGCGGTGGCCATCGCGTTCATCCGCGGCATCGCCCAGCACGAGAAGCCCACCATCGGGAACTTCTGGGTGGACATGGTCCGGGCCACGCTGTGGGTGCTGCTGCCGATCGCGGTCGCCGGCGCACTGTTCCTGGTATCTCAGGGCGTCGTCCAGAACCTCAAACCCTACGACACGGTTCGGACCCTGGAGGGGCGGACGCAGGTCATCGCGCAAGGGCCGGTGGCGTCGCAGGAAATCATCAAGCAGTTCGGCACCAACGGCGGCGGGTTCTTCAACGCCAACAGCGCCCACCCGTTCGAGAATCCGACGCCGCTGACCAACGTTCTGTCGATGTTCGGCATCTTCGCAATCTCCTCCGGCCTCACCTACACGCTCGGCTCGATGACCGGTTCCCGGCAGCACGGGTGGGCGGTCTGGGCGGCGATGGCGTGCTTGTTCATGGCCGGCACCACCGTCGCCTACTGGGCCGAAGCGCGCGGCAATCCGATGTTGACCGCGGCCGGCGCCGACCAGACGGCGACTGCGCTGTCGCCGGGCGGCAACATGGAAGGCAAGGAGGTCCGGTTCGGCATCGCCAACACGGCGCTCTTCGCGACCGCGACGACCGGCGCGAGCTGCGGCGCCATCAATGGCTGGCACGACTCGTTCACGCCGCTCGGCGGGCTGGTGCCGCTGGCCAACATGCAGTTGAGCGAGGTGGTCTTCGGCGGCGTCGGCGCCGGCATGTACGGCGTGCTGGTCTACATCATCCTCTCGGTGTTCATCGCCGGATTGATGGTCGGCCGCACGCCTGAATACCTCGGCAAGAAGATCCATGCCTTCGAGGTCCAGATGGCGATGCTGACCGTGCTCATCTTCTCCCTCGTGATCCTGACCTTCACCGCGGTGTCGTCCGTGTCGTCCAGCGGGACCTCGAGCATCCTCAATCCGGGTCCACGCGGGCTGTCCGAGATCCTCTACGCCTATTCGTCGGCGACGGCCAACAACGGCTCGGCATTCGGCGGCCTCACCGTGAACACGGATTGGTACAACACGACGCTCGGTCTGTCGATGCTGTTCGGACGGTTCTTCATGCTCATCCCGCCGCTGGCGATTGCCGGCAGCCTCAGCCGCAAGAAGCACGTTCCGAAGTCCCTCGGCACGTTCCCGGTCACCACGCCCTTGTTCTCGGCGCTGCTGGTCGGCGTGATCCTCATCGTCGGCGCGCTGACGTTCTTCCCGGCGCTCAGCCTGGGCCCGATCGTCGAGCACTTCACGATGAACGCGGGACAGGTGTTCTGATGTCCACACACACACCGTCCATGTGGAACCCGGCGATTGTGCAGCGGGCGGTCGGGGACTCGTTCCGGAAGCTCGATCCCCGCACCATGGCCCGCAACCCGGTGATGTTCGTGGTGGAGGCCGGCAGCGTGCTGACCACGATACGCCTGGGCTACGACATCGTCACCGGCGGCGGGGAGCTGGGTTTCCAGGTGCAGATCACAATGTGGCTGTGGATCACCGTGCTGTTCGCCAATTTCGCCGAAGCGATGGCGGAGGGCCGCGGCAAGGCGCAGGCCGACACCCTGCGGCGGGCCAAGACCGAGACGGTCGCGAAACGGGACCGGGCGGACGGGACCTCCGAGGTGGTGCCAGCGGTCTCGCTTCGCAAGGGCGACCTCGTCAAGGTGACAGCCGGTGAGGTGATCCCGGCCGACGGCGACATCATCGAAGGTGTCGCATCGGTGGATGAGAGCGCCATCACCGGCGAGTCGGCGCCGGTGATTCGCGAATCCGGCGGCGACCGCTCGGCGGTGACTGGCGGCACGAAGGTGCTGTCCGACTGGATCCGCGTCCGGATCAGCGCCAACCCGGGAGAGACGTTTCTCGATCGGATGATCGCGCTCGTCGAGGGGGCGGAGCGGCAGAAAACGCCCAACGAGATTGCGCTCAACATCCTGCTGGCGGGGCTGACCATGGTGTTCCTGATCGCGGTCGTGACGCTGCAGCCGTTCGCGATCTATTCCGGGGACCCTCAGTCGGTGTTCGTCCTGGTATCGCTGCTGGTGTGCCTCATCCCGACGACGATCGGCGGGCTGCTGTCGGCGATTGGCATCGCGGGCATGGACCGGCTGGTGCAGCACAACGTGCTGGCGATGTCGGGGCGGGCGGTCGAAGCAGCGGGCGACGTCCATACGCTGCTGCTCGACAAGACCGGGACCATCACCCTCGGCAACCGTCAGGCGAGCGAATTCATCGCGCTGCCCGGCGTCAGCGATGCCACGCTCGCCGACGCGGCGCAGATCGCCTCGCTGCCGGACGAAACCCCGGAGGGCCGATCGATCGTGGTGCTGGCGGAGGAAAAATACGGCCTGCGGGGCCGGGAACTGTCGGCGCAGCACGCGACGTTCGTGCCGTTCACGGCCCAGACGCGCATGTCCGGCGTGGACCTGGTCGTCCCGCGTCATGCCCTGGTCGCTGTTGGGGGCGGCAACGGCCCGGCGCCAGACGACGGCGTGCGGGAGATCCGCAAGGGAGCGGCCGAATCCATCGAGAGGTGGGTGGTGTCGCGAGGAGGAACGGTCCCGCGCGAGCTCGCCGGGATCGTGGAGCGCATCTCCCGCGCCGGCGGCACGCCGCTGGTGGTGGCGGACGGGCCGCAAGTGCTCGGCGTCATCTACTTGAAGGACATCGTCAAGGGCGGCATCCGCGATCGCTTCGCGCACCTCCGTGCGATGGGGATCAAGACCGTGATGATCACCGGCGACAACCCACTCACGGCCGCGGCGATCGCCGCCGAGGCGGGCGTCGATGACTTTCTGGCCCAGGCGACCCCCGAAGACAAGATGGCGCTGATCAAGCGCGAGCAGGCCGACGGCAAGCTGGTGGCGATGACCGGCGACGGCACCAACGATGCCCCGGCGCTGGCGCAATCCGATGTCGGCGTCGCCATGAACACCGGCACCCAGGCCGCCAAGGAAGCGGGCAACATGGTCGACCTCGACTCGAACCCGACCAAGCTGATCGAGATCGTGGAGATCGGCAAGCAGCTGCTGATTACCCGCGGCGCGTTGACCACTTTCTCGATCGCCAACGACGTCGCCAAATACTTCGCGATCATCCCGGCGATGTTCCTGACGACGTTCCCGATGCTCGGCGCGCTCAACATCATGGGCCTGCGCACGCCGCACTCGGCCATCCTGTCGGCGGTGATCTTCAACGCGCTCGTCATCGTGGCGCTGGTGCCGCTGGCGCTGCGCGGTATCCGGTATCGGCCCGAAGGCGCTGCGGCGCTGCTCAGGCGCAATCTCCTGATCTACGGTGTGGGCGGCGTCGTCATTCCGTTCGCCGGGATCAAAGCCATCGACGTCGTCATCACGCTGCTTGGACTCGCATGAACATCACTCGCAACCTGCTGACCGCCGCGCTGATGACGGTGGTCACCACTGTGCTGTTGGGGCTGTTCTATCCGCTGGCGATCACCGGCATCGCCCAGGTCGTGTTCCCACACCAGGCCAACGGATCACTGATCGAGAGGGATGGGTCGGTCGTCGGGTCGAGACTGATCGGCCAGGGATTCTCGTCCCCCGGCTACTTTCGCTCCAGGCCCTCCGCCGCCGGTATCGGTTACGACGCCGCGAGCTCGGGGGGTACGCAACTCGGCCCGACGAACAGGAAACTGATCGACGCGGTCGCGGCGAACGTCGCAGCGGCGCGCAAGGAGAACCCGAATGCTCCGGTGCCGGTCGATCTCGTGACCACCTCAGCCTCCGGGCTGGACCCGCATATCTCGCCGGCAGCAGCCGATTTTCAGGTGCCTCGCGTGGCGCGCGAGCGCGGCATCCCGGAGGCGGATGTCAGGCGCCTGGTGGAGGCCAGCACCGCGGCGAGATGGCTCGGTTTCCTTGGCGAGGCGGGCGTCAACGTGCTCGAGGTCAACCTCGCCCTCGATGCCCAATATGGCGTCAGGAAGTAGTCCAACCGGAGCGCACTATGGCGGGACCCCGACCTTCGGCTGACGCACTGCTCGCGCGGATCAAGGCGGAGCAGCGCGCGCGGCTGCGCATCTACATCGGCGCCGCTCCCGGTGTGGGCAAGACCTACGAGATGCTGCAGGAGGCTCACCGGCTCCGGGCCAGCGGCCTCGACGTCGTGGTCGGCTTCGTGGAGACCTATGGCCGTCGCGACACTCAGGCGCAGCTCACGGATCTCGAAGTCATTCCCAGGCGGAAGGTGGAGTATCGCGGCACGACCATCGAGGAAATGGACGTCGACGCGATTGTCGGTCGCCAGCCTCAGGTGTGCCTGGTCGACGAGCTGGCCCATACCAACGTACCGGGCAGCCGGAACGGCAAGCGATACCAGGACGTGCTGGCGCTGCTCGACGCCGGCATTCATGTGATGACGGCGGTGAATATCCAGCACCTCGAAACCCTCAACGATGCGGTCGCGAGAGGCACCGGCGTGCGCGTGCGGGAGACGGTGCCGGACACGTTTCTCGACCGGGCAGACGAGGTGGTCAACGTCGACGTGACCGTGGAGGAGCTCCGCAACCGCCTGCGCGACGGAAAGATCTACCGGCCCGAGAAAATCGAGCAGGCCCTCACCAACTTCTTCCGCAAGGGCAACCTGTCCACGCTTCGGGAGCTGGCCCTGCGCGCCGTGGCCGACGACGTCGGCGAGAAGGCCGCGAGCTATCGGGCGCGTGAGGGGCTGGAGCCGGCGCTCATTCCGGAGCGGGTCATGGTTTGTATGAGCTCGAACGCGGCGGCCCCACGCGTGATCAGGACGGGCGCGCGGATCGCCGGCCGGCTCGGCTCGAAGTGGTATGCCGTCTACGTGGAGACGCCTCGAGAACAGCCGGGCCGCATCGGCTTGCCGGACGCGGAGGCGCTGCAGCAGAACATCCGGCTGGCGGAGAGCCTGGGGGCAACGGTCGTGCGCGTGAAAGCCGGTCGGACGGCGGAAGGACTGATTGCGTTCGCGCAGCGCGAGGGCGTCACCCACGTCATCTTCGGCCAGAGCGCACGTTCCCGTCTGGAAGTGGTGTGGCGGGGGTCAACCCTGAACCGGTTCCTCAGCGCGGTTCCGGACGCAGCGGTACAAGTCGTGCCACTCAATGAGGCGCCGTCATGAGCGCGCGCGCAGCGTTCGTCATCCTGACCGCGACGCTGGTGGCGTCAGCGTGTACGACGCGGCCGTTGGAACAGCTGCCCGAAGCGCGGCGCGTGTCGGAAGACCGGCTCGTGCCATTCACCAAAGCGGCCGATGCGTCGAACCGGGTGGTGATGGCCGACACGGATGAGGCGTCGGTGAGGTTCGCCCGTGAAGCCGGGCAGATGGTCGACACCGTTCAAAAAGATGCGGACGCGCTGAAGCCGCTCCTCCAGGACCTTGGCTACGCCGACGAAGCCCGCCTGCTCGAGGAGTTCGGCCGTCGGTTCGCCGAGTATCGCGCGCTCGACCGCACCATCCTCGAACTGGTGGTGCAGAACACCAATCTCAAGGCACACGCCGAGACCATCGCTTCGTCCCGCCGCAACACCAATGTCCGCTCTCTGGCGCTGACGCTTGATCAGAAAGGCAAGCTCACTCCCCCATGCGAGGACGCGCTGCGCGCGCTGCGTGACGGTCTCGCGAAGCGCAGCGTCGGCGGCACCCGGTAAACGCCGGGCCGGGTGGGGTAAACGCCGGGCCGGGTGGGGTCAGACCCCGGTCTGGCCCCGATCCGGTCGCGCGCGCCACTCTTCGCCGGTCTGACCCCACAGATCGACGCGGTCGTTCGCGAACGGCGCCGGCAGCGTCCCCGGGCCGAGGTTTCGCGATCCGAGCTTCTCCGCGACCCGCTGCGACGCCAGGTTCGCCGGCGCGATCGAATGAATGATCCTGGTCCACCCGAGGGTGTCCAACGCCCAGGTGGTCGCGGCGGCGGCGCCCTCGACGGCATAGCCGCGGCCCCACCGATCGCGGGCGATCGCCCAGCCGATCTCGGGCCCGGGCCATCCTTCCGGCTGCCAGGGTCCCAGCCGGCCGATCCAGCGGCCGGTCTCCCGTTCGATCACCGAGAACATCGCGAACCCGTGGACGTGCCACGACCCGATCATCGTCATCACCTGACGCCAGCACATCGCCCGGGGCGCCACGCCGCCAATGAACCGGGCGGTCGGTTCGTCGAGCATCATGTCGCTCCAGGGAGTGAGGTCCTCCAGCCGTGGCGGACGCAGAACGAGGCGGGGCGTGTCGATGCGCAGATCGTCGATGGAGGACATAGCGTCGTGAGAGATGCGGCCGTGAATGGGCGCATATAGTACCAGACCGTTCACTGACGTCGCCCGTGGCCCGCGGCCCGTGGTCCGCGGTCCGCAGTCCGCAGCACGGCAGAAAGGCCCCGATGATTCCCGGCGTCGCGTTCCGGCGGCAGTTCAAGAACCTTTCGGAGCAGGAGGTCCTGGCGCTGGCCATCTCCTCCGAAGAGGATGATGGCCGCATCTACCGGTGGTACGCGCAACTGCTGGCTGCCGGCTTTCCGCAGTCCGCGAAGGTCTTCGAGGAGATGGCCGGCGAGGAAGACGACCATCGGGCCGCGTTGACCGAGGAGCACCGGCGGCGGTTCGGCGAGACGATTCCGCTGATCCGCCGCGAACACGTCGCCGGCTTCTATCACCGGCGGCCGGTCTGGCTGATCCAGAACCTCGGCGCGGAACGGATCCGTGAGGAAGCATCGCGGATGGAAGTCGAGGCGCGTGATTTCTATCAGCGCGCGGCCCAGCGCACCAGCGATGCCGGCACGCGCCAGCTGCTGAATCGCCTGGCCGCGGACGAGTCCGGTCACGAGAAGACCTGGCAGGGACTGCTGGTCGAGCATCTGCCGCCGGCCGTCCGCGCGGCGGAGAACGCGGAGGCGGACCGTCAGTTCGTGCTGACCTGGGTGCAGCCGGGGCTCGCCGGCTTGATGGACGGTTCGGTGTCGACGCTCGCGCCGATCTTCGCCGCCGCCTTCGCCACCGGCGATACCTGGAAGACCTTCCTGGTCGGCCTGGCGGCGTCGGTCGGCGCCGGCATCTCGATGGGCTTCACCGAAGCCGCGTCGGACGACGGCTCGATCTCGGGTCGCGGTTCGCCGGTCAAGCGCGGCTTGGCCTCGGGTGTGATGACCGCCGTCGGCGGCCTCGGTCACGCGCTGCCGTATCTGATCCCCGACTTCTGGACCGCGACCATCATCGCGATGGTGGTGGTGTTCGTCGAGCTGTGGGCGATCGCCTGGGTGCAGAACCGCTATATGGACACGCCATTCCTGCGCGCCGCGCTCCAGGTCGTCGTCGGCGGCGCGCTGGTGTTCGCGTCGGGGATCCTGATCGGGAGTGCGTGAGGGTCATAGCGGCGACAGCCACCTCCAAGAGCTTTAACAGGAGGGCCAGGAGATCAGGAGGTTTTTCTTGTTCTTTCTAAAAGAATTCCTCCTGGCCCTCCTGTTAGGTTTTGGGGGCGGCTGTCGTTGGCTAGACGAGCTTCATTCCAACTACGCGCTGCGCGTTCTCGTTGTAGACCTTGCGCAGGATCTGATCGCGCAGGCCGAGGCCGTAGATTCTCCAGCGGCCCTGCGGCGGCAGGCGCGCCGGGGCGTAGTCGAAGTATTCATCCTCGGTCTCGAGGCAGCGGTAGTAGATCCGATAGAGATCCTCGCCGAACACCTGCTGCGGGGTTTCGGTGCCGAGCGGGATCGCGTCGGTGCCGAACAGGATGCGGTCCTGATACTTGTCGAAGAACCGCGCCGCGGTGCGCGGCTGGCGGCCGATCTCGCCGATGCGTGCGCCGATCTCCACGTGGACGTTGCGGAACCGGTCGAGCATCGCGCCGACCGCGGCCAGGTTCTCGCCCCAGTGGCCGACGTGCAGCGCGACGAACGTGGTCTTCGGATGCTTCGCGAACACCCGGTCACGCGCCTCGAGAATCTCTTTGAACGCCGGGAAGTCCTTGCCATGGAAGGACCAGTCCGGATGCGCGTTGAGCTCCTCGAACCGTTCGTTGAAGCGATCGATCGGCAGAAAGAACGCTTCGGGGTCTCCGACGTGGATCGCCACTGGCAGCCCCAGCCGCCCGCAGGCCTCCCACATCGGATCGAAGCGGGGGTCATCCACCTTCACGAGCTTGCCCGTGGGGCCTCCGTCGCGGAGATAGAGGCCCAGCGTCTTCAGCACCTTGACGCCAACCGCGCCGGCCGCCTTGGCCTTCGCGATCTCGTCGGCCTGCCACTGGGCATACTCTGGCTCACTGGCGCGCGTCCACGCCGGCTCCGTCATCGACACGAACCGGCGCGGAAACGCCCGATCGAAGGTGGCAATCGTCGCCGACAGGTCTTCGCCGAAGCCGCCGGTCAGGTTCACCATCGTCCGCAGATTGACGGCGTCCATCGTTTTCACCAGCTCCGCCGGCGGCATTGGCGGCTTGGCCGCGCGGCGCCGCGAGACGTGCGTGTGAAAGTCGATCACCGGAAAGCGCGCCCGCTGAACCGTCGTTTCCGCGACGTGCAGCATGCTCTTCGGCTCGAACTCGGTGAGCGGCAGGGGGGCGGCCGCGGGCGGCTGCGGAGTCTGCGCCGTCTCCGGCGCACTCGCGCTGCCGTCGGCAATGGCCGTTCCCACGACCGCCGCGCCGGCGGCCGAGAGCCATCCCCGGCGGGTCCATCTTCTCTGACCGTCTTCGTGCGTGTCACTCATCGTCCCGTTCTCCCTTTTCCCTTCTGCCTTCTCCCTTGACACGCGCGGGTGTTCACCGCCCTGTCAGCCCCCGCCGAGAACCCGCGCCATTCTACCGCCGTCCCGCTCCCCTTGACGGTCGACAAGAGCCGGTTTACTCTCTTGTCGACCGTCAAGGGGAGCGCAGTGGGTAAGCCAGTCGACCTGGTCCAGGGCACGCTGGACCTTCTCATTCTCAAGGCCATCGGTACGGCGCCGATCCACGGGTGGGCGATCGCGCAGCGGATCGGCCAGTTGTCGGGCGAGGTGCTGCGGGTTCAGCAGGGCTCGCTGTACCCGGCACTGCAGCGCCTCGAGCGCGAGGGCTGGATCCGCGCCGAATGGGGGGCGTCCGAGAACAACCGGCGGGCTCGCTTCTACAGTCTCACCAAAGCCGGCCGTAAACATGTCGAGCGCGAACAGGCGGGGTGGGAACGGCTGGCCGCCGCGATTGCGCTCCTGCTGCGGACCGCGTGACGCCATGCGACTCCTCACTCGATTCCTGGCCACCGTGCGCGGCGTCTTCCAGCCCGGCGCGCTCGACGACGATGTCGCCGACGAGCTGCGCTTTCATGTCGATCGACAGATTCAGGCAAATCTCACCGCGGGCATGTCTCGAGACGAGGCGACGCGTGCCGCGCATCTGACGGTGGGCAGCCTCGAGGTCATCCGCGAGGAGTCGCGCGCGGCCCGCCCAGGCGCGTGCCTGCACCAGCTCGTTCGCGATCTGAGCTTCGGCGTGCGACTGCTGCGCCGGGCGCCGGCGTTCGCGGCGATCAGCGCGCTGGTCGTGGCGCTGGGCATCGGCACCACCACCGCGATTTTCAGCGTCGTCTATGGGGTGATGCTGCGGCCGCTCCCTTACGGAGAGCCGGAGCGCCTGGTGGCGATCTGGACCCACTTGCCGAATGAAGCGGCGCCGAGGACGCGCGTGTACGCGGCGGATTACCGCGACTGGCGAGACCGCACCAGCGTGTTCGAGGGTGCCGCGCTCGGCAATGCCCCGCAGAACTTCAATCTGATCGGATCGGGTGAGCCGGAGCGGCTTCTCGCCGGGCGCCTGTCGTCCGGTCTGCTGCCGGTGCTACGCGTCGCGCCGACGCTCGGTCGCGGGTTCTCCGCCACTGAAGAGCAGAGTGGCCGGGACCGCGTCGTGATCCTGGGCGACGCGTTGTGGCGGCGCCGGTTCGCGGCGGATCCGGGGATTCTCGGCCGGACCATCAATCTGAGCGGGACACTGTATGAGGTCGTCGGCGTGATGGGGCCGGACTTCCAGTTCCCGGGCCGCGAGCACCAGTTGTGGATTCCGCTGACCATCGATCCGCGCGAGCTGGCCCGGCAGGTGACCAACTACAACCAACAAGCGATCGCGCGGTTGAAGCCCGGCATCGGGCGGGAAGAGGCGCAGCGGGAATTCGACGGCATCGCCGCCCAGCTCGCCGCCGACTATCCAGCCACCAATCGCGGCGTGCGTTTCGAGGTGCGCTCGCTGCTCGAGGAGTCAGTCGCCCCGGTCAGGCAGGGCATGTACGTGATGCTGGCCGCGGTCTCGTGTCTGCTGCTGATCGCCTGCTTCAACCTGGCAGGTCTGCTCGGCACCCGCGCCGCGGGCCGCAGCCGCGAGTTCACCGTCCGGCTGGCGCTCGGCGCCTCGCGCGGGCGGCTCGCGTTGCAGGCGATGGCCGAGATCGCACCGGTGCTCGCGCTGGGCGGCATCGCCGGCATCGCCGGGGCGAATTACGCGGTGGCGGCGTTCGTGCCGATCGCGCCGGCGGCGCTGTCGCGGGCCGACGGGATCGCAATCAACGCACCGGTGCTCGCCTTCTCATCGCTGGTGCTCCTGCTCACCGGGATCGTCGCCGGGTTGCTGCCGGTGCTGCATGCATGGCGCGCCAACGTGCCGACGGCGGCGAAGGGCACGCGAGGGGCGACCGCGAGCCGCGACGCGCTGCGGATGCGGAACGGGTTGGTCGTCGCGCAGCTCGCGCTCACGCTGCCGCTGCTGGTCGGGGCGACGGCGCTGGTCCGGACGTTCGCGGCGCTGATGCACGTCGATCCGGGCTTCCGCGCCCAGAACGTCCTCACCCTTCACATGGCGATCCCGCGAACGAAATATCGGAACGACCAGCAGATCGCCGCGTTCTACCACCGGCTGCTCGATCGCGTGACGGCGGTCCCCGGGGTGGCCTCGGCGGCGATGATCAACCGCCTGCCACTGTCGGGGAACGAGATGGAGCTGCGCTTCGAGCTGGAGGACGTCGCCGGCCCGCAGCTGCTGCAGGCCCGCTCGGCGACGCCGGGCTATTTCCGGACCATGGCGATCCCGCTTCGCGCCGGGCGCGGCCTTACCGAACAGGACACGACGTCCGCGCCGATGGCTGCCGTCATCGACGATCGCACGGCGCGCACGCTCTGGCCGGGACAGGACCCGATCGGCAAGCGCTACACCGTGATGCTCCCGGGGAATCAGCGGGCCGAAGGACGAATCGTCGGCGTGGCCGGCGCGGTGCGACACGGCGGTCTCGACCGCGCGGAGGAGCGGCAAATCTACTTCTCCTACCACCAGTTCACCGATGGCCGCATCGTGCTGGTGGTGCGCGGACGCGCCGGCGTGCAATCGTTGGCGCCGGCCGTGCGCGAAGCGATTCAGACGATCGACCCCGACCAACCGGTCTACGACGTCAGGACGATGGAAGACGTGATGGCGCGATCGACCGCCGACCGCCGGCTGAGCATGGCGATCGTGACGGCGTTCGCGCTGTCGTCGCTCCTGCTGGCGAGCGTCGGGCTGTACGGCGTCATGGCCCACGGGGTGACCGAGCGGACCCGGGAGTTCGGCGTGCGTCTGGCTCTCGGCGCGAGCCGGCGCGCCGTGTTGCAGCAGGTGCTGCGGCGGGGCTCGGCCCTGATCGTTTTCGGCGCCGTGCTCGGTCTCGGCGGCGCGGTCGCGCTCGCGCTGGTGATGCGCAGCCTGCTGTTCGGCGTCTCGGCGCTCGATCCGCTCAATTTCCTGGCCGCGGCGATGCTGCTGTTCGGCGTCGCGCTGGCGGCCAGCTACCTGCCGGCGCGCCGCGCCGCGTCGACCGATCCCGTGCACGCGCTGAGAGCCGAGTAGGCGGGCTTCGTCGAATTGCTTCGGACCGATCTCGGTTCGACGCTCCGCCTTCGCCGATCTCGAGCAGTAACACTGACCGCACGAATTCGACCGCTCGTCGCTTGTCTACGCCGCCTTCGGCGGGGTCGCGGCCGTCGGCCGCTCAACGACGACACGACGACACGACGACACGACGTAAACCTTTGTCAGTCACTTCGACGGACTACATCCGCTGGCGGCCGACGTCGCCGCCGGCGGGGAGAGCCGTTGATAACAATGGGGCATCCACGAAATGCCTCTGCGTGCCAACGTGGCCAGTTGCCTTCTCAACGTCGTTGTCGTCGTGTGCCGCCGGAGGCGACGGTGCGCCGCAGGCGCCGTGGACACGATGGCAGCGGCTGTCGCCGCGAAGAGACTCGAGCGGCTTCCGGGGCGCCGTTGGTCACGCGAGCCTCACCGGCAGCTCGTTCAACACCCGGCCGAGCCCCCGGACCGCCGAGCCGATCGCCGGCGCGACGCAGACGATCGGGGTCTCGCCGGCGCCGGCCGAGGGGAGGTCCTTGCGATCGAGCAAAACGACCTCGAGGGGCGGCACATCCTTGAAGCGCGGCACGCGATAGCGGGCCATGCTGCCGTTCACGATCGCGCCGTTGGCGAACTCGATCGCCTCGAACAGCGCGCCCCCGAGACCCTGGATCACAGCTCCCTCTACCTGGTTGCGCAGCCCGTCGGGATTGACGATCGCGCCGCACTCGAACACCACCACCAGCCGTTCCACGACGAAGCCCGTCGCCGAGCGGCTGACCTCGGCGGCGGTCGCGAGGTAGCTGCCTTTCTCGGTGCCGCACGCGATCCCGAGCGCGCGGCCGTTCGCAGCAGGCTTCGGCCAGCCGGAGCGCTGCGCTGCCGCCGTCAGCACTGCCCGCATCCGCTCGTCTTTCAGATGCCGCAGCCGGTAAGCCACCGGATCCGTCCCCAGCCCGCGGGCGATGCTGTCGACGTGCATCTCGCGCGCGTAGTGGTTCGCGGTCGCCGCGAGCCCGCGGTACGAGCCCTGCCGAAGCGGTGAGTCGGACGGGTGGAATCGGACCCGCTGGTTGGCGACTTCGTACGGCGTCTGGATGCCGGATCCGCCCGAGTTCCAGTTGTCGAACTCCCACACCGTGAGCTGCCCGGCGGCGTCCACACCGGCCTTGACTTCGATGACGCCCGCCGGCCGGAAGTATCCCCAGGAGAACTCCTCCTTACGGCTCCACACCAGCTTCACCGGCTTGCCCGCCGCTCGTGCGAGGCGTGCGGCTTCGACCGCGTACTCACCGGTGTGCTTTCCTCCGTACGCCGAGCCGGTATCAGGCACGATCACCCGGACCCGGTCCTCAGCCAGGCGGAACGCCGACGCCAGCTCGGACCGCACGCCGAAGGGCCGCTGCGTCCCGGTCCAGACCGTCACCTTTCCGTCGATCCACTCGGCGACCGCACAGCGCGGCTCGAGCGGCACGTGCGCGATGTAGGGAATGTGATACGTCGCGTCGAACGTCCGTGCCGCCGCCGCCCGCGCCGCCGCGACGTCGCCGCGCCCCGACGGCGTGCTTCCGCGGCCGCCACCGGTGGTCTCGCTCTTCTTCAGGTGATCGTAGATGGTCGACGACGACGGCGCGTCCGTTGGCAGACGCCATTCCGCGCGGATCGCCGCCGCGGCGCGGCGAGCCAGCCGCTCCGTCGGCGCCACGATGCCGGCGAAGTCGCCATCGCGCACCACCGTGACGCCGGCAATCGCCCGCGCCGCGGCATCGTCGAAAGACACCAGCGTGCCGCTGTAGCCATCGGGACGAATGATCCGTCCATACATCATGCCCGGACGCGTGAGATCCGGCGTGTAACGATGCTGGCCGGTCACGAAGCTGCGGCCCGCCACTTTTGTTGCCGCGGTGCCGCGGATCGCCCAGGCGGACGACGGCGAAATGGGCGCGTCGGCCGGTACCATGCCGGCGAGCTTCCGGCCTTTGACGAGCTCGCCGAAGCCTGCCCACTTGTCCTTCGCCGCGATCCGGCCGTCCCGGCAGACCAACCCGGTCCGCTCAATCTGCCAGAGCGCCGCCGCCCGGTCGATCAACATCTCCCTGGCCACGGCCGCGGCCCGCGCCAGTACCGGCGCCATCCGCGGCGTCGACTGGGAACCGAACGTTCCCTGGTCGAACGGCACCAGGTCGGTGTCCGCCATCACCAGCGAGACCGCGGTCAGCGGCAGGCGCAGTTCGTCGGCGATCGCCTGGGCCAGCGACGTCCTGATGTTCTGGCCGATCTCGGTCTTGCCGGTGTAGCCGGTGACGAGCCCGGTTTCGTCGATGTGAATCCACGCGGAGAGATCGCGGGCGACGCTCTGCGATCCGCCGCGGCCCGACTCCTGCTGCGCCGCCGCATCGGGGACCGCCGCGACCATCAGTCCGCCGCCGAGCGCCGCGAACACCTTCAGGAAATCGCGCCGTTCGACCTCGAAACGGTAGGCCGGACCTCGCGACAGCTCGTAGCGTTCGACTTCGATCTCGTCGATCATCGGCGTGTCCCACCGGACGCCACTCCGTCCGCGCTCTTCAGACGCGCCGCCGCCAGCTTCACCGCCCGGACGATGCGTGGATAGGTGCCGCACCGGCAGACATTGCGATCCATCACTTTGGCGATGTCTTGATCGGACGGCGTCGGATGAGTGCGAAGCAGGCCGATCGTGGCCATGACCATGCCCGGCGTGCAATAGCCGCACTGGAATGCCTCGGCATCCAGGAACGCCTGCTGCACCGGGTGCAGGCGCTCGCCCGGCGAGAGTCCCTCGATCGTCGTGACCGACACCCCTGACACCGCGGCGAGTCGCGTCACGCACGCGCGCGCCGGCTGGTTGTCGAGGAGGACCGTGCAGGCGCCGCAGTAGCCCTCGCCGCATCCGAATTTGGACCCGGTCAGGTCGAGGTCGTAACGCAGCACCGACAACAGGCTGTCGTCGGGCTCCCCCTCGACCTGGTGTGTTCTGCCGTTCACCCGAAGGGAATAGCTCGCCATCCGGCGAGTCTACGCCGATTCGGCCGCCGGTCGCTTGTCCACGGCGCCTTCGGCGGGTTCGCGGCCTTCGGCCGCTCAACGACGACACGACGACACGACGACAACGACGTTGACAGTCACTTCGACGGACTGCATCCGCTGGCGGTGCCGCGCTTCGCGCGGTGGCAGGAGTGAGGGTCGATCGGATCACAAGGAGCGCAAGCGAAGGATGGCTCCTTGTGATCCGATCGACCCTCACTCCCGCCAACGTCGGCCGTGGCCGACGTCGCCGCCAGCGGAGGAGAGCCGTTGATATCAGAAGGGCATTCACGACGATGCCCCTGTGTGCCGACGTGGCCCGTTGCTTTCTTAACGTCCTGTCGTCGTGTCGTCGTTTCGTCGTGTGCCGCCGGAGGCGGCAGCGCGCCGCAAGGCGCCGTGGACACGATGGCAGCGTGACAGCGGCTGTCGCCGCGAAGAGACTCACCCGCGCGGCCCGGATCGAGCCCGGCGGCCCCCACACTCGTGGCAAAACGGTGGACGCGCCGGCGGCCTGACGTTATAAGGCTCGCCATGGGCCTCTTCACCGATTTCCGTCACGCCGCTCGTCACCTTCGCCAGTCGCCGGGCTACGCGCTCGCCGCCGCACTGACACTCGCGGTCGCCATCGGCGCGAACGGTGCCATCTTCAGCGCCGTCAACGCGGTCCTGCTCCGGCCGCTGCCGGTCGATGGGCCGGACCGTCTCGCCGTGGTGTGGCAGACAGACCAGGCGGGGCACGCGGTGATCGAGCTGACCTATCGTCATCTCCGGGAGTGGACCGAGGCGGGATCGACATTCACCACTGCCGCAGTCATGGGATCGCACAACTGGAGCGCGGTGCTCGAGGGACGCGGCGAGCCGTCGCGGATTTGGTTTGCCGGCGTCTCGTCCGGCTTCTTCGACACGCTGGGGGTCCGGCCGCTGCTCGGCCGCGGTTTCCGGGCTGAAGACGACGTGCCGAACGGGCCGGCGATCGCCGTCCTGAATTACGGCGCCTGGGTGCGGCGATTTGGGGCGGATCCCGGCATTGTCGGCACGCGGATGATCCTCGACGGTGGACCCGTGGAGATCGTCGGCGTCATGCCGAGCGGCGTCGACTTCCCCCGCGGCGCGGAATTCTGGGCGCCGATCGTCCCCGCGCTCGCCACCGGCACACCACCCAATGCGGCGCTGCTCGATACGCTCGGCGTCTTCTATGTGGTCGGCCGGCTGCATCCGTCGCTCGCCATGACTGGCGTGCGGGCCGACGTCGATGCCACCGAGGCGCGCCTCGATCTCGCCACGCCCGGGCGGTTGAAGTGGGGCACGACTGCCGTCGTCACTCCCTTTGTCGACTACGTGTTCGGACCGGTCAGGCCGGCGTTGCGCGTGCTCTGGTCCGCGGTGATGGTGCTGCTGCTGATTGCCTGCGCCAATGTCTCGGGGCTGATGCTCACACGCGTGGCGACGCGGCGGCAGGAGCACAGTATCCGGCTCGCGCTCGGTGCGACCCGCCTCGCGGTCGCTCGAGCCTGGATTGCCGAAGTGCTGCTGGTGGCGCTGGCCGGCGGCGCGCTCGGCCTGACGATGGCGCACTGGATGGCCAAGGCGATCGTGGCGCTCGCGCCCGACGATCTGCCGCGCGTGGCGGACATCGGTGTCGATGCGCCCGTCGCCCTCTTCACGTTCGGGATCGTGATCTGTGCCGCGGTGATCACGGTCGCCGTCCCGCTCAGGCAGGCGGGCCGTGCGAGCGTGCTCGATATGGTCGAGGGCGAGCGGACCACGAGCGGCCGGGCGGCGATGCGGACCAGGTCGGCGCTGCTCGTCGCGCAGATCGCGCTCTCGGTCGTCCTCCTGGTCGCGGCCGGCCTGGTGCTGCGCAGCTTTCTGGCGCTGAGCCGTGTAGATCTTGGCTTCTCGCCCGATCGCGTGTTGAGCGTCACCGTTCAGCCCCAGGGAACGCCGCTTCCTCCCAATGTGTGGCTGGACGGATTTCTGCAGCGCGTTCGCGCGCTCCCTGGCGTGGAGAGCGCGGGAGCGGTCTACCTCCGTCCGCTGATGCTCGGTCCGATCGGGCAGGGAGTGGCGGTCCGGCTGGAAGGGCAACCGGAGGTGACGACCGGCAACGTTCCCGATCTGGTGCTCAATCACCAGATTGCGACGCCCGGTTACTTCGAGACGCTGAGGATTCCGCTGCGATCCGGGCGGTTCTTCACCGATCGGGACACGCGCGAGTCGCCACGTGTGGCGATTGTCGGCGAGTCGACGGCGCGCCGGCTGTGGGCGGGCCACGACCCCATCGGCAAACGGGTTTCCATGTCGAGCTTCACTGCGGGTGGTCCGCGCACGATGTGGCGAACCGTCGTCGGAGTCGTGAGCGATGTCCGCTATCGCGGCCTCGAGGAGGCGCAGCTCGACATCTATGACGCCGCCCTGCAGACCGGCCGGCCGGCCGATAACGTGGTCATCCGCACTTCGGGCGATCCGAACCTGGCGGCGGCCGCGGTACGCGCTGCAGCGCGCCAGCTGGATCCGGGTTCGACTGTCGACACCGTCACGACCCTCGACGCCGTCGTCGAACGAGCCGCCGCGCCCCGCCGGCTGACGATGTGGCTGTTCGTGGTCTTCGCCGGGCTGGCGTTCGGTCTGGCGGCGCTCGGGCTGTTCAGCGTGGTCGCGTTGGACGTGACCCATCGAGCGCGGGAGTTCGCGATCCGCATGGCGCTCGGCGCCCCGCGTCGGACCATTTTGCGAGACGTGCTCGCGCGAGCGGGGTCACGCGTGGCCGGCGGGCTCGCGCTGGGGCTGATGGCCGCCGGTGTCGCAAGCCACAGCCTGCGAGGCCTGCTGTTCGGGATTGCGCCTGGGGACGGTGCCACCTATGCGGCGGTCCTGGCGGTGGTCCTGGTGGCCGTGATCATCGCGGCCTACCTTCCCGCGCGCCGCGCCGGCCGAGCCGAGCCTCAAGCGCTGCTGCGTCACTAGGCAAAGCCCCGAGCCCTCGAATCGCTCGCGGCATCCGTGTGCCCTCAGCGGCGAACGGGGTGATTCGAGGGCCGGTGAGCTTTTACAGGAGGGCCAGGAGTTCAGGAGGAATCAATAATTGTCTTTTCTCCTGATCTCCTGGCCCTCCTGTTAAGTTCACCGGCCTTCGGAATCGCCCATCTTGCTGCTAAGAGCAGCCCTACGCCGCGAGCACCGGGGCGCTTGGCGCTGGCGACTGGGGTAACTCGTGGCGCTCGCGAAACCGAGGAACCTGGGAAACCCGCGGTCGGCGTCCGTCCAATCTCCACACACACATTCGCCTGCGTTGCGCGCCTCGCGCGGCGCTGACCCGGCGGGCATCGCCGGCAACCCCTCGATCTGGAGAACGGGATGACCATGGAACTCAGGACCGCGACGATCGACAGCATCGCCGTGTTGGCGGCTGCCCTGCCGTCGGATATCAAGGTGTTCTCCATTTCGGCCAAGGCGGTTGTCACCGTGGATGTGGACGTCAGCGACCTGGCGATCCCGTACACGATCGCGTTCGAGAGACTGGTCCTGATCAAGTCGGTCGTGAACCGACGGGCGGATCTCCCGCCGATGTCACCGGGCACCTACCGTTTGAGCTGGAGCTTCGCGCATGTCGTGAAGGACTGGATGCACCGGGTCTCGGTCACGGTGGACGGCATCACGACGGTCCTCGAGGAACGGTCCGAGGCGGACAAGGACGCCGATCACAGCATCGGCGTGGCATTCCTGGTGGTGGGCTGATTTTCCCGGCGGAACCGAAACCGCAGCGGCTGAGCGCCGTATGTATCTCTTATGCGCTTGAACCAGCTGCTGCGGAGCCTCATCCGAATGCCGGCCTTCACCGGCATCACCGTCCTGACGCTGGCGCTCGGCATCGGCGCCAATACTGCGATTTTCAGCGTGATCGAAGGGGTGCTGCTGAAGCCGCTGCCATATCCGCGGTCCGATGAGCTGGTGGCGCTCCAGCATGCCTTGCCTGGCGTGAATCTCCCGCAAGCCGGCGCCGCGCCCTTCCAGTACTTCACCTACCGGGAAGAAGGCCGGGTGTTTCAGGACGTCGGGCTCTGGAACACCGGCACGGTCAGCGTGACCGGCCTGGCCGAGCCGGAGGAATCGCCGGCGTTGTTCACGACCGAGGGGGTGCTGCCGATGCTCGGCGCCCAGCCCATGCTCGGTCGCCTCTTCACCAAGACCGACGCCAGCCCCGGCACGCCCGAGACGGTGATCCTGACAGCCGGCTACTGGCGGTCGAAGTTCGGCGCGGACCCATCGGTCATCGGCCGCACCGTGATGCTCGACAGCCTTGCCCGCGAAATCATCGGCGTGCTGCCCGATTCGTTCCGGTTCCTCGACCGCAAGGTGTCGCTGGTGGTGCCCTACCGCTTCGATCGCAGCAAGGTGTTCCTCGGGCAGTTCAGCTTCTTGGCGATCGCGCGGCTGAAGCCGGGCACGACGGTGCAGCAGGCAAATGCCGACGTCGCCCGGATGATCCCGATCTCGCTGGCCAAATTTCCGCCGTTCCCGGGCGGCAGCGTGAAGATGTTCGAAGAGGCGCGCATCACGCCCGCCGTCCTCTCGCTGAAGGACGACCTGGTCGGCGATGTCCGGAAGGTGCTGTGGGTGCTGATGGGCACGCTCGGGCTGGTGCTGCTGATCGCGTGCGCGAACGTCGCGAACCTGCTGCTGGTCCGATCCGAGTCGCGGCAGCAGGAGCTGGCGATTCGCTCCGCGCTTGGGGCCGGCTCGGGCCGGATTGCCCGTGAGTTGCTGGTCGAGAGCGTGACGCTCGGCCTGGCCGGCGGCGCGGTCGGACTCGCACTGGCGTTCGGCGCGTTGCGGCTGCTGGTGGCACTGGCCCCCGGCAATCTCCCGCGGATCGACGACATCACGCTGGATGTGCCGGTCCTGCTGTTCACGGCGCTCGTGTCGGTAGTGGCGGGCCTGCTGTTCGGCGCGATTCCAGTCCTCAGGTACGCGGGCCTGCCGATCGGGCTCTCGCTGCGCAGCGGCGGACGGACGGCGACCGCGGGCAAGGACCGCCATCGCGCCCGCAACCTGCTCGTGGTCGCGCAGGTGGCGCTGGCGCTCGTGTTGCTGGTCAGCTCAGGCCTGATGATCCGGACGTTCCAGGCGCTGCGCGACGTCCACCCGGGATTCGTGCAGGCCGACGACGTGCAGACCCTGCGTTTGTCGATTCCGGATTCTCAGGTGAAGGATCAGGCCGCGACAGCGCGGATGCACCGGACCATTCTCGACAAGCTGGTGACGGTGCCGGGTGTGACGTCGGTTGGATTCGCCTCGATTGTCACCATGACCGGTGGAGGCTGGCACGATCCGCTGTACGCCCAGGACCGCACCTACACGGACTCGCAGATTCCCCCGATCCGCCTGTTCAAGTTCGTATCCCCCGGCTACCTGAAGACGATGGGCACCCCGATCATTGCCGGCCGCGATTTCACCTGGGCCGATGCGCTCGAGTTGCAGCCGGTCGCGCTGGTCTCGGAGAACCTCGCTCGCGAGCTCTGGGGCCAGCCGGCGGCGGCGATCGGAAAACGCGTGCGTCCCTACTCGCAGGGGGTCTGGCGGGAAGTGGTCGGCGTGGTGGGCGACATGCGGGACGACGGTCTGAACAAGAAGGCGGCGACCGCGGCCTACTGGCCGGTCCTGATGAAGAGCTTCACGCCGGGTGCACAGGATGTCTTCGTGCAGCGGGGTCTCACCTACGTGATCCGCAGCACCCGCACCGGCGCCGCCGGGTTCGCGGATGAACTGGGACGGGCGATCTGGTCGATCAACCCGAACCTGCCGATGGCCCGCGTGCTCACGCTGCAGGAGATCTACGACGCCTCGCTGGCGCGCACCTCGTTCACGCTGGCGATGCTCGGCATCGCCGGCGGCATGGCGCTGCTGCTCGGCGTGGCAGGGATCTACGGGGTGATTTCCTATTCGGTGGCGCAGCGCTCGCGGGAAATCGGGATCCGACTCGCACTCGGCGCCCAGCCGCAGTCGGTGACCCGCATGTTCGTGAGGCACGGGGTGATGCTGTCCGGCGTCGGCGTCGCGATCGGGTTGGCCGCCGCCGTCGGGGTGATGCGGCTGATTACGTCGCTGCTGTTCGAGGTCAACCCGATCGATCCGCTCACCTACGCGATGGTGTCGCTGGTGCTGATCGGCGCGACCATGCTGGCCAGCTACGTGCCCGCCTTGCGGGCCACGAGGGTCGATCCGATCATGGCGCTGCGGTCGGAGTAGTGCGCGTTCGACCGACAGCCACTTGCCAAGAGCTTAAACAGGAGGGCCAGGAGTCCAGGAGGAAAACCAATTTCTTTTCTCCTGATCTCCTGGCCCTCCTGTAAAAGCTCACCGGCCTGCGAGTCACCCCCCGTCGCCACTTCGAGCGGCAAGGCGATCGCAGCGAGGGAGTGACCGCAGTAGCTGTCAGCTCATATTTCATTCACCACGCCCTCACGTGACTCCTTGGTATTGCGCACCAGCAGCAGCATCGCCGCCATGCCGACGAGCGGGATCACGCTGGCGCCGAGCAGGATCGGTGCGAACGAGTAGCGGTCGCTCACCCAGCCGGTGAGGTAGATCGCGGCGATGGTGCCGGCGCCGGCGGCGGTGCCGCCCAGGCCGCTCACGCTGGCGACCGATCCGGTGGGATAGATGTCCGCGGGCAGGTTCAGGATCACCGTGGAGAACGCCGCATAGGCGAACGTCGCGACCGCGAAGCAGGCCACCAGGATCAGGAACGAGTCGGTGTAGACCGTGGGGATCAGGAACATCATCCCGAGCCCACCGAAAACGCCGATCGCCTTTCGAGCCGCTCCGACGCTCCAGCCGCGCCCGATCAGCAGGCTCGAGACGCCGCCGCCGAAGAAGTTGCCCAGGTCGGCGGCGAGAAATGGCACCCAGAACCCTGCCAGGCTCTCTTCCAGCTTGAACCCGCGCGAGACCAGGTAGATCGCGAACCAGTCGGTGATGAAGAACCAGACCGGATCGGTGCAGGTCTTGGAGATGACGTAGCCCCAGGTCTGGGGCAGGCGGAGGAGCAGGCCGTAGGGCAGCTGCGGCCCCCCGGCCGCGCGCACCACGCCGCCACCCCGGTTCGCGAGGATGTCGGCACGCTCCCCGGCCGACAGCCGGGGATGCTGCTCCGGGGTGCGATACAGCCACAGGAACAAGATCAGCCACAGAAACCCCAGCGTGCCGGTGATCAGGAAGGCCGGCCGCCAGCTGCCGAACCGGTGGTAAAGGGTCAGCACGATGAACGGGGCGACCGCCGCGCCGATCGAGGAGCCGCTGTCGAACAGCGCCACCGCCCAGCCGCTTTCACGCCGCGGGAACCATTCCGAGACCGCCTTGGTCGCCCCGGGCCAGTTGGCCGCCTCGCCCAGTCCCAGCGCGAAGCGGAACGCGCAGAAGCTTCGCAGCCCGATCGCCATCGAGGTCGCCATCGCCGCGATCGAATACCAGATCACCGCCAGACTCAGTCCGCGCCGCGTGCCCAGCCGATCGACGAGCCGTCCGGCGATCGTCTGACCGATCGCATACGCCACCCGGAACGAGATCAGGATCCACGCGAAGTCGGTGTTCGACCACGAGTACTCGGTCTTGAGATAGGGCGCGAGCACGCTGAGTGTCTGGCGGTCGATGTAGTTGACGACCGTCGACAGGAACAGGAGGCCGCCGATGTACCACCGCAGATGCTTGATGGGCTTCATCCGGGACGGGACTATAGCAGCCGCGCCTGCCGCGGCAACGTTTCAACCCTCCTGGAACGTCAAAGCTCCCATTGAATCGGAGGAAGGACATGGACATGATCGATGGCGTGATGCGGGACGTGCGATACGGCCTCAGGACACTGCGGCGCGATTCCGGGTTGACCGTGTTCGCCGTGCTGATCGTCGGCCTCGGCATCGGGCTCGCCTCGACGGTGTTCAACGTCTTCAACGCACTCCTGATTCGGCCGTTGCCATTCGACGACCCGTCGCGGCTGGTCTGGATCGCCAACGGCACGTCCGAGAACCTCTCAGCCCAGACGGTGCAGGTCCTGAACCTGCAGGCGCTCCGCGATCGCGCCAGGTCGTTCGCCGACGTCGCGGCATTCTCGCCGTTTTACGGCAACGGCGACCTCCGCATCACCGGCGACGGAGAGCCGGAACGCCTCACCGGCGTGCCCATCACCGAGAACTTCCTGACGCTCCTCGGCATCCGCCCGCACCTCGGCCGATTCTTCACCGCCGAGGAGTGCCGCTTTGGAGCGGCGACGACGGTCGTTCTCAGCCATGGCTTCTGGCAGCGCCGGTACGCCGGCGATCGGGACGTCATCGGCCGCTCGATCACGCTCGACGGGTCACGCGCGACCGTCGTCGGCGTGCTGCCGGCGGCCTTCGACTTCGCGTCCATCTTCTCGCCCGGAGGCCGCGCCGATCTGTTCGTCCCATTTCCGTTGAGTCCCGAGACCCATCGCCGGGGTAACACGCTGGCGCTGGTCGGCCGATTGTGGCCAGGCGTGCAGATTGGCCACGCGCAGGCGGAAGCCAGCTTGATTGGAGCGGGCATCAGGACCGGCCGGATCGACGGCGTCTCGAGAAACGCCTTTCGCCCGATCCTCAGTCCGCTTCAAGAGCGGGTGAGTGGCCGGGCCAGGCAGGCGCTACTCGTGGTTGCGGGCGCTGCGGGATTCCTGATGCTGCTGGTGTGCGCGAACCTCTCGAACCTGTTGCTCACACGTGGGACGGCCCGTCAGAAGGAGATGGCGCTGCGGACCGCGCTCGGCGCGGAGCGCCACCGGCTGATTCGGCAGGTGCTGGTCGAGAGCGTGATGCTCTCCTGCGCCGGCGCGGCGGTCGGGCTGGCGCTCGCCACCGTCGGCACGACCCTGGTGTCGCGGCTCCAGAGCACCGGCATCCCCCTGCTCGCGACCGTGCGCATCGACATGCTGGCGCTCGAGTTCACGATGCTGATGGCGATCGTGACCGGCGTAGTCGTCGGGGTGCTGCCGGCACTGCGGGTGTCGGCCGTCGCACCGCACGCCATGCTGAAGGAGCACAGCCGCGGCGCGATGGGTGGTGGCCGCGCGTGGTCCCAGCAGGTCATCGTGATCGCTCAGGTCGCGGTCGTGTGCATTCTGGTCACCGGCGCCGGACTGCTGATGCGCAGCCTGGTACGCCTGCTCGACGTGGAGCTGGGGTTCGAGTCGGAGAACGTGACGGCGGTGCGCGTCGACCCGGGCCGGAAGGCGCCGACGCGCGATCTGCGGAACGCCTACTTCGACGAAGTCCGGCGCCAGGTTGGCGCGGTGGCGGGGATTGACGCGCTCGGACTGACCGACGCGCTGCCGCTCGGCGACAACTTCGGCTGGCGGACATGGACCGCGGCCGCGGCCGGACGTTCAGATGCCGCCGCTCGTCGCAGCCCGCTCGTTCGAATGATCGACGAGGGCTATGTCGCGGCGATGCGGATCCCTCTGCGGGTGGGCCGCGACTTCACCCACGCCGATACCGCGACCAGTGAACCGGTCGTGATCGTCAACGACGCTCTGGCTCAGGCCCTGTGGCCCGGCGAGGATCCACTCGGCCGCACTTTGACTACCTCAGGAGTGAATCGCCGCGTCGTCGGCGTCGTCGTCGGCGTCCGGTACTTTGCGCTCGAACGCGGGGCTGGCGACGAGATGTACCTGCCGCTCCGGCAGACCGGGGACTATCAGTCGGTCGACCTCGTCATTCGAAGCGGCGCCCTTCCGCAGGCCGGCGTGGTCTCGGCGGTGCGCGCGGCGCTGAAGCGCGTCGACCCGGATCTGCCGGCGACCGACTTCCGCACGATGGGGCAGCTGGTGGACCAGGCGGTCTTCGCAAGACGCGCGGTCGTCGCCTTGATGGCCGGCTTCGCCGCTTTCGGCCTGCTGCTCGCCGCGCTCGGCATCTATGCCGTGATCTCCAGCTCGGTGACCCAGCGGACCCAGGAGATCGCCATCCGCATCGCACTTGGCGCGGTACCAAGAGATCTCGAAGGCCGCATCCTGAAGCAGACGATGATGCTGGCGCTGTCGGGGCTGGTGATCGGGCTCCCCGGGTCGTGGTTGTCGGCTCGAGTAATCCAGGCGCTGCTCTTCGGGATCGGACCGTTCGATCCGGTCACCTTCGCGGTGGTGCCCGTGGTCCTCGGTGGCGTAGCCGGACTGGCGGGGTACGTTCCGGCCCGCCGAGCGTCGCGGGTCGATCCAATGATGGCGTTGCGGTCCTGAGCGCGGCTGGCAGGACGACGGAAACCGCCGCGTGTCAAGGGAGAAGGCAGAAGGGAAAAGGGAGAACTCAAGCTGGGGGCTGACTGGAGGCCGGTGGCTGAAGCATGCCGCGGGCTGAAGCGAACGTGTGGATCCGGGCTATGGCGGTGACCACGGCGTCGCCGCCGGGATCGATCGCCGGATTGATCGGGACGAACAGCGTGGTCCCTTCCCGCCGCGACAGCACGTTGCTCGCGACCAGCATGCGTATCATCCAGACCGTCGCGCGGACGCTCGAGCATTCCAGGCCAAGCCATCCCGCGTGCTGCTGGCCTGACGGGGCAAGGCCGGTGTCCTGGCGGATCCGCTCCGCCATCCTCGCGGCGACGATCTGCTGGTGCTCCGTCGCCTGCGGATCATCGCTGGCGAGAGCGGGTTCGACGAGCGGGGCGTCCTTGGCCATCCTCGCGAACAGATCGCCGATGAATCGCTGCTGGGCGCGCCACATGTGCCCCGTCCAGTAGTGACAGGTCTTCGCCGTCACGGTGACGACGTTCTTGATCTCTTTCTGGAGCCGGTACTCGGGTCCCGCGGGAAGGTCGAGGGATGTGCCGTCAGACCGGGCGGACACGTTCTCCATTACGATCGCCCGGACCAGCCACCCCGCCATGGCTTCGCTGTCACAGGTCACCCGGACCCAGCCGGGGATCGGCGACGGCTGTACGGCGAGGGTGGTCACCAGGCTGACGCCCCGACTGATCTCTTCCACGACCTGCCGGTACCGATCCGGCTGCGCGTCGATAGCCGCGCGCGAAGCCGGCTCGAGGAGCGTGCCGCGATGGGGTGGCCCGCCCGCCATCGCGAGGTCGCAGAACGTCTTCCAGATCTCGTTCCACGCGACCTTGCCGTCCGCGTCGTATTTCAGACCGGCCGAGCCCATCGACACGGGCTGCACGTCTTCGTAGGCGTCCTGATACTCCTCGGGCAGAATCGCCCTGAGCCTGACCTCCAGCGCCTCGAGCGCTCTCCGGTCCTCCACCGTCATGGTCATTGGCGCCATTTGTTCCGTCTGAATAGGGTAGCGTCAAAACCGAATCCCTAATCGCTAATCCCTAATCCGCAATCCCTAAGCCCGAATCCCTAATCCGAAATCCCTGATCACGAACCGCCCGTCCCCGTCCCGCACCCGGCTCCCCTCCAGCCGTGCGATTCGGATCCGACGGGGAGTGCGGCCAGAACGCAGCGAATGGGAGCAGGGATCGGAGTAGGGATTCGCGATTAGGGATTAGTGATTAGGGATTCGCGGACTGAACACGCCGTCATAGGTGACTACTCAGCCGCCTTCGACCATCCCCGTGCTGCAATCAGCGCCTGCACGCGGTCGCGGATGTCGTCGCGGATGGCCCGCACCCGGTCCAACGGTTGTCCTTTCGGATCGTCGAGCGGCCAGTCATCGCGCTCGGCGCCCGGCACGACCGGACACTGATCGCCGCATCCCATCGTGACGAGCACCTGCGCTTGTTCCGCCAGCTCCGGCGTCAACCTGGTGGTCGCGGCGCCCGTGAGATCCATGCCGACTTCCTGCATTGCTTCGACCACCTCCGGATGGACCGCCGGCCCGGGATCGGTTCCCGCGGAAATTGCCCGCGCCTGTGCGGGATCCGCGAGCACGTTGAACCAGGCCGCCGCCATCTGGGATCGGCCGGCATTGTGGACGCACGCGAACAGCACGGTCTTCATCGCGACAGGTTCTCCGATGGTGTTTTGACAAATCTACCGAACACGGCACAGTGTTTCATCCGGCATTCAAATACCACAAGGAGATGACGGCCGTGTTGAGAGCTCTCTGTGTGACAGCGCTCGGTGTGGCAATGGCGGCGGTGGCGGGCGTGTCCGGCCAGGGCCGCGACCGTCCGTTTCTCGAATCGGAGCTGATCTTCCCCCTCGAACACTGGCACAACCACGCCTCGATGGTGGTCGAGCTGCCCGGCGGCGACCTGTTCGTCTGCTGGTTCCACGGCTCGGGCGAGCGCACGGCCGATGACGTCGTGGTCCGCGGCGCGCGGCTCCGCAAGGGGAGCCGCACCTGGAGCGCACCATTTCTGCTCGCCGATACGCCGGGATACCCGGATACGAACGCGACGATCTTCCTCGACCCGAAGAAGCGGCTCTGGCTGATGTGGCCGACGATTCTCGCCAACGAATGGCACACCGCGCTGATGAAGTACAAGATTGCGTCGGACTACCGCGGCGACGGCCCGCCGCGCTGGGACGTGACCGAGGTGATGCACGTCACGCCCGGCGACGAGTTCGCGGCCACCGTCAACCGCGAGGTGGACCGCCTGCTCGCGGCCGGACCCGCGGACGATCGCGCCAAGGCGTACGCCGACCGGCTCAAGACTCAAGCGGCGGACAAACTGTCCCGCCGCCTCGGCTGGATGACGCGGGCGCACCCCTATGTGCTCGACGGCACCCGGCTGATCGTCCCGCTCTACTCCGACGGCTTCAGCTTTTCGCTGATGGGGATTTCCGACGACTGGGGCGCGACCTGGAAGACCAGCACGCCGCTGGTCGGCCGGGGCAACATCCAGCCCTCCCTGGCGAAAAAGAAGGACGGCACTCTGGTCGCCTACATGCGGGACAACGGCCCGCCGCCCAAGCGCCTCATGATCAGCCGATCGTCGGACCGTGGCGAAACCTGGAGCACGGTGGAGGACTCCGATCTGCCGAACCCCGGGTCGGGCGCCGAGGTCCTGGTGCTCGCCAACGGCAACTGGGCGATGATTTACAACGATCTCGAACGCGGCCGGTACAGCCTCGCGGTCTCGATCTCAGAAGACGAGGGACGGACCTGGCGCTGGACCCGCCACCTTGAACGGGATCCCCAGACGGCAGACGAGCAGCAGGCCGGCCAATATCACTACCCGTCGATCACCCAGGCCGCCGACGGGACGCTGCATGCCACCTACAGTTTCTTCGCACCGGTGGCGTCGGTGACGCCGGACCGCGAGAAGCGTCTGCCGCGCAAGGCGATCAAGCACGCACACTTCAATGAAGCGTGGGTGCGCGCGGGGGACGGGGACTCGCGCTGACGCAGCCGCGCGTGTCAAGGGAAAAGGGAGAAGGGAAAAGGGAGAACTCAGGGAGTTACGTCAGCACATCGAGCTCTCATTTCTCCCTTCTCCCTTTTCCCTTCTCCCTTGACACGCGGCGCGCTTCATCAACGCCCGGCGCGCGCAAACACTCGCGCGCCTCCCAGATACGTCGCCTGCACCTCGATGTCCTTCACCTGCTCGACCGGGCACGTGAGGATGTCGCGGTCGAGCACGATGAAGTCGGCGAGCTTGCCCGGCTCGAGCGATCCCTTGTGCGCCTCCTCGAAGGTCAGGAACGCGTTGTTGATCGTGTAGAGGCGGATCGCCTGCTCGCGGGTCAGCGTCTGCTCGGGGTGCAGCGGCGCCTTGCTGCCGCGCGGCTGGCGAACGATGGTCGTCCACATCGCGAGAAACGGGTTGTAGGGATTGATTGAACGGAGGCTCCCGATCTTCTGCATGTGGTCGGACCCGCCGCCGACCGTGACGCCCTGCTCGGCCAGGGTGCGATACGGATGAAAGTAGCCGAGCCGCTCCACGCCGAAGTGCTGGGCCAGCGTGGCGCCATCGAGATACAGCCAGGCCGGCTGCAGGTTGGCGACGATCCCGAGCGTCTTCATCCTGGCAATCGCCGTCGAGCTCATGAAGCTGGCGTGGGTGATGTTCGGCCGCCGGTCGCGGACCGCGAAGTCGTCGCGATTGATGCGCTCGTAGGTCTCGACCATGGCCTCGACCGCCGCATCGCCTTGCGCGTGGGCGGTGAACTGCAGCTCGTTGGCGAGGGCGAGCTTCGCCATCTGATACAGCTTTTCCGGCTCGATGAATCGGACGCCGCGATAGACCGGGTCGTCGATGGCGTAGATGCGGCTGACGCCCCACGGCTCGTGCATGTAGGCGCTGCCGGTCAGCATGCCGCCGTCGAGGAAGACCTTGATGCCTCGCAGCCACAGCATGTCGTCGTGCTGGTGCAGCGGATGCGCCGCGGCCTCCTTGATCGCCGCCTCGATGCGGTCGATCGGCGCCTGCGCGTCGACGCCGTAGGCCAGGAACGTGCGGACGGTCAGCGCCTTCCTCCCGAGCAGCGTGCGATACAGCTCGAGGCCGCTCCGATCGGCGTTGGCGTCGACGATGCTGGTGATGCCGACCGCGTTGTAGTCGGCGAGCAGTTGCTGCAGACGGATCAGGCGTTGCGCGTCGGTCGGCGAAGAGCTGCCCGGCCCGGAGCGGATGAAGCGGGCGCAGTTGCGGAGGACGCCGGTCGGCTCGCCGCTGCGATCGCGCTCGACCCGGCACGGCTCGCCGGCGGGCACCTGGAACTTCGCGTCGATGCCGCTCGACGACAGCGCCAGCGAGCTCAGCGAGGCATCAGGGCCGGTGCGGAAGGCCACCGGATTCCTGGGTGCGGCGCGATCGAGCTCGGCGCGGGTCGGGTAGCGCTGTTCCCGCAGGCGCGTGATGAACACCTGCGACAGCGTGATCCACTGGCCCGGCTCGGCCGTGGCTGCGCGCGTGCGGATGTAGTCGAGGACGTCGTCGATGGTGCGCATGTCCGGGACCGGCTGCTCGAACTCGTACATCGACGCGCTCGGCGCGTGCACGTGGGAGTCGATGAGGCCCGGAAGGACCGTCTTGCCACCGAGGTCGACCTGCTCGGTGCCCGGGCCGGCGAGCTTCGCGATCTCGGCGTTCGCACCCACCGCGACGACCCGCCCGTCCCGGATCGCCATCGCCTCGACGGTGCGGAACGCCGGATCGACCGTCACGATCCGGCCGGTGTGGAAGATGTGGCTCGGCGCCGGCGCCGGCTGGAAGCCGGCGGCGGTGAGCAGAAACAGCACGATCGGGATCACGCGAATCATCGGCGGCTCCGGAAGACTGCGCCCGGGACCAGGCGCGATGGCCTGGCCGCAGGCGGGCCAGTCGAAAACTGGCAGTCGCTGATAGAGTTGCACATCAGAACGACCTTCTGCTGACCTCAGCAGCCCGTGGTGAAACGCCAGCGTCGCACCGAGGGCGGCGAGGCGCCCCGTGGGCAAGGCGCGACGAGCGAGAATACCGGGAGTATTTGAACGAGGAGCAACGCGGCCCACGGGGATGCATCGCCGGCCGAATGCCGCTGGCGTTTCACCACGGGCTGCCAACCCGCACCCGGCGCCGACCACGGCCCGGGGCGTGGATCACGGATGGAGCTTTATGCGCCGACTCACCCTTGCACCGCTGATTGTCATGTTCGTCATGCTCCTGGTCCCCGACGGACCCCAGCAAGCCTTCGGGCCGCCTCAGACCCCGCCCGCGCAGGGCGCTCCCGGTCAGGCCGGCCCCGGTCAGCCGGTCCGCCTTCCCCCCGATCTGTTCAAGGTCCCGGACGGGTTGGAGGTCACGGTGTGGGCGACCTCGCCGCTGCTGCACAACCCGACCAACATCGACATCGATCGCGACGGCCGCATCTGGGTGGCCGAAGGGGTTCGCTACCGCTCCCACCATGCGCGTCAGCCGGAAGGCGACCGCATCGTGGTGCTGCAGGACACCGATGGCGACGGCAAGGCGGACAGCACCCACACGTTCGTGCAGGAGCCCGGGCTGATCGCACCGCTCGGCGTCTCGGTCATCGACAACAAGATCGTCGTCGCCCAGCCCCCCGACCTCATTGTCTATACCGACGTCGATCGCAACCTGAAGTTCGATCCGGCGGTGGACAAGCGTGAGGTCCTGCTGACCGGCTTCTCGGGCGTCAACCACGATCACTCGCTGCACTCGGTCACGGTCGGCCCCGACGGCAAGTGGATTTTCAACGCCGGCAACTGCGGAGGGATGTTCACGGACAAGTCCGGCAAGACCTTCCGGATCTATGGGTCCTATCGTCCGAAGGCGGTGGGCCCGTTCCCGTTCCCGCACGACCCCGCCGAGTTCGCCGGGAAGCCGAGCGACGACGGGCACGTCTACGTCGGCGGATTCACGGTCCGGATGAACCCCGACGGCACCAACGCGGAGATCATCGGCCACAACTACCGCAACAGCTACGAGCAGTCGGTCACCTCCTTGGGTGACGTGTTCCAGAACGACAACGACGATCCGCCGGCCGCCCGTGTGGCCTGGGTCATGGAGTACGCCAACTTCGGGTTCTCGTCGAACGACGGTCAGCGCACCTGGCAGGCGGACCGGCGGCCCGGCCAGTCGATTCCCGTCGCCGAGTGGCGCCAGGACGATCCCGGCATGACGCCGGCGGGCGACGTCTACGGCGGCGGATCGCCAACCGGCAACGTCTTCTACGAGAACGGCGCGCTCGGGTCGTCGTGGGACGGGACGTTCCTCGCGGCCGAGCCGGGGCGGAACGAGATTTTCTCCTATCAGCCGGCGCGACAGGCGGCGGGGTTCGCGCTCGACCGCAAGATCTTCATGACCTCGAACGTCAAACAGCAGTATGCGGGGTCCGATTTCATCGGCGGCAACGCCACGGCCAAGGGCGCGCTGGAAACCCTGTTCCGTCCGTCCGACATCGCGGTCGGTCCCGACGGCGCGCTCTATGTGAGCGACTGGATCGACGCCCGGGTCGGCGGCCATCAGGACCTGGACGAAACCGTGTCCGGCGCGATCTACCGCATTGCGCCGAAGGGCTTCGTGTCGAGAAACCCGGCCTTCGACACCAAGACGGTCGAGGGACTGATCACCGCGCTGCGGTCACCCGCGGTCAACGTGCGGGCGATTGGATTCGAAGGACTCAAATCGCGCGGCGCCAGTGCGGTCAACGCGGTCGCGGCGCTGCTCAACGATCCCAGCATCTACATGCGCGGCCGGGCGATCCACCTCCTGTATCAGCTGGGCCCGGAGGGGCGTCAACGTGCGGGCGAGCCCGAGTCTGTACTCGGATCCGGCGCTGCGCATCGCCGCGTACCGGGCGATGCGTCGCGCCGACCTCGACATCATGCCGGTGGCCTCCCGTCTTGCCAAGGACGCGGACGCCGGTGTCCGGCGTGAAGTCGCGCTCTCGATGCGAGACCGGCCGGCGGATGCGGCCTTGAACATCCTGGTCGACGTCGCCCGCGGCTACGACGGGCAGGATCGCACCTACCTGGAAGCGCTGGGCACCGGCGCCACCAACAAGGAGCCGGCGCTCTACGACCGGCTGCGGCGCGAGCTCGGGGTCAAGGACGATCCGGGCACCTGGTCCGCGAGCTTCGCGCGGATTGCCTGGCGGCTGCACGTGCCCGCGGCGGTGCCGAACCTGACCGCGCGGGCGCAGTCGTCCACGCTGTCGCTCGCCGACCGCCGGCTGGCACTCGATACGCTCGCGTTCATCAAGGATCCGGCGGCCTCGAAGGCGATGCTGGCGCTGGCGGATCCGAAGAGCACCGTGCGTGAGCCGGCGACCTGGTGGCTGTTGAACCGGATGTCGAACGACTGGGCGGATCACGGGCTGCGCCCGGCGCTCAAGGCGGCCGGAATCTACGACCCGGAGTCGATCACGCTGCGCGAGGCGGTGATCCCGCCGCCGGCGGCGGATCTGCCGCAGCTCTCGGTGGAGGAGATCGCCAAGCTCACCGGAGACGCTGGGCGGGGGAAGGCCACCTCCACCCGCTGCGTGATGTGCCACTCCATCAATGGGACCGGCGCCGAGTTCGGGCCGGCGCTCGACGGGTGGGGCCGCGGCAAGTCGGCCGAGGTGATCGCCACCGCAATCGTCCGCCCGAGCGCCGAAGTGGCGATGGGCTACGACGGCACCGAGCTGAAGACGAAGGACGGGCTCACCATCCAGGGAGTGCTGATCAAGGAAGGCGATCCGCTGATGATCCGCAACATGGGCGGGATCACCCAGATCATCCCGACCGATCGGGTGGCGACGCGCCGCCGGATGTCGGAGTCGCTGATGATGAGCGCGGCGCAGCTCGGTCTCACCGCTCAGGACGTCGCCGACCTGGTGGCGTACCTGCGGGGGAACTGACGAAGGCGTTTGTAGGGCGGGGCGGAGCAGGCTAGGACGACAGCCGCTTGCCAAGAGCTTCAACAGGAGGGCAGGAGATCAGGAGGAAATTCCTTCTTTCTCCTGCTCTTCTTGCTCCTGTGAGGTTTTCAGCGGCCGATGGCCATGCTCGGCCGACAGCCGCTCCCAACAGTTGAACAATCGCCGTTGAGGGACCTCCCGATGCCGGCTTCGTTCGATCCCGCGATCGCCTATACCTATGGCACCGTCGTCGAGGCCGCGTACCGGCTGTTCACGCCCGGCCTGCTCGACCCGGCGACGGCCACGGCGCAATTGCCGCCCGGCTGGACGGTGCTGACCGAGTTGACCGCGATCGACCGGGTGCATGACAAGAGCGAGGCGGAGTTCTTCGGGCTGGTGCTGCAGTCGCCGGACCAGGGCCTGCTGATTGCCATCCGCGGCACCGACCTGTTCATCGAGTGGCTGGTGGACGCCGAGTTCACGCCCGTCAGCTTTCCCGGCGCCGCGAACAGCGGCAAGGTCGAGGACGGGTTCTGCAGCGTCTATTCGTCGCTGCGGTGCGTGAGCACGGGATCAGACGTGCGCTCGCTGGTCAGTCAGCTGCCTGCGCCGGCCCGAGTGACGATCGCCGGTCACAGCCTGGGCGCCGCTGTCGCGACGCTGCTGGCGCTCGACGTCGCGGTGAACGTCCCCGCCATCGATCTCACCCTCTATACCTACGCGTCGCCGCGCGTCGGCGATGCCACGTTCGTCGCGCTCTGTAGCACCCGGCTCCCGGTGCACTACCGCATCGTCAACCGCCCGGATCTCGTGCCGCGGCTGCCGCCGTTGTACGAGGCGACCGGCACCGAGATCGAGCTCGACTCGACGACGTATCCGGTGGTGGCGCACAAGGTGGCCTGCTATCACACGCTCACGACCTACTTGTGGTTGCTGAACCAGCCATCCACGTTCGGGCTCGGCACCTGCGCCCGCCCGGCCGGCGGGTCGTAGCGTCCGGTGATCCTCTTCGACCGGCAGCTGCTTGCCAAAGCTTCAACAGGAGATAAGGAGGAAATCTATCTCCACGCGGCGAGCCACCCTGTCAGTGTTCAGCTCAACAGGGGCGCTACTGTTCTGCCCGGTGGGCAGTTGCCTACCATTCGGCTGTTCTCAATGGCGGTCGATCTACCGTTTCCAAGCTGAAGCAGAGGCGAAGTGGGACGTGTCGGGAGGCCAATTGCGCCTCCCGTCGTGGGGATGGGGTGGTGTCGCGTCCCAGAGCGGGTTGCGAGCGGTGCTGGCCTTCAATAGAGCAAGCACGCTGCCAAGTGGGGCTGGCCGAGCTCTTGCACATCCGCAGCGCGGCTCGATTCTGGGCGGAAGGCAGACGAGTGTCGGCACGAATCGCGAGCCGGGGGGCAACGGGGATGGATCTCACAGTGATGGCGACGAGTGTGGCGGTCTCGATTGGCCTTGGGATCGCGGGCACTCATCTGATGATGTCGATGGTGTTCTCCTTGATGACTCGATCGGTGGCGCGGGCCCAGGGGGCGACTGCGATGCGCCACCGGCGCCAGGCGCGCTGAACCACCCGGGCACCCGCGATTGACGACGACCGCTCCCCGCCGGCATCGGGCGGGTCGCCCTCCGGCGGCGAAGAGCCGCCCATCCGTGCGCCGGGCGCTGAAACGGCGGCGCAGCTGGCGACACCCCGCCATTGATCCCCGCTCGCTCCCGCCGAAGGGGCTGCTCCCGTTCTGGACGCGTCTTCGACGGCTCCTGTGGTCCTGGTGGCCGTGGGCGCTGGTCAGCATCTGGGCGATCGGCGATGCGCGATGGGGATGGGCGATCGGCGGTGGGGCGATGGCGCTCGTCAGCTATCTGATTGCGCCGCCCGCGGCGCCTCCCCGCTACGGCCTCGATCACCAGTTCCCGGTCGACTCGCCCGAGTTCAAGGCGACTGTCGCCGGTGCAAGCGGCAGTCCGTTCGTCGGCGGCAACGCGCTCACACTGCTCAACAACGGCGACACCTTTTATCCGCCGATGCTCGAAGCCATCAGGCAGGCGAAATCGTCGGTCACGATCGAGGCGTACATCTACTGGGCGGGGGAGATCGGGCGGGAGTTCGCCGGCGCGCTCGCGGAACGGGCGCTCAGTGGGCGGAGCGTCAAGATCCTGCTCGACGCGATCGGCTCCGCCAGCATCGGAACCGAGATCCTCGATCAGCTGGAGAGTGCCGGGTGTCAGGTCGCGTGGTACAACCCGATTCGCTGGTACACGATCGGCCGCTTCAACAATCGAACCCATCGCAAATCGCTGATCATCGATGGCCGCATCGCCTTCACCGGGGGGGCCGGGATCGCCGACCACTGGCGCGGTAACGCCCGCGGGCCCGGCGAGTGGCGCGACCTGCAGGTTCGCCTCGAAGGTCCGGGTGTGGTTCCACTGCAGACCGGGTTTGCCCACAACTGGCAGCAGACGACCGGCGAGCTGCTCAGCGGGGATGCGTACTATCCGATCATTCCCGCGTCCGGGCCGCACGCGGTGCAGACGCTTCTGAGCTCACCGGAAACGGGAGCGTCCAGTGTCCGGACGATGTACTACCTCTCGATCGTCTGCGCGCGGGAGTCGATCTACATCGCCAATCCCTACTTCGTGCCGGATCCGGTGGCGATCGAGACGTTGATCGAGGCGAAGCGCCGCGGCGTGGACGTTCGGATCATGGTGTCCGGGATTCGCAACGACAACTGGCTGGCGCGCCACAACAGCGTGCGGCTGTTCGGCCGGCTGCTCGAGGCGGGCATCGAAGTCCAGGAGTACAACCGGACGATGCTCCATCACAAGACCATGGTGGTGGATCGCCGGTGGATCACCGTCGGGACGACCAACTTCGACAACCGGTCGTTCGCTCACAACGAAGAGAGCAACGTCAATGCCTTCGATGGGGGCCTCGCGAGCCAGCTTCACGCCAGCTTCGAGGACGACCTCGCCGGATGCGAGCGGCTGACGCTCGAGCGCTGGCAACGGCGCGGGGCGTGGGCCCGCCTGCAGGAATTCGTCGCGGCCTTCCTGCAGGAACAGGCTTAAGTTCAAATCCCAAGCTCCAAATCCCAAGCTCCAACCACTGCCAAATTCCAAATCCCAAAGAACTCCCAATCCCAAGAACTTCCAAATCCCAACGCACTCACAAGCGCCGCATCTGAACGCAAGCCCGGCGGATGCGTTTGGGATTTGGGATTTGGGCATTCTTTGGGATTTGGCAGTTGGGAGTGGTTGGGATTTGGGATTTGGAGCTTGGGATTTGACGTGTGCCATTCAGCACAGCGCGCATGCCGGTCACCCGCATACCCTAGAGTCCGCTCCGTCTGCGCAGGAACAGGTCCTGACATCAGTCGTCTCTTGACCAGGGCGGATGCGGACGAAGGGGGAGGGTTCTGGTGGAAATCAGTGAACGTATCGTCGGTGCTGTGACCGTTCTCGATCTGAAGGGGAAGCTCACGATCGGCGATGGTGCGGAACTGCTCAAGGACAAGGCTGAGAGTCTCGTCTTCCAGAAGCGTACGCAGATCGTGGTGAATCTTGCTGCGGTGCCATACATCGACAGCGGCGGCCTCGGCCAGCTGGTCGCGTGCTACACGACTGTCGCCAAGAGCGGCGGCCGGCTCACGCTGCTCAACGTGAACACGAGGAATCACGACCTGCTGTCCATCACCAAGCTGGTTGCGGTGTTCGAAAGCTTCGACACCGAAGCCGAAGCCATCGCCAGCTATCCGGCGGTGGCCCCGGCCTGAGGCTCTTCCGCCGACAGACGCCTGCTGCTTGTCACGCCGCCTTCGGCGGGGTGCGGCCTTCGGCCGCAAAAACGACGACACGACGAGACGACGACACGACGCTGAGAGTCTCTTCGACGGCCTGCGTCCGTTGGCGGCGCCGCGCTTCGCGCGGTGACAGGAGTGAGGGACGGGCGGATCACAAGCCGCTTCTTGACAACCTGCGGCTTGTAATCCGTCCGTCCCTCACTCCTGTCAACGCCGGCCGAGGCCGGTGTCGCCGTCAACGTGAGAGCCGTTGATACTTGCCCCCATACCCGCAGACCCCCCAGATAGCCCAATACTTCGAACGTGGCCGAGTTCTTACGTCGTGTCGTCGTGTCGTCGTTGAGCGGCCGCAGGCCGCGACCCCGCCGAAGGCGGCGTGGGCAAGCGGCTGCCGGTCGAACCAGCGCACACTCACCGAGTGCGGCTGCCCGGTGCTCTCGTGAAGTCGTACAGGAACAGTCCGTATCCGATCCCGGCAGCCACGCCCGATCGGCCCATCTGGAATGCCATGTACCGCCCGTCGTCGCTGACCACGGGATTGGACGACCGGTAGGTGGGCACGTCCGCGAAGTAGGTGAGACGCTCCATCGCACCGCTGCCATCCAGTTTCAGCTTGTGGATGTCGGCCCGGTCGAAGCCCTTGCCGGCCGGGTTGTGCTTGTCCGATTCCACGGTCGTGAACTCCCCTGACGGAAAGATCCCTTCCGGTTCGTCGTACACGCCGGGTCCGTTGGAATAGTTCGTCAGCTTGCCGGTCGCCAGTTCGACGCCGAAGACTTCCGACTGCTGGTAGTCGTAGGCGCTGAAGATCAGTTCCCGCTCCTGGGAAGGCCGGTAGTTCTGCGGCTCCAGCGTGGCCTGGAAGGGGAGATCGCGACTGTCGAGGACTTTCCGCTGATTGGAGAGCTTGGGCACGCCCTGTTCGTACACGATGTCCGCTTCGTGGATCTGGGACGATCCCGCCGGCATGTCGCCTCCCGGAAACTGCGCCGCGCGGTACGACCAGGCGATGTGCATCCGCTTCCTCGAGGGCACCGGCCCTTCCGCGGCCTTGACTCCCAGCGGCTGGGGGCGGGCGGTGCCGGCCGGATCCAGCACGAACAGCCAGCAATTGAGCCGTGCCGCGCCGACGTTGGTGGGGCTGAACTCGGTCGGGCCCGACAGCAGGATGTGGCCATTCGACAGGTAGAGCGCGCGGGTGAAGCCGAAGTGGGGAAAGTGCGCCGTCAGGTTGCGGATGACGCCGGAGGCCAGATCGATCTCCATGGCGTCGCCGAACGTCTTGGAGAGGAACAGCACCCGCTTGCTGTCGAGCGAGAACTCGGCCCGCTCACCGAACCCGGTCAGCTTGCGGATGTGCGGCGGCAGGTTCTGGTCCGGGGGCACCACACCAGCGGGCGCAGTGGGGGGTGGCTGCGGGCCGATCACGCCGGCGGTGGCCGCGATGGCCAGCAGACTGGCGACAAGGATGGAGCTCGTGACGGGCAATGGAGTCCTCTTCGACCATGACCGGACGGCGCCTGCCGCCGCCGTCGGCGCGATTCTACGTCGTCTCGTCGTGTCCCCCCGCGCAGCGGAACCGTGCTCAGCGGCTGCCAGTCGAACCAGCGGCTCAGCGTCCGTCTTCCCGCTCTCGCACACAATCTCAAGCACAGCAGTACAAAAACAATCCAATCGTCATCAGAGCGAAGCAGATCCCTGTTAGGATGCCGGACTCTTTTCGTTCGGGGCGTCACTATGGAATCCGTTTCGTTGACCGTCGGTGCCTCCGACGTGCAGGCGCGCATCCGGCAGCGCCTGTCAGGCCTCAACCCCTCGGCTCGGCGCGTCGTCTGGCGTTCCGCGACTCACGCCGTCTTCATCTACGCCGATCGCATCCAGGCGCGGCTGCTGCGCGGCTGGCTGGTAGTCGGCCTCGAGCTCGAGACTGACCAGACCGGGCGACAGACACTGGAGCTGGTGTTTTTCCTCGGCGCGGCGCAGGACGGTGACGGCACCGGAGCGGCGGTGCGCATCAACGCCGCGACGCGTGAAGCCGCGATGCTGGCCGAGGTGTGGGGCGACGATCTTCAGCGCGTGATCTGGGATGCGGTGCTCGACGCCATCCAGGTGGCACTGCAAAAGGCCCGTCGCGACCACCCGAACGATCCGCTCACGCTTCGTGGTTTCCTGGCGACGCCCGAAGGTCTCCAGGTCAATGTCGTCACGGGGGCGCTCTAATGGCCTCCTTCGACGTCGCCCTGGTCGAGCTCGGCCACCTGCTCGGGCTGTTCAAGACCGACGGCGGTGTGGAGTGGCAGTGGTTCGGTGATCCGCTTGGCCGCGCCCTCACATCGCTGCCCGCGGAACGCGAGCGGATCGGCGCGGTGATTCGGGCGCTGCTCGAACGCCCCACGCCCACCGGGGCCTTCGACGGCAACGCGAACTGGGAGCCGATCGTCGACACCAACGGCGTGGGCCTCGGCGTGGCGTGGTCGACGGCGAGTCCGCTGCAGCTCGGTCTCGGCGCGAAGGCCGATCTGCCCATCGACGGGAAGCAGATCACCCTCGCGGCGCTGGCGCGGCTGGTAGAAATTGCCGGTGACGCGGTGCCTCGGCTCGGAGAGGTCACCTTCTCGGGAACGTTTCCGGTTCCCGATTTCCTGAGCGGCGGCGAAATCACCGGCGAAGTCGGCACCGGGGCGAACACGGTCGGGCTCAAGGCGAGCCGGACGGCCGCCGACTTCCGGCAGCTCGACTACCCCAACGCGGTCATCGCGTGGGACGCCGCCCGCCTCGCCGTGTTCGTGCTGAAGGCGTGGATTGCCCAGCGCGCCGCCGCCAACGAGGAGTTCTTCAAGCGGATCAACGACCATCTCTTCCCGATGCTGGGCGATCCGGCGGGCGCCATCGCGCCGTTCCCGCTGGTCGCGCCGATGCAGACCCCGCCAAACTTCGACGCCTGGCGGGACAGCGTGCTGAGTACCGACAATAACGCGACCGGCGCGCTGACGTTCCTGTGGCACGTGCGCGCGCTGTTGACCGGCAACGAAGATCCGAATTTCCTCAACGGCTCGTTCTTCTTCCCGGTGACTGGCGCGCCGCAGGCCGGATCACCTCCGACACTCGCGAACGGCGGCGGGAACTACACGCGGCCGACCGGTACCACCGGCGCCTGGGTGGGACTTCTCACCCCGCCGAGTGAGCCGGCCGACACCTTCACGCTGGTGCTCGACCTCGAGACGGCCTCGCCGGCGGGCACGGTCCGTATTCCGCTTGCCCGCTTCGACGGCGCCCAGTTGACGCGCCCGGATCTGAGCGCGATCTGGCCGCAGATTGTCAGCTTCATCGGCACGGGCCTGACCCTGCCGATGGGCAACGAGCAGCTGACCGCCGTCCTCGACGGTAGCGCCTTCCGGCTCAGCGTGCTCCGCGCGACCGTGACCGATTCCGGTTTCGAGGGCTTCGACGGCGACTACGACCTCGCCATCCGCCTCGAGAACGGGCAGCCTCCCGCATTCGAGCTCGCCACGCCGGCCTTGGGCATCGCGTTTCCTCCAGAGGTGAACGATCCCGAGCAGATGCTCGGCGACATCGTTGTCTGGGCGCTCAAGGCTGCGGCGCCGAGCAACGAGCTCGGACAACTGATCACCACCGCCGCCCAGTTCATCAAGGACGAAGTCACCGGCGGCACGCCGGACCCTGTCGATCTCCTGACGAAGGTGGCCGCGGTCGCGGGTCAGGGGCAGCAGATTGAGATTTCGCTCGGATCCGACGCGTCGCTGGATCTCGAGATCGCGAACGGCAAGCTGGTCACCAGCCTCGAGTTCGGCCCGATCGAAGAAGAGAACCTCCCGATCTTCATCGGCAAGCTCAAAGGCGGGATCACCATCAACCCGTCAGCCGATACCGTCGTCGACGGCTTCACCTTCGGCTTCGAGAACCTGCGCCTGAGCAACGAGGGGGCGGGCGGCGGCATCGTCGCGTCGCTGATTCCCGACATGCGCCAGATGCCGGGCTTCAAGCTGGCGATGACCTACACGCCGTCCGCCAACCCTCCTGTGGTCGTGACCGGCGGGGGCAAGATCCCGATCCAGCGCACCATCGGGCCGCTGGAGATCGCGGCGCTGCTCATCGACGTACGGGAAAAGTCCTTCGCGATCGCCCTCGACCTTGGACTGGAGCTCGGACCGATCGCGGTCGCGGCTTACGAGCTGGGGCTGCTGATTCACTACGAAGACGGCGCGGTCGAGCCGTTCCTGCATGGCCTCGGCCTGTCGATGGACACCGACGTCATCAAGCTGGCCGGCTTCTTCGCCGCCGTGGACAACGGCGGCGTCAAAGACTACGTCGGCGGCGCGGTCGTCTCGGTCGCGGGGTACTTCGAGCTGTCGGCGATTGGCGGGTACACGCAGCTGCCCGACGGCAAAGCGTCGCTGTTCCTGTTCGCGTCACTGGTCGCCCCGCTCGGAGGCCCGCCCTGGTTTTTCATCACCGGTGTCGCCGGCGGATTCGGGTACAACCGGTCACTGCCCGCTCCTGGGCTGATGCTGGAGCACCCCTTCCTGATGGTGATGCGCGGCGACATCGCGGTCACCGGCGATGCGGTCACCGACCTCAAGGCCCTCAGCATTCACTTCACCGCGGTGGGAGGACAGCACTGGGTTGCCGCCGGCATCCAGTTCATCGCCTTCGGCTTCATCTACGGCAAGGTGGTGGTCGCGATCGCCTTCGGGAACAAGTTCTCGATGCAGATCCTCGGGATGGCCTCCTTCGGGATCGAGCCGATCTGCTACTTCGAGATCGGGATCGAGGTCAGCGCCGACGAAGAGAAGTTCATGATGCGGGCGCGGCTGTCGCCGAACAGCTACATCATCCACCCGGACATCTTCAGCCTGCAGGGGGACTTCGCGCTGTGCGCGTGGTACGCCGACCCGCACAAGGGCGATTTCCTGTTCTCGATCGGCGGCTACCATCCGCTCTTCGCCAAGCCGGAGCACTACCCGGAGCTGATCCGGGTCGCCGTCAAGGCCACCGTCTACGACTTCGTCCACCTCTCGATCGAGGTGTTCTTCTGCTGCACGCCGCAGGCGCTGATGGCCGGCGCCAAGGCGTCGCTGTGGGCCGAGTTCGCCGGTATCGAAGCCGGACTCGACGTTTACGTCGACGTCCTGATGAAGTGGGATCCGTTCTTCCTTCATGCACGCCTCGGCGTCCATGTCTGGTTCGTGTTCTTCGGGCGGCACGAGATCGGCGTCGACCTCGAGATCTGGACGCCGAAGTTCGGCGGGCTGGCGACGATCGATCTCGCGCTGGTGGAGTTCGACATTCACTTCGGCGCGGACCTCCTCGCCCCGCCGCCGGCCCCGCTCTTCGAGTTCATCAGCAAGCAGCTGGGTGTGCCGGCGAAATCGTGGAACGGCGGCGCACGGACCTCGGCCTTCAACACCGACGCCGGGGCCGGTCTGTTCCGGATCGAATTCCTCAAGGGACGGCCAGGCAAGGAGCCGCCCGCGAAGGACGAGAAGCAGGAAGGGCTCGACGCCGCGAACCCGGTTCGGCTGTCGCCCGAGTGGAGCTTTCTGGTTCGGACGCGGCTGCCGCTCGGAAAGCTCGACACCGCCAATGACCCGGCTCCGGAGATTTCCGGAGAGATCGATTTCCCGCTGTGTTCCAAGGGCGGCAGCTGGCTCGATCGGCTTTCGACGTTGACGGTGACGGCGCCCAAGATCGGCGATGCGAAGCGCGATTGGCTGGTCGACTATTTCCCGGCGGCCAACTTCGGCGAGCCGGTGCCGGAGGCGCAGGTCACCTCGCAGGACTCGATCTCCAAACTGAAGACCGATAAGCCGTCGATCGCGCTGGTCGAAGGAATGATCGCGGACTACCGTCCGAAGATTCCCAACGCCCCGGCGTTGACCGCGCCGGACGGGGAACCGGCGGATGATGACGAGTGGTATCCGGTGCCGCTCGGGGCCGGGAGCGGCGGATGGTCACTCGGGAGTATCAAGACGCCACTCGTCTTCGGCGACATGGCCAACCTCACCGTCAGCTTCTCGAGCGGCGTCTCGCGCCGCAATGCGGCGCTAGCCGACCTCCGGTCGTGGAAGCGGCCTCCGTTCTCGGTGCTGCTGCGGACGGCCGAACTGCAGCGCTTCACCAAGTTGTCTGCCGCCGGCGTGATGACGGTCGCCTCGATTGGGTCCGGCACCCCGGGCGTGGTCGTCATGTCGCCGCCCCCGTCGCCGTCACGGCCCGCGGAGATGTTCGAAGTGCAACTGAGGACGCTGCCGGTCCGGTCGAACGAGCCGGTTCAACGCCGGCAGATGGAGACCCGCACCAAACCGAAATCCTTGAAGGAGACTCTGCTCACGCCGAAAGGCGGGGTCCGCGATCGGTTCCAGACGACGTTCAGCGTGGCCGCCGGCAAGGCGTCGCACGTCGAGCTTGGCGGCGGCGGCGCGCGCGAAGGCCTGCTGCGCCTGACCGGCGAACAGACCACCCGCGCCATCGTCTTCGACCGTGGCGGCTCGGTGATGCTCGATACCTACACCCGCGGCACGTCGGCGCTGAAGCTGCCTCGTGGCGCGGCGCAGGCGCTCCTGATCGGGGAGGGGGCGCTGACCGCTCCCACCACGGCGGGCATCGAGCGCGAGTCCATCCTCCTCGCCGCCGGCAGCCGCGAGTTCGTCGGCCACGGGTGCGTCGCCGCCGTGACCTCGCACTTCGACCTGAACGTCAAGCCGATGGACAGCCTACCCGGCGCTGAGCTCTTCGAGCACGCGAGGACGCTCCGCGTGTGGTTCGCGAACGCGGCTCGCGACGAAGGCACGTTCGTTCTGAAGCTCACACCCGCGCTGGAGCGTCCCGGTCCGGCCGCGGAGCAGGTACGCTGGCTTGGTGAAGGCGCGCAGTTCCGGACCATGACGCCCGTCGTCGCGGCGGGGCGCGTCGCGCTGGTGATGGCGGTGCGGGCGCCGGCCCCGTGGTCGGTCACCGTCGACGTCGGACCCGAATGGCGGCTCGACGGCATCGTCTTCGTACCGCGGGTCTCGCGCCTGGTGATCGCCGATCTCCAGCGCGGCGGCCATTGGGATCTCGTGGACGATGCGATGCCGGTGCATCCGAGGAGTCTGTCCACCTCTGTGAGCCTGGAGGCCACAGCATGAAGCAGGTGTTTTCGTCGTGCGTTCCGCTGGTCAAGGCTGGACATACCGAGCCGATCAAGGTCGAACAGAAGTTCGACGACGGCCGGCTGACCCAGGACGGACTGGATACGGTGTACGTCCGGATTGACGGGCCGCAGACCTCCCTGCTGGCGGACGTGGTGGCAGGCGTGTTTCCGGCTCCGGGCAGCGATCAGTCCCCGGACGAGTTCCTGCCGCACATCGCGTTCTCGCGTCGCACTTTGCCGTGGGAGCGTGAGGGGCCGGACGCCGGTCTGACCACGCCGTGGCTGGCGCTGCTGCTGTTCAAGGAGTCCGAGCTGAAGAGCGCCGAGCAGCGCAAGCAGGCGCCAGCGGTGAGCGTGACGCAGGTGAAAGTGGAGGACATCCCGGATTTAGGCACCCGGACCCGGCTGCTGAACACGCTGCACATTCCCGGCGAGACCGACGTGAGCACGCTGGCGGTCGCCAACTCGCTGCTGCGGCAGATCATCCCGACGACCGCCGAGCTGCCGCTGCTCTGCCACATGAAGCGGGAGACGGTGAACGGCGCCGACGTCGATCACGCGATCGTGGTCTGCAACCGGCTGCCTGACGCCAGCGCGCCGGCCGGACAGAAACCCGAGGTCCACACCGCCGTGCTGGTCTCGGTGGAGAAAGCGCCGGGGCTCTTCGCGCTGCCAGCCACCGGCACGACCACGCTGCTGGTCCTGCATCATTGGACGTTCCGGCCTTCACAGGGTGCCGATTTCGAGCAGGTGATCAGGTCGATCGCCTATCGCCCGCACGGTGGCGTGCTGCGGTTTGGCAACCTGCCGGCGCTGGTGGCCGGCGGGGACGTGCCGCTCTCCGGCGGATTCAAAGGGTTGCTCGACAAGGATGGGTATTTCCTGACCGGGGTCGAGCACGACCAGGAAGTCAACGCGACCTACCGCAGCCCGCTTCATCCGTTCACGCCGCCGCCGCGCAGCAACGGGTTTGCGATCGCGCCGGCGCCCGACGAGTTCGAGACCGTCGATCAGACCACGCCGCTCGACTTCGCGCACGCCGCCGCCTTCGAGCTGGGACGGCTGCTCGCCCTGAACGATCCCGGCATCCTCGAGGATCTGCGTCATGTCAGCGGCACCATCAAGCCGATCGACCCGCCGGTGGCGGTCAACGACCTTCCGGATGCGTTGCAGAAGCCGGATTGGGTGAGCAATCCCGCCTGGTCCGAGCAGCCCTGGGACATCGCCGCCGGTCAAAGCCTGGTGAAAGACGAGAACCTCTTTCTCGGCAAGGGCGTCGGCGATATCACCGGCATCGGCAACCTCCTCGATCAGTGGAACGTGGGCGACGTGGTCGCCACGCTCAACAGCATCGGCGCAGTGGTCAGCACCCCGGTGGTGGCGGTGAACGTGGGAAGCATTACCGAAGGGGTGCTCGACGAGATGTTCGTCGATGTCGCGCAGGCGGCGAAGGGATAGGCGGGGGCGATGAACAAGCATGCCAGCACGGCGACGGGCGTTCAGGCGGTGGTCGATCTCGTCAGCGTCTATGACATTCAAACGACTCCGGACGGGCTCGAATTCGCCTCCCCCGGCGATTTGTCCAAGTGGGCGATCGAAGGGGTCAAGATGCCGGAGCGGTTACGGGGGTTCCTCGACGACCTCCGGCTGCTGCGGCGGATTCCGATCAGCTATCTGGTGCCCGACCCGAACCTGCTGCCGCCCGAGTCGATCCGCTTCTTCCACGTCAACCAGACCTGGATCGATCGGGTCATCGACGGCGTGTTCTCCAACACCAACGTCGGGACCGTGGATTTCCACTACAGCCTGACCACGCTGCAGCTGATTCGCGCCGCGGTGGATCCGGCGCCGGGCGGGATGACCGGGATCCTGATCCGCTCGGAACTGACCCGCCGCTGGCCGAAGATGATCGTGCGCGCGTTCTCCAGCACGGTGGCCGGCGTGGATGACGAATCGACGATTCCCGTGCTCCGGTGCGAAGCCATCTCCCGCGACATGTTCATCGCCCTCTTTGCCGGCCAGCCGAAGCGCATTCACATCCGCGAGCCGTTCGAAGGCGTGCGGTTCGGGGTCGAGAGCAACGACCAGGGCGACTACGTGGTGGATCAGCGTCTGGACAACGGCACCGTCGTAGACGCCGATGTGGAGGTGCCGATGCGGAGCCAGAGCCTCCGCACGATCGATGTCTGGGGATTTCGCGGCCAGCTGGCTGCCGGAATGAGGACCCGCGCGGGGTAGCGCTGCACTTCGAACAGCGTCCGTTCGTGCAGATCTTCGTCGACTCAGTGGCCGAGTCGAGGGGGTCGGTCCCGGCGCCGTCGAACCTGCAGGTGGCGCTGCACAAGAAACCCGGAAAGACGTTCACCCTGCAATTCGCCACCCAGGCACTGTTCAAGGACGTCTAGGATTCTGGAGACATCGTCGTGCCAACGACTTCGAAGCTCATTCCCATGGACGTCGCGGCTCGCGTCGTCAATGCCGCCACCACCGTCCCGCGGTTGTCAGACGATCCGTTCGCCGCGAGCGGCACGCTCGAGAAGGGCATCCACGTGCACTGGGCGCTGCCCGATCTGATGACCCGCGCGGTCGCCAGCGATGCGCATCCCCCGCGCTTCAGAGGCGTGCCCGACCTGTGGCTCGTGGTGCGGTTCAACCCGGTCAGCGGCGACGCCAAGCGCACTTATCGGGCATGGATCCTGGACTCGCTGACCCAGACCATCTCGGCGCTCGCCGACTGGAAGCTGCCCGACCCGCGCGTCGAGACCCAGATTCACACCGCGCCTGGAGTGATCCGCCGCGTCAGTCGTGGCTGGGGTGAGTGGGACAACACCGTCCCGTTCGACCCGCTCATGACGGCGTACTACCCGGAGTGCCGGACGCGCCTGGGCTTCTACGACGACCTGTCCGACCTCGCGGCGGTGACCACCGGTAAGGTCAGCTACACCGTCATCGGCTGGTACTCGCGGATCAACTTCGACCCTTTCTACAACGACCGCTTCCGGAGGAGAGACCGCGTCGGTCACCGCGACGACCTTCGCGTGCACAAGACGATTGCCACCCCGGTCGTGAAGACCGCGCTCCAGACCGAAATGGCCTGGGACGTCACCGTACAAAGCAAGGCCGCGCCTCGCCTCAGTCGCAATGAGACCACGGCACTGAAGGTGTCCTCGAAGGTGCAATCGACGGCCTACAAGACGCGGGTGAGTTCGCTGGAGAGCCTCGTCGCCGCGTTGCCAGTCACGCCAGCCAGTCCGCAGCACGCGGTGGTCGACTCGCTGATGCCGGACTCGATCCACACCCACACCGTGTGCCACGGCTCGGTGATGGACGTGCCGGTGCGCGAGACGATCGGCGGTGGCGCGGGCAAGCTTCCCGACGACAAGGTGTTCCTGTATCCCAACGTCCAGCGTGCCATGGCGGAAGTCGCCAGCAAGACCGAAGACGAGGAGAAGGTGGACTGGCTGGACATGATGCTGGGGAACCTGGGCCAGCAGGCCGGCAGCACCGGCGGGGTCATCGATCTGCCGGGTGCCCAGCACGCGCGGACGTTTCAGAGCGCGCCCGGCAAGTCGAGCCGGTATGCCAGGCTCGAGATCCATCCGCCGCTGATGGTGGCGACGAAGTTCATCGCGATCACCGACTACACCGACAACGCCCCGGTCGCCTACTCGGGACACTGGCCGCCGCTGCAGGCGCGGTCGGCGTCGACGCACGTCCTGAAGCGGGCGCAGCCAATTCCGCCCTCTTCGTTGAACCAGCCGTCCGCGCCGCCCGCCGGCCCGACCGATCAGCAGATCGTCGCGTGGATCGAGAAGCTGCGCGCCGACTTCCTCACGGCGCGCCAGCAGTCTGCTGCCGCGGGAAAGCCGCTCGACGATCGGTTGATCCGGGTGCAGGACCATCGCAAGAACGCGCAGCCCACGCCGCAGGGCCGCTCGGCGGACGGCCTCGGACCGGACTCGGCGGGCTGGTGGATCGACATGGGCGATGCGAACGCTCCCATCGACATCGCCAACAATCCGCTGCATCAGATCCTCGCGGAGCTTCGCCGATCGGTTGGCGGCGCCAGGCTCCACATGCCGGAGTCGTCGAACCTGTTCGAGGTGCCAGGCCCACGTTGGTACCGGCCGTGGGCGCCCCACCTGGTGTTGTTCGGCGCCAGCCGGTCCTATCGCCATGGCTTCGACGGCCGCTTCCGGCTCGACGAGCACCTCACGACCCGCGTCTCGGGCGAATCGATGATTGGCTTGAAGGTGGGACGGGCGACGGTGCTGGCCAAGGATCTGGTGACGTCGACCGCACCGCTGACCGCCGCAGGGCTTCCGGCAGTCGTGTCGGAGCTGGTGCAGGAGCACCTGCTGTCGGACGCGGAGAACGCGCCGATCATGGCGAAGAACGTCCGGCAGCCGGCCGGCACCACCGCCGTGCGGGCGACGGCGAAGCAGATGGCCGCCGCGAGCCGTGCGATCTGGCTGTCGCGGGGCGAATTGCTGAAGCCTCAGGAGAAGAGCGCGATCGACCTGGTGGCACCGATCGGAACGCCGTCCAGCGCCGCCGGCTTGCAGGCATGGAAGTCATGGTACGGCCCGCTCTTCCTCGACACGAAGTACACCCATCGCCGCAAGCGATTCAACGACGCGTGGCTGCTGCCGCCGGAGTACGTGGAGACGATCGATCGGAATCCGGTCGTGCCGCCGGATCGTGATCAGGTGATCACCGAGCGGCAGATCGCCACCGTCAGCGTGGCGAAGGTGCTCAAGAAATCGCTCGTCACCGAGCTCACCCTCGATCCGTACGGCAAGCCGGTCAAGAAGAAGTCGTCACCGTCAGGCGTGGACGCGCAGACGTTCGATGAGATGGACATCGTGTCGGCGTCACTCACGAAGATGGACGATGCGCTGTTCGATAGCGGCGAGCGCGAACGCGGCGGGTTCGTCCACCTGAATCAGGTGCGGGTGTTCGACTCCTTCGGAACGCCGATGAACTGGTCGTCCAACAGTGCCGTGCTCAATCCGCTGCCGCAATGGGCGGTGGCGCTGCCGGCCCGTCTGAGCAGCTGGGGGCGCCTCAATTTCAGGCTGCAGTCCGCCGCGGACCCGGCGGTCAGCGCGACGCCGTTGACCCCCCCGGTCTGCGGCATCCTGCTGCCCGACTTCGTCGATCAATCGCTCGAGGTCTACGACGCGACCGGTAGTGCGGTCGGGCAGCTCACCGCCGACGATCCGATTCGCGGCAACCCCGGCGGGGCGCAGACGCTGTCGGTCACCTTCACGCTGCTGCCCTGGGTCGCGGCCACGCTCCCGCCCGGATCCGATCCGACGCTCGCCATCACCAACCTCACCCTGCGGCGCCTGGTCCAGTCGCTGCTGGTCCAGACGCTCGACGTCGCCGCCAATGCCCCGGGCTGGCACGAGACCGGCTTTACCGCGATGCTGCGGGTCTTCGATACGGTCCGGTCGACGCTCGATCCGACGTTCAAGACTACGGACAGCCGCGTGCGGCTCCTCGGCGAGCCGATCCTGGTGATGAACGCTCGGCTCTCATTCGAAGCGTCGAACCAGAGCGCCACCGAATTGAAGGCCAATCCGCAGGCGATTACCCAGCCCCCCGCGCTGCCGGTGCTGCACCTGCGGATCGGCGACGTCACCCGCCCCGACGATGGCGTGCTGGGCTGCTTCCTCATCGGGGCGTCGCCGTCTGGAGACCGGTTCGCCCCGGTCAGCCTCGAGGCGGCGGAGAAGGCCGTGCTCAATCAGATGGTCTTTGGTGCCTTCCAGAACACCGAGAAGGTCACCCATCCGTTCGTCGTCGATCAGGTTGCCGGGTTCGAGCTCGCGGCCAATACCACCTTCGACACCGTGCTCCTCGCCGATGCGCGGGGCAGCATGTATGCCACCTGTGGCGTCCTGCCGCGCAAGACGATCGTCGTCCCCAAGGACTTCGTGGAACCGGCGCTGAAGAAGCTCGAGCCGACGTTCCAGGTGGGCCCGATCCTCGGGTTCGAGAGCCAGGGCACGCTGGTGCCGGTGCTGCCGGCCCCCAGGATCGAAGGCATGGACGCGGAGTTCGTCCATGACGATGACGCGACCTACCCGGAGATCGCGTTGCCGCCGACGCTGTCGGTGTCCGAGCTGCCGGCGAAGCGGGTGCGGCTGACCGAAGGCTGGGTGCGGATGTTCAAACAGACGTCGTGACGATGTGCACAAAGGTACAGCCGAGTGGGCGGGATCGATGAGAGAATTCACGAATGTCTGACTTCCGACCCGCTGAGGCCGTGACACGGCCAACCAAATGCCCGTCGTGCGACGGCAAAATCGTCGGCACGCTGGCCAAGGTCATTTCCATGACGAGCGTCTGGCGCTGCCGTGAATGCGAGCACACCTGGACTCTCGCGAGCCTCGCCGCGGGTTCACGGCGTAGGTAGCGGGTCGCACCCCCCTCGTTCGCCGGGGTCTGAAGCCCCCGGCGCCACAAAGAGGAGACCCCGGCGCCACCACGAGAAACAGTCGCGTCGCCCACCACAACCGCATTCGCACGATCGAGGTCAGCGCGGTTTCGAAGCGAGGAACCGCCGCAGGTCGGCGTCGAGCGCGCGCAACTGGCGATCGAGCGCAGTCACCAGTTCTGCGGTGCCGGCGAGACTACCGCTCCGCGCAATCGCCTCGAGCTTGCCGGCCGTATGCATCGAGGGACCCCGCGAAAAATTGCCAATCACACCTTTCAACGTGTGCGCGCCTGTCCTCACGTCCTCCACGGAGCCGGACTCGACGCCGCGGCGGACTTTCTCGAGCTCCCCGGGCCACTCGCCGAGGAACAGCGAAACCAACTCCTTCGCCATGTCGAGGTCGCCGCCGAGTTGTTCGACCAGCTCATCGTGATCGAGCTGGCCATCAGATTCGGCCTCCGCCTCGCGGTCGGTCGGGTCCCGTGCCAGAGGGTCGTCGTCGGACATCGCGTGTTGACTCGGAATGATTGTCTCATCACACCAGGCTTCGACTTCCCCGATAATGACCCCCGTGAAAACGCTTTTCCTCGATGCCGGCGGTGTCCTGGTGTTCCCCAACTGGGCGCGGGTCAGCGCCACCCTCGGCCGGCACGGCATCACGGTTTCCGCCGAGGCCCTGTCGAAGGCCGAGCCTTTCGTCCGGTTCGAGATCGACCAGGCCATCCCCCACGGAACGTCGACCGACACGCAGCGTGCATGGCTCTACATGGATCGTGTGCTGGAGATCGCCGGCGTCGTCCTGGGTGACGCTTCCGCGGCGGCGGTGCGCGAGCTCCGCGCTTATCACGCGGACCACAACCTCTGGGAGGTCGTCCCCGATGACGTCGGCCCCGCGCTCGACCGACTCTCGTCAGCGGGCTTGAAGCTGGTGGTGGTGTCGAACGCGAATGGCGTGCTCCACCGAGCGTTCGACCGCCTCGGGTTGACGCGGTACTTTCACTGCATCTGCGACTCCTTCGTCGACGGGGTCGAGAAGCCGGATCCGCGATTCTTCCGAATCGCCCTCGATCGCGCCGGCGCCGACCCCGCGTCGACCATGCACGTGGGCGACCTGTATCACGTCGATGTCGCGGGCGCGCGGGCGGCCGGTCTTCAGGCGATGCTGATCGATCCGCTCGGGCTGTATGAGGGGTACGACGTGGAGCGGGTTCGAACGCTCGATGAACTGGCTTCTCAAATCCCAAATCCCAAGCTCCAAATCCCAACCACTCCCAAAACCCAAAATCCCAAATAATTCCAATTCCCAAATTCCAACTTCCAAATCCCAACTTCCAGCACCTCCCGTGATCCAACGGCTCCCAATTTTGAAGTTGATTTGGGCTTTGGGTCTTGAAAGTCTTTGGGCGTTGGGAGTTGGGAGTGGTTGGGATTTGGAGCTTGGGATTTGGGATTTGACAAGGTCCGATCATTCAGGGGTAACTCACACCGATGCGATACATCATGCGCGAGCGGATTCTGTCCTGGGGCGACGACTTCACGATCCGGACAGCTGACGGTGAAGACGCCTACTACGTCGACGGCAAGGTCTTCAGCTTCGGCAACAAGCTGTCCTTCAACGATCGCCAGGGCGCGCAGGTCGCGCTGATCGACCAGAAGCTGCTCAGCATCGGCCCGCAATACGAGATCATCCGCGGCGGGAAGACCGCCGCGGTGGTGAAGAAGCACCTGTTCACGCTGTTTCGCGGCCGGTTCACCGTCGACGTGCCGGGGCCCGATGATCTGGAGGCGGCGGGCGACTTCCTCGACCACGAATACGCCTTCGAACGCGGCGGCCGGGAGGTCGCGCGCGTGAGCAAGCGGTGGTTCAGCTTCTCCGACACCTACGGGATCGACATCGACGAGGGCGAGGACGACGTGCTGATTCTGGCCTCGGCGGTGGTCATCGATCTGGTGTCGCATCCGGATCCGAAGAACGACTGACGCATTGTTAAATTCCAAATCCCAAGCGCCAAATCCCAACCACTCCCAAATCCCAACGCCCAATTGAGCCCGGGTTGGAGGTTGATTGGGATTTGGGTATTGGGGGTGGTTGGGATTTGGAGCTTGGGATTTGGGATTTGACCCCGCGCTCTTTGCGCACCTCCTGGAGCGCCTTGCGATTGTTCTCGAGCGTTTCCAGATCCGTCCCATCGATCGACCCGGCCTTTTGCAGAGCCTGGTAGATCTCGACTGACTCGGCGTAGTCACGCTCGGCCGCCTCGAGATCGGCGGCCCGCGTCCTGCTCGACGGCGCTCTGGCGAATCCGGCGTAGGCGTCAGCGCGCCCGGCCAGCGCGAGTCCGACCGCGGCCCGCAGCTCCACGTTGGCGGGATTCTCGCGCTGCAGATCCCGGGACATCGTGACAGCCGTGGTGTGATTCGCGAGTGAGGCCTCGCGCGCGCCGACCTTCGCTTGTGAGGTCGCCAGCCGGTTGTAATCAGACGCGAGCTCGAGGGTGAGCGAGTCGTTCGCGGGGTCCGCGGCCGCCATCGCCACGTGAATCGCCAGCGCGCGCTCGAACTCGCGCACGGCGCCGGCGCTGTCTCCCGCGGCGTCCATCATCTCGGCAACCTTCGACAGGCTGATCGCGACACTGCTCTTGGCGGCCGCGTTGGCCGGATCCGCGGCAGCCAGTGCCTGGAACACCTTCTGCGCCTGACGCTGCCGCGCGAGCGCATCGGCTGGGCGCTTCAGCGCGGTCAGGATGTCGGCGATGTTGCTGTGCGCGATCGCGAGATTGCGCTGGAAGACGCCGTTGGTCGGGTGGGCGATGAGCGCCTTCTCGAAGATCGCCGCCGACCGTTCGAGCTGCACGAGCGCGCCGGCATGGTCGCCGACGTTGGGATAGTTGGGATTCCCCAGCTGGTTCCCGAGCTTCGAATAGGCCACGCCGAGCTGCCGAATCGTCGCCACGTCGTCGGGCGCGATCGCGGCGACGGTCTCCATGACGGCCAGCGAACGGCGACGGTGTTCGAGCGCGCCGGCGGTATCGCCGGTCGCCGAGAGCAGATCGCCGACCCGCGAGTAGCTGGCGGCGAGCTCGCGTCCGAGGTCCGCCGCCGCCCCTTGACGCGATCCGCCGGGACCAGTGGCCTGCTGCAGCAGGGCGAGCCCGAGACGGGCCTCGGCCAGCGCGCCTTTCGTGTCGCCGGTGGCCGACAGGATTTCGCTCAGGCGCTGCCTTGCCAGCGCCAGCTCGCGCCGCACCGAAGGATCGTCGCTCGCCGCCGCGCCGATCGACTCGTAGGTCGAGACCGCCTTCCGGTAGCTGGCCAGCGCGCCGGCCGTGTCCCCGAGATTCGGATTCAGCGGGCGCCCCTGGACGTCGCCGACCTTGAGATAGGCGCCGGCCAGCTCCCGCCGCAGGTCCGGCCGGTCGCCGGCATCCCGGGCCAGCTTGTCGAGATACTCCAGTCCCTTCGACACCAGCAGCTGGCGCGCCGGCGTCGATCCGGGCAGGTCGCGAATCGCATCGTGGATCTCGAGCAGGGCCGCGTTGGCGAGGTGCCGCACATCCTCGAAGCGCTGCTCCGCCCGCGCCCGCTCGCGTCGAGCGGCGCGAGCCTGCCAGGTCGTGCCGACGATGCCGGCGACGAGCGCGGCCAGCACCAGGATGGCCGCTGCGACGATGGTGCGGTTTCGCCGGACGAACTTGGCGGTTCGATAGCGGACCGTGTCCTTGCGCGCGAGCACCGGCAGACCATCGAGATGGCGCCGGATGTCCTCCGAGAACTGATCGACCGAGACGTAGCGGCGCGCCGGCTCTTTGCTGAGCGCCTTGAGCACGATGTTGTCGAGATCGCCGGCGAGGCGGCGCCGGAGCCGCTGCGGATCGATGACGGGCCGGCGATCGGGAATAGGCGCACCGGGGTCGGGATGAGCGGTGGCGGCGGTGACGGCTTCCGCGTCGTCGGCGACATGGTCCGCGGTGCCGGTGACCGCGGTGCTCGGCCGCTCCGGGACCGAATGGCAGACCACCCGCGCGATGTCGGCGGGGGTGCGGCTGGTGAGCTGATACGGACGCCGCCCGGTCAGCAGCTCGTACAAGAGCACTCCGAGGGAGTACACGTCGCTGGCGGTGGTGACCGCCTCGCCGCGCACCTGCTCGGGGCTGGCGTACTCGGGCGTCATCAGCGGCGATCCCTCGGCGGTCGGCGCGAACGTGTGTCCAGCAAGGTCGGGATCCAGCAGCTTGGCGATGCCGAAATCGAGCAGCTTCGGCGTGCCGTCGGCGGTGACCAGCACGTTGGCGGGCTTGATGTCGCGATGAATGATCAGATTCTGGTGGGCGTACTGGACCGCTGAGCAGATCTTCCTGAACATCTCCAGCCGCGCCGTGGTGTCAAGGCGATGCGATTCACAGTAGGCGTCTATCGGCTCGCCCTCGACGAACTCCATCGCGAAGTAGGGCAGGCCGTCGGGCGTGGTGCCGCCGTCGAGCAGCCCACTGATGAACGGATGGTCGAGGCTCGCGAGGATCTGGCGCTCGTTGCGGAACCGCCGGACGATCGCCTCGGAGTCCATGCCGCGCTTGAGCACCTTCAGCGCCACTCGCTTCTGGAAGGCGTCGTCACTCCGGACCGCGAGATACACCGTGCCCATGCCACCGCGGCCCAGCTCTCTGACCAGGCGGTAAGGGCCGATGCGGCGGCCATCAATCGCATCCTCGGGCAACAGTGCGGACGGTGGTTCGTGGCCGTGCGGAGTCACGTTCTGAGTATATTTCTCCCACGTTCGCGCTTCGCGCTATGGTGGACAAGCCCACCGTCGCGCTCCGCGCTACGGCGGGCAAGCGGCGTTTGCGGGCTTGGGGGTGCCATGTTCATATTCATTCTTCTGCTGCTGCTCCTGCCGCTGTTCGCGACCGTGGCGGCGATCTGGACGGCGATCGACGCCGCACGGCGCGGGCAGAACTGGTTCGCGTGGAGTGTCGCCGTCGGGCTGACCGGCGTGGCGGTACTGGCGTGGCTTGTCGCGCGCCGGCGATTCCAGCCCGGGAGCCGGAGATCCGCCCTGGCGTTGACGGCAGGGATCCTGGCCGTCCTCGCGCTGCAGGGCCTGGTGATGGCGAATGTCAGGGACTCTCTGTACCAGGTCGCGAGAGTCGAGGGCAGCGCCATGTCGCCGACGCTGAACGACCAGGATCGGCTGATCGTCGCCAAGAGCGTCTATCGAAGCCGCACACCGAGGCGCGGCGACCTGACGATGCTGCTGTATCCGCTCAAGCCGGCGAAAAAATTCGTCAAGCGCGTGATCGCCGAAGAGGGCGACCAGTTGAGGATCGACCGCGGGCAGGTGCTGGTGAACGACGTTCCCATCGACGAGCCGTACGTGACGGCGGCGTCCCGGAGCCGCGACAACTTCGGCCCGATCGTCGTGCCGCAGGGCTATTGCTTCGTGATGGGCGATCGCCGCAACAACAGCTCCGACAGCCGGCATTGGGGATTCGTCCCCGTGAAATACATCGTCGGCAAAGTGGTCTACCGATGGTGGCCGCAGAGGGCCGTCGGTCCAGTGCGGTAGTTAGGGGACTAGAATTCGCGCTGCTCATCGTTCCTCACGTATATGACGCAGACCACAGCGACCCCTGTCCCCGCCCGTTCCGCATTCGTTCCTCGAGTATGTGCGCTCGTTCGGCCCCGGCATCGTCATCGTGCTGACGTGGCTGGGGGCCGGCGATGTCGTCGACATGGGGACTGCGGGCGCCAACTACGGCTACTCGCTGCTGTGGGTCTTCGTGGTCGCGATTGTGTTCCGGTTCCTGTTCGTGTCGCTGATCGCGCGGTACCACCTCTGCAACCAGCACGGCGAAGGGGTGCTCGACGGGTTGGTGCGGCTGCATCCCCTGTACGCGCCGGTGCTGTTCTTCGCGGTGGTGGTGATGAGCCACGTCTACGGCTCCTACATGGCCCGCGGCATCGGCGAAGTGTGCGTGAACGCGTTCGGCTTCGGCGCGATCTGGCAGTGGGCGACGGTCTGGAACCTGTTCGCGCTGTACCTCGTGTTCGGATCGAGCTACCGGGCGCTCGAGCGCGTCTTCCTGTTTTTCCTGGCCGTGCTGTCGGTCTCGTTTCTCGGCTGCGCGATTTGGGTCGGCTTCGAGCCGCGCGAGGTCGCCCGCGGCCTGCTCCGGATGGAGATGCCCGGCGCGCACGGCGTCTACGACCCGTGGCAGGTGACCCTCGCGATGATCGGCGCGGTCGGCGGGTCCCTGATGAACCTGGTCTATCCCTACTTCCTCGATGCGAAGGGCTGGCGCGGACCGCAATACCGTCGCGTGCAGATGTACGACTTCCTGCTCGGCGTGGCGGCGATGCTGGTCCTGAACCTCGCGGTCTGGGTGCTCGGCGCCGAGCTGCTGTTTCCGGACAAGAAGATCGAACACCTGGAGGACCTGCCGAACCTGTTGAGCACGGTGCTCGGCGAGCCCGGCCGTCTGCTCTTCTACGCCGGCATCTTCGCGGCGATCTACACCTCGATCATCGGACACGCGACCGGCCTCGGATCGCTCGGCACCCATGCGTGGCTGCGGTGGCGCGGCGGCGCGGCGCCGATCGGGCGCGACTTCAGCGGTCATCCCTGCTATCGCTGGATCGCGATTTCGACGGTGATCCCGCCGCTGATCTGGACCCTGCCGGGCATGCCGGGCTTCGTGGCGCTCACCCTCGCCGCCAACAGCGCCCAGGTGATCCTGCTGCCCATGCTGGCGGGCGGGTTGTGGTGGATCACCGCCAGCTCGCGTCTGATCGGACCGCAGCACCGCAATCGCTGGTGGGAGAACGCGGTGATGGGAACGCTGTTCCTGCTGGCCGGCTATTTCGCCGTCAGGGCCGCGGTGTCGCTGATCGCATCGCTGTGAGTGGTCACTGCTTGGCGGAGTGCTTCTCCCACGCCGCATGGTCGCTTTCCGTGCACGCGGTCATCGCCTCGGTCGCCTCGATCAGCCAGTTCTTGCCCACACGCTGCTGCAGCCGCAGCAGCCGTTGCTTCAAGTCCTCCGGATCCCGGCTGCCGAGATGGATGTTGGCGGTCTCGGCGCCCATCAAGCGGACCATGTGTCCGGCCAGCGCCAGTCGCGCGTCATCCTGGCCTTCCGGCAACTCGATTTTGGCCACGTCCGGGGCGAACCGGCGGATCAGCCAGTGGTCGTGCACCTGGAAGTAGGGATCGGGACTGCGAAACGCATGCTGCAGCAGGGTCGCAGTCTGGGACGGCATGTGCCGCTCTTTCTCGATCCAGTACAGGGCTGACGGCACGAGGGCCTTTGCCTCGCGCCCTTCCCGTTCCTGGCTCCGGCCTCGCCGTGTTTCGGCGAGCGCGGTGTAGCGCCGCCGCCCGAGGCTGCCGAGGCCGCCAGGGTCTTTCTGCTGCCGGAACGTGAGCGTGGCGCCGCGTGGAAACGACGCTTCGAACATCGACTCGAGTCCCTCCGGAAGATCGTCGCGGTCGATCGGCTTGGACGACTCCAGCTTCTTCTTCCAGAACTTGGCCGCATCTTCGGCCGTGCCCTTCGTGAGCACTTCCAGGGGCTCGTGCTCGCTCACCATGAACGGCCGGCCCTTGCCGTCGAGTCCGGAGCGATAGCCGGCGAGCACCCAGCTGCAGATGGTTTCGGCCGACGCCTTCACCTGCTGTTGCTTCGCGGCGAGGCCGATGCTCGCCGCCAGACGCACCAGGTCACTGGTGAAGGGAAGCTCGCAGGCGTCGTCGAAGTCGTTCACGCCCCAGACCTGATCGCCGAGCGAGTTCTTCCAGACCCCGAAGTTCTCGACGTGCAGATCGCCAACCGCGAGCAGCACGTCCTCATCCCGCGTCGCCAGCCGGGGGCAGACTTCGGGCCATTGCTCGACCCATCGGTAGAATGTCGCCCGCAGGAACGGGAACGCGCCCTCGGCCATTTTCCCGTGCTTCTTCTCGAGCAGCTTCCCGGAGATGTCCGCCCGACGCTTCATCCAGGCTTCGAATGCATCCGTGGACTTGACGATGTTGCGCATGTGAGGAGCCCTCGGCGCGATAGGTTACAACCGCTCGCTGCACGGGTCTCGCGGATTCGCGGTTCGATGCACATTGCACATTGTCCGTAGCACGTCTAGAATCCCCGCGGCTCTCGAGCCAGTCGGCGTGCGGCGTACAAGGAGCAGGACATGCGCAGAGTCTGTTGGATTCTCCTGTTGTCGTTGGTGCTCGTCATCCCTGCGCGCGCGCAGGAAACTCGCGGGAACATTTCGGGAACGGTCAAGGATGCGCAGGGCGTCGTTCCCGGTGCTACCGTCACCATTACCAGCACCGACACGGGGGCTTCGCAGCCGCTCGTCACCAACAACAGCGGCTACTTCGAAGCGCCGCTGCTCCAGCCAGGCAACTACCAGATCGCGGTGGCGATGACCGGCTACAAGAGCGCTGCTGCGGCCCGGCATCGTCGTGGCCGTGGGGCAACAGGTGAGCGTGCCGTTGACGCTCGAGCTCGGCCAGGTCACGGAAGAAATCACCGTCACCGCGGACTCGCCGCTGCTCGACACGTCCGCCGTGTCTTCGGGCCAGAACTTCGACAGCCGCATGGTGGAAGGGCTGCCGATGTTCTCCAACATGCCGATCATGCTGACCCGCTTCGCGGCCGGCGTGAATCCGTCCACCAACCAGAGCCTGGTGTCGCAGGGCTTTGCCGACGGCACGACCCAGGCGGCGGGCGGCGGCGTTCGGCGGGGTCGGCAGCAACACCTACTCGATCGACGGCGCGACCAACAGCGGCAGCGCGCCGGCGGATCGCGGCGTCGCCGAACTCCGACATGATTCAGGAGATGCGGGTCGAGTCGTCGAATTTCGACGCCTCGGTCGGCCACGGCACCGGCCTGCAGATTGCGATGGTGACGCGGTCGGGGGCCAATCAGTATCGAGGGACGGGGAACTATCAGTACTGGACGAACAAGATCAACGAGCTCAACCCGAGCCAGCGCCTGACCTTCACGCCGTCCGGGAGGAAGCTCTATGAAGAGCGGACGTTCGCACAATCTGGCGCTGACGGCGGGCGGACCGGTGGTGATCCCGCGGCTGGTCAACGGCCGCAACAAGCTGTTCTTCTTCGCCAACTATTCACACGTCGACGACTTCATCCCCGGCAAGAACCAGGGGTCGAGCACGGTGCCGGCCAGCGAGGCGCAGCTGCGCGGCGACTTCTCCGATCTCCTCAGACTGCCGAACCCGGCGCAGTATCAGATCTACGACCCGCTCACGGTGCGGCGCGATCCCGCCAACCCGAACCGGTTCATCCGCGATCCGTTCCCGAACAACATCATCCCGGCGAACCGGATCGTGAACCCGCTCTACAACCTCTATCGGCAGATGGTGCCGACGCCGAATCAGAACCTGATCGAGGACGGAGCGACACCGACCAACAACTACTACCGTGGCGGAGAGCCCGACAAGCCGGTCAGCAGCTTGTACGCCGCGCGCGTGGACTACAACATGTCGGCGCGGAATCGCTTCTTCGTCCGGGTGTCGGGCAATACGTTCATCGAGCCGGTGAGCGACTGGACCTACGAGGTCCCCGAATTCGAGGGGCTGCATTCGATCGATCGGGCACGCTACAACTGGGCGGTGATCGGCAACTGGACCCACGTGGCGGGGAAGACCGTCATCGACAGCCAGATCGCCAGCAACCGTTTCTTCCAGGACGACGAGCTCCGGCGGCTGCACGAGTACAAGCCGAGCGACATGGGCATGCCCGCGTATCTCGACGCGTTCTGCGCGGCGCAGAACGACTGCATGCTGCCGGCGGTCACCATCGGCGGAACAACGGCTACCAGGGGATCTCGCAGGGCGCGGTGTCCGGCGACCGGACCACCAACCTGCAAGGCACGGTCAACCTGACCCAGGTTCGCGGCGCGCACACGCTGCGCGGCGGCGTGGACGCGCGGCTGGCGCAGCGCCAGCGAGGTCTCGGGCGGAAACCCGTCGGGGCAGCTCGCGTTCACCAACGAGTTCACCCGCCAGGCCAGCGACACCTCGCAGCTCACGCCGAGCAATCTCGGGCTGAGCCTGGCGGCGTTCATGCTGGGCATTCCGTCCAACACGCAGGCCACCATCCAGCCGACCGTCAACCTCCGCAATCACTTCTTTGCGGCCTACGCCCAGGATTCCTGGCGTCTGGAGAAGCTCACCCTCAACCTGGGCCTCCGGGTCGAGTGGGAGAACGGCATCTCCGAAGACAACGGAGCAGTTGATCGTCGACTTCGATCCGAATGCGAAGCTGGCGATCTCCGGACCTCGCCGAGGCGGCGTACGCGCAGAGCGCCGATCCCGCAGCTGGCCGCGGCCGACTTCCGCGTCCGCGGCGGCTCCGTGTATGCGACCGACCCCGGGCAGGACGGCAAGGTGTGGCGGCCGCAGACGATGCTGATGCCGCGGGTGTCGGCGGTCTACAAGCTGGGCGAGAAGACGGTGCTGAAGGGCGGCTACGGCCTCTACTACGACACGCTCAACGCGGCCGACTACGGCCAGAACAACGCGGGGTTCAGCGCCACCACCACCAACACCAACAGCACGGACTTCGGTCAGACCTTCCTCCTCGGCAATCCCTATGCGGGACAGCTGGGGATCTCCGATCCGTTCCCGGTGCGGGCCGACGGCACCCGCTTCGACGAGCCCACCGGAGCCACGCTGGGCGTCGACACGATCGCCGGCTCGGGTTACACCATCCAGAATCAGAACCACGAGCATGCGCGGCAGCAGCGGTGGCGGATCGGCGTGCAGCGGGAGCTGGCGAGGAACCTGTCGGTGGAAGTGGCCTACGACGGCTCGTATTCCGACCGGGTGGAGATCGAGCATCCGATCGGACTACCTGCCGCAGCAGTACTGGATTCCGGGCAGCCTGAACGCCCGCGACAATGCCACGCAGGCACTGTTGACGGCGAATGTCACGAACCCGTACTCGCTGTCGAACTTCGCGGCGCTGCGGACCACCAACCCGGTCCTCTATCAGCGGATGTCCGCCAATGGCTTCTTCACGGCGGCGACGGTTCAGCGGAATCGCCTGCTGCGGCCGTTCTCGCACATCAACAACCTGACCTTCAGCAACCTGCCGCTCGGCGAGGTCAAGGTCCATTCGCTGCAGATCAACGTGAACCGGCGCTTCGCGGACGGGTTCACCGCGAACGCCGCCCTGTCCTTCAGCAGCAGCCGCGCCAATCGCACGGTCGAGGAGTTCGATCGCGTGCCCACGCTGTGGTGGAACGACAACAACAGCCGGCCGTTCCGGGTATCGGGCGGGGCAGTCTACGAGCTGCCGTTCGGAAGCGGCAGGCGGATGCTGAACGACGGCGGCGTGTGGGCGGCGCTGGCCGGCGGCTGGCAGACGGGCGGCACCTTCGAGTATCAGCCCGGCTCGCTGATCAACTTCACCGGCAACAACCTGTTCTATTACGGCAATCATCGACGACATCAAGAAGAGCAAGCCGGAGATCGCCCTGAACCCGAACGGCACCATCGATGCGACGAAGTACTGGTTCAACATCGACAGCTTCGAAAGGGACCCGACCAGGACGCCGACCAGCTTCCAGACGCGGGCGTTCCCGTTCCAGATCGACGGCCTGCGGGGCCCGGGCTTGACCTACGTCAACCTGAACGTGGTGCGGAACTTCCGGCTCGGCGGCCGACGAGTCGCTCCAGGCGCGGATGGACGTGCAGAACCTCCTGAACTACGCCGCCTACAACAACCCGGTCACCGATCCGACCAACAGCAACTTCGGCAGGGTGACGACGGCGGTCGGCTCGGCCGGCGCGATGCGCTTCTTCAATTTCGTGGCGCGGTTCACGTTCTAGTTCGGCGGACGTCCACCCCATGAAAAGGCGGCCATCGGGCGGCTACCAGCGCTGCCTTTAGCAGGAGGGCCAGGAGGTCAGGGGAAAGACAAATGGGTTTTCCTCCTGATCTCCTGGCCCTCCTGTGAATTCACTGACCGTCGCGTTGCCCATCTGCGGCTGAGGGCTCCGGTTGCCGAAGCGACGGGGCGCTTGGGGGCGGCTGGCGTTCGATAGATGGCGTAGTGGCGGCGGAAGCGGTTCCGCTGTAGAATACAGGCCCTTACGAGGTAGCTCATGATCGTGACCGGCAAGTCGATTCCGCGGCGAACTTTTCTGAGGGGCGTCGGCGCGACCGTGGCCCTTCCGTTCCTCGACTCGATGGTGCCGGCGCTCGAAGGCCGCGCCCAAAGCGCCGGTGCGCCTGGCGTTCATGTATGTGCCGAACGGCATCGACATGAAGAACTGGAACGTGGCGCAGGAGGGCGCGCTGCCCGGCGAACTGCCGCGCATCCTCAAGCCCCTCGAAGCATTCCGCGGCGACATGATCCAGGTCGGCAACCTCACCAACAACAGCGGCCGCGCGCTGCTGGACGGGGCCGGCGATCACGGCCGCTGCGCCGGGTCGTATCTCACCGGCGTCCAGGTGCGGAAGACCACGGTCGACATCAAGGCCAGCATCTCCTGCGACCAGATCATCGCCAACAAGATCGGCCACGAAACGCGCTTTGCCTCGCTCGAGCTCGGCATGGACGATTCGCGCCAGGCCGGCGACTGTGACTCGGGATATTCCTGCGCCTATACCAACAACCTGGCGTGGCGCAGCGAGACCCAGCCGCTGCCGCCCGTGCTCGATCCCGCGCGTGCTGTTCGAGCGCCTGTTCGGCACCGGCGTGATCCTCAGCCCGGAGGACATGGACCGGCGCGCGCGCTACCGCCGCAGCATCCTCGATTTCGTCACTGGCGACACCAAGAAGCTGCAGTCGTCGCTCGGACCGACCGACCGGCGGAAGCTCGAGGAGTACCTCTCGTCGATTCGCGAGGTCGAGCGGCAGCTCGAAAAGGCGGAGAAGGAGAGCGTCGCAGGTCAATCCGGGGATGGACAAGCCCTACGGCGTGCCCCCCGACTTCGGCGAGCACTTCAAGCTGATGAGCGACATGATCACCATCGCGTTCCAGGCGGACTTGACCCGCGTCTCGACGTTCCTGATGACGCGCGAGGGCACGAGCCGCTCGTATCGCGAGATCGGCATCGCCGACGGCCATCATCCCTGCACGCACCATCAGGGCAAGCCGGAGCTGATCGACAAGGTCATCCAGATCAACGAGTACCACACCAAGCAGCTGGCCGGGTGGCTCGGCAACCTGAAGTCGATCAAGGAAGGCGACTGCAGCCTGCTCGACAACTGCATGATCGTCTACGGCGCCGGGCTTGTCCGACGGCAACCGCCATCTGCACGAAGACCTGCCGACGCTGCTCATCGGTCGCGGCGGGAATGCACTTCAGGCCGGGCCGCCGGGTGATCTACCGCAAGGAAACGCCGATGTCGAATTTCCATCTGACGCTGATGGAGCGGATGGGCGTGCCGATGGAGAACTTCGGCGACGCGTCGGGTCACCTCGATCCGGCGAGCCTGACGTAAGGCGTCCGAAAGACACAACTCGATGCAAGGACAGGGCAGGGGGGCAGTCCGCCCACCGATCGGGATCGCCTTCGACGGCGATCTCGGCACCAGAATCGACGCCATCCTGGCCGTGGCGATGTTGAACGGCTTCACCGCCAAGACCGAAGCGCGTCGCATCTCGCTGAGCGTGTCGCGCCCGAGCCTGCCATCCGCCCAGCTCGCGGACGTCGTGGCCAGCTTCTATCGAGGCCGTCCCATGGGCGGCCCTGGCGGGGGCGTCGGCGCGATCTCGGAAGGCATGATCGGGATGCCTGACGGACCGGCGCCGGACAAGGACACGCCGCCGCTCGCGGCGACGCTCTCGAAGAAGGGCGCCGACGGCACGCCGGCTCTACACCAGCGCGATCACCGGCCTGCTCGGCACCGCCGAAAGCGCCGTGCTGATCCGGAATCTCTTGCTGGCGCAGCACGACGGCAACGCCGCCATCGTCCTGGCCGGCCCGCCGACGGGAGTGGTCCGGTTGCTCGATCTCTATCGTTCCGGCCCGCAGATCGGGGCGAAGTGCAAGCAGCTGGTCGTGGCTGCCGGATCGTTCCCAGCCGGGCCGCCCGACCCGACGATCAAGAGCGATGTGGCCGCGGCCAGGAGGTTGTTCGCCGAGTGGCCGACGCCGATCGTCGCCGTCGGATCCGAGGTCGGCGACGCGCTGCCGTATCCCGGGGCGAGCATCGACAAGGATTTCGCGTGGGCGCCCGTGCACCCGGTCGTCGACGCCTACCGGACGTTCAAGCCGATGCCCTACGACGCATCCGCGTCCGCGCTGGCCGCCGTGCTCCACGCCGTGCACCCCGATGACGGGTACTTCAAGCTGTCCGACCCGGGCACGATCACGGTCCTCGACGATGGGCGGACGCAGTTTACGCCCGCGGCCGAGGGCAAGCATCGGTATCTGATCGTCGACCCGGCACAGAAGGAACGGGTCGTTGGCGTGTACACCGCGATGGTATCTGCCCAGCCGGCTCCACGGCCGGGCCGACGGGGTGGGGCTCGTATGAAACGTTACGCATGGGCGGTCGGAGTCGCGTCCACCGCCTTGATTCTGGCGGTGAACATCAAGTCGTCCGAGCAGCAGGCGCGCGCCGGCGCCCGCGGCCGTGAAGCCGGTCTCGGCTGCGCCCGCGCCCCGATTGTCGCCGTCGCGTCCCGCGGCCTCGCGCGCCGGCGCCCGGCCGCCACAGCCACGAAGCCTTCACCGCCGCGACCAAGTCGCTGTTCGACGACACCTGCAGCGAGTGCCACAACTCCGGCGACCCGGCCGGCGGTCTCGATGTCAGCGTCTATCGGTCGGTCGACTCGCTCGCCGCCGATCGCGACCGGTGGGAGGTCGATTCTTTCGAAGCTCAAGAACCGCGAGATGCCTCCGGACGATGCGTCGGTGCCGGCGTCGGACGAGCAGATCAAGACGCTGGTCGACGTTCCTCGAGAAGGAGTTCACCCGCGCCGATGCGGCGATGAAGCCCGATCCGGGCCGGGTCACCGCACGGCGGTTGAACCGGGCGGAGTACACCAACACGATCCGCGATCTGCTCGCGGTCGATTTTCGCGCCGACCGGAACTTTCCGACAGACGACTCGGGCGAGGGCTTCGACAACATCGGCGACGTCCTGACGGTGTCGCCGATGCTGATGGAGAAGTACCTGTCGGCGGCGGGGCGCATCGCCGAGCGGGCGATCGCGACCGGAACGTTGCCGAAGCCGGTCGAAGTCGAATACAGCCTGCGCTTCAAGAACCTCCGCCGCATCGATCCGAGCAACGTCGAGGCGACCCACCGCTTCGATTTCGACGCCGACTACGAGCTGAAGGTGGGGCTGCCGGGACAGCGTGCGAAGGATGCCGCGCCGGTCACGCTGGGCCTGTGGGTGGACGGGAAGCTGACGCACACCATGCCGGTCGAGACCAAGCCCTCCGGCCTGGTGTACTTCAATCCCTTCTCCGAAGAGCGCATCCGCGTGCCCATCCCCGAAGGCGATCACACGCTGCGGCTCGGCTTCATCGACGATCCGTTCGTCAAGGGCATCGCCAAGGAAGAGATCTACAAGGACACGGTCAACAAGTGGATCGGCGCGGTCACGGTCGTCGGGCCGTTCAGGTCCGCGGGTGAGAAACCCAGCCGCAAGCGGATCCTGGTCTGCGATCCGGCGACGGGTCCGCCGCTGCGTCGATCGGATCCTGACCACGCTGGCGCGGCGCGCGTATCGGCGGCCGGTGACCGGCGCGGAGGTGGCGGCGCTGCGGCGGTTCGTGGAGCTGGCGAGGCGCGGAGGGCCAGACCGTGGAGCAGGGACTGGCCCTGGCGATCCAGGCGATGCTCGTCTCGCCGCATTTCCTGTTTCACATCGAGCGCGATCTCTACCCGAACGATCCCGGCCGGATGCACCGGGTCTCGGACGTGGAGCTGGCGTCGAGGTTGAGTTACTTCCTGTGGAACTCGATGCCGGACGAGGAGCTGCTGTCGCTGGCCGAGCGGCGCCAGTTGAGCGCGCCGTCAGTGCTCGACGCGCAGGTGAAGCGCATGCTCGCCGATCCGAAAGCCTTCGCGATGGCGGAGAACTTCGCCGGCCAGTGGCTGGAGATCCGCAATCTCGACAGCATCAAGCCCGATCCGCAGAAGTTCCCGGCCTGGAGTCCCGAGCTGCGCGATGCGATGAAGACCGAGACGCAGATGTTCTTCGACCGCGATCCTGCGCGAGAACCGCCCGATCGGCGAGTTCATCGATGCGCGCTACACGTTCCTGAACGAGCTGCTGGCGACGCACTACGGCATCGAGGGGGTCACCGGTCCGGAGTTCCGGCGCGTGGACCTGACCACCAACGAGCGCGGCGGCGTGCTCAGCCACGGCAGCGTGCTCGCGGTGTCCAGCTACCCGACCCGGACGTCGGTGGTCATCCGCGGCAAGTACATCCTGCAGAACATTCTCGGCACGCCTCCGCCGCCGCCTCCCGCCGGATGTGCCTCCGCTCGACGAGGACGCGGTCGGGACCTCGGCGTCGCTGCGCAAGCAGATGGAGACGCATCGGACCAACGCGATCTGCGCGTCCTGCCACTCGCGCATGGATCCGCTCGGGCTTCGCGCTCGAGAACTACGATGCGATCGGGAAATGGCGGACCAGCGATGGCGGCTTCCCGGTGGATTCGAGCGGCGTGCTGCCCGGCGGGAAGCGGTTCTCGAACCCGGCCGAGATGCGCCAGATCCTCAGCGAGCGCCTGCCCGACATCACGCGGACGCTGACCGAGAAGCTCCTGATCTATTCGCTGGGCCGCGGCCTCCAGCGCTACGACCGTCCGGTCGTGAACGAGATCACCAGGACGGTCGCGGCGTCCGGCTACGGCTTCCAGACGCTGGTGCGCGAAGTCGTCCGCAGCCTGCCGTTCCAGTCGCGGCGCGCCGAAACGGTGAGCGCGGTCGCCGCCGCGAAGTAGCGGAGTCTCTTCGCGGGGCCTTTCGCTGTCACGCTGCGATCGTGTCCACGGCGCCTGCGGCGCGCTGCGGCCTTCGGCCGCCACGACGACACGACGATACGACGACACGACGAAAACGCAATGGTCACGTCGGCACGATCCGTTGGCGGCTGCCCCTCGCGGTGCAGGGCTGGAGTGGCGGCACGCAGCCCGGCGACGGTCGGTGTGAGGTCGATCGTCTCCTGCTGCCGGCCTAGGCTGGCACGACCGCCGACCCCACCCTGTACTGGCGAGGCGCGGCGCTGCCAACGGTCGAATCCGTCGCGTGCTCAACGTCGTGTCGTCGTGTCGTCGTGTCGTCGTGCCGGCCGAAGGCCGCCAGCGCCGCAGGCGCCGTGGACACGATCGCAGCGTGACAGCGAACAGCGTAGGACCTAATCTGCCCGCAGGGCCACCGCGGGGTTGGTTCGCGCTGCACGGATCACGGGCAGCGCCGATGCCAGCAGCGTGGTGACGATCACCGCCACCGCCGGCAGCGTGAGCATCGTCGCATCCGACGCGCCGACTTCAAACAACAGGGTCTGGACGTGCCTGGCCAGGCCAAGGCTCAGGGCGACGCCGACCAGCCCGCCAACGGCCACCATCGAAACCGTGTGCAGGGCGACCCGGCGGGCGACGTGTCCGGGGCGGGCGCCGAGCGCCAGGCGTATCCCGATGTCGCGCCGCAGTTCCAGCACCGAATACTCCAGCACGCCGTAGAGGCCGATGCCGGCGAGCACGACCGCGACCGTCGTGAAGAACAGCGCCAGCATCGCGAGGAACCGATCACGGACCGTGTGCGCGGCGGTGATCTCGGTCTGCGTTCTGACGTTGGTGACCCGGAATTCATGCCGCGCGCGCGGCACCCCCTGGCGCAGTGCCGCCGCCTGCGCGAGAGGCGGGCCGGCCGTCCGGACGATGAAGGCAGCACGCGCGGTCAGCGCCCGGCCCGTTCCTCGGAATGGCACGTATGCGGCCGGCAGTATCGCTTCGCGGACGCTGCGGTATGGCACGTCCCCGGCGACGCCGACGATGCGGTAACGATCCGGCCCCTTGGCGAACGTCCGTCCGATCGGGTGCGCTCCGCCGAAGAACTGCCGGACGAACGTCTGGTTGACGATCGCGACGCCGGGCGCCGTCTCGTGTGGCTGGAAGTCACGCCCGTCGATGAGCGGCACCTTCATCGTTGCCAGCCAGCCGGGCGACACGCTCAGGAAGTAGGCGAGGGTCGGACCTGGCGGCGCTCCCTCGATTGAGACGAAGCCATTCCACGATGTTCGGGACAGCAGCGGCCATCCCGCCAGCGCCACCGACTCGACGCCGGCGATCGATCGAAGGTGATCGGCGACTTCCTCCCAGACCACGGACGATTGCGGGCTGGCGGGCACCGCATCGAGGACGAGGAGCCGTTCGGCATCGAACCCGAGCGGCCGCCTGGACAGCCGCTCGAAGCTGGCCACGAACAGACCGCCCGCGAACACGACCAGAAAGCAGAATGCGGTTTGCGCGGCAATCACGCCGTGCATCACCCGCCGGCGGGAACGCGCGTCGGCGCCGCTCTTCAGGGCACTCGCCTGGCTGACGGCCGACGCCCGCAGCGCCGGGGTGAGTCCGAACAGCATCGTCACGACGACGGTCAGCGTGACACTGAAGCCGAACACCCGCCAATCGATCGGGAGCGACAGCCGCACCGGGTTGTCAGGCGGATTGATGTGGCTGACGACAAACGGGGTCGCCCACCAGGTGAACAGCGTGCCGAGCGCCGCGGCGGCCAGGGCCAGGATCGCGGCTTCGACGAGCAGCAGCTGCACCAGCCGTCCGCGTCCGGCACCGATCGACACTCTCAAAGCCAGTTCGCGCATCCGTGCCGATGCCTGCACGGTCATCAGGTTCGCGACGTTCGCCGAGGCGATCAGCAGCACGAGCGCAATCAGCGCCCCGAGCGCCACCAGCGAACGGCCGTAATCTTTCTGTAGTCCGGAGGCTCCGGCCGCTGCCGGCTCGAGCATCAGCGTTTGATCGAGGTACCGATCGATGCTCGCCCGGCTCATGCCGGTGAACCCTTTTGCCCGCTCCTCCTCGAAGGCTCTGGAGATCGCGTGCAGCCTGGCCCGCAGCGGTCCCACACCGGCACCGTCGTTGAGGCGTGCGAACACTCGAATCCACGTCGTATCCGAGCGCTCCACCCGCGGGCTCATCGTCGCGGGCACGAAGATGTCGGTCACGGTGCCGGTCTCGGTGCCGGTGAAGGTGGCCTCCGCGACGCCGACAATTTCCAACACGTCGGAGCCAAGAGTGAAGATTCGCCCGACCACCGCGGGGTCTCGACCGAAGCGGCGCGTCCAGTAGTCGTACGACAGCACGGCGTATGGATGCGCGTGCGGTTGGTCGTCGTCAGTTTCGCTCAGCAGCCGGCCCGCGGCGGCCCGGAGCCCGAACGTGCCAAACATCCAGCCGGAGACATATTGCACATACGGGCGTTCGATGTCCCGGCCAGGCTGATGGCTGACGTCGGCCCGTTCCGCGTACGAGACGGCGATCAACTCGGCCTCGCTCCGCACCGCTGCGCGCATCAGCCGGAAGGCCGGATGGGGCCAGCCGTCGAAGCTCGAAGGCTTCCCATCCGGCCCGACCCCTTGCCGAGAGAGCGCGTACAGGCGATCCGCACCGGCGATCGGCAATGGCCGCAGCAGCACTGCGTCGATCAGCCGGAAGGCAGAGGTACACGCGCCGATGGCGAGCGCCAGCGACAGGACCGCGGCACATGACGTGGTCCTGGTTCTCATCAGCCGCCGCCATCCGAAGACGACGTCGGCGCGGATCGCTTCCAACCAGGACAGGGCTGCCATGTGCATGGTGCTTGGACGGACTGCGGTGTCGGCGCGTTGCCGGGCGTGCGCGATCCGATCGGCATCGCGGCTCGGTTCGCTGTCACGCTGCGATTCGTGCTCACGGCGCCTGCGGCGCTGGGCGGCCTCGGCCGCCTTCGGCCGCCACGACGACACGACGAGACGACGACAACGACGTTGAGAACGCACCTGGCCACGTCGGCACTCAGGGGCATGTTCGTAGCTGCCCTTCCTGCCGCGCTCTCGGCCTTGTATCAACGGTTCTCCCCGGTTGGCGGCGACCTCGGCCTTTGCGGCCGACGTTGCAGGAGTGAGGGTCGAGGCGGATCACAAGCTGGCCCCGTCCTTCGCTTCGGCTACTTGTGATCCGATCGCACCCTCACTCCTGCACCGCGCGAAGCGCGGCGCCCCCAACGGTCAGAATCCGTCGAAGTGACTCACAAATGTTTTCGTCGTGTCGTCGTTCTCGTCGTCGTGCGGCCGGAGGCCGCCAGCGCCGCCAGGCGCCGTGGGCACGATCGCAGCGTGACAGCGAACAGCGCGGGAACGAGCTCAGGCCCTTCGCGCTGCCGGGGGCGCGGCGCCGCGAGGGGCGACTACGCGTTGTCGCCAGGTACCAAGCGATAGACCTTGGCTTCCCACGCGAAGATCGCCTCGCGATTGTGGCGGCCGGTCTTCACGTCGCGGCCTTGGGTCACCTCGAACCAGTGACGGCCCGCCGGGGTGGCGGGCCAGTTCGGCACGAAGTATTCGGCCCCCGGCGCCAGCGCATCGGCGGTAGTGAAGTCGGAGAAATTGGCCACGACCACCACCGGGTCGGCGCGGGGACCGCGCCGCCACACGAGCACCCGTTTGCCGGCGGTGAAGTCGACGTGAATGAAGCTGGTGTCGTTGACCGCCAGCGCCGGATGTGACGTGCGCAACCGGACCAGGCGGCTGACGTATTCGAACAGCGCCCGGCGGTCCGGATCGTCGAAGCGGCTGAAGTTCACCGGGTCGACCTGCTTGCCGCCTTGATGCGTGACGTTCCCGCGGGCGTCGAACAAGTCGTGCTGGTCGCCGAATTCCTCGCCGGCCAGGATCATCGGAATGCCCACGGCGGTCAGCAGGCACACGAACCCCAGCCGAATCCGCCGCAGGCGGGCCCGGTGCAGGATCAGATCGTCAGCGCGCGCGCGGACGTCCTTGGCGCTCGGCTCCCGGCCCTCACTCCGGAGGATCGTGCGCGCCTCGATTTCGATGGCCGCGCGATTGAAGAGCGGCTGGCTGGCGGCGAGCGTCAGGCTCGACCGCATCAAGCTGTAGAGCCGCTCCTTCCTCGGTCCTTCCACATCGTGGCTGGTCAGGTAATTGATCGCCCTCGCCCCGTCGTCGAAGGTGCCCTCGATGCGGCAGTCGATGGCGCGCCTGACGGTGTCTTCGAAGCTCAGGCCGCCGGCACTTTCGCCGAGGAGCGCGGCGCGCACCAGCCCCTGGAAGTGTTCGTTCCACAGGCCATCCAGCCGCTGCTGTCGCAGCAGCTCGGGCGGCATCTCGAGCTCTTCGCCGACCACCAGGAACTTGGCGTCCGCCGCCGCGCCCTCAGCCGGATACCGCTGTCTGAAATGCTCGCGCGCGGCGTCCTTGAAGTCGCGGATGAAGTCCCAGTTGGCGACATTCTCCACGCTGTCCATGCGGATGCCGTCGATCTGGAAATCCTGCATCCAGCGCTCGAGGAAGGTCAGCATGTGCTGCCGCGCGGGTGAAATGGCCGCGACGCCACCGGAGATTGGATCGTAGGTGGTCGTCGTTTTCACATAGCGCGGGCACGACGCGCCGAACGGGTTCCGCAGCTCCTGGCCTCCGCCCTTGCGCGAGTTGAAGGCGTCCGGGTCGGTGGGGTGCTTTTCAGGATCCTCGAGATAGAAATCGTCGAAGGCAATGCGACGGTACGGCTCTTCCTTCATGAAGCCCAGCACGACGTCGAGGAAGATGCGGATGCCGTTGTCGTGGCAGCAGTTGACGAACGCCGTCAGGTCGTGGCCGGCGGTGGGGGAGAGGTTGCCCGCCGGGTATCCCAGCTCGTAGTCCGCCGCGAAGTAGTGGGAGGTCCCGTAGCCCCACTCGCGAGCGAAGATGCTGTCGGCCGGCGGCAGCATCTCCACGGCGTTCACGCCAAGCTGGACCAGATAGGCCGGATTGAGCCGGGTGACCGTCAAGTCGGAGAAGTTCGCGCCGGCGAAGTTCGGATCGACCAGGGCGCGTGCATCGCGGAACGTGCCGACCGCGCGCTCGAATTCGTCGCTGCCGGTGCAACTGCCCCACGCCGTCGGCAGCTCGTAAATCACCAGCCGATTGTTGGCGGCGAGCTCGTCGAACGTCGCGACCGTCGGAGTGGCGATCTCGCCGTTCGGATCGCGAACGACCAACCGGCCGCCGGAGAACCCGATCACCGAGGCTGGATGGAGCGGCGATCGGTTGCCGGGAGCCAGCAGTCGATAGTCCACGACCGCGGCATAGGGATCGGTGGTTTGAACGCGAGCGGGCCCTCCTGGCCCGGTGTTCTCGACCTCGAACCAGTAGTGATAGACCTGTCCGTCGACCAGACCGAGCAGCCCGGCATCCAGCTCGAACAATCCCGCCACGATGCCCGCGCCCGCGGCGGCCGGCTGCAGCGGCTTGCGGGTCAGCTCCTTGAACGTCGGCGGATTGCCGTTCTGCAGCTGACCGATGATCAACTCGGGCGGCCGCGCGACCGTCGCGGGGCACCAGAGCACGAAGTGGGTCCGGCGGCGTTCGAGGATGTCGCTCATCTTCTGTCCAGGGGAGGAGATCCCGATGAAAGTGCCCGCGGAGTTGGGAGGGATTCTGTCGTATTGACGGACAGTTTCGACGTATTTCTCGAGCCCGGCGCATTCACCTCCGCCTGAAGCCGGAAGCCACGAGAGTAACTCGCTGGGCCAACATCGATCGTTCGACCTCGGCTGGGCTGGCGCGATTTGTGCTGAGGTCGGCCGTGCTGGATCGTTGACTCGATCGTTCGGCGCGACGGAGAAGGCAGATGGCGCGAGAAGCAGTTGAAGACGATGGCGATAGCAGGGAAGCTCCCCGGCTCCGCGGACGCACCTGGATTGCACATCGTCGGTATCGGAGCGTCGGCGGGCGGCCTCGAGTCGCTCGAACGCTTCTTCACTCACCTCCCGGCCGACACCGGCATGGCGTTCGTGGTCCTGCAGCACCTGTCGCCGGACTTCAAGAGCCTGATGGACGAGCTGCTGTCGCGCCGCACCCGGATGCCGATCCGGCAGGCCGAGCACGACATGCTGGTCGAGCCGAACACGGTCTATCTGCTGCCGCCGATGAAGGAGATGATCATCCGGCGGCGCCGGCTGCTGCTGAGCGACCGGGATCCGCGGCACGGGCTGGCGCTGCCGATCGACCTGTTCCTCCGCTCGCTCGCGCAGGACGCTCGGCGAGCGCGCGGTCGCGGTCGATCCTGTCCGGCAGCGGCAGCGACGGCTCGCGCGGCATCCAGGAAGTCAGCCAGGCCGGCGGCGTGGTCTTCTGCGAAAGCCCGGACACGGCGCAGTTCAACGGCATGCCGCTCAGCGCGATCGCGACCGGCAACGTCGATCAGGTGCTGCCGCCCGAGGAGATCGCCGCGGCGATCGCGGCGCTCGGCCGCCAGCGATCCGGCGGCGCCTGCGACGGACGCGGACCGGCCAGCGAGGATCGCGGCGTCGACGCGATCCTGCGGCTGCTGCGCGACGAGTACGCGATCGACTTCTCGCACTACAAGGCGAGCACCGTGACCCGCCGCATCGAGCGCCGGCTCGCGCTGAACCGCTCGCTCGACATCGACATGCTACGTCGAGCAGCTGCGCAGCGATCCGCGCGAGCTGAACTCGCTCTACGAGGATCTGCTGATCGGCGTGACGCGGTTCTTCCGCGACGACGCCGCGTTCGAGGTGCTGGAGCAGCGGATCATTCCGGAGATCGTCGAGCGCAGCCAGCCAGGACGATCAGATCCGCGTCTGGGTCCCCGGCTGCGCGACCGGCCAGGAGGCGTACTCGATCGCGATGCTGCTGCACGAGCGGCTGAGCGCGCAGCGCGCGGCCGGTCAACGTCAAGATCCTCGCGACCGACGTGCACAAGGCGTCGCTCGAAGTCGCCAGCGCCGGGCTCTACACCGACGAGCAGGTCGCCGGCATCAGCGCCGCAGCGGCTCGAGCGCTTCTTCACGCTCAAGCCCGAACGGCTATCAGATCTCGCAGACCCTGCGCGAGAGCATCGTGTTCGCGCCGCACAACCTGATTCGCGATGCGCCGTTCACGAAGCTGGATCTGATCACCTGCCGCAACCTGCTGATCTACTTCCAGCCGCACGCGCAGAAGACGGTGCTGACGCTGTTCCACTTCTCGCTGAAGCCCGGCGGCTTCCTGTTCCTCGGCTCGAGCGAGAGCCCGGGCGGGCTGCTCGACGAGTTCGACACCATCGACGAGCACGCCAAGATCTACCGCAAGCGGCGCGACATCGGGCTGCCGCGCGGATCTGAAGCTGCCGCTGCCGCGCACCGGCAGCGGTGCCGCGCCACGCGCCGGCCGTCGCTGCCGCGGCAGCGGCGTCAGTCCGCAGCTGCTCGCGATCTACGACCGGCTGCTCGATCGCTTCATGCCGCCCAGCTTCCTGGTCGACGAGCACGGCCAGCTGGTCGACACGCTTCGGCGGCGTCGAGTCGCTGCTGAAGGTCAAGGCGCGGCGGCCGTCGCAGAACCTGCTCGAGATGCTCGACGACGACCTGCGGACGGTCGTCTCCGGCGCGCTGCATCGCGTGCGCCGCGACGCCGACAGCGTCCGCTATCCGAGGCGTGCCGATCGCCGGCCGGCCGGCCGCTTCGCGCTGGTCGCCGAGCCGCTGCGCGACAGCCGCAGGCGCGCTGACCCACGTGCTGATCTCGCTGGCCGACGCCGAGACGCCGGCCGCGCGCCGCTGCTGGTGCCACCGTTCGCCGACGTGCCCGCGCGCGGCGATCGCGCCGAGCCGCAGCCGGACGTCGCCGGCGACGGTCTGACGCACGACCAGATGCACGCGCTCGAGGACGAGCTCGTCGTACACCAAGGAGCACCTGCAGGCCGCGATCCAGGAGCACGAGAGCGCGAACGAGGAGCTGCAGGCGACCAACGAGGAGCTGATCGCGCTCGAACGAGGAGCTGCAGAGCACGAACGAGGAGCTGCACTCGGTCAACGAGGAGCTCTACACCGTCAACGCCGAGTACCAGAAGAAGAACATCGAGCTGCAGGAGCTCAACGACGACATCGAGCACCTGCTCAACGGCACCGACGTCGCGACGATGTTCCTCGATCGCGAGCTGTGCATCCGCAAGTTCACGCCGCGCATCGCCGAGACGTTCCGCGTGATCCCGCAGGACGTCGGCCGGCCGCTGCGGACCTTCACCCACGATCTGTCGCATCCGACCGCTGATCGCCGACATCGAGCGGGTGCTGCGCGACGGGCGTGACGCATCGAGGCGCAGACCTGGGACAAGCGGCGGCCGCTGCTACTTCCTGCGCATCCTGCCGTATCGGGCCCGGCTCAAGGTCGACGCGGACGTGGCGACCGACACCGCGACCGGCGGAGCGCTCGACGCGCCGGACGGCGTCGTCCTGACGCTGACCGACATCTCGCCGCTCGAACAGGCGCGCGCCAGGCTCGCGCAGCTCTCGGCGATCGTCGAGTCGTCCGACGACGCGATCATCGGCAAGACGCTCGACGGCATCATCACCAGCTGGAACAACGGCGCGCCGCGGCTCTATGGCTACACCGCCGACGGAGGCGATCGGCCGGCACGCCAGCTTCCTGTATCCGCCCGGGCGCAAGGAGGAGATCGACACGATCGTTCGCGCAGGTGCGCGAGGGCCGCCCGGTCGAGCGGCTGGAGACGCACGCGCCTGCGCAAGGACGGCAGCGCTGGTCGACGTGTCGGTGACGTTCTCGCCGATCCTCGACGCGTGCGAACGCGATCGTCGGCGTCTCGGCGATCTCGCGCGACATCACGCCAGCTGGTCCGGGCGCGCGAGGAGATCGCCGACCGCGAAGAGCGGATCCGCCTGCTGCTCGATTCCACCGCCGAAGCGATCTACGGCATCGACCTCAGCGGCGTCTGCATCTTCTGCAACGCCGCGTGCGCGCGGCTGCTCGGCTACGACTCGCCGGCCGCGCTGATCGGCAAGCAGATGCACCCGCTGATTCACCACACCCGAGCCGGACGGGACGCCGTACGCGCCGGAGCAGTCGCCGATCTACGAGGCGATGCGCCACCGCGAAGGCGCGCACGTCGACGACGAGGTGCTGTGGCGCGCCGACGGCACGTCGTTCCCGGCCGAGTACTGGAGCCACCCGATCCTCCGCAGCAACGAGGTGATCGGCGCGGTGGTGACGTTCCTCGACGTCACCGAGCGGCGCCAGGCCGAAGCAGGAGATTCAGGAAGGCGTCCGGCGGCGCGAGCAGTTCCTGGCGATGCTGTCGCACGAGCTGCGCAACCCGCTGGCGGCGATCCTCAGCGCCACGCGCGTGCTCGAGAGCGCCAGCGTGGACGCGACGACGCGTGCCAGGAGGCCGGGCCAGGTGGTCGAGCGGCAGGCGAATCACATGGCGCGGCTGCTCGACGATCTGCTCGACGTCTCGCGCATCACGCGCGGCCGGATCGTGCTGCGCAAGGAGCGCGTCGATCTGCGCGACACCGCGCGCTCGGCGATCGAAGCGCTCGGGCCGCTGATGGCCGAGCGCGAGCACGCACCTGATCGACCGAGATCGCGCGACGAGCCGGTGCCGGTCTTCGGCGATCCGGCCCGGCTGCAGCAGATGCAGGCGAACCTGCTCAGCAACGCGTCGAAGTACTCGCCGCGTCGGCGGCGCGCGTCCGGTTCGAGCTGCGCCGCGAGCGACGGCCAGGCGATCATCCGGGTCAGCGACGACGGGCCGCGGCATCGAGCCGCGAGCATGCTGCCGCGGATCTTCGATCTGTTCGTCCAGGGCGATCAGTCGCTCGACGCGATCCGAGGGCGGCCTCGGCATCGGCCTGACGCTGCTGCGTTCGCTGGTCGAGCTGCACGACGGACGCGTCGAGGCCGACAGCGACGGGCCGGGCGCGGCAGCGTGTTCACGGTGTGGCTGCCGCTCGCGCCGACGGCGCGGCCGACCGCCGACGACGGCGCCGGACGACGCGGCCGACGGTCCGGACGGTCGTGCTGGTCGAGGATCAGGCCGACGCGCGCCGGATGATGCAGCTGCTGCTCGAGTCGCGAGGGCGTCGAGGTGTTCGCGCGCCGAGAACGGCGCCGACGGGCGCCGAGCTGATCGAACGCATCGCAGCCGGATCTGGCGCTGGTCGATCTCGGCCTGCCGGTGATGAGCGGCTTCGATCTGGCGCGCCGCATCCGCGCAGCAATCCCGGCCATCGACGGCATCGCGGCTGGTCGCGCTGAGCGGCTACGGGCAGGACTCCGACATCCAGGCCGCGCTCGACGCCGGCTTCGACGAGCACCTCACCAAGCCGCCGGACCCGATCCGGCTGCAGCAGTTGCTGAGGGGGGGGCCGCGGCGGTAGGTGCGCCGACAGGCGCCATAGCACTCCCTATCGCCTCCTCTCGCTAGAGAGGTGGCGGCAGCCGGTTTCCCTCTCCGGTGCGGTGTCGGGCGGCGTGCGGCAACGGGGTGGGCCCCAATCCCCGTACGAGAACTAGTGGTGTTGGCAGGTGGCGTGCGGGAGGAGCGCGCATAGCGACGGCGGGAGGCTGACTTAAGCGCTCACTTCGGATGGAAAGGTACGGATCTTCGTCGCCTCGCCAGGCGACGTGGTAGACGAACGCGAGCAATTGGAGAAAGTCGTCGCAGAGTTCAACGTGTACACCGGCAGGAGCGCAGGCGTAAGCGTGGAGTTGATTCAGTGGAAGACGCATACGAATCCGGGGGCGGGCGTCTCAGCAAGTGATTCTCGACAACTGGGACCACGAGCTATTCATCGGAATCATGGAAGCGCTACGGTAGCCGACGGGGAGAGCGGGCTCTGGCACTGAAGAGGAATTCGAAAACGCCTATAGAGCGCTGATCGCAAGAAATGGCCCGCTCATCGACATTTGGTTCTACTTCTGCGAGAAGGAACTGCCATATCTGAATGGTGAAGAGCTGGAGCAATTACACAGGGTGCTGCGGTTCCGCGACGATAGCGGCGCGTGCGCTAGTGCATACTTACGTCGATCGCAACAGATTTGGCGACCTAATTCGCCCGCAGTTGTTCCGATTCGTGCTCGATCGCGTTCCATCGCTTATCGCGGAATCCCGAATCAGATCCGTGGTATCACGGTGTATACGGGAGCGCAACGGTCGACCACCGTCCGACGGGATTGACTAGCACCCCTCTCGCGCCGAACCTGGCGATGGCGGCACGTACGTGGCAGACCGCCTGATCGTTCCGCTGGCGCTGGTTCTCGTGCTGGCGACCGGCTTCGAGCTCTACCCGTTTCAATCCCCGGCTCGGCGACGTCCCGTAGTCCCGCCGACGCTCCGTCGTCCCGCGCATGAGAATTCTGCAGCGGTCGCTGAGGCGGCGCTGAATCGGGCGCGCGAAGCCCTACGAGTGGGGCGAATACGACGTGGCCATCAGGGAGTGCAATGCCGCACGCAGCGCGGCTGCTTCCGGAGAACGCGATCTTCGCGCAGTCAGGTGCTCGGGATCGTCAACCTACTGCCGGCGCAGGACGGGACAAGTGGCGGCCGCGGTTGGCCCAATTGGGGGAGAGAATCCAATGACTCGCATCCTCGTCGCGTGATTCGTCGTGGCACTCGCGTGGGGGCGCTAAGGACAAAGTGGCGATAAATTTTGACGGCAGCCGAGATTCGCGAGCTCGTCGAAGAAAGGGATTCGGGATTAATCGGTGTCGGGATTGGTCGGATTCGGGATTAGCGAAGATTAGGGATTCAAGAATGAGGGATTTGGGCGCGGCAGAAAAGGCCTTGCCGGATGGGTCAAAACGCCACCGTATTGTCAGAAAAAACAGCGTTGACGCCGCAAAGACGGAGCAGACCCCCGCTTCAGGGCCACCGCGAGGCACACCGGGGCCTCCACCGCCGGCCGCGGCGCCCAGGACGCAGCCACTGGCACGAGCTCTGTTTCTCACGGACAGATCCCCGGGGTGTGTCGTAGTGGCGGGACACCCATAGCTGCGGGGGCGCGCCTTCGATTCGGCAGGAGGCGGCGGCTACGACGCAGGTACAGGAGGTGCAGCAACTGACGACGCCGGTCCCGCTGGCCTCTTTTTCGCGTCGGATGGTGCGTGCGGAGTCGGCGTTGACGGCAAGCTTTATTGTGCTGGCAGAAGTAGAAAACCAAGGCGCTGTTAAATCATGACCGTGCAGACCTTTCTCAGTCGCTCATGACACTGGTGTAGAAGCCGAGTGGACGTGGTTCTGCCCGAGGCTTGTTCCAGAGCTGTGGCCAAAAAACCAACGACGATGACTCGACACGTCGCAGCCCTCGTGGCGCTCATCCTCGTTTCTCTTGGATCGGCCGACTCCGCGCAGGTGCCGCCGGATCAGGGGAGGGGGCAAAATCCGGCCGGCCGCGCCGGCGGGGCGCCAGTCCCTGCCGGCCCTCCGCCGGCGCACACCGACATCGACTACGCTCCGCCGGAACCCGCGACCAGCAACGGCCACAAGCTCGATCTCTACCTGCCCGTCGCAAGCACGACGGCGAGCGGTCGCCTGCCGGTCGTGATTTGGACCGGCGGCTCGGCCTGGATGGCGGACACCGGCAAACGAACCGCCCCCGGCATCGCCGCGCAGCTGCTGCCCGCCGGTTATGCGGTCGCCGGCGTGTCGATTCGTTCGAGCTCGCAGGTGCAGTTTCCTGGTCAGTTGCACGACATCAAGGCGGCGATCCGATGGCTGCGAGCGAATGCCGCACAAGTACAACCTCGACCCGGATCGCATCGGGATCATGGGAGACAGCTCCGGAGGCTGGACGACCGCGATGGCTGCCGTCACCGGGGATGCTCCGGAGATGGAGGGGACCGTCGGAACCACCGGTGTGTCCAGCAGAGTGCAGGCCGCGGTCGCGTTCTATCCCCCGACCAACTTCCTCACGATGGACGCGTGGGCCGTGAGGAAATGCACTCCGCCCGGCTGCCACGACGACGCGACGTCGCCAGAGTCGCGGCTGGTCGGGTGCGCCATTCAGACCTGCCCTGAGAAAGTGCAGGCCGCGAATCCGCTGCGCTACGTCACGGCGCTGGATCCGCCGTTGATGATTCTGCACGGCGGCTCGGATCCGCTGGTGCCGCACAACCAGGGCGAACAGTTGTACATGGCGTTGAACAAGGCCTGCCTCGAGTCAGCCTTCGTGAGCCTTCCCAAGGCGGGACACGGGCCGTGGAATGGCTTCCTGACCAACGACGCGATCCGGGAGGCCGCCACGATCCGATCGACGAGCGCGGCGCCGGCTGCGCCGTGACCACGCCGGCGCCATTCACGCCGTCGTGGAAAACCGTGATTGATTTCCTGGACAAGCACCTGAGGGGCGCCCCCAGCGGAAAGTGAGGCCGTCACGGCCGCGCGGGGGAGAGCCGGAACGCGGCCATCTCGTGGTCGTTGCGCACCAGCAGGACGTCCCTGACCACCACCGGGTGGTTCCAGGTCTTGCCCTCGAGCGCTTGCGGGAACCGCGTGACCTCGGTGAACTGATCGGGCGTTGCCTTGACCAGCGCGAGATCGCCCTCTTCCGACAGCACCAGCAGCAGGTCCTGATCCGCCAGCAGCAGCATCTGCCCGTTGCCGTAGCGGCCGCCCTTCCACTTGCGCGCGCCGTCCTGGAGGTCGATGCACGACAGGATGTTCCCGTCGAAGCCGTAGGCATGGCCGTTGTGCAAGACGAAGTCGTTGAGGTACGGCTTCAGCCCGATCGAGGTCCAGCGCTCCGACGCGGTCCATCCGGCAGCCGAATGCGCGATGGCAACGCGCCGCAGCCCGAGGCCCCCGTTCATGCTGACGATGTTGACCAGAAGATCGCCGTCCGCAGTCAACGCCGGCTGGACGATCGCACCGCCCGCCCACGCGTGCTCCCAGAGCACGGTGCCGGTGGCCGGGGCGAAGCTGGTCGTGCCGGGGCCGCTCATGAACACCACCTGCTCGACCCCGTCGATCGTGACCAGGTGCGGCGAGCTGTAGCTCAGGCCCCCGCCGCCGCCGGTCCAGCGCGGCGCGCCGGTCGCGACGTCGTACGCCGCCAGCTTCCCGCCCAACGCGACGATGACGACCTCGCCGACGACCAGCGGCGAGCTGGAGAAGCCCCACATCGGCGTCTTGGCCTGGAGGTCCGCCGCCGCGTTGCGCGACCACACCTCCGCACCGCTGATGGCGTCGAGCACGTTGAGGAGTCCGGTGCCGCCGAGGGTGTAGACGCGCCCGTTGCTCAGTGTCGGCGTTCCGCGCGGGCCGGCGCCCCCGTTCGATTCCCAGAACCGGGTCGCATCGCGATGCCGCCAGACCGGCTCGCCCGTGGTCACCCGGTAACAGGAGACGACCTCGTCGCCGCCGCGCTGCTCCTGCGTGTAGAGCAGGTTGCCGCTGACGGCGAACGAAGACCAGCCTGGCCCGATGGGCCGCCGCCACAACTGCACCGGCGGCGACTGCGACCAGTCGGTCGCGAACTGCGCACCGTGAATCACCCCGTCGCGCGCCGGCCCACGGAAACCAGGCCATTCCGCACGCCTCGCCGGCGCTGCGGCGGCGGGGGCCGTCCTGGCGGGCCTGCCCCGAGCCGCGTCGAGGGGCGCGTCGGGTGTCGCCGGGAGCGGTGCTTTCGGTAACTCCGCTGCGACCGGAGCCGGAGCGCCGGCCTTGGGTTCGTCGGAGGCCAGAGCGAGCAGCCGCTCCTCGGGCGTCTTCGTCCAGCGCCAGTGGAAATCCGATCGTCCGTCGGCGTTGATGCCACCGGTCCGCACCACCATCCACGGCAGACATCCGAGCACGACGGCCGCGACCGCCGCAGCGGCGCGAGCTCCCGGCGCGAGACGGCGGCTCACCGCCGCCCATGCGACCAGCGCCAGGCTCAATGTCGGTATCGTCAGGATGTAGCTCAAGTAGCCCATCGCGGCGCCGGCGATCGACGGATGGACGACAGACTTCTCAGGGATCAGCACGGCGACCATCAGCACGATCGCGCCCAGCCGCTCGTACCAGCGCGCGCGGCTGAACACCAGCCACCACAGGATCACGATCAGCGCGCCGCCGGGGGCCCAGAGCATCGCCAGACCCGCATATCGGGGCTCGAAGATGGGGACGACGTATCCGGCCAGGACCAGGAGGACCGCGGCGGCGACGCCGGGCCATAGCCGGAGCGGCGGTGGCGACATCGGTTCGGTGATGGGCATTCAGATGGCCTCAGGTGCGGCGACGCCCGCCGCTCGGCGTGCGATTGGTTTACGGCGATAGCGCCACAGCCAGTACGCCATGGTCACGAGCACCACCAGCGGGATCAGCTTCAGGGCAGGCAGGCGGAGCGGCTCGGGAATGCGTCGGACGGGTCCCAGAAAGAACGACGCGGCCGCGATCGACAGCGCGACGCACATGCGCCACAGATGCCGTTCAGCCTGGCGGTCCCCTGCAGTCCCCCGGCGCGGAGCATCCGGCGATCCCCCACGGCCCCCGACAGCGCGAGCGCCGCGAACATCAAGAGAGGGACAACGTAACCGGCGTGTCCGCCTGCGGCACTGACCATCGCCGCGACGACGCTCGCGGCACTGAGCGCGAACGCGGCCAGCATCGCGCTGCGCTCGATCCGGCGCGATCCCGAGGACGGACGATGAACGGTCAGCAGCGAGGTGATGACAAGATAGGCGGTCACCAGGCCGGCGGGAATGTTCATCGCCGCCCCGGCGCGCCCCACCGCGATCACGGCGCCGCTGAGCGACAGCACCAGCATGGCGTAGACGAAGAGCATCCCGCTCTTCCGGTGCAGCCAGGATCCTTTGAAAGAGTAGAGCGCCACCAATCCCGAAACGATGCCGATCGCTCCGCCGATCACGTGGAGAGGTATCAACGTCATGCGGTGTGCCTCTGCGCTGCCGTGGCGGGGGCGAGGACACGCGTGACGACCGGTTTCGTTCCTCCCCGTGGCCGTAGACAGTCTACGGCTATAGACGTAGACTGTCTACGGCTCGTTCCACCTGGCGCAGACTAGTGTCCCGCTAGTCATCTCGCGGTCGTGTCGCGAATGGCATCCACCAGGTCGCGGAAGATGTCCGGCAGGTGCTGCAGGAACTCGCGGATCTCCGGCAGATGTCCTGATGCAATCCACACGACCAGCGTCAGCCCCATCAGTCCTACCACCGCGTTCCAGAATGCGTAGACGCCCGGTTGCGGCCCGGTGGGCGGATGCGACGGCCAGTGGTGCGCCGCGCGAATCGGCGCGACGACGATCTGGTAGGCGACCAGCAGAATCAGGACACCGGCCCAGACCGGCACGTCCTCCGGCAGGCGCCAGCGCAGGATCTCGCCGCGGTTCACCAGCGAGATCAGCATCGTCCCGAGGGTCAGAAACAGGGCGAGATGCACCAGCCCGAACAGGGGCAGGAGCACGCCGAGCAAGGGTGGTGGACTGTAAGCCGTCGCCGCGCCGCCAAGGCCGCCGTGATGCCGCCAGTGGCGGCGTTGCCGTCGCCACTCCCGGCGCAGCTGCCGCGTGCCTTCGACATATTGCTTCGCCGCCCGGTCGACCACTTCCTTGGCGTTGAACGGGACGCCGCCGGCGGCTGCCCGCTCCTCGGGCGTCCGCGCTTCAGGGATGACGAACATGGCGATGATGTAGCCGATGATGCCGGCGCCCTTGGTGACCAGCACGACGATCAGGAAGCCGATCCGGATCAGCGTGACGTCGATGTTCAGATAGGCGCCCAGGCCGTTGCAGACGCCGCCGATCATGCCGCCTTCGGGAATCCTCACCAGCCGTTTGGGGCGCGGCTCCGCTCGGGTTTTCCCGTCACCCTCCGCGCCGGGGGCTTCGCCGCCCGCAGCGGCGTCGATTGGTCCCATTTCCCGCACGATCTGCTCGACCTCACCTGCGGTGATCACCGTCTTGTTGGGGCCCAGGAACCTCTGACACTTTTCGGCAATCGCCTGTTCGAGATCCGACACGATCTCGGCGCGATCGGGATTGCTCTCCAGTGCCCGCGAGGCATCCGCCAGGTACTGGTGCAGCGCCTCGTACCCGCTCTCGTCGAGCTGGTAGGCATTGCCATTCAGATTGATGGTGATGACTTTCTGCATGGGCTAGCGTCCGATCTGCGCGATCGTGGCGTTCAGATGCTTCCAGTAGTCGTTCAGCTCCGCGAGCTGTGACTTCCCCCGTGTGGTGAGCTCGTAATATTTCCGTGGAGGCCCGACGTCGGACTCCTGCCACTCGTAGTCGACGAGGCCGTCCCGCCGCATCTTGCTGAGCAGCGGGTACAGCGTGCCTTCCTGCGTCGCGAACTCCGTGTCGCTCAACCGCGCAAGGATCTCGGCGACGTAGACCTGGCCCCCGGCAACGACCTTCAGGATCAGGAATTCGAGCAGACCCTTGCGGATAGGCGCGAATTTTTCGTTGGGGGGCATAGTTTGTACGCCAGCTACCTTGTTAAAACAAGGTAGCTGGTATGCCGACACATGTCAAGTACCTCCGAAGGCGCACGAGCCGGTGTCATCTTTCATCACCCGTTTTCGATTTCTCCAGTGCAGGGATAGTCAAGCCGCCCGTAACCGGAGCGGCGCTTCATCGATCTCTTTCTGGAGGCTTCCGACAATGAACGTCCGAACAATTACCTGTACGTGTGCCGCTTTCGCCCTCGCGCTGCTCGCAGCGCCGACGTCCGGGCGGCTGCTGGCGCAGGACAACCACGGCCTGAAACACGGCGAGCAGTCCAATGAGAAGGATCGGGGGGGCGCACTGGTGAAGCTCGTCCGGGCGTCGACCGAGCGCTTCAAGAACGTCGCGGCGGCTGAGCGCGAGAACTACCACCTGATGTTCGGCTGCGTCAGCGGTCCGGACTACGGCGCGATGGGCCTCCACTACGTGAACCTCGATCTCGTCGGCGACGGCGAACTGGACCCGGCGAAACCCGAGATCGTCATCTATGAACCGGTCCCGAACGGGCGCCCGCGGCTGATCGGCGCCGACTTCCTGGTCTTCGCCGATCAGTGGCACGCGAAGAACGAAGCGACGCCGCAGATCATGGGGCAGCTGATGCACCTGATCGAGAGCCCCAACCGCTATGGCCTGCCCTCGTTCTACACGCTGCACGTGTGGGCGTGGAAGGAGAGCGCGACCGGGCCCTTCGTGAACTGGCACCCGAACGTGTCCTGCGACGCATTCGGCAGCCAGGGCCGCTGACGCTTCCGACGAGCGCTCCTGTCGCCGTCCCACGTGCCCCTTGGTTCGCGGCGCGCGGATGCTTTCAGCCGCGGATGGGTAATTCGAAGGCCAGTGAACTTAACAGGAGGGCCAGGAGATCAGGAGGAAACCAAGTATTTTCTCCTGACCTCCTGGCCCTTTTGTTATCACAGGCGTTGCGAATCGCCTCGGTCGCTACTCCAAGCGGCCGGTGCAAGGCGACGTTACCGCTGTACCTGCGTCACGAGATAGTCCACCACGCGCTCGAACGGATCGAAGCCGAACGCTGCGGCGACGGACGGGCGCAGGTTCGAATTGGCGTTGATGTCATAGAACACACGCCGGCCGTCTACGGTTTCCAGATACTCGATGCCGCCGACATCAATCCCGGCCGCCTGGACGATGTGCTTCGCGGTGCGAACCGCCTCGGACGGAACGTCCGGAAAGGGCGCGAATTCCACCGGCGGCGCTTCGCCCGCTGGGTCACCAGGTACGGCACACGCCGACTCACCGTCGTCGGGATTGCAGACGGGCGAGGGACACAGGTTGAAGCGGCCGTGCGTCTTCACGCGCATCGCATACAACAGCTCGCCGCCCAGGAACTCCAGTCGCACGACGCCCTGGTCGGGGTCGTGCGGCAGGTATTCCTGCAGCAGGAACAGGTTGTCGGGCAGCCAAATCGAGGGATCGCGCGTGAAGATCGTCTCGACTTCCGTCAGCGATTCGACGACGTGGATGCGCGCCCCGCTACCACCCTGATCGGGCTTGAGCACGGCGGGCCACCGGATGTCGCCGGCGAACCGATCCAGTGCTCGAACGTCGTTGAAGGTGATCGATCGCGGACAGTCGATGCCGAGAGTCCGCAGCAGAGTTGCCTGGGCACTCTTGCTCAGCTCCAGCGCGAAGACATCGGCGCCGTTGAGCACGCGCGCGCCGAGCAGCGCCAGCGAACGCATGTAGGCGAGCGCCAGCGGGACGGCCCGCGTGTTCCCGCGAAGATACGCGCTGGGACTGGCCTGGTTGAAATACACTCGCGCGCCCGGCGCATCGTCGTTGGTGAACGCGGCACGCGTGAGATCGAACGGCGCAAACGAGACACCGCGTCGCGTCAACGCCTCAAACAGCGGCTTCTGCCATTCCGGGTGCTCGTGCAGGATGACCAGGTCCACGGCGGGAATCGTCATGATCACCGAGCCTAGCAGGGTTCGACCGCTGTTTCAGCGTACGGGCGCGGTTGCCGTGCTTGGACTGGCGGCCGAGGCCACTCGCGACGCTCGCGATCACAGGAGCACAAGAGAAAAACTATTGTTCCTCCTGTCCTCCTGTTAAATTCACCGGCCCTTGAATCGCCCATCCGCGTCTGAAAGCTCCCCAACGCCGCGAGGCACCGGGCGCTTCACTCGACGACGGCGCGGAGTCGGTTTCAGGCGCCGGCCGCCACAGCACGATGATCTTGCCTACCCGGTGGACAGCAGCAGCGCCGGTCCGGATGCAGATCGCCTCTGCCGTCGCCTGCCGCGCCTGACGGTCAGTGCCGTTGATCCGCACCTTGATCAATTCATGCGCGGTCAGTGCGCGGTCGAGCTCCGCCGCCACGGCCTCGGACAGCCCACTCTGCCCGACCTGCACGATCGGCTCGAGCGCGTGGGCGCGGCCTTTGAGATGGGCACGTTCGCGGGGTGTCAGGGAGACCGGCATCGGTTCGATTGTACCGCGGGCACCCGGCCGCCAGGCCTCGAGGTGCCCCGACGGCACGTCGCACGTGGCGCCGCGCGCTCCCGGGTTATAGACTCCCGAACTATCCGACATGGAGAAACAGCGCGCCTCCCTCATCCGCGGTCTGACGCTCGCGGACACGACGGCCCTCGTGGTCGGCACCGTCATCGGCACCGGCGTGTTCATCAAGTCGGCGATCATGGCCCAGGATGCCGGCTCCCCGCTGCTGGTGCTGGCGGCGTGGGTCGCGGCGGGCCTCCTCTCGCTCGCCGGTGCGCTGACCTATGCGGAGCTCGGCGCGATGCTGCCGCACGCCGGCGGCGAGTACGTCTACCTTCGCCGGTCCTACGGCGAGCTGGCGGCGTTTCTCTTTGGATGGATGCGGTTCGTCGTGGCCGGGTCCGGGTCGATCGCGATCCTGGGCGTCGGCTTTGCCACGTTCCTGTCGGCGATCGTGCCCATGGGCACCGTCTGGGCGCAGACCACCTACGGGTTTCTCGGCCGGACGATGCAGTGGCAATTCGGTGCCACGCAGGCCGTCGCGATCGCGGCCATTCTGATCTTTGCCGTCGTCAACTGCCTCACCGTGGTGGTGGGCGGACGGGTGCAGACCGTGCTCACGATCCTCAAAGTCGGGGGCATCGCGATGGTCGTCTTCGGCATTGCGTTCCTTTCGCCGACCGGCGACTGGGCCCATCTTGCGGCGCCGTCGAGCGGCCCCACCGGTGGCGTCGCGGCGTTCGGGCTCGCCATGCTGGCGGCGCTCTGGGCCTACGACGGATGGAACAACATGCCGATGGCCGCGGGAGAGGTCAAGGATCCCGGCCGCAACGTGCCGCGGGCGCTGATTGGCGGCATGGTCGCGGTCATGGTGATTTACTGTGCGGCGAACCTTTCGTATTTCTACGCGCTGCCATGGGGCGACGTCCTGACCTCGAACTCGACGCTCCACCGCGACGCGTTGCCGGTGGCCACGAGAGCGGCCCAGACCGCGTTCGGCGAGAGCGGCGGCAATCTCATGTCGATCGCGTTCGTCCTCTCGGCGCTCGGCGCCCTGAACGGCGCGACACTGGCGGGCGCCCGCGTGCCGTTTGCCATGGCGCGCGACGGCGTCTTCCCGGCGCGTGCCGGCGTCCTCAGCTCGCGGACGCGCGTGCCGGTCGCGGCGGTCCTGATGCAGGCGGGCTGGGCGTGCGTTCTCGCCGTCTCGGGCACCTACGACCAGCTCACCGACTACGTCATCTTCGCATCGTGGATTTTTTACGGCCTGGTGACATCGTCGGTCTTCGTCCTGAGGTTCCGTGCCCCGGACTTGCCACGGCCCTACAAGACGCTTGGGTATCCCGTGGTGCCGCTGATTTTCGTGCTGGTCGCCTTCTGGCTCGTGGTCAACACGCTGATCAACCGTCCGGTTGAATCGGTCGCCGGCCTGGTGCTCATCGCGCTCGGGCTGCCCGTTTATTGGTACTTCCGCCTGAAGCGCCCGGAGACCCGGAGTGGCCTCGGAGTCACACCAAGACTAAGGTGGCTGCCGCCAGGTGCGCGGGATGTTTACCTGATTCGTGCAGGAGCTTACGTGCGATCGGGCCGCGGCAACCTGGCGGGATGGTCGACGCTGGGGCCGGGCGTATCCGTGTGGCCAGGGTTTTGCTGAGGTCACCTCGTTCCACATGATCCGACGAATCGTCTTGTCCGCCGCTCTCCTGGCGTTGCCCGCGGCAGCCAGGGGACAGGTGGTGACCTGGAACATCGACCCGGGTCACACGTCCACGCAGTTTGCCGTGCGCCACATGGTGGTGGCGACCGTCCGCGGGGTCTTCGACGGACCGACCGGCACGGTCGCCTTCGAATCCGAAGGACATTCCCGGCACGCTCAAGGTCGACGCGACGTTCAGCACCAAATCCATCAATACGCACAACGCCGAGCGTGATGCCGACCTCCGCAGCGAGCAGTTCCTCAACGTCGCGAAGTTCCGACCATGAAGTTCGTGTCGAAGCGGACCGAGGCGGCGGGGCCGGGACATTTCACGGTCACCGGAGACTTGACGCTGCGCGGCGTGACCCGTGAAGTCGTGCTCGCCGTCGAGGGTCCGACGGCGGCGGTCAAGGATCTCGACGGCCGGATGCGCGCCGGCGCGGCGATGACGGCGGCGATCAGCCGGCGGATGTGGGGCCTGCAGTACAACGTGCTGCTCGAAGCGGGCGGAGCGGTGGTCGCCGACGAGGTCAAGCTGCAAATCGATCTCGAGTTCACGCACAGGTAAGGACCCTATTGGCGAGGGTCCTAAGGGAGGATTCATGTCTCGTGTGTTCGCATTCATGTGTGTCGTCGGCGCGGCGGCGGCTCTCCATCAGACCGCCCTCCGCGCGAACGGCTCGGCGGCGCCATCGCCGGCGTCTTCTTCTTCGTCGATGCCGGTCTTGACGCCGGAACAGATTGCCGCCCAGGTCTACAACAGCGGCATCGGCCACAAGAACAAGGGGCTCAAGCACGAGGCCGACGCCGCGAAGGCCACGAAGGATCGCGAGAAGATCCTCGGCAAGGCGAAGGACGAATATGGCAAGGCGTTGAAGGACTTCAAGAAGGCGCTCGACCTGAAGCCCGACGCCTACCAGGCGTTCAACGGGATGGGCTTCGCGTTGCGAAAGACCGGCGAGCCGGTCAAGGCGCTCGAGATGTACGAGCGGGCGCTGCAACTGGCACCCGGAGTTCCCCGACGCCATCGAGTATCGAGGCGAGGCGTTTCTCGCGCTCAACCGGATTGACGATGCCAAGAGCGCGTACCTGGAGCTGTTCGCGAAGGATCGCGAGCAGGCCGGGCAGTTGATGAAAGCGATGACCGAGTGGGTCGCCAAGCGCCAGGCCGAGCCGGCGGGGGTCGATCCCGGGGTCGTCGCGGCATTCGAGACCTGGATCAAGGAACGCGCCAAGCGTTGCGAGCACTCACGCGTGAATATGAGCCTCGCCAGCAACCACGCTGTCTTGGCGGTAATGACCGCGCGCCGGACGCGCGCGGCGGTCGCGCTCTGGCTGGTCGTGGCGGGAGGAACGGCGTGCCGCCGCACGCCTCCGCCCGCTCCGGAGGCATCGCCTCCACCGGTCGCGCCAGGGCCGTACGACTGGCGTCTGCCGGCTGGAACTGCCCCAGCCGGTCGTCCCCGCGGACAACCCGATGTCCGACGCCAAGGTCGATCTGGGACGCCGGCTCTTCTACGACGCGCGTCTCTCTGGCAACCAGACCTACGCGTGCGCCACCTGCCATCAGCAGGAGCTCGCCTTCACCGACGGCCGCGCGCAGGCGATCGGCTCGACCGGCGGCGTGCATCGCACGCAGCGCGATGACCTTGACCAACGCCGCCTACAACGCGTCGTACGGGTGGGCCGACCCGTCGCGGCGAACGCTCGAAGCGCAGATGCTCGTGCCGATGCTGAACGACCACCCCGTCGAGATGGGACTCGCCGGACACGAGGCGGAAATCGTCGCAGCGTTTTGCAGACCGCGGAGGATCGCGCCCGATTCGCGGCGGCATTTCCGACCGACGCCGCGCCGATACGCTGCCGAACATCGTCAAGGCGATCGCCGCGTTCGAGCGCACGCTGGTCTCGGGCAGCTCGCCGCTCGACCGCTATCTCTATCAGCGACGATCGGGCAGCGCTGTCACCCGTCCGCCCAGAAGGGAATGGCGCTGTTCTTCTCCACCCGGCTGCGCTGCAGCGAGTGCCACGGCGGCTTCAATCTGTCGGGACCGGTCGACTTCGACGTGCGCCAAAACACATCCGACGCCGGTGTTCCACAACACCGGTCTCTACGACGTCGATGGCGCCGGTGCGTATCCGGCCGAGGATCGAGGACTGAACGATGTGACCCACGATCCGAAGGACATGGGGCGCTTTCGCGCGCCGACGCTGCGGAACATCGCCGTCACCGCGCCGTACATGCACGACGGCAGCATCCCGACACTCGAGGCAGTGCTGGATCACTACGCGTCGGGCGGACGGCGCAGCCGCTTTCGGAGCCGGGCGGTCAGGGGATTCAAGTTGACCGCGCGGGAGCGCACCGATCTCCTGGCATTCCTCAATAGCCTGACCGACGACGGGTTCCTCGGGAATCCGGCGTTCGCGCCGCCGCGCTGACGCCAGAGCGCACGGCGCCTCGGGACGCCTGCGCCTTCGCTTGTCACGGCGCCTTCGGCGCGGCTCGGCCTTCGGCCGCACGACGACACGACGACACGACGACAACGACGTAAATGCCAGTTCTCTTCGACGGATTGCGTCCCGCTGGCGGCACCGCGCTTCGCGCGGTGCAGGAGTGACGGATCGGGTCAGATCACGAGCAGCCTGTCTTCGCTTCAGGCTGCTCGTGATCTGACCGATCCGCACTCCTGCGACTCCGGCCGGAGGCCGGAGTGCCGCCAGCGGGGCAGAGCCGTTGATATTCCGCGCAGTAGCCAGCGCACGCCAAGCAGACCTGACGGTCGAAGCACCCCCGGCCAGGTCATAACGTCGTTGTCGTCGTGTCGTCGTGTCGTCGTGCCAGCGCGAAGCGCAACCGTGATCTCGATGGCAGCGTGACAGTGGCTGTCGCCACAACGAGGTAGAGGACGGGAATTCGGCCTGATCCACTCGATTTCCCCCGATCAGGTATCCTGCAGGTGTTGCGGTCGTTCCAGACTGTTTCTGAAGCACACGGGGCAGCTATCATCCCCGACCCATGTCGAAGACCGATCTCCGCAGTCGCCGCCCGCGTCCTGCACGCTCCCGCTCATCGAAACGCACCGCTGCTGTCGCGCGGAATCAGGATCCCGCAGGACAGCGCGCTTCGGGGTCTCGCGAACTGCTCGTTCGCCTCTCGGAAACGCCGCATCTCGCGCGCGCGGTCGCACGACTGCCTGCCGAGCTCCTGCACGACGTGATTCGGCGCTGCGGCCTCGAGGACTGCGGCGAGCTGCTGACGCTGATCACCGCCGGGCAGTTGTCCGCCGTGTTCGACCTCGACCTGTGGCGGGTCGACCGGCCCGGCGAAGAGCGGTTCGACCCCGACCGCTTCTGTGCGTGGCTCGAAGTGCTCGCCGAAGCCGGGATCTCGGACGCCGCCCGGAAGGTCGCCGAGATGGACCCCGATCTGACCATCGCCGGCCTCGCACCTCTCATAGCGGTGTACGACCCTGCCGTGTTCTCGGCGCCGGTGGACCCCGATGAAACCGACGGCGAGATCAGCACCGGTCCGGACGCCGCCATCAAGTGCGACGTCGGCGGCTACACCGTCGTCGGCCGGCGAAGCGAGGCATGGGACACGATCCTCGCCCTGCTGATCGCCTTGAGCGCCGAGCATCCTGACAGTTTTCACCGGGTGATGCGCGGCTGCCGGCGTCTGTCGAACTCGACGCCCGAAGAGGATGGACTGGACGAGCTGCTCCCTGACGCCGACCAGATCCTGTTCGACCTGAAGATCGCACGCGAAGGCCGCCGGGAACAGCAGGGATATGTCACGCCGCCGCAGGCACGGGCGTTTCTCGAGTCGTGCCGCGAGCTGCGCCTCGAGAAGGATGCGCAGGCTCCAGAAAGCGCCATCTTCACCGCCTACCTCCGGCACATCCGGTGGAGCGATGAGTCTCGAGGGGAGGAGGAGGCTGGGGCGCCACCCGAACCTGGAACGCCGGGAACGCCGGAATCGACGTCCGCGGTCGCCGATGTGGTCGCTGTGCTGCTCGAAGCCGGCATCGTCCCGGCGCAGCCGCTGGCGCTCCTTGGCGCTTCGCGGGAGGAAAGGCCTCGCCTCGCTCGTTTACAGCAGCACATGCAGTTCGTGCGTGACCGCGATGAGGCCGCGTCGGCGCTGCGAACCCGGGAGCTCGCGTTTCTGGCGAACGTCCTTGGTGCGGGATGTTCGCTCCAGGACCGCGCACTCACGACCCGGGAAGCATTCGATGCGGCCGCAGCCACGTGCAACCTCGGCCTGGAGAACTGGCCGCGTCAGTGGCTGGCGCGAGCGGGGCCCGACGCCGACGCGCTCGAGATCGCGACGGCGCTGCCCGATGATTTTCTGGTGAGGCAGGAGCTGGTGTCGGTGTTCCAGCTCGGTTGGGCCGTTCTGCACGCCGAGGTGTCGATGTTCGTGGCGGAGCAGCTGCTCGCCATCCTGGGTGGTATCTCGTGCAGCGATCGCGAGGTCGAATGGGGCCTGCAGGTTCTCCGGAGGGAGCTCAGGAAACACTGCCGGGCGCGGGCGCCGTGGCGGGCTCGACCTGCACTCGACGTCATCGCGAGCCTGGACCTGCCCTCGTGGGCGGCGCTGCTGGCGCTGGTGGACGAACTGCCCGTAGCGCTCGACAACGTCAGCAATTCGGGAGCGTCGCGAGCGCTCCGCGTCAACACGTCCGCGTTCGAGTACATCTCGGAAAACAGCCAGATCGCGCAGGTCCGCCGGTTCATGGAGTCGTTGCCCCAATCACTCGCGTAGCCTCGTGCCTCGGAGACGCGTCAGTCGGGGACGTATTTCAGGACGAGCGCAGTGATGTTGTCGGAGCTGCCGCGGCGGAGGGCTTCTTCGACCAGTGCGGCGGCCAGCACGGCTGGCTCGCTGTGTGCGCGCATCATCGACTCCATGGTCGCCAAATCGAGCGTCCCGTGAAGTCCGTCGGTCGACAGCAGGAAGGTCTCCTCGCCAGCCAGCACCCGCTCTTGTACGCGGCACTCCACGTCCTCGCGCGCGCCGACGACGCTCGTGAGCACATGTCGCATCGGATGCCGCGCAATCGCGTCCGCGTCGATCGTCCGGTTTGCCAGCAGCATCGACACCCATGAATCGTCCTGGGTCAGCTGCGTCAGGGTGCCCTGGGTGAACGAATAAAGCCGGCTGTCGCCGACCCAGGCGAACACGAGCCTGGCGTCCTTGACCAGCGCGACGACGATGGTCGTGCCCATGCCCGTGTACTGTTCGCTGTTCTCGCTGGCTTTGAAGACGCGTCGGTTCGCGATCCTGATCGCGGTGGCAATCCGGTTGGCGTCGAACGACAGCGCGGGGTCGATCCCGTACGGCCAGGTGACCTTCTCGTCGTCACGCGTGCTGGCGACGAAGACCCGGATGGTCTCGACGGCCAGCTTCGACGCGACCTCGCCGGCCTGGTGCCCGCCCATGCCGTCTCCGACGACGAACAAGGACTGCTCGATGTCGCAGAGAAGCGTGTCCTCGTTCACGCGCCGCACCGGGCCGGAGTGGGTGGCGCCGTGCGCCGTGATCATGATGGCATCTCGAGAAGGCGTCGATCGCGGACCGCGAGCGAGGCAACCATACCACGCCAGGCAGCCGAGTCGGCCCGCCGTCGTGGCGGTTGCACGCCGGCTCAGCAGCGGACTATCACTCGCGCGCGCATTGACACGCGTCCGCGTTTTTCGCCATGCTGTCGGCTTCCGTCAGGGAGAACTCATGGCAACTCGCATACTTGTGCTGACACTGGTCGTCGTGGTCTGCAGTCCACGCTTGCTTCTCGCTCAGGCGACTCCGCTGTCGGAGATCCTCGTGAATCTGATTCAGGCGGACGTAAAGCTGGCGGCGCCTCCGCCGGGCACCCCGTTCTCGTCGCACGAGGCGCACTTCCTTCCGGGCGCGGACCAGGTGCTCACGCCCTACCTGTTCAACCAGGCCATCGTCTCGCAGCTGTCGACGTTCCCGGTCGGCACGCCGGCCGGCGGATTCACCTACACGTTCGATCCGTCGCTCGGGACGTATTCCCGGAGCTCGACGACCTTTGGCCCGTCATTCCTCGATCGTGCGCTGACCATCGGACGCGGGCGCGTCAACGTCGGTGCGAGCTATCAGCATGCGAGCTTCAACTCCTTCGCAGGCAGGGATCTGCAAGGGGGAGACGTTCGGTTCTACCTCACGCATCAGCCGACCGGCGGCGTGTTCTTCGAAGGCGACCTGGTCGAGACCGCGCTCGATCTGAAGCTCAAGACCGACACGTTCTCGCTGCTGGCGAACTACGGCATCACCGATCGGCTCGACGTGGGTGTGGCGGTGCCGATCCTGCACGTCAGCCTCAACGCGGCGATCGACGCGACCGTGCTCCGGCTGGCGACGCTCGACTCGGGGCCTACTTCGACGATCCACACCTTCCCGGGGGGCGGCAGCACCGGTCATTTCGAGGACTCGGGCTCCGCGACCGGCGTGGGAGACATCGTGGTGCGCGGCAAGTACCACTTCCTCTCGCGTGCCGGCGGCGGTCTGGCCGCGGCGCTCGACCTGCGCCTGCCGACGGGCGACGAGGAAAACCTGCTGGGAACAGGCACGACACAGGCGAAGGTCGTCCTGGTGGGGTCGACGGCGACGACGAGGTTCTCGCCGCATTTCAACATCGGCTACACCTGGTCAGGGACTTCGTCGAACGCCTTCCTGAACGTCACCGACGAGTTCAACTACGCCGCGGGCACCGAAGTCGCAGTCTCTCCACGGCTGACCCTCAACCTGGATTTCCTGGGCCGGCAGCTGATCGACGCAGGACGCCTGGTCGACGAGACGCGCACGTTCAACTGGACGACGCAGGGCGGCGTGCGGGGCTCCACCAGCTTGAACGAATTCGGCTTCCGAGAGGGCAGTCTCAATCTGCTGACCACGGCCGTCGGGATCAAATTCAACCCTGGCCGCAATCTCCTCATCTCGGCGAACGTGCTGTTCCCGATTAACAACGCCGGGATCCGCAGCAACCCGGTGCCGGTGATCGGCTTCGACTACGCGTTCTGATCGTCAGCGGCGTTCGACGATGATCCAGCGGGTGCCGGTTTTCTGCAGGCTGAACACCGAGGCTCACGACCTGCGACCGTCCCTGACCGACTTTCGGCCTGAAGGCCTGGCGGACCTGGCATCGGACCGTCGCGGTCGCGCCGTTTATCGAGATCTGATCGTCGCCGCTGATCTGGACCTGCTGTGAGCTCAGCTCGGCGAAGCTCTTCGCCAAGGCCGCCGCATTCACGCCCGGGTAGACCCGGCGCACCGCGTCCACGCTCAGGCTTTCATACGCGGCAGCGTACTCGCGAAGCGTGGCCCGGATCAGCCGCTTCGTCTGCCGCGATGGGCGATGGCGCTGGAGTGGTGGTCGGCTTGACCGGTGCCGGCGGGGCCGGTGCCGGCGAGGCCGGCGCGCCGCTGGCCGCGCCCGGTGTGGCGGTGGTTCCAGATCCGGTTGCAGTCGACGAAGGCGGCGCCGGTTGCGGTGAGGGTGCAGCGACCGGCGGAGCGCTGGGTGGCGGTGCAGTCACGGCGGGCTTGGTGACCTCTGCCGGAGCAGGGGCTCTGGCCGCGGTGCGGGTGCCGTCCGTGCCGCATCCGCGTATAGCCTGGTCGCCTCGTCGTACAACCGCACGGCACGGTCGTGTTGATCCCCGCGTTCCCGCCGGCCCGCTTCGGCCTCACGGCTTTGCGCCTCACGGAATGCCGGCGAGCTGGCGGCCGCGTCGCCGGCCCCGGCGGCTCGTGCGCGCGCGTCGCCCGCGGTCTGCCGCGCCCGGCCCATGACGGTGCGCGCGAGGTCTCGCAATTCCTGGTTTCGCGGCTCGATGCGCAGCGCGCGGGTGACCGCATCGGCCGCCGGCTGCAGTTGTCCCTGCTGCAGATACGTACGGGCGGACTTGACGTCAGCTGCGACCTTTGAGTCGGCGGGGGTGCCGGTCGGCGCTGAGCCAGGACCCGTTGCGGTGCCTGGCGCACTGGCACCCGAGGCGCCTGGCGTGCTCGGCGGCTCGGTGGGGGCTGCGACCGGCGGTTGGACCTGCGCCTGGGGGTTGGGTGAGGGTGACGGTTGACTCGCCGGCTGATTCTGAGAGGGAGGTGGAGGGTCGTCCTCGCGTCTGCCTCCGGAGTCCGGCGAGGAGAGCGCGAAATAGCCCACCACGAGCACTCCGGCCGCGGCCGCGCCGAGACCCGCGATGACGGCCGGCCGCACGCGTGTCGGAGACGGTTCCTTGGACGAGCGGCGCGCGGCCGTTCGCGCCTGCTTCAGCTGGGCGCGCTCGGCCTTCAGCAGCTTGCCAGCCGAGAGGGTGTGCTCGGCCTCTTTGAGCGCGGTCTCGGCCCGTTCCAGGTCGCCGGCTGCGATCGCCTGCGCGATCGAACGACGGGTCGCCTCGATGTCTGCCAGTCTCTTGGCCGCGGCGCGCTCCTGTTCCAGCGCCGATTGACGCCGGGTCAGCAAATCCTGACTCTCGCGGTGTCCGGGCTCCAGCCGGAGGACCTCGTGCAGCAGCTCGATCGCCCTCGCATGAGACGCGGTGGTCTTGACCTGGCCGAGGAGTGCCGCCACTCGAGCCTGGCGTTCGCGCAGCTTTCGAGCCTCCTCACGCTCGCGCGCGAGTCTGGCTCTCGTCGTCGCGACCAGCTGACGGAGCTCCTGATGGTCCGGCGCCAGCGCCAGCGCGTCCTCGAGCAGCTTCAGCGCCGCTTCGGTATTCGTCGCACGCTGTGCGTCGTGGATGGCGGCGGCGATCCGTTCCTCGCGTTCGCGTTCGCGTCGTGCCTCCTCACGCTCACGGGTCAGGGCGGCTTGACGGTCAGAGAGCGCGGCGCGAAGCTCGGCGTGGTCCGGGATCAGCAGTGCCGCCTGCTCCAGGACTGCAATGGCGTCCGCGTGTGACGGTGTGCTGTGCGCCAGGGCGATGGCGGTGGCCACTTGCGCTCGACGCTCTCGTTCCTCCCGCTTCTGCAGTTCCCGGCGCTCGTGCTCTTCCCGTGTTTGCTGCTCCAGCGCGGCTCGGCGCTCGCCGAGCAGACGGGTCAGCTCGGGATGCTCCGGATCGTGGGCCAGGGCTGCAGCGAGCACGCGAATGGCCGCCTCGTGTGGCTGCGCCGCGGCGTCGGCGATGGCGCCGGCGATGCGCGCCTGGCGCTCGCGCTCCTGGCGCGCCTCCTCCTGCTTCCGATCGAACGCCGCCTGCCGCTGGTCGAGGACCGTCCTCAATTGGCGGTGCGCCGGATCGAGTGCGAGGGCCGTCTGCAGGATCCGCAGCGCTTCCTCGTCTGTGCCGGCCGCCTCGGCGCGCTGCATCGCGGCCGCAATCTCCGCCTCTCGTTCCTCGGTGCGGCGCCGCTCGTCGCGCTCATGGCGAAGGGCGGCGTCGCGCGCGTGCAGGGCTTTCCCGACGTCCGCGCGTTCCGGGTCCAGCGCACGCGCTTCCTTCAGCAGTGCGACGGCGGCGTCGTGCTCGGGCGTGCGCGTCGCCTGATCCAGCAGTGTGTCGATCCGGTGCCGCCGCTCTTCGGCGTGCCGCATCGCCTCGCGTTGCCGTTCCAGCGCGGCACGTCTGGCCTCCAGCGCCTCCCGCAGGTCCTGGCGGTCCGGCCCGAGCGGCGTCAGGGACGCCAGGATCGCGATCGCCGCGTCGTGCGAGGCCTCGCCGGCCGCGCGCGCCAATCCGTCGCTGATCGCTTGCTCCCGCTCGCGTGCCTGCCGGGCGTCTTTTCGCTCCTGCTCCAGGGCGCGCTCGCGTTGACGTGAGCAATTCGGCGACGTCATGACGGGCCGGGTCGAGCGCGATCGCTTCGCGCAGAAGTCCCAGTGCGATCTCGTGCGACGCCGCGGCGTTCGCCTTGGCGATCGCCTCCTCCACCCGCTGCCGGCGGGCCCGTTCCGCCTCGCGCTCGAGTCGCGCTTTCTCCCGCGTCAGCGCCTCGAGCGTTTCCGAGACGTGCGGATGCTCACCCTCGAACGCGAGCAGGATCGCCAGGGCTCGTTCGTGCTGGCCCCCTTCGAACACTCGGCGGGCCTCCTCGGTGGTCTGCTGCGCCAGCCGGTCGACCGCCGCCTGGCGCGCCTGGGCGATCCCTTCCTGGGCCTGGTGTTGGATCTGGCGAGCGGTCTCGTTCTCCGGAGCCTTGAGCAGCGCCTCCTCGGCCGCGGCCAACGCGTCTTCGTACTGCCCTTGCGCCAGCGATCTCTGCGCGCGGGCGGTCGCGGCGCGGACCGCTTCGAGGCGCTGGCGTTCCCGTTCACGCTCGGCACGCAGACGATCGAGGGTGTTGCGCAACTCGACGGCGGCCGGTGAGCCTGGGGCAATCGTCAGCGCCTGGTCGGCCAGCGCGACCGCTTCCGTGAGCGAGCCGGCCGCGAGCAATTCAGAGGCGCGACTGACCAGCTCATCCACCGCGCGTTCGTCCAACGCGCCCCGCGCACGGTCGATGATCTCGGCGGCGGTTGGATCCTCGGGGTCCAGAAGAAGTGCGTGCTCGGCGGCGGAAATGGCCGCCTCGAACTCCCCGGCGTCCAGGGCGCGCTGGGCACTTTCCAGGTGAGCGGCGAGCTGCGTGGCTCGGAGGCGCGCCAGCCCCTCCCGCGGCGTGCCACGACGGCCCGGATGGGACGACCGCTTCTCCGGCGGCCGTTCCACCGCGAGCGTTTCGCCGTCGGGATCGGGCTTGACGATCACCGTTTCCTCGGTGTCGAGGTCCGCCCGCTGCCGGGCCCGCTGCAGATCCCGCCGCATCGCGGCCAGGTCCTGATAGCGGTCCTGCGGATTCTTCTCGAGCGCGCGGCCGACGACCTCGAGCACCTCGTCATGGAGCCCAGGACACAGGCTCTCCAATGGCGCCGGGTGCTCGTTCAGGATGCGGTGGATGATGCCGCTGTGAAGCCCCCCGGGGAACGCCTGCCGCAGCGACAGCAACTCGTACATGACGGCGCCGATCGCAAAGATGTCGCTGCGGTTGTCGACGACCTGTCCCGTGATCTGCTCCGGGGACATGTAGTTGAGCGTGCCAATCAGCATCCCGGCCATGGTCATCCCGGACTCGGCGATCCGGGCGATGCCGAAATCGAGGACCTTTACCCCGCCTTCTTCCTCGACCATGATGTTGGCCGGCTTCACGTCGCGGTGGATGATCGCCATCTTGTGCGCGAAGCTGAGGCCGTCGCACAGCTCGTCGAGCATCTTCAGCTTGCGGGACACTGGAGGCTGCTGCTCGCTGCGGATGATCTCGGCGAGCGTCTGGCCGTGGATGTACTCCATCGCGATGAACGGCTGTCCGTCCTCTTCGCCGACGTCGAAGATCGTGACGATGTTGGGGTGTCGCAGGCGGGCGACGGATCGGGCTTCGCGAGCGAAGCGCTCGCGAAGCTCCTCCATGTCTTCCCGGAGCAGCTTGATCGCAATCTGGCGCTCGAGGACCGGGTCCCACGCGAGATACAACGAGCCCATGCCGCCTTGTCCGATGCGGTTGATGACTCGAAAGCGACCAATAGTGGCAGGCGGTTGGCTCACAGGCGTGGGAGCGCAGCAATCCGGCGTCTGACCCGAGGCGCCGAAGATCGGCCACAGGACGCCGGGCGAGAGAGATGCTACCACGGCCGGGGCGGGCGGGCAGGCGGATCCAGGGACCGGTCACGACCCTGTGCGAGTATCATGCCGCGAAGCCGGATCATCGAGTTTGCTACGATGATCGGCACTCTTGATGGCGCGGCCGATTTCTGCAGTTGAGCTCTCACGATCCCGGTTGCTCACGCGTGCGGTCGTAGCAGTCGCGCTCGGCGCGATTTCCAGCGGGCTGGTCGCCGCCGCGCCCGGGTCCCCCCGCTTCACCCGCCTGTCAGTGCACGACGGGCTTTCGCAATCGTCGGTGCAGGCGATCCTGCAGGATCGCAAGGGACTTCTCTGGTTCGGAACCCAGGAAGGACTGAATCGCTACGACGGGTACCGCTTCACTGTCCATCGCGCGCGGGACCAGCAAGGATTCCTCGGCGACCATGACATCAACGCGCTGATCGAAGATGTCACTGGGGACCTGTGGGTCGGGACCTCGAGAGGCCTCTATCGTCACAGCCTCGACACCGGCCGGTTCGACGGCTGCGCGAAGCCCGTCGATCAGCTCAATATCCTCGCCCTTGTCAGGGGTGAAGCCGGGCAGATCTTCTTCGCCGCCTCCGATGCGAGGTTGTGGGTGCTCGACCCCGCCGGCGCGGCGTGTCGCGCGCGCCCATTGAACGATGGCGCGTTCGCACCCCTGACCCACATCACCGCGCTGGCGCCCGGCCGGGGATCCTCGATCTGGGCGGCAGCGCGCGGCGGACTCTTCAAGGTCGATCTCGCTCGCGCCGAACCGGGCGCACAGCTCGAGCAAGTCCTCGACAGTCTCGGCACGGTGTCCGCCATCGCGACCGATTCGCAGGGTGACGTCTGGATAGGCAGGTCCGATGGCGAGACGCTTCGCTACCGGCCGGCTGACGGCGGGGTCGATCGCTTCCCGCAGGCGCCCCGGAATACGCTGGCGATTCTGCCTGGGAAGGATGGCGGGATCTGGATCGGCGCGCGCCGCGCCGGCCTCAGCCGGCTCGATCCGAAGACCGGAGATCTCGTCGTGTATCGCCACGATCCCGAAGATGCGGCGAGCCTGTCGAGCGATGACGTCGCCGCGATCTACGAGGACGAGGTCGGCGGCCTCTGGATCGGTAGCTGGAACGGGGGCGTCGACCGGTTCGATCCACACGCCCAGGCGTTCCGGACGTTGAGGCACCGGGCGCGCATCCCCGATTCGCTGCCGGCAGACGATGTCACCGCGATGACCGAGACGCCGGACGGCCGGCTCTGGCTGGCATCGCGCAGCGGGCTGATTGCCGCCGGTGATCCGCGGACCGCCCGGTTCGGGACCGCGGCATCGCTTCCCGGCAGGGGGCGGCTTGCCGCTCTCGCGTCGTGGGATGGGCGCGTGCTCGTCGGCACGTCGCGCGGGCTGACCGTCCTGGAGACGTCGTCGGGCCGCGAGGCCGCCCTCGACCAGTCACTGCAGGCGCATCATCTTGGCCATCGGCCGATTACGGCGATTCGCAGTGCCTCAGGTGTGGCGTGGATTGCTGACGGGAAGGAACTGTTTCGGGTGACGCGGGACGTTGCCCGCGCTACGGTCCGCGTCCAGCGTCTCGAGATCCCGATCGCGGGCTCGGTGTCCGCACTCTCGATGGTGGGCCCCGGGCGTCTCTGGATCGGATCCGATCGGTGTGAGGTCGTGCGTGCGGAGTGGAGCGGTCCTGACGGCGAGGTCGCGATGCTGCCACTCGAGTCCGCGGACCCGTCGGCCAGAGCGTTGTTCACGGCGCACGGCGTCGTTTCGGCGCTGCACGAGGATCGGCAGGGTCGTCTCTGGGTGGGGACCCGGCGCGGCCTGGGACGCATCGAGCTGTCGTCGGGCACGGTGTCGTGGCTCGGTCAGCACGAGGGGCTGCCGAGCACCAACATCGCGGGCATCGCCGATGAGGCCGGCGGCCATCTGTGGCTCGCACACAACCGCGGTCTGACGCGGATGGATCCCGCGAGCGGCGCGATGATGCACTTCGGGGAGCGCGACGGCGCGCAGGGCAAAGGTTACGCGGAAGGGGCCTGGGCGACCGGCGGGTCAGGACTGGTCTACTTCGCCGGGGAAGGGGTCACCGCCTTCGATCCGAAAGACGTCCGCGTCAGCGCACACAAACCGGGCGTGGTCTTCACTGCGCTCGAGATTCTCCACCGCGTCGTGGCACCGCGGTGGCTCGACCCGGGTTCGCCGCTCGAGCGCACGATCGACGCGCAAACCGAAGTGACGCTCGCGCCAGGCGCCTCGGTGTTTTCGGTGGAAATGGCGCCGCTTCACTACGTGGATCCGCCAAGCAACCGGCTGTCGTACCGGCTCGAGGGCTTCGACCCCGAGTGGATCGCGACCGATGCGCACAATCGAGTCGCCACCTACACGAACCTGACACCGGGCCGTTACGTCCTGCGCGCGCGTGCTGGCACCAAGAACGGACTGTGGAGTGAGCGGGACGCGACGCTCGCGATCCACATCCTGCCGCCGTGGTGGCGGACCAGGGGCGCGCTGACCGGTTGGTTCGGGGTTGCGCTCGGCGCGGCCGGGCTGGTGTGGGCGGCGGCCCGCCGCCGCGCGAGGGTGAAGGTGGCGCTGCTCGAACGCGAGACGCTGCGCCAGGAGAGCCTGACCGATCCGTTGACCGGTCTTCACAACCGGCGGTTCCTGATCACCTGCCTGCAGCAGGACGTGCCGAAGATCCTGCGCGACTATGCCAGTGACCCCGGCGCCGCGCCGGGCGGTGATCTCCTGCTGCTCCTGATGGACGTCGACTACTTCAAGTCGATCAACGATCGCTTTTCTCACGGCGTCGGCGATCGGGTCCTCGCGCAGATCGCCAACACGCTGAAGGAGCACATCCGGGATTCCGACCATGCGGTTCGCTGGGGCGGCGACGAGTTCCTGGTCGTCACGCGGGGTCTGCAGCGGGCCCGCGCCGCGGATTCCGCGGAACGGTTGCGCGCAGCGGTCGAGGCGCTCGGGTCGAGGATGGGCGCCGAAGGCGGTCCGGTCTTCACGCTCTCCATCGGCTTCGCGGCGTTTCCCTTCCTGCCGCACGACCCGAATGCATTGTCTTGGGAGCAGACGCTGGAGCTCGCCGATCATGGGCTCAGGCTGACCAAGACCCGGCGGAACTCGTACACCGGCCTCCGCGCCACACCGGGGCTCAGCGCGGGGTCAGTCCTCGAGTTCCTCGCCTCCGGCGGCGGCGCTCCGCCTCCCGCGGGGCTTGAGATCGTGGTGCCTGGGGAGCAGTGAGAGAGCACCTCGATCGCCAATGCGAGTGCCCCGATGCTCGCGGCACAGGAGTGCTTGGAGCTGCACATTGGGTGATTCGACGGCCGTAATAAACAGGAGGGCCAGGAGATCAGGAGAAAAACAATAGGTTTTGTCCTCCTGACCTCCTGGCCCTCCTGCGATCTCGAGCGTCGGCATTGCCAGAGTCGCCACTCCAAGCGCCCCCGATACTCGGGGCATGGGGCCCTTGGAGCGGCAATTGAGCGTGGTGCGCGCCGAGCGTCACTCCGCGCGTAGCGCCAGCACCGGATCGACCGCCGCCGCACGCCGTGCCGGCAACCAGGCGGCGAGGCCGGCCGCGACGCCGAGCACCATCACGACCCCGACGAGCGTGACCGGATCGTAAGGCTCGGTCTGGAACAGGAAGCTCGTGATGAGGCGCGTGGCGTAGTAGGTGCCGGCCAGGCCGGAGACGAGGCCGAACGCCACCGGCCATGCCGCATCCCGGACCATCACCCCCACCACCTGGCCTGGGCGGGCGCCGAACGCGACACGCACGCCGATCTCACGGGTACGGCGCGCGACCGCATACGCCGTCATGCTGAAGATGCCGACCAGCGTGAGGAGCAGTCCGAAGACGCCGAGCATCGTGAGCAGCAGCATCCGATGCCGCGGCCTCGCCACCTGCTCGCTGACCAATGCTGACGCCGGTAAGACTCTGCCGACGAGGACCCGTTGGCCCACTGACTCCGCCGCCTGCTTCAGCCGGTCGAACGACAGCGACGCGCCGTCCCGAAGTCGCATCACCATGGCCAGCTGCATGGACGTCCCCTCGAGATCACTCGGATTGGGGAGCGTGTACAGCTCCGGCTGTACCCGGCGCTGCGGACCACCGTGCCGGAGGTTGGGCACGACGCCCACGATGCGCAGGAGTCGAGGGTTCTTGTATCCCAACCGGATGGTGTGGCCGACGGCATTCCCGCCGAAGTACTGCTGGGATGAGGTGGCGTTGACCAGGACGGCATCGCCGGTCACGCGATCGGCGTCCTCGAAGAGGCGGCCCGCGAGCGGGCGCACGCCCATCGCTTCGAGATATCCCGGCAGCAAGGTGCGCAGCGGGCCCTCGATGCTGGCGCCGGTGTCCGCTTTGGGAAAGGTGTACATGGCACCTCCGGTCAAGGCCAGTTGATCGATGGCCCCGGCGGAAGCGACCTCCGGCAGCCGGCGCAACGCTTCCGCCAGCGCGGCGTAGTAGTCGCGCCGGACGGACGCGACCTGCGGGAGCGGGTCGACTTCGAGCGTGAGGACGTTGGCAGTGTCGTATCCCAGATCGACGGACGCGAGCTTCGCGAAGCTGCGCACGATCAGGCCGGCACCGGTCATGAGGATGAGCGCGAGGGCGACCTCGACGCCGATCAGCCACTGCCCGGCGCGCTTCGACAACGGCGCGCCGCTGCGTCCGCCGACCGCCAGCATCGTGCTGATCATTCTCGGCGCGCGGGAGAGCTTGAGCGCCGGCATCAGGCCGAAGAGCAGGGCGGTCAGAAGGGTGAGCCCGAGCGCGAACCCGAGCACCTTCGCATTGATCTCCACCGGCGAATTGGCCGGCAGCGACAACGGGATGAGCGCGACCAGCGAGTCGAGCGACGCGTAGGCGAGCAGCACGCCGGCGATCGCGCCGGTCAGTGCCAGCAGCAGGCTCTCGGTGAGCAGCTGCCGGACCAGGCGTCCCCGTCCGGCGCCGATCGCCGCGCGGATCGCCAGCTCGACGTGCCGGGTCGCGCCTCGCGCCAGCATCAGACCCGCGACGTTGACGCAGGCGATGGCCAGGATCAGGCCGACCGCCAGCGATAGCGTCTGAATCGTGGCGCCGAACTGACTGGTCTCGTCGTCGTACATCGACTCGATCACCACGCGTACCGGGCCGGGGAGTTCGTGACTCGATCCGGCCGGGTGCCGCCACGGCCGTGAGAGCTGCCCGGGCCTGAGTCAGCGTGACACCCGGTCGCAGCCGCGCGATCACCGGCGTGCCTGAACCGCGCATCGCCAGGAAGCCGCCCGTGAACTGTTCGGCCCGCCAGACCGCCGTCTCCCGGTAGAAGCCCGCCGGTAGCACGCCGACGATGGTCACGGGCTCGTTCTGGATGCGCAGGGCCCGGCCAAGCACGTTTCGATCGCCGCCGAATTCCCGCTGCCAGTAGGCGTGGCCGAGCAGTGCGACGGCCGGCGCGCCGGCGCGCGTGTCGTCCGCCTGAATGCTTCGACCCAGAACCGGCGTGATGCCGTAGGTCTCGAGGAAGTCTTCGGAGGCTTTGGCCACGGTCAGACGCTGCGGCGTGCCGGTATCCACGACCTGTTCGCTGGCGCTGACGCGCCCCATCCCGGCATGCGAGAGAATCGTCTTCAGCCCCCGCCACGTCCGGATGTCGTCCATCGACGGCGCATAGCCGGTGGGCTTGTTGCCATCGATCGATTCGTCCACCACGATGGTAACGAGCTCCTCTGGATGCGGGTACGGGAGGGGCCGCAATAGCGCGGCGTCGATGACGCTGAAGAGCGCGGTCGAGACCCCGATGCCCAGCGCCAGTGTCAGGCCGGCCAGGATCGCAAAAGCGGGCTGCCGGCCCAGTTGCCGGATCGCGTACTTGACGTCCTGGACGAATCGTCTCCATCAGGCCTCCCCCTCGCACGTCGTAGCCGCGGTCCTGGATGACCGCGAGGTTGCCGAACCGCTGCAGCGCGGCCCGCCGCGCCGCGTCGGCATCCAGGCCGTTGCGTGTGTACTCGTCGGCGCGCATCGCCACGTGGAACTGCAGTTCCTCGCGGATTTCATCGGTCGTTGCGTCGCGCCTGAAGAGCGCGCGCAGCCTGGCGAACGCGATCCGGATGGCGAGCATCAGAGAGCTCCTAGCCGTTGAGGACGTTCCCGACTGCGGTGGTCAGGCGCAGCCAGCTCGCCGTTTCTGCTTCGAGCTGGCCGCGGCCGGTCTTCGTGAGCTTGTAGAAGCGCGCCCGCCGGCCGGTGTCGGTCAGCGCCCATTCGGAACCGAGCCAGCCGCGCCGCTCCATCCGATACAACGCCGGATACAGCGAGCCCTCCTCGACGCTGAGCACGTCCCGGGACATGCGCTCGAGCCGGACCGCGATCGCATAACCGTGGAGAGCGCCGTCTTCCAGAACTTTGAGGACGAGCATGTCCAGGGTGCCGTGGAGCTGGTCGCTGTTGGTCGGGTGCTTCATACTTAGAACGTCTAATGGTTAGACAGTCTAAGCCAAGGATCTTCGGCAGATCAAGTCCGATTTCCGGCGTCGATCCATAATCCCTGCGCCGTCCGGAGTCTGCCGGTACCGACTACATGAGGGAGACCGACTGATGCGTTCCACGTGTCGAGGCAAGGCGCTCGTGATGGCGCTCGCGATCGCGTGCGGCGGTGCAGTATCCGCCGGCGAGCCCCAGTCAGGACCACCGCAGCCCGCACGGCTGCGGGTGCTGGTCGTCCACGGCCCCAACCTCAATTTGCTTGGGCGCCGCGAACCGCACATCTATGGCACGACCACACTCGATCAGATCAATGCGCGGCTGGGCGACGTGGCCAAAGAGATCAACGTGGAACTGGTGACGTTGCAGTCGAATTCAGAGGGGGCGATCGTCGATACTTTCCACAAGCACATCGACATCGTGGACGGGGCTTTGATCAATGGCGCGGGATTGACGTTCAGCAGCGTGTCGATTCACGACGCGATCAAGGCGATGCCCTTTCCGGTCATCGAGGTCCATATCTCGAATCTGGCGACCCGCGACGAAATCCACCAGCGCTCGATTCTGACCCCCGCGGTGCGTGGCGCCGTGATGGGCCTGGGCTGGCGCTCCTACACCGCGGCATTGCGCGCACTGGCCGAGATCGTCCGGGAGGAGAAGGCCGGGAAGCGGTGAGCACGCCAGCGTTACGTCTGGGAGTCGAGCAATGATGCAGCCCGCCCGAAACCGGCTGGTGCGGCCGCTGGCCGGCGCCGTCGGCATGGCCATGGTGATGGCCGTCGGCCTCCTCTCAGCAGGGAACGCCCCGTCAATGGCGGATGGGCAGGCGGCCGCGGGTCAGCCGCCCTCGCAGGAGGGACGCGGCGGCGGAGGCGGCAGGGAAGGGCGTGCCGGAGGGCGAGGCCAGCCACGAGTGCGCAAGGCGCTCCTTGCCTGGGCCGACACCCGCAACGGCCAGGCGCAGCACGCGTTCACCTCGCATGCGCTGGCGGTCGTCGAGCGGCTCGGCTACGAGTCCGGTCTGTGGGACACGTTCATTCGCACCGATTCACACATTGTCTACAACCAGGCACGGAAAACCGACGGCAGCCCCGCGAGTGGCGGACCGAGCTTGGGCACCATCGATGGCATTTTCTTCCTCGGTCACCGCGAGGTCCCGATCGACGACCAGCAGAAGGCCGAGCTGCTCGCGTTCGTGCGCAGCGGCAAGGGGTTCGTGGCGGCGCACACCGGCCTGACGGCGTTCGACTCCTGGCCCGAGTTCCGCGAGATGCTGGGCGCGAGCTATGGCGGTCATCTCTACACCGGGCCCGGCCGCATGGTCAACGAACAGCCGGCGCACCCGATCGTCCGCCACTGGGGCAACGTCGTGGACTACAGAGACGAGTTCTACCGGCCCAGCGGGCTCTCTCGCGACAAGGTGGACGTTCTGCTCCGCTTCGATCCCGCGAGCGCTCCCGGGTCGGCGCTCCCGGCGGATGGAGATTTCCCACTGGTCTGGACCAAGACCTACGGCCAGGGGCGGGTCGTCTACAGCTCGCTCTCACACAGCACCGAAGCGTGGGACCTCAAGGAACTGCAGACCATGATGTTCGAGGCGATCAGGTGGTCGCTGGGCCTGAGCGAGGTGGCGGTGCAGCCACACCCGAAGCGAGATCCCCCCACACCTGCTTCATGAACGTGACTCAGTCGCTCCGGACCAGCACCGCCGCGATCGCATGCGGGCGGCGGCTTCCGAGCTGCCGGGCGAGCCGGGTCACCAGCGTGGGCCAATCGGGCGCGGCGGCATCGTCCGGCTTCATCCTCAGTGCCCGGAGCGATGGGCGGCGGAACGCCTCGGCCCAGTCCGGGCGCGGGCGGCCGTCGGCGTCGAAGGCGGCGACCTCGAACTGCGGCCCATCCTTGTAGATGGCGATCAGCCCGATGCCGGGCTGGCCAGGGAGGCGCACCTCGAGCCGCGCGACCCGCCCCTTCGGATCCTCCTCGAAGTGCGCGAGCAGTCCTTCGACCAGCGGATGGCCCGACGCGAAGAAGTCGATCGTCTCGTCCTCGACCGCGTACTCGCGGTCGAACGAGCCGACGAACGACGACCCACCCGGGACACCCGGCAGACTGTCGATGAGCGCTTCGTTTCCGAAGTCGATGCCGTAGGCGCGCCGGCCGCGCACCGGCTCGATCCGGAAGCCGAGCCGCGCGGCCGCATTGACGACCACGCGTTCCATCAGCGCGTCGAGCCCGCCCGGGACCCGGGCGAGAATCGACGCGCCCAGCTCGGCGCGATAGGGATCGCGATGCAGCTGCTGATACGCGGCCTCGTGGATCCTGGTGCGGGCCGCCTGCGCGGCGGCAATGAGCGGCTCGATCTGCGCATCGGACAGCGACCCGTGCGGATCGAGCGCCAGCGCCTCGAGCGCGCGCTCGACGTGGGCGAGCTGCGGCTCGACCGCCGCCATCGGCTCGCGGAACAGCCCGAGCCGCTCGAACAGCCGCACGACGTCGGCCCCGATGCCCGATGCCGGACGAAAATACACGATGGCGACCGGGATGCGGCGCCCGATGCGATCGAGCCGCCCGATGCGCTGCTCGATCGTCGAGGGCTTCCACGGCAGGTCATAGAGCACCAGCCGATGGCAGAACTCGAAGTTGCGTCCTTCGCCGCCCGCTTCGGTCGACACCAGGATGCTTGGCCCCTCGTCTTCGCGGAACCTGGCGACTTCGGTGTCGCGCCTCGCGGCTGACAGTTCCTCGTGGAAGACGCCGCTGGCGAGCTGCGCTCGCGCGCTCAGCGCGTCGCGCAGCATCTCGAGCGTTTCGCGATGGGCCACGAACACGAGCGTCTTCTCGTTGGCCCGCCGCCAGCGCTTCGCCTCGGTCAACAGCCACTGGAGGCGTGGATCGGTCCGATCCATCGCGTCCGTCTGCTCCCGCAGCCCAGTCTCTTCGGGCGCGAGCACCGCCTTCAGCGCCGCGCCGGATGCGAGCGCCCGCCGGATCCGATCGAGACGCTTCCGCCGCGCCACGAGATCCGGCGTGTCAGCCTCGAGCCGCAGCTGGGCGACCACCTCGCTTCCGTCCTCCTCCTTCTTCTTCGCCTCCGTAGCACTCTGCGCGATGGCGGCGGGCGGAAGATCAATCGCCACCGGCGCGCGCGGCGGCAGGCCGCCGATGTCCACCCGCCGCGTCGAACTGGTGCATGGCGGCAGCGGCACGCCGGATCCGAGCCGCGCCTCGACGTCCATGCCTTCTGGAAACTCCTCCGGCCGCAGCAGCTGCAGCAGCCGGAAGAATCCATGCACATCGTCTTCGAGCGGCGTCGCGCTCAGCAGCAGGACGTGCTGGCCGAGCGCGGCGAGCGGCGCAATCGCGCGATACGCCGGCCCGCCAGGATGACCAGGCAGACGGCGCAGGCGCTGCGCCTCGTCTATGACGAGCAGGTCGATGCCGGCCGCTCCCGCCTGCACGGTCAGCTCCGGCCGTTCGATCAGCGTTTCGAGTGCGATCACCGCGCGCCGATGGGCGTCGAACGGGTTGAAGCCGGCGCCGAAGTCGCGTGCGACGTCGGCCAGCCGCGGCGGGTCCAGGACCGTGAACACCTGGTGATACTTGCGCCACAACTCGCCCAGCCACTGCACCGTCAGCGCCTCGGGGGCGATGACCAGGCAGCGATCGATCTGCTGCGTGTGCAGCAGCCGGTTCATGATCAGCGCGGCTTCGATGGTCTTGCCCAGCCCGACCTCGTCTGCGAGCAGCCATCGAACGGGCATCCGCGCGGTCGCGCGTTCCGCGACGTGCAGTTGATGCGGGAACAGCCGGACCCGCCCACCGAGGAACGATCCGAGGCCGCCCGCTTCGCGCGTCGCGAGCAGGTGCAGGATGTCGAGGCGGGTCAGGAAGTCTTCGGTGTCGTCGGTATCCCCCGCAGCCAGCCGCTCGAGCAGCGTCCGGTCGCGTTGCTGCGCGTGCGCCGCTTCGGGCACGAGTGCGTCGCTGCTGGCCGCGAGCCGGAGCGTGGCCCCGGTCTGCTGAAAATGGACCGCCAGCACCCGCCCTTCGATCGCGGTGACGCGTCCGGTGCCAAGCTCAGGATTGAAGCGGTGGGTCAGGTGGTCCCCGACGGACCAGGCATGCACCACTCGATTCTACCGAGTCACGCTTGGACACGATCGGGGAAGTCCTGCCGACTAGTCGCCGGGGTCTGAAGACCCCGGCGCCACAAAGAACTAGGGCGGGCCGCCACGCTGGTCGTGCGAGCGGTCGTCTGATGTCGGAACCGAGCGTCGACGAGGCTGAAGGAATCTGCCAACTTCGCGTGACGATTGTCCGTCTAACCGCATCATGCATCGCACGCGCAGAGGCCTCGTCGTCGCCACTGCCGCGACGATAGTGTTGAGTGTCGCCGGGGTCCCCGGGTTGGCGCAATCGAACGCTGTGCGATGGCGGACGGCACCCGCAGAACTGGCGGTTGGGATCGCGGCGAGTGATGTGCGCGTGTATGTCGAGCCGCACACGCCATCGGACGCGATCGAGCCACCGGCGAATCTCACTGTCCCCTCGACCTTCCGATCGACGGTTGAAAAGATGGTCGAGCGATCGCCGATGTTCCGGCGGCAGTGCTTGAGGCTCGCCGCCGCACCGCATCTCGCCGTGGTGGTCAGGATGACGCACCCGCTCACCGGCGGTCCCCGCGCGCGCACGCAGATCAGCCGGGCCGATCAGAACCGGCTGGTCGCATCGGTGGAGATCAACCCGCTCGGCGATTTCATGGAGCTCCTGGCGCACGAGCTCGAGCACATCATCGAGCAGCTCGATGGGATCGATCTCGCCGCCAAGGCGGCGGTCGCTCACAGCGGTGTCCGGACTTGTAACGACGGGACATTCGAGACGAGCCGCGCCATCCGTATAGGAACGGTGGTCGCCCTCGAGGCCCGCGGCCGCCGATGAGCCATGGTCAGTCGTGATGATCCGTCACGATCCGTCGAGATTGCCCAGGTCCGTCGAGATCCGTCGAGATCAATGATGCGTGGGCGTACCCTCGCGGCCGTCGCCACCGTCGGCGTGTTGTGTGAGGGGCTGCCCCCGGAGGACGGCTTCACCTGGCTCACCGTGCCGCAGCAGGATGGCAGGCGTTCCTGGAGCACCGTTGCGTCCGCGAGCATCAGCGGCGACGGCCGGTATGTGGCCTTCACTTTGTACGCCCAGCTCAGCGCCGCCGACATCGACTCTCTGTCTGATATCTACGTGCTCGATCGATCGACGGCGACGGTCACGCTCGAGAGCGCGTCAGTAGACGGTCGCTCGTTGAACAGCGACTGCAGCCCTCCAAGCATCAGCGCCGACGGGCGGTATCTAGCGTTCGAAGCCGTGCTGGCCGACAGTCCGGAACGCAACATAGCCGAGGTCGTGCTTCGCGACCGGGTGGAGAGCACTGCCCGCCGGATCACCGTCGGTCCCGGCGGCACCCTGTCGAACGGGTGGAGCGGGCAGCCCGTCATCGACGCCAGCGCGAGCGCCGTCGTGTTTGCCTCCGCGGCGACCAACCTGGTGGCTGAGCGCGACGTGAACGGCGCCCAGGCGGACATCTACCGCTTCGATCTGCGCCGAAACGTGATCGAACGCGTCAGCGTGGACAGCGGTGGCATACAGCATCAGGGTAGAAGCGTGATGCCGAGTGTCAGTGGGGACGGCCGGTATGTGGCGTTCTCGTCCACGGCCGTTCTGGGGGACCTGCGCAGCGGCTCGAAGCCGCCACGGTCTCCGGAGCGTTTCCCAACCATCTATCTGCGTGATACCCGAACCGGTCAGACAACCCTGGTGGGCGACAGGGCGCCGCCCCCAGACGAGGCGAGCCTGATGCCGGCGGTCAGCGCCGACGGGCGTTTCGTCGCCTTTGTGTCCCGTGCCACCAATCTTGTCGCACGCGATCGCAACAAGTCGTCCGACGTCTTCCTGTACGACGTGGGGACCGGTGCCGTCACGCTGGTGAGTCGCGCCGCCGGCGGTGGCGCCGCCAACGGTGCAAGCCTCAGTCCCGCGATCTCGGCGGACGGCCGATTGATCGTGTTCCAGTCCGATGCCTCCGACATGGCATGCGCCCGAAACTGCCAGCCCGGGACGGAAGACATCAATCTGCTCCCCGACGTGTTCGTCTTCAATCGCATCACCGGTCAGATCTCGCCGGTCAGCGTCGGCCGCCATGGCACCTGGATGGAGGAGAGCGCCACCCCGGTGATCGACGCGAGCGGCACCGTCGTGGTGTTCGCGTCCCGCCATCCGATCTCCCCGGGCGATGTGTCGAACGACTTCGACCTCTTCGTGCGGAGCCAGTTGGAGTAGCGGGAGACGCTAGTGCCTGGGCCTTTCGCTTGTCACGGCGCCTGCGGACGCCGGCGGCTTGTCACGGCCGCCTTCGGCGGCGGCGGGCCTTCGGCCACAGAACGATACGACGACACGACGTAAATGCCAGTTCTCTTCGACGGATTGTGTCCAACTGGCGGCACCGCGCTTCGCGCGGTAGCAGGAGAGAGGAACGATCAGATCACGAGCAACTAGGTCCTCGGTTTCGGCTGCTCGTGATCTGATCGTTCCTCTCTCCTGCTGACTCCGGCCGGAGGCCCGGAGCGCCGCCGGCGGGGAAGCCGCTGATATTTGGAGCGGTGATCAGCGCGCCGACAAGCAGATTTAGGCTCGAACCACCGGCCAGATCACAACGTCGTTGTCGTCGTGTCGTCGTATCGTCGTGCCAGCGCGCCAGCGCAACCGTGAGCTCGATGGCAGCGTGACAGTGGCTGTCGCGACGACGTGGGAGGAGGGCTGGGGAATGCGGCCCCTTGGACAGTGCTTCGCGTCACCCGGTGCCCTTGTCAGCGAGGGCGCGTCGCAGGAGGCGGCGGGATCGGATCCGCGGCCTCGGGCCAGTACACGCGCGACAAATAATGCAGCGCGATCCCCGCGCCCCAGCGGTTGGGGGCCGTCCAGAGCAGCAGCGCCACGAACACCACCATCATCGTCAGCCCCACCACAGGGTGCGAACGCACGACTCCGAAATAGATCAGGACGATAATCGCGCCAATCGGCAGTCGATCGCCGATGATGACGAATGCCCACGTGTCACCGGGATTGCGCACGAACACCAGGCCGCAGGACGAGCAGCGGTCCACATGAGACCACCCGGCAAACAGCGGTCCCTCCCCGCAGTGCGGGCACCGCTTGCGCAACCCGCGGCTGAGCGCGGTGCGGATGAATTTCGAGCGGGAAAGCGTCATACACCTACGCTTCAGGTCTTCCGTGCCGGCGCATATACTTCAGCTCGCCACCGCAAACGTGCCAGCGTGAACGGAGCGCAGACGTGATTGAGACTATCCGAACATCTGCGCGTTGGTGACGACCAGGGGGGAGCTCTACTCGATCGTGATGTCGGGTCGATTGAGCCGCATCCGCGCATAGCATTGCAAATCTCGATACTAGCCTCGAAGGAGCATGACGGTGGAACATCCGACACGACGGGAACTACTGGGAATCGGCAGCGCGGCCCTGCTCGCCCCGCTCGCGGCGGCCAGGCCCCTCGACGCGCAGGTGACGGGCGGCGGTGCGCAGCCGCGCATCAAGATTGCCGTGTCCACCTACTCGGTACTGGCACTTCCGCACCGCCAAGTATCCGATCGAGCAAGTGATCGAGGATGCGGCGCGGCTCGGCTTCGACGGAGTCGAGATCCTGCATCGCCAGATGACCGACGAATCCCCGGCCTACGTCAACAAGCTGAAACAGCTGGCGTTCCGGCACGGCCTGGCGCTGCCGATGCTGTCGATTCATCAGGACTTCATCTCCGACAAGGCGGAAGAGCGGCAGAAGGACGTGGCGCACACCATCAGCTGCATCGAGCTGGCGGCGCGGCTCGGGACTCCGGCGATCCGGCTGAACTCCGGCCGCTGGAACACCATTCCCTCATTCGACGACCTGATGAAGGTCAAGGGGGACGAGCCGCCCATCAAGGGCTACACCGACGAGGACGCGTTCCGGTGGTGCATCGAGGGCATTCAGGCGTGTCTGCCCGCCGCCGAGAAGCATGGCGTTCTTCTGGCGCTCGAGAACCACTGGGGTTTGACGACGAAGACGGAGAACCTGCTGCGGATCTACAAGGGCGTGGGCTCGCCGTGGCTGGGCATCAACATGGATACCGGGAACTTCGCCGTCGATCCGTATCCGGAGATCGAGAAGCTGGCGCCGCACGCCGCCATCGTGCAGGCGAAGACCTACTACGGCGGCGGCGAGTGGTACACGCTGGACCTCGACTACCAGCGGATCGCCAACACGCTGCGCAAGGCGAATTTCAAGGGCTGGGTGTCGCTGGAGATGGAAGGGAAGGAGGACCCGGCCACCGCCGTCCCGAAGAGCCTGCAGGTGCTTCGGAAGGCGTTCGGCTGACCCGTAGTCTAGCGATTCCGATGTCTGGAGAACGCCTCGGCGATCTGTAGAGCGAAAGGGTCGACCCCCTTGGCATCCGCCACGTTGGCCGCGGCGGCAATCGCGAGGCCGAGATCCGGGAACGTCAGGAGGGAGACCGTGCCGCCCGCGGGACTGCCGCGGTGCCTGACGATCCGTGCCGGCTCGCCGGCGAGCCGGACGCTGTTGACTGTCCAGCCCAGCGCATAGGTCGTCGACGCTCCAGACACGAGGCGGGTGGGCGTCTGGAAGGCGGCGATCGTGTCCGCCCGCAACAGGCCGGGCTTCAGCATCGCCGAGCCGAGTCGAACGAGGTCCGTCGGCGTGGAGAGAAACGCCCCACCTCCCGCGACGCAGGAGTAATCCGGTCGACGCCCAGCCCCATGCGCGATGCCGTCGAGGGCCTGGGTCTCCGCGACAACGGTCCGCTCCATGCCGAGGGGTTCGAACACCTGCCGGACCATGAAACGACGGAACGGCTCCCCGGCCGCCCCCTCGACCACCGCGCTGACGAGAGTCCAGCCCCAGATGGAGTAGCGGTGCTGCGTGCCCGGTTCAAACAGGAGCGGATCCCCGTCGAGCAGCGCCACCGCCTCACCGACGCTCGCACAGTGTGTGGTGGGCATGGCGTCGTTGTCGTCGCCGCGGATGCGGTGGACGCCGGCGACGTCGCCCATCAACTGGCGCGTGGTGACCGTCCATGGCTTCTTGGGGTATGCAGGAACATACCGCTGAACCGGCGCATCGAGATCGAGGCGCCCCCGGTCGTGCAGAAGGGCGGCGCCAACCGCCGTCAGCGGTTTCGAGAGGGCACCGAGACGGAAGCGCGTGACTGGCGTGATGGGCGCGCGGCTCTCGACGTCGGCCCAGCCGAAACCTTCGGCCCAGACGATCTCGCCATCGACGGCGACCGCCACCGAGAGGCCCGGCAGGTTGTCACCTACGACCAGTACGCGCGCGAGTCGTCTCGATGCCTCTACGGGACCCGCATACCGGTCGGAGCTCGCGGCGGCCGGCGTCGACGGCACCGCGGCAGCATCCTCGTGAAAGGGCTTCCGCTTCGTAGACATGACCCAGACGGCTCCGCCGCCGACGACCAGCATGACTACGGCAAAGAGGACGGCGACCGCCGCCTCGACACGCCAGCGTGTTGATCGCACGCCGCCTTGTGATTCCATGCTGCCCCCTACTGGCGCTCGAGGATGAAGTGGCCGCCACCCCTGTCGAATCGAAGTTCGGTAGCCGGACCACTACTACCACTTCGGCCTTGTCCTGAGCCTGTCAAAGAGCGGAACCGTGCAATCTGGTGGGAACTGTGACGGAAGCCACGCGGCAAAGTCGTCACCGGATTCTGAGGATCTCGTGAGATTCGCATGAGATGAGCGCAACTTTCTTGCGTTCGCTGCGTATGTCGGACAGTGCGTTGGATGCGTCTGCGATCTATCGCATTGGCAGCTTTGCTCGTGGCGATCGCCGTCGATACGGCAGTTCGGCTGATTCCAGGTTCCTCAGCACCCCGTCCATCTGACGTCGCGGCGATCGCCGCGCGCGCCAGGAAAGTTGACTTGCGGGGCTCGTATGCGGAATCGACCTTCGATTTCCTGTCGGCCACGGCGGGAAGAGCGTCGATAGTTGCCCTCGGGGAGTCGCTGCATGTGACCGCCGAATTTCCGCTCGCACGGCTGGGGCTGGTGCGGTTCCTACACGACCGGCTGGGATTTGATCTTCTTGCCCTCGAGGGCTCGGCAACTCAGGCCTGGCTGGCCCAGGAGTGACCTCTACCGAGCCTCCCCCGGGATCGACGGGCGCCTCACCCGGGCGCAGGAGATGGCCTGGTTCAAACTCTGGAACACCACCCAGATGCGCGAGCTGTTGTCGTACGTCGACGCATCCCAGCGCACGCCACGGCCTCTCTATCTCGCCAGCTTCGACGTCCAGACCGGTGCTTCGGCGGAATTTGCCTTGACGCCGGCCGTTCTGACCTCGCTGATCGATCGCCTCGAATCGTTTGGACCCATCGAGGGCCACATCACCAAGAGCGGCCTGATGACTGCTCTTGCACCCGTCGTCCAGTGCCAGATTGGTGCGGGCGGAGGGTTGGGGTCGGCGAAAGCGCCGGCCCTGACGGCCATCGAAACGATTCAGAGTTGGATCGAAGCGATTTCGCCTGCGGTTGCCCGGGAACGACCTGCCGCCCATGTTGCCGCACTTCGTCTGATTCCCGACAGCCTTCGGGACCATGTCGAGCTCTGCGAACACGCGACGACCTGGCAACAGACCCGTGACGAGCTGAACGCCGAGAACGCGTTGATGCTACGCGAACACGTCTCTGCGACACACAAGATCATCCTGTGGGCGCACCATAGCCATGTGGCCTACAACACGACTGGAAGCCGAATCCCTTCCATGGGTCAGCATCTTCGGCGCCGGATTGGACGCGACATCTACAGCATCGGCCTGTTCGCAGGATCCGGCCGATTCCTGGATGTCGCACCGCTCTCGGTGCACTCGTTGCCAGCACTCAACAAGGTCGGTGTCGAACGACTGCTGGATGCCGTCGGAACCGAGTCGTACTTCGTCGACGTTTCCACACTGCCGACCGGGGATTCGAGCGCCGGGTGGCTGGTGCCGCAGTCGTCGCGCATGGAGGGTCGCTGGACGCGGTCAACCGTGTTGGCGAAAGACTTCGACGGCGCCCTCTATGTCCGGGATGTGACTCCCGGCACCGGGATGGTCCCCGATCGCGCGTTCGCGGTTCTTCAGCTGTTCGGAGTGGCCGTGGATCACTCTCTGCCAGTGGCAACTGGCATTGTCGTCGGATTGGGCTGGCTCGTTGTCGCGGTGACGAGGCGCGTTCGTCGGAAATGACGCCCGCCTTCGCCCGAGGGGCTACGGCCAGGCTGACTGACCAGCGCGCCAGCGGAAGCTCGCCTACGGCGAGCGAAGGCTGACGGTGATGCTCTTCCGCTGGGTGTAGCTGTCGAGCATCCCCTCGAGCGAGTACTCGCGGCCGATGCCGCTCTGCTTGTACCCGCCGTAAGACTGTCCCGGAAACTGACCGAGTCCCTGATTGATCTGGATCCACCCGGACTCGATCGCGTGCGCGGCACGAATCGCTTTGCCGAGATCGCGCGTCCAGACGTACGCGGCCAGCCCATAATGGCTGTCGTTCGCCATCCTGATCGCGTCCGCTTCGTCTTCCCACGGGATCGCCACCAACACCGGGCCGAAGATTTCCTCCCGCGCGATTCGCCAATCGTTTCGAACATCGGCGAACACGGTCGGCTGTACGAAATAGCCCTGCGCAAGCGGTCCCTCCTCGGGAGGGAGCCCGCCGATCACGAGACGAGCGCCCGGCTGCCGGCGCCCGTCGTCGATGTATTCACAGACGCGGTCGAACTGCTTGCGGCTGATGATCGCCCCCATGTCGGTGGTCTCGTCGAGCGGGTCGCCAATCTTCAAGGCGGCCAGCTTTTCTTTGAGCTTCGCGAGGAAGGACTCGACGATCGAACGGTGGAGGAACAGTCGCGATCCGGCGGTACACGACTGGCCTTGGCGCGTCATTCGCATTCCTGCAATCACCCCGTCCACCGTGGCGTCGTCATCGGCGTCCGGGAAGACCAGGGCGGGGCTCTTGCCTCCAAGCTCCAGTGACACCGGCACGATGCGGTCCGCGGCTGCATGCATGATGCTCTTGCCGACTTCGGTCGATCCGGTGAAGGACAGCTTGCGGACCATGGGGTGGCGGGCGAGCGCGGCGCCGCACTCCTCGCCGTAGCCGGTGATCAGATTGAGAACGCCTGGCGGCAGATGCCGCCCGCAGATCTGCGCCACTCGCAGCAGCGCGAGCGGCGCGTCCTCGGCGGCCTTCAGCACCAGCGTGTTGCCGGCGGCGACGGCCATCGCGATTTTGAGCGCGCCGAGGACGACCGGAGCGTTCCAGGGCACGATGGCGCCCACGACTCCGATCGGCTCGCGGCGTGTGTAGCTGAGCACGTGCTCACCCAGTGGAATCGTTTCCCCCTTCAGCTCGCTGGCCAGGCCGCCGAAATACCGAAACACGTCGGCGGCGCCCCTGACCTCCGGGCGCGCCTGCGGCCGGATGGCGTTGCCGGTCTCGAGGGCGAGGATTCGCGCGATCGATTCGAGATCCGCGTCGAGCGCATCGGCAATCTGGACAAGCGCCCGGCCGCGATCTCGCGGCGCGACGCCTCGCCACTGCTCGAACGCACCAGCCGCCGCGCGAACCGCGGAGTCCACATCGGCGTCCGCGGCGCGCGGTACGCGACCGACGATGGTGTGGTTGGCAGGGTTTTCGACGTCGATGAACGCGCCGCTCGCGCTGTCGCGAGCCTCTCCGCCGATGCACATCAGGGTCGGAGCGACGGCCTCGGCCTCGTTGCCGCTGTTCCGCGTGAGGTTGGTCATGCGCGTCTCCAAGCGTCTATTCAAGTTGGGGTTCGCGAATGTGTCAATTGCGAGCGGTCCCGAACCTGCTCTTGACAGTCGGATCCAGATTGGTTCGTGGTGACCGGGACGTCTCGGATCGGCCGTTGGCCGGCATTTGCTGCCGTTACAAACTGCTGGTAGACGGAATTGCGTACATAGCGCAGAATCTGCAACCGTCACTTCCACCGAGTACGACCAAGCCCGAGGTTGCTCTTCATGCGCTCCAGATGTTTTCGCGCGCTGCTCGTGTGCGCCGCCATCAGCGGGCTTCTGATTCACCACGGCGATACCGTGCGCGCTGTCTCGGGCGGCGTTGTCATCAGCCAGGTCTACGGCGGAGGCGGCAACGCCGGCGCGACCTTGAGGAACGATTTCATCGAGCTGTTCAACCGGGGAAGTGTCCCGGTGAGTCTCAACGGGTGGTCGGTCCAGTACACATCTGCGGCTGGAACCGGGACCTGGGCAGTGACAAATCTGACGAATGCGACCCTGGCTCCGGGGCAGTATTACCTCGTACAAGAGGCGGTCGGCAGCGGAGGAACGCAGAATCTGCCGACGCCTGATGCCAGCGGCGGCATCGCGATGAGCGCGACGAATGGCAAGCTCGCGCTCGTGTCGAATGCAACGGCGCTCAGCGGCGGGTGCCCGAGCTCGGCGGCCATCGTGGACCTTGTCGGCTATGGCACTGGCGCCTCGCAGCCGAGTTGTTTCGAGGGAACGCCCGCACCAACCCTTGCCAACACCACCGCGGATATCCGCGCCGTCCACGGCTGTACCGAGACCGACAACAACGGTGCGGACTTTGCCAGCGGCACGCCAGCACCGCGGAACACAGCGACCACCCTTGCGCCGTGTGACGGCGGCGACAGCGCGCCCAGCGTGACCAGCACCACGCCCGCCAACAGCGCGAACAACGTCCCGGTCAACTCGACCATCGTCATCAACTTCAGCGAGAGCGTGACGGCCAGTCCCACGGCGTTCTCGATTCAGTGCCCGGCCGGCGTTCCGCAGTCCTTCGGGCAGACTGCTGCGCCGGCGACTGCCTACACGCTGACGCCGTCTCCATCGCTTCCGTACAGCACGACCTGCACGGTCTCGGTGACGGCCGACCAGATCTCCGACGCCGACACGAACGATCCGCCTGACGGCCTGACGTCGGACGCGACCTTCTCGTTCACGACGGCTGCCGCTCCGCCCCCGGGAGCCGGCACGGTCAGGATCAACGAGCTCGACGCGGACACGCCCGGATCGGACTCCGCGGAGTTCGTCGAGCTCTACGACGGCGGCATCGGCAACACGCCGCTTGATGGCCTCGTGGTTGTCTTATTCGAAGGCGCGAGCGGCACGGGTAAGCAGTCCTACGCGGCATTCGACCTCGACGGGTACAGCACGGACGCGCAGGGCTACTTCGTCATGGGGAATCCTGGTGTCCCGGGCGCCAGCCTGACGTTCGATCCGGGCGAGTTCGGGCTGCTCTCGAACGGCCCCGATGCCGTCGGTCTCTACATTGGCAGCGGGAGCGACTTTCCCAACGGTACCAACGCGCCGACGGCGAACCTGCAGGATGCGATCGTCTATGGCACCGACGATCCCACTGCGTCGGGTCTGCTGCCGCTGCTGAACGCCGGGCAGACGATCGTGAATGAAAATGCGACCGGGAACAGCCAGACGCAGTCGAGTCAGCGCTGCCCCAACGGGATGGGCGGCTTCCGGAACACGTCACCGTACTATCCGGGTGCGCCGACGCCAGGAACCGGCAATACCTGCCCCGCGGCGCGGCCGCCCAGCCAGGTCGTGATCAGCCAGGTCTACGGCGGCGGCGGCAACGGCGGCGCCACCTACCTCAACGACTACGTCGAGCTGTACAACCGTGGCCCCAGCGTTGTCGACCTCACCGGGTGGTCGCTGCAGTACGCCTCGTCCACGGGAAGCGGCTGGGATTCCAACAAGCAGCCGCTGGGCGGCGCGATCGGAGCCGGCGAGTACTACCTGATTGCACTGGCGTCGGGAGGCGCGAACGGCGCGGCCCTGCCGCCGGCGAACATTGCCGGTCAGATCAACATGGCGGCGGGAAGCGGAAAGATTGCGCTCGTCGACACCTTTACCGGGCTGGTGGGCAGCTGTCCGATCTTCGACCCGAGCATCAAGGACCTCGTCGGCTATGGCAGCGCCGACTGCGGCGAAGGATCGACCACGACGCCGGCGGGCAGCAATACGACGGCGCTGTTCCGTCAGAACAATGGAAGCCTCGATACCGACAACAACGCGAACGACTTCGCCGCGCCGGCGACGCCCAATCCGCGCCGCACGGCCGCCATCGTCGAGCTCGGCCCGAACGTGCTGACCACCGACCCACGCGGGAACGGCCTCAACGCGCCGCGCGATGCCACCATCCAGGTGACCTTCACAGAGCCAGTCGACGTGGATCCCGCCTGGTTCATGCTGACGTGCGCGAGCAGCGGTCCGCACTACAGCGCCACGTTCGCCGTGGGCTTCGGTGGCCGGGATCACTACATCACGCCGAACGACAACTTCATCGCCGGCGAGCCGTGCACCGTCACGATTCTGAAAAACCGGATCCACGATCTGGATCTGGACGACAGCGGCGCCAATACCGACACGCTGCCGGCTGATTACTCCTGGTCTTTCACAGTGGCCACCGGAACGGAGCCGCCGTATCCGGCCGGCGTCCACATCGCGCTGGGCAACCCCAGCGCCGCCGGTTCGGATCCGTCGAACTACCTGATGGAGAAGCCGGAGCTCGCGCTCTCCTACAACCGGGATCTCGGCCGCCCGAACTGGGTGAGCTGGCACCTCTCAGACGAGTGGATCGGCACGCTTACGCGTGTGGACACGTTCCGTCCCGACCCGCAAGTCCCGCCGGATTGGTATCGCGTGCAGTCCTTCGACTTCTCGGGCAGCGGCTTCGATCGCGGCCACATGACGCCGAACGCCGACCGGGACAAGGAGACGTCGATCCCGATTAACCAGGCGACCTTCCTGATGTCGAACATGGTCGCGCAGGCGCCCGGCAACAACCAGGGCCCCTGGGCATCGCTCGAAGGCTACCTCCGCACGCTCGTCGAGCAACAGGAGGATGAGCTGTACATCGTTTCGGGCCCGACCGGTGTGGGGGGCACAGGCAGCCTTGGCGGCGTGACGACGACGCTGGCCGATGGCCACGTTACCGTTCCGTCCTCGACCTGGAAGGTGGCGTTGGTGCTGCCCAAGGACGTCGGTGACGACCTGTCGCGCGTCGGGTGCTCGACCCGAACGATCGCGGTGATCATGCCCAACCAGGACAGCATTCGTAACGATCCCTGGGAGAACTACCTGACAACCGTCGATGCCGTGGAGATCTTGACGGGGTACGACTTCTTCTCGAATCTCCCCGAGCCCTACCAGGAATGTATCGAGGCCGGCACGAACGGCAACAACCCCCCGCTCGTGAAGGGCAACCAGACGATCACGTTTGCCGCTCCGGCGGATCGCATCTACGGCGATCCGCCGTTCACCGTCGTCGCCACGGGCGGCGCCTCCGGAAACCAGGTGACCTTTGCGGCATCAGGCGCCTGCACGTCCGGCGGGCTCAATGGCGCGACGATCACGCTTCTCGCCCCGGGGTCGTGCAGTGTGACGGCGTCACAGGCCGGCAGCGATCTCTACAACGCCGCCGCCGACGTCGTGCAGACGTTCACGGTCCTGCCGTGGACCTTGAGCGGCTTCTACCAGCCGGTCGATATGGGCGGCGTCTGGAACACCGTCAAGCGTGGCGCGACGGTACCGCTCAAGTTCGCAGTCTTCGCCGGTTCGACCGCGTTGACGAACACGTCCGTGGTCGTTCAGCCGCTCACCGCGACCCAGTCGCTGTGCAGCGGCGGCCCAACGGATGACGTCGAGATCCTCGCCACCGGTGGCACCGCGTTGCGGTACGACACCACCGCCGGGCAGTTCATTTACAACTGGCAGACACCCAAGAAACCGGGGTTCTGCTACGTGGTGACTGTCACCCTGACTGATGGCAGCTCACTCACCGGGAAGTTTCGACTCCGGTAACGCGGAACGAACAAACCGTCGATTCAAGTTGGGGTCCGTGAACATTCAATTGCGACGCGGGCTGCTAGGGTCGAACGCGCCAGATCACCAGCTGCCGCTGGAAGCCGGCCGTGATGGTCCCGACGATTTCGCCGCGGTCGTTGAGGTCCGTCGCTTCGGACGTCGCCGCGTCTGGCGCGAGCAGAACAGGGGCGTTTTCAGATCCATCCCAGAAGATGGCATCGTCTCCGTCAAAGCGAACACCCGCGGTCCAGCCTCGTCCGTTGATCGCCCGTGCGACGGTTAGGGCATCGGTGGGTGCCTGAACGAGTCCCTTGTTGGTCCAGAGGGTTGCAGCGGAGGGCGAGAGCGTGGTTGGCGCGCGCCCGGCAATCATCCCCGCGTCGTTGATGTCCTCCGCGACTAACGTTACGAACGGGTCGGCAGTTGGCGATTCGAGGATCACCGGCTGACCGTGCCGAGGAAAGAACATCGCGAGCTCGACATCGGGCGTGCCTTTGAAGCCCACGGCGTCGCCGCGCGCGTTGATGCCGCCCGCGGTCTGAGCGCAGCTGTCCAGCTCCGGCTCACATTCCCACACGGTGAGAACACCGTCATGCATCGCGCACGCGGCCAGACGGTTCGCCACCACACATTCACCAGCCATGTCGCCGCGGTTGTTGATGGCCATCGGCACGAAACCACCGAGCTCGGTGAATCCCGTCTGCGCGGTCCAGACGAAGCCGCGGAGGGCGCACGACCCGCCGCCGTCGGGATCGGCAGTGCAAGCGAACCGATAGCCACTCACGTCGCCTCGATTGTTGATGTCCGTCGCTACCGCATCCTCGGCGAGCAGCCGAAAGCCTCCGTCACGAGTCCAGAGAAACGCGTTGTGGCCCGCCATCGTTCCGGTCGGGGAAACTGAGCCAACCACGTTTCCCCGATTGTTGACGGCGGTCGGAACCGTCCACTGAAATCCGGCAAAGGAGCCGATCACCTCGGTATCGACTCGAGGGGCGTTCTGACCCGCGCTCTGGATATCGGTTATGAGCGTGAGCGCGATTGCGAGTGAAATGCCTGCGCGCATGAAGCGTCCTCCTGGGAAGTAGCACGACACGAAGGGAGACGATGCCGCCGAAGTCACTTTAAACAGCCGAGCCATCTGAAAGTGAGCGGAGTCGGCGATCTTGACGGTGCACGAACCGAGCCTGATGGTGCTTACTTCAGTGACGTGCAAACCGCTCTGCCACCTATCCAATCAGAGACGACTGCCGTATCCGATGCGATAGGCAATTCATAGTCACCATGCCACTGCCGGCCGTTTTCGCGGCGCGTCTGCAGATGGCAATGGGAAGGCCGCCGGACACGAGCTGTTTACACCGCGGCACGGCCATTGCCATGCACTCGCGCGCGACGACTGTCTCGTTTTCTCGAGGACTGACGATGACCCTGCGAGTGCTCCTCACCTTCCTGACTCTGATGGCGGCGATGGATGCCGCGGCTCAGCCATTGACGTTCTCACGCAAGGACATCCCGGCAGTAGCCGGCGGGCGCGGCGTGGTTGCGGCGGATTTCAACGGCGACGGCTGGATCGACCTCGCGACGGCAAATGCGGGGCGCGACACGATTGCCGTGTTGTTGAACAAGCGCGACGAGACATTCACACTCGCCTGGGAAAGGTATGTCGACGGCGGACCGTTCGAGATCACGGCGGGAGATCTCGATCGCAACGGCACGGCTGACCTGGTCGTCGCGAATGCGGACAAGAGCACGATCGAAGTGCTGCTGATTGCGAAGAACGGGAGCCTGAAGAGCCATGGGTCGATATCCGCCGCCAGCAACCCCCGCGCGGTAGCGCTCGCGGATGTCAACCGCGACGGGATTCTCGACCTCATCTACACCGCGTTCTACCAGGACGCGATCAGCATCCTGAACGGTGTCGGAAACGGCACGTTCGAAGCGCGGGTGCCGGCGGTGCTGGCCGGCGTGCGACCTCAGGGCATCGCGACTGGCGATTTCAACAATGACGGCAAGGTGGATCTCGCCGTCGCCAATACCGGCGCCAGCCCGATGACGGTGGCTTACGGTGACGGCACGGGCCGCTTCACGCGACGAGATGTCCCGGGTCCGCAGCAATTGAACGTGGTCAGCGCCGCCGACTTCAACGGTGACGGCTGGCTCGACCTGGCAGCGGCATCGACGCCCAATGATCTCGTCGCGGTGTTTCGCGGCAGCGCAGCGGGCTTCAGCTATAGCGCGACCCTGAACACTGGCGCATCGCCGCGCGGACTGACGGCGGCCGACGTCAATCACGACGGATGGCTGGATATCGCCGTCGGGAATCGGGACGATGCAACGGTCACGGCATTTCTGAATGGGCAGGGCGGGCAGTTCACGAAATGGGGGGATCTGCCCGCCGGCGCCGGGTCACGCGCCGTGGCCGCCGCAGACTTCAACAACGACGGGCGGCTCGACCTGGTGTCGGGCAACGAGCTCGCCGCGTCGGTGACGTTCTATTTCAACGAGACGGTCTTCCCGCGCGCCGCGTTCGCGCTGAAAGGCCAGGAGCTGAGTCCGGGCTTTTCGCACTACGGGTACTACGCCGTGGCGGCCGCTGATTTCAACCACAACGGGATGCCCGACATCGTCGCCGGCAAAGCGATCGTCTTCGATCGTCAGACCGAGCGGATGCTGCCCATTACCAACAATCCGAACGCGGTTGCGGTCGGCGACCTGAATCTCGACGGCCACCCCGATATCGTCGTCCACGAGTCGCACGCCGTGACGAGCACACGCTCGTTTCAGGGCTTCATCCTGCTGCTTGGCGACGGCCGCGGCGGGTTCACGAAAGCCGCGGAGTGGGACGGCTACTGGGGCACACCGATCATTTACGTCGCCGATGTCAATCGCGACGGGCGCAGCGATATCGTCGCGCGGCTGTGGGACTACAACGTCTCGCATTTCATCGTCTGGGAGTTCCTCAACCAGGGGAACATGACGTTCTCCACGCGGAGAATCGATCAGGGCAACTGGGAATCGGGGTGGCGGCTCGTCGATTTCGATCACGATGCGAAGCTCGACATCGTTATCAGCGGCTACGACGGGAACTTCCGGATCCAGCGTGGCGACGGGACAGGAGGGTTCGGCGCGCCCCAGGTCATTCCGTCAGGCGCGAAGACGATCTATTCGGTCACGGTCGGGGACTTGAATCACGACGGCCTGAACGATCTTGCCTTCACGTCCGGCGATGCCCCAGGGCTGTACGTGATGTTGCAGGCGCCAGGCGGATGGGAGGCCGCGACTCTCTACGCTCCGACGGTCCGCCGCGCCGGCGACGATTGGGTAGGACAGACCGAAATTCTCGACTTCGACCACGACGGCCACTCGGATGTGCTGTCGACAAGCGGCCGGCTCTACCGAGGCAACGGCGACGGAACACTGAAGCCCGTCGACGAGTTCGCCTTCTACACCGAGCAGTTCGCGTTCATTGATTGGAACGGCGATGGACTTGTGGACATCGTGAGCGGCGAGTACGAACCGCGCATGATCCTCAACCAGCGCGGCGACAGCAATCGGCCGCCCGCGCCGGTCCTGCATCATTACCCGCAGCCCGACACAGCGGCGCTCGCTTGGACCTGGCGCTACGACTGGCAATTCGCTGAAGACGCGACCGAGCTGTGGGCGGGATATTCGACCGATCCTGACCTGCACGCGCTCGAGTACGAGTGGCGCCGAGGAGACGGAACGACGATCGGGTTCGGAGACTTCATACGTCTCCGGCCACAGCTGCCGGGCACGTATTCGTACGAGTTGATCGTCCGCGACCTCCGGGGCGGTGAAGCGCGTCTGCCCTTCACCATCACTGTTACGTCGAATCCCGAAATTGTCTTGTATACGGCGTTCGACACCTGGGAGCAGATTGGGGCCTGGACCTACGTGGAGGACACCACCGCGGCCGGTGGCTATCGAAACTGGGAACCGAACAAGGGGGCACCGAAGGTGAACGCCCCCTCGGCCGCGCCGGCGAACTACTTCGACGTCGGCTTCGTCCCCCAGCCCGGACTCGAATACAAGCTCTGGGTCCGCCTCAAGGCGGAGAACAACTCATGGGCGAATGACTCCGTCTGGCTGCAGTTCAGCGAGGCGTTCGATGCCGGCGGAAACTCCGTCTACCAGATGGGCACGACGAGCGGGCTGGCGATCAACCTCGAAGAGTGTTCCGGGTGCGGCGTCTCGGGCTGGGGCTGGGAAGACGATGGGTGGGGCGCCGTGAACAGGAACGGCGTGACGTTCAAATTCCAGCGAATGGGCTGGCACCGCCTCCGAATCCAGTCACGCGAAGACGGCGTGTCGATCGACCAGGTCGTGCTCTCCGCCGAGAAGTACAAGACGGCACGACCTGGCACCGCCAAGAACGACACGACCATTGTGAAGTATCCGTAGGAGGAGCGATCCCTGGACGTTCGCGGCGGTCGTCGTCGGGCTCGCCGCCACCCCGGCCGGCGCGCCATGCGCGTCGATCCGTTGGTCGCGCTGCGGGCGGAATAGCGCAAAAAGAGCCGGCGCCAACTCGTGCATGTTCCTGTCGAACGAGGGAGATGTGATTCGGGAGTTACGCGAATTGGGGAAGACGTTGAAGGGCGCTACTTTCGCACCGTGAAGTCGATGCTGCCGACCGTGCGGTCCCACGCCATGTAGAGCACGCCGCGATCGGCTTTCACGTCGGCGAAGCCAATCGTGAACTGCTCGATCGACATCGTCGAGGTGGAGAGGCGCATCGGCGCGCGCAGCGCGTCGAACTTGGGATCGTAGTTGTAGCCGCCGTAGAGCTGGACCTTGTCGTTCGCGTCGTACTTCGGCTGGACCGCCTGTGTCGAGAGGACGAACGTCCACGCCCCCTCCTTCAAGTCGACGAACACGCTGTACACACCGGCCCCGATCGCTTTGCCGCCGATCTCCAGCGGTACCTGGGTGGTGAGCCGCGTTGTGTCGTTGGCGCCGGCGCGCCAGATCGCCGAGTCGGGGTTCACCGTCTTCCCATAGGCCGCCCCGGCCCCGAAGATGTTCTCGCGGCCGCGCAGGATCGGCCGTCCGTAGTCCACAGTGATCCACGAGCCGCCGGTGTAGCGGCGATCGTCTCCCGTCCCCGACCAGCTTCCGCCGACCTGGATCGCGGCGGTGCCGCGCGGGCTTGCCGGAAGCTTGACCTCCGGCGGCGGTGCCTGCGCCCGCAGCAGGCCGGTGGCAACCAGAGTGACGATAGTCACGAGTCCCAAACGCATGTGCCCTCTTCGTGTGAACCGATCTCGACGCACGTCGTGCTCTCCGACAAGATGCTACACGATGGGGAGCGGAGGCCGACCCTAATGCGGCAGCGCCGCCATGTGCTCGGCCAGCACGTCCCGCCCGAAGTCGCCGTTGAAGTCGCGCCACACGGCGTGAATGTGATTGCCGTTGTTCTGCGTGTTGTTGTGCTCGATGAGGAACGTCGGACCCTGAACCTGATATTGGTACTGCTGGCCCTTCTCGATCGCTCCCGACCACGCGAACAGGATCTTGTCGATCCCAGCGGCCTTGATCCGCGCCATCCGCTCGGCCGCAATATCGGGCGGCATGATGCTGGCGTAGCTGTCGATCAGCTTCATCAGCATGTCGCGATGCTTCGAGGACATCTGCAACACGCCCAGCCCGACGGGAGTCTGCGGCTCGAACTTGACCGTCGTGCCGGACGCGAACCCGCGCGGCTTGGGCGCGACGATCGCGATCGCCCGCTGCTTCGAATCGAGCGCGACGACGAGCGCGCGGGCGGCGTCCTCTTGGGCGGCGAGTACGCGAAGGCCGGTGTAGGGGCCGTATCCGTACGGCACCTCGGCAGGATTGGCGCCGAGAAACTGCGGCGTGCTCGACACGAGCATGCGACCGTTGTCGATCGCGAACCGCAGTGACACATGATGCCCTTCGAGGCGCCAGCCCCATGCCCCCTTTGCCGAGGGATCGCCGAAGACGGTCAAATAGTACAGCTCCGGATCGCGCACAATCGGTGCGCCGCCGCCGTCCCCGCCCCGGCCCGCGCCGCGGCCGCCGCCCCGCTGCCCTCCCTCGCCGCGAGCACCGGCACCAGTCCCTGCCGGCTGGTCAACGGCGGGTGCCGCCGGCCCTGCCGCCTGGGATGCTGGCGCTGATGGCGCGCCGGCCGTTGCGCTTGGCCCCTCGATCTCGCGGAGGACGTTCTCGAGTTGCATCACGGACGCCGCCGTCGCATAGCCGTTCTGGCTCAGGCCCGCCTTGATGAGATCGTGCGCGCGCTGGCGCTGGGTCTGATTCATTTCCTTGAACGAGATCCCGTTGCGCGGAAACATACTGGCGGGAATGAAGTTCCAGCGCGTCCACTCCGGCGACGCCACCGGATGAACCGCCTTCGCGCGCTGTTCGGCCGTGAGGCTCGAGACGAGCTCGTTCGCAGCCGTGGCCATCCCGGCCGCCGCCCGTTGCCTGGCGATTCCGGGCAGGACGCTCAGCGCCAGCCCGATGATCGCCAGAAGACCAGCGTTCACAGCCAAACGAGACGGAATCCGCACAAAACCTCCTGCTCAGCGAACCGCGAGAACTTCCAGATTTAGTGTCCCGGCCGGGACACTAGAACGGCGCTCATGATATCCGGAATGAGCTCACTTGCTCAGAGGAGGGCTTTGTCCGACGAGCCGCGAGCGAAGCGAGCGCTCGGCGAAGGTTGGGCGGTTATTCGGCGCGCAACGTGAGGACGGGATCCACGCGAGCGGCCCGCGCCGCCGGCCCGAGACAGGCGAACATCGCTGTCAGCAGCAATAGCGCCGGTGCCCCGATGACCGTGATGGGGTCGTAGGTTGTCACACCAAACAGCAGCGTGCGGAGAACCTGAGCCGCTGCGAGCGCGGCGGCCCCGCCGACGAGCACGCCGACGGCGGTGATCTGGATAGCGCCCCCAACAACCAGGCCCATCACACGCCTGGCATCGGCGCCAAGTGCCATGCGAATGCCGATCTCACGACGGCGCTCGCTCACGTGATAGGAAGTGAGCCCGTACACCCCAATGCCGGCCATGAGCAACGCGAGCGCCCCGAAGAACGTGGCGAAGGCCGCCACCAGCCGTTCCTGCAGGAGCGCGCGGCCGACGATGAAATCGAGCGATTCTCCCGACGAGTGGATCAATTCGACACCAAGCGATTCAACCGCCTCCCGCACTGCCGCAATCGAAACGCCCCGTCCGCCGATCACGTAACACTTGCCGCCAGAATCGGGAGTCTGCAGCGCGGGAACATAGGCTGCCGCAACGTTGCTCTCTTTGAGGTTGTACAGACGAGCATCGGCCACGATGCCCACCACTTCGACGTCCTGGTCCGCGGGGGCCACGCCGATGCGAATGCGTTGACCGACGGCAGCGCCGCCTCCGAACAGGCGATCGGCAAGGGCACGACTGAGCACGGCGACCCGCCGGCTGCGCGAGTGATCGCGCCACTCGAAATCGCGGCCGGTGAGCACTGGCAGACCCAGCGTGTCGAAGAACCCCGGCGACACCGGCGTCCGGACCGCCGGCACTTCGGATGAACCCGCGGCACCGCCAACGCGGGAAACCGGCTCTGGTGCGGCGCCGCCGCCGGCTGCCGGTTTGAAGAGAGACGCGCTGGCGCCGCGCACTCCGGGTATCGCTGCGAGGCGTTGGAGCACGGCGGGATAGTAGCTGTCGTGATCGACACCCTGGTATCCGCCCGGCTTGGGGCCCGGATACACGACGAACACGTCGTCGGTCCGCAGGCCGGAATCGACGGCGCGGATCGCCTGCAGGCTGCGTACGAGAAGCCCTGCGTTGATCAGCAGCACGAGCGACAGCCCCACCTGGACCGCGACGAGAATCCGGCCGGCGCGGCCGCTGCGCGTCGCCGTTCGCGTGCTGCGCTGCAGCGCAACAGTGGCCGACGCACGACCGACCCGCCAGGCCGGCGCCACGGAGAACAGCAGGCCAACGACGACTGCCAGCCCGATCGTGAAGCCCATGACTCGGAGATCCGGGTGGACGTCGAACGACGGCGGCACGGTGTAGGTGGCCAGGATGACCGCGACCAGCGATTCGCTGCCCCACATCGCCACGAGCACGCCGAACAGGGCGCCGACGAGCGACAGCAGCACACCTTCGACAAGGACGATGCGGATCAGCCGCCAGCTGCCCGCCCCCAGTGCGAGCCGGACGCCCATTTCGTGCATGCGAGCCGACGCCCGCGACATCATGAGGCTGGCGATGTTGACGCACGCGATGAGCACCACGAACAGCGCAATCGCCATCACGATCACCAGCGGCTGCGTGAATCGTCCGCGCAGGCCCGGTTCGACGCCCTTGGCACCCTCTCTGATCTGAATCGTCGTCTCGAGAAAGCGCTGCCGCTGTGCGCCGGCGTACTCAGGTGGCATGGCCGCCGTCAGGACGGCCGGCCACAACGTCGTGAGCTCGGCGCGCGCCTGATCGAGCGTCACCCCGGAACGCAACCGGCCCGTCAGGCTGATTGAATTGGCCGTGCCGTTCACGAACGCTCGACTCGGCACATCGCGCACGAGCGGGACGAACGTCAGCGGCACCGCGACGTCGATTTCAAGCGTCAGCCCGAGGCCCCTGAAGCCGGACGGCGCCACACCGACGATCGTGAAGGGCGTGCCTTCGACGCGAAGAGTGCGACCGACGGCAGCCGGATCGCGATTGAAGTGTCGCTGCCAGAACCCGTGCCCGATGACCGCGATCGGCGCCGACCGCAGTGTGTCTACGGCGACGTCGGTATCGGTGAGCAACCGCCCGGCAACGGGCTGAATCCCGAGCTCGGTGAAGTAGTTCCCCGTGACCGCGGAAACATTGCCGCGGGTCCGGACATCGTCGATTTCGATGTTGATGACGCTGTTCGACGTCCAGCCCATGACCGCTGACAGACTCTGCTGCCGCTCTCCGACCGCGCGGAACATCGGCAGCGAAAACGCCCCATCGGCCGTCGTCGGCGTGGCCCGCGCCAGCGACACCAGCGAAGAGGGTTCGCGCACCGGCAGGTCGCGCAGCACGAGCGCATTCAGAAGGCTGAAGATGGCGGTGTTGGCGCCGATCGCGAGGGTCAACGTCAGGATTGCGCCGATGGTGAAAACCGGCGCTCTCCAGAAGCCGCGTACTGCCAGCTGCACATCCTGAATGAGCTCGCCCATGGTGTTCGTCGAAACTCAAAGACGATGCCACTTCGTGCCGCAGATCTGGCGCAATTCCGGTGCTGCCCGGCATGATCTGTCGCGGTCCGGGACGCGGCGTCCCGAAGTCGAACACTTTCGCTCGACTGGCGCGCTCATCGTCCAGCCGGCTCGAGCCGGATATTGTCGACTCCCGCCCGCAACGGACCGCCATTGTCCACGCCTGCCAGGCGGAGACGCACGGTCTGTCCCGCCCACTTGGAGAGATCGACCGTCACGGCGAACGGCTCCCGGCGGTCTCCATCGCCTGGTGCGGTTCGAAAGACGTTCGCCAGCACGTGCGCGGCAGCCAGAGAATCGACCGGCGCGGACGGCGCGACGATATCGATGCGGTACTGCTGATTCTCACCGCCTTCATGGTCCAGGCTGGCCGGGCTGGTGAGCGGCCCGGCATTCACGTAAAAGACCGTGGCGTGCAGCGTGTAAGGGCCATCCAGGGCGACATCCCGGTAGAGAATGCGTCTTCCCGGACCGTTCATGTCGGTCACTGCGGCAAACTTGCCTTGAGGCGCCGATCCAGATGGGATTCGTCGTCTTGTTCCGCGACATGTCGCGGAGCTGGACCTGATAGGCGTTGGCCGGCCAGCCCCGCACAAAGACGTTCGCCGGAGGATCCGGCGCCCGCAGGAACACACCGCTGTCGGCATCGTCGGTCAGGAACCGGACTTCGACCCTGAGCGTGAAGTCGCCGTACTGCGCCTTCGATCGAAGCCAGCCCTGCGGCCCTGTGACCCGAAGCAGGCCGTCGCGCAGGGTGAAGTTGTTCGCCTGGGTGTTCTCGACGGTCCACCTCTCGAGGGTGTCGTCGAACATCGGCACGAACCCCGACGCCGCGGGCGCCTGCGCCCAGACCGGGACAGCCAGGGCCGCGGTCGCGACCGCGGCCGTGGAACAGAACGCTCGACGCGTTGACAACGATGGTGTACTCACGGGAGCATCATAGACCTGACGGGCACCGCTCTCTGGCCCATCCTCCTTTCCGGCCCTCCGAACGCTCACTACCCCGGGTCTCTCAACGCCGCCACCGGCGCGATGCGCGTGGCCCGCCACGCTGGGATGCCGATGGACAGAACCGCGGCTGCGATCAGACAGCATGCAGCGAGACCGAGCGCCAGCGGATCGAACGCCGGCACCCCGGCAATCACATGCTGCAAGAGACTCGAGATCGCGAGTGACGCCGTCAACCCGGCGCAGAGCCCGGCGGCCACGGGCACGCCGCTCCGCATGACAACGACCCGCACGATGGCTCGTGATCGGGCGCCCAGCGCGAGCCGCAGGCCGATCTCGCGCGTGCCTGCGAGCGTCAGGTAGCGGGTGAGGCCATAGACGCCCATCCCCGCCACCAGAACCGCGAACGCTGCCAGCCCTCCCGCAAAGCCGTTGAAGAACCGCAACGGCCAGAGCGCGACGTACAACCGCCGTTCGGCGCTGATCGGAGGTTCGTGCGCCAGTGAGGGCGCCGCCTCGTTCAACGCGTGGGAAACGGAGCGAACGAGGGACTCCGGATCGCCAACGCTGCGCAGCACGATCGTCAGTGCTCGTCCTGGATCCTGAGCAAAAGGCACGTACAAACGCGGCTCCACCTCGGGATCCAGGGGTTGAAGTATGGTGTTTGCGACGGTGCCCACGACCGTGCGCCAGAATCGCACGTCCCCGGTCCGGCCGAACCTCACACGCTGGCCCAACGGATCGGCATCTCCAAACAGACGTCGTGCCGCTTCGGCATTCAATACGACTACTGGCTCGGCACCGTCGCGGTCAGCAGGTGTGAATCCCCGGCCCTGCAGCACGTGCATGCCTGAAGCGCCGAAGTAATCCGAAGTAACGCTCAGGTAGCTTTCCACTGATGCGTCCCGGGGAGGCGCGGTCCCGGCGAGGTCGACAGTCACTCGGTGCCCGGGCGGCCCGGCAACGGCCATGGATTGCACTGCACTGATCGCCGCCGTACGCACCCCGGGGAGAGTGACGACGCTGTTCCGGAGCCGCGATGCCATCGCACGCGTGGCATCCGCGGAGGGGAAGGTGCCTGCAGGCAGTGGCAGTTCGACCAGCAAGGTGTTCCTCGGGTCGAATCCCAGATCCACCTGGTTGAAATGACGGAACGCCGAAGCGACGATCAAGGTCGAGGCCAGAAGCGCGGCCGCAAGGGCGGTCTGCAAGAACAGGAATGTCGAGCGCAACCGAGCCGAGCCAGTCGTTGACACCAGCGTCGACGCTCCGCTCGCGATCACACGTGCCGGATCTCGTGTCGGCACGCGCAGCGCTGAGCCGGCGCCAGCCGCGGCGGCAATCGCGAGTGCGAGCATCGTGGTCAATCCGATCACGACCGGGTCGATCCGGAACCGGATATAGAAGGGGATGGACTCGGGCATCGCGGCCGGCAGCAGCCGGATGCACCAGTTGGCCAGCAGCAGCGCAATTGCCGCTGCCACGATCGACAGGATCACGCCCTCGTAGAGAACGAACGCGACCAGACGCGCGCGCGATGCGCCGAGCGTCGACCTGATGGCGAGCTCGCGGCGCCGCTGCTCGCCGCGCGCGAGAAGAAGATTGCCAAGATTTCCACACATCAACAGCATCAGCAGGAGCGCTCCGGCCTGCAACGCGCCGAAGAATGTTCCGGTCGCGACCAGCGACTCACGAGCAATGGGCACCGCAGACAACGTCCATCCACGGTTGGTCGGCGGATGCTCGTCCGCGAGTCGGGATGACAGCGAGGCGAGCTCGACCCGCACGCCCTCGATCGTGGCTCCGGAGTTCAGCCGCGCCACAACCCGCCATGCCCGCACGTCGCGCTGCTCCTGGCGTCGTGCGTCGGCGTCGAGCGCGGTCCCCAGTGGCAGCCACACATCTTCCGTTTCCGGGAATCGGAATCCTTCGGGCATGACGCCAACGATCCGGCGTACAACTCCGTCGACGATGACGGACATGTTCAGAACGTCTGGATTCTGGCCGTAGCGTTCCCGCCACACCCGATACCCAATCAGAATCGGCGGCGCTCCACCCGGTCGATCGTCCTCTGCGGAGAAATCGCGGCCGATGGCCGGCGCCATGCCGAGCGTGCGCCACAGGTTCGACGAGATGACCGCGGCCTGCAGCCGCGCCGGAGCGGTCTGTCCGTCGGCGTACGACACGCGCCTCTGCGAGTGGACCGCGACGTCGCGGTACAAGGGTGACTGCCGCAGGTCGTCATAGGTGGCCAGCGAGGTGGGCACGTCCGTCCACCCGTAGGGTTGGAACGCCTCGCTGATCACGAGAACCCGGGCCGCATCGCGGTACGGCAGCTCAGGACGAGCCACGGCATTGGTGACGATGAGCATCACGCTATTCGCCGCCATGGCGACCGACAACATCACGAGGGCGGTCAGGGAGAACCCGGGTGCGCGCCTCAGCGCGCGGACCGTTGCGACGACGTCACTCATCCAACTGCTCATCTCGTCCTCTTTTCGATGTGTCGATGGGCGGAGACCAGCGAACCGCGATCAGCGAGGCGTCGCACCGCGAAGCAGAAGTCGCGCATTGAAGAGGGAGGACGTATCAGCCGACGGATCTGTTAACAACACACTTGGATCGATGTGGTGGCATTTCGGGGCTCGGGGCGCGACAATCACCTTTGAACAGGCCGCCACCCCCGCGCCACGGCGCTGCTGACCTATGAGTGAATGATGGCGGCATCGGGGCGCTACAGTGGCAAACCGGGTTGTTGGGTGGCCGGTGGGCTTTAACAGGAGGGCAGGAGTTCAGGAGGAAACCAATGAATTTCTTTTCTCCTGATCTCCTGGCCCTCCTGTGAGGTTCACGGCCGTCGAGTTGCTAACGCTGTGCACAACTTCGGGAAGAACGTTTCCTACGAGCCTCGTTACCGATACACACCTCGCACGGAAGAGGACGTGCTCGGGATCCTGGCCGGGCACCGTGACGGTCGGATTCGAGTCCAGGGCGCAGGCCATTCGTGGAGCCGAATCGTCGAAGCGACCGACGTGCTCGTGAACCTCGCACACTTCTCCGACGTCGCCGTCGAACGGGGGACGGTCGGCCACGTTGCCCGGGTGGGCGCCGGCGCGACCATCGAGAAGATCCTGGCAGCGCTCCGCAAAACGCCATTCAGCCTGCCGACGCTCGGGGCCATCACGCAGCAGACGATCGCCGGCGCCACTGCCACCGCGACTCACGGCACCGGGAACGCCAGCCTCTCCAGCTTCGTACGAAGCGTGAAGCTCGCGTGCTATGGCGCCAGCGGAAAGCCCGTCATCCAAACGGTTGATGGTGGGGACGACCTGCTCGCCGCTCGCGCCAGCCTCGGCTGCCTGGGCGTCATCCTGGAGCTCACGATCGAGCTCGTGCCGCGGTTCTGGATGCACGAGTGTATGAAGGCGCACGACTCTCTCGACTCCGTGCTTGCCGAAGAGGCCGACTGGCCTCAGCAGCAGTTCCTGGTCTTCCCTTACGGGTGGCGGTGGTACGCCTACCATCGTCGATCCACACCCGAGCCGAACGCGGGCGCACTCCGGCGCCTGCGGTGGGTCCATGCCTTCGACGTGGTCGTCGTAGAGTGGGGGATGCACGCGCTCGTCAAGGCGGTGCTGGGAGCGTCCAGGCTGTTTGGCGCGAACGCGGTCACGGGGTTCTGGAAGCAGGCGCTGCCGCCGCTGATGCAATCGATGCCGGTCAGCGGCAGCAGCGAGACGATCTCGACGCTGCACACCCGCCACCACCACATCTACCGGCATGTGGAGATGGAGCTCTTCGTTCCGAAGCCGCACCTGATGTCAGCGGCGGCGTTCCTTCAGGAGGCGATTCCGTTCTTCGCGGGCTCGAATACGGTCGTCAGCGCGAGTATGAGCGCGGAGCTCACCCGAGCCGGCTTGCTCGACGAATACGAGGCGCTGCGGAACCAGTATGTGCACCACTACCTCATATTCTTCCGGCGCGTGCTGGCCGAGGAGACGTTCCTCGCCATGAACGAAGGCGAAGAGCGGTACTCGATCAGCCTCTTCACCTTCGAGCCGGAGCGCCGACGGCAGCCGTACTACGCGGTGTGCGGCGTCCTGGCAAGGGCGTTTGCACGGCTCTACTCGGCCCGACCGCATTGGGGGAAGTACAACCCGCTGACGGCTGTGGAGATCGCGCCGCTGTATCCGAAGCTGGAGCGCTTTCGCGAGATCTGCCTGGCGCACGATCCGAATGGTGTGTTTCAGAACGCCTACACCGCGCCACTCACTTCACCGCTCGATCAGCGTTGATCGAGCCTCTGGCCGCCGCGTTCTCATCGCACCGAGAAGCGTTGCTCGGCTAGCAGGTTGCCGTCAGCGCTCCTGACTTCCACTCGCCAGTCGCCGGGCTTTACGGTCTGCCGGCTGTAGGTACGAAACCCCTCACTCGCGTTGGCGCCAATCGAGAGCCTCACGGATTGCCGCACCGTGCCTCCGTGATACCAGCGATGCATTACGGTGCCGGCGCGCGCGGACCTGACACGTGTGTAAAAGACGAGTGGCCCAGGGGCGACGGCGTTGCCCACCCGGTCGCAGCGCCAGTTGCGCTCATTCGTCGAGAGGCTCCGACACAGCTCAGCGGCGACCAGCGTGACCGCTCCCGGCAACGGCGCTGACGGCTGACTGCCAGGGACGCTCCGATTGTCGGGAACAGGTGCGGTCTTCGGCGGCGCTTGCGCTTGCGGTTCGGGCGGGGCGGGCGTGGGCGGCCGTGCGTCCGGTCGCGGCGGCACGACCTCCGAGGCGGCTGGTGCGGACGTGTTGCGAGACGACCAGGGTCGCACCACCAGCAGCACAACCAGGAGAAGGACAACGGCCATCGCCACCCACACGGCCAAGTGAGGACCTCTCGCTGCCACTGGAGCGCCAGAGATCATGTTGGGGGCGACCGGCAGCGAGGGACCGGGAATGGACCGGGGCGTCACGGACGTCGCTGGCGGGACCTCCGCCGCGTCCGCGGCGCTCGCAGGGCGCTCAGGAGCAGGCGTCGTGGCAGCCACCGGTGGCGGTTCGACAATCGGGGTCTCTGGTCCGGCGTCGGTGTCCGGTGTAGGCGAGAGCGATGTGGGGGCATCGATCGACACCCCACGCGCGCGGCAAAAACTCTCGAGGTTCTCGCGACTGGCGACGACCATCGGATGCTCGGGCGGAAGCGACGCCGACGCAATGGCGACCGCCCGGCGATAGAACATCTCGGCATCGTCCAGATTCCCGGTTTGTTCGGCGACGACGGCGAGGTTGTTGAAGGTGTTGGCCAGGTCCGGATGGAGCGGACCAAGCGTTTCTTCCTGGATGCGCGTCGCGCTTCTCAATAGTTCATCCGCCGACGCGAAGTCGCCGGCCGTTGCGGCCTGCTCCGCCCGCTCGAGCGTGTCACGCGCGTCGCGACGATCAGACATGAAGTCTCAGGCAGCTGACATAGGTGGGTGCTGGAAGCGCTGAGGGATTGTAGTCCAGTAGCCGGGAGTCCAAGCGGCGTCAGAACCGCTCGGCTGGGCTCGCGGGGTGCGCGGGTCGGTCTTCGTTTACAGGGGTGACGGCTGTTATGAGCCCTTGCCGTCTAAAGGTCCGTCGGCCGCAGTCACGCGGCTGAGGAGGTGTCATGCGGGCTTACAAATCTGCTGTCTTCGCCCTCGTCGCGTTCAGCCTTGGAACATTGCCAGTGGGGGCGCAGGATGCAAAAACCGTCGAAGTGACGCCGTATGTGGCACTCGGGACGGCCGGGGCATCTCCCGTTGGCGCCGCCGTCACGTTCCCGGTCACGTCGACGCTCAGTGTCGAGACGGATGTGGCCTATCGTCGGGGCGAGGGCAACATCCACGCGCTGAGCTCGAGCGTCAGTCTCCTGTATTCCCTTCCGCGCGTCGGCAGAGCGACGCCGTATCTCGCCGGGGGAGTTGGGCTATCGCAATACGGGGCGCCCGTTTTCTCCTCCAACGGCGGTCTTCCGATCGGCACCGAGCCGAGCGTGGCCCTGACAGTGAACGCTGGGGGCGGCCTGAAAATGGCCATGAATGAAAAGTTGGATCTGCGAACGGATGCCCGGTGGTTCCAGTCCGTTGGCCCTCACGGATCGGAGCAGTTTCGCGTGGCTCAGGGCATCTCCTTCGATGTCGGTAAACGGTAGAGGAAGCGCCCACACGAGCTCTTTCAGGTCTTGATCGAGCACGACAGGATCGGAGCGAGCGGAGCGCGGTCACCAGCGTTGCAGGTGACCCGCCGCCGGCGGCGAGCGCCCTTGCGCGATCACTCGGTCCGAAGGGCGATCATCGGATCGATCCGCATTGCGCGGGCCAACGGGCGTATGGTCGCGAGCGCGACGACGACCGACAATGTCGCCGCTGCAACCAGCAGCGACAGGGTGTCATTCGGTGTCACGCCAAAGAGCCGCGCCGAGACGAGCGACCCGGCGGCGCGGGCCAGAAGCGCGCCGATGAGCAGTCCGGCGGCGAGCCGGATCACGATCGCTCTGGCGACCAGCCACAACACGTCTCTGCGTGCCGCACCAAGCGCGATGCGGAGGCCGATCTCGCTCGTCCGCCGCTCGAGGCCATAGGAAACGGTGCCGTACAACCCTACGGAGGCGACGAGCAGCGCGAGCACCGCGAATCCGACGAGAAAGCCGGCGGCCGTGCGTTCAGGTGCGAACGTCGCGAGCACTTGACGGCGCAGGGATCGCACCGGTCCCACCTCGACCCGCCCGTCGACGTCGGCGATCGCGCGACGTACTGTCTCCGTCATGAGGTCCGCGTTCCCACTGGTGCGCAGTTGAATCTCGCAGCTGCTCGAGAGGTAGCTGTCCTGCAGCAGCGCCAGAAACACCGTCGGCGGGGGTGAGTCGCGCACGCTGTGAAATCGAGCGTCTTCGACCACTCCGACGATCTCGTGTGCGGCACCACGCCGAATCTGGAGCCGGCGTCCGACCGCGTTCACTCCGGTGAAGTACTTTCGAGCGAACGAGGCATTCACGACCGCGACCCGTGGCGTCGACGCCCGGTCGTCCGGCGAAATCGCCCGTCCCGCGATCACCGGCATGCCCATCGTCTGCGGATAGTTGGCAGCCACAGCGATCGTCTCCGCGGAGACCCGCTCGCCCGGAGCGGGGACGTAGCCCTCGATATCCAGGCTGCTGGAGCTGTTCGAGCCGCCGAACGGGCTGTATCGCGCGAGCGTCGCGCTCTCGACGCCCGGCAGCGCGCGGATCCGCTCGTACACGCGACTCCAGAGATCGAGCACCTCCGGTCGTGCGTCGGTACCGTGCGCGTCGGCGGCGACGCCGCCGGCCAGGCGGGCGTTGAGGCTCGCGAGCAGGATCCGGTCCTGATCGAATCCAAGGGGCGCGCGCTCCAGGTTGATCAGGGTACGCACGAGCAGCGCCGCGCCGACGACGAGCGTGACGGACATCGCAATCTGGGCAATGACGAACGGATCGGTGGCGCCCGCCCGACGCCTCGACGCAGGAGAGCCAGCGGCACGCAGGGTGGCGAGGGGGTCGACGGCTCCGGCACGCAACGCCGGCGCCAAGCCGAAGATCAGACTGGACAGGAGCGCCGCGCCAGTCGCGAAGGCGAGCACAACGCCGTCAATCGTGGCCTTGGCCGGATTGCTCGCCGCCACGAACGTGGCAAACAACGGCGGAGCGGCGAAGCGCGCGACGATCCCGCCGCCGACCGCGCCCAGGCCGGCCATGAGGAGACTTTCGGTGAGCCATTGGCGAATGAGACGCCCGCGGCTGGCCCCGAGCGCGCGGCGAACGGCGATCTCGCGCTGGCGCGTCACCGCGCGCGCCAGAAACAGCGTGCCGACGTTGGAACAGGCAATGAGGAGGATCACGCCGACGGCCGACAGCAGCAGGCCGAGCAGATTAGCGTTCTGCTCTCGGGTGACCGAGATGCCCCGCGCGCCCGACACCATCTGCACGCGGACGCTCGCGATGCGCTGCCGATCGTTCTCGCTGGGCTGTGGACCGGCGCTGGCGGTCAGGAATTGACGAAGCGCTGACGTCGTGGCGGCCTCGGCGCCGGCGATCGGGTGCGACGGTCCCAAGCGGCCGAACAGGCTGAGCCAATAGAGCTCGGGTCGCGCGGCGGCCGAGGGGCGCAGTTGAATCTGAGGCTGATGCGCGAGCGGCACCCAGAAGTCCGGCGAGCGACGAACGCGCTCGCCGAAGAACTCGGACGGCATCACGCCCACGATGCCGAACGTCGTGCCGTTGACGGTGATCGTGCGGCCGGCCGCCGCGGGATCGGCGTCGAGGCGCTGCCGCCAGAACCGGTCGCTGGCCACAGCGACGGGGACGGCACCCGGGCGGTCGTCGTGCCCTGTCAGCACTCGGCCGAGGGCTGGTGCGGCGCCGATCACCTCGAAGTAGTTTCCCGAGACGAGGTGTGCCGCTGCGCGCAAGTCGTTGCCCGGTCGACCTGGTAATCCCAGTGCGACCGTCTGTTCGCCCGACGCAAACGCACCGATCGACAGCAGGGGCAGGGGCTGAGAGCGGAGGTATTCAAAGGCCTCGCTGGAGAACAGGTCCCAGCGTCCACTCGGCGGCGGCGTGCTCGATCGAGTGCCCTCCGAGGCGCTGTCGCTGAACAGCACGAGCCGTCCGGGCTCGCGCACGGGCAGCGGCCTGAGCAGCAGCCCGTTCACCATCGAGAAGATGGCCGTGTTCGCGCCGATGCCGAGGGTCAAGGTCATGATCGCGACCACCGCAACGCCTGGCTGGTGCCGAATCGACCGGACGGCGTACCGCAGGTCGCTCGAGAGATCCTCCAGCCACCGCCCGCCCCTGGCATCGCGCGTCAACTCCCTGATCGGCGCCATGCCTCCGAAGGCGGCAAGAGCCCGGCGGCGCGCCTCTTCGGGGGGGACGCCGTCGCTGACCAAGTCGCGCGCGTGCGCCTCGACATGAAACGCCAGCTCTTCGTCGATGTCGCGGTCGATTCGATTACGGCGGAACCACTCAGGCAGGAACTTCATCGCTTGCCTCGATTCAGCTCTGCAGAATCCAGCCGATCGCCTTCGACAGCCGCTGCCAGTCCGCAATCTCCCGAGCGAGCTGCTGGTGCCCCTTCCGCGTCAGCCGATAGACCTTGGCGCGGCGGCCCCCATCGGTGTCGACCCATTCGGCGGCCAGCAAGCCCTTCTTTTCGAGTCGGTGCAGCGCCGGATACAGGGAGCCCTGCGGCACCTGCAGCAGCGCGCGCGACGTCTGGTTGATCTGCTGGGCGATGGCATAACCGTGCAGCGGCCCGGTCTCGATCGTTCGCAAGATCAGCAGATCGAGCGTTCCCTGGAGGACGTCGGATCGGTCAGAGGCCGGCATGCCTAGCCATACTACCTATCTATAGGCAGTGTGTCTAGGCATATGGTGGTCACCGGCGATTCATCGTGATCACCACCCGGAACCGGGCCTTGCCGCTCATCATTCGCTGGTATCCTTCGGCCGCGCGCTCCAGCGGGACGGTCTCGATCATCGGCCGCACCGACTGCAGCGCGCTGAACGCCATCGTCTCCTGCGAGTCGAGCGAGGTGCCCGATGGCCAGCCCTGGACCGCCTGCCTGGAAAGGATGATCTGCAGCGTCGAGACCTGAATCGGTTCCTGAGAGATCCCGACTACGATCAGCTTGCCGTTCAGGCCGAGGCCGCCCATGGCTGCGCTCATCGCGTCGCTGCTGGTGACGGTCGTCAGGATGACCCGAGCCCCGCCAAGCGCTTGCAGCGCGGCCGCGACGTCTTGGCTCGCGGCGTCGATGTAGTGGTGGGCACCGAACTGCCGCGCGTCGGCCTCCTTGTCCTTGCCGCGCGCAATCGCGACGGTGTTGTAGCCCATGCTGGCCGCGAACTGCACGGCGAGGTGCCCGAGGCCGCCGATACCCTGGATTGCCACGAGATCGCCCGCTCGCGCGCCGCTCGCGCGTAACGGATTGAACGTCGTCACTCCAGCACACAGGAGCGGTGCGGCATCCGCGGCCGAAAGCTCGTCCGGGATCTTGGCCAGCGTCTCCACCGGCGCCACCATGTACTCCGCATAGCCGCCGTCGTAGCTGATACCCGGCACGCGCATGTTGCGACAAAGCACGAAATCCCCGGCGCGGCAGGCGTCGCAGTAGCCGCAGTTGCCGCCAAACCAGCCGATGCCCACGCGCCTCCCCACCTCCCACTGACGCACACCCGGCCCGAGCGCATCGATCACGCCCGCGACCTCGTGCCCCGGGATCCGCGGCAGCTGGAGACCCGGCCACACCGCTTCCTTCACGACGACGTCGCTGTGGCAGATGCCGCACGCTTCGACCCGGACCCGCACCTCGCCTGACGCTGGCGATGGGATTTCACGCTCCACCAGCTCGAACTCTTTCGCCGCATTCACCTGCACCGCTTTCATCGTCGGCATCGCGACTCCTTGATGATCTACTGCAAGAAACCAGTCCGTCTGGTGCTCGGAGCACCCGTCCATGGCCGTGGCCCGGAACTGTCGACTAGACTGCCAGCAGTGTTCCATACCGCACGGACAGTCGATGCTGTTTTTCTTGTAACGATACGGGCATGCCCGCTTCCGCCCGTTCGGGAAAAGGCCTGCGAGGGGAACGAAATCGAGACGCCGCGGTCCTGCCGCTGGCTGGAAGCGGAGGTCCGTTGTAAACAGGCTCATGGCAGGCTTGCTGGCGCCGGAAAAACCTCGTGGGTATGATCCGTGCCGTTAGGTCATTGACACGCTCGATATTTGTCATGGAGCCCGCCGTGCACTCAACCCTGCGCGCCGCATTCATCGCGGCGATCGTGCTGGTCATCACCCTCGGCGCCGTTCGGACCGCCGAAAAGAACGGCAAATGGTGGCGCGACAATCTTGCCGGACCCGATAGTTCGAATTACCTGGATCTGGATCAGATCAAGAAGTCGAACGTGTCCGAGCTCGAAGTCGCGTGGACTTACCCGCATGCAGCCAGCGGATTCAATCCGATCGTGGTCGACGACGTGGTGTATGTCCTGGGCCGGAACGGCTCTCTCGTCGCGCTCGATGCCGCCACCGGCAAGGAGATCTGGATCCACGAGGGGCTGAACGGGATCACCAGCCGCGGCATCAACTACTGGCAGAGCGACGACGGCAGGGATCGGCGGCTGCTGTTCTCGATCAACATCTTCCTCCAGGCGATCGATGCGCGCACCGGTCGCTCCATTCCGACCTTCGGCATCGATGGGACCGTCGATCTGCGCGCCGATCTCCTCCGCGGCGAGAAGATGGGCTGGAACAACAACAGCCCGGGCAAGGTCTGGAAGAACCTGCTGATCCTCGGGTCCACCACCGGTGAGGCCTTCATCTCCCCACCAGGAGATATCCGTGCCTACGACGTCGTCACCGGCCGGAGGATGTGGCAATTCCATACCATCCCGCGGCCTGGAGAGTTCGGCTACGAGACGTGGCCGAAGGAGGCGTACAAGTACGTCGGCGGTGCGAACAACTGGGGCTCCTTCTCCGTTGATGACGAGCGCGGCATCGTCTACGTGCCCACCGGATCGGCGACCTATGACTTCTATGGAGGCGATCGGCTCGGCGAAAACCTCTTCGCGAACTGCCTGATCGCGCTCGACGCGCGGACGGGAAAACGGCTCTGGCATTTCCAGAACGTCCATCATGACTTGTGGGATTACGACAACGTCTCGGCGCCGCAGTTGGTGACGGTCCGCCACAACGGACAGCGCGTCGACGCCGTCGCGCTGGCGGGCAAGACCGGTTTTCTCTATGTCTTCAACCGCGTCACGGGCGCGGCGCTCTGGCCGATTGAAGAACGGCCGGTGCCGAAGAGCGACGTCCCCGGCGAGCAGGCCTGGCCTACCCAGCCCTTCCCGACCCGGCCCGCCCCGTTCGCGCGGCTCACTTTCACGGTCGACGACGTCAACCCCTGGCTGGGTACGCCCGAGCAATACGCCGCGATGAAAGAACGCGTGTCCAAGGCGCGCAACGAAGGCTTGTTCACGCCGCCCGCGCTCATCGACACCATTTCGATGCCCGGCAACCAGGGCGGATCGAATTGGGCGACGACTGCCGCGAATCCCGAGAAGGGGCTCGTGTTCGTCGTCAACGTCAATCAGGTGGCGATGCTCCGCCTCGAAGACGTCAAGACGCGGACCGTTCCAGAAGGTCGAGGCGGCAGTCCGCTGCAGGCCGGATTCGTCGCGTATCAGCAGCATTGCAGCAGTTGTCATGGCGCCAACCTGCAGGGCGGAATCGTTCCGGGCGCGGCGTCGCTCGTCGCGGTGACCGATCGAATGGGCGAGGACGCCATCAAGGCGATCGTCACCGGCGGTCGCGGCTTGATGCGGCCGGTGCCTGCCATCACCGACAGCGAAATGCCTGCGCTCATCGCGTATCTCGCCACCACGGGTGTGAATCGTCCCGGCGGCAGAGGGCGGGGCGGCGCGGCACCGGTGTTTCCTCCCGGCCCCGTCGTTGCGCGCGGCGGCGCTCCGCTGCCGGCGGCTCCGCCACGCAGTCTCGGGCCGTTCTATCCGGGTCTCGGCGGCAATGCCGGCAGCTTCGTGTATCCCGACGACGTGACCGGTCTGCCGGCGACGAGGTACATGAGCGACTACGGTGTGCTCGCCTCGTGGACCAAGCCGCCATATACGACGATCACGGCCTACGATCTCAATACCGGCGAGATCCGGTGGCAGGTGCCCAACGGCGATCATCCACCGACGATCGCCGCCGGCGGGCCGTCGAACACCGGCGGGCTCGGCGCCCGCAGTGGTCTGGTCGTAACGAAGGGCGGGCTCGTGTTCCAGGCCGGCGGCGACGGCAAGTTCCGTGGCTACGACGAAGACACGGGAAAGGTGCTCTGGTTTGCGCCGTTCGTCGGCAATGCCGCGGGCGTGCCCGTGTCGTACGAATCAAAAGGCCGTCAGTACGTCGCCATGATCGCGAGCCATGGCGGCGGTGCAGCGCCCGGCACCGACGTGACCCCGGCGAGCGGCATGATCGCGTTCGCCCTGAAGTCGCGGTGAGGGCTGCATGCCGATCGCGTGCGGTTCGGTAGCACAGCGCCGCACGGGTCAGGCGCTGACGCGCGCTCACGGCTTTCGGCAGACCACGACCGAGGACACCCGGCCGAAATTCACCGGCTCGATCGACTGCAGCGTCAGGCCGGCGTCGCGCACGAAGGCGCTGAGGTCGAGCCCCCAGTTCACGCCGGTCATCGCCGTCGCCAGACGGCCGATGATCCGGCCGGTCGCGGCGTTGACGCCCTCGACCCCTTCGAAATGATTGAGGAGGACGAGCCGGCCTCCCGGACGGCAGACCCGGAGCATCTCGCGTCCCACCGGGACCGGGTCAGGAACCACATTGACGACGTAGGGGGCGTACACCGCGTCGAACTGTTCATCGGGAAACGCCATAGGCACGCTCGATGCGCGTCCGACATAGTTATCCAGAACGTCCGAGTCGGCGTGAATGCGGAGCTGACCCTCGACAGCGCGTTCAGGTGAGCGAGAGTCCGGGTCGCGATGTCGTCGTCGGGCGGGGGAATCCGCCTTGCGACTCCTTACGGTCTTAGCCGCTGCGCATCGTTGAACGCCCGTGGGGCGTGCTTGGCCGCAACGGCCTCGAGAGCCCTGCCAAGCCCGGGCGAGGGTCCGAACCTGGCGACCACGGCGTCGGCCGCCTCGGCCACCGGATCCCGGTCGTATCGAGCCGCAGTTCCGGGTTGACGGGCGATTCATAGGGATCCTCGAGACCGGTGAAGCTGGAGAGTTCGCCGGCTCTTGCTCGCCGATACAAGCCCTTGACGTCGCGCCGCTCGCATTCGGTCAGCGGCGTGGCGACGTGCACCTCGATGAACCGGCGGCACAGTTGCCTGACCTGCTGTCGCGCCGCCGCATACGGTGAAATCAAAGCACAGACCACGAAGACGCCGTGGTGCTCGAGGCGGCTGGCGACAAAGCCGACGCGTCTGATATGAGCGTCGCGATCGGCCCGGCTGAACCCGGTATTCGGGAACAGCGAGCGGATCTCGTCTCCGTCGAGGTATTCGACGCGGGCCCCCATCATTCGGAGCCGCCGGCAGACTTCGAGAGCAATGGTCGATTTCCCCGCGCCCGAGAGCCCCGTCAACCACACCACCGCCGGCTCCGGCAGCCTCGTGACGTGACTCACGGCGTCACCGTCAGGCATGACGGGTCTGCCGCGGCGCTTGCCCGCGTTGGGATGCCCGCGACCGGAGCCTCGTCTGCGCGTGGCGGCGTCGCCCATGCGTCCGCGCTGGTCATGAACCGTCCCAGGGGAGAGCGGACCTTCAACCAGTGCTTTCCAGAAAAGTACGTGAGATAGACCCAACGTTTGATGCGCGCAGATGCGCGTGTCGATCTGGTGGATCCGGCATCCGACAGCGGGTAGCCCAGCTCCCGGAGATATGGGCCGACCAGGTCTTCGCATCGCCGGACACGCTCGGCGGAGTCGGGGTCTTTCCACCGGTTGACCGGGGCGAATTCCGGACGTCCCCGCTCGGAACGGAACGAGGTGTTCGGGATGACCAGAGAATGGACCGGATGCTGGAGAATCCAGTCGTAGTCCAGATCGTGGTCAATGAAGGCCCCAAGCGCTTTCAGTTCACCGCGCGGGTCGGCGACGAGCTTCTCGAACCGGACCTCACGATAGGCTGCTGGATGGGCGGCGCCATACGATCGCCCGGCGCGCACCATCCATTCCCAATAAACTGCCGCCGCCGAGACGTCACTCTTGTCATCGAAGGGAAGCGCCGGGGCCCAGCCTTGTTGCGCGGTCGAGATCGCGCAATCGCGGCCATCTCTGATGACGTGGACGAACAATGCCTCCGGGACGGCGCGAGCGATGTCCGCCATGTGCAGCACGTGGTGCGGCGTGGCCTCCACCCATCGCTCCATGCCCTGCGAGGTGGTGATCTCGTCCAGTAACCGGGGCTGGACCTCGTTGACGGTTGAGCACTGGGCCACCACGCGGGCGATCAGCGGCACGACGTCGAGGCCCCGCACACGTCCCAGGTGACCCGCCAGCAGCTCCCTTCGGAATCGCTCCTTCGCCGCCGCACGATGCAGCTTCGCGTATCGTTTCGCCACGACGTAGAAGAAGGTCTCCTTGCGATAGGCGGCAAATCCGCCAGCGGCAATCAGCATGGAATAGAGCAGTGTGGTGCCGGATCGTGGACATCCCACGACAAAGACCGGTCGCTTCATGTCGATACCTCTCAAACGTGCGGGCGCCACCAAGGCGTGCAAGTCAGCGCCCTGATCGGGACGTCATGGGGTCACGTTTGTGCAAACTCCTCGGCGAGCGCCGAGCGCGCAATGAGCCCAGCAAGCGGCGGACTCACGCGGCTGTTTCGACCGGGTTACACCGCGGATACTGCGAGATCACTTCGGAGAGTGCGCCGGCCAGCGCAGCTTGCCCACTGTCGGAAACAAATGACCGACAGGTGGTATCTGTTGGACCCGCATCTGCCCCGGCGTGGCGATCGCCACGCCGATCACCGTCGCCGTGCTTGATACCGGTTGGCTTGAATCGTCACATGCTTGTTGCATCCTGGTCGCGATGCATTTACGTCCCGGTGTCGCCATCGTGCCGCCCATTGACCGACGGCTCTCGCTCTGGCTCGGCTCGCTCGCGGCGCTCGCCGCGTTCAACGTCGGGCTGTGGATCTGGATGGCGCGTTCCGGCTCGCTGCGGACACCGTACGCGGAGACCCAGCTTCTACTGTCCGGCGTTTACGTTGGAGTGTGCGGCTTCCGCTCGCTTTCTCCCCGCGTTGATCTCGAACGCGTGTGCGCTCCAGGGCTTGACGTTTGCCGATCCCGGGAACGGCTCCGTAGTGGTCTGGAGCCGCAGCGATCGACCGGCGCGGATGCTGATCGAATGGTCGTACGACGAGCGGTTCAGGAACGTCCGTCGCCTGACCGGACCGCATGCATTGGAGACGACCGACTTCACGGCGCGGCAGGCGATTTCCGGCCTCGACGCGGGCAGCGAGGTGTTCGTGCGAGTCCTGTTCGAGAGCTTGAAGAACGATCGCACCCTGAGCGAGGCCGTGACCGGCCGGTTCGTCATGCTTGCTGATTCGATCCGCGATCGAGACGGCGATGACGGCGGTGTCGGGCGTCATCAGAGCGACCTCCGCTTCGTGTGGGTCGGTGACACGGCGGGCCAGGGCTGGGGGATCAACCCGTCGTTCGGCGGCATGAAGATCTACGAGGCGATGCGCCAGCGCAGCCCCCATTTCTTCATTCACAGTGGTGACACCATCTACGCCGACGGCCCGATCGCGGAGACCGCGACCTCCGAGAACGGTCACGTGGACCAACCTGGTCACGCCAGAGGTGAGCAAGGTCGCCGAGACGCTGGACGAATTCCGCGGCCGGTACCGCTACAACCTGCTCGACGAGAACGTGCGGCGCTTCAACGCCGAAGTGCCGCAGATCTGGCAATGGGACGATCACGAGATCACCAACAACTGGTCCGACTCGAAGGACCTCTCGGCGGACCCGCGCTACGCGGAGAAGAACGTTCCGCTGCTGGTCGGCCGGGGCACCCGCGCCTTTCTCGAATACGCGGCCATCCGGCCGTTCCGGGTGCGCGAATCGGAGCGCGTCTACCGGCGATTCAGCTACGGTCCGCTGCTCGAGCTCTTCGTCCTCGACATGCGCTCGTATCGCGGGCCCAATACCGCGAACCTCCAACCCACCTCGGGTCTAGGAGCTCGTTTACAGAAAGGCGGGGCAACCTCCACAAGGCCTTAGTCCGACGCGTCACGTCGGCCTGATATCGTCGAGTCCTTGCACAGGAGGAATCATGACGAATGATTCAGGCGAATTGCTGACGCAACCGGGTCCGTGGTCGGCTCTTCATGGGCCTTCACTGCGAATATCGCGCTGACGGCGCTGTGGTTCCTGCTCGGTCCTGTGTTTCAGTTCTCCGATACGTGGCAGTTGACGATGAACACCGCCGCGTCACAGGTGACGTTTCTCATTGCGTTCCTGCTGCAGAACACTCAGAACCGTGACACGCGAGCGCTGCAATTGAAGCTCGACGAGCTCCTCAGAAGCACTGTCGGTGCACGGTCACAGCTCATTCAACTCGAAGAGCTCGACGACGACCGACTCGATGCTCTGAAGCGTGAGTTCGAGCGGCTGAACGAGCGTCGCAGTGAGCGGCCTTCCTAGTCCCCTGGAAGCGTGATGACTTGCCTGAGTCCCGGAGCGCGGCGCCCGGCTGGCAAGGCGCGAAGAGCGAGCTTATTGGGCATAAGTCAGCGATGAGCAACGCCGCCAACCGGGATGCCCCGCCCGGGAATTGGGTGAGTCATCACGTTTCCAGGGGACCAGCGAGTCGGGATGAAGACGACGGCTTTTGCGAGCCGCAAGGCCTGACAGGCGAGCATGAGGATCTGCGCGAAGTGGTTGACGAACGAAAACCTTCCCGCTGCGCACCGTCTCGGGGGGCATGGAGGCGGGGTATCATCGGCCGTTCGGTGATGCCTCACACGTCCTCACTCTGCTCGGCGAAGGTCGTGATTTGCGAAGGGAGCGGACATGGTACGGAAAGTGGCGTGCATGCTGGTGCTCTGCCTCACGGGATTCCTGAGCATCCAGTTGTCGTCCAAGGCAGCGGGGCAGGCGGGCGGCGCCTGGACGGTGCTGTTGGATGGGAAGACTCTCAAAGGATGGAACGTGGTCGGCGACGCCAACTGGACGGTGGCTGACGGTGCGGTGCAGGCGGACAAAGGCACCGGCTTCCTCGTGACGCCGGCCGCGTATCGTGACTTTCAGATCACACTGGAATTCTGGGTGACAGACGATGCGAATAGCGGTGTCTTCCTGCGCTGTTCCAACCCGAAGATGATCGATCAGACGAATGCCTACGAGGTGAACATCTTCGACAAGCGGCCGGATCAGAGCTACCGGACCGGGGGCATCGTCGACGTCGCGAAACCCACCAGCATCATCCTGACGGGCGGGAAGTGGAACACCTACGACATCACGGCCAAGGGCTCGCAGTTGACGGTGGTCCTCAACGCCGCAAAGGTCGTGGACGTGAAAGACACCAAACACGTTGATGGACCGATCGCTCTTCAGTACGGTGCCGGCACCGTGAAGTTCCGGAACGTGCGAATCAGACAGCTATAGTGATCCTGCGACCGGCGGCGTCCGTCGCTGCCGCTGGTGTCCGGACCCGAGGAGTTCTCATGACATGGTGTCGACGGGCGGCCCTGCTGCTGCTTCCGCTACTGGTCCTCGTCTCCATCCCCGAGCGACCCGCGTCGGCTGTCCAGACCACGGCAGCCGTGAGGTTCCCGCCGCCCGACGTGGCGGAACGCAACGACATCCTGCTCGACAACCGGGTGCCGATCCGGATGCGCGACGGGGTCTCGCTGTATGCGGATGTGTTTCGGCCGGTCGGAAACGAGCGGTATCCCGTCATCGTCTCGAGAACGCCGTATAGCACCGAGCGGTTTCCGTCGGCGTATGAAGCCGGTGTCTACTTCTCGCGCCGCGGCTACGTGTACGTGTTCCAGGACGTCAGGGGGCGCCACGAATCGGACGGCCGGTGGGAACCGTTCTTCGACGATGAGCGCGATGGCTATGACACCGTCGAGTGGGCGGCCAAGCAGCCGTGGTCGAACGGCAAGGTGGGAATGCAGGGGGGCTCGTACCTCGGACAGAATCAGTGGCGTGCGGCCCAGGCAGCGCCGCCGAGCCTGGTCACCATCTTCCCCAGCGTCGCGTCGACCAGCATCTATCACGACTGGATTACGCTGAACGGCGCATGGCGGCTGTCGTTCAACTTCGGCTGGGGCCCGGTGCGCCAGGAGTCGCGCATCATGCAGAACCCGGGCGCGCACACCGTCGACGGTCTGCACGCGATCCACTACGACGAGGTGCAGCGGCACCTGCCGCTGAACACGATGCAGCAGCTGGTCGGGCGCCGCGCGAAGTTCTACGACGACTGGCTGGCGAACCCGGACGACAACGCGTACTGGAAGCCGCTGAACGTGGAGGCAATGTTCGCGAAGGTCGCGGTGCCCGTGCATACCTTTGGCGGCTGGTTCGACATCTTCAGCCAGGGCACGCTGCGCGGTTACGTCGGGATGAGCCAGAAAGGCTCCACCGAGCGGATTCGGCGGGGCAGCAACCTGGTGATCGGGGCATGGGGGCACGGTTCGACGCAGAAGACCGGCGACATCGATTTCGGCCCGACCGCACACGTCAACGAGCAGGCACTCCAGCTTCGCTGGTACGACTACTGGCTCAAGGGCATCGAGAACGGACTCGCGGCCGAGCCGCCCGTCAAGCTCTTTGTCATGGGACGGAACGAGTGGGTGTTGGAGAACGAGTACCCGCTGGCGCGGGCGGAATCCCGGCCGTTCTATTTCGCGAGCGGTGGCAAGGCGAACAGCGACCGGGGTGACGGTCGCCTGACGTGGCAGAAGCCGGCCGGCTCTTCCCCGACGGACCGGTTCCGCTACGATCCGAACGATCCTGTTCCATCACTGGGCGGCAACAACTGCTGCGGCACGCCGACGCCGGCCGGTCCGCGCGACCAGCGCCCGATCGAGCGGCGCCAGGACGTCCTCATCTACACGTCGGAGCCATTGCCGCAGGAGATCGAAGTCACCGGGCCGGTCAAAGTCGTGCTCCACGCGTCTTCGGACGCCCCCGACACCGACTTCGTGGCCAAGCTCGTGGACGTCCATCCCGACGGGACCAGCTACAACATGGCCGAAGGCATCGTGCGCGCGCGCTATCGGGAGAGCCTCGCCGCGCCGACGCCGCTCACGCCGGGCAAGGTCTATCGATTCGAGATCGACATGGTGGGGACGTCGGTGGCGTTCCTGAGGGGGCACCGCATCCGCGTCCACGTCACGAGCAGCCATTTCCCTCAGTTCGATCGCAACCCCAACACCGGGGCGAGGTTCGGAGCCACGAGAGACGTGCGCGTCGCCGAGCAGACCATCGTCCACGACGCCGACCATCCATCGCACATCCTCCTGCCGGTGATTCCCGCCAGGACAAAGTAGCGGCGACCGCCGCTCGGAAGGACCGAAGCCGCCTATGATGTCAGCGCAGGAGGCCGTCGTGCGAAAGAAGAGTCTAGCCATTGCAGTGATTGTGATTCTGGTGGTTGCCGTGACCGGCGGCGTGACCGGCCAGCAGCGGCCGGCGCCCTCCAAGGCGGCGACGTTGGACGACCTGTTGGAGGAGCTGCGCGCGTTCCGGTCCGAATTGAGGGACTCGTCGGCCACCAGCTTGCGTGGGCAGTTGCTGCTCGCACGGCTCCAGCTTCAAGAGCAGCGAGTCAATACCATCTGGAGACAGTTGTCAGAAGTGGAAGACAAGCTTCAGTCGACCGAGAAAGAAGGTGCGGCGCCGGAGCACGTTCTCAAGCTCATGGGCGTCCAACCTGGTGCTGATCCGCCCGCCCATATGGCGCCAATTATCGAAATGTTCAAAACCCAAATGGCTACTGCCGAAAGAGCGAATACGGACCTGAAGCAGCGCCAGGCCGATCTCACGCAACTGATGACGAACGAGCAATCCCGCTGGACCACACTGAACGCGGAAATCGAAGCGCTCGAGAAAGCGCTGACGGCGGTGCGGCCTCAACGCTGAAGGGGTTCTTAATCCGCGCGCAGTGAAATCATCGGGTCGACCCGTGAGGCTCGGCGCGCGGGTAGCCAGTTCGCCAGGAAGCCGGCGGCGCCAACCGCGGCAACGGCGATGGTGAGAATCAGCGCGTCGTACGGCGGCACGCCGAACAACAACGACGAGAGCAGTCGACCCGCACCGATCGCGCCGGTAAGGCCGATTGCCACCCCGATCCCGATGATCGCGATGCTGCCCTTCAGAACCGCGCGCGAAATGTCGCGACGGCGCGCGCCGAGCGCGACGCGGATGCCAAGCTCGCGCGTGCGCTGCGACACCAGATAGGACGTCACGCCGTAGCTGCCGCCCAACGCCAGCAGCAGTGCGATCCCTGCGAACACCGCGAGCATCCACGAATACGCCGCCCGCAGCGTCAGGCTCAGCCTCATGCGCTCGTTCATCGTCCTCGCGTTGTAGGTCGGAAGTTCCGGATCCATGTCGCGCACGATGGTGCGGACGGTGGGAATCAGCGCGGCCGGATCGACGGCCGTCTTGACCGCGAAGCTCATGGTCGACAGCACGATGCGCGGCAGCGGCAGGTACACCCCAGGCCGGGTGTCGCGCTCGAGGCCGTAGTGCTTCACGTCCGCCACGACCCCGACCACGGTGAGCCACGGCGCCTTCTCGCCCTGGCGCACCCGTTGCCCAATCGGATCTCTGCGGTCTGGCCACAGCGTGTTCGCAAAAGTCTCGTTGACGATGATGACGCTGGGTTGGTCCGCGCCTTCACGGCCGTCCTGATCAGTGAACACGCGTCCGCGCTGCAGCCTGATGCCCATTGATTGGAAATATCCCGGCGATGCGACCCGATTCAACACGACGGGGTTGGGCTCATCGGGCCGGCGCGGTGCGGCGCCTTCGGCGTGATAGAACATGCCCCAGTGGCAGTTGCTGATCGGTGCGCACGAGATGGTGCCGGCGTTGGTCACACCGGGCAGCTCGCGCAGGCGCGTTTCGAGCTGCTCGAAAAACGAAAGGCGCGCCGTGTTGTCGGCATAGGTGACTCCCGGCAGGGATACCGTGAAACTCATGACGCCGTTTGGATCGAATCCCGGGTCGACGTGTTTCACGCGATCGTAGGCGCGCACCAGCAGGCCGCCGCACACGAACATCAGCGACGCGAGCGCGAACTCCGCCACCACGAGCGCGCGGAGTGTGCGCCGACCGCGGATAGCGGGGGTCGAACCCGCGGTGTCTGATGCCACCGCGCTGCGCAGGTCCGCGTTCATCGCGTGCAGCGCCGGCGCCCAGCCGAAGAGAAGGGCAGAGACGGTGCACGTGCCGAGGGTGAAGATCACCATGCGGGCATCGAGCGTGAACGACGCCCATCGTGGCGCCTGGTCGGGCAGTGATTCGAGCAACAGCTGGATCGCCCCGGTGCCGATGACGAGTCCGAGGACGCCGCCCACGGCGGAGAGGGTCAGGTTCTCGACGAGGAGCTGCCGCAGCAAGCGGGTGCGGCTGGCCCCGACGGCGAGGCGGATCCCCATCTCACGCCGACGCGTCAGCGCGCGTGCCAGCATCATTGCGGCGACGTTCCCGCAGGCGACGATGAGCAACAGCGACACGGCCGCGCCGAGCGTGGAGACGATGGTGTCGTAGTCGCCGATGAGGTGCTGGCGCAAGTCGCGAACCAGTGGTGACACGACTTGTTCTTTGTCGCGCGTGTCGAAGATCGGTTGATGGGCCCGCAGGAGATCGGCGGCACCCTGTGCAGCCGTGACTCCCGGCTTGAGCCGTCCGGCGCCTTCCAAGGAATAGTTGTTGAGAGCGTTCGGATCGCCTTGTTGTGGGGTCCACAAACGGACGCCGCCAGGGAAGTCCCCGCTCGGAGGCAGTACGCCGATGATGGTGAACTGTCGGCCGTTGAGTCGAATCGTCTGCCCAAGCACGTCGGTCCGCCCGCCGAAGCGCTCGTGCCAGACAGACGTGCCAATCAGTGCGACGGTAGGTCCGTTTGGCCGATCTTCTTCGGGGGTGAACATGCGTCCGATGACCGGCTCGATGCCGAGGACCCTGGCGTAGTCCGCGGATACTGACGCGCCGTCCATCCGATCGGCACCGTTCTCGGTGGCGACGTTGAACGATCGCCGGTTGAACGTGGCAATGGCTTCGAAGGCCTGCTGCGCTTTCTGCCATTGCGCAAAATCCGCATAGGTGATGCCCGTAGTCTCGAGGTTCCAACGCGGCGCAGTTTCGTTGAGGTAGACGAGCCGATCCGGCTCCGGGAATGGCAGCGGCTTGAGGAACAAGCCGTTGATCAGCGTGAACACCGCGACGGTGGCGCCGATCCCCAGCCCGAGCATCGCGACGACAATCGGCACTGCCGAGTTTCTGGTGGGTGAGCGCCCGCCATGCGTAACGGATATCAGAACCGATCATGATCGAATGCCTTTCCGCGGGCACGCCCACGCGGCCACGCTGGCGCCACCGGCGCCATTCCGTGGGACATGCCGTGCAAGATCACCTGCCGCGTGCAGCGACGCGTCCACGTTCCCGGGCCTCGGCCGGCCGCTGACGAAACTCAGACGAGATAACCCGCGACAAGGTTGGTTCCCGAATCGACGTTCTCGCCAGTGCCTTGGCGCGGACGACCTCGAGGTCCGCCGGCCCGCCCACATCAGTGTCCCCGCGGCTGCCGGCACTTTCCTTCTCTTTACATCCAACAGGAACGTGCCTTACACTCCTCTAAGCAACCGACATGAGTCAGGAACGCCAGAGCAAATCGGACATTCTTCAAGGGACGCTGGACCTGATGGTCCTGCAGACGCTGGCGGTCATGGGACCCATGCACGGCTACGGGCTGGCGCGCCGCATCGAACAGCTCAGTGAGGACGCGATGCAGGTCAGCCAGGGGACCATTTATCTGTGCCTCGTCCGCCTGGTGCAGAAGGGCTGGATCAACGCGGACTGGGGTACCTCGGAGAACAACCGCAAGGCGAAGTTCTACTCGATCTCCAGAACGGGCCGTCAGCAGCTCGTCACGGAGACGCGGAATTGGGAGCGGGTCGCCGGCATCATCGGGAGGCTGCTCCAGCTCGGCACGCGGGGGTGAGAGATGCTCGGCGCCCTGAGGGAACGGTGTGCGCGCATTCGCGCGTTTTTCAGCAACAGCGATCTCGATCGTGATTTCGCGGAAGAATTGCAATCACACGTCGCGATGCTCACCGAGGACAACGTCCGTCGCGGCATGGCACCCGATGAGGCGCGGCGCGCGGCATTGATTCGAGTGGGTGGCGCCGCATCCCTCCACCAGCGACATCGAGAGGCCCGCGGGCTGCCGGCCTTCGATACCCTCCTGCACGATCTGCGTTTCGCGTCGAGATTGCTCATCAAGGACCGCTGGTTTACCGCCGCCGTCGTGGTGGCCCTCGCGCTGGGTGTGGGCGTCAACACCACCGTGTTCACCGTCATCAATGGCTGGAACCTGCGCGATCTGCCGGTAGACGAGCCCGGGCGCCTCATGCATCTGGGGACCCGTGATGCGCAAGGACGCACCCGTGGCGTGTCGTACCTGGATTTTCTCGACTGGCGGGATGGATCGCGCACGTTCACCGGCCTGGCGGCGTACGCCGACACGAGCGTGAACCTCGGGGTGGAGGGCCGTCCTGCCGCTCATTTGGCAGGCTGCTTCGTCTCCGCCAACGCGTTCAGCGTCCTTCGCGAGCATCCGATCGTGGGGCGCGACTTTCGGCCGGAGGATGATCGGCTGGGCGCGGCCCCGGTGATCATCATCGGCCACGGCGTGTGGACCGAGCGGTTTGGCGCGGACCCGTCAGCCATTGGCCGCACCATTCGCGTCAACGGTGCGCCCGCCACCATCATCGGCGTCATGCCGCCAGGCTTCAGGTTCCCGTATCTCGCGGATGTCTGGCAGCCGCTCGCACAGATGCCCGATCTCGCGGCGCAGCCACGTGACGCCCGTGCCATCGGCGTCTTTGGCCGACTGGCGGATGGGGTCACGCTGGCGCAGGCGCGCGCTGAGCTGTCCGCCCTCGCGGCGGCACTTGCGGGGCAGTTCCCCGCGAGCAATCAGGGCATCGACGGCACGGTGGTGAAGTTCACGGAGCAGTACTTCGGGACCATTACCGACGGGCCGCCACTCATCGTCATGGTCGCCGTCGGCTTCGTCCTGCTGATCGCCTGCGCGAACGCGGCTAACCTGCTTCTCGCGCGGGCCGCCTCCCGCGCGCCCGAGATCTCGCTGCGCCGCGCGCTCGGCGCCTCCCGAGGACGGATTGTTCGCCAGCTGTTTGTCGAGAGCCTGCTGCTGGCGGGACTCGCCGGCGTGTTCGGGTTGCTCCTCGCCTGGCCCCTCACGGGGGCGATCGCCACGGAAACAGCGGATTTCGACCTGCCGTACTGGGCTCACATCACGTTCGATGGACGCGTGTTCGGGTTCGTGGCGACGATCTGCGTTGGGACCGCAATGGTCTTCGGCCTGGCGCCCGCGTGGAAACTGTCGCGTTCAGGGGCGGCCGAGAGGCTCCGGGAAGCCGCCCGCACCACGAGCCGCGACCAGCGCTCACAGCGGTGGATGCGAGGCTTGCTCGTTTGTGAGATCGCTCTCAGCGTCATCCTTCTCGCCAGCGCAGGCCTGCTGATTCGGAGCGCAAGGATCCTGTACGCCGCGGATCAGGCGATCGATGTGTCGAATCTCGTGACCGCGCGCCTGTCGCTGCCGCCTGGACAGTACGGCTCCCCACAAGAGCGAATCGCCTTCTACGATCAGCTGGAGTTGCGGCTCGCCTCCATTCCGTCGATCGCATCGGCGGCAATCGGGACAGCGTTGCCGTTCTTCGGCGCCACGAGGCGCGGCGTGGCGCTCGACACTGATCTCGACCCGGCTGCGTCCGGCACGCGATCGGCTCAAACGCTCGCGATCGGATTGCGGTACTTCGAGACGCTCGGATTGTCCCTGCAGCGCGGGCGCTCGTTCGATGGGCGCGACGGCCTTCCAGGTCAGGCGACCGTCATCGTGAATGAGCGGTTCGTGACGATGTATTTGTCGGGGCGGGATGCGATCGGCCGACGCATCCGGCTGATCGGCAGCGGCTCGACCCGTGCCTCATCGGCCCCGATGACCATCGTCGGCGTCGCACCGTCGGTTCGTCACACCCCTGCCACGGACACGAGCCCTGCTGTCTACCTGCCGTGGCGTGGCCAGCCACCCGCGACCATGGAGATCATGTTGCGGAGCAGACGCGACAACGGTGCGTCAGTGTCCCTGTTGCGGGAAGAAGTGCGAACACTCGACGCCGACGTTCCCCTTTACAACGTCTCGACGCTCGAGCGGCTGTCGCAGCAGTCACGCTGGACCCAGCGTGCGCTCAGCTCCATGCTCGGACTGTTCGCAGCCATCGCGACACTGCTGTCGGCGATGGGACTCTACGCCGTCACGACCTACAGCATCTCGCGGCGGACGTCCGAGATCGGGATTCGGATGGCGCTCGGGGCACAGCGGCGGCAAGTATCGTGGCTGTTTCTCAGGGGCACGCTCGTGCACGTCGGCCTCGGCCTCACGATCGGCGTGGCCGGCGCGGTCGCCGTGGGGCAGGTGCTGCGCGGAGTGCTCGTGCAAACGAGCGCGCTCGACCCCGTCACCTTTGCAAGCGTGGTCGTGCTGCTGGCGGTGGTCGCCGTGGTTGCCTGCCTGGTGCCGACGTGGCGTGCATCAGCGCTGGACCCTGTCGTCGCACTCCGGCGCGACTAATCCTCGTCCTGGCGGGCCGCCCGCCTTCGGCTGGAGAGTCGACATGTGGCGTTGGACGTCGCGCGTTCTCATCGGTCTGTGCGCCGGGCTCATCGTGGCGGGATGTTCTGGCGCCACATTTCAGTGGTTCTCGACGCGCAAGGAGCTGGCGGAGACGCCAGCGCCGGGACGGCTCGTGGACGTCGGAGGGCACAGACTGCATATCTGGTGCACCGGCGCGGGCGAGCCGTCGGTGATTCTCGAGACCGGGTTGGGAGGGTCGACCGTTGGATGGGGCTTCGTCCAGCCTGAGGTCGCCCGATTCACGCGGGTCTGCTCGTACGACCGGGCTGGGCTCGGTTACAGCGATCCGGGACCGTCGCCGCGCACGACACGCCGCACCGCTCGCGAGCTCGAGCAACTGCTCGACCGCAGCGGCATTGCCGGCCCCTGGGTTCTTGTCGGCGCCTCTTCGGGTGGTTTCACCGCGCGTCTCGTCGCGTCTGAACGTTCCGAGCGCGTCGCCGGTCTCGTGCTGGTCGATGCGTCGCACGAAGAACAGGCGCATGACATTCCTCGGCTTGCGCCGTTGGTGCCGTTTCTCTCGTCGGTCGGAGTGCTTCGACTGCTCGGCGTATCGTTCGGCCCAGCTCCAGAGTCGGTGGCGCCGTCAGTCCGGGGATTCGCGCGTGCGACGAAGTTCCGTGCCGCCGGACACCAGGCGGCCGCGGACGAAATCATCCATATCCAGGAGAGTGCCGCAGAGGTCAGGAGCACTCGGCGTGAGCTGACGATTCCGCTGATAGTCGTGACGGGTGCTCGAGGTGCCGACGAGACATGGCGACACTTGCAACGCGACCAGGTTGGACTGTCGAAACGGGGCTGCCAAATCATTGCGGACCAAGCCGGCCATGTTGTCGCCCTCCAACAGCCAGGGGTCGTTGTGGAGGCGATCCGCGCGATCGTGGAGACGGCGAGAGGGCGGAACGACGTGGCCCTCTGTGCGCGCCCCGGGGCCGGTTGACGTGCCGCCTGGAGGGCATTGTTGATACGCTGTCCCCATCCGAACCACTGTCGCTCGAATCGTTGCTGGAGCTCCAGCCTGCACCGGCGCCGGCGCCACCGCTGGCGCCTCCCCCAAACATCGAGGCCGAGTGGCGGAAGGAACTGCCGTGCGAGGAGTGGCCGGACGATCCGGCATCTGACCACGTCTGCGAGTCCTCCCTCCAAACCTTCTTTCGGGTGTCGCGGACGCGACCGCCGCCACCACACGACGAAGAAGGCGACCACGATGGCGGCAAACGGCAGCCAGTCAAGCAGCATCAGCACGTGGACTAGCGCAGTTTCGGCGCAAGCAGCTTGGCCAGCGTCAGCACTTCGCCACGAAGTTTGTCCCCGGCCTGCTTGGGTTCGCCATTCCAGATCGTCATCGAACGAGCGCCGACCCGCACGTAGATGCGAGCGTCCCAGTAGTAGGCGTCGTCGCCGACGCCGCTCACGGCCTCGGGCCGCTTGCCCTCGTCCGTCAGGAGCTTTCTGAACTGATCGAAGCCGGCCTTCGAGGTCGTCGCAACCGACACCGTGATTGAGCCGCCGGCACCGGCCGTGAAGCGACAGGACGTGCCGGACTGTTCCTGGCGCTGACGTGACCGTCCGAATGGCCGGCCGAGTGCCTTTTCCAGTTCCTCAACGGAAAGCAGGGAACACGCGTCGGGCGCCGCGGTCTGCGCACTGAGCCGGACGCCGACCGCGATGTCGAGGGCAACATCCCCGGCCCCGATTCCGACCACGATGACCAGCAAGAGCGACACGAGCTTCAAGGCGTGCTTCAGCAAAAAGGCCTCCTGGTTCCCGGCTGACACGCCGCCGATTCGCTCGAGTCCTGGTGCGCCTATTCGGGAGCGAGAGCTCACGTCGGGTGTACAGGCGGCGGACATTCTATCCTTGCTCCCGCTCAGCTTGCATCGTCGGCGTCGATCCCTTAGGGTCTAGGGCACCCCTGCGATTCTCGGAGGCAAGACCTATGGCGCACCCCCTGGCGCAGGCCGGGCGTGTGCTCGCGATCGCGCTGATTTTCACGACCCGCGCGTTCGCCGCAACGCTTTACGTCTCTCCCGCCGGCAACGACACAAGCCCGGGCACGCTCGCAGCTCCATTGGCCACCCCCGGCAGGGCCCTGGCGCTGGCGGCTGCCGGCGACACCGTCCTGCTGCGATCGGGCACCTACTCGATCACGAAATCGCTCACTATCACCCAGGCCGGATTGGTGTTTCGCTCGTACCCGGGCGAGTGGGCGCGTATCGTGGCCGGAACGACAGACCTCACGAACCTGACGAGCGTGGTGGTGGTCTACGCGAGCCGGGTCGTCGTCGTGGACCTGGAGCTCCAGGGCGCCTCGTATTACGGCATAAAGCTGGACGACCGCGACGGTCCGCAGAGCGGCATCGTCATCCGTGGCGTGAAGATTCATCACACCGGCCGCGACGGCATCAAAACCCAGAGCTCCGACGGCGTGTTGATCGAACTGTGCGAAATCGCGTCGACCGGCGTGCGCGATGCGAGCAATGCCGAGGGCATAGACGTGATGGGGTCGCGTGGCGCGATTGTGCGCCACAACTACGTGCACGACATCGCCACCACCGGGATCTTCGTCAAGGCTGGCACGCGGCAGGCCGTCGTCGAGTCCAATCGCGTCGAACGCACCGGGCACGCGGGCATCCTGCTCGGATCGGAAAGCGCTGGCGAGTACATGCGAGACGGCGCTCTCTACGAGGCCATCGATTCGGTCGCGCGGAACAACATCGTCTCCGATACGGGAATGGCTGGCCTCGGTTCGATCGCCGGGGACAACGTGCGGTTCGAGCACAATACGGTGATCAACGCCGCCCGCTCCGGCCAGGCGGTGTTTCGCGCGGCGGCAAACGGGTACAACACCGCGCCACGCAACATCGTGCTGAAGAACAACGTGCTGGTCCTCGCGCCCTCGAGCAGCCGGCCGATGATTCACCTGAACAACTACGCGGGGGCGATCGCTTCCGACTCGAACGCGTGGTTCAGCCCGAATGGGCGATATGGCTTCTGGCGTGATTCGACGAGTGGTCCGAACAGCTACTGGACCAGCCTCGACCAGTGGCGGGCCGGCACGAACGCCGATCGCCGATCGCACGTGATCGACCCGCAGGTCGATGCGGCCGATCTCTATCGGCTCCGTCCCGGAAGCCCGGCGGTTGACATTGGAGAAGCCCTCGCGGAAGTTGCGGTCGACTATTCCGGCACGCCCCGCCCGATAGGAGCGGCGGTCGACATCGGCGCACACGAGGCTGCGGTGCGGGCGCTGCCGGCACCGACCGGGTTCCGCATCGTGCGCTGAGAGCGCGCCCCTGACGTGCCCATCCTCGGCAGGGACCGGCACGCGAATGGCGTTCACGGTCCCGGTGCGGTGAGGCCGAAACGCGCGACACGGCCGAGTGTCGCGTCCCCGCAGTCCTGTTACATTCGGCCGGCGCTGCATCCCGGGGCGCGGCGTTGCTCGTCGGTTGCATACCGGTATGCGCCCTCCTCGCGCCTTGCGCGCCGGGCGCATCGCCACGCTTGATCGCCGAGGCGATTCAGATCGTGGCCATCACGAGCGAGGGGCTGGACAAGGCGACGCTGAAGGGGCCGGCCATTGCCACGTTCGCCTCGCAGCAGCAGGAGTCCGGCGAGGCGGTGTTCGCGCCGAACCTCACCGGGACCGTGAAGGATGTGCTCGCTCCCAACGCTGCGGTGTTCATCGTGATCAAGAACGCACTGGAATAGCCTTCACGCGTGCTCGAGGCGCAGCCGGGCGGGCGACCGCGGTCATCCTCCGGCACCTTGGCACCTTCCGTCCTTCACTCCTTCAGGGCTACCAACGGATCCACCCTCGCCGCCCGTCGTGCCGGGATGTAGCAGGCGAGGAGCGCGACGGCGAGGAGCACGACCGGGACGCTGACGAACGTCAGCAAATCGTGGCGCTCGACGGAGAAGAGCAGTCCGCTCAGCAGGCGGCCGGCGCCGAATCCTCCGACGACGCCGATCAGGCAGCCAAGGACGGCCAGGCCGAGGCCGTGTCCCAGAATCAGCCGGAACACGTCGGCCCTCGTCGCCCCGAGCGCCATCCGGATGCCGATGTCACGGGTCCGCTGCGCGACGAGGTAGGCGAGCACGCCGAACAGGCCCACGCACGCGAGTGCTAGCGCGATGGCGGCAAAGCCGGCGAGTAGATACATGTTGAACCGGCGGGCGCCCATCGAGCTCGAGAGCATGTTCGTGAAGAGATCGACATCGTAGAGCGGCACCCGCGGATCGAGGGCGCGCACGGCCGCTCGAATCGCCGGTACGTGCGACTCGGGAGTGCCCGCACTGCGGACGACCAGACTCATGGGATTCCATTGCGGGAAGCTGAGGGCGGAGGCGTACACCGCCGGCGGCGCGTCGGTTTCGAGGCCGAAGCTTCGAACGTTGCCCGCGACGCCGATGACCGTGTACTCCAGCTCGCCGAAGCTGTGGACGACAACCGTCTTGCCGAGCGCGTCCTCCCCTGGCCAGTATCGGCGTGCCAGGTCCTCACTCACGATCGTGACTCGCCGCGCCGGGCTGCCGTCAGCAGGACTATCGGCTGGTTCGAAGTCGCGCCCGCGAAGCGGAATGCCGAGTGTCTTGAAGAAGCCTGGGCTGACATTGCGCCAGCTGGCCGATGCCTGTGCGCCGTTCGGAAGCGTCCTTCCAGGAATCGTGAGCGCGGTGCTCGTACCCGCGGTCGTGAGCGGCACCCCGCTCGACGTGGCGACGGCCTCGACGCCTGGGAGCGCCGCGATCGCCGGAAGCAGATTCTCATAAAACTGTCGCGACTTCTGCGGTGTGTCGTACGTCGCCCGTGGCAGCGTGATTCTCATCGTCGCCGTCTGTTCGACGTTGAATCCAGGATTGACCTGCTGCACGCGCCAGAAGCTTCGCATCAGGAGCCCCGCGCCGATCAGCAGCGCCACCGAAAGCGCGACCTCGGCGACCACGAGCCCGGCGCGCAAGCGCTGGCGGGTACGTCCGCCGGTGGCACCGCGAGCGCCATCCTTCAACCCTTCTCCGAGCTGGCGCGCTGCCTGCAGCGCCGGGGCGAGGCCGAACAGCATCGCCGCAGCGAGCGACGCCGCGATGCCGAACAGCACGACGGTCGCGTCGATCGAGAGCTGGTCGAGGCGCGGCAGGACGGTCGGCGCACCGGCGAGGACCACTTTCGTCGTGAGCCACGCCAGTCCGATGCCGGCGACCGCGGCCATCATCCCGAGCAGAAGCGACTCGACCAGCCATTGTCTGACGATGCGCGCGCGCTCGGCGCCGAGGGCCGAGCGGATGGCGAATTCGCGATGACGCGCCGACGCGCGGGCCAGAAGCAGGCTGGCCGCATTGCCGCACGCGATGAGCAGCACGAGGACGACCGCGCCCATCATGATCGCGAGCGACTGGGTTGTCTCGGGAGGAACGAGCCATTCGTAAAAGTCACGAACGAGCACCGACCACCCCTCATTCGAGCCCGGAAACTGCTGCGCCAGCCGCGCCGCGAGCATCTGCATCTCCGCGCGAGCTTCGTCGATCGTGATCCCGGGCCGCAGCCTGCCGATGACGACCAGCCGGCGATCGCCGCGTGAGCGTGCGGGATCGGCCGCGAGCGGTACGATCAGGTCCGGACGGATGCCGGCGACGCCAAACGATTCCGGCAGCACGCCCGCGATCTCGTACTGCCGGTTGTCGAGCGTGATCGATCGCCCGACGATGGCTCGATCGCCGTTGAACCGCCGCTGCCAGATTCCATGCGCGATGATCGCGATGCGCGTGTTGCCCCCTGGACGATCCTCTTCCACCCGGAAGTTGCGGCCCAGTACGGGCGTCACGCCGAGCGCCGGCATGAAATCGACGCTCACCGCGAACGCTCGCACGACCTCGGCGTCACCTCCGTCGGCGGCGGTGAAGCTGGCATTGGCGGCTGCGGCAAGATGCTCGAAGCTGCGGGCCTGATCGCGCCAGTCGAGAAAGTTCGGATGCGAGACCGAGAAGGTCGGCCATCCACGTGCGGGATTGCTTTCCCAGAACCGCACCAGCCGGTCGCTCTCGGCATACGGCAGCGGTCGTAAGACCACGGCATTGACGACGGCAAAGATCGCGGTGGTGGCCCCGACACCGAGCGCGAGCGTGAACACGGCGACGGCCGTAAAGCCTGGTGTCCGCCGCAGCGCTCGCGCGGCATACCGCGCGTCCTGCCACAGTCCGCCGAACCAGCGGCCCCGTGGCCCACCGCCCACGACCAGCTCGTGCGTCTGAGGCGCCGGCGCGATCCGTCGCAGGTCACGCACGAGGCCGTCGTCGTTCAGCTCCTGCCGCACCGCCGCCCGCGCCGCTTCCTCGCTGCTGCCGCCAGCGATGAGCGAGCGATAGCGATCATCGAGGTGCTGTGCCAGCTCTTCGACGATCTGCGCGCGATCCGCCGGATCGACGCGCACTGCGGCCAGCCGCGCCGCGACTTCCGTCTTCCACGTCTGCAGGTCCTCAGGCATGCTCGGCCTCCGAGATGCGAGTGATGGCGGCGACGAAGCGCTGCCACCCCGATCGCTGCTCAGCCAGGATCTTCTTGCCGGCCGCGGTCAGGCGGTAATAGCGCCGCCGTCGCTGACCTTCTTTCTCGACCCAGCGGCCGGCGATCCAGCCGCGCTTCTCGAGCCGGTAGAGCAGCGGATAGAGCGAGGCAACGCGAAAGCGCACGGCGCCTTCCGAGCGGGTCTCGATCACCTGGCTGATCTCGTAACCGTGCCGGGGGCGGTGCTCGACCAGGGAGAGGATCAGGAGCTCGGCGCTGCCCTTCTTGAGCTCGCGGGCCATGATGTCATTATGTTGCACAGATGTATATTGCTTAGAAGGATGACCGCTGTCAAGCGTGTGGAAAGATCGTCAGCCGGGGCCGAGCGCACAGGGGTTCGCGAGGAGCACTTCGCGAACATCCTCGATGCCGTGCGCAGCAGGAAGCGGAGGGCCTGAACTGCGAGATCTGTCGGCGAGCTTCTGCATCGGACCGATGATGTGTTCCGCGAGCGGCGGTGCCGGTGGCGACGGGCGCACGGGCGGTAGCGCGGTGACGGTCACGCCAGGATCACCGATCACTCGTGCCAGTTCTCGCCGGACCTCGTCGATCGCGTGACCCGGGAAGATGCGGCAGTTGACGTTGGCGCCGGCACGCTGCGGCAGTGCGTTGGGAGCATGGCCCCCGTCGAGGAGCGTCGCGACGCAGGTCGTCCGCAGGTTGGCGTGCAGGAACGGGTCCTGGTTGACGATCGCTTCGGCGGCCGCGTTCTTTGGGTTCTTGGCCAGCGCGATCATCGCCTTGCCGGTCTCATCGTGCCGCGCCGCGCCTGAATCGCGGAAGAAGCGCCGCGTCGTGTCCGACATTTCGAGCGGAAATGCATGTCTGTCGAGCGCGATGAGCGCCCGCGCCAGCTGAGAGATCGCGCCCGCCGCCACGCTCCTCACGTGTCCGACCCCGGCTCATGAGCAGGTTCATTGAAGCGGTGTGTTGGCGCTCCTCCGCCTGTTCCGAAGATACTTTGCGGTAATGACTCGCGTCCTGGTGCTGATACTGCTTGTTTCCCAAACGGTGCGTGCCCAAGGCCCCGCCGGCGTCTCAGCCTCGGAGCAGGTGTTCCTCGACACGCCGACGCCGGATCGCGCGCGGCGCTGGCTGGCCGCGCTCACCGAGGACCCGCACGTCGCCGGGACGCCGGCAGAGAAAAAAGTTGCCGAATACGTCCTGGCCCGCTTCAAGGAATTCGGTCTCGCCGCCGAGATGGAGCGCTACGACGTGTTTCTCAACCACCCGAAGCACGTCGCGGTCAAGCTCACGGCGCCGGTGCAGGCAGAGCTGAAGCTGCGGGAGGATCCATACGACGTCGACAAGGACTCGTCGGAGTCCGGCATGTTCCCCGCGTTTCACGGCTACGGTGCCTCCGGCTCCGCGGAAGGCGAAGTCGTTTACGTCAACTACGGCTCGCCGGCGGACTTCGCGCGCCTTGCCGCTCTGGGGATTTCCGTCGAAGGCAAGATCACACTGGTCCGCTACGGTGGCGCATTCCGCGGCCTCAAGGTCAAGGAATCGCAGGACCGCGGCGCCGTCGGCGTCCTCATCTACTCCGATCCTGCTGACGATGGCTATATGCGCGGAGATGTCTATCCCGATGGGCCGATGCGGCCGCCCTCCGCCATTCAGCGTGGCTCCGTGTTGTTCCTCTCGCACGTGCCCGGCGATCCATCGACTCCGGGATGGCCGTCGACGACGGGCGCCAAGCGACTCACGCGTGCGCAGATGACCAACCTACCGAAGATTCCCTCGCTTCCGATCGCGTATGCCGAGGCTGAGAAGATCCTGGGGCGTCTCGGCGGCCCGCGCGTGCCCGACGACTGGCAGGGCGGCCTGCCGTTTTCGTATCACGTCGGTCCCGGCTCGGCGCGCGTGGCGATGGACGTGCAGATGGACGAAGGCCTCAGGCCGATTTACAACGTCATCGCACGCATCAAGGGCAGCGTCGAGCCCGAGAAGCTGGTGATTCTCGGGAACCATCGCGACGCGTGGACACACGGCGCCGTCGATCCGAATTCCGGCACCGCGGCACAACTGGAGATGGCCCGCGGGCTCGCGGCGGCACTCAAGCACGGCTGGACCCCCAAGCGCACGATCGTGATCGCGAGCTGGGACGCCGAGGAATACGGCCTCGTCGGCTCAACGGAGTGGGCCGAGGAACACGCCGCCGACCTGACGAAGAACGCCGTCGCGTATCTCAATTGCGATGTTGCCGTGACCGGGCCGAACCTCGGCGTCAGCGGCACGCCGTCGCTGCTGGCGCTGGCGCAGCAGGCCGCGCGCGATGTGCCGGATCCCAAACGTGGCGGCTCGATTGGCGCCGGCTGGGAATCGCGGCAGCGGAGCGCGTGGAATACGAGCACGCCAGTCGATCTCAACGCCCAGCAGGACGCGCAGTTTGCCGCACGTCTGTCGCCGCTTGGCTCCGGGTCGGACTACACCGCGTTCATCGATCATCTTGGCGTGCCATCCGTCGACTTCAGCTTCACTGGACCCTACGGCGTGTATCACTCCGTCTACGACAATTTCCGCTGGATGGAGAAGTACGGCGACCCCGAGTTTCTCTATCACGCCGCCGCGGCGAAGTTCTGGGGCCTGATGGCGATGCGAATCGCGTCCGCGGAGGTGGTACCGCTTCGCTTCGGCACTTACGCAAACGACCTGCGGGACGATCTCGATTCGCTGCGCCGCGACGCACTCCGTCGTGCCCGCACGCCGGCGGAGCCGGGTGCGAAGCCGGCCATCACGCCCGACGCCGCCGAGCTGTTGACAGCGCTGCAGGATTTGCGCAGCGCGGGTGAGGCCGCGGACCGCGCGGCTGACGCGGCGTTGAAAAGCGGTGACCAGGCGGCGATCCGTCGCGTCAATGACGCACTGACTCAGGTTGAGCGCGCGTTTCTCGATCCGAAGGGGCTGCCGAACCGCCCGTGGTTCCGTCACATGCTGATCGCGCCTGGACTCACGACCGGTTATGCGCCCTGGCCATTCCCGGCGCTGCAGGAAGCCCTCGACGCAAAAGACGCGGCAATGTTCGCCGCCGAATCAAAGCGCATCGTCGCCGCGCTGCGCGCCGGCACGGACCGCCTGCGCGCCGCGGCGAAGTAGCAGTAGGTACGGATGGCGGCGGGAGTTCACGAAGGACACGAAGGAGTTTCGATGGAGGGCGGCGTCGCGCGAAGCTCATAAGCAGACATGCACGCACCACAGACTTCATGTGGTCCTCCTTACTCGCCCGACGCGGCGAGAGAGTGATTGGAGTGCGCGAAGGATCGAAGGGAATCGGAAAGCCGCTCGATGCGACCGTCATCGTTCCGTAGCGTGTGCGGTTCGTGTGGGGGCGCCGTCGACCGGCGGGTAATCAGTTCCACGTCGTTGTATTGTCGTCGCGGGAGATACACTGATGCGGATGCCTCTACGTGGCCATGCGATCTGGTTCGCGCTCGTCGCAGCTCTCTCGACGTCGTGCGCGGCGCGGCCGGACGCCGGCGCACCGCCGCTTCGCGGTATCTACGGTGGCGTGCCGCAGGAGATCCTGGATAGAGGCACACGCTTGCGCGACTTCGGCGTCGACGCGGTGTGGCTGGGAGCGGGCAGCTTCACGCCAGAGCGGCTGGCCCTGCTTCGCGCCGAGGGCGTGCAGGTGTATGCCGAGTTCAACACGCTCCACGTGGCCGACTATCTCAAGGCGCACCCCGACGCGGCGCCGATCGGTCCCGACGGCCAGGTGTCACCGCCTCCGCAGGGGTGGCAGGGCATCTGCCCGACGCACGACGAGTACCGACGGTTTCGTATGGACGCCTACAGGACATTGCTGCAGGACTTTGCAATCGACGGCGTGTGGCTCGACTACCACCACAGCCACGCAAGCTGGGAGCGCGCCGAGCCGGACATGCCGGACACGTGCTTCTGCGACCGGTGCCTGCGGCGCTTCCAGAATGCCACGGCGATCCGGTTGCCTGACGCACCGACGCCGGAGCGCGCACAAATCCTGCTCACGACACATCGCGAAGCCTGGGTTCGCTGGCGGCTGGATGTGTTCACGGACTGGGTCCGTGAGTTTCGCGCCATCATCGACACCACGCGTCCGTCAGCGCTACTGGGCACGTTCCACAATGCGTGGAGCGATGAGGACATGGATGGTGCGCGGCTGGAGAAGCTGGCGATCGACCTCAAGGCGCATTCTGCCTACGTCGATGTTTTCAGCCCGATGGTCTACCACGCGAGGTTCGGGTATGCCGACGATGCGGCGTGGATCTCACGCCAGGTGACCTGGCTCGGCGAGTACCTGGGCATCGGGGGCTCACCCGGCGAGCGGCATCGCATCTGGCCGATCGTGCAGATCTCGGATTGGGGTCAACCCGTTCCAGTCGAGCAGGTGGCGAACGTGCTCGGTCACGGCCGGCGTCGGCCGGCAACGGGAGTGATGGTCTTCGCGTGGGGCGGCCTCCGCAAGCAGCCCGAGAAGATCGAGGCGATTGGCCGAGCGTTCCGCGCGATGGACGCTGCAGGCAGATAAGGCCGAGCACACAGAGCGCCCGATCAGCCGCGGTCAGACGAAGTCGCGGCGACCGTGAGTGATTCAGGACCGCCACCTGGGATCGCCGGTGGGCACACCTGCCGTCGGCTTCAAAATGCATCGCGACCACTTACCTAAATGAGTTGTCAGAACGAGGTGATCGACGTCACCCTCGACCGCCTCGCTGAGGCCCCCTCGAAACCGTGCTCGGGCTCACCCCTTCCATGCACGGCGAGGTTTGTCGGGTGACGCCGGACTCAACGGCCTTTCCGCTTCGCCAATGGCCGGGCAGCGCGGCTGCCGGCGGTCGCGTGAGACCCCGAATCCCGACGCCAGGGTCCGGCGCCTTCGGACCGCGGGTCAGGCGGACCGCTGATGCCAACTCATGGCAATCCTGAGTAGTCCGCACGTTCACGCATGGCCGCGACATCTGCTTCAATCTGCACCACGAGTCGTTCGAATCGCAGCTCGCGCCTGAGTGATGCCCACATCGGCAGTAGCCGGGTCGTTCGAGCGTCCCTCCACCCCGCGTGGTATGCGCGCTCCAGCCAATCGAGCGCGGCCGGAGTGTCGCCGCGCATCGCATGGACCGTGACGTTCTGGATCGGCCACATCAGCCAGTCGGCGCCGCCCCTGATGGCCTCCTCGCTGGCGGCCACGATCTGATTCATAGCGGTGGCGGCGCCGACCTTCTGCCCCCGTCGGTGAAGCAGGTAGGCGTATAGCAGTCTGAGGTTGTGCGAAATGAGTTGGGTCGGAGCGTCCGCCGACTCCGCCAGTAGCGGTTGCGTGAACCGTTCCGCTTCAGGTGAACCGACCAGCGTGGCAATTTCGCTGCGTGCCAACAGACCCTCGACATCGCGCGGTGTCTTGTCCACCGTCCGGCGTATGCGATCGAGCGCAGCGTCGGCTCGTCCGCGGCGAAGGTCCAGGAACGCCAGCAGAATCTGCAGCCGCACGGAAGAGGGAAACCTCGTGGCCGCGGCCGTCAGGAATCGCTCGGTGCGGCTGTCGTCATCGAGCGACAACAGGTGCAGGCCGACGTGGTAGTACGGGGTCGATTGGTTTGGCGTCAGTTGCAGGGAGCGTTTTGCCCAGTGCAGCGCTTCGTCGAACCGGCCAGCGGCATTGAGGGTCACGCCGTAGTCATTGAGCGCGTACCCGTAATTCGGATCGAGCGCGACCGCTTTGTGAAACGCCGCCAGCGCTTCCTGCAAGTGACCGGTCTGGAAGGTGCCGACGCCGAGGGCGTGGTGGGCCTGCGCCAGCTGCGAATCGATGGCGAGCGCCCGGTGCGCGGCGTCCACGCTCTTGGCCGCCGCCGACGTGTCGCCAAACAATCCGAGGAACTGGTAGCGCATCGCCAGCTCCGTGAGTGCGAGCGCAAACTGTGGGTCGAGCGCGACGGCTTGCTTCAGGATATCGATGGACTCGGTGAGCGTCGCTCGGTTGGCCCGCGTCATCGCGCGTCCGCGCACGAACAATTCGTACGCCGCCACGCTCCCGGTCGGTCGCCTGCCGATCCGCGACTGCTCCTCCAGCGTCACGCTCGCCCGCAGCGCTTCCGCCACTCGCAACGCGATGTCACTTTGGGCTTCGAACACGTGGACTCCCTCGCGGTCGTACTGCTCGGACCAGATCTGCCGCCTGGAACGCGCATCCATCAACTCGACGTTGACGCGAACGCGTGAACCGTCTTCGCGGACCGTACCCGTGACGACACTGCCGATCCCGAGTTCCTGCACCATGGCCGGCAGGTCGGTGCGCGCGTCCTTGAACTTGGCGACCGCCGTGCGGCCGACGACGCGAAGCGCGCTGAGTTTCGACAGTTGATTCGTGACCTCTTCGGTCATCCCCGCCGCAAAGTATCCCGGCCCGCCTTCGCGCGAGATGTTCTGGAACGGCAGCACGGCGAGGAGCCGGCGGGAATCGTCCGATGCCGCCACGGCCTGAATCGGCGCGTTGGGCGGACGCTCACGGTTCGCGACCCACCAAACCGCACCCGTCCCGGCGACGGCGGCTGCGACTGCGGCGGCGGCCGCCCAGCGTCTCACGTCCCGTGGCTGGGTTGGGAACGGCGCCGCCGTCGGTCTGCCGAACTCATTGGTCTGATTCTCGAGGGCGAACACCAGATCGAGTGCGGTTTGAAAGCGGCGCTCCGGCGCCTTCTCGAGACAGCGCATGATCAGACGATCGAGCGCAGTCGGAATGTCATGGACCGCTGCCGCCAAGTTCGGCGGCCGTTCTTTCAGGATCGCGTGGAGCGTTTCGATTCGGCTGTCGCCGGTGAACGCCCGCCGTGCGGACACCATCTCGTACAGCACGCATCCGAAGGAGAAGATGTCAGAGCGTTCGTCCGCACGCTCGCCGCGCGCCTGCTCGGGTGACATGTAGCCGACAGTCCCCAGCACCGTCCCGACCTCAGTTTGGCCAACTCGGGTGATCTCGTCTGCCGTGGCCGTGACCGGCTCCGTCGCGATCCCGAAGTCGAGGATCTTGACCTGGCCGTCCCGCGTCACGAAAACGTTGTCCGGCTTGAGATCGCGATGGACGATGCCGCGGCCGTGTGCCGCGGCGAGCCCGCGGGCGATCTGCACGCCGTAGTCGAGGACGATGCGCAGCGGTAGCGGCGACGTGCCGATCCGCGACCGGAGCGTGTCCCCCTCGAGTAACTCAATCGCCGCGTACGGCGCGCCGTCGTGGGTGCCGACGTCGTAGATCGCGACGATGTTGGGATGCGAAAGCGCGGCAACCGCCCTGGCCTCGCGATCGAACCGCTCGCGGAACTGCGGATCCATCGCGCCGCCGGACGGCAAGATCTTGATCGCCACTTGGCGGTGCAGGCGGGTGTCGCGCGCGCGATAGACCTCGCCCATACCGCCACGCCCAATCGCGTCGACGATTTCGTACGGTCCGACGCTCGTTCCTGGCAGCAGCATCCTGGGGCTTCGGTTCCGGCCGATTGTCGGCGCCCCGGTCGGGCCTGTCAATCGCCTCCTCTGCCGGGGCGAGCGTGGGGCAGTGCGGACGGATGTCAGGCCCAACGCTTCGGCGGTGCGGCTGAACGCCGCGTCGAAGGTCGCGTCACCGTCGTGGAGGAGGAATCGGGCGGTGGCGTCGTCGGTGAAGGACTCGCGAAGCTGCTGGCGGGTCCACGCGGATGAAGGCTGCGGCGCCACGTTGACGCGCAAGATGCGGCGCCGATCGTGGGCGAGGACGACGAAGACGAACAGGAGCCGGCAGGTGGGCGTCGGGACCGCGAAGAAGTCGACCGCTACGGTCGAGCCGAGATGGTTCTTGAGGAACGTGCGCCAGCTCTGAGAGGGTGGCTTCCGCCGCCGCGGCATCAGCCGAGAAACCGTCCGCTCAGAGACCTCGAACCCCAGCTTCAACAATTCCCCATGGATGCGAGGCGCGCCCCAGAGTGGGTTCGCGACAACGCTTCAGCAAGTCCCGAACGCGAGGTTGGGCCGCTGCAGGAAGTGTCGACCAGTCTGCGTCCCGCTCGAGAACGCGCGCGATGGTATCGGATATCGTCTCGCCGCCGAATGTCGGACGAGCGGTGAGCATCTCGAAGAAAACACAGCCAAAGGACCAAATGTCCGTCCGCTTGTCCAGCGTCCTTCCGCGCGCCTGTTCGGGACTCATATACGCCGGCGTTCCGAGAATCGCACGCTCGCCGAGGTGTGAGGACGTCACCGTCGGGACGCCGGACAGGACGGCACCCGGTGCACCCTCCCACATTCTTGCCAGCCCGAAATCGAGCACCTTGACCGACCCGTTCCCTGCGATCTTGATGTTGGCTGGCTTCAGGTCACGATGGATGATGCCTTTGTCGTGCGCGGCTTCCAGCGCGTCAGCGATCTGTCGCGCGATGGGGACCGCTTCAGCCACCTTCAGAGGACCACGCGCAATCATTTCCGCAAGGGTCGGTCCGTCAACCAGTTCAAGGACGAGAGCATATCCGTCACTTGAATCCTCGAACCCGTAAATTGCGGCGATGTTGGGATGATTCAGCGCGGCCAGCATCTGCGCTTCCCGCTTGAAGCGTGTCAACCGGTCGGCGTCGAGAGCGAATTGGTCCGGCAGGACTTTGAGTGCAACGTCACGATTCAGCTTCGTGTCTCGGGCGCGGTACACCTGCCCATCGCGCCCGCCCCAAGCGGCTCGACGACTTCGTACGAGCCGATGCGACGACCGGGCGCACAGCTGGGGCTGAGGTAAGTCTCATCGATGGCCGACAGCATGCGCGCGCCATCGGCGACGATCGCGGCGTCGGCCAGCGGCAAACGATCCAGCGCGCTGACGTTGGCCGCGTCCGAGGCCAGCAGGGACTCGACCTCTTGCCGCAGCTCGACATCCCCGTCGGTGGCGGCGGAGAGAAAGGCCTCGCGGTCAGCAAGGGAACGTTCAACTGCGGCCTGAAAGAGAGCCTTTACGCGTCTCCAGCGCTCGTCGGTCACGGTCGAAGCTCAAGTTCGCGCGTGAGCCAGGCTTGGCCGTGCGCCATTCCCGTTTCGCTGTGGACGGAGACACCTTGAGAACACACGCCGCCTCTTCGATCGTGAGTCCGCCGAACGCGCGAAGCTCCACGATTCTCGCCAAGTCCTCATCGATCCCTGTCAGCCGTTGGAGGGCTTGATCGAGTGCAAGGACCGGGATCCCGTCCGGCCCTGTCACCTCCTTCGCTTCATCAATCGAGACGCGAGGAAGCCCGTCGCCCCGTTTGATCGCGTTATGGCTCCGAGCGTGATCGACGAGGATCCGGCGCATGACCTGCGCTGACACACCGAAAAAGTGTGCCCGATCCCGCCAATCCACGTTCCGCTGGTCAACCAGCCGCAGATACACCTCGTGCACCAAGGCCGTGGGCTGGAGCGTATGGCCGGCTCGCTCACCCCGAAGATGCCGCGCCGCCATCCGACGCAGCTCTGCGTAGACCAGAGGCAGCAACTCGTTGAGTGCACTCTGGTTGCCTCGGCTCCAGTCACCGAGCAACGCCGTGATTTCGCTGGATCTGGATGGCATAAGCCCGTTTGCCGCGTTGGCGCTCACAGAAAAGAGGGGCTTGGGCTCAGCCGCAAGTTGGATCCTTGACCCCCTCGACCCGATCTTTACGCGATCTCAACCGAAGAGGGACTCAGGGCCCCGGATCGCCAACAGCACCGGTATACCTGCGGTCCCGCCTTCGAAGGAGATGGGGACATGAATCGACATTTCGTTACCAGCTGTGTTGCGTTGGCAGCCGTCGTCACGATGATGCCCTCGGCAGGAGCGTTTCGAGCAACAGGCTGGTCTGAGCCAGTGAACATCGGAGGGATGATCAACACGGGATTCGAGGACTCCGGCCCCGCCATTTCAAGGAATGGGCGAGTGCTGTATTTCCAAACCAACAGGCCCCTCGGCGGCGCTAACTGCGACATCTGGGTCGCCCAACGAGAGAGCGTCCATCACGAATGGGATTTGCCAGAGAGGCTCGACGCCGTGAGCACCGAAATCTGCGAGAACTCTGTGTCTTTATCTCGTGATGAGCACCATTTGTACTTCACGAGGTCCCCTGGCGACATCTGGGTTTCGTATCGGCGCGACGTACGCGACCCGATTGCCTGGGGAGAACCGGTCCGTCTCGGTCCGTCAATCAACACGGATACTGCTTCCGAGAGTACGGCAAGGCACTTCGCGAGTGCCAAGCATGGCGTGTCGCAGCTCTACTTCTTCAGCAACAGACCTGGCGGACTGGGTGACGCTGATATTTATGTTGCGGATCTCGTCGGCACTCCGCCGCAAGCCGTAACCGTGCTCAACAGCCCTCAGATCGACGCAGGGGCGGTGCTCTCGTGGAACGGATTAGAAATCTTCTTTCATTCGACGCGGCCCGGCGTGGGTGGACGGGACCTCTGGACCGCCCGACGCAACAGCATCTTCGAGTCGTGGTTTCCGCCCGAGAACGTGGCGAGCGTGAACAGCATGTCGGAGGATTTCTTTCCCGCGTTGTCGTCGGACGACGACACGCTGCTCTTCGCCTCAACTCGCCCTGGTGGGTTCGGCGGCAACGATATCTACGTAACGACGCGCACCAAGCACCGAAAACGTTGAGCGTGTGCGCGGGTCGTGGCACTTCCGACGGCGCACGCCTTACGCCAAGCCTCGAGGGGTGTGACTGCTGTGGGTGCGCATCGACGTTCACCGGACCATGTGCCTGCTGCCAGCAGCTCAAAAACGACTTCGCGAGGGCCATGGCCATACGCAGGAGACCAAGGTATGAGCGCTAAAGGCTTGCCAGTTTTGGTGCTAATGCATGAGGGAGTTTCCCAGCAGTGCGCTGCTAGAAATAAGACCCATCTTGCAGGCCAATTCGACGCGTCGTTCCGGCCCAGCACCTGAACGATTTTCCGCTCGGCCGCGCGTATATCCTCGATCTGTGAAGGGATCGTCATGAAATTCTCGCTCTCGGTCTTTATGGCCGCGGCCTGTGCGGTAGACCTCGTGCGGCGCCAGCGAGGAGTCATCCGGCGAAAGGACCCGCGATGGTCACCTGACGGCCTCCACATTCTTTCCGCCGAGCGAGTCATGACCGGTCTCAACCTGAATCTCACGGTCATTGAGGTCGACGGCGGTGCAGTACAGCGTTTGGCCAGACCCCGCAGTCGGGGCCTTTGGGTGGCAGCCGAGTTCTTCGATCGGTACTCAAATTGGCCAGCCTTCCTCCGTTCGAACCAACCCTCGAGTCCTGGAGCCTGGGAACCTCGTCCGTATTTTCGTGGGCGGTCGCCGAGGAGATCACCCGCGAGTTTCGTGCACAGCAGTTGGTGGTGATCGGCGGCGAAGAGGTCATGGTCCCGCCCCGGAGGTCGTCGCTCTATTTCGTCGGTGCGTCGCGTGGACGAAGAGGGCTGTGGCGTCTCGACATCGATTCGGCAGCTCGGCGTGTGTTGGCGGGGCCGCACCGGATCACCACGCTGCCCGACGCCAACAATGCCAGTTTGTCGCCCGACGGCACCCGAGTGGTGTTCGACGGAGCGCCGCGTAATGCGCAGGTCTTCGCCTATTCTCTCGCCGGCAACGGCCGGCCGACGTCAGAGCCCAAAGGGATCACATCGGAAGCAGTTCACGCCACTTCCCCCACGCTAAGCCGCGATGGCCGCGCCCTCGCTGTCGTCCTTACCCGTCCAGGCAGCCCCGATCGTAGCGAGCTCGCGGCACGCTCGTGGGACGAATCGCGCTACCGGACGATCCGAGTGATCGATCATCCGCGCGAGGTTCTCTGGATGCCTCGGTGGAACAACAACGGAACAAAACTGGCGTACTCGATCGTGTCCAACGCGAACGAACCCTCGGCAGCGGCGCAACAGCTCAGGCTCTTCGACTCATCGAGCCGCACGGACGTCGCACTCACATCCGCACACTCGCCGATTGAAATGATGGAGTTTCCGACGGGATGGACACCTGACGGCCGCCAGTTGATCGTGACGAGCGGGAATTCCGTGACCGGCCAGAACGTCATCGCACGTGTTCCGATCGCCGCGGCCCCGACTGCTGAGGGCTCGCGGCAGATCATCACCTCGTCCGGGGACGCCGGCCTCTCTCTGGGCACGATGTCGCCCGACGCTCGATGGGTGGCATTCCGTGTGGGGCAGAGCAGAGGTTTCGCGCCCCGAATCGCCGTCGTCCCCGCAACCGGGGGCAGCCCGGCGACATGGACGTTCATCACCTCCGGCGTCGAGCCGGCCGACAAACCGTGCTGGTCCGACGACGGCGGGACGCTGTTCTTCACCTCCGGGAGGCAAACGATGAACGTCCTGGACATTCGCTTCGATACTCTTCGCGGCCGTCCACTCGGGGAGCCCTTCAAGATAACGAACTTCAGCGGCCCGGGCGCACACCTGTATTCAGATGTTCGCAGTTTGGAGCTGGGCATCGGAGGGCAACGTCTCGTCTTGCCGATCGTTCGGCCAAAAGGAGGTCTGTGGGCGCTCGAGTTGGGAGGACGTTGACGATAGCTGCCTTCTACCTCGCCAGCCACAGCACGAACCGTTGCCAGCCCGGATTCGGCGAGACTGACGGCCGCGAGGAAAATGCCGAAGACGATGAAGAACACGCTTCCCCACAATGACACCGGATGCACCCGTCCGAGGGCGAACCGATCGTAGAGAGGGTTCGCAGCGAGGAGCGTCCAATTTGCGAGCGGTGCCACGACCAATGGAGGCCCGAAATGACCGATCGCGTGGACGACGGGGGCGCCGAGCAGCGTAGGCATCGTCAGCCACATCAGACGTTTGTGAACGTCCGGCCGCCGGCGATTGAGAACCGCCGTCAGGACCAGCCCGCCGAACACGGGAAGACCGCACAGCTGAAATGAGGTCTCGCGAATGACCGGCCCGAGCCGTTCCAGGTCGCCGCTCAGATCGAAACCACGCCTGACCATTTCGATCGTGGTTCGGTAACCGATGACGATCATCGTGATCGCCAGAGCACATCCCAGCACGCCGAGGCGACGGTGCAGGCGAAGGTTGCCGGTACTGGCAAGCACAGACTGAACCAGGTAGAGGACAAGCCAGCCAGTGAAGGCGGCCGCATGTACGGCGACCAGCGGCGTGATCGCTCCTCGTCTCGATCCCGGGTCGACGATGCCCGGCAAGAAGGCGGCTATTGCAACGGTGAGTGCGAGGATGGCGCTGCTCACATAGAAGCGGTGCTCTGCCGAGGCGTGGCCCCTGGGCGCAGCCGAGACCGGCACGGTGGTCGCCTGCATGGGTATCCTCCTGTGCGCCACAGCGTGCGCCGGCGCGACCCGTCAGGGCAAGGGCCGCCGGGTGAGCAGCAGCTCACACCGAGGTAACCCCGCAGGTGGTTGAGCCAACGGTAGTTACGGATGAGTGCGCTACCAGCCATGCCGTGCCCGCCACCGTCCGCTGGTCGGCGCGCGAAGCCCCCGACGTGCGCGACGGGAATGTGGATGCACGCAGAGGTCGCGAAGCTGCTGAACGGCCCACATGACCTCACAAGAATCCGCGGCTGCCCCCCCTCTTTGCACGCACTTAGCTCCTGACCTCGCGGTTATCTGCTTGTTATCCGCCGGCCATTGCCTTTCCAGGGTGGCCCGACCAGTCTCTGCTGCGTCGGCGGGGACCAGGCGCGTGACACCTGTCTCGTGAGGAGGACCAATGATACCCAGGGCTTTGCGAACAGTTCTCGGCTGCCAGCCTCAGGAGTCGATCGTGATCCTTAGTAGGACGGTATTGCTGACACTCTGCGGCCTCGGCGTCGGAACCGGCATGTCGACTGCGCAAAGCGGCACGATAGGCGGCGACTACCAACGCGCAAGCGGGACCTATCTTGCCAGAGCCGGCTGGCAAGGCACGCTGGACGTCTATTACCGGGCCGATGTGCCCAAGGCGCTTCCAACCGTCATCAATTTTCACGGCGGCCCGTCGACCATGAGCGGGAAGACCGATGTGACACTCGAGCTGCAGCGGTACTTGTCATGGGGAGTCAACGTCGTCAATGTCGAGTGGGTCGTTCCCGGCGGCACGTTATTTCCAGTCGCGATCCCTACACCGGCAACGCCGAAGCCTACAACCTCTACCTGCGCGGCCGGGCGGCATTCGTCAACTACACCGAAACCACGATGAAGCAGGCCATCGACGACTTCGAGCGGGCGCTGGTGATCGAGCTCGTAGTCCTTAGGGGCGACTGGCGTTGGCCGACGCGAGCTGGCGCAGCTCGCGATCGCACAGCGTCAGGCCTGCCGCCACGCGGTCGGCGACCGCCACGATCTCTCCCGTGAGCGTCCCTCGGTGGCGCATACCCTCGAACATCGCCGCGCTCCGCCGGTACCACGAACGGGCATGGCTCCATGCATCTCGCTTTGCAGCGGCGGGCCTGACGTCGCCTGCGAGGCTGACATAGGACTCGGCGATCAGTTGGCAGGTATCGGCGACGTTGAACGTGTAGCTCTCGTTGGCCGAATCGGCTCGCGCAAGGCTCTCCAGCAGAGCCAGAGCCTTGCGATGGACCTCCAGCGCTTCGTGCTGCCGGTGCGTCCTCCGCAAGACCTGCGCAACAAGATTGAGCTCGACGCCCTGCATCCAGCGCGCTTGCGCGTTGCTCGGATCACCTGCGGCCGTTTCCCCGGTGAGCGTCGCGGCCTGCGTGAAATAGCGCAGCGCGTCTGGGAGGTGGTCGGCTCGCAGATGCGCGAGGCCAAGCTCGAGGCTGCTCATCGCCACTTCGTGGCGCAGCGAGGTGTCCAGTGGATGGGCGACCGCGAGCGACTCGCTGAGACGAAGCGCCTCCTGCACGAGCGCCAGATTGCCCTTCAGGTCGCCGAGCGCTGCGCGCACGGTGCCCAGCCGTTTGTACGCGCGGACGAGCTCTCGCTGGGATTCCAGGTCCGGCCCGTCCGTCGCGAACGCCTGGTAAATCGCGAGCGCGCGCTCGAGACGCTCGGCAGCCTGGATGCGCTCGCCGAGCTGCGCCAATGCATCCCCGATTCGGAACTCGCTCGCGGCGACCGTCCGCACGACATCACGATTCCCGGGTGTGGTCTTCTCGAGACCCGCGCCGATGCTCAGCGCTCGACGATAACTCGCGAGGGCGCTCTGATGATCGCGCATCATCAGTTGAACATCCCCGAGCCCATTGAGGATCCGTGCGAGATCGAGCTGCAGCATCTGGTCGAACGGGCGTGTCGCGACGAGCGCTTCTTGAAGCGTCCGGGCCTTTTGATAGCTGGCAATTGCGCCGACGGCATCACCGAGATTCGCTTCGTGCGGGTTGCCCTGGACGTCGGCAACACGCCGATACGCGCGCGCCACTTCGGCGCGCAATGTCGAATCGTCGCCAGCCTCGGCGGCAAGACCGTCGAGATATTCGAGAGCGCGTTTCACCAGGAGCTCGCGCGCCCGCGTCGATCCTGGAAGGTACTTGATTCCATCGTGAAACTCGAACAGGAGCGACCCGGCCAGCTTGCGTACGTCCGCAAAGCGCCGTTCGGCCCTTTGCCGTTGCGCTTCCGCGACCTGATATTGCCCGATGATGAGCACCAAGCCGCCGATCAGGCTTGCGCATAGCAGCATGGCTGCGAGCACGGCCGCGCGGTGTCGCCTCAGGAATTTCGACAGCCGGTATTTCAGCGCGTCGCCGCGCGCGGCCACCGGTTTGCCCCCGAGACATCTCGAGATGTCTGCCGCAAGCTCCTGAACCGACAGGTAGCGGTGCTCCGCTTCTTTTCGAAGCGCCTTCAAGACAATCGTGTCGAGGTCGCCGCGAATCTCCTTCGGCATCCGAAATGTAACGCCCTCATCGCTCGCCTCGCGCAACGCCGTGCTCGGCGGCGCCGGGTCGGTCTCGCAGACGTCATGGACGATGTCTTCGAGCGACGTGGTCCGGACGGCAAAGGGCCTGCGGCCGGCGAGCAGCTCGTAGAGGATCACACCAAGCGAGTAGACATCGGTCGCGGTGGTCACCGTTTCGCCCCGTACCTGTTCTGGACTCGCGTAATCGGGCGTCATGGCGCGAACCAGTGTCGCGCCCCCCGCATCGTCGGTGTCGCCCCCCGCGAGCAGCGTCGCAATGCCAAAGTCGAGCAGCTTCGGCTGACCGTCCGCGCCAACAAGGATGTTTCCAGGCTTCAGGTCCCGATGCACCACCAGATGCTGGTGCGCGTAATGGACCGCCTCGCATACCGCTCGGAACATCTCGAGCCGTGGCCTGAGGCCGAGGCGCCGACGGTCACAATACACGTCAATGGGCTCGCCCTCCACGTACTCGATCACGAGGTAATCGATCGCATCGCACTGTCCCACGTCGTAGAGCAGACAGATCCGCGGATGGTTCAAAGCGGAAATCGCCTTCGCCTCTCGCGTGAACTGCTCATCGGCGAAACGGCCCGCTCGCACCTTGATTGCAACGGTTCGATTCAGTCGGGTGTCTGTGGCACGGTAGACGTCGGCCATGCCGCCGGCGCCGATCCGCGGGCCCATTTCGTACGGACCGATCCGGCATCCCTCCAGATTGTCCCGAAGGGCACGTCCATCGACGAGCGGCCCAGATTCGAGGAAGCTGCCGGCCTGAAGAGATGAGCGTACTAGAGACTCGACTTCGTCGAGCAGCGCGGCATCACCGCGGCGAGGCGCATCGGCAGGATTCGAGTCTGCGGTCGCTGGCAATCGATCGAGGAAGCTGACGTCCGAGGTGTCCGACGTCAACAACGACTCGACGTCATCACGCAGCGCCGCGTCGTCACCGGTCGCAGCGGCCAGAAAGGCGTCGCGCTCTTCGATCGGCCGTTCCACAGCGGCCTGAAACAGCGCCTTCACTCGCGACCATCGCTCGTCGGTCATGCTCGAACCTCGAAGCCGAGCTCACGATTGAGCCACGCTTTCGCGGTGCGCCAGTCGCGCTTGGCGGTCGATGGGGACACGCTGAGCACATGGGCCGCTTCCTCGATCGTCAGCCCGCCAAACGCCCGAAGCTCGACGAGCTTGGCCAGTTCAGCGTCGACCGTTTGCAAGCGATCGAGGGCTTGATCGAGCGCGAGGACGGGCATCCCGTCTGACGCGGCTACGTCCTTTGCTTCATCGATTGACACACAGCGCACACCCTCGCCCCGTTTGATCGCGGCGTGACGACGGGCGTGATCGACCAGGATGCGGCGCATGACGTTCGCGGCGACACCAAAGAAATGCGCCCGACTCTGCCAGTCAACCTGCCGTTGATCGACGAGCCGGATGAACACCTCGTGCACAAGGGCGGTCGGCTGCAGAGTATGGTCAGCCCGTTCCCCCCGAAGCTGGCGCGCCGCAACGCGCCGGAGCTCCGCATAGACGAGTGGCAGCAACTGGTTGAGCGCAGTCCGGTTGCCGCGACTCCAATCGCCGAGCAGTGCCGTGACGTCGCGCGGCGAGACCATCGGAGCCTTCCTCAATCAATTGGATGGGAGACGACAGCATAGCACCGGGAGGCTCGCACGCCGGCCTTTTGTCCCGTTGACCCGTTCTGGACGCCGCTTGCGCGATCTCCATACAAGCGAGGCTGGGCGAAGACGGGCGTCCCCGTCGGAGCTCCAGCGAGACGCAACCCGAATCAGAAAGTCGCGGCCCCGCGGCGGAGAGCCGGCGCGCACTGCCGTCAGGAGCAGGGACGATGACGCGAGTAAACTGGGCGGGAACACTGCTGCGCACCACGCTGGCACTGGTTCCGCTCATCTGGGGGGGCCCTCCAGCGTACGCCGACACGCCACCCGGCCAGACCGGCGCGTCATCAACCGCTCGCGAAGCCGGCGCCACGGCCGATTCCAGCGCCGCGGCCAACAATACCGCGACTCGCACCGTCATCCCCACCCCCACTCGCCGACCGATCGCCTTCGAAGAAAACCGCGGCCAGGCCGATCCGAACGTGAAGTTCATCGCCAGGAGCAGCACCTACACGCTGTTCCTGACGCCGAGGGAAGCGATTCTGTCGCCGCGGACCGCCTCCAACGCGATGGTGCGCATGCACCTTGACGGTGGCGCGAAGAGCCCGAAGGTCGCCGGTGTCGACGCCTTGCCCGGCAAGGTTTACTACGCCAACCCGGAGGCCAAAGGCCGGCTGACGCCGGCCGCCACGTTTCGGCGCGTGCATTACACGAACGTCTACCCCGGGATCGACCTCGAGTACTACGGCAACGACGAAGCGCTCGAATTCGACTTCACGCTCGCGCCTCAGGCAGACCCGAACCAGATTCGCCTGTCATTCGACGGCGCCAGGAGTGTGACGGTCGGCAAAGAGGGCGAGCTCCGACTCCAGACCAGCGCCGACGACCTCGTGCTGAAGGCGCCAATCGTCTATCAGGAAAGAGACGGCGTCCGCCGCCACATCACCGGCCGCTACGTGGTGTCCAACCGCCGCAAGGGCGAAGTGCGCTTCGCGCTCGGCGCCTACGACCGGTCGCTCCCGCTCGTCATCGACCCCACGATCGTCTACGCCACCTACTCCGGCACCGCCGGCAGCGAATCCATCTCCGCCATCCAGGTGAACAAGCGCGGTCAGGTGTATCTGTTCGGCAGCACCACGGCCCTGCCCTCGCTGGGATCGCCGGCCGTGCGCATCGAAACCGCGACGACGGATCCGATCTACACACCGCTCTACTGCTTGGTGTCGAAGCTGTCGAGCGACGCACAGGACGTGGTCTTTCAGGTCTACTTCCAGGGCTTCAGAGAGTGCCAGGCGTTTACGGTGGGTCCGTCGGGCCACGTGCACCTGGCGATGCGCGCCCCCTATGCCTTCGGCGGCTTCACGCAACTCCGCACGCTGTCAGGCGACGACGACTCGGGCAACGCCGGGGCGATGATGCTGTCGGGCCTAAATTTCGACCAGGTCACCGCCATCCCTGGCCGGCCGTACCTCGTTCGCGACATGAAGGCCGACAGCAGCGGCAACGTCTATGTGCTCTACCAGCAACTGGTGCAGGGCGACGCGGCGCTGCAAAGCCGGCTCGCCAAGGTCAATTCCGTCGGCGAGCTGATCGATGGCACCACCGGGATTGGTCTGCCGTTCGACATCGGCCTGTACGAGCTCGGCGCGGGCTTCGGCGACGTCGCGGTGGCGATGGCGCTCGACGAATTCGGCCAGGTATTTGTCATTGGCGACACCCATGGCGAGTTCCCCACCACGCCGAACGCGTTTCAGACGCAGTCGTCCGCCGCGCTCTCCACGGGCGACGTGTTCCTGGCGCAGGTCGACACCGCGCAATTCCCCTGGCAGATCCCGTATGCGACCCTCGCCGGCGGCGATTCGCACGACGCCGCCCTCGGAATCGCGCGCGATCCGCTCGGCTTCATCTACCTCACTGGCCGGACCTCGTCCTTCAACTTTCCGATGGCGTCGTCGGCGTTTCAGGGCTCGCCCAATCTCACACAGGGAGAGGGCGACGGCTTCATTCTGAAACTCGACCTGAACCAGAGCGGTGAGGATCAGCTCGTGGCCGGCACGTTTCTCGGCCTGCCGCAGTTTGGCCCCGGCTTCGGCTGGCGCAACGCTTCGAATCCGCTGGTGGTGCTGCCGGGCGGCGAACTGGCGATCACCGGGATCACCTCCGGCACGCTTCTCGTCAACGAACTGTTCCAGGGCGGCCTGGTGCGGGCGGCCAATCCGTTCATCGCCATCTTCAGCGCCGAAGCCGACGCGCTCGTCATGGGCACGCGCCTCGACAGCATAGACGAGGCAACGCACTCGCTGATTCAGGGCAACGGCGTGCAGGCGCTCATTTCGGTGATCGAAACCACCGAACCGGGACGCGGCACGGCGGGCGTCGACCAGCCGACGCTGGTGGGCGGCGTGGATCTACTGGTGTCGAAGTTCGATCTCTCAGACGTGCTCGCCAACAGGCCGCCGACGCTCGATCTCGGTCCGGATCGTGCGCTCATCACCGAAACCACCGTGTTCGACTTCGATCTGGCCAACGCGCCGCACGGCGTTGGCGACCACGACGGACTGATTGAGAAATTCACCTGGCGAATCGACGGCGGCGCGCCGCTCGTGTTCACGCCACCGTTCAGCGCGACCTTTCCGCTCCCGCTCGGCCGCCACGTCCTCACGCTGGCGGTCACCGACAACCGGGGCGCCACCGTCGACGACACCCTCGTCGTGGACGTGGAGCAGGGCCTGAGCAACGGCGATCCGCTGGTGGATGCTGGTCCGGACACCTCGCGGGTGGCGACATCGCCCACCGGCGCCACGGTAGCGCTGTTCGGCCGGGTCAGCGATCCTGACAACGACATCCTCACCATCACCTGGACCGGCAATTTCCCGACCATTCAGTTCGAGGTCCGGCCGCCGTATTTTTCCGGCAACGCGGCGGTGTTCGCCCGCCTGCCGATCGGCGTCACCGAAGCCACGCTGACCGTGAACGATGGCCACGGCCATGTCGCGAGCGACACCACGATCTTCACGCTGGCCGGGACCAATACGGCGGCGGGTGCCGCTATCGAGGTGACTGTGCAGGACGACCGCGTCACCGAGTACAACGGCTTCACGCCGGGACGGCTCGAGCTGACGTTCGACGCCGTCACGGTCGCCGGGTTGACCTGGATGCGCACGCGCACCGACCAGCTGCCACCGCCGTCAGCGGGCAAGCAGCTGGGGAGCGCGCCGTCCTACTACGACGTGACGTCGACGGCCGCGGGGACCGGCAACGTGCGGGTGTGCATCGACACCACAGGGATGAGCTTCAGGGCTGCGCAGGCGGCCCGTCTCCATCGCCTGAACGGCACCGCGTGGGACGACATCGCGCTGACGTCCACGCCGGCGGAATCCGCGGCGCACTACGTCTGCGGCGCGACGTCATTCTTCACCACCGCCACGTTTGCGCTGTTCACCGCCGCGGACGAGTCGATGCGGGTGACCACCATTCTCGACGACCTGACGTTCTCCGACGGCGTAGCCGTCGATCCCGCGCGCCAGTATCTCTACGTTGCGCATCTCTCTGAAGTCCGGCGGATCGATCTGCAAACCCAAGCCAACATCAGGATTGCTGGCAACGGCAGCACCGACCTCAGCGAGATCAGATACAACGTCGACGCGCTGGACACCGCCTTCTTTGCCTCCGGAAGCATGGCCGTCGACCAGGCGGGCAACATCTACGTGCCCGACCTCAACGGCTGCGGCCTGGTCCGCCTCGAGCCGCGCAGCAACTTCACCAGCTACTTCCTGACGCGCGTCGCCGGCACGGGTCCGGACCCGGTCACGCTCGCCTGCGGATATGGCGGCGATGGCGGCGCGGCAATCGACGCGGACGTCACCGTGGCCGGTGGGATCACCTTCGACCGAGGCGGCAACATGTTCTTCGTACAGAACGGGTACGCCAGCGGCAACGTGCTGCGGCGCATCACGCCTGGCGCCGATGGCGTGGTCGGCGGCGCGGCCGACGAAATCATCACCACCATCGCGGGCGAAGGCACGACGTGGCCGCCCGGCGGCAATCCGCACGAGGTGTACTTCGGCGGCTCGCTCGGGAGCCTGACGTTCAGCCCGCAGGGCGACCTGTATCTCGGGCTCTCCAGTCAGATCGGCCGGCTGACCCCGGCGCCGGATGCCCAGGTGATCGACGGCCGGCCCGGCGAAGTGATCACGAGCGTCTCGGGCGGCGGGATCCTCCTGACTCCGCCGTTCCAGGGTGACGGCGGTCCGGCGATGAACGCCGAGTGGAACAACGCGCGGAGCATCGCGCTGCAGCCGAACGGCGACTTGATCGTCGCCGACAGCGGTTTGAACCGGCTCCGCCGCATCACCGCCGGCGCCGACGGCATTGTCAACGGCGGCGCCGACGAGAGGGTGTCCACGTTCGCCGGATTCTCGGAGAACCTCCCCGACATTCCGTTTAACGGCGACGGCTACGCCCTCTCAACGGCGTTCTCCTCGCCACGCGTGGTGCTCAACGACCCACGCGGCGGCCTCGTGGTGGCCGACGTCGGGCACAATCGCCTTCGCCGCATTGGCCTCGGCGCTGTCACCGGATCGGGCGCGGATCTCGGCGTCACCCTCACGGCGTCGCCCAATTCGATCGATGCCGGGTCGACGGTGACCTACACCGCCACCGTCACCAACGGCGGTCCGTCAACCGCGACGGGCATCGCTGTGTCGATGCCGGTTCCTGGTGGCTACGCGGCGTGGGCGCAGTCGCCGGCCGGCTTCTGCATCGTGCCGATCCTGCACTTTGCCGGCACGGTCCTGTGCGACGGCGGGAGCCTGCTCTCAGGCCAGAGCCTTCAGATCACGATCACGCTGACGCCGCCGGTGCGCGGCACGCTGGCATCGACGGTCACCGCCTCGTCGGCCACATCCGACCCGGTGCCAGACAACAACTCGCGAACCGTGGTTGTTGAAGCGCTCGATCGCATTGCGCCCACGGCCGTCATCAGCGCGCCCTCGCCCGTGGCGGTAGGCACCAGCCTCACCGCGTCGGCCGTCGGGTCAACCGACGCCGGCGGCGGGCAGATCGCCAGCTACCAGTGGACGCTGATCGAGCGCGGCGTGACGATCGAGACGACGGTTCCGGCGGTGACGTTCACGGTCACGCCCGCGGAACCGCTCTCGGTGGGGCCGTACACCATTCAGCTCGTCATCTTTGACGACAGCGGCAATGCGTCGGTGTCTGCGGTGGCGACTGTTCTCGTGGTCGTGCCCGCGAGCCTGACTGCCTCGAACGACAGCTATACCGTCACTCGAGACTCGACGCTCGTCTCCGGACATCGTCTGGTCACCAAGTTCCCAGCCACCAGCATCTTCGACAACGGCCCGCTCCGGACGCTAGCGAACGTCAACGGCACGCTGTTTTTCATCGAGCGCTGCAACCTGCGCAAGAGCGACGGCACGGCCGCCCGCACCGTCCTGGTGAAGAACATCTGCGGCAACAACCTCACCACCGTCAATGGCACTTTGTTCTTCGCCGGCCAGGACTCGCGGGGAAAGGAACTCTGGAAGAGCGACGGCACCGAGGCCGGCACGGTGCTCGTCAAGGACATCGTTCCTGGCAGCACATCGTCCAGTCCACGCGAACTGACCAACGTGGATGGCCAGCTGTTCTTCATCGTCGACATCATCGCCGAGGGCGAGGTTGCCGGCAGTGAGCTGTGGCGGAGCGACGGCACCGACAGCGGCACCACGATGGTCAAGGCGTTCCCCGGGCGGGGAGGCGCGTTTTTCCCGAGGAACGTGTCCGGTACCCTGTACTTCAGAGTTTTACCTGATGGATTGTGGAGGAGCGACGGGACCACCGCCGGCACGGTACGCATAAAAAACATCAGGGTCGATGGCGGCGTCCCGGACCTCGCCTTTCCACATTTTTTCCCCTGGTTCCCGGATTGGCCGGTCAGCATCAACGGCAAGTACGCGTTCTTTGGCCGGGTGCCGGTGGATAAGGACATCTGGGCGAGCGATCCGGTCGATGGCGCGGTCAGGTTACTGGAGATGAACGCCGAGACCGGACATGATCGGGTGTTGCTGGACCTGGCTGCGGCCGGCGACCGCCTCTATTTCGGGGTCATCGACGTCACGATCAGGCCCGAGGACTGGGCCGCGTGTCTGGCCAACGCCGGTGAGCAGTTCTGTCTGTTGCAGCCACCCTACTCAGGGACGCGTGAGATCTGGACCAGTGACGGAACGCCGGCGGGAACGACGCTGCTCAAAGTATTCGGCCCGTTTTCGTCGCAAGCCATCACCGACGGCCCCTTCTTTTTCACGGCCAGTGGCAACTCGGTGTACTTCCTTCAAGGTAGCGGCCTTTGGAACACTGATGGCAGCGAGGCCGGCACGACGCTGGTCAAGGCCGCTCAAGCCCGCTCCGGCTCCCCGTTCGCCGGGACATCGGACCGGATGACCGACGTCAACGGCACGCTCTTTTTCAGCGCCCGTCACCTGGGGCTCTCGGGACTCTGGAAAAGTGATGGCACAGAAGCCGGCACCGTCCCCGTCGAGAGCGTGCAGTCCGGGTATGGACCGGTTGACTTCACGAATGTCAACGGTGCGTTTTTCTTTACGATTCCGTACGACGATGCCCGCGACCGCGAGCTCTGGGTTGCTGGAGCGGCCGCCAACGTATTGGCGAACGACATCCTGCAGACGCCACAACCGGTCACCGCGACGATCGTTCAACCGGTGTCGCAGGGCACGCTGGCGTTCAACCCCGATGGCACGTTCATCTATCGCCCGAACCCCGGCTTCTCCGGCGACGACACCTTCACCTATACGGTGACCGACGGCACGATCACGTCGAACCCGGCGACGGTGACCATCCACGTCACGACGCTGCCGGCGACGATCTCGATCACGAACGCCGAGGTCGTCGAGGGCAACGGCGGCACTGCCAATCTCGTGTTCACGATCACCCGCAGCGGCCTGGATCTGTCGGCCAGCGCCAGCGTCGACTTCGCGACGGCCGACGGATCGGCTACCGCTGGCGCTGACTACGTCCACCAGTCGGGTACCGTGACCTTCGCGCCGGATGAAACCAGCAAGCAGGTCAGTGTCCCGGCGATCGGCGACACCTCCGACGAAGGCAACGAAGTGTTCTTCCTGAATCTGGGGAACGCCGCCGGCGCGGCGATCGCGAGAACGCGCGCCTACGGCACCATCGTGAATGACGATGTCGAGGCGGATCTGCAGGTGGCGGTCACCGCCCCGTCGTTGGTCGGTGCTGGTGGAACGATCCGGTACACCGTGGTGATCACCAACAACGGACCGGCGCCCGCGACGCTGGTCGGCATGTCGCTGCCGGTGAGCGCGGCCCAGCTGCTCGGCGTCAGTGCCACGTCACCCGCCGGTTTCTGCCTGGTGCCGGTGCTGTTCCTCGTGCCGGCGGGCACGGTGTTCTGCCCTGCCGGCACGCTCGCGCCACACGCGTCGATCACGGTGACCGTCGACGCGACGCTCCGGGCCAATCCGCTGTCCAACACGGTCGTCGCCACCTTCTCGGTCGGCGGCCACGAATCCGACCCGGTGCCGGACAACAACACCCACACGGTCGAGACCGAAGTCGAGCCGTCGGTGGATCTGTTGCTCGTACCGCTGGCACCGGCGCTGACGGGCACCGTGACTGTCGGCGTGCCGGCCAGTTTCCGGATGACCGTCACCAACGTCGGCGGAGCCGCCGCGCAAGTGGCGCGGCTGACCGTTCACCCACCAGCCGGCCTGCAGTTTGTCAGCGCGTCGATGCCAGGGGCCGTCTGTGACTTCATCGGCTTCCTCGTGTGCGACATCGACAACTTCGCGCCGGGCGCGAGCGTTGAAGCGGTCGTGGTGGTGACGCCGCTCGCCTCGGGCCCGGTGACCGCGACGTTCACCGTTTCGAGCCCCCATATCGACCTCAATCCCGCCAACAACGGAATCACGTTCGACATCAACCGGGCGCCGTTCGCCAACGCCGGCGCCGACCAGAACATCGCGATCAACCCCACGACGGGCCAGGGGGAGTTCGTCGTGACGTCCGACGGCTCGTCGGATCCGGACGGCGACCCGCTGGTGCTCACCTGGAGCCGGAACGGAGAATTTCTCGGGAACTTCATGGCCACGTGGCAGATCCTGGCGGTTGGCAACTACGTCTACACGCTGACGGCGACCGACGGCCGCGGCGGCGTCGCCATTGACACCGTCGAGGTGACCGTGCATGGGACCGGGCTGGCACCGCCGACCAACGTGAGCGCACAGGCCACCGCCCCGGGCAGCGTGACCATCTCGTGGAATCCAGTGCCGGGCGCCAGCGGCTATCGCATTCTGCGCAGCCCCGATCCGGTGACCTTCCAGATTCCGCACATCGATCCGCCGCTCCACGCCGTGGTGGGCAGCCCGGCCACCTTCGATGTCACCGGCACGAGCACGGTTGATTCCGGCCTGCCGACGCTCGTCCGTCAGTACTACGCGGTGCAAGCCACCAACGGATCGATCGTGTCGCTGCCGGCGCCGGCGCAGGGCGGCGAAGTGCTGGTCACGGCCGCGCCCGACGCCGAAATCTTCGGCGTCGCCGACTTCCACAACCATCAGTTCGCCAACCTCGGGTTCGGCCGCAGCCTGATCTCGGGCAACGCCTTCAGCCCGGCCGGCATCCTCGACGCGCTGCCGTCGTGCGAGGCCATCCACGGATCCGGCGGCCTGCTCGACCTGCTCGGTAACATCAGAACCAATCCTCCGGGATCCTTCCCCGTCCCCGTGCCGATCACCGTCCCGTCGATGACGTTCACTCCGCCCAACCAGGCGCCGATGACCACGCCGTCCTTCCCGCTCTTGACGTCCGGCCACTTCACCGGCGGGATCGCCGCCAGCAACGGTATCTCGTTCGACGGCTGGCCGCGCTGGAACAGCATCACGCACCAGCAGGTGTATTACGAGTGGCTGCGGCGCGCGTTCGACGGTGGCCTCCGCCTGATGGTGATGCACGCGCTCAACAACCAGCTGCTGTGCCAGATCAGCGGCACGATGAACCAGACGCTCGGCAATTTCAGCTGCAACGACATGGACAACATCGACGATCAGCTGAACATGGCCAAGAGCCTCGAGGCGTTCATCGACGGCCAGTCGGGCGGAACGGGCAAGGGCTGGTACCGCATCGCCTACTCCGCTACCGACGCGCGCCACATCATCAACAGCGGCAAGATGGCGGTGATCCTCGGCATCGAGGTCGACGATCTGTTCGGCTGCTCCCTGCCGTCGGCCTGCACCGAACAGTTCGTGCGCGATCGGCTGAATCACTACTACGACATGGGCGTGCGGCACCTGTTCCCGGTGCATGCCTTCGACAACGCGTTCGGTGGCACCGCGCTGTTCGATCCGCTGTTCGACCTCGGCAACCGGCTGGTCGAGGGGCAGTTCGTGGTGAGGCGCGAGTGCGGCCCCGAAGGGCTACGGCTACAAGGCGCAGCCCAATCAGCTGGCGGCGCAGCTGCAGCTCCCGGATCCGGGGACGACGGCGTTTGCGGCGGACTGCAATGCCCGTCCGCTGCAGCCGCTCGGCGACGTCCTCATCAGGGAAATGATGGCCAAGGGGATGATCATCGACATCGATCACATGTCGGCGCGCACGGCAGAGCTCGTGATGCAGCGCGCGGAGCAGTACGGCTATGCCGGGGTCATCACCGGCCACAGCGGATCGACGTCGGTGCTCCAGGGCACGCCCAAGTCTGAAGGCGCGAAGACGCCGGCGCAGCTCGCACGCGTCCGCGCCGTCGGCGGCGTCAGCGGGATCTTCGCCGGCCAGGGCGATCGCGTTCGTCCGGGCAACGCCAACGGTGTGCGTCGCCCATCCGGGCAGCACGATAGCGAACGACTGCGGCAACTCGTCGAAGACGTTCGCGCAGGTGTACCTCGCGACGGTCGACGCGCTGGGCGGCGCGGGCACTGCTGCCGTCGGCTTCGGGACAGATTTCAACGGCCTGGCCTCGATGCCGGGTCCGCGGTTCGGCCCAGAGTCGTGCTCGGGCGACACCGAACACTCGCCACAGGCGAACCGCGTGACCTATCCGCTCACCATCGCGTCACCGGCCGGGCGTCTATGCCGGCCGCCTGGCGCAGACGGCGTCGCCGAATCGCGTCGCCAAGGACAACCCGTTCGATCCGTTCCAGAACGCGCACCAGAAGCCGTGGGACATCAACGAGGACGGCCTGGCGCATGTCGGCATGCTGCCCGACTTCATCCAGGAACTCCGCAACGTCGGCGTCACCGACGCGCAGCTGCAGCCGCTGTTCCGCTCGGCCGAGGGCTATATCAGGATGTGGGAGCGCGCCGAAGCCACCGCCCCGGTGGTGACACCGCCGGCCAGCATCACGATCGCCGGCACCGAGTCCGCGGGCGCGCGCGGCAACGCGTCGGCGGCTCTGCACACGTTCCTCCTCGGCGGATCGGCGATCGACGTCGGTTCAGTCACGCGGCTCGCACCGCAGGTCGGCGGCCTCGTGGTCGACGACCAGGCGCTGTTCCCGCTCGGCACCACCGAGGTCATCTTCCGCTTCTCCGACGGCGCGGGACACATCGGCTCGGCAATCGCCACCGTCACCGTCGTCCAGGGCAGCGGCACGCTCGTGGTCGACGATGGCGTTGCGGTGAACCTGCTCGCGGATGGGAGCTCGTTGATCGGGACGCTCACCTTTGCCGATGTCCAGCAGGAAGGTTTCGTCACCGCGACGATGCTGACCATGTATCCGGCACTGCCGATCGAGTTCGTAGCGCTCACCCCGGTCTACGACATCGTCACCACAGCGCTCCATGGCGGCATCGTCGACGTGTGCCTCAATGGGTCAGGCTTCCAGCCGGACGATCGGCTGCTGCACCACGAGGGCGGCGCGTGGACCGATGTGACGCGCGGCGTGACGGCGCTCACCATCTGCGGCCAGGTGGCGTCGCTTTCGCCGTTCGTCGCGGTGCGGCCGGTCAATCGTCCGCCGACGGCCGACGCCGGATCGTACGGGCCGTTCGAAGCCACCTCACCGGCAGGCGCGAGCGTGACGCTCGTTGGCAGCGGGAGCGATCCCGATACCGGCAATTCGCTGACGTTTGTCTGGCGGAAAGGCGCCGGCACGATCGGCCACACCGCCACGCTCACCATCGTGCTGCCGATTGGCACGCACGACCTGACGCTTACCGTGAGCGACAACCACGGCCTGTCGGCGACGGCGTCAACCCGGGTGATCGTGCGCGACACCACACCGCCGAATCTGGTGGCACCCCCCAATCAGTCGGCGACCACCACCAACGCGAGCGGCGTCGCAGTCAGTTACCCGCCGGCGACGGCAACCGACACGGCGTCGGGTGTTCAGTCTGTCCAGTGCGCGCCGGCCACGGGATCGGTGTTCCCGGTCGGCGCCACCATCGTGGCGTGCACGGCCAGGGATGTCGCGGGCAACACCGCCACCGCGGCGTTCACGGTCACCGTGCAGCTGTCGAGTCCGCAAACCCTCGACGGGCGGATGTTCGGCATCGGCTTCATCGCTGACGGCAGCCAGCACCATCACGTGCTCTTCCACGTGATGCAGCGCGACGGCGTCGACAACGGCCGGCTGGAGTACTGGTTCAAGGACTCGCGCTTCTGTGCGAAAGACGATGACTTCAGCATGGCTGACGGCAGTATGGACAGCCACTACGGCCACGATCACGCCGCGCCGAAGTGGTTCCACGCCACCGCCATCACCGAGGTGGTCTTCACCGACGACCCGGCGTTTCGTCCCGGCTGGGCGCTGGGTGGCGAGCCGAAGGGCGACACCGTCCGTGTCAAGGGCACGGGCAAGTGGAACGGCCAGGCCGGCTACACGTTCGAGGCGCTCACATCAGACCGCGGCGAACCGGGTCGCAACCGCGACCGCTTCTCGATCGTCATCAGGAACGCCAGCGGACAAACCGTCGCCAGCGTCAACGACACGCTCGACGCGGGCAACGTCCAGGCGGCGAACGTGCTCAGATAGAGAAGAGGCCGGACTTGGTGATCCTCGTCCGGCAGAACGTCGGTCACGTCACGCTGCTGAGCGCCGACTTCCTGACCAGTGAAGGAGCGGCGTCCTGTTGGACTTGGGCACCACCCTCGGATCGCTGCGCCGAACAACGCTGGACCACACTGAATGCCGAAATTGAAGCGCTCGAGAAAGCGCTGACGGCGGTGAGGCCTCAACGCCCAAGGCGTGGCAATCCGCTTGAATGTGCCACCGACGCTCTCCGCAGAGGCCCGTGGCCGAAAGGCACAGCCGTTATGGCAATTGTTCCGCGTGCGGACAGCAGCGGCCGGCGCTTGCGCTTCGACGGCCAGAGCCGGCACCGCCCGCGTCTTGTGATGCTCTACGCTACTGAGCGTTGCCGTTCAGACTCCATCGGCGCACCCTGAGAGGAGACGCGCATGCGAGTGGATTGGTCTGCCATCTCCCCTGAGCGGCGGCGTCTCATATTGGTGGCATCGGACGGCAAGTATGAAGCTCTGACGTCGGCCTTCGACCCGAAAAAATTCGGGAAAGAGGCCCTACTGTGGTTGCTCGTTCCTTATGCAGGAGTTCTTCGCGCCGGTTTCGGCGCGGCAACGGCTTCGTCAGAGCACTTGTTTGCCTTGAAAGAACTTGTGGCCGAAACGCGCACGGCGGATCAAGAAAGCAAGGCAAAGAGGATCCTCCGGTTGTTTCACAGCGCCGCCACGCCGACCACCGAGTATTTCGCAAACGGGGAAGTCCCGATTCCACACCTGCCCGAAGAAGAGGCGACCAGTCGGTTCAGTTTTGATATTGGTCAGCCGTTGGATGGGTGCGCCTACGTGCTCAATCCGTGCCTGGAGAATCACTACTTGCAGCCCGCACTGGCCAATGAACGGCTCGTGCAAGAGAAGCTCGCCGCGTTTATCGGAATCAATGCCGATCTTGGTGCCAAGAGGCTAGAGTCTAGAGGCGACCACCTGCCGCGCCGTCCACTCGGCGGTGGGATGCGCCGTGATGTTGGCATGCACGATGCGCCGACGGGCGTGGGACAGTACTACCAACACGAAGAGCAATTCCAACTGGGGCTACACGCGCATTCAAGGTGCCCTCAAGAACCTCGGGGCACGAACTGGCGTCGTGAGGCTGCGGAGATGCAATCGACTTCAGCGCTCGCTCGGCGGCTCCCGGGTAGATGGCGTCGCGGTTGTAATCTGCCAGAAATCACCGTCCGGGTGACAAGGATCGACCGAATATTCTGTTCGCTTGGCCTCTCGAAACTCTGCTATAAATGCCGTCGTTGGTAACACGCATGCTTCTCACCGGAGGTAAGACGAATGCAGAAGAACGTCAAGACGGCCACTATTCTTGCTGTGCTCCTCCATGCATCGCTTGCGGTCGCGCAGACCAAGACTGCGAAGCCATCGGCCGTGGGCGTTTGGAAAATGGACGTGAAGCAAAGCAAATTTGGCTCCCAGCTGCCCCCGAGATCAGGCATGTTAACCATCCTCAAAGACACACCGGATGCAATGGCTTGGCGCTATGAGGAAGTGGACGCCACAGGTAAGTCATCCACGTTGTCGTGGAGTGGACCCCTTGACGGCAGCATGCAAGACATGAAGGCAGCTGATGGTCAGGTGCCCGGCAAGCAGAGCATGAAGAGAGACGGTGACTTCATGCTTCGTCACGTCGAGGTTCCCAACGTAGGGACATTTGACTCTCGAGTCACCACGTCCGCAGACGGCAATACATTCACGGACGTCGTAACTGCGAAGACACAGGACGGCAAGACAGCAACAGACACCGTCGTATTCCATCGGATCGCTGGCGCAAAACCCGACAGCAAGTAGATCCGCTCCGCGGATCAACGGCGCGGGATGCTTGTCTCGCGCCGTCTTTCACGCCGCTCCAATCGGCTTTCGATTGCGATCCGCGAACCACTAGCCCGGATAATTCATCAGTGAGCGAGTTTCACTGAAACACAAACGCCTCCGAGGGGTACTACGCTGTTGACTAGACCGCGTTGTCCCCACCGGAGGCGATTGCGTTGAACGAGCCGACAATAGCACAGACGGTTCTGTTTGCGGACCTGGCCGAGCGGCCCGTGATCGCGACCTTTGATCAACCGCACGCGAGTTCGGACGGCGGGGCGATCCTGCTGACGGCGGCGGACCGCCACCTCGGCCTGGTGGCGTCCCTCACGGCGACCGTCCCCGATGCGCGCGATCCGGAACGCATCACGCACGGCGTGGGGGATCTGGTCGCCCAGCGGGTCTTCGCGATCGCGTGCGGTCATCCCGATGGCAATGACGGTGATCGGCTCGCCGAGGATCCGATCCACAAACTGTTGCTGGGGCGCGACCCGATGGACGGTGGTCGCTTGGCCTCGCAGCCGACGATCTCGCGGTTCGAGCACACGGCGGCGCCGCGCATGCTGCTCGCCATGGGCCACGCGCTCGCCGACACGGTGATTGCCCGGCATCGCCGCCGCCGCCGCGGCGTCCGGCTGATCACGATCGATCTGGATGCCACCGAAGACCAGACCCACGGCGCCCAGCAACTGACCTTCTTCAATGGCTTCTACGATCATTGGTGCTATCTGCCGCTCGTCGGCACCCTGACCTTTGACGACGAGACCCGGCAATACCTCGTCGCCGCGATCCTCCGCCCGGGCAACGCCGCCGGCACGAGCGGCGCGCTCAGCCTGCGCCATCGGCTGCTGCCGAAACTCTGGCGCGCGTTTCCTGGCGCCCGGCTCCGCGTCCGGCTCGATGCGGGTTTTGCGACGCCCGAAATCTTTGCGCATCTCGAGGCCGCGGGGGTCGAGTATGTCGTCGCCATGGGCACCAACGCCGTGCTGGACCGGTACGCCGAGCCCTACCTCGCGCCGCTGCGCGCCGTCGTCGCCGCGACCCACGACACCACCACGACCTATGGCGAGGTGGCCGATCAGACCCGCAGCTGGCCGGCCCCGCGGCGCACGATCATCAAAGCGGAAGTGGCGTGGCACGCCGGTCGCGAACCGCGCGACAATCCGCGCTTTGTCATCACCAACCTGCGGCAGAGCCCCGAGTGGATCTACACCCGGGTCTATTGCGCCCGCGGCGACAGTGAGAACCGCTTCAAGGAATTGAAACTCGCGCTCGCCTTCGGTCGCACCAGCTGCACGCGCTTCTGGGCCAACCAATTGCGCATCACCCTGACGGCCGCGGCGTTCGTCCTGTTTCAAGAGCTCCAACTCGGAGCGGACCGCACCGCCCTCCACGGGGCCCAAGTCCCGCGGCTGCGCCAGGCCCTGATCACGATCGGCGTGCAGGTCGTGCGTTCCGTCCGCCGGATCGTCCTGCACTTTCTTCGATCCCATCCCGAGGCCACGACCTGGCGGCGGCTCGCGCGCGCACTCGGCGCGGTACCCGCGTAACCAGCACGACCCCCAACGGCCGACACGCCGGAGGTGTCGCTGCCCCCCGCCCAGCGAGCCCATCTTGGCCCCGCGAATCCACCAGCGACACGATCCAGGGGCTGGCCGCCGTCGACCGCTGCCGGAAAGTGGTCTCACCGTCTTCGGAGGCGTGGCCGCAGAAGAAACTCGCTCACTGATGAATAGTGCGGGCTAGCCGGAAAAACTCGGTTGGACTGTTGCGCGGGAATTGTCGTGGGTGTCGCGACGAGCAGGCAAGTGCGGTCGCGATGACCGCGTGAGAAACGCCAGATATCACCTGACCTTGGTCTTCGACCGCCAGCCCTCGGGCACTCTCAGCGGACTTCGGGGTTGCATCGCGGGCAGGGCATCCCCGACCCCAACTCCAGCCGCGCTGCCTACGCGACCGCACGACAATAGAGCTCGAGCATGCCGCCCGTCGATTGTACGGGTGCGGGAAGCCCTATGCGACCGTCTGTACCTGCAGGTCGTCGATCTCATCCTCAAGTGGATCGGCGAATGCGTCAGCAAGCGCGGGATCGAGAAGAAATCACGAACGCCGCGACTCTCGCCCGCACACTTGGATCCGGAAATCCCGCCCACCGCGGTCGGGAACAGGACGGCGAGGCCGATTGGGAGGTTCTCGTAGTTCCTCGCTCCCCACTCGAGCCAGCGCATTCGCCTCGGCGCTGGCGAAGCGCCCCGCCCCCTCAGCGTCCGGTGCGCCCGCCCACGCGTTCACGGGCCTGCTTGAGAGGGCAACGCCGTCCACCGCCAGGACGACGCCGTACGACGCGAGCATGGAATTCTTAGTAGCGCTATGGCAGCTAAGTCATTGGAAGAAAACACTCGATATCGAGAATCGCTGATATTCAAGGGTTTTCTACCGAGAGTTCGCATTTCGATCTCATGAATATAAATGGTTTAAATGCATATATTTAGAGCTTGGCGGAGAGAGTGGGATTCGAACCCACGGTAGAGTTTCCCCTACACACGCTTTCCAAGCGTGCTCCTTCAACCACTCGGACATCTCTCCGTGCAAGTGGAATCAACAGTTTACCGGAGGGCGGCGAGCCCTGCAAAAGCAAACTGTGACGTGACTGTGACGTGAGGTCGTCGGCGACCTCGACGATCGTCGGGATTTCCGCGTCATTGGCCGGCTTTCCGTTGCCGTTTGCGCCGTCGCCGCCTCGCCGCAGGTCGTCCAGGGCATCGAGCGCCTGCCGCTTCGCGTCGATCCGGATGTGCGAGTAGTGCTCCAGCATCCGGCGCGACAGGTGACCGCTGATCGATTCGAGCACGTGATCGGCCACGCCCATCTCGGCCAGCTCGGTGATGACCGTGTGCCGGAGATCGTGGAAGCGCAGGCCGTGCAGGCCCGCCTCGTCACGCAGGGCTCGCCAGGCCGTGTCCCACTTCAGCATCGGCTTCGTGGCGTCGAGCGTCCCCACTGGCACGCCGGCCAGAGATAGTGCTCCGGCTCGGTGTGTCCGAGCAGGTCCGCGCGCTCGAACATCCGCGCGGCAGCTTCGATGGCCGATGCATTGAGCGGGATGACCCGGTGGCTCGTCTCGTTCTTGCTCCGCCGGACGTGAAGGAGGTTCTTGACGAGATCGACGTCACACCGGCGCAGGTGCTTGACCTCGACCGGCCGCATCGACGTGT
>CAVQXJ010000021.1:0-49468 GCA_963717745.1 uncultured Acidobacteriota bacterium
TCCCAGATCCCGCCGCCGAAGTCGGCGCAGCCGAGCAGCGCGTACGCGACCAGCGCCGCCAGCATCACGAGGGCAAAGAACAGCTCCAGGGAAATCATCAGGCGTGCTCCGCTCCCCCGGCCGCGAGCCGGCGCAGGAACACGACGACGATGAACAGCAGCGTGGCGTAGAGCAGGGTGAACACCGCCAGTGAGACGCCGACGTCCGCGACCGGCGTGACCGCGTCCGCGGTGCGAAGAATCCCGTAGATCACCCACGGCTGTCGGCCCGCCTCGGTGACGACCCAGCCCGCTTCCAGGGCCACGAACCCTAGCGGTGCGCAGGCGACGAGTGCCATCAACAGCGCGCGGCTCAACGGCCTGTCTGCTGTCCGGCGCCGCCGCCATCGTTCGAAGATGTACCAGCCGGCGGCGGCAAGCATCGCCACGCCGCAGCCGACCATCACTTGAAACGCCAGGTGGGTCACGACCACGTTCGGCCACTGGTCGCGGGGAAACCGATCGAGGCCAGCGACTTCGGCCTGGAAATCGCTCGCGGCGAGGAAACTGAGACCGCACGGCACTTCGAGCGCGTAGCGGGTGACCCGTGCGTCGGGATCCGGGATCCCGCCGATCCGCAGCGGCGCGCAGCGTTCAGTCTGGAAGTGCCCTTCCATCGCCGCCAGCTTCGCCGGCTGGCGCTGATGGGCCCGCTTGGCGAGCAGGTCTCCGGACAGCGGCTGCAGGATCGCCGACACCACACCGAGCGCCATCCCCGTGGTCAGGCCGAGGCGATGGTAGCGCTCGCGATGGGCACGGCGGCCACGGAGAATCGCCCACGCGTAGATCCCTGCCGCGGCGAACCCGACCGCCTGATACGTCGACAGCGTCGAGTGGAGCGCCATCAACGGCCACGCCGGGTTGAAGAGCGCAGCGGCCGGATCGATCACCGCCGGCGCACTGCCCGCCGCGGGCTGATAGCCGACCGGATCCTGCATCCAGGCGTTCGCCGAGAGCACGAGCACGCCTGATGCGACGCCGCTCGCCGCGACCGCCACGCCGCGCCACCAGTGGGCGCGCGGCGACAGCCGGTCCCAGCCGTAGAGATACAAGCCGAGGAAAATCGCTTCAACGGAGCCGGCTATCCCTCGAGCGCGAAGGCGGGCCCAATCAGCGGCCCGGCCACCGCCATGAACCGCGGCCAGAGCAGGCCCAGCTCGAACGACAGCGCAGTCCCCGACACCGCGCCGATGGCGAACAGCGCGGCCGTCGCTTTCGACCACGTCTTCGCCAGCGCAAGCGCGTCAGGATCGCCGGTGCGCATCCAGCGGCGCTCGACGATCAGCAGCATCACCGGCAGCGCCATCCCCACCGCCGCGAACAGCATGTGGAAGCCCAGCGAGAGCTCCATTTGCACACGTGCCGCGGTCAGCGAGGTCATGAAGAAAGTGTATGTTGAGAGTCCCACCTTCGCGCTGCGCGCTCGGCGGGCAGCCGCGGGTTCGCGGTTCGCGGGGCGCGGTTCGGGGGTTCGAGGGCCGGGCGTTGGTTAGAATGGCATCGTGTCCTCACGCCCCCGCACTCTGCAGACATGTTGCGTGACGAACGTGGCGGTGGTGGCGACCCTTCTCGTTGGGTGGGCGTGCGCCTCCACGACGCCGCGTCCGGTTGCATCGGCGCCGGCGACGCTGAGCGTCGGCGTGGCCGAGATCGACATCACGCCGGATCAGCCGATCAGGTTGACCGGCTACGGCAATCGCGTCGAGCCGACCGGCGAGATTCGACAGCGCTTGTCAGGCACGGGCAATGGCGTTTGGCGAGGGTCGGGGGACCGCTCTCCTGATCACGGTCGATCTGATTGGCGTGTCGCGGACGGTTAGAGACGACCTGGCGCAGCGGCTGTCCGACACCGGCGTCACCCGCGCCAGCCTCGCGGTCGGTGCCACCCGCACGCACACCGGTCCCAGCCTCAGCGGAGTGCTGCCCTACATCTTCAACGCCCGGCCACGCCGGCCCAGCAAGGAGTCATCGACAGCTACACAGTCTCGCTGTCCCAACGGCTCGAGCAGTTGGGCCGCGCCGCGCTCGCCGATCGCCGGCCCGCGCGGGTCGAGTGGGGTCAGGGGCGCGCGGGGTTCGCGGCCAACCGGCGGGTGCTGAAGGACGGGAAATCGTCGGTTTCGGCGTCACACCTGATGGTGCGGTCGATCACGATGTTCCCGTGCTGGCCGTTCGAGACTTGAACGGCACTCTGCGGGCCGTGCTGGCCAGCTATGCCAGTCATGCCACGACGTTCGAAGGGCGCGACAACTTCGTGCACGGCGACTGGCCCGGTGCTGCCAGCGAACTGCTGCGGAAGCGTCATCCCGGAGCGATCGCGCTGATTACGATTGGCACCGGCGCCGACGCCAACCCCAGTCCGCGCGGTGGCGGCCTTGCCAATGTCGAACAGCATGCGGTCACGATCGCAAACGAAGTCGACCGCGTGCTCGCGACCGCGATGCGGCCGGTCCGTTCCATTCCTCAGACCACTCTCCGATACATCGACCTTCCGCTCGCGCCGCTACCCACGCGGGCGGAATGGGAGTCCAGGGCGAAGCGCGACGATCCGGCGGATTTCAGGCCAGAGACGTGTTGCAGCGCCTCGACCGAGGCGACCGTCTGGCCACAACCGTTCCCTATCCCATCCAGACCTGGGCCTTCGGCTCCGAGCTGGCGATGGTCTTTCTCGGCGGCGAAGTCGTGGCCGACTACGGCCTCCGGCTGAAGCGCGAGCTCGACGCCGGGCGGGTGTGGGTCAACGGCTACTCCAACGACGTTGCGTTCTACGTGGCGTCGAAGCGGATGATCCCGGAGGGCGGGTACGAGGTCGATCGATCGATGGTGTTCTACGGCCAGCTGGCGCCGCTCGGCGAGGGCACCGAGGACCTGATCGTTCGAACCGTGCGTGAGTCGCTTCCGCGATTCGTGCGGGACACCGCGGGATCGAAGCCGTGACCGTCCCGTCGGATCGACAGCGAGACCAGTTCATCCGCGATGGCTTCGTGCATATCGAGGCGGCCTTTCCGCGAGACCTGGCGGACGCCGGGCGTGAGCGATTGTGGCGGGATCTGAACGTGGCGCCGGACGATCCGTCGACCTGGACCAGGCCCGTCGTCCGGCTCGGTGACTACGATGACGAGCCGTTCCGGCTGGCGGTGAACACGCCCACGCTCCACGACGCGTTCAATCGACTGGTCGGCAGGGGCCGCTGGACACCCCGCGGCAGTCTCGGTACATTCCCGGTCCGCTTCCCCAGCCCCGACGATCCGGGCGACGCGGGCTGGCATGTCGATGCCGGCTTCTACGGAGAAGACGGGTCGATGCGCGTCAACCTCGCGTCGCGCGGACGCGCGCTCCTGATGCTGTTCCTCTTCTCGGACATCGGCCCAGACGACGCGCCGACGCGGATCAGGGTGGGGTCACATCTCGAAGTTCCGAGACTGCTGGCGCAGGCCGGCGACGCCGGCCTGACCTTCATCGAGCTCGCCCAGCGATTCGACGCGGCGATCGAGAATCTCCCGATCGCACTGGCGACCGGCCGGGCCGGCGACGTCTACCTGTGCCACGCCTTCCTCGTACACGCCGCACAGCCCCATCGCGGCCTGACCCCCCGCTTCATGGCCCAGCCGCCGCTCGTTCCCGCGGAACCGATCACACTGGCGCGCGCTGATGGTGATTACTCGCCAGTAGAGATCGCGATCCGCGCGGGACTGGGTAAGCCAGTTGCGACGTAAGCACCCTGCGACGCCAACCGCCGGGCGCTTGGACTGGCGACCGGGGCTACTCGCGCGCTCGCGATCACAGGAGGGCAGGAGGACCGGAAAAACCAATTGTTTTCCTCCTGATCTCCTGGCCCTCCTGTAAAAGGCTCACCGGCCCTCGAATTACCCATCCGCGTCTGAAAGCACCCGTCCGCCGCGCACCGAGCGTCAGCGGCTGTCCGCGGAGCCCTGCGTCAGCGACAGCAGGTTCGCCAGAATCCGGTAGGCACCGGGCACGCCATACGGGAGCTGCCGGTGCAGCGCGTAGGCGAAGTAGGTGTAATTTCCCTTCCCGTAGCGCGCGTGCAGCCAGCCGCCCTGCTGCGGCGGCTGCCCGCGATCCCAGGTGGCGATGATCGGCGTATAGCGCGGATCCCACGACGACCAGAACTTCGAGCCGCGCTGCTCGACCCAGTTGTCGAAGTCCGCCTTGGTGATCCGGTTCGGGGTGTTGAGGACCGCGGCGGCCGGCGCGAGGATCTCGACCGGGGACAATTCCTCCGACACTTCTTCCGCGCTTCGGGTGAGCTCGCCCGGATACGGCGCATAGAGCTTCGGATCGAGCTCCTGCGTGTTGTAGAGCACGATCAGGTTGCCGCCGTCGCGGACGTAGTCCAGCAGCCGGCGGTTCGCGGTCGCGAGATCCTGGCGGACCGCGTAGGCCCGCGTGCCGGTGATGATCGCGTCGAACTGGGACAGCGATCCGCCGGTCAGCTCGCGCTCGCCGAGCAGCCGGACGTTGGCGCCCAGCTGCGCCAGCGCCGCCGGCACCTCGTCGCCGATGCCCATGACGTAGCCGACCTCGAGGCCGGTGCGCACCTTGACGTCGAGGCCGGTGACCGTCGCCACGGCGTCTCGATAGAGGTAGCGCGTCTCCAGATCGCGATACTTCACGACCGCGTAGCCTTCGCGGTATTGCTGACCGCCGACGCTCGCGATCGCCGCGATGCGATACGAGCGCTCCCCGGCCGGCGCAGCCGCGACCGTGAACGACAGCTGGGCCCGCTCACCCGCACGCACGAAATGCAGGGCGTGCGACGCCGGCGTCGCGGTCCATCCCGCCGGCAGTTCGAGCCGCAGCTCGCCGTCCGACGCGCCGTCCCGGTTGTTGACCACTTCCGCCTGCAGCACTACCGGGCGGGATCCGCCAAGCGGCACCACGGCATGCCCCGGCGTCAGTGTGACCGCCACCGCCGGCACCACCGCCAGCGTCCGAGTCTCGTAGCCGTAAGGCAGGTTTGCCTCGAGTCTCGTCACCGGACGCCGTGACTCCACCCGGACCCCCTCGACCGTGTAGCTGACGACGGCCGACAGCGGCGGCTCGGCGAACGGCCGGTAGAGCGCCGCCCGATCGGCAACGTCGTACCGCGCCGCCTGAATCGAGCCGCGCGAGAAATAGGGGCGCGATGGAACCGCGTTCGAAGGGACGGTGACTGTGAACGTTTGCGTAACCGGCGTGTTCGGCGCCGCCGTGACGCCGCCCTGACTGCCGGAGCTCGACGGCCACGCCGCGCCCGACTCGAGGGCGATGCGCACGTCGCGCACCTCGGCCGCGCCGCGGCTGGCAAATGTCGAAACCACCTCGAAACGCTGGCCGGGCGTGACCGGTGTCATGGGCGGCGGGCCGGCGTTGAACGGACCGCTGGCTTCCGGCGTGCCGGACGGCTGCGCGACCGCTGTCAGCGTGACGCCGAGCACGGCGTCGATGGCATCGGCGAGCTGCCGTTCCTTCGCGCGCAGGACGAATGCCACATCGTCATCGCGCGTCGTATCGATGGCGCGCCGCAGCTGGGCCAGTGCGCGCGCCAGCGGAGGGGCCGACATCGTCGGCGCGGCCAGCGTGAAGGCGCGGGTGGCCGCCTCGATCTCGCGTGCGATCGCCGTCAACGCGTCGGCGGCACCGGGCGGCGCGGTCTTGCCGAGCGTCCGGTAGACCGCGGGCAGGCTGACGTCGATGCCGTCGAAGAAGGACTCCTCCTTCGCCGGCCCGTCAACCGTCGAACGCAACCGTTTGTAATAGGACAGCGACGGGCCAGGCGGCGCCCAGAACCGCCCGCCAGTCTGCGAGCGCTGAAAGCTCAATCCTCGCCTGGCGATCGCCTGGTAGGAGTCACCGAGGATCGGATCGTAGCGCCCGGCATCCACCCGGATGGTCCAGTCCTCGTTGGCGCGCACGCCGCCCATGTACAGCTTGAGCGGCCGCCAGGGCCGCAGTCCACCGGCGATCTGTTCGGGAAACACTTTCGGGTCGGCGGCCTTCTCGAATGCCTCCTGGGTCACCATGCCGGCCGCCGAATGATTGCCGTGACCGTCGCGCTCGTTTCCCTGGAACCGGGCGATGACGATGAGGGGACGCTCGGTGCGGATGACCCCGACCAGATCGCTGAGGACGTGATCGAGGCCCCACTTCTCCAGGGTTTCGTCGAGCCGCTTCGAGAAGCCATAGTCGACCACGGTGCCGAAATACTGCTGGTCGACGCCGTAGTACCGATCGGCGAGCAGCAGTTCTTCGGTGCGGATCAAGCCGAGCGCGTCGAACAGCTCGGGGCCGAGCGCGTTGTCGCCGGACTCGCCTCTCGTCAGCGTCACCATCGCCACCCGCGCGCCTTCACCGCGGCTGAGCAGCGCCAGCACCCCGCCGTGCTCATCGTCGGGGTGCGCGGTGGTGTGCAGAACGCTGGCGATGGTGCGCAGCTTCACCAGCTTCTGCCAGGCCCCGGCAACCCCCTCGTCTTGCATCGCGGCGGGGGCCGAGATGCCGATCGCTGCCGCGAGACCCGTGAACGCCAGTGCATGAAGAGCGCGCATCCGGCGCATTGTAGCCCTGTCACCTCGGCCGGGTGATGTTATGGTTGGGCGCTGATGCCTGCCCATGCTTCCCCGTTCCGGCGCGCGGCGATGCTCGCCATCGTTCCGCTCGCCCTCGCCATTGGCGCGGCGCCGTCCGCGGAACGGCAGACGCCCTCACCGGCGCCGGCGCAAGGCAGCGGCGGGACCAACCGTCCGGAGCACCTCGCGAAGCCGTCGCTGGTGCTGCTGTCCTTCGACGGGTTCCGCGCCGACTATCTCACTCGCTTCGACCTGCCCAACTTTCGCCGGTTCATTGCACGGGGGACCCTCGCCGAGGCGATGCGTCCGGTGTTCCCGTCGACTACGTTTCCCAACCACTATTCGCTGGTGACCGGCCTCCATCCCGGCCATCACGGGATCGTGGAAAACGGATTCTTCGATCCCGCACGCAACGCCGCCTATTCGTTCAGGAATGAAGCCACGGTGACCGATGGCAGCTGGTATGGAGGCGAGCCGATCTGGGTGACGGCGGAACGCCATGGCATGGTCGCGGCGTGCTTCTTCTGGCCGGGATCGGAGGCGGCCGTCAAAGGGATCCGGCCGACGTTCTGGAACAAGTACGACGGTACCATGCCCAACGCCCGGCGGGTCGCGACGGTACTGGATTGGCTGCGTCTGCCCGCCGAACGGCGCCCGCACGTGATCACCCTGTACTTCAGCGACGTCGACTCGATTTCGCACCGCGTCCCGCTCGATTCTCCGGAGATCGGGAAGACCGTGGCCGGCATCGACGCGACGCTGGGAGCGCTGCTCGACGGCATCGACGCACTGCCGGACCGCGACCGCGTGATCGTTCTGCTGACCTCCGACCACGGCATGACCAATACCTCGGCCGAGCAGACGGTCCAACTCGGCTCGCTGGTCGACACGACCAACGTCAGGACCGGCTACAGCGGCCCGGTGACCGGCCTCCACGTCAGCGGCCCCCCCGGCAGCGCGCGCCGGCTCCGCGATCAGCTGAACGCGAAGCTCACCCACGGCCGGGCCTATCTGCGGCAGGACCTGCCCGAGCGCTACCACTTCCGCGACACGCCGCGTGCCGGCGATGTGGTCGTGGTGATGGACGAGGGCTGGATGATGGCGTCGTCTATCATCACCCGCGCCCTCATCCAGAGGTCATGGGGCGAGCACGGCTGGCCGCCGGAAGTGGCGTCGATGCGTGCGATCTTCCTGATCGCGGGTCCTGGAATCCGGCGAGGCGCGACGATCCCCGAAGTGGAGAACGTGGATGTCTATCCGCTGATGACCGAGCTGCTGGGACTGAAGCCGGCCGCGGGGATCGATGGGCGCGCGGGGCGGATCGGCGCGCTCGTGCGGGCGTCAGGAGGTAGGAGGTAGGAGGTAGGAGGTGGGAGATAGACGGAGGTACCGGATCTCAAAAATGGAGCAACGGAGACAACGAAGGAAACGGAAAAGAAAGGTTCTTGAAACCTTTGTATTCTCCGTTACCTCCGCTTGCTTCGTTGCTCCGTTTTTGAGATCCGGTACCTCGTACCTCCTCCGACGCCCCTCTAGAAGCTCAATCGAGCCGCCAGCTGCAACTGCCGGGGCAGCCCGTTCTGCGCGGTGATGGTGCCGAGCGCGGTGCTGGTCACCGTCGTGTTCGGACCACCGAGGTTGGCGCGGTTCAGCGAGTTGTAGACCTCAGCCCGGAACTGCGCGCGCAGCCGGCTGCCCAGATTCACGTTCTTCAGGAATCCAAGGTCGAGCAGCGCGTATCCCGGTCCCCGGACTTCGGCGAAGCGTGACGGCGCGGTCCGCACGTTGTTCACCAGCTGCTGCGCCGTGACGCGATTGAACGCGTCGACGTTGAACCACTTGTTCTCGTCGCGGCCTCCGGAGAGCACGATGTCGTCCACCGTCGCGCCGGGCGCGAAGATGAAGTTGCCGAACCCGAGCGGCGCGCCGCTCTGGGCCTTGAACAGGAACGACACCTGCCAGCCGCCGAGCAGCCCCTCGGTAAGACCGTTCCAGTCGCGGCCAAAGTGCCGCGTCTTGCCGAACGGGAGCTCGACGATCCCGCTGGTGACGAAGACGTGGGTGCGATCGAACGCCCCGATCACCCGCTCGAGCTCGGTGTCGAACGCGTTCAGGTAGTTGGTCTCCGTCATCGTCTTCGACCAGGTGTAGGCGGCCTGCACGGTGAAGCCGTTGGCCATGCGGCGTTCGATCCGCCCCTGGAACGACGTGTAGTCGGACGTTCCGCTGGTTTCGAGCGCGCTGAGGGAGCCGGTGAACTGCGGAAACGGCCGCAGCAGCTGCAAGCGCTGCACCTGGGCGCCATTGATGGTCGAGCCGGGCAACAGGCCGGCGAACGGGTTCGCCACTTGCGCGGTCAGGAAATTGTTGGTCACGTCGTCACGTACCGGCGAGGTGGAGAAGTACCGGGCCGGCACCGAATTGATCTGCTTGGTGACCGGAATGTTCTGGGAGAGTCCGCCCAAGTAGGTGCCTTCGACCAGGAACATCCACGGCAGCTCGTGCTGGGCCCCGATCGACCATCGGTGGGTCCGCGGCGTCCGCACCTCTCCGACATAGGGGAACTGCGAGTCGATGCCCACGTTCGTCATCAGGCCCAGGCTGCTGCCGACCGGCTCGAGCAACCCGTTCGGGAACGGATTGGCGAGCGAGGCGACGAACGTCTGGCCGTTGTCGAGCGACGAGGTCAGCGACGTGACACGCGAGTAGCCGGTCTGGGTGGCGTTGATGCGGTTCGGTCCGAGCACGTCATAGAACAGCCCGTATCCACCGCGGACCGCCGTCTTGGGCTCGGGCTGCCACGAGAAGCCCGCGCGGGGCATGAAGTTGGAATTGATGCCGCGCCACGCTCCCTTCGACCCGCCGGTGTCGGGGTAGAGCAGGCCGCCGCGGACCTGGAAAGCCGAGAGCGGCACTTCTGGAATGGGATTGCGCGCGTAGTTCGCCCGCGCCGCATCGTTGATGGGTGACAGCGTCTCGAAGTCGAAGCCGCTGATCATCCGGTCTTCCACTTCGGTGAGCGGCGACTCGTATTCCCAACGCAGTCCCAGGTTCAGCGTGAGGTTATTGCGGACGCGCCAGTCATCGTGGGCGTACAGTCCGATCACGCCGCTCTGTTCCGTGTACTCGGCGGCACGGCTCATCGAGCCCCCGGTGGGCAGCCCGAGCAGGAACGAGGCGAACTCCTGACCACGCGGAGCGCCTGCCGAGTTGTCGACGGGACCGCGCGTCCAAGCTGTGCCAAAGCTGATTGTCGGCGACACCGCGGTGGGGAAACGGCTCGAGTGCTCGACATACCGCCGGTACTCCGTGCCGAACTTCATGCTGTGATTCCCGACCAGCCAGATGGCGTTTCCCATCACGTTGTAGACGTCCGTCGTGAAGAAGCCGTCGCCGGATTCCCAGGGGCTGAAGGGCTGATAGGCCGTGCCGTCGAACGTGACGTTCGGGAAAGTCGCGAGCCCTGCCGGCACCAGCGAGGTCAGCGCGCTCGAGAACCCGAGGGACCCGAGGTCGAAGCCCTGGCTGCGCCGCCGCTCCGGGAACAGCTGGCGGGTGAAGCCGCCGCGCACGTTGAGGAGCAGATTGCTCCGCACCGTGTAGGCATCGTCCAGCGCGAACACGCGGTTCTTGCGGTTCAGGAAGATGCCGGTCGCGATGTTGTCGAAGCGGTCGTCCTTCTCCTCTTCCCAGAAGTCCCAGCTGAACCTGCCGTAGAGGCGGTGCTTGTCGGAGAAGTTGTGATCGACGCGCGACGTCGCGGTGTAATAGGTCTCGAGGGCAACCGCGGTCGGATTGGTGTAGTTGTTCGCGCCGTCGGACGTGCCCGGCTGGTTCGGCAGCGGGTAGAAATCCATGATGTTCCGGGCGACCGTACTGATGCGGCCCTGCGGAATGATGTTGCCGGGAAACGGATCCCTGATGAAGCGGCCGGCCGTGGTCGGAGACGGACGAGTCGTTGCCGGGTCGTAGATCTGGTACTGCGCGCCGAGCGCCAGCAGCTCCGAGAAATCGCCGTTGCGCATCTTCTCGGTCGGCACGCTCAGGGTCACCGAAGTGGGAACCTGGAACGGATTGGCCTCGACGTTCGCGAAGTAGAAGGTCCGGCTGCGCGCGATCGGACCGCCGACCGCGGCACCAAACCGGTTGTCCTTGTAGTCACGCTTGGGGCGGCCGGCCTTGGCGTCGAAGTAGTTCTTCGCGTCGAGGTCGGCGCCGCGGAACCATTCGTAGACCTGGCCGCGGAGGCTGTTGGTGCCGCTCTTCGTGACCAGGTTCACCGACGCGCCCATCGCGTTCCCGACCGCGGCGTCGTAGCTGGCCGTCTGGATCTTGAACTCCTCGACCGCGGCCGAGGGCGGGCTGTAGGCGACGCGATCCGCGGCCACGTTGGCCACGCCGTCGATGGTGAAGTCGTTGCGCTTCTCGCCGGCGCCGTCGCTCGACCACTGCGAGAGCCCGTTGTTGAACGCGGCCTTGCGCGACCGCAGGTCAGTGGTGTTCTGGACTCCCGGCGACAGGATCACGAGCTCGACCGCCGTGCCTTCACGAATCGGGAGCTCGGAGATCCTGCGTGCGTCCACGACCTGACCGAGGCCGGAACCCGACGAATCGACCACCGTGGCCGCCGCCGAGACCGTGACTTCGTCGGTGATGCGCCCCGCCTGCAGTGTGGCGTCGACCGCGAGCACTTCGGCCACGTGCAGCTGGATGTTCTGGCTGACGAACTTGCTGAAACCGTCCAACGAGACGGTGACGCGGTAGGTGCCGGGATTGAGGAACGGCACCCGGTAGTTGCCTTCCTCATTGGACGTGGCCGGCGTGGTGATGCCGGTGTTGACGTTGGCGATCTCAACCGTAGCGCCGGGCACGGCGGCTCCGGAGGCATCGAAGACCCTACCTTGCAGCGTGCCGCGCGCTTCCTGTGCCTCCCCCGCGGGCGAGGACAGGACTGCGGCGCACGCGACGACAACCGCGGAAATCCACGAACGCATGTGCGCTCCTCTCTGGCAAGTCATAACTGGCCACGTTACCACGTAAGGCAGGGGAGTTGCCGAATCCCTAATCCCTAATCAGGAATATCCCTGATCCCGAATCCCTGATCGAATCGCGTCCTGTCCGGCTTCGGCTCTGGCAACTGAAGCGCGAGAAGATTGGGATTCGTGATTCGGGATTCGGGATTCGGGATTCGGGATTCCTGATTAGGGATTAGTGAGTTACGGGATTGATCTACTCGTATCTCAGCGCCAGGATGGGATCAATCCGGCTGGCGCGATGCGCCGGGATCAGGCCGGCGGCGGTAGAGACGACCGCCAGCAAAATCACCGTCACGACCGCGATGGTCGGATCGTACGGGTCGATGCCATAGAGCTGGGAGGAGATGTAGCGGCCGGCGGCCATCGCGGCCGGTACTCCGACGGCCAGGCCGATCGCGAGCAGCAGCAGCACTTCCCTCATGACCAGCCAGATCACCCCGCCCGGCTGAGCCCCGAGCGCGAGCCGGATCCCGAGCTCCTTCCGCCGGCGAACGACGACGAACGCCATCACGCCGTAGAGCCCAATCGACGCCAGCAGCGTCGCGAGGAGGCCGAAGCCGGCCGACAGCATCGCAATCAGCCGATCGGTGAGCAGGGTTTCGTCGAGTTGTCCTTCGACGGTCTTCAATTCGTAGAGCGGCAGCGCCGCATCGAGCTGCCGCAGCTCGTTGCGAATCAGGCTGTAGGCGCCGGCGGAACCGGTCTGGGCCCGGACGTAGAACGTGGCGTTGTTGCGTCCCCAGTTCGGGATGAACACCTGGCGGCGCACGCCTTCGCGCGGCCCTTCATAGAGGGAGTCGGCGACCACGCCGATGATCTCGACATCGAGCTTGGTGCGCGGTCCGACGCCCCTGCCGAGGTGCTTGCCGACCGCGCTCTTGCCTTTGAAGAAGTGGTCCGCGAACTTCTTGTTGACGATCGCGACTCTCGAGTTCTCCTTGATATCCATCGGGGCAAAGTCACGCCCCTCGAGGATCGGGATTTTCATGGTTTCGAAATAGCCGGGCGACAGCGCATTCATGAACGCCTGCATGTCCTCGCCGTCGGCAGCCTGGTGGCCTTCGACCGAGGTCGAGCTGTCCCATTCGTCGCCGCTCAGAATCGAGACGCCGGCGAGCGCCGCCGACTTGATCCCAGGTGTCGAGCGCAGGCGCTCCAGAAGCTGCGAGTAGAACAGCACCGCGCGCTCGTTGGTGTAGCCGCTCAGGGCTGGCGCCAGCTGGAACGTCACCAGGTTGTCGAGCGCCACGCCGGTGTCGGTGGTCTTCAGGTTCTGCAGGCTCCGCACGAACAGCCCGGCGCCGAACAGCAGCAGGAAGCTCAACGCCACCTGCGCGATGACCAGACCTTTGCGCAGGAACAGCGACCCGCCGGTTCCCGCGATCGAGCCCACCGTGTCTTTCAGCGTGGTCCACGGATCCGGACGGCTGGCGCGAAGCGCCGGCAGCAGGCCGAACACCAGCCCGGTGAGGAAGGTCAGCCCGAGCGTGAAGAGCAGGATTCGCCCGTCTGGCCGTGCGCTGATCATGAGCGGCTGGCCGCCCGATGGAACGAGCGCCAGCAGTCCGCGCGTCAGCCCGAATGCCAGCGCCAGCCCGACCACGCCGCCGGCGAACGACAGCACCAGGCTTTCGACCAGCAGCTGACGAACCAGGCGGCCGCGCGACGCGCCGAGCGAGAGCCGCACCGCGATCTCCTTCTGCCGCATGAACGCGCGCGCAATCAGCAGGTTCGCGACGTTCGCGCAGGCAATCAGCAGCACCAGGCCGACCATGCTCATCAGCACGATCAATGCGGTCGAGAAATCGTTCCTGATGCCCGAGAAGCCGGTCTCGGCGCTCTCGACGCGCATCCGGCCCTTCATGAACTCTCCGCGGGAGTAGGCGGACCAATCCTTGGCGGCCGGCAGCGTCATCTCGTGGGTGCGGATCTGCGTGAACAGCCCCTGCAGCGGCGCGGCCGCGGCCTCGACCGTGTAGCCGGGCTTCAGCCGCCCGAACACCTGAACCCACCGCGACCGCCGATCGTCCATGTGCAGCCACGGCCACTCGGGCAGCATCACCGGCTTCATCAAGACCGGCACCCGGATCTGCGGCGAGCGCGCCGGATCGATCCCGGCGAATCCCTCCGCCGAGACCCCGACGATCGTCATCGGGTAGTCGTTGACCAGAATCTTCCGGCCGACCACGCCGGGATCTTTCGCGAACCGGTTGACCCAGTAGGTGTGGCTGAGGACCACGACCGGGTGACCCTGGTACGTCTGATCGTCTTCCTGCGAATTGAACACCCGGCCCACCGCCGGTTTGACGCCCAGCATCGAGAAGAAATTGCCGGAGACCAGCTCCGCTTCGAGGCGCTCGGTCTGGTTGTCGACGCTCACCGACGCCGGTACCAAGCGCCGGCACAGCACTTCGCCGAGCGGCTCGGCCTTCTTCTGGAAGTCCTGATAGATGGGATAGGAGTGCATCCGGGTGCCCATGTTGCTGCCGTTGTGGTTGCCCTGCTGGAACAGCATGACGAGCTGCTCGGGTGCCGCCACCGGCAGCTTCCTCAGCACGATCTGGTCGATCAGAGTGAATATCGCGGTATTTGCGCCAATCCCGAGCGCCAGCGACAGAATCGCAACCGTGGCGAAGAGAGGACTCCGGCCGAGGCTGCGGATCGCCAGGCGGACGTCGGACGTGGAAGGGTTCATGGAGGGGTTGGACGTCGCGAGGGCGGGGGGGGTTTACACTGAATCCGACGAATCCCTAATCCCTAATCGGGAATCCCTCATCCCGAATCCTAATCCCCGAATCCCTGAATCCCTGATCGAATCGGGTCCCCTTCGGATTCCGCTGGGGGCTCCGTCAAGGATTGGGGATTCGGGATGAGGGATTCCCGATTAGGGATTAGAGATTGATCACGCGAGCACCTTCGTCACGACTTTCCCGTGCACGTCGGTCAACCGGAAGTCGCGCCCCTGGAACTTGTAGGTCAGCTTCTCGTGATCGATCCCCAGCAGCCGCAGCATCGTCGCGTGCAGGTCGTGGACGTCGACCGGATCCTCGACGACGTTGTAGCCGAGCTCGTCGGTCTTGCCGAGGGTGATGCCCGGCTTGATGCCGCCGCCGGCCATCCACATCGTGAACGCGCGCGGATGGTGATCGCGGCCGAGGAACTTCGAGCCGTTCCGCGCTTCGTTCATCGGGGTGCGTCCGAACTCGCCGCCCCACACGACCAGCGTGTCGTCGAGCAGACCCCGCTGCTTCAGGTCGGTGAGCAGGCCGTAGATCGGACGATCGGTCTGCCGGCACAGGTGCGGCAGCTTCTCGACGATGTCCTCGCCGAAGGAGGCGCCGTGGGTGTCCCAGCCGCGATGATAGAGCTGGACGAAGCGGACGCCGCGCTCGACCAGCCGGCGCGCCAGCAGGCAGTTGTTCGCGAACGACGGGCGCCCGGGCTCGGTGCCGTAGAGCTCGTGGATCGAGGCCGGCTCGTTCGAAACGTCGGTGAGCTCGGGGACGCTGGTCTGCATCCGGTAGGCGAGCTCGTAGGCGGCGATCCGGGTCTGAATCTCCGGGTCCCGCACATCGACCGCGTGCAGGCGGTTCAGATCGTTGATTGCGGCGATCGACCGGCCGCGCGTCTCCGAATCGACCCCTTCCGGATTCGAGACGAACAACACCGGCTCGCCGCTCGAGCGGAACTCGACGCCCTGATGGGTGGTCGGCAGGAAGCCGCTGCCCCAGCACGATTTGCCACCGTCCGGATTGTTCTCGCCCGACAGCAGCACGACGAACGCCGGCAGGTCGGCGTTCTCGCTGCCCAGCCCGTAACTGAGCCAGGAGCCCAGGCTCGGGCGCCCGATCACCTGGTGTCCGGTGTTCATGAAGATCTGCGCCGGCGCATGATTGAACTGGTTCGTCTGCATCGAGCGGACGAACGTGACCTGATCGGCGAGCTTGGCCAGGTTCGGCAGCAGCTCCGAGATCTCGGCGCCCGATTGCCCGTGCTTCTTGAACTGGAACGGCGATGCAAGCAGCTTGGGCGTCCCCTTGATGAAGGCGAATCGCTCGCCCTTGATCAACTCCTCGGGGATGTCCTGCCCGTCATATTTGGTCAACGCCGGCTTCGGATCGAACAAATCGATCTGCGACGGCGCCCCGGCCATGAACAGGTAGATGACCCGCTTCACCTTCGGAGTGAAGTCGAACTGGAAGGCCGGCGGCCGCGATCCCTGCGCCAGCACCACGTCGTCCATCAGCGACGCGAGCGCGAGGCCGCCGATGCCGAACGAGGCCTGTTCGAAGAAGTGGCGGCGGGTGATCGCGCGGAGGGAAGGTTTGTCCATGGGTTGCTACATGAGTAGAGCGGACGGCAGCTACTCTTTGGTGATGGTCTCGTCCAGGTTCAGCAGCACGTTCGCGACCATCGTCCATGCGGCGAGGTCGGCGTCCGAATCGCCGCGCCGGCGGTATTGGGCCAGCTCCTTGTCGTAGAGCGCCACCAGGCGCTGAACTTCGGCGGCACCGGCCGGACGCGACAGCACCAGCTTCACGCCCCGCGCGGCTCGCGTGGACGAGGTCGTGCCGCCGGCCGCCATGCGGCGGGCGAGCGCGCGCGCGGCTTCGAACGACGCCGGATCGTTCAGCAGCGTCAGCGCCTGCAGCGGCGTATTGGTGCGAACGCGCCGCACCGTGCAGAACTCCCGGCTGGTCGCGTCGAAGGTCATGAAGCTCGGATACGGCGAGGTGCGCCGCCAGAAGGTGTAGAGGCTGCGTCGGAAGCGGTCCTCCCCCGGCGACACGGTCCACTTGTCCGAGTTGTAGGGCATGTTCCAGATGCCGTCCGGCTGCATCGGAAAGACGCTGGGACCGAGCATCTTGTCGCTGAGCAGGCCGCTGACCGCGAGCGTCGCGTCGCGGATCATTTCGGCTTCGAGCCGGACCCGCGGACCGCGGGCGAACAGCCGATTGTACGGATCGCGATCCACTCCGCCGGCCGGGACTGCCGATGATTGCCGGTAGGTGGACGACAGCACGATCGTGCGCAGCAGCGCCTTCTGGCTCCAGCGCTTGGCCACGAACTCGGTGGCGAGCCAATCCAGGAGCTCGGGATGGGTCGGCGGCGCACCCTGCGTCCCGAAATCCTCGCTGGTCTCGACCAGCCCGCGCCCGAACAGCTGTTCCCACAGCCGATTCACGGCCACGCGGGCGACCAGCGGATTGCCGGGATCGACCAGCCATCGCGCGAGACCGAGCCGGTTGATCGGCAGATCGTCGCGCATGGCGGGCAGCGAGCGCGGCGTGCCGGCATAGACACGCTCCCCTTTCGCCGAAAAACTGCCTCGCACGCGAAGCTCGTAGGAGGGCCGCTCGAACGAAGCCGACTCCCGCATCACCTGTGTGGACGGGATCTTGAGATCGGCCAGCGCCTTGCGCCGCGCCGCCAGCGCGTCGCGTGACTCCTTCAACAGCGGCGCGGTCGCCCGGAACACGCCGGCGAGATCGTCGGTCTGCGCCGTCGTGCGTTCGGATGCCGGCACGGCGAGGATCCGCCGCAGCCTCGGCGCGAGATCGGCGCCCTCGAGCGGATTCGCCGCATCGGTGACCCAGACCCGGAACCGTCCGATGCCCTGCCCGATGGTGCCGTCGAGATGGTCGATCCGCAGTTCGAGCGCGGTGCCGGATGCGAGTCCAAACGGCGTGGCGGCGGCCAGCACGGCATTGCGCGGCAGGCGCTCCGTGTCACGCATCACGTTCACCGCCCACGACCCGCCCTTCCGCGCATACCCGGACGGTTTGTCGCCGAGCAGGTCCGACGGCTCGAACGCCGCGGCCGAGTCGTCCACCTTCACCGTCTTGAAGGCCACCGGCTGCGGCGTCGCGGTTCCATCCGCGGGACCGGCCAGGGCGCGCAGGCCGGTGACGCGGAAATGGCCGTAGCCGTCGCGCCCGGGACCGCCGCGGGGCAATGACGGATCCGGCAGGGCTTCGATTCGCACGCCGGTGATCTGCGCGACCGTCGTGGTTCCGGTGACGGTGTAGGCCGTCAGCGGCGGGTTCGGCCCTGACGCGAGGAGCGACCCATCCGGCATCGAGCGCAGCAGCACGCCGTTGGTGGCGGTCGCGTCCTTCGGCGTCAGCGGTGTCCATTTCGCCTGGGCGGCCCGTAGCGACTCCTCCCAGCGCGCCTGCGCCTCACGCAGCTCCGGTGTGGACGTCTTCAGCTCCTTGTCGAGGCGATCGATGTCGGCCTGCAGCGCCTTGCGCGCGGTTTCCTGCTCAGGAGTGGCGAGATCGAGCGTCGGCTCGAACAGGCGGGTGCCGTCGCCGAATGTCCGGCTGTCGAAGTCGCCGCTCGCGAAGAACGCGAGCAGCCGGAAGTAGTCCTTCTGCGTGAACGGATCGTACTTGTGGTTGTGGCACTGGGCACACGCCGAGCGTCGACCCCAGGAACACCGTGGCGGTGGTGTTGGCGCGGTCCACCAGCACTTCGTAGCGCGATTCCTCCGGATCGACGCCACCCTCCTCGTTGGTCATGGCGTTGCGATGGAACCCGGTGGCGATCTTCTGCTCGATGGTCGGTTTCGCCAGCATGTCGCCGGCGATCTGTTCGACGGTGAACTGATCGAACGGCAGATCGCGATTGAACGCGTCGATCACCCAATCGCGATACTTCCAGATGTCGCGGCGGTTGTCCTTCTCGTAGCCGTTGGTGTCGGCGTATCGCGCCAGGTCGAGCCAGGGACGCGCCCACCGTTCGCCGTAGCGCGGCGACGCGAGCAGGCGGTCGACCACGCGCTCGTAGGCGTCGGGGGCGGTGTCGGCGAGAAAGGCGTCGAGCTCCTCCGGCGTCGGCGGCAGCCCGGTGAGGTCGAACGTGACGCGGCGCAACAGCGTCGGCCGGGAGGCTTCGGCCGACGGCGTCAGCTTCTCGCGCTCGAGCCGCGCCAGCACGAATCGATCGATCGCGGTGCGGGCCCACTCCCCGCGCGAGACGACCGGCAGCTCGGGACGCGACGGCTTCACATACGCCCAATGCTCGTCGATCGCCTCTACCGCCGCGGTGCTCGCGGGCATCGGCGCGCCCTGATCGATCCAGGCGCGAAGCCGCGCGATGGTCTCCGCCGGCAGCGGATCCGCGTCGAGCGGCATGCGGTCGTCGTCGTTCGGATCGAGCACCCGGCGCATCAGCTCGCTGTTGTGGCTGTTGCCCGGCAGGACCGACGGGACCCGACTGGCCGCCTTTCCGGATCCACTCCGGCGTGTGCAACCGCAATTGGGCCCGCGCCTTGGAGCGGCCGTGACACTCCGCGCAGGTACCTGCTCGAAGACTGGCTGAATGTCTTTCGCGAAGTCGACCGGCGCTGACACCGCCGCCTGAGCCTTGGCGGCGGGCGCCTGGGCGCGGACCAGGACCGTCGCCGAGAGGACGGCGGCAGCCGAACCGATTGCGAGGCGGCGGAACAGATGAGTTGTTTTGGGCACGGCGGTCGGCTTGGAGGACCGGTCGAACAGTGTCGCACCTCCCTGCCCTTGGGGCAAGCCGTGACAAATCCCAAATCCCAAGCTCCAAATCCCAACCACTCCCAACCACCAAATCCCAAACCAACCTCAGCCAATTCCGGTTGGTGTTTGGCTTGGGTTGGGGGTTGGGAGTTGGGAGTGGTTGGAGCTTGGGATTTGGAGCTTGGGATTTGACGTTAGTACCCGATAGCCAGCCCATCCTTCCTGGTGTCGGAGCCCCCGACCAGCGCCCCGGTCTGCGGATCGACCATGATCGCCTGGCCGCCGCCCATCAGCGCCCGGTGCATGATGCCGGCCGCCGGCATCACCCGCTCGTGGCCGCGCTTGATCAGATCGGCAATCACCCCGGGCGTCAGCCCGTCCTCCATCATCACGCCGCGGCCGCTGATGTAGCGGACCCGCGGCGCGTCGATCGCCTGCTGGAGGTTGAGCTCGCGATCAATCAGGTTGATCAGCACCTGGGCGTGCCCCTGCGCCTGGATGTCGCCGCCCATCACGCCGTACGACAGCAGCAGCTTGCCGTCCTTGAACACCATCGCGGGAATCAGGGTGTGGAACGGCCGCTTCCCCGGCTCCAGACGGTTCGGATGATCGGCCTGGAGCACGAACCCGGTGCCGCGATTGTGCAGCATGATCCCGGTGTCGCCGGCGACGATGCCGGACCCGAACGAGTTGAAGATGCTGTTGATGAAGGAGACGGCGTTGCGATCCTTGTCGACGACGGTGAAGTAGGTGGTGTCGCTGCCCATCTTCACCTCGCCGTACGCCGGGGGATCGATGGCCTTGTTCGGATCGATCAGCGCCCGGCGCTTCGCGGCGTAGTCCTTCGACAGCAGCTCGGCGACCGGCACTTTCGAGAACGCCGGGTCGGCGATGTAGCGGTTGCGATCGGCGAAGGCGATCTTGGTCGCCTCGATCAGCGTGTGGTAATAGCGAACCGGCTCCGCCCGCATCGACTGCAGATCGAGGCCCTCCAGGATGTTCAGGAGCAGCAGCGCGGTCAGGCCCTGATTGTTCGGCGGGAACTCGTACAGCGTGTGGCCACGGTAGACCGTCGAGATCGGCTCGACCCAGGTGGACTTGTGCTCGGTGAAGTCCTCCATCGCGAGAAAGCCGCCGTTCTTCTGGCAGTACTCGACAATCGCTCTGGCGATCTCGCCGCGATAGAACGCGTCGCGTCCACCCTTGGCCAGCGTGCGCAGCGTGCGCGCCAGGTTCTTCTGCACGAAGATCGCGCCCGGCTTCGGCGCCTCGCCGTCCACCAGATAGGTGGCTGCGGCCGCCGGGTTGCGCCTCAGCTTCTCGACTTCGGGAATCCAGTCGGCGACGGTCTTCTCCATCACCGGGAACCCGCTCTCGGCGAGGGCGATCGCCGGCGCCAGCAGGTCCGCCAGCTTCATCGTCCCGTGCTTCTCGAGCAGCGTGACCCAGCCGTCGAACGCGCCGGGCACCGTGATGGTCTCCATGCCGGAGGTCGGCATCTGGGTGAGCCCGCGCGAGCCGAGGAGATCGCGGGTCAGCGCGCGCGGCGCCCGGCCGCTGGCGTTCAGCGCCTCGATCTTCTTCGTCTTCGAGGAGTACACCATCATGAAGGCGTCGCCGCCGATACCGGTCATGTTCGGCTCGGTGACGTTGAGCACCGCGGCCATCGCGATGGCCGCGTCGACCGCGTTCCCGCCGCGCTTGAGCACGTCGAGGCCGGCCTGCGCGGCCAGCGGCTGACTGGTCGCGACCATCGCATGGCTGGCCCGCGCGGCCGACCGCCCCGCCTGAACCCGCGAGAACCAGTCGTCCGGCGCCTGCTGTCCGTGCACCGTCGCCAGGCATCCAACCGCCACCGCTGCTGCTACTGCATTTCGCTTTGTCATGATGAGTCCTGTGGGCGTCAAGTCTTCCCCGCCGGCCGAACATTCTTCCCCGTCCGCTTCACCAGCGTATCGCCGAGGTCCTCGCGCGCCCGCTCGACGTATGTCATCAGCTCCGCGACGACCGCCGGATTCCCCGCGGCCACGTTCCTGGCTTCGCGCGGATCGGCATCGAGATCGTAGAGCGACAGCTCGATCTCACGCCGCACGTACTTGCCGGGCAGACCGTCCGAGCCGGCCGCGTCGAGGGACTGATACGGATGCGGCAGGTGCAGCTTCCACTTGCCGCGCCGCACTGCATGGAGCTCCTGACCCCAATAGAAATACAGCGCATCGTGCGGTCGCGGCGGCGTTCTTCCTGCCGCTGAGCACCGGCCACAGGTCGCGGCCGTCGATGATGCGTTCGTTCGAAATGGTGGCGCCCGCCAGCCCGGCGAGCGTCGGCAACATATCGATGGTCATGGCGGGCGTCGACGCTCGGGCACCCGCTGGAATCCGACCGGGCCAGCGGGCCACGAACGGCACGCGGACGCCCCCTTCGAACGCCGTCCCCTTGCCTTCCCGGAAACCCTCAGCCGACCCGGCGTGGTTGCCATACGACAGCCACGGGCCATTGTCCGACATGAAGACGACCAGCGTGTCGCGGTCGATTCCGGTGCGCTTGAGCGTGTCGAGAATCCGTCCGACCGCCCAGTCCAGCTCCGCGATGACGTCGCCGTAGAGTCCGCGGCCAGTCTTGCCCTGGTATTTTTCCGATACGAACAACGGCACGTGCGGCATCGCCGGCGCCACGTAGAGAAAGAACGGCGAGTCGCGGTGACGTTCGATGAACTGGACCGCACGCTCCGCATACATCGTCGTCAACTGCGACTGGTCGGGGTCGAGCTTGACGACCTGATCGCCTTCGATTAGTGGGAGGTCCGGAAAGAACTGCTTCTTCTCGGGATGGCGCGGCCACATGTCGTTCGAGTACGGCAGGCCGAGATACTCGTCGAACCCGTGATGCACCGGCAGGAACGGCTGCCGGTGACCGAGGTGCCACTTGCCGAACATCGCAGTGGCATAACCTCGGGTTTTCAGGACCTCGGCGATGGTCGCTTCGTCGGAATGGATGCCGTAATCAGCGGTGTGATTCAACGCGCCGCTGATACCGACCCGATTGGAGTAGGAGCCGGTCAGGAGTGCGGCGCGCGAGGCCGAGCAGACCGCCTGGGATACATAGAAGTTGGTGAGCCGGACGCCGTCGGCCGCCATCCGGTCCAGGTTCGGCGTCACCGGCCGGCGCGCCCCGCGCAGCGGGCTGAACGGACCGATGTCCGCGTAGCCAAGGTCGTCGGCGTAGATCAGGATGAAGCTGGGCGGCCGTTGTTGTGCTGACGGACGCTGGCCGGCCGGCGCCATCAACGCCACGACACCGAGAATCGAGGCGAAGACGGCTCGGCGGCGCATGGTGGCGGATCTTAGTTCAGACTGGCCCCTGGCGGGCCGCCCGATCGCCCGGGTCTGAAGACCCTGGCGCCACATCACGAGTCTGACTCGACTTGGTCGGCGCAGCCGACCGATGAATGGCGCCTGACCTGATGTGGAGCCCGGGGCTGCCTGGTGCAAGCACCTGTTCCCGATGTTGTGGGGCCAGGGTCTTAGAACCCTGGCCGTGGCGCCACATGTCGATCGAGCCCGCCAATCACGGCCGGCTGTTTGCACTTCTCCGGCCGGATGAAAGCCCAGCCGATCACCCGCCCCGAAGAGCCCGTGCACAGCGCCCCTTCGGACGGCTTGTCCGTCGGCGCTTCAGCAAAGGTGGGCTTCGTCCACGTGCGCGGGGCGCGCGAGCACAACCTCAAGAACATCGACGTCGGGATTCCCCGGGATGCGCTGGTCGTGTTCACCGGCGTCTCTGGATCCGGCAAGTCGTCGCTCGCGTTCGGGACGCTCTACGCCGAGGCGCAGCGCCGCTACCTGGAGTCGGTCTCGCCTTACGCGCGCCGGCTGTTCCATCAGATGGGCGTGCCCGACGTCGACGACATCGATGGCCTGCCGCCCGCGGTCGCCCTGCAGCAGCAGCGCGGCTCCCCGACCACGCGTTCATCGGTCGGCAGCGTGACCACGCTCTCGAACCTGCTTCGCATGCTGTATTCGCGCGCGGGGGACTACCCGCCAGGCCAGGAGCTGCTCTACGCCGAATCGTTCTCCCCCAATACGCCGCAGGGGGCGTGCCCCGGATGTCACGGCCTCGGGCGGCTCTACGACGCCACGGAGGCCTCGATGGTGCCGGACGACTCGCTGACGATCCGCGAGCGCGCGATCGCGGCCTGGCCGCCGGCCTGGCACGGCCAGAATCTCCGCGACATCGCCACGACTCTCGGCTACGACGTCGATGCGCCGTGGCGGGATCTGCCCCGGAAGGATCGCGACTGGCTGCTGTTCACAGACGAACAACCGACCGTACCAGTGTACGCGGGTTACGACCCGGACGAGGTGCGCCGCGCGCTCAAGCGCAAGGAGGAGCCGAGCTACATGGGCACCTTCACCGGCGCCAGACGCTATGTGCTCCACACCTTCGCGACCACCCAGAGTCCGTTGATGAAACGGCGCGTCGCCAGATATCTGATCGGCACCGACTGTCCGGTCTGCGATGGCAACCGGCTGCGCCGCGAGGCGTTGTCGGTGACCTTCGCGGGCATGAACATCGCGGACATCTCGCGCCTGCCGCTGAAGCGGCTGGCCGCGATCTTCCGCCCGTTTGCCGCCGGCACCGCCAAGGGCCGGCGGCGGCGCGCCGAAGAGCACCCCGAAAGAGAGATCGTGACCCGTCGAATCGCCGAGGACCTCGAGGCACGGCTCGCGGTTCTGCTGGATCTCGGCCTCGGCTACCTCGCGGTCGATCGCAGCACCCCAACGCTCTCGCCGGGTGAACTGCAGCGGCTTCGTCTCGCGACCCAGGTCCGCTCCAACCTGTTCGGCGTCGTCTACGTGCTCGACGAACCCTCCGCCGGCCTGCATCCGGCTGACACCGAAGCGCTGCTGCGCGCGCTCGACAAGCTCAAAGCCTCGGGCAACTCCCTGTTCGTAGTCGAACACGATCTCGACGTGATCCGGCACGCCGACTGGATCGTGGACGTCGGTCCCGACGCCGGCCAGCACGGTGGAGAGATCCTGTACAGTGGGCCGGCCGAGGGACTGGCCCGGGTCGCCGCGTCACACACGCGACGGCATCTGTTCGCGAAGCCGGCCGTGGACCGGCGAGTGCCTCGGAAGCCGCAGGGATGGCTGCGGCTGACCGGTGTCACCCGCAACAACCTCGAGAACCTCGACGTCGAGTTTCCGCTGTGCGTGTTCACGACCGTGACCGGCGTGTCGGGATCGGGCAAATCCAGCCTGGTCAGCCAGGCGCTGGTCGAGCTCGTCGCATCGCACCTCGGTCACGAGGTCGCGGCCGACGAGGACGAGGGCGAGGATCTCGAACGCCGCGCGCCAGTGCCGGTCGGCGGCCACATCACCGGCGGGATGGAGTACATCAAGCGGCTGGTGCGAGTGGATCAGAAGCCGATCGGACGCACGCCGCGCTCCAACCTGGCCACCTATACCGGATTGTTCGATCACGTGCGCAAGCTGTTTGCCGCCACCAGGGCCGCGCGACGCCGGCGTTTTGATGCCGGCCGATTCTCCTTCAACGTCGCCAAGGGTCGCTGCGAGACCTGCGAAGGCGAAGGCGCGGTGATGGTGGAGCTGCTGTTCCTGCCGAGCGTCTATGCGCCCTGCCCGACCTGTCATGGCGCGCGCTACAACGCGAAGACGCTCGAGATCCAGTATCGCGGCCAGACCATCGCCGAGGTGCTTGGCATGACCGTCGACGCGGCGTGGGCATTCTTCGCGGAAGAGCCGGCGGTGCGGCGCACGCTCGGCGTACTGCGGCAGGTCGGGGTCGGCTACTTGCGGCTCGGCCAGCCCGCGACCGAGCTCTCAGGCGGCGAGGCGCAGCGGATCAAGCTCGCCACCGAGCTGCAACGCGCGCAGCGCGGCGACGCGCTCTATGTCCTGGACGAGCCCACGACCGGGCTCCATCCCTCGGATGTCGAGAAACTGCTGGTACAACTCGACAGCCTCGTCGACGCCGGCAACACCGTCATCGTCGTCGAACACGAGATGCGCGTCGTCCTGGGCAGCGATTGGGTGATCGATGTCGGGCCAGGCGCTGGAGACGAGGGCGGGCGCGTGGTGGCCGCGGGGCCGCCGGAAAAAATCGCGCGCAGCGCTGAGAGCGTGACTGCGCGCTATCTGCGCTAACAGCCGCGGGTTCGCGGGTTCGCGGTCGCCGCTGGTTGGAGGCAACGAGCCACTTGGATTGGCATCAGACCTACTGATTACCCCGAATCGAACCCGCGAACCCGCGAAACGCGAACCCGCGGCAGTGTTCACTCCCATCGAAACCACTTCGCCGACAGCGCTATACACACCACCATCGTGAGGACGAGCGCGCCGACGTCGCTGCCGTGCGCGAGCCACCCCTCTCCCCGCCAGATCCCCTTCATCAGGGACACCGCATAGGTCAGCGGCAGCGCCCGCGCGATCATGCGGAGCGTTGGCGGGAGCGCCTCGACCGGGAAGAACAGGCCGCACAGTCCCAGCATCGGATAGAACAGCAGCGCGCCGATCGGCTGCGCGAACCGGGCGACCGGGACGATGCTGGCGAGGACGAAGCCGAGGGCGAGGATGCTCAGCGTGCTGAAGAGGACCGCCAGCGAGAACGACAGGATCGGCGCGTCCAGTTGCGGCGGCAGGATCCGCCGGCCGGCGACGATCAGCGCGAGCATCGTGGCCAGCGTGAACACCAGCTTGACCAGCACGTGGGCGGTCAGGATGGTGTGCGGCCGCATCGGCGTCGCGCGCAGGCGTTTCAGGATGCCGCCTTCGCGGTAGATCGCGACGACCGTCGCAAGCGACATCACCGCGCTCAACGCGATCATGATCGACACGAAGATCGGGAGATCCGCGCCGACGAAGCTCGGCATCCGCTGCCCGGGCCCGCTGGGACGACCGCCCCCCATCTTGCCGAACAGGACGAAGATCAGCACCGGAAACACCAGCGTGCCGATCGCCCCGAGCGGCTCGCGCAGGAAGATCTTGATCTCGAGCCAGGTCAATCTCCACAAACCTCGCAGCACGGCGTCTCCCTCAGGCGCGAATCGAATGGCCGGTCAGTTTGAGGAACACGTCCTCGAGGGTCGGCGTCTCGGTGCGAAAATCCCCGACCGGAATCGAGTGGTTCGCCAGACACTGGATCACGCTGGTGACGAGATCGTCGCCGCCCCCACGAATCGCGACATCGTTGTCACGCCGTTCGACCGAGGTGACGCCGGGCAGACGACGGAACAGGTCGTCCGCCGAATCCTGGGCCGTCGTCACCACTACGGTTCGCTCCGGACAATGGCGGCGCACCAGGGCGGCCGGCGTGTCGATGTCGACGATCTGGCCGCGATCGATGACCGCGACCCGGTCGCACAGCCGCTCGGCTTCGTCCATGAGGTGGGTGGTCATGAACACCGTCTTCCCGCGCTGCCGGATCCCCCGCACCAAGTCCCAAATCGCCCGCCGCGCCTGCGGATCGAGGCCGGTGGTGAGCTCGTCGAGGAAGACCAGCTCCGGATCGTTGATGAGCGCGAGGGCAATGAACAGCCGCTGTTTCTGTCCGCCGGAGAGCGTCATGAACCAGGCATTCCGCTTCTCGGTCAGCCCGAGCTGTTCGAGCAGCCGGTTCGCGTCCACCGGCGTGCGATACAGCGACGCCCACAGGTCCACCGCCTCGCGGACCTTGATGCGCTTCTGCAGCTGCGCTTCCTGGAGCTGCACCCCAATCCGATCCTGCAGCCGGTAGACATCGCGCACCGGATCGAGCCCGAGCACCGCGATCGCGCCGCGATCGGGCGAGCGCAACCCTTCGACGCACTCCATGGTCGTGGTCTTCCCCGCGCCGTTCGGCCCGATCAGCCCGAAGATCTCCCCCTGCTGCACCTCGAACGAGATGTCCGATACCGCAACGGTCTTGCCATAGGTCTTGCGGATGCCTTCGACGCGGATCACGGGGGCGGACATGGAGTGAAGGGATTGTGCCATGTCCGTGTCCGCGGGTTCGCGGCTCGCGGGTTCGCGGTTCGCGGTCGCCGCTGGTTAGAGGCAACGAGCCGCTTGGATTGGCCTCAGACCTTCTGATTACTCCGAATCGAACCCGCGAGCCCGCGAACCGCGAACCCGCGGACCCCGGACCGCGATCCACGGTCTCACTCTTCGAACAGGCCGTGAAATCGCCCCATCCAATATGGCAGCAGGAAATACGCGCCATCGTCTTCGCTGCGCCCGCCGTTGCCGCCGTCGAGGTTGTAGGGATTGCCGTTCCACTTCGACATCGGCAGCTCGTCGTAGGGCAGGACCGACAGTGCCTGGCGGCGCTTGAAGCGGTCGGCGAGCGGGTCGACCGGCACGTCCTGTCGGTGTGAGTTCGTGACCGTCCACTGGACGAGATCCATCGGAATCTCTCGCAGCGTACGCAGCGACTCGTCCTTGTCGAATTCCTTCGCACCGGTGCCGGCCGCGTAGATGACGTTCCAGAGCGGGTTGCGCTCCGGACGCTCGGTCTGCCAGCTGCGCTCCAGGCTCTCCTTGTAAATGGCGAGCAACGGCGCCTCGGTCTCGTAGCGCAACAGCGGATAGAACGACAGGAACGCGAGCTCGTCGTCCGAGTGATTGATGTGGCCGGGCACCATCACTTTCTGGTTGCGGGTGAGCAGGTGATATCGATGGCGGACGATCAAATCGTCGTACGCGGCGCGGAACTTCATGCGATGCGCCGGGTCGCCGGTCATGTGCACGGCGACGCGCAGGTGCGACAGCAGATGGAGGGCGCGCAGGCCGGTCTCGTCAGCGTCCTCCCAGATCAATTCCGGCGTCCACCAGCCCCAACGCGTCCGCTGACCGTCGACGTCGATCAACTGATAGTTGTTGTCGACGATGTGGTTGGTGATGCGGTCGAGGGCCGCCCGCAGCGCCGGCTTCTCGGAGTCGTCGGCCACCAGGTCGTAGTAGATCGGATAGACGAAGTAGTGGCCGACAATCTCGTCGGAGCTGGTATCCCCTTTCCACCGCCACGCCTGGTCCGGCGTGTCGTGCCATTCACCGTCCTTCGGCTGCTCGTCTTCTCCGACCTTGATGAACGAGCGCGCCGGAAAGCCGGGCCGGCCGGTGATCTGCTCGAGACGGAGGATCGCCTGCATCCCCTTCCGGGCATTCTCGCGCGCGGCGGCGTCGCCGGTCACCTTGAACCGGAAGCTCTCGGCCGCCACGTACATCGCGGTCCAGAGGCCGTCGTTGTCCGTCGACCGCGGTTGATTGGTCGAGAGATCGCCGGCGACACGCAAGGTGGAATCGGCGGTGAGGCCCCATCGCAGGTGCCGCGCCTGGATGCGCCGCACGAATGCCTGTGACTTCTCCGCCAGCGTCGTCATCCGATAGTCGATGCGCGCATAGCCTTTCGGCGTCTCGAGCCACGCGGTATCGCCGTCGACTGCGATGCCGGTGACCTGATCGTCGGGCAGCCAGCGGAGGCCGGCGAAGTATTCGTGGCGGCGATAGCCGTCGCTGTACCGGATCGCCCCGCGTCTGGTGCCGACCCACAGCGCGGACCCGGAGTCGGGGCCGAGCACGGTCACGTCCGCGACCGGCCAGCTCGGGATCGCCCTGCGCAGTGCGGTGAGCCGTGCCTCGTTTGCGGTCCGTTCGACGCGCAGCCTGCCGCCGGTCACGCGGGCGAAGTCGGCGGCGGAATGGAAGGTCCGCTCTTTCTGTGGATAGGTGGCCGCCTTCTGCGCGGCACTCGCGGTCATCGTCAGCGCGACCAGGGCGATGAGGGCTTTCATGAATGGCCGGCGCCGGATCCCGCCAGGGTCTGAAGACCCTGGCGCCACAACGTCTCTTGTCATCGCTTCATCTCGGCTTCGTTCAGCTCTCGTGCGGCCTGTCCGTCTGCGACACGCCGTGCCGTTGCGATCCTGGCGAACGGATAGTAGACGGCCATCGCCAGCAGGATCGACACCGCGCCCCACACCGCGGCACGCCAGTCGCCGCCGGTGACCAGATAATGTCCGAGAATCGGCGGCGTCGTCCACGGCACGTTGATGAACGGCCGCCGCACCAAGCCCCACGCCATCAGTGCGTAGGTGGTCCCGGTCAGCAGCAGCGCGTTCAACACGTACGGCACCATGAAGATCGGATTCAGGACGATCGGCAGTCCGAAGAAAATCGGCTCGTTGATCTGGAACACCTGCGTGGGCAGCGAGAGCCGGGCGATCTTGCGATAGCCGGCGTCCGTGGAACGGCACAGCAGCAGCGCCAGGGCGAGGGTGGCGCCGGTGCCGCCGACATTCACGAAGGTGGTGAAAAAGCCGTAAGCCGTCACGAACGGCGGAGTGTCGCCCCGGCTCACGGCATCGGTGTTGGCGGCCAGATACTGCAGGAAGATCGGCGCGACCACCACGTCGACTGCGTTGTCGCCATTGATGCCGACCGACCACAGCAGCGTGACGACCAGCGCATACCCGAGGATCCCCGGCAGCGTGTTCAACGCGGCGATCAGCGGGCTGAAGGCTCTCTGGACCCCGGCGTTGATGTCGACGCCGGCCGCGAAGCGCAGCGCCCAGAACGCCACAATCAGCACGCACAACGGCACCAGCGACAGGAACGACTGGCGAACGATCGCCGGCACGCCGTCGGGCATGCGAACGACAAGCCCGCGGTCGGAGAACGCCTTCTGCACCCGGACGCAGACCACGGCGACGACGATCGCGGTGAACAAACCGCGCGATCCCAGGGTGTCGGGCAGAAACGTCAGAGTCGCGGGATCGAGGCTGATCATCAGGAACACGACCGTCGCCGTGCTCGCATCCGCGAACCCGTCCTGGCCGAAGCTTCGTCCGAGCTCGTAGGCGATCGCCGCGCAGGCGACGATGGCCAGCACTCCGAAGGTCGCGGCGACAGGAATCTGCAGCAGCGGCAGGTAGGGCGCGACGATCGCGTCCCAGCCTGGCACCGGCAGGTTCGCGACGATCATGAAGAGGCCGCCGGCGATGGTGAGCGGCACGACCGCGACCATCCCGGCGCGAATCGCCGCCAGATACGGGTTGCGATCGAGCCGCCCGAGCGTGGCCGCCAGCTTCCCGATCATCGATGCCCGAGCCGCTCGCGATGCTGATGCACCTTCTCGAAGGCCAGGGCGATATCGTCCATGTCTTCGCGCGTGCCGAGCAGCAGGTGGTGTTCGAGCCAGATGCTCTGCTGGCAGATCAGATCGCTGTTCGGACAGTGTGAGCGGCTGTAGTCGAGCCGATCGCGGACGGCCGCGAGATACGGGCCAAAGGCTTTGTTGCGGAAGAGCGGCTGCGCCGGCAGCGAGTAGCCGTAGCCGGCCGAGCAGGGAATGCCTTCGGCTTCGAGCGCCGGCAGCACGGCGTCACGCGTCGCGCCGAACAGGGCGGGATCGAGCCGGAGCATGAACAGGTGATACGCGTGGCGCGTGCACTCGGAGGGACGGCTCTGAGGAAAGATGACCGGGCACCGCGCGCAGTCGCGACGCCAGATACGCGCCATTGGCATCACGCGTGGCCGTCTGATCCGCCAGGCGTTCGATCTGGGCGTTGAGCACCGCGCCCTGGAGCTCGCCCAGGCGATAGTTGCCCGAGATCACGTGATGCTCGTACCACACGCCACCCTCGATCCGGCCACAGTTCTGAATCGATCGGCACGCCGCCGCCAGCTCGTCGTCGCTGGTGGTGATGATGCCGCCCTCGCCGGCGGTCAGGTTCTTGCTCGACTGGAACGAGAACGAAGCCATGTGGCCGATGGAACCGATCGGCCTGGTGCGATACGTTGCGCCGTGGGCATGCGCGGCATCTTCGATCAGCGTGAGTTGGTGAAGATCCGCAATCCGTTGGAGCGCGTCCATGTCGGCCGGCTGCCCGGCGAAGTGCACCGGAATGATGGCGCGGGTGCGGGGCGTGATCGCGGCCTCGACCGCGCGGGGATCGAGGTTGAAGGTATCGAGGTCGATGTCCGCGAACACCGGCACTGCATTCGCTTCCACCACCGCGGACGCGGTGGACAGAAACGTGTACGGCGGCACGATGACCTCGTCTTCGGCCTGAATGCCGGCCGCGAGCAAAGCGATTCGGAGCGACACCGTGCCATTGGCCACCGCGATGCCGTGCCGGCAGCCGTGCATCGCAGCGAAGCGCTGCTCGAACTCGCCCACTTGCGGACCATCCAGGCGGCCCCATTGCCCGCTGCGCAGGGCCTCGAGCAGACGATCTTCCTCGGCCCGGCCGAAGACGGGCCAGGCGGGGAACGGGCGGGTGCGGACGGGAGGACCGCCGAAAAGAGCGAGCAAATTTGATTTCTCACGTCAGATCGTAGTCCGTGGTCCGCGGTCCGCCATCCGAAAACCATCAAAGCTGTTTCGCAGCATCTGGGTGGAATACGCCACGACCGGCTGGTTGCCGTGTCTTCGACCCAGCTGGGTCGATCGGTTCAGCGGACCCACGGACTACGGACCACGGACTACGGCCCACGGATTGCTGCCTACGGACGCCCCAGCTCGAGCCCCAAGTAAATGCAGCCATCGGTCTCGGTCCCGACGCGGGTCAGTTCGCGGAAGCCGAGATGCTCATAGAACGCGAGCGCGCGAGCGTTGCGTGAGCTGACGCCGAGATGGGCGCCGGGCGACCCGAGCTGCCGGAGCGTCTCCAGATTGCGCTCCATCAACTGGCGGCCGTAACCCCGCCCCTGCGCGCGCGCGATCAGATCGATGTGCAGGTGCGAGGAAAAACGCGCGTAGGGCTCGGGGCAGAAGTAGTCGGGGTGATGGTAGGTATGGTGCGCCTGCTCCACTGCCGTCCATCGGGCCGGATCGCCGCCCGGCTCGGCGAACTGCGCGACCAGCGCCGGCCGCCATTCACGTTCGTAGCGTTCGTAAAAGCGTCTCGAGTCGAACGCGCCCAACGCGTAACCGCAGATCCCGTCCTCATCCTCGAGGACCAGACTCAGCTCCGGCTCGAAGGCCAGATACGGCCCGACGTAGATGCGCCCGAGCGCGTCGGGATCACTGGCAAAACGGGCGGTCCCGTCGCCGCCGTCATTGCCGGTCTCGAGACAGACGCGGTAGGCGCCGGCCCGATCCGCGGGTCCGCCGCGCCGGATCGCGCAGGGGGCGCCGCGGCTAGCGCTTGGCAAGATCGCGATAACTCGTCAGCTTGATGCCACGCCGCTGGATGACCTCGCGGACCTTGGGGCTGGTCCACGCCGCGACGTTCGCGCTGCGATCGGCCGCGACCCATTCGTAGCCGGGATGTCCGACGGCACGCATCTCCGGGTCGTCGGTCGACGCGTGATCGATATGCTCCCACAGCCCGGGCCCGATCGTCTCGAGCTTGGCGGCCAGCTTGTCCGCCTTCACCGCGCCGCTGTCCTTGCCTTCGTACACCCCGCGCAGCCACTGCACGCCGAGCTCCGACGGCACCACCAGGCCGAACTCCTTGCTGAGCCGCAGCACGAGCTCGTTGACGGTGGGATCGACCGAGGTGAATCCCATGTGATTCCAGGTGTAAGTCGCCTGCGGCAGGTGCTTCTTCGCCATCGTGAGCTGCGCCCGGAGCTCGCGTTCGATCTCATCGATCTTCCAGGCACTCTCTTTGATGCTGGTCTTCGGCACCGAGCCCGATCGCGGCTGCACCAGCGGAAAGAAGTAGCCGTCGGGATCGACGATCGACGGCACGGAGGTCAGCGGCCGCCACTTCACGTCCGCCCACTCGCTCGTGAGCGCCAGGTGCACGCCGACGTCGAGGCCGGGATTCTCTTTGAGCAGCCGCGCCGCCTCGAGAAACCACGGTCCCGGCACGATGACGTTGGTGGTGGTGAGCACGCCGCGCTTGTAGGCGTCGATGGTCCCGAGGTTGATGCCATGCGCCGCACCCATGTCGTCGCCTTTGACGATCAGGCGGATCTCGGTGGGAGCAGGCTGCAGGGCGATGACGGCGATGAAGAGGGCGAGGGCGGCGCGCATGGTGCGGGATTGTAGCGCGCCGAGCAGTCAGCCGCCCGCGGTTCGCGGTTCGCGGGTTCGCGGGTTCGCGGTCCTGCTGCGCCGTAGCCTTGGCGGAGGCAGGTTCGCAGTCCGGTGGTGTGGAATTAGTGAGGCGTTGGGCGTGCCGACGTTGCGGCAGCCGCCTATCTCTGTTCGACGTTCCGATCGCCTCCGCTCCGCGGGCGCGGGTCCTGTCGCCGGACAGCCCCATTTGGTGCTCGGCACAAAGCGCTTGTCACGGGTGTCGCCTGCGCGCCAAACGGGGCGGCCCCGTCCGGCGCCACCCGCGAGGCTACGCTGCGGCTCGGTCAGTGGCAGTCATCATCATCGACGGCTAGTGACCGGCGCGCGACGGTCGCCCACGACACTCCGAGGTTCTGATCGCCTTCGCTCCGCGGCGCGGGTCCTGTCGCCGGACAGCCCCATTTGGTGCTCGGCACAAAGCGCTTGTCACGGGCGTCGCCTGCGCGCGGACCCCGGGATCCCGGCGCGCGTGGTTTGCGCGCTGGGGTGGACGTGGGGCGGCCCCGTCCGGCAGCTTGCGCGCCGAAGCGTTGGCGGAGGCGGGCCACCCGCAGGCTCCGCTCCGGCTCGGTGCGGTGCCGTCATCGCGGTCGGTGAGGGGTGACCGTTGCGCCAGCCGCTCATCTCATTCCAACGTTCTGATCGCCTCCGCTCCGCGGGCGCGGGTCCTGTCGCCGGACAGCCCCATTTGGTGCTCGGCACAAAGCGCTTGTCACGGGTGTCGCCTGCGCGCGGCATCGGCCGGTGCTACTTCAAGAGAATGCGCTTCTTCTTGTACACCACTCGCCGGGCGACGGGCTTCTCGCCCTTCAGCCCGTCGGTGCTGTCAATGACCAGATGGCCGGTGGCATCGATCGACCAGACCTGGGTGCTCTCCCTGACGCGACCGTCCGGGTATGTGTCGACCCTGGAGATTGTCAGTTTGTCGCCGTCCACTGACACTTTGGCCACCGACCGGATATTCATCAGCGTTGAGTGGTTCTCGCTGCCATCAAGTTTGTAAACGAACTTGTGGCCGCCGCCGGAGGACGCGTGCCCGTAGGTCAGGGCGGTCGCGGTGTGGCTCACCGTCTGCACGGCCGCCGAGAACGCGGTCTCCGACAGCTCCACTGGCTCCCAGGTGCCCGAGAAGTCCGGCGGGGTCTGCGCCCCGGCGAAACCGGCGCACAGGGCTATTGCGGCGATCATCAAACCAGGGAAGTGGGTCATTGACGCTCCCTCTGCTAGTCAGTTTGCCGATGATCAGACGCTTCTTCCAATTCTTGGCCGTGTACACGCCGGCCGTCAGGACTGAGTACGGTGTTTTGCGCGCTGGGGTGGCCTATGTGCGCAAAGCGTCGAGCAGAAGGGCTGACAGGGCCTGCGCCTGTTCGGACGTCAGCACGATCGGGGCTTGTGCCATCGATCGCGACGCTCGGCGACCCGGCGTGGGCCCCCTCCAGCCGGTGAACCCTCACTCGCTGTAGCCTGATGCCACGCCGGCCGAACTCGAGCACACCAATGGTCCGGTCAACTCGCGCGCCGAACATGGCGCCTCTCAGGCCGCCATATCGCACGATGCGACCGACAAAATACAGGCCGCTGAGACCATAGACGCCGAAGAACAGTCGCGCGACGTAATCGAAGTCCATCAGGCCTCGCTGTTCGTAACCGCACGTCTCCAACCAATCGTCGCGAACTCTGCCACGGCCTTGCCCGTGCCGTGCGATATCTGCGTACCGCGTTCAACTGAGTGCGCACATGTACTGAATGAGTAGGCCGCCAATTGGCCGATCAGAGCCGCTCATTGGCCTGTAATTCCTGCATATTGACGAGGTGTGAAATCGCCCTTACGCTGACGCCCTCCTATCAGGTTCGAGAGCGCGGGCGAACGAATCTTCGAGCCGCGCTACCTGAACACCACTCGGCCACTAGTTGTTCGTTCACCCAGGTAACGGGCCTGTGACAGCGCCCGTTCGCTCTCTTGGAGGTCTGCCTATGCGGCGCTTCTCGGTTTTCTCATCTCAGCCACGACAAGTGCCCTCGCGTTTCGGTCCACTGCATTCATCGCAGAACGAGGACAGGTCATGAAGCTACTCCGCATCCTCGCGATTCTTGGAATCTGGACGTTTTGCGTCGCATCTCCGGTCAAGGCCCAGGGGCCTAGCGTAGCCACTCAAGGTGACCACTTCGCGGTCAATGGCCAAGGACGGTTTCTGCTGTTCATCTCGTACTTCGACGCGATGCGCCGCGCCGGTTCGTCACACGACATCAGCGGCGTTCCAAACGGTGACGTGGATACCGATTTCGGCTACTTGCGCCAATTAGGCTATGACGGAATTCGGATCTTCCCAACTGGTGGCAGTATGGATGTTCATCGAGCGGTGCTGCCAGTGACGGTCTCTTCTCAGTGACGACACTGGCGGCGGTTGACAGCGAGCCCTGGAGGCGATTTATCCGTGTCCTCGATCGAGCCAAGGCGCACAACTTGCTCGTGGATGTCACCTTCACGAAGGAAACCATCACCGGCAATGATGCGAGCGTGTCCGTCGAAAACTATAAGACACAGATCAAAGAGGTCGCACAGCGGCTCGCCGGCCCCTGGTACAGGCATGTCTTTTTCGACATTCAGAACGAGTACGACGCCCACACCAACCTGAATGCGACTGACATTGGTCAGATCGCCGACGCGGTACAGGGCACAGCTAGCGTTGAGGGGGTTGATAGCGTGCGCCTCATGACGGTGTCGGCAGGAGGCACACCGGCAGGGCAGACCGCCGCGGCAGCTGGACTCAGTTTCGCGGCCGTCCACCCCGACCGGGGTGGTCCTTGGCAGACGAAGATGTCGACCGCGGTTCAAGAGGCTCGAACCGGCATGGGTTCTCCGCCCGCGGGCTTTCCCTACCTGCCTGTCCTGATGCAGGAGCCCATGCCGTTCTCGCGATTCGAGGGCTGCGCGATCGGAATCTATGATCCGATTCCTGCGAACCACTGGGCGGCGGCACAAAACGCCAAGCAGGCCGGAGCGGCCGGCTTCACTTTTCATAGCAGAACGACCTTCAACCTCGCCAGCCAGACGTACAAAGCCAAGCTTGAGGCTCAAGCCCTCACCACATGCGATGCAGCGGCAACAACTGAACGAACTGCCGTTGTCTGCATGCGATCGAAGATTGATGGCCAGACCACATGGGGAATCAGCTCGTTGCTCCGGTTCGCGACGACAGATTTCGATGGCGACCTAAAGAGCGACATCACAGTCTATCGCCCGGGCACGCAAGCCTCTTGGTACGCTGTGACGTCCAGTAGTAATTTCAGCACCGGGGCGGCCATGAACCAGCTTCAATGGGGTGGGAGCGGGGACGTTCCGCTGCAGCAGGACTTCGACGGTGACGGGAAGAGCGACGTCGTGGTGTTCCGCGGGTCTACCGGTCATTGGCTCGTGAAGAAATCGAGCACGACCTTCACGAGGGACATCACGTATCAGTGGGGCACCAGCGGCGATATTCCCGTTCCGGCGGACTACGATGGCGATGGCATGGCCGACCTGGCGGTTTATCGACCCCCAAAGGGAACCCCGAATGGAACCTGGCACATTAGAACGTCAGGCAGCGGATATACCGACGGCTACAGCTACGTGTGGGGGGAGCCGGGAGATATGCCGATGGCCGTTCATCGGGATGGCGACGGTAAGGCCGACCTTGGAATTTTTCGGCCCTCGACAGGTTACTGGTTCATTCTGAAATCCAGTTCTGGCTATACAACCCAGGACCCTCCCTCCATGTGGGGAGAGCCTGGCGATCTCCCAATCCCTGGCGACTATGACGGCGATGCCATTACGGACGCTGCCGTCTACCGGCCCTCCAATAGCACCTGGTACGTCCTCAGATCGAGTGGAGGATCGGCCGTCTACCCCTCAGGCGGTGAGATCGATGACGTGCCCGTCATCGGTGATTACGACGGCGACGGCAAGACCGATCTCACGGTGTTTCGGCCCTCTTCGAGCTACTGGTTCGTGAAGACGTCAACCACCAACTTTACGAATTACTCAGTAATAAAGCAGTGGGGCACCACAGCCGACGTGCCCGTGCTAAAACACCCTGCGGTGAAAGGGAGGACCGCCGCGGATTTCGATGGCGATGGGCTGACGGACCTCGGCGGCTACCGAAGAACGGGAGGGATCTGGGACATCAGGAAATCGAGCGACCTCTCTGTCGATTCGGTGCAGTGGGGTTTCGCGAACGATACGCCGGTCAGCGGCGACTATAACGGGGACGGCAAGACTGATGTCGCGGTGTACCGTGTGGAGGCTGGCCAGGGAAAGTGGTTCGCACTCACGCAGGAACTCCAGAACGGCGTCTCTTTTGGAATAGCGGGGGACATACCCGTTCCCGGGGACTACAACGGGGACTGGAAGACTGACATCGCGGTGTTCAGGCCCTCGAATGCAAAATGGTACGCCTGGGTAGCCGACGTCACATTGCCGGATGGATCCGTGTATTCACTGCAGAATGGTATCCAGTGGGGACTGTCGGGTGACATCCCCGTTCCTGGAGACTACGACGGCGATGGCTACACCGACCTCGCCGTCTTTCGGCCAAACGACAGCCTCTCCCCCGGCTACCCAAGGTGGTACGTACGGTCGTCCCGCCCGCCATTTGCTACGTCGGTTGTCCAGTGGGGCCTGACAGGTGACGTGCCCGTACCCGCCGACTACGACGGCGACGGCCGCACGGACATGGCGGTGTTTCGACCGAATGATCCGAGCCTTCCGAATTGGTATGTGCGGAGGTCGTCCGCGGAGGCGGATCCGAACAACCTGATTGGCATCCAATGGGGACTCGCCGCTGACGTCGCGGTCCCAGGTGACTACGACGGCGATGGCAAGGCGGACCTGGCCGTGTACCGCCCAAGCTCGGGTCGTTGGTACGCACGGCCTTTGAGCCACGCCGCGCCACTGATCTGGGATGTTTATCTGCCCGTTGACGTGCCCGCGACGAAACGTCCCTAGGCCGCACAGGAGGGATCGCGATCGATAGGCCACTCGACCCGCGTCCCCGGCCGGCGACGATCGTCGCCGGGGGGGACGCGGTACTCGACACGGAAAGGCAATCAGTGCCTCACGGCCGATCCGCACGCCGCTCGTCGGCGGCGATCAGGTTGTCGATCAGCGTGTTCGCGTCGCGCTCCAATCCATCCCGGAACCGCTCGGTTGTCCGCTTCACGTCGCGGCGCAGTGCCCGCGCGTTGATGACCGCCGCTCGAGTCACCCCGGCCAGCAGCAGGAGGAAGAGCCCGAAAACGATCCACACCATGACCATGGAGTGCCTCTCCTGCTTGGACACCGTTTCTTGGATTTTGGCCCGCGGCTTGGCACTTCAAATCCCAAAATCCAAATCCCAAGCTCCAACCACTCCCAAATCCCAAATCCCAAACGACTCCCAAGTCCCAAATCCCAATCGCTCCCGAAGCCCTCACTCCGAGCCGGAGATTTGGCGTTGGGATTTGGGAGTTCATTTGGGGTTTGGGAGTGGCTGGCACTTGGGATTTGGAGCTTGGGATTTTGGCGGTCTGACCCCCTCGCCAAGGCTACCGTGGTCCGCCATGCCACAATTTGCCGGTGCGCACCATCCGCGTCACCCGCTACGTCACGCCGCTGCGGGAGGGAGGCTCGCTGCCCGCCATCGTCGAGGCGGACGACGACGGGATGTACGTGCTGAAATTTCGCGGTGCTGGCCAGGGAACGCGGGCGTTGATCGCGGAGCTGGTGTCCGGCGAGATCGCCCGAGCGCTCGGGCTGCCGGTGCCCGAGCTGGTGTTCGCGGAGCTCGAAGAGGAACTGGCGCGCACCGAGCCCGATCCGGAGATCCACGCGCTGATCAAGGACAGCCCCGGACTCAACCTGGCACTCGACTACCTGCCGGGCTCGGTCACCTTCGATCCCGCGGTGCACAAGCTCGATGCCGAGCTCGCCTCGCGGGTCGTCTGGTTCGATGCCTGCGTCACCAATGTCGACCGGACGGCGCGCAACACCAACATGCTGCTCTGGCATCGCCGCCTGTGGCTGATCGACCATGGCGCCAGCCTGTTCTTCCACCACACGCCGGGATGGGAATCGGCGGCCAGCCGCGCCCGCGAGCCGTTCCCGCTGATCGCCAGGCACGTGCTGCTGCCGCGCGCCTCGGAGCTCGGGGCCGTCGACGACGCCATGGCCGCTGCACTCACGCCCAAGGTGATCGAGGGGATCGTGGCGCAGGTGCCGGACGGCTGGCTGGGCGACGCCTCGGTCGATCCGCCAGCCGCGCGGGCCGCGTATGTGCGCTACCTGACCGAGCGGCGCGAGGCGCCCCGCGCCTTCGCCGAGGAGGCCGCGCGTGCCCGCTGACCCCGGCCACTACACCTACGACTACGTGGTCATCCGTGTCGTGCCCAGGGTCGAGCGCGGCGAGCAGATCAACGTCGGGGTGATCCTCTCGTGCGTGGACGACGACTTCCTCGAGGCGCGCATCGAGCTCGATGAGGAGCGGCTGCGGGCGATCGACACGACGCTCGATCTCGACGGGCTGCGGGACAGCCTCGCGATCATCCCGACGGTCTGCCGGGGCGGAGCCGCGGCGGGACCGATCGGCGCGCTGCCGGCACGCGGGCGGTTCCGCTGGCTGGCCTCGCCACGCAGCACGATCATCCAGACGTCGCCGGTCCACACCGGACGAACTCGGGATCCGGGTGCCGCGCTCGAGCGACTGATGGACACCATGGTCAGGCGCCCGAAGGGCTAGCCTAACTGCAGGCGCTGTCCCGATCCGGTCGCCTCGATCTGCAGATGTCGGTGACGCGGCACCACGGCGGACGTGACTGCAGTGCGATCAGCCGATCGTGCGGCTGCGCAACTGATAGGCGTTGATCGATTCGCGCGGGTGCACGGTACGGCCACTGCGGCGAAGCGCGGCTTCGATGTAGCTGCGGTGAACCGATCGTTCGTAGGCGCGTCGCAACAGGTCAGCCTGCATCGCGCCCCGTCGTGCGTGCTCCCGTCCGCGTATGTCGGACGCGGAGGACGACGACGGACTGTTCGCGGGTTCTTCAGACATAGTCACTCCCGGGGAATGCTTCGCCGCGTTGCGAGGGCCGTGCCAGGACTCTCCTGTAGTCGGGCATCGGCGGGCATGCGACACGAAGCCACCGCGGCAGGCGGACCCTCCGCCTGATTTCTTCGATCAGCTGCGCTACCGCGGAAGGCGTCATCATCTCGCACAATCCGGGTTTTTGCTAGAGCTACGGATTTGTGGCCCCCGACGCCGGCCTTCCCACAATATCGTCCGTCACGAGGCCGATCGAAGCCCGGACCGCGATCGCCGGGAGCCGGTTGCGCGGCGCCGGTCAAGATGGTGTGATCGAACGCGGTGACGATGACCGATCCGGTGCTCGAGGCGATCAATGCCGTGTACATCGCCGAGTCCCGCCGGGTGCTCGCCACGCTGATCCGCCTGCTCGGCGACTTCGACGCGGCCGAGGAAGCGCTGCACGACGCGTTCAGGGCCGCCCTGGAACAATGGCCGCGCGACGGCCTTCCCGCCAATCCACGGGCCTGGCTGGTTTCTGCCGGCCGCTTCAAGGCGATCGACGGCCTCCGCCGCCGTAAACGCTTCGATGCCCTGGATGACGTCGCGAATGCGACGGATCTGGCGGTGGACGATGCGGAAGCGTGGGCGGATCGCGAGAGTGTCGAAGACGACCGGCTGCGGCTGATCTTCACGTGCTGCCACCCGGCGCTGTCGGCCGACGCGCAGGTGGCGCTCACGCTGCGCGAAGTCTGCGGCTTGTCGACCGAGGAAATCGCCCGGGCGTTCCTGACGCCCGCTCCCACCCTGGCCCAGCGCATCGTCCGCGCGAAGGCGAAGATTCGCGACGCCAGGATTCCCTATCAGGTGCCGACGCCGCAGGAGCTGCCCGATCGCCTCGACGCAGTCCTGCGGGTGATCTACCTGGTCTTCAACGAGGGCTACGCGGCGTCCTCCGGATCGTCCCTGACCCGGCACGATGTGTCGGCGGAGGCGATCCGCCTGGGCCGCCTGCTGGTGGAGCTGCTTCCCGAGCCGGAAGCGATGGGGCTGCTCGGGCTGATGCTGCTGCACGAGTCGCGGCGAGCGGCGAGGACGTCGCCGACCGGCGAAGTCATCCTCCTCGACGATCAGGACCGCGCGAAGTGGGACCGCGAGCAGATCAGCGAAGGGACGCGGCTGGTCGAGCGGGCGCTGGCATCGCGCCAGGTCGGTCCTTATGCGATTCAGGCGGCGATCTCAGCGGTCCATTCCGAGGCCGCGTCGGCGGCGGCCACCGACTGGATCGAGATCGTCGGCCTCTACAATGTGCTCCTGCGGATTGATCCATCGCCGGTGATCGAGCTGAATCGTGCGGTCGCGGTGGCGATGCGCGACGGCCCCGAGGCGGGGCTCCACCTGATCGACGCCCTCCTGGAGCGCGGCGAGCTGCGCGAGTACCGGCTGGCCCACGCCGCGCACGCTGAGCTCTGCCGCCGGCTTGGGCGGAATGAGGACGCGAGAGTCTCGTACGAACGGGCGCTCGCGCTGACCCGGCAGGAACCGGAGCGGCGGTTTCTGGAAAAGCGCTTGAAGGAAGTCGCCACGTGACGCCGGAACCGCCGAGCCGGATAGTCCCCTGGACCAGCCTGTCGATTCAACCCTGACGATTTCGACGATCAACCATGAAGTATCTGTGCCTGGTCTACCTGGAAGCCGACAAGCTCCACGCCGTTCCGGATCGGGAGTGTCAGGCGTGCGGCGACGATCTGCGCGCCAGCGGCATGTTGATCGCGGCCGAGCCTCTCCATCCAGTCGAGACGGCTGCGACCGTGCGGGTGCGGCACGGCAAGGTGTCGGTCACCGATGGCCCCTTCGCCGAGACGAAGGAACAGCTCACCGGCTTCTATCTGGTCGAAGCGCGCGACCTGAACGAGGCGATTCAGATCGCGTCGAAGATCCCCCCGGCGCGCGAGGGCAGCATCGAGGTCCGGCCGGTGCGAGAGCTCGAGCCCTAGGGCCTGCGGCAGCCACCCCCACGGCGGCTGCGGCGCGCTGCCGCCTTCGGCGGCACACGACGGCACGACGCCAACGACGTTTGGTGATTCACGACTGGCCACGTCGGGCTGCTCCGGCAATTCGCTGGTGCCCCGGTTGAATATCAGCGGCACCTGGCGCGACTTGTCCGCCGTAGCTTCAGCGAAGGCGGAAGCGCCAGCGCGCCGCAGGCGCGGTGGACAAGCGGCTGTCGGGCGAAGAGACTCACCCAGCGAAGCTACTGCACGCCGTGGTCGTGGCTGGCGGTGGCGGTCGATGGCCCGGGCGCGAACAGCACAGGCCGGAGACGTCAAGCATAGTTGAAGTCGTCAGCGACACTGCCCCATGCCCGAACTGCCAGAAGTCGAGACCGTCCGGCGCGAGCTCGCGCCGGTCATGACCGGAACCCGCATCAACCGCCTCGAGCTCCGTCGCCCGGATCTCCGCGCCCCGTTTCCGAAGCGCTTCGCGGCGCGTGTGGCCGGACGGACGGTGGTGCGCCTCGAGCGCCGCGCGAAGTACCTGCTGGCGCAGCTCTCGTCCGGCGAGACGCTGGTGATGCATCTCGGCATGTCCGGCTCGTTCAGGATCGAGCAGCGGGCCGCCGCCGGAGATGCGGTGACCAGCCGCGATCGTCACGACCACGTCGTCTTTCACCTGGCATCGGGCGCGAAGGTGATCTTCAACGATCCGCGCCGGTTCGGAGTGATGGATCTCCTGAAGGCGGACGCGCTGGCGTCGCATCCCACGCTGGGCGCGCTGGGTCCAGAACCGCTGTCCCCGGACTTCGACGGCGTCGCGCTGGCCCGCGCATGTGCGCGCCGGAAGACCTCGCTGAAGGTCGCTCTCCTCGACCAGCGGGTCGTTGCCGGTCTCGGGAACATCTATGTCAGTGAAGCGCTGCACGTCGCCGGTCTGTCTCCCGAGCGACTGGCGTTGACGATCGCCACGCCGGCCGGTGTCCCGCGGCCTGCTGCACACCGCCTGGCGTCGGCCATCAAGCAGGTGCTGGACGAGGCGATCGCAAGGGCCTCCGGCACGCGATATCGATCGTCGCGTTTCAGGATCTACGACCGCGAGGGCGCGCGCTGCCGGCGTCGCGGGTGCCGCGGCGTCGTGCGTCGCAAGACACAGGCGGGCCGCTCGACCTTCTATTGCGCTGTCTGCCAGCGGTAGCGCCATTCAATCACTCACCGTGATCGAGGCCGCTTCGCGATCCGCTTCGTGGCGCTCTTCGTCCTCGTGGCCCTCTTCGCCGTCTTGGCACTTTTGGCATTCCTGCCACTCTTGCCAATGACGGCACTTGCAGCCCTCTTGGCAGTTTTGGCACTCTTGGCGCGCTCGGGACTCTTGGGATTCTCCGAGTACTGATAGGCCTCCCGCAACCAGTCGGTCAGCGGCGCCTCGACCTCGTCGCGGTGGCGCACCTGCATGAAGTGCGCGAGCTTGGTCTTCGACGTCCGGTCGACGCGGCGAATCTGCGGCGCCTTCACCGCGCGGCCGAGAAAGATGCACACCTCGAGGAAGCTCTTCTTCGGGCGCACGAAGAAGTAGCAGGACCTGCGCGAGAACATGATCGAGCTGTGCGAGGCATAAATCCGCTGCTCCCCGAGCTCGGCCGCGGTCTCGCGAAGCCGTTCCCACGCCTCCTGGAGGTCCTCGGACAGATCCTGCGTCAGCGCCGCTTCGGTGGTCGTCCAGCAGTCGTGGGGCTCGCCCACTTCGATCTGCTGTTTGCAGTGGTAACACTCTCGGGTGGGCATGGCGTCAGTGCCAAAATGCCACACTTGCCGGAAATCCGACAAGCCGCCCGGCGGTCCTCTACGGGCCGTCGTAGGCCGCCCTGAGCGCGCCGGTGTCCAGCTTGTTCATCTGCAGCATGGCGTCCATGACGCGGCGCGCCTTCGCGGGGTCCGGGTCCGACAGCATCGAGCCGAGCGCGCTCGGGATGATCTGCCAGGACAGCCCGAACCTGTCCTTCAGCCATCCGCATTGATTGGGCGAGCCGCCCTCCGCGACCAGCCTGTCCCACAACCGATCGATCTCCTGCTGGGTCTCGCAACTCACGAAGAAGGAGACCGCCTCGTTGAACTGGTGGTGCGGACCGGCGTTCAGGGCGATGAACCTCTGGCCCTCCAGTTCGAACTGCACCGACATGACCTGTCCGTTGGCGCGGCTGACCGCGATGACCTTCGACCGGTCGAAGATCGAGGTGTAGAGAGTCATGGCCTCCTCGGCCTGGGTATCGAACCAGAGAAATGGTGTGATCGTTGGCATCGGTCGCTCCTTGGTTGTCCGCGGCCTTCCCGCGTTTCAACCTAAGTCGGAGCCGTCCGCCGGTTCTCGACATCTGCTCCACGAAAGATCGCAGTCCCTGCACGGCCCAAAACCCGACGGGGCATGCGGTCCTTGCCATCCCAAAGCGCCGGTCGGCGCAAAATTACCAACGAAATCAAATGATTTCGCACGGGCACGACTCCTGCTCCGGTCTCGAAAAAGACGATGGTAGAGTGACGACGGTTGGGGGAGCGAGATGTCGGACCGGATTGATGAAATTGCGGCGGACCTGAAGGAGGTCACGCAGGGCCTGACCGTCGTCAGACAGGAAATGACCGTCGTCCGGCAGGATTTGACGGTCGTCCAACAAGATATGAAGGTCGTCACAGAAGACCTGAAGGAGGTCCGGCACGCGGTCGGGACCCTCGCGGAGTCGGTCGACGTGCGATTCAGGCAGGTGGACGAGGCGTTTCTCGAACAGCGGCAGTATATCGAGTTCGCGTACGAACGGCTCGACACGAAGATGGATGCCGGCTTCGAGCGGCTGGATACCAAAATGGACGCCGGGTTCGAGCGGCTCGATACCAAGATGGACACCGGATTCGAGCGACTCGACAAGAAGATGGACGCGGGCTTTGCGCGGGTCGAACGGAAGCTGGATCAGTTCATCGATACGCAATCGGGCGCGAACGATCGGACCGATCGCCGGCTCCGGGCTCTCGAAGCAGCGCGGCGGCCGCCGAAGCGGCGATGAAAGCCGCGGTCTGCCGCATCATCGTAGTCATGCTCGCGGCGTTCTCCTGGGTCGCCGGTGCGGCCTCTCCCCCGCTGCCCCGCGGCCAGAAATGGGTCACCTCTTGGACCGCGTCGGTGCATGGACCCTATCCGTCCGGCAATCCCGTCGCCCAGCCAGTGCTCGGCAAGGCGTTCGAATCCGCCGAGCGCGGCGCCGTCGACCAGACGTTGCGGCTGATCGTCCGGCCGAGCCTGTGGGGACCGCGGATCCGCCTCAGATTCGCCAACACTTTCGGCAACCAGGCCGTCACCCTGGACGATGTGTTCGTCGGCCTGCAGAGCGCCGGCGGAGTGGTCGCGGCCGGAACGAACCAGAGAGTCAGGTTCGACAGCGGTAAGACGACGCTGACGCTCCCCGCCGGTGGGTCGGTCTACAGCGACGCCGTCGCCTTGCCCTTCGTCGTCCCCGGCCAGCAGCCACTCCTCGAGGATCGCAAGCTTGCCGTCAGCGTCCATGTCGTCGGCGCGACCGGACCGATGACGTGGCATGCCAAGGCGCTGCAGACGTCGTACCTCTCGGCGCCGCGGACCGGCAGCCACGGCGCCGAGGAATCCGACGCGGCGTTCCCGTTCACGACCACGTCGTGGTACTTCCTCGACGCGATCGACGTCCAGGCCGGGGAACCCACCCGGCTGATTGCGTGTCTGGGTGATTCGATCACCGACGGCACCGGGTCGACGCTGAACGGCGACGACCGTTGGCCCGACGTCCTGGCGCGCCGGCTGCGCGCGGCGCACGGCTCACGCTTCGCGGTGGTCAACGCCGGCATCGGCGGCAACCGGATCACCGGGCCGTCCCCTTACGATCCGAAAACGCCGTTCGCCGGCGGCCCTTCCGCACTCGATCGGCTCGAACGGGATGTGCTCTCGCTGTCTGGACTGTCGACCGTCATCTGGCTGGAAGGCATCAACGACCTGTCGTCCGGCGCCAGCGCCGAGGCGGTGATCGCTGGGATCACGGAAGGCGTCCGGCGCATCCGTGCACGCGGCGGCGTCCGGATCATCATGGCGACAATCACGTCGGCGCTGGGCGCGACCGCCGCCGCCGGGACTCCGGAGGTCGACGCTCGCCGCCAGGCCGTGAATGCGTTCATTCGATCGAGCGATTTGTTCGACGGCGTCGCCGACTTCGATGCCGCGACCCGCGACACCCGCACCGGCGGCCTCCGCGCCGAGCTCCAGCCGAACAGCAGCATCGGCGGTCCTGGCGATGCGTTGCACCCGAACCGCGCGGGGTATCTGGCCATGGGCAACGCGGTCGACCTCGGGCTGTTGACTACGCCGCCCCGCAGATAGCGACGGCCCGCCGCAGACCGCTATACTCTCCGCGCATGCGGCGCGGCCTGCTCCCGGTGATCCTCTTTCTCCTTTCGACCTCGCCCGCGCCCAGCGGCCAGCCCGTCGCCGACCAGTTCGTCCTCCCCCCCGATCTCGAGATCACGCTGTGGGCGGAGTCGCCGATGTTCTTCAACCCGACGAACATCGACGTCGATGCGCGCGGGCGCGTGTGGGTCGCCGAAGCCGTGAACTACCGCGGCTTCAACAACGCGAAGGCCGAGCCGCTGACGCATCCGGCCGGCGATCGGGTCGTCATCCTGTCGGATAGCGATGGCGATGGCCGCGCGGACAGTGCCAAGACCTTCGTTCAGGACAAGGATCTGCGCGCGCCGTTGGGGCTGGCGGTGATTGGCAGCCGCGTCGTCGTATCTGCATCGCCGCACCTGGTGGTCTACACCGACGCGAACGGCGACGACACGCCGGACAAGAAGGAGATCCTCCTGACCGGATTCGGGGGTCTCGATCACGACCACGGGCTTCACGCATTGATCGCGGGTCCGGACGGCCGCTGGTATTTCAATGCCGGCAACGCCGGCCCTCACATCGTCACCGATCGGTCCGGGCGGACCCTTCGCGCCGGCAGCCTGTATACGGGCGGCACACCCTACAACCTCAAGAACGCGGGAGGGATGGTGAGTGACGACGGCCGCGTGTGGACGGGAGGTCTGGCGCTGCGGATGGAGCCGGACGGCACTCGTCTGGACGTCGTCGCGCACAACTTCCGCAATGCCTACGAGCTGGCGGTCGATTCGTTCGGCGACCTGTGGCAGAACGACAACGACGATCAGGTGATGACCTGCCGGATGACGTGGCTGATGGAAGGCGCAAATGCCGGCTACTTCAGCACTGACGGCACCCGGTTCTGGCAGGCCGACCGGCGTCCGGGTCAGGACACGTTCACCGCGCACTGGCATCAGGACGATCCTGGCGTGGTGCCGGCAGGTGACAACACCGGCGCCGGCGCTCCTGCCGGCGTCGTTCGATATGAGAGTGACCTGCTGGGCAGCGGTTATCGGGGCATGCTGTTGAGCGCCGACGCCGGCCGCAACGTCGTGTTCGGTTTTCACCCGGCCGCGCGCGGCGCGGGCTTCGCGCTGGAGCGGTTCGACTTCGTCTCGAGCCTGGCCGCCCCGAACGTGAACTACATCTGGAACCAGGTCGATCAGGATCGCCGCAAGTGGTTCCGGCCAAGTGATGTGGCGGTCGGTCCGGACGGTGCCATCTACGTCGCCGACTGGTTCGATCCGATCGTGGGCGGCCATCAGATGCACGACCGCCGCGGCCACGGCCGCATCTATCGCATCGCTCCCAGGAACAGAAAGCTCACGACGCCGGCCCTCGATCTGACCACGACCGCCGGACAGATCCAGGCGCTGCTCAGCCCGGCCATCCACGTGCGCGGCGCGGGCTTCGAGCGGCTGAAGGCTGGGGGCGCGGCAGCGGTGCCGGCGGTGAAGAGGATTCTTGCCGACCCGAACCCGTTCCATCGGGCGCGCGCAATCTGGCTGCTGGCGGAGCTCGGTCCGTCAGGCCTTCGCGAGGCCGAGCGGCAACTCGATGATCCCGATCCGCAGATCCGCATCGCCGCGTTCCGCTCGCTGCGCAAGGTGAAAACCTCGGTGCTTACCGAGGCGCGACGGCTCGCGGACGATCCGTCGATTGCGGTCCGCCGTGAAGTGGCGCTGGCGTTGAAGGGCGTGCCATTCGACCAGAGCCGCAGCACTCTGCTGAAACTGGCCGCCGGTTATGACGGCAACGATCGATGGTATCTGGAGGCGCTTGGCACGGCGGCGTCCGGCCATGAAGCGGAGCTCTACAGCGCGCTGCTGTCGTCGCTGCCGACCCGCGATCCACTCACCTGGGACCGGCGCATCGCCGCAATTGGCTGGCGGCTGCATCCGGTTGCGTCCATCGACGCCTTTGCCGCTCGCGCGGCTTCGTCTGCGTTGCCAGCCGGGGCGCGGCAGCAATCCGTGGTGGCGCTCGCCTTCATCAACGACCAGCGCGCCGCACAGGCAGTGGCCGATCTCACGCTCAGCCCGCAACGGGACGTCGCGGCGCAAGCGGCATGGTGGATGACCTTCCGCAAGACGAACGATTGGTATCGCTATGCGGTCACCGGCTGGACCGCAGGGGCGCCGGAGGCCACGCCGGCGACAGGGAGCAGTCTGCCGGCGCACCAGACGCTGGTGCTGGACGAGGCTGCACCCATCGACAAGCGAATCGAAGCCGCGCTGGCCATGGCCGCCGACCCGGCCGGTGCGCAGATCCTGATCCAGCTTGCCGCGCAGAACCAGGTCGCATATCAGCTGCGCGAGGCGATCGGCGCCGTGATCTTCAGCAATCCCGATCGCAGCGTGCGCACCGCGGCGGCCGGCTTCTTCGCGCGGCCGGGCGGTCGGCCGCGCATGACGGTCGACGAGGTCAGCGGGCGCGCCGGAGATCCGGTCCGAGGCGAGAACCGTTTCATGGCGACCTGCGCAACCTGCCACCGCACCGCAGCCGCGCCGGTCGGGGCCGAGGTCGGTCCGGATCTCACCGACATCGGCAAGAAGTTCGACCGCCGCGGCCTGATCGAGGCGATCGTCAGTCCCAGTGCGGCGATCGCCTTCGGCTTCGGCGCCGAGCTGTTCGTGACGAAACGGGGCGAGCCGTCGATCGGATTTCTCCAATCTGCGGGTGGCCACGGTCTCGGTTCGCGACGGCTACGGACGGGTGCGAACGATCGCGGGCGACGATCTCCTCGCGCGGATTCCCTTGAAGTCGAGCCTGATGCCTGACCCGCTCTCGCTCGGCATCACCGAGCAGGACGTGGCCGACATCGCGGCGTTCCTG
>CAVQXJ010000022.1:0-149691 GCA_963717745.1 uncultured Acidobacteriota bacterium
AGGGTGCCTTTGTGGATTCGATTGTGGAGTCACACTACACAATCAATGCGTAGAGTGTCTACATAAAACTGAGGCGCACGTCTCGTCCGGCCAGCGGCGCGCGCCGTCCAACCCAGCACCGGCAGGCGTCGTTAGGGCAGAATGGCTGGATGCCGTCGAATGCAAAAGCGAGCGGGTTTTCCGCGCTAGGCCTGGCTGACCCGCTGCTGGCGGCGATTATCGGCCTCGGGTACGAGGAACCGACCCCCATACAGCGCGAGGCGATCCCGGTGCTGCTGGCGGGCCGTGACGTGTTGGCCCAGGCCGCGACCGGGACCGGCAAGACCGCGGCCTTTGCGTCCCGATGCTGCAGCGCCTGGCGCACCCGCCATCGAGCGCACGCACCACCCGCGGCCTGGTGGTCGTGCCCACGCGCGAGCTCGCGATGCAGGTCGCGGAAGCCATCCACAAATATGGCCGTGGTGCCGGGATCGCGGTCGTCCCGATCTATGGCGGCGCCTCGATGCCACAGCAGCTCCGTGCGCTCGGGCGCGGTGCGACGGTCGTGGTCGCCACCCGGGGCGAGCGCTCGATCACCTCCGTCGCGGGTCGCTCGATCTCTCGGCCATCGAGCTGGTCGTTCTCGATGAAGCGGACGAGATGCTGGACATGGGATTCGCCGACGATCTGGAATCCCTGCTCGATGCCACTCCAGGAACCCGTCAGACGGCACTGTTCTCGGCGACGCTCCCCAAGCGGATTCAGGCGATTGCACAGAAGTACCTGACCACTCCTGCCCGGATCACCGTCACGCTCGAGAAGCCGTCGGCGGCCAAGGGCCCTCAGGTCCGCCAGCTCGCCTACGTTGTCAGCCGCGCGCAGAAGCCGATGGCCCTGCAGCGCGTGCTCGACAGCGAGAACCCCACGTCGGCGCTGGTGTCTGTCGCACCCGGCTCGAAGTGGACACCCTCGTCGAGAGCCTCAATGCGCACGGGTACCGCGCGGAAGCGCTGCACGGCGGTATGCAGCAACGGCAGCGCGATGCGGTGATGAAACGATTCCGGGATGCGACGTCGGACTTGCTGGTCGCCACCGACGTGGCGGCGCGCGGCCTCGACATCCGGCAGCTCTCGCACGTCTTCAACTACGATGTGCCGTCGGCGCCGGAGGCCTACGTGCATCGAATCGGCCGGACCGGCCGGGCCGGCCGGGAAGGGATGGCCGTCACGCTGGTGGAGCCGCGCGAGCATCGGCTGCTTCGCACCATCGAGAATCTCACGAAGCAGAAGATCGAGGTCTGTCCACTGCCGACGGTTGCCAATCTCCGCGCCAAGCGCCTCGAGCTCACACGGGCGTCGCTGCGGGAGTGCCTGCTCGAAGGGGAACTCGATGACGTGAGAGTCGTGGTGCAATCGCTCGCGGAGGAGTTCGATGTGCTGGACGTCGCCGCCGCCGCGGTGAAACTGGCCCACGGCACGCTCACACGCTCCGATGACACGCGGGATCTCGACAACGTGCAGCCACCGGTCGGCCGGCCCCGCGCGGTTCGAGTGCGCTGCGCGGCCAGGAGCGGGCTCGAACCGGCGCCGACACGGTACGCCTGTTCATCGGCGCCGGGCGCGAGGCCGGAATCCGGCCCGCTGACCTGGTCGGCGCGATTGCGAACGAAGCGGGCGTCAGCTCTTCCCGGCTCGGCGCGATCGAGATCAGGGACCGCTTCTCGTTGGTGGAAGTGCCCGCGGCCGACGCCGCTCAAATCATCAAAGCGATGCGGAGCGCGACGCTGCGTGGCCAGAAAGTGTCGGTCCGGCAGGACCGGGACGACGTCTGAGCGCACGCGGCAAGCGCACCTGGCGTCAGGCGCCTTTGCCGAGCCACTTCGACCAGTAGAACGTCAGCGGCACCTTGCCCGTGTTCGTGATCCCGTGCACGACCATGCCGGCGCAGTACATCATCGCGCCCGGGCCGACCGCGGTCGTCTTGCCGCCGCACTCGATCTCGCCGGTGCCCGACGCCACGATCAGGAATTCCTCCTCGGGATGCTGATGCGGAGGATGCGGAGTGGAGCCCGGGTCGAGGACGGCCATGCCGGCGGACATGCCGCTCAATTCGTCGGTCGGCCCGTTGTAGTGGATGAAGACCCGGCACCCGAGGACCGGATCCGATGATTCGAGTTGCTCGATGCCGATGACACCGTCGGGCAGTTTCGGTCCGGTGGTCGACGCCTGGACGACATTCGCCTGTTGTTCAGCCATAGGCACTGATCGTCGCTGATCGTGTGCTCCCGGTCAACGGGAGCACCCGCTCACCACTCCATCCTCAGGCCCAGGCGCATCGCCCGGATGCCGGCCTGCTGAATCGCGCCCGCGGCGGTGCCGACCGCGCTGATCCTTCCAGCGCTGACGTTACTCGGCGTCACGTTGACGTTCGGTGCGGCCCATTGGGGATGGTTGAAGATGTTCGTCGACGTGACCTCGATGCGGAACGCCGGACTGCCGGGACGATCGCTGAAGCGGAATCGCTTGTGCAGGCCCAGGTGCCACAAATCGAGGCCGGGCGATTCGATGGAGCCACGGGCGCGGTGCCGAAGCGGCCGATCGCGGGCGCGCCGAAGGCCGTCACATCGAACCAGCGATCGATCGACGCATCGGCGAGCTGTGGGTCGCGCAGCTGGTCGGGTCGGAGCGTCACGGTCGGGCGGGTGGCCGCCGTCGTGAACCGGGTCCCGGTGGGATCGGGGACCGAGATCGTCGGCGTCAGGAAGTTCCCGGTCTGCAGGTAGCCGACCAGCGACAGCTGCCAGCCTCCGACCGCAAGATCGACGATGCGGGGGACCGTGCTCAGCCACGGGCGCCCGTGGCCGAAGGGCAGGTCGTAGATCATCGCCGTGGTCAGCCGGTGCCGGGGCGTGGCCGAATCGCGGCCGCGTTCGCGGCTCAAATCAAATGAATTCTCGATCGCATTGAACCATTCCACCGTCTCGGTGGTGTCCTTCGCGGCGGTGTAAGCCACCTGGAAGAAGAGGCCCCTCGAAAAGCGACGTTCCGCTTCCAGCGTGACGCCGTGGTAGTCGTGGCTGGCGCCGTTGTCGGCATAGGTGATGCTCGGATACTGCGGGAACGGCCGCGGCTTGTCGACGTAGAGCCGGCCATCCGCCTCCGGCGCATTGACGTCCCGCGTGTACCACATCTCGCGGCCGAGCGTGCCGACGTAGGAGGCGCGGAAGCCGGTGTTCCACAGCTCGTGCTCGACGGTGACGTTCCACTGGTGGCTGTAGGGCATCTGCAGATCCGGATTGACGGCGAGCGGCAGCGCGATCGTGGACGGTCCGGCCGTCCCGGCGGCCGGAAACACCGCCGGCAGCACGACGGTCGGCGCCGCCGGATTGGTGAACGTGGTCTCCGTGAACACGAACGGCGCGCGCGCCGCCTGGAGATCGATCGGCATCATGTCGTAATACAGCCCGTAGCCGGCGCGAATCACCGTCTGGCCGCCGCCGAACGGGCGATAGGCGAGGCCGAGGCGCGGCGCGAAGTTGTTGCGGTCGGTTCGCACCAGGGTGCGTGAGGGAAGACCCACGCTGCTGGCGCTGACGATCCCGACGTATCCGGCCGGCATCAGCGGCGAGACCTTGTTCATCCCGTCGTCGGCGATCACGATGGCGCGACTGTCGAGGTCGAAGGCGGCGAGCCGCCCTTCACGTTCGAACCAGCCAGGGTGGAGGTCGTAGCGCAGGCCGAGGTTGATCGTCAGATTGCGCCGGATCTTCCAGTCGTCCTGCGCGAAGAAGTCGTAGGTCCAGCGGCTGCGGTGGGCCGCCACCGGCGGGAAGGCGCGTGACGCCGTGTTCGGCACGCCGAGCAGGAAGTCGGCATAGGGGTGCCCGGTGAAGCGCCCGGTGAAATCAAGGGTGCCGAACAGGTTGGACGGAGCCGCCAGCTCCTCCCAGTCGACGCGGCGGATCTCCGTCCCGAACTTGAGGCTGTGGGTGCCGCGCAGCCACGTCAGTTGATCCTGGAACTGGTTGTTCCGATTGAGAAATCCCGGGTTCGCCACGTCGATCTGCGTGAGCCCGGTCAGCGCGGTGCCCGGGAAACTGGTTTTGAGGATCCCGCCGATGTCGGGCAGGCCGGGCGCCAGTCCGCGCAGGCCGAGCGATTGGATCAGCTCGAGGCCCCTGATCGGTCCGGAGATCGGGTTGTTGTTGTAGGCGTGGCCGTACCTGAACTCGTTGACGAGCGACGGTCCCAGAATGCGCGTGTACGAGAAGGTGACCGCCTTGTTCTGGCGCAGCGCCTGGCGCATCCCGATCGCCGGCAGGTTGCCCTCCCAGACGGGATTGGTCGCCTGATGGAACGTGAATCGCCCGAAGATGCGGTCGTTGTTGCTGAAGTTGTGATCCAGGCGGGCGGTCCCGTAGTACGGCTTGGAACGCTTCGCGTCCACGGTCTCGCGGTAGTTGTTCGCGACCAGCGTCGTGGTGCTGCCCGTGTTCGGCAGTGGATAGAAGCGCTCCTGAATCCGCAGCGCGACTGGATTGAGCGCCGACGGCGGCATTCGGCCGTCCGCATAGACCTCGCCGGTGAGCGGGTTGCGAATCGGGATCCCGAGCGCGGAGAAGTCTCCACGCCGCCACGCTTCGAGCGGAACGGTCGGGTTCAGATCGACCGACGCCGAGCTGCCGGTGACGGTCTCGCCCGAGACGAACCAGAAGGTGCGGCCGTGGCCGTCGTACAGCCGGGGAATGACCGCCGGACCGCCGAGCGCCAGGCCCGGAAAATGGATGACCCCGGCGGCCCGGCGCATCGAGAACGGATTCTTCACGCGAAACATCGGGCTCTGGTAGTAGTCGAACAGCGCGCCCTCGAAGCGGTTGGTGCCGGACTTCGACACGACCGTGACCTGTCCGAGACTGGCCGACTCGGCGCTGTTGTTCGCCAGGTCGATCTTCACTTCCTTGAAGGATTCGATGTAGTTGGCGAGCGGCCCGATCGGCGTCTCGCCCACGCCGTCGCTCATCGACGTGCCGTCGATCGTGAACTGGGACTGGTTGTATTTGCTGCCGGCGAACGTGTAGGTGCCGCCACGGGTCGCCATCATCGGCGTGATCGCGAGCGTGGAGTAGAGGCCGGGATCGTTGAGCGGCAGCGTCCGCAGTTGAGCCGCGGTGCGCACATCGCTGATGCGCGCGGTCTCCAGCTCAATCGGCGCGCTTCCTGCGATCACTTTCACCGCCGCCTCGAACCCGCCGGTCTGAAGGGCGGCGTCGATGCGTCGGATGTCGCGTGTCACGAGCAGGATGTCGGTGGCGATGAACTCGCGAAAGCCCGGCGCGGCGATGCTCAACAGGTACGGGCCCTCCCGCAGCTGCGAGACGGTGTACACGCCGTCGTCATTGGTTGTCGTCTTTGTGACCACCGAGGTCTCGACGTTGGTGGCCGTAACGGCCGCTCCTCGCACGACCGCGCCGCTGCTGTCGGTGACGGAGCCGGTGATGGTCGCGAACGTGGTCTGGGCCGCGACGGCCGTGGGAAGGAGCGAGAACAGGACCAGCGACAGCGTGGCGAGGGCGGGCCTGAATACGTGCATGGCAGTCTCCTGCAATGGGCGTTTGGGCAAAAAGATGATGCCGGTCGTGCACGCGCCATGCCGGAGCCCTGCGATCCGAACTCAACCGTGGCCACAGGTGTCCCCAAAGGGACAGCGGCTTCACGAGTCGACCCGCTAGAGTCGCAGCTGATCTATTCGACAGGGTTCAGTCGGTACTGATTCACGCCATGACCGATCAGGAGCAGCTTGCCGGCTACGACCATGGCATCGACCAGACGCCCGAGCTCAGCACGCTCGAAACCCCGCCGAGCGTACCTGCCGCGTCTTCCCCCGAGCTCAGGACCCTGGTCGCGATCGCCGTGGGGGCGATCGTCGTCGCGACGCTGTACATCGCTCAGGACGTCCTCATCCCCATCACGCTGGCGGTCATGCTGTCCTTCGTCCTGTCGCCGCTGGTCGGTCTCCTGCGGCGAATGGGATTGTGGCGGGCCCCAGCGGTCGCGCTCAGTGTGCTCGTGGCGTTGGGAGCCATCGGCCTGATTGGCACGCTGCTCGGGAGTCAGGCCGCCACCTTGGCGGTGGATGCCCCACAGTATGTCGAGGCCGTCCAGGACAAGCTGGGGAGGATCCAGACTGTTGCCGCCACTCGCGTCGCGTCGATCACGCGACTCCTCGGCAGGGGTCAGCCTTCGTCCGATGTTCCAGCCGTCCGGCCGCGCGGGGGCAGAACTGATCCGGCAACCCTTCCGGGCGGCACGCAGCAACGGCCGCTCATCGTCGAGCTCGCGACGCCGAAGTCATCGGTGCTCGAGGTGGCTCGGAACGTGATCGAGCCGGTGCTTGGTCCCCTCGAGACCACCGTCATCGTGCTGATCGTTGCGATCTTCATTCTGATGCAGCGCGAGGACCTGCGGGACAGGTTCATACGCCTGTTCGGCTCCACGGATCTGCACCGGACGACCATTGCGATGGACGATGCCGGCCAGCGCCTCAGCCGATACTTCGTGTCGCAGCTGGGCGTGAATACCTGCTTCGGCGTGGTGATCGGAGTAGGACTCTGGGTCATCGGCGTCCCGTCCGCAGCCCTCTGGGGTGTGCTGGCGGGCCTGCTCCGGTTCGTCCCATACGTCGGACCGCTGCTGGCGGCGGTCGCTCCGCTGACGCTTGCGGCGGCCGTCGATCCCGGCTGGTGGAAAACCGTCTACGTCGCGTTGTTGTTCGTGATCATCGAACCGCTTACCGGGTATGTAGTCGAGCCATTGCTCTACGGTCACTCCACTGGACTGTCTCCGATGTCCGTCATTGTCGCGGCGGTCTTCTGGACGTGGATCTGGGGCCCGGTCGGCCTGATCCTGTCCACACCGCTGACGCTCTGTCTCGTCGTCATGGGGCGGCATGTCAAATCGCTGGAGTTCTTCGACGTGCTGCTCGGCGATCGGCCGGCGCTGTCGGAAGTGAACCGCTTCTATCAGCGCACGCTCGCCAACGACCCGGACGAGGCGCTCGATCAGGCGGAGAAGATGCTGGCGGACCGGTCGCTCGTCGACTACTACGACAGCGTAGTGCTGCCGGCGCTGAAGCTCGCCGCCGCCGACGAGGCACGGGGCACGATCAGCCGCCAGCGCGCTGCCGAGATGACCCGCTCCATCCTCGCCGTCATCGGCGACCTGAACGAGCACGCCGCCGCCAAACACGCGGGAGCCTCGACTCCGATCCGGCACCGGCACCGGTACGAACGACAGTCAACGAGCGCGTCGCGTGCGTCGCGGGCCGTGGTCCGTTCGACGATGTCGTGTCGGCGATGGTCGCGCAGCTGCTGGCCCAGCGAGGGGTGGTTACGCGTCGAGTCCCGCACGCATTCGCCTCCCGCGAGATGATCGGACAGCTGGACCTATCCGCTGTCGAGGCCGTCACCGTGTCCTATCTCGAGCTGACGGAGTCGCCGGCGCAGCTCCGCTACTTGATCCGCCGGCTTCGCCAGCGCGCTCCGCACGCGTCGCTGATTGCCGGACTGTGGGCCCAAGGTGAGGCACTGCTGACCGATACGAAGATGCAGACCGCCCTGGGTGCCGATCGGTACGTCGGCTCGTTGCGGGAAGTGATCGACGCCTCGTTAGCAGCGCTGGAACCTGCACCCGCAGCGGGGGAGCCGCCCGCCGGAATCGTCGCTCCCGAAGCCGCGGTGGGTAACCACTGAGCAGGTCAGAACGGGCCCCTTGCCCGCATACCCCGCATTGCCCGTCGACGTCGAAAAAATCCCGCGCGGCCGATGAAAACCCCGCATGTCAAGACGTTCTCCCTTCTGCCTTATCCCTTCTCCCTTGTCGGCGACACTTTTTCACCAGACTGTTAGAGCGTGAGATCTTGAGTCTGTGCCATCCACGGTCTGCTGGCGCCGGCATTGAGAGCAAGCGCCCGCTCCAGACCGACCAGCACCAGATCTGGCAACACGGCATCGAACAGATCTTCCCGTTCGAACAGGCGCGAGAACCCGCCCGTGCCAATGACGAGCGCGGGCTCTCCGGCAAGCGCCTCCGCGCGGATCTGGCGGGTCAACTCGCGAAGCATGGCCCGGTTGCCGAAATAGAGCCCGGACTGGATGCATTCGATCGTCGACCGGCCAACCAGCTCGGTGGCCGGGATGATTTCGACATTGGGAAGACGCGCCGTATTCCTTTCGAGGGCCTCCATCGACATCCGCAAGCCCGGGATGATGATGCCGCCGAGGAAGTCGCGGCCGGCGCGGACCACATCGACCGTCGTCGCCGTCCCAAGGTCCACGACAATCAGATGGCGATCCGGATAGAGGTGGGTCGCCGCGATGGCGTTGGCGATGCGGTCCGGGCCCACTTCCAGTGGGTTGCGGTAGCGAATCTTCAGCCCGGTCTTGACTCCCGCCTGGAGAATGAACGGATCGATCTGGAAATACTTCCGGCAGCAGCTCCGCAGCGAGTAGATGACATCCGGGACGACGGAACAGAACGCGATCTGCTCTACTCCGGAAGGGTCCGTTTCGTTCTCGCGGAGCACGGCTCGCAGGAACAGCCCCAACTCGTCGGACGACGTGGGCGGCCGGGACGGCTTCCGGAACCGCACCATCAGCTCACCCTGCCGGAATACACCGCCGAAGATCTGACTATTACCGACGTCGAGCGTGAGAATCACCAGCCGTCTCCAAGCTTGATATTGTCGATGAGGCGCACGTCGCCGATGCGCACCGCTCCAAGGCGGCGGCCATTCCGATCGTCGACGTAATCCACGATGAACCCTTCGCGGCGCAGCTCACCGGCGGCCGCATCCGGGGTCGGAGCCGTGGACAGGATTCGGAAGAAGTGCGCGGCTCTCGGGCGATCGGTTGGCGGCAGGCGCCGGTTCCGCGAGCTCAGCGCCAGACCATCGGACTCGCGGACCGTGGCGCAGGGGACGATCTCGGTGCGAAGAAAGAACGCGTCAGCCATGCCGCGTACGAGCTCCAGCTGCTGCCAATCCTTCTCCCCGAAGTAGGCGCGTTCGGCCTCGGCGATCTGCAGGAGCTTGAGCACGATCGTCAGAACCGCATCGAAGTGGCCGGGCCGGGAGGCACCCTCGAGCGTGTTCGAGCGTTCAGTCTCGGTGACGCGAAACCGGAAGCCATCCCGATAGAGATCCGCGGCCTCGGGGAGGAGCACGAAGTCGGTGTCGTCGCGCCGCAGCATCTCGAGGTCGCCGTCCAGAGTCCTTGGGTACTGTGCCAGGTCCCGCGGGTCATCGAACTGCGTCGGGTTGACAAAGATGCTGACCAGGGTCCGATCGTTCTCCGTTCGACTGCGCCGGACCAGCGAGAGGTGCCCGGCGTGCAACGCGCCCATCGTCGGAATGAAACCGAGGGTCACTCCTGCGCGAGTCTGATCAAGGCGCTCGCGCCGCCAGGCCGACAGGCTCTCGAAGACCGTCGTCACGAGTAACTCTCCGCGGCCTCGGGAAACCTCAACTCCTTGACGTCGGCGTTGAATTCGTTCAGGGCATCGGTCAGGACCCGCTCACCATCGATGTACCGGCGGACGAAGCGGGGCACGTGGCTCATGTCGAGACCCCAGACGTCATGGAGCACGAGGATCTGCCCATCGGTGCCGATGCCCGCCCCGATCCCGATCGTCGGCACCGTCACCTCCGAGGTGATCCTGGCGGCGAGCTCTGCCGGCACGCACTCGAGCACGATCGAGAAGCACCCCAAACCCTCGAGCACGTGAGCCTGGCGTACCAACCTCGCGGCGTCGTCCTCGGTCTTTCCCTGCACGCGGAAGCCGCCAAACTGGTTGATCGATTGCGGCGTCAGGCCGATGTGGCCCATGACTGGAACGCCCGATTCGACAACATGTCTGATGACGTCCTCGTGCCCGGCCACGCCCTCGAGCTTGACCGCTTGCGCCCCGCTGGTGACGAGAGCGCCGACCGCTTCCATGGCGGCGGGGATGCCCTTGCGAAAGGAGAGGAATGGAAGGTCCGCGATCAGGAACTTGCCGGCTGCCGCGCTGGCGACCGCGCGCGTGTGGATGGCCATCAATTCCACCGTCGCGGCCAGCGTCGTCGGGTGGCCATGGATCACCATGGCGGCGGAATCACCCACGAGAATGGCGTCGACGTTCGACCGCGCGACGAGCCGGGCCGACCACGCGTCGTAGGCGGTGACCATCGATATCTTCCGCCCCTCCTGTTTGAGCCGGGCGAAACCGTCAACGGCCTTCATACGCTCTCCCGAATGACGCTGGAATCTCCGAGCGTAGGGTGGAGTTGGTCTAGCAGCCCGTGTGCGGACGGGAAGCCGAGACGGGTGGGGTAGAGCGAAGCGGGATGGAACACGGGTACCTGTCGCATCGATCAGGTCCTCACGAGAAGCTACGACTCTGCACAGCGGTCGCTGTTCTCACGAATCAGCGCCTAAAGAGCGACTCTATCACTCTTGACGGGTCAAATCCCAAGCTCCAAGCTCCAAATCCCAACCACTCCCAACAGCCAAATCCCAAACCAATCTCCAAACCAGCTACTGAGAAGGCTCCATTGGGAGCTGGGAGTTCGTTGGGAATTGGGAGTTGGGAGTTCGTTGGGAATTGGGAGTTGGGAGTTCGTTGGGAATTGGGATTTGGAGATCTCCAGACCGACCAGGACGAGATCGGGCAACACGGCATCGAACAGCTCTTCCCGTTCGAACAGACGCGAGAACCCGCCCGTGCCAATGACAAGCGCGGGCTCTCCGGCAAGCGCCTCCGCGCGAATCTGGCGGGTCAACTCGCGAAGCATGGCCCGGTTGCCGAAATAGAGCCCGGACTGGATGCATTCGATCGTCGACCGGCCAACCAGCTCGGTGGCCGGGATGATTTCAACATTGGGAAGACGCGCCGTATTCCTTTCCAGGGCCTCCATCGACATCCGCAAGCCCGGGATGATGATGCCGCCCAGGAAGTCGCGGCCGGCGCGGACCACATCGACCGTCGTCGCCGTCCCGAGGTCCACGACAATCAGATGGCGATCCGGATAGAGGTGGGTCGCCGCGATGGCGTTGGCGATGCGGTCCGGGCCCACTTCCAGTGGGTTGCGGTAGCGAATCTTCAGCCCGGTCTTGACTCCCGCCTGGAGAATGAACGGATCGATCTGGAAATACTTCCGGCAGCAGCTCCGCAGCGAGTAGATGACATCCGGAACGACGGAACAGAACGCGATCTGCTCCACTCCGGAAGGGTCGGTTTCGTTCTCGCGGAGCACGGCTCGCAGGAACAGCCCCAACTCGTCGGACGACGTGGGCGGCCGGGACGGCTTCCGGAACCGCACCATCAGCTCACCCTGCCGGAATACACCGCCGAAGATCTGACTATTACCGACGTCGAGCGTGAGAATCACCAGCCGTCTCCAAGCTTGATATTGTCGATGAGGCGCACGTCGCCGATGCGCACCGCTCCAAGGCGGCGGCCATTCCGATCGTCGACGTAGTCCACGATGAACCCTTCGCGGCGCAGCTCACCGGCGGCCGCATCCGGGGTCGGAGCCGTGGACAGGATTCGGAAGAAGTGCGCGGCTCTCGGGCGATCGGTTGGCGGCAGGCGCCGGTTCCGCGAGCTCAGCGCCAGACCATCGGACTCGCGGACCGTGGCGCAGGGGACGATGTCGGTCCGAAGAAAGAACGCGTCAGCCATGTCGCGCACGAGCTCCAGCTGCTGCCAATCCTTCTCCCCGAAGTACGCGCGTTCGGCCTCGGCGATCTGCAGGAGCTTGAGCACGATCGTCAGAACCGCATCGAAGTGGCCAGGCCGGGAGGCACCCTCGAGCGTGTTCGAGCGTTCGGTCTCGGTGACGCGAAACCGGAAGCCATCCCGATAGAGATCCGCGGCTTCGGGGAGGAGCACGAAGTCGGTGCCGTCGCGCCGCAGCATCTCGAGGTCGCCGTCCAGAGTCCTTGGGTACTGTGCCAGGTCCCGCGGGTCATCGAACTGCGTCGGGTTGACAAAGATGCTGACCAGGGTCCGATCGTTCTCCGCTCGACTGCGCCGCACCAGCGAGAGATGCCCGGCGTGCAACGCCCCCATCGTCGGAATGAAACCGAGGGTCACTCCTGCGCGAGTCTGATGAAGACGCTCGCGCCGCCAGGCCGACAGGCTCTCGAAGACCGTCGTCACGAGTAACTCTCCGCGGCCTCGGGAAACCTCAACTCCTTGACGTCGGCGTTGAATTCGTTCAGGGCATCGGTCAGGACCCGCTCACCATCGATGTACCGGCGGACGAAGCGGGGCACGTGGCTCATGTCGAGACCCCAGACGTCATGGAGCACGAGGATCTGTCCATCGGTGCCGATGCCCGCCCCGATCCCGATCGTCGGCACCGTCAGCTCCGAGGTGATCCTGGCGGCGAGCTCTGCCGGCACGCACTCGAGCACGATCGAGAAGCACCCCAGACCCTCGAGCACGTGAGCCTGGCGTACCAACATCGCGGCGTCGTCCTCGGTCTTTCCCTGCACGCGGAAGCCGCCAAACTGGTTGATCGATTGCGGCGTCAGGCCGATGTGGCCCATGACTGGAACGCCCGATTCGACAATATGTCTGATGACGTCCTCATGCCCGGCCACGCCCTCGAGCTTGACCGCTTGCGCCCCGCTGGTGACGAGAGCGCCGACCGCTTCCATGGCGGCGGGGATGCCCTTGCGAAAGGAGAGGAATGGAAGGTCCGCGATCAGGAACTTGCCGGCTGCCGCACTGGCGACCGCGCGCGTGTGGACGGCCATCAATTCCACGGTCGCGGCCAGCGTCGTCGGGTGGCCATGGATCACCATGGCGGCGGAATCACCCACGAGAATGGCGTCGACGTTCGACCGCGCGACGAGCCGGGCCGACCACGCGTCGTAGGCGGTGACCATCGATATCTTCCGCCCCTCCTGTTTGAGCCGGGCGAAACCGTCAACGGCCTTCATGCGCTCTCCCGAATGACGCTGGAATCTCCGAGCGCAGGTGGAGTTGGTCGGGCAGCTTCAGCCCGTGTGCGGACGGGAAGCCGAGACGGGTGGGGTAGAGCGAAGCGGGATGGAACACGGGTACCTGTCGCATCGATCAGGTCCTCACAAGAAGTTACGACTCTGCACAGCGGTCGCTGTTCTCACGAATCAGCGCCTAAAGAGCGACTCTATCACTCTTGACGGGTCAAATCCCAAGCTCCAAGCTCCAAATCCCAACCACTCCCAACAGCCAAATCCCAAACCAATCTCCAAACCAGCTACTGAGAAGGCTCCATTGGGAGCTGGGAGTTCGTTGGGAATTGGGAGTTGGGAGTTCGTTGGGAATTGGGATTTGGGAGTGGTTGGAGCTTGGAGCTTGGAGCTTGGGATTTGACTCCGTCGGGCCTTGCGCACGGCTCTGATAGTCTCTGAAGCGCTGCAGGACTCGGCGGTGCCGGGCCAGGGTCTTTGGTGTTGGGGGCAGGTCAACGTTATGAACATCCGGGAAACGCGTCTCGCGGCGCGTGAGATCAAGTTCGTCGTCCCTGTCTCGATGCACCCGGGTATTGTCGAATGGGCGCGCCACCACCTGGCGCCCGATGGCCACGGCGCCGGCATCCATACCGACGAATACTCGACGTCGACGCTCTACTTCGAGACGCCGGAGTTCGACGTCTACCAGCGGCAGGGGTCGTACGGGCGGAGCAAGTACCGCGATCAGGAAGTACGGCCAGTCGGACCAGGTGTTTCTCGAGCGAAAATTCCGCACTGACCGTTTGCTGGCAAAGCGGCGCACGTCGGTCTCGGGGTCGGACCTGACGCGGCTCGAGAACGACTGCCCTGACCCGGACTGGGAGGGCTTCTGGTTTCATCGTCGGATCGTGCTCAGACGGCTCCGGCCGCTCCTGCAACTCTCCTACGATCGGATCGCCCGTGAGGGGACGTCGTCCAGCGGACCGGTAAGACTCACCATCGACTCAAACCTTACGGCCCTGCCGATGCCGGATCGCGCGTTCCTGCCCGGCATCGGCCTGCCGTTCCTACAGGGTTCCGCGATCATCGAAATCAAGTACCGGATAAGCCTTCCGGCGATGTTCAGACCGCTCGCCGAGAAGTTCGGCCTTCAGGTGCAGAAGGTGTCGAAATTCCGTGCTGGACTGCGCGCGCTGGACTATCCGTTGCCTCGAGATCCGGACGAGCAAGTACCGGGAACCCCGGGGGCGGCGGGCGGCGATTCGGCCGGACACTATTGGGACTAAGGGTCCGCCCGGACCGGACGGGCCCTTGGGCACGGTCGACTGGAGAGCTGATATGCAGTGCAGGAGAGTTCTCAGGCTCATACTCAGTGTTCTGTTCACGGCTGCGGTGGCCGCGGGGGTATTGGCCGCACCGGTAGCGGGCACGCTGGACATCTATTGGATCGACGTCGAAGGAGGCGCCTCGACGCTGATTGTGACGCCGCAGGGACAGTCGGTGTTGATGGACGCCGGATTTGCGGGGTTCGGCGACCGCGATGCCTCTCGGATCGCGCATGTCATCACCAAGGAGGCGGGCTTGACGCGGCTCGACTACTTCCTCGCCTCCCACTTTCATTCCGATCACGTTGGTGGGCTCCCGGCACTCGCGAAGAAGGTCGAGATCGGCGCCTTCATCGACCACGGCGAGAGCGTAGACAAAGATCCGAACGGGCGATCGCCTTGGGAGGACGCCTATCGCGCTCTTGCGGGTAGCCGTGCGCGGACGGTCAAGCCTGGCGAACGGCTCCCGCTCACCGGAGTCGAATTGTTCATTGTTGCTGCCCACAGTCAGTTCCTGACCGCTCCGCTCACCGACACCGGCGCCAATGCCTTGTGCTCGTCGTTCAAGGCGCAGCCGGAGGACCGCGGCGAGAACGGGAAGAGCCTGGGTTACCTGCTGCGTGCCGGCAACTTCGAGTTCGTGAACCTGGGCGACCTGTCATGGAATTTCCAGCATCGGCTCGCCTGTCCGGTCAACCTGTTGGGTAAGATCGATCTCTTTCAGGTCACGCATCACGGGGTCCGAGACGATGTGCTGCCGCAGCAGATGTGGGCGATGGCGCCGGCGGTGGCGGTGATGAACAACGGCCCGACCAAGGGCGCGGGGGCCGTCGCCGTCGAGACGGTGCTGCGTTCTCCCGGGCTCGCCGATCTATGGTCGCTCCACCGGGCGGTCAACAACGACGCGTCGCACAACGCCCAGGAGCGTCTGACTGCGAACCTGGGCGACACCGATGGATGCGCCGGCGCCTGGATCCGGGCGCGGATCGACCCGGCCGGCACCTACACCCTGACCAACAGCCGCAACGGCTACTCAAAGACGTATCAGGTCAAGTAAGGCTCGACGATCGGAGAGAGACCATGCCGCGCGCACTGACGCCTGCCGCCACCGCCGTTCTCGCGCTCACCCTTGCCGCGTGTGCGACCAATCCTGCCACTGGAAAGAAGGAGTTCTCGCTGATGAGCGAGGCGCAGGAGATCGAGCTCGGGAAGAGCATGGACGGCGAGGTCCGCCGCCAGATGGGCCTGTACGAAGATGCCGAGCTTCAACGGTATGTGGAATCGATCGGGATGCGGCTGGCGAGCGCGTCGCAGCGGCCCAATCTGCCCTGGCATTTCACGGTCGTCGACGAGCCCGCCGTGAACGCCTTCGCGCTGCCCGGCGGATACATCTACGTGACGCGCGGCATTCTTCCTTTTCTCAGCACCGAAGCGGATCTCGCGGGCGTCCTGGGCCACGAGATCGGGCACGTGACCGCCCGTCACTCGGCCCAGCAGTACACGAAGGCCACGAGCGCGGGGCTTGGCGTGCAGCTCCTCGGCATCTTCGTTCCTGAAGCGCAGCCCCTCCAGGGCCTCACCGAGACGGCCCTCGGCGTCCTCTTCCTCAAATACGGGCGGGAAGACGAGCTGCAGGCCGATCGGTTGGGGGTCGATTACACCGCGAAAACCGGCTGGAATCCGGCCGGCGTGGGGAGCATGCTCCGGACGCTCGCGCGGCTGGACGAGGCGGGCGGCAGCCGCCGCGGCGTACCCAACTGGCTCTCGACCCATCCCGCGCCCGCCGATCGCGTGCAGAAGGTACAGGAGTACATCGCGCAGACCGGGGTACCTGCTGGCACGGGCACAAGTGGTGGCGACGACGGGGCCTTCCTGCGCCGCGTCGATGGCCTGGTGTTTGGCGACAGCCCCAGCCAGGGCATCGTCCGCGGCAATACATTCCTGCACCCGGTTCTGCGGCTGTCGATCGGGTTCCCGCAAGGCTGGGAGGTCCAGAACTCGCGCGAACAGGTAATGGCCAAGGCGCCGGACCGCAACGAGTTCATGATTCTGCAGCTGGTGCCCAATGCGTCCGGCCCGATCGAACAGGTGGCGCGCGCCACCATGGCCAAGGCCGGCTTCCGGGAGCTGAACGGCGATCGCGCGCAGGTCAATGGACTCGACGCGTACGTCGGCACCTATCAGGGTCAGCTCGAAGGGCTCGGCAACGTGGTCACGCTCGCCGCGCACATCGTGCACGAGCGCAACGTCTACCTGTTCGCGGGGCTCGCACCGCCGAACCTGTACGAGTCGGCGCAGCGCCAGTTCGGCGAAAGCATTCGTTCGTTCCGTGAACTGAGCCGGCAAGAGGCGGCGAACATCCATCCGAACCGCGTGGATTTATATACGGTCCGGCCCTCAGACACGTGGCAGGGCCTCGCGGAGGCCGGGAACAATGCGGTGAAGCCGTCGACCCTCGCGATCATGAACAACTACGAGCCGTCGCAGCCGCCACGCCCCGGCGATCGCATCAAGATCATCGTTCAGTGAGGGGTGAGGCTCTTCCGCCGGCAGCCGCTTGTCCACGGCGCCTGCGGCGCGCTGGCGCTCCGCGCCAGGACGAGACGACGACACGACGACAACGACGAAACCCTCGTGAGTCTCGTCGAAGGGCTGTGCCCGCCAACGGGGAGAGCCATTGATATGCAGCCGGGCACGAGGACTGGCCCCAGCGCCCAAAATCGTGGCCGGGCCTGAATCGTAAAACGTCGTTGTTGTCGTGTCGTCGTTTCGTCGTGTGCCGCCGAAGGCGGCAGCGCGCCGCAGGCGCCGTGACAAGCGGATGTCGCAGGCCCTGTGGGGGATCAACGCGCGGCGTGCACTGTGGTGCTCACCACCGTGCTGTCGTTGGCTGGGTTCGGGTCGGACTCGGCGCCGCTGACGACGACCCTGGCGCTCAGCGTGCCGGCGGCTCCGGGCCGGACGTTCACCGAGATCGTCCACGTGCCGCCGTTGGGCAATAGCACCGTGTCACAGGCGATGCGCCGCTGATCCTCGTCCAGTGCGCAGCCGTATCCCCGTCCCGGATTCGTCGCCGAGGGCGTGCCGACAAAGCCGGCATCGGGCGGCAGCAGCAGATCGACCTTGAGCCTGCTCGCGTCAGCGGGACCGCCATTGGTGACCGTCACGGCGTAGCTCACCACGCCCCCAACCGGGACCTCGCTCGCTGAAGCGGTGATCGCGACCGCGAGGTCCGCGGACTGCAGCGTCAGGCCGTTCCCGGAGACAGGGCCCGTCCCATCGGCCGCGGCACCCGGCAGCGTCCTCCGCAACACCGCGGGCGACGTAGCCTGGCTGAGGAACTTGCGTGGCTCTCCGGTCCCATCGGCCGCCGCCACCCAGATCGTCGAGCCGTCGCCGTAGAGGACCTGGCCGTCGTCGAGCCATTCGATCTGATCGTCGATGCTGCGCAGCTCGGCAAGAGGGGTTTCGCTCATCGTCGCCAGGTCCAGCACATGAAAGCGCCAGACGGGGCGAAGCAGGCCGCCGACTCGCTTCTTGAACGCCAGGCGCTTGCCGTCGGGCGAGAGCGAGGGGCACTCCACGTTCTCCCGCAGCGTCCGCAGCCGCCGCTCGCCGATGGAGCCTTCGACCAGGTACGTGCGGCCGGCGGTGGCCAGCGTGGCGTAGAAGCGGTCGCCGCCTGGCGCGAACGTCACACCCCAGAAGTTGAAGTCGATCGCATGAAAACGCTTCCCGTCGCGCCACACCGCGAACTGCTCGAGGTTACCGGCTTTGGCGCCGGTTTCGAGATTGATGAGAGTGGTTGCGGTCGAGAAGCCGGCATCGGCATAGGAATGACCGGAAACGAATACCGTGGTTGCGCCGTATCGCCCGTCCGGCGAGATCCGACTGCGACTCGGGAAGCCGCCGAGCGATACGTCGTGTTTGATCTGGAAGTCGTCCCCGAAGACATAGGCGTGGGTGTCGATCACGTCATCTTCGAACGCCGCGGTGCCGCCGCCCTCGCCCAGGCACAGGCCGGCGCCGGCGGCGAAGTAAATCCGCCGGCACACCAGCCTGGTCATCCCGCGCGGTCCTTCCGGAGACTCGAGCGGGACGACCGCCGCCCGATTCCGGGAGTTGCCGGCTGTCGCAAGGTTGCTGAAGAGCAAGGTCGGACCCGCAGGCGGCACGAATGCGGTGACCGGGCCCGGAGCCACGCGCTCGCTGTCGCGTGCCTTGGCCGCCCGGCCGTCACGCAGCATGGCCCAGGCGACGTACCCGGCGGCGATGGCCACGCACACTATGGAGAAGACGGCCAAGAGCCACCCGCGGGCCCGCCCTGAGCGAAGTCGAGGGGCCCGCCTCTCTGACGGGCCGCCGCCCGCGGTGCCGGCAGAGAGGGCTGGCCGCTCAGGCTCGTGCGGGTCAGGAGGTGGCGAGACGGTCATCGGCAGATCCTTCTGCGCTCCAACCCAGTAGGAACCACGTGAGAATTATCGCCGCCAGCAGGCCGATCCCGAACACACCGACGGCAACCTCGACACCCCGCCACGTCCAGAGCCAGCCAAACAGGATCGAACCAGCCAGCCTGGCCAGATTGCTGACCGTCATCAACAGCGCCATCCCGCTGGTGCGCAGATCGTCGGGCAGCCGGGCACTGGCGAGCGCCATCAGCACGCCATCTGTGGCGGCGTAATACCCGCCCAGCAGCACCAGGTATCCCGCCACTTCGGCGGTGCCCGCCGACGGGAGCAGCAATGCCGCACACGCCAGCAGCAGCATGAGATAGCCGCCGATGAAAACCCGCGTGCGGCCGATCCGATCCGCGAGCAACCCCATCGGCAGGGCGAGCACCATGTAGATCGCCGCCGTGGCGACATACATCAGCGGAAAGAATCCCACCTGCAGCTCGAGGCGGCGCTGCAAGGTCAGGTAGAGAAACGCGTCGCTCATCGTCGCGAGACTGAGAGCCCCGCCGGCGATGACGAGCGCCCGGACCTCGGACAGCCGCACCAACCGGGCCACCGCCGCGATCGTGATGGCGGTACGTTCGGGTGGGGCAGCGTCCGGCGACGGCCGGTTCTCGACGAACAATACCAGGATGGCAAGACCGATCAGCGCTGCGCACAGGCTGACCACGAACACCGCGTCGTAGGCACCCGGTGCCAGCATCAGGATCCCGAACGCGATCAGTGGTCCGATCATCGCACCGGCGGTGTCCAGCGCCCGATGAACGCCGAAGGCCGTGGCCAGCCCGCTGCGGGGCGTGCTGAACGAGATCATGGCGTCGCGGGAATCGCTGCGAATGCCCTTGCCGAGCCGGTCGATGAGCACGACCCCCAGCAGCCACCCCCAGGCACTTCCGAGCGCCAGCAGTCCGACGCGGGACACCATCGAGAGCGTATATCCGGCGACGGCGACGCTCTTGTAGCGGCGGGTCCGGTCCGCCAGGAAACCGCCGGCCAAACGGACGATCGCTGCGGCGCCGAGATACAGCCCGTCCACCACGCCGAAGGCCATCGGCGTGAGGTTCAGGTTCACGAGCACATAGAGCGGGAGGACCGTCGTGACCATCTCGGACGAGATGTCGGTGAACAGGCTCGTCAGGCCGAGGAAGAGCACGTTTGCGCTCACTCGGCGGCGCGCCGGCCCACCCCACAGCCTCCGACCAGACTGGAGGATCTGGCTAGAGCTCTCGATCTGATACACGCGAGTGTCCCGGCCGCGTGAGTCGTGGCATAAGTCCCGGGGCGCGGCGCCCGGCTGGCAAGGCGCGAAGAGCGAGCTTATTGGGCATAAATGAGCGATGAGCAACGCCGCCAGACGGGATGCCCCGCCCGGGAATTATGCTGCGAATCACGCGGCCGGGACACTGCCCTTGGAGGTCACGCCAATCGGCAGTGTAGCTGACTTTACGGGCGTTCGGACGAATCAGAACGGCGGCCGATTCTTGCGGTACGCGTTCTTGATGGCGATCTTGCCGTCCCGGAAGGTGAGGAGATCGCAGCCGTTCACCTCCACGCGCTTGCCGTCGGTGTTCGTGCCGGTGAACGTCCATTCCGACACACCACGACTGCCCGCGATGAAGTGCCTGGCGCTCGCCCAGTGCGCGTCGTGAAACGCCTCGAACACCGCGGCGAACGCGGCGCGAACCGCCTGCTGCCCCTCGCTCCGTTGTCCGTTGACCTGGGGGCCGGCCGATGCTTCGAACACACAGTCGCCGGTCATCATCGACATCAGCGCGTCGAGATCGTGCCGGTTCCACGCGTCGGCAAAGCGATCCAACAACGCCAACGCGTCCGCCTCTGAATCTGGGTTGTTTCTCATGGTTGATATGGAATGTTATGCGCTCAGTGTCCCATCCGATCGCGCGCCCTGGCTTTGGCGCGCGCCAGGGCAGACGAGGCGGGCTTGGGTGGGGCGACCGGTGGCGCAACCCGCGGCGCCTCTCCGGACGGCGCAGCCGCCCGATCAGGGGCCGCATCCGCCGGCCGCGAGGATGCCGGGCGGAGCCGTGGGACTCTTACGGTGCGCAGCCATCCGCGGGCGGCGGCAAAGAGCAACAATCGCCGTCCGCCGATCTCGGCCACGTGCAGGAGCAGCAGCATCAGCGTGAGCGGCATCACGAGGTCGCGCAGCTGACGGTTCCGTAAATGGATCGACGTGAAGACGTCGTCCCACGTCGTGCGCTCGACGCCCCCGGTCAGCCGCGCGGTCTCGCGCAGCGTGTTCACGCCCTCGTCGGGATCCGGCCGCGGCTCGAATTCGGGCGAGTAGGGAAGGCTCAGCGGCGCGACCGGCAGCACGGCGCCGGTCCCCAACTGGACGGCGCCGAGGTACAAGCCGGCCTTCTGGATCGGGAAACGCGCTTCGAGAGTGTCTGGGCTGACCCAGGCCAGCGTCAGACGTTCCGATCGGCCTCCGCCCCGATCGTCGGGCGGCACGATGGTCGCGGTCGCCGCGCGCACGTCGTCCGCGCCACCGGGGGTGCGCCCGGGATCGAGCTCGACGCGGACGATGCCTTGACCGCCGCGGCGTTCGATGCTGGCCTGCACGCCGGACGGCGGCTCGCCGCCCAGGAGCCAGCGGCCCAGTCCGACGCTGAATCCCTGGAAGTCTCTCCACCCGTTCAAGCGCTGTGAGTACCTGTCCGTCGACTTCAGCCGTCAACGACGCCACGCGGCCCAGCCCGCGATGCCAGAAGGCGAGAACGGGTGCCTTGTACTCGATCAGTCGTCACGACACCGAGCGTGGCGCCGGGCCGGAGATAGGTCAGGTTGTAGCCGTCCAGGCTGGGGAACGGCGATGCCGGCAGGTCGCCGAGCAGCACCATGTCCGGCAGCGTGCGTGCGGCGGCAGGTTCGGTGACGAAACTCGAGCGCGCGACCGTGATGGCTTCCTCGGCGAACAGCCGCGGCAATTCGTCCACGTTCGCCGTGAAGTGCATACGTCCCTTTCCCCGGGCGGCCACGTCTTTCAGGAACGCGGCGTCCGGATCCGCTTCGTTGCCGAGGCCGATCACGCTCACGGTGATCCCGAGCGGCTCGAGGGTTTCGAGCAGCCGCTGGTAGTCGCCCGGCTCTTCGGCGTCAGCCGCGTCCGCGAACAGCACGATGTGCCGGGTGCCCTTGTTGGATTCCTGAACCATCGTTGCCGCGGTGACCAGCGCCGTGTAGGTGAAGATGCCGCCGCCGCCGGACTGGATGCGTCGGACGTCATCGCAGATCCGATCCTTCTCGCTCGCCGAAGTGAGCGGGGCGATCACATGCGGCGCGCTGTCGACGGCAATCACGGCGACCTCGTCGAGCGGCCCGAGCGTCTCGATGGCCGCGCAGGTGCCCAGATTGGCCAGGTCCATCTTGGTCCGCCCGTCGCCGGCCGGCGCGGCCATGCTGCCGGAACGATCGAGCACCACGGCCATCGCGAGCGACAGCTTGCGATGCTCGTTCTTGACTTCCATCGACACCGGCAGGTGCGGATCGAGCACCGACTTGAAATAGCCGCCCACGCCGAATGACGCCGGGCCGCCGGTCACCAGCAATCCGCCACCGAGGTCGGTGACGAAACGCGCCAGGGCTCCGAGCGCCTGCGGCCCGGCCTGGCCGGCCGGCACGTTCTCCAGGACGACCGCGCGGAACGCCAGCAGGCCGGCCGGATCGTGGGGCATTTCCTTCGGCGTGATCGTCGTGACCCGAAGCTTGCCCGCGGACAGGGCACGGCCGAAGTTGTCCGGCCGCCCGCTGGCATTGACCAGCAGGATCGTGGCTGGCGCTTCGACCCGCACCGCGCCCTCGCCGCGATTGTTCTCGGGCACGCGATCGCCTTTCGCGGCGAGCTCCAGCCGGTAGCGAGCGACCCCCGGCCGCTCGATGAGATCGCGGAACGTCAGCTGGGTGGCGCCCGGCTGGAAGGTGCGCGTCGTCCGCGCAATCTCGACGCCGTCACGCAGCAAGGTGGCTTCGGTCTCGATCGTCCGGTCGGTGCGCACCGACGCGGTGAACTGAAACGGCTCGCGCTCATCGACCACGCCGGGCAAGTCGAGCGAGTCGACGGCAATGTCCGCCGCCTCGCCCCGGCTGAACATCCGGAAATCGATCGGCAGTCCGCGCGCCGCCGCCTCATGCGCCGCCGCGGCCACCGGCGTTCCGTTCGCCTCTCCGTCCGAAAGCACAATCAGACGACCCCGCCGCTCACGCGGAATAAGACTGGCAGCCAGACCGATCGCACCGCCCAGGTCGCTGCCGTCGCGATCCACTTCCTGCACGAACGCGCTCGCCTCACCGAGCTCCTCGGGCAACCGTTCGATACGCGCCTCGCGTCCGTAGGTCACGATCCCGACCCGGTCGCCGGCTGACCGCCGCTGTTCGAGCAGCCTGATGATCTCGAGCGTCCGGGCGTGGCTGTCGGCCGGCATCGAGCGGGAGAGATCGGCCACGATCACGACGTCGACGCCTTTGCCGCCGAGCGGCGCGAGCGGCACCGCCGCGATCAGCCCGACCACGACCAGCATCAGCACGCGCACGTACCCGCCGATCGAGGAGGCCCGGCCACGCCAGAAGTACAGGAACAGCAGCGGGACGATCAGCAGCAGGAGCTCGGGATAGAGGAAGGACAGGCGGTTCATGCTCGCGCGGTCCTCGTGGCTTCCGACTTTAGGCGGAAGTTCAGCGCCGGCGGCAGCCTTCCGGCTAAAGCCGGAAGCCACACTGATTTGTTCGCAGTGGATTTCTTCACAGGCTTTTCCGCCTTCGCTAAAGCTACGGCGGACAAGTCAGGCCCCACCGCGGTTCAGAGCCGGCGCGCGCAGGCACCAGTTGCCGACCATCGCGGCCGCACCGATCGTCAGCAGCAGCCAGAACAGCGGCTCGGACTCCGGGCCGCTCTCGACCCGCACCGCGGCCTCGTCTCTGAACCGGCCGACCGCGGCGGTCTTCCGATCCCGCAGGTTGGTCTCGGATTCGTCGAGGAAGTTCACCCCGAGCTCGAACAGCACGGTCTCGCCGCCGCCGATGCGTTCGGGGCCTTCCAGAATCTGCAGCAGTCCACCCGGCGACGGCGCGATGAGCTCCAGCTCGCGACCAGCCGGCAGAGCGCGCTCGACGGCGCCGCAGCGAAGCCGCAGCGGACCCTTGGGGTCGCGCGCGAGACGCACCCGCACCCATTCGCCGACCCGATAGTTCCAGCGTTCCGGCCCCGGCAGGCCCTGCCTGCGCATCTCGATGATGTTGGAGATCAGGATCGGCCAGTCCGGCGATCGAATCAGGTTGGTTCGATCGAGGTCCAGATTGAAGAGAATCGCAGGCTCGGTCTGGGCCAGCGCGACAGGCGTGCCGACCAGTGCCTGGTCTCCCGCGGCAACGAGCGGCCGCACGGCCTCAGCCGCCAGCGGCACCGCTCCCGACCACACCACGCCGCCGAGCGAGATCCCCAGGAGCAGAGGATGGCGCTTCTCCAGGACGAACGGTCCGATGAAATCGTGGGGCTCGCCCTTCGCCAGCCATGCCGCCGGCGCCCGGCCGAACCCGACCCGCCACACGCCCGGCGACGGTGCGCGATCCAACTGTCCCGCCTCGGCGAACACCAGATGGCCGGATTCGGACTGCGTCACGCCCGAAAGCGCTCCGAGCGCTTTGATCAGCGCTTGGCGGCCCCGGCCGTCTGGCAACCGGTTGTCGACACCGACGATTCGCGGCCGCGGCTCGGCCAGCATTACCTCGTTGTCGCGAGCCATCGCATCGTCGGACAGCCGGACCCGCACCGCCGGGAGACCGGCGGGCAGCGGCAGCGTGAGGGAGGAGACTCCCGGCGGCACCTCCAGCTCTCTGGCCAGCACGTCCTTGTCGCCCGCTGACACCGTGACGCGCCGGCGGCCAGGCGAATCGGAATAGTTCCCGAGCGTCAGCGACACTGCGCCCCGTCCGTCCGCTGGAGTCAGCGTTCGCTCGGCGGCGGTGATGCCGACGTTGGCAAGCGGTTCTCCGAGCGACACCCAGAGGACTCCGTCTTCCTCGCGCGAGCCCGGTGCTGCATCGCTCATCACCATCAGCCTGCCGGTCGGCCCGGCGAGCTCACGCGCCAGCCGCAGTCCGAGTGCGAGCGAATGATGCGGCGCTTCCGGTTTCCAGTTGTCCAGTGCGGGCCGCGCTTCGAGCGCGCGGGCGGCCGGACCCAGCAGCACTGAGGGACGTTCGCCGCTCTGGACGAAGGTCACCCGCGCCCGGTTGCCCAGTCGATCGAGCTCCTCGATCACTCGTCGCACCGCGCGGTCACGCGTGCTTTCGCCGCGTCCGTTGTTCGCCGCCATCGATGCCGAATCATCGAGCAGCACGACGAGGTGCGGGCTGACATCTGCCGATGAGATGCGGGCGCCCGCGAGGATCAGCGCGAGGGCGAGCGCCGCAATGCATTCCAGAATCAGGCTCGCCGTGATCGGCAGCCTGTCGATCTTGCCGCCTTCCTCCGGAGTCTGCCGGCCGATCTGCCAGAGGAACAGCCCGGCGACGGGTCGAACGGGAAACCGCCGGCGAAACAGGTGGATGGCGACGATAGCAGGGATGGCAAGGAGCGCCAGCAGACCCAGCGGCGCCGCGAAGATCATGCGGCCTCCAGCACTCCGGCCGCAGCCAGTCCACGCGCCACCTCTCGAACCGGCGTGCCCGCGACGACGTGAGCAAAGCCGGCGCCGACGCGCCGGGCCGCCCCCGAGAGCCCCAGCCGCAGGCGGGCGAACCGCGCGCGATAATCGCGAATCGTCGCTTCATCCATCACCAGGTCGAGCTCGCCCCGTCCTTCGACGTCAACCAGCCGGCGGCCGCCTTCCACGACCGGCTCGGCTTCTTCGCGCAATGTGAGCTGCACGAGTGCCAGCAGCGCGCTCTCGCGCGCGAGACGGAAGATGAGCGCCTCGGCGTCGTGCGGAAACAGGAAATCGCTCACGACGACGCGCAGCGACCGGCGCCGGAACGGCAGGTGGGCCTCTTCGAGTGCAGAGAGGCTGGCGTCGCAGGCGAGGAAGCGTTCGATGTCCTCGGGGACGTGCAAGGGCTGCGGGGGGACGGCCGACGTCGTGATGATCCGCGAATCCGCGGCAGTGGAGGCGCAGGCGCAGGCCAGCACTCCTGCGAGCTCGCCGTAGGCGCGGAGCTTCTGCTCGGTGACGACCATCGAGCGGCTGATGTCAAGCACGAGATCGATACGGGGCGCGACCTCCTCGCGGTAGAGACGGACGGCGAGCAGCTCGGAACGTGCGTAGGCGGCCCAATCCACGTGGCGGAGGTCGTCACCCGGGGCGTAAGGGCGGTAGTCCTGAAATTCGAGCGAGCTGCCAGTCTCCGCGCCAAGCCGCTCCCCGACGCGACCGCCGAGAGGCGTCCGCGGTAGCCTGAGCCGGAAGGCGGAGGCGGCTCGTACCGCCGTCCAATCAATAGATGCTGTCGGCAACTAGAGTCCTAATGTGACAAAAAGACGCCGAGTCAAATCCCAAGCTCCAAATCCCAAATCCCAACCACGCCCAACATCCAACTCCCAATCAGCCTGACGGCGAATTCCAACGCGCGTCCCGATTGCCAGGTGGCTTGGGGGTTAAACGTTGGGAGTGGTTGGGATTTGGAGCTTGGAGCTTGGGATTTGATGACCGTTCTGTCACGGGACTCGGTTCTACTACTGCGGCTGTCGGACTCTGCGAATCGATTGGGGCCGGCTGCGCGGTCATGCGCCTGCCCAGGCCGATCAGCGTCAGGTAGGCGGCCAGTCCGATTAGCCCTAGCAAGACCGGTATTGCGAACCCGTGATTCGCTTCCACGAGTTTCCAGTTCGCCAGCGTCCGGATGGGATTGAGCAGATGGCGGCCGGCATACCGGAGCTCGAAGACGAGGGGCTGCCAAAATAGGTAGTAGACGATGTCGGGCAGGATCAGGGCCATCGCCAGCATCGCCAGCACCGCGGCGCGCAGCTGGAACGACGCGGCGCTGGCGGGCTTGATGATCCGGAAGACGGCGGCCGGCAGGCCCGTGAAGAAGCAGATGTACCCGCACACGGCCAGGAACCAGCGAAGGCTCTCCCACGTCGGCCGAAGCGTCCACGCCGCGGCAAGGTAGAGCGCCATCTGCACCAGCACATAGAGGGCGCCGCGTCCGCCGCCGGGGCCAAGGATTGCGAGCAGCCGCCGCCAAGGCGACACGGCGTTCATGCGCAGAAGCACGCGCCGCGGGACAACCAGGTCTTCGGTCACGGTGAACATCGCCACGACCGCCAGGTGCAAACCGCCAAGGACCCCGAGCGCCTGGGCGGCATTCGACCGGACGATCGGCGGTTCGTTGATGAACGAGAGTGTCCACGCCACAATCAGCAGGAATTGCCCGAAGAAGCCGGCGCGTAGCACGGTGACCCTGTCTTCGGTCGGCAGCGACAGCCGGTTCTCGGCGAGCAAGACCAGATTGCCCATCGTCGCCAGACAGATCGTCGTCGCGATGGCCAGCTCCCACCAGGATTGCGATCCCGCCACCACCCCGACGCCGAAACCGACACTCATTCCTCCGGGGAACGCCCCGCGACTCATCAGGAAGAACATCAGTCTCGGCAATCCGAAGACAACCAGGAACAGAAACAGCACGACGCCCACGCCGCCGAAGACCACGCCGGACATCGCGCGGGTTTTGAGAAGAGAGGAGAGAAACAGGCAGGCCGCGCAGGCCCACATCGACCACATGAAAAGGATCGGCAGCGAGACCAGAATCGTCCCGAAATCGATGCCGCCCAACAGAAAGCTCATCGCGATGAACGGCGCCAGCCCGGCGAACAGCGTCGCCAGCTTCACCCCTTGCGCCAGGAGCTTGCCGATCACGATCCGGCGGGGCGAGAGCGCGCTCAGCGTGATGAGCTCCAGCGTCTGCTCCAGCCGCTCGTTGCGCAGCGCGCTGAAGGCCCCGAGCGGCACGACCGCGAGGCCAAGTAGCGTCAAGCAACCCATCAGCGCGGCGAACGTCCACCTGCCGGATGTGCCATTCCCGCTGAGCGCGTCCGCGGCGCCGAAGAACGCCACCGCCAGACCAACCAGCAGCGTGATGGCGAATGAATAATGAAACTCGCGGCCCCGCACCGCCTGGCGCACTTCCTTGACGACAATGGGACTGAGCCAGTCGCTCGCGTTCTCGAGCCGGTCGAGGAGGGCCCTGGATCGGCTCATTGCACCCGCCCTTCCGTGATCTCGATGAACAGATCCTCGAGATCGGCGCTCTCGGCGCTGAATTCCAGTACCGGAAAGCCCCCAGAGACGAGGCGGCCGACCAGCGACACCTGATCGTCGTCGCCGCCGCCAAACTCGAACTGCACGCGGCCGCCGGCCTCGTGAACGTTCGACACGCCAGGCTGCTCGAGCAGGAAGCGCTCGACGCCGGCGGCGGGGCCTGCGACCCGTACGGACAGAATCCGCCTGGGGCGCACGCGCTCGAGAATGTCCTGCACCGTGCCGGTCGCCAGGATCCGGCCCTTCTCGATCACGGTGACGGTGTCGCACATCTCGGCGAGCTCGGTCAGGATGTGGGAACTGAGGAGGATGGTCTTGCCGTCGGCGGCCAGTTCCCGAATCAGCGTCCGGAACTCGATCCGCGCGCGCGGGTCGAGATTGGCGGCCGGCTCGTCGAGGATGAGCACCTGCGGATCGTGAATGATGGCGCGGCCGAGGGCGACGCGCTGCTTGAGCCCCTTCGAGAGGCCCTCGACGTGGCGGTCCCTGAGATCGCCGATCCCCATGAACTCGATGATGTTCTCGACCGCCCGCCGCCGGGCCGCGCCCCGCACGTCGTGGGCACGCGCAAAAAAGTCGAGATACTCGGTGACGGTCGTGTTCACATACACGCCCGCGTAATCCGGCATGAAGCCGGTGATTCTGCGCACCGCTTCCGGATCGTCCAGGACGGAGTAGCCGCCGATGCGCGCATCGCCGCGCTGGGGCGTATCCAGCGTCGCCAGGATGCGCATCGTCGTGGTCTTGCCGGCGCCGTTGGGTCCGATAAAACCGAGAACCGTCCCGCGCTCGACGCTGAACGACACATCGTCCACGGCGTGCACTCCGTCGAAGTGCCGGACCAGCCCGTCGAGTTGCAGCATCGCGGCTTGTCCGCCGGAGCCTTGGCGGAGGTGGGTGCTCACGGCTGGCCCTCGGGCCAGCCGATCACGAGGTGAAAGCTGCCTCGCTCGACAATGCTGGCCACCCCGGGATCCCAGAACGGGGACCGCTCGAGGACCGCGAGGTACGAGCCGCTCGGTTGGTTCTCGACCAGGTGCACGAATCGCGAGGTCAACAGCAGGTCGGCGGGGACCATGTTCCCGGCGGCAAGTCCGACGGACTTCATGGTGGCCTTCGCGCCATGCGGCAGCGGGCCGGCCAGGCTGTATGACTTGTCGCCGTCGCGGTAGACCAAGGCGGCGACTGTCGCACCGAGTCCATTCACGACGCTCATCCCGTCGGCCTCGCGGCTGAAGGTCAGTCGCTCGCGGGCGGGCCGGAATCCGATTTCCTCGAAGTTGGTTGGAGACCGCGCCTGAATCACCCCCGCGGAGAAGCGCTGCGCCTCGGTGAGATCGAGCGTCTGCTGGCCGCGGCTGCCGGTGCCTTCGGGACCAATCGGGAAGATCGCCGTGTCGCGTGGGAAGCGCAGGCCACCCGCGGGGGTCATGCCGGCGGCGTACAGCGAGATGCTGCCACGGGTGGAGGCCTGCTGTCTGACCTGATCCAGCATCGTGAACGTCACGGCGCGGCCGCGCACGTCAAGACCTTCGCCGGCCACGACGTAGCCAGCGAGCAGCAGGATGAACAGCGCCGAGATGAGCGGGGCGGTCAGCACCAGCAGCACCTGCTGCCGCTTGCGCCACAAGAACCAGTAGTTGGCGGGCCCGATCAGAAAGGTGAACACAATCAGGATCGCCAGATAAGTCCGGGCGGGCACGCCGTCGACGCCGGGAATCAGCAGGCGGAAACCCCGCGCCGCGATGGTGCCCCAGTCGCGGGCCCCATTGGCCGGCAGCGCCCAATTGGCATCTTGCAGCTTCTGCGCCGCAGACAGCATGCTGGCGAGGCCCGCCGAGCCGATGGACGCGGATGTCGCCTGGTGAATTCGACCGAAAAAGTGGGCCCGTGCCGCGTGGTCCGCCACGGCCGCTCGAGGACGCTGGTTTTCCGGAAAGAGCATGGCCGGATCGCCGTCGACCAAGATCAGGTCGCCGCCGCACGCGATCCATGTGAGGAGCGCGCTCTTCTGCGCGTCGTTGAGTTGCCCCCATTCGTCCGGTCCGATGACGACTGCGCGCAGCGACGTGTACCCGAGCCAGTTGGTCGGCAGGCGCGACGGGGCGAGCAGGAAATCCAGCGGCGGGGCAGTGTGCACGGCGGCCGACGTGACAGTTCGACCCGTTCGACCGGACGTCACAGTTCCGGACGGAGCAAAGTGAGACATCGGCCCCGTCCCCACACCCATCGTTCTCGGCCACGCTGCCGCCATTTTTCCAAAAGGACTCGAAGGATCAGCCACGATCAGCGCCGCGGCGTCGCTCGGGAGGCTGCCGCTCTGGAACCCTGTGTAGTTGAAGCGCTCCAGCGTGCGCCCGTCCTCGCGAATCTCGAACCGGATGTTCTCGTTGTTGCCGAAGATGGGCACCGGAAGCGTGAGCCGCACCCGATCGCCCCGCGCCAAGCCGCACTGCCTGCCGGACCTCGATCGCCCCCGGCTGCATCCTGCCGCTCGAAGCTCGGAAGAACCGGGTGCCCTGACCGAAAATCTCGATGACGCGGGCCTCGCCGAGGTTGGTGATATCGAAGCGGACGGGCAGGTAGCCGGGGGCGGTTCGCGTCCCCCACTCGGAATCGATCTCGACCTTGAGCGATTCGATCTCGACCGTCCGATATTCGCCGGCGGCACGCGCGGACACGGTTGCGCAGGCAACGGCCAGGAAGACGCAGAGCCACTGGAGCCGGCTTCGATTGCCGCCCGTTGCCACACTCACCTCGCTTCCAGCGTCTGCGGGAGGCCGCGTTCGATCTCGGGGATGGCCTCGAGCAGCGCCGACACGATGCGCCGGCTGTCCCAGCCCTCGAGTCGTGCCGCGTAGTCGAGCACCAGCCGATGGGCCATCGCGGGCGCCGCGACGCGGCGGACCTCGTCGAAACCGACGTTGGGTTTACCACGCAGCAATGCCAGGCCGCGCGCCGCGGCGCCGATGGAGATGGCGGCACGGGGCGAGGCGCCATACTTCACGAAGTTCCGTACCGCCTCCGGTGCGTCGGCGCATCCCGGATGCGAGGCAGCCACCAGCCGCGCGATGAAACTGGCCACACCCCGGGGCAGGTGCACGGCGTCGACCAATGCGAACAGGTCGTGCAGGTCGCTGGCGGTGAGCACCGGTTCGAGCGCCGGTGGTTCGCCGTGGACGCGAGTGACCAGAATCTCCTCCAGCACCGCGCGCTCGACGCCGGCGATGTCGACCTTGAACATGAAGCGGTCGAGTTGCGCTTCGGGCAGCGGATAGGTGCCTTCGAGCTCGATTGGGTTCTGCGTCGCCAGTACGAAAAATGGATCGGGCAGTGGCCGGGTCACGCCGAACGTCGTGACTCGATGTTCCTGCATCGCCTCGAGCAGCGCCGCCTGGGTCTTGGGCGAGGCACGGTTGATCTCATCGGCCAGCAACACGTTGGTGAAGACCGGGCCCTGGTGGAACACGAACTCCTTGCGGCCGTCGCGCTCCTGGAGAATGTGGCTGCCGGTGATGTCGGTCGGGAGCAAATCGGGCGTGAACTGGATCCGCCGGAAGTCGAGCGACAGCAGGCGTGACAACGCTTTGACGAGCTCGGTCTTGCCGAGTCCCGGGCAGGCCTTCGAGCAGCACATGGCCCCGAGCGAGCAGCGCGGCGACGACCTCGTCTATCGTCTGCTCCTTGCCGAGGATCACCCGCCGCAGCTCGCTGACCAGCCGCGCGACCTTCGCCTGAGCGTCGGCGACGCGTTCAGGGGCAATGAGGGCTCGACCGTCTCCCGTCATGAGTAGGGTCCTTAGTCCTTAGCTATTTCTCGAAGTATTTCTTCACGGCGCTCTGGTGACGTGGCGCGAGCGTGCGGCGCCACGCGCTCTGTCCGGCGACGGCCGCGTACTGCCGGGCGGCCGATGGCGCACTCTGCCCGGGTGATTCTCCAGGCGTCCCGGGTAACTCCACGACCGGCGCCCAATCGTCGGGACTACGGGCGGCGCCGGGCGGCAGCGCGTCGGCTTTGAACCGGTCGAATGGTAACGATTCCTTGCCCCAGGTGAGCGCCGCATCGGCGCGGCCGCGATTGATGCCACCGTTTCCAGGCCTGCCATCACCATCGGGAGATGACTGGCTGGAGTCGAGCGGAAACTCCGATGGATCGAACCGCCGGAACTCCTTGCCAAGCTTGGCCAGCGTGCCGAAGCGTCCTCTGGTTTCGCCGAGGTGCTTGGACAGCGAGCCCAGAAGCGAACGCAGCGCCGCGGCATCGGTCGGCAGCTTGCCGCTCTTCAGCAGCCGCTGCACGTCCGCCGGCGCGCCGGCCAGCAGCCCGCTCTGCCCAAGCCGTTCGAGCGCTTTCGTCAGCTCCTCGGCGTGAGCCTGGGAAACAGCGTCGGCGTTCCCACCTGCCTCGGCAGCGGCGGCGTAACGAGCCACGCTTTCCTCAGCCCAGTTCAGGGCGTTCTCCTTCTCGGACACGCCCGCCGCGACTCTGCCGCGCAGCGCATCAGCCGCTTCCCACGAAGACGCATCGACGCGCTCCTCGGCGCTCCGGCGGATGCGTTCGATCTCCTCTTCCAATTTCTTCTCCTCGCCAGCGGTAATCAGCTCCTGTTGCTTCAACTCCGCTACCGTCGCCACGAGATTGGCGGCAATATCGTCGGCAAGAATCCCCTTCGTTCCGCGAGGCACTCGTTGGGGAAGCCACAGCGCCGTGGCCAGGAACGCCGCCGCCGCAGGCAGCGCGGCGAGCTTGCGCCAGGGACGCAGTCGCGGGAGCGAGAACTTCGAGGCGTGCTCGGCCAGCGGCGACCCGGCCCAGGCCCGATCGTCGTTCTCGAACAGCGTCAGTAACATCCCCTGACCGCCGTTCAGCCAGTCAGCGACCGCGACCACCTCGGCGGGCCGGTACGCCCGCCTCGCACAGGCGATCAGCGCCGGAACTGCGGTGAGGACAGGCGTCAGCCAGAGCCAGGGCAGGCCTGACGCCGCAGCGGGGAAGAACAGGCGGCAGACCACCGCCACCAGACCTGCGAGGAGAAGGCTCGCGACGGCCCACGCCGGCCACACGTCCAGAAAGAGGCCGATTGCGAGACGACGCGCAAGCCGCTTCAGGGCTGGGCGGACCGACAGCGGCATTTCATTCAATTGACGCTCCTCCACCCCACCGCGCAAGTCCGCGCGGCGGGGCCCGGTCCTGACTCCCGGTTGGTCGGATTATCTCAGAGACACCGGTGTGGCGGTTTTGGCGGTCCGCATTCGGCAAGCGCCCGCAATGGGATCCGACGCGAGTGGTCGTGCGCCGCGGACCGTGTCGCGGTGGAGGTCACATGCAACCGTCGGCCCGCGAGGTGTGCCGACAGCCGTCGCCCCACTCGCTGTCCCCCGAGCACTCGTAGTCGGAGTCGAGTGCGATGGCCGTGGCGCAGAAATCCTGTCGGAGAAACGAAGATCGCGCCGGAAGGGTCGATGATCGGGTACGCATGAAACCCGTGACCGTCTTCTCTTGGGGGTTCTGGGGCTGGGGCACCGCCACGCGGCAACTGATTGCCGCGGTTGACGCGGCGGAAGGCCGTCGCGGCGTTTGAGCCGCCGATGTTCGTCGACATCCGCCTCCGGCGTTCAGGTCGGGCGCCTGGCTTCAGGTCCGGCGCATTCGAACGGCTCTTGGGTCGCCGGCGTTATCGATGGATGCCGACGCTGGGTAACAGCAACATCGGCACGCGGAAGGCTGCCAAGATCGCGTGCCCAGCGGCAGCGGATCATCTGCTCGACACCGCCTTGGATGCGGCAGAGCGCGGTTCGCGTGTCATCTTTTTCTGCGCTTGCGAATCGCCGTCGGGCATCAGATTGCCACCGCCACATCGTCGCTGGGTTGCTCAGGCGCGTCGCTCGCCGACGGCGTGTGGTTGTGCAGGTGGAGGAATGGCCGGGTGGTCAGCCTTCAGCGCGCACGCGGACGCTTCGCGTTTCGCCCGCTACACTCTTGGCGGTTGCCCGCGGCGCGCGAGCGATTCCTTTGGCGTTCTCCAGAGCCCCGCTGTCAATGGGTCGGCGTGCCGTGGGGCACTCTCGTGGTGCTGAGGGCAGGCAAGAACGAACTTCCGGTCGCGGTTGGGCCAGCTGCGTATCGGGCCGGACGCTGGGTGCTGCCGGTGTTTCGAGACGACGAGGGGCAGCCTGGCCGCGACGTGCGTGCGCTCAGACTGCAGGTCGCACAGTTGCGTCGCCGATACTCGGACGCTTGGCGGCGGCTATGCGTCTACCGAGCGGGGTGAGATGTCACGTCGCCGAGCTCGGAAGCACTCCTGAATCGGTGTCCCGCGGAGCAATCGAGGAAGGGCCGCTCCTCACCACCGCGACGCCGGGGTCAAGAACGAGCGAATCCGAGGAAGGCCCCTCACCACCCAACACGCAGGGCGTACCAGAGCGCGAAGAGAATCGCCGCGCCGGTCCGACCATCGACAGCACGGTGGACGTGAAATACGGATAGACCATGAACAGCAGCCCGGCGACGAGCTGCGGCCAGCGCTGCTGCTTCTTCCCCTAGACCACCAGCCGAAGCCGATGGCGCCGGGAATCAGCGAGACGAAGAGCCAGGTTGCGTCCAGCGACATCAGTCGCGTTCCACGCGAATCCAGCCGGAGTGGGTGGCCAACGGAAGGCGCGGCGTTGGGCTCGCGCAGTGACGCCAGGACCGGGCGGCCGATCGCCGCTCGACGAGCCTCGGCCTCGAACTCCTCGATCAGGCCGGGCTCGGCCGTGGCCAGCGGCACCAGACTCGAGTCGAGTCTCACCAGGAGCCGGCGCTGCAGTGCCCAATTGACCGTCTCCGAGTGATCGCGCGCGCCGGCGAGAGCCACCGACGCCTGCTCGCGGGTCAGGAACTGGATTTCCAGGGTGCCGGGAAGGCCGCGCGTGTCGTGCAACAGGAACTGCTCGCCGGTGATGGGCACGACGGCGAGCGACGGCGGCGGGCCATCGGACTCCCAGCAGTGCCGCCACGCATCGACCTGCCCGGCGATCGCTCGCATCACCGCCGGATTCTCCCGAGACTCGCTGTCGTAGTCGCCATCGAAATGGTAGGCAACCTTCGCAACCTCGGCATGCGCCGGCAATATTTCAGCGTAGCTCTCCCACGGGCGCAGATTGCGGACGCCGTGCTTCGCCGGATTGTCGTAGTAGGGGCTGAACCGATCGATCATCAGCGGCAGGAGACCGGACGGCGGATGAAGATGCCGCAGCAGCGGCAGAAGATCGAGCGTCTGTTGATACTCCTCGAGTCGATCGCCAGGGATCTGGTAGAGGAGATTCCAGCTGAGGGACAGATCGACAGAGCGGGCATACCGGAGCAGGGCAATGTTCTGTCGAGCCGCCACGCCTTTGTCCATGCGCTTCAGCAAGGACGTGGACAGCGCCTCGATGCCCGGTTGGATCACGGCGAATCCCGGCCTGTCTCAACGCGACGACATTCGACAAGGAGAGATTGGCTTTCTGCTCGTAGAACAGATGCAGTCCCGGAAGTGCGGTGCCAAGCCGCGGGATCAAGTCGCGGAAATAGTGATGCGGCATGATGTTGTCGACCATCGTCACCCGGTTCGACGGATGGGCCGCGAGCAACTGCGTCAGTTCGGCGATGACCCGGTCCGGCGACTTGGCTCGGAAGGCCATGCTCTGACCGTTGAGGCCGCAGAACGTGCAGTGGTGCTTTTCGCCCCACCAACACCCGCGGCTGCTCTCGTACGGCAGCCAGAGGTGCTCGTCGCTTACCAGTTGCCGGTCCGGGAGGAAGCGCTCGAGCTGCTGGTAGTAGTCCTCGAAGTCCGGGGTCGGGATCCGATCGAGATCGGTGCACGGCTGGCCATGCACCACGCGGCTCGACGGCAGGTGGCCGGAGCGAGCGTCCCGCAGGAATCCGGGGAAACGACGATTCGCTCTCGCCCGAGAAGACGAAATCGATCCCGCCGTCGAGCGAAAGAATCCCTTCCGCCATGTCGCCTTCACAGTTGGCGCCGCCGAGGATCGTCACGATGCTGGACCGGAGGGTCTTCAGGCGCTTCAGCAGGGCGACACTGGCGGCCGTCTGCTGGAAGGTCGTGGAGCAGCCGATGATGTCGAAGCCGAGTTTCAGAATGGACGCGACGAGCTCGTCCGCCCACGCCGCGGCCCTGACCTCCAACTTCCGAATCTCGCCGAGCTCGATGAGAGGGTAGAGGGGCTGCGTCAGCCAGGTGCCGCTCGGCAGCGCCGGGCCGGCCGAGCGGTGGCGATCCGTACGCCGCTGCGGCGAAGAACCGCTCGCCCATCAAATCCCGTAAGGGGGAGTAACAGAGCGCCGTATAGTTCAGCTCACCGATTTCCGCCGCCAGCAGCAGGTTCGCGTAGAGGATCCGGACCTCGAATCCGGCCTCTTTCGCACACGACTGGAGCAGATGCGGACCGAGGGCGGGTCTCTCCAGGGCGGCAAACGGGGGAACGATGATGAGCGCGTCCCCCCGGAGAGGGTGGGGACCAGGGTGGAGCAAGTCCATTCTCTCAGCCGCCGATCATGATGATCCCTACCTTCTCCTTGATGGTTGCACCTCCGACCGGAGGCTTGGAGGCCGCGAGCTTGGCGACCGCCTCACGGAGGCTGCGCTCCTGCTCAAACGACAGCAGGAGCCCTTCCCTCCGAAGAATGGCGACAGGATCCTTGAGGAACTCGTCGCGGAACCTGGGCTCCCTGTTGATGCGCTCTTCGAGACGTCCAAGGTGCATGTCACCGTATAGCGCGCCATCCCGCAGCCTGTCAACGCGGCTGCAGGAGGCTGGCAAGGCCAGGATGCCCAGGCGTGTGCGCTGCCGGGCGGCTCGCTCAGGCTGTGTGGTATTGAAGCATGGAGGACGATGCGGCTGACACTCGGACGGCGCGGGTTACGGACCAGTCTGGTCGCGGCGTCGGTGGTCATCGCGCTCGGGCTGCTGCTCGTGCAGATTGCGCGGGCGCCCGAGACGTATCCCTGGGGCGATACGGCCATCACGTCCATCACCACGCTGCGGGTGGCGGACGGCAGTCTCTCGACGGGTGCGTACTCGCGATTCCACTGGAACCATCCCGGCCCGCTGCTTTACCAGGTGCTGGCGCCGCTCTACGAGCTGTCCGGTCATCGGGAGATCAGCATCAAGTGGACGGTGCTGATGCTGAATATCGGTGCGCTGGCGGGCCTCTTGACCGTGGTCGCCCGCCCCGCCCCCTTGCTGAGCATCTTCATCGCGCTGGCGCTGGCGCCACTCGTTTACCGGGAGCAACGACTGCTCTTCTGGGCGTGGAACCCGATCGTGCCTCTGCTGCCGATGGCACTCGCGACTGCGCTGTCTGCTCGAATCGCGACCGGCACGCTTGGATTCCTGCCTCTCTTCTGTGCCGTCGGCTCGTTCGCCGTCCAGGCACACGTTGGCTTTGCGCCCGTCGTGCTGTCTGCTGTCCGCCACGATGATGGCCGGGGTCGCGTGGAGAATCTCGCGACAGCAGTTCGCGCCGGCGAAGAAGGAGATCAGTCGAGTGATCCTGATCTGCGCAGCCGTCATCGCGGCGCTCTGGGCGGTGCCGGTGGTGCACGAATTCAGCACCTCCGACAGAAATCTGTGGAAGCTGGTCCAGTTCTTCTTCACCACGCCGCGGCCGGAGCGCGGGTGGGGAACGACGTTCGCCATCATGGCCAATCAGCTGGTCGGCCCGCTGACGCCGTGGATGGGAGGTCACGACCAACGTCGAGGCGCCGTCGAACGCAGCGTGGCCGATTCTCGCTGCCGCGGCGGTTCAGTTCCCGCTGCTTGCCGGCGCAAGCGTCCGCGCGTTCCGCCGCGGCGCATCCTTTCATGGCGCCTTCGCCCTGACCGCGCTGATGGCCTCAGGCGTCGGCCTGCTCGCGGTGCGGGCGATCGTCGGGCCGGTTTCGGACTACCTGGTCGTCTGGCTTGCCGTGCTGGGCGCACTTAACCTCGCGGCGATTGCCACCGAGGCGCTCCACCTCGTGGTCGCGTCGCCTGGCCGCTCTCGAGCGTGGCGCTGGACGCTCGTCGCGTACACGATTGCGGCGGCAGTGCTCGGTGGCACTCGGCTCGTCGGCAAGCATGCGGCGGACGCCCGCAGCACGATCGTCCGGACCCTCGCGACCGATCTCGAACACTATTGCCGCCGGGAAGGCATCGACCGTCCGCTCCTGCGATTCAGCGGGCCGGCGTGGCAGGTAGCCGTCGGTATCGTCCTGCAGTTCTACAAGGGTCAGCGCGCGATCTCCGTGCCGGACGACACGCTGTTTCTGGTCGGCGATCCGTTCAAGGCGACCGGACGGGAGCCCGGGGAGTTCTATTTGATGTTCCAGGACGACACGGTGCTTCCTGCGGGCGTCACCCGGCACGAGTGGCTGACGACGCACGCCTCGTATCGGCTGGTGCGCGTGTTTCGCGATTAGCAGGTTGTTGAAGAAGCTTCACCGTCGAGATCACGGTCGGACGCCGTTCGTTGTCACGCTGTCTTCGGTGTCGACGGCGCCTGCGGCGCGCTGGCGCTTCCGCCTTCGCTAAAGTTACGGCGGACAAGTCGCGCCAGGACGACACGACGACAACCTCTGTGAGTTACTTCGACGGACGCTGCCGGTTGACCGCGCCGTGCTACGCGCGGTGCGCCGGCCCCGCGGGGCCGGCGTCGCGGGCAACCGGGCGAGCCGATGATACTTGGCCTGCTGGTCGCGGCAGGGGGCATTTCAGGAGATGCCCCGACGTTCCGTCGTGGCCGCGTATTTACGTCGTGTCGTCGTCTCGTCGTCTCGTCGTGCCGCCGCAGGCGGCCGTGACAGCGAACCCTGCCGCGCCCGGTCCAGGATCGCGCTACGCGCTGTCGCGCATGATCGTGAGCGGGTCCACGGCCAGGGCGCGGCGGGCGGGGAGCACGCTGGCCACGGCGACCGCGGCCAGCAGGACGAGCGGCGCGGCTATCCACACCCAGAGGGCGGGAACGCCAGCATGGGGGGCGATCCGCGCCAGCCATCGCGCGACGAGGATCGATCCGAGCATGCCGACGAACGTCCCGGCCCCTGCGAGGCGCAGCCCGTCGGCGAGCACCTGTTGAACGATGTGACGGCCGCGTGCGCCAAGCGCGATGCGCAGCGCCACCTCCCGCCGGCGCTGCCGTGCCGCGTCGGACATCGCGCCGTACAGGCCGAGCACACCCAACGCCAGCGACGTCGTCGCGGACGCCGCGATGAGCACCGTCGCGATTCGCTCGGGCGCGAGTGCAGTTCTCGCCATGTGGGTGGCGAGGGACATCACCTTGACCGGACCCCTGCCGCCCGGCACACCGTCCAGCCGCCGTGCAACCGAGCCGAGCACCTCGTCAGTCGTTTCTCGGGCGCCGAGAATCAGCGTCATGCGAGGCCGAAAGTCCTGCGCCATCGGAAAGTAGATCGTCGGCTCAATCCCGCCGCTGCGAGGTGCGAAGAAGCGCCGAGCGAACGACCCCGACGATCTCCGTCCGTCGGCCGACGCCGTCGATCACGGCGCCGCCGACAGCGTTTCCGCCGAAGTAGAGCTCCGCCGCTTCCTCGTTGATGACGCCGGCGCGGCACCGTTCAGGGACGGACTCGTCCGGAAAGATGCTGCCGGCCGTCAGGTCCAGCCCAAGTTCGTCGAAATAGCTCCCCGACACGACGTTCGTGTCGAGCATCGCATCGACAGGGGGCGACTTCATGGGAACGCGGATCGGCAGCGGGCCGGACTCCTCCAGCGACTCTCCCGTCTGCTGCGGGTAGTAGTAAATCGTCGGGCGACGTCGCCGCGTTCCGGCCTCCGGCTGCCGGTTGGCGACTACGCCGACGATCTCCACGCGCTGACCTGACGGGGCCTCGATTGAGCGGCCGACCGCGTCACCATCGAAGAGCTCGGCGGCAGCCTCTTCGTTGACGACGACGACCCTGCAGCTGTGCGCCGTGTCACCTCCTCCGAACATGCGGCCGGCGACCGGCGGCATCGTGACATCCGCGAGCGAGGCCGGAGTGAATGGGACCATGTCCATGATCACGTCGCGGACAGGTAACTGCGGTGGCTCGACGCGCAGCGGCGTCCAGGCCGGACGAGTGCCCGGCAGCATCCCCACCCACGCGGTTGCAAAGATGCCAGGGACCGTCAGGGCCGCCTGCTCCAGATCCTGGAAGTATCTGAGGCCGAGGTCGGGCCGACTGAACAGGAAACCGGCTTCAGCCGTCGCCAGCAGCGGCTGGCCGAGACGTTGGCCGGGGCTCGTCTGCAGCGCGGCGCGTAATCCGTCGACAAGGAGGGCGGTCGAGACGACGAGCACGCAGCAACACGCCATCTGCGCGACGACCAGGGTGGCGCGGAGGCGGCGCATCGTCTTCGACGGCCCCGTGCTTTCGCGTTTCAGCACCGCCGCCGGGTTGTCGTGCCGGAGCTCGAAGAACGGCACGAGACCACAGGCCATGGTGATGCCGACACACACGGCGGACACCGCAGCCGTGCTGGACGAGGTCGGGAGCGAACACCAGGCGCTCGGCATCCTCGTGGAACAGGAGCGCCGGAACGATGTCCGTGGTCCACAGCGCCAGAAGCATTCCAAAGGCACCACCGGCTACGGAGATGAGGACGCTGTCCGACAGGAGGCCCTTGGCGAGCTGGCCGCGGCTGGCGCCGAGCGCGACGCGAACCGATGTCTCGAGCGAGCGCGCGGACGCTCGGGCCAGCATGAATGACGCGACGTTGGCGCACGCGATGAAGAAGACGGCGCCTCCCGCCAGCCGCAGCAGCCCGCTGATGCGCGCCATCCCGCTCGATGCATCCGCTGTCATGCCGGTATAGGGAAGCACGGCAATCGCCTCAGCGGCGCTTCGCGTCGCGTTCACGGCAGCCTGGGCCTCATCGGCTGACACGCCGGCACGGAGGCGGCCAAGCAACCAGAAGGTACGGCTCTCCCGACCGCCCGCGCGGAGCGCCGGCTCGCGCACCGGCATCCACATGTCGACGGCCCGGCCGAAGTACAAGCCTTCGAGCCAGTCCGGCACGACCTGGCCCACGTGGGTGTCCACGCCGTCTATGCGAATCGGTGTGCCTGCGACGTCCGGTTTGGCGGCGAACTCCACCTGCCAGACCCGGTGACTGATGGCGACGCCTTTGTCGAGCGAGAGGTGCAACAGCTGGGCGAGCTCGGGCGTGACGGCGGCGACCGCCATCACCGAGCGGCGCTCGCCGGACACGACCGTGGCTTGGGTCTCGCGCGCGGCGCCAAGCAGCTCGAAGGCATCGCGCCGCGACTCGAGGGACAGATAGCTTTCGTAGGACACCGGGCCGAAGCCGTCCTGCGAGTCCCGCGCAAACAGCGACACGATGGTGTCAATCCCTGGGAGGGGAAGAGTTCGCGCCAGCGACCCGCGGGCGAATCCAACCACGGATGCGTTGCTGCCGATGCCCAACGCGATTGTCCCCAGCAACGCCAGCGACAGGCCCGGCGTCCTCGCGAAGCTTCGCACCGAATGTCTGAGGTTCCTCAACACGGCTCCATCGCGTCCCAGCTTTCGTCACCTTCATAGTCACACCATTCTGGGATCAAATCCCAAGCTCCAAGCTCCAAATCCCAACCACTCCCAACTGCCAAATCCCAATTTCCAACTCCCGACTCCTAAGCCCCAAATCCCAAGCTCCAAAAGCCGCAGGTTCCAAGGTCGGTTGGGACTTGGCAAGTTGGGAGTTCCGTTTGGGCCTTGGGATTTGGGAGTGGTTGGGATTTGGAGCTTGGGATTTGGGATTTGACCTGCGCAATGAGGATACGCTGCTGGTGTACAACATCGAGACCGCGGCGGGCTGGAGTGACCCGGCCGCACGATCAAAAGGACAACGCGATGCGACGATGGGGTCTGATCTCGGCCGTGGTGCTCACGCTGACGATTCCGGCTGGTGCGCAGGAGGGGAGGCGGGGACGCGGACCGCAGGGCCCGCCGAACGTCACCGGCGCATGGTCGGGGACGTGGAGCGCCTACAACCCCGCGCGCGCGTCGACGCCGCCGAAGGAGCAGTGCGCGAAGCTCACCGCGAACATCACGCAGAACGGTGACCTCTGGGAGGCGGTGTTCGAAGGCGACTGCGGCCGGCCGTACAAGTACACGATCAAGATGGAAGGGAAGCAGTCGGGCAATGTCGTGATGTTCAAGGGGACCGCGGATCTCGGCCCCAAAGACGGCGGCGTCTACGACTGGATCGGCCGCGCCGCGGATGACGAGTTCGTCGGCTTCTACACCAGCGCGGGGTATACGGGCGTGTTCAGTTTGAGTCGGGTCAAGTAGGCGGCGGCGCGGCGGGGCTTCGACCGGCGGCCGTCACATCGCGCAGGGGCGGTTCAGAGCCGGAAGCCGGCGCGCGGTAGACTAGCGTCTCGCCGCATGAACAAAAAGGAGCTCAGCGAGCGCGACATCTGCACCAAGTGCATCACGCCGGCCCTCCGCAGCGCCGGATGGAACGAGCAGACCCAGCTGCGCGAGGAAGTCACCTTCACCAACGGCCGGGTCATCGTCCGCGGCCGCATGGTCAGCCGCGGCAAGGCCAAACGCGCGGACTACGTCCTCTATTTCAAGCCGAACATTCCGCTCGCCGTCATCGAAGCCAAGGACAATCACTGCAGCGTGGGGGACGGGATCGCGGCAATATCGTCGTTGGGAACGCGATGCCGCAGGAGGTCCTGCGCCTCGCGCAGCTTCTGATACGTCTGGCGGTCGACGGTGAATTGGAACTTGTATTGTTCTGGGGCGACCGGTTTGACCTCCACGCGCGGTTTCTCGAGCGCGGGCTGAACCGGCGCCGGTTCAGGCGTTGGGCACACGGCGAGTGGGGGAGCTGCCGGCCTGGCGGCACGTTCAGCGGCAGTCGGTTTCGGCGCGGGCAGCTTTTCGGACCGAGGAGGGCAAGGGCGGCTGCGGCCGTAAGCTCGCGACGATCTCCTCAACTTGCCGCTTGCTCTTGTGGCGCGCGGCCTCGAGCACATGCTGGTGATTGTCCGCCGTAAGATGGGGCGCCAGCAGGCCGACCGCCGTGAGATGCACTGACCCGTCCGCGAGCAGCTCCAGGATCGCCGGCCACTTCCGCGCGGCACGAGCCGCTGCGATGCGCCCGTAAGCCGCGTGCTCGGACAGGTGAAGGACCTGCGTGCAGAAGGTGAACAATGATGAACAGCCTTCACCAAGATACAGCCGCCGAGCATCGAGCTCGCCGAGTGCCGCGATCAATCGCGCCGTCGCTTGCCGTTCCTGGCCGGACAGACGTCGCACTTCCAGCAGGAGGTCGGGATCTGACAGCGCCGCACCACAACAGATGGCCTCCTCCCAGAATCTGTGGGTGGGTAGTCAAGGCTTCTGAGGGAGGTTTCGGTCTTCGGTGTTCTGAATCGCATCGGATTCCCGTAGGGAAGCCACCCTACAGAGACCCTTCGCGCTGCCGCCGTTCTGTTATCCTGCGAGCGCAATCGGGCGGCCGCAGATCAGCTGTTCAAAATTAGCTGCGGTTAATTCCTGCAAGGATGGCGAATGCCTCCCCAATGACGTCATTGTTCCTCGGCACGCCACTGACGAGAGGCCGACTGGCGGCAGTGCTCTTCTCGCTCGCGGTAGCCGCGGTCTCTTCTCAGGGTGAATCACCCACGAGAGTTCGCGTCAACGGTGTGGAGTTGCATTACATCGAACGAGGCCAGGGCGAGCCGCTGATTCTGCTGCACGGAGGGCAGGGCGACTACCGCGCTTGGCCGCCGCAGATGGAGGCATTGTCCCCCCGATATCGCGTCATCTCGTACAGCCGCCGTTACCACTACCCGAACAAGAATCCCCTGACAGCCAGCAATCATTCGGCGCTCATCGATGCGGCGGACCTCGCTGGATTGATCGCCGAGCTGAGACTTGGGCCTGTGCACCTTGTCGGCACGTCGTACGGGGCATTCACCGCCCTGGCCCTGGCCGTTGAGCATCCCGAGCTGGTCCGGAGCCTGGTCTTGGCGGAGCCGCCGATTCATCGATGGGTGACACACACCGCACGCGGCGGTACGCTGTTCAAAGAATTCATGACGGGGGTGCAAGAGCCAGCCGCCAAAGCATTTGCTGCCGGAAACGACGAAGCGGCGATGCGTATCTTCATCGACGCGTTCGACGGAGTGGGGACCTTCGCGGCTTTGCCGGCCGAACGACGGACCACAGTTCTGCAAAATGCGGGTTTCTTCAAAGCCATCACATCGTCGTCGGATCCGTTCCCGAATCTGCCGAAGGAACGCGTGCGCCGGTTGCGCATGCCTATCCTGATTGTCCGAGGAGATGGCACCGACGAGCTCCATCGGCTCGTCACCGAAGAACTCGGGCGTGTGGTTCCAGACGCCGAACGAGTCACAATTCGCCAAGCTGGGCATGGCTCACCCCGCCAGAACCCACGGGCGTTCAACGCGGCGATGCTTGACTTCCTCGGTCGCCGTGGAAAGTGAGGGCGCATGCCTCGATGAGTGGTGCGTCCACGTCATACGCTCCCGCCTCGAGCCGATGAAGAGAGTCGCCCGGATGCTGCGCCGCTATCGGCCGCTGCTCTTGAACTCGTTTCGGGCGCGCGGGGGAATCTCCGCGGCGATCGGGAGGGGCTCAACAACAGAGCGAAACTGACCGCCAGAAAGGCGTACGCCTTTAGCTCGTTTCGGTGACTCGAAATCACCCTGTGCCATACACTCGGTCAGCTACCGGAGCCGGCAGCGACCCACAAATTCTGCTGAAGACCCATAAGAAGGCGCACATCGATCTGCCGCTGTGACTCGGCCGACAGTGACCACAGGCCGCTAGAAAGACCGCCAGAGAGTAGGACGATGCGCTACCAGCGTTGTGCACGGCAGTCCTGGCCTTCGTGGTTTTCGGCCACCCGCCGCCTGCGGGGGCTCAGGTCGATCAACAACGCGCGCAGGAGTACTTCAAGGAAGCCCAGGCGTTTCAGGCCGCGGCGGGATGGGTTATTCGCGAAGGCGCACGACGCGGCGACTACGAAGTCGTCCCGCGGCAGCCGTGATGGCGGGTGAGCTCAGGCGTGTGGTCAGCACCGGCGACGAGACGGATTTCGCCTGCCGCAATGCGCCCAAGCGTTTCGACCACGAACTCCTTCTCCCGTGCCCGAACTCGGGCCTTCAGATCCTCGAGGGAATCGCTCCGAAACACCGGCACCCTGCACTGACGCAGAACGGCGCCGGTGTCGTAGTCAGCATCGACCAGATGAATCGACACACCCGATTCCGCCTCGCCGGCCTCCAGCACGGCCTCGAACACCCGATCTCCATACATTCCCGGTCCGCCGAATCGAGGCAAGAGGGCAGGGTGCGTGTTGAGGATTCTGCCCGCGAAAGCCGTGAGGACGAGCGGTCCCAGTTTCTTCATGTAACCCGCCAGGAACACGACGTCGACGTCAGCCGCAACCAGGACGCCTCGAATCGCCGCGTCCAGCGCGGCCGGATCCTCGTGCGTTCTCGAAGACAAGTGAACTGCCGGCACACCGGCCTGGCGAGCCCTCCTCAAGGCGCCAGCGTCGCCATTGTTGCTCACGACCACCGCGACGCGCCCCGGGATGCGGCCATCGGAAAAGGCATCCAACAGGCTTTGAAGCGTCGTTCCCTCATGCGAGGCGAGAACGCCAACGTTCATACTGGGGAAGCCTATCAGGACTTTCGAGCCCGGCTCGCCAAGGCAGTCGAGGACCATCGGCGAGTCGAACGTCAACCGAGCGTCGCTGAGACGCTGAGCTGAGACGCTGAAGGAGTCCCCGTATGTCGATTGGTTCGGTGCCGTCGCCGTGGTGGGCCGCCACGTTATCGATTCCGATTCTCGTCTCACAACTGGCGCCCCCGCCGCGGCCAGCCCCTGCCACCACACCGACGAGAGTCGTGCTCCTCGGCACCGGCACTCCACAGCCCAATCCGGATCGATCGGGACCGGCAACGGCGATCGTGGTCAATGACACGGCTTACCTTGTCTACAACAGTCTGTCCTCCGACGAGCTGCAAGCCGACATGATGTCGCGCTATGCGGGGCACTTCGTTATCGGGCGAGACCTCGATGTCTACTGACGATCGCCGCCGGGAGTAGGCGGTTGCCCTCGAGGCGCCGGCCCTGCTGTGGCCGTTCATCCGGCACAGCACCCGTTGGTCAGTCCTTTCCGTCGTTTGTCACTTTCAGGTTCGGCTGCGAGCGCTGCCTTCACTACAGTGACGCGGTATGACCATCATTCAGCACAACGTCGCCGTGGCCCTGACGACGGTGTTAGCCCTCGGCTCGTCGGCCAGCATCATGGGAGCGGACTGGCCGTCCTTCCGCGGACCAGCGCACGACGGGAAATCGGTCGAGGCGATCGCCTGGCCGAAAGACGGGCCGAAACAGCTGTGGAAGATCAACGTCGGCATCGGCCATTCCGCCGTGTCCGTGGTTGGTGACCGTGCCTATACGATGGGCAACGCCAATGACACGGATACCGTCTTCAGCATCGACGTCGCCACCGGCAAGGTGATCTGGACCCATTCGTACCCCTGCAACGAGAAGGTCGGCATCAAGGACTACGACGGTCCATTTGCCACGCCGACGGTCGCGAACGGCGTGGTCTACACCCTCAGTCGCAAGGGGGATGTCTTTGCCCTCAATGCGAAGGACGGCAAGGTGATGTGGGCTCGCAACATCGTGCAGGAAGACGGGGTGCGCCCTCCGGGATTCGGCGGTCTCGCGGGTTCGCCGCTGATCCTGGGTGAGAAATTGATCCTGAACGGCAGCTCCGGAGGCATGGCCCTGGATGCCAGGACCGGGAAGACGATCTGGAAATCGGGCACGGGCGCCGGTGGCCACGCGACACCGGTGCCGCTGCGCATCGGCCAGAAAACTCACCTGGCGATCCACTCCCCGAGAGCATTGACCATCGTCGACGCGGCCGACGGCAAAGCCATCTGGACCACCGAGCGACGCCAGCCGATCGGGGTCAACGCCCCCGATCCGGTGGTGGATGGAACGAAGGTGTTCGTCACGGCTGGACGGGCATTCGGCGGCGCGGTGTTCGACGTGACCGGCGCTACCACGCCGCTGTGGGAGCAGGAAGGCTTGTCCAGCCATTGGCACACCAGTGTGCTGTTGAACGGCTTCCTGTTCGGTCCGGACGGCAACAACTCCGAGGGAGCGGGCCGCTCGCCCACGTCGCTGCGCTGCCTGGACTGGAAGACCGGCGAGATCAAGTGGACGGAGCCGAAGCTTGGGTTCAACGGGCTGATTGCCGTCGGCGGCAAGCTGCTGGTGCTGACGGAGACGGGTGATCTGGTGCTGGTCCAGGCGTCGCCGGACGGCTACAAAGAGCTTGGCTCGGCCCACGTCATCGAGGGAAGGGCCTTCACCGCCCCGGTGTTCGCCAACGGGAAGGTGTATGCACGAAACACCAAAGGCGACGTCGTGTGCTGGGACTTCCGCGGCAAGTGACGGTGGGCATGGCCCCGAGGGATCGCCCTGCTGGTATAAGCTACGGCGGTACTTTGGAGGAGCGTAGTGCGACAGTCCTCGCGCGCGTGCGGCCGGCCAGCCTCGGACGCCCCATGATGCGAGGTCGTTCCGAGGGGACGCCGGCGTCGGTGGAGCGGCGACACGTCACCAAGCAGCAGTTCGTATACCAGACGCTGCGTGATGCCATCCTGCGATGCGAGTTTCAGCCCGGCGAGCGGCTGAACATCGGCAGCCTCGCCAAACGTCTCGGCGTCAGCATCGTTCCGATTCGCGAGGCGTTCCGCCTGCTCGAATCGGAAGGGTTCATCGTCAACGTCGCCCATGTCGGCGCGACGATCGCTCCCATCTCGCGCCAGTCGATCGCGGAGATTTACACGATTCTCGAGGGCCTGGAGTCGGTGTCCACCCGGGTGGCCGCGCAGCTCGCCGAGCCCCGGCATTTCGATGAGCTCGAAGAGCTCATCGCCGGGATGGACGACGCGCTGGCGCACGAGAGGCCCGACGAGTGGTCGGAGCTGAACGCGCGGTTCCATCTCACGATCGGACGCCTCGCCGCCATGCCGATGCTCGAACAGATGCTGCAGCGGGCGCTCGCCGAATGGGCCAGGGTCAGCCGGCACCTGTTCAAGGACGTCCTCGTGCACCGGGCCAATGCCGCCCAGCGGGAGCATCGCGAGCTCGTGGCCAGGATGCGCGCGCACGATCTCGACGGTGCGGAGCAGCTCGTCCGCAGGCACAACCAGGGCGCGCTTGCCGCCTACACCGAGTATCTCGAAGCGAGCGCGTCGCGCTAGGAGCTCGTCCGAGTAGTGCCTGAACGAACTCCTAGCGTTCTCGCGGCCGCAGGGCTCGCCCTCGCCGGTTACCTCTGGGCGCTGACTGCTGCTGTCATCGGTCAATCGCCAACTCAGGTCCCGCAGACGACGGCGGAGCGGGTGAGTGGGGCACGATGGTGGCCGACCAGGATGGCTCCGATGGCGGAGTATGCCGGCACCCGCATGTGTGCCGAGTGCCATCGCTCGAAAGTGGAGTTGCAGTCCCGGAGCAACATGGCGCGGACGTTGTGGTCGGCCGGGGAATCCGAAGTGCTGCGGACGCACGAGCTCCTGCGGCTCGAGGCCACGCCCTTCGTGCACGAAATCGCCACGAAGAACGGCGCGAGCACCTACGCCGTGTCGGATGGAACAGGGAAGAGCTCGGTGGCTCTCCGGTGGGCCTTCGGCGCCGGCAAAGTCGGGCAGACGTTCCTGTTCGAACGCGGCGGCGCCATGCACGAGGGACGCGCCAGCTACATCGGCTCCATCGGCGCGCTCGATCGGACTCCGGGGCGGGTGCTGGATCGCCCGGCCGACCTCGAGAGCGCGATGGGCCGCCGGCTGAGCGCCCGCGAGACCGGACGCTGCTTCGGCTGTCACACCAGCGGTCTGTCGATGCGCGACGGCCTGGTCACGCATGCCGTTCCGGGCGTCACCTGCGAGGGGTGTCACGGACCCGGGCGGGCACACGCGGAGGCGATGCGGGCCAACCGCGACGCGGAGGGATTGACGGCGATCGTCAACCCGGCGCCGTTCGCGCCCGTCGATGCCGTGGATTTCTGCGGCGCGTGTCACGGGACCTACTGGGACGTGACGCTCGCGAACGAGCAGAGCGTCCGGGCGCTGCGCTCGCAGCCGTTCCGGTTGCAATCGAGCCGGTGCTGGGGTGACGGCGATCGACGGATCACGTGTGTCGCCTGTCACGATCCGCACGCCCCGCTCGAGCGTGAGCCCGCCGCGTACGACGCCCGATGTCTGTCATGTCACAAACGGGCCGACGGCGGCCCCAGCCTCGGAAGCCCCACGATCATGGGCTCATCCCAACCCACGCCGGAGGCCCCCTCGTGCGGGGCGGGCGAGCGCGCCGGCTGTGCGACCTGCCACATGCCGAAGTACCGCGTTGCGGAGATGCAGGCCTCGTTCACCGATCATCTGATCCGGATCGTGAGATCGAAGTGAGGGCACGCCGCCCGGCGGTCAGCGTGATCGCTCCGCCACCGGCTCCCCCGTGCCTTGCGTCAGTACCCGGATCTGGTTGGCGTCACCGCCGCTGAACCGCTCGCGGCCGCCGCCGGGCCACCGCACTTCGATCGCCTCGTAGCGGGCGCGGTCGCCAAGCCCGAAGTGCACGCGTGAGTCGTTCTGCGAGATGAAGCTCGAAGCGCCCTGGACTTCCGCGGTCATCCGCCGGCCAATCGCGTGCAGCGTCACCCGAGCGCCGATCGCATCGCGGTTCACCTTGACCCCGATCAGCCGCAGCAGCAGCCAGTGCTTGCGCGGCGCGCCATTTTTCAGCAGGCTCGGCCGCCCCCCCAGGTTGCTGATCACGAACTCCAGGGAGCCGTCATTGTCGAGGTCACCGGCGGCGGAGCCGCGCGAGGGCCACGCCTCGCGAATCGCCGGGCCGGCCGCGGCGGAGATGTCCTTGAAGCGTCCACCGACATTCCAGTAGAGCAGGCGCGGCTGCCGGTACCGACCGCCGGAGAGCTTGTCGGCTTCCGGATAGACGTGCCCGTTGATCATCAGGAGGTCCTCGAGGCCGTCGTGGTCGACGTCCGCGAAATGAATCCCCCAGCCGACATACTGCATGGAAGCGCCCAGGCCGGACTGGAACACCCGATCCTCGAAGGTGCCGTCGCCGTTGTTGCGGTAAAGGTTCGGGACGTCGTCGCTGAAGTTCGTTTTGGCGAGGTCGAGGCGGCCGTCGTTGTCGTAGTCGCCGACCGCCACGCCCATGCCGCCCTGCTCCTGGCCATCGGCGTTCAACGCCACGCCGGAGATGAGCCCGTCTTCCTGGAACGTGCCGTCGCCGCGATTCAGGTAGAGCAGGCTCGGCGTCGAGTCGCAGGCGACGTAGAGATCGGGATAGCCGTCGTCGGTTACGTCGGTCGCAACGACAGTGAATCCATAGCAACTCGCCGGCTTGCCGATGCCGCTGCCATCGGAGACGTCGGCGAACCTGCCCTCGCCGAGGTTCCGGAGCAGCCGGTTCCGCGAGAATGGCAGGCCGCGGGGACCGCACATGACCGCGATGCCTTTCCACGCGCAGTAGCCGCTGCTGCCGGGCACCGGGACCTTGGCGCGATCGAACTCGAGATAGCTCGTCACGGCGAGGTCGAGCCGTCCATCGAGGTCGTAGTCGACGAAGGTGCATCCGGTCTCCCAGCGCACGCCCGCCGAAAGCGCGCCCGACGCCTCGGTCTGATCCCGGAACGTGCCGTCGCCCTGGTTGCGGTACAGCACGCTTCGCCCGTAGTGCGTGACGAAGAGATCGCGGTGCGAGTCGTTGTCGTAGTCACCCACGCAGACGCCTTGCGCCCAGCCGACTCGATCGAGTCCTGCCGCGAAGGTGACGTCCTGGAAGCGCAGGTTGCCGAGATTGCGATACAGCCGGCTCGTCACGGCCGTCTTCGGTTCGGACGGATCGAGCGTGGTGGCACTGGCCACGAACACGTCGATGAGGCCGTCATCGTTGAAATCGAACAGCGCGACTCCCGTGCCGGTGGCTTCGAGGATGTAGTCCTTCCGATCGTCCCGTCCCGACACGACGCGCGCGGTCAGTCCCGCCTGCTCGGCGACATCGCGGAAGTCGACTTTGATTGGAGGAAGGTCGGTCTCGATCGCGCGCACCGGCGGCGCGACGCGGGGGGCGCGGCCCATGCCCTGGAAGCCCTCGACACTCCCCCACGCCAGGAGCACCGCGATCGCCAGCGAACCGGCGGTCTGCAACGAGATTGGTGAGTTGGGCCCCATGACCATTGACATCTCTGCGGTGATATATGATATAAGACTCGCCGTTCTGCCCGGGTCGGGCACTTCACAGCTCGTCACGATCATCGCTCAACCGCTCACGGAGAAGCGCATGCCGAGACGTCCCGCGTGGGGAGTAGCCTGCGGGCTGGCCCTGAGTCTTCTGTTCGCCGCAGCGCCAGCCGCAGCCCAATTCGCCAGTTCGATCGAAGGTACGATCACCGACTCAACCGGCGCGCTCGTTCCCAGCGCGTCGGTCACCATTGTCAACGACGCGACCGGCGCCACACAGACCGTGACCACGAGCGGGGCGGGCTATTACCGGTTCCCCGCGCTGCCCGGGTCCACCTATTCGGTGCGCGTCACGCTCGCCGGATTCAAGACCGCCGTCCAGGAGCGGATCGTGCTCCGGGCCGCCGAGACGAAAACCGTCAACATCGTGCTCGAATCGGGCCAGGTGCTCGAAGAGGTGACCGTGTCCGGCCAGGCGCCGCTCGTCGAAACGGCACAGGGCCGCGTCTCGGGGCTGATTGAGACGCGCCAGATCGAGAGCCTGCCGCTGATGGGGCGTAACTTCTACTCCCTGGTGGTGCTCACGCCCGGGGTCGTCGGGCGCGCCACTGGAGGCGGGCAGGCGTACGCGCAGTCGAACTCCGATCTCTACAACAACGAGTTCGGCGTCAACATGAACGCCAACGGCGCGCGCGCCGAGTCCAACAACTTCCTGGTGGACTCCTCCACGGTCAGCTCGAGCCAGCGCAGCGGCGTCGTGAACATCAATCCGAACAGCGAGAGCGTGCAGGAAGTGCGGATCGCGGTGAACAACTTCTCCGCCGAGAACGGCCGCAACGGCTCGATTCTGGTGAACGTGATCACGAAGAGCGGCGGCAACGCGTTCAACGGCAGCCTGGCGACGTACTACACCAACAACACGCTGCAATCGAAGAACTACTTTCAGAAGCAGGCGGCCGGCTTCCAGCATCCGGACTACGGACGGACCGAGGTGTCGTGGGGCTTCGGCGGCCCGGTCAAGCGGGATCGCACGTTCTTCTTCACGTCGGGGGACGTGCTGCGGTCGGATGTCGCGGTCAGCGGCGCCCGCACTATCCTGACCCCGGCCTTCATCCGCTTCATGGAGCAGGCGCGGCCGAACAATACGTCGACCCTGATCGCCAAGAACTTCCCGGCGTCGTTCGCGCCCGATCGGAACTTCCGAACCGCCGGCCAGCACCTGAACACCGCCTGCTCGGGATCGACGCCGATTGCCTCGCCGATCGGGCCGGTGCCATGCGATCTCCAGGTCACCGGCGAAGGGACCTGGAACGAGACGTCTCCGCGCAACGGCCTCCAGTGGACCGGGCGCGTCGATCACAACCTGAACGGCGGCAAGGACCGGATCTACGGCTCGTTCAATCGCACGACCACCGACAAGGTCGGATTCGGCACGCCGGAGGTCTATCCCGGCTTCACGGCGTCGTCGCCGACGAGCAGCATGCACTTCAACACCAACTGGACCCGGATCGTCTCGCCGAGCGTGGTCAACGAAGTGTCGTTCGGGTGGGTGAGGCCGTGGGGCGAGGCGCTCAACCCGCGCCCGGAGATCCCGGGCGTGACCGTCACCGGCATCGCCGGCTATCAGGTGGGCTGGGGGCCGAACGAGTTCGTGCAGAACAGCTTCGAATGGCGCGACGTGCTGACGATGACGCGGGGGTCCCACACCATGAAGATGGGAGGTCTGTATACGCGCGAGCATGCCGACAACGAGGCGTCGCGCGTGTTCAACCGGCCGACCTACGGATTCAACAGCGTGTTCGACTTCGCCGCGGATCAGCCGTTCCGGCAGGACCAGATCGCGATCGATCCGCGCACCGCCGCCCCAATCACCCAGATCATCCGGTTCCACCGCACCCAGTCGGTCGCGGCCTTCGTTCAGAACGACTGGAAGGTGCGGCCGAACCTCTCGATCAACGGCGGTCTGCGCTACGAGGGCTACCTGAACATCTACAACACGAAGCGGGACATGTCGAACATCGAGTTCACGGCCGCGGGCGACCTCCGCACCCGCCTCGCGAGCGCCCACGTCGCCGAGCGCCACTACTACCTGGATGGTGGACTGTGGGGCGGCGGCATGCACACGTTCGCCCCGCGCGCGAGCTTCGCCTGGGACCCGACGAAAGAGGCGAAGCTGTCGATCCGGGGCGGCATCGGCCGCTCGTACGATCGCATGTCGAACCAGATCTGGGACGCCGAATACCAGAACCTCCCGGCGTTCGCCACGGTGTCCGCCACCGTGCAGGATCCGGTGGTCCGACCGGTCTTCGGCCTGGGGCGGAACACCACGGTGCCCTACGACTACCCGCGGCCGAGCGGCTTGACCGCCGGCCTGAACCAGTATGGCGGCCTGCTGAACGGCGCCGGCGCGGTGCACGTCGTGGACTCCGACACCAAGCCGATGTATCTCGACAACTGGTTCCTCGGAGTACAGCGGTCGTTGTGGCGGGACCTGGTCGTCGAAGCCGACTACATCGGGTCGCGCGGGAACCACGCCTACCGGAAGTGGGACATCAATCGCTTCAACGGCGACCTGTTCGACAACCGGCTCGATCGGATCCTGCCGGGGTTCGCGGCGATCAATTACACCGATTCGAGCGATCTGAGCTCGTTCCATGGCGGCACACTCGCCGCCAAGGTGCTGCGCGACGATCTCAGCTTCGGCGGGTCGTACACGTTCGGGCGGTCCACCGACTACTCGAGCACGTTCTCGGCGACGCAGCGGCCGGATGCGTATGGGCCGCCGGACCAGGACGAAGGACGCTCGGATTTCGACGTGCCGCACAAGGTGTCGCTCTGGTCGATGTGGTCGATGCCGAGCCCTGGCTCCCGCATCGCCAAAGCGATTTTCGGCGGGTGGTTCGCGACCGGGGTGCTGATCGCGCAGAGTGGGACGCCGTTCACCGTGTCGTGCCAGGGACGCGCGTTCGCACCCGTGCGCGACGCCGCGGGGGGGATCGTCGGCAACAGCGGCTGCGACTACAACGCGGACGGCCTGCAGTTCGACCGTCCTGATATCCCGCAGTTCGGCCCGTCGTTGTCGGGCTTGAAGAACGACGACTTCCTGCGCGGCATCTTCGCGGCGTCTGACTTCCCGACGCCCGCCCCGGGCCGGGCCGGCACGCTCGGACGGAACACCTACCGCGGGCCGCGGTACTTCAACGTGGACTTCGCGCTGAGCCGTTCCGTCAAGCTTCCGGCGCTGACCCGCACGAGCGAGGTCCAGGTGCGGCTCGAGACGTTCAATCTCTTCAACAACACCAACCTGCTGCAGCCGCAATCGAACCTGACCAGCGCGGCGTTCGGCAGATCGACGGACGCGCTGCCGGGCCGGATCGTCCAGTTCGGCGCCAGGTTCAGATTCTAGCTGGCGGACTCGGCGCCGTGCGGGCACGCGGTGCCGGGTCCACGCCTCATGCCATAATCCGCGCCGTGATCGTCTACGCCATCGCGGCGCTGATCTTGACCTCGGGACCTCACGCCCAGGCCGCCTCGCCCACATTGACTGAGCCTTGCGCGCGCACGCCGGTCGAGTGCGCGATGCCGCTCATCGAGCAGGGCCGGTTCGACGCCGCCACCGCCGTGCTGACGAAGGCGCTGGCGATCAACCCGCGCGACGTCCGGACGTTGAACCTCCTCGGCATCGCGCTGACCGGCTCCGGACAGCAGGAGTCCGGGAGCCGGCGCTTTCGTCAGGCACTGGCGATCGATCCGCGTTTTCATCCGGCACGGAAGAATCTCGCGGTCAATGAGTTCGACAGCGGGCGGCTCGCCGCGGCCGAACCCCTCTTTACGGCGGTCCTTGCCGGGCTCCCGGGCGACGAGGTCGCGCACATTCACCTGGCCGAGATTCACTACGCGCGGAAGCAACCGGATCGTGCGCTCCTGCACTACGAGAAGAGCGGCGAGCGCCCGCTGACGCGTCCCGCGTGGACATTGCATTACGCCTCGTCTCTGCTCGAGGGGCGTCAACCGTCGCGGGCGATCAGCCTGCTCAATCGTCTGCCGCAGGAGGATGGCGCGAGCCGGTTCGACGCGGGCGTGGTGCTCGGGCGATGGCGCGAGTACGCGGAAGCCGCGCGCCAGTTCGGCGCGGCGCGATCGACCTACCAGGACCCTTACGCGGCAGGCTACAACCAGGTCCTGATGCTGATCGAGGCGGGCGACCACGGGGCCGCCATCCGCGTGGCCGGCGAGCTGTTCGACGCCAACCACAGGACTGGCGAGTTGTACAACCTGGTCTCGCGGGCGTATGTCGGCACCAACCGCATTCAGGACGCCTACGATGCGCTGCGCACGGCGGCGCGCCTCGAGCCGGCGCAGGAGCAGCACTACCTCGACCTGGCGCTGATCTGCCTCGATCACGAGAACTTCGATCTCGGGATGGAAATCGTCGACGTTGGCCTCCGTCACGTGCCGGCCGCTCCACGGCTGCATCTGTACCGCGGCGTGCTGTTGGTATCGCAGGGGCTGGTCGAACAGGCGGAGGGCGAATTCCTGGTGGCGAGGAAGCTCGGCCCGGATGGCCCGGTGCCGGACGTGGCATTGTCGATGGCGCTGATGCAGTCCGGCCACACCGCGAAAGCGGTAGACGTGTTGCGCCAGCGGGCGAAGACGGGGACACGCGAGGCGATCGTGTCGTACATGCTGGGCGTCGCGATCATGCGCTCGGGAGTGAGCGCGGCGGACGCCGCGGCGGCCGAGGCGGTTCGGGCGTTCGAAGACGCGGTGCGGCTCGACCCGGCGCTGGCCGGCCCGCGCGCGGAGCTCGGCAAGGTCCTGCTGGCGCGGGGAGAGACGGCGAAGGCGATCGAGCATCTCGAGAAGGCGGCGTCCCTCGATCTCGACAATCCGGCGCCCGCGTATCTTCTCGCACAGGCGTACCGGAAAACGGGGGACGTGGAGCGCGCGCGGGCGCTGCTCGCGCGGGTGTCGGCGTTGAACGCGCAGGGACGCGGCGACGATCCCGACCGGGAGCTGAAGCGCACCGTCCTGCGCCTCGTCCGTGAGGGAGCAATGCCTTCCTCGGCCAGGTGATCGCGGATGCTGGTGCCGGTGTTCGTCTGCACCATCGCCGTCCTGCTTCTTTGGCCGGCTGGCCCTGAGCAGGGGGGCGGCGCGGCGGAGCAGCGGACGCGCGGCGCCAGCCTGCTGGCACAGGGGCAGCCCGCCGCGGCGCTGACCGCCTTTCGCGCCGCCATTGCGCTTGACCCGGCGGATGCGATTTCGCATGACGCGATCGGCGTCATTCTCGGTGACAGCGGTGACGTCACCGGTGCGCTCGAGGCGTTCCGCGAAGCCACTCGGGCCGCTCCGGATTTCTCACGGGCGTTCTTCCATCTCGGCCTGGCCTACGAGCGGACCGATCGCGCCCAGCACGCGATCGCCGCCTATGCACGCGCGCTTAGGCTGGAGCCCGGTCTGATCGAAGCACGGTACGGGCTCAGCTCGGCCAGCGCCGCGCTCGGCGACCTGGACGGCGCCATCGCGCAGCTCCGTCAGGTCGTTGGCCGCCTGCCGGAGCTCGCGGAGGCGCATTACAACCTCGGGATCCACTCCTGGACCCGTTACCAGCGTGCGCCCGGGCCTCGATCCGGAACGGACCTCATCGCCGCGGCCGAGGGATTGAGAACCGCGGTGCGACTGGCGCCGGACCAGGCGCGGTATCACGCCGCGCTGGGGCGCCTGCTCGCCGACACGCAGGATCTCGACGGATCCGTCGCCGGTCTTCGGCGCGCCCGCATCCTCGAGCCCGACCGTCCTGGGCACGCCTACGATTTGGGGCTGGCGCTCCGCCTGGCCGGTGACCTGGACTCCGCGGAGCGAGAGCTTCGGGTCGCGGTGCAGGGCAACCCTGCCGACGGTCTGGCGCGGCGAGCGCTCGCGCTGGTATTGCGAACGAAGGGAGACCTCCCCGGCGCCGCCTCGGAGCTGCGCGCGGCCGTCATCGCCCTCCCGCGCGATGCACAGGCGCATCACTTGCTGGGTGCGGTGCTGATCAAGCTCGATCGCACCGCGGAGGCCTTCGACGAGCTGCGGCGCGCCGTCGATCTCGACCCGTCGCTGACCGAGCCACGCGTCGCCCTGGCCCAGGCGCTGGCGCGAGCGGGACGGCGAGAGGAGGCGCGCCGGCAGCAGGATGCGATCGAACGTACCAACGCCGAGCGGGCCGCCACGGGACGCGCGATGGTGCTCGTCGCTGCGGCGAGCGATCAGATGGAGCGCGGTGACGCGGCAGGCGCCGTGCCGACCTTGCGCGACGCCATCGCCCTTGCGCCCACGCTCACGCAGGCGCACTTTCAGCTCGCGCTCGCGCTGTCCCGCCTGGACGCGCAACCAGCCCGATCAGCCGCGAGCGGCGGGGCCTCACATGTCGCAGCAATCGACGCCGCCTTGAATCGGGTCGTCGAGCTGGAGCCGGGGCACGCGCGCGCCCACGCCGAGCTCGGGCTCCGACACGCGGCGCGTGGACAGGAACGATCGGCCATCGACCGCCTGCGCCGGGCCGTGCTGGGCGCGCCAAGCCTGGTCGCCGCGCAGCGGGCGCTCGCGGATCTGCTGGCGCGAGCCGGAGACTGGCCGGCCGCCATCGCCGCCCTCGAAGCCGCCATGGCCTGGCAACCGGAGGATGCGTCGCTCGCGTCCGCCCTGGCGCGTGCGCTGCTCGCCCAACCGCCTCAGTGAAGCGGCCTGCGAGCGAACGCCCCCTCTGACGCTCCCCGAACCATTCGGCATCCGACTTTTCTGAAGCCTCGCCGAACGAATAGCGCTACAGTTCCGCCGATTTCATCGGCGAGGACACTTCATGAGCGCAGACCAACCGGACGTCCTGTCGGCAGACGAGCGCGGGCTCGAACACGTCGCCGCGCTGCTGGAGACGGCGGACCCTGAAGCCGTCAAGGCGATGATTGCGGCGCTCCACCCCGCGGACGTCGCAGAACTGCTGAACATGGTCGGCCGGCCCGACTCCAGGCGCAAGGTCTTCGCGCTCCTCGACACGCCGAGGGCTGCGACCGTCGTGACCCGGCTCTCGCCGGCCATCCGCACCGAGATCCTCGACTCGCTCTCCACCGACCAGCTGCGCCGCATTGTCGAGGAACTGGATTCCGACGATGCGGCCGACCTGGTGGAATCCGTGTCGACCGGGCGCGCGCAGGCGGTGCTCGAGCAGTTGCCAGGACCGGTGGCCGCGCGGATCCAGCAGCTGCTGAAGTACCCGCCGGACACGGCCGGCGGCTTGATGAAGTCCGAGTACGCCGCGGTGCTGGAAGGTGCGACGGTCGAAGAAGCGATCGAGATCGTCCGCACGCTCGCCGAAGCGGTCCCCGACATTCACAACGTGCTCGTCGTCGACCATCGCTTTCACCTGCTCGGCGTCCTGCCGCTGGCGCGGCTGATCCTGGCCCGCGCCGGACAGACCGTCGACGCCGTCATGGATCGGCAGGTGATCTCGGTCACGGTCGGCACCGATCAGGAGGAAGTGGCCCGCCTGTTCAGGAAATACGACCTGGTGTCCCTGCCGGTCACCGACCCGCGCGGCGCGCTCCTGGGCCGGATCACCGTGGACGATGTCGTCGACGTGATCGAGGAGGAAGCGAACGAGGACTTTTCGAAGCTGTCAGGTCTCGGCGAGGAAGAGCCGCTCTTCGACTCGCCGATGCGCACGATACGGCGGCGGATACCGTGGCTCGGGTTGAATCTCCTGACCACCAGCCTCAGCGCCAGCGTGATCGGGCTGTTTCAGGGCACGATTGAGAGCGTGGCGATCGCCGCCGCGCTGATGACGATCGTCGCCGCCCAGGGGGGCAATGCCGGTGTTCAGACGCTGACCGTCATGGTTCGCGGGATGGCGCTCGGGAAGGTGGGCGTCCCCCAGGCGCGAAGCATCCTGCTGAAAGAGCTGGCGGTGGGGTGCGGGAACGGCGTCGCGCTGGGCATGGCGGCGGGGTTGGTGACCTACCTCCTGCACGGCCAGCCGCTGCTCGCGACGGTGCTGGGCATCGCGCTCGCCATCAACTTCCTGGTCGCCGCCCTGGTCGGCAGCCTGATCCCGCTGATCCTGCGCTGGCTGCGTGCGGATCCGGCGGTCGCCTCCAGTGTGTTCGTGACCGCGTGCACGGATATGTGCGGCTTCCTCGTCTTCCTCAGCCTGCTGTCAATCGGCCTCCGGTACTCCGCCTGAGCCCGCCTCCGCCAAGGCTACGGCGCGGCAGGCCGCGAGCCGCGAGTCTTCATGGCTTCAGCGCATGGATGGCGTCGTCTCTCGTGCCGTAGATGTCGAAGATCTTGTGCATCCGCACCAGCTCGAACAGCGCGCGGACCGGCTTGGTCATCGCGCACAGCTTCAGGTCGCCCCCCTTGGCGTTGAGCTGCCGCAGGCAGGACAGAATCGCGCCGAGCCCCGAGCTGTCGACGAAGCGCAGCTCGCGGAGGTCGAATACCACCTTCTGGCACGGCTCGAGCACCGGTGCCATGTCCCGCTTGAATTCCTTGGCGTTGCCCGCGTCGAGCTGTTCTCCCGGCAGCACCACCACCGTGACGTCGCCGATCTTCTCCGTCGTCAGTTCCATAGGGCCTCTTGATCGCGCCGCACGGTGAAAACCAGGTCAAGGGCGCTTCTTGATCATCGAAATACAGTGCCGGCCTCGCTCGTCGCGGTGATAGCGTACCGCGTCGACGCTCTCGCTGATGATGTACATCCCGAAACCGCCTTCCTGGCTGCCGTCGAAGACCGGCGGCCGCACCATCGCGGGATCGAAGCTCTGACCGAGGTGATGCAGCCGGAGCACGATTCGGTCGTCGAAGGCCTCAGCGACCAGTTGAATCGAGCGGTCGGTGCGGCCGCCATACGCGTGTCGCATCACGTTGCTCGCGGCTTCCGTCATCGCCAGCTCGAGCTGATCGATGGTCTCCTCGGGCGGCGGAGGCGCGAGGCCGGCGCAGACCTCGCGTACGAAGGCGCGGGCGCGTGACAGCTGATTCAGGTCGCTCGAGATCTCGATCTCCGAATGCAGCAGCGGCAGCCGGCGCTCCTCGATCCGGACGGCGACGCACGTGAAATCGTCGCCGAAGCGCTCCGAGCTCGAGAACGCGACGGCCTCGAGCCGAATCTGCTCGATCAGCTCCCGGGGCTCCAGCCGGCCGTGCCGCTGGACGCAGTCCGCCAGGCGCTCGATTCCGAACAGCTCGCCGTGCACGTCACGGGCTTCGGTCACCCCGTCTGAATAGAAGAGCAGAACGTCGCCGGGCTCGACCGCCACCGTCATCTGCTCGAAGATCTCGCTCTCGCTGACGCCGAGCGGCATGTTCTCGCCCTGCAGCAGCCGGCACACTCCGGCAGCCGCCTGAAAGTGGATGGTCGTCGTGTGGCCGCAATCGACCAGCTCGAGGCGCCGCTCGACGAGATTCAGCCGGGCATAGCACAGCGTGACGAAGCTCTCGAGCTCGATCAGCTGACGCGCGACCTCCGCATGGGCGAGCGTGACGATGTCTTTCGGTGCGGGCAGCACCCCGGGCGGCGACAGTGAGATGAGGCGGCTCAGTGCCTGGAGAAAGTGGCTCTTGGTCGCCGCGCCGAGCAGCGCCGCCGGGATCCCTTTGCCCATGACATCGCCGACGATGACGTCGAGACAGATGTCGCGATGGTTGAAGAAGTCGTAGAAGTCGCCGTCAATGCGCTGTGATGGAATGGTCAGCGCCGCGGCGCGCACGCCGGGCAGATCCTGCGGCGGCTGCTCGAGGAGCAGCGTCTGCTGGATCTTGAAGCCGATCTCGACTTCCTGCTCGCGCGCCCGGGCGAGCTCCTCCTGCGCGCGCTTGCGGTCGGTGATGTCCTCGGAGATGCCCACCAGATACTTGGGTGCGCCGTCGGCCCCGAGGACGGGCACCTTGATGGTGTGGAGATAGCGCAAGCCGCGGTGGGCCGTCTGGATCGCTTCTTCGGGGATGTCGACCATCCGTCCGCCGGTCAGCACCGCACGGTCCTTGGCTTCGAAGAATCGCGCCTGCTCGTCCGGAAAGAAGTCGTAGTCGCTCTTGCCGATGGCCGCGCTGCGATCGATCCCGAGCGCCTCTTCCTCGGCCCGGTTCCAGCGCACGAACCGCAGGTGCTCGGCGTCTTTGACGAACAGCATGACCGGGAGATGCTCGAGCACGGAGTCCAGAAAGTTCCGGGCCTCCTCGAGCTCGGCGGTGCGTCGCGCCAGCGTCTCCTCGGTGCGGCGATACTCCGCAAGCTGGCGTTCCAACTCGGTGTTGGTGTGGCGCGCACCGGCGGCGTCGTCGCCCGCATGTCCGGGGCCCTGCTCAGGACTGTCGAAGACGCCGTCGACGCGTGGCGGAGCGAAGAATACTTGCCGGACAGCGGCACGCCAGGTCGTCAGCGAGCGAAAGGTCAGGATGGCTCCTCGGCGGCCCGATCACCGGCTGGGAGCCGCGGGGGTGATTCTACCTTGACCTTCCCCTCACGTTCGGCGCAGGCTCGGAGTGTGGCGCCCTTCTCGCGAGGTGCGTCTGAAGGAGCACACGAATGAGCAGGATTACCGTCGGCAAGGAAAACTCCTCGTCTATCGACCTCTACTACGAAGACCACGGGTCAGGCTCGCCGGTCGTTCTGATTCACGGGTGGCCGCTGAGCGGCGCATCGTGGGAGAAACAGACCGCAGCTCTCCTGGCGGCCGGACACCGCGTGATTACCTACGACCGCCGCGGCTTCGGCCGCTCGAGCAAGCCTGGCGTCGGCTACAACTACGACACGTTCGCGGCCGATCTCGACAAGCTGTTGAAGAAGCTCAATCTCAAGAAGGTCGCGCTGGTGGGATTCTCGATGGGCTCGGGCGAGGTCACCCGATACCTCGGGAAAATACGGCAGCAAGCGTGTGCGCAAAGCGGTGCTCATCGGCACGCTCGGGCCCTATCTGGTCAAGGCGGCCGGCAACCCGGAAGGCGTCGACGCCAAGGTGTTCGAGGACATCAAGGCCGCGATCCGGGCGGATCGCCCCGCGTTCCTGATGGAGTTCCTGCGCAACTTCTACAACTACGATGTCACGGGCGGGAAGCTCGTCAGCGAAAGGGTGCTCGAAGACAACTGGAACGTCGCCGCGGGTGCCTCCGCCATCGGGACCGTCGCGTGCGTCGACTGCTGGATTGAGGACTTCCGCAAGGACATCGCCAGGAACAAAGTGCCGACCCTCATCCTGCACGGCGATGCCGACCGGATCCTGCCGCCCGACGCCACATCGAGACGGCAGGCCAGGATGATCAAGAACGTCAAATTCGTCGAGCTTCCCGGCGGGCCCCATGGCGTGCTGTGGACCCACGCCGAGCGAATCAACGCGGAGTTGGTGAGCTTTCTCGCGTGATGCGACCATCGCACGAATCGACCAACGAAGTTGATGTGTGAAACGTTCGATCAGACATCGGCTCTTCGACGACGGTTAAGTCACGATTGGCAGTGGGGCCACTCAGATGGCCCCGGGAGGATTCGGTGCGAACGTGTCTTTCGGTCATGGTCGCGCTGGCGGCCCTGAGTGTCACGTCTGGGGTGGCGGCCAGGCAGGCAGTCCGAGCTGATGCAGCTCTGGTGCACGCAGAGGGCGCCGTCAACCTGAACGATCGGGCTGTCGAAGCCACGTCAACCCCTGCTGTCCTGCCGGATAGGGCCGAGTTGCGCACGATTGAGGGCCGTGCGGCGGTCGCGCTCGAGCGTGATGGCTGGCTCTTTCTCGACTCCGGTACGTCTGTGCGGGTGCTCGGGAACGGGGCGGACACCTTCAATCGAATCGAGGTGCTCACCGGTTCGATCATCGTCGCATCCGGCTCCAGCTCGCCACTCGTCGAATGCGAAAACGAGATCAGACTCTCGGATTGGGGGACGTTCAGGTTCGACGTGCAGCGGATGGGCGGCAATGACGAACGCTCGTGCCGGTTCAGGGTCTTCGAAGGTTCCGCGGTTGTTCCGCTCGTGACCGTCACCAATGCCCTTCGCGCCGGCCAGACGATGATGTGCAACCGTCGATGCGGCGACATGATTCCAACGAAGCAGTTTTCGCAAGAGCAGCTGGACGATTTCGATCAGTGGGCGAGACAAATCCGGGAGCGGCTCACGAAGTGACGCCCGCCACCCCGATAGCCGCGCCTATGAGGGAGCACTGAAGGTTCACGACTCGGTGTCTGACTACCGCGTCAGCGTCAGCGAGATCGACTGCGTCCCACCTTCGGTGAGCGTGACCTTCGTGGCGAGCGGCGCCCAGGCGCTCAACTGTTCCGGATCGAGCTCCTGGCCGCTCTCGAGGTATTCCGCCGCGACGACGAGATAGACATCCGGCGGCAGCGCGCGGATCGTGAACTTCCCGTCCTGATCCGGCCGCGCGCTGCGGACGAATCTCGTGAGGTATCCCCATTTGTTGCGATCAGCGGAGAACGCGACGACGCTGTAGTCACTCACCGGCGCGCCGCCCTCCGCCTGAACCGTTCCGGTCATCGTCGTTGCCCGTCGGGTCAGGACAATCTGGATTCCCGACACCTGCTCACCCGGCTTGAAGTCGTAGCCGGTGTCGGTGACGTCTTTGCCTTCGTGCGTCACCGCTTTCAGGAACCATCCCTCGGGCACGATCCCGAGGCGGAATGTCTGGCGGTCGGTGAGCCCGCCGACCGTGAACGACAGGTCGGCATTGACGCCAACGGAGGTGTTGGAAAAGCTCGCGCCGGGCACCGTCGCCGCCGTTCTTACGAAGAGCCGATTGTCACGCTTCGAGCCATCTTCGAAGACGACGCGACCCCTCGCCGTGGCCCCTGGCGCCGTCACCACCATGAGCCCTGTGACGTCGTCGCCGCCGACGACCACGGGCATGGATGCGAACTCCGGGACACCCGCAGACGACTCGACTCCATAGATACGCATCCGGTACTCACCTGGTGGCACATGGCGAACTGTGAACGTTCCATCTGCTGAGGTCGTTCCCGGTCCCACCGGCGTACCCGCCGGATCGGCGGGCGACAGATGAAGTAAGGGTCTGACCGGTGCATTCAGCGAGTTCAGCACCGTGCCGGAGATGACGGCGTAGCGCGCGCTGACGAGATTCAGATTGACGTTCTGCGCCTCATCGCCGAGCCGCACGGCGATACGCCGGGCTTCAGCCGCCGATGGCGTGCCGGGGTAGTAAGTGGGCGGATAGCCAGTTCGGCCGGCAGCTTCACCCGATGGACTGAACACCGCTGAGATGTAGTAGTCGCCCGGCATGAGGCCGTAGATGCGGTACTGCCCGAGATCGTCGGTGAGATCGCCCCCGCCGTTCACCAGCACTTCCAGACCCTCTGACAGGGGAGTGAGCTGGCGCTGGCCATCGACGTAGCGATGGCGCAACGCGCGCACCATGACCGCCGCCGCCGGGTCGCCGAACTCGTCGAAGATCCGTCCGGTGATCGCGCTGCCGCGTGGGAGGGTCACGTCCAGCTTCTCGAGGACCTGACCGGCGGTCAGCTCCAGCGCTTTGCCGCGCTCGAACGGACGTCGCTGCCCGTATTCAACCTTGAGGTAGCCGCTCTTCGTGACGCTGAGCGTGTAGCGGCCGGGCGCGAGATCCTGGAATTCCCACCGTCCATTCGCATCGGTAGCGATCCATCGGCCCTGCTGCTGCGTCGGATTGGATGCACGGGTGTCGACGATGTAGACAAATGCGCCACGCAGCGGCTTCCCCGTGTCGCCGGCGACGACGCTGCCGCTGACGCGGGTGACCTTGTGGCTCGGCGGCGCCGCGCCGGTCTGAGCGACAACGGCACAAAGCACCGAAAAGAGCACCAGGCCGGCTGTCATCTCTCACCTGTTTCGCACGGCATACACCCGCAGCGACTGGATCGACCATGCCGGCGCATCGGCGACGCTCTCGGTCAGGCCGATGCGAACGAACTTGGTTTGAATCGAGGCGAACGTGATGACCGTGGTGCCACTAGTGCCAGCACCCTCGGCGACCGATTTCCAGGACGTACCGTCCGCTGACACTTCGACCTTGTAGCCGCGCGGGAACCCGCCCGGTCCGCCAACAGGCGCTCCGCCCGACGTCAGAGCGGCCCCTGTGCCCGGTGCACCGGCGCGGCCGCCCGGCGCGGGCGATTCGAACTGAATCTCGGCGACCGTTTCAGGCTTCGGCAGCTCGATTTGAAACCAGATTCCCGCCTGCTGCGGTTCGCCTGCATTCCACGTCGTCAGCGTCAGCGCATCGGCTGCCGCCGCCGCGTTGTGACTGGCCGTCGCCTTCCAGCCGTCGGTGTAGAGCGCCGCCGGCAGCGAGGCGATCAGCTCAGGGAGCGTCCACATGGCCTTGCGATCCGCGGTCGCGGCGCGCACACGCGCGACGTCGGCCGGCGTGACGAACCCACCGGTGTTGCCGAAGCTGCGGCGGACGAACGACGAAATGGCAGCCACCCACTCGTCGTTGTTGACGCCCATCGGCATCATCACGTCCGTATAGGTCTTGTTGTCGACCGGTCCGGTCAGTCCGTGGAGCACGGCTTTGACCACGTAGTCCCGGTGTCCGTTCACGCGTGGCGACCCGGCGATTGGCGGTGCCATGGTCGTGGACAGTTCGGGCTTTGGCGTGCCGAAGCCGTCCGGTCCGTGGCACGCGAAGCACAGCTCGTTGTAGATCGTCGCGCCCCGATCGATCAGTTGCTGCTGTTCGGCGGTCAGCGGACCACCGCGTCCGCCGCCGCGCCCGGCCGGCGGATTCAGGACGGTCGAGGCCACGACCTGAACGCCGCGCGCCTGATTGCTCTCCATCGTCGCCTTGATGATCGCCGCGGCATCAGGCACCTTCCAGCGATTGAGCGTCAAGAGCGCCTGGATCACCACGTCCACGCTCGGATCCTTCGTCAATGCCCGGTAATCATTGGCCAGGGATCGCTCGCCGGCCTTGTAGAGCGTTTCGCTGGCGCGGATCGCCTGAATGCGCATCCGCGGCTCGCGATCTTCCATCTGCTGCCGCACCAGCGTCGCGCTGAGCGCACCAAGTCCTTCGAGCGTCCAGAGCGCATGGAACCGCGCCAGCAGGTTGGGCGATGTTCTGACGATCGTCTGCAGCGCGGGCACGACCGACTTGTTCTGCTTCAGGACCAGGAGTTGTTGCGCCGTGTCGCGCCACCAGCCGTTGGGATGACTGAGATGCCTGACGAGTTGCGCCGCGGTTTCATCGTGCATCCGCGGCCGGGTGAGATCGCGCCGCAGCCGGTCGGACCGATCCCCGGCGACGCCGTCGTAGACCAGCCGCCAGATCCGGCCCTTGTGAATCACCTTGTCGAGGGCGTACTGCTCGACCTTCGCGCGCAGGTAGGAGCCGGGCCCGGTGAAGTTCCCGACCTGGATGATGCCGTGGTACATGTCGGTGATGTACATCGTCCCGTCCGGGGCGGTCGTGATGTCCACCGGACGGAAGTACGGGTCGAGCGACTTGATGAACTCGTTCCCCGGATACGCGTTGTGGAGGATGGTCAGCCCTTCCTTGTTCTCGGGATGAATCTGCCGGACGATGCGCGCGACCGGTTCGCCGGAAAAGAGCTCGCCGACCAGCGCCTTGGGCAGGCGGTGGCCGCGAAAGACGTCATTGCCGGCGCTGGACGTCACGCTTTTCAGCGACCCGTCCGGCATCCGCGTGACCGCCATCCCTCCCTGCATGTCCGCAATGCGAATCGGCGCGCCCCACGGGATCCGGAAGTCCGGTTCGAACTGATCGGGCACGTTGAAGTTGCCGTAGACGATCGGGAACTGAAATCCCGACGGCACTCCGGGCGCGCCGCTTTCGAACCAGATCTTGCCGTCGTTGTCCTGGGTGACACCCCACTCGCCGCCGTTGCTGCCGGTCGGCTCCTTGATGACGCCGTGCGGCGTCCACCGCGCCCGGAACGCGTTGTAGGTGCTGTACATCCAGTTGTCGAGCGTCCAGGTCAGAAACGCTTCCTGCCCCTCGATATTGGCCAGCCGGCCGTAGCCGGTGTCGAACAGTTCCTTCTTGTCGGCGACGCCGTCGGCGTTGGTGTCGGTGTACTTCCAGACCTCCTGGGCGTTGGACTCCTTGGTCAGGATCACGCCGGGCCCGAACGGCGTCACGAAGCGCGGGAACACCAGGTTGTCCACGAACACGGTGTGCTTGTCGTATACGCCGTCGTTGTTGGTATCGACGTGGAGCGAGATCCGGCTGATCGGATCGAGCTGGCCGGTCATCTCCAGGTCCAGCATGTAGCTGCGGTCCTCGACCACGAACATCCGGCCGTTGCCATCGAAAGCGATGGCCGTCGGCTCCTGGATGATGGGATCGGCCAGCACGAGCTCGAGCCGGTAGCCCGGCTGAAGGATGAACGTCTTCAGTTGCTCTTGAGGTGTTCTGGCGAGAAGTGGCGGTTGCTTCGTCCAGTCGACGTCGGCATTGATCGGATCGTCCTTGCGTCCGCCGCCCAGGCCGCGGCCCCGACCTTGGGGGGGCGAGGGCGCCGGCGCTTGGACCTGGCCGGCGGGCGACGGAGGAGTCGGCGTCTGGGATTGCTGTGCGATGACGACAAAGCCGGCGGCCGACCACGCGAACGCCGCAACGAGCCAACGAAAACTATGAAATCGCATTGTTTAGATTCCGCTACGGGAGTAGACGGAGGTGCCGGATCTCAAAAACGGAGCAACGGAGCAAACGGAGGGAACGGAAAATACAAAGGTCCTTTAAAAAACGTTTCTTTTCCGTTTTCTTCGTTGTCTCCGTTGCTCCGTTTTTGAGATCCGGTACCTTCGTAACCTCCCCAGGCCTAGAACGAGAAGCGAATGTACCCCTGGATGTTCCGCGCGGTCTGATAGGTCGTCGCCGCGCCGAAGCCGGCCTGGTTCGGTCTCACGCGATTCGGCAGGATGTTGCCGCTCGCGTCGTACGGCAGATTGAGCGGCGTCACCGGATCGCTCGGGCTGGTCAGGTTGAGCGTGGTGTTGCGTCCGGTGATCTGCGCCGTGTTGGGTGCGTTGAACATGTCCGCGCGGAGCTGCAGCATCCGCCCGCCGCCGAGACGGATGTTGCGCGCGATCGACAGGTCCAGCACGTGCGAGAAGCAGCCCTGGAGATAGTTGTTGCCCGACTCGAGCGCGAGGCTGCCGACGATTGGCCCCTGGAAGGCGGCGGCATTGAACTGCCGGTAGGGATCGCTGCTGCACCCTTTGCCGGGATCGCCGACGATGCGAATGCGCGGTGTGAAGTCGGGCGACCCGGTGAGGTTCACGGGGCCCCCGCCATTCTGGTAAGAGGCGGTGACGGTGTAGGCGCCGGGATCTGCGACGGGGCCGTCGGTCGAGGCCGTCCAGACGGTGGACAGCTGCCAGTCGTTGGCGATCAGCCCGATGGCCTTCCACAGCGGATGGCTGCTCCGGATGTCGGGAAGGTCCCAGACCGCCGTGCCCTTCATGATGTGGGTGTGGGGCGTCTGATTGCCGAGCAGCTCCTGTGCCGTTTCCTCGTCGGCGCGGCGCACGAACTGACCGTCGGCGGTGTGGTCGAACCGCGGCGCGACCCGCGCGACGTCCGACAGCGTAATGGTGTCGTTGAAGCCGAACTGCAGCCCGTCTCTGAACCGGCGGTTGAACGAGAGCTGGATGGAGTGGAAGGTCCGCCATCCTTCGTAGAAGCGGCTCGTGCTGGCCATCGAGCTGTAGCCCCGATATCCGCGCACCAGATCCGGATTGGTCGCCGCGTAGGAGGTGGCGCCCGCGACGGGGTTCACCGGCAGCGTCGGATCCTGTGTGGTCGAGAGGAACGCGCTGCCCAGATCGATGGAGTTGATGTTCCACGGCTGCTGATCGTTCCAGCTGTGCAGGCCGACATACGACAGGTCCATGGAGGTGGCCCAGGGCAGCATCATCTGCGCGCCGCCGCTGAACTGCAGCGAAGTGGGAAGCTTGGCGTTGTACTGGAACACGGTAATCCCGGGCGGGCTGATGGTCGTCAGGCCGCCGCTGCCGAGGCTCTGCAGCTGTCCGTAACGCACGGTGATGATGCGCGATCCACCGGGAGGATTGCCGACCAGGGCCTGCGCGTCTCCCGGACGCGGCCGGTCGAAGTACACCCCGAGCGCGCCGCGCAGGACGACTCGCTGCTTGCCGTTGACGTCGTAGGCCATGCCGAATCGCGGCCCGACGTTGAGCCTCGGAAACGTGTAGGTCGTCTTCGCGATGCCGTCACCCGACTGGAACAACCCGTTCGTCAGGTTGCCGCTGTTCGGCACCAGCGTGCCGATCGCGAGCGTCGAATTCGGACCCAGGAACTGGCCGGTGCGGGGATGCATCGCCTGCCGGTTGGTGCCCGTGCACGGATAGACGCCATTGGCGCAGCCGGCGACGTAGAGAATCGGCGCGTCCGCCTGCGACCACTTGTCCGGCAGGAAGTTGCCGCTCTGGAGCAGACTGTCGTGCTGCGGCTGCGCGTGCACGAACCGCACGCCGTAATCGAGGGTCAGCTGGTTGTTGACCTTCCAGTTGTCCTGCACGTAGCCCTCGATGTTGTTGTACTTGAACGTGCCCTCGACATATCTCGAGGCCTGCGCGTACGAGCTGAAGCTGCCGATCGCGGCGTTGGCGAAGCCGAACGAGGTATCGAAGGGGTTGGTGCCGACCGTATCGTTGGCAAAGCTCAGGGTGCCGAAGTTGTCGGCCGCACCCTGGACGTTGTTCTCCCGTTTCAGACTGTGGCTGTTGTAGAAGCCGGTCTTCAGCGTGTGCCTGCCCTTGACCTTGGTCAGGCTGATGACGACGTCCTGCGTGGTGTTGATGTTGAGAAAGCCCGGGAAGTTGACGTTGGGCGGTGCCCCCTGGTTGTTGTTCGAGGCGACGACGCGGTTGCCCCAGGAAAAATTCGGCGCCCGCAGGATGCGAGTGCCGTCGAAGAACGGCACGCTCGCCTCGGTCAGGATGCTGTAGGCGTAGTAATCCTTGTTGAGCACCGACGACTCCGGAAACAGCAGCGGCAATCCGCTGAGTCCGGCGTTGTTCAGGTTCGAAATGTCGTTCACCGGCACCGCCGTCTGGTTGCAGAAGCTCGGCGTAGGCCCGCACGCCGCCAGCTGGTTCCCGGCCCGGCCATAGGTGGCCTCGAGGAACGTCGTCGGGCTGAAGCTGTAGTTGACGGTGACGGCTTCGGTCCCGATTCGCGGGTGCACCATCTTCGAATCGTTCCAGCCGGGAATCAGGCCGTTGAACACCTGCTGCCGCTGGATCGCCCCCTGGTACTTCACGCTGACTCGCAGCGATTGAAACGGCTGATAGTCGAGACGAACCGCGGGTTGGTAGCCAAGAATCTTCTCGGCCGGCCTGATGATTTGGTAGTTGCGCCCGGTCGTCGTTCCCTGGAAGTTCGGCATCGGCCACATCTTCAGAATGTTCAAGCCCGGCTGGTAGAGACGGTCGGCCGGGATGCGTCCGAGCACGCCCCCGTCCCTGAAGCACGCCGTCTGATCGGCAGCGGTGCAGGCGCCCGTGAGGTTCGGATCTCTGATGAAGGGATACAGGTTGCCGAGGTTGTCGAGCGTCTGGGAGAAGTCGCCGCGCCGCTCCAGTTCGGTCGGCATCCGGTACGACACGGCGTCGTTGCCGCCGGTCCGCGGCAGGAACTCCAGCGCATGGAAGAAGAACAGCTTGTTGGTGCCGCCCGGTTTTCCGATCGGTCCACCGATCGAGTACCCGATCTCCTGCTGTTTCAGGATGGGCTTCGGGGTGCCGTTGAGGATGTTGGCCTTGTTGTTCTCGTTCCAATCGGAGTTGCGGCGGACGTTGTACAACGAGCCGCGAAAACGGTTGGTTCCGCTCTTGCTGACCGCCGTGACCTGCAGCCCGCTCGACCGGCCGTACTCCGCCTGATATCCCTGCACCAGGACTTTGACTTCGGCAATCGACTCCACGTTCATCTGGACGATCGCGCCGTTGCTGCCCGTATCCATCGTCGAGACGCCATCCATCATCACCGTGGTCGATTGGACGATCGATCCGAGTCGCTGCACCTGCGTCCCGTTCATGACGACCCCCGGCGCGAGCTGCGCGAGTTGCAGGAAGCTGCGATTGGCCATCGGCAGGTTCTGCACGGTTTCCGTCGGGATCGCGAAGGACCGTTCGCCGCTCGCCGTCTGGATCTGCGGCGCTTCGCTCTTGACCGTCACCGTTTCCGCGGCGCCGCCCACCTCGATGGTGAGGACACCGACCGCAACCCGAGGACCAGGGTTGACCGCGATGCCAGACTGCCTGAGGGTCTTGAACGACGTCATCTCGACTTCGATGGTGTAGGTGTCGGCGGTCAGATTCGGGAACACGAAATCGCCGTTCCCGTCCGTCGTCACCGGAATCGATTTGGTGCCGCGGGTGTCGCTGACGAGCGTCACCGTCGCGCCGGGGACCACGCCGCCCTGCGGGTCTTTCACGGTCCCGCCGACCGAGCCGGTGGTCAGCTGGGCGGCCGCTGGAGATGCCAGCAGGATGGCCAGTGCACATGCCGCGATAGCGATAGCCGCGCTCCGCAGACCTCGCATGGGGAATCCTCCTCACGTTTCCGACACAAGAGACCAACGAACCGGCGACGACGAAGGGAACCGACGCTCGTCCGTGTTGGAATGCGCGGATGCTAGTGTCCGGGAACCCTGGTTCGCAACAGAATTCCCTGCCCCGAGCTTTCGGAGGTGACGGAGGTACCGGATTTCAAAAACGGAGCAACGAAGCTAACGGAGAAAACGGAAAAGAAAAACCGGTTTTATCTTCGTCGTTACCTCCGCTGCCTCGATAGAAGCCCTCCGAGCATAGAATCCCCGAATGAGATCAGCGGCGCAGAGAATCCGCGTCTCTTTCCAGGAAGGCCAACGATGACCAACGGATCCGGCACACGCCGCGATTTTCTCGCCACGGCTGCGGCCGCCGCCGCGGCGACGGTGGTCCCCGCCTCGGCGCAGGGACGCCAGGGGTCGAGCCTGACGAGGCGCGCGATCGGCTGCCACTCGCGGCCGTTCTCGTCGTTTCGTCTGGGCCACGACGCACTGCTCGACGCGATCAAGGGTGCCGGCTATCAATCCGCTGACATGATCCGCGCATCCGTGCCGGTCGCCGCGTGCCCGCCGCGTCCGGACAGCGCGGACGTGGCGCGATGACCCCGGTCACGCCAGAGTCAATCGCCGCCCTGAAGCAGAAGCTCGCCGTGCGCGGTTTGACCTCGACGATCGCCAACCTGACCGTCCCCACAGCCGTGCCGCTGGCCGAGGCCATCACCGTCGTACGGCAGCAGATCGCTGATGCGCACGCCCTCGGGCAGAAGTTTGCGCTCTATCTGGGGATGGCTCGCGAAGATCAGTATCTCCACGTCACCAAGGTGCTGTCTGACGGGGCGGCATTCGGCAAGGAGCGCGGCGTGCAGATTGCGATCAAGCATCATCACGGGCTCAACAACACGTCCGGTGAGCTGGTCGGGTGGGTGCGGCAGGTCAATCATCCCAACTTCAGCATCTTCCTCGATCCTGGCAACGTGATCTATTACACCGGGAAGGATCCGGTCGCCGCGCTCGAAATCATCGGCCCCTACGTGACCGGCGTGGTCGCCAAGGATTGCGCCGGTCCGCATTTTCTCGAACGTGAAGTGGGCGCGCCGCCGTTCGGCTCCGCGAACCCGGATCCCCGCGGCGACGAGGTCATGATCCAGTTCGGGACCGGCAAGGTGGATTTTGCCGGGATCTTCACCAAGCTGAAGGCGTCCGGTTTCAGCGGCCCGATCATGGTCGAGGGCACGGCCGTCGGCGCGAACCTTCAGGAGACGGTCGCCAACGCACGCGCCAACCGCGAGTTCCTCGAAAAGCTCGTCTGAGCGCCGGTTGATTTCGTCCCCGCCGCGAACATAGCGCCACCTCGTGGAGGCCTGATCCGCGACGGCTTCCTCTACTTCGCTCTACAGTTGAGCTCGCGAAGGATTTCTCCGTCTGCGACGGTCACGGCCGCAAGGATCCTGCGTAGTATTCCGTAGCTGGACGCGGCGGCGCTCGCCGCCGCGAGACAGTGGCGATATGAGCCGGCTATACTGAACGGAGTCGCGGTGCCGGTCGTGATGACCGTGACCGTGGCGTTCCCGCCGTCGCGCTGAGCGCCGTCTGAGGCCTCTAGTGTCGCTAGTGGCGTTGTTGCCGCCGCGGCTGAAACGCAGCCGCGGCAGCGCCTGGCGACTACTCGCCGCAAAGCTCCCCCGAACACACTTGGATGGAGGACGTCGTGAATCGCAAGATTCCTGTCGGTAGTGTGATCGCCCGCCGCACCATGGTGGACGCGAAGTCCGGTGCGCGCATTGTCGTTTCGATCGGTGCGCCGGTCTTGATTGGTGACGGGTGGGATTGGGCATGTCCGTACCGCATCAGTGGATTGAGGAAGACCTTGTTTGGTCACGCGCACGGGATCGATGGCATCCAGGCTCTGCAACTCGTCAGCCTCGCCATTCGGGACGCGCTGGAGAAGACCAAGCGGAACTTTTCCTGGCTTGACCAGTCGTATTGGCAGTCTGGATTTCCCAAGATGGTCAACGGAATTGGAGTCCCGGCGTTCGAACGCCACCTCGAAGATCTGATGGAACGCGAGCACCGCCGCTTTCCGGCGGATCTCAAGGCTTGGCGGAAGCGGGCAAAGTCCAGAAACAGCACCTGGCGTTGATCCATGGAGAAGGCTCGCGTGAAGTGCCCAATGCTCGAGATGGCGCGGCGGGCCGTCCACGCGGTAACGTCGAGTACAATCCGTCAGCCATGCCAGTGGCTGCACGAGGAGACGCCGATGCGTCGATCATTCCTTCGTGTACTCGCGTCCGTCTCTCTCTTACTGACTCTCAGCCATGCTGCAGGCGCTCAGGCGCGGCCGCCCGTCACGCGCGGGCTCACCGTGGCTGTCGAGCCGGTCATCCCGACCAGGATCGAGGCCCTGCTCGCGGCACCCAACGCGGTGCTCGTGACGGACTACTACCGAATCGACATGCGATTCGGTCCCAGCATGCGGGTCGACGCCGTCGTCGTTGAGGCGGTCGATCCACACACTCGCGTCAAAGGCCTTCGCGTCCAGGTGTGGGATAAGGAGAACCGCAGCCGGCAGGAGGGCACGAGCTACATCGACATCGACGAGCTGACGACGCTCGCGCGCGCGATGACCTCGATGGCCGAGTTGGCCGCGCGATGGTCGGGACAGGACGAGCGCCAGGCCTCGGAGTTGACGTTCACGAGTGCCGGCGGATTCCGGCTCGCCATTCGCCAGTCCGCCCGGATCCCCAGGGCGTACCTCTCCACGGGTCTGCTCGATCCGGTGGTGACGTCAATTGAGGTTGCGGAGCTCGCGACGCTGAAACAGGCGTTCGAAGAGGCGCTCGCGATCCTTCACCGCAAGTAGGCTAGGTATGATCGTGTCAATGCAAGACGACCTGAAGGCGGCGTTCCGCGCGCTTCGCTCATCCAAAGACGTCACGGTGGCCGCGCTCATCGTCCTGACGCTGGGCATCGGCGCGACGACCGCGATCTTTTCGGTCGTGGACGCCGTCGTGCTTCGCGGCTTGCCATTCGACGAGCACGATCGCCTCGTCGCGATGGGGGAGCGCCGGGCTCCCGGTAGTCGCGCCGGGAGCGCGACGCGTGAGCCGGACGCGCTCGGTTTCGTAGCGCCGCAGAACTACATGGACTGGGCGGCCCAGCAGCGGGTGTTCGAGTCGATCGCGGCGATCGCCAGCGGCTGGCTCACGCTGCGCGAACCGGGCGTCGAGCCCGAGTCGCTCGTGCCGCAACGCGTCACGGCGCCATTCTTCGACGTCTTGCGGGTGCGGCCGGCCATCGGGCGCGTCTTCACTGCGGAGAACGAGGCCTCGGGCCGCGATCGCGTGGCGGTGTTGAGCGACGCGTTCTGGCGGCGGCGATTCGGCGGCGATCCCCAGGTCGTCGGCCGCACGATCCCGCTCGACGATGTCGAGGGGGGCGAGGGCAGGTACGAGGTGCTCGGCGTGATGCCGCCGGGCTTCGCCTATCCCGTCAGTGTCAGCCGGCCCACCGACATCTGGATTCCCTACGTCGTGCCCGCCGACCAGCGGATCCGCCATCCCGCCAGCCGCAGCACCTATCTTCAAACGATCGCGCGGCTGAAGCCGGGCGTGTCGCTGACGGCGGCGCAGACGCAGATGGATCAGATCGCCGCTGCCCTCGAGACAGCGCACCCGCAGTGGAACAAGGACAACAGAATCGGCGTCCGGCCCCTCATCGATCACATCGTCGGATCGAGCACGAAGTCCTGGCTGTTGCTGCTGCTCGGCGCGGTCGGGATCGTGCTGCTCATCGCGTGCGCGAACGTGGCGAACCTGCTGCTGGCCCGCGCGACCGCGCGTGAACGGGAAATCGGCATCCGCGCCGCGCTCGGCGCGAGCCGCTGGCGGCTGGTTCGCCAGCTCATGATCGAAAGTCTCATGCTGTCGATCCTCGGAACGGTCTGCGCGATCCTCATTGGCTCGTGGGCCGTGGAGATCCTCAGAAATGCGCTGCCCGAAAGCCTGCCGCGGGTCACGGCGATCGCGCTCAACCTGCGGGTCCTCGCGGCAGCCGCCGGGCTGTCGCTCATCACCGGCGTCTTGTTCGGAGCCGTACCGGCGCTTCAATCGTCCAGGCCTGATGTCTCGGCCGCGTTGAAGGAGGGCGGGCGCAGCAGCGCGGGCGGCACCCGTCAGCGCCTGCGTGCGACCCTCGTGATCGCCGAGGTCGCGCTCGCGGTCGTCCTGCTCGTGGGCGCCGCGCTGTTTATCGGCAGTTTCGTCTCGGTGATGCGGATCGATCTCGGATTCAGCACGGAGAACGTGTTGACGGCGCAGATCTCGCCGCCATTCCAGTTCCGCAGCGTCGTCGGGCGCCCGACCAATCGCGCGGCCGCGTTCGCCGACATCGTCGAGCGCATTCGCCGGAACCCGGGAGTCCTCAACGCGTCGATGGGCGCCGTGCCGCTCAGCGGGAGCAACATCATCTCGACGAGCGTGACGATTCCCGGCAGGTTGGACTTGACGGCCGGCGAGTCAATCGGCACGACAAAGGTGACGCCGGACTATCACAACGCGCTGAGGATTTCGCTTCGCCGCGGAAGGCTCTTCGAGCCGACCGATCGCCAGGGCGCCCCTCCCGTCGCGATCATCAATGAGAGTGCGGCGAAGAAGTATTTCCCCGGTGAGGATCCGATCGGACGGCCGATTGCCCTCGAGGGAGACGCTCGCACAATCGTGGGAATTGTCGGCGACGTCCACCAATCCAGCTTCGAGATGGCGCCCCGGACCGAAGCGTACATCCCGATGGAGCAGAGTGTCGTCGTCGGCAGCGAACTGGTGATCCGAACGCGCGGCAATCCCTACGATGTGCTTCCACAGGTCAAGGCCGCGGTATTCGCGGTGCTGTCGGACGTTCCTCTTCGCAACATCAGAACGCTGGACGAGCTGATCGCGGTGCGTGTGGCGCAGCGGAAGGTCTCGATGCTGCTCCTGGGATTGTTTGGCGTGCTCGGCCTCGCGATTTCCGCCATCGGCATCTACGGCGTGATGGCCTACCTCGTTGCCCAGCGCGCGCGTGAGATTGGCGTCCGGATGGCGCTTGGCGCGACACGCGCGCATGTGATGCGGATGGTGCTGCTCAACGCAGCCGTGCTGGTCGTTTCAGGCTTGATCCTCGGCGGCGTGAGCGCGTGGTACTTGAGCGCCGCGGCCAGGACGTTCCTGTTCAGCATCGAGGCGACCGATCCGCGCGCGTTCGCGGCGGCGTTCCTGCTGCTGACGCTCGCGGCATTAGCCGCCAGCGCGATTCCGGCGCGCCGCGCCGCCAGCGTCGATCCGATGGTAGCGCTGAGGGCTGAGTAACCGGCATGCCGCGCAGTGATCAACGGCGTGCTCGCGCAGTTGGATCGACCAGACGGGTTTATCTCAACCAGGGCTGATTCGGCCGACACCCGCTGTCACGCTGCGATCGGATCCACGGCGCCTGCGGCACGGCGCCTGCGGCGCCGGCGGCCTTTGGCAGCCTTTGGCCGCACGACTTTGCGGCCGACGCCGTGAACACGATCGCAGCGTGACGGCAAACGCCGCCCGAGGTTGGGGGGGGAGGGAGGCCGCTAGCTCGACCGTTGGGTGCGATGTGACTTGCTCAAGGCTGAGGTGCGCGAGTACTTTCAGGTCCCATGGATGCCGACCGGGTGAAGGTCCCTGCGTCTTCGCCGCAAGACTGCCTCGCCGGAGGCGGAGACATGGGTGCGCTGATGCGGTCGACCGACTGGCGCCACAGCGCTTTTGGCGGCGCGCACGCGTGGCCGCAGAGCCTGCGGACGGCCATCAGCATCATGCTCGAATCGCGGTTCGCGATGGTCGTGGCCTGGGGCCCTGATTTCCGGTTCTTCTACAACGATCGCTATCGCCCGGTCCTGGGCACGAAACATCCGGCGGCATTGGGGACACCCGGTAGCGAGATTTTCCCTGAGGTCTGGTCCGTCGTCGGCCCCGAGTTCGAGCGCGTCCGCCGGGGAGAAGCGTTTGCGATCGACGACTGGCTGCTCCCGCTCGAGCGGAACGGTTACCTGGAGAACTGCTGGTTCACTCTCTCCTATAGCCCGATCCGGGATGAAACGGGTGGCGTCGGTGGCGTCCTGGCGGTCGTTGCCGAGACCACCGGCCGGGTCGAGGGCGAGCGCCGTCTGGCGACGCTTCGCGAACTGGCGAGGCGCGCGTCCGAGGCGACGACCCCCGAACAGGCGTGCGCCAATGCCGGTGAGGTCTTTGCCTCCAACCCGATCGACGTGCCCTTTGCGCTGATCTACCTGCTCGATCGCGATGGCGCGGTGGCGCGGCGGGTGTGCAGCGTCGGCATTTCAGAAGACCATTCGGCGAACGTCGACACGATGCTCCTGGTCTCCGACTCGGGTCCATGGTGCTTGTCAGACGTCGTTCGCGCCGGCAAGACCGTCGTTCGATCGGATCTGCGGCAACGCATCGGCCCGCTGCCGGGTGGGCCGTACGACGAAGCTACGCACACCGCAGTGCTGCTGCCGTTGTCGCGTCCCGGACTCGATCATCCTTACGGCGTGCTGGTCGCCGCCGTGAGTCCTCGACGCGCCCTGGACGATCGCTATCGCGACTTCTTCGAGCTCGCCGCCGACCACATTGCCACGGCGATCAGCAACGCCGTCGCGCTCGAGGAGGCGCGGCGCCGTGCCGAGACCCTGGCCGAAGTGGATCGCGCCAAGACGGCGTTCTTCAGCAACGTCAGCCACGAGTTCAGAACGCCGCTGACCCTGATGATCGGTCCGGCGGAAGATCTTCTCAACAATGTGCACGGCGAGCTCAGCGAGAGCCAGCGTGGCCAGGTCGACATCCTGCACCGGAACGCCGGGCGCCTGCTGAAGCTGGTCAACGCGCTCCTCGACTTTTCACGCATCGAAGCCGGCCGGGCCCAGGCGTCGTACGTGGCGACGGACATCGGTGCCCTGACGCGGGAGCTGGCTGGCGCCTTTCGATCCGCGATCGAACACGCTGGCCTGCGCTTCGAGGTCGATTGCGCACCGGTCCACCAGCCCACCTACGTGGATCGCGACATGTGGGAGAAGATTGTCCTCAATCTGCTCTCGAACGCCTTCAAGTTCACCCTCGATGGCTCAGTGCGGATCGCCCTCCGCGAGCGAGACGACGCGATTGAGCTCACCGTTCAGGATACGGGCGTTGGAATTCCCGAGCACGAGCTCCCGCGTGTGTTCGAGCGGTTCCATCGCGTGGAAGGGATGCGGTCCAGGACCCACGAGGGTTCCGGTATCGGCCTCGCGTTGACCTCTGAGCTGGTGCGTCTCCACGGCGGGACGCTGACCGCGGCCAGCCGCATCGATGAAGGCTCGGTCTTCACGGTTCTGATCCCGACTGGTTCCGCGCATCTTCCGCAGGATCGGGTCGGCGTGCCACAGCCGCCGGTGTCGCCGGCGAAAGCGGCCCCGTTCGTCGACGAAGCGATTCGCTGGTCGCCAGTGCGGCAGCCTGGCGACGAGGCCGGGAGGTCCGTCGACGCGACGGCCGCGACTGAGGGCAAGGGGCCGCGCGAATACGTGCTCGTGGTCGATGACAACGCCGACATGCGCGATTACTTGCGGCAGCTGCTCCGCGAGTGGGAGGTCGAGACCGTCGTGGACGGCGCCGCCGCGCTGCGCTGCGCGCGGGCGCGCCCGCCGGATCTCGTGGTGACGGACGTGATGATGCCGGGACTGGATGGCTTCGAGCTGCTGCGCGCGCTCAAGAGCGATGCACGAACCCGGATGGTTCCCGTCCTCATGCTGTCGGCGAGAGCCGGTGAGGAAGCCCGGGTGTCTGCGCTGATTGCCGGTGTGGACGATTACGTCACCAAACCGTTCAATGCCCGGGAGTTGACCGCCCGCGTCCGCTCCTTATTGGCATTGTCGAGAGCGCGCCGCGAGGCCGATCTGCAGAAGCAGCACCTGCACTCGCTCTTCATGCAGGCGCCCACGCCGGTCGTGATCCTGAAGGGGCCTCAGCACGTCATCGAGCTGGCCAATCCGTTGAGCTGCCGGGTGTGGGGCCGCACTGAGGAAGACCTCCTCGGAAGACCGTTGGTTGAGGCCTTGCCGGAGCTCGCCGATCAGCTTTTCAGGACGCTCCTGGACGACGTGTTCCGGACCGGCATCAGCCAGGTCGGCAAAGAAACGCCGGCACGGCTGGATCGCCGGGGCGACGGCACCCTGTATACCGTCTACTTCAATTTCGTGTACACGCCGCTGAAGGACGTCGATGGGACGATCGAGGGCATTCTGGTCCTCGCCTTCGACGTCACGGACGAGGTCACGGCGCGGAACGAGATGAGCCATCTTCGTGCGAACGCCGAGGCCGCCAACCGCACGAAGGACGAGTTCCTCGCCATGCTGGGACACGAGCTCCGCAATCCCCTGGCGCCGATTCTCACCGCTCTCCAGTTGATGACCCTGCGCGGCGACGGCAGTGCCGTCAAGGAGCGAACGGTCATCGACCGGCAAGTCCGGCATCTGGTGCGGCTCGTCGACGACCTGCTGGACGTGTCGCGGATCGCCCGGGGGAAGATTGACCTGCGCCGTCAGATTGTCGAAATCGGCGACGTAGTGGCCGCGGCCGTCGAAACCACCAGTCCACTGCTCGAGGGTCGACACCATCACCTCGCCGTCGACGTGCCGCGGGTCGGGCTCTTGGTCAGCGGCGATGTCACCCGCCTCACCCAGGTGGTCGTCAACGTCCTGTCGAATGCGGCGAAGTACACCGAGCCGGGCGGACGGCTGACGGTCGCCGGCCATCAGAGCGGCAGCCAGGTGGAGCTCCGGATCACCGACAGCGGAGTGGGCATCTCGACCGACATGCTGCCGCGGGTTTTTGAATTGTTCACCCAGGAGCGGCAGACGCTGGACCGCGCCCAGGGTGGCCTTGGTCTCGGGTTGACGATCGCGAAGAGCCTGGTCGAGCTGCACGACGGCACGATCCAGGCGCACAGCGACGGCCACGGGAAGGGCAGTGAGTTCGTCATGCGTTTCCCGATGGTCTCGGAATCGTCACCGAGTGCGTCGGCGAGCACGTCCGCGCAGGCCGCGCACCTCTCGACGATCCGGACGGGCCGGCGCATCCTGGTCGTCGATGACAACGTCGACGCCGCCCGGCTCACCGCGGAAGCCCTCGAGGCGATCGGCCATGACACACGCGTGGCGTTCGATGGTCCCGCCGCGCTCGAAATCGCCGGGACCTTCCATCCCGACCTCGCCCTCCTGGATCTGGGACTGCCCCTGATGGATGGCTATGAGCTCGCACAGCAGCTCGGCGCCGATGCTGGTGACCGGCGGCCGTTGCTGGTCGCCGTCACTGGGTACGGCCAGGCCTCCGACCGCGACCGCACCACTGCCGCGGGATTTCATGGCCATGTCGTGAAGCCCGTCGACCTCATTCAGTTGATGGCTCTGCTCGAGCGCTTGTTCGCCGAAGCCCAGGCCGGTTGACGCGGTGAGCGGGCGGGGTCGCCCGATCCGAAGACGGGATGCGCGCGTCAAAGCGACGACGAGGTGAGGGGTCGTGCGATGAAGGCCGAAGATCAGCGGGACCAGGGGCGGAAGGCGAAGCTCGTGGCGCAGGAGCGCCATCGGATCGATGCGAGACGCGAATCGCGCCGGCCTGAACACCGCGCCCATGGCCACCACGGCGAGCAGGACCGCGACCGACGAGAGCGTCCAGGGGTCGCGCGCTGCGAGCGTAGTTTCTTGTAGCGGCGTCACCCACGGATGTTCGCGTCCCGCGGCGGGATGCCCTCGCCTCCCGATGGATCAGGTGGGGGCGAGACTCCCCGTCAGTACCCGAGCTCCCTGCCCATCATCGGCGCCGTGTCGGGTTGGTGTGAATCCCGTGTCCGGGCCAATGTCGGAGTGACCCCGCGGCTTCCACCATGTGAACCAGGTGTGTCCCCGTGCCTTGCCTCGGCGGTTCATGATGAAGAATGGAACCCACAGCGCGATGCACAACACGAGCGCCACGTAAATGGCAGTCTCCATTGCTCAGCCCTCCCAAGTGCTTTCGATCGTGGTGCAATCTGCGGTCCAGAGCGGGCTCGGCAGTGCTGGATGCGGTCGGGTTCGGCCGAGGTCGTCGCGCTGACGTGTCAGCGCGACGCGGCCGCGCCCGGCAGAGGCACCTCGACCTCTATTTCTGCCCGGCCACGACGATTGGCAGTCGCGGTGGCAACCTCGACGCCGTCAATCACGAACGTGACGGCGGCATCTCCCTGCAGGTTGCGGACCGAGAACTCGATTTCCTGCTCGGCGGGCGCGGCCCTGGCGAACTCAACCTCGGCTTCGCCAGCGGCGTCGGGATCAATGCCAGTCGGCAAGAGAGTCGCTTTCTTCTCGATGTCGTCGTCATCCTCGTCCGCCAGGGCGAATTGTCCGCGGAGCAACACCTGTCCCTGCGCGTCCCGGACTTCGGCGGTCGCCGCGTTGGTGAAATCGCCGGCCGTGGCTCTCTCCTGACCACTGAGCTGGACAACCATATACACGGCCGCCGCCATCGTCGCGACGAGACCGACCACTGCAATTGTCTGACGCTTATCCTTCATGACACCTCCTCATGGCGCTCGATGACCTGAGCGTACCGGTCCACGGATGAATGGAAGATAAACTCGAGCGGATCAGCTCAGCTGGACACAGGAAGGAACGCCGTGAACGTGGACCCGTCCTCGGACGAGCGCGCCAACGTGAGGCGCCCCCCGTGTGCTTCTGCGATCCAACGCGCCAGGGCCAGACCGAGACCGGCCCCACCGTCGGCATTGACACGGCGCGTCCGCGCAGTGTCGACCCGGAAGAAACGTTCGAAGATGTGAGGCTGGACGTCAGGGGGAATGCCTGGACCCCGGTCGCTGATCGAGAGGGCGTATCCGCCCGGCGCCTGCTCGAGATCGACCCGCACGATGCTGCCTTGGGATGTGTGCCGAACCGCATTGTCGAGCAGATTCACCATCAGCCGTCGAATGAGGTCCTCATCGCCCGTGAGTGCCGCGGACGGAATCGTGGCCGCCTCGATCGACACATCGCGTGTCGACGCCAACACTCGCGCCGCTTTCACCTCGTCTTCCACGACTTCATCGAGGTACATCGGCGTCTGCCGCAGCGGATAGGTGCCGGCGTCCGCCCGCGCCAGCGTAAACATGTCGTCGACGATCCGTGACAGCCTCGTCGCCTGTTGTTCGATGATGGCGAGAGTGTCCCGATAGTCGCGTTCTTCTCGATGCGGCTGCTGCAACGCGACGTTCGCGGCGGTGCGCGTGGTCGTGACCGGCGTGCGCAACTCGTGTGAGGCGTCGGCCATGAACTGACGCTGAGTGGCGGTCAGCTGACGCTGCGCGGTGATGGACGCTTCGAGACGGCCGAGGAGATCGTTGAACGTCTCGGCGAGTCGCCCGAGCTCGTCGCGTGGGTTCGCGACCGGCAGGCGTCCGCTGAGGTCTTCGGCGCTCATTCTTCTCGCACGCTCGACCATCGTGGCCACTGGAGACAGGCTCTGGCGAGCCAGGAACCAGCCGCCGATACCGGCGAGCATCAATGCGAGGGGCACGACGTAGGCGAGGATTTCCCGTAACGATTCCAGCTCCTCGTCGGTCGACTCGAGCGAGCCGCCAGCGACAACGATGTACCTGGCACGGTGCGAGGGGATGATGACGCGGCGAAGCGCAAGCCGGTGCCGGTCGTCCTGGTCCTTTCTTTCGACGACGGTCTGGAGCCAGGCGTCGTCGGTCGGGATCGTGTCCGGAGCCGGCAGCGCAATCTTCAGGTCGTCGTCGCGGCCTCCCTCCGCGATCAGCCGGCCGGCGTCATCGTAAATTGCCAGCATCTGCTGCCGCGAGGACAATTCAGCCGCGGTGCTCCTCGCCGCGTCGGCCTCGTCCTGCCCCTCGGCAAGGTCGTTGCTCAATGAGGTGGTCGCAATCTGCACGAGCGCGAGGAGGCTGTCGTCGATGCGGGCGTACAAGGCCCTTGCGAGCAGCACGTAGATCAGGCCGCCGACGATGATCAGCGCGGCCGCCAATGCGGTGACGTAGAAGGCCGTGAGCCTGCCACGAACGCTATCAATCCTCAGCGCGGTCATCGTCAGCGGCTTGAAGCGAGTATCCGGCGCCACGGTGCGTCTGCAGGAGTCTCACGCGGTGGTCGTCATCTATTTTGCGGCGCAGACGCTGGATGTACACCTCGATCAGGTTCGACATGGGGTCGAAGCTGTCGTCCCAGACATGCTCGGCTATGTCGGCGCGGCCGACGACCTCGCCGTGACGGCGCGCCAGGTACTCGAGCAGCGCGTACTCCTTCGACGTGAGCTGGATGACGCGTTCGCCCCGCCGGACACGGCGTGTCCGTGTGTCGATGGTGAGATCCTCAATCGTGAACATCGAGGACGCGAGCGCCGGCCCGCGGCGGAGGAGGGCGCGAATCCGCGCGAGCAGCTCAGGGAAGTGATAGGGCTTGGCCAGATAGTCGTCCGCACCAACATCGAGACCTTCCACCCGCTGGTCCGGTTCCCCTCGAGCCGTCAACATGAGAATCGGCGTCGCAATGCCGTCCCCGCGTAACCGTTTGCACACTTCGAGGCCGTTGATACCGGGCATGAGGACGTCGAGCACGATGAGGTCGTAGTCGCTGATTGACGCCTGCTCGAGGGCCGCCGATCCGTCCGCCGCGACGTCAACCGCGTACGCGTGCTCGCGGAGTCCCTTCGAGAGCACCGCCGCGGCGGTGGGTTCGTCTTCAACGACCAGGATTCTCATCAGGCGCGGTTACGGGCGAGCCGCGGATCTCACGACTTTACAGAGCACGTCAGAGTTGCGAACGTGCCCGGTTGTGATTTCCCTCCGCCTTCCCCGATCAGGTATACCGTGCCGTCCGCCGCCATCGCGACGCCTTCTCCCTGGGGCTCGCCGACCGCCTTCAGATCAACCCGGCCTGCGTCGGTCCAGTTCCCCGCGAACAGGTCCGCCGCCCGATGAAAGATCAGGCCCTGCCTGGTGCGAAGCACTACCCATGTTCCGTCGGGAGACACGGCACCGTCGGTAATCCGGTCACGCTCCGAGACCTTCCCTGATGCGCGCGCTTTTCCTACACGTTCGAGCTGATGGATCGCACCAGGTCGCAGGTCGGAAGGGAAGCGGTACAACCCGACGGCGCCGCGTTCACCCTTCGTCACGATGAAGAGGACGCCGTCCGGTGCGACGAGAAGGGTTTCGGCGTCGTGTGCACCGTCGGGATACGTGGCGTGAAACGTGTCCTTGACGGTGACGGAATCCTCAGTGGAAGGTTCGGCCACCCGATAGACGGTAATGCGCTTGCGCTTGGCCGCATTGTCGCCAATATCCCCGATATAGATGCAGGAGCCCCCGGGACAGGCTCCCACAGCCACGGCTTCCCAATCGTCGACTTTCACGCCGGACACGCGGACACGCGCTGTCACCGATCCTCGAGTGTCGAGGGCCGCAACGACGGATTCGCCGGAATCGTTGAGGGCCCACAGACGCCCAGGTGAGCGGCGGCTGACGGCAACGCCGCTGGCTTCCGGCAGGGCCGGGACCCGCACGAGCGGACCGGACGATTGGCATTGCGGCGCGGCGCTCGACGCCGTCGTCGACACGGCCGACCAGCCGATCGAGAGAGTCACGGCGATGAGGCCGGCCCGTCGGAGACCTGCACTCCCGGGAATAGCCGACTGACACATTCGCGAATCCCTCCTCGTTCCTTTCACCATAGCTCGCGACAGATGAACCTCAGATAAACGCCGGCTTGGGCCTTGACGCCTCGCGGGTGGCTCTGGCGCCGCCGAACGATAGATCTTGCCTCGCGACTCGGGTTCCTCTCACAATCCCGCGTCGAAGTTGCCATCAGCACGTCGTCTGACACCATCGTCCCACGGCGGAATGGCTCCTCACGCCGCCGGACCATTCGCGCCGGTGTTACAGGGCGCCGGCGAGCCGGAGGTTCCGCATGCATCCGAAACGGTCTTCCGGTGCGGGCATCCTCAACCACCGGCTGGAAACGCACTACGGTCCGCGTGCTTTCGCGTTCGACGACTACGCCGCGGGTGGCACCACCACGCTCGAGGTCGAGTCCCATGGCCATCGTGCGGTGGCACGCGGGACCCCTGTAAGCGGCGGAGTCTGGCGGCTGGGGGCCGCACCGGCTCCCCAGCCGCCTTCACTTTCTTCTTCAGCAGGGCCAGACCTGGCTGGTCGAGTCAGCCCAGAAACGCCGCGAGATGCGCGACCACGTCCCGCGCATCGTCTTCCGCCCCGTGGATGAAGGTCGACTTGCGGCGGCGCAGCACGGGCAGGCCGATCGCGTACATCCCGGGCGCCTCGACCACGCCGCCCTCGTGCCGCAGGTGCCCCTTGCGGTCGACGACCGGCACGTCGAGCCAGGTGTAATCGGGATGAAAGCCGGTCGCCCACACGATCGACCTGATCGCGCCGCTCGCGAGGTCGAGCTCGATCGGCGGCGAGGCCGGCACGCGGGTCGGCTCGAAGCGTTCAGGCGGACCGAGGTCGTCCAGGTGCTGTTGTGCGCGCGCCCACTCGTCGAACGTGTCGAGCAGGCGATCCATCTTGAGGTCGGCGAGCGCGAACTGATTGCGCAGCCCGCCGGAGAACAGTGCCCGGCCGCTCCGGATGGCGGCCAGCCGGCCGACCAGCGCGACGCCCGCGGCACTGAGGGCGTTCAGGTCCAGCGTGATGCGCTCCGGTGTGCCCACCAGCTGCGGCGAGGGCAATCGGCGGGCGCGGGTCAGATCGTCGATCTCGTCGTAACGCTGGTTCCAGATACCCGACATCTCCATCCACCACAGCACATCGCGGCCGCGATAAGTTCTCGGCAATCGCACGTGCTCGCCGACGGCGAGCGTTACGGGCCGGCCCGACTGGTGGATCTCAGAGGCCAGCTGCACGCCGGTCGCCGAGGCGCCGACGACGAGGACGCCGCCGGCAGGCAGGTGACCGGGATGGCGATACTCGAACGGAGTGAAGCACTGGACGGATGCCGGCACCGCCGGCCGAAGCGCGGGGATCGAGGGCGCGTTGCAGGCGCCGCTCGCCAGCACCACGGTGCGGCCGTGGAAGTCGCCCGAAGTGGTTGCGATGTGAAATCCACGGTCGGTGGCGCGGACGGACGACACCGTCGTGTGCGTCCGCACGGGGGCGTCGATCGAGCGGGCGTAGCCGGAGATGAAGTCGATCACCTCCGGCATCGTCATGAAGCCGTCGGGGTCGGTCCCGTGATAGCGCTGGCCGGGCAGCCGGCTCTGCCAGTTGGGTGTGAGCAGGCGCAGCGAGTCCCAGCGCTCGCGCCTCCAGGAGTTGGCGACTTCGCCGCGCTCGAGCACCACGTGATCGATCGAGCGGTCGGCGAGACAGCGGCTCGTCGCCAGCCCGGCGTGACCGGCGCCGATCACGACCGTCGTAACGCGTTCGATGATGTGCTCCGGCCGCCGCCCACTCAGACGACTTCGACGGTGACGTTCGTCGGGTTGGTCACGAGGTCGTAGACCGCCGAGCGCTTCTGCGACTGCGCGACCAGGGCTTCGATGTCCTTCTTCGACGCATCGGCGTCGATGTGGAAGGTGACCTTGATGTCGTCGTAGCCGTTGCGGACGTCGCTGTCGATGCCGAGGATGCCCTGGATATCCATCGTGCCTTCGAGCTTGGCCTCGACGGATCGCAGCTGGATGCCGCGATTCTGTGCCACCGCGGCGACTCCGGCGGTCAGGCAGCTGGCCAGCCCGACGAGCACGTACTCGATCGGCGTAATGCCGAGGTCCTCGGACGCAAAGATCTCCGGATGGTCCGCTTCGAACGAGAACTCGGTCTTGTGCTTCTGTTCCGCCCCGAGGCCGTGAAACCCTTCGACGCTGGTCTGGCTGTGGGTGCCGTTCTTCCACTTGCAGGCAGCGCGCCAGGTGAATTTCGCGGCTTCGGGCGCGCTTCGCAGCGCCTCACGTGCGGCGAGCAACGCGTCCACATTGACGCCGTTGTTGACAGTCGACTGTGCCATCGTTAGCCCCCTCGATGGACCGTGATTGGTCGTTGCTGAGATCGATGCGTGCGAGCTGTGAATGATACATCGGCCCCGGGCTGCCCAGCCACGGTGCCTCAGGCTCGCTCTCAAGAGGGAGATCGGATTTCGAACCCGAAACCCGACACGGGTTGCTTTTCTCCTGGTCTCCTGGCCCTCCTGTGATCGCGAGCGCCGCGCGTGGCCCCGGTCGCCAGTCCAAGCACCCCGTTGTCTCGCAGCCGCTGGGTGCTTTCAGCCGCGAAGGCGGAGTTATGATTTCCGCATGACCACGCCAGCGCCCAACGCCGCCGCGGGCTCGGTGGGCACGGTCGACACGCAATTCGTCGATCTGCCGCGGCCTCTGGCGCTCGACTGCGGTCGCGATCTGCATCCAGTCCGGGTCGCTTATGAGACCTACGGCACGCTGTCGCCGGCGCGTGACAACGTGATCCTGGTCTGCCATGCGCTGAGCGGCGACGCACACGCGGCCGGCTACTCGCGAGTGTCCGAAGGCGGGAGTACCCGCGACGGGTTCCGGGCCGAGGAGCGCGACGGTGGCAGCGGCCGCGGTCTGGGCTGGTGGGATGGCATGATCGGGCCCGGAAAGGCCTTCGACACCGACCGCTTTTTCGTCGTCAGCACGAACCTGCTCGGCGGATGCCGCGGCACGACCGGGCCGTGGTCCACCGATCCGGCGACCGGCCGGCCGTACGGCGCGGGACTTTCCGGTGATCACGGTGGCCGACATGGTGCGCACCCAGCGGGCGGTGCTCACCGAGCTCGGCATCGACCGGCTCGCGGCCGTGGCGGGCGGCTCGCTCGGCGGCATGCAGGCGTTCGAGTGGGCGATCCTGTACCCCGACCAGGTCGACGCGATCATTCCCATCGCCAGCACTCATGCGCTGCAGCCACAGGGCGTGGCCTGGAACGCGATCGCCCGCAACGCGATCATGGCGGATCCGGACTGGCAGCAAGGGCAGTACTACGGCACCGGCCGCGCGCCGGCCGCGGGCATGGGCGTGGCCCGGATGGTGGGACACGTCACCTATCTTTCCGCGCAGTCCCTCGCCGACAAGTTCGACCGGCGGCTGCAGTTTGCCGACGACCTCCGCTACACCATCACCGAACCGGAGTTCGAGGTCGAGAATTACCTCCGGCATCAGGCCGCGATGTTCGTGAAGCGCTTCGACGCCAACACCTATCTCTATATGTCGCGGGCGCTGTCCTATTTCGATCTGGCGCGCCAGTACGGCGGCGGCCGGCTCGTTGACGCGCTGCGATCGGATCTCAGCTCGCACCCTGCTCATCGCCTTCAGCTCCGACTGGCTCTATCCGCCCGCCGGCTCGCAAGAGGTCGCCGCGGCGCTCGATGCCATGGGGAAGCAGGTCGAGCTCCATATCATCGAGGCGCCCTACGGACACGACTGCTTCCTGCTCGAGGAAGCGCGCCTGATCCCGATTGTGCGCGAGTTCCTCGCGCGCCGGCCCGACCGGGCGGCGGCTACGCAATAGAGAGGCTTCATGGAAGAGTCCCGCAGCTTCGGGTTCGACACCCGGCAGGTTCATGCCGGCCAGCGCCCCGATCCGAACACTGGCGCGCGCGCGGTGCCGATCTTTCAGACCACCAGCTACGTGTTCGAGGATCCGGAGTCCGCGGCCGCGTATTTCAACCTGCAGGAGTACGGCAACACCTACTCGCGCATCATGAATCCGACCGTGGCGGTGTTCGAGGAGCGGATGGCCAACCTCGAAGACGGCTGCGGCGCGGTGGCGTTCGCGAGCGGCATCGCCGCCCAGGCGGCGGCGCTCTTCACCCTCCTGACGCCCGGCGATCACGTGGTCTCGTCGTCGGCCCTCTACGGCGGCACGGTCAACCAGCTGAAACACCTGCTGCGCAAGATGTCGGTGGAGCTGACCTGGGTCGATCCCGACGACCTCGGCGCGTGGAAGTCCGCCGTCCGCGGCAACACGAAAGCTTTCTACGGCGAGACCATCGGCAATCCCGCCGGGAACGTGCTCGACATCCAGCAGGTGGCGTCAATCGCGCACGAGCATCAGCTGCCGCTGCTCGTCGACAACACGTTCGCCACTCCATATCTCTGCCGCCCCTTCGAGTGGGGCGCCGACATCGTGCTGCACTCCGCGACGAAGTTCATCGGCGGCCACGGCACGAGCATCGGCGGCGTCGTCGTCGACTCGGGGCAGTTCGACTGGTCGAACGGCCGCTATCCCGTGATTGCCGATCCCTCGCCGGCCTATCACGGGCTGCAGTTCCACGAGACGTTCGGCACTTACGGCTATCTGATGAAGCTGCGCGCGGAGACGCTGCGCGATCTCGGCGCGGCGATGAGCCCGTTCAACGCCTTTCTGTTCCTCCAGGGACTGGAAACGCTCTCGCTCCGGATGGCGCGCCACGTGGAGAATGCCCGCGCCATCGCGAGCTACCTCGAATCGCACCCGCTCGCCTCGAACGTCACGTATCCGGGGCTCCCGACCAGCCGCTACGCGAGCCTGGTCGAGAAGTACCTGCCGCGCGGTACCGGGGCGGTGTTCTCGTTCGACTGCCGCGGCGGCCGCGCCGCCGGCCAGGACTTCATCCGGGGGGTGAGTCTCTGGTCGCATCTGGCCAACGTCGGCGATGCGAAGAGCCTGATCATCCACCCGGCCAGCACGACGCACCGGCAGCTGAACGACGACGAACTGCGAGCGGCGGGCGTCGGACCGGGAACCATCCGCCTCTCCGTCGGGATCGAGGATGCCGCCGATCTCATCTGGGATCTGGACCAGGGGTTCGCACGAGTGGCCGCGGCCGCTGCCATCGAGGTGACCTCCCGATGAGCCCGGCATTCGATCTGCGCCGCTATCAGGATCCCCTGACGATCCAGCGTGTGATCCATACCGCGAAAACCATCGCGATCGTCGGCCTGTCGAACAACCCGCTGCGCGCCAGCTACTTCGTCGGCTTCTACCTCAAACGCCACGGCTACCGCGTGATCCCGGTCAACCCGCGGGAGACCGAGATCCTTGGACAGCCGTGCTACAAACGCCTCTCCGACGTGGCGGGCCACGTGGACATCGTCAACGTGTTCCGGGCTCCGGACGCGCTGCCCGGCATCGCGGAAGAAGCCGTCGCCATCCGCGCCGCGAATCTCTGGTGTCAGTTCACGGTGATCAACGAGCAGGGGGCGCGGATCGCGGAGGCCGGCGGTTTGTCGGTCGTGATGGACCGGTGCATCAAGGTCGAGCACGCCCGCTACGACGGTCGGATGCACTGGCTCGGGTTCAACACCCAGCGCATCACGTCGATCCGCGGCGGCTTGCAGTAACGCCGCACGCCATCCGCAGTCCGTCTCACTTTGACTGACGTCCGTGGCGGGACCTGCGCTAAGCTGCGCCAACTCCTGGAGGACGCCCCATGCTCCGAAGGTTCTCAATCGCGGCGGCGGCAACCATCTGTGCGCTGACCATCAGTCTTGGGTCCGCGGCTCCCCCGGAAATCGAAGTCCAGACGGTGATGCAGCCGCCGCAGGGACGCGGCGGGCCTCCACGCGACCAACCACCCGGGGAGCGGAAGGGCACGGGCACCATTCGCGGCAAGGTCACGGCGCTCGATACCGGCCGCCCCTTGCGGCGGGCGAGAATCAACGTCAACGCTCCCGAGCTGCAGGAAACGCGCAACGTCAGCACCGGCAGCGATGGCCGGTTCGAGATCGCCAACCTGCCGGCCGGGAACTATTCGGTCTCGGTCGTCCGCGGCGGATATCTGCGCCTCGGGTACGGACAGAAGCGCCCCGGTGATCCACCGGGACGAGTCGAAGTGGCCGACGGGCAGGTGGTTTCAGACGTCAACTTTGCGCTGCCGCGGATGAGCGTGATCTCGGGCCGCGTGTTCGACGAGGTCGGGGAGCCGATCGCCGGTGTCACGGTCACGGCGCAGCAGATGCGATTCTACGAAGGCCGCCGCAAGCTCGTGCCGCTCGGCGGCATCTCGACCACGGACGACACCGGCCAGTATCGGCTCCTCAATCTCGAGCCTGGCGAGTACTTCGTTCTCACACAGGCGCGCGAGACCTGGGAAAGCGATGGGCAACCGAAGGAGACCCTGGCTTTTCTGCCGACCTACTTCCCGTCGGCACCCAACGTCGCGGGAGGGCAACGCGTCAAGGTCGCGGCAGGGCAGGACGCCTCGGCGACCGATATTTCGCTTATCGCGGGCCGCGTCGTCAGGGTCAGCGGCACCGCCCACACCTCGCAGGGTACGCCCGCGGTCGGGCAATCAGTCAGCCTGGGTCAGTCGCTGCGCAGCCCGACCGGATTCATGTCGATGTGGAGCATGGATTCGTCCAAGGTCGCCGCCGACGGCACCTTCTCGTTGAGGAATGTCGCCCCGGGTGAATACACGCTCAACGTCCGGATCCCCGCGATCGGGGACGCGCCCGCCGAAACGGCGGCGCTGACGCTTTCAGTGACTGCCACCGACGTCGAGGGGATCGTGCTCACAACCAGCACGGGCGGTTCGATGACCGGACGTCTGGTGTTCGATGGCAACGTTGCCGCACCGCAGGCCGCGACGCAGTTCCGGATCGTCGCGCGTCCGGTGAACCGTGAGATCCAGAACACCGGCGGTGCTTCGCAGGATAACGGTCGGGTGCGGCCGGACTGGTCGTTCGCGCTGACTGCCGTCATGGGCGCCAGCCGCATCGGTCTGGGCAGTCTGCCGCCAGGCTGGGCGATCAAGTCGATTGATGCGCAGGGGCGGGACTTGACCGACGCTCCGGTCGAATTCAGCGGCGGCGAGAAGTACGACGACGTCGTCATTACGCTGACCAATCGATTTCCGACGCTGACCGGGACGACGACGGACCGCCGCGCCGCGCCCACCGAGGCGATGGTGATCGTCTTCGCCGACGATCAGACGAAGTGGGGCGAGGACTCGAGGATGGTCCGCACGGTGCGATCCGACAAGGCGGGCACGTTCCGCCTTCCGGCGCTGGCGCCCGGCGACTACCTCGCGATCGCGCTCGAGTACGTGCTCGACGGCGATTGGAACGATCCCCAGTTCCTCGAGTCGCTCCGGCAAAGCGCGTCGCGAGTGTCGCTGCGGGAAGGCGAGAGTGGGAGGCTGGCGCTTCAGGTCAACGGACGGAACCCACAGTCCCCGTAGCGTCCGGTGACCAGCTGTGTGAAGACAGGGAGGCAATGGTCATGACAGTGAGAGCGTGGCTGACAAGGCATCTGGCAGCGGCGTGCGTGCTCGGGATCGCTTCGATCGCGTCCGCACAAATCACGACCGGCACGATCACCGGGACGGTCAGAGACGGGCAGGGTGGTGTCATTCCGGGAGCCACCGTGATCCTGACGAGCGACACGCAAGGGACCAAGTCCTCTCCGGTCGTCACGAACGCCACCGGCGATTTCGTGTTCGTGAACCTCAGGGCCGACACCTACACCATCGAAGTCACGATGCCGTCGTTCAACACGCTCAAGCGGTCAGGCCTGCCGGTCAGCCCCGGCGAGCGCGTCTCGGCCGGCCCCCTCGTGCTCGAGGTCGGCGGCGCGACAGAAGTCGTGGATGTCAGAGCCGAAGCGGCACAGGTGCAGTCCAGCTCCGCCGAGCGCTCCTTCACGATCGCGACCGACGCGGTCACCAACCTGCCGATCGCCGGCCGCTCCTTCACCCAGCTCGCGGCGCTGGCGCCGGGCGTCACCGGCACCACCCGCATCGGGGATCGCTCCTCGACCGGCGGCGGCGATACCAACATTCAGATGGACGGCGTGTCCACCATGGACACCGGCAGCAACCGGGCGATCATCGACCTGAACGTCGAGTCGATTGCCGAAGTGAAGGTCCTGGTGTCGAGCTACCAGGCGGAGTACGGCCGCTCCAGCGGGCTGCAGATCACCGCGGTCACCAAGAGCGGCACCAATCGCTTCCGCGGGTCGGTCTACGACGTGGAGCGGAACTCCGACTGGAACGCGAACAGCAAGACCAACATCCTGAACGACGATCCCAAAAACGTCCTGCGGCAGCGCGAATGGGGCTATTCGATCGGCGGCCCGGTCGGCAAGCCCGGCGGCAACAACAAGCTGTTCTTCTTCTACACGCAGGAGTTCGAGCCACGCACCGGCGGCAACGACAGGACCCGCTATCGTCTGCCGACGGAGCTCGAGCGGCAGGGGGATTTTTCGCAGTCGACTGACAACGGCGGGAACCTCTATCCGTACATCAAGAACCCGGCGGTCGCGGGCACGTGCTCGGCCGCCAATCAGACCGCCTGCTACGCGGACGGCGGCGTGCTCGGACGCATTCCCGCGTCGCAGCTGTACCAGACCGGGCTCAACATCCTGAAGATGTACCCGATGCCGAACCTCCCGCCCGGACAGCCCTACAACTTCGAGATCACCACGCCGTCGGAGTCCATTCTGAGCACGCAGCCGGCCATGCGGTTCGACTACCAGGCGACGCAGGCGTTTCGGGTGAGCTTCAAGTACTCGGGATTCAGCCAGCGCGAGCAGGTCCAGAACGGCTCGGTCCCGGGCTACAACGACACCCGGATGGTCAGCCCGAACGTATCGCTGATCGCCACCACCGCCAACTACTCGCTGACCCCGACCTTGTTCCTCGAAGGCACCTTCGGACGCAGTAAGGCGCACCAGGGAGGCTGCTTCGGCGTCGGCGGCGGCGGCGGCCCGCAGTTCTGCAACGCGTTCCCCGTGAACGACAACGCCGACCTGAACAACATCGGCTTGCGCGGGCTGCCGTTCATCTTCCCCGACGCTGCGGTGATCGATCCGCGTTACTTCGTCTACGACCTCCTCAACCGCAGCCACTCGCCGATCTGGAATGGCACGCGCGTGCTGCTGCCGCCGAGCTTCTCTTTTGGCAACCGCATCAGCAACAACAATCCCAACTACGCGCCGCCCAACATCGGCTTCCCCAGTCAGAACGTGGCCTCCAGCATGGACGTTGCGGTCAGCCTCACCAAGGTGTGGGGCCGGCATACCATCAAGACCGGCTTCTACAACCAGTACAGCAACAAGCAGCAGGTGCAGGGAGGTGCGGCCGGCGGACCCAGCCTGAACTTCCAGCACGACGGGGTCGGCACCAATCCGTGCGACACCTCGTTCGGATTCTCGAACGCCGCGATCGGCTGCTTCAGCTCGTATTCGCAGGGGTCCAAGGGAGTCGAAGGCGAGTACATCTACTACAACACCGAGGGCTACGTGCAGGACAACTGGCGCGTGAGCTCCCGCCTGACGCTCGACTACGGCGTCCGGCTGGTGCACCAGACCCCGCAGTACGACGCGCGCGGCCAGGCGTCGAATTTCTTCCCCGAGCAATTCGATCGCTCGGCGACGCCGGTGCTGTATGTCGCGGGCTGTGCGAACGGTGTGTCTCCCTGCACGGGCACGAACCGGCAGGCGATGAATCCGTTGACCGGCCAGTTCCTGGGTCCGAATACCACGCTGGCGATAGGCACGATCGTGCCCAACAGCGGAAATCTCACCAACGGACTGGTGCAGGCCGGCCAGGGCATCCCGCTCTCGACCTACCTGCAGCCCGCGCTGGGCCTGGCGCCGCGGTTTGGCGCGGCGTACGACCTCAACGGACGTCAGCAGATCGTGCTTCGCGGCGGCGGCGGGCTGTATTTCGATCGCCCCTCGGGCAACGCCGTCTTCGGGCAGGTGCTGAACCCGCCGGCGAGAAAGAGCGTGACGCTCCGCTTCGGCCAGCTGCAGACGCTCGGCGCCGGCGGCCTCTCCACCGAAGCGCCGTCGTCCCTCACGGTCTACGAGTACGACAGTCCGCTGCCCTCGTCGTGGCAGTGGAATGCCGGCGCGCAGATGGCGCTGCCCTGGAGCACGGTGGTCGATCTGTCCTACGTCGGCCAGCACGGCTACAACATCGTCGAGGGCATCAATCTCAACGGCGTCGATTTCGGCACCGCGTTCCTTGCCGAGAACCAGGATCGAACGTTGGCGCCGACCACGCCGGGAGCGACCTCGCTGTCCACCGATCAGATGCGGGCGTTCCGCGGGTACAGCGGGATCACGCAGAACGTCAGCCGCGGATGGATCACGCATCACTCGCTCCAGCTGTCGTTCAACCGCCGCTTCCGTGACGGTCTGTCCTTCGGGTTCAACGACACGATCGGGCTGGCGAGCAAGGGCAGCGTCGGGGCGCGCCTTCAGCACAATCCTGATGGGACGGTTTCGTACCGGGCCGACCAGGCCGAGGCCGACGAGCTGCTGCAGACGCCGCCGATCCGCCACACGATGAAAGCGAATTTCGTCTGGGATTTGCCGGATCTGAAAGCCTCGGGAGCGGCGGTCCGCGCGGTTGGCCTGGTGCTCAACGACTGGCAGCTGGCTGGTGTCTGGACGGCGTCCACCGGCGCGCCGTACAGCGTCGGGTACAACTACCAGACACCGAGCGGCAACGCCAACGTGCAAGTCACCGGCTCTCCGGACTACGGCGGCCGAGTCCGCATCCTCGGCGATCCGGGCGCCGGGTGCAGCGAAGATCTCCACCGGCAGTTCAACGCGGCCGGGTTCGCCGGGCCGCTCGTCGGCAGCGTCGGGCTCGAGTCGGGCACCTCCTACCTGCGCGGGTGCTTCGCGCGGGTCTTCGACCTGTCGATTGCCAGGAACATCCGCTTGCCGGGCGGTCGACGCATCCAGCTCCGTGCCGACATGTTCAACGCCTTCAACGAGGCGCGCATCACCGGCCGCAACACGACGCTGCAGCTCAACACGCCGGGAGATGCGACCACCCACGTACAGCCGGCGTTCGATCCGGTGACCGGCCTGTTGAACGACGGCGTCAATCTCACGTCGACCGGCGCCGTGAGCCAGAACCGGTCGCAGCCGAAGAACGCCGGGTTCGGCGTGGCCAACGCGTTCCAGACGCCGCGCAGCATCCAACTTCAGGTCCGGTTTGCATTCTGAAGTTCTTGTCGCCAGAGGGGCGGTGCCGGGGTCTGACTTGTCCGCCGTAGCTTTGGCGAAGGTGGAAGACCCCGGCCCCACAGAATGCGGCGCCGAACTGTTTCAGTTACAGCATGGAGAATCCGATGAGGTATACGCGACGAGACTTCGGGCAGATCGCGCTCGCCGGTCTGCCGGCGGCAGGGTTTCTTCTGGAGCCAAATGCGGCATTCGGGGGCCTGCTGCAGGGCAAGCCCAATTCGAAGTGGCGTGGCGTCCAGGTCGGCATGAACGTGCCGTATAACTTCAAAGCGGGTAACTACCTCACCGCCGACGAGATCATCACGCGGTGCCAAGCGCTTGGCGTCAGCGGAATGGAATTGCGCGCGCAGCCGGTCGAGTTGTTCATGGGATCCCCCGCGGCTGTGGCTGCCGCGGCGGCCGGGCCCGCTCGAGGAAGAGGACGTGGCGCGGGCCGGCAGGGCGGCGGCGGCGGCGACGCGCCGGCTCCGGCGGCACCTGGGGGAGAGGGCGCGCCGGCTCAGGCCGGCGCAGGCGAGCGGGGCCGTCGCGGCGGCGGCCGGGCCGCGCTCACGCCCGAACAGCAAGCCGCTCAGCGGGCGGCAGCGGAGGAGACGCGCAAGTGGCGCCTGGGCGTGTCCCTCGACAAGGTCAAGGAATTCCGCCGCAAGTTTGACGACGCGGGCATTGGCCTCCAAGTCATCAAATGGGACGGAATCTTCGGTATGTCAGACGACGAGGTCGATTACTGCTTTCAGGTATCCAAGGCGCTTGGCGCCGTCGCGCTGTCGACCGAGATCTCGATTGAGGAGACGAAGCGGGTCGGACGGTTCGCCGACAAGCACAAGATGCCGATCGGCTACCACGGGCATGCCACGACCTCGGCGGCGGAGTTCGAGACGGTGCTTTCGTACGCGAAGTACAACGCGGTGAACCTGGACCTCGGGCATTTCACCGCCGGACAGAACGAATCACCGGTGCCGTTCCTCGAGAAACATCACGATCGGATCACCCACGTGCACGTCAAGGATCGCAAGCGCAACAACGGTCCAAACGTGCCGCTCGGCCAGGGAGACACTCCGATCAGAGAGGCACTCCAGGCCATGCGCGACAACAAGTGGCGCATCCAGGCGACGCTCGAGTTCGAGTATCCGATCCCCGAGGGCTCCGACCTGAACACGGAGCTTGCCAAGTGCATGCAGTACCTGCAAGGAGTGCCTGCTCGGGTAGCAGCCCGTGGTCATCAGAAGGCGGGGGCGGGCAGGGGAGGTTGACACGTGAAGTCGAACTCCGGACCCGGCCGGCTCCTTCTGAGCATCACCGTCGGCGCCGCGCAATCATCCCGGCGCACGTTCGCGCCTCCACTGTCGTACGCGAAGCGCTGGATGCGCCCGTCGGATGCCGCCGCCAGTCCGACTCCGGTCCGCGGGTCAGTGCCAGCGAACTGGACGATGACGGCAAACGGGCGGTGTGCTCGCGCCGAGGTCACGGCGCAGTCCAGAGAACGCCGCAGGGCGACTTCCGATGCGGTCGCGCCGTGACGTCCGCAGTCGATCGCCTCAGGTCCGGCGAAGCGGACGACTTTCCCTTCGATCGATGTCTCGCCGGCATCGTAGCCGACCAGCAACGCGCCGCTCCAGACGGCTTCCGACCCGGAGACCACGGCGCGCTCCACCACTCTCGCGACAAATCCGCTCAGGCTGGCTCGGATCAAGTAGCGGGCGGGCGGCAGTCCGCTCAGGCGATAGCGGCCAGTCGCATCCGACACCACCGTCCGCAGGTCCGTGTCTTCGGAGACGACAGCAATCGTGGCGCCGGGCAAGCCCCGGCCGGTCGTGTCCGTAATGACTCCAGAGATCGAACCCGGCTGGTTCTGACTGGCACCCAGTCCCACAACCGCCGCCAGGGCCAGGCTCATCGTGCTGGAACACAGTCTGCGCATGATCCCCCTCCGCGTTGTCGCTTCCTTGCCGAACGGTCGCGTGGATGATAGCGTCCCGTGACTCGTGTCCCGAGTCCGAAGTTCGCCACCAAACTCCCGGGCGGGGCATCCCGCCTCGCGGGGTTGCTCCTCCCTCACATATTCCCGATATGCTCGGTCGTCACGCCTTGCGATCCGGGCGCCGCGCCCGGGACTTTGGCGCCGAACTTCGGACTCGGGACACGAGATGCGTCGTGTGAGAAACGATCAGATCGGGGAACCATGAGAAGCCTCCTCTGCGCGATCGCCATTGTTGCATCGACCGCTCCTGCGCTCCGCGCCGAGAACGGGGTCCGTCCCGGCGAGTTCATCATCGAGCCGCCGACGCTGATCTGTCTGGGATTCGAATGGGCACTCAGCGGCGACGACAACCGCAACGCGACGGTCGAGGTCAACTACCGCCGCGCCGCCGACGGCCAGTGGCGCGACGCCCTGCCGCTGCTGCGGATGGGCGGTGAGAAGATCTTCCGCGCGCCCTACACCGTGCCGGACCGCTTTGCCGGCAGCATCCTCGATCTCGATCCCGACACCGCGTACGAAGTCCGCCTGACGATGAAGGATCCGGACGGGGTAAGCGGGCAGGCGGTGCAGCTGGTGAAGGTGAGGACCCGCGGCGAGCCGAAGCCGGCTATCGGCGGACGCGTGCTGCACGTGTACCCGCCGACCTGGCGCGGCGCGAAGGAAGAACCGAGCTTCACCGGACTGATGGCCGCGTATGCCGGCGCCGGCACGGGTGATTGGAACGTCGTGTTCCAGAACAAGGTTGGTCCCGGCGACGTGATCCTCGTGCATGCCGGCCTCTACAAAGGGGATCGCCACAACTACGTGGACCCGCTCAGCACGACCTTCGATGGGGCATACCTGTTGACCGCGAAGGGCACGGCGGAGCGGCCGATCGTGATCAAATCGGCTGGCGATGGGGAAGTGATCTTCGACGGCGATGGCGCCTTTCGCCTCTTCGACGTGATGGCCGCCGACTACAACATCTTCGACGGTCTCACGATCCGGAACACCGAGGTCGCGTTCTGGGCCGGCGTGAAGGACGTCGCCGGCGCCAAAGGGCTGGTCGTCCGCAACAGCCGGATCGAGAACGTCGGCGCCGGCGTCGTCACGCAGTTTGCGGGATCGAAGGATTTCTACATCGCGGACAACGTCTTTCTCGGCCGCGACGATCACCGTCGGGTCCTCGGCTGGGCGAACCCGGGCCTCTACGGCGCACATCCGATCAACAGCTATTTCGCGGTGAAGGTCTACGGGTCCGGGCACGTGATCGCCCACAACGCGGTTGCGTTCTTCCACGACGGCATCAGCGTCTGCACGCATGGCGTGCCCGAGCCGCAGCAGGACCTCAAGCCGGTCGCGATCGACATCTACAACAACGACATTCACGTCACCGGCGACGATTTCATCGAAGCGGACGGCGGCGTGCACAACATCCGCGTCATGCGCAACCGCGGGGTCAACGCGGCGCACACCGGACTCAGCGCGCAACCGATCTTCGGCGGACCCGCTTATTACATCCGCAACATCGTCTACAACACGCCGGTCGCGCTGAAATTCGCCAATCCGGCCGGAGTCGTCGTGCTGCACAACACCTTCATCGCGGAGAACCGCACCGCGCAGCGGGTCTCGAATGCCGATTTCCGGAACAACCTGTTCCTCGGCACCGACGCGCGGACCGGCATCGCGGTGCTCGGCGGCCCCACCGCCTATTCGACCTACGACTACAACGGCTACCGGCCGAATCGCGGCGCCGACGTGCAGTACACCTGGCTGGGACCGAGAGCCGGCGTCCGCGTCGACTACGACATCGAACCGAAGCAGGCGCCGCGCTTCGCGACGCTTGCGGAACTGGCTGCCGCCACCGGGCAGGAAACGCACGGCATCGAAGTGGACTACGACATCTTCGAAGATCTGCGCGCGCCGTCACCCCCGGATTCATCCAGGCCAGGGCGTCCCTACGAGGCGACGAGCCTCGACTTCCGCCTGAAGCCGGGCGGCAAAGCAGTGGATGCCGGCGTCAGGCTCCCCAACGTCAACGACGGGTTCAGCGGCCGCGCTCCCGATCTCGGTGCGTACGAAGTGGGACAGCCGGCGCCGGTGTACGGACCGAGATGGCTGAAGGAGCAACCGTTTTATCGGTAGAATCATCGCCACTTATGCGTTTCCGACTCACTTTCGCGGTCGCCGCTCTTGTCGCCGGATCCGTCGCCTGGACGGCGGCGCAGAAGCCATCACTGGACTACACCCAATGGCGCGGCCAGAACAGAGAGGGCTCGGCGTCTGCGCTCGGCGAGCCGAAGACCTGGCCCGAGACGTTGACCCAACGATGGCGAGCCGAGGTCGGGCTCGGCTATGCCACACCGCTCGTCGTGGGCGAGCGACTTTATGTGTTCTCGCGGCGAGGCGACAACGAGGTCATGAGCGCGTTGGACGCCGCGACCGGCAAGCCGATCTGGGACGCGCCGTATCCTGTGTCGTTCACGATGAACAAGGGCGCGGCGCGTCACGGGCAGGGTCCGAAATCGACGCCGGCCTATGCGGATGGCAAGCTGTTCTCGATCGGCATGACCGGTGTGATCTCGGCCTACGATGCGAAGACGGGAAAAGAGCTCTGGCGAAAGCCGGGATCAGAGCTCCTGCCGATGTTCACGACGCACGCGTTCTCGCCGGTGGTGGATCGCGGGCTGGTGATTTTTCACCCGGGCGGCCACGACACCGGGGCGATCACGGCGTTCGACGTCAACACGGGCGCGACGAAGTGGAGCTGGGATGGCGATGCACCGGGCTACGGCTCGCCGATCGTCGTCGATCTTGGCGGCACGCGCCAACTCATCGCGCTGACCAAGGCGAAGCTGGTCGGCCTCGACGTCGGCACCGGGGCCTTGTTGTGGGAGCGGCCGTTCGTCAGCAACAATTTCACCAACGCGGCGACGCCGATTCTGGCCGGTCAGACCGTGATCGTGTCGAACGGCGGACCGGTGACCGCCGTGACCGTCACGAGGCGGGACGGCAAGTGGACGACCGAGGACGCTTGGACGAACGCCGATCAACCCTATCGCCTCAGCAGCCCGGTCCTCATCGGCGACACCTTGTTCGGGCTGTCCACGCGCAACAGCGGGCAGTACTTCGCCGTCGATGTGAAGACCGGAAAGAGCTTGTGGACGTCCGAGCCGCGTCAGGCCGGGCAGGCGGCCGTGGTGAAGGCCGGCCCGATCGTGTTCAGCCTCGAAGACGACGGCGATCTGGTGGTCGGCCGGGTCGGCACGACCGCATTCGAACCGCTGCGCCGGTACAAGGTAGCGGACAGCGAAACGTGGACCCAGCCGGCCATTTCCGGAAACCGGCTGTTCGTGAAGGATGTGTCGACGCTCACGCTCTGGACGATCCAATGAGCCTCGCACACTTCACCCTCGCGACGCGCGACGTACAGAAGACCGCATCGTTCTTCGAGGAGACGCTCGGCTATCCGCGGGATCCCATGCCGACCAACATTCCAGACGAGGCGGCGTGGCTCAATCTCGGCCGCGGCCAGCAGATTCACCTGGTCTACGTTGACGGCTTCGAGGTGTCGCCGTTCGAGCGCGAGTTCGGACGCCACGTGGCGGTGTATTACCCGTTCGCGCAGTTCGACGTGCTCAAGGAGCGCCTCGTTCAGCGCGGCGCGGAGCTGATTGCACCGCTCCGCACCGCACCGTTCGAGCGCTTCTTCTTCCGCGATCCGGTGAACGGCTACGTGTTCGAGGTGATAGACGACGTGCGATCGGGCCGGCCCGAGGCGTCGTGACACCGCCGGGGCGGGGCTCGGGTATCGTCCCTAGTGCCAGCCAGTTGGAACCAGATCGTCCCCTGGCTCCGCCAATCGAGGAGCTTCGGGCAGCGTGAACGCTTGGGCTACAATGGCCAAGGACCGCAAATGGCCGAAGAAACCTTGATCCAGAAGATTCGAAGCCTTCCGCCCGAACGAGTGGCGGAGGTTGAAAACTTCGTCGACTTCCTGACGGTTCGGGATCAGGATCGGAATTTCACACAGGCGGCCACGCGTCTGTCCGAGGAAGCATTCCGCGCCGTTTGGGACAACTCCGACGATGCCGAATACGATCGCCTATAGCTTCGGCGACGTCGTTCTGGTCCCCTTTCCGTTCACCGATCAAACCGCCTCAAAGAAACGACCTGCGGTGGTCGTCAGTGCTGACGCGTACCATCAGCGGCGGCCGGACGTGATCGTCATGGCTGTCACGAGTCAGATTCTCCGGCCCACTAGAACTCTTGGTGAGGTGCTGATCGGCGACTGGCAAGGCGCAGGGCTGCCGAAGGCGTCTCTGATCAAGCCCGTCATCGCCACGATCGAACAACGACTGATCCTGAAGAAGCTCGGCGCGCTTCGGGGCGCCGATGTTCAGGCGCTTCGCTCGGCCCTGCAGCAAATCCTCGGCTGAAGGTGCGTCCCAACCCAACCGCCATCTGATCCAACTTGGTGGCGTGCCCAGAGGAAGGGGCGCTGTTGTATCACGCTCGAAACGAGGAGATTGCAGTCGAAGGCACTTGCGGACTGTGATGGTCCTTGGGCTGGGGTCCCCGGGTTGCGCGGCTGCCGGCTTGCGGCTCACAATTACATTCGGGCAGGCGAGGTTTTGGAGACCTCGCTTTTCCTTCCGGTCGGTGTCAGCTCGGCTGCCCAAGATGGACCAAGTGCAGCCGTCCTCGTGACCCGACCGGAAGTAGCCCGAATCCCTTTAACTGGCCTGTTCACGATCGAAAGTCGTTGAACGCCTTCAACAGCTTCATCGTTGAGTCGTAGTCCAGTTTCGTTCCCGCGTATCGGACCTCATAGAGCCCCTGAAGATTCGACGGCAGCGTCATGTCCTTCTCGACCAGGAGGATGAACTTCCGTCCGTAGAGCGCCATCGCCGCCCCGATCTCGATTAGCACGTTCTGGTTCAACATCTTCCGTTCTTTGCCATCGGCATCCATCAATCGCTGTTCGCTACCGGCGTGAATAATCGCGGCGGAGCAAGATCGCATTTCGTCCATCACCTTGTCGGGTACCGGCTTCGAGACAGTCTCGTGCTCAAGTGCCACCACGGGCGTGAAGCCGCCGAAGGTCAGAACCTCTTTTAGCTGTGCGACGATGTCCATGTTCCGGCCGTGGGTGATGAACACACGGCGGTTGGGTCTCGGGGCGCCGATTGGCGTAAGCGAGTCCAGCTTGACGGGTGCATCGTCGGGCCGCGGCGCGGGCGGAGGCGTCCCGCCACTACCACCGGGTTGACCGTCGTCTGGCAGGTCGCGATCCTCGGCTGTGATCGCGGCCGCCGTCTGATCGAAGTCGACATACGGCTGGCCCTTCACCTCCCGGATGTATCCCATCTCACGCGCGCTCTCAACGATGAAGTTGTAGACCTCCACCGCGCGATCGCTGGGCACGCCCATCTCCTCCAAGACGTTCGCCGCAATCGCCTCGCTCGGCAATCTGGATTCGTTGTAGCGAGTGAGGAAATCACGCACCACGCGAGGTCGCAGTAGTGCCTCACGCTTCGCGGCAAGATCGTCACCTTCCTTGGTTGGCGCGACGATGCGGCGACCGAGCGGCGTCAGCGCGATCAGTTCGGAGTTGTAGCCGCCATCGGTCAGCCCATAGGCGATGCTGGCACCGCACACCATTCGAAAGTTGCTCGATAACGGCTGCGTGTTCAGTGCCTGCGCCACGCGCAGCGGCTTCGTGGGGGCCTTTCCATAGTGGTCGGCGATCGCCTGCGCGACCTTCAACGCCGTCTCCAAGCCGTAAGCCGGCACGTCGGTCTGACTCAAGTATTTTCGCTTCGGCTCGTCTGACCGAGGACTGATCTCTTTGCGCTTCGCCATCAATCGTGCTCCTGCCCGACCTCGAGCGGCATCCAGCCGGTGAAGGTCATTTTAAGTGTAGCCCTGACATGCGAGCCCATTAATGCCAATATGTCGCGACATAGACACCCATATGTGTCTCAAGTGGTTATTATTCATCAGTTTAGAACATCTCAATAAAGCTCATATTTTGGATTATTCAGGCTCATGATTCGACGAGAATCCTCACGCAACGCGGTCCCGGGCTGGAAGCTGCTCGAAGGAACACGTGCAGCCGGCGAGGCCGCTCAGGAGCTTTGGTATACGAGCGGCCGAGGCCGACCGCCCGTGTCGACGCCGATCGGTGGCGGACCGGCGGCGGGCCACCCCTTACTCAGTCGTAGGGCGTAGATGCGGATTTCATTGAGGCGGTTGTGCACACGAAGCCAGGGCCTTTCGACACGATCCGCATCTCGGGCAACTCGATCGGCACCAGCCACTAGTGTTCGGGCGCCGGTGTTGCGCCACCTCGCCCTGCGAGTTTCGGTGTCGGGTGCGACCGCAGATGGAGACGCCGTGATACGTGTCGCGGTAGAGAACGCACCGTATGTCATAAAATATCAACAATTCTCACATTCTGGATTGTTCAGGCTCATGATTCGACGAGGATCCTCAACGCAACGCGCTCCCGGCTGGAAGTCGCTCGAAGGCGACACGTGCTACCGGCGAGGCCGCTCAGGAGCTTTGGTACACGAGCGGCCGAGGCCGACCGCCCGTGTCGACGTCGATCGGTGCCGGACCGGCGGCGAGCCGCCCCTTACTCAGTCGTAGCGCGTAGGTGGGGATTTCAATTGAGGCGGTTGTGCACGCGAAGCCAGGGCGTTTCGACACGATCCGCATCTCGGGCAACTCGATCGGCGCCAGCCACTTGTGTTCGGGGCGCCGGTGTTGCGCCACCTCGCCCTGCGAGTGTCGTTCTCGGGTGCGACCCCAGATGGACGACGCCGTGATACGTGTCGCAGTAGAGAACGCACCGCACCGACGATGGCGCCAGCCCCTGTGGCCGCCCCTGCTGTGCCCCGGGGACTGAGCGCTCTCAGCCGAGCAGCCACACGCCAGCAACATACCGCGACGTTGCGATCACAAGCGTCGGGGCCGTGATCACGAGCGTGCTCAGCAGCCGCTAGCGCCATGAGGCACCGAACGGCCTTGCCTGACGACTGACGCCTGCGTAGAGTAGGCGCTCGGAAGCGCACACGGGGTGCGCGATCACGCAACAGAGGATCTATGAAACGTATCGCCTCGACGAACACATGGAAGCCGGTCGGGCTGATCGCGCTGGCGGCTCTTGCGACAGTCTCCACCCTCGTATCAGCGCAGCAGCCCGCACCGCAACGAACACTCGCGCCGAGCACGGACGGCCGGTTGAACGTCATCGCCTTCGGCGCGCATCCCGACGATTGCGACCAGCGCGCCGGCGGCACCGCCATCAAGCTCGCCAAGCTGGGTCATCGAGTGCGGTTCGTCTCGGTCACCAATGGTGACGCCGGTCATCAGACCGAGGGTGGAGGCGCGCTCGCCGCGCGGCGGCGTGAAGAAGCACGTGAGGCGGGCCGACGGGCCGGCGTCGAGTACATCACCCTCGACAATCACGACGGCGAGCTGATTCCGACGCTGAAGCCGCGCGAGGACATCATCCGGCAGATCCGCCTGTGGAATGCCGATCTCGTCCTCGCACCCAGGCCGAACGACTACCATCCCGATCATCGATACACGGGCGTCCTCGTGCAGGATGCGGCCTACATGGTGGTCGTCCCGAACATCACTCCCGACACGCCGGCGCTTCGCAAGAACCCGGTCTTCATGTATTTCCAGGACAATTTCCAGCGGCCGAATGCGTTCCGCCCGGACGTCGCGGTCGCGATCGACGACGTGATCGACACGAAGATCGACGTGCTGGACGCGCACGTGTCGCAGTTCTACGAGTGGCTGCCGTGGGTAGAGGGAACGCTCGAGAAAGTGCCGAAAGGCGCCGCGGACCGCAAGCGGTGGCTGAAGGAGACGCGCGGCGGACAGGTCTCGCCGGCCGTTCGCGAAACGCTGACGAAGTGGTACGGCGCGGAACGCGCCAAGGCCGTCCGCTATGCCGAAGCGTTCGAGATCTGTGAGTACGGCACGCGGCCAGACGAGGCGATGATCAGGAAGCTGTTCCCGTTCCTGAAGTAGCCTACTTCACGTCCGCGACCCAGATGTCCCCTTCATCCTGGGTGATGGTGAAGAAGAACCGCGTGCCGTCGGTGGCGAATTCGCGTCTGAGGGATGGCCGCTGGGGATCGTCGAGCCGGACGATCATCCGGGGGGTACCGCCGCCGGCCGGCACTGCCCAGATGCCGGCCCGGTTGTCGGAGTCAGCCGCCTTGACGTAGATCGTCTGTCCGTCCCTCGACCAGATCGCATACTGAGGGCGCGCCTGGTCGACCATTGACGGTCTGGCGATCACCCGATCATCGCGGCCGTCCCGCAGCACGACATGCACCTCACCGCGGCGGAGGTACACGATCCGGCTGCCGTCAGGCGACCATCGGGCGTCGATGCCGGTGTCCGACGACAGCCGCCGCGGCGGGCCCCAGGGCGAGCCTTTGCCTTCCCGCGTCAGGATCGCCACGTTGTAAAGGTCGGCGCCTCCTCCTGTTCCGTTCGAGAACGCGATGCTGTTGCCATCCGGACTCCAGGCTCCCTGCTGCTCCTCCGCGGATGTGGCAATGACGACCGCGGTGCGCGTCCCGTCGGCGGTGACAGACATCACGTCGCGGTTCGTCGCACTGCGAATGGTGTGAAAGAGGATCTCCAGCCCATCCGGCGACCAGTCGTTGACGAACTCCGGGCCGGGATCGCGTGTGACCTGTTCCGGCTCGCCCCCGGCGATCCGCACTTTCCAGACGTCGGTGCTGCCGCCCCGATCCGAGTCGAACGCGAGCCACTGCCCGTCTCGAGAGACGACGAGCTTCTCGGTTTTCTCGCTGCCGAATGTCACCTGCCGCGCGTCGGCCAGGGAAGCCACGCCTTGTTGCGGGATGATCAGCGACCAGATGTTGGCGTGAAATGCCAGCGACGAGTAGGCAAGCCGTTTTCCGTCGGGCGAGAGCGAGATGGCGTGCGCGTTCAAGCCAGAGGTGACCCGCTCGGGGTCCCCATCTGGAGCGCCCGATCGTGACAGCCGCTGCCGGTAGACGTCGCGCCCGCCGCTGCGGTTGGACAGGAACAGCAGGCCACGGTCGTCGGGTGTCCAGACCGGGCTGACGTCGAGCCACTGGCCCGCCGTCACGATCCCTTCGGCCCCCGTATCGACTGAAACAATGCGGATGGAGCTGGTCTCGGAGTTTCCGAGCTGCTCTTCTCCGAGAGCAAAGGTCCACCCACCGACCACATACACGAGCCGGGCGCCGTCGGCCGACCACCGGGGCGAGTGCGCTCTCGCCGCGGTGACAACCCGCCGCGGCGTTCCGCCTGAGGCGCCGATGACGTAGACCCCGTCATCCGCGCCGTACGCGATGCGGCTCGCATCCCGAGACCATGCCGGTGAGGTCGCGACGCCGGCGCCGTGCGGCGGCAGGAGCAGCGCGGGGGTGCCACCGAGCGCAGGGATCGTGTAGAGCGCGCCGTCGCGCACCTCCGGGCGGACCCCGAATCCCTGGTTTCCGGCCTGGAACACGATGCGGGTGCCGTCCGGCGACCAATCCGGGCGGCGCTGCGACGGCGCGATGGCGGCGTCGGTGAGCGCGATCGCGCGATTGCCGTCGATCTGGCGCACGTAGAGCCGCCGTTGCCCGGGCAGGCCGGCAACGTAGGCCAGCGTCTTGCCGTCCGGGGAGATGGCGGGATCGAGCTCGAGTCCCGGATCGCGGGTGACGTGCTTGAGCGCACCAATGGCGGGCAGCGCGTTCACCCGGGCGTTCCACAGCATCCAGCCGAGCGGAATAGCGATCAGGACGGCCGCCACGACTCCGGCCCCGGCACCGAACATCACGCTTCGGCGCCGGAATCCCGCCGCCGGTCCTGTATCGGTTTGAGGGCCCGACACCGCGTCGAGGGCGACGAGCAGCTCATCCATCCGCTGCCAGCGGTCCTCCGGTCTTTTGGCCAGGCACTTCATGACGAGCGCCGCAAGCGCAGGTGGAACGTCAGGCCGGCGGTCCACCAGCGGCTCGGGTACTGCAGCCAGGTGTGCCGCCATCAGCCCGGCAGAAGTGTTGGCGGAAAAGGGCGCAACGCCTGCCAGCATCTCGTAGGCCATCACGCCGAACGAGTAGATGTCGGCGCGATGATCGACGTGGCTCCGGCCGGCGGCCTGTTCTGGCGAGAGATACGCGGGCGTCCCGATGATCGTGGAGGTCGCGGTCACGGTCTGATCGCCCGCGGTGCCCGCTTCGAGCGCGCGCGCGATGCCGAAGTCCGCCAGGAACACGTGGCGGCCCGACAGCAGCACGTTGTCCGGCTTGATGTCCCGATGGACGACGCCCTGGCTGTGCGCGTAGGCGAGCGCGTCCGCCAGCTCGCGCAGGATCGTCGTCGTGTCGGTCAAAGGCAGTTGCCCCTCGCGCCGCAATCGCGCCCGCAGCGATTCGCCGTCGATGTACGGCATCACATAGAAGAGCGCGTCACCAGCCGAGCCGGAATCGAAGAGCGGAAGGATGTGGGGATGCTTGAGGTGCGCCGTGGTCCTGATCTCGGTGATGAACCGATCGGCGCCGACACCGGCGACGATCTCGGGCTTCACGACTTTCAGCGCGACCAGGCGATCGTGCCGGAGGTCGTGCGCGAGATACACGCTGGCCATACCACCCGACCCCAGGACGCGGTCGATTCGGTAGTGGCCGGCGAGAGTCTCAGGCAGGGACGGAGGGAGCGAGCCCATCGATGGCGGGCAGGATACACCTTCTTCGACCGCCGTTCGCTTGTCACGGCGCCTTCGGCGGGGCCGCCTTCGGCGGCACGACGAGACGACGACACCAGGACCACGACGAAAATGCCCGGCCACGACGGAATGTCCGGGCATCGTCGAAGTGCCCCCTGATGCGAGCACCCGGCCACGTATCGGCGGTTCTTCCCGTCCCGCACTCCTGTCACCGCGCGAAGCGCGGCGCCGCGAACGGGCAGAGTCCGTCGAAGTGACTCACAATGGTTTACGTCGTTGTCGTCGTGTCGTCCTGGCGCGAAGCGCCAGCGCGACGCAGGCGCCGTGGACACGACCGCAGCGTGACAGCGAAGGGAGCTGCGAAGGAGCACTGACCTCGGCGCCTGAGTGTGATGAAGTTGACGGCCACGGAGCCAACGATGCAGCTTGCCGCCGGAATCTGGCGCGATACACGATACGCCCTTCGCGGCATGCGAAGGCGCCCGGGCTTCGCGGTGCTGTCGATCGCGACCTTGGCGCTTGGGATTGGCGTCAACACCACGTCGGTGGCGGTGGCGGACGGCATTCTCGTGCGGCCCCTGCCTTACGCCGATCCTTCGCGGGTCGTCATCATCAACCTGTTGTTTGCCGACGGCGGCGATCTCGGGTTTTCGTCGAACGCCCTCCGCGACTGGCTGCCGCGGCTCAGAACGGTCGAGACCGCGGCAGGCTACTACCGTCGCGAGGTGACGGTCCGGGTGGCGGGTCGAACCACGGTGGTCCCGGCGGCGTTGGTGACCGATCAGTTCTTCAGCGTGCTCGGCACCCCCGCCGCTGCGGGCCGGATCCCCGCGCCCGGCTCGGCCGCGGATATCGTCGTCGGCCGGCGCGTCCTGCGCGAGATCGTCAACGGCGACACGCCGGACATCATTGGCACGCCGGTGTCGCTCAGCGAAGAGTCTCGTGCGATCGGCGCCGTGATGCCGCCCGACTTCGCGTTCCCCGATGACGCGACCGGCCTGTGGCTGCCGTCACCCGCCCTGATCCCAGGCGGCAAGCCCGGGAGCGGCGGCTACTCGAAGATCGTCGCGCGGCTGAAACCCGGCGTCTCTCTTGCGCAGGTGCGCGAGGATGCGAACCGGGTGCGCCTCGAGCTCAATCCAACGAGCAAGGAGATGGTCTCGGTGGACGGCCTCGGCGAATCGGTCGTCGGTGGGCTGCGCGGCCTGCTGGCGATCACCGTGGCGGGAGCGCTGCTGGTGCTGCTCGTCGCCTGTGCCAATGTGGCGACCCTGTTCATCGGGCGCGACGTGGCGCGCCGGCGCGAGCTCGCCGCGCGAATGGCACTCGGCGCGACGACACCGCAGCTGGTGAGGAGCGTGCTGGTCGAGACGTCGCTGGTTGCCGTGATCGCCTCGATCGTCGGCGCTGGACTTGGAGCGCTGATGCTGCAGCTGTTTCTGCGCCAGGCGGCGACCAGCGTGTCCGGGCTGCACCGGGTGTCGATGGGACTCCCGATCGCGCTGGCGATCGTGGCCCTGACCGTCGGGGTGTCCCTGATCTGCGGCGCCGTTCCGGCGCTGCACGCGGCCCGGGCGCGCGTCAGCCCCTTCCTCCGGGGGGGCTCGTCGCCGGGGCCGCAGGCGTGGCGCGCGCGCGGGGCGCTCGTGGTCGCGCAGATTGCGTTGTCCTGCGTGCTCCTCATCGGCGCGGGCTTGCTCACCAGAACGGTCTCCGCACTGATGCACGAAGATCATGGCTTCCAGCCAACCGGCGCGCTCGAAGCCAAGGTGGTGCTCTCCGATGCGGTGCTCTTCGACGGCCCCGAACGCGCCGCATTCGTTCCGCTCCTGGTGGAGCGCGTTCGATCGCTGCCTGGCGTGTTGCACGCCGGTTTCGGATCCAATCTGCCGCCGCAGTCTCCGGCCATCACAATGGCCATTCGTGTTGTCCGGGAGAACCTGGACGAGACCAGAATGCTGAAAGTCGGGACGGCCACTCGAGGCTACCTTCGAGCGCTGGGCGCGCGGTTCATCGGGGGCCGGGACTTCGAGGACGCCGACGCACGGCCCGGAACCGCCGCCGTCATCCTGAGCGAGTCGGTGGCGCGTTTCTATTTTCCGGGTGAGGACGCCGTGGGCAAGACGTTCACTCGCATGCCCGGCCTGTTCCGAATGCCCGGCGAGCCGCGGGTCATCGGCGTCGTGAGCGACATCAAATACGAGGGCCTCGACTCACCGGCCAGCGGCGCCGTGTACATGCCATGGGCCTTTCGGCCGTTGGGCTCGGGCTACCTGATCGTCCGCACCGCGGGCGATCCGATGAGGCTCGCCACGGCCATTCGAGGGGCGGCGCAGGCGATCGACCCGACCGTGCCCGTTCCGGAGCTTCAGTCGCTCGAGGATGCGATGGCCCGGTCCATCTCGGCTCGCAGAGCTCGTGCGTTGCCGGCCGTCGGCTTCGGCCTGCTGGCGCTTGCCGTGGCGTTGGTGGGGCTGCTCGCCACGATGACCACCCTGGTGGCGGAGCGGCGGCGAGACCTGGCGATTCGCGCGGCGCTCGGGGCTTCCCCCTCACGCCTGGCCCGGACGATCGTGGGGCACGGACTGGCGCTGACCGCCGCGGGAGTCGTGCTGGGCTTGAGCCTTGGCGGCGCGGCCGCGCGTGGTCTGGCGTCGCTCGTCTACGGCGTCAGTCCATACGATCCGGCGACGTTTGCCGGCACGGCGGCCGCGATCGTCAGCGGCGCCGCCATCATCACCTGGATCGCTGCGGTGCGGGCGGGCTCGGTGGACCCGCTTGCAGTGCTCAACCAGGAGTGACGGTTTCTCTTCGACCGCCGTTCGATTGTCACGCCGCCTTCGGCGGGCCGCCTTCGGCGGCACGACGACACGACGATACGACGACAACGACGCAAATACCCGGCCACGACGGAACGCCCGGGCATCTTCGAAGTGCCCCCAGATGCGAGCACGCGGCCACGTATCAGCGGTTCTCCTGTCACCGCGCGAAGCGCGGCGCTGCGAACGGGCAGAGTCCGTCGAAGTGACTCACAAGGTTCTCGTCGTTGTCGTCGTGTCGTCCTGGCGCGCAGCGCCAGCGCGCCGCAGGCGCCGTGGACACGATGGCAGCGTGACAGTGAAGAACGTGCGAACGAGCGCTCACTTCGGCGCCGGCCACCGCAGGTGCTTGTGCAGGAACGCGAACGTCCCCTCGCCATTGATGCTGTGGCCGCCCTGGAAGTACTCGATCTCCGTTCGATCGGCCAGACCGAGCTGCGCGTAGAGGAACTGGACTTTGCCGTACTCGTGTGCGACCCACTGATCGCGCCCGACCAGATCGAGATGGCCGCGCTCGACCATGAAGGGGCGCGGGAAGATCAGGTAGGTCATCTCGGCATAGTCGAAGGTGTGACCCCAGTTCCAATACGGCATCTCCCACTCGATCGTGCGCATGAAGCTGAAGGGCTGATCGGTCGCCGCGACCTTGCGCGTCCATTGGTTGAAATCGCCGGAACAAATCGACAGCGCGTATTTCTCGAGAATCGCGGGAATGCGCACGGCCGTCTCGCCGCCGTAGCTCAGGCCGTAGAACGCCATGCGATCGGCGTCGACGAAGGGCAGCGATCCGAGCCAGTCGAGAATGCGCTCGTGCTGCCCGAGGATGAACGAGAACAGCGTGCCGCGAATCGTGTTGGCCTTTCGACTGAGCCACCGGTATCGATCCTCGCCACGATACAGGTTGTGCGGCGCGAAGACGACGAAGCCGCGATCGGCGAGCGCCGACCCGAAATCGTTGTAGAACGGCACGTGCCGATCGATCGTCTCGCGTGGCAGCCCGTTGCGGCCGTGCTGGACTACGACCACCGGGCGCCGCTCGCCGGCGGCGATGCCCTTGGGTATCACGATCACACCCCATGCGAACACGTCGGGCCAGACATCGAGGACGACGTCCCAGGCCGTCCATCTGTCCGTCTCACCGACCTTGCGCGTCCGAGGGTTGAGCGGCACGTACGCCGCGTCGAACGCACCGATGCCGTCCCTGCGGAAGCGCTCACGGTAGGGACGCGCGCCTTCGATGAATTGTGCCGCCGGCCATGTCGGACGCGACTTCTCGGTATTCCACTTCAGTCCTGTCAACTCGGGCAGGACGCTGAAGAGAAAAGACTGATCCCGAACATGCTCGGCCGCCCGCACCAATGCCTGGACGTAGCGCTCCATCTCGAGCACCGTCCGGGCGTGGCGCGCGGCCGGATCGAATCGCGGACGGCGGTCGGTAAGCGTGCCCGCCGCCCGCGTCGTGAGCGTGAAACCCAGACGCTTGGCAAAATCGCCGAGCGCCCTGCCCGAGATCGCCGCGACCGGCCGATCGCTGTCGCCGGCGACGAATGAGGGCGTGGGGAACCCCGTGGCACCGGCCGGAATGCGATCGAACTCAGCGCGAACCGATGTCCCTGACGCCGTCTGCCAGGCGCCCTTGCTGCTGGTGAACGATGGAACCTCGGCGTGTTCGATCACCAGGTGGCGGGGCAGGACGAGCGCGGCGATCTCGGCATCGCCGAACCGTTCGAGCAGGCTCCAGATGTTGCGATCGATCGGCTCTTCCCACACCCGGCCGCGTCGATCGAAGTAGCCGCTGACGAGCGCGCCATCGATACGCGTGTCGATGGCCGCGGCATACAGGGCAATCAGACCGCCTTCGGCATAGCCGACAACGCCGATCTTCGCCGTCCCGCCGCGGCGGGCGCGGAAGCGATCGACCGCCGCGAGCACTTTCTGGACTTCGAAGCCGATCGGGTGCCGGCCCATGTGGAAGGCCTGCCGGTAGATCCACTCCCGCCAGGTTTGTTGGCTCTGCCGAAGCTGCGCATCGGCCGTCTGCACCGGCTCCCGCTGGATCAACGTTGGAATGATCAGTTCGCCGCCGCTCTCTGCCAGCAGTCGAGCGAACTGCCGTTCAGGCGGCAATCCGGCTGCGAGGCCGAGGATCTGTTCGGGAGTCTGCCCGGCATCCGGTACGGCCACGAGAGACGTTGAGGGCGTGCCGCTCCGGGGCTCGACCAGCAGACCTTCGGCCGTCATCCCGTCGAGCACCGGCCAGCGAACCTGGAACACCCGGTAGCGATCCGTTTCCGCGACGATCGCGGGACTCTCGTCGTTTCCGTAGCGTTCGAGCGCTGGAGCGACACGCGGATCGACGGCGCCGACGATCTCGCGCAGTCGATCGCGATTTGCTTTGAGCGCGGCCTCCCACGCGGCAGGCGAGGAGCGGTCGTATTTCCAGAACCGCTCCGAACGGGCCTGCGTGTCGGCGATCTGGCGTTCGACGAACCGGTGGGCACCGTCCATCAGCCGGCCGGAGAGGTCTTCTTCGGGCCATTCGAGGGCGGCCGTTTGCGGCAGCGGTTGTGCGGCGGGGAGTTGACGATTGGTCCCGTGCGTAGCGATCCGCGATTCGAGCGGCAGCGCCAGACTCAGAATGACCAGCGCGCCTCGCGTGAAAAGGGATCGCAAGGTGGGATCCTGCGGCTACGGATTCGAACGCTGAGATTCGGCCGTCCCTGGGCCCTTCAACGCTTTCCCAGGCCGGGTCCCGGTGTGGTGGCCTCGATCGATTACCAGAACGCCATTGACGACGGTGTAGTGCACGCCCGTCGCATACGACTTCGGCTTCTCGAACGAGTTCGTCTCTGCCACCGTCGCCGGATCGAAGACGACGACGTCGGCCGCGAAGCCCTCGTGCAGCTGACCGCGATCCCGCAGGCCGAGAATCTGCGCGGGCAGGCTCGTCATCTTGCGGACGGCGTCCTCCAACGTCAGAACCTTCTCGTCGCGGACATAGTGGCCGAGTACCCGCACGCTGGTGGAGTAGCTGCGGGGATGAGGGAATCCCTCTTCCGTGAGATTCAGCGCCGAGCCGTCGCTGGCGATGGCGACCCACGGCAGCTTCATCACCATTCGAACGTCCTGTTCCGACATCGCGTGGAACATGCCGGAGATCGCGCCGCCCTCTTCAGCCATGAGCGTGAGGCAGGTGTCAGCGGGATCGGCATCACCGCGCAGCTTGGCGATCTGCGCCAGGCGCATGCCCTCGTACTTGCGGTTCTGCGGTTGCCGCGCGCGTCCGAGGACGATGCCGTCCCACGAACCGTGCTCGTGGACCCAGGTCTGAAAATCCTTGTCCTGCTTGATTTTTCGCTGTGCCGCGGGATCTTTGAGCATCGCGGCGAACTGCTGCGGTCCTTCTTCACGCGCCCAGACCGGGAAGAACGAGCTCCACTGGTGCTGCATCGCCGTGTACGGGTACTGATTGGCGGTGATATCCAGGCCGCGGGCGCGGGCCGCCTCGACCTTGGCGATGTATTTCCCGATCGTGCCCCAGTTCTTCTGGCCGCGAATCTTGAAGTGAAAGATGTGGACCGGCAGCCTGGCTTCCTCGGCGACGCGAATCGCGAAATCCAGCTCCTGGTCCTGCTGCATGCCTTCGCTGCCGATGTGGGACACATAGATCCCGCCCTGCGACGCGACCACCCTCGCGAGCTCGATGACCTCCGGCGGATGCGCCGGTCCGCCACTCTCGAACCTGGTCACCAACCCCCAGGCGCCTTCACGCATCGAGCGCAGCGTCAACGCCTTCATGCGCTCGAGCTCGGCGGCGTTGGCGGGGCCGGCGCTGTAGCCCATCACGACCAGGCGCACCTGGTTGTACGAGACCTCCGAGATGACGTTCATCGAGATGCCCTTCAGGGCGAGCGCCTTCCAGTAGCCGGTGAAGTCGGTCCACGTGTCCTTCGCCAGGGCCAGGCCGTCACGGGGCGCGACCGAGGTGCTTTCCCCGATCACGTCAACCGTGACGCCCTGTCGGACCTTGCTCTCCGCGTTGCCGTCGTTGATCAACGGCAAGTCGGAATGGGTGTGGAGATCGATGAAGCCCGGCGCGACGACAAGATTGCGCGCGTCGATCTCCCGTGTCGCCTTCGCATCCGCCAGTCGGCCAATCGACGCGATTCGGTCGCCGCGGATCCCGACGTCTGCCGTGAACGGCGGATTGCCGGCGCCGTCGACGACGCGCCCGCCCCGGATCAGCAGGTCGTAGGTCGGCTGTTGAGCGGCGAGCGAGAGGCCCGTCAGGACCGCGGCCATCAGCGCGGCAAAACGTAACAGCCTGGAGGTGGAACCGGGGTGTGACCCGCATGACCGGAGATATTAGTGCAAGCCACCGCCTCGAGCCCTGATCGTTTCGGGCTTGGTCCTGAGCGCCGGCCCGACGATAATCCCGGCGAGTTGCACGCACTTGCGGGGGGTAAGGTCATGAGACGTAGAGCATTTGTTCTCGGGGCGGCGGGCGTCGTCGGAGCGGCAGCACTCGGTCGCGGGCAGACGCCGGCTGGCCAGGCACCGCCGGCGGGGCAGGGCGCGGGGCGAGGTGGCGGCGGTGGGCGAGGCGGGCCAGCGAATGTGCCGGCGGCGAAGCTCGCTCGCATCGCCATCATGACCCTCAATCACGGCAGCATGCTCAAGCTCCCGTGGAACGCCAATCCCAATCCGAATCAGACGCTCGCGCTGATGGATCTGCCGCAGGACGACATCGACATGTACGGCGTCAGGAATGTCGAATTCCAGCACGGCCATCTCGCGCAGGACACGACCAATCCGGATCCGGCGTTCTTCAAAGAGCTGAAGGCAAAGTTCGATGCCGTGGGATCGCGGGCCAACCAGATCAACATCGAGATCGGCGTCATGGCGCAGATGGGGGCGGATGGCAAGGCGGCCGCGCTCGCAGGCGACGCGCGTGCGGCGTGGCTCACGACGGGCAAAAAATGGGTCGATGTCGCGCCGCTGCTCGGGATCAAGCGGTTGATGCTCAACCAGGGAGCGCTCACAGACGACTCCAAGGCGGGCGTCATCTCGCTCTGGAAGGACCTGCAGGACTACGCCAGACCGAAGGAGATCATGATCTCCAACGAGACCCGGGGCGCCGGTGTGCCCACCCCCGGCGGTCGAGGCGGTCAGGCGGCCGTCCCCGCCCCGCCGCCCCCGGCGCCTGCCATGTCCGAGGAAGAGCGGCTGCGCTACGTCTGGGGCATCCTCAACGAGTGCATCGAAAAGTCGGGTGGCTACTCCAACCTCGACTTCGGCGGCGCAGGCCGCTTCAGGAACCAGCAGCAGCTGCACGACGCCATCAAGGGCATGATGAAGCGCAATGCGGGCAGCATGCACATCAAGTCGAGCCCGGACTGGGATATCGGCAAGGCGATCGCGTTCGCCGAATCGATCGGATTCCGGGGGCTCTACACGATCGAGGTGAACCCGGATCCGGCGATACGCATCGTGTACAACACGATTCTCGCGAACATCGCTTAGGCCGGCGGAGCTAAAAAATCCCGCGTGTCAAGGGAGAAGGCAGAAGGGAAAAGGGAGAACCGGGGTCACTTGTCAACTGGCTAATCGTGTCCGCGCAGGTGCCGTCGTGTGCGCTGCCGTCGTTCCTGTTGCAGCTCGGCGAGTTTCCGCGATATGCAGTCCGACTCGGCGCTGCTGGTCCGCGCGGGGTCGGTCTGGCAGCCGGCTCTGAGCTGTTCGTCGTACCCCGGAGCGAAGCCGGTGAAATCCCTGGCGATGTCATCGGGGGGCAGCCAGACCATGGTGGTGGACGAGGTCGTCAGCATCAGCGGCGCATAGCGCGCCGGCGCTCCCATCAGATCCAGGTACGCCACCGTCGCTTCTTCGATTCGCTGGTGCGCCGCGACTGCTCCGTCGAGACCAACGGTGAAGTACTCGTCCGCCGGCAGTGCGGGTTTGTGGATGCCAAGCACCGACCCCTGTCGGCTGACGCCGGCGACATACAGGAAGAAGCACGCGCTCGCGCACGTGTTGTTGTCCGCGTCCTGGAGGTGCACCAGGGGATGCGCGCGATCGACTGGCGCCCGGACCTCCAGGGCAAGCTGCCGGATGAGGCGTCCGATGCGGAGCGCCTCCGACAAGTTGCCGCCCGAGGACGCCAGCCAGACGACATTCGCGCCTGGGGTGGCCAGCACCAGCGCGGCGAACTTGACGAAGTCGCCCGGCGCGATCCGACCCTCGATGGTGACCCCGGGCAGCGCCGCTCCGCTGGTGGATTGCGCCAGACGGACGTCGGCCGCGCTCACCGGCGCAGCAAGCGCGACGATCAGGGCGACAGCTGCGGCAGCCCGTTCGAGACAGTGGCGCATCGTGAACGTCTCACATCAAGCGGACAACGCCCGCGGCGGCGCGGAGGCAACCGCCGCACGGGTGGTGCACGGCAGTATGGGATTGCGGTCTCGAGGGCAATGATCGTACCACGATTTTCGCTGTGGCGCGCATGACGAGTCGTCATTGCCGGTTGCAAATTGGTCGTCGCGCATTACAAGGATGTATTCGAGAAACCGAGCCTCTCCGGCACCTCTCCGGCCCGAGCTTGACATCTCCGGTCCCAACCCCTAGCGTTTTGCGCAAGGATTGGAGATATACCCATGAAACTGGCGGTCTTCCTCGCGGTCTCGCTGTGCACGGCGGCGCCGGCGGTCGCACAGGTCACGATCACCCAGGGACCGGAACAAATCGCCGTCGACATCAACGGCAAGCCGTTCACGGTCTTTTACGTCGCCGGCAAGGATCTCAACCGGCCCTACTTGCACCCGCTCCGTTCGGCGACGGGCAAAATCGTCAACCGCTCGGTTCCGGCGGGCCAGCTGCCGGGAGAAACCGCCGATCACCCGCATCATGCCGGCCTGTTCTATGGTCACGGCGATGTCAACGGGTACAACTACTGGGCCATCCAGAACGTGCCGACGCCCCCCTCGAAGGCGGACGCCACGATGGGACGCATCGTCTTGAAGAACGTCGCGTCGGTCAAGAGCGGCAAGGACTCGGGCACGGTCGACGTCGTGCTCACCTGGCTGAAGCCGGATGGCAAGCCGCTGCTGACCGAGACGCGGAAGACGACCTTCTACGCACATCCCGAGCTCCGCATCATCGATTTCGATTTCGACTTCGCGGCGATCGACAAGGTGGTCTTTCGCGATACCAAGGAAGGCACCTTCGCGATGCGCATGGCGACCGCGCTCGAGGAGCCGCCAGCCAAGGAAAAGCCGGGCGCGCTGCCGAGAGCGGGAAAGCTCGTGAACGCGCAGGGCGGCGAGCGCGAAGCCAACGTGTGGGGGAAACGTTCGGAATGGGTCGACTACGCGGGCCTGCTGGATGGCGAAAAGGTCGGTGTCGTGATGATGGATCATCCCGGCAATCCCAGACATCCGACCTACTGGCACTCACGCGGCTACGGCCTGCACTCGATCAACCCGTTCGGGCTGCATGATTTCCTGAACGACCCGAAACAGGACGGCAGCCTGACGGTCGAGCCGGGCAATCACGTTCGATTTCGTTATCGAGTCGTCATCCATCCCGGCCTGACCCCGGCCCGGCTGGCAGAGTTGTTCAAGCAGTACGCGGAAAACAAGAGCTCCTTGTCGAGCCGGTAGGTAGATAAACCTGGCGGGCAGGGCTTGCCCGCCGTAGCCTCGCCCACGTTTCCAGGGCGAGCGAAGGAGGGCCTATGACCACCGTCGATCGCCGTCACTTTCTGATGAGCTCGGTCGCGTTGCCCGCGGCGCTGAAGGCCAGCGCGCTGCAGAGTCCGAACAATACCGTCCGCGTGGCCGTCGTCGGATTCAACGGGCGCGGCAAGGCGCACATCTCCGCGTACCTGAAGATGCCGAACGTGGAGATCGCCGCCTTGTGCGATGTCGATCAGTCGGTCGTCGACAGCTGGCTGCAAGACGATCGAAGCGGCCGGCAAGAAGCGGCCGGCGACCTACGCCGACTTCCGCAAGCTGCTCGATGACAAGAGCATCGATGCCGTGTCGATCGCGACGCCGAACTTCCATCACGCCCTGCAGACGATCTGGGCGGTCCAGGCCGGCAAGGACGTCTTCGTCGAGAAGCCGGTCTCCTACAACATGTTCGAGGCCCGGCAGATCGTCGCGGCCGCGCGCAAGTACAACCGCATCGTCCAGGATGGCACCGGCGCGCAGGGGTGGCTCCACGAGGCGAAGCAGAAGATCAAGGACGGGATCATCGGCGACGTCTACATGGCGCGCGGCCTCTGTTTCAAATGGCGCGACACGATCGGCCGCGCCAAAGAGGAACCGGTGCCGCCCGGCGTCTCGTACGATCTGTGGACCGGCCCGGCGCCAGTCCAAGCCGTTCACCCGAAATCGCTTTCACTACAACTGGCACTGGCAGTGGGACTACGGCAATGGCGACATCGGCAACCAGGGTGCGCACCAGATGCACGCGGCCCGGTTCGCGCTCGGCCTGAAGAACCCGACCAAGATCAGCTCGATGGGCGGGCACTACCTGTTCGACGATGACCAGGAAACGCCGAATACCCAGGTCGCGACGTTCGAGTTCGAGGACGGCGGCAAGAAGAAGATGCTGGTGTTCGAAGTCCGGCCCTGGATCTCGAACAACGAGGCGGGTATCGGCGAACGAGCGGATGGGCAGGCCGGTGGAGGCGGCAGGGCCAGCGACACGATCGGAGACATCTGGTACGGGTCGAAAGGCTACATGGCAACCGGCGCCGGCGGATGGCGCACGTTCATGGGGCCGGAACAGGCGCCCGGCCCGAAGTCCGAAGCTGGCCCCGGCGTCGGCGGCTTCGTCAATTTCATCGACGTCGTCCGCAGCCGCAAGCGCGAGGATCAACTCTCGGAGATCGAGGAGGGTGCGAGCTCGACGATGCTGATTCACCTGGCCAACATCTCTTACCGCACCGGCCGGACGCTGTATTTCGATCCGGTCAGCTACAGCTGCAAGGGCGATCCCGAGGCGACGGCGATGTTCACGCGAAGTCAGTACCGCGCGCCGTTCACGGTGCCGGATGTCGCGGGGTCGAGGACGGAGTAACGGTCCGCCTTCACGCGGTTGCCTCGCCCATGGGCGTCCGCCTTCGCTGCTTCGCCGCTACGGCGAGACCGACTTCGTCTGTCTGAGTGCTCGCCTGATGCACGTCGGCCAGCCGACCTAGACGGAGCTCGCGCCAAGCGCGGGCGAAGTCTGGCCTATCACTGGTCGGGCGGCCTCGGCGAAGACCGGCTGCGTGGGATCGATCAGCGTCCAGCAGACGTGCCGACCAGGAAGAGGGCGCCCATAACGTAGAGCGGGACGTCCAGCTGCCAAACCACTGCACCGATACGCGACGATCAGCGGATTGAGCATGGCGACGAGGTTGCCAACGGAATTCATCGTGGCGCCGACCACGCCGACATGATTGCGTCCGACTTCGATCACCGTGCCCCAGGCAGCGCCGAGTGTGAACATCGTCACGCCGGTCGCGACGGCGATGAGCATCGCGGCGACGAAGGGCGTCGGCGAGAGGGCGGCCGAGATCAGCGCAGCACGCCGGCGACGAGGTACGCGAGCCGCGCCGAGCCCGCAGCGGCCGACCCAGGCCGTAGCGCGCTGCGACAGATGGTCGGTGAGCCAGCCGCCGAGCAGATCCTCCGGCATGCTGACCAGCAGCGGCAGTCCGGCAAAGAACGCCATGCGGAGATGTCGAAGCCGTGCCGCTGGCGCAGGTAGGTTGGCAGCCAGGTGATGCAGAAGTAGAAGATCATGCAGTTCGGGATGTACATGACGCTCAGCGCGATCATGTTCCTGCTGCGGAGCAGCGTCCGCCAGTAGGCCCATCCCGCGGCGTGATCGCAGTACGCGCTTGCGCTCCGCCACGATCGTCGCGAGCTCGGCGGCATTCACCGACCGTGCTCGGACGGGTCGTTGCGGAACCAGGTATGCCAGATTGCCGACCCAGACCAGGCCGACGGCGCCGAAGACCGACGAAGACGTCGCGCCACGACATGAACGTCAGCAGCCGGACCAGCCCGAGCAGCCGGCAGTCGACGATGAGGCCGGCGTGATCCGCGCGACCAGGTGGGCGCCGGCGAAGAAGATCGCCCTGAACGCGGCCCGCGCTCGCTGAGCGGAATCCAGCGTGAGAACGTCCGGGCGACTCCCGGCCAGGCGCCTGCTTCGCCGGTGCCGAACAGGAAGCGGACCGCGAGCATGACGGGTAGCTGAACGCCGCGGCCGTGGCCGCCGTCATCGCCGACCACCAGAGGACGATGCGCGCGAGCACGGCGCGCGTGCCCTGGCGATCGGCCCAGCAGGCCGGTCGGTATCTCGAACAGTCCATAGGCGAGCTGAAACACGGTGAAGACGTATCCCATCTGGACCGTCGCTCAGGCCGAGGTCGCGGCGGATCCCCGGCGCCAGCGTGCCGATCGCGGCGCGATCGAGATAGGTGACCATGCCAGCGTCGTCGCGAGGGCGACGACGCGATACCGGGCGTGGGTCGGAGCTAGTGGTATCCGCCCGGACCGTGAAATGAGACCCGGCTCAGTCAGAGATCGCGCGGTCTCTACCCAGAGCTGCGCAACGTCAGCGGGAGTGCACGCTCTGAGCCGACGGTTCTTGGTCCTGTCCGAAACACACAGCGCTGTCGCCAACACCGTCAACGCCACGATGAGCAACAGACGGAGTCGGCATCGGCGGCTGAGCCGTCGATTCAAGCCACATCGCACGACATGTTTGCGATGAATGTTGCCGGCAAAATGCTGAGCGCAGCGGGTCCTCCAGCCTGAGAGCTCATGAAGATGCGACCGGCATAATAGCGTTCAGCTAGCCGCGGTGTGCCGACCATTCGGCAAGGGGAGAACTTGAATCGGCACCAGGAGTTGTCTGACCATGCCTCGCTCGTCGCGGATCCTTCTCACGGCGATCGTCACGATGGCGGCGATCGGCGCGGCGGCTGTGCACACCGACGAGTCGCAGACCCCGCAAAAGGGCGGCGGCGTTCAGGGCTGGGCGGGCGCGGCCCCGAGCCCCGAGCCGCCGCTCGAGCCGAAGCCGCCCGCAGCGGTCAAGGAAGGCGAGGTATGGATCCCACCGCTCCCCACGATGGAATCCGTGGCGCCGCCGCCGGGGTGGGTGACCAGCGGACCTGACGTGCCTCCGATGCCGCTGACGCTGGTGCGGCTGCCGCGCACGAATATCACTCGAGCGAAATTCCCGGCGATCGACTTCCACGTCCACGCGCCCCAGCTGACCGCGGCACCGGCGTACCAGGGCCTCATCGCATTGATGGACTCGATCGGCATGGGGGCAATCGTCAATCTGAACGGCGGCACGGGATCGACGCTCGACGCGGCGTTGAAGGTGGGGGAGCCGTACCGCGATCGGATCGCGACCTTCCTGACCTTCAATCCTGACGGCATCAATGAGCCGGGATGGTCCGGGAAATTCGCTGCCGAGATGGAGCGCGGCTTCAAGGCCGGCGCGCTCGGCATGAAGGTGTTCAAGTCGTTGGGACAGAGCATCCGGAATTCCGACGGCAGCTTCATCCAGTGCGACGATCCACGGCTCGATCCGATCTGGGCGATGGCCGCGAAATACGATCGGCCGGTCATGATTCACACCGGCGACTCGATCGGCCGGTTCTATCCGATTGGCCCGAAGAACGAGCGCTATGAGGCGGGTCTGTGGCGGCGGCCGGGAGACACATCCGAGAACCTGTATCGCGATGGCCCGAAGCAGGAGGTGATCGAGAGGGCGCGCGAGAACATGCACCGGAAGCACCCGAAGACACGCTTCGTGAACGCCCATTTCGCGATGCTGTACTACGACCCGCAGAAGCTCGCGGCCTTCCTCGACACCTATCGCAACGCCGACGTCGAAATCTCGGCCACGCTGCAGGATCTCGGCCGCGCACCGCGGCTGTGGCGCGAGTTCCTGATCAAGTATCAGGACCGGGTTCTGATGGGATCCGACGGATCGCCGAACCGCGGAGCCGATGAATTCTGGCGCTCGCACTGGCGGTATCTCGAAACCTACGACGAGTACTTCTACCACCCGGCGCAGATCAGAACGCCCGGCGGTTCGCCAGGTCACGGCCGCTGGAACATCTCAGGCATCGGCCTGCCCGACGCGGTGCTGCGGAAGATCTATTACCAGAATGCGCTGCGGCATCTGCCGTCGCTTCGACCGTCGATCGAACGGCAGCTTGCGGCGCGCGGACGATGATGTGGTCCCAGGATGGGATCACGACTGGCTACTCGTTCGGTTAGCGGAAAACTGAAAGCACAAGGAGCTCTCATGCGCGTCAAATTCACGGTCGCTGCGCTGCTCGCCGTCGCATCCGCGATGGCGTTCGCCCAGCAAGGTCAGAACCCGTTCGCGGGGCGATGGAACCTTCGCGGCACGGGTCCGGACACCGACAAGGTGTACCGGCTCGAGATCACGCAGAAAGGCGATCAACTCGAGGGCCGTTTCCTCAATCGCTCCGCGCATGCGACGCCGCTCGCCTGGGTACGCGTCGAAGGCAAGGAGCTCGTTTTCCGCTACGGCCGCGGCGAGGGCCTGCCGGAAAGTCCGGTCGTTGAATGCGGGCCGACTTATCGCGCGCACCTGGAGAACGGCAAGCTGATCGGTCATCACGTGCCTGAGCCGTGCAACGCGCCCGCGTCGGGCCGGGGAGCCGCCGCCGCCGCGCCGGCCGCGGGTGGGGCCGCGAAGCCGCCGGCGCCGCCCGCCAAGGAAATCCACTGGGTTGGGACCCGTCAGCCGACCTGGCCGCCCTCGAACGCGAACGGCAGCCATAGCTACGGCAAACCGGTCGTGCTCGTCGGCCCGGGCGTCGGCCTCGAAGTGTGGACGGGCGCGACCGCCGAGGGATCCGGTCGGCTGGAAGATCGAGAACGGCATCATGTCGAACGAGCCGACCAGACCTACAACCCGATCTCGAAAGAGAAGTTCAAGGACTTCAAGCTCGAGACCGAGTTCAAGCTCGAAGAAAAGCAGAACAGCGGTCTCTACCTGCGCGGCCGCTACGAGCTGCAGCTCGCTCTCGGTCCCGGCAACCCGCTGACGCAAGGACGCCAGGGATTCCTGGCCATCTACGGCTGGAAGGCGACCGACGTCGACGCGGCGAAACCGGCGGGCGAATGGCAGTCGCTCGAAGCGATCGTCGTCGGCAATCGCCTGACCGCCACCGTCAACGGGAAACGGATTCACGACAACGCGATTCTTCCGGCCATGACCGGCGGCGCGCTCGACAACGACGAGCTCGCGCCAGGCCCGATCATGATTCAAGGCGATCATTCTCACGTGTCGTTCCGCAAGATGGTGGTCACGCCGATCACGAAATCCGGAACCTAACCGGCTGCTGACAACCAGCGCGTCAAGGGAGGCGGCTTATCCTTCTCCGTTGACGATTCGCGACACCCAGCAGCGAGTCTCTGCCATGACGCATGACGAAGCGGTGAAGTTCTTCGCCGAACAGCAGGACGAATGGAACGCGCGGGATGCCGAGGCGCTGACGCGCCGGCACACGCCCGACGGCACCATCATCAGCCCGATATTCCGGACCGTCCAGGGGGCGGATGGGATCCTCGGATCCTATCGATCGCTGTTCACGACATTTCCGGACTGGCAATACATTGGCGAGGAGCCGCTGGTCGATGGCGATGGCGATCGCCTGGCCCAGCAGTTCGTCGTGCACGCGACCCACTCGGCGGAGTTCATGGGGCTGCCGGGATCGGGACGAAAGTTCGACATCGAGGGGGTGCGTGTCTTCGAGATGAAAGAAGGCCTGATCGCGTTCGAGCGGCGGTACTACGACTTCACGGGGCTGCTGATTCAGCTGGGCGTTCTGCGCGCCAAGCCGGCGCGGTAGGCTAGTCAGGCAGCGCGAACACGAACAACGTGCCCGCTCCAGTGCCCACGACATACTGCTTCCCATCGACCGCGTAACTGATCGGACCGCTGGCGTTGGGGCCTCCGAGATTGACGTACCACAGCCGCTCGCCGGTCTTGGCGTCGAGCGCGACGAAGGTGCCCTCCATCCCCCCGGCGAACACCAGATCGCCGGCGGTCGAGAGCACGCCGGACTCCGTGTAGTTCACCATCTTGTAGTCCCACTTCTTCTCGCCGGTCTTCGGATCCAGTGCGCGGATCGCACCGTACCCTTCATCCTCTCGCTTGAAGGCCGGGTTGGCGCGGCTCTGGCGGCCGCCGCCAGCAGGCACGTCCATGCCCGGAGGCGGGGTCGAGCCCGTGTACCGCTTCCCCTCGACCCACTCGCCGGCGGGGTACTTCGCGGAACGCGACGAGTAGTTGTCCCACGTCGGCACATAGAACAGGCCGGTGCGCGGGCTGTAGGACGGCGGATACCAGTTCGTGCCTCCCTGCGTCCCGGGAGAGACGACGATGCCGCCCATCGGTTTGGGCCAGAACTCCGGGTTCTTCAGCGGGCGGCCATTGTCGTCGATGCCGTCGGCCCAGGTCTGCTTCACGAACGGCTTGCCCATCAGGAACTTCCCGGTCACGCGATCGAGAACGTAGAAGAACCCGTTGCGGTTGGCCCACAGCATCAGCTTGCGCGGCTTGCCTTGCCACTCCATGTCGGCGAGCACCGGCACCTGTGTCGCATCCCAGTCATACTCGTCGCCCGGCGTGAACTGGTAGTACCACTTCAGCTTTCCGGTGTCGGCGTCGAGCGCGATGACCGAGGCGGAATACAGGTTGTCCGCCGGCGTGCGAGTGTCGCCGTTCCAGCCCGGGTTCGGATTGCCGGTCCCCCAGAACGTCAGGTTCGTTTCCGGATCGTAGCTGCCGGCGTTCCAGATCGGATTGCCGCCGTGCTTCCACGAATCGCCGATCCAGGTCTTCGCTTCTGGTGCATCGGCGGACGCGGGCACGGTGTCGAAGCGCCAGAGCTCCCGGCCGGTCTTGACGTCGTACGCCGCGACCCAGCAGTTGGCCCCCGCTTCATTGGTCGCCGGTCCAAGGATCACCTTGTCTTTGACGACGAGCGGAGGCACGTTGTACTGGTAGCCCTTGCGAAAGTCCGCCAGCGTCCGGTCCCAGATGATCTGGCCGTTCGTCGCGTCGATCGCGATCAGGTGACAATCGACGGTCGCCCAGAACAACGTGCTGCCGGCGATCGCCAGTCCTTTGTTGACTTCGTAGGCGTTGTAGTAGGCCTTCGGATCGAGCGCCCGATTGAGCTTCCAGTACTCCCGTCCGGTGACCGCGTCGAGCGCGACGATCTCGAGCGCGGTACCGGTGTACATGATGCCGTCGACAACCAGCGGCGTGTTTTCCATCTTGTTCTGCGCGTTGGTGTTCTTCGCGTAGAGCGGATGGTAGGACCACTTCAGCTGCAGGTTCTTGACGTTGCTCCGGTTGATCTGCGACAGCGGACTGTAGCGATGCCCGCTGTAATTGCCGGAGTAGAGGAGCCAGTTGTGGGGCTCGCGATCGGCGCGCAGCAAGCGGTCGTAGGTGACGTCTGCCGAAGACGCGGCAAGGAGCAACGGGAGCAGCATGGCCACGGTAGCCTTGGCGAAGGTGGGCAGCAGGGTCCGAACGTGCATGGGGGACACCTTTCTCGACGCCGAATCTGCGGAGAGGCTGGTCGATCGGGTGGGAGGTTGTCAAGGTGTCAGGCAGTGAATCGTGAACGATGGGGTCGCGGGAGGTCCTCTCCGGCCTCCCTTGGTCCCATCGTTCACGATTCACTGCCTGACACCCTCACTCTCGGGTAAAGTGACGCCGGTTGGGAGGTTGAAGAGCATGACGAACCTGCGCGGGACGCTGCTGGCCGTGACTGTCGCGTGGGCCCTGGCAGCGACGCTTCCGGCGGCACAGCGTGGAGATCAGAACGAGACGCTCGCTGGGCGACGCCGGGCGCGGCAAGGCGCTGGTCGAGTCGAGCGGCTGCTTCGATTGCCATCGCATCGACGACCGCGGGTCGCGTCTCGGCCCGAACCTTTCGTCGATCGGAAGTCGACGGACTCCCGTTCGACTGCGGCAGGCGCTGGTGGCACCGGACGAGGAGGTCGTTCCCGACAACCGCTTCGTGCGGATCGTCACGAAGGACGGCGCCACCGTCACCGGCAAGTTGCTCAATCAGGACGCGACCAGCGTCCAGATGATGAATCCGAAGGAGGAGCTCAAGACCTACCTCCGGGCCAACCTTCGCGAGTACACGATCCTCGACAAGGGATTGATGCCGCCGGTCGAAGGCAAGCTGAACGCGCAGCAGGTGGCCGACATCGTCAGCTATCTGAGCTCGTTGAAGGGCAGCTGAGGAGTGCGCAGGGTCGGCTAGAATCACGGCGCCGATGCCGCCGCACACCACCGTCCTGGCCAATCCGCCCGAAGCGCGTTCCGGTCTCGATCCCTGGCGACACGCGGAGCTCCCCGTCCCACCGACCCCTCGGGGCCTGGGCTGGGCCTCCGCCGTCGGGCCCGGCGTGATCGTCCTGGGCGCGTCGATCGGCGGCGGCGAGTTCCTGCTCGGTCCGACCGTCTTCGTCCGTCACGGTCTGACGCTGCTCTGGGTCACGACCATCGCGGTGTTCTTCCAGACCGTCTTCAACACCGAGTTGATGCGCTACACGATCGCGACCGGCGAGCCGGTGTTCACCGGCTTCATGCGCACGCGCCCGCACGCGGTCGCGTGGGCATGGTTCTACGCGATCCTGTTCTTCCTGCAGGTCGGATGGCCGGCGTCGGCCGGCGTGGCGTCGGGCGCGATCTTCTTCCTGTTCAGTGGACGCATGCCCGGGCCGGCGGACGTGAATACCGTCTACCTGATCGGCGTCTGCACGTTCCTGCTGTGCGTGACGCTGCTGCTGGTCGGACGACGGATCGAGCGGACGCTGGAGCTGCTCAACTGGATCATGGTGGTGTGTACGCTCGGAGGGCTGCTGATCCTGTCGCTGCTGCTGGTGCCGTTCGACACCTGGGTGGCGGCCGGTGCAGGACTGGCCGGGTTCGACACCGCACGCGGCGTCTTCGACTTCCTGCCGGCGGACGCGGACTTCTTCCTGCTCGCGGCCTTCGTCGCCTACTCGGGCTGCGGCGGGATGATGAACATCACGCTGTCGAACTGGGCGCGCGACAAGGGCTACGGGATGGGGCAGCGCGCCGGATACATTCCGTCAGCGGTCGGCGGCGAGAAGATTGAGCTCGCCGCCACCGGATTCACATTCACGCCCGACGCGGAGGCCCTGGCACGCTGGCGCGGCTGGTGGCGGATCGTCCGCGCCGATCAGTGGGGCGTGTTCTGCGCCGGCGCGATCGCGGGGATGCTGCTGCCGGCGCTGCTTTACGTGACGTTCCTGCCTGCCGGCGCCGACATTCGCGGCCTGGGGATCAGCGCCGCGCTGGCGAGCGGCATTGGCGCCCGCGAAGGTCCCTGGCTTGCCGGAGCGCTCGCGGTGCTCGGGGCGTGGCTGCTGTTCAAGACGCAGCTCGATCTCACCGAGGCGCTGGTGCGCGCGATTACCGACATCCTGTGGACGGGCAGCCGCCGCGTGCGCGCCTGGCGCGGCGGCGACGTGCGGCTCGTGTACTACACGGTGCTGGTGCTGGCCGCCTTGTGGGGCATCATCGCGCTGCGGCTCGCCCAGCCCATCATCCTGCTGCAGATCGCGGCCAACGTCGCCGGATTCGTCTTCGTCGTCGCCACTCTGCACCTGCTGTACATCAACACGCGCTTCCTGCCCCCCGCGATCCGCCCCTCACGCGCGCGGTGCGCCGTGCTGGTGGCGATGTCGCTCTTTTATGGGTTCTTCGTGTTTCATTCGATCAGAAGTCTCGTCGGCTGATCCGTACTGGTCACATGCTTTGATTGCGCTACTGCGTGGAAGGCCTTACAGGCGCTTCGGCAGTGCCTTCTTGCGCTGCTCGATGATCTCCCACGGGTCAGCCGGTCGTTGCTTCCAGTCCACGTACTTCGCCAGGTCACGAAGAGCAATCACCTTGAACCCTTCCTCCTGGAGGTACTTCATGGTACCTCTTCGAATCGCTCGGGGGGCGTGTGGACCCACGGGTGCTCGACGTCCGGCGCGCCGTGAAACTGCAGGATCGCGATCTTCCCGTTCGTCGCTTGGCTGGTCGCGCGCTTGAGGTTCTCGAGGGTCCAGACCGGACGGGCGTCCCCTGCCGATGGGAGAAGCAGGGGATGATCGCGGCCCGGCTCGTAGGCGAAGCCGTTGCCTTCGTCGTAGGGGTATCCGGCGCGCCGCCCCGCCGCGCGAACCGGAATCCAAGCTCCGCGAGAATCGGAATGGCGCCCGGATCGATGGTGTTGCCTGGATAGGCGAAGGACGTCGGCGCCGGGATGCCGTGCGCGGCGCACTGCGCGTTGATCGCGTCGACCTGCTCCTTGACCCTGGGCAGGTTGGCCTTGGACAGGCCCATGTGGTCTCGGGTGTGATTGCCAATCTCGAAGCCGTCACGGTGCAGTTCGGCGATCTGCTCCCACGTGAGGTAGTCCTCCTTTTTGGTGCGGAACGTGAATCCTTCGGTGATGAAGAAGGTGGCGCCAAAGCCGTACTTCTTCAGCAGCGGGCGGACGACGGTGTAGTGGCTGGCCTTCGAATCGTCGAAGGTCAGCACCACGAGCTTGGCCGGGATCGGCGCGAGCTGCGCGCCGGCGAAGAGCGCCGGCACGGCGGCGAGGATCGCGATTGTGAAGCTGATGAAGCGGTGAACTGGTGAACCGGTGAATGAAGTCCCCATCCTGCCGCCCCCTACCACACCATCCGCAGACTCAGCTGGATGTTGCGTGGTTCGTCAGCCGTCGTGATCACGCCGGCATTGGTTCAGCCACGAGTTTCCGTCCTTACACCCGCGCGAAGACCGATCCGTTTGTCGGCACCCGCCGCATCGGTTGACGCTGCCAATATGTCAGCGAGCGCCACACCCACTCGGCAGGTCCGAAGCGGAAGTGCCGGAGCCAAAGCGGGCTGATCGCCAGCTGCACGATCCAGACCGCGGCGACGAACACCAGCTGCTCGGCGTAATCCAGCCGGCCGGCGAAGCCCAGACCCCAGCCGAGAAAGACGAACGACGCCAGGACGCTGTGCAGCAGATAGTTCGAGAACGCCATCTGCCCGACTGCCGCGAGCGCCCGCCGCAAGCCACCCACCAGCCGTCGCTTGACGAGCAGGATGAGCGCCGCCGCGTAGCCTACCGAAGCCAGCACTGCACCGACGTAGTTCCACAGGTCCGCTGTCGTCCGCGCCGGCATCGAGAAGCCGATGCGTTCCAGGGCCATGACGCCAAACCACGCCAGCGCGAGGCCGGCCGGGATGCAGACCGCTGTCGCGGCGTAGACGCGCTCCGGTTTGCTGCCATCGAGGAAGCCCCACTTATAGAGCGCCATCCCGAGCAGCATCATGCCGCCGCAACGCCAGAAGAAGAACGCGACGAAGAAGACCGTCTGTGCCATGAACACGAAGGGGGCGCGGCTCCGGACGACGCCGAGATAGCTGCCCTGCATCACCGCCACCTGCTCCAGCGCCTGGGCGCGCGTGGGCATCGTGATGCGCAGTTCCTCCGCCCGCTCGGCTTCCGGCATGGATTCCCAGGCGATGCCGTGTCCGATTGACATCAGCGCGCCGATCGTCAGTACGCCGATTGATAGCGCCAGGAGAATTGAGGGGCGGAAGCGGCGTACCCACCACAGCAGCAGCAGTCCGCACAACGCGTAGGGCACGAGAATGTCGCCGGCCCAAACCAGGTAGGCGTGCACGAGCCCAGTCACCAGGAGCCAGAACATCCGCCGGAACCACAGTGCGCGGGGCGGACGGCCGTCCTTGCCCGGCTTGGCCGCGTAGAGGAGGACGCCGGCGCCGAACAGCATCGAGAACAGTCCCATCATCTTCAGGTCGAAGACGACGGTGGTGAACATGTAGGCGGCTCGGCTCGCGCCCTCGTAGTCGAAGACCGAGTGCGGCGACATGTAGGCACCGAACGGAGCGGCCATGGCGCGGATGTTCATGCCCAGGATGCCAAGGAGCGCAAAGCCACGAAGCACATCGAGGGTCTCGATGCGCTCGCCGGTGTGGACCGGAGTGAGGTGGTGCATGCGCGAGAGTCTACATCCACGCACGGGGCGACCCAACCCGGCCCGTTCGCCGTTGATCAGCTGCCCTATTCCCCCCAGCGCCTGCACCGGATCGCGCTGCTTCCGATGATCCGATGAATCGTGGGAGCGCGCCCAGACGACACGGAAGGAGATCCGTGAGGCAGGAGGGACGGAGCGCCTGTCCGACTCGCTTTGACGATCCGTCTCAAAGTTGCCGAGCCGCAAATCGCGACGCTGCAAGAAGCTCGCGGATCCGCCAAGAGACGAAGCCGCGGTGGCACGCGCTCCTGATCTCGGTGCATCCGAAGTGGGAAGCCGGCCCAGCTCACGCCTTGTATTCCTTCGCGCTGTCGGCGAGCGTCATGAGCACTTTCCGATCGGGCACGCGGCCTCTGAGCCCGGCGAGCTCGTCCATGCCGGCAGTCAGCGGCAAGGCAATCTGACCGCCCTCGATCGCTGAGCGATACAGCGCCGACATGATTTCGAGCCCGTGAAAGGCCCGCTCGAATCTGAGCGGATGCGGCTGGTTGTCGTCATCGAGCCAGTCCGCCATCTCCTGGACGTACGGCGGCATGTCGTGGTCGTAGTCCATTCCACCAGGACCGGACAGCTCGCCGTCCTTGGTGACCGCGCGCCAGCCGTTGCCGGCGTACACCTCCGCGAACCCGTCGGTCCCTTGAGCGCCGACGCGAACTTTCCGCCACCAGTAGGGCACTTCCGGCACATCCGGAGCGCCGGCGCCGCAGTCGTAGGTGCCGCGGACGCCGTTCCTGAAATGCACGACGCCGGCCACGTAGTCGGGGGAGGTGTGTCCGTCGGACAGCTTGCCGCGTCCCGCCGCCTGGCCCATCGCCCACTCCGCAGGTTCGTAGTCGTTGAACCAGGAGGTGTACTCCACGAGATGACTGAGCATGTGAGCGGCCCATCCAGTGGAAGTGCCGTACACGGTCCGCAGCGGACCGATCGCGCCGCTGGCGATGATCTCCTTCACTCTCTTGTAATGCTCGCCGTACCGGTGCTGGTGGCTGACGACCGCCTTGACGCCCGCCGCGTCGAGCGCCTGCTTGATCGCGAGCCCTTCCGCGCTCGTCAAGGCCACCGGCTTCTCGAATGCGATGAGCCTGGCTCCGCTGCGAATGCCGATCTCGATCAGCGGAAGCCGCACGCCGGGCGGCGTGCAGAAGCAGAAGACGTCGGGTTTCACCTCACTGGCGAGCCCGGACGGATCCGTACTCGCCTTTACACTCCCCAGCTTGGCGGCCGCCGCGGCCAGCCGCTGTGGGTCCCGGCTGCAGATGCCGGCGAGCTCGAATCGGGGATTGGCAGCGAACGCCGAGGCATGGTGCACGCCGCGCTTGCCCATGCCCACGACGATGACGCGGTAGGGCATTACTTCGACGCCTTGTCCCATTCGAGGACTTTGCCGACAACGTAATCGACTTCCGCTTCGGTCAGCTCCGGGTACATCGGGAGGCTGACGCACGAGGCGGCGTTACGCTCGGCGTTCGGCACCGCACCGGCAAGGCGCGCGCCTTTGCCCCACGGGTAGCCGTCCTGCTTGTGGATGGCGATCGAGTAGTGGGTCTTGGCGTCGATGCCGTTCGCGACGAGGAAGTCGACCAGCTGATCGCGGTGTGCCGGGTTCTTGGTCTCGATCACGTAAAGGTGGAAGACGTGACGGTAGCCAGCGCGGACAGCCGGCAGGTCGAAGTGCGTCGCGCCTGACAGTCCAGCCGTGTAGCGCCCCGCCCACTTGATGCGCTGATCGTTCCAGGCGTGGATGTGCTTCAGCTTGGCGCTGAGAACGCCGGCGTGCAGATCGTCGAGACGGCTGTTGAAGCCGTAGCTGTGGACGTTCCGCTTGGTCGACCCGTGATTGCGCAGCTTCCGGACCGTTGCGTCGATGGCGGGGTCGTTCGTAATCAGGGCGCCCCCGTCGCCGAACGTGCCGAGGTTCTTCTGGATGATGAAGCTCGTCGCCGTCGCATCGCTCAACTCGCCGATCTGGAAACCGGCGCCGGCCGCATCGATCGCCTGCGCGTTGTCCTCGATGACCCGCAACTTGTGACGATCGGCGATGACCTTGATCGCCGCCATGTCGGCGCACTGGCCGTACAGGTGCACGGGGATGATCGCTTTCGTCTTCGGGGTAATCGCCGCTTCGATCTTCGACGGGTCGATGCACTTGGTCTGCGGGTCGCAATCGACGAACACGGCCGTCGCGCCGGCGATCCAGATCGCTTCAGCCGTGGCGAAGAACGTGTTCGGATGCGTGATGACCTCGTCGCCCGGCCCGATGCCCATCGCCATCAGCGCCAGCCAGATCGCGTCGGTGCCGTTCCCGGTGCCGATGGCGTGCGTCATTCCGTGGAAGGCGGCCAGCTCCTGTTCGAACTGCTTGAGCATCGGCCCCTGCACGTATTCGCCGCTCTCGATCACCCGTTTGAGGTTCGCGTCGATCTCCGACTGGATGTTCCGGTATTGCCGGACGTGTCCGTAAAAGCTCACTTGCATCATCACTGGCATGGTCTACGCTCTTCTCCTGTGTGGGGAATTCGATGAATCTGCCGCCGACCGCGATCCCTATTTCCGCGGCTCGGACGACGGCGGCACGAGGTCCTTCAGCCGCATGTAAGTCACGACATTGCCGTAGTGCTCGAAGTCGTGGGCGGTGTTGAAGTCGAGCACCGAGAGCTTCGGCATCTCGCCCCAGAAGCCCTTCACCATGACGGTCGCCGTGTTGTCGCTCGCGCTCGCGTAGACCTTGTCGCAGTAGGCGAACCCGGCCGCCAGCGCCTTCTGCAGGGCGGCTTTGGTCGTGGCGCTCTTCTCGATCGGGCCGTCGAATCCTCCCATTGGCGGCTTCTCGCCGGCCACGGCCGAGCAGAATCCGAAGCTCGCGTCCGCGATGTGTCCGATCAGCGCACCGAAGCTGCGCACGTCCTTCGTCGGTTTGAAGGCGTAGTGCTCCTCCGGCATCTTCTCGGCGGCCCTGATGATGTAACCCTTGACGATGTCATACGTGCGCTGGGCGCCGTCCCTCAGCGGGTTGCCCTGCGCACTCACGTTGCCCGCACCCGTCGCCATGAGGACCGTGGCCATCAGGCTGACACAAACACTTTTCTTCACGACTCTGCTCCTTTTTGAAGCGGCCTTCGCAGACCGGACCGACGCGGATCCCCTACTTCGCGAACTCCGCGGGAATGGCCTTGATCGGTCTGAACTGGATATCCCGGTAGAAGATCTCGGCCCCTTCCGATTGGAAAATGATCGGACCGGACGTGACCGAGGCCGGCAGGTCGGTATCGACGCGGGTCGGCCCGTGCAGGCGCATCACCACCTTGCCGTTGACAATGTGAATCGCGTCTTCGCGGAACGCAATGAGCTCCACCGTGTTCCATTCACCGTTCGGCTTCTCGGCGTCCGGCTGTTTGATGGCGCGGCCCGACTGGCCGTGGGTCTGCGCGAAGAACATCCATTCACCGGCGGGGTCGTAGTCGAAGAGCGCCGGCTTGGTCCCCGGCCGTTGTTTCGCGCGCACCGCGATGGTCGCGCCCACGGCATAGAGGTCGCCGACGTCGTGCTCCTGGATCTGCAGCTCGATCGAGCGGGCCCAGGTCCGTCCGTTCTGCCCGGGCGGCGCATGCACGTGATAGAGCAGCCCGGAATCGCGCGGGGTTTCAGGCCGGTCCCGAGGCGGCCACTTCTTCTCACCCCACTTGAACTGGAACTTCAGGTGGTAGTTCTCGAACGACCGCTTGGTCCGGAGCTCGCCGAAGGCTTCGCCCGAGATGCGAATCGCCGGCTGGCCGTCGACGTCGGCCGCGACGGTGAACACCTTGAGCGGATCGCGATCGGATCCGATGGCCTCGGTGTATTTGCCGGTCGCGTCGCGCGCCAGCCCCGGCACCTCCGAGGTCGCCGCCGGCTGCTGCATCCACGTCGTCCAGCCGTCGAGGTTCTTGCCGTTCCAGAGCGACGTCCAGCCGCCCTGGGCGCTTGGTGTCGCGACGGCGGCCACGGTACAGAGGACGAGCAGTCGTAAGAAATGCTTCATCGTGAGTCTCTCGCTGATCGCGGTCATTATCATTGAAGAGGCGTCATCTCTCAATCCCACGGCGGTTTTCCCGGTCCTTCGCTCATGCGTGGCCAACGCAAAAAGCGGTGTATAACCACGGACGCGGCGCCGAAATCGCTGGGGACGCACCGGGTCGCGCCAATCGTTCAGCAGTCAGGAGCATTCATGGAGCTGGCCACGATGAACCGACGGACGTTCCTGACGGCCGGCTGTGTGCTGCCGGCGGCGGTCCGGGCGCTTCACGCGCAGTCGTCAGGTGTCGAGTCCGGTTTTGCGCCGCTGTTCGACGGACAGACGCTGGCCGGCTGGTCGGTCCAGGACGGACCGCCTTCAGCCTTCCGCGTGGTGGACGGCGCCATCGCCGTCGATCAGGGATCGAACTTTCCCACGTGGCTGCGATCGGACAAACAGTACCGAGAATTTCGACTTCCGCGGCGAGTTCTTCTTGCGCGGCTGGACCAACTCGGGCATCTATCTCCACGCCCCCGAGCACGGCCGGAATACGTGGGTGGGCATGAAGATCAACATCTTCCATCAGGCCGACCCACAACCGCGGCCCGAATCGGCGGGCTCGATCTTCCCGCTGGTCGCGCCGCGGGCCGTCAACGTGAAGAACCAGGGGGAGTGGAACAGCCTGCGCGCGCTCATGGACTGGCCGCGGCTGCAGGTCTGGATGAACGACACACTGGTGCAGGATCTCGACGTCGAGACGGTGCCGGAGCTGCGGCATCGGCTCCGCCGGGGATATCTGGGCTTCGAGTCGTTGTCCTATCCGATCCGCTTTCGCAACATCCGGATCCGTGAGCTGCCGGCGAAGGAGACCTGGCAGGTCCTCTACGACGGTCCGGAGGACTTCGCCAAGTGGCAGGTGTCATCCGGAAAGCCGATCTTCGAACCGCGCGGCGCGGTCCTGCGCGGCGACGGCAACGGACAGCTGGCGACCCGCGAGACGTTCCGCGATTTCGTCCTGCACCTTTACTTCCGCGGCGTCCAGCATCACAACGGCGGCCTCATGTTCCGCTCGATTCCGGCGCCCCCCGGCGGACGCAGCCAGAGCTACGAGATCCAGCTGCACGATGTCGAAGGCGCGCACTACGCGACCGGATCGCTGTATTCGATCAAGCGCGCGTCCTACCCGCGAATCGAGCCTGAGCAGTGGTGCCTGCTGCAGCTCGTCGTGCAGGACCGGCGCTGCCTGGTGCGCATCAACGGCGACACGGTGCTCGAGTACGAGGGGCTGGAGAACGTCGAGCCCGGCCGCCTCGAGTTGCAGGCGCACGACGCGGGCAAGTGGATCGAGTACAAGCAGATCAAAGTGCGCCGGCTCTGATTGCACGCATCAAATCCCAAGCTCCAAATCCCAAATCCCAACCACTCCCAACTTCCAAGGCCCAAAGGTAAATCCCAAATTATCCCAAATCCCAAAGACCCAACCCGTGTCTGCCCGGTTTGGGATTGCGCCGGGAATTTGGGAGTTGGCAGTTTCCCTTGGGATTTGGGAGTTGGGAGTGGTTGGGATTTGGGATTTGGAGCTTGGGATTTGAAGCCCGGTCACGCCATCGCGCCGGGCGGCCGGGCGGTAGTAAGCTGTCGCACGCATCCGATGCTCCTCACCAGACTTCGCGCCGCCGCGCTCATCGCATCGGTAACTGTCGTCACCGGTGCCGCGGATCAAAGCTCCCCGGTCAACCGCCCGTGGCCCCCTGGCGTGCAGAAAGTCTCGAACGAATCGCCGGTGCTGTCCCCCGGTGAAGCGGTGAAGACGTTCTTCATGCCCCCGGGATACCGCGTCGAGCTGGTCGCGGCCGAGCCGCTGATCCACGATCCGACCGCCGCCGACTGGGACCTGCAGGGACGGCTCTGGGTCGTCGAGATGACCGGCTTCGTCCGCGATCTGGTCACGCCCGAGCCGAATCTCGATCCCATCGGCAACGTGGTCGTGCTCGAAGACACGGACACACGACGGGAGGATGGACAAGCGAACGGTCTTCGCGGACAAGTTGATCCTCCCGCGCGCGGTGAAGGTGCTGGAGAACGGCGTGCTCGTCGGCGAGCCGGGCACGCTGTGGTTCATGCGCGACACCAACGGCGACCTCAAGGCCGACACGCGCGAGGTCGTCACTCACTCGTATGGCCTGCTGCGGGGCAGCGTGGAAGGCAATGCGAACAGCCTGTTCTGGGGCCTCGACAACGTGATGCACACCTCCGAGAACGAGGTGAACATCCGGCTCAAGAATGGCGAGTTCGAGCTGAAGCCGACGCTGTCGCGCGGCGAGTGGGGGCTCAGTCAGGACGACGCCGGACGAATGTACCGGAATACCAATGAATCCGCCTTGCACGTGGACCTGGTGCCGACGCCGTATTACCAGCGCAATCCCGCGCTGCTGCGCACGCGCGGCAGTTACGAATCGTTGGCCAACGAAAACACCGATCTCAACGTCGTCTGGCCGGTGCGCCCGAATCCTGGCACGAACCGCGCCTATCAAGTCGGGGTCGATCGCGCGGACGGCTCGCTGAACCGCTTCACCGCGGTGTGCGCGCCGTCGATCTATCGCGGCGATCGCCTGCCCGCGGAGCTTCTCGGGAACGCTTTCGTCGCCGAGCCGGCGGCGAATTTCGTCAGCCGGATTGTGCTCAGCGACGACGGGACGACGATCAGGGCGCGCAAGGCGTACGACAACGCCGAGTTCCTGGCCTCGACCGACGAGCGTTTCCGGCCGGTGTACATCACCAACGCTCCCGATGGCGCGCTCTACGTCGTCGACATGTATCGCGGCGTGATTCAGGACCGGGCGTCGACGACCTTGTATCTGCGCGATCACATCCTGTCGCGCAAGCTGGACGCGCCGGTGGGCCTGGGGCGCATCTATCGCGTGATGCACGAAACCACGAAGCGCGACACCCTGAACCCGTTCGCGAGTGCGACCCCGGCGCAGCTGGTCGATGCGTTGTCGCATCCGAACGGCTGGAGGCGCGACACGGCGCAGCGGCTGCTGGTCGAGCGGAATGCGAAGTCGGTTGCGCCGGCGCTGGTGAAGCTCGCTGAAACTGCCGCTGATCCCCGCACGAAGCTGCATGCGCTGTGGACGCTCGATGGCCTCGACGCGATCGAACCGGCGACGGTCGTGAAGGCGCTCGGCGACTCGTCGCCCGACGTGCGCTCGTCCGCGATCCGGATTGCCGAGCGCTGGCTCGGGACGCCGAGTCATCCCGTTGCGGCGGCGGTGCTCGAGCGGACCGGGGATCCTCACTGGTCGGTTCGTCAGCAGCTGGCCGCGTCGCTGGGGGTCCTGCCGGCAGGGCCTCGCGAATCAACGGCGGCGTCCCTGCTCGAACGCTATGCCGCCGATCCCGTCCTCGTCGATGCAGCCCTGAGCGGTCTCCGCGGCAACGAACCGTCTGTGCTCGAGAAAGTGCTGCAGAGCGGCGGGCAAACGCCGCAGCGCGATACCGCGATCACGATGCTCGCCGCGACCATCGTGCGGGCTGGACAGGACGGGGCGATCCACGACGTGCTGGCGGCGATCGGGAATGCCGGCAGGACCGACTGGCAGCGTTCGGCGCTGCTGCGCGGCGCGGAGGTCGCCGTCCTCAACACGCCGATGCCGGGGACCACCGGGCGTCGCGGCGCGCCGCCGCTTGCGAATGCGCCGTGCCCTACGTGTCCTGGTGGACGCGCCGGTCCCGGAGGCGCGTATGCATTCGAACGTCCTGCGGCAGCCGGCGGTCGAGGCACCGGAACGCGAACGGTCCGGTTGACGCGCGAACCCGGCGCGTTGTCCGCTCTCGCGGCAGCGGGCGGCGAGCTCGGCGCGCGCGCCGCCAGTGTCCTCGGGCGCATCGAGTGGCCCGGCAAGCCAGGCGTCGCCGCGCCGGTCCCCGCCCTGACCACTGAAGAACAGCAGCGATTCGACGCCGGCAGGGAGGTCTACCGCAACGCCTGTCAGCAGTGTCATCAACCGGACGGGCGCGGACAGGAGCGTCTGGCGCCGACCCTGGTCGGATCGGCGCTCGCGCTTGCCGCGGCAGATATTCCGGCCCGGATTCTGCTGAACGGCAAGGAAGGTCCGATCGGTCTGATGCCGCCTGTCGGCTCGGTGTTGAGCGACGACCAGATCGCCGGCGTTCTCACCTACATCCGACGCGAGTGGGGCCAGACAGGCACCCCGGTCGCCGCCCCCGCCGTGGCCGCGGTCCGCGCGCAGAACGCGGCACGCACCCGGCCGTGGACGCACGACGAGCTGATGGCGCTGGTCAAAGCGGGGCAGTGAGCGTCCAAATCCCAAGCACCAAGCTCCAAATTCCAACCACTCCCAAATACCAAATCCCAATCCGACCCTGTCCTGGGACCTGAAGGTCGTTGGGATTTGGCGTTTGGGAGTCGGAGTTGGGACTTGGGAATTGGGAGTGGTTGGAGCTTGGGATTTGGATCTTGGGATTTGACGGCGCCCTACTTCAGCGCCAACGGCAGCAGGGGCACAGGCGGGTCGCAGTGCGGCGCATCGGGAAAGGGCTCGGTGATCACGGCCGGCGGCAGCGCCGGGTCGCGCAGTTGCGAAAGATCGAACAGCGCGGTCCCCGCCGGCTCGTAGATCAGGAACGGCCGGTTCAACGCGGCAGCGGCGCGCTGACTGGAGAATCGTGCCCTGACCTCGTCGGCCTGGCGGCGATCGAGCACCGCGAAGACCCGCACTCCCCGAGCGGTCAGCCACGCGACGGCGCGGTCCAGCCACGCAGGGTTCAGGAGGTCGTAGCGCAGCGTGCCCCGCCCGCCGTAGTACCGCATGCTGCCGGACCGCTCCATCGTGAGCAGGACGCTGTTCGGTGGCGTGTGTGTCGCGACGAGCCGGCCGATCGGCGCATCGTGCCGCGCCGCCTGACGCTGCTCGAAGACGTCCCGCCGGGATGCCTCGATGGTGTTCACGACGCCGAGGGCCACGATCGCGATGCCGGCGACCCACCGTGCGGGACGGCCGAACGTCCCCACCCAGACGGCGAGCGCACCGAGGCCGATCATGATCAGCGGCCAGCTCGGAAGCAGGAAGCGCAGGTAGCCCCACGAATCGAATTCGAGATAGCCGCAATAGAAGCCCCACACCAGGACGATGACGCTGCCGAATACGGCGAAGATGGCGCGATCGGCCACTCGGGGCCAGAATCGCCGCAGCGGCGCGACGAGCGCGATCAGGCCGAGCAGCGGGATGACCGTGTGGGTCTCGATGAACCAGGTGATGTAGTGGTGGAGGTTCGGCAGCACACGCGCCAGCGCCACCTGATCCTCGAGCGATCCGTAGGCTGAAGTCGTCGCCGATCCATAGAGGTGCCGGTTGATAGCAGCGATCGCGGCCACGCCGATCAGACTCGTGACGGCAAAAGCCGTCGCGGGGACCAGCCGGGTGCGGACGAAAGGACCGGGCACGTCGCGCCGGCAGAGGAGCCAGACACCCAGGGGAACGGCGAGGGGCACGAGGTTCGGTCGAATCAGGATCGCAAGGCCGGCCGACACGCCGGCGACCGCAGCCGAGACAGGGGAAGCGGCCAGGACGAAAAAGAATGCCAGCGTCCACATCGCCGTCGCCGGCACGTCGCTCAGCGGTTCGAGCGAGGAGTTGAGCGTGACCGGGCTCGTGGCGACCAGCCACGCGGCGATCAGGCCGGCGACGGGCGAGTGCAGCCGTTGCCCGATGCCGTACGTGGCCAGCACCGTCAGCCCGGCGAGGATCGGGACCACGGCGAACATGCCACACTGGCCGCCGAGCCGCTTGGCCACGGCCAGCAGCATCGGCAGCCCGGGCGAGTAGGTCGGCACGATTGACCACTCGCCGGCGCGGTCGGCCGGCCGGTAGCCGAGCGGCGTGAATGTCCACGTCGCGTCTGGCCACGGCGCCTCCGCGGCCCAGGGCTGCTGCACAGCGAGATTGCCCGCGAGCCAGAGATCGGCCTGGCTGACGTAGCCATAAGCGTCGGCACCGCCGGCCATCCGCGTGCTGTTCGTCACGGCGACGACCGTCGACGAGGTCGCGACCAGCAGCGCGATCAGGCCCGGGCGGCCGGCAGTCGCGTTCGCCGAGCGTCGCGCTGCAGCGGTGAGCCGCGCGGTCCGGATCGCGCCGCCCAGAAGGAAGTAGCCGACGACCGCGAGGGCGGTGATCATCAGCACCCGCTGCGGATTGTTCGACCGGATCCGCAGGCCGGCGATCGTCGTGACGAAGCCGCCGGCCTGAGCAATCCAGATCGCCCAGAGGAGCGTCGCGCCGGCAATCGCCAGCAGCGCCGCCCGCACCTTCGAGCGCGTCGTCTCACGTAAGCGGAGCATCGAGCCCGGCTATTATCCGCTGTGCTTCGACCACGGCAGTTCGGACACAGAGTTACTGATATTTCAAAGGCAATCCCGAATCGAGCTGTACCGATCTTCTTCGATGCATGAGTTTCCGACCGCCGAGTCGGTCATCCGCCCTCAAATCTCCTGACTTCCCGCGGGACTTACACCCTACGTTGCGGGTTTTCGGCACGCGAAAACCAGCAGATCGGACCACGCCCGCTTTTCGAGATTTTCCGCCGTTTCCTGGCGGCGGCGCGTGGTCTGTGACTTGCCTTGTCCGCTGCACGCACGCAGGGACTGCGAACAGACCACACGGGGGATCAGGAAGGGGAGGACGAAGAACGGATCGAGCGAAAGGAGTGCATGCGGACGATCGAGCAGAAGTTCAGAGTGAGGACAACGATCAGGCTGGCGATCGCCACGCTGACGTTGTGCTGGGGACAGGCCGCGCTGTCGAAATCCGCGACCACGACCGTCGCCGTTCCCGTGGCAGTTCCCCAGAACGTGTCTACGAAGCCGGCCCTGCCGTCTGCCGAGTACATCGGCGAGGCGCGGTGTATCGAGTGCCACGGCCAGGAGAACAAGCATTTCAGCGAGACGCTGCACGCGAAGGTCTTCCGGCTGAACCCGAAGGACGACCGGCAGCGGCAGGGGTGCGAAGCCTGCCATGGACCGGGCTCGAATCACGCCAGGAACGCGACCGATAAGACCGCGCTGATCGGGTTCACCAAACGGTGGGGCACGCCGGTCGACACGCAGAATGGCCAGTGCCTGACCTGCCACGAGGGTGGCACTCGCATGCACTGGCCGGGATCGACGCACGCGAAGAGCAACCTCGGCTGCGCCGATTGCCACAATCCCATGCAGAAGGTGTCGGCCAACAGTCTCCTGGCCCGGCAGAGCATCTCGGAGACCTGCTTCCAGTGCCACAAGGAGCAGCGCGCCGAGTTCCGCAGGCGTTCGCACATGCCGCTGCCGGAAGGCAAGATGTCCTGCGTCGACTGCCACAACCCGCATGGCTCGGCCACCCGTGCTCTGCTGAACGCCGATTCCGTCAACGACGTCTGCTACACCTGCCACGCGGAAAAGCGGGGGCCGCTCCTCTGGGAACACGCGCCGGTCCGCGAGAATTGCGTCAACTGTCACAAGCCGCATGGTTCCAACCATGACAAGTTGCTCGTCGCGGCGCGTCCCTACCTGTGTCAGCAATGCCACAACCTGTCGGTCGGTCATAACGGCACGTTCTACCGGGACGGGCAGTCGGCTGCCGGTGCGCTGCTGGGGGGAGGACAGAGTCCACGCGTGATCGCGCGCACCTGCCAGAACTGCCACTCGCAGATCCATGGCAGCAATCATCCGGCTGGTGCACGCTTCCAGCGCTGAGCCAGGCGTGAGGCCCCGGGACAACCCTGCGGGAGACCTTTGATGAACATCCGTTCGTGTGCGTCAGTGATCACCCTGGGCATCGGGGTGCTGCGGTTGACCACCTTCCTCGCGTATGCCAGTCCTGGCGACGGCCAGGACGCCACACCCGGCAACGCCATGAATCCGCGCGCGGTCAGCTCGATCGTCGAACGTGACCCTGAGGGCCTGGGCATCGTCGAGGGATCGCGCGCGCCTTCCGGGCTGCTCATCGCCCCCACCCCTCTCGTGAAGGAGCCGAAAAAGGCGGGTGGGATGCTCTACCGGACGACGATCGAGTTCGTGCCAGTCGGAGTCACCGGCGACAAGGGGGTCGCCAAGTTCCGCGAATACCAGGACCTCGACAGCGGCGCCTACTTGAACAACTTCACCGTGATGATCGAGAAGCCGGCCAGCGCCTTTCACTTCGACGCGGTGGGCGGTGGTGTGGCCCGGAGCGATCAGTACTACGGGGTGGACGTCGGCCGATACAACACCTGGAGGGTGCGCGGCTCCTTCAGCGAAATACCCCACGTCTTCACCTCGACCTACCGATCGCTCTGGGACGGGACCGGCAGCGGCGCTTTCACGCTGAGAGGCCTTACGCCCGGGAGGGACCACCGACGCCAATACGACGCAGGCGAACATGCTTCTCGCGATTTCGTCGGCGCCGGCCTCCGACCTCGAGCTCTCCCGGAAGCAGGGCCGCGGACGCGTCGACCTCACGTTGCCTGCGAACTGGAAAGCCTTCGCCAGTTACGCGAATGAGCGTCGAGACGGCACTCGTCCCTTCGACGCCGTCTTCGGCGGCGGCGGCGGTGGCGGCAACGTCGAGCTCCCGGAATCGATCGACTACACCACGCAGGACGTTCGGGCGGGGCTTCAGTTCGCCAACGCGGTGACCGCCTTCAGCCTGCAGGGCGGGGCGTCGTTCTTCGAGAACCGCATCGACACGCTGATGTTCCAGAACCCGTTGTTCATCACGACGAACACCATCGCGGGCGTGCCGGCGACGACCTTTACGCAGGGGCAGTTCGACCTGTACCCGAGCAACGACTATTACAACCTCAGAGCAGAGGTCGCCAGGAAACTCCCGAAGTTTCTCAAGAGCCGGGTCACCGGCGTCGTGTCGTTCGCCCGTTCGCAGCAGAACGACAACCTGCTGCCGTGGTCGATCGAGCCGTTGACGGGCGGCACCATCAACGGTGTCGCGACCGCCAATGTCTGGAACTCGACCGCCTCGCTGAGCAGGCTGTCTGCCGATGCGCGCATCGATACGACGCTCGCCGACCTCGGCATCCTCCTGAATCCGGCGCGGGCGCTGGCGGTGAAGGCCAAGGTCCGCTACTACGAGACCGACAACCGCAAGGATTACTTTGCCTGCAATCCGCTGACGGGACAGTGGGGACGGCTGCTGAACAACGGCTCGGGAGGGTCGTTCGTGACGCCGAACCTGACCGCGGGCAACAATCCGGTCGGTACGCTGAACACCGGCTACAACGGCGCCGGCTGCGACTATGCCGCGACCCAGGCGCTGAATCTCTCGCCGAGCACCGGGGATGTGCCGCTTCGCAGCGCGCCCTACGAGTATCGCCAACTGAGCTCGGCGGTGTCGGCCGACTACCGCATCAATCGCACCAACAGCCTGGAAGCCGCCGTCGAGCGCGAGGATTTCCGCCGCGAGTACCGCGAACGCGACAAGACGTGGGAAGACAAGGTTCGGCTCGGCTACGTGAACCGCGGTTTCGCGACCGGCAGCCTCCGCCTTTCGTACCAGTACGGCCGTCGCCGCGGAAGCGACTTCGTGTCAACGCCATTGCCGGGGCTCTACAGCGCCTCGCTCGGACCGGTGCCGACCGCCACCACGACCAACGTCGCCCCGTGGTTGCGCAACGTCGAGCAGTTGCGGCGATTCGATGTGGCCGACCGGAATCAGAACGTCCTGAATGCCAGGTTCAACCACGGCATCGGGCCTGCGCTCGACGTCAGCGTCGGCCTGCAGATGCGGGACATCGAGTATCCGGATTCGGAGTACGGACGCAGCGGCCACGACAAACAGACGTCCCCGTCGATCGAGCTCAACTGGCAGCCGTCCCCGACCACCAGCGCCTACGGCTTCTACTCGTTTCAGCAGGGCAGACAGCAGCAAGCTGGCATCCAGCCGAACGCCTGCGTCATCGGGAACTTCTACTACTTCCTGAGCGACGGCTCGATTCAGACGAACGCGACGGGCGTTCCACCGCCCGGCGTGACGGTCGTGGCGACCCAGCAGGTGCTGGCGTCGAACTGGCAATCGGTGTGCGGGACGGCCTCGGCCGTCAGTCCGCTGTTTCCAACCAGCCGGGCCTGGGATGCGTCGCACAAGGATCGCAACACGGTCACCGGTGTGGGCTTTCACTACGAGCTGGGCCGGGTCATGTCGGACGTGGGCTACACCTATGCGAGCGGCCGTACGAGAGTCGGATACGGGTACAACGCCGCGGCGCTCGGAATGAATGCGGTGCAGGTGGCGCTGGCCGGCGACGGATGGGACGATCTCCTCTTCGTCCAGAATTCCGCTGAGGCCAACGCGGTGGTGCCGCTCCACAAGCGGCTGTCCTTGCGTCTGCTCTACCGGTTCGAGCATGGCCGGATCCGCGACTGGCACTACGATGGCGTGAGCGGAAACCCGATGCCGGCCAACAACGGGGCCTATCTCGACTTCGGTCCGCAGGGTTACAAGGTGCACCTGTTCGGCGCGTTGTTCCGGTACGAGCTATGAGATCAGCGGAAGGAGGCCTGGTCGTGCGGACATCGAGGACGCTCGTAGTGATGGGCCTGTGCCTGCTGGGTGTCTCGCCCGTGTTGTGGGCGCAAGACGCAGGTTCGATCACGGTCACGGCGTGCCAACCGTGTCATGGCGGCGGCGCGGCGGCGGCGCCGGGAGCCCCGGCTTTCCCCACACTGGATGGGCAACAGGCCGCGTACCTGGACAAGCAGCTGCGCGAGTACAAGTCCGGCAAGCGCAAGAGCGCGATCATGGCCCCCATGATCGCGGCCTTGAAGAAGCAGCAGATTTCCGGCATGGCGGCCCATTTCGCCAGCCAGACCCCGGCGCGGAACGCGGTGGGGAATCCGGAGTTGGCGGCCCGGGGCAAGGCGTTGTACGAGGAGGGCAACCGCACCACCGGGGTACCGGCGTGTGTCGGGTGTCACCTGCCCGCTGGAGCGGGACACCAACGCTATCCCCGCCTGGCCGGCCAGCGTCAGGCGTACATCGTCCAGCAACTGGCGGAGTTCAAGAGCGGCGCGCGCAGCAACGATCGGGCACACGTCATGCGGGCCGTGGCGGGGCGTCTCACCGACGAAGAGAGTAGAGCGGTCGCCGAGTACCTTGCCGGATTGCAGTAGGCTTACGCCTATCGACATCAACAGCCCGACGTTCGACTCCAACGCGGCCGCCGAGGCCGCCGTCATCCTGTGGGAGACCTGGCGTCTCTCCGGACGGATCGACCATCTGCCGGCACGGTGCCGCCCCCGCGATCGTGCGGAGGGCTACGCCATCCAGCGCGAGGTGGCGCGCCTGTCAGGACAGCCCGTCGCCGGTTGGAAGATCGCCGCGACCAGTGCTGCCGGCCAGCGCCACATCGGGGTGGACGGCCCGCTCGCGGGACGTCTGCTCTCGGGGCGTCTCGTCGCACCAGGATCGACCATCGATCTCACCGGCAACGCGATGCGCGTGGCCGAGGCCGAGTTCGCGTTCCGCATGGCGACCTCGCTGCCGAAACGGTCCGCGCGCCTATACCGCCGTCGAGATCGCGGCCGCGACCGCCTCGCTCCACCTTGCGATCGAACTGCCTGACTCGAGATATGACGACTTCTCCGTCGTCGGCGCACCGCAGCTGATTGCCGATACCGCGTGTGCGTCGTGGGCCGCCATCGGCCCGGCTGTCGGCCTCGACTGGCGTGCCCGTGATCTCGGCGCGTACGACGTCGTCGCGTTCCGCAACGGCGATGCCGTCGGCCGCGGTGGTGGCGCGAACGTGGGTGGCCCTTTGCACGCGTTGACGTGGCTCGCCAACGAGGTCGCGACGCACGACTGCGGTCTCCAGCCCGGCGACGTCGTCATCACTGGCACCTGCGTGCCGCCGGTGCCGGTCGAGCCGGGCGATCGCGTACGGATGGAGTTCGGCGAGCTGGGAACGATCGAAGTCCAGTTTCTGAGACCCTGAAGACCGGAACCGCGATATCGTGGTGCTCCATCTTTTGGACCCTGGTTGGAATAGAGTTGCCACCTTGGCCGCCGATGCATCCCGCCGGGCTGCGTTGCTCGTCGTTTACATACTCCCGGTATGCGCGCTCCTCGCGCCTTGCCGGGCGGGCGCCTCGACGCCCAAGCTGACAACCCTATTCCGACCAGGGTCCATAGGAGAACTATGACGAGTCGTCGTGACGTGCTTCGGGCCACCGCCGCGGTGCCGCTCGGCTTACTGGCCCCCCGCCCTGGGACGGCCGAAGCCGCACCGGCAATGGCGGCGCCGCCGCCGTATACCATCTCCATCAATATCGAAATCATGTTCAACGCCGGGCGCGGCAACCCGCCGATGCCACGGGCGGACCGCATCCGCGCGGTAGCGGCGAAAGGATTCAAGGCGTACAGCTTCTGGAACGCCTCGGCCGACGAACGCAAGGCGATGCTCAAGGCGCAGCAGGAAACCGGGCTCACGTGCGTGAGCCTGGTGGGAACGGGCACCGCGGGCGGCACGACCGGCTTCACCAAACCGGGCGCGCAAGACGCCCTGCTCGCGGAAATCAAGGAGCGCGTCGACATCGCGAAGGAGTTCGGCACGCAGCCGGATCTGATTACTTTCGTCGGCATCATCCAGCCGGATGTGCCGTGGGAAACGCAGCGGGCCCAGATTGTCGACGGGTTGAAGCGCGCGGGCGACATCGCTGCCGCGGGCGGTGTGACGATCGCACTCGAGCCGCTCAGTGTGAATCCGGCACAGCCACGCCGCGCGCTCGATCGCTGCGTCGAAGCCTTTCCAGTGATGAAGGACGTCAACCACCCGAACGTGAAGATCTGCTTCGACCTGTACCATCTGCAGCGGACCGAGGGAAACCTCGTCGTCAATCTTCGCGCCGGCCTTCAGGACAAACTGATCAAGGTCGTGCAGATTGGCGACAACCCCGGACGCCTGGAGCCCGGCACGGGCGAGATCCACTATCCGTTCATCTTCAAGGAACTGCGGCGTCTGAACTGGACCGGCTACGTCGACACGGAACACGGAACCTCGAGCACCGCCGACCACGCGATGGACGTCGTGAGACGGATGGCCGAGGAGAACTGAAGA
>CAVQXJ010000023.1:0-78979 GCA_963717745.1 uncultured Acidobacteriota bacterium
TATCTCGTGGCCGCGGTGCTGCGCCCGGGCAACGCCGCCACCGCCGTCGGGGCGCAGGGCCTGCTGCGGCGCATCATTCCGAAAGTGTGGGCGGCCTTCCCGCGGGCCCGCGTCCGTGTCCGGCTCGATGGCGGGTGCGCCACGCCCGCCCTCTTCGACGACCTCGAGGCCGCCGGCGTGGAGTACGTCGTGGCGATGGCCAAAAACAAAGTACTCGAGGCGGCCGCGGCGCACCTGCTCGTCGAGGCGCGGACCCAGGCGAGCGCCACCGGGGCCTCGGCGCGGGTCTTCGGCGAGACACTCTATCAGGCGAAGACGTGGCCGCATCCGCGCCGCGCGGTGATCAAGGCCGAAGTCGTCGTCCACCCGGGACGGGACCTCCGGGACAACCCGCGCATCGTCATCACCAACCTGCGGCATCATCCCGAGCGGCTGTATCGCGAGATTTACTGTGCGCGCGGAGATAGCGAGAACCGGCTGAAAGAACTGCATCACGATCTGGCCGTGGGCCGCACGAGCTGCTCTCGCTTCTGGGCCAATCAGCTCCGCCTCACCCTGACGGCGGCGGTGTACGTGCTGCTGCAAGAACTCCAGCTGCGCGCCGACCGCACGTCGCTCGCACGGGCCCAGGTCGGACGCCTGCGGCTCGTGCTGCTGAAAGATCGGCGTGCGCGTGACGCGCTCCGTCCGCCGCTTCGTGCTGCATCTACCGCGCTCCCATCCCGACCCGGCCGCGTGGCAAGCCATCGCTCGTAGCTTCGGCGGCGTCCTCGCCTAAATCGCGACCCCCGCCGACTCCTCGCCTGCGCCACAGCACCCGAGGTGTGCCTCGTCGATCGCCATCGCGCCTGCCCGCGCGTGCCGAACGCTCGCACAGCCGGCTCGCCACGCTCGCCACGGCGTTCCCCGTTGCGCCCTGCTCTTCACTATTACTCACGCCACCCGTGAACTCGTCTTGAGTAAGCTCTGATGAATAATCCGGGTTAACGCGGACCTGCCGCTACAGCGAAATCGCCTTCACGCCCAGTTGCACCTGTTGCTCAGCACGATTTTTGAGAACATCGCAGATCAGGACGCAATTGAGATTCTTCAGTCCTGCTACGTGTATTCGAAGAGTCTACGAATCGTCGCGGATGATCTTAACGTTATCATCGCGGATGCTATCCGCAGTTCATGCTCGACCAAGGCGCAAAGCCGGCTAAGCAAACCGATACCGATGCGGGACAGTTCGGCATCGTGCTGGCCGAAGCAATGCCAACTCGGCACGGTCAACTGTTTCTACTACTCGGTGGCATCGGATCCGGCAAGACGACCTATTAAGCGGTACCAACGCACAGTTAGCGCACCCTTGCTCAACTCCAAGGCGATATGGTTCCACGTCGATTTCCTTGAAGCTCCTCCGGAACTCTCGGAGATGGAGCGATTCGTTTGGACGACTATCCTCACGCAGCTTCGTGCACGGTATTCGAGTCCCCACCTTGAGACGCGTAGAAACATCAAGAAGGCATTCGCCGACAAGATCTCCATAGAGCACACGGGGCTCAGAGGACTACGAGCTGGGACCGACCCATACGAAGACGCGCTGTCGCCGTTCCTGGCTCGGTGGCAAGAGAGCGTGGCGGAGTACGTCCAGGCCTGCTGAGAGTTGGCCGAGAAGACCGCGGGGTCGAGATCGTCATCTTCATCGACAACGTGGACCAGCTGTCGCCGGTGTATCAGGCGCAGATTTTCCTGCTTGCGCAGCGCATCACCCGCTCGATCGGCTCGATCACCGTCGTGTCCCTCCGCGAGGAGTCCTACTATGCGGCGAACCTTCAGCGGACGCTGACAGCCTATACGAATCGGAAGTTCCACATTGCATCTCCCCGATTCCGCAAGCTGATCGGGAGCCGATTGCGATTCGCGCTCGACTCTCGTGACCGCAAGACGGGGGTACGCGATGTCATCATTCCCGAAGGAATTGCTTTCGATGCCGAATCGATAGGCTCATTTTTACGGATAGTGGAGTATTCAATTTTCGAACGGAACAAGAATATTGCACGATCATCGAGTCGCTCTGCTTCGGCAATATGCGAATGGCACTAGAAATGTTCACAACGTTTCTCGTGTCTGGCGCGACGGACGTTGACAAAATGTTGGCGATTTACCGGCGTGACGGCGCCTATTTTGTAGCGTTTCACGAATTCGTTAAATCGATCATGCTAGGCGACCAAAAGTGACAAGGAAGAAGCGAGCCCGGTCATGAACTTATTCGACTGTGGCGCCGATCGAAACAGCAGTCACTTTACCAGCCTCAGGATCCTTCGGTTCCTGCTTTCACGACGTGGCGAAGCATCTAAAGAGGGTCAGGGATACTACGAGATTGCGCGGCTCGTCGCTTTACTGGAAGATATCTTCGACAATCGCGAGGACACGATCAGGACGTTGAATCGGCTTGTTGCGCGCCAGCTGGTGGAGGTCAATACACGATCTCCTGAGACTATCGACGGTGCAAGCCATGCGAGGGTGACGTCGTCAGGTTGGTATATTTGAGATTTCTTGCGGGCTTGTTCTCGTATCTTGACCTCGTCATGCAGGATACACCACTGAATGATGCGAAGGTTGAGGCGGAGCTGCGCGACTCCGTTTTCCACGTGGACAACTTGGCCGACCGAGAAGACGAAAAATTGCCGAGGATGCAGGTTCGTTTTGACCGCGTCGCTCGTTTTTAGCCTATTTGGAAATCGAGGAACGCCGAGAACACCAGGGAAGAGACCTTCCGGCGCTGGGTGGCATCGTTGGTCAATCGATCGTCCTAACCTTATCGAGAGCTTAAACGAAAGAAAGGAGCTGGATTGAGGGTCGTCTCCAGAGGAACAGAGAGAGAATCGCTGAAGATCTTGAGCTCATTAGCGACGCGGAAGCCGAAAAGGCAGCTCGAGCGCCCGAGCATCTTCGACAACGACCCAGACGACGTCGAGAAGGCGATTTGACGGCGCGCCGCCAGTTGGTGAATCGCCGGCCAGCTCTCACGCCCGCCTGCGCCACGCCGTCGGGCTCCGCATCAGGTGCAAAACGCCGAGCACGATTACGACTTCGTCCGACACCCGAGAGTAGACGGCGTATGGGAAAGTATGCTGCAGCGCTAGAGACGATGATCACGGCGGACGTGGGGAACTGAAGTGGCGGCTCCCCGAATGCGAGCGAACGTTCGCTCGACGGCTGGCGAAGCGGCCCGCCAGCCACGTTGAGCTCTGACTCCCGGAGGGGATATCCGTGGCCGGATCGCCCCAAGGTTCCTGAACGACCGTCCGGCGACGGAGCTATCACGCCCGATCCGGTGATGTGCGGTCGCTTTTCGTGTGGACGCGGTAAGCGATTCGACGTGGACGAAAACTGATGCCGGTCCGCCGCTGTCGATCGGTCGAGGAAATGAACCAGCCGCGCTGGGGCACGCCCGGCGACCCGGAGTTGCATGCGGCGATCGCCGCGCTCTGGCGCCTCGGCGCGCGGACCGGCCAGCGCCGGTTTCCTCCCGGCGTCCACAAGCTCCGGTCGATCGAGGAATTGAACGCGACCACGGAACGGTGGGCGCAGGCCAACTTCGACGCCCGTCGAAAGTGACGAAGAGGCGCCCGGTGCCGGCTCGGAGCGCCGCTGCTCACTCGGTCGCCATGTAGTCGACCCGGTCTTCCCGCACGAAATCATGTTCGCTAACCCCAAACCATCGCGTAGCCTCACATGCGTTATGCGCCCGGCACCTCAACTCGAGATTGTCAGCCGTGGTCGCGCCGCCGTCAGCGTGAGGCACGACATGGTGATACTCGAGGAAGCCCCGCTCGCTGCACCGTCCGTGCGTGCCGATGAACGCGCACCGGCCCTCGTCACGTCTCCAGACCTCCCGTTTGACGGCCGCAGGAACATACCGACCCCGTGGCCGGTTCGATCGTTGGGCGCGGGGCCGGTCTGTATCTGCGTGTCTGTTCTTGCGCAGATCCATCAGGAGTAGCGTCAGCGCGCGATCGAAGATGGCCGCCACGTCGCCGTCGGGAATCCGGTGCCGCAACAGGTCCTGCGCCTCTCGCAGACGATCGTGCGTCTCGCGGGAGACCGTGAACTGCACTTTGTATCGTTCCGGCGCGAGGGGCGTTACCTTGGGCAGAACCCCCCCGGCCGCGGGCGGCTCGACGGGCGGCCTCTCAGGGCTGCCGGTGCAAACACCAGCCGGGACCGGCTCTTCCGAAGCTGGTTGATCGGTCCATGAATCACTGACAGCCGGGGTCCTCTCCGCTGCCAAACGTGCCGGCAGCTTGCGGACCGACGACGGGACAGGCGGCTGGGGCCGAAGCGCCGCAACGATCTCCTCGACGGCGCGCTTGCTCTTATGCCGTGCCGACTCGAGCACATCCCGATGGTTGTCCGCGGTGAGATGCGGGGCGAGCAGGCCGACCGCTGTCAGGTGAAGCGAGCTGTCGGCGATGAGCTCGACGATGACGGGCCACTTGCGCGCCGCACGGGCCGCCTCGATCCGCAGATACGCCGCGTGTTCGGATAGGTGCAGGACCTCGGTGCAATACGTGAACAGGGATGAGCATCCCTCGGCGAGATAGAGCCGTCGGGCATCGAGCTCCGCGAGCGCGGCGATCAGGCACGCGGTCGCCTGCTGCTCGAGGCACGAGAGCCGTTGACTTCGATCAGGAGGTCTTTGTCGGACAACGCTACGCCAGTCGGAATCGCAGTGGTCATGACTTCTTTGTAGCATCGTCATTTCGCGCCGCTCAGTTTCGTCCAGGTGCGCGTTTTGGGGTGCGAGGGTCACTCGATCTCTCGAGGCGCCAGAAGTCGGTCCCAGGCTGAACGCAGCCCCGTGGTGGCGCCATTTCAGGGTCAGACGGGAGGCTCGGGAGGTTCAGCAGAAAAACCTGTCAAGGCCTTTTCTTCCGCCAACGTCGATTTCGTGAAGGTTTTGCGCTCGCGGTACACGACGAGCGCAAACGACTAGGTCCGGACCGAGCTCGCGGGCTTTGTACGGTCGCGCCGAGCATCGCCGCAAGGTTGCCCGTCAATTCGATTCTGAGGACGCCCTGCTCGGGGATCAGGGTGATCGCGTCGATCAAGCTCGAGCCGATGAAGCGGCAACACAAGGCCGACCTCGCGCGAGGGGCTGGGCGCGCCGCCGTTCGCGCTCGACCGGCACTACCGGCACATCGAGTCCGTGCTAAGATCCGCGCCCAACAAGACATGCGGTGCGGAGGACGTCGGCGGGCCGCTCGAGGATGAACGCGAGGGGCGGTACACGGTCTACTCCATGATAGTTAGGGTCACGTTCGCGAACCAGTGAACATCCTTACCTTCAGGCGAGGCCTTCAGGAGGCCTGAAGGACCTGGCCTTCTGGTGCCCATGTTCGCGCCCGCGAAAGTCGGCTTCAGGCCACGCGGCGCATGGAATCCCTCACCTGAAGGTGAGGGTGGCTTGAGCAGGTGGATGATTATCGAGAATTCTCGTTCAGCGGCTCGGGCGGAGGCGTTCCAGGGACTAAATCGGGACATCTTCTATAGGGTACGCTGACCTGTCTTGCGCTAAATTTCGTCTCTGAGGTGCGACTGTGGTGCCCGACTGTTTCGTCAAGACAACCCGCGATGGTAAGAATGTTCTTCAGCTGAAGCCAGCTCTGCTCACAAATCCCGGTGCCACTGTGCTGGGCAACGTCACATATGAAATCGTCGAAGCACGCGAGTTGCGAACACGCACAGGAATGATTCTGAAGGATGAATCGATAGTGTTGCTCGACGACATCGTCAGGATCGACGTTAACCGGAGCGTGAGATCGACCGTGCTGGGGTTTGGCGCGGCGGACCTGACGATTCGCGATTCGAGCGGTTCCGGCAATCTGACGTGGGAAAACTGTACCTCACGCACGAGACGTCCGTGACTTTATCCTTGCGCTAAAGGTTGATCCGTCGAAATGGCCGTTTTCAGTTCCCAACGGCGGTGGCCGAGAATCTAGCACTTTGGAAAACGCTCGCGCGACGAACCACGCGAATTTCGGTGCTCGGTCATATCCGCCTGGACCGAGAATCTCCATTCGAACCACTTTGGAGGTTCTCACACACAATTGGAGTGAAAAGCGACGGGAACTGGAAAGAGAAGTCGTCTGGACCAATAACGGTGATGGGACGGCGACTGACCCCGACGGGAGGTTAATGTGGATCAGGGCCCCGTGGGGAACGATCGGGACGGCAAGGCCTTCTCGGGCGATCCCATTCATCTCTCGTGGTCAGAGGCCACCGCCTTGTTTGGACTGGGAACGTTGGTGAGTGGGGCCAGCTATGCCGACGGCTACGCGGACCCGTCCTGAAGAACGGCAGTCGACGGCCAAGCAATTCGGATATCAGCGCGGAGCGTGCATTGTTAGCTTTGCAGGTTTCTCGGATTGGAGGCTGCCGACTGTAGACGATTGGGAAACCGCGAACATCTATCCTCCGGACGATGTCTTCACTTCCATACCCTTTTGCTGGACCGCGTCAGGAAGGGCAGAAACGAGGACGTCCCTGTTGTCAGCGTCAAAGTCTTGCACGTCCGCCTGGAAGAAGCGTTTCAGATTCTTGAACGATGACAGCACTGAACTGAAATACGGCGTCATGTTCGTTCGAGACACCTGAGCACTTTCGTTCGTGTCAGCGGTGATGGATTTGGCAGCTCGCGAGTCGCAGATTATGGCGGCCGTCTAACCTCGCGATGGAGCCGACGTCGCTCGTGGCCGTTCTCGCGTTCAGGCGCGAACCTGGCTCATCGAGAGCGTTGGGCGGACTGAGCCTTGCCGACCGAAACGGTCCTGTGAGTTTTCGCGCCGACTCGATTCTACTCCGAGCGCGACGACGACGACCCCGCATTCACCACAACCGTCGTTCGCACGCGCTACGACAACCCGTAACCTCACAACATTCCGCCGTGCCTCACGCCGCTCCGCTCCACAGCTGCAAGTGCCGCCGGTTGCATGCCGCCGCAACCAAAGATACTCGAAAGGAGAGGTCATCGGATTTCGACGAGCTCTTCGTTTGTATGGTCGCCCCGAGCATCGCGGCCAGATTGCCCCGAAACTCGATCTGAAGCGCCTCCCGCGCTTGGTCTGGAGTGAGCACAATCGCGTCTACGAGGCCCCGCAATGCCTCGGTGCGTTCGATCTCACGCTCGGCAGCCGAGAGACCGGCGCGATGCTGCATTCGCAGCCTGCTAATCTCGCGTTGTCCAGGAAAGTTCGCTGAGTCTTACTACGCCGAGTAAAGAAAGCGCCGCGACAGCTGTGGGCGTTGCGCGATGATCACCCCCCTTCCGGCGCCGCAGTCGGGTCATTACTTTCCTTTGAGTTTTGACTCAAGGTCTTCGAGATCCTTACGCACTTGCGCCAACTTCGAAGGCTCGATGAATGCGCCGAACTGCGCACTGATGATGTCCAGCTCCACTTTCCGCGACCGAGCAAGAAGTTGAACCAACTCCGGACGTGCCCTCCGACGGTCTCGACTGTGGCCGTAGCTTCCGTCAGTCGCAGCACTCGCTGCGCCTCGCGTACGCCAAGACGTTCGACGGCCCTCTCGATCTTTGTGCACGCTGCGCCCAGTGCCGCCTCGAGATTTCCTGAGGAATGCGGCTCGAATGTTGCCGTCGTAATCCCGGCCAGGTCGGTTGGCAAAGCGGGTGCCCTACTGCGGTCATGAACAACAAACGTCCGGTCTCGGCCGAGAGAACCCATGAAAAGCCCAAGCTCGAAGATTACGTTATCCCTCGCGACCGCGCGCTCGGAGCCCCTCGACATGGTCAGGTCATCTGCAGTCAATACAAGCGTCGCGAAGTCAAACCTCTCAACCGCAAGGACGAGAGATTCCAGCGTGCCTTGAGACAGGCCGAAAACACCCTGGCTCCAAATCTCGACTTCGCAAACCGGATCCAGGAGAACTTGAACGTGCTGGGCAACTTTGTGGCCCTCACTAGAGGACCCGATGAACATTGACGGTCGCGTTCGGGGGCTGGTCATGGGACGCTGCGAAGCCGGATGATATCCGAAGCGACGGCCTTCCCCTACATCCTCGGCGTTGGCCGGGTGATTGCGCCCGAAGAGATCAGAAGGCCTTCCTCAGGGCGTCCGAATTCGTCACGCCGGGCTGCTCCACAGCTGCAAGTACCGCTGGTTGCCGCCCCCGCATGAGCCCAGACACATTCAGTCAATCGTTTCCGCCGCGTTGATCGCCGTTCAAGTAAGCTTCCACGAGCCTCATAGCAAAGGAATGGGCATGACACCTGCGATCACGCGCCGCGAGTTCATCGAACGTGCAACGACAGTGACCGCGGTCCTCCTCGCCGCCCGCTCTGCTTCGGCCGCCGACGGCATGTTCGTCTCGCTCAACGGGTCGCTGACGCCGGGCGTGAGCGGCGCCGACAAGGCGCGGCTGGCGGCGAAGCTCGGATACGGCGGCGTCGACTGGGACTTCGGGCCGGCGAAGAAGGCCGGAGCGGAGGAGACGGCGGCGCTCTTCAAGGAGTTGAAGATCAGGCCGACGATCGCCGGCCTTCCCCTGCAGCAGCCGTTCGGCGGTGACGACGCCGAGTTCAAGGGGAAGCTTCCCCAGCTGGTCGAGGACGCCGCGTTCTGCAGCGCGGTCGGCTGCAACAAGATGATGCTGGTCCTCTCGCCCGCGGCGCCGCTGCCGAAGGACGAGCAGCGCAAGCTGGTGGTCGATCGGCTCGCCGCCGTCTCGGAGATTCTGCAGAAGTCGAACATCCGACTGGGGCTGGAGTTCCTCGGTCCTTTGTATATGCGCACCGGTCCCGGCCGTGGTGGCGCGCCCCGCCACCCGTTCATCTGGACGCTGCCGGAGACCGTGGCGCTCGCAAAGGATATTGGTCCGAACATCGGCGCGATTCTCGACGTCTGGCACTGGTACCACTCCGGCGGCACCGTTGCCGACATCCTCGCCACTGACCAATCACGGATCGTCCACCTCCATCTGTCGGATGCGAAGGAACGCCCGGCCGAAGAGGTCCTCGACAATCAGCGATTCATGCCCGGCGAGGGCATCGTCAATCTCACCGGCTTCCTGCAGGCGTTGAAGAAGATCGGCTACCAGGACGGCGTCAGCCCCGAACCGCTGGGCCGCATTCCGAAAGAGATGCCCCCCGAAGAGGCGGCGCGGCTGGGGCTCGAGACGACGCAGGCGGCGTTGAAGAAGGCCGGAGTGAATGTCCTGAATTCCTGATCCGGCCGGCATCGCGGGTGTGAAACGCATCTCACGCCGGTCGTGACGTCTCGAGCAGCGCCGCCACTTTGCGATGCTTCATCTTGGTCGCCCAGGCTGTGGGGGTTGCCCACGGTGGCGCGCCCGCTTCGATCGGATCCGCCCCGCGTTCGAGCAGCAGCTTCACCATCTCCGGCCGTCCCCACCGGCACGCCCAGCCGAGCGGCGTGCTCTGGAGCACCTCGTCACGGAGGTCGAGGCGCGCGCCTCGATCGAGCAGCAGCGTGGTGTATGCCGTGCGATCGCCTGCGGTCAGTCCGCCACGCGAGGCGGCAACTTCATGGAGGAGCGTCGTTCCGCGGCGGCTCCGGACGCTGGGATCGCAGCGGTCCAGGACCAGGCGAAAGGCTTCAAGATACCGGCGCCGGTCGCTGTCTCGGCCGAGATACAGCCCGTTCTCGAGTATCCCGTGCCATCGCGCATCATCCCGCGGCCAGTCGATGGCCTCGAGCGCCAGCTTGACGATCTCTGGTGACGGACTCTCGATCGCGCCCCACAGCAGATCCTGCGCAACCTTATCCTTTGTAGCCGCGACAGCCTCGGTTCGCCCCTCGGCGGCGTCCGCAAGCAACCTCGCGGCACGGTCGACCAGCCCGAGCTCGGCGACGGGGATTGGTGTCAATCGGGCGCCATGCCCCTCGAGCAGCGCGATCATCTCGTGGTGACGCCCCTTGTACGCTTCGTAGAGAGCGTCTGTTGCGGCGTAGACGTTCGTGTTCGGTCTTGCGCCGTGGGTGAGGAGCGTCTCGGCCATGGCGATGTTCCCGGCGATCGCGCATGCACGAAGCGGTTCACCCCATGTCGGCACGACCTCCTCCAGCCCCTGGACGCGCCCGGCCTCGTCCGGATCGAGTCCCATCTGAAGCAGCAGTGCCAGCATGTCGGGCCGGTTCACCGTGACGGCACGGCTCACGAGCCCATGGCCGTTCGTGATCAGGCCGTCGCGATGACGGGCCTCGAGCCAGTCGCGATCTCCCGTCGCCATGGCCGCGTGCGCGGTCTTGGCCGCGCCGCGGCCGAGCAGCATCTCGGCCATCGACCTCACGGCGGCCGGTTGCTCCGCCGGCTGAGAGTCTGCCTGCTTGCCAATCATGTCCAGTGGGGTCGCGCCGTCTTTCGCTGGCGCTGCCGGATCGGCGCCGCGATCCAGGAGCCAGGTCGCGAGCGTTGGCCACAGGCAGGCAGCCGCCCAATGGAGCGGCGTCCGGCCCGCGGGATCCGCCGCGCGGATCAGTTGCGGATGCGCCTCGAGCGCCCCGATCATCCCGTGCTCGTCGCCTCGCTGGAAGGCATCCACGAGCCGGGCGGCGGCCGGAGGCGGCAGCGTCGCGAGCGGGGGCGCTTCGGCACGGACGGTGTTCCTCTTCTTCGATGATGCGGACGATCTCGTCGTAGCCCCGCTCGGCGGCGAGGGTGAACGCGGTGGTGGCGCCGCGATGCGGCCAGATCCCTTTGCGGGCATCGGCCCCCTGCTGCATCAGGAAGCGAACGATGTCCGGACGCCGCCGCAGCACCGCATGGTGCAGCGCCCGATGCTCATCGTTTTCCGCGACATCCAGGTGCACGAGCTCCGGGCGAGCCGTGACCATCGACCGCACGGCGTCGAGGTCGCCGTCACGCACCGCGTCGACGAGCCGCCGGACCGTGATGCCATCGACAAAGGCCTTCAGCTTCGGCCAGCTGTCGAATCCGTAGGCGCGCGCCAGGACGAGCTGCGCGTCGTGCAGCGCGAAGCTTGCGGCATCGGCGTGCCGGTAGTGCGCGAGCACTTCCTCGGCCGCGCCGGCGCTTCCTTCGCGAAACGCGTCGAGCAGCTCCCTGGCCTGGCGTCTGAGTTGATCGAGATGCGGACGATCGGCGAGCGTACGGGTGGGGACAGGGCGTCGGGTCACGATGAGATCCTTCCTGGCCGCGCTGTGGCGTCAGCCGTGCGCCCGGTGTCCGCTCACTCGGGCAGGAAAGAATCCATCAGTGGTTGAAGTGCCAGGAAACCCGGATCAGTGTGGACGCCGTCCTTCCCGCGGACACGGAGGCGCCCTGATTGCGCCTCGGAGAGCTTACGGCGGGTCGCGTTGCCGTGCAAGTGCCGGCGACATCGCACCATATCGTGCGTGCTACACTCGGCGACTCCATCGAGCCAAGAAACGCCGTGGCCCCAATGCGCCCTGCCGTGCTCTGCGTCGTGCTCCTGATCGCGGGAATCAGCCCGATCGCAGGTCAGACCGCGAATCCACCGAGCCGCGAGGCACCGCTGAGAGCGTGGCTCGCGGCTGTCAGCCGGCACGAAGCCCGAACGCTTGACGCCTCCGCCGTCGAGATCGCCGCCTGGCCGGATGAGCGATTGACCGGCGTGGTCGCGGACGTTCGCGAGCTCGCCCGGTTTCTCGCCCGCGCCCACGAGCGATTCAGACGCACCGGGCAGGTGTCCACCTTCACCTATGACGGTCGCGCGGTCTCGATGTCGGAGGCTCAGGAGCTCCTGGGACTCACCGATGTGGAGGCACGCACCGGCGATGTGAGCCGTCTGGCCACTCGTGGCGCGCTGCTGCACACGGACGTTGCCGTTGCGCTCGATGCGCTCGACCCGCTCGGGAGAGCTGCGGCTCGTTCCGCAACGCCAACGGCGCTGCTCATCCGCGATGGACGGGGCCAGGGCACGCTCGACCGCGGACCGCACTGGCTGGTGGCCCGATCGCTGCTCGATCTGATGCCCGCCGATTCGCCTCGCGTGGCGCCGGTGCGGCAGTGGTACGTGGCGACGTCCGCCTATATGCAGAGCCGATCGCTGCTGTCGGACCTCCGTCCGCACCTGGTGAGGGCACGGCAACGCTATCCGGCGGATGCGGACATTCTCTTCTACAGCGGCGCGATGAACGAGGTGCTGGCCGCGCCGGTCGTGCAGGAAGCCATCGCGGGAATCTCCTTGCCACCTGGCAGCAGGCTCGACGTGAGCGACGCGCGCACGCACCTGCAGGAGGCGCGCACGTTGTTCCGGCGCGCGCTCGAAAACCGTCCCGATCACGTCGAGACGCGCGTCCGGCTCGGTCGTGTGCTGGGCGTCCTGGGAGCGCACGCCGAAGCGGCAGATCAGCTGCAGCGTGCGCTCTCGAGTGCCGCCAACCCGCTGAACCAGTACTACGCCGCGCTGTTCCTCGGCGGCGAGCTGTCCCGGCTCGGCCGACTCGACGCTGCCCGTGACGCCTACGAGCGGGCCGCGGCCTTGTACCCGCGTGCGCAATCCCCGCGTCTGGGGCTGAGCAGTGTCGCCCGCGCGGCGGGAAACCAGGCGGCCGCCGCAGGAGTGTTGCTGGATGCGCTCGATGTCTCTCGCCAGGGTGCGGCCTCCCAGGATCCCTGGTGGACGTATTTCGTTGGCGCGAAAGACGAGGCCGATCGCGCGCTCGAGCGATGGCGAGGAACCATCGCGGATATCCGATGAGCCCCTCCGCCGCGCTCGTTCTTGCAGTCCTGGCGTTGTCCGCGGCGGCGGTCGCGCCGCAGACGCCCGGGTTCTCGAGCCGCGTCGAGGCGGTGCGGGTCGACGTGCTCGTCAGGGAGCGCGGACAGATTGTGCGTGGTCTGGCGCCGGCGGATTTCGAGGTGTTCGACAACGCGGTTCCTCAGCAAGTCGACCTGGTGACGTTCGAGCGGCTCCCGCTGAAGGTGGTCCTGGCGCTCGACATGAGCGACAGCGTCGCCGGGGAACGGCTCGAACACCTCCGCGCCGCGGGATTGATGCTGCTCGATCAGCTCGCGCCGGATGATGAGAGTGCGCTCGTCACCTTCAGCCATGTCGTCACGATCGATGCGCCCCTGACCGTGGATCGGGCCCGTTTGCGGGCGGCGTTGCAGCGGGCGCACGGCGTCGGGCGGACCGCGCTGGTCGACGCCACCCACACCGCGATGGTCCTCGGCGAATCAGGCGTCGGCCGCCCCTTGCTGATCGTGTTCAGCGACGGTGTCGACACCTCGAGCTGGCTGCCGCCCGAGAGCGTGCTCGAGATGGCCAGGCGCACCGACGTGGTGGCGTACTTCGTGTCGGCCGGCGGGAAGGGGAAAGCGACGTTCAATCGCGAACTGACCGCGCTGACCGGTGGCTCGCTCATCGAGATCGCGTCGACCAGGGACCTCGGCGCCACCTTCCTGCGGATTCTGGAAGAGTTCCGGCAGCGCTATCTCGTGAGTTACACACCGCGCGGCGTCTCGACGGACGGCTGGCATCGGCTCGACGTTCGTGTGAAAGGACGACGGGCGATGGTTCAGGCCAGACCGGGCTACTACGCCGGCAAATGAGGCGAGAGCCGTGCGCCGGTCCGAGCGGCAGTGCTGGTCAAGGCTTCGCCGGTCGTGAGGACTTCGGCTTCGGCCGGAAGCCAGCTCTCTCCCGGCGTTCAGCCGAGGACAGATTGCGGGCCATGTTCTCGATGATCTCCTGGAGATACTTCGCCCGGGTCTCGGGCCGCTTGGCGCTGGCCAGGCGGTAGAGGACGCCTTTCCGGCGGCTCGCGCTGTAAGACCCCCAGTGGCGGTGGGCGTCCGGGTTGGCTTTGAGCGCCTTCTCCAAATCCGGCGGGACGGTCTGCTCGACGTGGGCCATCGCGTCCCAGGTGCCCGATTGCTTCGCCGCCTTGACCGCTGCCAGGCCCGCCGGCGCCATCAGCCGGGCCGCCAGCAGCCGTGCGACGCGCGTCTTGTTCAACGGCGACCAGGCGCTCTTCAACTTCCGTGGTGTGAACACCTGCATGAAGAAGTCCTCGTCAATCGGATTGATCTTGCTGTCGATCCATCCGAAGCAGAGCGCCTCTTCAACGGCGTCGTTGTAGGTCAGTGACGGGAGTCCGGAGTGCTTCTTTGCATAGACGAGCCACACCCCGGTGGACGCTGCATGATGCTTCTCGAGCCAGGCCCGCCATGCCTGGCGTGATTTCGGCCGGACTCGAGGCGGCTCGCCCATATCTCGTATGGACAAGATTATTCTGTTCAGTCCGGTCGCGGAGGTTTTGGGAGGTATCGATCAGTGACGTTGCCCTGAACAAGACGCAGCGATTCGAGAGGATCCCTCACGGTCGCTATATCAACTTGGCGTCGCTGATTTTCTCGGAACCAGACAAACGTGGCACGCGTGCTGACGTGCGATCGGCCGCGTGGAGAGGCGCTCAAGATGCTCGACGTGCCCAAGGACTACATGTCGTGGGTCAAGGCGCGAGCGGAGCGCAAGGGAAGGACAAGTAAGGCGTGAAAAAACCACACCCTCGGTACTCGCTTCCGCTTCAGCTCCGGCACATCCCGTCCGCCCAATCGTCCACAGTGCGCTCGCGTTATCGCGCTTGACCCTGCTGGGCTCGTGTTGGCAGGCATCCTGCTCGGATATCAGTAACGGGCTGGGACCTCAGCTGCCCCGTCAACCAGGAGGAGCATTGATGTTGCGATATCTCACGTCAACACTCACCGCGTGTGCGATCGCGGGCACGATCACCCTTGTCGCACAAGAGCAGGAGCCGTCACGACCCCAGACGCCGCAACCCCAGGCGCAGCAACCACCGGCACTGCCGGCGGAGACCCTCACAGGCTGTGTGCAAGAGGCGAAGACAACTGATGGCGGAACCGCGTTCATCCTGAACAACGCTGAAGGCGGCTCTGCCAAGATGTACGTGCTGGCCGGTCAGGCATCCGCCGACCTGTCCAGTCACGTCAATCACAAGGTCGAGGTCTTGGGCCAGGTGCAGGAGCCGAAGCCGCCGGCGGCAGCGAATGAGGGAGCGAAGGCCAATCCAAACGCCGTGCGGCCGCCGATCGTGCGGGTCGAGTCCGTGAAGATGGTTGCCGAGAGCTGCAAGTAAAACTGTGCGGTCTGCCCGCCATCGCGGGCAGGCCGCTGGCTCCTCTAGACGTGCTGATCGAGCAGGATCTGGTTGCCATCAGGGTCGACCGCGATAAGGCTCGCCGGCCCGGTCGTGCTCTCGTCCGCCTCCTGTTGCAACGGCACGCCTTGCGCCTTCAGCTGGCGCTGGAGCTCGCGGATATCGGTGAACGAGGCGAGCGTTTGGGCGTTGCTGTCCCAGCCCGGATTGAACGTGAGGATGTTCTTGTCGAACATCCCTTGAAACAGCCCGATGACGTGATCGCCGTTCTTCAGGATCAGCCAGTTCTGCGCGGGATCCCCGGCGAACGGGGTGAACCCGAACTTCTGGTAGAACGCCCTCGAGGCTTCGAGGTCCTTGACCGCCAGGCTGACCGAGAACGTGCCGAGTTGCATCTGTGTGCTCCTGTTCATTGGAAAGCGGAGTCTAGCCCGACCGCCTGAACCGGAGCAATTTCGGAGCGAGTCGGCGAATCGAACTCGACTCACCCCGACAGTGCCGCCCAGGTACAGCGCACCGCGGTCACGGGGATTCCGCCCATCTCGTTGACCCGGCGTTCGCCCTCGCTGCCGCCTTGCGCACGGTAGAACGCCCGGGCGGCGGCGTTGCCTTCCATCACCCAAAGATGCATTGGCTGTCCTGGCGCGATCTGTCGTACCCACGCCCGCGATTCGTGGAGCAGGCGCGCGCCGATGCCGTGCCCGCGCCAGCCTGGCTTCACGTGCAGGTTGTCGAGCAGCGGGCCGAACCCGGGCTCCGCGTCCGCAAGCACGCAGCTGAAGCCGACCAGCTGATCGTCCGACGCCGCCACCAGCACGAGACGGCGATCGGGCCCCAGGCCCGCGAACCGATCGCGCCAAGCCTGCAGCCGCTCGGCGTCGAGGCCGGGGCCGAGGAAGTCATCGGGGACCAGGCCGCGGTAGGCGGAACGCCAGCTCTCGGCATGGAGCGCGGCAATGGCCTCGGTGTCACTCGCAAGAGCGGGGCGAAGAATGTAGTCGATGTGCATGTCTCGTAAGGGAGGCCGGCCTATGCTACTGCGCCGCTGCCAACGCCCCACGCCGCGAGGTGCGGACGTGGGAAGGGCCGGCTGGTAAGATATGCGGCTGGCGGGGCCTGGAGAGCTTGTGAAAAATGGCCGCGTCTGCCGCGGGGACTGAAGCCCCCCGCGCTACAAGACTGACTTTGCAGGCGGGACTTTCGAGCCCCGCTCCACAGGATTGCAGCCAGGACTGTCCGACCAATGACCGATACCGCCCAAGCCAGCGACGCCACTCAGGCCGGCTACGACGCTTTCAAATCCAGACGCCTCGATCTGAACCTGACCCGCGGCAAGCCCTCGTCCGAGCAGCTCGATCTCAGCGCTGCGCTCCTGGCGCTGCCGGGCAGCGGCGACTATCAGGCCGCGGACGGGACCGACTGCCGGAACTATGGCGGGCTGCAAGGCCTGCCTGAAGCGCGGCGGCTGTTTGCAGCTCTCATGGAGGCGCCGCCGGACCAGGTCGTGGTCGCCAACAACTCGAGCCTCGCGCTGATGCACGACGCGGTGACGTTCGCGCTGCTCAAGGGGACCGGCGACAGCGCCGCTCCCTGGTCGGCGCAGGGCGATATTGCGTTCCTCTGCCCGGTGCCGGGCTACGACCGCCATTTCAGGATTTGCGAGGACTACGGGATCCGGATGATCCCCGTGGCGCTCGGAGACGACGGACCGGACATCGACGAAGTCGAGCGGCTGGTCGCGGCCGACCCCTCGATCAAGGCGATGTGGTGCATGCCGAAATACAGCAACCCGACCGGGACGGTGTATTCGGATGCGGTGATCGAGCGGCTCGCGTCGATGCCGGCCGCGGCCCCGGATTTCCGGCTGCTCTGGGACAACGCGTACGCGGTGCACCATCTCACCGCCGACCGGCTCGGCATCGCCAACGTCCTGGAGCTCGCCGCGCGGCACGGCCACGCCAACCGGCCGCTGGTGTTCGCCTCGACCTCCAAAATCACGCTGGCGGGCGCAGGGCTCGCGCTGTTCGCCGCGTCGCCGGCCAACGTCAAATGGCTGCTGGCCCGGCTCACGCCGCGGACCATCGGTCCCGACAAGATCAACCAGCTCCGCCACGTGCGGCTCCTGCGCGACGAGGCCGGGATCGAGGCGTTGATGGATCGCCACCGCGCGATCATCGCGCCGAAGTTCCAGACCGTCCTCGACGTGTTCGGCGAGCGGCTCACCGGGCTGCCTGACGTGAGCTGGACCACGCCGAAGGGTGGCTACTTCATCAGCCTGTCGGTGCCTCGCGGCCGCGCCAGGCGAGTCGTGCAGCTCGCGAAGGACGCCGGCCTCGAGCTCACGCCGGCCGGCGCGACTCACCCGTACGGGAAGGATCCCGACGACCGCGTCATCCGGATCGCGCCGACGTTCCCCGAGCTGCGCGATGTCGCACTCGCCGCCGAGGGCGTGGCCTGGTCGGTGTTGATGGCATGCGGGGAACGTTCCGCCTGACCTCACCGCTGAAGGGTGGAAGCGGAAGCCACGAGACTGAGGATGAAAGAGAGAGCCATGAGCGTCGACTACAGGCAGGCGATCGCGATCACGGGTCTGGTGCTGGGGGGATGGACCGCGGCTCACGCGCAGCCGGCGGCGGCGCCCAGCCGCGCCGCGCGCGACACCTGGACGCCGGTGATGTCGGTGCTCGATCCGGGCCGGAAGACCGCGGTGACGCCCGCGCAACTGCAGCGGCTCGGCGAGCTGCCGATCGAAGCGCTCTGGGCGGCGCTCCAGACCCGCCAGTATGTCCGCTCCTTCGAAGGCGGCTTCCAGACGTCGGTCGCCAATCCGAAGATCGTCGGCCGCGCCGTGACGATGCGATATCTGCCGGTCCGGCCGGACCTGATGACCGCCGTCCAGACGCTGGCCAAGGAAGGGGACTGGGATTACCAGTACAACGTCCGGGCCGGCGAAGATCTCAAACCCGGCGACGTGGTCGTCGTCGAGCTCGCCGGGATGGTCGATCGCGCGACGTTCCTGGGGGATGTCACCGGTCTGGGCATGGAAACCGCGGGTGCGACCGGCGTGATTGTCGACGGCGGGATCCGCGACCTCAGCGAGTTCAGGACCATGCCGAAGCTGCCGATCCTCTATCGCGGCGCGCACGCGTCGGCAATGGCGGATCAGGTCGGGGTGCAGTGGAACGGCCCGATTCGTCTCGGCGGGATCACCGTGCTTCCCGGCGACATCATCGTCGCCGATACCGAAGGGGTGCTGGCGATTCCCCCGCAGCTCGTGGTCGACGTGATCAAGGACGCCGAGAACACGGTGTACACCGAGAACTTCAAGCGCGAGATGATGCGCAGCCGCAAATATCGCTCGCGCGACGTCTATCCGACGCTGAGCCCGCAGCTCGAGAAGCTGTTCGAGGAGTGGAAGAAGACGCACCCGCGCGAAGGGGTGAAGCCCAACGTCGGCGGCTGAGATCGGTCTGCGAGCCCGGCCGTCGAATGCCCCTTGACGCCGGGCGTGGAGAGGTCCATATTCCCGGTTAGACCGCCTCGAAGGAGGCCAACCATGGATACGCCACCGGACTGAGAACGCGCCTCACGGGGTTCTGCCGGGCACATGCCGCCAAAAGGCCCGGACCACTGCCGCGATTCCGATCGCGACTTCTAACAGGTCCGGCACACGCGGCCCCACCGATTGAAGCCGGCAGAACCCCGCGGAGGCTTCTCTGCCACCAGCCCGTTCATTACCGGCGATCTGCGAACCCGCGAGCCCGCGACCCTTCGACTTCGCTCAGGGTTGCCCCGAGCATCGTCGGGGCGAACCCGCGGCACAGCTCAGTTCAGCGGCTTGATCCGCACGTTCTTGTAATAAACCACGCTCTTCGGATCATGCGCCTGGAACGCGATCGTCCCCGGCCCGGTGATCGCGCGGCCCGGACCCTCTCGGCCGCCGCTCCAGTCCGCCGGCTGCGTCCAGGTCGCGACTTGCTTGCCGTCGACGCTTATCGTGATGGTGTTGTCCTTGACGACGATGGTCTCGGTGAACCACACGTCGTCCTTGGCCGGCGAATCGTCGAGCACGTCCTGCACGTGGTACAGGCTGCCGGTGCGGACGCGATCGGTGTGCGAGTTGTTCACCTGGATCTCGAACCCCTTGCGCGGGAAGCCTTTGTCCTGGAACTCGGTGAGCACGTAGATGCCGCCGTTCGAGCCGGCGCGCGTCATCACGTCCACCTTCAGCTCGAAGTTGCGGAACATGTGATCGCGGAACGGGCCGTCGTAGAACGCGTGCCCGGGAGTGCCGTTGGCCTTGATCGCGCCGTTCTCGATGCTCCAGGACGGCTCGTTGCTCAGCTTCCAGCCGGTGAAATCCTTGCCGTTGAACAGTGACGTGAAGCCGGGCTCGACCTTGGGTTGCGCCTGCAGCGCGAACGCGAGCAGCAGCGGCGACAGCGACAGCAATTTGATCATGGGGGCAGACTCTAGCACACCCGTTCGATGAACGACCGCAGGTGCGCGGTGAACGCCTCGGGCTGCTCGAGGAAGGGGAAATGGCCGCAATCCTGGATGATTTCCTGGGTGCAGTCGGGGATCTGGCCGGCGAAGCTGGTGACGAGCTCTGGCGGCGCGTAGTGATCCGCCGTGCCGCTGATCGAGAGACAGGGTATTCGGACGCGCGCCGGGAGTCCCGCCGCCGAATCCTGCATCAGGATGCGGCAGCAGCGGATGTAGGTGTCGGGATCCTGTGCCTCGAACAGACGCTCGAACAGCGCCACCAGCTCGGGCTGCCGTTCGATGGTAGTCGCCGCGAAATTGGCGGCGGCCACCGCGGTGCCGGTGCCCCGCATGCCGGCGCGGCTCACCGCGTCGATCCGGAGCGTGAGCCGGTCCTTGGTTTCCTCGGTCGCTTCCGGCAGGCCGCCGACGAAGACACAGGCCCGGAGCGACCCAGGCCAGTTCGCCGCCGCATGGAGCGCGATGATGGTGGCCATCGAGTGTCCGAGCAGGACCACCGGCTCTCCCACATAGTGCAACACGACATCTTCGATGTCGGCGACCCACGCCGCCATCGAAATCCGCCCGGGCGGCGCTTCGCTCCGGCCGGTGCCCGGCAGGTCGAGGGAGATCACTCGATACTCGTCCACCAGCCGGCGCGCCATCCCCCTGAAGAACCACGTGCCGCCCCCCAGCCCGTGGAGCGCGAGGATCGGCACACCCCGGCCGACGTCCTCGACATAGACCTTCACGCCTGAGCGGCAGGTGAAACGTTCGGTCATCGGCGCCCGATCACGCGGGGACGGGTGCCTGGAGGCAGGCGAAGATCTCGCGATAGAACGCCGGGTGCGCCTGCCAGGTCGGCGCCGAGACAATCCGGCCTTCCCGGACGACGTCGGCCTCGACCCAGCGCGCGCCGACCGCTTCGACCTCGATTCGCACGTGCTCGTAGCAGGTCACGTTGCAGCCTTCGATCAGTCCCGCCGCCGCGAGCAGCTGCACGCCGTGGCAGATGCTGAAGATCCATTTCCCCTGCCGGTCGAACTCCCGGAGGATGGCAATCAGCCGCGCATCGTTGCGCAGGTACTCCGGGGCCCGGCCGCCAATCAGCACGATCGCCTCGTACTGGTCGACGACGACGTCGGCGAAGGCGAGGTCGGACTCCATGCCATAGCCCGGCGCTTCGCGGTAGGTGTCCCACCCGGGCTCGAAGTCGTGCATCACCAGGTGCATGCGCTTCTTCGAGGGCGCCGCCACGCGGGTGGTGTAGCCGGCTTCCTGAAACCGGTGGACCGCGAACCAGGTCTCGTAGCTCTCGCCGCCATCGCCGGTCACGATCAAGATGTTGGTGGGCATCAAGAGATCCTATGGTGTCAAATCCCAAGCTCCAAATCCCAAATCCCAACCACTCCCAACCTCCAAATCCCAAAAGGAAATCCCAAACCCAATACCCGAACAAAGCCCAAGCGAGCGACTTGCGGGGTTGGGATTTGGGAATTTGGGATTTCCTTTTTGGGATTTGGAAGTTGGGCGTGGTTGGAGCTTGGGATTTGGAGCTTGGGATTTGATTCCTATTCCAGCAAAAGAGGCTCTTCCCGCAACTCGTCCGACGGTTTCAATTCCGGATGCTTCTGCAGCACCCGCACGCAGGTGTTCCAGCGCAGGATGGCGTCGTCGTTCCCGGCCGGGCGGATGGCTTCGGCGCGGGCGAAGCAGTCGAGCGCGTCCATCAGCCAGTCGTAGACGCCGTTCAACGCGACGCCGCCGCGTTGCAGGTGGGCCCGGGCGCGGCGCTCGGCCACCAGGCCGCTGTAATAGAGACGCTCGTATTCGTTCTGCAGCTGGCTCGCCAGCTGCTGCGCGCGGGCCGCGGCGCCGCCTCCCTCGCCGGACTGGTCGGACAGCGCGAGCACCAGCATCACCTGCGCCTGCTGATTGCCCGGTTCGATCTCGAGGATGTCGAGGCAGATGCTTTCGGCCTCGTCGGGCTCGTTGAGCAGACGGTATCGCTCCGCCTTGGACAGCGCCGAGTCAACGGCGTCCTTCGACAGCGGCTTGAGATCGAACATGGGCACCTCTAAGGGTTCAAGGGTTCCCAAACACCCGTAGCAGCCTGGTGAGCGGATCGTAGAACCGGTCCACCACCCGCTCCTTCAGGGGAATGATCGCATTCTCGGTGATGGTGATGTGCTCCGGGCAGACCTTGGTGCAGCAGCGCGTGATGTTGCAGTACCCGATGCCGTTCGCGTCCTTGAGATCCGAGAGGCGATCCTCGGTGTCGAGCGGGTGCATCTCGAGCGCGGCATTGTACAGAAGGAAGCGCGGCCCGATGAACTCGTCGTGCAGCTCGTGATCGCGGAGGATGTGGCAGACATCCTGGCAGAGGTAGCACTCGATGCACTTGCGGAATTCCTGGACGCGGTCCACCTCGCGCTGCTGCATGCGCCACGTGCCGTCCGCGGCATCGGGCCGGCGCGGCTTGAACGGCTTGATCCGCTCCTTGACCCGGTAGTTCCACGACACGTCGGTGACCAGATCCTTGATCAGCGGGAACGCCTTCATCGGCTCGACCGTCACCGGCTGCGTCAGGTCGAGCGTGTCCAGCCGCGTCATGCACATCAGCCGGGGCTTGCCGTTGATCTCCGCCGAGCACGAGCCGCACTTGCCCGCCTTGCAGTTCCAGCGGACCGCGAGATCGCCGGCCTGATCCGCCTGGATCCGGTGGACCGCATCGAGGACGACCATGCCTTCGCTGACTTCGGTCGGGTAGTCGGTGAAGGCGCCTTGCTCGGCGTTGCCTCGCCAGATTCTGAAAGTGGACTTCGTCAAATCCCAAGCTCCAAATCCCAAGCTCCAACCACGCCCAACTTCCAAATCCCAACGAACTTCCAAATCCTAAACGAGCTTCCAATCGTGCCCGCCTTGCGATTTGGCGGTTGGGAGTGGTTGGGATTTGGGATTTGGAGCTTGGGATTTGTCACTGTCACTTATTTTCCTCGATGACCTGCTTCAGATGCTCCGGCATCGGCGGAATGGGTATCCGCGAGACCTGCATCCCGCCGTCCGGGCCCGGGCGCACCGTGATGTTGAAGGTCGCGTACGCCGGATCCTTGTCCGGATAGTCCTGGCGGAAGTGCCCGCCGCGGCTCTCTTTCCGCTCGATCGCGGATCGCGCCACCGCTTCGGACACGGTCAGCAGATTGCCCAGATCCTGGGCGGTGTGCCAGCCGGTGTTGTATTCCCGGTGTCCGGTGACCCCGGCCTGCGCCGCGCGCGCCTTCAGGGCCTGGAGCGCGGCCACCGCTTCCTGCATCTCGCGCTCGTCCCGGACGATGCCGACGAGATCCTGCATCATGGCCTGCAGGTCCTGCTGAATCTTGAAAGGGTTCTCGGCGGCGTTGCCGCGATCGAAGGGTTCGAGCGCGCGGCGGGTCGCCGCCTCGACCTGCGCCTCGTCTACCTTGGCCGCCCCATGCTGTTTCGCGAACGCGGCCGCGTGCTCGCCGGCCAGCTTGCCGAACACCAGCAGGTCCGACAGCGAGTTGCCGCCGAGCCGGTTGGCGCCGTTGATCCCGGCCGCGCATTCACCGGCGGCAAACAGCCCGGGAATCGTCGACATCTGGGTGTCGGCGTCGACTTTCACGCCGCCCATCACGTAGTGCGTGGTCGGACCGACCTCCATCGGCGTGGTGGTGATGTCGAGGCCGGCCAGCTCCTTGAACTGGTGGTACATGCTGGGGAGCTTCTTGCGAATGTGCTCGGGCGCGTGGGCGAGCTTCTCCTTGATCCACGAGATGTCGAGATAGACGCCGCCGTGCGGCGTGCCGCGTCCGGCCTTGACCTCGCGCATGATGCAGCGCGCCACGTGATCGCGGGTCAGGAGCTCGGGCGGCCGGCGCGCGTTCTTGTCTCCCTGGGTATAGCGCCAGCCCTCTTCCGGGTTGTCCGCGGTCTGGCTCCGGTAGTTGTCGGGGATGTCGTCGAACATGAAGCGGCGCCCCTCGCTGTTGCGAAGGACGCCGCCCTCGCCGCGCACGCCTTCGGTGACGAGGATGCCCTGCACGCTGGGCGGCCAGATCATGCCGGTGGGGTGGAACTGGATGAACTCCATGTCGATCAGCTCGGCGCCGGCGTGATAGGCGAGCGCATGGCCGTCGCCGGTGCCTTCCCAGCTGTTGCTGGTGATCCGGTAGGCGCGGCCGATGCCGCCGGTCGCGAGCACGACCGCCTTGGCGCGGAAGGTCTGGAACCGGCCCCGCTCGCGGTCGTAGCCGACCGCGCCGGCCACCCGGCCGCTGTCGAGCAGCAGCGCCACCACGGTGAATTCCATGTGGACGTCGAGTCCGCGATGGATGCCGTGATCCTGCAGCGTGCGGATCATCTCGAGGCCGGTGCGGTCGCCGACGTGCGCGAGCCGCGGATACTTGTGGCCGCCGAAGTTGCGCTGCAGGATGCGGCCGTCGGCGGTGCGATCGAACAGCGCCCCCCAGGCCTCGAGCTCGCGGACGCGGTCGGGCGCCTCCTTGGCGTGGAGCTCCGCCATCCGCCAGTTGTTGACGTACTGGCCGCCGCGCATCGTGTCGGCGAAGTGCACCCGCCAGCTGTCGCGATCGTCGACGTTGCCGAGCGCCGCCGCCACGCCCCCTTCCGCCATGACGGTGTGGGCCTTGCCGAGCAGCGACTTGCAGACCAGGCCGACTTTGATCCCCGCCGCCGACGCCTCGATGGCGGCGCGAAGACCGGCGCCGCCGGCGCCAATGACGAGCACATCGTGCTCGTGGGTTGCGTGCGTCAGAGGATCCTCCAGTCGGTGAGGATGCCCATCGAGCAGAGCCTGACGTAGAGATCGGCCAGCGCCACCGAGAACAGGCTGGCATAGGCCCACTGCATGTGATTGCAATTGAGGCGGCAGGCGGCGTCGTACACCTTCGTCTGCGTGGGATGCCGCGAGAACTGGTCGAGGCGTCCGCCGACCAGATGCCGGAACGAGTGACAGCCCAGCGTGTAGCTCGAGAGCAGGACGACATTGATGGCCAGGATCAGGGTGCCGACGCCGATGCCGAACGACTGCTGCCCGGTCGCCGCGTCGGTGAACCACAGCGCCTTCCAGACGTCCCACGCCAGGACGAACAGGAACGCGAGCGCGAGGTAGAGGAAATAGCGGTGCACGTTCTGCAGGATCAGCGGGAACGAGTTCTCACCGCGATACGACTTGCGCGGTTCGCCGACCGAGCACGAGGGCGGATCCGCCCAGAACGCCTTGTAGTAGGCGCCGCGATAGTAATAGCAGGTGAACCTGAATCCGCCGGGCGCCCACAGGATCAGCATCGCCGCGGAGAACGGGACCGCGCCGGGCAACCAGCCGGGCCGCGCCACGGGGCCGAACCAGCTGTGCGACCCCTCGCCGAACAACAGCGGCGAATAGAAGGGCGACAGGTACGGCCCGTACTCGTAATGGTTGCCCTGCAGCGCCGCCCAGGTCGCGTACACGACGAACGAACCCAGCACCACGAATGTCAGCAGTGGCTGCACCCACCACGCATCCCGCCTCATCGTCTCGCCAAAGCCGCGTTGTTGCAATCTGATGACTGTGTGCGCCATTTCGCCTCGAAACCCGTCAACACTCACTCGTCAGCGGAGCGTTCAAATGAAGAGAGCTCCGGCTGCCGGATTTGCCGCCGTTCGACAGAGACCACCCCGCCGGGCGGCACCCAGGAGTTTGAGATGGTTAGCCTGCTCCGGGGCCGCAGACCCTGGTCGGCGGCCCCTCGGGGTTCTGGTGTGATCGACTACTTCGACTCACCAGACGAGAAGCAGTAAAGGAACCCGTTGCCGCCGGTTTTGATCAGCGCATCCTGGCTGCAGCCGGCACTTGCGTGCACGGAGTTCCAGGAGACGGCGGGGCCGCCGGCGCGATCGTGGTGGCCGACCTGCGCGTTGCCGGCGTCGGCGCTGGTCCAGTTGGCGCAGGTCATGTCTTTGCCTTCGGGGTAGGCGCGGCCGTCGGGCTGCGAGCCGGTGAGGATGTCGTGCTGGTTCAGCGTGTCGCCGGCGCCGGTCACGCGATCGCCCTTCTCGGTCAACGCGGTCATGCGGTGCAGTTGATTGCCGATCCGCGCCAGCTCCAGGGTGTCGCCGTGCAGGTGCTCCAGGTCGCGGGCGACCGGCTGCCCCTTCACGTTGACCCACGGTCCCTTGCCGATGCGGTCGCGCGCGTTGACGGCGCCCGCGCCCTGCGTGCTCAGGTAGGCGCGCCAGGTGCGGTTCCCGGCCCCCGCCGCGGTCGCGAGCGTCTGACAGTGCGCGTCGGCGCCCGCCAGGCCGCCGAGGTTGCCCCCCTTGCCGATCGGCGTGCTGGTGACGAAAAACGACATCGGCGGCGGGGGCTGGTTGCCGCGTCCTGCTGGTGCTGCCGGCGCTTGCCCTGCTGGCGGGGCCGGCGCCTGGCCACCTTGGGCCACCACCACGCACGTGCCGAGAGCCACCATCGTCAATGCCGCCTTTGTCGATCCGAACCGTGTCATCGAAGTCCTCCGTCAAATGGCCGGCGTACCGACCGAATCGCTGCGAATCCTAGCAGAAGGCCGCCAGTTTATTGCAATTCGTAGACGACGGCGGAGCCGTAGCCGTCGTGGAGGCGCGCCACCGGGACCAGACCGTGCGTTTGGAGGGCCATGATGAGCAGCGGCACTTCGCCTTTATAGAACGCCTCATGAAGGACCAGATATCGGACGCGCTCGCCGCGCAGGTACTCGATGGATCGGGCGTCGGGGAAATTCTCCACTGCCCGGAGCCGCCTCAGATAGGACGGCGGATAGTAGCCGCTGTAGCCATTCACCAGCGGCTTCCAGTGGAACGTCGAGCCGAACAGATATTGCGGCTCGACGCCGGGGAGGCGGAATCCTCGCGGCATTGGAAAGTGCGCGACGATCCCGTCCGGCTGGTGGCGTAGAAAGTCATACAGCGGCGGCGGCTCGTTCGGGTAGGCGATCATCCGCAGCGGCGGCACCCAGTACTCGATCGTCACGAGGCCGATCAAGGCTGCGGTGGCGGCCGCTCGGAATCGCGGCGCGGTCCGGTCGACGACCGCTTTGCATCCGCGCGCCGCAAGCACACCCAGGCACAGCAGGAGGAAGATCGAGGCGCGCGACGGCGCCCGCAGACCCCCGAACACGCCGCCGTACTTGTACAGCCAGGGGTAGACGATCCCGTTCGTGCCGAGCGACAGGTCCAACGCCACGAACATCCCGAGGGCATAGATCAGCGCGGTGCGGCGCGGGCGGACCGCCACCAGCCCGATCAGTCCCAGGATCGGCGGGACGAAGCCTGGAAACAGGCTGGTCTCGTCCCATCCCTTCGGGAAGCGGCGATACAGCCAGTTGGTCTCCGACACCGACCGGTAGCTGACCCATTCAGCGCTCCATTGGCGGACTTCGTCGATGCTTCTCGACGCCGACCCGCGCCGAGGCCGCCTGGTAGGGCCGGGCATAGACGGCCGCGCACACTCCGACGATCAGCACGCCGGCGGCGAGCGCTCCCATCGCCCGCAGCCGGATTTCACGGGGAGTGAACAGCCACTGCAGCCCGCCCACCACCGCCAGCATGATCCCGAGGAACAGCCCGTAGTACACCGACGACATCATCTGGAGCGCGGCGAAGACGCCGGTCAGCGCGCCGAACTTGAGCTTGCCCGATTCGAGCGTGCGCTGCAGCGCCCAGAATGCCCACGGGCTCCAGACCGCCCACTGCAACTCCAGGTGCATGATGTGGCCGAACCGGTAGGGGGCGAACGCGAACACCACGCCGGCCAGGATGGCCGCTCCTTCGTGCTTGGTGAGCTGCCGGGCGAGCGCCGCCATCCCGATGCCCGAGGCGCACATGCCGCCGAGCAGCACCAGGTTGTGCACCAGCATGTTCGGCAGCCCGAGCGAGAACAGCGGCGCCGCGAGCACCCCCTGGACCAGCACCGCGTCCGAGTACCCGAGCACGCCGGGCTCCGGGAAGAACTGATTGCCATCGAAGAGATGGGCCGGAGCCGTCGTCAGCGCGTGATGAATCCAGCGCAGCCGCCAGATGTTGAAGAAGACGTCGAAGTGATCGACCGTCCGCGTAGTGAAGACGAGCACCATCGGCCAGGTCATCACCGCGGTCAGGCCGACGAACACTGCCCAGGTGCCGAGCCGCCGCGGCCACGAGCGCGACGATGCGGCGGTTTCGACTTCCGACGTCACCATGAATACCCCGGAGATACGCGACCGCAGCGCACGGTCATTGAGTCGGCGGCCCCGACGCCGGCGACAGCTCGAACACCGATGCCCCCGCCCACCCGTCATGCAGGCGCGCCAGCGGCTTCAGCCCCTCCCGCAACACCGTGGCCACGATGGCCGACGACTGGCTGGCCCGCAGGTAGCTCCCTTCGTGCACCACGACGTAGCGGACGCCGTCGCTTCGCAACTGCGCGATCGATCCGGCATCCGGGAAGGTCGCGAGCCGCTGCATCCGCGCCATGTAGGACGGCGGGTAATAGCCGCTGTAGCCGTTCACCAGCGGCTTCCAGTGAAAGATCGACATGTAGGCGTAGCGCGCGTCGTGGGCCGGCAGCAGATCGAGCTCAGGCACCGGAAACTCGGCGACGACGCCGTCCGGCTGATTGGCGAGGAAGTCGTACAACGGCGGCCGGTCCGGATAGCGCACCATGGGCAGCGGCTCGATCCAGTATTCGAGCATCAGGATCGCTGAGAGGATGGCCACGGCCGCCATCCGCAGCCTCGCCGGCACCGGCCGCAGCGCCGCCACGCAGCCGCGGGCGGCCAGCGCCGCCAGGAACATCAGAAAGAAGATCGAGGCTCGCGCCGGCGCACGAAGCCCCTTGAAGACGCCGACATGCTCCTGGAGCAGTGGATAGACCAGGCCGTTCAACCCGAACGACAGATCGAAGGCCAGCAGCAGGCCCGCGACGTAGGACACCAGCACTGCCGACGGCGGCGTCAGCGCCAGCGCCGCCAGCCCCAGCACGATCGGCACGTAACCGGGAAACAAGGACAACTCCGGGCTGCCCCAGTGCGATGGCCCGTAGAGGTAGTTTCCGTCGGACACGCGCCGGTAGGCATCCATCGTGGCGCTGTGCATGCTGATCTCGCCAGGGTCGCGCACCCCGACCCGGCCCGACGCTGCGCGATACGGCTTCGAGTACACCGCGCCGACGGCGATGGCCAGCACCGCCCCCGCGGCAACGGCGCGGGCGACCCGGAGGCGGTCGGCCGGGGCGACTCGCAGGAACTGGATGGTCCCCACCACCGACACCAGCACCACCAGGAAGATTCCGTAGTAGACGCTGGACAGCATCTGCAGCGCGATGAACACGCCGGTCAGGATGCCGAACTTCGCCCGGCCGCTCTCGATCGTGCGCTGCATCGCCCAGAATGCCCACGGAATCCACATCGTCCATTGCAGCTCCATGTGCATGAAATGGCCGAAGCGGTAGGGCGCGAAAGCGAAGACCAGGCCGGCGACGATCGCCGCCGCCTCGTTGCGCCAGAGGTAACGGGCGAGGGCATACATGCCGATGCCGGAGGCGGCGATCGCCCCCAGCAACAACACGTTGTGAATCAGCAGCGGCTTCAAGCCGGCGGCGAACATCGGCGCGGCGACCAGCCCCTCTACCAGCATCGCGTCGGAGTACGCGAGCACCAGCGGCTCGGGATGGAACTGATTGGCGTTGAAGAGATTCGATGGCGACGTCGACAGCGCGTGATGCACCCAGGCCAGCCGCCAGATGTTGAAGAAGACGTCGTGATGCTCGATCGCCCGCGACGAGAGCACGAGCGCGCTCGGCCAGGTGATGGCAATCGTGATCGCGATGAAGAGCGTCCACACGCCCAGCCGACGCAGCCACGGTCGGGCAGACGTCGGCTCGGCCGTTTTCACGTCAGGAAGCACCTTGGCAGTGTAGGTCACGGGGACCGGATTGTCAGGGGTTGCGCGACTGATCGAGAATAGCGGTGTTCAACATTCGACGGCCCCGGGTCACGTCTTTTCAGCGGTGTGTGCGTCTAAAAGGAAGTTTCATGCGCACTCGTTCATTCGCTCGGCTGCTGACCCTCGCGATGCTGGCCGCGGCCGGCGCGCCGCTCGCCGCGGAAGCTCAGCTGCCAGTCGCGGTGCCCGCGCAGCAGGCGCCGCGGCCTCCCACCTCACCCGGTCCGGTCAGAGATCCCGGAGGACGTCCCGCGTCTTCGGCGACGGCCGTCGGGAAGGGCGCACTCGCCGGCCGGGTGACGATCGCGTCGGGGCAGCCCGCGGTGGGTGCACGCGTGATGTTGAACGGCGGAGAGGGCGAGTCGCGGATGATCATGACCGACAACGACGGCCGCTTCGTCTTCGAGCGGCTGCGCACCGGCCGCTACAACGTGATGGTCTCGAAGCCCGGTTATGTGCAGATTTCGTATGGGCAGCGCCGGGTCAACAGTCCCGGCACCCAGATCCCGCTGACCGACGGCGAGCGCCGGCAGATTGAAATCCTGCTGCCGCGCGGCGCCGTGATCACCGGCATGGTCCTGGACGAACGCGGCGAGCCGTCGATCGGGGCCCAGATCCGCGCCATGCGTTTCACGATGATGAGCGGACGGCGGCGGGGACAGCAGATGGGGGGCGGCTCGACCGACGATCGCGGCATCTATCGGCTGCACTCGCTGCAGCCGGGGGAGTACGGCATCTGCGCGGTCGTGCAGAACCGCGGACCGGTCAACGATGCGCAGCGCGTCCAGATGGAAGTGGACATGCTCCGGCGGAGCCTCGAGAGCGCCCCTTCGCCGGTGGCCCGGAAGCAGATGCTCGAGCGGCTCGCGCGGGTCCAGGCCCAGCGCGTCGAACAGACCGAGCCGGCGATGGGGTATGCACCCTCGTGTTTTCCGGCGTCGTCTCCGTCACCGTCGACGACGTTGGTGGTGGCGGCAGGGGAAGAGCGGACCGGCATCGACATCCAGCTGGCACTGACCGCGGTCGCACGTGTAGCTGGCACCATCGTCGCGCCCGGCGGGAAGCAGCCGCGCAACCTCCAGGCCATGCTGGTGAATGCCGACGACACGCTGTCCGACGTCGAACGTCAGGGAGGGAACGTGACGCCGGACGGCCACTTCGTCTTCCAGAACGTGCCGCCGGGGCGGTACACGATCACCACCCGGTCCATGCAGATGGGGCCGTTTCCCCCGCCGGGGGGAGCTGGCGCGCGGCCGCCGGAGGATCCGCCCTTGTCGGGGTCGGCGGAAGTCGTCGTCGCCGGCCAGGACGTGTCGGACGTCGTCATCGAGCTGCAGCGGGGCATCACTGTTTCCGGGCAGGTGGCGGTTCAACCCACGACGCTGACGCCGCCCGCCGATTTGAGCGGCGTTGCGCAAGTCTCGCTATATCCGTTCACGCCCGATCAGAACAACTTCATGTTCATGGGACCACCCCCTCAGGGCAAGGTCGACGCAAGCGGGAAGTTCACGATTTCAGACGTGATGCCGGGCAAGTACCGGTTCTCAGCGATTATCAGCGGCCAGGGATGGGTGCTCGACTCGGCTACCGCCGGTGAGCAGGATGTGCTCGACTTTCCGCTGGAGGTAAAGGCAGGGCGCGACGTGTCGGGCGTCGTGGTGACGTTCGGCGATCGTGTCACCGAGCTCTCCGGCACGGTTGCCGACGCGAAAGGGCAGCCGGCCACCGAGCAGACGCTCCTGCTGTATACGACCGATCAGCGGTTCTGGACGCCGCAATCGCGCCGGATTCGGATCGCTCGCGCCGGCGATGACGGGCACTACACCTTCCGGAACGTGCCGCCGGGCGAATACCGTCTGACCACGCTGGTCGATCCGGAGGCCGGCGCCTGGTACGATCGCGAGCTGCTCGAACAGCTGGATTCAACCTCAGTCCGCATCGTCCTCGGGGAGGGTGACAAGAAGGTCGAGCACGTGGAACGATCCGAGGGGCTAGCCCCGATCACACCCGCGGTTCGAACAGGCGGACGCGGCGTAACAGCAAATCCACGAACCACAGGGCCAGGGCGAGGGCGACCAGGGGCGGCCACATCGGGCGGCGGGCGGTCCGGCTGTCACCCGCGGAGTTGGCCAGCGCCGCCGGCGTCGGACGCCACGCACCCCCGGTAGCCGATGCGATCGATCGCAGCAGCGCCTCGTCTGGCTGACGGAAGCGGTACTCGGCGGCGGCATCGGGAACGATCGTGGCGGCGGTCGCACCCGCGGTGGCCGGCCGGCTGTCCGCACCCTCGACGCTGATGTCCAACAGCTGCCGGGCGTCGGCCATCACGACCGCCTCATAGCGGCCCGGTGCGACCTGGCGGGTGACGACGCGGGCGGCGGGAGCGCCGCCGGCCTGACGGAGCTGCAGGACCGGGCTCTGCAGATTCTTGTACTCACCGGCCGCGTCGCGCGCTTCGACGGCCACCGCGATGGCCCGACTGCCGCCGCGCACCGGGCCGGGCACCACGTCGAGCGCGAGCGCCGGCGAGCGCTGGCGCTGCAAGGCGCGGATCAGCGATGCGAAGAATGGGCCGTATCCACGCCACCGCACCCAGTCGGCGGCCCAGCGGTCCTTGACGTCCGAAGCGAAGACCGCCGTGCGCCCCAGGCCGATGGGCCAGAACGCAAGCAGCGGATCCTCCTCGTCGGTCGCGACCAGCTCGAGCGCACCGTCTTTGAGCACGGTCGCGGTGCGCCCTTTGAGCTTGGGCATGCGGGTCAGATTCACGCTCGAGAGGAAGCTCTGACTCTTGAGCACCGGCGTGATCGCCTTCTCGTCGAAGCCCGGCGTTGCGGCATTCTTGGCTTCCTTGACGAAGATCTCCGGCACCGCCGCGGCGTCGGCGACCGCATACGCGCGTCCTTTGCCCCAGGTCGCGAGGTTCTTGAGCAGTTCGGGATCGGCCGAGGGCCCGACCGCGACCGTGGAGACGGTGATGCGGGCCTCGGTCATCTTCTTGACGAGCCCTTCGTAGTCGCCCGGATACGATCGGCCGTCGGACAGCAGGATGACATGGCGGGCGCGCGCCTTTGCGTTCCGCAGCGCGAAGTAGGCCTGCTCGACGGCGGGGAAGATCAGCGTGTGCCCGCCCGGTCCGATCGCCGCGATCTTCTTGCGAATCATGTCGCGGTTGCGGCCGACGTTCCGCAGCGTGACGTCCCAGTCGAACTTGTCGTTGAAGGTCAGGATGCCGATCGACTGCTCGTCGGCGAGGACGTCCACGGCTGCCTGGGCGGCCACCTTGGTCAGCTCCATGGAACTGCCGGCCATGCTCCACGATCGATCGAGCACGATCACCAGCGCGACTTCAGGCTCGTCCTTGCGCTCGAACGTGACCGGAGTGAGCCGCTCGAGCGCGGTCTTCCGATAGCCGTTGTCGCCGAACACCGATTCGCCGCCGGCGACCAGCAGGCCGCCGCCGGTCTTCTCGACCCAGTTCGAGAGCGTGGTCATCGAGGCGTCGGAGATCGCTTTGCGCGGAATGTCGCTGAGGACCACGACGTCGAACGGCTCGAGGTCGGCGATCGAGGCCGGCACGCCCGACGCCGGCCGGATGGTGACGTCGAACCCGGCGCCGTCGAGCGCGCCCGCGAGATACCGCGCACTCGAAGGCGCGCCTTCGACGTAGAGGACGCGCGAACGCGGGTCGGCCCAGGTCTCTTTCATGAGCACGTTGTTCGTGGCCAGCGGGTCGCCGGGCGAAACCAGCGTCGCTTCGAGCACGTAGGCCCCGGGCGCGTCGACCTCGAATTCCATCGCGACACCGGTGAGGCCCTTGCCGAACACCACGGGCTTGCGGGCGAGCACGCGGTCGCCAGACGGCGGCTCCCCGGGTTTGGGCGACTGCGGGGCCGACGACTTCAGCCGCAGCTCGACCTCTCCGCGATCGCTGCGCTGGCTGCCGACGGTGATGGTCGCGGTGGCGACCGCACCGGAGGTGACCGGCGACGCAATCTCGACCGCGTCGATCCAGGCATCGCCGATCGAGCGCGGGGCCAGCGGCTCCACCGAGACCGGAATCCGCTCCGCCGCCAGGTGCGTCACCGCCGAGCCGGTGTCGCCGGCGGTGGGACGGCCGTCGCTGAACAGCACCAGCCGCGGCACGTGTTCGGGCGCCAGCTCGCCGCGGGCCGCGTACAGCGCGGCTTCCAGGTCGGTCGCGCCGCCATCGGGGCCGCCTTGCGGCGCCGGCTGCGCGGCACGGGTCTTCGCCATCTGCCGCAGCGCGTCGGCGGTCGCGATCGTGACTGCATCGCGTCCGAAGACGACGATCCGCGAGTGCGATGGCACCAGCGCGCGGTTCAGCTCGTCGATCTTCGCCGCCGCCTGCTCGAGGGCGGGAGTCGCAACGCTGTCGGAGACGTCGACCGCATAGACGATCGACTGGTGCGACGAGGCGCTGGAAATCACCGGCCGGGCCAACCCGAGCGCGACCGAGGCGAGCAGCAGCGAGCGCACGGCCTTCTGCAGCAGCCGCTGCCGAGGATTGAAGTTGGTCCGCGATACGAGATCGGCGAGCCAGATGAGCGGCAGGCCGGCCAGCAGCCAGAGCGCCGCCGGCGCGCCCCAGGTCAGCGACACGACGCCCTCCGTGCCACCGGCAGCTGATTGATCGATGAAGGGTCAGCCATGGTCAGACCGTGATGCGCCGCTGCCAGGTCCACCATTCCGCCAGCGCGAGCACAAAGGCGGCGATCGCGCAGTACACCCACCACGGCGACCCCGAGCCGCCGGCGGCGACCGTGACCAGCCGCCCCGGCGCGACCGGTGTCGTGCGGGTCAGGTTGGAGAGCTGCGGATCGGCGAGATTCACGGCAAACGTGCTGCGAGCGCCGCCGCCTTCCGCGCTGTAGATCCCCGGCGCCCGCAGTCGCGCGAACGAGGTCTGGCTGATGCGCGTGAGCGGCACTGTCCCATTGGCCGGTCCGGTCAGCTTGGTGACCACTCCCGTGAACGCCACCAGACCCGGATGGCGCACCTGCTGAACCATGCCGGCCTGTCCAGGCTGCGCTGCGAACAGCACCGGTCGCGCGAGCCAGTCGACGGCGTTCCCGAGCAGCACGGGAAATCCGGGAGCCGCGGTCAGGTTGGACTCGTTGATGCTGAACGTCACCACCACGATCCGCGCGTCTGGTGCTTCGTTGACGTAGACGAGCGGTGTGCCATGCGCGGACTGCGCGACGGGAATCAGCGCAGGTGCCGAGTAGGACCGCGCCCGGGCGACCGTCAAGGTGAAAGGGTCGACCCCTTGCACGACTGGATGGGAACCGGGCGTCTCCCAGCGTGGGGCCCGCTCGTCAGTCGAAGGCGGTGCGCCGGTGCCAGCCCTTGCCGACAACCACGGCGTATCGGAGGGAGGCGCGAAGAACAGCGCCGGAGTTGCCGGCGCCTCTTGTGGCGCCCAGCGATCGAAGATCAACACGTCGGGCCTTGCGCCAGCGCGGGGCAGCGCCGCGACGTAGCTCGCCGGATCGACGAAGGTGGCGCGGATGCCGGGGTCGCGCTCGAACGCCGCCCGAAGCCACTGGGTCTGCGTGCCGATCACCGTCACCGCCAGCGGCCGGGCGTGCGCCACCCAGGCAAATGCCTGGTCGTCGATCGCCAGCGCGTTCTCCGACGCCTCGACCCGGACCGTCAGCGAAGGGTCTCCGCCGCGGGGAATCGGCAGCACCTGACGAAGCAGTTCCGACGCCGCGGCATCGAGCTCGCGGTTCAGCACCTCGGTCTGCCCCCTGGTGATGCGGACCCGCACCTTCTGGGCGGACGGTGAGAAATTTCCAATCTCGAGGTAGGCGTCGCCGGCGTTGCCCGGTGACAGCGACGGCCGCACTTCGAGCGCGGTGATGCCGACGTTGGCCGCCGGCTCGAACACCGAGTGCACGAACACATCCGAATCGAGCGGCCGCGCGGTCGCGCCGTCGGTGATGAAGTGGACCGCGGTCGCTCCGGCGAGCCGCGGCCACGCCGTCGCATCGCCAGCGCCCGGGCGGCTTCGCTCGAGCGCGCTCTCGATCAGCGTGAGATCGGTGGTCGGGCCTTCGACCAGGCCGTCAGCGGTGGTCGCCAGCGCCATCTCCGCCCCAGACGAGGCGGTGAACAACCGGCGCGCTTCGCCGATCGCGCGCTCCCATCGTGTCTCGCTCCCGCGGGTCTTGGCATCCATCGACCACGAGGCATCGAGCACGACCAGCAGCCGTCCCGCCGAACGGCTCCCGCCGTCGGCGGCCTGTCCGGGCCGCACCACCGCCAGCCCCAGCGCGAGGGCCACGATCACCGTGAGGATCAGCGAGACCGCGCGTCGAATCCGCTCCCACAGCGTCTGCTGGCGCACATCGTCCAGGACCCGGCTCCAGAGCACGAGGGACGGGATGAGCAGCCGCGGCGGTCTGAGCTTGATCCGGAACAGCGCGGCCGCCAGCGCCGCCACTCCCGCCAGGAGCAGCCATGCCTGCCACGCGGCCATCGCCCCGAAGGTCACGCGACGAATCGTCCCTGGCGGAACGCCTTGAGGACGACGTCCTCGAACGGCTCCGCGGCGTCGGCCCGGACGTACCCCACGTCGTAGCGTCCGCAGAAGCGCTCGAGCTCCTCGGCGTGCGCGTCCCAGGCCTTGATGTATGCGGACGCGAGCCGCGGGGTGACCTCGATCTCGCGGAGCTCCCCGGTTTCCGCGTCGACGAACCGCACCTCGCCGAAGGCGCCGGGGTGGCGATCCTGCTCCGAGGTGACGTGGACCACGAACACGTCGTGCCCCAGCGTCCGGAGGATCTTGATCCCGGCGTCGAAGCCGCCGGGATCGAGGAAGTCGGAAATGATCACGGTCAGCCCGAGCTGACGCGGCCGCGCCGCGAACTCCTTGAACGAGGTGCGCAGATCGGTCGGTCCCGCGGCCTCGAGCCGTTCGAGGTATTCGAACACCCGGAAGATGCGCCCCTTGCCGCGGCCCGGCGTCGACTCCTGGCCGAGCCCGCGTCCGAACGGCAGGATGGTCAGCTTGTCGAGATGCACGAGTCCGATGTAGCAGAGCGCCGCCACGATCCGGCGCGCCATGTCGAACTTCGCCGGCTCGGCCATCGAGCGGCTGGCGTCGAGCATCAGGTAGATCGGAAGGTCGCGCTCCTCGTCGAACAGCCGCAGCAGCAGGCGGCCGAGCCGCTTGTACGCCTTCCAGTCGATGTGGCGGAAGTCGTCGCCGGCGGTGTAGGGCCGGTGATCGGCGAACTCCAGCCCGCGTCCGCGATGCGCCGTGAGCCGGTCCGCGCGGTTGTGTCCCGCGAACGCCCGCTTCGACACCACGTGCAGATACTCGAGCTTCTTCAGGAACTGGTCGTCGAAACGAAGCATCGTCAAATCCCAAGCTCCAAATCCCAAATCCCAACCACTCCCAACTGCCAAATCCCAAAGTCAACTCCCAACTCCCAACTCCCAATCCCACCTCGATACGCCTTCTGCGTCCGATTTGGGAGTTGGGATTTGGGAGTGGTTGGGATTTGGAGCTTGGAGCTTGGGATTTGACTACCCAGTCGACACCAGCGTGAGCATTTCTTCGACGATGGTGTCGGTACTGACTTCGTCTGCTTCTCCTTCGAAGTTGAGCAGGATGCGGTGGCGGAGCGCCGGCAGCGCCGCGCTGCGGATGTCGTCGACCGAGACGAAGGTCTGGCCATGGACGAGCGCATGGATCTTTCCGGCCAGCACCAGCGCCTGCGCGGCGCGCGGGCTGGCGCCGTACCGGACGTAGCGCTTCACGAGCGGGGTCGCATACGGCGAGTCGGGGTGCGACGCCAGCGTCAGCCGGATCGCGTAACTCTGCACCGGCCGCGCGATCGGCACCGCACGCGCCACGTGGCGCATCTGGAGAATCTCCGGCCCGTCGACGACGCGCTCGACCGCGAGGTTGGCGTCCTGCGTGGTCCGATCGAGGATGCTGTGCATCGCCTCTTCGGACGGATACATCACCTTCAGCTTGAAGAAGAAGCGATCGAGCTGGGCTTCCGGCAGCGGATACGTGCCTTCCATCTCGAGCGGGTTCTGGGTCGCGAGCACCAGGAACGGCTGTTCGAGCTTGTAGGTGGTCTTGCCGACCGACACGCTGACGTCCTGCATCGCTTCGAGCAGCGCCGACTGCGTCTTCGGCGTCGCGCGGTTGATCTCGTCGGCGAGCACCACGTTCGCGAAGATCGGGCCGGCCTGGAACTCGAAGAAGGTGCCGCCGTGCGAATGTTCCTGCACGATGTTGGTGCCGACGATGTCGGCGGGCATCAGGTCGGGGGTGAACTGGATGCGCGCGAACTTCAAGTGCAGCACGTCAGCGAGGGTGTGCACCAGGCTGGTCTTGCCCACGCCGGGGATGCCCTCGAGCAGCACGTGTCCGCCGGCGAGGAGCGCCGTGACCGTGCCATCCACGATGTTCTCGTGACCGACGATGCGGCGGGCGACTTCCTGGGTGATGCGGCTGAAACGCTCGCGGAACTGATCGATGGATTGCGCGACCGCTGTGGTTGTCATCGTGTCATACCGGGTGTCTCGAGAGTCGGAGCGGGGAGTGGAAACGCGGCTACTGGGGCTTCCGGACGAAATAGCTCTGTACGCCGCTGCGGCGCGCTTCGGGTACCGGTGGCGGCGCGGCGGCCCGGCTCTTGTCGAACTGGCCGGCGGCGCCCTGGGTGAAGCCCACCTTGGAGCTGCCCTGTTCGGTCTTGCGCCGGATCTCGGTGTCGACGTTGTCGCCGGGATTGTCCTGGCTGGCTTCGACCACTTCCTGCTTGAACGCGGCGGCGAGGGCCGCGGCAGCGGCGGCCGCCTGTTCCTGGCCGCCGGCGCCGCCGACGCCCGATCCGGGAGGACCGCCGCCTTGGTCGTTTGGACTCGACATCATCATCAGGCCGGCGCCGCCGCCGGCATCGGCCTGTCGCGAGAGCTGGACCGAGAGCTCCTGCATGCTGCTCGCGGCGTTGCTCTGTCCCGACTCCCCCTTCTCCGGGCCATCGGAAGTCATCGGCTCCCCGTCTTCGGTGTTCTCCGCCACCTCCGCGCCGGCGGCTTCCGCCTCTTCGGCCATCTTCTCCATCGCCTCCCGCATGTCCTGGGACATCGCCGAGGTCTCTGCCGCGCGGCGCGCGCGCTCGGCCAGCGCCTTCAGTTCCTTGGCGGTGGGTGCTTTCTGCGGATCGGTCGCGGCGAGCGCCTTCGCGAGCTTCGCGAGCAGGTCGGGGTCGGCGGCGAGCTTGTTCAACAGCTCGCGCAGTTCCTCGTTGGTGGCGAGCCGCGCCGCGGCTTCGGTGTCACCCCGCTCGGCCGCGGCCAGCAACGCTTCGAGCTGTTTCATCAGCTCGGGCGGCAACAGGAGGGCTGCGGCGCGAGGGTCGCCGGCGGCCGCGGCCGCCCGAGCGGCCTCCGGTGACGCCGCGTTCGTCCGCTTGGCGGACGCGCGCTGGGGAAGTCCGAAGGTCAGCGCGAGCGCCCCCGCGATCATCACGACCGAGGCGAGCCGCGCCCGCGGCGCGCGAACGCGTGGATACAGCCCCGTCCAGTCGAAGCCAGCCAGGCGCGCCGCGGCGAGCTCGAGGTGATGATCCGCCCAGAGGTCGCGCGCGTCGCGAGCGGCAAACCAGCTCGCGCTGCGCAGCTCGCCGCCAAGCGCCGCATCGCGATCGATCGCCGCCGCCGCCGGATCCGACAGCGTCTTCGCGCGCGTCGCGATCAGGATGTATCCGAGCAGCGCCGCCGCTCCCACGATCAGCACGATCGCCGGCGTCCAGGCGCTCCACAGCGTCCACCGCCGCAGCACCGCGACCGCGAGCCCCGCCGCCGCAATCACCGGCGCGGCCCGCCACAACAGCCGGCTGGCCTCCCGCGCCCGCCGCCGCCGATCCGCCGCCGCCAACGCCGCGCGCACGGCATCGCCGGCCACCGAAGGCTGGAATTCCTGTTTGGACACTGGTTTGTAACGATACCGGTACTGGGGTAAGCGGGGTGATGGAGAGCACGCGTGTCAAGGGAGAAGGGATAAGGGAGAAGGGAGAACTCACGGATTACGCCAGACAACACAGCTTCTCCCTTGTGCCTTCTCCCTTCTCCCTTGACAGGGACGCTTGTCACCCCGCGGGGACCCGCCCCTACCGTCGGCTCTTGAGCCGCCGCACGATCCCTGCGGCATCCAGCCGATCTCGGGCGACATCCGCTCCCGACAAGACAAACCTGGCCCCGGCCCCATGCACGACCACCGCATCCCCCGCCACCCGCGCCGCGGTCTCCAGGTCCCCGGCCCGCCGCAGCCCGGGCACGAACAGTCTGTCCACGTACGCCCCGTCGTCTCCGAGTGTCGAAGTCGCCGACGTCGAGGATCGCCAGCGCTGGCGTGGCGATGGAGGATGCCAGCAGCGCCGCGAGTGCCGCGTCGCCCGAGGCGACGATGGCGGCCGAGGGATGCGCGCGGACCGCCGAGACGATATCGGCGACGCGCTGGGCGGCGGCGGTGCGGTTATAGGTGTCGAAGTGACGCACCTTCGCTGCGGCGGCCGCGTCGAACGGCGTGAAGGCGATCGGCTGGACGGTGAAGCGGGCGGCGCGCAGCTGGCGTTCGAGGTCGGCGTCGACGCCGGCGGTCAAGACCGTGCGGACCACGCCGGCTTTCGGTGGCGCGGTTCGATCCGCATCGCCGAAGCCGAGCGAGTGCCGGAGTGCCCGGGCGCGGACCTCGAGGTCGGTGCCGGTCAACTGCCGCCGCGCCGCGGCGATCCAGCCATCGGTCAACTGGCTGGCGGTCAGCGCCTCGGGCGGGAGCGCCCGCTGGTGGAACACGAGCAGGTCGGCCGGCGAGTCCGCCGTGAAACCGCGCTCCGGCACCTGCACGTCGGGCGCGGCCCCCTTCATCCAGCGCGCCAGCCACGCGTACATCGCCTCGCGCGATTCCTTGTTGTAGTTGTGCTCGGCCTTGACGCGGACGGCTTGGACGCGGTCCGGCGCGTCGAGCAGCGAGTAGAGCGCACGGACCGCCGGATACTCCGCTTCGAGCGTGTTCTTGGTCCAGTCGCCGGTCGCCGAGATCATCAGCAGCGGACGGGGGGCAATGGTCGCCGCGATTTCGACGTTGTTGGTGTCGAGCCGCAGCGTCGGCGCGTTCTCGCACAGGCAGCCCCCCTGCATGTGGAGCGACACCATGTTGACCGGGACCGCGACCTTGACGCGATCGTCGACCGCCGCCAGCAGGAACGTCTGCGTCCCCCCGCCCGACTCGCCGGTCACCGCGAGCGCGTCACCCTGCACGTCGGGCAGCGACTGCAGGAAGTCGAGGCTCCGAATCGAGTTCCACAGCTGCAGGCCGGCCAGGCTCATGCCCCACAGCGACTCGCGCTTGCCGCCGAAGGTGTGGGGCAGCTGCCGGCTGTCGTCGTAGCCGATCATGTCGTAGGTGAAGACCACGAAGCCCTGGCGCGCCAGGTTGATCGCACGCCCGGGGACCGAGTTGAGCGACGTGTTCTCGAGCCGTCCGTAGGCCCAGTGGCCGTGCGGGGCGAGCACCGCCGGAAACGGACCGGGGCCGAGCGGCCGATAGAGGTTGCCGGTGACCAGGAATCCCGGCAGGCTCTGGAAGTAGACCTTCGACACGCGGTAGTCGCGCTGCACCACCTCGCCGAAGATCTGAGCCGCCAGCGGCGCGCGCTCCGGCATCGGCAGGAGACCCGCCGAGGCGAGGATGTGTGCGCGCAGGTAATCCGCACGCTTCTTCCACTGGGCTGCATCGGTGAACCGCGGCGGCGTGAACGTGTCGTCGAGGGTGCGGAAGGGGGTCTGCCGTGCCAGCGGCGACGCCGCCAGGAACACGGAAGCCGTGAGAGCGATCGCAGCGGTGCGCATAGACCGGGAGTGTAGCAGGCTGATGAAAAACCTCGCGTGTCAAGGGAGAAGGGAAAAGGGAGCACTCACGGTGATATTCTGAGCGCATGCGAATGCTCAAATACGCCGCGCTCGCCGTGGCCCTCGCCGTACCCGTGGTCGCGGCGCAGACCGCGGCACAGAAGCCCGCGCCGGCCGCTCAGCCGATCGTGGTCTACAAGACCGCCACCTGCGGCTGCTGCGGCAAATGGGTCGACCACCTCAAGGCCGCCGGCTTCGCGCCCACGGTGAATACGGTGCAGACGATGGACGAGACCCCGATGCGCAAGCGCATCCCGACGACCCTGCGCTCCTGCCACACCGCCACGCTCGAGGGCTACCTCGTGGAAGGCCACGTGCCGGCCGACGTGATCAGGAAGCTGCTGAAAGAGAAGCCGCGGGTGGACGGGATTGCGGTGCCGGGGATGCCGGCGGGATCGCCCGGCATGGAGTCGAACAACCCCGAACCTTACGATATCGTCGCGTTCGACGCGACCGGCAAGACGTCGGTGTTCGCGAAGAAGTAGTCGCCGGTTTCGCAGTCAGCCAGTTACCAGTTACCAGTCGAGAACGGAGATGCCTCCGTGAGCTTTACTGGCAACTGGCGAACTGGCGAACTGAGAACTGACAACCGCCTTTACGCAGACTGCAGCTTCCGATAGTTGTTCATGCAGCGCTGGGCCATCGCGATCTCGCCGTCGGGCCCGGCGTGCTCCTGTTCGATCAGGTAGGTACTCGACCCCACCGGTCGATTCGGCGGCTTGGAACAGCGGCTTCCACTGCACGTCCCCCTCGCCGAACGCCACGGTGTAGCCGCGTTTCTCGCCCTTTCCCCAATCCTTCAGGTGGACGCTCTTGATCCGGCCCGGGTTGGCTTTGATCCAGGCGGTCGTGTCGACGCCCATTTCGACCGCCGTGCCGGCGTCGAGCTGAAGGACGACGTCCTTCGGGGTGTTCTTGGCGAGCACATCCATCGGCCGCTCCCCATTCTCGAACGGCTTCCATTCGACCTGGTGATTGTGGAAGCCGGTCGCCATCTTGTGCGCGCGAAGCCGCTCGGCGCCCGCGCTCAGCGAGTCGGCGAAGGCCTTCCAGCCGTCGGGGCCCTGCACCTTGCCGGCGCTGGCGACGATGACGTACTTGCTGCCGATGATCTGATTGAGCTCGACGGTCTTGGCGACGTTGTCGGCGGCGATCGCCTGAGGGCCGTTGTGGGTCGACAGGCACTTGATGTTGAGCTCGTCGAGGAGCTTCGCGACGTCTTTCGCCTGTTCGGTGGTCCAGTTCAGATACGGCGAGTAGAACTCGACCACCTGTACCCGATTTTGGCGACGGCGCGGACCGTTCCAGGCAGGTCTTTCACCAACTCGCCCCGCACCGAATACAGCTCGATCCCGACGGGGATCTTCTTCGACTGAGCGAGCACGGCGGAGGCGGCGAACGGCGCCGCGGCAGCGGCCGCGAGGAAGTCGCGACGGGAAATCGGTGTAGTCATGGGCCCGGACATTAGCACATTGTTGCTGATAATGTCCTGGACCGCGGACCGCGGTCCGCGGTCCGCCCGCCGCGGGTTCGCGGTTCGGGGGGTCGCGGGTTCGCAGTTCGGGGAGACTCGAAGCTGCTCGGGGTGTCATCGGGAGGTCTGACGCGGATCCAAGCAGCAGATTGCCTCTGGTCAGAAGGGGACTCTGTACGGCGAACCCGCGAACCCGCGAACCGCGAACCCGCGGACAGCGGACTGCGGATGGCGATGGAGCACTATGCATCTGAATAAGTCAGTCGTTCTGGCGATGGCTGTCGCCGCGAGCTTCGGCGCGCAGCCGTCAGTGAGTTACGACTTGGTCGTGTACGGCGGCACTTCGGCGGGAATCATCGCGGCGGTGCAGGCCCGGAAGATGGGGAAGTCGGTCGTGGTGGTGGCGCCCGAGACTCATCTCGGCGGGCTCTCCAGCGGCGGACTCGGGTTCACCGACACCGGCGACAAGTCGGTGATCGGCGGGCTCTCGCGGGAGTTCTACCGGCGCGTGTGGGCGCACTACGACGCGCCGGGAGCCTGGACCTGGCAGAAGCGCGAGGAGTACGGCAACAAGGGACAGGGCACGCCCGCGATGGACGGCGAGCACCGCACGATGTGGATCTTCGAGCCGCGGGTGGCCGAGCGGGTGTTCGAAGATCTGGTGAAGGAGCATCGGATTCCCGTGCACCGCGGCGAGTGGCTCAACCGCGCCAGCGGTGTCGCCAGGCGCGATGGACGCATCACCGCGATCACCACACTCGCCGGACGCACCTATGCGGGCCGGATGTTCATCGACGCGACCTACGAGGGTGATCTGATGGCCGCCGCCGGCGTCGAGTATCGGGTCGGACGCGAGGCGCAATCGGCCTACGGCGAGAAGTGGAACGGCGTGCAGACCGGTGTGCTCCATCATCGCCATCACTTCGGCGTCTTCAAGACGCCGATCAGCCCCTACGTGGTCCCGGGCAACCCGGCGAGCGGGCTGCTGCCGCGCATCAGCGCGGCGCCGCCTGGCGAGTATGGCCAGGCCGATCAGCGGATCCAGGCCTACTGCTACCGGATGTGTCTGACCGACCATCCCGGCAACCGCATTCCCTTTCCGAAGCCGGAAGGCTACGACCCTCGCCAGTACGAGCTGTTGCTGCGGATCTTCGAGGCCGGCTGGCGGGAGACCTTCCAGAAGTTCGACGCGATTCCGAACCGCAAGACCGACACCAACAATCACGGCCCCTTCAGCACCGACAACATCGGGATGAACTACGACTATCCCGATGCCTCCTACGCGCGGCGCCGCGAGATCCTGCAAGAGCACGAGCGCTATCAGAAGGGCTGGCTCTATTTCATCGCGAACGATCCGCGGGTCCCCGCCGAGGTGCGCGACGAGATGCGCAAGTGGGGATTGGCGAAGGACGAGTTCACCGACAACGGCGGCTGGCCGCACCAGATCTACGTGCGCGAGGCCAGGCGCATGCTGGGCCTGTTCGTGATGACCGAGCACGAGCTGCTCAAGACCCGGCCGACGCCCGATCCGGTCGGCATGGGGTCCTACACCATCGACTCGCACAACGTGCAGCGGTATGTCACCCCCGACGGTGGAGTGCAGAACGAAGGGGACATCGGCGTCTCGACCAACGGCCCGTACTCGATTGCCTACGGCGCGCTGGTGCCCCGGCGCGGCCAGGCGGACAACCTGCTGGTCCCGGTGTGCGTGTCGAGCTCGCACATCGCTTTCGGGTCGATCCGGATGGAGCCGGTGTTCATGGTGCTCGGCCAGACGGCGGCCACCGCCGCGGCGCTGGCCCTCGATGCCGGCGTCGCCGTGCAGGACCTGCCGTACGCGCGGCTGCGCGATCGGCTGCTGAAGGACGGGCAGATACTGGAGCGGCGCTAATGCGCCGCTTGGCAATGCCAAGAATGCCTAAAATGCCAAGATTGAAAGACCCTGGCCTCTCCGCCGCGCTGATGTGCGCCTGGGTGATTGTCAAATTTTGGCAATTTTGGCATTCCTGGCAATTTTGGCATTCCTCGCGAGCCTACTTCTTCGCAGCGGCGAGCCAGGTATCGATCAGCGCCAGGGAGGGACCCCCGCGCACGCGATAGGCGTCGGCGAGCTTCACCATGCGCGCCCGATCCTGCTCGACGCCGACGATCGGCTTCCCGTTGTGGAAGGCTTCGTACAGGACCAGCAGGCCGGTGGCCAGTGACGGCTCGTCGTCCATCTTGCGATCCACGAGCTCGTCGAGTGTCTGCAGGCCGTCGGCATATTCCCCCGCCATCAACGCCGCCAGCACGAACCGGCGCTTGATCCCGTCATCGTCGGGCCAGCGCGAGCGTGCCTTGTCGAGGGTCTCGAGCGCGAGCTCGCCGTTGTCCTGCCGCAGCAGCGCATCGGCGAGCAGCGTGTGGAGGGGGAGCGCGTCCCCTTCCTTGATCAGCGCCGTGCGCCAGGCGCCGGTGGCCTCCTTGTCGTTGCCGCCGGCGGCATAGCAGGCGCCGAGATAGATCATCGCCGGGTAGAAGTCCGCCGACGCGCGCATCGCGCTGCGGAACGAGTTGGCGGCGAGCTCCAGCTTGTTCTGCGAGAGCAGCGAGACTCCTTTCAAGAACGCGGCGACCGGCGACTGCGCGGCCAGCACGTCCGACACATAAAGCTGGCCGATGTTCGCGCGGGCATCACGCACGAGATCGCGGATCATCGGCGACGCCGCATCCGGGCGCGCCGACACGCGATCGAGGAATGCGCCGAGCACCTGCGGCGACGTGACGTGATCGACGGCAAACGGCGGCACTCTCGCGACCGCCCGCGCCACGGTGGCCCGCGGCGCCAGCGAGCCGGCGATCGACCCGCCGGCGACCACCGTGTCCGGCGGCAGCGCCGCCGCCGTCAACGTGAACGGGCGGCGGACCTCACCGATGACCGCGGTGCCCGACTTCACCTTCGCGCGGGCGAAGTACGACCCGGGCGGCAGCACGCGCATGTCGGAGACGCCCTGCGCCAGCATCGATCCGCTCCGGTTGTTGGCGAGGGTCGCCGAGGTCTGGACGAGCGACGGGCCATCGGCGGTGGTGGCGATTTCGAACTCCACTTCGGTGTTCTGCAGCTGCGCGCGATCGCCGTCGAGATCGATCTGCACGGCCAGCCGCTCGTCCTGCCGCACCGTGTCGACCGCGAGCCGCGGCTCGCCGCGACCCGGCGCGGGCACCCGCAACAGCAGCGGAGCGCTCGCCGTCAGCGGGCCGAGCGCCGCCCGGTGGGCGTCGATCCGGTGGTCGACCGATCCGACGCGGCCGGCCCCATCGATGACCGCGACGCGGAGGACGTAGCCGCCCGGCGCCACCGGCACGTTGGCCGTAAAGGCCAGGCCGTCGCCGCGCGGCTCGCCGATCGGCTGCTCGCCGGCGAGCAGCTTGGTGCCGTCGAGATTGCGGACCAGCAGCTGCACCGTCGCCTCACCCGGGTCGAGCCTCGAGGCTTCGCCCGACAGCACGATCCTCACACGCGACGCATCCTCGGGATCGGCGGTGAGGTAGCTGGTGACGCGGAGCGCGACCGCGGTGGCCGGGATCGGCGCCTCGAGCGCCGAGGACAACCGCGCCGCCCAATCGCGATCGTCGTAGGTCCGCACGTCGAAGACTTCACGCGCCCGTACCGTGACGCTGGGCCGCGCCACCTGCACCTTCATGCGCCGCCCCTTGCCGTCGGCGTCGCTCGCGTCCTTCTCCACGCCGATCCGGTAGAAGCCGGACAGCTCGCGGCTGAGCCGCGTGAACACCGCATCGGCGCCGACTTCGGCTCGAAACGAGCTGCCGCCGGTCATGCTCGCCACCGTGTCGAGCGGGGAGGACTGGAGATAGCTGTCGTTGGCCGGCGTGGCGCTCATCATGCGCCGGCTGGCCGAGCCCGCCGACCCCGGCACGAACAGCGTGTAGAGCGTGGCGCGCGCCGCGGCGGCTTCGCCGGCCACGGTGGCCATCAAGGTGTGCTGTTCGCGATCGTCCAGCGGCCATCCGCCCGAGATCAGGATGATCGTCTTGTCGCCGCGTACCCGCTCCAGCACGGACAGCAGCTGCCGGAACGAGTTCACGCTCGTCTGCGACGTCATCTGAGCCCCGCGCCAGGCCCATTCCGCCCGCATCTGGAGATCACGGGTGCAGCTGTCGCCCCCCAGCCCACCGCCGCCGCCACTGGAGCGTGGTGTCGTTCCACCCCCGCCGCCTCCGCCACCCCCGCCGCCGCCCTGTGACGATCCACCCGCCCCGCCACCGCCTGTGCCGCCGCCCTGCGTGCCACCACCACCCTGGGTCCCCCCGGTCGTCGGAGCGCCCTGGCTCGGACCCGCGGACACCGGCGCACCCCCGGACGAGCCCCCGAACGGATCGCCAATCGCACGCCCGCACTCGCGCTGGCCGACGTTGCGCAGCGCCAGCAGACTGCGGTTCGCGATGTCCCGCGCCTCCGACAGGCTGCCGAATTCCCACGCCGTGTCGTTGGGGCTCTGTCCGACCACCTTGCCGAGCGCATCGCGCACGCGGTCGTGGGCCCAGGTGAAGTTGACGTTGGGACCGGCGGGCAGGAGCATCAGCGCCGATCGATCGACGAACGACAGATTCTCGAAGAATCGCGAGGCCGCCCGGGCCACATGCCGCACGTTGCCGGGCTCGAGCGTTCCCTGATCGACGACGAATACGAAGAGCCGGCCGAGGCCGGCACCGTCGTTGGTGCTGATCGAGGCCAGCTCGCCCGACACCGTGTTCACGCGTGCGGCGGCGGTGTCGACGTACTCCGCGCTCACGACCCGCCGCGGCTGTCCGGCCACGGTGACGGTGAAGTCGCCGGTCGCCAGGCCGCGCATCGGCTGTCCCTGCCGATCGACGACGCCGACGTCGACCGTGACCAGCTCGACGCTGGTTTTGAACGCCGGGATCGGCTGTGGCGATTGCTGCGCCCACAACGTCGCCCCGCCGAGTGCCAGCAGCGCCGCGCCGGCCGTCATCCGCACGGTTGCTCTCGATCGATTCGTCTTCATGGCTACCTTCCCGCCTGCTGTGGACTGCCCGCGAGGTATCCCTGACGGGCGCGGATATCGTAGTTGCCTTTCCGCACCCGGACCTTGATGTTCCGCCACTTGCCGTCTTGCTTCGCGTTGAGAGGAGAGTACGAGAGCACGTACTGGTTGGCCAGTTCCGACACGATTTCGTCGAACACCGCGTCCAGCTCGCTGGTGTCCTTCGGGAAGAACGGCTTGCCGCCGGTCGACCGGGCGTAGCTCTCCAGGCTGGCGCGAAGCTGGGGAATCGTGGCGCCGCCGCCGAAGCCGATCGTGTAGAGCATCGCGTCGCTGGCCTGCACGCGCGCCATCGCGGTTTCGCGCCGGGTCAGGCTGTTGCGGTCGTCGCCATCCGAAAAAATGACGATACCCTTGCGGCCGGTCTCGCGGCTGACCAGGTCGAGCGTGCGGACCGTGGCATCGTACAGCGCGGTCCCGCCCCACGAGGTCAGCAGGTCGACCGCATCTTCGCGGGTCCGGCGATCCTTTTCGCGTTCGGCCGCGATGAACATGGTGTCGTTGAAACCGACCAGCGTGGCCGCGTCTCCCATCCGCAGTCGCGACAGCAGTTGCTTCACCGCCGGTTTGACGTCGACCAGCGCCTTCTCCATGCTGCCGCTGACGTCGATCGCCAGGACCAGATCGAGCGGCACGTTATCGCTGACCAGGCTCGCGATCGGCTGGCGCACGCCGTCTTCGAACAGCTCGAAATCCTGCTGTTTCAGTCCCTTCACGAAGGTCCCGCCGTCGGTCACGATCAGCGGCACCAGGACCGCCGAGGCGCGAATCCGTTCCGCGTAGCCGATGTCCCGGGTCCGGAGATTGTCCACCAGCCGCCGGCCGTCCTTCAGCGTGGCGACCACCCGGATGTGATGGCCCCGCACGACGTCGCCGGGTTCGAAGGCGCAGGTGAAGGGGGGCCGATCGAGCGTGCACGCGACCCGGCCGTTGACGGAGAAGGTCATGGAGCGAACGTTCGCCGCGTCCGCCGCGGGATCGATCGCCACGTCGATGCGGGTATTGCCGCTCACCAGGATGTCCGCTGCCGGAGCGGTGATGCGAAGGGTCGATCCCTGCTTCGCGAGGGCGGGCGCCGACAGAATCGCGATCGCCACGACGGTGCCAACGGAGGTCAGTGTCCGGATCATCGAAGACGCCATCTCTCGGCTCGAGTTGCTCCTCATCGTTGCGGTTGCGGCGGGTACGAGGGTGGTGCTCCAGGCGACCGTTGCGATGCCGGCGCGCTGCTGTCGGCGATCGGCACCAGCGGGCCATCGGTGGTCAACAACGCCAGGTACTGCTCGACGCGGTCGATGGTGAGCGCGTCGACGTAGTCGACCAAACCCTGCCGATCGTCGAAATCACGCGAGCGGACGTTGAGAACGAAGTCCCAGGTCGCCGAGGCCAGCACTGCCGGCAGCAGCGCGGCCGGCATCCGGAGCTCGGCGAGCATCTCCGCAAGCCGCAGATTGAGATCCGGAAATCCCGTCGCCATCACGCCGGTATGCCAGCGACCGGTGAGGAGGTCGGTCTTGCCCCTCAGCGGCAGTTGCAGACAGGAGCAGCCGACCCGCGGCTCGCCAGCCGCGCCCCAGGCGTCAAGTCGTGCCGGTCGCGGACCGTCCGACAATCCCAGTAACAGCAGTTCGTAGGGAGACAGCCGCGCCGCGGCGGCGGACTGGCCCGCGGCCCAGAGCAGCAACGTCCGCCGCGCGGGTGGCAGATCGAGCGCACTGGCGATGGCCTGGAGTTCGCCGTCCGAGCGAATGCCGGCCAGCCGCTCGCGGCCGCGCCGGACCGCCGCGACCAGGGACTGGTGATCGGTGCCGGTCAGCTGCGGGCCCTCCATCAGCACCACCGCTTCGGTGAGCACCCGCCGGTCTTCGTCGTTCAGCGTCGGCCGCCTCGACGGTGGCCGGGTCGAGACCCTGACGAGAGAGAGCGGCGCGAGCACGACGTCGAGCCCGAGGAGTGAGCCGGTGACATGCCAATCGCGCATCCGGTCCGCGCCGGCGGCCGGCCGCCGCCAGGCGCCCAGCCGGCCGAAGCCGGGCAGGCTGAGGCCCAAATCGTGCCGGCTCGCGGCGTCGGCCGCGTGAACCGGGGCGCCATCCGGCTGCCCGAGCGCCATCGCGTAGACCAGCTCGGTCACCCCTCGTGCGAGAAACGTGTCCGCCAGCAGTCGAAGCCGCGGCGCGACGCGGGTCGCGTTCTTCGTGTCCCCGGACCGCGCCGCACGCGTCAGCGCGGTCACGATCTCGCGGCACCGCGTGCCGAGATCGGCGGACTGCCGCCGCTCTGGACCAGTGCACGCCACCGCGACGAGGGCGGCGTCCACGTTCTCAGCCTGCCGGGTGAGCGCCGGCGGCGGGACGCCGTTCCCCTCGAGCACCGTCGCCGCAGCCACGAGCGAGGCCGCGGTGGTCAGGTACGGCAGCGCCGAGTCGTCCAGCAGACGGCGGAGCCGCGCGGATTCGGCGCCCGCCGGGTCGACACGATACCGCGTGCCTTCCCAATCGACGACATCGCCGCGGAGCGGCGCCGGGCCTGATATCAGGGTCAAGACGCGGTCGTCGAGGCCGTGCACCGTGTCGCCGTCGCTCTTCACTCCGCCGATCGTCCCGCCGAGCCATTCGACGACCTGGCCGGCATAGTCGCCGCGCGCGTCCGGATCGATCGCCGCGAGCGCGGCGATCGCGGCGGTGGCCTGCGGCTGGTCGAGGCTGCCGCGCGTGAGGGCCCGCCCGACGATCGCGAGGGCGCCCTGAAACTGCGTCAGCGTCACCGCCGCGCGGCGGTCGTCGTCGATCGCCGCGAGGGCGGCGGCGCGGCGTACGGCCGCGGCATAGACGGGGATTGCCGTGAGGCGTGCCCGTTCCAGTGCGGCGATCAGGGCCGGATACTGCGCTACGGCGCGCGTGGCCACGACCGCGTCCCGGGCGAGGTCAGGCGTGAGCGAGGCGAGCCGGCGCGAGGCGAACAGGACCTGTTGATAAGGCGTCCGGATCACCGCTTGCCCGCCGGTGAAGATCTGTTCGCAGAGTCGCGTGAAGTCGGCGGGAGTCCCCCCGGCCATGGCGCCGCGTTCGCGATCGACCGGGTCATCGCCGAATACCAGCGTCCAGAAGGCCGCGGTCCCGGGCACGCGCGGCACGCCGCCGGCATCGATGGTGAGATCGGAGACGAGCAGAGCGGGATCGAGGCTGGGACGCCAGAACGGCCGCTCCGGGATCTCCCAGCCGGTCGCCACCCGTTCGAACACCGCGAGCATCCTGCGGGCCGCGGTGGTCCGGATCGCCACGTCGTCGGTATCCAACGAGAGCAGCACCTGGCGCTCGGCCGGCGTCAGTTGGGCAGCCGCTCCATAAAAGTAGGCGAGGCGCCCCTCGCTGGCGGCGAGCAGAGCGCGCACGAAGTCGAGCGGTTCGGTGACTTGCCGTCCGACGAGGGCCTGCCATCCGGGCAGGGCTGCGGCGTCTCCCGGAACCTGGATCGATCCGTTGGCGACCCGGATTCCCGGTGATGCCAACAGAAAGGCCGGCGCATGACGCTCGGTGATCTCGGTCAACAGCGCCGGGTTGGCTCCGAACCACTGCCGGGTGGCGGGATCGAGAGCCAGCAGCGCGCAATACATCAAGGATGCGGACGGCGAGCGCAGCAACTCGTCGAGGAGCGATCCCGACAGGACGCGGCCGCCGAACATCGCGCTCGTCCAGATCGCCGGGGTGAGGGGAAGGGGCACGAGGTCGCCCGGCGATCCGCCACCCCCCCGGCTTCGGTAGAAGACATCGAGCAGCGGCTTCAGCGTCTCCTGCCGCCTGAGCCCCCTGGTCCCGACCGGCGTTTCGAACGATCGCCGGATCACGTCGATGAGGAGCACGCTCGGGTCGGCGAGACTGTCGTTCAGCGCGGCGCGCGCCGCCACCAGCCCGCCCGGCAACGGCACGGCCGACATCGTCGTGTCGCGCCCGGCCGGCTCCTGGGCCGGCACCAACGCTGGTGCCAGGAGCATGACGGCGAACGACACGCCAAGCAAAGCGCGAACGCGAAGTGGCTGACGCATGACAGCCGTGTGACTTGGAGGGATGGGCCGGCGTGCGGAACTGCCGCCGGCTGGGAGTCCCTGAAGCCGGTATTCTGCACCCCGCCCCGAAAATTACAAGTTCTATCTCCTGTCCAGCCGCTTCGTCTCGCCGGGAGAGACTGAATCGACGCGGCGGGGGAGGCGACGGAGGTACCGGATTGCAAGAACGGAGCAACGGAGCCAACGAAGGATACGGAAAAGAAAATCAATTTTTCTTTTCCGATACCTCCGTTTTCTCCGTTGCTCCGTTTTTGAGATCCGGTACCTTGATATACCTCCTCCGTCTCGAGCCAGGGGTCATACGGGCCCGGTTCCCGCCGTGGCGCCTCCGTTTACTGATTTCGTGACGCGTTTCGTTCTCCGTCGATCCGGCCCACCGCCACCGCGCCCGCGGTCCCCGAAACACCGGCATTCGTCGCGTTCTGCCAGCCATCGCCATGGCGGCGATTTTGCTCTGGCCTGAGACTTCCGCGGTCACCATGCAGGGCCTCGCGAAGGCACGACGTGGCGGTTCGTCCGCCGCGCTCGTGCGGGCGACTTCGCGCGGCCCTCATGTCCCGCCAACCAGACTGGAGATCCGAATGCGGTTGCAAGGCCTGCTTGTCGTGGTGGCACTGGTGGCGGCACCGGCCGGTTCGTTCGCGCAGAAAGCCGACTCTTCAGGGGCCGATCACAAGCATTCGCCGGCAGCGTCGACCGCCGCGGTGGATTTCGGCGTGCTGCCGGTGGGGCCGATCGGCCCGCCGCCCTGCCTGCAGGCCGGCGCCATCGGTGGTCCCGCCGATCCGTGCTGGTACAAACTGCATGTCCTCACGCCTGAAGAAGTGACGATTCGGAAGGGGGGCGAGGTGACCTTCCAGATTCATGGCGGCGGGCATGCGTTCGCGATCTATGAGGTGAGCAAGGACACGACACGCGACGAGCTCGGTCAGTACCTTTGTCGCGGCGAGGATCCCGCCAACATCGCGGATCCGACGCTCCACCCGTGCAACCTGCTCCCGGCCAACGCCGATGCGGCGCATCGGATCAAGGACGGCGACCGCGACGTGGTGATCGTGGCGCGGCCGAACCTCACCAACGTGCATCCGGACAATCGGGTGTGGTCTCCCGAGAACCGGTTGATGTCGGCGGGCGGGATGCAGTTCCTCAATGGTGGAACGATTCCCGCGGGTGCGACCTCGAACGGTCAGCTGATCACGTATCAGTTCCTGAAGTCCGGCCGGTACCTGGTGATCTGCATGAACCGGGTCCACTTCCTCAACGACTGGATGTTCGGGTTCGTGAACGTGAAGGGCGGCGGCAACTAGTAGAGTCTCTTCCACCGGCAGCCGCTTGTCGACGGCGCCTGCGGCGCGCTGGCGCTTCGTCCGCCTTCGCGCGAAGCGCTTCGGCGAGACACTCCTGCACGCCGGCCGGGGCCGGCGTTGCCGCCAGCGGGGAGAGCGGTTGATATTCGCCCGGGGCAGGAGGAATTGCCCAAGCGATCCGTCGTGGCCGGTTGTAAATCGCAAAACGTCGTTGTCGTCGTGTCGTCGTGTCGTCGTGTGCCGCCGAAGGCGGCGGCGCGCCGCAGGCGCCGTGAGGGTGGCTGTCGCGCGCCGTGCGTCATGCAGGACCGGGATGGTGCGATCCGAGTAGGGCGGGGGCCGGCTCCTGGGTCAGGGATGCGTCATGTGGAACTGGATCCTCGAGCGCGCGCCTGACGGCGGTGGTCAGCTCCGATGCGGAAAACGGCTTCGCGACGAACTGCACCGTGCCTTGAGTGATCTGTTCGCGCAGCTCCGGGTGGGCGGCATACCCGGACGTATACAGCACCCGTTCGAGCCCACATTCCCGAAAGAGTCGCTCCTTCAGCGCCGGGCCGCTCATGTCGGGCATCACCACGTCGGTCACCAGCAGCTCGATGCGGGACTCCGCATGTGTCGCGTGTGACAGCGCCTCCTGAGCCCCGGAGGCGGCCAGGACGGTATACCCGGCGTTCGTGAGCGTCCGAGTGACCAGCGCCCGAACGCGAGCGTCGTCGTCAACGACGAGCACCGTCTCGCTACCGGGCACCACCGATCTGGGTCGTGTCTGTGCCAGGACGACACCCGCCGCATCCACGCGTGGAAAATACATCGTGAGGGTCGTTCCCGCACCGATGGCACTGGCGATCGTGATCAGGCCTCCCATGTCCAGGACGCTGCCGTGGACCATCGCGAGGCCCAGTCCGGTGCCCTTGCCAGCCGGCTTCGTCGTGAAAAACGGCTCGAACAGCCGCGCCTGCACGTCCGGTGTCATTCCGGATCCGGTATCGGCAACCGCAATGACCACGTATTCGCCCGCTGCGAGTCGGCCGGTGAGCTCCTGCCGTTCCGCAGTGACGGACTCGGCCCGGAGGTCAATCCGGACGCGGCCACCTTCGGGCATCGCATCGCGGGCGTTGACGACGAGGTTGAGGAGAATGTGCTCCAGCTGGGCGGAGTCGGCATTGATCCAGAGCGATGCGTCGGTCGCGGCGACACAGATGGAGACGTCTTCCCGAATCGCGCGGCGCAGCATTTTCTCGCTGGTGTGAATCGCATCGACCGCATTGAGCGGCTGGATTTGCAACACCTGCCGCCGGCTGAAGGACAGCAATTGTCGCGTCAGCGTCGTGGCGCTTTCCGCCGCCTTGATCACCTCGCCGATATATTCGCGGATCGCGTCTCCTTCGGGCAGATCCATGTCTGCCAGTTCTGCGTAGCCGAGGATCGCCGTGAGTTGATTGTTGAAATCATGGGCGATGCCCGCAGCCAGCTCACCGACGGCCTCCATTTTTTGCGCCTGCCGGAATTGCTCTTCCGAAACGCGTAATGCCTCTTCGGCGGCGACTCGCTCCGTGATGTCGAGGCCGATGCCCAGAACCTGAGGTGGACCATTGGGGACGAACAGGGGCACCTTGTGTGTCTCGAACCATCGCACGCGGCCGGTCCGTGCATCCGTCACCGATTCACGCGGGATGAACGCCGCCTGACCGCTCGAGATGACGGCGCGATCCGATTTGAGAAATTGATCGGCCGCCGTCGGATTGAAGTCCGCGTCGGTTTTGCCAACCAGCGCCTCGGGAGTCGTGCCAAAGACGGCGGCCGTCGCGCGATTGGCCAGGGTGTACCGGCCATCGCTGTCTTTGGTGAAGATGATGTTCGGGTTGCTGTCCACAACGAGTCGAAGGAAATCCCGCTGGACTTGGAGCTCTCTCTGCGCAGCCCGATGTTCGGCCCGGTTGCGCGCTTCCTGCAATTCCCGCCTGATCGCCGGGCCGAGTCGCGCCAGGTTCTGTTTGGTGACGAAATCATGCGCGCCCGCCCGTAGAAGCGTCACCGCGGCCTCCTCCTCGAGCGTGCCGGAGACCACGATGAACGGGATGTCCAGACCTCGCTCGCGCAGACAGGCGAGGGCCGCCGTGGAACTGAACGAGGGCAGCGAGTGATCGCTGATCACCAGGTTCGGCACTGGGGTCAGGGCCGCGATGAACTCGGCCGACGTCTGGACGCGCACGACGGACAGACTGAAACCACTGTGGTGCAACGCGCGCACCACCAGCGCGGCGTCGTCGTCGGTGTCTTCCACCAGCAACAGACGCAGCGGCTCGTTGTCACGGAGCTCTGGTTTCCTCACCACTCGCTTTCCCTTCCTTGGAGCTGAACCGCCCTCGGTGTCTGGTTGAGCACCAGCCAGTACAAGCCGAGCTGACGGACCGCCTCCATGAACTGCGTGAAATCGACCGGCTTGCGAATGTAGCTGTTCGCGCCGAGCCGGTAGCTCTCAACCAGATCGCGTTCTTCGTTGGAAGACGTGAGGACGACAATCGGCAACAACGCGGTCTTCGGATGCCGTCGCAGTTGGCCGAGCACCTCGAGACCATCGACCCGTGGCAGTTTCAGGTCCAACAACACGAGTTGAGGCGCGGGACGATCGTGGGCGAGGAGATGTTCGAGGGCTTCGACGCCATCACGCAGCACGATCACTTCGTTCGCGATGCCATTTCTGTTCAACGCGCGCAAGGTGAGCGCCTCGTCGTCAGGATTGTCTTCAACCAAGACGATGACCTGCGAATGAGGTGACATGCGCCCGGTCACTGATCCCCCAATGTAAAGAACAAGGTCGCCCCAGCGTCGATAGATCCTTCTGCCCAGATACGGCCGCCGTGCCGCCTGACAATGCGCTGAACCGTCGCCAGCCCAATGCCTGTGCCAGGAAAGTCGGCCGCGGCGTGGAGCCGCTGAAACGCCCCGAACAACTTGCTGGCATGCGCCATGTCAAAGCCTGCGCCATTGTCCCGGACGACATAGACACGCTCGCCGTCTGGAGACGTCAGGGTCGAGAACTCCACCACGCCGTCGGCCCGCTTCGAGGTGAACTTCCACGCATTCCCGAGTAAGTTCTCGAGGGCGATTCGGACGAAATGGGCGTCACCGCGACCCTGCACCCCCGGTGCGATGCGCCAGGTGACGCCCCGCTGCGGATCGTCTTCCTCCAACCGCGTGGCGATCTCGCGCACCAGCGACGTCAGGTCGAGGGCGGTGCGCGTGAGCGGTGCCCGCGTGACCCGGGATAGGGACAGCAGATCGTCAATCAGCGTTCCCATGCGCTGGGCACCAGCGCGGATACGCGAGATGAAATGAGACCCGGTGGTGTCGAGACGATCCGCGTAGTCTTCGGCCAGGGCTTGCGCGAAGCCGTCGATGTGACGGAGCGGAGCCCGCAGGTCATGTGAGACTGAGTAACTGAACGCTTCAAGTTCTCGATTCGCGCTCGCGAGCTCGGCGGCGTGCTGCTGCAGCGCCTGCTCGGACCTCCGCTCGTCCGTCACGTCGTGCGCGACGGCGTAAATCAATCCCTCGGCCAACAGGGGGACAGACTTCCAGCTGAGCCAGCGATACGATCCATCCCTACAGCGGTACCGGTTCTCAAAACTGTGCACCGCACTGCCGGTGGCCAGCCGGCTGCTCTCAGCGGTCAGGGCGCGGTCGTCTGGATGCACGAAATCAAGGTACGGCGTTGCGATGAGGTCCGCTGGTGTCCACCCGAGCACCTGCTCCCATGCGGGATTGACTCGTTTGAACCGGCCGTCGAGACCGGCGATACACAGGAGGTCCAGCGATAGGGAGAAGAACCGATCGAGCTCCTCGCGGGCCTGTTCGACTTCTCGCGTGCGCTCCGCCACTCGCTGTTCCAGTGAGTCATGAGATTCGGCGACACGGGCCGCCATCACATTGAACGCTGTGCCAAGTCGCCCAATTTCATCGCGTCGATCCACGTGTACTCGCCGGGTATAGTCGCCGGCCGCGATCGCGTCGGCAGCGCCGGCCAAGTGTTGCAGGGGCTTCGTGATGCGTCCGCTGATGCGGGACACCGCCGCGACACCGACCGCCAGCAGCACGAGGGTGATGGGCACCATCTCGGTCAGCAGCGTCCGGGCCGGGCCCAGCATCGAGTGCTCGGCGACCTCCACCCAGACCAGCCACGGCGTGCCCGTGATCGGCACCGCAACGCCGACCCACCTCTCCCCGGTGTCTCGCGTGTACGCGGTCGGGACACCCGCAGTCGTGATCGGTGGAGGTGTCGTCGGGGCGCTCAGGTCCGTCCAGATATTCCCGCTTGCGTTGCCAAACTTGAGCACCGTGCCCGATCCGATCAGGCGCTCAATCAAGCCCGCCACCTGCGCCTGGCCGAGCGGACGTTGAATCGACAACAGTGTGGGTGGGCCGGTCGGGGTGTCGGCCGAGGGCACTGGAACGGTCGTGTGGTACCACACGTGGGCGCCCTGCGATCGAAATGGACTCACCCCCACGGGAGGTGCTGAGAGCGGGGCGTGGATGTCATCATCCGCCGGGACTTCTTTTCCCCTGGCCAATGGGCCCAGTCGCCGGACAGTGCCATCGTAGATCCACACCGTGGACAAAGGGTTACGCGAAACAAAGGCCTGGACGGCCGCTGGAACATCCCGTACGAGTCCCTCTCGCCCCAGCCGCGTCGCATCCTGGACTTGTGTGTCGCCCGAGAGCCGTTTGGCTTCAGCCAGTCGCAGGCTGGCTGCCTGCCCGAGCAGGTCGGCGACCTGTCCGGCGGCCGCCGTAATCCGGTCGCCACCAGCGAGACGGAGCGCGCTCTTGACCTGGTGGTACGCCAACCAGGCAAATGCGGCGCCCAGCACTCCAAGCAGCGCAAAGATCAACGCGGGCAATCGGCGTCGCAGCGAATGCGTCGCCACCGTCGTCACCGTCGACGTCAGAGACGGCGGTACAACCTCGGAGAGTAATCCGGAAGTCGTCATCGGTCAGGTCCTACCAGCAGCGTGGAGGGATCGTGGGAAAGGCAGGGCGATTATCCATGCTCTCAGGCGCCACGTGCGTGGAATTGTGGTGGCCGTGACAGCATTTGCGCGAGTCTGCACAGTTGGAATACCAGCTGATGCTGGAGCAAAGGCTGAGCCGTTCAATCAAACTCGAAGTTATGCGGCACTCACCAGCGTGATCCAGGCCAGCCGTGAGCGAGAACGCTCACATGTGCGCTTATCGCGCGCACAGTCGCCGGCGCCCGCACACCGCGCGTGCTTCTCCATGTCGCCCAGATTGCTGCTCTTGGCCGGCAGCCGCTTGTCCACGGACGCGACGAGGGGCCATTGAGACACCACAGCCGCTTGTCCACGGCGCCTGCGGCGCGCTGGCGCTTCGCGCCAGGACGAGACGACGACACGACGAGACGACGAAACCTTTGTGAGTCTCTCTGAAGGACTGTGCCCGTTGGCGGCGTCGCCGCCAACGGGGAGAGCCGCTGATATTCAGCCGGGGCAGCAGGAATGCCCGAGCGATCTGTCGTGGCCGGTCGTAAATCGAAAGCGTCGTTGTCGTCGTGTCGTCGTCTCGTCGTGTGCCGCCGAAGGCGGCAGCGCGCCGCAGGCGCCGTGGGGGTGGCTGCCGGACGACTGATGAGAAGGCTCACGCCAGCCGCGGGGTCGTTGACATCATCTGTACGTTCGGTATATTCTGTCAATACAGAAATGACAAAAACTAGAGACAAGGCCACTTCCGCCAGCCAGCTCTCTTCAGTCCAGCAGGCGTTCATCCTCCATTGGGGAGAGATGGGCACGCGGTGGGGCGTCAACCGCACCGTGGCCCAGGTGCATGCACTGCTCTACATCTCACCCAAGCCGCTCAACGCCGACGACATCGTCGAGACGCTGGAGGTGGCTCGATCCAACGTCGAGTACCAGCCTCAAAGAATTGCAAGGCTGGGGGATCGTCAAGCTCGTTCACGTCCTGGGTGACAAGCGCGATCACTTCGAGAGCATGAAGGACGTCTGGGAGATGTTCCGTGTCGTGATGGACGAGCGCAAGAAGCGCGAGTTCGATCCGACCATGCGGATGCTGCACGAGTGCATCGCCGAAGCCGAGAAGGACACCGCGACCGACGAATACACCGAGGAACGGCTGCGTGAGCTGTACAAGTTCTTCGAGACCACGAGTGCGTTGTATGTGCAGGTCCGCCGCTGGCCGACCGCCGCCATGTTCAAGTTCGTCAAGACCGGCGACAAGGTATTGAAGGTCCTGGGACTCGGCGCCTGAGGTGTTCTGGAGAGTGTGCCGTGGGACTGGGCATGCCTGGTTTTCTACCCCTCTTGACGCTGCCGGTGGCGGCCTTGCTGCTGGCGTCGTCACTGCCACGCTGGGGCGTTGAGTTGGGGCTGCTAGGCACGATCCAGCTTCAGCTTTATCCACGGTTGCCCGCCAAAGCTGGGGTCGGCCGCGGAAGGCGAACCGTCGAGGTGTCAGAAGCCTGTCGCCGCGCCATCCGCTTCACCAAGGTGACTGAGTGGTCGTCGCCTGCCGAACTGTCACAACGGCTGGTCTTCGCGGGATGCTGGCAAGCATCTTCCATAGATCAAGTATCGATGTGGTCTGGATCTCGCGTTCGCACCTGGCTCCTGCTGGGATTGCTCGCCGCGGTCATCGTCGCGGTCCTCGCGACTGGACGGTCGGCCGCGTCGGCTGGCGCGCTGCCTCTGCAGTTTGGGCTGGCTTCGTGGTATGGCCCAGGGTTTCACGGAAAGGAAACCGCCAGCGGCGAGATCTTCGATCAGCGCGAGATGGTCGCGGCACACCGTACCTTGCCGCTCGGCTGTGTCATCCGCGTGACCAATCTCGAGAACGGCCGTCGCCTCACATTGCGCGTCATCGATCGCGGCCCTTACGGGCGCAACTTTCGCAACGGAACCGTCGTAGACGTGTCACGCGGCGCCGCCCGTCGCCTCGGATTCATCAAACAGGGTTTGGTGCGCGTGCGGATCGAGGTGATCAGCGTTCCGGACTGACCTGATGGTCTGTGTGCCTCAGTTGTCCCCACCCCGTGTGACGAGATGTCGATCGGCAGCCTTCCGTTCGCGGCATCCGCGCTGCGCGAGCCTGCGGCTCGCCGAAGGCAGGACGCAGGCGAGTCGAATGGCGCGCCCGGTCCGCCTTCGCGCTTGCGCGCTACGGCACGCTCGGGCCTGCACCTTCGCGTGGCGTGCCAACCGTAGCTCACGCAATGCCGGCAAGGTGAGCAAAGGTTGGCGCGCCCGGCAGGACTCGAACCTGCGACCACCGGCTTAGAAGGCTGCGTTCCCGTGATGCAGGCGGCGTCCTACCGTGTCACACGGCAGGCGTTCAAGGTCCGCCTGTCGTCAGCGCTGTCACACTGGCTCGTTCGCACTCCGTACACGAACACGCGCTGGGTCCACGATCCAGAGCCGATGCTCGATCCATTCCCCGGACAACACTGGCAAGACTCGGGTCATCAAGCCAAGTACCTGTCGGCGGGTGGGCTCGTTCGGCCGAAGCACCACGATGCCTGCGTAATCGCCCGGCGGATACGTCCGGATGTCCGCAAATCGAGGTCGAGGGTGAAGAGCACGCGCGCATCTGCTTGGCACGCCGCTGCAACTCTGGCATCTTCCGCGCCCGCGAGTCCTTCGTCCTGTACGGTGTCACAGTTCCAGCCGGCTGCGCGCAGGAGTTCGGCGGCCTCGACGGGCAGATTCTCATCGAGCTTCGCGCGCATACGCGGAAGCTACGCAGGAAGGGGCAGGATTCGCTCTTGCGCCAGGTCGGCGGCATACGCCAGTGCCGCCTGAATGCCCGCCGCCGTGAGCGTGGGGTAGCTGTCGAGGATCTCCGCGGCGGACAGCCCGTCGGCCAGGTTCGCCAGCACCACGGCCACGGGAATTCGCGTACCCCGGATGCATGCCTTGCCGTGGACAACTGCCGGATTGACGGTGATGTGTTCGCGCCACTCCCTACGACGATTGTAGCCACCGTTGGGCCGCGGGGACTGATTCATTCGGAGGTCGCTATGTTTGGCGGTGTTCGCAGAGGTCTGGACGGGGGCGACCGTCTGCGCGTCAGCCCGTTGCCGGCGCCGCCGGCCAGGCAGGCGGCAAGAACGACGCATCCGATCGGCGTGTGTCTCAGCAGGGCGCATGATGCACCATCAAGGTCCCCGTGTCCCGCCGATTACAGGGGTCCCTTGCGAGATGCCGGCAGCGTGATGGGCTGGACCGGGGCAGCGAGCACAGCGCTACGTCCGACCGTGACACGCACTCGTTGCAGTGCCCGTCCCGCCATCGACGACCCCCGTCGCCGCATGAGCACGGTTTCGAGGTGAATCAATCGCTGCTTCAAGCGGAGCATGTCATCGTGAACACGCGGCGGCACGCCGGGATCGCGAAACGTCTTCGCCTGCAGGGTGTTTGGAATCGTCTTCGTCGCGTTGCCGCCGCGGCGCGTCACCTCGTGGACTGCCGCTTCGAGAGCGTCGATGATCTGCTTCATCGTTTGTAGCGCCCGCGCAACGTCTCGTCCCGCCAGATCCTGGACCTGCATTAGCAGGCAGCAAACGTTCTGGAGCCCTGTCGCAGTAAGCTGCTGCTTGAGCCGCCCGATCTCGTGGTTCGTCCGCACACCTCGAAGGCTCACGCCATCGGCAACGGCAGATGAGATTGCCATCATGACGGCCGCCGTGGCCCCGAGCACGCGAAGCGTGGCGTCGGTTCCGGCGGAGCTCACGCTGTTCGCGCCCGCGGCAATAGCGTCAATGATTTTGGACGCCCCACCACCGATTGCGCCGATCGCCGCGCCCTGGGCGGCCGCAGCGGCTCCGGCAGCGCCACCAGCAGCTCCGGCAGCACCCCCGGCAGCGGCTCCGGCCGCGCGAGCCGCAGCTCCGGCAGCGCCGGCGGCACCTCCGGCAGCGGCTCCGGCAGCGCGAGTACCAGCTCCGGCGGCTCCAGCGGCACCTCCGGCAGCGGCTCCGGCACCGCGACCAGCAGCTCCGGCAGCGCCCGCAGCACCTCCGGCAGCGGCTCCGGCAGCGTTAGCACCAGCTCCGGCAGCGCCAGCGGCACCTCCGGCAGCGGCTCCGGCCGCGCCAGCCGCAGCTCCGGCAGCGCCAGCAGCACCTCCGGCGGCGGCTCCGGCAGCGTTAGCACCAGCTCCGGCAGCCCCAGCGGCACCTCCGGCAGCGGCTCCGGCCGCGCGAGCCGCAGCTCCGGCCGCGCCAGCGGCACCTCCGGCAGCGGCTCCGGCCGCGCCAGCCGCCGCTCCGGCCGCGCCAGCAGCACCTCCGGCAGCGGCGCCCTGGGCGCCCGCGGCAGCGCCGGCCGCCGCACCCGCCGCCGCGTCCGATACTGCATCGACCACGCCTTCAGCAGTTTCGACAAAGGTGTTCGCCGCGCCGGCGGCGGCGTCCCCCGCGTCTTCCAGCCAACCCATAGCGCACCTCGGATCGAAATGAGCAGACGACTGTAACAACAACGCCGATCGCGATCGGGTGCCCGTCTACATCCTATTGCGGCAGCTTGAGTCGCTGCTCGACGGTGATCTCGAAGCGACGGAAGTTGGTGTCCGATGAGATTGCCAGGTCGGGGCTCGTCAGCCCCTGGCACACGCCATCATCCCGACGAGTCCTGACGCCAGCATCAGTAGTCCACCTGAGGAAGTCGAACTGCCAGCACACGTGCCTTCGCGCTAATTCGGCACGAAGACGATCCCGTCCGGATCATCGCCAGCCGCGATCGTCCGCCTGACAACACCCCGACCGATGTCGATGACCGAGATCGTGTCGTCGAGCATGTTGGCGACGTAAGCGAAACGGTCGTTCGGCACGGTGATGCCAATCGCCAGGGTGCCGACGACAATGTTGTGTCTGACTCTCAGCGTTTCGGCGTCAACGACGAGGACCCGGCCGTTGTCCGCACAGTTGACAATAAGCGTACGGCCATCGGTAGGCGTTGGTACGACGCGCACAGCCCCGAGGCAGTGCTGCATCACGGCCCGCCCGACCACTTGTAGTGTGCTCGTGTCGATTCTTACGATCTCATTGACGTAGACAGACGACGTGTAGATGTAGCGCCCGTCTGGCGAAATGCCAATGCCCTCGGTACCGGAGCCGGTCGCGATCTGCGCCAGGATGCGCTTCGTGTTGAGATCCAGGACGGACACCGTCCCTGGCCAGAAGTTCGTGACATACGCGCGCGCGCCATCGGGTGACGCGACCAGCATATGAGACCCCGCCTGATTGGTCGCGACGGCGTGGAGGATCTTCCGGCTCGCCACGTCGATCACCAGCACTTCCTGACGTCCCTCGCACGTGACATAAAGCCGTCGCTGATCGCGCGACACCGCAAGGCCGTGAGGCGCGCAGCGGCCGGCTCCGAGATCGATCGTCTCGGGAGCGCTGTCCGGGCGCGCGAGGTCGATCGCAGACAGGGTATTACCCGGTGCGTCCGTCAGTTCCGAGCTTCTGACGTGCGCACTGCCGTAGTTCGATGCGAACACGATTCGACCCGCTGCGGCCACTTCGTGCGGCAGGTAGCCGACGTTGAACTCGCGTCCCGCCTGCGTCTGGAGACCGACGATGGTCACCCGCGCCGGCGCCTTGCTTGCGATCGCGATGAGCCCAGGTGGCTCATCTGGCGGCTGTGACGCCGCGACCGGCTGGTGCAGCGCAATCGAGACTGCACCCGCGAGAACAAGCAGACTCGGATACCAGGGTGATCGAGCGGACATCATTTGCTGTGGGCTGGATTGTACTGCTGAGGCATGTCCGGCGTGACGATCGTCGCGACCTCACGCAGGGCCATGAACGATTTAGTGGCGCGCCCGGCAGGACTCGAACCTGCGACCACCGGCTTAGAAGGCGGTGGGTATGAGTCGGCCCGGGACGCCCCAAGACGATCCGGCCTGATTTTACGGCCTGTTACGAGGGCGGGAGGCAACTGCTTCCCACCCCAGACCATGACGGCGTGTCACACCTGTGTCACACCGGGGCCGCTCCCGCTGAAGCGCAGCTCAGAGCGACGGACCCGTCTCGCGACTCTCGTGCCAAAACGCGAGGATCTCGATGCGTTCCAGGTCCGCACCGACCCGGTAGCGAGGCGCGCTCGAGTTCCTCGCGAATGGCGTTGGGTGCTTTCGGTCGGTTGATGCGCCACCAGTCCTCGGCGGCGCGAATCTCTGCCCGAGCGAGGTCACTGACCTCGATGTGAAGCGGTCGCCTCACTCGCGGCTACGAAGCTCCGAGACCAAATCGGCCATGGGCGTCGTCTGGCCTTTCTCAGACTGCGCGATCGCCTGCAGGAGCATCCGTTCGGTCTCCGCGTCCGCCTCGAACGTTTCGTCACCCTCCAGTGCCAGGACAGTGACCGACGTGCCCTCCGGGAGTTCTGCGTCGAGCTCGACGCGACCGTTCACGACCTTTCCGGGAGCAATTCGCATACGGCCCATTGTAACCAACGTGTGTGGGTTCAGGGGAACCGACTCATTCGGAGGACAAGATGCTCGACTTCGACGTATTACTCCCAGCCCCGCTGCCGCGGGAGCTCGGCGGAAGCTACGCGGGGAGAGGCAGGACTCGCTCTTGGGCCAGGTCGGCGGCATACGCCAAGGCCGCTTGAATGCTGGCCGCCGTGAGCGACGGGTAGCTCTTGATGATCTCCTCGGCGGACAGCCCGTCGGCCAGGTTCGCAAGAACCACGGCAACCGGAATTCGCGTGCCGCGAATGCATGCCTTGCTGTGGAGGACGGCCGGATTGACGGTGATGTGTTCGCGCCAGTCCAGACCGCCATTGTAGCGAACGTGTGCCGCCTCTTGAGAACTGATTCATGTGGCTGAACGAATTCTACAAGGCGCAGAAAGCGCAGGGAGTTACGCCGTGAGCCGCGCGACGGCGCGAGACGTAAGGGGCGGCGTTCTGTGCCGCCCCTGGACTGCGGTTCTGTCAGCGCAGGTACGGAACCGAGACGTGAACGACCCCACCTTCCACCCCGGAGTGCGACCCGGAGGGCGGCCCAGGGGTCGTTCACGTCTCGGTTCCGCGTGTCGATTGACGGTGTCGATGTGGGGCGGCACCGTGCCAGATCGCGAGCCGTCGCGAGGCCAGAAGCCGCACGCAAGGCTGTGTCACCTGTCCGGACGAATGAGGCGCAACTGTGCGGGAATGCATGCCTCGGATCGCATGCGTCGGATCGCTTGTGTCAGTGGCTGCCTTCGCGTACGGTGGCGTCATGCATGCGACGGCCATTGTTGGCGGCAAGGTTGTCCGGTTCAAGCTGTCCCCGGCACTGGTCCGCGCGCACCGCCAGAACCGGGGCAAGGCGATGACCGAGGCCGAGGCGGTTGCGTTCGTCGAAACGAAGCGCCGTGCACGGGCGCTGCGGCGCGCCAGGCCTACCTTGCGAGTCGCCCTTGACACCTGCATTCTGAAGCTCGCGCCCTTCCCGGTCGACAATAACGCCTCGGCACTCGTCTACGAGCGCGCGCGCCGGTCTGATCGAGGCGCGGGTCAGCCCGGCCATCATCGAAGAGTACGCGGATGTCCTCTGCGATCATCCAGAGTTCGTCGCTGAAATTGTCGAGAGCTTCCCGGTGTGCTATCCGCTGACCGAGCTCAGTGTCATCCGGCACGAACCCGACAACCGTTTTCTCGAGTGCGCGCTTGCCGCAGACGCAGAATTTATCGTGACCGTGAACACGGCACCCGGACACTTCGATCGCAAGCAGACCAATCGGTGAACGTGGCGCGTCCCGGCGAGTTTCTGAACGTCCCGGCAGTAGCGCTGGTGAAGAAGCTTATTCGAGACCGAGGAGACCCGTCGCTCCGGTGACTGATTTTTTCGGGAGCGCTTGGGCGTGTCAAGAGTCCGCTTCGCCGCTGCGCGCCCTTGACACGCCCGGCGCGCTCCCTGCGAACGCAATTACCGGAGCGACGGTTCGGAATGATCGCTGGCACGACGAGCTATTCAGCCTTGAGAACTACCATCGCATCCACCGCGCTGGCGCGCCGTGCTGGAATCCACGCGGCGACGACCGCCACAAGGAGGAGACCGAGCGCCGCGGCGACCCAAACGACCGGCTCGTGTGCGTCAATCTGGTAGAGATACGCGCTCAGAAGGCGGGTGGTCCACCACGACGCCAGCAGGCCGAATGCGACGCCTCCCAGCGCTGGCCGAAGATGGTCAAGAATGACCATCCTTACGAGCTGCCCACGCTGCGCACCGAGAGCGCTTCGTATCCCAATTTCCCGAACGCGCCTCGCTACTCCGGTGGCAACGAGTCCCCCGATCCCGACGGCGAGGAGAAACAAGCCTGCGGCTGCAGTCGCGCCGAAGAGCACCGTACGAAAGCGGTGGACGCGGACGGATTTCAACAGTGCACCATCGAAGGACTCGGCACGTCGCACGAGAACTCCAGGCACATCCGTCTGGATGACAAGAGCCGCTTGTCGAACGACGCTCTCGGGATCGCCGGCAGTTCTCACGAGGTACACTGTCCACGTGCGCCGCGACAGGCTGGCCGGAAGGTAGATTTCCCCCATTCGCGTCTCGTCCTGAGCACCGAAGCGCGCTTCCTCGACTACCCCGACGACCGTGACGCTTCGCTCGTTGCTGGTCAACGTCTGGCCCACGGCTCTGCCCTGAGGCCAGGTACTCGCGGGCGGTCGCCTCACTGACGACAGCGAACGGCCGCCCAGCTTCGATCTCCGTGCCTGTTAGCACACGGCCGTCGAGCACTCTGAGACCGGCGACTTCGAAGAACGAGCCGGCAACGGGAATGTCATTTGCGAAGAATCGATTCGCGCCCGCAGGACTGGCGAACTGCGACCCCCCGAACATGTTTTCCAGAAGCGGCACGCCCACTGTCGCAACCGCAGCTATCCCTGGAGCGCTGCGGAGGCGATCGAACACTCGAGCGTGAGTCGCCTGCACGTCAACGGGCGTGACCCCATTGGGCGTCCGAACTTCGAGTATCGCTAATCCCTCCGGTTCGAAGCCGGCATCCTCGCCGCGCAGCACGATGAAGCTCGTCAACGCGAGCGAACCCGCAACGACGAGACATATGCCGATTGCGCTTTCGAGAGCAAGCAGCGCACCCCGGCTCGAGGACCGCACACGCGGTGTACTCGTGGTGGCTCCGGATAACCGTTGCGAAATAGCGTTTCGAGCGACGGTGACGGCGGGTGCGAGGGCGAAGGCGCAGACGACAACAATAGCGGTTACGATCGCAAACACCACGACACGCCAGTCGATCTGCGGCGATTTCAAGAGCAGGAGTGATTCCGGGAGGAGCGCAAGCGTGATTGTCAGCAAGGGCTGGGCAAGCAGCAGTCCAATGATGCTTCCGAACAACGCCACCAACAGCGCTTCAATCATCATCAGCTTGCCTAGCTCCGCACGTCCCGCACCGAGGGCCAGCCGAATTGTTAGCTCGCGTTGTCGATCGCGGCCGCGAGCCGCGAAGAGGCCTGCGACGTTTACCGCGCCTAGAATGACAAGCAGCGCGGCGCCAGCAAACGCCAGCCGAAAAAGAGGGCGCTCAGTCGACCCGAGATACACGTCCAGCGGCTGCATTGACACGCCGACGTAAGGACCCGGACGGACCTGACGAGGCGGGTACTCAGCGACGCGAGCGGCCAGCGCCGCACTAAGTCGTGACCGTGCCTCGTCTACACCGATCGCGGCGTCCAGTCGAGCCACCGCGTTCAACGATCTGCTCCAGCGATCCTGCGATGTTGCGGGAGAAGGCGTGAGCGGAAAAAGCACGTCGGGACGAACTCGCCCGAAGGCATTTGGGAAGACGAAATCGCGTGGGAGGACACCCACGATCGTCAGCCCGGTCCCCACCATATCAACCGTTCGTCCCACGGCCGACACTTCGCCGCCTAGCCACTGCTGCCAGAAGCCATAGCTCACAATTGCAGGGCGCGCTGCCTCGGCTGGCACCGGCTGCCTGTAGTGGTCGGAGCTGAACCCGCCAACGAGCGGATGTTGCCCGAGGACGTCGAAGAAACGCTCGTCGATGGTGGCGGACCAGATCCGCAGGTCGGGACGGCTCGGATGCGTCAGGGCCGCTGCGCCGCCATAGCCCGTCACTCTTACTCGTGAATCTGCCTCGTTGAGATAGCGCACGTCTGCGGGAGCCAGCGAGGCCCTGCCCTCACCCGCGCCTGCTGAACCCTGAACGTGGAACAGCCTTTCCGCAGCCCCGTACGGTAATGGCTTGAAAAGCACGCCGTCGACAACAGCAAAGACGGTCGCCGCAAGGGAGATGGAGAGCGCGATCGTCCCGATCACAGTCGCGGCATACCAAGGAGAGCGGCGGAGTGTCCGGAAAGCTAGGCGGAAACTCACAGGAAACCTCCTAGGGTTGAGCACGCATTCCGAAGCTACGATATACCAGACCGGTCGGCAGGATGCACGCGCCACGACACTCCCGCCGGTCGAGTCCTTCGTTCGTGATCTTCGCAGGGGCTGACCATCGCCGGGAAAACCAGTCGCCCGCAACCATCGCTTTGACACGCCACGCAAACCATCGCCCGCAACTTGACACTCACACCCGACAGGCGTAAGTTCGAATCATCGTCAGTGGCGATTAGTCGCCACACTCCACGTTCGGTTTCAGACCTGCGTGGATCTGCTTCGCGCTCGTGGCCTCAAGGGCATCAGCGGGGAAGCACCCAATCACCGGGACAGTGGAAGAAGGTCGCAGCCGGCGCGCGACAGCCTGAGACGGCACAAGGCCACTCGAGGCAACCGGCACTGAACGACCTCGCTGACCATTGCAGTGCGGTCCTCAGGGTCCACTGCACCGGATCACACCACCGATGGGCTGGTGACTCCAACGTACCGAGGGCTACTGCGAACGGCCTCCTCGCCCACGCGAGATGTCGCCGCGGTGCCTGGAGGCAGACGATAGCCCGCGGGTACATCTCCTGGGCATCGAAACTGACCCACGAGCCGAACAGTGCGGGCGCTTGTCCCGCCGACACCGTCACGGAGTAGAAGCTGACGGACAGTCAACGGCTCAACCCGGATCGGGCATGAGCGGCCTCAGGTCCCCTTGCCTCCCGGTCTCGAGCCGGCCGCCGGATCAGTGATCGACCTCAGGTCCTTCACTCCCGCGCGGGACCTCCCGGCTCGTCGTTTCCCAACAACGACGGTGTCTGCACCCTCGCGGGTGCAGCGCCCTGTGCGCTGGTCGTCGCCTCGCCGCGTTGCCGGCGGAATGCCGATTAGCGTGGATCCTCACGGGCGCAGTGGACAGCGCCTTGTTGAGGATGCCGACTGCAGCATCGGGACCGTAGCAGTGGAGTGAGGATGCGATACGCCACAGGTTTAGCCTTGCGAGGAACCGAAGAACAGTACTTCTAGGAGCGCGCCCGAGTAATCGTCGTGATAGTCATCATCTTTCGGGGCGGTGGCTCGCGCAGTCGGCTGCCGATCGGGAGCGTGATGCGATCCCCCCGTGGGCGGCCATGGTGCCAGGCCGCGCGCCCGCGACCCGTGTCCGCCCTCCGATCATCCGCAGAGGCGATACAGCTTCAAAATGTTGTGCGTCGTGCACACGAGCGACCATTCCGCTTGTACCTTGGTCAGGCCTCGCAGCAGAAAGGATCGGAAGCCGCGCGCCTGTTTGATCTGCCCGATCACCGGTTCGACGATCGCTTTGCGCCGAGCGTAGACGGCCGCGCCGGTCTTCGTGAGCAGCTTCCGCGCCATGCGGTCGACGCGCGTGGCGGTCGACGGCAGCGGGCCGCGCGGACAGGGACCGGGACGCTCGCCATGTCGCTGCTTGCGCGTGGAGATGTAGGCATCAATCTCGGTGTTCGCGATCGCGGCCAGATTCTCGTCCGCGCAGTAGCCGGCGTCGGCGAGCAGTTGCGTGGGTCGTGCGCCCGACTGCTGCTCGATGGTCCTGATCATCGGCATCAGCTGTTGCTTGTCGTTCGTCTCTTGCGTCACCGCCTGCCCCACAATCAGTTGCAGCCCATCGACCGCCACCTGCGCGTTGTAGGCCTGGACGAACCCGTCGGGTCCCTTCATGATCCGGAACTCGGGATCCGTGAAGTTGTACTGCGACTTCGAGTCCGGCTGTACGGTGTCGGGCGACTCGCCCGCGGCGGCGGCCTCGGCCTTCGCGCGCGCCTCCAACGCCTGCTTCGCCTCTCGGATCCGGGCCAGGCGACTCTCACGGCGCTGCAGTTCGGCCGGCAGCTCGTCGCCTTGCTCGTCGGCACCGTACGCGGCGTCCTCGGCCGCATCGGCGGCGTCGGCCTGGGCGAGCAACTGGCGCACCTCGTCGCGCAGTTGCCGTTGTTTCTCTGGCATCCGTCCGTAACTCATGGCCTTGTGCTTCGAGGCGTTCGCTTTGATCTTGGTGCCGTCGACGGCCACGCGACCGACCCGTGGGGCGCCCAACTCGCCGGCCAGCCGCAGCACCTGCTCGAAGAACCCCTGCAGCGCGGTCAGGTGCCGCTTGCGAAAATCCCCGATCGTGCGGTGGTCCGGGACGTTGCCGGCGGCCAGCACACGAAACGCCACGTCCTCGACCAACCGTCGGTGGATCTTGCGGGACGAGAACACGCCGACGCAGTACGCGTAGACGAGCAACTTCGTCATCATCACCGGGTGGTACGGCGGATACCCGCGCTCGTCCTGCTCGTAGACACTCGTGATCGCCGACAGATCCAACTGGTCGATCAGGTCGCTGACGAAGAACGCCAGGTGCCCCTCGGGCAACCAGTCACGCAGGCTCGGCGGCAGCAGCAAGTCCTGCTCGGGGACATACGGTCGATACGTCTTCGCCATCGCCGCGAGCGTAGTACGATTTCCGAGCGTTCGCAATCCCTTTTGGCGATTACTCGGTCACGCTCCTAGCCTAGAAGGCATCGATTTAGACCAAGACCACATTCGTGATGACTTTGAACGTTATGTGGCCTATCGCTTCTCGACAAGCCCATCAATCTTGCGAGCCTCCAACCAATTCGGCGCGGCTATGGGCTTGGCACTCGATCGCCACCGGTCGGTGACGCCAGTCGAAGCCTCACGATCTGTAATTGCATGTCCCACTTCCTGACTGGGCAGACGCGTTTACACAATTCAAACATGGCGTTGATGCGGGCGACCAAAATCTGGCGACACATCTGAGCCAGTATCGAGCAGCCACCACTTCTGGGTACCAAGCGATCATAGTTGGTCATTCACAGGGTAATTTCTACGCGAACGCGGCATACGACATCTTGGCGAACGACCTTGGCTCGAGAGCGCCCAAGCGCGTAACGCTTGTCGCAGTTGCAAGTCCGGACGGTCGTGTGGCAGCGCTGACTCTACCCCAGTCACAACTGCCATATGTTACGCTGCACAAGGACCCAATCAAGAATGTCCCGTTCGCGCTCGATTCAAATGCGGACGCACCATGTGCCTCAACGATGTCGAGGGCTTGTCATGATTTTGTAACCTCTTACATGAAGTACGACGAACCACGCAACAGAGTCTTGGATCTGATCGATTCGGCCGTGAGCGCGCCCGAGATCCATCAGGAACTTGCGACCCAACACCTCCGCTCGCCCAATGCACCGAAGGACCTTGGTCTACGGAATGGTACATAAAAATGCTGATGGCGAATCCGGCAATCTCATCAGCGTCGGTCGTGCTGATAATCCATCCGATGACTGTTCCAGCAGTCCTGCGAGAATCAGGCTCGGCAAAGCAAGGTCCGGCAGAGTGGGAATATCACATCCCTGCTGCTGTCCACCAAAGGTGTACGTGGTTCCGACCGGCAGTGGCCGGCTGTCGGCCGTGAGAGCTTCGAGATTGATGAAGCTTAACGGGTAAGCCAGTTGGTTCTGGACGGACACGACTCTCATAGGTGACCTCCTGCTCTTCCGATTGGGGCACGCTCGCAACGATCGTCGCGGAACGCGACGAGCAGCCGGTAGCACGGTCAGGTCCTCGCCCTCGACGCTCAGCACGTCGAACGCGTAGAAGTGGGGCCTGCTTTCCACACGCTACGCAGCCTGGGGATCAGGCTCGGCAAAGCAATACGCGATCAACGCGGGTGCTCAATGGAGATTCGGTAGGCGGCAATCACCGGGGGATAAGGCTTGCCGCAGGGGAAGATCTTGGCTTCGTACCGACGGCCGCCGGCGAGGTTGAACCGCACATCGACAAACGGCATCTGCCACCAATGCCAGTCCGATGTGAAGACGGGAATGTTTCCGGCTCTTTGGTCGCGCACCTCGAGGCAGTTTGCACCTGAGTCGCCGTCCCAGCGAACCGCCGACGCGTTCACCTTGACCGCGCCGTCCCAATGCATGTCGAAGACCAACCGCCCGTTGGTGACCGCAGTTTCCGAGGCATGACGGGGCGGAACCCAAGAGAACCCTGCCTCATCGCGAATCATCGTGCGGGTCGGCATCATGCGGACGACCGGTTGGCCGCTGCTGTTGGTGTCGATTCGCACCGTCTGTGACTCAAATCCGGAGCGCGACAGTTCAGCGGCGAGCACGCCATCGACGTCCCTGAACACAAACCGGCCCTCGGGGTCGGTCATGACGGTTTCGCCAGCGTAAGGACTTGGTCCGAGCACCACGAGACGTGCGTCGGCGACCGGCCTGTCTTCGGTCGGGGCCGATTCGGTGATCCGTCCGGTCAACGTCGTTGTGCCGCGCACCCGGAGCGAAGCCGCTGACGTAATCTCTCCGACGGTTGCTGAAATCCTCACCTCGCCAGACGCCAGTGCTGTGACGAGACCGTCGGACACCGTCGCCACAGAAGGATCCGAGCTCGTCCACGCAATGGACCTCGGAGTGACCGGCTCGCCAGTCTGGAGTGATGCCATGGCCCTCAGCTGCGCTTCAGACCCGACTTTCAGCACCGACGGCATGCCGAGAATGCTGAGAGCCGTTACCGATGCACTGCTGACACTGGGCCCGGTGATCGTCCGCGTCTGCCGCCGGCCGCCGTCTTCGCACCCGAACGAGACGACGGCCACGACATACACCAAGAACAGGTGAATCGCTCTACCGATCAAGAACATAGGCCCACTCCTTCTCGGTTCCAGTGCTCGCGCTGCAGGGTGGCAGACATGGGGGCGGGATCGTAGCACGGACGGCGATCTACACTCGCGCGACTCCTGAGGTTGGAGGTTGCATGAAGACCAAAGGGCTATCCAAGGGCGCGCTCGAGTTCCGCGCGAGCCGCGGCCAGCTCCAGCAGCGCAGCCCTGAGGCGGGTGCTGGCGGCGATCAGGTCGTCGGCCCGTGGCTGAACACCTTGACCGGTGCCCACTACCTCGCGCTGCCCACCCGGGCGGCGTTCTGGTGCTGGGCCAAGCGCCACAACGTGACGCCCATTCGCCGCGCCGGGCTTCTTCTCTATGCCAAAGCGGACATCGATCGGATGCTGGGCGTGATGGGGCGAGGCCGCCGCGCCACAGGCGCCGACACCGGGCCCGTCGTCGTGTACGGCGCACCCACGGGCGCAGCCGACGCGATCGAGGCGCTGCGACGGGAGGTTGCCGCCTTGCGGGACGAAGTCAGCAGCCTTCGCGCCGCGGTCGCGTCGCGGTAGTTCTCGATAGCCAATGCGCCCGCCTTAAGGAACGGCGAAGCGGTTCTTTCTATTTCGCTCTACTTTGAAACGCACCGTCGCCTTTCCGCTCCTCGCGAGCCCGAGCCAACTCCGCGCGCAGCGCGGCCACACACTCGGCATCCGACCCGTGAGTGTTGGGCGGTCCTGGCAATCCGCACGAGGAACAATGCGGAGCCGGGTCTTCAAGCCGCCGCCCGGCGCGCGTCGTCTCACGGCGATCGGCGCCGCTCCGCTCGACGGGCGGACGCGGCGGCGCGGCACCGGGTGTGCGCCACGCCTTGGCGACAGCGCACATCTCATCGATCGAGAGGACGCTGCGCTCGTTCTTGACCTCTGAGTGTCCTCTACGGCGGCCTCTGGACGGTCGGCCTTTTGGAGTGAACTCGGATACTCCTACGACCGATTCGGGACCCTCGCCTGGTGGTTGTCGCTTCCGATAACCGTGACGGTTGCGGCGGTCTTGCTGTTCGCGTTGTCCGACAGCACCCACGCGGCCCGAGCCGGCTCCTCGCGAGGCGTGGTACGGGCCATGGTGATTCTTTCGACCGGCTTGGCCGTACTCACTGCGACCCTCGTTTTCGTCCTGCCGGACGAGCGAACGATTCTCGCGTCATTTCAAACACGAACTGCCGCAGCCGGGTATCTGAAGGACGTGATCGTCATATTCCTGCCTTTGCTGGTGTTCGTCGCCCCCACATTCAATGTCGTGCTTCGACTGCAACGAGAATTGGCTGAGGGGGAGATTCAGAGGGGTCCTGAACTTGTTAGGGCGGAAACCCGAGAGCGTTTCGCCTAGAGGCGTAATCTACGTCGGCCCCGGGTCGTTGACCCTCTGTGATTCGCGCCGACCAACTTGACGATCGCGAGCGCGATGAAGACGATGCTCGACGCGCGGACGCCTGGCCCGTACGCCAATCTGTTCACGATGGCGTCCTACATCAGCACCGGGTTATGGCTGGCGATCGGCGTCATTTCACTGGGCTGGTCCGCGTCAACGCTGAACGAGTTGAAACGAGAGGCGCTGGTCCTCGCACGGCTACAGGAGAGCGCTCGTTGAATCAACCGACTGGTGACGCGCCTGTTCTTGCCAGCCAGCGAACCATTGAAACTGACGCGTCTACGAAATCGTCTACATCGATTCCGCAGAGACGCCAGAAATACCCCGTAAACTGCTGAAAAAATTGGCGCGCCCGGCAGGACTCGAACCTGCGACCACCGGCTTAGAAGGCCGGTGCTCTATCCAACTGAGCTACGGGCGCGGACGGCCCGATCTTACCGCGTCCCGCCGACCGCGGAGACCCCGCGGAATTTGGTTGTAAGCTCACCGCGTATGACGCCACGCGATCGGTCGCCGATGCGCATCAAGCTCTCGCCCGAGCGCCGTGCCAGCCTGCTCCGCGCGATCAAGGAGCACTTCGCGGCCGAGTTCGACGAGCCGCTGAGCGAATTCCGGGCACAAGCGCTGCTCGATTTCTTCATCCGCGAGCTCGGCCCGCCGGTCTACAACCAGGGCGTGCGCGACGCTTCCGGTTTCATCCAGTCGAAGCTCGCGGATATCGAGGGAGAGATCACCGAGCGAGACGATTGACCGTGTGGCCGCACTCCGGGTGGCCTTGGGCGGCTGCGGCGGTCAGGACCTCGTCCGCCAGATCGGCGAACGCCGCATGCGCGTCGCCGGGCGACGTGCTCAGGCTCCGGGCGACGCGGCCGAACAGCGTCAGCGACGACACCAGCTTCGCCGCGTCGATCGACGATCCCATCAGGCGGTCGACCGGGGCGCCCTTCCGCACCTGATCGGCGACCGCGGTCGTGATCTCCAGGAGTCGCGCGGCGAGCACCGGGTGCCGCAAGTAGGCAACCGCTTCGTCGCGATCCCGAATCGCGTAGGTCTGCGACATGTGCGAGCTGCCGAGGCCGGCGATCTGCGGGAAGACGTGCCAGATCCAGTGGCTGCGCTTCCGGCCGGCTCGCATCTCGGCCAGCGCGGTGTCGAATTCGCCGTTAGCCTGCGCCGTGACGAAGCGCTCGAGGTCCGCGTCGCTCATCGGCGTTGGCCAGGCTCACCGCTTCGGCAGCGCGAACGCCAAGATGCGATCGTCGGTCAGCGGCGCCTCGAAGAAGCCTCCGCCGGTCGACACCGTCACCACGTATTGCCGGCCGTCCTTGCCGAGATAGGTGCTCGGTGTGGCTTGGGCCGCGCCTCCCAGCTTGAACGTCCAGACCTCGATGCCTGTCTTCGCGTCGAATGCCCGGAACCGCGCGTCGTCGGTTGCACCGATGAAGACCAGACCGCCGGCCGTCGCGATCGGGCCGCCATTGCCGGGACGGCCGGTCTTCTGCTTGTCGGGCGGCAGGCTATCCGTCACGCCAAGAGTGACGCGCCACGCGTACTCTCCGGTGTGCACGTTGACCGCGTTGAGCTGACCCCACGGCGGCTGCTGACAGTACAGGTTCTGGTACTTGAATCGGCCGCCCCCCGGCACGCTCTCGTACGGCCCGTCCGGATGGACGCGGTTGCCGACGCCTTCCGCATTTGCCCGGCCGCCGGCCTTGGGATCGCGGTCGCGCAGGCCGGACAGCTGTCCCATCTCGTTGCTGTTGACGAAGAGATAGCCGAGCTGCGGGTTGAAGGCCATACCGCCCCAGTTCACCCCGCCGTGATTACCGGGAAACGCCAGTCGAAGGCGCTTGTACCCCGGCGGCAGATACGGCCCGCCAATCTGCACTCCTTCGATCAGCTTGCGACACTCCGCCTCAAGTTCCGGCGTGATCGTCGCGATGTCCGCCATCGTCATCGACATCCGGGAGAGCGGTGCGGGCTTCAGCGGGAAGGGCTGGGTCTTCGCCGCGCGTTCGAGCGGGACCTCGCTGGCCGGCACCGGGCGCTCCTCGACGCCGTAGATCGGCTTCCCGGTCACGCGATCCAGGATGAAGATTAGTCCCATCTTGCCGACCGCGGCGACCGCGGGGATGGTGCGCCCGCCCTGCCTGACGTCAATCAGCACCGGCGGGTTCGCGATGTCCGCATCCCAGATGTCGTGGTGGACCATCTGGAAGTGCCACAGGTACTTGCCGGTGTTGGCGTCCGCCGCGACCAGGCTCGAGCTGAAGAGATTGTCCCCCTCGCGGTCGCCGCCGTATTGATCGACCGACGGCGCGCCGAACGGCATGTAGACGATGCCGCGCCGGACGTCGACGGTGATCACGCCCCAGACGTTGACGCCGGTGCGGTCCTTCCAGCTGTCGCCCGCCCAGGTGTCGTTGAATTTCTCGCCGGCGCGGGGAATCGACTGGAACGTCCACGCCAGTTTTCCGGTGCGGATATCCCAGGCCCGCACGTCGCCGGCCGGACCGCGCGGCGGGTTTTCCTGCGTGCGCCCGCCAGTGATGATCAGGTTCTTGTACATGGTCGGCGGCGAGCTCAGGGCGTTGTTCCCAGGCATTCCCCGCAGATTCTCCGGCGTGTTCAGAGTGATCACGCCGTGGTCGCCGAACGCGTCGTTCGGTTCGCCGGTCTTCGCGTGGAGCGAGAACAGGCGGCCGTCGCTCGAGCCGAAGACGATCTGCGGCGGGGTCTTGGCGTCGCCCGCCCAGGTACTCGACTCCCCGCGACGCCGGCACGCTTGACGGCACCTGGAACACCCACATCTCCTTGCCGGTGCTCGAGTCGAGGGCGACGACGCGGCCGTATGGACTGGTGAAGTACATGACGCCGTCGATCACGAGCGGCGTCGTCCCGCTGACCGCGAAGCCGGACCCGCGTCCGCGGCCGCGGCCCGGCGCCGCGGGTGGCGGCGGGGGCGTGCCGGGAGGCGGTGTCGGCCGCATGTGGTACTCCCACGCGACTTCGAGCTGGCCGACGTTGGCGGGCGTCAACTGGGTCAGCGGAGAAAATCGATTGCCACCCGGGTCATGGCCGTAGGTCGGCCACTCCGTCGACCCGTCCGCGGCGCCCGGCTTGGGCGCCTGCGCGCCGGGTGTCGAGTACAGGCCGCTGGCGACGGTCAGCAGGGCGACAACAAGGATGAAGGCTCGATGAAGGTCAGGCATCGTTTTTCGCTGGCGATGTTAGCAGAGTGGATCACCGGACGCGCGCGGCGCTGAGCGAGACGACCGCAAACAGCCCGGCCACCAGCCCGAATGCGAGAGACAGGCTGGTCGCGTCGGCCACGAAGCCGATCAGCGCCGGACCGAGCAGCAGACCCGCGTAGGCGATGGTCGTCACCGTCGCCAGCGCGATCCCCGGGGGCACGCCCGGCACCCGGCCGGCGCCGCTGAACAGCACAGGGACGATGTTCGCGGCGCCGATACCGACGATCGCCAGGCCGGCCAGCGAGGCGAACGTCGAAGGCACGAGCGCGACGGCGAGGAATCCGGCGCACGCGAGCGCGCCGCCGGCCCGGAGCATCCGCGTCGATCCGAACCGGTGCGTCATCGCGTCGCCGGTCAGCCGGCACACGGTCATCGCCACCGAGAACACCGCGTACCCCATCCCGGCGAGTGACACGTCGACATGGCGGTGCTCGCGCAGGAACACCGCGCTCCAGTCGAGCACCGCCCCCTCACCGAGAAACGTCATGAAGCAGAGCGCCCCGAGGAACAGCACGGCGGCCTTGGGCACGATCGTGAAGCTCCCCGCGTCGGCTCCGCCCAGGTCGCTCACGAGGCGACGCTGCTCGACGATGGCGAGGGCCGCCATGACCATCGCAATCATCACGGCACACTGGACCAGGCCGAGGCCGCTCCGCAGGAATGTGCTGACCAGGGCGGCGCCGGCAATGCCGCCGATACTGAAGAGGGCGTGGAAGCTGGACATGATCGGCCGGCCCGCCGCGTGCTGGACCGCGATCGCCTGGGCGTTCATCGCCACGTCAAGGGCGCCGAGCGCG
>CAVQXJ010000024.1:0-403930 GCA_963717745.1 uncultured Acidobacteriota bacterium
AGCCGCCGGGCCGCGCGGCTCGGGGCGGTTTGTGACTACGGGTGGGCGCCTTCGAGCGCCAGCAGACGCGCCTTGACCTCGAGCCCGCCGGCGAAGCCGGTCAGTTTCCCGCTCGCCCCGATCACCCGGTGGCACGGGGCGACGATCGAAACCGGATTCCGGCCATTCGCCGCGCCGACCGCGCGCCCCGCATCTGGGCTGCCGACCTGTCGCGCGATCTCCCCGTACGACCGCGTCTCTCCGAACGGAATCGTCAGCAGCGCGTTCCAGACCTTCTTCTGAAACGGCGTGCCGGTGACGTCCAGCGTCAACGCAAAGGCCTTCCGCTGGCCGGCGAAATATTCCCCGAGCTGGCGCTCGGTCTCGACCAGCACCGGATGCGCCGCGTCCTCCGCCTGGAGGTTCAAGCGCACCCGCCGCGGCCGATCGTTCTCCCACAGAATCGCGGCGAGACCCTGGTCGCTGGCAACCAGGGTGAGCCTTCCCACCGGCGAGTCCACCACCTTGTAGACATGACCCTTCCGGGCGGTGTCATCGTATCTGGCCATTCCACGCTCCCTGTTTCGAAGACTCGCGACCTCTGACCGATATCGAAGTGTGTCAGCGTCGTGTCCTGCCGAATATACGGTTCGCCAGCGTACCGCCGCTCGCCAGTTCCGGACACCAGCCCACGACGCCCATGTCCGAAAATGGCTGGTAATGATCCGCCGGGGCCCGTATCGTGGGTTCATGGGACCGAACGACAGCCGCCGGCTCTACACCGCGCTCACCGCCCGCGATGCGCGCTTCGACGGCGTGTTCTTCGTCGGGGTCACGTCCACCGACGTGTACTGCCGGCCGATCTGTCCGGCGAAGACGCCCAAGGAAGGGCACTGCCGCTTCTTCGACACGCCGCAGCAGGCGGAGCAGGCCGGGTTCCGGCCCTGCCTCCGGTGCCGGCCCGAGCTGGCGCCAGGCAGCGCCCCCGTGGACGACGCCCAGCGGGTCGCGCATCTGATCGTGCAGCGTCTCGAGGAAGGCAATCTCGGTGCGGAGGCCGGCCTCGAGGCGATCGCCGGTCAGTTCGAGCTCAGCTCCCGCCAGATCCGCCGCATCGTCCGGAGCGAGCTGGGCGTCGCGCCGATCCAGTTGCTGCTGACCCGCCGGCTCCTGCTCGCCAAGCAGCTGTTGACCGAGACGACCCTGCCGATTACCGAGGTGGCGTTCGCCAGCGGCTTTTCGAGCCTGCGCCGGTTCAATGACGCCTTCACCAGGCGCTATCGCATGCCGCCGACCCGCCTTCGGAAGCACGTCTTAGACGAGGGCGGCGCGAGGGTGGGGCACGGGACGTCGACCCTGCAGCTGTCGTATCGAGCGCCGTACGACTGGGCCGGCATCCTGGCGTTTCTCGCGGGCCGTGCGCTCAAAGGCATCGAGCACGTGACCGACCGGTCGTATGCGCGCACGGTGGAGTTGGGAGAGGCCACGGGCTGGATCGAAGTCACCCAGTCCAGGAAGCGTCACGCGCTGATGATCGAATTCACCCACACGCTGGCGCCGGTGCTGCCCGCATTGCTCAGCCGTGTCCGTGCGCTGTTCGATCTCGACGCCCGGCCCGACCTGATCGCCCGCCATCTCGGCAAGGACGCCCGCCTGGCGCCGGCGATCAAGGCCAACCCGGGCCTGCGAGTGCCGGGGGCCTTCAACGGATTCGAGATGGGCGTGCGCGCGATCCTCGGTCAGCAGGTGACCGTGAAGGCGGCCACCACCATCGCCTGCCGGCTGGTCGAGGCGTTCGGCGAACCCCTGGTCACGCCGTTCCCGGGGCTGACCCGCCTCACGCCGTCGCCGGCGCGCATCGCCACCGCCAGCGCCGACGACATCGCCCGCCACGGCATCGTGGCCGCACGCTGCCGCGCCATCATCGCGCTCGCGGCGGCGCACGAATCGGGCGATCTGCGGCTCGACGGCGGAGCGCATCACAATCCCGACGACGCGATCAGACGGCTGGCCGAGTTGCCGGGGATCGGCCAGTGGACCGCGCATTACATCGCGATGCGTGCCCTGCGCTGGCCCGACGCCTTCCCGAAAGAAGACATCGCGGTGCGCAACAACCTCGGCGGCGTGACCGCGAAAGAAGCCGAGCGATTGTCGCAAGCCTGGCGCCCCTGGCGCAGCTACGCGGTCATGCACGTGTGGCGCATGTCGCCGCCGAGCCGGACGTAAGCGGGCGGGCGGGTGATCCCGGCGACTGGGTGCTTTCAGGCGCGGTCGTGTCATTCGACCGCCAGTGAACTTAACAGGAGGGCCAGGAGCTCAGGAGGAAAACATTTTGTCTTTGCAGGTCCGCCTGCAGCTCGAACGGCACCTGGACCGCGCCCGCCGGCGGCGTGAACGTCGCCGGGTCGAACAACCGTATCGTCTGTGACGGGAAGCGAACTGGACGGTGTAGCGCATCAGAATCGGTGCGCCGAGCAGTCCCGCGAAATGCTTGCGGTCCGGGTATCCGAGGCTCGCCAGGGCTCCGCGCTGTGCCGTCCATGAGAGCGGGCCCGTCTCGAGCGTCAGGCCGTCCACGAATTGCACGTCGACCGCGGCTTGACCGCCGCCGCTCAACTGCGTCGATCGCCCGGCTGCCACGTTGGCCTGCTTCGCGATCTCGCGATCGATCAGGTGGATCGACGCGCCGGTGTCCACGACGAACGGGACGGCGGCACCGCCGTTGATCTTCACCGGGATGATCGGCTGCCGGGTCGCGAAGTCGAACGGGATGTCGTGAGACGCCTGGGATCCGCTGACCGCGCCGGCGGTCGAGAGGTGAAGCGCCAGCCCGGACACGCCGGCCATCCACAGGCCAACCGCGGTCAAGAGATATGGGCGGCCTATTCCGCCCGGCACGACGTTTCGCGCAGCCGCACCGAGGTCACGTCCATCACCGCGACGTTGTCGACGCCGGTTGGAAGGTGTCCGGTGCCGCTGACCGGAGAGCCACCGGAAATCGCCACCCGGCCGGCCTTGATCCCTTTGTCGTCGAGCGACGAGCGCTTCACCAGGCCGACGACTTCGACCAGCTGCCGGTTGCGACGCTTCACCTCGTCCATCACGTCGCCCTTGGCATTCACCCGGAAGGTGCGCTCGCCGACGTTGGGACCACGCTGGACGTCAGCCTCGCGCGGGGGAACAGTGGTCAGGACCCGTCCCTTCAAGCAGCCGATCACGGTCAGCTCGACGGAGTCGTCTGGGATCTTGGGTTTTTCCTGGGGCCCGACGTGGATCGTCGTCAGAGCCAACACGAACACCGCAAGCACGGTCGTCATGAGCGTTCTCCCTGGAAGAGCACAGCGGCAGGCGGCACTCAGGACGATACCACGCGCCAGCCGGGGGCGCTTTCAGCCGCGCACGGGTGATTCGACGGCCGGTGACCTTAACAGGAGGGCCAGGAGTTCAGGAGGAAACCAATAATTGTTTTTCTCCTGGTCTCCTGGCCCTCCTGTGATCGCGAGCGCGGCGAGTTACCCAGGTCGCTACCGATAGTCCTCCTTGATCGCTTCCATCGCCCCGAGCTTGAGCATCGCCTGACGCCGCGCATCGGTGGGCTGGAGCCCGGCCCGGACGTTCTCGGCGGTCTGCAGCGCGAGGTGCTCCTCGAGCTCTTCGCGCAACCGCTGCTCGTCGCGCCGCCCTGAGACGGACGACAACAACCGGATCAGGAACCGCCTGATCGCCCTCACCGGAGGTCCTCGGGTTTGACGGTCAGGAACCGGCCCACCAGCGCCGTGGTCTGCTGCCAGCCGCGGGTCTCGGCCTCGAGCTGGCGGCGGCCGATACGGGTCAGCCGATAGAAACGGGCGCGGCGATTGTTGTCGGAGGCGCCATATTCCGAGGCGATCGCGCCTTCCTGTTCGAGCTTCAACAGCAGCGGATAGAGCGTGCCCTGATTGACCGCCAGCAGGTCACCACTGATCTGCTCGATCCGTCTGGCGATCCCATAGCCGTGCAGCGGACCCAGCACGTCGAGCGTCTTGAGCACCATCAGCGCGAGCGTACCCTGCTGCACGTCGCGCCTGGGCCGTTTGTCTTGCACTGCCAACTCCTTTTGGTTTCCAACAGGATTCTGGCACGGTCCCTTTTGGGAAGCAACAGGAGAGCCGCGAGTCTGGGGCGCTTGTACTGGCGACCGGGGTAACTCGCGGCGCTCGCGATCACAGGAGGGCCAGGAGATCAGGAGAAAGAAAACTATTACCCATCCGCGTCTGAAAGCATCCAGCTGCAGCGACGGGACGGGGCGTTTGAACCGGCGACCGGGTTTACATGCGGCCGGTCCCGCGAAGCGCCGCAAGCTCGGCGTCGATCAGCGCCAGCGCGCGGGCGCGGCGCGGTTCGAGCGCCGCGGGCAGCTTCGCATCGGCCCACACGGCGGACGCTCGTTCCAGCGCCGCCTTCGCGGCTGCCAGCCGGCGCTCACGGTCGTCGGGGCGGCCGCGTCCGGCGAGCTGCCGATAGGTCCGCCCGAGATCGGTCCATGCCTGCGCATCGACCACCGGCGTGTCGAGCGCCCGGGTGGTGAGCTCCTTCGAGACCGCATCCGCGAGCGCCATCGCCCGTTCGTCGCCGGTGCTCGCGTGCAATACCGCGAGCCGTATCGTGGCGAGCACGCTCTGCAGGCGGGCACTGGCCGCATAGGGGCCGCTCGAAAACCTGCCGGCGGTCGAGCGCACCGTTTCCAATCGCCGGACGGCATCGCTGGTTCGACCGAGATCGCCCAGCGCCTCGCCGATGCGCCGCCCGATTACCAGTCCGTTGTAGCCAAACCGGGCGTTACCCGGCTCCTGCGCCAGCAGGGTGGCAGTGAGGCGGTCGGCCTCTTCGAGCTCGGCGAGGCCCGCCGCCCTCCGGGCCGGCTCCTCGGCGAGCATCGCCCCGAGCCGCAGCTTCCCGCTCCCCAGATCGAAAATCGCGCGCTTGTCGGCGGCATCGGCGCGGCGCGCCGCCTCGGCGAGCGCGACCGCTTTCTCGAAGGCCGCGATCGCGCCGGCGACGTCCCCCAGGTGCTGGCCGGTTCGGAATCCGAGCACGTCCCCGAGGTTGCCGTAGGCGATCATCAAACTGCGCCGGAACTCAGCGTCACCAGGCTGGCCCTCGACCAGTCGCTCGCGGATGGCAATCGCGGAGCGAAACGCGTCAGCGGCCTGTTCGAGCTCGCCGGCTGCGAGCCGTGCGGCGCCAACGGCATTGTGCGCGGTCGAGAGCGCTCCCTGATACTCCGTGTTCGCGGGATCGAGCTGAACGAGGCGCTGGGCGAGCTGCATGGCGCGCACCGAGTGGTCGGCCACCGCGGCATGGTCACGACGCGTCGTCGCGGCTCGCGCCCGCGCGGCGTGGACCTCGCCGAGCGACCACAGCGATTCGCGGTCGTTCGGACTCTCCGCAATCAGCCGCTCGCCGAGGTCCGTCGCCCGGGCAAACGCCTGGGTGGCGGCGGTCAGATTGCCGCCGGCCTGATGGATGGCCGCGGTCTGGTAGGCCACGGTCACGAGCTCCCGGCGTGCCGCCGGATCGCCGCCGGCGGCGAGCGGCGTCAACAATTCGTCGGCCCGTGCGAGGCTGGTCAGCGCTCCGGCCGAATCGCCGAGATTGGATCCGAGCGGGTTGCCCTGCACGCTGGCGATCTTGATGTAGGCCCGCGCCAGCTCGCGCGCCAGCGCATCGTCGCTGCCGGCGTCGGCGCGCAATGCCTCGAGATACGTCAGCGCGGTCCGGACAATGGCCTGCCGCGCCTCGGTCGAACCCGGCAGCCGCTCGACCCGATCGTGCACGTCGAACACGAACGTGTTCGCGAGCGCCCGCACCTGCTGAAAATGCCGCTCGGCCCGGCGCGCCTCGTAGAGCGTGGCGGCGAGGCCGGCGGCGATGCTGCCCATGAGCAACACGGTCACCAGTACCGCGACCCGATGCCGTCCCAGGAATTTGCCGGCACGGTACCGGAACGTGCCGGCTTGCGCGAGAACCGGGAGCCCAGTGAGGTGACGGCCGATGTCGTCGCTCAGCGCCTTGGCGGACTCATAGCGGCGGTCCGGCTCCTTTCGCAGCGCCGTCATCACGATCGTGTCGAGATCGCCGCGGAGGCGACGGGCGCCAGCGCGGTCGTCCCTCGACCGTGCTCGGGACGACCCTGAGCCTGTCGAAGGGTCGGCGGCGGCGAGCCGTTCGCTGGGGGGTACCGGATCCACCTCGCAGACCGACCGATCGAGCGCCAGCGCCGACGACTGGTCCGCGACCTGGGCTTTCTCGCCGGTGAGCAGCTCGTAGAGCACCAGCCCGAGCTGATAGACGTCGGAGCGGGTGGTGATCGGACGCCCGCGGATCTGTTCGGGACTGGCGTAGTCGGGCGTCCACATCGCGGCGCCAATCGTCGTCTCGCCGCCGGGGACCAGCGGGTCAAGCAGCTTGGCGATGCCGAAGTCCAGCAGCTTCGGCGCGCCGGCTTCGTCGACGAGGATGTTGGCCGGCTTCAGATCGCGATGGACGACCAGGCTCTGATGGGCGAACTGGATCGCCGCACAAACCTGCCGGAACAAGGCGAGCCGCTGCGACAGGTCGAGGCGCTTCTCCGCGCAGTGCTTGGTGATCGGTACCCCGTCGACGTACTCCATGACGACGTAGGGCAGGCCGTCGTCAGTGCCACCGTCGAGGAATCGCGCGATGTTGGGATGGTCGAGATCCGCGAGGATCTGCCGCTCGAGTCTGAAGCGCTCGTTCAGCAGCGCGACGTCCTTCCACCACGGCGCGATCTTGAGCGCTACCCGCTTGCGATACTCGTCGTCATCGCGCATCGCCTCGAAGACGAGGCCCATGCCGCCGCGGCCGATCTCGCGCACGAGCCGGTAGGCACCGACCCGGCGGCCGGCCCACTCGGGAGCGGGTGCGGCCTGCCTCGCCACGTCGCCGATCAGCCTGTCGATCTGCCCGGCTCCCGCGGAGGCCTGCGCGAGCATGCCGCGCAGCTCGGCCTGGAGCTGTGGATCGCTCCCCGCTTCCCGCGCGACGAAGGCGTCACGATCGGCGGGGGGCAGGTCGAGCGCCGCCGTGAACAGGTCGTCGAGGCGGCTCCAGCGCTCCGGGGTCAACATGAAGGCGGGTGTTCGGGCTGCGGGAGCGCCGCCATGACATGGTTCAACCACGCCTCGGCCGTCCGCTGATCGCGGCTGATGGTGGCGGCGGAGACGCCGAGCACCGCCGCCATCTCGGCGACGTTGAGCCCGGCGAAGTATCGCATCTCGACGACTTGCGCCTGACGGGGGTTGAGCCGCGTCAGTTGCTGCAGCGCTTCCTCGAGGGCGAGGAACGCTTCGATCCGATCCGGCGCGAACACGGCGGCCTCGTCCAGGGTGGTGCGAAGCACGCCGCCGCCCCGCTTCTCGGCATTCACGGTGCGGGCGTGATCGACGAGGATGCGCCGCATGATCTGCGCCGCCAGCGCGTAGAACTGGGTGCGATGCTCGAACAGTAGATCGTCCTGGCCGGAGATCCGCAGCCACGCCTCGTGCACCAGGGCGGTCGGTTGAAGCGTGTGGCCGGTGCGTTCCCGGCGCAGATAGCCGTCGGCGATGCGCCGGAGCTCCGCGTAGACCAGCGGCATCAGCACGTCGAGGGCCCCGCCGTTGCCCTTCGCCCACTCGCCGAGCAGCCTGGTGATGTCGCTGGCAGTTGCCATTGGGGGGGTCAGTATAGCGAAGGACCCTATTCCGACCAGGGTCCCAAGGGGCATGAAATAAACGCCGCGAGATTCCGCTTGCAGGGATAGCCGCCCCTTTTTCGGCTTCGCGTGGGCGGCGGAGGCCCCTCATGCCAGCTCGACCAATTGCCCGCGTTATTGCTGTCCTCGTGTGTCTGGCGTCGGCGGAGGCGGCAGCCGCGCCCGCGACCTTCACGTTTCCCCCCGGCGGAGTTCTGAAGTCGGTCCTGATCACCAACACCACGCCCTGCGCCGGCCGGCAGGTGCTGATCGCGGTCAACGCCCAGGACCCCGAACATCCGACCGGCCCGGTCGAGATCTACATCGATGGGGCGCCGGGCACGCCGCAGGCCCTTCAGTACTTCGCGGTCAATCCGGCGCGGAAGATCTCGATTTTCGCGATCACGCCGTCGCGGCTCCAGGATCGCAAGGAGATCACGATCTCGGTCCAGTCATGTCCCGAGGTCACGACCACGCTCGAGCTCCTGCACAGCCGCAATCCCTACCGCCGCGACCACGTCGACTTCCACGCGGTGCTGCGCGGCGGTACGGCGCGCGCCTATTTCTGGCAGTTCGGCGACGGCACCACGGCGACGACCCGCGAGCCATTCGTGTCGCACGACTACTCCGCGACGATGGAGCAGCAGGACAAGTTCACGTACTTCAATGCCTCGGTGACCGCCACCGGGCCCGGGTTGATCAGCACCCGCCGGATCGCGATCGGCAGCTCGTTCGCGATGAGCCGATCGATGGGCTTCATTCAGGCCGACGTCAAGCACACCCTCACGCCGACCGGACAGGGCTTCGTTGTCGGATATCAGATCCGGAACCATCACGGGACGCCGATCACCTTCCGCCAGTACCTGAAGCAGTATCTGCCCTGCGATTACCGGCAGCCGACCACCATCCAGGCGGTGGCCGCCGAAACCGTGCTGGGAACGAACCCCGCCATCGGTCATCCGCCGGGGGCACCCACACCCGGCGACCTTACGATTCGCGGCGGCACCGGCGCGACGGGCCGGCTGGTGCTGCGACAAGACCAGATCCCTCCGGAGACGTGCGCGCTCGGGTTCACGCTGATCGGCGAGTCGGAGGATCGGAAGCCGGCGTATGGCAACTTCTACGTGAAAGTCCGCCAGAACCCGAGATTCACGACTCCGGTGACCAACGCGAGAACCCTCGCGGCGCTCGAGTATCTCGACCAGAACAACCTCGTGCCCAACGCTGACGAGATTTCCGCCGAGCAGCTCTACCTGCTCGAGCAGCGGGGCTTCATCGAACGCACGCGCAACGGATGGAGGAAGAAATGACGATCACCCGCGCGGTGCTCCATGGTGCGTGCCTCGTGCTGCTCGCGTCGCCGGCGTTCGCCCAGGACGATGTGCCGGCGGGCAGCGGCGTCCAGGTGGGCGACCGGTGCTACCAGGGCGATCCGTTGCCGCGCCCGGGCCTGGTGTGCCTGCCCGCGTTCGTGACCATCGACGGATTCCTGCACGAGGAATGGGAATACGAGACCAGCTACATCCTCAACGCGCGCAAAGGCGACGCCGTGCTCAGCGCGGGTTGTGAGCTGATCGGCAACCTGCTGCGCACGGTCTATCCGGCGCAGACGTATTCCCATGCCGGGATCATGGTGGAGGACCGTCACAAGATCCGGCACTCGACCGCGTCGGTCGACTGGCTGATGGAGCAGCGTGCCGGCGATCCGCCTGGTTCGGAAGGACTGCTCGAGAAAGCGCTGAAGCACGCCTGGCCAGGGACGATCACGCAGTGGGCCGACGACGCGCTGGAGGGGGCCTTCGTCAAGGGCCCCGTTGGCAACGTCTTCTATGAGATGAAGCCGTTCAACTCTTCGCCGGTCGATTGCGGCGACAACGGCGGGGTGATAGCCGACACGATCCTCAAGCCGCCGCCACTGGTCGACGCCGATCCCGCAAGCGGCGCGCGGGCGAGGCTGCATCTGGCGGCGGACGCGGCCCAGAACATCGACGGCCATTATCGCTTCTTCGGCTACAGCCAGCCGATCGAGGTCTTGTACTCGTCGGCGGTCGTCCCCGGCAACTGGGCGGACGGCACGGTCGGCTCGGTCTGCTCGGCGTTCGTGTGGCGATCGATGAAGGACGCGGGATTCACGCTCGAGGGCGCCACGATCGAGAGCACGGACGTCGCCGAGCGCGGCGCGGCGGTGGATGCGCAGACGCCGGACGGGATGTACATCTACACCGCCGTCGAACGTGCCGATGCGGCGGCGTTCATCTACAAGACGATCGGGGAACAGGTCGCCAAGGAGGTCAGCGGCTTCGAGGACCTCATCGCCGACGTCTCCGACGATCTCGGGAACCAGATGGTCAACTGCTTCGGCTTCGACTGGTGCGGCGAGACGTTCTCGACGTTCGCCGGCGCGGCGGGGTGTGACCCGAACGATGAGCGGGCGCAGGATTCGCCGTGCTGGCTGAACGAAGGCCCGGGCATCGGCCGCGCGGTCAGCCCCGACAACATGCTGAACTGGGACATCGCGCCAAACGGGCCCTACGGCTACCGCGAGGATCTCGCGTTCGCGGTCGGCGGCTATCACCGGACGTACCGGTGGCGCGCCGCGGAGGGCACCGGCACGCTGCAAGGGGTCGTCACTGACGGCGCGGTGCCGCAGGCCTACGCGCCGGTGATCCTCGACGGCTTCAACATCGCCGACTTCGCCGACGCGGCAGGGTCCTACAGGATGGAAGGCGTGCCGGCCGGGGCGGCCACGGTACGGACCTGCACCGGCGATCGCGGCCGATCCGCGATCGTGTCGATCACCGCCGACCATACGACCACCCGCAACCTGGCCCTGCAGCAAGGGTGCAATCAGGCGCCGGATCCGGGCAAGTGGCGCCGGAAGATCCGGGTGTTTGGCACCGTCAAGATCACCGACACCGAGGATTTCGGCAGCGACGAAGTGAACGTGTGGAACCTCGACGAAACGGTGACGATCGAACCGAACACCACGACGACTCCGAACCTCGCCGAGCAGACCTTCGAATGGACCAAATGCACCGGCGGAGAAGTGCGGGCGAGGATCAAAGTCACCGCCCGGCTCAACGAGCACGATCGATCGGCCGAAGTGACGCTCGTCAGCCGGATGTTCGAAGGGACCTCGTGCAACGACAACGATCTCGACAGCACGACGACGAAGCTCGTGGTGGTGCCGGAGGACGGATCGAAGAACCTGAATTACCTGATGGAGAACGAGGAGTTCGGCGGCGAGGACACGATTCGGATAATCCTGACGATTACCAACACCATCGCGCCGCCGTCGTAGTGCCGCCAGCGCCAGCCGCTCTGGCGGACCGACACGCCTGCTCCCGCCTTCGCGCTTCGCGCTACGGCGGGCAAGCGCGCTACTATCCGCACCGTGGCCAGACGCAATAGAGACGCGGTGCGGCGAGCCAGGGGAGCAGTGGGCTCACTGCTGTGCTGCTGCGCGATCGCGTTTGCCCTGCTCCGGGCGCCGCTGATCGCGCAGCCCCCTGTTCCGGTGCCGAACGTCGTCGTCCTGGTCATAGACGACACCCGCTGGGATTCGATCGGGGTCGCGGGGAATCGGATCGTTCGCACTCCGCGACTGGACCGGCTGGCGGCCGACGGCATCCGCTTCTCCCAGGCGCGGGTGACGACCTCGATCTGCATGGTGAGCCGCGCCACGCTGCTGACCGGTCAGTACATGTCGCGGCATGGCATCGACCAGTTCGGCAAGCCGCTGACCCCCCAGGCATTCGCCAGCACCTACCCCGGACTGCTGCGCAGCGGCGGCTACTGGACCGGCTACGTTGGAAAGTACGACGTCGGCGCCGCACGGCCATCGGACTTCGACTTCGTGCGCACCTATCAAGGGCGCCACTGGCTGGAGGCCGCCGGCGGGGAGCGCGTTCATGTCACCGAGCAGAATGCCCGGGACGCGCTCGACTTCCTGCGCGCACGTCCGAGGGACAAGCCGTTCCTGCTGAGCGTCGGCTTTTTCGCGGCGCACGCGGAAGACGGCGCGAAGGAACAGTACCTGCCGCAGGACTGGAGCGCCGCCGCGTATCGGGGCGTGAAGGTGCCGCCATCGCCGCTGGGCGGCGCGAAGTTTCTGCACGCCCTGCCACCGTTTCTGTCCGCAGATGCCAACGAGGGGCGCGTCCGCTTCAGGTGGCGGTTCGATACACCGGAGCGGTATCAGGACTACATGATTCGCTACTACCGGCTCATCACCGAGGTGGACGCGGCGGTGGGCAGGGTGGTGGATGAACTGAAAGCGCAGGGCGTCTACGACAACACCTGGATCGTGTTCATCGGCGACAACGGCTATTTTCATGGCGATCGCGGCCTCGCCGACAAGTGGTATCCCTACGAGCAGGCGCTCCGCGTACCGCTGATTGTGCGGGATCCGCGTCTCCGGGCGGGACGCCGCGGCATGACCAGCGATCGGCTGGCACTGAACATCGACATCGCCCCGACGATCGCGGCGGCCGCAGGGATGCCGGTGCCCGCCGTGATGCAGGGCCGCGATCTCAGCCCGCTCTACCTGACGGATCGCGCGCCGGCCTGGCGCGACGAGTTCTTCTACGAGCATCCGACGATCACGTCACGCGATCGCATTCCCTCTTCGCAGGGGGTCATCCGCCGCGACTGGAAATATGTCTATTGGCCGGAGTTCGAGCACGAACAGCTGTTCGATCTCAGGAAAGACGCACAGGAGCTGATCAATCTGGCCGGCCACTCAGCCTACGCGGACCGCCGGGCGGCGATGCGGCAGCAGCTGGACGAGTGGCGCAGCCGGGCGCGGTGAGGCGCTCGAGTCGCTCTTCAGCCCCCGCCGATCGGGACGCGCCTCATTTTAGATACTTGTCGAGCCAGTCCAGCACTTCCTTGAGGAGCGCGGTGTGGGTCTCCGGCGTTTCAACCGAGTGGCCGGCGTCGAGGACGACGTGCCGCTTGTCTGCCGCCGGGGTGCCGAGTCGCTGAAAGAAAGGTTCCTGCGCCGACGCGACCGGCAGGATCGAATCGTACTTGCCGTTGATCATCAGCACCGGCGTCGCCACGCGCGGCAGGAAGTTCGCGGCGTTCATTTCCGGCAGCCGGCCTAAGAAGAAGGTGAGGCCGCCCGATAGCAGCACGGCGGCGGAGAAGCGGCGTTCCATCGCCAGCAGGATCGGCGCGACCTCGGCGCCCGAGCTGTAGCCGAGGTACGCCAGTTTCGACGCCTCGATATCGCCGCGAGTCTGGAGGTAGTCGACGGATCGCCCAAGATCCTGCCGCCACGCGATCACGGCATCCCGTACCACCAGCGGCTCGTACGACGCCGGCCTTGTGTAACGCTCGTAGGTGTGCTTGAAGACCGGGTAGAGCATCGCGCGGCCGCTCCGCAGAATGTAGGATTCGGGGCGGATCGAGTCGCTCGAATCCTTCCGCAGTGCCGACCCGCTCGGCATCACGACCACGCAGCGAAACGGTGGCGTGCCGCGCCGGGGCACGAACAGGTGGGCGGTGATCCGCTCGCCGCCGTAGCCGGCCTCGAAGCTGATCTTCTCGCGTCGCCAGAGATCCATGCTGTCGTCGATCGATTCGACGACCGGCTTCAGCTCCGCCCGCTCGTAGGCGTAGACGCTCGCGTACGCTCTGAAGACGTCGTCTTCCGCTGGCGGGGCGGTCAGGTAGGCGGGAAACGGCGCGGGTGTTATGGGCTTCGTCAAGGCGTCCGCACCGCTGGCGTCTGGCGGGTAGCGGGCGCACCGAAAGCCATTGGTGCTCGAACGATCGAATGCCGGCGCCAGCTGCCCGCGCATCAGCATGTAGCTCTGATCGGTCCATGAGCCGCCGAGAATGTAGCGCTGTCCGGCGGCGGCCGCTTCGTTCCGGCACCATTCGCGGACATTGCCGGCCATGTCGAGGACCCCATGTGATCCGAGCGCCCTCGACCGTCCGACGGCGAGCGGCTGTCCGCCCGCGAAGTTGCTGAAGGGAAGCAGGAAGTTGCTGTCGTCGGTATTGGCGGCGCGAAACCAGTGATAGATGGTCGGCAGCTGGCGGCCGGCGAAGACGGCATAGGCCGCGGCTTCGTACCAGCTCACGCCAGTGACCGGATGGTCGTCACGCCCCTCCGGATAGCCGCCGGCTTCCCAGGTCGAGGGCCCCGGGCGGCCGGTCTGGTCGACGAATCGGGCCATCGCCGATTCCCGGCTCAGCGTGTGTCCGTTCTCTACGAACTGTTCGCTCCAGTACGCTTGGTTCCGGTAGCCGCCCCGATCGACGAACTCCTTGAACTGACGATTCGTCACTTCGTGCCGGTCGATCGCGAACCGGCCGACCGGGGCTGTCAGTTCTCCCAGGCCCGGATAGTATTCGCGGCGGCTCGCACCGGGCACCGACACCATGTCGGATGGCAGCTCCTGCTCGGGGGTCAGGACGAAGCGATATTCCGACAGCGGCGCCGCCACTTCCAACGAGGCGTAGCCGGCCTTCGTCACTCGAAGCCGCAACGGCATCGCCGGCATCCGTCGTCCGGCGATCGGCGTGGCGCCGAGCGGCTGCCAGGCGGCGTCCGGCTCGCTGTAAATCTTCCAGCTCACCTCGGCGCCGGGCGGCGTCGTGTCGACGGAAAGGGCGCGCGCCACCTCCGTCCACGCGCTCTGGAGCGCAGGATCGCCGGCGATGTACCGCTCCGCGTCCACCGCGAGCTGGTAGGCCGCGGCGTACTCGCCACGGTCGGCGAGGCGGTGCACCTCGGGGACCGCCTGCAATCGAGCCCATTGCCGGTTGCGGAAGCGGTGGACGCCCCAGAGGGAGGCGGCGGCGAGCGTGACCAGCGCGAGCGTCAAAGGCACTGCGATGCGCGGGCGCCGGACCGCGTCAAGAATGGCCCGGCCCGGCGCGTCGACCGGCGCGGCGCAGACATCGAGATCGTGCAGCAGCGCGTCCGCCGTCGGATAGCGCGCCTCGCGCGCCTTCTGCAGGCACTGGTCGATGACGCGCTGGAGCTCACGCGGGACACCGGGCACAGGTGGCGCCGGTTTCTGCAGAATGTCGAGGATGGTCCGCTGCGTGGTGCCCCCCTCGAACGGTGTGCGTCCCGCCAGCATCTGATACAACACGATGCCGATCGACCACAGGTCCGTCCGATGATCGACAGGCAGACCTTCGGCCTGTTCGGGCGACATGTAGGCGACGGTGCCGATCGCGACGCCCGCGACAGTGCGCGGCGAGCCGGTGATGGTCGGTGCCTCCGCGGCGGCCGACTGGTCCTCCTCGGTTCGAGCGAGTCCGAAGTCCAGCACCTTGACCAGGCCGGCCGGCGTGATCTTGATGTTCGCGGGCTTCAGATCCCGGTGGATGATGCGGGTGTCGTGTGCCGCTTTGAGCGCCTCGGCGATCTGCCGCGCGATCCGGATCGCTTCCGCCGAGGGCAGCGGTCCCTGGGCGATGCGCTCGGCGAGCGTGATCCCCTCCACCAGCTCCATCACCAGGTAGTTCGGCCCGATGTCGTGCAGCGTGCAGATGTGCGGATGGTTCAGCGCGGCGACCGCTCGAGCCTCGCGCTCGAACCGCGCGCTGAACTCCTCGCGGCAGACCTTGATCGCGACGGTCCGGTGCAGGCGCGGGTCGCGGGCCGCGTAGACGTCGCCCATGCCGCCGGCGCCGATCGACTCGATGATTTCGAACCGCCCGAGGAGGGTGCCGGCAGGAAGGCCCATGGATCAGCGCGGATTATAAGCCGCGCCGCCGGATGCGATAATCGCCGGCCCGAGGCCATATGCGAGAAACCTGGAGCACAGTCGTTCATCGCTTCGACAACCGCTTGTCAAAACCTACAGGAGGCCAGGAGGACACGAGCTCTTGGTTTTCAAGAAAAAGGAATTTCTCCTGTCCTCCTGACCTCCTGTTGAGTTCACCGGCCCATCGAACGACCCATCCGCGGCTGAAAGTACCCCGCCGCCGCAAGCCACTGGGCTATCCTGGGACACCATTCAGGAGGACAAGCGTGAGCAAGATCGGCACAACGGTTTCCATCGGCGTCGCCGCGGTCCTCCTCGCCACCGCCGCGGGGTGGGCACAAGTCACCACCGAGACGCTGGCGGGGGTCACCAATTTCCGTCAGGTCAAGAGCACCGTGGCCTGCGCGGGCGCCACCACGCCTGAGGCGATGCGCGGGATCAAGGACATGGGCTTTGCCTCGGTCGTGAACCTGCGTCAGGCGTCGGAGAACGGCGCCAACATCGAGGCGTCGTCCGCGGCGGCGGCGACCGCGGGGCTGAAGTACATCCACATTCCGATGAACGGCGCGGCACCCGAGGCCGCCGTCTTCGATCAGTTCATCGTGGCGGCGCGGCTGCCCGTGAACCACCCGATGTTCGTGCACTGCGGCGGCGGCAATCGGGCCGCTGCGGCGTGGCTGGCGAAGCGGCTGGTGGTCGACGGCTGGACGGTCGAGCGCGCCGCGGAAGAAGCCGAGGCGCTCGGGTTGCGCAGCGGGCCGCTGAAGCAGTTCGTGCTCGATTACGCGAAGACCCACCAGGGCAAGTAGTGTGACGGGGATCGGTGGTCTCCTGCGGGATCTCGGGTATGCCCTCCGGACCATGCGCCGGAACCCCGGATCTGCCGCGATCGCCGTGCTCGTGCTCGCGATCGGCATCGGACCGACCACCGCGATGTTCTCCGTGGTCGACAAGGTCCTCCTGCAGCCGTTGCCGTATCCGGAGTCCGATCGCCTGGTGCAGTTCATCGTGGCGTCGCCGATGGGCAATGCCACGCTTGCCTCGGTTCCGAAATTCATCGCCTGGCGAGAAGGCCGGGGAGTCTTCGAGCACGTCGCCGCCTTCACGGCCCCTGAGCCAATCGTGCTCGCGACCGGCGGCCCTCCCGAGCTCGCCGCTGGCATGCAGGTCTCCGCCGGCTACTTCCCGGTGTTCGGCGTCGTGACGGCGAGCGGCCGCCGGTTCTCGATGGCGGACGACCTCCCGCGTGGGCCGCGCGTCGCCGTGATCAGTCATGGGTTCTGGCAGCGACGGTTGGGCCGTGACCCGGCGGCCCTGGGCCGGCTGGTGCAGATTGACGGCACGCCACACGAGGTCGTCGGTGTCCTGGCGCCGAACGCGCCGGTGGACGCCCGCACCGATGTGTGGATACCTCTTCAAGCGGATCCCGAGAGCCTCGACCACTCGAGCCGTCTTCAGGTGGTGGGGCGGCTCCGGCGCGGCGTCGCGGTGGACAGTGCCGTGCGGCAGGTCTACAGTTCAGCCGGCGAGTTCCATCGGCGATTTCCGACCGCGATGGGGCCACGAGAGCATTTCGGCATCATGTGGCTCCGCGACGTCGTGGTCGGCGATGCGCGGCCGGCGCTGATGTTCCTGCTTGGGGCGGTGGCGGTCCTCCTGCTCATCGCGTGCGCCAACGTCGCCAACCTGCTGCTCGCCCGCGGCACCGCCCGCGAGCGTGAGTTCTCGCTGCGCGCGGCGCTCGGCGCCCGTCCGTCGAGCATCCTCGCACAGCTCCTGACCGAAAGCGTGCTCCTGACCGTCATCGGCGCATCGCTCGGGCTCGCGATGGGCGCCGCCGGGTTGCGGTGGCTCACGTCGTTCTATCCTGGATATCTCACACTCGCCGGGCCTCTGAGCCCGCCGATGGCCCTCGACTGGCGCCTGCTCGGGTTCACGGCGATGCTCCTGGTGCCGACGACGGTGCTGTTCGGCCTCTATCCGGCGCTCCAATCGGCCCGTCTCGATCTGACATCCATGTTCGGGTCGGCCGGCGGTCACGCGACGGGCAGCCCGCGGCATACCCGCCTGCGCTCGACGTTGGTGGTCGCGCAGATGGCCTGTGCGCTCGTGCTCCTGGTCGGTGCCGGGTTGTTCATTCAGGCATTCATCACGACGCGGACAGTGGCGCCGGGGTTCGCGTCGGACCACATTCTGACGCTGGACATGCCGCTCTCCGGCCAGCGGTTTGCTCGGACCGCGGCCGTCGCCGGCCTCGTCCAGACCGCCGAGAGCCGGATCGAGACGGTGCCCGATGTCGCAATGGCCGCGGCCGCTTCCTCGCTACCGCTCGAGCCGGCGTCGACATTGCCCTTCGTGATCGATCGGCGGCCGCTGCTGCAGTCCCCATTCCACGGCTCCGCCAACTGGCGGCGCATCTCTCCCGATTACTTCGAAGTGTTTCGCATCCGGCTGCGCCGCGGCCGGGCGTTCACGAAGCACGACACGATCGACTCGCGGCCGGTGGCGATCGTGAACGACTCGATGGCGCGGCGCTTCTGGCCGAGCTCGACGCCCCTCGACGAGCGCATCACGATCGGCTCCGGGATTCGGCCGGACATCAGCGAGCCCCCGCGCGTCGTTGTCGGCATCGTGGCCGACCTCCGCGACACCGGGCTCGGGCGCAATCCCGAGCCCGCGGTCTACGTGCCCATCGCCCAGGTCAGCGACGGCATGAACGCATTCCAGAACGCGGCGCTGCCGCTGCGCTGGGTGGTTCGCACCGGCGTCGACCCGCGGCGGCTCGGCGCGGACATCGCGCGGGAGATGCGCGCCAGCAGCGGCGGCCTTCCAGTGGGCCGGATGCAGACCATGGACGAGATCGTGGCGCTGTCGACCGCGCGCGCCGACTTCGCCACCACGGTCCTCACGATGTTCGCTGCGATTGCGCTGTCACTGTCGTGCGTCGGGCTGTACGGCCTGATGGTGCAGTCGATTCAGCAGCGCACCCGCGAGATCGGCATTCGCATGGCTCTCGGCGCGGAACGCTGGTCGGTGTTGTGGATGGTGGTCGGCGACGGCCTGCGTCTGACCTCCGCCGGCGTAGTCCTCGGGGTGATCGCAGCCAGTGTGGCGATGCAGATGCTGGTCGGCACCATTCACGGCATTGCTCGTTGGGACCCGCGGGTCTTCGCCGCGGTTGTCGCGCTGCTGAACGGCGTGGCGCTGGTCGCGGTACTCCTGTCCGCGCGTCGCGCGACGTCGGTACAGCCCACTGAGGCGCTGCGGCATGTCTGAGCGGCGGTCACGTGCTACGCGCGACAGTGCGCCGTGCACAAGCGGTGCGACGTCCTTCACGCCGTCCGGGACGTGCGCGGCCGGATCAGTCGGTAGACGGGCCAGGAAATCCCGAGCAGGGCCAACGACAGCATGCTGTTGGTGCGATCGCTGACGACCGCTGCGACCATGAACGCCAGCGAGCCGGCCAACGCGACGCCGGGTACGAATGGATAGCCTGGCACTCGAAACGGCCGCGGAGCATCAGGCGCGCGGTGCCGCGAGGCGAAGAGCGCGATGAACGTCAGTGCGTAGTTGGCGACGAAGAGAAACGCCAACATCGCCAGGACGGTATTGAACGTGTTCGTGGCGATGCACGCGAGCGCGACCAGCGTGCTGGCGACCAGCGCCGGCACCGGCGTGCCTCCCGGGTTCACGCGGTGCAGGAGCGCCGGCAGCAGCCGGTCACGACTCATCGCAAACGGCACCCGCGAGGCCATCAACAGCAGGGCGTTGACGGCGGCGATCAGCGAGAGGAGCATGACGATCCGGATCACCGTGTCCCCGGTCGGCCCGAAGAGCCGCGCCGCGGCGGTCGCCGCGACGAAGGGGTCGCCGGCCATGTCCTGTATGGGCATCACCCGGAGAAACGCCGCGTTCAGCAACAGGTAGATGGCCAGGACCAGGAGCACGCCCCCGATCATCGTGCGCGGAATGTCGCGGGCCGGATCGCGCAGTTCCTCGCCGAAGTAAATCGGGCCGGTCCATCCGTCGTAGGTGTAGATCGCGGACTGCAGCGCGATGATCACCGCCCCAACCACGGCGAAGCCGGTGGGCACGGCCAATGCGGTGACGGGCGCCGGCGGCGTGGAATTGGGACCCATGACCAGCGCCACGCCGGCCAGGGCCACCAGGGCGAGAGACTTCAGCAGGCTGGTCAGCTGCTGTGCGGCATCGCCGATCCGGATGCCCTGCCATTGCAACAACGCAAAGGCCACGACGACGGCTGACGCGGTCAGCAGGCCCCGGCCACTCATCCCCGGGATCAGCGGGCCCGCGTACTCGCCCAGGACCATCGCCACGGCGGCCATGCTTCCGCATGTCGCGAGCCAGTCCGTCCAGCCGACGATGAAGCCGGGGTACTCACCGAGCGCGTCATGCACCAGCGGGTACAGGCCGCCGGAGCGCGGGCGCATCGCCGCCAGCTCCGACAGCGTCAGCGCACCCAGCAGCGCGTAGGCCGCACCCGCCACCCAGAGCGCCATGAACAGCGGCACCGAAGGCAGCCGTGCCGCGACCTCACCTGGCGTGCGCAGGATGCCCATCCCGATCGTGTTTCCGACCAGAACGGCCAGGCCGAAGGCGACCCCCAGCACCTTCAGCAGCCGTCCGACCTGCGGTTGCTCGCCGCGCGCGCCCGGATCGATCAACGCGCTGGCCCCGAGGCATTGGAAGCTAGTTCTGCGGGCCTCATGCCTCGAACACCATAGTTCTCATCTCGAGTGGAGTCTATGCGCAACGGCATCGGACAGCCGGGCGTGATTGGCAACCTCGTTCTTCATGTTCCTTTTGTGGCATCGTGGTTTCGGCGCGGCGCTGCTGCCCGGTGGTGGCGCGTTTGGCCGGTCGATCGGTTCAAACTTCAGATGTCGCAGAGAAGTCAGCGCTCAAAGGCCGGTAAACGGCAAACGGGCGATTTGTGGAAGTGGGCACGACAGCAGCGAACGATGCTCCAAAATCCTGTCAAGCCTTGTCATCGTCCGGACAAGTCTTCAACTCGGTCCGGACCTAGTTGATCGCGCATGGTCTGTGCTGTCTGCCACGGGCATGCTGCGCGATGATCTGGCGATGGTTGCGCGGACCTGGACGACAAGCTGCACTCGAGCTCGCATTCTCAGATCGCCGTTCAGGATGGGCGCACGGTGACTCGGTTGGTCCGCCCGAGCTGCCCGAGGCAGGATTGATAAACGCTGGCGGCGTTTCTCGCGACTAATGTTCCATCGTGGCAAGCTGCTGTCAGGCTCGCTCATACTCACAGCCTCACGCCCCAGGCGTGCGCTCGATCACCCGACACCTGAGGTGAGTCATCTCAATCAGTTCTGGCGATTCCCGGCCCCGCGCTTGATGGTCTGACTTCGTTCCAGCATCTGAGCGACTTTCATCGTGTCGCCATCCACCACGGCGGACACGACTGCCCAAATGGGCATGCCATTCTCCTGCATCGGGTGCGGCTTAGCGTGGTGGCTCAGGGTCAGGACCAACATGTTGCCATCTCTGTGGACGCCTGTTGCTTCGATTGCCGGGGAGTTTGGGTTCGTTTGCAGGCTCGCGGCGACAGTTCCACTGTTGTCCCAAACTCTTATCGTGTGTGTCCCCTTGAACGCGGCTGGCTCGGTCATCTCGATGACCCACACGCCCAGGAACGGCTTGGCATTCGCCGGTTTCAGCGGCCCACTCTGTCCGCGCGCTCCGGGCGCTGCGATTGCGAGTAATCCTGCTACCAAAAGCGCGCGTCTGAACGTCTCCATGTATGGCTCCTCTTCAAGAAGGTTAGGGTCATGTCGGCACATCTCGCGGATTAGACACCCGATTCCTCGAGTCGGCTCTCGGCTGCCACAGCAACAGTAGCGAAAAGTCGCCAAGTGGCAAGCGATGCCCGACCGGGCAGCCGGTCCTCACCACGGCGTTATCGTAGGAACCCCCGCGCGTGACGGCGGCAGGACCGGCTCATGAGTTGTTCAGGTCAGTAATCCAGCTGTGGTCGGGGTTCGTAAGTTCGAGTGCGTCATGCAGCCACCGCCGCGCCTCTGGGGCAAGCAGCGGGCACGTCCGCGCGAAATCCATCTCATCCCGCTCGCGCGGTGCCTTGGACTTGCCCATATGGAGAAACCGTGAAGCACCGTTGACAGGTCACGTCGCAAGACGCCGACGTCAAGGTCCGTGTGCGGCCGACTGGGCATCCCGCGAAACACGTCCAAGGCCCAACCCCCAGCGATCCACCAGGGCACGTTGCTCGACGCGAAGAGCTTCGCAGCGTCAGTGGGGTGTACAGCGCGCCAAGAGGGTTCTGAGACAGTGTCCTTGGGCAATGTCGACGATTTTAGCGAATCTGAATGATTGGGGCTGATCAGGGCGTTGTGGCCATCGAAAGCCGCGCCAGCGGTGTGGTCGCCAGATCGGCGTTTATGATTGACCATCCCCCGCGGGTCAACTCGGGGCGGGCCCAACACGCGGGACGGGCGACAGACCACCAGAGAGAGAGCAACCACATGTCCGACAAGAAGACCATCGCCGTCATCGGGGCCACCGGAGCGCAGGGCGGGGGCCTCGCGCGCGCCATCCTCGCCGATCCCGAACGGCGATTGGCCGTGCGTGCGATCACGCGCAAGCCCGACTCCGACAAGGCGCGGGCGTTGGCCGCAGCCGGTGCGGAGGTCGTGGCCGGCGATGCTGACGACCGGGCGAGCCTCGAGCGCGCCTTCGCCGGCGCCCACGGCGCCTTTCTGGTCACCAACTTCTGGGAGCACCTCTCGACCGAGCGCGAGTCGAAACAGGCCGCGGCCATGGCACGCGCCACGAAGGCCGCTGGCGTGGCGCACGCGGTCTGGTCAACGCTCGAAGACACACGCCTGTCGTTTCCGCTCGACGACCCGCGCCTCAAGACCCTGCAGGGGAAGTACAAGGTCCCGCACTTCGATGCCAAGGGCGAATCCGACGCGATCTTCGCCGCGGAGGGAGCCCCGACCAGCTACTTGATGGCGGCGTTCTACTGGGAGAACTTCATCTACTTCGGTCAGGGTCCGCGAAAGGGTGCCGACGGTAACCTGGTGCTTGCGTTACCGCTCGGCGGCGGCAAGCTGCCGGGGATCGCGGCCGAGGACATCGGCAGGTGCGCCCACGGCATCTTTCTGCGCGGGCCAGGGGCCGCCGGCCAACGGTTCGGCATCGCCGGTGAGGTGCTCTCCGGTCCCGAGTACGCGGCGGCCTTCTCGCGCCATCTGAACGGGCCGGTCTCGTTCTACGACATGCCCTTCGACGACTACCGGGCGCTCGGCTTTCCCGGCGCGGACGACATGGGAAACATGTACGAGCATCACGCCATCCTCGGCGAGGCGTTCCGCCGTCACCGCTCCCCCGAGGTCGCGCGCGCGCTGAATCCTGCGCTCCAGTCGTTCGACCTCTGGCTGAGCGCGAATGCCTCACGCATCCCGCTCGGCTGAGACGCGGCTTGCCCTCGAGCGCTGCGGCCAAGAGTCTGTCGTTGTCGACGATCGCTCTGCTGGATCGCGATTCCTTGCGATGAAGACCTCAGGCTCCCACAACGCTCGCGTCATCTAGCTGCCCCGCCACGGTCGCGGTCATTTCGGCCGTCAATTGGTGGCGCGCGGCGAAGAGGTCCCAGACGGGCGTCGAGTCCGGCTGTCCACCGTTGTAGCTGACCTCCCTCACCAGCCGAAAACGATCTGACGGACCAGGGTGTGTGTCGTCCTCTGTTGTCGGACGTGAGATCGCGTCCGCGATTCTCTTCTCGACGTCCATTGAAGCCAGCGCCGGCAGTGGCGGCAACGAGTAGAGGTCGTGCACGGGGCGCCTCGATTGTGCGGCGCTGCGGAGCTCCAGCGTGACTGCGGATTCGAACTCTACACTGCGCGCGATGACATGCCGGAGGCCTTCCTCAAATGCGGCTGGACGTTCACGTGGGCCGCCATCCGGTCGGCGAGCACCTCCTGCAAGCGAATTGCGCCGTGACTGATCCGGCGGAACAGAAAGTCGGTACACCCGCAAGAACTGGAATGCGAGGTTCCACCACACCGCCTGGCCCTGCTGGTACAGCGCGATCGCGAACATCGTCATATCCCGCCGGACACGCAACGCCACGTCGCCGCCCGCCGTATCTCGATGGGCAAAATGACCGGTACTCGTGTGCGAGCACCGCGCGGAATGCGCCCAGTTGAAAACCGTTGACCAATCCCACGCCTAGTACCGAGGACCCGGTGTGCGACGTCACGCCGTCGCTCGCTTGCACTCCCGCGCTCGTACGCAGCCGCATTGCGGGAGCGCGGTTGCGCCGCCAACGACGAGGCGGTGAACAGAGCGGCAGCGGCCACGACGAGAACGAGGCACCGTGGCATCTCAACTCCTTTACAACGCGACGACGTCAGGTGTTATGGACCGCCACTTTGTGCGAGGCGGACGAAGTCCAGGACCTCGTACGGCCGACCGGCGCAGCGGTGGCGCGCGTCATGATGTGGATTTGCCGCCCGGAGTATATATGCTTCTTGGCGCTGTTAGGACGGACTTGCCGCGAGCTCGGCCGCGCGTGTCATCCTAGGGACGAAGGTCGGCGTCGCCAATGGACAGCCGGCCAGTGAAGCGTGTCGGGACGTTTGGGGTGGGCCCGTCTCGACAGCGCGCGGCCAGCCGTAGTCAGGGTCGATCGGACGTATCGTCCTTCCTCTCGGCTCTGCTCACAGCGAAGGTTGAGGACTTGGAGACCGATTTTCGAGATCGGCTGCAAACCACGCTGACCAGCGCCTATCGCGTAGAGCGCGAGCTCGGCGGCGGTGGAATGAGTCGCGTGTTTCTGGCGGAGGAGCGCGCGCTCTGTCGTCGGGTCGTGGTGAAAGTGCTTTCGCCCGATCTCGCGGCCGGCGTGAATTTCGAGCGCTTCAGGCACGAGATACTGCTCACCGCCCAACTGCAGCACCCACACATCCTGCCGGTGTTCACGACCGGAGAGACGCAAGGGCTGCCCTACTACACGATGCCGTTCGTCGAAGGGGAGTCGCTCCGCGTGCATCTCATGCGTGCGGGCGCCATGCCGATCGCCGGAGCGGTCGGCATTCTCAGAGACGTCGCGCGCGCGCTGGAGTTCGCGCACGCCAAAGGTGTCGTGCACCGGGACATCAAGCCGGACAACATCCTGCTCGCCGGCAATACCGCCACCGTTGCGGATTTTGGCATCGCCAAGGCGCTGCTGGCTTCTCATGCCGTGACCGTGTCGGCGCCGAAAACCGAGCTGGGAATTGTGATTGGAACACCGCTCTACATGGCGCCCGAGCAAGCCGCCGCGGATGCCGGGCTCGACCACCGGGTCGATCTCTACGCACTCGGCTGCGTTGCCTACGAGATGATCGCGGGGGAGCCGCCCTTTGCCGGTTCGGTCGCATCGCTGATTCGCGCCCACATCGTCGACGTGCCTCCGCCGATCCTGACAAAACGAGCCGATGTCCCCGAGGCCCTGGCTGTGCTCGTAGAACGGTGTCTCCAAAAGGATCCCGACGATCGGCCAGCCAATGCGCGTGAGATCCTCGAGGTGCTCGACAACCTCGTGTCGGCGCATACCCGTGGCCCGGGGTCGATGGTCGCGACGGAAGTACCGATGATCGCCGTGCTCCCGTTTGTGGTCGTGACGGCCGGGCAGGAGACCGATCACTTCGCCGATGGCCTGACCGACGAGATCATCACCGACCTCTCGATGATCAAGACACTACGCGTCATCTCGCGACAATCGGCGATGCGCTTGAAGGGAAGCGACAAGCACCTGCGGACCATCGCGCGCGAGCTCGGCGCGCGTTACGTGCTGACCGGGAGCATCCGGCGCGCTGGTGCCAGCCTCCGGATCACGGCGCAGCTCGTGGACGCCAGGACCGACGTGCAGCTCTGGGCCGACAAGTTCCACGGCGCGCTGGAGGACGTCTTCGAAATCCAGGAGCGTCTCTCTCGGCAGATCGTAGACGCCTTGCGGCTCAGACTCACGCCGACCGAGGATCGGCGGCTGGCACAGCGTCCCATCGGGGATCTCCGTGCGTACCGAGTACTACCTGCTCGCGCGCCAAGAGATCTGGAGCTTCAATACACAATCGCTCGACCACGCGCTCCAGCTCGTCCGGCGCGCGGAGGACATTGTCGGTGACAACGAGCTGCTGTTCGTCGCCGAGGGGCTCATCTACTGGCAGCATGTCAACGTGGGCATCGTACCCGTGTCGCAGTACGACGAGTACCTGCGGAAGGCGGAAGACTGCGTCGCGAAGGTGTTCGCACTCAACCCGGAATCGTCGAAAGGGCACGGTTTGCGCGGAGCGATCCGACACAACCGTGCCGACTCGAACGGAGCGGCTCGCGATTACAAGAAGGCGCTGGTCCTCGATCCCAACGATCCGGAGGCGCTGCTCTGGCTTGGCTATCACTACGCGGTGTCCGGGCGACCCGACCTGGCGCGGGCGCTCATGGATCGCCTGCAGCAGGTGGATCCACTGACGTCGATCAACCTCACGATGTACGGGATGGTCGCGATGTTCGACGGCAACTATCCCGAAGCGCTCACTTGGACGCAACGCTCGGTCGACATCGATCCGGCCAATCCCACCCCACGGATGATGCACGCGCTGATGCTGGCGGCGAACGGGCGTCGCGAAGAGGGCGTGGCGATGCTCGATGCGGTGGCAGGCGATACATCCGCCATGGCATGGGCGAGGTTGGCGCCGGCCATGGCCTGCGCGCTCCGCGGTGAGCGCGACGAGCTGATGCGTATCATGACGCCCGAGCTGCGCGCCGCGGCGGAATGGGATGAGATCTTCGCCTGGTGGGCTGGCGACTGCTTCGCGCTGGTGAATGAGGCTGATACGGCGATTGACTTCATCGAGCGCGCGGTCGAATTCGGGTTCATCAACGCGCCATGGCTGTGGCAGTACGAGCCGTTTCTCGCGAGTCTTCGGAGTGAGCCGCGGTTCGGTCGCTTGATGGAGGGGGTACGGCGAGCCTGGAGGGCTTTCGAGCCGTAGACCCCACGATGACAGCGCATCTGCCGCCGTCGATCACGCCGGGAGGACCACGGTGCTGCCGTCACTGCCGGTCCCCGATCGTGGCTGCCCGAACACGCCCAGGATCCGCTTGAAGCAGGCCTTCGGATTCTGGATCGGCGGAACCCTCTACTCCCGAGAGGTCTTGCGCTCCAGTTCGCGCAGCTTCGTCCGCGCATCGGCAGGAAGCTCCGTCGCCGACGATCGATCCAGCGCAATCGCGTAGCGCAGCTGCGCGATCGCCGCCGCCGCATCTCCTTTGCGGCGTAGCCTTCGGCGAGCCTGGCAACGGCTCGCGCGGATCCAGGATGCAACGCGACGTTGCGCTCGAGAATTCGAACCGCAAGGTCATCGTTCTTCAGCGTGCTCCTGGCGAAGCGCGCCGCGCGTTCCAGTGCAATCTCCGGCAGCGCTTCAGGGGAGATGCAGCGAGCGCGCAGCATCAGAATATTGCGCTTCCGACGTTGCCAACGCCGTCATGACCGCCGCGGCATCGACGCTCTCGGCAAGTGTCGCAACCGGCAGGCGCTGCAGTGAGAGCGGTGCGAACACGAAGCGGAGCCCGTCCGGCAGCGCCGCAAGCGGCACGAGCGCGTGCGAATCGTCCTGGTAGCGGCGGCTGGCGAACGCTACCGTCGAGGATTTCGCCTCCTCGAGCCGTCGCGAGAACTCGGTCGTCGCGGCGTCGATGTAACAGGCTCCTACCGGGCTCGGTCACCTTCAGGATGCGCGTGCCTTCGAGACTCGAATAGCCGAACAGGCCGCCCTCGAAGAACACGACCTGGCTTCGTGTATAGCGGGGTAAGTAAGTGCGGAACACGTCCGCACCCGTGTCGGTGCGCGGCCCATACACGACGTCTCGGGCATCGCCGATGGACAGCGTCGTTGTCTCGCTGATCGCGATGAGCTTGCCAGTCGGGTCGACCGCTGCCGAGGTGATGCTGCGTCCGGTATTCGCCCGATGACGCCCGGAGCCACCCGGGAGCGACCAGCCGATCTGATAGGGACCATCTTCACGGTACGCGTCCCACGCCACCCACCCCTGGCCCAGTCGAAGGTAGGTCGAGGACTGCGCGCGAATCTCAGCGGGCTCGAACGGGACGGGTCGCGACTGGCCATCGAAGCCGACAATCACAGGTCGGTCGTCCCGCCAGACGACAACCTCCCGGGTTTGCGGGTCGACATCCATCAGCACGTACGAGGCCGGCCCCAGGGGGGCCAGGTCACCTCGACCTCTGGCGTCGTTGGATCCGGCGCCGGAGGATCGACACGATCGAAATCAATCGGCTCTCAACGTGACAGCGGGATCGACCCGAAGCGCCCGGCGCAGCGGCAGCGCCGTCGCGACCAGCGCCGAGGCCATGAGCACGACGGCGACTGCCGCATAGCTGATCGGATCGAGGGGGTGCAGGCCGAAAAGAAAATTCCGCAGCACGATGCCGGCCACGATGGACAGGGCCAGACCGGCCGTCAGACCGCCGACGACTGCACCGCGGCAGGCCCGCGCGAGCGCGGCCGCGATCTGCGCCCGCGACCCGCCGAGTGCCAGGCGGATGCCGATCTCGCGCCGCTGCTCCTCGACCAGATACGAGAAGACACCTCCGACGCCGATGATCGCGAGCAGCAGCGCCACCAGAGCGAGCGTGCCGGCGATGATCGCGCCGCCGCTCGCATTCTGCACCGCGAGCTTCGCCGCCTCCGACAATGGCGCGACTGAGAGCTCGAGAGCGGGGTCGACGGATGCGACGAGCGCCGTGAGCTGCCGCTCCACGTCGGGCCCTGACCTTGCGAGCAGCACCGGTACACCAGAAGTCGTCGGCGGAATGAACACCATCGGCGCGACGCGGTCGAAGGCTGTCAGGTGCGCGTCGCGCACGATTCCGGTGATGACGTAGGTCCGTCGATTGAAGAACAGCGTGAACGCCTGCCCCAGCACAGTAGAGACCGGCGACAGCCGGCGTGCGAGCGTCTGGTTGACGAGCGCTTCGCCGGCCTCGAGGTCGTCGGACGCCCAGCGGCCGGCGACCAGTGGAACCTGGAGGACGTCGAAGGCGCTTCGGTTGAAGGCCAGCAGCTCGCTCTGGAACTCGACGCCCGACGGCAGCGTCAGAGTCAATCTTCCTAACTCGAGCGAACGCCCGCGCAGAGACACGGCCAGGCCCTGCGGCACGCCGCTCGCCTGGGCGGCGCGCGCCAGCCTCGAGACGGTGTCACGGTCGTAATGACGGCCGGCCGATACGCCAACGTTCGCCATGGTCGTCGAATGGAGCGCGTAGTCCGTCGGGGCACTGACCGCGTGGAGGACGCCGCGCACGAGCAGGGTGGCGCTCAACACGAGCACGGCGGCGATCGAGATCTGGACGGCGAGCACGACGCCCCGCATTCTCCCCGATCGTGCCGACATCGTCGCCGTGGCGCCGCGCCACGCGATCCGTGTCGTCTGAAGGGCGGGCGTGAGTGCGACGAGCAGGCAGGCGACGATCACGGCCGCCGCGGTGACGGCCGCCACGCGCCAGTCCGACACGAACATGCCGGCCGGTATCTCGTCGGCCAAGGACATCAGGATGGGCACGCTTCGCGCCACGAGCAAAGCGCCAGCACCCGCGAGCATCGCCATTACCAAGCCTTCAGTAAGGAGCTGGCGCACGAGACGCGCGCGGCTCGCGCCAAGCGAAAGGCGGACGGCTATCTCCAGCCGGCGCCCCAGACTGCGGGCGAGATAGAGGTTGCCGACGTTCGCGCATGTCAACAGGAAAACCAAAGCGAGTCCCGCCCCAACGAGGGCGAACACCAGGCGGACGGTCTCGCCAAGCTCTCCATTGGGCGTCGTATCCCGCAGCGTCACTATCAGCTCGGGCTTCGCCACGGATTGCCGGTAGCGCGTCGTCAGCCATTGCAGCTCTTCGCGAGCCTGCGTTCTCGTCCAGCCCGATCGCAGGCGGCCCGCAATGCTCAGACAGCAGCTCGTCGGCTCCCTGAGGAGGTTCGCTCGGTTTCGTCCCACCGTCGTGATCGAGGGCAGGTCAACCACGAGATCGATCCGTTCGGTGCCAAGACTGTCGAAGGCCGGCGCCATGATGCCGACGACGGTCGCCGGTTGCTCGCCTGCCAGCCAGATCGTGCGGCCGACCATTTCGGGTTCCGCATCAAACCGGCGGCGCCACAGCGCGTCGGAAACCAGCACCTTCGAGCCGGATGCCGGAGCGCTGGCCAGCCCTGTCCCTTGTTGAAGCCGGATGCCGAGCACCTCGACGAAGTTGTCGCTCGCGAATGTGGCCTCGGGGACTCGACCGGGAGAGCGCTCACCGCGCTGAGCGGTCACGCGCAGGTAGTCGTGCTCCATCGCGACGTAGTCGGCGGCGCGTGCGTGCGCCCGGATGTGCTCGTAGGCACCGAACGAGAATCCGTCGTCGATGCGCCCAGCGGCGGGTTGCTCGCGGCGTTCGGCGCTGGCAACGACGACTTCGTCGCTGTCGGGCACAGGCCAGGGCCGAAGGAAGAGACCATTGACGACGGAGTAGCCGCCAGTTACGAGGCCGATGCCGAACGTCAGCATCGAGATGGTCGCGAGGCTGAAACCGGGCGCCCGGCGCAGAAACCGCAGCGCATATCGGGCGTCCTGAACGAGCTCGTGCAGCATCGCGAGCCGAGCTCTTCGTGGTGAGTGCCGTTGCGCCGCGGCTGCGGGCGCCTGTGTCCGCCGACGCGAGGCGATCGCGAGCGCGAACGCTTCGCGCCAGAACCGCAGGGCCGGCCGGCGGGCGCCGCGCTCGATGACCCGGGCCCACAGCTCGATCAGGTCGCCCTCGGCCTCCTCGCGCTGGCCAGGCGCGACGAGCCACCGTGCGAGGGCGAGCCAGGCCGGGGGCGGCTGCGCGCTCACGATCGGCTCCGGGCCGGATGCATGCGCGCCCGGCCGTACAGCCGCGCGCGGATCTGTTGCAGCGACGTCAGCGCGCGGCTCCCGGCGGCGGTCAGCCTGAACACGCGCCGGCTGCGGCCGCCGCGCGTCGGCGTACCAGCCACCATCGTCGATCGCACGAGCCCTTTCCCTTCCAGCCGATCGAGCGCGGTGTAGACCGGCCCGAGCGACACCGGCCGGCCCGTCTCCCGCTCGAGCACCTCCTGCGCGGCCATGCCGTACGCTTCGTCGCCGAGGCCGTGGACCGCCAGGAGCACCAGCTCTTCGAACGCGCCGAGCTGCTCGCCTTTCATGCTCTCTCTTGTATGACAAATAAGAGAGGAAAGGCAAGGACGAACTCGCTCCAACCGGTGCGTTTCCGTTGGCCGATGGCTATACCCGCGCATCCTGGTACACCATTGCGAGTCGACATGAACGCACACTCGAGACGCACCGCGGTCATCATCGGTGCGTCGTCCGGTATCGGCGCAGCGCTCGCCCACGACTTGAATCGTGCCGGGTGGCGCTTGGGACTGCTGGCCCGCAGGGTTGAACGACTCGAAGCCCTTCGTGAAACACTCGCGCCCGATACCGTCCTGCGCCGTCTCGACGTAGGACAACCTGATGCGGCAGCGATCCTCGAGCAGGTACTCGAAGAGCTCGGCGGGGTGGACCTGGCCATTATCAGTGCCGGCACAGGGCACAATGGGGCGCTGAACTGGGAGCTGGATGTCGAGACCGTCACCGTGAACGTGCTTGGCTTCATGGCAGTGGCCCACGTGACGATGCGCCACTTTCTCAGGCGAGGCCGCGGGCACCTGGTCGGGATTTCATCGGTGGCCGCGCTGCGCGGCAATCGTGCCGCCGCCTACGCGGCGTCGAAGGCCTTTCAGTCGGTGTATCTCGATGGCCTTCGGGACCTGGCGCGGCACAGCGGACACCCGATCGCCGTGACCGAAGTCCAGCCGGGCTTTGTCGACACCGCGATGATGAAACCGGATCGTCCGTTACCCGCGGTGTTCAGACGGCTCTTGGTCGCGTCTCCCGCAAAGGCAGCCAGACAGATCCTCCGAGCGGTTCAGAAACAGAAGAAGCACGCCTACATAACGAAGCGATATGCGCTGGTCGCGTTCATCCTCAAGCTCCTGCCGCGACCCGGTTAGGAAACGGGCGCACCGAGTCATATCGCGTCCCACAGCCGATCCCGCAGACTCGCCCCGGTGCCGCCTTTGTGCGTCCGATTTTTACAAGACATGGCGTCACGTCGTCCGTATAGTCGCGGCGTCATGAGGAATTTGACGTGTCATCGTTGACCAGCTTGCGCAACCGCAACGAATGGCAGTTCTTTGCCGCGCTTCCGAAGGCGGATGCACGCCTCGCGTTCGCGTGGTGGGCCGTGGTGGGGCTGCACGGCATACTGCCGGCCCTGTTCGCGATTTCCATGGGCGTACTCGTCGGAGCCGTGCGGCGGGGTGAGCCGCTGGCCGCTCCGTTGGTGGTCGTCGGCGTGATCTTCGTCCTGCTGCAGGTGCTGACCCCGATTCAGACGGCGGTCAGCCACAACCTCGGCGATCGCACGGCGGCCTTCCTTTACGACCGCCTGACCAGCGCGTGCGCGCGTCCGGACGGGATTGCCCACCTCGAAAGTCCCGCGTTGGCCGGCGACGTGACGGCCGCGCGCGATTTCGATCGCGGCATGACCGGTCCGCCGTTGTCGTATTCGATGGACTTCATCGCCGGCGGCCTGGTCGGCATGATCGGCGGCCTGGCCGCGGCCGTCGTCCTCTTCGGGTTCGCGTGGTGGGCGCCACTCGTGCTCGCCGGCGCATGGCTGGCGACGCACTGGCTGTTACGCGAGAGTGCCGTCTGGCACGATCGCAACACCGATGAAGTGCGCGCCGCGCAGCGCGCCGCCGATTACGCGTATCGGCTGGCGGTCGATCCACCGGCGAGCAAGGAATTGCGGCTGTTCGGCCTGGTCGGCTGGACGATCGATCGGTTCATTGCACAGCGCAGACGGCTTCACCAGCTTCAGTACGAGGCCACCCGCCTGCGCGAGCGGCCCCTGGCGTGGAGCCTGCTCATCGTGACGGCCGCCAACGCCATCGTCGCCTGGGCGCTGGCGGCGGCAGCCGCAAGCGGCCGCATTGATCTCGGCGAGCTGGTGATCTACGCGCAGTGCGTCGTCGGTACGTCGCTGATCGCATTTGGCGGGCTCAATTGGGCGATGGATGGCGCCGCGGCGCCAGTGGCTGCCGTCGGGCGTCTGGAACCGGCGATGGCGTCGGCTGGTCACCTGACCTCGGGACGAAAGCCGGCTGAGGGATTGCCGCGGCGCGAGATCCGCTTCCGCGACGTGAGCTTTGGCTATCCCGGTGCTGCGGCGGTCCTCGCCGGATTCGATCTCACGATTCCAGCGGGGTCGTCACTCGCCATCGTCGGGCAGAACGGCGCGGGCAAGACGACGCTGGCGAAGTTGCTGTGTCGATTGTATGACCCGCAGGATGGTGCCATCGAGATCGACGGTATCGACCTGCGCGATCTCGATATCGCGTCGTGGCGATCGCGCGTCGCCGCGGTCTTTCAGGACTTCATCCGTCTCGAGCTTTCACTGCGCGCCAACGTGGCTCCCGGCGGCGCGCCCGATGACGTCGTCACCGCCGCGCTCGACGCCGCCGGAGCCACGAATCTGGCGCGCCTCGATACCATTCTGGCGCGCGGCTACGAGGGTGGGACCGATCTCTCCGGCGGTCAGTGGCAGCGGATCGCGCTGGCTCGCGCACTCAGCGCCGTGACGATGGGGGTCGGTCTCGTGCTGCTCGACGAACCGACCGCGCAACTGGACGTCCGCGGCGAGGCGGAGATCTTCGAGCGTTTGCTCGCCTCGACCCGGCACTGCACGACCGTCCTGATCTCACACCGCTTTTCGACGGTCCGCCACGCCGATCGTATCTGTGTGCTGGAGACAGGCAAAGTCGTCGAGCTTGGCACGCACGACGAGCTGATGGCGCTCGGCGGGCGCTATCGGACCATGTTCGATCTGCAGGCGCAACGATTCAGCGCCGAAGCCGAGGACGGCCAACGATATGACGCGCTCGCCTGACAATGCCGCGCGCGAGGCATTGCCTCCGGCGCTGGCGTCGATGTGGAGGTTGTGCAGGCTCGGCTACCAGCACGAGCCGGGGTTGATCGTCGCGGCATTCTCATTGACGCTGTTGTCAGCGCTTCCCGATGCGCTGCTCGCGCTGTGGTTCAAGATGCTTGGCGAGGGCATGCTGCAAAGCGACTGGACCCGCGTGCGGGCCGCGGTCCTGGCGCTCGGGGTGTCCGCGACCGCGACCTGGTTTCTCCAGACCGTCAGCACGCGCGTGACGCGCCGCTTCCGCGACAAGGTGACGATCGCGCTCGAGGCGCACGTGGCCACGCTGCTCGCATCGATTCCGACGATTGCGCACCAGGAGCGCCCCGACTATCTCGATCGCCTCTCGGTCCTGCGCAATCAGGTCTTCATGCTCGATCACATGTACATGTCGCTGTTCTCGACGTGTGGGTGGATCCTGCGGCTCGGCGTCACGATCGCACTGCTGATGTCGATTCATCCCGCGCTGGGGCTGCTGGCGCTGGTCGCGCTACCGCCGGGGGCGACCTCGACATGGCGCCCCGCGGTCGAACGCACTGCTTATGAACGCGGCGCGGCGAGCGGCCGTCTGGCGCGTCACCTCTTCGACCTGGCGACGACGGCGGCGCCTGGGAAGGAAGTGCGCATCACCGGCATTGCCGATCGTCTCGTCGAGCAACGGCGGGAGGCCTGGGAGCGCAGCTACGCGCCGATCGCGGCCGCGCGCTGGGCCTCGGCGGGCTGGCATACGCTCGCGTGGGCGATGTTCGGCGCCGCATACGTCGGTGCGATCGTCTTCGTGGCATCGGGCATCGCGGCCCCGGCCGGCGACGTGCTGCTGGCGCTGGCCGCGGGCGCGCGGTTGTCGTCGTATGTGGGCGCCACCGTCGGGGAAGTCGGATTCTTGCGCATGTGGATGGATTCCGCTCAGCGCCTGACCTGGCTCGAGGATTATGCCAGCCTGGCCACCGCGACAATGGACCAGCCCGCGCCCGCCCGCCTCGCTGAGGGCATCCGCTTCGATCACGTCTCGTTTGCGTATCCGGGCACCGATCGCCTGGTCCTCGACGATATCAATTTCGAATTGCCGGCCGGCGCGGTCGTCGCCATCGTCGGCGAGAACGGCGCTGGCAAGTCCACGCTCGTCAAGCTCCTGGCGAAGATGTACGAGCCGACGACGGGCCGCATCCTGATCGATCGAACCGACCTGGCGCGCATTTCGCCCGACAGCTGGCGGACCCGGCTCGCCGGCGCGTTCCAGGACTTCTTCCGCTTCGAATTCCGCGCCCGGCACAGTGTCGGCGTCGGCGATCTGCCGCGGCTCGACGACGAGACGGCCGTGGCGACCGCGGTGACGCGCGCCGGCGCGGATGATGTCATCGCGGGTCTCCCGGAAGGCCTCGACACCCAACTCGGGCCGACCTGGCCCGATGGTGTCGAAGTCAGTTTCGGGCAGTGGCAGAAGCTCGCGCTCGCGCGTAGCTTCATGCGCGAGCGGCCGGTGACGCTGGTCCTCGACGAACCGACCGCGGCGCTCGATCCCGAAACCGAGCACGCGTTGTTCGAGCGGTACGCCGCCGCGCTGCGCGGGCCCGCCCTGAGCGAAGCCGAAGGGCCCGATCGCAACGGTGGCATCACCATCCTTGTGTCGCATCGCTTCTCGACCGTGCGTATGGCCGATCTCATCGTCGTCCTCGACGGCGCGCGCCTCGTGGAAATGGGAAGCCATGACGCGCTGATGGCGAAACGAGGCCAGTACGCGCAGCTGTATGGGATTCAGGCAGCGGCCTACGCCCGCTGAGGCTCAGTCCGGCGCTGTTGAATGACCCCTCAGCCTTTGCGGACGCTGTTCGCTTGTCATACTGCCTTCGTGATCACGGCGCCTGCGGCGCGCCGCGGCCTCCGGCCGCTCACGACGAGACGACGACACGACGAGACGACGACACGACGAGACGACCAAACCTTTGTGAGTCACTTTGCTGGATTGCTTCCGTTGGCGACGCCGCGCTTCGCGCGGTGCAGGAGTGCGGGCCGGGGGCGGATCACAAGGAGCCATACTTCGCAGCGGCTGCTTGTGATCCGTCCCGGCCCTCACTCCTGCAACGTCGGCCGTTTGGCCGACGTCGCCGCCAACGGGGGAGAGCCGTAGATATCGAGCGGGGCCATTCACGACAATACCCAGGCGTGCCTACGTGCCCGGTTGCGTACTCAACGTCGTTGTCGTCGTTCGTCGTATCGTCGTGTCGTCGTGCCTGCGCGAAGCGCCCGTGGGCACCGAAGATAGCGTGACAGCGAACAGCGTCCGATTTATTCACAGCCTCAGAGCCGGCTGCCGGGTCAGTCTCCGCGCAGCGCCGACACCGGGTTCACCGATGCGGCGCGGCGCGCGGGCAGGTAGCTGGCCAACGCTGCGACAGCGAGCATGAGCGCCGCGAGGCCGGCGAACGTCCCGGGGTCAGTCGGTGTGATCCCGAACAGCAGCGCGGCCAGGAAGCGGGTGCCGGCGTAGGCGCCGGCTATGCCGACGACGACGCCGAGCACGGCCCACCGCAGGCCGCTCGCGATCACGAGCGACAGGACGTGGTGGCGGCTCGCGCCGAGGGCGATGCGGATGCCGATCTCCCGTGTGCGCTCGGCGGCGGCATGGGCGACGACGCCGTACACCCCTACGATTGCGAGGACGAGGGCCAGGAACGCCACGGCGCTCAGCAGAATCATGTCGAACCGGCGCTCAGCGGTCGAGCCCGCGATCACCTCGTCCAGCGTCAACACGTTCGTGATCGGCTGAGAGGGATCGATCGACCAGACCGCCCGTTGGATGGCCGGCAGCAATTCGTGCGGATTGGCCCCGACCACGCGTATGCCGACCTCGTACAGGCGGGTGCGTTGGCGATACGTGTCGGGCTGCGCCGCGGCCAGGTAGACCAGCGGTATGAGATCCGCGCGCGGCCCGTCGCGCCGGGCGTCGCGGACCACCCCGACGATGGTCAGTTCGGGCGAGTCGACACCGGTCTGAAACTCGCGGAAACGCTGGCCGATGGGATCGCGGCCGGGGAGGTAGCGGCCCGCGAACGTCTCGTTGACGACGGCGGCCGGCGGCGCGCCGTGGCGATCCCCGGCGGCCAGCAGCCGGCCGCCAACGAGCGGAATCCGCAGCGTGGAGAAGTAGCCGGGGCTCACCGCCTGGAACCCCGCGCGGCGGCCGCTGTCGGCGCCGGTCGCGGGGTCATCCGCCAGGGTCACGCGGCTCTGTCCACCGCCGCGCAGCGGGAATTCGTTGGCGACCGCGGCCGCCGCGACGCCCGGGATCGACGCGACGCGGCGCTCGATCTCCTCGAACAGCGCCACGCGCGCCGCCTCATCTCGGTATTTCGTATCTGGTGGATTCACGGTGAACAGCAGCACGCCCTTCGTCTCGAATCCGAGATCCACGGCCGCGAGGCGCCGCATGCTCTGCACCAGCAGACCGGCACCGACGGCCAGCGTCAGCGCCGCCGCGATCTCCGCCGCCATCAGCAGGCCGCGCCATCGCACGACCGATCGCCCGCCTGATGTCGTCAGCCCGCTCGCGCGCAGCGTGGGAGCCGTGGCGCCGCGCCAGAGTTGAACGGCCGGCAGCAGACCCGCCACGATCCCGGTGAGCGCGGCGAGGACGAAGGAGAAGGCCAGGACGCGCGGGCTGAGCGCGACGCCGTCCATCCGTGGCATCGTGATCGGCGCCAGCGATACGAGGAGAGTGCGCGTCCATACGCCGCACAACACGCCGGCGGCGCCGCCGAGGACGCCGAGGATCACGCCGCGGAGCGCGAGGTCGAACGTGATCTGCCGGCGCGTCGCGCCGATCGCGATGCGGATCGCGACTTCACGCCCCTGCCCCATCGCGCGCACGATCAGCAGGTTCGCGAGGTTGACGCACGCGATCACCAGGACGAGGCCGACCGCGCCGAGCATCACCAGGAGCGACGGGCGCACGTCACCGACAATCGCGTCGTGCAAGGGGGTGAGCACCGCCGTGAGGTCGCGGTGCGTATCCGGGCTGCGCCGGCCGAGATCGGCCGAGAGGCTGCTCAGTTCCTCGCGCGCGCGCTCGATCGACGCGTCCGGTTGCAGGCGTCCCACTACACTGATGCTTCGCCGGATGCCGCCCGCCCCGGCGGCGCCGAACGCGGCTGGCATGAAGAAGCTGATCGTGAAGCCCGAACGGTGGCCGGACAAGGCCCGGAATCCTTGCGGCATTACGCCGATCACGGAGTACGGTTCGCCGTTGAAGGTGAGCGTCCGTCCGAGGATTGCGCGATCGCCGCCGAACTTCGCGCGCCAGAACGCGTCGGTCAGGATGACCACGCGCCGGCCGCCGGGGTCGTCCTCGTCCGGGCCGAACACGCGGCCGATCGCGGCCGAGGCGCCGAGCAACGTGAACAGATCGGTGGTCACCTCTTCGCCCAGGACCTGTACCGGTTCCCCGGATCCCGTGAGCGTGCGGGACATGCGGTTGTAGCCCGCGAGACCCTCGAACGACCGGGCGAGCCGGTAGTGCTGAAGGCTGGCCGCCGCAACGTTATCGCGCCCCGCCGACCTGCGCAGGGCCACCGGCACCTCCGACACCCTCACGAGCCGATCGGGGTGCGCGTAGGGCAGCGGCCGCAGCAGCACGCCATCGACGACGCTGAACACGGCAGTGTTGGCGCCGACCCCGAGCGCGACCGTCATGATGGCCATCGCGGTGAAGCCGGGCGCCCGCCGGAGCGTGCGCAGGGTGTATCGGATCTGGCGGATGAGCATAGGCGCTCCTCTGGTACGGCGGAAATGCCAAGCTACCGGCGATGCGGTCGACCAGTATCTTTCCAGGAAACGTTAGACGCATCCCGGCCGCACAAGGATGGCTTACGCGCCACAACTATCGACGGACGGGGTCGAGACGACCTATCTCATTGGCTGCGCAAGGCGATGAGGGGATCCGCCCGCATCGCGCGGCGCGCGGGCAGCCACGCGGCGATAAGCGCGACCGAGACGAGCACGAACCCGGCCACGGCGAACGTCGCCGGGTCCAGCGGCGTGACACCGTAGACCATCGACGCGACCAGTCTCGTGGCGATCGATGCGCCTGCGGCGCCCATCACGATGCCGATGATCGTCGGCGCGAGCGTCTGCGGGACGACCAGCCGAACGACGTCGCGTCGGACGGCGCCGAGCGCGATGCGAATCCCAATCTCCTTCGTGCGTTGGGCGATCCCATATGCGGCCACCCCATAGACGCCGACCGCCGCCATCACCAGCGCCGCGACCGCAAACAGCCCGAACAGGAGTGCGCTGTCACGCTCGGCGCGGATCGTCCGCGCCACGCGCTCGTCCATCGTCGCAATCTCGGAGATCACGATGTTGGGATTGGTGGCCCAGATCTCCTTGCGCACTGCCGGTGCGAGCCGGAGCGGGTCGCCGCTGGCCGTGCGCAGCACGAAGGTCAGCGCCGTCCAGGTGATATTGCCGGCCGGCATCTGCGCGAGAGGTGCCATCACCAGCGGCTCGGAGACCTCGCGAAGCGAGCGGTCCGGCACGTCCGCGGTCAGGCCGATGATGGTAAACCCCTCCACAATTGCGGTCATTCGCGCACCGACGACGGTGCCGCCGGGCGCGAAGCGCCGCTGGAAGGCCTCATTGACGATCACGACGCGCTCAGCCCCCAACCGATCGCGTTCGTCGAAGTCGCGGCCGGCGATCATGGGAATGCGCAGGGTTCGAAAGTAGGCCGGCGTCACGAACGCAATGGGCGTAGACGACTCTCCGGCCGGATGCCCGTCCAGTGTGATGTTGGCCAGCCGCGACGCGGTTCCCGCGAGCGGCGTGCGTGAGACGGCGCCCGCCGACGCCACGCCCGGTATCCGCTCGAGGCGGTCTCTGAGATCGCTGAAGAACGTCGCGAAATAACGGCTGTGAGCCCTGGGATCGCGTGCGATCGAGATCGCGCGGCAGTGCCCGGCGAGACGCGCACTGTCAGCAGACGATCGGCCTCGAAGCCGTGGTCCTTGGTGGTCAGGATCCAGAGCGTCTGGACCAGCAGCGCCGCACCGACCACAAGGACGAAGGTCATCGCGATTTCCGTAGACAGCAGGACTCGGCGCATCGTGCTCCGTCCGGTCACGGCTGGCGTGGCGCCACTGAAGACGCGTGGTCAGACTGACGCGCGTGGCGCCGGGGATAGACGCCAGGCCGCACAACATGCCGGTGAGTGTCGCGACCGCCACCGTGAACGCGAGCACCCACCAGTCGAGCGCAATGCTGTCGATGTGCGGCAGACGATCCGCCAGCACCAGCCGCGCCACGCCGCTCGTGGAGATCGCCAGCAGGAGTCCGAGGACCGATCCGAAGAGCGCCAGCAGCACACTCTCGGTCAGCAGAAGGCGCACCAGCCTTCCCCGGCGCGCCCCGAGCGCCGTCCGGACAGCCAGCTCCCGGTGACGTGTGGACGCACGCGCCAGCAGCAGGTTCGCAACGTTCGCGCACGCGACCAGCAGAACGAATCCGACCGCCCCCATCGCGAGCCACAGGCGCTCGCGCACAGGTCCGGCGAGTCGTTCGTGCAGCAGTCCGACGCCGAGCCGCAATCGATCGATCTCCGATTGCGAGAACTCCGGTTTGCCGTCGTCGAGCAGACTCGCGGCCGCCTGTTTGTAGAGGCCGAGCAACTCCTGGGCGGCGGTGGGAACCGGTATGCCAGGTGCGAGCCGGCCAATCACGTTCAACCGCATGGCCGGGCCGGCCACACGCATCACATCCGGCTGGGTGTCGAGCTGGAGCGACGCCGCCGACAGCGCGCCAGTCGCGGGGAACCGGAACGTCGCCGGCGTCACGCCCACGACGGTGAGGACAGCGCCGCTGACCGTGACCGTGCGTCCGACGATCGATGGATCACCGCCGAAGCGCGCGAGCCAGAAATTGTGGCCCAGCAGCGCAACGGGGGGCGCGCCGCGGGATGCATCGGCTTCCGTGAAGTCGCGTCCGGCCCTCGGGGCCACGCCGAGCAGCGACAGGAAGTTCCAGGTGATGAACGCCGACTGCACCTGCTCGGGCTCGCCGCCGGCGACCAGCGTCGCTGGAGCCGGACCGTTGAATCCGCCAAAATCGCTCAACGTTTTCGCACGGGCACGCCATGCTCCCGTCAACCATGACTCGGCGAGGGGCACCGGCGACGTGTCGACCACGACCAGCGAGGCAGGATCGCGATACGGGAGGGGCCGCAATACGACCGCATTCACGACGCTGAAGATGGCCGTGTTGGCGCCGATGCCGAGCCCGAGCGTCAGGATGGCAACGGCGGAGAAGCCCGGCGACCGCCAGAGAGCGCGGAGCGCGTACCGACTATCCTGGCGCAGCTCGGCGAACCAGCGGACCCATCGCGATTCGTAGAGCGCTGCAACGCGGGTGATGTTGCCGAACACGAATCACTCTCCCTTCTCACGAGAGTTCCCGTCTGGCCCGAACAGGAGCCTATGCTGCCACAGCAGGACCTCGATCATGCACTCGTTTCGAAGCACGAGCGTGTCGGGGTGACCAACTGACCGTTTCTAGGCGCGCCGTGTCGCCGTCCGAGTATCAGGTATTGCCACACCGCGATGCCGAGCGCGAACCCGGCCACCATCCCGTACGGTGGGAAATGACTCTTGCTCAGGAGCCATCCTGCCGCCGCCAGCGGCACCGACACGCGCCAGCCGTAGTCTCGCCACAGTGCGAGGGCTGCCGCCAGGGCGGCGATTTCCCAGGTGAGGCTGGCTGCCTGGTCGAGCCAGTCGATGGCCGAGGGCGCGAAGAACAGCGCCTCGAGTGCGCCGTCCGCGCCGGCGCGGTCCGCCGGCGCGAGGCCCTCGCGATACCGGATAAGGACGGATGATCCGAGTCCGAGCACGGCATCGAGCGCGACGTAGAGCGGCATGAACAAGATCAAGGCGACCTTGCTGACCCTGCTGACGAGTCCCAAGGGGGGCAGCATCCACCAGATCGTCATGCCCAGCAGCGGAAAGAGGGCCACACCACCGAGGTGCGCGGCGAGCCAACGTCCCTGAATCTTCGTCAGGTGCTGCACCCATTCGTCGAGGCTCGCGGTCCGAAGATGTTGCGTTTCCGACCAGCTGAGTGTGCTGTGTAAGAGCGAAAAAACCATGAGGCCGACCGGTGCCGAGATCATGGCGATGCGTCGGGCCGTTTCGACTGTGGTCACAGTGACGGGTCCTTTCAACCGAGAATCCGCAAGAATGACATAGTGCTTGCCAAGCTCGCCTCGGTCAGGTGGATTCAGTCACGCACACCGAGCGCGGGTTCCTCGAATATCACCACGTCGTGCCGTTTACCGAGGCCCTAAAAGAGCGCGCCGACGTGCACGACGCTCCTGGTTCAAGGATGGCCGCGATCGCGGAGTGGTGAGCAACACGGGCAAGAACGGCGACCGGGCCGCGCTCGTGTCGCTGGCGGACGCGCAGGGTAAGCCGCGACTTGTGCTCACGGTCGACCCTGCTGGCAATCCGCGCATCGAGTTTTTGGACCAGTCCGGAAAAGTCGTCGCGCGGGTGCCGGAGAAATAGGTCTTGCGGTCTGTCAGACGGGAACATCCGGTCCACCGTTCGCGAAAAAGGCGAGAGCGCGAAGACCAGACAGCGCGACTGCCAGTCTGCGACGGGCGCAGCGACAGGTCCGCCTCCAGCCGACACGACGATTAACCTCCACGCGAGATGATGTACTGGTCGATCCGCCCGTCCGGCAACGTCATGGTCGTCAGCTCCATCAACACAGGGCCTGCACGAATCCGGTACGATCGGACGGTCATGCCCCCTCGCAGCGTTTCAGCGGTTGCGACAAACTCTGTCGGCGGACCCAACGAAGTGAGGCTCGCGGCGTAATCCGACAACGCCTCCTGAGTGAAGTAGGCGTTCGCCGCTGCGGTGAACAGAGCGCGATCGACCGTTCCCTTCGCGAGGCCGTCGTAGATTCGCCGCGCTGACTCTTGCGCTGCGACACCCGCCGTCTCGACCGGCGCAAAGATGATCTTCGCGATCCGGTCAGCGATTTGGCCTGGCGCGCCCGCCGCGCCGGGATAGATGTTGGTGAATACCACAATCGCAGCGCGGTCGTCGGGGTAGATCTGATTGCTCGTGGTGTATCCGGACACCGCACCGCCGTGCGAAATTCGCCGCCGTCCGTCCGAAGCACTAATGCTCACGCCGAGCCCGTAGCCGGTGGCGTGTCCGGCGTCGAGGATGATGTCCGTCTGCTGTGTCCGGTACGACGCCGGTCGCAAGACCGATCGGTTGATGACAGCGATGTCCCACACCGCCAGGTCGTGTGCCGTCATTGCGAGTTGTCCCGCTCCGAACAGCCATCCTGTCGCCTCCTTCGGCGCGGGCCGGAGCGGCCCGAGCGCATGTCTCAAGTACGGCCCTGCATCGCCCTCGCCGAGCGGAGCCGCATCGAAATCAGCGACCGATGTCATCTTGAGCGGCGTGAAGATCCGTTGGCGCAGCAAATCCATGAACGCCATCCCGGCCACGCGCTCGGCGATCGCCGCGGCGATCACGTAGTTGGTGTTGCTATATTGCCACTTCGTGCCGGGGTCGAAATCCAGCGGCTTGGCCGCCCACCGCTGCATGATCATCTGCGCCGTCGCCGGACGCTGCATGTCCGTGAACACGTAGTCCTGCGGCCAGTAGTCTTGGTAACCCGACGTCATCGACAGCAAGTGCCGCACGCTAATTACGTTCGCGCGCGTCAGCTGCGGGAACCATTTGGCGACCTTGTCGTTCAGCGACAGCTTGCCCTCCTCCTCGAGGAGCAGAAGCGCTGTCGCGGTGAACTGCTTAGTGACGGACCCGATCGCGTAGCGCATCGAAGCGGTCGCTGGCGTCTTCGGGTCGATGCGTCCATCACCGTAGGCGCTCTCATAGACAACCTCTCCGCCGCGCACTATCGCGATCGAGGCGCTCGGTGCTCCCGTCGCGGCGAGGACCGCAAGCGCGTCACGGTCGATCTGAGCGCGCTCGGTCGCCGCAAGTTGTTGCGCGTCGCAAGGCGTCGAGAAATGGACCCCGAGCATGGCGGCAATTGCCACCCGGGCAATACTGCGCCAGCAGTCTCTGTGGCGCGATTCGGAGAGGCACCTGATCATTCGCCAACTTCTTTCTTCGTCGCGTCGTTCCGTTGACTGCGCGGTTTAGCTTGCTGTGGACCTGCAAGGCCGTGTCGTTCGCGGCCAACGAGGGCACTCAATTGCGATCGTCGGCGCCCGCAAGTCCCGAACACGACGCATCGTACACCTGCGGATGCGCGGCGGAACGACGCGTGTATGGACGGGCCAGAATGGATGGCCGCAACCCAGGCAACGCCACGCACCTGGGCCGAGAAGGAGCAGCGTCAGGCCCTCCGGATGAAGGCGGTGTGGCGATCACTGATGAAGAGGAGGCGGCACCAAGGGTGACGGGTGGTTCACGGCTGCGATCAGGACGGAGATGAATTCCTTCGGATCGATTGGTTTGGCGATGTGCGCGCTGAACCCGGCGGCCAGCGACTTCCCGCGATCGTACATACGGGTATAGGCGGTGACTGCGACGGCGGGCACGAACCGTCCGTCTTCCGGGGGGTGCGCTCTGACTTGCCGCAACACCTCATAACCGTCCATACCCGGTAGGCCGAGATCGGTGACCAGCATGTCCGGCTGACGCCTCTCATACGCTTGTAGTGCCTCGTTGCCGCCCGCCGCCGTTCTGACGGTGGCGCCCGCGTTCTCCAGCAGTTGTCGGAACAGTTCGAGCGTATCTGCTTCGTCATCCACCACCAAGACGTCGAGGCCTCGCAGCCCGGCATTCGATTGCTCGACCGCCGTCCCGGCTGACACCGCCGTGCGTGCGAGCTCGTGGTCGACAGGCGCCGGCGCCGGGCCAAGAGTGGACGGACACTGCGGCAACACCAGCGTAAAGGTGGCACCGCATCCCGCTCCGTCGCTCGCGGCGGTAATGGTTCCGCCGTGCAGCTGCACCAGTTGCTTGCTGATCGCCAATCCCAGACCCAACCCGCCATGCTCACGGGTGTAGCCGCCGTCGGCTTGGCGGAACATATCGAACACGTGGGGCAGGAACGCCGGCGCGATGCCGGTTCCGGTATTGCTGATGATGGTCGACAGCACTCCGAGGTCTTCCTTCAGCGTGACACTTACCCGGCCCCCCTCGGTGGTGAACTTCACGGCGTTCGACAGGAGATTCCACAGCACCTGCTGTAGTCGCGCCGCGTCCGCTTCCACAACGCCTGTCAAGCCGCCCGTGTCCAGGGTGATCGCCACGTGTTTGGCCTCGGCCGAAGGCTTGACGTTGTCGAACGCCTGCTGCAACGCGACGGCGATCGACAGCGGGTGAGTGTCGAGCCGTACATTCCCGGTCGTGATTCGGGAGATGTCGAGCACATCCTCGACCAGTTCGTGCTGTGCCTTGGCATTTCGCTCGATGACTTCGATGGCGCGGTCCCGCTTGTCGAGTGGGATGGCGTTGCTGCGGAGCAACTTGGCGTAGCCGAGGATCGCGTTGAGCGGGGTGCGCAACTCATGTGACAGCGTCGCCAGAAACTGGTCCTTCAAGAGGTTGGCTGCTTCGGCCTCCGCGCGAGCCTCATGCGTGCGCGCCAGCAGTTCCGTACGTTCGTCCTCGCGCTCGCGAAGCGCCTCGAGGGCGCCAAGCCTGCGTTGCGCCGCGTCGAGGTCGGCGCGACGTTGCTCCGACAGATGGGCCGTCTCGACCAGCGCGAGGATCTTGGGGACGAGCGTGGGAAGTGCGATCGCCGTGACCACTGACGCCAGCGCCGTCACCATCTTCACGTTGCCGGCCAGCCAGAACGACGGCGACCACAGCGTCCAGATCTCCATGAAATGGGTTGCGCCGCAGGCGATGATGAAGGCCCCGAACGCCAGGAACATCCAAGAAAACGGAATATGGCGGCTGCGACGCACGAGATAGCCGAGCGTCAGGGAGATCGCCACGTACAGACGTACCAATCAGTGCATCGGAAGTGACGTGGAGCCCGACCAGAGCCGGGTCCCACAGGTAGCAGTAGCCGTGCGGGTGCATCCCGGCCGCGCTGGTTCCGCCAAACGCCGGCCAGGCGACCACCGCCACTATCGCGGCGACGGCGAGCGCGGCAGTACCAAGTGATGACACGTTGAGCCTCCTCAGGGGAACCCACGGGCGCGTGTGTCCACCTCTTCCGCGTCCGATCAGCGTAGCCGTGGTCGAGGGGGTGCGACAGTCGTCTATTGCACAGCGCAGCCCGCCCGGTGCCACGAACAGTCCCGGCCAGGGCAATGCCGCCGACATCAGATCCGGGCAAGGCGGCGGCATCGGAGCGCTGGCCGCGAGCTTCAGCCTGATGCGCGGACGTTGGGGAACATCCGCCCGACGTCATGTTCCCCGGCGGAGTGCATAACGTCGCGCTGTTCGGTTTAAGACAGCGATCGGCCGAGCGGTCCCTGTACGCTCAATCTGCCTTTTCAACCATGCGAACTCGCCAGATGACTAATCAACAAGACACGCAGCCCCGCTCAGAGCGCGAACAAACCGACGAGAGCCTGCGCATCGAGCGCGGGAAAGCGGATCAGGCGCTCGAAGATGGGAGTAGCACGATCGGGGACACGGCGGACGCTGTCATCAACCGAGCTCGTAATCGTGCGGACGACCTCCTCGCGGCAGCGCGCGCCACGACGGACCGGCTGTCGGCTGTATCTTCGCCCGGCACGGCCATTCCGAAGATTCTCAAGGGCGAGAGAGTCCGGGAGGATCAGCTCCTTCAGGAGGAGCGAGCCCACGCGGACGACATCCTGCGCGAGGAACGCGCTGAGCATATCGCGTTGCTGGCACGCGAACGCGAAGAAACCGACAAAGACCTGACACACGAACGCGAGCGGTCCGACGATGCGCTCGCGACGCGGGATGACTTTCTTGGCATCGTGAGCCACGACCTGCGGAACATGCTGAATGCGATGCTCGGATCGGCGGCGCTCATCGAGAAAGGCGCACCGCCGAAGGATTTCGTGGAGCAAGCCGTCGCCCACGCTCGGCGTATCCAGCGCTCGGGAGCGCGGATGAACCGCCTGATCGGCGACCTGGTCGACGTCGCGAGCATTGAAGCCGGGGTACTCGCGGTTACGCGCGAGGTTGGCGATCCGACGACGGTGGTGACCGAGGCCGTGGACACCTTCCAAGTCCAGGCAGCGGCCACTGGAGTCTCCCTCTCTGCTGAGATCGTCCCGCCTCCGACACTGGCTGCGTTTGATTCAGCGCGGATTCTGCAGGTGCTGACGAATCTTCTGAGCAATGCGATCAAGTTCACACCGGCACACGGGACGATTGCCGTTCACGTGGAACGTTTCGGAGACGAAATTCGTTTCGCGGTCAGTGATACCGGCGTCGGCATCGCGCCGGAGAAGCTGGAAGCCGTGTTCGTGCGGTTTCTTCAGGTGGCCGAGAATGATCGACGAGGGGTTGGACTCGGCCTCTACATCTCCAAGGCGATCGTGCAAGGCCACGGCGGCCGAATCTGGGCCGAGAGCAAGATCGGAGAAGGAAGCAGCTTCTGCTTCACGCTCCCGATTCACGTCGATTCCTAGGCGGCCACTATTGGCCTCCAGGCCTCGCAACTCACGACGGTCGCGTGACGCCCTTGGTCCGCGAACGTGGCACTGGCACGACCTGAGTCCCGTTCCTCTATACTGCGGCGTTTATCGCGACCGATCGCCGACGGCTATCGCCGGGCGATGACGTGATCAAGCCAGTCACCTCAAGAGGGACTCCAACGTTTGCGTGATTGTTGCGTCGAAATCTACGTCGGTATTGACTACTCGAAAATCATTCGCGATCGCCTCCCGTTCGATGACAGCACCGAAACGGCTAATCATTGTGCCAATAGCGTTGAACGTTTCTTCTCTCTGGGTGTTTTTGGCAACCCAGTCGTTCTTGGCTGTGTGCGATTTCAAACCAGACACGATGTCGAGTTCCCGTAGCTTGTAGAGAAACACGACCCTTACCCGGCCACCTCCGTCGACAACCGAGCGCAGCCTGTTCGGAATGAGTTGCCATCCCTCGATAATGAGATCGTGATCAGCATTGAGCGCATACCTGATGAAGTTCTCAACGCCGGGCCAGACTGTCTCCGCTTGACGCTCGTACAGGGCTACGGTTTCTTCGGGTGAATAGTTCGCGTAGAAGACATCGTTGCTGTACTCCGCCTCTTGTATCGCGACGCGAAGTGGGAGTTTTACTGCGTGGTCCTGTTCGCGGATGTACGGGATGATCACTTGCGCGATGTGATCGATAGAGAAATATGGGAGGGAGGTTCTTTTGGCCAGACCTGCTGCGAGGGTCGTTTTACCGGTTCGCGGTGGCCCACCGATCAGGTACAGCATAGCGTCAGAATACCCTTCATCCAAAAACGAGATTGCGAAATCCCCAACTCGCGGACGTGCAGGGGACTGCACTTGCACTTGTGGAGCGGCTCAGATGATCTGCTTGGAAATCCGCACCCTGCAGGAACGCCGACTGGTCACCCAGTCAGGATTCCGACGATAAACTGGATGCTGCCGGCGTGTCAGGCCAGACCCCGTCCGGGCTCACCGGCAGCGCTTGATCCGGTCCGAGCCTGCCTGGATCGATGTCGGCGAGAATGAAGTTTTCCGGCCGAATTGGACATCCCGCGAGTCGTCGAAGCAGCGCTAACTGTCCCGCGTGTGTCATCGCGTCGCTGAACGGCCCTTGCAGTAGCCGTTCAGGCGACATGTTGGCCCGCAAGTCGGTACAGCTTCTCCAGGTGATGACCAAGGTCGGCGATCATCGCGTGGAATCGCGAGACTTCCGCGTCGAGCGATTCCAGCGGCGTGGCGCGGTATTGGCCGCCGATGAAAAAGGTTCTCGCGTAACCGAGGACGCTCGTCATGTGGCGGACGAGCTCTTTGGGCGAACGCACCTCTGAGGGCACCTCAAGCGTCCCGAAGTCATGCGGGGCATCGCGGAGGGCCTTCTGCGTCCGGTACGCCAAGGCCGCAAGAAAGTGGAGGAGCATTCGACGCTTGTCGTCCATGTGACTACTCAGCCGAGTGTATCGCGACCACGGTGCTATCGCGCGCCGTTGACGCTCGCAGACTCGTCCTGAGTGGTCGCGCAGGGTGCAACTTGACCGCCAGCGTTCCCGATCCGATCCGATTGCAGCAGTCGCTTCAAGTCGGGGACGATCACGAGGGTGCTTCGGATCGCGCTGCGGTGCCGGATCTGACGCGCGCTCCACACCGAGTGGGCGACCCGAGAACGCTGATCTCGGTGCGGGGGCCTTAGGTCGCGCCGAGATGTCTAGCGTATCAGCGTCCTCTGGTCAGCTCGTAGGGCCCGCAGCAATGCGGCGGCCGCAGCAGCTGTCGCATAGAGAGCGACAGCGGTGGTTCCCCACGCCAGATGCAGCAGGCCCGCAGGCTGGACGGCTTCGATTTGGGAGCCTGTCGTGCGCAGCAGCGCGAACTGCAGGAGCCACCCCACCAGCACGGCGGGCGCTACAACACGGACCCATTTCGCTCCAAACCACACGAGCACATCGCGATCACGTGCACCCAGCGCACGGCGGATTCCGAGCTCCCGCCGTGATACCTGGACCCAGTAGGTGGTGAGCGCATGCAGACCTGCCGTTGCCAGCACGATGCCGATGCCCGCCAGCATCGCCGTAACGATGGCCAGGAACTGCACATACGATGTCGTGTCGTCGATCCACGTCTGGATTCTCCATGGGCCGTCCACCGGCTGATCAGGATCGACCCGCCAGACGGCGGATTGCAGCTCGTGCCGCAAGTCGGCATTCGCGCGGGTCCTGATCACGAAGTACAGCCAGGGCGGTGCCGTCTGCGCGACTGACCGATAGACGACATGGGCTGGGGCCGCCTGCGGAGTATCTCGGATGTCGCTGACCACCCCAATAACGGTGAGGGGCGTGCCTGCCTTGGATGCGTCCACCTGCAACGTCTGTCCGACGGCGCGCTGCTGCGGCCACAAGACGTCTGCCAGGCTGCGGCTGAGCACCGCGACCGCGGCCGCTGACTGGTCTTGTGTCTCGAGCCACCGGCCATCGAGCAGCGTGACGCCGCTGACGTCGAGGTACGAGGACGTCGCGGCACGTTCCAGCGCCGGCTTCGGCGCGCTCGCCTGATCGAGACCGGCACGAACCATCGTCGTCTGCCAGTTGAACTGGAACGTGAGGTCGACGGCACCGACGGCTTCGACACCGTCGACGCGCCTCAACACCTCAGACAGCTTGTCGAAGTACGCGACGCGCGTGGCGGCATCAGTGTATTTCGTGCCGCTCGCATTGACCCACAGGGCGACCGTGCGGTCGGCGCGAACGCCCAATTCGACCCGTCGGAGCTCCCAGAGCTGCAATCCGAGGGTGGTCGCGACCAGGACGACACCCGCGCAGAGCGCGACTTCACTCCCCACCAAGGCCGCCCGCCAGCGCTGTCGTCGGGGGACGTCGTTGTGGTGGATGGCATCGAGTAATGGCGACACGGCCGTTCGACGGATCCGTCGGTAGGTCCAGAAGGCGGTCGTCACGGTCAAGGCGAACGCCATGACGCCGAGCGCCGTGATGGCCGCGCGGCCGACGCGCACGGCATCCTCTCCGCCCGGCACGCGAGCCAACCATGAACCGGGCACAGAGGCGAGCACACCTTGGATGAACCACCCTGACATCGCGATCGCCAACACTGAGGCAGTGACGGCGGTCAGTGCGAGTTGCAGGCTCGCATCGCGCGCGAGCCGGCCCGGTGCCGCTCCGATGGCCAGCCGCAGCGCGGTCTCCTTCTCGCGTTCCAGCCATGCGCTCGAGGCCCCGATGATGACGTTGACGCCAGCCAACAAGAACACAAGCCCCGCAATGACCAGCAGCAACCGAAGTTTCGGCTGCAAGTCGTGAAACAGCGCCGACCGAAGTGCCTCGATGACCACGCGGTCGGTGGCATCCGCCCCGCCAGCAGCGATCACTCTGTTCGTCAAGGAGGCCGCGTGAATTCGCGCGGACGCAACGGTAGCCGTCGGGTCTAGACGGGCGACCACATGTTCCACGAGCCGTTCGCGTGGGTTGGACAGGAGCCGCGGATTGGCGCGAAACGGCAGCACGAGATCGGAGCGCCGCCAGAACAGCCACGTTTCGGGTGCCAAGACGCCGACAACCACATAGTCGCCGCCCGGCTCCTCCAGGTAGCCAGGTATCGATAGTCGGATCGTCCGGCCAACCACCTGTGGATCGGCACCATAGTGCCGCCGCCACTGCTCGTCACTGAGCAGCACGACCCGCGGACCACCCGCCTGATGCTCCATCGGCTCGAACGGGCGCCCAACCGCTACACGAAGCCCGAGCACACGGATAAACGCCGATGAGACCATCGTCGCCAGGACGGCCTGTGGTGCCCGCCCCGCGTCGGATGCGATGTTGACATCAGCGACCGTGTACCCGGCAGTGGCGTGCAATGGACTCGGCGCGTCCAGCGAGAGGGCCTCCAACTCAGGCCAGGACCACCACCGCGGCTGCCCCTGAGCGTCGCGGACCTCCAGTTTCACGAGAGACTCCGCCTGCTGGAACGGCAACGCGCGCCACGACACGGCGGCGGTCAAGGAAATGGCGGCGATCGCGCCGGCCATCGCGACACTGAGCGACAGGAGGACGAAGGACGATCGTCCAGGGTGTGGGAAGGCGCGCCGGGGCCAGAGCTTCAGCGATGACATGCAGCGGGGTGATAATTTAGATCATGACCGAAGGTCAAGCGTGAACGCGGAGTCGTCGGACGGTGAGCGCACGTTCTTGGGTGGATGCTCAAGGTGACGGATCGTGTCTGCCGGACCCCGGCGCCTTCTGGCGAGCAAGGGTCATGAACCTCGGCCATTCCCGTCACCTGACATCGACCAGCGTCGCGGCGCGGCTCCGACGACTGTTGGTGTTCGTACCTGATCTCTCTGTCCTCTCTGTCGAGCCTGGCTGGCGCGCCGGCGAACGCCCAGACCTCTTTGCAGGACTATCCGCAGTGGCGGGGACCGCGACGGGATGGCGCCGCCGCCGGCTTCGTCGCGCCCACGGTCTGGCCGGCGACACTGACCCGACGGTGGAAGGTGGAGGTCGGGGACGGCTACGGGACGCCACTCGTCATCGGTGACTCCGTCTATGTCTTCACTCGGCGCGAGGGTCGGGAAATCCTGACCGCACTCAACGCGGAGACCGGCGCCGAGCGGTGGCAATCGAGCTACCTAGCCCCCTATGCGCCGAGCGATGCCGCGGGCGCGCACGGCGCGGGTCCAAAAGCGACGCCCCTCTTCCATGAAGGCACGCTGTTCACCCTTGGCATCAGCGGCATCGTCTCGGCGTTCGACGCAGCCACCGGCAAGCGGCTCTGGCAGACGACGCCGCCCTCAGAAGCGCCCTACTTCGGTGCCGCCTCCTCGCCGCTCGGCGCACCGGGCCTGGTGATCGTCCACCCGGGGAACTATGGCCCGCTCACCGCCTTCGACAGCGGGACGGGGGCGGTCAAGTGGACGGCCGGAGGGGACGGTTTCTTCGCCTCGCCGATCATGGCGACACTCGCGGGCACCCGTCAGATCGTCTCCGCGACCCTCGACAGCATTATCGGCATATCGCTCGACGGCGCCGCGCTGTGGCGCTATCCATGGGAAGGCGGAGGAGGCTCGATCACCCCTGTGCTGAACGGCGACGCCGTGCTTGTGAGCGCCCTCGACAAGGGCGTGACGGCTCTCAGGCCGACCGTGCGGGATGGCGTTTGGACCGCCGATCCCGTCTGGAGAACGACGACGGTTTCGATGTACCTGAGCAACCCCGTCGTCATCGACAACACGTTGTTCGGCCTGTCACACCGCGCCAGCGGTCAGTTCTTCGCGCTCGATACGGCGACCGGCGACGTTCTGTGGGTGGGTGCGCCCCGGGAGGCCGCGAACACGGCGGTGGTCAAGGCGGGTGAGTGGCTCTTGCTGCTGAACGACGACGCCGAGTTGATCGTGGCGCGTCCGAGTCGGCGTGGATTCGAGCCGGTTGTGCGCTACACGGTCGGGAACAGCGCCACGTGGGCGCAGCCGGCGCTCTCCGGGCAACGTCTCTTCATCAAGGACTTCTCATCTCTATCGCTGTGGGTGTTCTGATTCGGCCAACGGGTCAGGGCGCTAGGCGGATTATCAAGACCGACGAGTTCCCAGCCGAGGCCCCCAGCGCGGCCCGGCCATCGGTCAACAGATCGGCGTCACTCGTTAGTAATCAGCACTATCGCTGACCGTGGCGTTGCAGGAATCTCGTTTCCGCCTTCCCGCAGGACTGTGCCGACATCATTCCCAGCACAGTTAGCGCACCCCGAGGGGCACATCGCGCCGCGCAGCCCGTCGGCCATCGCTCACCTCGATCGTGACGACATAGCGCCCCGGGCCAGCCGGAAAACTAACGCTAATGTCGTAGCCGTCGACGCCTGGCGCCAGCCGCACCGCGCGCTGGTGCGGTACGGTCGCATTGGCACTCGGTTGCCCAAATTCGTCCTTCAGCAAGTACCGCACCGCCACCTGCGCAGAGTCGCGTCGAGCGCGCAGCGAGCGTGGAGAAGCTGAAGAGGCTCCACGCGAGGGAAGTTGAAGAAGAAGATGAGCCGCATTTTCGCGAGTTAAAACCGGCCCGACAGGTGGTTGCGGGCGGTGGATGAGCTCAGGCGTGCCGCTTGAGCGACGTCACGCGTCCTTGAGCTACTCGGCGTCCGTGTTCAGGTGCCGCGGGTAGTCCATTCTGTCGTGGAGCACACGGACTACGAGGATGCGCGACTCGTCGGCCTCAAAAAACACGCAGTGGCGCCCACTGGTCGCCATGTGGAGCCCGGGCCTGAGGTCATCGCGATTGCGGCTGACGACAGTCCCTGCGGCGAGCCCCTTCATGACGTCGCGCAGTTCCACCATGTACCGCAACGTGCGATCGGAGCCCCAAGCCTTTTGGGAATAGCGCCGTATCGCCCTGAGATCCTCCCGGGCGATGTCGGTGAGATCGAGACGCCTCACAAGTCGGCGAAGAAGGCGTCGATTTGGTCGTCGTTCTCGAGCCGGATCACCTTCCCCGCGTCGACGTCCTCATAGCCGCGGTCGATCATGTCTTGCAGTCTGGCGCGTTTGATTTGGGCCGCTTTGTCGCGTGCTTCCATCAGCCGCAAGGCATCTGCGACCACCTCGGCCTCCGTGGTGTATCGACCTTCCTCGACCTTCTGGCGAACGAGTTCTTCGAGGCTCTTCGGGATGGTGACGTTCATCGGATCCTTCCTACAGGCAAGATAGCACGATCCCCGACACCTTCATCCGGGCCAGTCGCCCCCAACGCGCTGCGCATTTGACAGACGTCCAATCTGACGCTACGCTCCTCTCGCCAGACGAGAGGACATGTGGGAAAGACCGATTATCTCCAGGGCGCGCTGGATCTGCTGATCCTGAACACGTTGACGCTCGCGCCGAATCACGGATGGGGAATTCAACAGCGTATCCGCCAAGTGTCTCGTGAAGCGCTGAGCGTGAGCCAGGGTTCGCTATATCCGGCACTGCATCGTCTCGAAGCGGCGGGCCTGGTGTCGTCCGAAATGACGGTGTCCGACAACAACCGGAAGGCTCGCGTTTACAGGCTTACGCCTGCTGGTCGCAAGCGCCTGAACGTCGAGACGGCAGACTGGCGGCAGTTCTCGCTCGCAATCCGACGACTGTTGCAGGGCGCCTAATCACCATCTGAAAGGGCAGGGCCGATGTTCGTCGCGATTCTGACGCGCCTCCGAGCGCTCCTTCAACGACGGCGAGTTGCACGTGAGCTGGACGATGAGCTCCAGTTCCACGTGGCGATGGAGATGGAGACGAATATCAAGAAGGGCATGCCGCCGACCGAGGCCCGTCGAACGGCCCTGCGCGATCTGGGTGGGCTCGAACAGACAAAAGAGACTATTCGCGACGTCAGGGCCTTTTCGATCGAGGGCATCTTGCGGGACATCCGATATGGGCTTCGGTCGCTCTCCGCGGTTCCAGGTTTCGCGACGGTCGGAATCCTGACCCTGGCTCTGGGGATCGGCGCCAACGTCGCGATATTCGGCGTTCTCGACACCGTCCTGTTGCGTCCGCTCCCATTCTCCGAACCAGAGCAGCTGGTGGCGTTCACGGCGTCGGACACGAAGACCGGGGCTGAGTACGAGATCCTGGGAATGCCGGACACTCAGGACCTCCGTGCCGAGAAGGACATCTTCGATGGCGTTGCCGCTTACCAGACGGCGACGGCAGTGCTTCGTGGCGACGAGACCGTCGAACGAGTCAAGGCACGTCAGGTGTCGGCGGAGTTCTTCCCTGTGCTGGGAGTCCGAGCGCAGCTGGGCCGCTGGCTCGCGTCGGAGGATCCACCTGCAACGGTCGTGCTCGGCCACGATTTCTGGCGCCGGAGATTCAGCGCCGATATGAGCGTGATCGGTCGCACGCTGGAACTTGGGAACACACGTCACGAGATCGTGGGGGTGATGCCCGCAGGGTTCGACTTTCCCGCCCGGGCCGATATGTGGACTCCGCTCACTGTCCGGCCCTTCATGACCCAGCGGGGTGTTCGGGCGCTCCAGGCGGTTGGGAGGCTGAAATTGGGCACGACAATCACGGAAGTGAACACCCGGTTGGCGGCATGGTCGACGCGCATGGCATCGGACTTTCCACGTTCCCATGCGACGATTCAGACACGGGTCCTGCCGTTGCATGACGTGCTGCTTGGCGACCGGAAACTTCCTCTCCTCGTGGTTTTCGGGGCGGTTGTCGCGATCCTCCTCATCGCCGTAACGAATGTCGCCGCACTGACCTCCGTCCGCGGGGCTCAGCGCCGAGCGGAGTTGTCGATTCGAGCTTCGCTGGGTGCGGGCCGAGGGCACATCGTCCGCCTGATCGTGGCGGAAAGCGCGGTGATGGCCGCCGCCGGAGGCGCTGCTGGCCTCGTTGTCGCGTACATAACTCTGCGCGCGGTTATGCCGCTCATCCCCGAAGGATTGCCACGAGTCGAGTACGTTGCACTTGATGGACGCGTGATCATGTTTGCTGTCGTCGTCACCGTCATCACCGCGCTGCTGTTCGGCCTGCTTCCAGCGCGCGAGGCTAGCCGATTTGATGTGTACCGGTCACTGAAGGAGGGCACCGGCGGTGGAATCGGGCACGCAAGAAGCACGTTACGCAGCGTGCTGGTGACCGCCCAGGTGGCAGTGACGCTCGTGCTGGTCACTGTCGCCGCCCTGTTGCTCAACAGCTTCGCCCGACTACGAATGGTGGACATCGGTGTCGATACCGAGAACGTCGTGACGTTCACCCTGCAGGGAACGGCGCCCGGCTCGGAGTATTCGCGGATCTCGGATGAAGTGCTCGCTCGAGTTCAGTCTCATCCGGACGTGCGCGCCGCCGCTCGATCGAGCGTGACGCCGTTGCGAGGGTTCTCAATCACGGGCGCCTTTCGCGTGGAGGGCTCGACGGAGAACGTGTCGGCCCGTGCCGAAGATGATGCCAGCCTCAATATGGTTTCTCCGGACTACTTCCAGACCTTCCGAATCACGTTGGTCGCTGGGCGTCCGTTCGGCGCTGCGGATCGCTCCGGGGCGCCTGACGTCGTATTGATCAACGAGACCCTGGCGCGCAGATTCTTCAATGGCAACGGCATCGGACGTCGCATTTCGATCCCGGGTCGTGGAGATCGATACGCTGAGATCGTGGGAATAGTGCGGGACGTACATCAGGTCTCGCCTGGCCAGCCTCCACGCCCAGAGGTCTACTGGCCGCTGGCGCAGTCCAACGAGCGCCCCTGGCACTTTTCCGTTCGTACCGTTGCCAACCCGGACCGCCTCATGTCGGATATACCAGGTCTGGTTCGCTCCGTGAACGACCGATTCTTCCCTGAACGGCTCGCAACGGCCGAGCAACTCGTCTGGGAGGCAGTGTCCGAGGAACGGTTCAGGACTTTGCTCGTGTCGGCCTACTCCGGGCTCGCGATAGTGCTGGCCATCGTGGGGGTTTACGGGGTTATTGCCTTCACCGTAGCGAAACGCCGCCGGGAGATCGGGCTTCGGATGGCCTTGGGCGCAGAGGCCAGCACGATCTTTCGCATGATCGTTCGTCAAGGCTTCGCGCCGTGCCTGGGTGGGCTGGTCGTTGGAACGATAGCGTCTGCCGCCGTCGTGGGGGTGATGCGAGGCCTGCTCTTCGAGGTGTCGCCGTGGGATCCCGTAACATTCGCGGCAGCTGCGGTTCTCGTCGTCATCGCCGGTCTCGTCGCATGCTCAATACCGGCCAGCCGCGCGGCTCATCTCGATCCGCTCGTGGCGCTGAGGTACGAATGAAGGCTTTTGAAAGCAGCGCGACCTCACGACGGCCTTGCGCCAGGAGTAGAGTCAGACCGTCGAACTCTGACAATTCCCGTCCCGGGCGCGAAACTCGTGGGCCGCCCTGCCGCGAGTGCAGCGCATTCTTCCGTTAGGAAATGAGTAGTCGCCAATGGACGAGCGATGGTCGACCGAGCCGTGGGTCGTCGCGACGGCGCGCGCAGCCAAGGTATCCGGTGCGAACGGGCCGACGTTCCGGCACCAGCGGCAAGCCGGGGGCGTTCGGTCGAGCACGACCAGAGGGCGTTTGGCTACCTAATCTTAGGCTTCATCCAGATCATCGAGTACCGACCAAGCAGATGGCGTCTGTAACGGACACCGGGGAGGACGCGGCTCGAGATCCGTTTCACCTCTCGATAGGTCGCTGGCGGCGGCCATGCCATGGGCGCTGAGTGTTCCCAGTGCCCGTGCACGAGGCCCAGAACTGTCCGAGCACCTTGGCTCACCAATGCGTAAGGCCAGTCCCACCAGTCGCTAGCTGCAAGCCCGATCACCGCCACCACGCCCCCCGGCCTGACCAAGTCGGCGAACCGCGCGAGCCCATCCTCGGCGTCCCTATGGTGCAACGCGGCGACCGACACAACGGCGTCGAATGAGCTAGCTTCGAGGGGAGCGTCAAATACGTCGCCGTGCAACCACTCGACGGTCACGCCGAGGTGGCGCGCCCTCGCCCGGTCGAGAACATCCGCGTCGAGATCGAGACCAACGACACGAGACACTCCGGCCTGAGCCAACTGGGCCGATAAGACTCCGTCACCACACCCGACGTCCAGGACGCGTTGTGCTCCGTGTGGGATCGCCTCAAGGAGCAACGGATGATAGTGGACGTTGGCATTCCAAAGCCGATCGAAGGCCATGTGAGCCCTCGCCGCGACGCCAGATCGTCACTGCGGCGTTTATCTGGACCTATGCCGGGCTCGGGTCATGATGTCATCTATAACCTCATTCTTAGCATCGGCGTAGTGCTGAACGAACGTCCATTCCTTCTGAGCCAAAGCTGATTTCGTTCGAGCGTACCCTGCCGGTCCGCGGGGTTGACGCGGAGCCAGTCTCGGAAGATCAGCATTCGGTCGACTTCTGGACAGCCGGCCGAGAACGCGTGGAGGTTGATGTCCGTGTCCGGGCCTTTGAACATCCGGTGTTCATACTACTCCTGTGTCGCGCAGGGGCGACTCAACTGAGGCATCGACTGAGGCTCAAGTCAAAGGACTGGCGCGACCAGGGCACGAACCGGGACCGGCTACTGGAGGCCGGCGCCGCAGGCTTCGCGGCTTCGGGGGAGGTCGTACAGAACGGCGCGCTCCCCTCTAGCCGCGACTTCCTTGTCGAAGGACTGCACGATCAGGTCACGCCGCGCCACCAGGCCTTCGATCTCAGGCTTGGTCAGCCATCGCCCGAGCGCCTGACGCACGCCGTCCAGCGTCAGCGCACGCATGCGCGTCAGCAGGGTGCGATCCGCGCGCGTCAGCTGCTTCGGGTTATTGATGGTCTTGGTCATCCGGAACGCCCGACTGAAGTCGATCATCCAGATGCGCCAGTCCTTCGTAATGAGGAGGTTGGTCATGTTGAAGTCGGTGTCGGCAATCAGTTCGTGGAAGATCCGGGCGGCAGCGAGCTGCTCGGTCCACTTCAGGGGTTGGGGCGGCTGGATCTTCTTCTGGAACCGATCCTTCTCCATCATCGCGTCGTTGACCCACCACGACACCGATGCATCCTTGCCGCCAACCCGCCGTTCGACATACGGCGGCACCATGTTGAGCTCGAGCATCTTCGCCAGCTCGTAGCCGGCGACGTTGAACTGCCAGGCATCCCGGAAGTTCAGCTCGGTACCGCGGCTGCCTGCGAAGGTGGTCTTCTTGATGTCAACGGTCTGGATCAACGCTTCGTGCCGGAGTGTCCCGTTGTCCAGCATCGCGCGAGACGGCGCGGTGACGCCGACTGAAGTACTTTTCTGCGAGACTACCTTCGCGGTCTTGAGGTAGGTCTCCATTTCCGTGCAGCTCAAGGTGGCCGCCGGTGCGGCCGCGTCCTGCGCGCGGGCCACCGCCTGGAAGAGCAGCGTCGCGGACATCAGACACACCGACAGCGACACCGGCGCGACGCGACGCTTCTTCATGCCTGACCTCTCCTGAAGTGGAACCGCTGGAGTATAGCCCGTGTGGGGTCACGTCCCGTTCGTCTTCGGCCATGTCGAAAGCAACCGAACCGGAGGACGCGAACGGTCGCGATCCTGCACAACGAGTCTGCTGGCACCGGAGATACAAACCCGGCGCATGTGGCCGGGCTGATCGGCCTCGAGAGGGCAAATCTCATAGTCTCCATAGATGTCGCTGTGGTCTGGCGAGGTCATGTCGAGATATCTCCACAGGACTCTTGGCATCTCGCCGTTGTCCACGGCGACAATCCTCTTCGTTCCAACCAGCCAGAGCGTGTGAGCGATGCCGTTTTGAGCGGACAATCGGCCGCGACGAAGCACGGCCCGACGGCCGGCTCACTGCACGGTTCCCAAGTCCATACGGTACTACCGCGTCGCTTTTGCTGGGCAACCGGCACCACCACGATTACGGCGAGGAAATGAGACCAGAACCAAAGACAGTCCTCATGTCATTACCGCAACGTTGATCGAAATCGGCATAACGTCCTGCGTGTCAGCCGCGGCGGCTCCTGGTCGCACCCGCCGCCGGCTGCAAACGCGGGCTATGCCGCCCCTCGCTCGAGAATGAATCGCGCACCGCTCTCCTCGCCTTCGAAGTAGGCCAGTCGTCCAGGGATGCACGAAACCAGCGTCCCCGGGCTCATGCCGAGAATCAACCCGAGCGCCTCCTTCAGCGGCAGCGTTCGTGCGTCCAGCTCGGCGCTTTCTGAGACAACGTAGCACTGTTCGGGCGCCCCACGCTGCTGGAGCATCTCGAGAACCACCGACGCCGACTGCGGTGCTGGCACTCGCAGAAGGAATCGCTCGTCGAGATCTTTCAGATGCGGGAGCGTGCACAGGATGTCCTGTCGGCGCTTCGGCTTCGCCAGGAAGTCGAGCCAACGCTGTTGCTTCCGCGTGGCGATGAAGGCTTTCACCATTGCCTGCTCGTGCTCAGGTCCACTGCTTTGCCTCATTAGCCCTCGTCGGCACTGGCGCGGTGGCGAGCCACCTCGCAACGTGCGTTCAATCGCCGTGCGGCGTTTCTATCGACCCCAGGCCCCTTCATCCGTCCTATTGTTATCGGCGAGGCTGGAACGCGTCCGACGCGAGCTTCGGGAGTCGCTTGCCGGAGTACCTCGCGCTCGCCGGAGGATGTCGACGCGCTCGTGGCCGCTGTCGAGCGGTGGTAAGGAGGAAGCATTGGCGACCTATGCCCTAATCCCCGGTGGCGGCGGCGATCCCTGGGAGTGGCATCGGCTCGTCCCTGAGCTGGCGTCCCGTGGGCACGATGCGATCGCGGTCCGGCTGCCAGCCGAGGACGACACGGCAGGCTGGTCCGAGTACGCGGATACCGTGGTCGACGCCATCGGCGATCGCGCCGACGTGATCCTCGTCGCCGCGTCGATGGGCGGCTTCACCGCGCCAATCGTCTGCACCCGGTGTCGAGTGGACCTGCTCGTCCTGCTCAACGCGATGATCCCCATGCCCGGCGAGACCTTCAACGCGTGGGGGGCCAACACGGGTTCCGGATCCGCGAGGCGCGAGTACCACGCCAGCCTCGGGCTGTCGACCGTCGAGGCCGAAGACGCCGCCGTCATCTACTACCACGACTTGCCGTCCGAGCTCCGAGCCGAGGCGCAGGCGCAGGCGAGGCAGGACCAGTCGATGACGCCACTCGATGAGCCCTGGCCGCTGGGCTCCTGGCCCGATGTCCCGACCCGGGTCCTGAGTGCCCACCACGATCGGATGTTCCCGCTCGACTTTCAGCGCCGAGTCGCCCGCGAGCGCCTCGCCATCGAAGTCGAGGAGATCGACGGCGGTCACATGGTCGCGCTGGGCAATCCAGCCGGGCTGGCCAACCGATTGGAGGCTTGCCGCCTCGCAGTTCATCGTCAGGGGCCGCTTGGCGGACGGTGAGGCGCGACCCGGCCGACGGGTCGGTAAGGGACCTTCAGGAGTGCTCCCGTTCCGCCGTCTCCAGCCACTGGGCCATCGCCTCGTCGCGCAGGGCGTGACGCGCCCAACCGGCGGCAGTGCTGTCCCAGCGGTAGTCCCGAATTGTCAGATCGATGCCGCGGTCGACGAGGTATTTCATCGACGCGTGGCTGTTCGGCAGGAAGACCAGGTGGTGCAGGATGCTCGCCGGCTCATGCGAGTTCCAGCGGCTGTTGATGTTCGCGCCGCGCTCGAGCAGGACGTCCGCCACGTCGAAGTGGCGGTTGATGACGGCAAAGGCGAGCGCCACGTCGAGCACTTGCTGCGCCGTAGGCGGGTCCCAGTGGAGGTGGCCGCGCGCAACCGGATCGTTGTAGGGATACTGATCGTCGAGGGCGGCGACGCGGCCGGCACTGTCGAACCAGCCCTTCACCCGCGCCAGGTCTCCCATGCCTGCCGCATAGGCCAGGTTGTCCGGCACCGGCCAGATCCGGGTGAGCATTGGCAGCAGATGCGTGTTCCCGTACATGAATGCCCACTCGATGGCTCTCGACGGCGGCGGCGGCTGACGCCGCAGGAGTGCCGGGTCGAGATCGAGCAGGGCGCCGATGAATGCCCCGCGATCCAGCTGAAAACTCGCGTCCTCGATGAAGCCGGCCTGAAACGCCACATGGGCGTCGCCGAGCAGCCACGGCTCACGCCGCAGACCGCTGACGAACGCCGTCACATCCCCGTCCTGAAGCGTTCGCCCGAGCTGCTCCATGACGAACACCTTCCACAGCCCGAGCTCCGCGACCTGCGTAAACCCTGACTTCGCGAACGCCTTGATGAACGAAACGCGGTCGGTGTGTTCGTCGATGTGCCGGCCAAGCTCGGGATCGAGTGCGATCGATCGGTCCAGCAGGAACGTGGCGACGCCTTCGTGCCCGAAGTGGCACGCGGCGACGAACGCTTCAGGGACGGTCTTCAGATCGTTCCCGTTCTCATCGAGAGCGGCGCGAACGCCCGCGCGATCGCCGAGCGCGGCACGAAACTTCAGGGTGCGCGGCAACAGGCCCTTGCGCTCGAACAGGTCGAGCAGTCCCCTGGCGCGAGATCGGAGCAGGTCCTCGGCGACCGCCGGCATCACGACCGCGCCGGCATCGATCAGGAGCGCTGCGCAAGTGCCGCGAGTGAACCACTGCTCCCGCTGCGCGTCGCCGGCGTCGCCGAAGGCACTCGTGGCCATTCCCAGCAGGCCGCGCTCATCGTCGTCGTCTTTCCAGGAAAGCAGCGCCGGATAATCAGCCAACAGTTGCTCGAGACGCTCGGTGTCGTTGTCGTGAATGAATCGCCGGGCCTGTGTGACGGCCCACTCCAGACCCTTGCCGAGACGTGTGCTCACCTCGGCGGTGAGTTCTTGCCAGCCTGCGAAGCCGTACTCACGCGCAATCACGAGCTGCGCGTTTCGCTGTGTCAAGGGAAGATCCACCTTCGGCAGGTGCGCACGTGCACGTGCAATGGCGCCGGCGTCACCGGCAGCGATGTCGCGCGCGAGTTTCTTTGCCTGTTTACGGAGGGACTCGAGAGACGGACGGGCAGGGAGCGACTTCGATGCGGTCATACCACCCTCCTTTCATGAATCGCCTGTACCCCGCTGAAACCAGGCGGTCCGCCTCCGCAGCTCCGCTGCTTCGGCGAGACATCACGCCGTCGCTCGCGTCAGTATCCCGATGCGAGCGACGGCGGATGAAAGAAGGTGCATACGCACACGACTCAGACCAAACAGGTGGGAGTCTTCCCTTGCCGCGGGTGGGTGGCGCCCTGTCAGCGCGCTCCGGGCAGTATCAAGGGGCTGCTGCTTCGATGTCAAACGCGACAAAGCTCACCGTCGCGTGAGTCGGCCCAGCCACACCAAAGATCCTCAGCACGGCGGCACTATAAGTAAGCCAGAAGAAATGGTCAATTGATCGATGGACTAACCGTTAGCGACCGCGAAGCGGCGCGTGGTGGGGTGACCGCGGAGCGCGGCGACCGATGAGGTAATTCTCCCCGAAAGCCGCGTAGGGCGGATTGACAATTCGTGGTAGCGTCTGGCCACGCTTTTCTGAAAGGCGATCACGATGCGATTGACTGTCGGCGCTGCCGCTCTCGCCCTTGCGTGTCTTTCTGCTGCTTGCACGACTGAGGCCCGCCAAGCCCCGGGCGCCGCGGCGGGCTGGACGAGACTGTTCAACGGCAAGGATCTGTCCGGCTGGGATACCTACCTCGGGCCGCGGATGGACGCCAAGCAACAGAAGATCCCCGGCACCGTCATCGGTCTCAACAAGGATCCCGACAAGGTCTTCACCGTCACCACGGTCGATGGTGGCCCCGTCATCCGCATCTCCGGCGTGACGGGTGGCGGCATCTCGACCGTGCAGTCGTTCGAGAACTATCACCTGCGCTTGCAGCTGAAGTGGGGCACCGGCAATCCGTGGAATCGTAAGCGGCCCGACAGCGGCGTGCTGTATCACGCGGGCGGCGAGCAGGGCCTCGACGGCGACTTCTGGATGCGCTCAATCGAATACCAGGTGATGCCGGGGATGACCGCGGATCTGATCACGATCCTCGGATCTGTCGCCGACGTGCGCTCGTCGCCGTCGGCCGACGGCAAGAGCTTCCTCTACAATCCGAGAGGGCAGATGCGTACGTTCAGCCGGGAGAATGCCGTGCCGAACTCCGGCGGACGCGTCGCGCGCCTCCCGAGCTATACGAACGAGGAAAAGACCTGGGTCACGCTCGAGGTCTACACCGTCGGACAACAGGCGGTGCACCTCGTCGACGGCCAGGTCGTGCTCGTGCTCCACAACATCCGGCTGCACGAAAACGGCACGACGCGGCCGCTGACGAGCGGGAAGATTCAGCTCCAGTCCGAGGGGTCGGAACTGTTCTACCGCAACATCGAGATGCAGTCGATCCAAGAAATTCCAGCCGCGCTTCTGCAAGAGTAGCGCGGCATGACCGCGCGGGTGGGCTGGCCCTGCCGGCGTGCGACCCGATGAGGACGGCGACACGAAGCTCCGAAGTGGCGATCAGCGGTCGCGCGGCAGCGGCGGCAGCGTGACCACGAATTTCCCGCCGTCTCCGATGAAGATGCGCGTCGCGCGTGGCCAGAGCTCGTTCAAGGTCTCCAGGAGGTCCTGGGATCCCGCTCGTGGATCATGGGCCTCGAAGAAGGGGTATAGAGCGACCAGATACATGTGTCCGGGAGGAATCCGCTTCACGGAAAAGCGCCGTGTGTGCGGGACGATGTTTCCAGACTGAATGTACCGCCGATTGTCTTGCCAGAGTGACATGTCTTCCGGGAAGACCATGACCATCGAGTGAGAATCCGCGCTCCAGCCGTCTGGCATCAGCCCCTCGATTTCCGCCGTTTCGTCGCTCAACTGAACGCGCACATCACCATAGGTTCTGCCGGGCGTGAAATCGATGGCCGCCTTCGCGATATCCGTGCCGTTGTCGAGCGTTGCCGCCACCGTGAACCAGTTCCCCGAAGTGCGAACCGTCAGCCGGTGCCGTCCGAGCAGGCCATCGATCGCGAACGTCCCATCTGCGGGCCAACTCGTCGTCGCCGCGAGGCCCTTCCGCAAATGCGCATCCTCTCCGTCCGGCCGCATCTCGACGACGGATCGCTCCGGATCGGACGTTTCGAGCCCGTTGAAGAGAAACCGACCGGTCATTCGCGCGCACGGCAGGAGCTTGATGGTCAGTGAATCGATCGTACTCGTGCCGACCTCGACCTCGGCGACACCGGCCGCAACTACAGGCGTGCGCAATCCCGTTCCTCGAACGACCGCCTGAAGAGCGTACAGGCCCTCACGAACGCCCGGGACGACGAAACGGCCCGACCCGTCCGTCCGGACGCTCTCGAGAGGATTGATGCCTGCCGATACATGCGGCCCCGCCGGACCGAAGTAGACGGGTGGAATTGCCTCTTCATTCAAATTGGTCAGCGTGATGGTTGCGTTCTTCACCGGAGTCCCGTCGGCGTCCACAACTCGACCACCGACAGCTACCGCCGGCACGGCAAGCGCCGTGATTCCGATCGTCACGTCGGCGCCGGCCTGCAGGTCGACAGGCGTGGCCTGGCTGCTCGTTGTCGTGCGAGGGACATAGACGAAGTTCAGGGGCGCACCGGCGGAAGCAGGGAGTCTCGCCCTGACGAGATACCGTCCAGGCACCAGCCTCTCGATCCTGAAGCGTCCCTCGGCATCTGTGGACGATCCAGAGCCCGCTTCCACAACAGGGCGTTCGCGGAACTCGGACTTCGTCCTGACGACCTCGACGGTCGCGCCCTGCACCGGCCTTCCAGTCGGGGTCAATACCTGTCCCCGAATAACAGCCGGCCTTCTGAAGCGGAACGCGACGACCTCTTGCGCTCCTGGTTTCAAACCGATCGACCGCGGAGAATCTCCGAAGCCGAGTGAGGGCGCCGCGAGAAGCTCGGACGTGGAAGCCGTGACGTAGTAGCGACCCGGCGCGAGGCCCGGGAACTCCGCCTTGCCGTCTGCGAACGTCGTTCCCTTGAAAGTCGGTCTTCGGGAATCGGATGAGGCCAACGTGATGGTGATGGCGACGCCACCGATCGGGCCACCTGCGCCATCCTCCTCGGCGGTAACCGTAATTGAGGCGGATTGAACGGTGGCGGGCTGGCTGAGTGACGCGCTCACAGGCAGCTGCCAAAGCAAAGCGCTGAGGGCGAGAACTGACAGGACCATCGAAGCACCATTCGGATGACGGCGTGACCCGAGTCCGCCCAACGTCCAGAGTCCGCCAGCGGCGGCTCAGGATCGCATCAGCCGTCGTCTGATGCAACCGGTGTCAGGCCGCAGGTTGCGAGCGTTGAGCCACCACGACCAGGCGATCCGTGCTGCCGGCCTCCACGGCGGCGTCATAGGCGCCGAAGTAGGCGACGCTATCGAAGCCGCCTTTTGCGAGACCGCACTCCAGCTCCTCTCGCGTCCAACATCGCATCACGAACTGGTAGTCGCTGGCACGTTCCTGACCCTCGTCGACAAGGACATGCCGCTCGGACAAGAGAAGGCGTCGGTTCTGCCGATCGAGCTCAGTGACGCTTGTGAACGTGAGCCTGCCGCGATCAGTGTCGACACTCTTTCGGAAGATCGGCTCCCGATCCTTCCGCAGGGCTGAGGCCTCCCACTCTCGGACGTCCAAGATCAGCACGCCTGAAGGTCGAAGCGCCCAGCCGAACGTCTTCAACACCTCTTCCCGACCGTCGTCTTCAACGACATCGTTGAGGACGCCACGACACAGAATGGCGTCATATCTACCAGCCGGCTGCTGCTGGATGTCGCCAACGGCGAATGAAACGGCGCCGGGCGCCCCGCCAATTGGCCCTCTGGCCACGTCGATCAGCTCCTCCGACGAGTCAATACCCTGGACGATGTAGCCCCGGCGCGCCAGTTCTCTCGCATATCTGCCCGTGCCGCAACCGGCATCCAGTAGTTCAGCGCCAGGCAGAACGCCGCGTTCGACCAACCAGGATGCCATCGTCGTGCACTCTTTGCGCACTGGCCGATCGATCAGTAAGTCGAAGGCCCAGGCGTACTCGGCATAGAAGGGTCTGCGGGAATTCCGAGTCATGTCGAGGTGGGCGTCAGTGGGCTGTTTGTTGCCGCCGGGAAGGGCCATCCCCTCTGCGACCTGACCTTGTCACAAAGGGGACGGTCCGTCGCCCCGGCGGTACCCGTCAATTACAGAACGTGCCGACGATTGTTCCCGTCCCCCGATGGCCGGGGTTGCCGGCATAGCCTGGGTCGACCTGGACCACGACGATCTTCACGGTGTTGCCGGAAATGATGCTGCCGGATTTGTCCGTGCTGCTCGTGACCAGAACGCCCATGAACGATGGGACGACATCCGTTGGCGGCGGGCTGTTGCCGCCCGTTGTCGACCACGCACTGCCGCAAGATACCGGCGGTGTACTCGTCGGCAGCGTCACCGTTCCCGCGAATCCCTTGAAGGCCGGTGATGCCGATCCTCCGGAGAGGACGTTCGAGCCCGCCCATTGGCTGCTCCAGAAGGTGACGGCGCCGCTTCCCGCCGCACTGACATCGCCCAGCACGAACGCGCCCCGGCTGGGGAACGCGAACACCAACGCCGTCGCACTCGCCGAAGACGGCAGGTAGAACGCGTCCCCGGCGAACTGCGCCGTGATCGGAATGGACTGCCCGAGCGGCGAGTTGACGAGGATCACGCAGCTCGCGATGCCGCTCGCGTTGGTGACGATCTGTGAGGAATCCGCAACGATCCGATCGGCGCGCAGCGCGAGCGATTCGCCGAACGCTGCTGGGGCGGTCTGCCGGGCCACGAGTGCCGCACCTGACAGCGCCGCCACCGTCACGAGCAGGAGTGCGAACCTACGGCCGCCTGCCATGCCAGCTCCTGCTTCGGTCTTCGCCCGCACCGGTCAGTTCAGCAGCTTGATTCGAATGTTTGCGTAGGCTGTCACGCTGTACAGATCGTGCGACTGGAACGCGATCGTCCCGGGTTCGATCTTGCGGCTGAGCGTATCGTAATTACTCTGCCAGTCGGCTGGTTGCGTCCAGCGGACGACTTCCTGTCCCTTCACCGTGATGGTGATCGTATTCGCCTGTCCCTTGATCTCCATCGGTATCCACTCGTCGTCTTTTCCAGGGATGTTCGACAGATCGACGACGTGATAAAGGCTGCCGGTGCGGATGCGATCGCTGTGGCTGTTGTTGACCTGGATTTCGAAGCCCTTTCCCGGGAACCCCTGCGGCTGGAATTCGGTCATGACGTAGACGCCGCCGTTCGACCGGTAGCGCGCCAGCACGTCGAGCCGCAGATCGAAATCCCGAAACGCATGATTGCCGACGGCGCCGTCGTAGTAGAGGTGCGACGCCTGGCCGAGCGCGTTGGCGACGATGGCGCCGCGCTCGACCTTGAAGGAGTCGGGATTTGCGCTCGCCTTCCAGCCGGTCAGATCCTTGCCGTTGAAGAGGCTCGTGTAGCCTGATTCGACGTTCCGGGCCGGCGGCGCGGGCATGGGCACCGGCGTGTGCTTGATGTAGGCCGCCGTCCGGACCGGCGACATCGAGCCATCCGGGAGGGCGTTGCTCGTTTCCAGGGTCAGGATGTCGCCGCTGATCGAGTACCGACTGCTTCCCCACGTTCCTCGCTCCGCCGGGGCCGCCGAGGAGCGTGGTGTTCACCTCGAGTTTTGCGCCTTCCCAACGCGAGGCAATGGACATTTCCGTGGCGCCGCCGGCTCCGCGCTGACCGCTGCTGATCGGGGTACGTGTCTCGGCGTTTTGGTTGAAGGTGACCGTCTCCGGGTTGCTGAGCGGCGTGCGGATCGTCACGCTGTCGGCCGTCTGCGTGATGGTGAACTCGAATGGATTGGCCTGTCCGGCCATCGGATTCTGCGGCCGCCACGTCCCCGACAGGTTCGGCGGTGTCTGCGCCCGCCCACTCATCACGACGAACGCTGCCAGAACCAGCATCAATACCACGCGCTTCATATCCAGCTCCTTCAGTGCAACCGCAGGCTACGCCAGGTTGGCGAGGATGGCGTTGTAGATGACCCGGACGGCGGCGTCCTGGCTCACCTCGATCGTGTAGAGCCCCTTGTAGCCGATGGACTCGGCGTACCGGATGGCGATGCCCACGTCCCAGGTGGGGCTGATCCGCGTGTGCATGCTGCCGGCCGACCTGGGCAGCAGGCCCTTGATCGCGTCATGCAGCTCCTGCTGGTTGTGGAAGCGGGTCTCGCCGCCGAAATCAAGGTTCGTGTACGCGTTGGCCGCCTGCGTGCATTCCCAGAGGATGCCCCAGACGTACCGCAGGCGCTCCTGGTTCGTCATCGACGGTGGTGGCGGCGGCGGGCCCTGTCCGCGATTGCCGGCGGTGGGGAAGCCGCTGCCGCGCGTTTCGCCCGAGATCATCACCTTCTTCGGGCGCGCGTAGTCCTGCAGCTCCTTCCAGAGCGAGATCACGCCAGCCTTGCTGTCGTCCGTCAGTGCCCCTTGGTTGTGCATCAGACGGGTGACGCCGAGGTCCGGTGCGAAGTCGACCCACTTCTTTGCACGCGCGAGCCAGGCCGCACGCGCGTCGCCCGCGAGCGCCGCCGCCTTGCCATCGGGGCCCATCTGCGCCATCGTCCCGATCTCGATGTTGATCTGGTTCGCTTTCGAGCCCGCGGCGTCGAGCCGTGCCTTCAGCTCTTTGATGTACGCGAGGTCGGGGTTGTCGGCGTTTTGCGCGATGTGGTTGCTCTGGAACTCGACGTTCCGCACGCCATAGACGTCGACGTAGTACTTCGGGAGGTCGAAGATGTCGAGCGTCCGCTCCGGTGTTGCGTCCTGCCACGGCAGCTTGATGATGCTGCTGTGATTCAGCGACATGATGCCGATGCGCGCCAGCTTCTGGGCAGAGACGTTCGCGGGGCCGCCGCGGCCGCGCCCACCTCGACCGCCCGCCTGCCCGCGCACCGGCCGGCGGCTGACCCACCGGCCCCTGACCTTCCCCGATACCCGTCGCCGTGAGACCGGCAATTGCCGCGGCGCCCGCCAGGAATGTTCGTCGATTCATTGAGATCTCCTGCTCTTCGATACGCCGGCATGCCGCTGGCGGATATCGGCGGCACCGTCTTGCGCCAGCCTCGCTGGATCGCGAGGATTATCGTGGGGATGGGGCCGAATACAAAGCGGCGTCTGGCCGTCGTCAGCGGGGGCGGCGACGCCGCGGAGGCGTTCGTCGTGTTGGTGAGGAAACGCGTGCCGTCCGCAGCGACGTCACCGCAGTTCGTCGAAGAAGTTCAGCAGGAACAGCTGGCTCGCCCGCGGCTATGGCAATTGGCGATAAATCCACTCCATCGCGCCGAGGATCCTGGAGGGCTCCGCCTCATAGCCGCCGTAGCGTGCCGGGACTCTCCACGCCTTCGCCGCTGCCGCGGCGGTCAAGCCCGTTTTCTTGGCCTGCCGTGTGCTCTCCAGGAAGTCGCGCATGAAATCGCGGTGCACTTCGAGATCCTGAGGCTTGGCCAGGCCACTATGACCTGTGATTATCGTGTCGATGTCGCGTGTCAACGGCAGCGCCCTGGTCAGGGTATTGGCGTACTCCATCCCGTTTCCACCGTTCGGGCGAGCGACTGCCGGCAGGAATTTGCCACCGAACGCGTCGCCGGTCAGAAGTACGCGCAAGGCGGGGATCGTGACGAAGGTGTCCGAGTGACAGTGTCCGGCGCCGAAGTAATACAACTCGAGGCGGTCCGGGCCGCTGCCAACGGTCAAGCGATCCTTGAAGGTTCGTGTCGGAAGGCCCGCCGGCGTCGTGAACATCAACGTCATCTTCCGCATGTCTGCGGCGGCGTGCTCGTGCGCGATGATATCGATCTTGCTCTTCGCGAGGGCGATATTGCCGGCGACGTGGTCGCCGGAACCCGAGGTATTGATGATGGTCGTAATCGGCAGCTTGGTGAGTCGTTTCACCTCATCAGCAATCGCATCTCCCCACTCGGACCTGGGTCCCTTGGTATCGATCACCACCACGTCCCTGGATCTCACGAACACCACCGTGGTCGCACTGCCTCCAGTGTTCGGACTGCCTCCGGTGAGGAGAAACAGATTCGGCCGCAGCTTCTGCACTTCGATTGGCGTGTCCTGCCCCTGAACGGGCACCAGTGGACCGATCAACAGTACGAAGAGCGCTCCTGTAAGGCGCACCATCAGCGTTCCTTTGGTTACACGGTTGATCACGGCGTGCGCAGCGCGACGATCGGATCGACTCGGGCGATGCGACGAGCCGGTATGAGCGTCGCCAGAATGGCCAGCAAGAGAAACATCCCAGACACCACCGCGAATGTTGTCGGATCGACCGGGGTAATGCCGAAAAGCACGCCCTGGAGGTAGCGACTCAGGGCGATACTCCCGGCCACACCAAGCAGCAGTCCGACGACCGTCCAGGCAACACCCTGTCGAATCACCATCATGAGGAGCGCGGCCGGGCGTGCACCGAGCGCCAGCCGGACCGCAAGCTCGCGCGTCCGTTGCGTCACCGCGTACGCGGTGACCCCGTAGACGCCGATCGCCGCGAGCACGGCGGCGACGATGGCAAACGCCGCGGCCAGCACCGCGAACAGCCGCGGCCGGGACAGTGCATTCGACACAACCTGCTGCATCGTGGCGACGTTGTCGATGGCGGCGGACGAGTCGATCTCGCGGACGGCTTCACGCACACTGGACGCGTAGTCCGTGGGATCGCCATCGACGCGCACGGCAAAGTAGGGCGTGGGATTGCCTGGCGGCAATTGCCGCGCGTCGACGAACACCTGCGGGTCGGGATCCTGATCGAGCCCATACTGCCGCACGTCCCGAACGATACCCACTACCTCGAATGGGTCGGGATGCCCGGCGACCATGACTCGTTGGCCCACCGCATTGGGTCCCAGGAAGCCGCTCCGCGCCAACGTTTCATTCAGCAGCACCGCGCGCTCATCGTCCTGGCGTAAGGTCCGGCCAGCGACGATGCTCATCCCCATCGCCGTGACGAACTCATGACTGACCGTGCGCATGTCGATCGGTTCGGGTGGCGGTGGTGTGCCGGCCGGCATGGGTCGCGCCGGATTCAGCGGTCCGCCGGTACGAAAGCGCACCATCGGCAGCATCTCTGCGTATCCGGCAGCCTTCACGCCGGGCAGCACTCGAAGGCGCTCGGCGACCTCCTCGTAGAAAGGGACCGAGCCGGCCGGCGAGGACGAGCGCAAGGTGAAGGTCAGTAGATTGGCCGGTTCGTATCCAGGATCGACGTTGGCCAGTTTCACGAAGCTGTGCACCAACAACCCGCCGGCAATCAGCGCCATCGTCGCCAGCGCCGTCTGCGCGACCAGTAGCGTGGCACGGCCGCCACGCGAGGGTCCCGCGTGAGCGATCGCGATGCTGCTCAGGCTACCTCTGAGCGCGTCCAAGTGCCGTGCAAGTGCATACCGAACAATGGGCAGCAGCCCGACCAGCAGGCCGACACAGAGCGTCATCGCGACGGTGAATGCGAGTGCGGTCCCGTCGATTTGGATCTCTTCGAGCCGCGGGATGCTGACACCGGGCGTCAGGTCCCGGCGTGCGAGACTGGTACCGAGCGTGCGCAACGTTGACACGGTGCCGAGCGCCAACAACACGCCGGCCGCTCCACCGAAGGTCGCCAAGAGCAGCGTTTCCGTCAGCACATAGCGCACCACCCTCCCCGGGCTCGCGCCAAGGGCCACCCGCAGTGCCAGTTCCTGACGACGGGCGGCGTTTCTGTTGAGCAGCAAGTTCGTCACGTTCACGCACGCGATCAGCAGCACAAAGGCCACTGCCGACGCGAGCACCACGATCAGCGGTCGAACTGGTGCCACCAGATAGTCCTGGATGCTGCGCACTTCGAATCGAGAGACGCCGCGGGTCGATGACGGACCGGGCACCCGCCGTTCGGTCTTTCGAATCTGTTGCAGCACGGTCTCGACATTCGCTGAAGCGGCCTCGACGGCGACGTCGTCAGCGAGCCGCGCGATGGGCGCAACTCGCGCCATCCGCGCGTCGAGCGTGTAGGGCCGCCAAAACAGTGTCTGGGCGTCGGGAAACTGGAATGCTTGCGGCATCACGCCGACGACTGTGAAGGGCCTGCCGTCCACCGTGAGGTTGCGCCCGAGGATATCGGCCTGCCCACCGAAGTGCCGCTGCCACATCGAATAGCTGAGAACCACGACTGGCTCGGTCGAAGACGCCTCTTCAGTGTGGAGAAAGATGCGCCCCAGCGCCGGTCTGGCACCAAGCATCTCGAAGACCACGGGTGACAGCCGCGTTCCTTCAAGGCGAAGTGAACTGTCCGGATCGATGACCACCGTGGCCGTACCCGTGGAATAGACACCGATGTGCGACAGGGTCGGCGCCTGCGCTCGCAAAACCGGCAAATCACCCGACCAAATCGCTGCGAGCGATTGCTGGTACCCGATGTCATGCAATGGCGCAGTAGGCCGCTCGATGATGCGGACGAGTCGATCCGCCTCTGGATATCCCAACGGGCGCAGCAGCACGGCTTCGACGACACTGAAGATGGCCGTCGTCGATCCGATGCCCAGTGCCAGGGTGACGATGACGATGCCGGCAAAGGCGGGACTGCGGCGCAGCTGTCGCAGCGCGTGGCGAAGGTCCTGAGCCGTGTGCTCGATCCAGGCGATGCCATTCATCTCGTGGATGTCCTGACGCAGGACGGCGGGATTGCCGAACTGCCGCTTCGCGGCAAGATACGCCTCGTCAGGCGACATGCCCTGGCGGCGATAGTGCTCGGTGAGCGAGTCCAGGTGTACGTCGATCTCCAGCCGCAGGTCCTCGTCCAGGCGCCGGCGAGCCAGCATGAAGGCCAACCGCGCGCCGATGGCGCGAAGACGCGTCCACATGTCAGCCCTGTTCCACGCCGCGGAGGCGGGCGACCAAGCCTGCGAGCTGGTCCCACGCCTCGACCTCGCGCGCCAATTGACGCTTACCGGCTACGGTAATCGCATAGAACTTGGCCTTACGGTTGGCTTCGGAGGTGCCCCAGCTCGCCGAGATCCATCGCCGATGCTGGAGCCGCATGAGCGCTGCGTAGACGGTGCCTTCATTCAGTTTCAGAATGTCGCCGCTCGTCTGCTCGATGCGCCTGGCGATGCCGTAGCCGTGCTGAGGCCCCATGGTGTCGAGCGTTTGCAGCACGATCAAATCCAGCGTGCCCTGCAACAGTTCGAGTTTTGTCGCCGGACGCGCCTGCCCCTTGGCCATCGCATACGAGCTTAACAGGACACCTGTGCGGTGTCCATAGGTGCCGTCTGTGACGGTAGCGCCACCGAACCGGCAGCGGGTCCCTCACGCCGCTGATGGTGGTTCGGGCTGACGGCGCAGCGGGGTGGTCCGTTTGTGGTGTTGCGCTCAGCCGAGGTCTTGGGCGAGTCCGATGAGAAGCCCTTCAGGCCCGCGGATGTAGCAGAGCCGATACGCGTCTTTATACCGGACTACCTCGCCTACGAGCTGCGCTCCGCGCTTGCGAAGCCTCTCGAGCGTCTCGTCGATGTCGTCTACAGCGAACATGACCCGTAGGTAGCCGAGAGCGTTCACCGGGGCGTTTCGGTGATCAGCGACGGTGGGCGGCGTGAGAAAGCGGGAGAGCTCGAGCCGGCCGTGGCCGTCCGGCGTGCGCATCATCGCAATCTCGACGCGTTGATCGCCCAGTCCAGTGACACGTCCGGCCCATTCTCCTTCGATCGTGCCTCGCCCTTCGAGCTCGAGGCCGAGCTCGCGAAAGAACTCAATCGTCGCCGCAAGGTCATCGACGACGATTCCTATGTTGTCCATCCGTTTCAGCGCCATGTGTCCAATCTACATGGAATCGGCTCGACGCACTGGCAGCGCCAGATCGATGCACTCCACCGGGTATTCGTGAATCCGAGCACACCTCGTTTGACGGCGACGATCCCCTTTGGTAGGTTGCGGCATGTGCCTCTCTCTGCAACGGTCTCTCGACTCGTGACGGCCAGCGCGGTTGTGGCGGGGGCTCTGGCCGCCTCCGCGATCGTCCCGGCCCAAGGACGGCCGTCCGCGACTGCCCTGGAGGTCGCCGCCTATCGAGCGATCGGGGCGCGGCATCCGGATCCTGCTGTCCGCAACGGTGACGACCTGGCCGAACGCTTGCTCGGCCCAGCCGAGCGCGCCATCCTGCTCGCGGGTGGGGCGGAGGCCGTCGTCAAGGCACTCGATATGAACACCGATGCGGCGTGGGCGAGTCTCGGTAACCGAAGCGTCTTCGCACGCGGCGTCCACATCCGGACACGCCACATCGACGAAGTGCTCGGCGACAGCCTGACGGCGGGCATCGAACAGATCGTGCTGCTTGGCGCCGGCCTCGATTCCCGCGCTTACCGGTTCGACCCCCTCCGCCGCATGCGTGTCTTTGAGCTCGATCTGCCGCAGACGCAAGAGTACAAGAAGCATCGCGTTCGCGAGGTGCTTGGATCGTTGCCTGGCCACGTGTCGTACGTTCCGATCGATTTCACCACGCAGGATCTTGCCGCGGTACTGGAGGGGGCCGGCTATGATGCGAACAAGAAAGCCCTGTTTATCTGGGAAGGCGTTTCGATGTACATCCCAGAGGCTGCCGTGGATGCGACTCTGCGCGCTGTGACGCGAAAGGGCGCGAGCGGAAGCCGGATTGTCTTCGATTATTTCCTGCGCAGCGCATTGGACTCGCCGGCGTCGGCGTTGCGCGAGGTCTCGAAGATCGTCGCCAAAGTGGGAGAGCCATTCCTTTTTGGCGTTGCCGGGGAGGACGGGAAGGCGTTCGTCACCGCACGCGGCCTGCGGGTTCTCTCCGATTTCGGAAGCGCGGAACTCGGCAAGCGCTATCTGCCGGCAGGTGTGGGAATGCCTTCCCCGTCCGCCAATCGCATCTGCACTGCCATCGTCCCGTAAGGACGGTCGCAATCGATCGGGCCGTCAAGGCTCTGAGCTCGCTCCTCGAGCCAACGCCCTGAGGTGCAGCGTCGGGCGCGAACCCGACTGCCACCGCTGCGGCAACGGCGGAAATGTTCAGGCGCGCACGCGTGCCGTTGCTCACAACACTGCCAAATAGGCCACCACCCTATTTCTCCCGCGCCCCGCCCGGCCCGAACACCAGAATGTGCTGCCACGGGAGGACGTCGATCACGCGCTCGAAGCGGTAGCCCTCCGCTTCGAGCTCCATTCGCGCTTCGCGGACCGTCATCTTGTGTTCCTGGCGAATCGGCACGCGGTCGTCTTCCTTGCGGAACTCGATCAGCACCAGCCGGCCACCCGGCTTGATCGCGCGCTTCAGCGACTGCACGAACGCCTGTGGCTGCGCCAGCTCGTGGTAGACGTCCACCATCAGCGCGAGATCGATCGCGGCGTCGGGCAATCGTGATTCGGTGGCCGTGCCGAGCCGGAGCTCGACATTCGACACCGGCGCGTGCTCGAGCTTCTTGCGGATCAGCGCAAGCATCTCCGGCTGGATGTCGGTCGCGTAGACGCGCCCCCGGGGGCCGACCGCCGTGCTGAGCAGCATCGTGTAGTACCCCGAGCCCGCGCCGATGTCAGCGACGACCTGCCCTGGCCGCAGCTGCAGTTCCGCGATCGCCTTGCGAGGCGCCTCCTCGGCTTCGCGTTCCGGCCGCTCGAGCCAGGCGGCGCCCTGATGTCCCATGACTCCGGCGATCGGCCGGCCTGAGATCGGATGTGCAGGCTGGCCAAACGAGAAACCTGCCGTAGCCGCGACGACCGCGGCGACCCGGAGTATCGCGCGACGGCGCGTCACCGGCTCCTGCCTGTCTTGCGATAACTCTCGAGCAGCGTCGTCAGGCGCCGGACGGTGTCCGGATGGGCCGCTTGGAGATTGGTTTTCTCGGCCGGGTCCGCCTCGAGGTCGAACAGCTGCAGCGGCGGCAGTCCCTTCTCGGCTGACGAACCCGGCGCCGGAGCGCTGAGGCCGCCCGATCCCGGCGCGAGACAGAGCTTCCATCGCCCGTCCCGGATCGCGAGCGACCCGTTCCCCGACTGGAACACCACCGCGCCGCGACGTTCGAACACCGCTCCGGGCTGACGCAGCAGCGGGAGGAAGCTGACGCTGTCTTCGCCCGCGCCGGCGGGCAGCCCACGGCCCGTCGGTAAAACGATGTCCGCGACCGTCGCGAGGACGTCGACCAGGCTGACCAGCGCCCGCGACGTCGTCCCGGGCGCGACCACACCGGGCCACCTCACCAGGAACGGCACGCGGTGCCCGCCTTCGTACAGATCCTGCTTGGCGCCGCGCCAGCCGCCGGCCGAATCGTGACCCTGGGCGCGCAGCGAGTCGATCATGCCGGCGATTGGCGCCGGACCGTTGTCGCTCGTGAATATGACGAGCGTATTCTTCGCCGCACCGCTCTGCTCGAGCGCCTGCAGCACCTCGCCGACGGCGGCGTCCGTCTCGGCGACGAAGTCAGCGTAGGGACCGAGACCGGTGCGGCCCGCGAACGCCGCGGTCGGCAGCACCGGTGTGTGCGGCGACGCCAGGGCGAGATACAGGAAGAACGGCTGCGGCCCGGCCGCACGATCCCGCACGTAGCGCACGGCTCGCGACGTCAGGTCTGCCAGCACGCGCTCGGGCCGGAACGAGGCGCCCGCCCGGCCCGGACGGTGAAACGCGGGCACGGCCGACGGCTCGCCGGCGATCGTGGTCGTCGGTGGCTCGAGGACGCGGTCGCCGTCGATGTAAACGTAGTCCCGCATGTCGAGCGACGCCGGCAGGCCGAAGAACTCGACGAATCCGTGATGGGTCGGCCCGTCCGCGATCCGTCCGCCGTAATCGATCCAGTCGACCGGCGCGGCCTCGGTGTTGGTCGTGCGGTCCGGTGTCGTCCCGGGCCCGGCGGCCCACCGAAGGCCGAGATGCCACTTGCCAATGCCGGCCGTGTGATAGCCCGACTCGCGGAGCAGCGACGCGACCGTGGTGCGGTCAGGTTCGATGAGGGCGTCGCCGTTGCCCCACAAGACTCCGCGCGGCAGCCGCGAGCGCCAGGGATAACGGCCAGTGAGCAGGCCGTAGCGGGTTGGAGTGCATACCGCGGACGGCGTGTGGGCGTCGGTCAGCCGCAGCCCCTCGCGGGCCAGGCGATCGAGATGGGGCGTGGGGATCCGGCCGGCCGGGTTGAACGCGCCGACGTCGCCGTAGCCGAGATCGTCGGCGAGAATCAGGACGACGTTGGGGCGCGTCTGCGCCGTGCCGCTGGCAGACGAGGCCAAGGCCAGAAGCAGGGCGGCGGTGAGTCGGCGCATCCCCGCATTCTTCATCGATCGGGTGGCGCGATCAACGGGCCCGCGTCGGCGGACCCGATCGGGGACGTCGATAGTGGATCTATGGCCGCGTCGACAGTACGAGCTTGCAGCGCACGTCGAGCGAAAAGCGGCCGCGGCCGCAGGAGGCCAGCGCGATCTGCGGACACTTCTGCTCCAGCCGGCGCCGCAGTAACAAGAGCCGGCTTTCGAGGTTGTCCTTCCACTCCGGCAGCTTCAGCGACTTGTCCAGGCGGAGCTCACGATTGGTGAACTCACGGCGGCCGGTCGCGGCATGCTGGGTGAGGAGCCGCCAGAGGATCTTGGCCGGCACGCTGCGAATGAGGTAGTCGCCGTCGACCATGATGCACTCGTCGGTCTCGTAATAGACGATCTCGCTCCTGTTCATCGACGACGCTGCAGCGGCCGGAGCCGGCGCGGCGGCCGCTTGCGCCGGCGCTTGCGGATCGCCGGCACTGTCGGCGGCGCGCTCCTGCAGCAGCATGTTCTGCACGGCGATGGCGAGATAGCTGCCGAGCAGCTCGATCGAAGCGCGGTCTTCCTCGTGAAAGCGATACGGCACTTCACTTTCGACGCAGAGGACGCCGACCAGCTCGCCGCGCGCCAGCAGCGGGACGCCGAGCTGACTCTCGGGGCTGGCGAGGCCGGGCAGCGGAATGCGCCGCGCCGCCAGCTCGGGGTGCTCCGCCGCGCGATGCATGGCCAACGCGTACAGCATTCCCCGCATCAAGCCCGAAATCCGAATCGGCTTGCGCGCTTCGGCCACCATGCCGCAGATGCCTTCACCGAAGCGGACTTCCGCCCCGGCGCCGCTCTCGCCGTAACCACGCGTGGCAATCGTGACGAGGACATCGTTTTCTTCACCGGGCACCAGGAACATCGAATGACTGAAGCCGAACGTCTGCTCGAGGGCGAGCAGAATGGAATCGACCAGCGACTCGAGGCTGTCGGCGCGGTGGATCCGATCGCTCAGCGTCTGCAGCGCGTTGATGGTGAAGATCGGGCTGGCGGCGGCCGCCGCCGCCGCGTGAGGGTTCGGACGCTGAGTGCCAACTTCTTCGGGCACCGGCTCGACCTGCAGGACTTCGTAGACATCGGCCGCGCGCAGCTTGAAGATGCCCTTCAGGCCGCAGTACGACGCGATCGCCTCGATACGCAACGCCATCCGATCGAACAGCAGTCCGGCGGTCTCCGAGCGAACGTACTTCAGGCGCAGGCTCCATCCCTGCCCGGTATCCGGGTCCGGGACGATGACCAGCGCCTGCGGATTCTCGGTGATGTTCCGCCGGCTCTTGTTGAAGAACTGATACGAGAGCGCGACATGGGTCGAATCGACGTACTCGACGTGACTCAAGTAGGCCGCATTCGGGATGCCGTCGGCCGAACAGGTGAACAGCTGCGCCGGGAGCAGCCCCTGAAAGCACGTCGCCAGCGATTCGAGTGAGACGGTCATGGACGCGATGACAGGAGAGTCCCCGCCGCGGCCCCGGGAGTCTGTTCGAAAATGGCCGTCGCGCGCAGCCGGATCGCAACCGAGGGCCAGATGACCAGGCCTGTCGTGACGGCGTGCGGGATCCCGATTCGCTCGAGGTTGGCGCGAAAACCCTCCGACTGCTGTTCGATCACGCCGCGCTCGGCATCGACCGCCGGCCGCGCCTCGACGAAGATGCCTTTGATCTGACAGGCGCGGTCGTCGACCGGCCGCGCGAAGGACACCGCGGCAGCGCCATTGGCGCGAAGATCCGGGACGACGCGGCCGGCCGCGACTTCAGGCAGGTAGACCACCAGGTGCAGGTCGTCGTCCTCGATCCTGACCGCGCTGGCGCGCGCGCCGTTCGGCTCGAGCCGCGCGGTGCGGCTGGCGATGTGGATGCCCAGCCCTCCTTCGAGGAAGGCACGCAGGTCGGGGTCAATCATGCGGGAGGTTCCAAGTATAGCGTCCGTTAAGGACCTTTTAGGATCCTGATAGGGTCCGGTGAGCGAGCGGTAGGAATCATTTAGGGTTCGCGCGTTCGTGGGCCGCCGTAATCTCCGTCAGTCAAAAGGGAGATGACGCATGCAGCTCACGAATCGAACCTTTCTCAGCGCGGCGGCCCTGATACTTCTCGCCGGCGGCCTCGGCAGGGCCGTCTCCTCTCAATCGGCGACGGCGGTTACTCCCGCGGCCGGACGCGTCCAGCGTGGCGCCTACCTGGTCCGCGCGATGGGGTGTAACGACTGTCACACGCCATGGAAGCTCGGACCCAAGGGGCCCGAGCCCGACATGTCGCGCGCCTTGTCCGGCCACCCTGCCGACGTCGTCATGCCGGCGCCGCCAAAGCCCGCCGGCCCGTGGACGTGGAGCGGCGCGGCGACGAACACGGCGTTCGCCGGGCCGTGGGGCGTCAGCTTTACCGCCAACCTGACACCGGACATGGAGACGGGCCTCGGCCGATGGACCGCCGAGACGTTCATCGCGACGTTGAGGACCGGACGGCACGAAGGCAAGGGCCGGCCGCTGCTGCCGCCGATGCCGTGGCCGATGATTGGCTCGCTCAACGACGAGGATCTGCAGTCGATCTTCGCGTATCTCCAGTCCCTCCCGCCCACGCGCAATCGCGTCCCCTCGCCGATCGATCCGGAAAATCAATGATGACCCGCCAGCGCGCTTTCATCGCGTGCCTCGCGCTGCTGCTGATGGTGTCCCGTCAGCAGCAGCCGCCTCTAGCAGCCCATGGTGAGAGTCTGGCTGCATTCGACGGGCGAGGCATCCCCGCCGGCGGCGTTGCCGTGGCGCTGCCGGAGCACATCGAGGAGACGGGACTCTTCGCACCCGGCCGAATCGACGTCATCGCCGCGGGAGTCCGCCCGTTCAGTCCGCAGTACCCTCTGTGGACGGATGGTGCCGCCAAGCGCCGATGGATCCAGCTGCCTGCCGGATCCACGATTGACGGGAGCAACGCACGCCGCTGGGAGTTCCCGATCGGGACGCGGCTGTGGAAGGAGTTCAGCTTCGCCGGCCGCCGCGTCGAGACGCGGTTCCTGTGGAAGCCGACCGCCGCGGGATGGCTGGCGGGCAGCTACGTGTGGAACGCGGCGGGCACCAGCGCCGCGCTCGCGGCGGAGGATGGTGTGCAGGGAGCGATGGAGATTGCGCCGGGCCGCCAGCACAACGTCCCGTCCCGTGGCGACTGTGCGGCGTGTCACGGCGAGGCACGCCGGCCACTCGGCGTCAATCCCCTGCAGCTGTCCCATGACCGGGATCCCAATGCGATTCACGGCGAGCCGTTGACTTCGGACATGGTGACGCTGCAGACGCTGCTCGACGAGCAGCTGCTGACGGGTGCCGATGCCGCGTTGCGTACGAACCCGCCGCGCATCGCCGCCCGCGATCCGGAGACGCGGACGGTGCTCGGGTATCTCTCGGCGAATTGCGGCGCCTGCCACAATGGCGACGGGCAAATCACCGCGCAGCTGCCGTCGTTCCACGCTGAGGACGTCCTGAACGGCGAGGCGATCGTGGCGCAGCTGATTGGCCGGCCGTCGAGATGGCAGGCACCTGGCAGGTCCGAGGACACGCTGCTGATCGATCCGGCGCTGCCGGCCGCGAGCGCTGTTCTGCTGCGCATGCGCTCGCGCCGGCCGTCCTCGCAGATGCCTCCGCTGGGCACCGTCGTGCCGGATCAGAAGGCCGTGCAGGCCATCGAGCGCTGGATCACCCACGTGGCGCGCGTTCCCGTCACTCCTGTCGCAGGACGGTGAGCGGATCGATTCCGATCGCGCGGCGAGCTGGCAGGTAAGTCGCCGCGAGCGAGAGCAGGCCGAGCGCGACGATAACCCCGATGTAGGTAGGGGCGTCGTACGGGCGGACCTCGAAGAGCATGCCGCCCAGCAGCCGCGCCAAGGAGAGGGCGCCGACCAGCCCCAGGGCCAGTCCGATGCCGGTCAGCATCAGCCCGCGACCGAGCATCAGCCACAGCACGCTGCGCCCGGTTGCTCCGAGCGCCATCCGCACCCCGATCTCTCTGGCTCGTTGACCGACGACGTAGGCCATCACGCCGTAGACGCCTGCCATCGCGAGCACCAGCGCGATAGCGGCGAAGAGGCTGAGGAGCCAGGCGCGGAACTTCGGCGTGGCGACGTGTTCGGACAGCAGGGCTTCCATGGTCGTGACGCGCGCCGAGGCCTCTGGCGAGCGTTCGCGAGCCTTGCGCGCAACCGCGACGCCGAGAACCTCGGGATCACCCGCCCCGCGCACCACGACGTCGAGCGTCGCGCCGTTATAGAAGTGTTGCTGATAAGGCATGTACAGTTCCTGCTGCGCGGCGCGCCCCGGACCGTACTGCCGAATGTCGCCGACCACGCCAACGATGGTCATCGGCTCCTTGGAGTCGTATCCGGCGAAAAGTATCCGGCCAAGAGGATCGCGCCCTTGAAAAGCGGCCCTCGCCAGGGCCTCGTTGACGATGCAGACCTGCGGCCGGTCGCGGACATCGTTGTCGCCGAAATCGCGCCCCTGCCGAATCGGGATCCCAAGTGCGGCGAAGGTGCCGGGAGCGACGACATTCATCACCGCCGGGCGTGCCTGGCTGAGCGGTGATTCCGTCGGCATGCGGTCCACCCAGTAACCGCTCTCCGAGCTGACGCGCCCGGGCGAGCCCATCATCGCACCGGCCGCGACGACGCCGGGAATCGCCGCGATGTCGCCGAGCAATCCGTGGAAGAATGCCCGGCTGTCCCTCCAGTCCGGACCGGTGGCACGCGCGGTGGTCTGCATGACAACCACGTTCGCGGGGTCGAATCCGAGCGCGGTCTGCTGCAGCGCCACCAGGCTGCGGACGAACAGCGCGCCGGTCGCGACCAGCACGACCGCCAGCGCGATCTCGCCGACCGCCAGCCACTCGCGCGTCCGCCCACCCCGTCCGCCAGCCATCCTGCTCGTGGCATGGCGCAGCGGTTCGTGCACGTCGACCCGCGACGCCTGGACCGCCGGCGGCAGGCCGAAGAGCACGCTGACCACCAGGCAGAGGAACACGGCAAAAAGCAGAATCGGGCCGTTGATGGCGACTTCGCTGAGCCTGGGCAGGCTGGGCGGCGAGGCAGCCACCAGCGCGCGAGTACCCCAGACGGCGATCAGTACGCCGATGGCCCCAGCCGCAAACGCTTGGACCAGCGCTTCGACCAACAGTTGCCTGACGAGTCGCGATCGACCGGCGCCGAGCGCCGTACGAATGGCCATCTCGGGCGCGCGGGCCGTGGCCCTTGCCAGCAGCAAGGTGGCCATCGTGGCGCAGGCGACGAGCAGGACGACCGCGACCGCGGCCAGCAGGAGGTAGAGCAGCGATCGAACATCGCCCACCATTTCACGCTGCAGCGTCGTCACCAGCACGCGGATGTTCTTGTTGGTTTCGGGATATTGCGACTCCAGGCGCTCGGAGATCGTGGTCATCTCGCTCTGGGCCTGACGCAGGTCGACGTTGTCTCGCATCCGCGCGACAGCGCGGAAATTGTTGCCGCGCCGGTGTGCGCGGGCGCGGTTCGCGACTTCATCGGCGGGGAACCAGATGTCGGTGCCGGTTGGATAGGCGAAGGCCGGCGGCAGGACGCCCACCACAAGGACCGACCGGCTGAACAGCCGCAGTGTCTGCCCGACCGCCCGGCCCGGATCGCCAAATTGCTCGCGCGCGTACCGATCGCTCACAACCGCTGCCTCGGCGGCGCCGTCCCGCACCTCGTCGTGGCCGAACAGGCGTCCGACTGATGGTTGCACGCCAAATATGCGAAAGAAGCCGCCGGTGACCCGGGAGGTGACCGCGTATTCGGCGACGGTGCCGGCCATGACCGATGCACGACCCGTGCTGTAGTACGCCATCTCTTCGAACGATCCCGCCTGTGCCTGCCAGTCGGCGAAGTCGGGTAGGGAGACCGCAAGCGATCGCTCTCCGGTGAACCCACCGCTCGAGCCATAGGTCAGCGTGACGATGCGATCCGCCTTCGGGTAGGGCAGCGGGTTGAGGAGCACCGCCTGGACTACGCTGAACACCGCGGTGTTGGCGCCGATGGCCAGCGCCATCACGAGGATGCCGACGAGGGTCACGCCAGGGTTCCGGGCGAGCGTACGCACTGCGTAGCGGGCATCCCTCAGCGTGGTTTCCAGAAGTGGAATGACCCGGCGATCGCGGTGGGCTTCCTTCACCGACTCGATGCCGTCGAACCTGGCGAGGGCCTGCCGGCGCGCCTCGTCAGGACGCATGCCCGCGCGGAGGTTGTCGTCGATCAGCATCTGCAGGTGACTGTCGAGCTCGTGCTGGAACTCCCGATCCTGCTTCGCGCCGCCGAACAGGCCGGACAGACGTATCAAGGTTGCGCGAACCCAGCTCATGACGATTCTCCTTGTGTGAAGAAGCGCGCGAGGATGGCGGTGGTCTGCTGCCAGTCCTGGCCGGCTTTGACCACCTGCTTGCGGCCGGTGCGGGTGAGCGCGTAGAACTTGGCCTTGCGGTTGTTATCGGACACGCCCCACTCGGTCGCGATGTAGCCTTCCTGCTCGAGCTTGAGCAGGGAGGCGTAGAGCGTGCCGTAGTGCACCCGCAGGTGGTGACCGCTCGTCTGCTCGATCCGCCGCGCGATGCCGTAGCCGTGCTGGCGGCCGAGCGTCTCGAGGGTCTTGAGGATCATCAGGGCCAGCGTGCCCTGCCACACGTCGGCTTTTTCGCTCATATGCGCTCCACATACGAGCCTCTCACACTCTCGTATGCGAAAGCAATATGTGAGCGCGGCGGTCCGGAACCGCGGGAGCGGTAAACTGACGAGCCACACATGACACGACTGCAGGAGCTCGTCGCACTGGTCACCGGCGCGAGCCGGGGCGCGGGTCGAGGGATTGCCCTCGAGCTCGGCGCCGCTGGCGCCACCGTCTACGTCACCGGCCGGAGCGTGGCGGCTGGTCCGACGACCGACAACGTGCCGGGCACGGTTGATGACACGGCGCGCGAGGTGACGGCGCGCGGCGGGCGCGGCATTGCGGTCCGGTGCGATCACACCGTCGATGCCGACGTGGAATCACTCTTCGCGCGCATTCGCGCGGACCACGGCCGGCTCGATCTCCTCGTCAACAACGTGTGGGGCGGCTACGAGAGCAGCGAATGCCGTCCTCTTCCGATGGTGCCGTTCTGGGAGCAGTCGGTGCACCAGTGGGATGGCATGTTCACGGCCGGCGTCCGCGCGCATCTCACCGCGAGTCGCCTGGCGGTTCCTCTGATGTTGCCGCAGGGCCGCGGGCTGATCGTATCCACAACCGCCAACCTCGCGGCGCTGCCGTACCTGCCGAATCTTTTTTACGATCTCTCAAAGAGCGCGGTCACCCGGCTGGTCTGGGCGATGGCGCACGAGCTGCGAGACCGGGGCATCGCGGCGCTGGCGGTCGCGCCGGGCTTCATGCGAACGGAACGGGTGACGGAAGCGTTCCGCCGCGCGGGTGCAGCGGCGGCCCTCGACGGCCCCGGAGGGCCGAAGGAGACCACCACCTATATCGGCCGGGCGATCGTGGCATTGGCGTCGGATCCACGAGTGATCGAGAAGTCCGGGCAGCTGGCGGAGGTCGGCACGCTCGCGCAGGAGTACGGCTTCACCGACGCGGATGGCACGCAGCCGCCGCCCTTCCGAATGCCGGCAGGCAAGTAAAGGGGGCTGCTTGCGATGAACCGACCCGTACGTGCAATGGTCCTGGTGCTGGCTCTCGCGGCGCAGTTCGTCGCGGCGGCCGCAGTGCACCACGCGCAGGTCGCCCCAGCCGTCCCCATCGCCCTCAATCCCGACAACCCTCACTACTTCCAGTGGCGGGGACGGCCGACGATTCTGATCACTTCCGCCGAGCACTACGGTGCGGTGATGAACCTGGACTTCGACTATCGCAAGTACCTGGACACTCTCGCCGCCGACGGAATGAACTACACGCGTGTGTTCAGCGGCGCCTACGTCGAGCCCGAAGGGGCGTTCAAGATCGCCCGCAACACGCTGGCGCCGCGGCCGGGACGGTTCCTCGCTCCCTGGCCGCGCAGCAGCCAGCCCGCCCCGAGCAGCGTCGAGGGGCCCGGTCCTGACGGCGGCAACAAGTTCGATCTCTCGCGCTGGGACGACGCCTACTTCGCCAGGCTGAAGGACTTCGTCGCCCACGCCGCCGCCCGCAACATCGTCGTCGAGCTCACGCTGTTCTGCCCGATGTACGAAGAGGTGCAGTGGACCCTGAGCCCGATGAACGCCGCCAACAACGTCAATGGCGCAGGCAAGGTCGGCCGCAACGACGTTTACACGCTCGACAAGGATCCCGCGCTCCTGGCCGTGCAGGAAGCGCTCACGCGCAAGCTCGTGACGGAGCTCAACTCGTTCCCGAACCTCTTCTTCGAGATCGCCAACGAGCCGTATTTCGGCGGCATCACGATGGCCTGGCAGCATCGCATCGCGGACGTGATCGTGGCGACCGAGCGCGCGCTGCCCGCGAAGCACCTGATCGCCCAGAACATCGCGAACAAGTCGGCGAAGATCGCCGACCCCCACCCGGCGGTGTCGATCTTCAACTTCCATTACGCCACGCCGCCAGAAACGGTCGCGATGAACTACGCCCTGAACAAAGTGATCGGCGACGACGAGACCGGCTTCAAAGGGGTGAGCGACGACGTCTACCGGATGGAGGGCTGGGACTTCGTCATCGCCGGAGGCGGGCTGTACAACAATCTCGACTACTCGTTCACGGCCGGCTCCGAGGACGGAACCTTCCAATACCCGCCGTCGCAGCCGGGCGGCGGCAGCCGCGCCTTGCGCCGGCAACTGAAGATCCTGAGCGACTTCATCAACGGCTTCGATTTCATTCGAATGGCGCCGGACAACACGGTGATCAAGGGTGGCGCGCCGTCAGGCGGCAGCGCCCGCGCGCTGGTCGAGCCGGGCAAGGCGATGGCGATCTATCTGCGCAAGAAGGGCGCGGGCAGCGGGCCGGCGACCGCGACGCCGGTGCCAGCCGAACCGGAACCGTCTGCGCTGCAGGTCGATCTCTCCGCGGGCCAGTGGCGCGGCGAGTGGGTTGACACGATGACCGGTTCGGTCCTTCGCACGGTCGACGTACAGGGCGGCGGCGTCCGTTCGGTTCCGGCGCCCGACTACGCCGTCGACATCGCGCTGCGGTTGCGTCAGGTCAAGTAAACCGGACGCTGGCGCACATCCTCATTTCTGTCTTGCCCCTTCGTCGATGTAATCGTGCCCCGCGACGCTCGAGATCCGGAGCCGGGCCCGATACGCGCCTGATCTCGTCGTCACCATCCGCCGTGTTGGGGTAGGGCGGCGATCGCCCGAACCTCGCAGGGACTCCTCGAGAACACGGCCGCACCCGTCACCGCAGGGATCCCGCTGAACGGCGAGCAGTGTCAACACCGTCGGCATCAAATCGGCGAGGGACGCAGGCGCGTTGATGCGCGCTCCAGTCTTGAAGTCGCTGCCCCACAGGATCAGCGTGTTGTGGACCACCCACGGGCTGAGCCCACCGTGTCCGCTGGCTCCGCCCGTCACCGGCCCGCTCCGGCCGCTGTGAATCGTCTGCGCACCACTGACGCCGTACGCGTTTCGACTCGATGTCCAGGCGAGCGTTGCCACGACGTCCGGCGACCGTGACGCATGGGACGATTGCGTCAGGTCGAGCGAGAAGGTGCCCGGCACGCCCCCCTGACCCTGCCGCCCGCCACGCGTGAAGACGACGTCGACCCACGGTTGTTGCTGCAGGAACGTCACCAGTCTCGAGACCAGGCGCGCCTCGTGCGACGGCACGTAGAACAGCACCGACTGGGACTGGCTCGCGACGACGACGTCGGTAGACGAGGTGCTCGCCTTCACGCCCGCCGCGATCAGGGACTCCACGACGTTTACGCCGGCGGTGTGCTGAGCGAAGCCGTGATCCGACGTGATCACGATGCCGATGCGCCGGGGCGGCGCCAGCGCCTGCATCGCGGCGATCGTCCGGGACAGGCTCTTGTCGATGACCCGCAGCGCTGCCTTCGCTTCCGGCGAGCTGACACCGTGATTGTGCTGCGCGGCATCCAGCGGGCCCATCCAGTCGATGACGGCGTCGGGGCGAAGCTCCGGAAGGACATAGTCACGCAGGACCGTATCGGTCCACTCCATCTGCCCGGCGTCGTCCGGATCGGGCGGCGGCGAGCCGAAGCGGCGGATCACCGCCTCACTGACCTCGGGTGGGTACGCCGCGGTCTTCCCCGGGTCGAAGAGGCCGTGAATCGCGATACCAGCGCCGCGGCGCGCCTCGGGGTTCAGCAGAAACCCGTTCCCCGTCGTGCCGGAGCTCACCGTCACCAGCCTCCGCCCGCCGCGCTGGAGGATCTCCCCGAGCGTCGGAACCGTGACCACGCGGCCGTCGACGTCCGCGAGCCGCATCAGCTGCTTGAAGTCGCCGGTGTCGAACGGCGCCTGTGGATTGACGCCCGACACGAACATGCTGTTGCCGACGATGCCGTGCCGGGCCGGATAGGTTCCGGTCACCAGCGTCGCTGTATTGACGCGCGTCGAGGTCGGAAAGACCGAGTGGCTGTTGACGTAGTCGACGCCCTCGGACCGCAGCCGGTCGATGGTCGGCGTGTCGACCGGGTTGATGCTGTCCGGCCGCAGCCCGTCGACCACGAAGATCGCGATCAGACGATCGGATTCGCGGGCCGGTTGCCCGAGCATCAGTAGGGCGGCGACCGCAAGAAAGGAATGGGGGACGTTTTTCATCGCACTTCCGCATATTGCGCCGGGACGGGATCTCCCGCCGCCAGTGCGGCCTTGACGTCCCGTGCGTGGCGGCATTGTCCACGGTATTCGAAGCCCGGACAGGTGCAGGTGACGTCCGCGTCGATCGCCACGACCTCGTACTCGAGCCCCTGGTGCGACGTGCTGGCGATTCGAAAGCGGCGGGCCGACGGGCCGGACAGCACCTTCACCAGTCCCTCGAGCGCGCGCGCCAGCGCCTGACGCTCGCGGTCGCTCCGCGCAGCGGCGGCCGGTCGTCCCGCCGCGGCCTGGTGTGTCTCACGAAACTCCTGTGAGGCCTGCCGCAGCAGCCTGGTGATGACCTCGTCGTCTTCGACGCTCCCTTGGGAGGTGGCACGGGCAGAGATCGCATGGAGGATGTGCTGCAGCTCGTCGAGCACGTCGCCGCCGTATCCCGCCGCCAACGCCTCTCCTTCGACGATCGCGTTGACGAGCGCGGCTTTGGTTTCGAGCACCGCCTCGACGAAATCGTCGATGGTGTTCCGGGCGACGAAGTAGGTGACGTTGACGGTGCGGGTCTGGCCGATCCGGTACGCGCGGTCCTCGGCCTGCCAATGGTTGGTCGGCACCCAGTCGAGGTCGTTGAACACGACCTGCGTCGCGGCCGTCAGGTTCACACCGGTCCCGCCCGCAATGATGTTCGCCACGAACACGCGAACCCCATCGTCGTGCTGGAATCGATCGACGAGCTGCTGCCGCATGCCGGAAGGGGTCTGGCCCGTGAGCACGACGGCGGCGGCGCCCAGCTCGCGGGCCAGCTTCTGAACCGGGTCTTCGAAGCACGAAAAGACGATGACCTTCTCGCCTTGATCGATCGCCCCCCTGACGAAGTCGAGCGTCGCGGACACCTTGGCGATCGCGAGCGCCTGACGCGCCTCGACGACGAACGCCAGCAGCTTGCCGCGCCTGCGCAGGTCCAGGGCTCGCGCCGTCGCGGGGCGGTCGTGTTTTCCGGCGAGGATCTCGAATACCTTTCTGACCGCTCGCGCGCCGGTCCCGGCCGGGATTTCGACGGGTAGCCACGTCCGCAGCTTCGGCGGGAGCGATAGCACGTCGTCCTTCGAGCGCCGCAGCATGACCCCGTGCAGCTGGACGGTCAGCTCTTCGATGTTGGAGGCGCCCCCGGTCTTCCATCCGTATTCCCCTTTCTCGGCCGCACAGTAGCGTCTGGCGAACGCCAGAAAGCTGCGTCCGAGCGGGTGACCCACCAACTGGAGGAGCACGAACAGATCGCGCGGCCGGCTGGTCAGCGGCGTTCCGGTCAGGAGCTGCACCACGGGCCCTTGTCGCGCCGTTGCCTTCGGCGAAGGCGAAGCCTGTCGCGCCGGAGCCTGTGGCGGAGGCGGACTGGTGGTCAATTGTCGCGCGAGCTTGCTGCGTGCGCTGGTGTGGTTCTTCAGGTAGTGCGCTTCGTCGAACACCAGCGCGGCCCAGGGCACGCGCTGGAGGCTGTCGATGTGCCGTCCGATGATGTCGTAGTTGAGGATGACCCACTCGGCCGTGGGGGAGACTGGGGCGCTTCCCTCGATCACCAGAATCGAACTGCCCGGCGCGACGACCTCGATCTCACGCGCCCAGTTGCGCTTGACCGACGCGGGACAGACGACCAGGCGAGGTCCGCCCGGCGCGAGGTAGCGCAGCGAGACGATCGCCTGGCGGGTCTTTCCGAGGCCCATGTCATCGGCCAGGATTGCGCGCCGCCGTCCGAGCAGGAACGCGACGCCTTCGATCTGGTGAGGGAAGAGACCCTCGGCGAGCGCGACGGCGCTTCTGAACGCCGCGTCGGGATCGCCGGACAGCTCGAGCAGGTGAGCGAATGCCGCGGCTTGTGAGTCGAGCGGGTCTGCCATGGGCAAGCCACGGATTCTATGCTGTCACGCGCGCAAGGCGTCGCCAGTTCACGCTCCCCGCTGCTCGCGGCAACCGGGTACTTTCAGCCGCTGATGGGTGGTTCGCGGGCCAGTGAGCTTTAACAGGAGGGCCAGGAGGTCAGGAGGAAACCAGATGTATTTCTCCTGATCTCCTGGCCCTCCTGTGATCGCGAGCGTTGCGAATCACCCCCGTCCCCGCTCCAAGGGGCCGGTGCTCGCGGCGGTGTGTCCCGTTGCACCGTTGCACATAGGGCGTGACAGAATTCCCCGCATGACCCGTTGGGGCATCATCGGCTGCGGCGACGTCACCGAGGTGAAGAGCGGGCCCGGCTTCCAGAAAGCCGACGGCTCCGGCCTGGTGGCCGTGATGCGGCGCGACCTGGCGAAGGCGCAGGATTACGCGCGGCGCCACGGTGTGCCGCGCGCGTATGACCACGCCGACGCGCTCATCAACGATCCGGAGGTCGACGCCGTCTACATCGCCACGCCCCCGTCCAGCCACTGTGAGCTGACGCTCGCGGTCGCCGCCGCCGGCAAGCCGTGCCTGGTCGAGAAGCCGATGGCCACGAACCATCGCGAGTGCCTTCGCATGATCGAGGCCTGTGCCGCGCGCGGCGTGCCGCTCTGGGTGGCCTACTACCGCCGGGCGCTGCCGCGGTTCGTGCTGGTCCGGGATCTTCTCGCGGCGGGCGCGATTGGGCAGGTCACCTCGGTACACGTCGCGGTCACGAAGCCGCTGGCCGGCGCCGAGCGCGCCAACTGGCGGTTCGATCCGGCGATCGCGGGCGGCGGCCTGCTCTTCGACCTCGGGTCGCATTGTGTGGACCTCCTCGACTTCTTCCTCGGCCCGATCACTGGCGTTGCCGGGTTCCCGATCAATACCGCCGGCGCCTACCAGGCAGAGGACGTGACCGCCGCGGCTTTCAGCTTCCGCGGTCAGGTGGTGGGAACCGCGATCTGGAATTTCCACGCCGGATCGTCGGCCGACACCATGACGTTCACCGGATCGGACGGCCTGCTGGAGGCGCCGATCTTCAGCGACACCGATGTCATCCTCACCCGGGGACGCGAGCGGCAGACGCATGCGGTCCGCTATCCGCCGCACGTGCACCAGCCGCTGATTCAGACCATCGTCGACGAGCTCGCAGGGAAGGGGCCGTGCCCCTCGACCGGTGAGAGCGGCGCGCGGGCGTCGCGGGTGCTCGACGAATGTCTGCGGGTGTCAGGCAGTGAATCGTGACTCATGTCAAATCCCAAATCCCAAATCCCAAGCTCCAACCACTCCCAATGGCCAACTTCCAAAGCCAACTCCCAACGGCCAAATCCCAACTCCTAACTCCAAGTCCGAAGGAGCTTGGGATTTGGGGGTTGGGAGTGGTTGGAGCTTGGGATTTGGGATTTGGGATTTGGCAACAGCCCCCCATCTTCCGATCCACCGCTGACGTCGTCCGGGTCGAGGCGTCCGTGCTCGACAAGGATCGCCGCGCCGGGACTTCGAGCGCTCGATGGGCGAAGCGAACGTGACCGTCCACGTGCTCGACCCGGTTGGCGTCGACAGTGAGGCCAGCACGCCGCTGGGCTCCAGGCGCATGCGGGAGCGCCTGGACTCCCTGCCCGTGATCGCGGACATGACCCGGGGCCGCACCGTGACCAACACTTCCGCGCCCGAAGACCACGTGGCCTCGATCCTCGACGAGAGCAGCGCCTACTACGTCCTCGGCTTCACGCCCGCGCCGCCGGCAACAGGGGACGCGACGCGCCGCATCGAGGTCCGTGTGCGTCCTCGTGGTCTCACGGTGAAGGCGCGAAACCAGTACAACGCAGCGGAGCAGCCGGCGCCGGCGAGCCCGGCTCCGCCGGCCCTGACGCGAGCCGTCACCGACGTGCTGCCGGCCCGTGGTGTGCCGTTGGAAGCGTCCGCCGTGCCGATGATCGCCGGTTCACGTCCGGCCGCGGTGCTCGTCGGCCGCCTCGGCACGGCCGTCGCGCGTCCGATCGCGATGCTCATCGCCGCGTTCACGCCTCGCGCGGCCCCGGTCGTGTCACGACGGATCGCGATCGCACCCGCAACCGGCGGAGGCACCGGACCGGCCGCTCTGGGGCTGGTGTCGGCGTTGGCGCTCGAGCCCGGCTCTTACGAGATTCGCGTTGCGGCCGAACTACCGGGAGGTGCGGCTGGCAGCGTGCACACCTTCGTCGACATCCCCGACTTCAGGCAGGCCCGGCTGTCGATGTCCGGAGTGCTGCTGCACGTCGCGCCCGAAGAACCCGTCGCATCCCGGGACGAAATCGACGGCGCCCTGCCGTTCGTGCCGACCGCCCGTCGTAGGTTCACGAGCACCGACACGGTGTCGGCGTTCGTGCAGGTGAGCCAGGGCACGCTGCGAAAGGATCCGCTGCAGCCGGTCGCCCTGCTCCTCCGCATTGATGACACGCACGGCACAGCGCTCCGGAATCAGACCGGCACGCTGAGCCCTGCCGACTTTGCCGACCACAGAACCGCGAATTCCCGGCTCTCACTGCCTCTTCGCGGACTGCCGCCGGGGCGGTATCTGTTGACCCTCCAAGCGGCGCTCGGTGAGCGCCGAACGGAACGACTGGTGAGATTCGAGGTGGAGTAGTCAAATCCCAAATCCCAAGCTCCAAATCCCAACCACTCCCAATGTCCAACTTCCAAAGCCACTCCCAACTCCCAACGCCCAACTCCCAAACCTCACCTCCAAGTTCGAAGGGCCTTGGGATTTGGGGGTTGGGAGTGGTTGGAGCTTGGGATTTGGGATTTGGGATTTGATATGAACGCTCTCTTGCACCTCGAGCGTCTCTGGCAGGACGTGAGGCACGGCGCGCGCGTGTTCGCCCGCAACCGGGCGTTGACGGCCATCGCGGTCCTGTCGATCGCGTGCGGCACCGGCGCCAACGTCGCGATGTTCAGCGTCGCCGACGCCATGCTGCTGCGGCCGCTCCCGGTCTCGCGGCCCGGCGACCTGCTGGCGCTGGGATTCAAGTCCGAAACCGCGACCCGGCTCGAACAGGGCCACGCCTCCTACCTCGATTATCAGGATCTCCGCGCGCGCGCCCGCAGCTTCGACGGGATCCTCGCCTACGACTACGGAACCGTCGGCATGACGCTCCGCCGCGGCGACCCGCCTCGCGTCCGGTTCGCCTCTTTCGTCAGCGACAACTTCTTCAGCGTGCTCGGGGTGCCGTTGCCGCTCGGCCGCGAATTCCGCACGGACGAAGCGTCAGCCGGGACGCCGGCCCGTGTCGTCATCCTGACGGACGCCTCGCGCTGAGTGTGGCCGCGTCGTCTGTGCTGCTGGGCATGGTGCCTACCGACGAACGAATGACGTCCGGCATCTACTGGCTCGTCGTGCCCCTGCTCGTCGCCGTGACCTCGCTCGCCGCCGCCGTGCCCGCCCGGCATGCCGCGCGCATCAACCCGACGGTGGCTCTACGGTCCGAGTGAAATCAAATCCCAAATCCCAAGCTCCAAGCGCCAACCACTCCCAATACCCAAGCTCCAAAGCCAACTCCCAACTCCCAACTCCCAACCCCAAGTTCGAAGGACCTTGGGAGTTGGGAGTTGGGAGTGGTTGGAGCTTGGAGCTTGGGATTTGGGATTTGTCTTAGTCCAGTCTGAGAGCCAGGAACGCGACCTGGCTCTCGTGAACCATTGCATCGAGCGGCGGGGTCGTCAGGACGAACCCCGCGCCGTCGAGCACGTCCAGCCACTGCTGACGCGTGAACAGCGCGTGCCGATGGCGATCGTGGACGACTCGCACGTCGGCGCCATCCCTCAGCAGACAGGCGTAGTGCACTTCATAGAAGGTCTCGCCAGGATTTGGGGCGAACGTCCATTCCACGTAGCGCAGCGCGCGGCCATCCACACCGTCGTGGCCGCCATGGTCAGCGCCCGGTGCGAATGATTCCCGGGTGCCGTCAGGCACGAACAGCGCGACGCCTCCGGGACGCGTGTGCACGTAGGCGGTCCGCACCGCGCGGGACAGGTCGTCGAGCGACGTCATGTACTCCACGGCGTCGTGGACGAACACGGCATCGAATTGCCGGTCCAGGCGCAGCTCGCGCATGTCCCCCTGGATGTGCTCGCAATCGGGGTTGATGGAGCGCGACAGCTCCAGCATGCGCGGCGACAGGTCGGTCAGCGTGCAGGTGAAGTGTCGCTTCATGTGCGACGCGTTGTTGCCGCCGCCCGCGCCGAGCTCGAGCAGCGTTCGAGCCTCCGGTCGCGCGCCGTGAATGAAGCGCACGTAATCGGCGGCTTCGTCGGCGTATTCACTCGGGTGAGTGAGCAGGTGAAACCAGTCGGCGATCTCGTTGTAAATCTTCACAGGGTCCTCCGATGTCAGGGAGTTGGTTCATCACACGGCAGGGACGAACGGACAACCGACCTGGCAGGAGGACCACGAGCCCGGCATCACGCAGGGGCGCGAATCATGATCCGTATCATGAGGAACGGCCGATGCCGAGTCAAGCGCCCTCCTCCGCGCTTCCACCTTCGCCAAGGCTCCGGCGGACAAGTCGCGCGACCGGCTTCGCTTTCGGTCGTCCTTTTCCGATCTTCTCCAGCAAGGGCGCGATGCCCCCGAGACAGGAGACGGGCATGGGACAGACGGTAGCCATCCTCGACGGTGGCATCGGCGGCCTGACCGCCGCGCACGAACTGGCCGAGCGGGGCTTCGACGTTCGGGTCTTCGAATGTCCGTGCCAGCCCGTGCCTGCTTCCTGAAACTGGCGACGTCGGATAGGATGCGCCAACGCCGCCTGCGTCCGGATTTCGCGCACATCTGGTTCGACCCTCGTCCTCCAGGGTGATGCGCACCAGCAGGGTCATCGGTTTCGCAAGTACAGGCGGCCCCATTCCAGAGGAGAGGTCTGATGAAAGCAACGGCCTGTGTATCGGCTGCCGCGCTCGCGCTGGTCCTGGCGATGCCGGCGGCCCGGCCTGAGGCGCAGGGCGCCGTGCCCGCGGGGTTTACATCTCTGTTCAACGGCAAGGATCTGACCGGTTGGAAAATCCCGGAGGGCGATGGCGGCCACTGGAAGGTCGTGGACGGCGTGATCGACTACGACGCCGGCAGTCAGGCCAAGGACAAGAACCTCTGGACCGAGAAGTCGTTCAAAAACTTCGAGTTGAAGGTTGATTGGCGCATCAAGGCGACGCCGTTCATCAGCAAGAACATGAAGATCGTGATGCCCGACGGGCACAACAAGCTCGATGAGAACGGGAAGGAGATCAACCTCACCGCGCCGGATTCGGATTCCGGGCTGATGCCGCGCGGCTCGGGCCGGGCGCAGTTCAACATCTGGTGCTGGCCGGTGGGCTCGGGCGAAATGTATGGCTACCGGACGGACCCGAAGAGTCCGCCGGCGCTCAAGGCGGCGGTGACGCCGCGGATGAACGCCGACCACGACATCGGTCAGTGGAACACGTTCGAGCTGACGGTGCAGGGCAGTGATGTCACGCTGTTCCTGAATGGCAAGAACGTGATTCCCAAGGTGACGCTGCCCGATCTGCCGGCCGAAGGCCCGATCGGCCTGCAGCACCACGGCGGGCGGACGCCCGACGGTGGCTACAGCGGCATTCCGGCGCTGGTGCAGTTCAAGAACATTTACGTGAAGGAACTGAAGTAGGACGCCGAGCGGTCGATGAGACGGCGGGAGTTCCTCAAGGATGCCTCGATCGCCGCGGCCGGTCTCGCGGTCGGCGGACGCGCGGACGCCGCGGCGCAGGTGTCGACTGGGGCCAGCCAGACCGGCTCGCTGGTGGTCGACCCTGTCCCGCTGTTCGAGTTGTCGCCGTACCTCTACATGCAGTTCATGGAGCCGCTGGGCGCGACCGACGGCTCGGTCGAGGCCGCCTGGGATCACCTGAACGATCGATGGCGCGACGACGTGCTGTCGGTCACCCAGGAGCTCGCGCCGACGATGATGCGATGGGGCGGCATCTTTGCGGATTTCTACCGGTGGCGGGAAGGCGTCGGACCTCGCGGCCAGCGTCCGCCGATGCTCAACCTGCTCTGGGGGGGAGTCGAGTCCAACCAGGTGGGCACCGGCGAGTTCGTGGGCTTCAGCCGATCCGTCGGTGCCGAACCGTTGATCTGCGTCAACTTCGAGTCGGACGGGCGCCGGCAGTACATGAAGGCCAAGGGCAGCCTTCGCACCGGCGACGCGAAGGAAGCCGCGGCGTGGGTCGCTTACTGCAACGACCCGGGCAATGCCGATCGACGGACGCATGGACAGAGCGCCGCGCTCGGGGTCCGTCACTGGCAGATCGGCAACGAGACCTCATACGACAAGAACGGCTTCGATCTCGAAACCGCCGCGCGCAAGACCGTCGAGTTCGCGAAGTCGATGCGTGCGGCCGATCCCGCGATCCGGCTGGTGGCGTGGGGCGACAGCGGGTGGGCGGGACGGATGGCGGAGGTGGCGGGTGAACACGTGCAGTACCTGGCGTTCCATCACATGTTCGATCCGGACTCGCCGCAGAAGCCGGTGTTGCGCGGTGAGTTGTACCGGCGCGATCCGGAGGCGACCTGGGAACGGTTGATGGCGGCGTGGCAGGCGACCGATATCAAGATCCGCGGCGTCCGCGAGAGCCTGGGTGGCCGTCGGATACCGCTCGCCCTGACGGAATGCCACTTCGCGATTCCGGGGCGGGACCGCTGCGACGTGCTCGCCACCTGGGCGGCCGGCGTCTGGTACGCCCGCATTCTCAACAACCACCAGCGCCACGGCGACGTGCTGAAGATTGCCACGGCCGCCGACTTCTGCGGTACCCGCTGGCAGAACAACGCCGTGATGATACCGGTGCCCAAGGGAAACAACCGCGCCTACCTCCAGCCGGTTGCCAGGGTCATGCAGCTCTATCGGCATCACATCGGCAGCCATGCGGTGAAGGCCGAGGGCCTACCGGACGGCCTCGACGTCGTGGCGAGCCGGCGCGGCAATACGGTGGTCCTCCACGTCGCGAACACGCGGCGTGAAAGGCCCGTGACCGCCACGCTGCAGGTCGCCGGGCACACGATCCGCAGCGGGAGAGTGTTCGAGATCCGCGAGGATCCGACGATCGAGTTGTCGTACTTGAACAGCGCAAACGTAATGCAGACCGTGGAACGCCCGATGACCGCCGATGCCACGTGGGAGTTCCCGGCCGCGTCGGTGTCCGCGGTGGAGCTGGAGATCGCCGGCGCGGAGGTGCGCCGGGGTGTCAGGCAGTGAATCGTGACTCATGTCAAATCCCAAGCTCCAAGCTCCAAATCCCAACCACTCCCAATGCCCAACTTCCAACTCCGAATTCGAAGGACCTTGGGATTTGGCGAGTGGTTGGAGCTTGGAGCTTGGGATTTGGGATTTGACATGAAGGAGGCCTCATGACTCGCAGACGGATGGTGGTCGTGCAAGCGGTCTGTGTCCTGGCGGCGGGCGCGATCGCGGCGGCGCGCGTCGAGCAGGGCGCCGTTCGTATCACGAAGGACCCGCAAGGCTACTGGTTCACGGAGGGGGAGACCAAGGTCCTGTTCTATCAGGCCGAGCGCAAGGCGCTGCCGGATGGCCAGGCCGCGCGGTCGAACTACTTCCATCCGCTCTACGATCTCGACGGCAACGTCCTGACCGAGGATTTTCCCAAGGATCACATCCATCACCGCGGCATCTTCTGGGCCTGGCACCAGGTGCGGATCGACGGCAAGACCGTCCAGGATCAGTGGGTCAACCGCGACTCGTTCTGGAACATCCAGGACGCCCGGATTGATACGGATGCCCGCTCCGCCTCGCTCGCGCTTCGCGTGGTCTGGGAATCTCCCCTGTTCACGGATGCCGGGGGACGGCGCCGCCCGTTCGTGGAGGAACGGAGCGCGACCCGCGTTCACCGGGCCGAGGGTGCGATTCGCAAGATCGACTTCCACCAGCGGCTGACGGCGCTCGTCGATGGCGTGGAGATCGGCGGTTCAGACGATGCCAAGGGCTACGGCGGCTTCTCGTACCGGGTGGTGATGCCGCCCGACCTCCGCTTCACGGGCGCGCAGGGCGTCGTGACGCCGATCGAGAATGCGGTCGCGGCGAGCCCGTGGATGGATGTGTCGGGGAGCTATGGGACATCGGGGAAGAGCGGCCTGACCGTCCTGACGCATCCGACGACGACCGGGTTCCCGCAGCCGTGGATCCTCCGCGCGCGGGCCAGCATGCAGAACGCCGTCTACCCCGGGCGGCAGCCGTCCGCCATTCCGCGCGACCGGCCGGTGATCCTGCGGTATCGCCTCGTGCTGCACCGTGGCGAGCTCGCCCCGTCCGAGATCGAACGGCTGCAGAAGGAGTATGCCGCGGAGCGCATCGCACTGAACTGACTCGAAGTCCGTGGTCCGTGGTCCGTACCCAGCTCGTTCGTATGGCTTCGAGAGGCTCTTCCGGACCACGGACCACGGACCACGGACCGCGGATTCGGACTACCTCTTCAGCGCCTCGGCGACGAACGCAAACAACTCCTTCGTCACCGCATCGTTGGCCGCGCCGATGTTGTCGTTGATGCTCGCGTGCGTGCTCTCGCGTCCGGCCACCACCTTCGCGGAAATTCCTGTTTTCTCGAGCACGCCGGCGAGGCGCCGGGCCTGCGCGCCGGTGTCGGGGTTGCCGCCGATGTGCACGATGAGGAACGGCGGAATGCCCTTGCCCGTGGCGACGTGCGTCACCGCCGAGAAGTCGCGGTGCTTCGCGGGGTCGTCGCCGAACTTCTGGCGATGACCATAGGTCGGCAGCGGCAGGTGGTGCACCCGGGCCCGCGTTTCGGCCATCTCGATGATCGCGGGAATGTCGAAGGTATCGGCATCCACCGGCACGCAGCCTTTGATCGCCGTCAGCGACCAGCCCTCCGCTTTGGCATACCGATCGTCGGTGCACATCAGCGCGGCGAGCTGACCGCCAGACGAGTGGCCCATGACCAGCAGCCTGGCCGGATCGCCGCCGTAGGTCGCGATGGTCTTGTGCACCCAGCCGAGCGCGCTCGCCACGTCGCGGGTGATGGTCCCCATGTCAACCGTTGGCAGCAGGCGGTGGTTGATCGACACGAACACGAAGCCCGCCTCCATGAAGGCCTTCGGTTTGAGGGCCACCATGCCCTTGTCGCCCGTCTGCCAGCCGCCGCCGTGAATCCAGAACACCACCGGCAGGTTCTTCGCCCCGGCCGGCGCGTAGACGTCGAGCACCTGCCGTTCGTGTGCCGTGCCGTAGCGGATGTCGCGGGTCTGAGGCTGGGCCAGCAGATTGCCAAAAGTGCCAAGAATGCCAAAAGTGCCAAAAATGGCAAGAGTGCCAAGAATGGCTGGACCTCCGATCACTTTTGGCATTCTTGGCACTTTTGGCATTCTTGGCAATGTCCTCATGGCGTCACCCTGACCATCCGCTTCAGGTCTGCGTTGTCGTAGGTCACCACCGTCGCGCCGGCGGGCAGACGGCTGCCGCTGATGGTGATGTCGTTCGTCGATCCGCCGCTGACGTGTACCAGGTGCCGGCTGCCCTCGAGGGCCAGCGGGTTGCGGATCGCACCTCGCCGCGCGCCGTCGAGCAGAATCGCCGCGGTCTCGGACGCGAGCTTTCCCTGCCGCCCTTTGAATCCGTCGATCTCGAAATCCGTGACGTTCCGCAGCGCCAGCGCGCTCTGCCACTTCGGCTCTGCCCCTTCGTCGGTCCATCGCACGGACAGGTCGCGAAGCTGCACGCCGCTCGCGTTCTCGAACATCACCGCATGGCTGGCGCGCTTGTCCACGGCATCCTCCGGCAGCATGGTGACGTCGACGTTCGAGAAACGGATGTTCTCGATCGGCCGCTCGGCATGGCCGACGATGGTGCTGGTGCCCCGGACCTTGGCCATGACGTTGGCCACGACGATGTCGCGGATAGCGCCGAGCCGCGACGCCGGCGTGCGCTTCTTCAGCACCAGCTTGCACAGCTCGGCGCTGCCCCACCAGTTCCAGTGCCGCCGGCTGGTCTCGACGGTCAGGTTGCTGACGATCACGTCGCGCACCACCGCGCCGTCCTGCACGTTGATCCCGAACCCCTTGTTCGAGTTCCGGATCACGCAGTTGTTGAACAGCACGTGGTGAATGTCGGCCTGGGTCTCGGTGCCGATCATCAGCGCGGTCGAAGAGGAGGTGAGCACGCAGTTGGTGACGGTGACGTTCTCCACCGGCCGTGCCGGCTGGCCGTCGCGGGCAATCGCCTTCAGCACGATCGCATCGTCTGCGGTCTCGATGATCGAGTCGGAGATGGTGACGTTCTTCGACGAGACGATGTCGATGCCGTCGGCGTTGACGCCCTTCTCGAGGTCGGAATAGATGTAGACGCCGTGCACGGTGACGCGATCGCAGTCGTTGAGACGGACGTTCCAGAGCGGCGAGTGGACGATCGAGAGGTCGCGCAGGTGCACGTTGCGGCAGTTGTTCAGGATGCACATGTAAGTCTGCACCCCGACCCGGTAATAACGGCGCATGTCGACGCCGGCGGCGCGCGCGATCTCGATCTCCCGGGCAATCTCGGGATCGACGCCGCGCATCGCGGCGAGCTGGTACTGGGCGAGACCGTCGAGCGTGCCGCGGCCGGTCAGCCCGATGTTGGTGGCGTTCTCCGCGAACACCATGGCGCGGCGGCCCCGCGGGAACTGGTCGGTGTCCTGGATCAGGAACAGCGTGGCGCCCGCCTCGACGTGCAGCGTGACGTTGTCCTTCAGCTGAATCATGCCGACGCTGTACTGGCCAGGCGCCACCCGGACGGTGCCCCCGCCCGCGGCGGTGCAGGCGTCGATCGCCGCCTGGCAGGCCGGGGTCGCGTTCTGCGCGCGCTCGCCGGTCGCGCCATACGCCTTGACCTCGAAGAGGCCGCCGGCGGGCCGATCCTGGGCCGCGGAGACCTCGCCGCCGCCGGTCAGCGCTGCAGCACAGGCGCCGGCGATCGCCGCACCATTCCGGAGCAGCGCCCGCCGCGACGGCGTGCCGGATCCGTGGGAGCGAGGTGGGAATCCAGATGAGCGGTCCATAGCGGCCCGGATTATAGCGGCGCCGCTGCGATCGACAGCGCCTTCTGTTGGGATCCGCGGTCCGTGGTCAGCGGATCGCGGTTGCCGCCTGAAATTCGTCGACGAGGACCATGCTGATGTTGGTCGTGGACGCCTGTCGAATGCGCTTCGCTTCCTGATAGGCCGGATCGTTGTAGAGGCCGAACGCGGCCTGCTTCGACGGGAACCGGATGATCGCGTTCATCGTCCGCGACGTCCCCTCGACCAGGACGCCCGCCGTATCCGAGGCCAGCACTTGTCCGCCGTATTTCGGGAGCAGCGCCAGCACTATCGGCGGGTACATTGCGAATTGGTCCGGGTCGACGATGTCGTAGGTGCCGATGTAGAAAACCGCCAAGGTGCGTCCTCCGTTTGAATTGCGGGTATCCGTGGTCCGTGGTCCGCGGTCCGGAAAACCTTACACCGAGCCGTTCGAATTAGCGCGGTTGAAAACGCCGCGATCAGCTGGTTGCGTCGTTGTCAACCCCGCTGGCTCGATGGGCTCTGTCCGTGATCGGACCACGGACCACGGACCACGGACCACGGACCGCGGACCATGGACGACGAACTACGGACCACGGACTCCGATCATCCGATCCAGGAGGTTCTTCGTAATCCGCTGGATGCGCGAATCCTCGCGGCGGAAATCCCGCCGTGGCGGGTTCAGCGAGCCGGGTGGAGACGACAGCACCATGTTCCACCAGCAGGTGGCCGCATTGAAGACGAGATTGCCTTTGGGGGCCGTGTAGAGCGTCGTGGCGTAGGTGCCGGCACCTTTCGCGCCGTTGGCGGCGTAGACCGGCCCCTCCGACAGCACGACGAGATCCGGGTGCTTGGCGAGAGGAGGACCGTGGTATTCCCAGCCGACCAGCTGCGCCACGCGATCGCCCTTCTTCATGTTCGTGCCCTCGAATACCCAGTGGTCGGGTTTGTCGCTGGTCCAGTCGGCGAACCCGACCCCGTACGACGCGCTCCCCATCAGCTCCTGTTCACCCGTGAACGCGCGTCCGCTGCGCCGCATCACGCGATTCGGACGGCCATCGCCACCAGGCAGGAGCTCCACCACTCCTGAGATCGAATTGCCCGACAGGAATGCGAGGCTGACCCCGGCATCCCTGGCCCTGGTGACGTTGTCGAACATGCGCTCGGTCCAGTACTCGTCGTGGCCGACCGAGAGAAACGCTTTCGCCCGCAGCAGGCCGTTCGCGTCGGCGTGGGTATCGACGTTCGAGATGTAGGTCACGTCGTAGCCTTCCTTCTCGAGCCAGAAGGCCAGCGGAAACTCGGTCATCAGGAATTCACCGGACCCGTTGGTCTGCGGGTGGAACCCGGCCGGGTATCCGTTCCAGAACAACGCATAGGGGCGATCGAAGCCCACGTCGTAGCCAACCTTGCTGTTCGACGCGCCCCAGGGGGCGTTCCCGAGGTCGTAGAACGATCGCCACTGGGGCCAGCGGTTGTAGGCCAGCCAGGTCAGGTCCGAGACCTGGAACAGCAGGTCGGCTTTGCGATCGTCTCGGACGACGAAGATGACATAGGCCTCGCTGATCATCTCCAGATCGAGGTATTGCCCGCCGGCCGCCGGCAGCGTGGTGAGCTTGCCGAGATACACACCGCTCAACCAGTCTGCAGGAATCTGCAGGCTGAACCCCACCTTCCAGTTGCTCTCCAGCAGGTTGCGGGCGCCATCTTGTGGAGTCGGCTCCGCCGTTCCCTGCAACGGCCCGAGCGCCCGCATCAGCCGCGCCCCGGCGCCGCCGTAATAGCCCATCCGGTAGATGCTGACGGAATACTTGTTCACCGGATACGTGCTCACGTGCACGTTGAGCGTCTCGCCGGCCTTGACGCTCGTCTGCGAGGCGTAGGCTTCAATCCCTTTCCGGCGATGCCAGCCAAGCTCGTAGATCTCATCGTCGTGGCGCGCGACTCTGGTCAGCAGCCAGTCGGTGGACCCAGCCTTCGCGTTCTCGAGCCGGATGGTGTCGGGCTGGGCCGCCACCGTGGCGCTGCCGGCGCACATCGCGGCGGTGACGAGAAGGGCGAGCAAGGACACTCGAGCCATACGATTACTCTATGCCAGTGCTCCGAGGGGCGGCTACTTCGGGATCTGGCTGGACGCCTTCCGGCGTTTGACGTATCGTCTCGGCCCGGAGGCGCGATGCATATTCAGTTCAAGAAGTCCGTCGGCGTGTTCGTCGGGATCGCGGCGCTGATTGTGGCCTCGGCTGCGAGCGCGCAGACGGCCGAGCCGATCCTGGGTACCTGGAAGCTGGATCTCGCCAAGTCGACGTACAAGCCAGGTCCGGCGCCCAAGAGCTCCATCCTGACCATCGAGCCGGCGGGGAAGGGGATAAAGGTCGCTATCGATGCCGTGAACGCGGACGGCTCGCCGTTCAAGTGGGGCTTCACGACGCTGCGTGACGGCAAGGAAGAGGCCCCGGTCACCGGTAATCCGATGTTCGACGTCATGACCAGCACTCGCGAGAGCGCGACTGCCGGCACCAATGTCTACAAGAAGGCCGGCAAGGTCGTCATGACCACCAAGGCGGCGATCAGCGCCGATGGCAAGACGATGACCCTGACGTCGACCGGGACCGACTCGAAGGGACAGGCCATCCACAACGTGCAGATCTATACGAAGTAGCGCTTGTGCCGGGCTGCAGTCCTCGCGGAATACAATTCGCGAGGACTCAGGGTCCTTATTCATGGCATGGTCCGTCGGGCCGGCCGCCCAATGACGCCGGGAGGCGATGTGGCATCTGAACGATCACTTCGGAGATATGTGGGTACCACCGTGGCCGCGGTGGCACTGGCCGCGGCGTTGGCACCGGCCGGAGCGCAACAGCCGCCGGCGGCGGCTGCGCCTCAGACGCCTCCGGCGGCCGGCCGCGGCGGCGGCGGGTTGAACGATGCGTGTGGCGGCCGGAGCCAGAACCCGAAGGAGGCCTGTCCGAACGACGTCACCCGGATGATCGCGACGCTCGGGCTCCTGCCGGACAAGCCGCCGGCGGCGCCGCAGAAGCCGCGGAAGGTCCTGATCTGGTCGCGGCTGCCCTCCGCCGGTTTCCAGCACTCGTCCATCCCGCTTGCGGCGCGCATGATCGAGGAAATGGGCAAGAAGACCGGCGCGTGGACATCGACGACGTCGTGGGAGGTGAGCGACATCACCGCCGAGAACCTGGAGCAGTACGACGCGATCTTCCTCTCCAACACCACCGGCACGTTCCTCGACGATCCGGCCGATCAGGCGCTGACCGACGCGCGCCGCAAGGCGTTCCAGGATTTCCTGATGAGCGGCAAGGGGGTCGCCGGCATCCACGCGACGGGTGATTCGTATCACGGTGGTCGAGGACGACGGGGCGCGGGTGGCGGCGCACCTGCGGCAGCAGCTCCCGCCGCGCCCGGAGCCGCTCCGGCCGGTCCGCCCGCCGCCGCGCGTGGCGGCGGTGGACGCGGCACGCCGCCGCCCCCGTGTTCGGTGAGCGAAGCGCAGAAGCAAGAGCGGCCGGCCGAGCCGCTGTGGCCGTGGTGGGACGAAGCGATCGGCGGCTACTTCAAGTTCCACTGGAACTATCCGACCCCGATCACGGTCAAGATCGACGACCCCAAGAGCCCGCTGACCGTCGCCTTCGAGGGCAAGTCGTTCAACACGATAGACGAGGTCTACACCTTCAACGAGAGCTCGTTCTCGCGTGAGCGGGTGCACGTCCTCACCAGCGTCGACTACAGCCTGATGAGCGACTGCGACAAGGGCATCGAGAGCGCCCCCCGCAAGGATCACGACTACGCGCTCAGCTGGATTCAGAAGGTCGGTCAGGGGCGGGTCTTCTACGAAGCGCTCGGCCACCACGAGTCGATCTACTACAACAACCCGGACATGCTGGCGCACATCCTCGCCGGGATGCAGTACGCGCTCGGCGACCTGAAGGCGGACGACAGCCCGAGCAAGAAGAAGAAATAAGGGCGGTCAGAACGCGAGCGCGTCCTTGTGCTCTTCGAGCGTCTTCACGTCGATCTCCGGCACTTTCTTGACCGCGTCGAGGTCCGGGAAGGATCCGTGGGTCTTCCGGTAGGCGACGATGGCGTCGGCGTCCCGGGCCGACAGCGCGAGCGAGGTGGTGATTTCGTCGGGGGCGGCGGTGTTGATGTAGACCTTGCCGTAGTGCCGCCGCAGGAATCCGAACACGTTCTGGAAGTCGTCCTCGGTGCCGGTCGCGCCTCGCTCGATCATCTTGTTGATCACTTCTTCCCACTCGGTCTTGGTACGGCGGATGGCGGTGATGCGGGCGCCGTCATGGCAGCGGTTGCAGGTCTGCGCGAACAGCTCGGCGTACGGATCGTCGGCGGCGCTTGGCGCGGATTGCTGCGGCACGGGTGGAGCGAGTGCGGTGGGAGTCGCGGCGAATAGCGTCGCCGCGAAGAACGCGCCGGTCGCGGTGGCAGTCAGGTAAGAGGTCACCTTCGGCATACCGAATTCAGTATAGCCCCGCCCGGGACGAGGATTCCCCGATGCCAGACCGCCCTTCCCGCCGGACCGCGTTGAAGCAGATCGCCGCGGCCGGCGTCGCCGCGACCGTCACGCCGATCACCATCCGGGGCCAGAGCGCGCCGATCCGCATCGCCGGGATGCCGGTCGAGATCGCCATCGCCTCGGTCAGCCCGGTCACCGTCCGCATCACCGTCGCCGCCATCGCCGGGACCGGCGGCGTGCCGGATGACGGCGCGCTGGTCCGCGCCGCGGAAGGGACGTGCACGCCGGACAAGTCCGTGCCGAGCGGACGCACCGCCGACGATCGCTGGCCGGAGGACCGCGCGGTCGAATGCTGCTGGCGTATCACAAGCCGGTGATGGATCTGGGCGTCGACGGCTGGTGGCCGGATCAAGGCGACGGCCTCGACGGGCGGTCGCGGCTGGCGCGGATCCGGATGTATTGGGAAGGGCCGCAGCAGGACCGCCCGAACGAGCGGCCGTTCGCGCTGCATCGAAACGGCTCCCCCCGGCATGCAGCGGTACGGCGCGTTCCTGTGGTCGGGCGACGTCTTCTCGACCTGGGAGACGTTGAAGACGCACGTGCCGGTCGCGGTCAACACCGGGCTCTCCGGCATCCCCTACGGTTAGAGCCCGGCTTCACGATGGAGATGGCCGTGGGTGTGAAAACAAAAATTAATCACCCGCGAGGAACTGTTCGAACTTTATTGTCAGGCTGCAGTGCTCTCGCCACACCATGTGTGGCCTGCTGACCACGATTCGACCCACTACTCTCGGCAGATCGTGCGTGAAGGAGGGACTTGCACCACGGCTGGCATTTTGCTGACGTGGATGATCGCCCTCGCATTCGTGGAAATGGATTTTCGCCTCGAAGATCCTCCTCTTCAACCAGATGGCAACGCTTGTCGGCGTGTGACTCATGCGATTGGAGCCTCCATCGGCGCTCGGGCGAGTCAAGTTCCGGCTTCGGTTACGCTGTACTCGTGAGGAACACCAATGGCCTCGTTTCGACGCTCTCGTCTGCTCAGCGTTCTTCTGCCGGTGTCCGTCGCGGGAACCTTGATCGGATGCTCAGACGACCCTAGGTCGCCACCCACAACTCCCACGCCCACCGTCGAATCCGTCAACATCAGCGGTGGTCGGGATTCTGGTGGAAGGCGAGACCGTGACGCTCACGGTATCGGTCAGATGGTCCAGCGGTGGGACTGAAACCGTTTCGGACGGGGTCACCTGGACCACCGAGAATTCGGCGGTTGCCACCGTGACGAATCGGGGGGCCGTCACGGCGCTCGCGCCTGGCGAGGCCCAGATACGAGCGACACTCAACAACGTCGCCGGGACGACGACACTCAAGGTCTCGCCCGGGGTTCGCGTCACCGCCGGCCGGGTACATGAAAGCCGACCGACCGAGCATATCGGTATCCCGGGGGCGCGCGTCACCGTCACCAGTTCCGGCGGGACGACCGAAACGGCCGTCACCGACGGAGCGGGCAGCTTCTCGGTGCGGCTGACGCCTGGCGTGGTCCGCGTGACCGTCACCGCGCCAGGCTACGACGCTCTCGCAATCGAGCAGGTCGCTTCGCCAGGAGCTCCCCTGTCTCTCGCCATGGTTCCGACGAACCAAGAAGTGCGGATCGCGTTTCCTTACATCTCTACCGGTCCTGTGAACAACAACCCGCCTCAAATACAGCAACGGGTCTTTCGCATCGACGCGCATCATTCGGGGGAACTGCGCGCCGACTATACGGGAAGCTATGCTGGTGCGTCCGCGCAGGCATTCACGTGCCTTGAAGTTCGCGATTCAACCAATCGAGTTCTCGCGAACTCGAAGGGCGGATATGACGGAGCCGCCGGCCCGATTCGTCTCAATGTGGCCGGAGGCAACTGGTATGAAGTGAAGTTCTTCCTGTGCCCAGATTTCGGCATCGTGCCGACCAATTCGACGCTTGCCGCTTGGTCGGGCGAAGTGAAGCATCCAAGGTGAATCGGCGTGGCTCGCCGCTCCGGAGCTGAGTGGAGGCCGCGGCGGTGGGGTCGGACCCTGCCCGGATACCGCTGAGAATCGCACCGCCACTGGTTGGAGGGTAGCTATGGACATCCCAATTCTCAAGAGCCTCGAAGCTCTCGTTCGTCGGAGGGTTGGCGAGGGTCACTACAGCACAGAGGAGGAGGTCGGCGCCGCCGCACTTTGCCTCATGCAGGTCCGCGACGAGATCGTGGCGATGAAGCGTGACCGCCTCAAGGATGCTTTGGACCGCGGCTACGAGGACGTTACTGCTGGGCCAGTGATTCAGCTCGAGACAGCAGACGAGATCGACGCGCTGTTCGCCAGCCTGTGAGGCTGCTGGGAGCCGGAGGTTGCTGGTGACGGTACCGAACGCCGAGCGCGCGGTCATCGCGGCAGACAAGCTCACGCGGTACCTCCTGAATCTGTCGCACAAGCGTGGTGGTGGCAAGGCGAGGCTTCTCGTGAGCGTCGGTTACCGGTCCGACAAGCCGGGGATCCTCGAAGCCGACCTTCGGTCTCAGCACCTGCCTCTCGACGTGACCGGCACATCGACGAACCCATACGGCGCGGTCTACGAGATTGAGGGGGCGATCAAGACTCCCAGCGGCAGGGTGGTGCGGTTCTGTTCTGTCTGGCAGATCGATACTGGAGCCGACGTGCCCCGTTTTATTACGATGTACCCGAGGTAGGTCATGCCCTTCGACATTTACGGCGACGTGATTCTGACCCGCGACATCCCCGAGCACGGTGTGCGCGCCGGCGACATCGGCACAGTCGTCGAGCGCCATGTTGTTCCAGACGTCAACGAGGAAGGCTACTCGATCGAGTTCTTTGACATGACCGGCAACACGGTGGCCGTGGTCACGCTACCGGCGAGCGCATTGCGTCTGCCTACGCCGGCCGACCGACCGGCCGTGCGGGCGCTCACCGCCTGAACCTCGGGCCCGGTTGGGTCCGCCGCGCTCCGCACACCTTCCACAGCGCGCAGCCACCGGTCGAGCTGGTTCCAAGTCGCGCAAATTGGGGACGCCAATTTCTACAGTGCCCACGCCTAACCTCGCGTGGAGATACGCGCTGGCTGTCGCGGTGTGTGACCCCAACGGTTCTCTCAGGCTGCGCCCCCATCGAAGCGCCCTGCGGCAGGAAATATCAATCGTGACGGCGACCGCGCAACTCGTACGTTTCTCCGCTCCCGGGCTCGTACGTATCTCTGCGAGAGTGCAGGGACGACCGGGTCGGTGTCAGGCAGTGAATCGTGAATGCCGCATCAAGTCACGATTCACTGCCTGACACCATCCCCGTTTCTCCGCAGCACGAAGTGCTCGAACACGACGCCGTCGACGGTTTGCTTGCGGAGGACCAGGTCGCGTCGCGGCGGACGCGTCCCGGCATACATCGGCGTATCAGGGGTGCCCGCAGAGATCGCGGACGTCGTCAGATACAGGTCGCTGACGAGCCCGGCATCGACGAGTGCGGTCGCCGCGACTCTGCCGCCGATGGCGGAGATGCGCTCGATCCCGAGCTCGGTCCGAAGCCGCTCCGCGCCGCGGCGCACATTTGCCGGCTCTCCGGTAGTGATGACGGTGATCCACGGGCGCGAGCGGCTTCTCTCGGCCAGCCGCGGCGCCGCCCGGTCGGAGCTCAGGATGATCACTGGAATTTCAGGGACATTGAACAGCAGCCCCTGTTCTATTGGAATCTCGCCGCTGGCCGTCATGACGACCTGAGCCGGGTGGCGTGGCTTGCCCAGCGCGCGGCGCAAGCTGACCAGCGCCGGATGCCACACCGAGAGCAGAATGCGGCCCTGTCCGATCGTTCTCGCGCCGGACAGCACCGCGTCGGCCCCGACCCGTGAAAGCCCTTCGTAAATCACGTGCTTGTCGGTCTGGCCTCCGCCAAGCATCGAAGGATTGTCCGCCTCGGTGTTGCCGTCGCGCGACTGAACGAGGACCAGGCTGAGCGCTGGGACTGACCCCGAAGGGATGGGCGACTGGAAGAAGGGTCCGTCGAGCAGCGCATCGGTGAACGGGCTGCTGATGGTTTCGAGCAAGAAATTCGCGCTGTTGTCGACGATCGTCGTGAACGGCTCGAGCGCCGCGGCGTGCGCCGCTTCCTCCTTCCGCCGCGCGAGCGCCGCGAACGATCCTGTCTCGAGCATCCGGACCCCCCGCCACGCTGCGCCCGCGGGTCGATTGCTACGACAGCCGCTTGTCAAAACCTACAGGAGGTCAGGAGGAAAAGAGCTCTTGATTTTCAACAGAATTTTCTCCTGTCCTCCTGACCTCCTGTCAAGTTCGCCGGCCCATCGAATTGCCCATCCGCGGCTGAAAGCACCCAGTTGCCGCAAGCCATGGGCGGGAAGACCTGGAGCACCGCACACCATACCCCGATTACCCCACTCAGAACGTCAGCTGCATCCCGATGTCGATCTTCCGCGTCCCCTGCACGTTGGTCGGCTTGCGGAAGAACGGCGACGTCATCGTCCCGCTGTAGCCCATGTAGTTGGCGCGGTTGGTGAGGTTCTGCGACTGCAGGAACAGCTGCAGCCGGTAGCGGTTCGCCGGCTGATTCACCGTCTGCACCGTGGGCGCGCCGCCGGCGCCGCCGCCGATGACGGCGATGCCGGGCGGCAGGTTCGAGATGTTCCGGCCGAACGTGAACACGTAGGCGAGGAACGGGTTGAGGCTCCACTGCACGGCGCCGCGCTCCGTGTTACGTCCGAGGCCCACCGGGCGATCGTTGAACACGAAGTCGCCGTTCTCGTCACCGCCGGTGCGGATGCTGTAGGGAGTCGCGGTGTTCACGTTGAGGTTCAACGCCACCAGGAAATTCCTGAGGATCTGGTTGTTCAGCGAGGTGTTGAACCGGTGACGCACGTCGCCGGCCGCGGGTCCCCACTCCTCGGCGAGCCGGCCGGTGGCCGGGATGCTGAACGGCCCGTCGGCGTTGTTGTCCTGAACCCCGAGTTGGTAGTTCACGAACAAAGTCGTCCGCTTCCAGTTGAGGCGTGGTGCGCTTGGCGGCAGCGGCAGCAGCGCCCCCGGACGCACGGTGAGGGCGGTCTGCAGCTGGTGCTGGCGGGAACGGCCGTCCGAGAGCACCTCGATCACGTTGCCGAACGTCGGATCGGGACGGACGCCGGCGACCGGCGCATTCAAATTGTTGCCTCGATACTGATCCGACCCGCGCAGGTAGGCATACACGGCGCTCAGCTGGACCATGGCCCGCGGAAAGCGCTGATCGACGCCGGCGCTGAGCCGGTTGGTGCGGGGCAGCTGCAGGCCGTCGCTGAGCAGGTAGCGGCTGACCGGCAGCGTGAAGCCGATCTCGTCGAGCGCCGGCACCTGCGGATACGACGGATCGCGGATGTCGAGCTCGCGCTGGCGGAAGCCGTCCACGCGCAGCGTCTGCTCGTAGGTGTTTCCCTGCAGCCAGTCGTAGAAGGTCCCCCAGCTCGAACGCACCACCGTGGTGCCGGACCGGAACGGCGCCCAGGTGAACCCGACCCGCGGCATCACGCTGCCGTAGTCGCGCACGTGGGTCTGCGCCTCGTACCGTGCGCCGGCGCTGACGGTGAAGTTCCGCCGGATCTTGATGTCGTCCTGCAGGTAGACCGCCGCCTGCACCGTCTCGTAGCGAATCCGCGGGTCGCCGATGCGGCGGGTGTAGCTGCGGGGCCGGCCGGCGAGATAGGCGTCGAGGCTCTCGAAGGTGTAGGTGCCCAGATAGTTCGAGGTGTCGTCGGCGCGGACGCTGCCGCCATCGACAAGAGTGCCGATCCGCAGCGAATGGATGCTGCGGACGTAGTCGAGATCCGAGCCGAAAGAGAAACCGAACGACCGCTGTCCTCCGCTGACCTGCGCGCCGCCTCGAGTGAACGCGTCGTTCACGCGAATCGTGGGCAGCTCGAACGCGGAGTGCGACTCCGAGTCCGACCACCTCACCTGGAGCCGCGAGCGGGTGAAGGCACGCCGGCCCAGCGGCCCGAAGTGCTGGGCCCGGATGTTGTGAAAGCGGTTTTCCGTCGAGTACGCCCGCTGTTCCTCGTCGTAAGTCGCCGACCCCCACGTTCTCGGCGTCGGACAGGTTGCTGTTGTAGCCGAATCGCAGCGTGTGATCGAGCGACAGCGCGTAGTCGAGCTGCGCGCTCACGTTGACGTTGTCGCGCGGCGTGCGCAGCGGCATCGGCTCCGAGCGGGTGCCGGTCCCGTCCACGATGTTGATGTTCGGCGTCTCGTAGGTCGAGGCGCCAAAGGCAAAGATGCTGAACGAGCTCTTTTGCGGGATCAACGTGCCATTCAGGCCGAAGAAGAAGTTGCGCTGCTGCTCCGGGCCCTTGGTCGGCGTGAACGGGCTGCGTCCGCTCATCGAGCCGTCGCGGAACCGCACGCCGGCGTTGTAGCGGATCGGGCCGAGGCCAGGCTGCGTGATGATCTCGATCGAGGTCCCGCCGGCCGCGTGGTTCTCCGCCGCGAACTGATCGCGCGCGATGCGAATCGAGCGGATCTGCGCCTTGGGCGGCAGCGCGCCCCCTTCGAAGCTATCCACCTTGAAGACGGCGCCAGGGCCGGCCATCTCCTCGAGCTGCTGACGCAGCACCACCGGGTCGTCCGACAGCGCCTCGATCTGATCGCGCGTGAGCACGGTGCCGAACGACGTGCCGCGCGGATCGGCCGCCGCCTCCTGCCGGTCGCGCGCGACGGTGACGCTGTCCTTCAACCCCGCCACCGTGAGCAGCGCGACCTGCTTGTTGTTACCGGCCCGCACGGCGACGTTGGCCAGCACCCGCGGTTCGAACCCGGGGAACTGCGCCTCGATCGTGTAGCGGCCGGGGACCAGGTTCGGACAGCGTCCCGATCCCGTCGTTCGAGGTCGTGACGGCCGCCGGCCCGGCGGCCTTTGTCACGTCGTCCGTCCCGGTGGCCGTCACCGAGGCGCCGGCGATCACCGCGCCAGTCTGATCGACAACGGTGACGGCAACGGTCGCCGAGCGGGTCTGCGACCAGGCCGGAAGGGCCGTTGACAGGATGGCCAGCGTCACGAGGACCGCTGCGCGCAAGGTACGGCGCGACGGAATCGCTGCGAGGCAGAAGTGGAACATGTCCAAAGCTCCAGACAAAAGATTGAGGAAGACCGCGGAGTGACCGAACGGTGTGCAGGATTTGGTCCGCCGGCCGTTCGAAGATTTGACGAGATCAATTCAGGTTTCGTTTGGTAGAACGTGTTCCGCGGGACCTCTGGCATCGAAACCGTGGCGCACACCGTTCGGTTGCGGGACGATTGCGTTCGCGGGCGAACACGTTCCCGCCGAGCGGCTTATCATGCCCGTCAGATGTCCTCGCCGGTCGGGTCCCACGGGTACGAGCGGGTGGCGACGGCCGTCGTGATTGGCTGTCTGGTCGCGCTGTGTGCCTGGCAGGTCTGGGCCTACCGCCGGGTCGAGATCTACCATCCCGACAGCTCGACCTACGTGGTCCTCGCCGAGAACCTCGCCGATGGTAGGGGCTATGTGTTCGATGGCCGGCCCCACACGCGATTCCCCCCTGGCTTGCCGATGCTGCTCGCGGCGTGGTCCTCGGTCGACGACGGAAGCTACGGGTCGGCGGTCCGGTTGATGCCGATCTTCGGCCTCGTCGGGCTGCTCGCCTCGTTCTTCCTGATCAAGCGCGTCGAGAGCTGGCCCATCGCGATGCTGGCGTGCCTGTGGTTAGTCACGTCGCCCGAGTATTTCCGGCTGGCGACGCGTTACATCTGGTCGGACCTGCCCTATTTCGCTCTCGCAGCCCTGACGCTGCTCCTGGCCGACCACCTGCGCCTAGCAGCCCGTGGTGAAACGCCGGCTGCATTCGACGGGCGATGCATCCCCGCTGGCGGCGTTGCTCCTCGCTCAAATACTCCCGGTATTCTCGGTCGTCGCGCCTTGCCAGCGGGGCGCCTCGCCCGTCTCGGTGCGACGCCGGCGTTTCACCACGGGCTGCTAGGCAGCGGCCAATGGCGCGTTGCGATCGCCGCCGGCCTTGCAGTCACGATGGTGGCGGCGGTGACCATGCGGTCGGCAGGGATCGCCCTGATCGCGGCGTTCGGCGCCGCCATCGCGCATACCTGGCGCGCGATGGACCGGCGGGCGAGAGCCGGGCTGCTGGCGGCGGTGACGCTCGCGGTGTTGGTGCAGGCGTGGTGGTCGAGCTGGACGCGGTCCCGAGAGGTCAGCGAGTATGCCGGCGCCTACATGCAGTCCTACGCCGCGCAGTTCCTGCTCAAGGACCCGCAGGAGCCCGAGCTCGGCGTAGCCGGCATTGCCGACCTCGCCGGTCGCGTCGGCTATTTCGCGTCCGCCCAACTGACACGCTTCACCCAGCTGCTGATCCCGGTGCCATGGCTCGACGTGCTGTGGTTCTCACCGCTCGTGCTCATTCCCGCATTCCTGCTCAGCGTCGGAATCGGCTCATCGTTCCGCCGCGGGCGCTCGCCTCTGGTCGCGTGGTACGTGCTCGCGTATCTGGGTCTATATTCGTTGTGGCCCTTCGATGAAGGCGCGCGGTTCATGCTTCCGATCTTTCCGCTGATGTTCCTGTTCGCGTGGAGAGGGCTGCGGCTCACCCTCGATCGGCTCCAGCGCGAACCAACGCCGGGCGAGCGTCGCGTGGTGTTGCTGGCGCTGGCGGCCATCACCGCCACTGTAGTGCTCGCCCATCTGCAGCGCGATCGGCCGGGGCGGCAGGCACTGGCGGCGGTGCTGTTCTGGGTGGTGTTGCTCGTTTGTGCCGCGGCGTATTCGAGAAGGGGACGGCCGTCACCATCGAATGCGCGGGTGTGGATCACGGGGGGCCTGGTGCTGGCCACCGCGGTGATGACGGCGGGTCTGCTCGCACAGGTGAAGCTCGCCAGGGAGAACCTGACCGGGGCTGCGACCGCGTCCTCCCGCACCTTGACGCGAGCCGCGGAGTGGCTGCGCTCGCAGCCCGGCGACGGTCCGGTGATGGCGCAGCAGGCGGCGATCCTCCATCGCCTGTCAGGCCGTCACGTCGCCTCGTTTCCCGTGACCTCGAATGGGCAGTTCCTCGCCGAGGTCATGCGCCAGCAGCACGTCGTCTATGTGCTGGTGATGCCGGAACAATACGAGTACTTCAAGCCGAGGCAACGCGTCAGACTGGAAGCCTTGCTTCGGGCCGCGCCGGACTGCTGCGAGCTGGTCGCGCGGGAGACGGGCTACGAGGTCTATCGGGTTATTCGGTGAGCTTGTTAGCGCTCGCCACTCCCCTTGCCCCCTGGCTCGCGGCAGCTGGGTGCTTTCAGGCGCGGATGGGTGATTTGAGGGACGGTGAACTTAACAGGAGGGCCAGGAGATCAGGAGAAAGAAGTTATTGGTCTTGAAAATGAATGCCTCCTGATCTCCTGGCCCTCCTGTAGGTTTTGACCAGCGGCTGTCGTAGCGACTCACTTCACCACGAGCAACTCGCCGCAGCTCACGGTCAAGATATCGATCACTGGGCCAGGAACGTCGGTCACCAACGCATCCTTCCCCTGGCCGAGGACCGCGGTCAATACCGTCTTCGACACCGCGAACCACTTGCCGTCGATCTCGGCGCTTGCCAGGAATCGGCCTTCGTTCCGGTCGATCAGGATCTGACTCCTGGGAAAGGCGGTCGCACCGGTGGCAAACGCGCGATTCACGTCGGAGGTCACGCAGTGTTCCGGCGCCGCCACGATTCCCGCCGGGAGAACGCTCGTTGGCGTTTGTGGGTCGGGGCCTTCCACCTTCGCTAAAGCTACGGCGGACAAGTCAGGCCCCGACTCCGGCGTCCGGTCCCTGGGGACGACGAACAGCCGTGCGTTGGCGACAGTGGACGCATTGGCTTCAGCCGCGTGCGCGGCACGGCGTTCGAGTGCCGCCACCGTCCGCTGATAGATCTCGGCCGCCCAATCAGTCGAGTGCTCCAGCGGCTGATGTCCGGGCGCCCGGGGCACCCGCTGCCATTCACCGGTCCGCGTCAGCTTCTCCGCGAGCTTGCCTCGGCTCAGGAACATGTCCGCGAGACTGAGATCGTGCGCGGGCGGGGAGACCAGCGTGCTCGACGTGATGGTGGACAGGATGTCGGCGCAGAACCCGTAGGTGATGCCGAGCGGCGAATATGGGTGCTGAGCGGGGTCGAACCGGCCGGCGTCCGCCTGGAGGAATGCTGCAGCCTGGCCAATCAGCTCGCGGTAACGCGCGACTCGCGCGGCGTGCGTGGCACCCGTTGCCGTGGTCCGCACCGTGCCGTCGGCGGCGTGTTCGAGGAACAGCGTCTCGATCGTGGAGCAGGGTTCGAGCAGGTCGAGCCGCATCAGCAGCAGCTCCGGATCGGCCGAGATCCCCTGCAGGATGGCGTCGGCGAGATCCAGCCGCTGTTCGACGTCGCCGGCGAGCTCGGCGGCGGCGTAGCTCTCGAGCAGCGGGACCAGGTCATTGACCAGCAGCGCCACGTCCATCGAGTTGGAATTGCGCGTGATTGCCACCACGGCTGGATCGTCGCTGGGGAGGTGCATCTCGGCGCTGCGGTAGCGCAGCTGCGATCGCAGATGCCCTCCGGCCAGGCTGGCCCCCGCCTTGTGCAGCTCGAGCCGGCGAGCTGCCGTGAATGATTCCGCGATATGCGCGGCAATCCGGAAGTACGGCGCGAGATGCCGGGTCAACGGTCCCTGCGCGGTCTGAATCAGCCAGCGCGCGTCGCGGATCAGGACGATCGAGCTTGCTGTCTGGTTGAGGCCGTCGAGAAGATGTTGAATCTGATCCAGGCGTTCGCCGGCCGCCGCGGTCCCGTCGTCCCAGATCCGCAGGCTGAGCGCTTCGAGCTGACCCAGCATGAAGACCCCGAACACGACTCGAGCGAATGCGGCCCGGCCGTTCCTGCCCGGCCAGCGGTGATGTTCCCAGTGGCGGTGCGCGCCGATGATCAGGTCGATCGGATCGAGGACGTGCGGGGCGTGTTCCAGAGTGACCGGCTCGAATCCATCAGCCAGGTGCGCCGCCCGGAGCTGTCCTCTGAACCGCGAGGGATCCGGAGCAAGGCCGGGCAGGTCGTAGAAGCAGGCATCGAGGAGTCGCTGGATCTGTTCCCGATTCGCGCCGCGCGCGACGTCCTTGCCCTGTACGTTCAGCAGCCGGCTCTCGATCAGATCGACGATGGCCTGGTGGCGGTGGAGCAGCGCCTCGAGAAGGGCGACATGCCCGGCGAACGGAACGCTCATTATCTCGGCGCAGGCGCCAGCCGCGCGGGGTAGGCGTGATCGAACACGCTCCACATGAAGTCGGTCGTCATGCGCGCGCGGTTGTGACAACTCATGCAACCGAGCTCCACCCGCTTCTGACTGAACGTCTCCATCGTCACGTTCGCGAAGGCCGAGAACGCGCCCTCGCCGGGAAACGTGTTGGCGACGCTGCCGTCGAGGCTGGCCGGGATCGGCGCGATCTGGTTCCCTTCGACGCGCGGCCACTGCGTGACCACCAGCCGGTAGTGCTGCCACGGCGTGCCGCCCAGCAGGTGCTGGTAGCCGAACGAGGTCAGCTCGGTCGACGTGAGAATCGGCGCGCCGGGATCCCGCACCACGTTGAACGGCTGCACCGGCTCCGGCGCCACCGGCGAGAGCGAGAGCGGGCTCCGATCCGGCATCGGCCCGCCAGTGCCGTCGTTGAGCACATACGCGCCAGGCCAGTCCGGCCATTTCGGCGGCACCAGATCCTTCTGCTCGAATGACGACCAGATCCATTGCGGCCGGCTCGCCGTTTTCCGGGCGATGTGCAGTCCGAGCAGTCCGACCGTGGTCCGCGTGCAGCCACCGGCTCCCGTGCGTTTCACGAGCGCGGGTCGTGTGTATAGCCGCTCGACCACCCGCGGCGGAAGACCGGTGACGTCGACCCACGCCGCTTTGACCGCAACCGATCCCATCGGGAACTCGATGACGGGACGCTCCGGGCGCGGCCGGGGCACCTCGGGCAGCGCGCTGCGCAAGTAGAAGCGATTCCTCACGATGTGGTCGAAGGCGATCTGGTTGAAGAGCGTCAACGTGCGGACGTAGCGGCCGTTCTGCGCGACGATCGGCGGATCGAGCACGCCGATGCCTGCTTGCCCAACGTCGTCGATCCCCGAGGCCGATCCGATGATGACGTCGCCGAACCGTTGCGGTGCGCCGCACGGGTTGGCGGTGGCCGCGTCGTAGCTGTCGAACGAGGGATTGGGCGCGGATCCGTCGTGATGGAAGATCTCCCAGAGCGGCTTGTAGGTTTCGAACACGCGCGGACCCGGGGCCGTGATCGTCTTGTTCGATGCCGGCACCCCGCGCGCGCCCGGCGCCGCGGGCCACACCAGCGCGACCAGCGGCCCGCCACGAATAGTCGTCGAAATAGTCGAGCGCGATCCCGGTGAAGCCGTCCGGAATGCAGACGTCCGCGGGCACGGTCGCGGAAAGGGTGGGGGTGGGCCGCACCGGACACGGCTCGACGGCCGGCCGCTCGGCCGCGGCGGCGCTCACGAGCATGGCCACGGCCGCGGAGAGCAGGACGCTCGTCATCGAGCGGAATGGCGCCGGCACAGTGAACCAGGCGGATTATAATCCGCGCATGACGACGCTCTCGCGGCGTGAGCTCGGCAGCCTGGTCGCCGGCCTTCCCCTGGCGGGAGTGATGCGATCGATGGCGGCGGGCCATCCCCTCGTGGTCGGCGTCACCACCTCGAGCTTCCGCGATCTGCCGCGGGTCACCGGCCGCGACAACCTCGACGCTGTCATCGGGGCGGTGCGGGCCGCCGGGGCCAGTCATGTCGAGCTGGCCTTCGCGGACCTCGAGCCGGCGCCACCCAACACCGGACCCGTGATGGGCGGATCGGCGGCCTACCCGCGCCGCATCGTCCTGTCGCCGGCAGAGATTGCCGCGACCAACGCCGGCGTGCGCGCGACCCTCCGCACCTGGAGGCTGCAGACGGCGCCGGACTTTTTCGAGAGCGCTCGCGGCAAGCTGGCCAAGGCCGGACTCACCGTGCACGGATGCGCGCTGACCTGCGACGCCTCGTGGACCGACGACGAGATCGACGCGACGTTCCGGCACGTGAAGGCGCTTGGTGTATCGGTGATCGGCTCGCCGCTGACCATGGCCATCGCGGAGCGTCTGGTGTCCTTCGCGGAGCGTCACCGGATCGCGATCGCCATTCGCAATCAGCCGGACGGCAATCGCCAAGGGGAGATCGACACGCTCAGCCTCGAACCGGCGCTGGCGCTGTCGCCGATGTTCCAGGTGGCGCTCGACGTCGGCCACCTGACGGCGTCGAACCGCGATGCGGTCGCGGAGCTGCGCAAGTGCCGCAGCCGGGTGGCGTATGCGATCGTGAAGGATCGCCTGAGGAACGGCGGCGCGAGCCAGCCGTTCGGCGAAGGTGACACGCCGCTTCGCGGCCTGATCGAAGTCCTGAAGGCATCCGGTCCATCCATTCCCGCACTCGTCGAGTACGACTACATCGGTCTTCGTTCATCCGAGGCGGAGGTCGCAGCGTCGCTCGCGTATCTGAAATGACGCGGGTTCGGCTTGGCGGGTCTCTTCTTCTTCCTCTTCTCATCATTTCCGGGTTGACGGGACTGGCGGTGACTCCCGCACCCGCGCCACCGGCACCGGCGTCCGGCGGGCGCATCGATTTCACCAGCCAGATTCGCCCGCTGCTGTCGGATCGCTGCTTCCGCTGCCACGGCCCGGACGCCTCGAAGCGCAAGGCGAAGCTGCGGCTCGACGTGCGCGACGGCGCGTTCAAGAAGATGGGCGCCGGCTGGGCGATCGTGAAGCCGTTCGATCCGGGGAAGAGCGAGCTGGTCCGGCGGATCTTCACGGAAGACTTCGAAGACACGATGCCGCCGCCGGAGTCGAATCTCTCGCTGACCGAGGACGAGAAGGCGCTGCTGAAGCGCTGGGTGGCCGAGGGGGCGGACTATCGGCCGCACTGGTCGTTCGCGCCGATCGCGGCGACGTGCGCCGCCACCCGGCGAGCGGCCGGTTCCAGCGAATCCCATCGACGGCTTCGTCCGCGCGCGACTGGACCGGGAAGGCCTGGCGCCGGCCCCGCGCGCGCCCTCCGAGGTGCTGATCCGGCGCCTCGCGTTCAACCTGACGGGATTGCCGCCGGCCGTTGCCGAGATCGACGCATTCGTGGACGACCGGGCTCCGGGCGCGTATGAGCGGCTGGTCGATCGCTATCTGTCCTCGCCGGCCTATGGCGAGCGCATGGCGATGGACTGGCTCGACCTGGCCCGTTACGCCGACACCTACGGCTACCAGAACGACGCCGAGCGCGACATGTCGCCCTACCGCGACTGGGTGATCGACGCCTTCAACCGGAACCTTCCGTACGATCAGTTCCTGACCTGGCAGCTGGCCGGGGACCTGCTGCCCAATCCGACGCGAGAGCAGCGGATCGCCACCGCCTTCAACCGGCTGCACCGCCAGACCAACGAAGGGGGCAGCATCGAGGAAGAGTTCCGCACCGAATACGTGGTCGATCGCGTCAACACGTTCGGGACCTCGATGCTCGGCCTGACCGTCGAGTGCGCCCGCTGCCACGATCACCGGTTCGACCCGATCACCCAGCGGGACTACTACTCGCTGTTCGCGTTCTTCAACAACATCGACGAGTCAGGCCTGTATTCGCATTTCACCAAAGCGACGCCCAGCCCGGCGCTGCTGTTGTGGGCGCCGGCGCGAGAGCAGGATCATCGCCGGCTCGTCGCCGAGATGCGCGCGATCGAGGCCGGGCTCCAGCAGCTGCGCCGCGCGGGCCGCAGCGCGTTCAATCGCGCGGGCGGCCGCCGAGCCGGTGGTGCCGCCGGCACCGATCGCGCATCTGCCGTTCGATCGCGCCGCAGGGGACAAGACGCCTGACACTGCAACGGGGCAGAACGCTGAGTTGAAAGACGGTCCCGTATCGGTGGTCGTCGTGCCCCTGCGTCCGTTGCGGGCGCCACCACCCCGAGGCCCGTGGGATGTGTCCGCATACGCCATGCGCTTCAGCGGCGACAACTCCGTCGTCCATCCGGGCGCGCGGACGTTCGGCCGTACCGATCCGTTCTCGATCGCGCTTCGGCTCCAGCCCACCGAGCGGCAGGATCGCGGCGTGATCCTGCACCAGTCCCGGGCGTGGTCCGACGCCGGGAGCCGAGGCTTCGAGCTGACCGTGGATCACGGCCGCCTCTTCTTCGGTCTGATCCATTTCTGGCCGGGCAACGCCATCGCGGTGCGGTCGCGCCAGCCGCTGCCGCTGAACGTCTGGTCGTCGCATCGTCGTCACCTACGACGGATCGAGCCGCGCCGCGGGCCTGCGCCTCTATCTGAACGGCGTTCCGCTCGACACCGAGATCGTCCGCGACCATCTCTACAAGGACATCACCTACGACAAGGCGGCCGGCGACGACGTCCCCGAGCAGCCGCGGCTGACCATCGGCGCGCGCTTTCGCGACAGCGGCTTCAAGAACGGCCTGATCGACGACCTGCAGATCTTCGACATGGCGCTGACCGCGGCCGAAGTGTCGGCGATCACGGGGACGCCGCCGCCGTCCGCCGCTGGGTTCGATCACTTCCTGGCCCGGCGCTACCCGCCATTCGTGGCCGCCCTCGCCGAGCTCGGCAAGCTTCGGGTGGCCGAAAACACGCTGATCGCGCGCGTGCCCGAAATCATGGTGATGGAGGAGATGCGCCAGCCGCGGCCGACCCACCGGCTCGACCGCGGGTCCTATGACGCGCCGCGGGAGCTGGTGCCGCGCGATACGCCCTCGAGTCTGCCGCCGTTCCCGGCCAACCAGCCGCGCAATCGCCTCGGCCTCGCGCGCTGGCTCACCGACCGCGGCAATCCTCTTGCGGCCCGCGTGGTCGTCAATCGGATCTGGCGCATGCACTTCGGCCGCGGCATTGTCGCCACGCAGGAAGATTTCGGCAGTCAGGGCCGGCTGCCGACGCATCCCGAGCTGCTCGACTTTCTGGCCGGCCAGTTCGTGAAAAGCGGCTGGGACGTCAAAGCGCTGCACCGCCTGATCGTCACGTCGGAGGCCTTTCAGCAGACCTCCCTGGTCGCGCCGGCGGTGGCGGCGCGCGATCCGGACAACCAGTGGCTGTCGCGCGGACCGAAGCGACGGCTGGTCGCCGAATCGATCCGCGACAGCGCGCTCGCCGCGAGCGGCCTGCTGAATCGCACCATCGGCGGTCCCAGCGTCAAGCCCTATCAACCGGCCGGACTCTGGGAACAGGCCGGTACGGGCAAGACCTATAAGCAGGATAGCGGCGGCGATCTCTATCGCCGCAGCTTGTACACGTTCTGGCGTCGCACCTCGCCGCCCCCATCGATGACGACCTTCGATGCGATGTCCCGCGAAGTCTGCACCGCCAAGCGCGAGGTCACGACCACGCCGCTGCAGTCGCTGGTGCTGCTGAACGATCCGCAATTCGTGGAAGCGGCCCGCCGGCTCGCCGAGCACGCGCTCGGGCAGTCTCCGGCCGACGCCGCCGCCCGGAACCGGCTGGCGTTCCGCGCGCTGATCGGCCGCGCTCCCGACGACACCGAGGCCGGCATCCTCGGCCGGATCTTCGCCGAACAGCGGGCCTGGTTCGTCGCGCATCCCGGCGACGCGGCCAAGGCGATCGCCATCGGTGAATCGAAGCCGGAGCGCGCGATCGCTCCCGACGACCTGGCGGCGATGACCATGGTGGTGAGCGCGATCATGAACTTCGACGAGTTCGTGGTGATGAGATAAAGGACGTGCCATGAGCTGCGACAAGTGCGTCGGCGCGCTCCCGGCGGCCGGGCTGTCCCGCCGCGCGGTCCTCAATCGGTTCGGGATGGGCCTCGGCGGGATCGCCGTGGCCAATCTGGTCAACCCCGCCGGCCTGGGCGCGCTTGCCGGCGGCGGGCAGGACCAGGGCCTGCTGAACGGGCAGTTTCACGTGCCGCCGAAGGCCAAGCGGGTCATCTATCTGTTCATGGCCGGGGGGCCGTCGCAGATGGAGACGTTCGACTACAAGCCGGTCCTCAACCAGCGCAACGGCGAGCAGCTGCCCGACTCGGTGCGCCAGGGGCAACGCCTCACCGGGATGTCCGGCAATCAGTCGTCGCTGCCGCTCGCCGGGTCGCGATTCGGCTTCGCGCAGCACGGCGCCGCCGGCGCCTGGGTCAGCAACCTGCTGCCCCATACCGCGCGCGTCATCGACGAGCTGTGCGTCGTCCGCTCGATGAGCACCGACGCGATCAATCACGATCCGGCCATCACGTTCTTCCAGAGCGGATCGCAGATCGCCGGCCGGCCGAGCATCGGGGCGTGGATTCACTACGGGCTGGGCAGCGACAACGACGATCTCCCCGCCTTCGTCGTCCTGATTACGCCGGGCAAGGTCGATCAGCCGCTGTATTCGCGGCTCTGGGGCAGCGGATTCCTGCCGTCGGAACACCAGGGCGTGCAGTTTCGGAGCGGCCGTGACGCGGTGCTGTATCTCGCCAATCCCGACGGCGTCGCGCGCGAGAGCCGGCGGCTGCTGCTCGATCGGTTGAAGGAGCTCCACGTCCACGCGGCCGAGCAGTCAGGGGATACCGAGGTCGACACCCGCATCGCGCAGTACGAGATGGCCTATCGGATGCAGGCCAGCGTTCCGGGTGTGATGGACGTGTCGAAGGAGACCGACGACACGTTCGAGCTGTACGGGAAAGACTCGCGCACGCCCGGCACGTTTGCCGCCAACTGCCTGCTGGCGCGACGGCTGGCCGAGAAGGGCGTCAAGTTCGTCCAGCTCTATCACCAGGGCTGGGACCATCACGACAATCTGCCGCAAGGCATCGAACGTCAGTGCCGCGAGACCGACCAGGCCAGCGCCGCGTTGATCGTCGATCTGAAACGGCGCGGGCTGCTCGACGACACGCTGGTGGTCTGGGGCGGAGAGTTCGGCCGCACCAGTTACTCGCAGGGCAAGCTGACCGCGACCAACTACGGCCGCGACCATCACCCGCGCTGCTTCAGCGTGTGGATGGCCGGCGGCGGCGTGAAGCCGGGTCTCGTGTACGGCGCCACCGACGACTTCAGCTACAACGTGATCGACAAGCCGGTGCACGTCCACGATTTCCACGCCACCCTGCTGCACCTGCTCGGCGTCGATCACGAGCGGCTGACCTACATGTATCAGGGCCGCCGGTTCCGGCTCACCGACGTGCATGGGGCAGTGGTCAAGGATCTGATCGCCTGACGGCGAGGCCGGCGTTTAGACGATCAGCTGCCGGCGTGGGTGAAATGAGTGATCGCCGGCTTCTGGAGGAACGACGTCATGCGCACGGGGCTGGGATTGTGGTCGGTGTTTCTGGTGCTCGGCGCCTTGGTCTGGCTGGCCAGCGTGGGCGCCTTTTCGCACCCAGTCTACCGGCCGGTGGTGATGCTGGCGGTGCTGTCGTGGGGCGGATACGTCGTGTGGACGCCGAAGTCGAACTGACGGGGCGCTCGTCCCGGAACGAGTCCGCGCTGGCGCGACCGCGTTCAGTTCTCTTTGCGACGGGGCGGCCAGGGCCAGATGCCGCGATGCCAACGCCAGGCGGAGAAGGCGCTGATGCTCAGCACGAAGGCGGACGCCAGGAGCTTCGGCGCGCTGGCGCTTCGCGCCAGAACGACACGACGACACGACGACGTAAGAAAAACCCTTGTGAGTCACTTCGACAGACGCCAACGGGGGAGAGCCGCTGATATTTCGAGTCGAGCGGGGCACTGACGAACATGCCCCAGGGTGCCGACGTGGCCAGGCGAGCGGATGGAGTGGGTGTCAGGCAGTGAATCGTGAACGGGCGGAGAGCCCGTTCATCGCCCGTTCACGATTCACTGCCTGACACCCTCCCGAGGCCCCGCCACTCACTCGTGGCGCAGCACCACCGCCGGATGCACCCGGACGGCGCGCCAACCGGGCACCAGTCCCGCCGATGCGCCGATCCCGATCATCGTGGCAGTGGCCGCCGCCATCGTCAGCGGATCGGTGACGCTCAGGCCGAAGAGCAGGCTCTGGGTGAGGCGAGTCGAGGCGAGCGCCACCGGCAGGCCGAGGACGATGCCGGCGAGCACCAGGACGAGGTCCTCCCGGAGGATCAGCCACAGCACGTTGCCGCGCGTTGCACCCAGGGCGATCCGGACGCCGATCTCAGCGGTCCGGCGCACCACCCGGTAGGCCAGCAGCCCATAGAGTCCGACGCCAGCCAAGGTGAGCCCGATGAGCCCGAGCGCTGCCGACAGGTTGGCGACCGTCCGCTCCTGGACGATCGTGCGCGTCAGCAGGTCTGACACCGTTGCGCTGGTGACGGGCAGCGTCTTGTCCTCGGCCCGCACCGCGGCTTCGAGCAGCCCCAGCGTGGCTCCCGGAGCGGCCGCCGTGCGCACCAGGAACCTGACGCTGACCGGATTCGGTTCGTCGGGGCGCGCGAACATCATCCGATAGAACCGCCGGTCCTGCACGTCCCGGGGATTGTGTTGCTTGACCGTCCGGACGACGCCGACGATCTCCCAGCCTTCGGGGGGACTGCCGACGAGCAGCCGCTTGCCGATCGGATTCGCGCCAGGGAAGTAGAACCTGGCCATTTCTTCGTTGATGACAATCACGGTCGGGGGCGCGCTGGCGTCTCGTTCGTCGAAGTCCCGGCCGGCGATGAGCGGAATGCCGAGCACGCTGAAGTAGCGGGGCCCGACCCGATCGACCTGCGATTCGGCCGTCGCGGTCGAGCCTTCCGCGCGCAGGTCATTCTCACCGTCCCGGTTCTGCAGCAGACCGTTGTGCGAGAACGTCACCCCGGTGACGCCCGGAACCGCGGCAAACCGCTCGAGCAGGCGACTGGCCACGGCGGCGTACCGCTGGTCGCGGTAGCCGGCCGTCGTCGGGTCGACCTCGACGAGAAGCAGGCCGCCGGCCGCGAACCCGAGGTCGACGCTCCGCAGATTGACGAGAGAGCGGACGAAGAGCCCGGCGCCCACCAGGAGGACCAGCGACACCGCCACCTGGCCGATCACCAGGAGCCGGCTCATCGCCGTCCGATCCGTTCCTGCGGCGCTCGCCCGGGCGCTCCGCAGCGCCGACGTCATGTCGAGGTGCGCCGACCTCCACGCCGGCGCCAGTCCGAACAACACCCCGGTCGCCACGCAGATCGTCGCGGTAAACGCAAGCATCCGCGCGTCGAGGCCGACCTGCAGCGCGACGGGTGCGCCGGTGGTGGACACCATGCGCAGGAGCACGTCCTTTCCCCACTGCGCCACGATCAGGCCGAGGATCCCGCCCGCACTGGACACGATCACGCTCTCGACCAGCAGCTGCTGCAGCAGCCGGCGGCGGCTCACACCCAGCGCCAGACGCAACGCCATCTCCCGCTGACGCGCGGCGGCCCTGGCCAGCATCAGATTGGCGACGTTGGCGCAGGCAATCAGCAGCACGAGTGCGACGAGCGCCATCAGGATCTGCAAGGGCCTGGAGAACTGGGCGCGCAGCCGTGACAGGCCGCGGTCGGCAGGGATCAGGGTGACGCTACCGCTGTCGGCACGCCGACGCTGCTCGGCCGACGGATTGGCGCCCATCCGGTCGTAGGCGATCTGCCGATCCACGATGGTCAGCTGCGCCTCGGCCCGTGCCACGTCTGTGGTCGTCGCCAGCCTGCCGAAGACACTCAGCCACGAGGTGTTCTTCGCCGGGAGCCAGTCCCGCCCCGGCATGATTTGCGGCTGCAGCGTCAAGGGCACCCACAGATCCGGAACAGCCCCCACCGTTTCACCGAAGAATTCGCGCGGGGTGATGCCGACGACCGTCACCGGCGTGCCGCTGATGCGAATGGCCCGGCCCAGAATCGACGGGTCGAGCGCAAACCGCCGCTGCCAGTAGCGATGACTGATGACCGCCACTTCATGCACACCCGCAATCCGGTCGTCGTCGGGACTGAAGGTTCTGCCGGCGAGCGGCGAGACGCCGAGGGCGGAAAAGTAGTTTCCCGACACCATCGACACCGCGGCACGTTCGACCGGGCCGTCGCCGATCGTCACGTTCGCGCCGCCGACGCCATTACTGGCAAACAGCTCGGCGAGCACCTCATTCCGTTCGAGGAGGGTTCGATACCCCGGATAGGAATACCCTCCCGACATGACGAAGAGCTCTTCGGGACGGTGGACGGGGAGCGATCGCAGGAGCACCGCGTCGAGCAGGCTGAAGATCGCCGTGTTGGCGCCGATCCCCAGCGCCAGCGACAGCACCGCGACCGTGGTGAATCCCGGGGATCGGCGGAGCGTGCGGAGACCGTAGCGCACGTCCTGAGCCAGCCGATCCAGGAAGGGCCACCCGCGCTGATCGCGAAGCGCGTCCATGGTCTGCGCCACGCCGCCGTGACGAATCGCGGCCGTCCGGCTGGCCTGCACCGGCGAGCCGGCGCGCCGCCGCTCGGCCGCGGCGGCCAGCTCCATGTGCAGTCGGAGCTCTTCTTCGAGGTCCCGGTCGGCCCGGTTCCGGCGCAACGTTCCCCAGAGCCGGCTCACCCATTCGCGGAACGTCGTCACAAGGGAATCCTCCGGCGGTTGAGTGCGCGGGGGCTCGACCAACCCTGGCCGGCTCTGTTAGGCGCGCCAATGGAGCATATGCGTCCTCTATTGGCGTGTCAAATGAAAGCCGGCGCCTGTCGCGGGGGCCGAAGCCCCCGCGGTCCGCGGGTCCGCGGTTCGCGGGTTCGCGGGTTCGCTACAACCGGGCGCTTGGATTCGGGACCGGCGGTTACTCGCGGCGCTCGCGATCACAGGAGGGCCAGGAGATCAGGAGAAAGAAAATTATGGTTTCCTCCTGAGCTCCTGGCCCTCCTGTAAAGCTCACAGGCCGTCGAATTACCCGTCCGCGTCTGAAAGCACGCCGCCGCCGCGAGTCTGGGGGCTTGGACTGACGATCGGGGAAATCGGGCGCGAGAGCGTTCGCGAGCCGAATGGCGAACCCGCGAACCCGCGAACCCCGAACGCGAACTGTGGTAGCCTCCACCCCCCACCCCCATTCAGTGCCGGGAACGCCCGCACAAGGAAGGCTGCCGTGACGATTACCAGCGAACAGGACACCATCCAGGCGCCGGGGTCCGACGCCGAAGGCGTGGCTGGCGGCAATCTCGACAAGGTCCGCGACTTGCTCTTCGGCGGCCAGATGCGCGACTACGATCGCAAGTTCGCGCGGCTCGAGGAGCGGTTGATCAAGGAGACGGCCGACCTTCGCGACGACGTGAAGAAGCGGCTCGCGGGCCTCGAGGCGTATCTGAGAGCCGAAGTCGAGTCGCTGAGCGAGCGGCTGCGATCGGAGCAGGAGGGCCGCACCGCGGCGGATCAGGACGCGGCGCGCGAGCTCCGCGACACCGCGCAGCAGTTCGGTCAGAAGGTGTCGCAGCTCGACGACCTGATCGCGCGTGGTCAGCGTGACCTGCGGCAGCAGCTGCACGCGCAGCACCAGGAGCTCGGCGACGACATCCGGCAGCGGGTCGAAGACGTCCTGGTCCGTCTGGCGCAGGAGGCGCAGGAGTTGCGCAGCGACAAGACGGATCGCAAGGCGCTGGCGGCGCTGCTGACCGAGATGGCGATGCGGCTGAACGGCGATCTTCGCGCGCTCGCGCCGGGAGACGAGGTGAGTGTCTAACCTCGCCGCGGCGCGGCCGGACGACGCGGCGCCAGGACTCCGAGACACTCCCGCGGCACAGTTCAGCGAGCTGCGTTCGCTGCTGGTCGGTCCCGAACAGCGGCAGCTGCGCGCGCTGCAGACACGGCTCGAGGATCCGGCGGCGCAGGCGCGCGACGTCAGCCGCGTCCTCGCTACCGCGGTCGAGCTGCGGACCAACGATCCCCATCTCAAGCGCGCGCTCGCGCCGACGATCGAAGACACGATCGCTGCCTCGGTCCGTCGGAACCCGCGGCCGCTGGCCGATGCCCTGTTTCCGATCATCGGCCCGGCGATTCGCAAGGCGGTTGCGGCGACGCTCAGCGGCATGCTCGAATCGCTCAACACCACGCTCGACCACAGCCTGTCGTGGCGCTCGATCCGCTGGCGACTCGATGCGCGGCGGACGGGCCGGTCGTTCGCGGAAATCGTGCTGCTCAACACACTGGTCTACCGCGTCGAGCAGGTGTTCCTCATCCACCGGCCATCGGGCTTGCTGCTCCAGCACCTCACCGCGCCCGGCACGGCGATCCAGGACGCCGACCTCGTCTCGGCGATGCTGACCGCGATTCGCGACTTCGTGGGGGACTCCTTCGAAGTGTCGGAGGACGAGGGGCTCCAGACGCTGAAAGTCGGCGAGCTGTCGGTCTGGATCGAGCAGGGTCCGCACGCGCTGCTGGCGGTGGTCGTGCGCGGGTCCGCTCCGCCGGCGCTGCGCGCGACGCTGCAGCAGGCGCTCGAGAGCGTGCACGCGCAGGTACTCGGACCTGCTCGAGTCATTCGACGGGAATGCCGCCCGCTTCGAGGGAGCGCGCCCGTTGCTCGAGACCTGCCTGCAGCAGCAGTATCGCAGCAGCGATCGGCGGACGCGCCTGGCGCCGGCGGTGCAGGTGGTGGCGCTGATCACAGTGCTGGCGCTCGGCTTTTGGCTGTTCTTCGCAGTGCGGGACCGCTTTCGCTGGAACGCCTACGTCGAGGCTTTGCGGGCCGAACCGGGCGTCGTCGTGGTCTCGACTGGACGCGACGGCGGCAAATACATCGTGAGCGGGCTGCGCGACCCGCTGGCGCGCGATCCGGCGACATTGCTGCCGCAGCACCGCCTCGCGGCCGACGCGGTGGCCGGCCGGTGGGAGCTGTATCAGGCCTTGCACCCGGCGCTGGTGCTCGCCCGGGCCCGGCACCTGCTCGCGCCGCCGGCGGGGACCGAGCTCCGGTTCCAGGACGGCGTGTTGCTGGCGGAAGGGTCGGCGCCGGTTGACTGGATCGAGACCGCCGTGCGCCTCGCGCCGGTGATCCCCGGTGTGACGCGGTTCGACGCCACCGGGCCCATCGACGCCGCGCTGGCCACGCTGGCCGCGGCCATCGAGGCGGCGGTGCCGATGTTCGTCAAGGGATCGACGGCCTTCGCCGCGGGCGGCGAGCAGACCGTCCGTGCCCAGGCCGGGCGGCTGGCGTCGCTCGACGCGCTGGGGCGGGCGGCCGGACGCCGCTTTGTGGTGGCGCTGGTCGGCGAGGCCGACGCGGACGGTGCCGCCGACGCCAATCTGCCCCTCAGCGAGAATCGCGCCACCCGGGTCCTGTCCCTGCTCCAGGCGCAACGCCTCGATCGGGTCACCTTGACCGCGAGTGGCGTCGGCAGCCGATCGGCCGCCGATCCCGTCGCCGCCGAAGACGACAAACAGCGCAATCGCCGCGTCTCGTTCTACGTCACGCCGGCCGCCGATCGGCGATAATCCGCGTGCCATGCTGCACAACAAGATCTGCATGCTCGGCGGCTCCGGGGTCGGCAAGACCAGCCTGGTGTCGCGCTTCGTGAGCAGCATCTTCTCCGACACCTACCTCACGACGGTGGGAGTGAAGATCGACAAGAAGAAGGTGTCGATCGAGGGCGGCGAGACGACGCTGATGCTGTGGGACATCTATGGTCAGGACGAGTTCCAGACCGTGCGCGATTCGTACCTGCGAGGCGCGTCGGGCTACCTGCTGGTCGCCGACGGCACCAGGCACGCAACGCTCGAAACCGCGGTGGCCCTGCAGCACCAGGCCGAATCGGTCATCGGCCGGGTCCCGTTTCTGCTGTTGCTCAACAAGGCTGATCTCGACCGCGAGTGGCAGGTCGACGAGCGCGCGCTGGTGAAGCTCGTCGACGAGGGCTGGCGGGTGGTCAAGACCAGCGCCAAGACCGGCGACGGTGTCGAAGAAGCTTTCACGACGCTCGCCCGCGAAATGGCGATCGCCTGACCGCAGGGATTAGAGGACACCCCCGTGAGCACCGCCCTGTTCGAAGGAATTCTGAGCGCACTCGACCTGGTCGTGCTGGAGCGGATGCCGCACGGCGTCTTCCTGCGCGTCGGCACCGCGCCGGCACCGGAGTGGTTCAGCCACGTGATGGCCGGCACCGCGGCCGACGGCCCCTCCACCATCGCGGAGGCATTGCCCTTCGTCGACCACTTTCTGGACGAGGCCGAGTTCTTCTGGCGCCAGGGCCGGACCGGACGGTTCCGCTCGGAGCCCTTCATGATGAAGGACGCCGCCGGCGCCGAGTTCGGGCTGGTCGCGTCCGCGGTCGTCGTCGGCCACCGCCACCTGCTGGTGCTCGAGTTCACCAACGACTTCGAGGAGCGCCGTCGTGCCCTGCAGAGCGCCCGGGAGGCGGTCCTGGAGCACGAAGCCCACCTCAGACGGACTCGGGCATTGCTGGCGGGGATCCACTCCGCGCGCGCCCTGACCAATCAGCTCGCGAAGAGTGGCCTCACCACGGCCAAGGAGCAGCTGGCGTTGGAGATTGGCGAACAGCTCTCGACCCTGGCGGGCGCCGTCGAAGAGCTGGCGCCGCTGCCGAAAGGCGTCATCAGCAGTCAGGGCCGCTGATTCCCTGAGGGACTTCGCGCGGCTTTTCGGCATATGCAGGAAGAGCCGCTGTGAATCCCGCCTTCTACCGGGCGAGCAGCCGGCTCGGAGGAATGCATCATGTTTTTCGTCTCCACTCTGGCCGCCGCCGCCCTCACCGCCGCGGTTCTGGCTCAGGACCCCCGGCCGGCCACCCGGCCCCCGGCCGAACACCAGGATCACAAGGCCCACGAACACGCCGGTTCCCCCGCATCCGGGACGATGCCGCTGCTGAAGGGGCTCGGCACCTGGCACCACCGCATCAGCACCACGTCTCCCGAGGCGCAGCGCTACTTCGACCAGGGCCTGCGGCTGACCTACGGTTTCAACCATGAGGAAGCCGTGCGCTCGTTCGAACGTGCGACCCAGCTCGATCCGGACTGCGCGATGTGTCACTGGGGTATCGCCTACGCGCTCGGTCCGAACATCAATCTGCCGATGGAGGGGAAGACTGAGCCTCGCGCGCTGGCGGCGATTCGCCGCGCGGTGGATCTGAAAACCCGTGCGACCGCCGGCGAACGCGCGCTGATCGAGGCGATGGCGGTGCGCTACGGCGAACCGGCCGGCGCGGCGCGCGCCGAGCGGGACGCCGCGTATGCGGACGCGATGCGAAAAGTTGCCGCGAAATTCCCGGCCGACATCGACGCCCAGACGCTGTTCGCCGACGCGATGCTCAATCTGCGGCCCTGGAACCAGTGGACGCGCGACGGCAAGCCTCAGCCGGGGACGCTCGAAGTGGTCGGCGCGCTCGAGCGGGCGCTGGCGCGTCAGCCGGCACACGCCGGTGCGTGCCACTTCTACATTCACGCGATCGAAGCGTCGGAGACGCCTGAGCGCGCGCTGTCGTGCGCGGAACGTCTGCCCGTGCTGATGCCCGGTGCCGGCCACGTGGTCCACATGCCCGCGCACGTCTTTCTGCGGGTCGGCCGGTACGAAGCGGCGGCGCGGGCGAACATCGCCGCGGTGGAGGCGGACAAGCGCTATTTCGCGGCCCATGCCGCGAAGCCAGGCGTCTACCCGATGTTCTACGCGCCGCACAACCTGCACTTCCTCTGGTCGGCCTACCTGCTGTCCGGTCAACAGGAGAAGGCACTGACCGCCGCCCGTGCGCTGGCCGGGCGGGTCAAGCTCGAGGAGGCACGGACGACCGCCTCGCTCGAGGTCTTCCTGCCGCCGGCGATCCTCACCCTGGCCCGGTTCGGACGATGGGACGCGGTCATTGCGGAGCCGGCACCGCCGGCGGAGCTGCGTTACGCGACCGGCTTGTGGCACTACGCTCGCGGGCTCGCCTTTGCGGCACGCAAGGATTCGCCGTCCGCCGAAGTCGAGTTGAAGCGCGTGCGCGCGCTCTCGACCGAGTTGAAGGACGACATGATCATCGTGCTGAACCCCGCGCCGGCGCTGCTGAAGCTGGCGGCCGAAGTCCTGGCCGGCCGGATCGCGGCGGCCGAGCGGCGGTTCGATCAGGCCGTCACGCACTTTCGCGCGGCCGCCGGAATGGAAGACGCCCTGACCTTCGACGAGCCACCCGCCTGGTACCACTCGGCGCGCAACCTGCTCGGCGAAACGCTGCTCGAGGCCGGACGGCCGGCCGAAGCCGCCGCGGCATTCCGCGACGACCTGCGGTATCTCCGGGAGACCGGCTGGTCGCTCTCCGGGCTGGAGCGCGCGCTCCGGGCGCAGGGCAAGGCCCAGGAAGCCGATGATGCCGCGCGGCGGTTCAAGGCGGCCTGGAAGTACGCGGATCACCCGCTCCCGGGGTCGGATCAGTACGGGATGAAGCGCCCGTCGGGGACGCGGTAGCGCTCGATCAGTTCGGGCTTTCGCAGGTGGCGGTAGAGCGTCATGAGCGCGCGCTTGGTCTCGTGAACGTTCGGGTGGCTCTGACTGCCGTACGCCCCCTCGAGGCTCGAGAGTGACTGCAGCAGCTGCGCTTCGGCGCCGGCCGGATCGCCGCGGCGCAGCAGCATCAGCCCGTAGTCGCGTCGCACTTCGCCGCCGACGATGCCGCTGGTGCGCAGTTGCTCGAATGCCGCGGCGTAGGTGCGATCGGCGTCGGGATAGCGCCCCTGCCGATCGTAAATCTCCGCCAGGAGCGGCAACCGTGATGCCGCCACGATCTGGTGGGTCCGTCCGACGGTCTTGATCGTCAGCTCGAGCGACTCGCGAGCCAGGGTCTCGGCTTCATCGAGCCGGCGCTGCCGCACCAGCGCCGAGGCGAGCTTGTGCATCTGGTCGGCGACGCGGGGATGTTCGGCCCCCGTGGCCGACCGGCTGATCGCCAGGGCGCGGCGAAAGACCGTCTCCGCTTCGGGGTCGCCGCGGCCGACGAGCAGCCGCCCGAGGCTGTTCATCCCATGCAGCAGCCGGATGCTCGAATCGCCGAAATGGCGCGTCATCAGCTCGAGCCCACGGCGATACAGCTGCTCGGCGCCGCTGACGTCCTGCTCGATGTCGGCCACGTGATCGGCCAGGTGAATCATCGCGTCGCCGGTCGTGTGGTGCTCGGCGCCAAACGATGCCTGGGCGACCGCGAGCGCGTCGCGGGCGGCGGCGACGGCCTCGCTGAGGCGGCCCTGCCGCCGCAGGTTGGTGGAGAGCGCCTGCAGCAAGGTGACGCGCCGGTCGGCGGCTGCGGGCACGCCCGACAGGATGTCGGCCGCCTGCCGGTAGAGCCGCTCCTGCTCGGGACCCCACGACAGCCATCCCAGCTCATACAAGGCGTCGGCGATGTCCGGATGGCCCGGCGGCAGCGAGTGGCGCCGGAGCTCGAGGGCCTCGCGCACCAGCGGCCGCGCCCGCTCGTAGTCGTTGCGCAGGCGATGGACCCACGCGAGATGAATCAGGCTGCTGGCGAGATCACCAGGCGTGACGCCGGCCGTCGATCGGCGAATCGCGATCGCCTGCTCGAGTCGGGCCTGGGCCTCGTCCAGCCGGCCCAGGTGGTACGACATCTGGCCGATCACGTCGAGCAGCCGGCCGTGCACGACGGGTTGCGCGGCGAGCTCGTCGGCCTGGAGCGCTCCGCGTTGCAGCAGGTCGAGCGCCGTGAGCTGCGCGGCGGGGACTTCGCCGGCGTCACCGGTCTCGAACAGGTTCAGGAGGAACGTCGTCACGCTGTTCGATTCGGCGAGCGCATGTTCGGCGCGATCGCGCTCACGCGCGGCGCGTCGTCCCTGGCTCACGGCGACGCTCAAGCCGGCGACCAGCGCGATCAGCACGACTGCCGCGGCCGCCGCTTCGACCCGGTGCCGCCGCAGGAATTTCCCGATCCGGTAGCGGCGGCCGCCCCGATGCGCCAGCACCGGCAACCGCGTCAGGTGGCGCTCGACATCCTGCCGCAGCATGTCCGCCGAGGCGTAGCGGCGCGCCGGCTCCTTCCGCATCGCCATCAGGACGATGGCGTCGAGGTCGCCGTCGAGCAGCCGTGCGAGCCGATCGACCGAGGTGCCGCGCTGGCGGGCCGCGGTGTCCGGATCGATGTCCCCGGCGTTCCCGGTGACCCGCGCGCTGGGGCGTTCCGGGTCCTGATCGCAGACGAGCGTGGCCATGTCGAGCGGTGATTGCGTCTCGAACCGGTACGGAGCGCGGCCGCACAGCAGCTCATAGAGCAGGACCCCCAGCGAATAAATGTCGCTGCTGGTACCGAGCGTGTCGCCGCGCAACTGCTCGGGACTGGCGTACTCCGGGGTCATCATCCGCGAGTCGAGCCGGGTATGCGGGGTCGCCGCGGCTGGATCGATCAGCTTCGCGATGCCGAAGTCGAGCAGGTGCACGCTGCCGTCGCCCGAGACCAGGATGTTGGTGGGCTTGAGGTCGCGATGGATCACCAGGCTCTGATGCGCGTGCTGCACCGCGTCGCAGACGTCGACGAACAGCCGCAAACGGGCGGGGATGTCGAGTTGCCGCGTGTCGCAGATACCTGGTGATGGGCAGGCCGTCGACGTACTCCATGACGATGTAGGGCCGGCCATCGCCGGTGACCCCGCCATCGAGCAGCCTGGCGATGTGCGGATGGGTCAGTCCCGCGAGAATGCGGCGCTCGGCGAGGAAGCGCTGGTGCAGCGGATCGGCGGCGTCGGTCGATTCGATCAGCTTGATGGCGACGCGGTGGTCGAAGTCGTCGCCGTCGCGATCCGCGAGATAGACCGCGCCCATGCCGCCGCGCCCGATCTCCGAGACGATGCGGTAGGGGCCGACCCGCACCGGGACCCGCACGTCGAGCACGCCGGCGACCGAGGCGAGATACGGCGAGAGCTCGTCCATGATGCCGGTGGACGCATCCGCGGCGAGCAGGGCGCGCACCTGTTCGACCAGGTCGGGATCGACCGCGCTCCGTTGTCGAAGCAGCGACGCACGGCCGTCCGGCGGGCAGGCGCGAGCGGACGCGAACAGGTCCTGCAATTGGTGCCAGCGCTCGCGATCCATCGAGATTAGTTCTCCCTTTTCCCTTCTGCCTTCTCCCTTGCCACGCGGGGGTTTTTCATCAGCGTGGCGGCCCGGCGGCGGGCGGCGGAGTGGCGAGCTCGTTGTGCAGCCAGGCGCGCGCGAACGTCCAGTCGCGGCTGACCGTGGCCGCGGACGTGTGCAGCGCTTCGGCAGTCTCTTCGAGGCTCAACCCGCCGAAGAAGCGGCATTCGACGACCTGGGCCTGACGCGCGTCCAGCTGCTCGAGCCGGCCGAGCGCCTCACTCAGCGCGATCAGATCCTCGAGCGGCTGCTCGCGGCCAATATCGGCGCCGGCGTCTTCGATCGCGAGGAGGGTGGCGCCGGCGCCGCGCTTGGCGGCGCCGCGGCGCACCGCATGATCGACCAGCACGTTGCGCATCGCCCGCGATGCGATCGCGAAGAAGTGGGCGCGGCTGCGCCAGTCGACGCGCTCCACCGGCAGGAGCTTCAGATAGGCCTCGTGGACCAGGTCGGTGGCGGCCAGGGTATGAGCGCTGCGTTCGCGCCTCAGCCGGACCCGCGCGATGCGGCGCAGCTCGCCGTACACGCGCGGTAACAATTGCTCCAGCGCGCCGGCGTCGCCCGCGGCGTGCGCCTGCAGGAGGTCGGTGATCCCGGCGGTCTCAGAATCCCGGTGCGCCATGCTCCCCGCTCTGTGGTGTCCTGGGTGCTCATCCTACCCGCTTCGGCCCCCAGCGGCCCCCGTTCCGGGTAAAATCGCCGGACCTGCGCGTCTCACGACATCCCACGGAGCCCTCTTGATGAGATTTGCACGCTCGACCATGACCGTCGCCGCCATCCTGCTAGCGACCGGCGCCTCCGCCCAGACGCCGAACTTCGCCGGCAAATGGATCCTCGTGCCGGATCCGGCGGCGACCGGCGGGATGGGAGGCGGGCTCGGAACGGAGGCGATCATCACGCAGGACGCCAGCACGATCACCATCAAGCGCACGACGCAGGTGGGCGAGCTCACCAGCACCTACAAGCTCGACGGCTCCGAGAGCAAGAACACGATCACGATTCAGGGCAATGCGCTCGATCAGTTGTCGGCCACGAAATGGGACGGTGGCACACTGACCGTCGATACCAGAATGAGCTTCGATGGCAATGCTGTCGAGATCGGCATGAAGATGTCGCTCGACCCCTCCGGCACTCTGCTGGTCGTGTCCACCCGCCCTGACTTCCAGGGCGGTGGTGCGCCGGTCACCACCAAGGCCACATACAAGAAAGGTTGAGAGCCATGAAATTCGCGTTCCTGTCGGTGACTTACGCCGGCCAGTTCTACGCCGGGCCGGCGCTCACGATTCTGGAGCAGATTCGCAAAGCGCGCGCCCTCGGCTTCGAAGGGCTGGCGATCGAGACCAAACGGCCGGTGGCGTCCCCGCTGGACCTCACCCGGCAGGACCGTCAGGCGATCAAGTCCGCCGCCGCGGCGGAGGGGGTCGAGCTCTGCGCCATCGAGAGCCTGTCGAACTTCGCCAGCCCGCTGATGGAAGAGCGCGAGAACAACCTGGCGATGATGCGGCTGGCGATCGATCTCGCCGCCGATCTGGAGGTGGGGATCGTCAAGGTCTTCGCCGCCTGGCCCGGCGTCGTCAACGACGAAGACGAGACCGCGTTCTATGCGGCGTACGACAAGGGCAACTACTACAAGTCGCTCTATCCGGCCGATCTGCGCCGCTGGCGCCGGGCGGTGTCCGGGCTGCGCGAATGCGCCGACTACGCCCGCGAACGCGGGATCACCCTCGCGCTCCAGAATCACGCGCCGGTGCTGCGCCCTGGCTACGAAGACACGCTGGCGATGATGCGCGAAGTGGATCGGCCGAACCTCGGGCTGTGTCTCGACGCGCCGCTGTTCCACGAGCGGCAGAGCGACGACTACGTTCGCGAGGCAGTCCGTGCCTGTGCCCCGCATGTCCTGCTGACGCACTTCGGCGCGTGGAACTTCGCGGAAGCGCCCGGCGGCGGGGTCGTCCAGCAGCCAGCTCCCTCAGTCGGCGGCCCGATCAACTACCAGGTGTTCCTCGAGGAGCTGCAGCGAACCGGCTACGACGGCTACCTGGTCTCCGAGTACCGCCTGCCGTGCATCCGGGATCACCGGATCGCCGGCATCGCGGAGATCGATGCCGCCAATGTCCAGGCGCTCACTTATATGAAGCGGCTGGTGCCGGTACCGCAAGGGGTCTGACGAGCGACGACGGGTCGGAGGGGCTGGCAGGCCTCGCGCGACTGAGCTCGGTGCGCACGCGGGCGCCCACGTCCCGGGCGGCTGCGGTCTCGAACGCGTTTCCGGCGCCGCGCTCCTCGCCGATCGCCCGGTACAGGCGCCGGACTCCGGCGTCGTCTTTGACGTTCGGCGAGCGGGCGATCTCGGTGGCGTGCTGGAGCTCGTGGGCCAGCAGCGCAGCGAGGTCGTCCCGGTTCGGCACCGCGCCGAGCGTGATGCGGATGTAGCGGGTGCCGCCGGCGGCGGTCACGAACCCCGTTACGGCCCGCGAGCGCGCCAGCGTCCGGGTCATCTGCACGTACACGATCACATCGCGGGCCTCGATCTCCGCCGCCAGGCCCCGCGCGGTGGCGGAACGGGCGAGCAGCTCGTCGATCAGTGCCTTTTCGCGCGCCGAAGCGCCGCGCAGATGCGGCGCGACAGGGGCCTCCGCGCCTGACGCAAGCAGCAGGACCAGCAGAATCAGCATGCCGTGACCCTTTCCCGGGTGTCGCTTGCCCTCCGAAGCGCGAAGGGCGAAGGACCTTGCCCCCCGTAGCGCGAAGCGCGAAGGGGGGTGCCCAGGACGATCGCCGGAAACGGCCGTGCCGAATCGTCGATGTGTCGAGCCGGATCAGATCGGTGGTACGAACCCTCGGCCGTTCACACTCGTCCCTTCGCCGCCGGCCTCGGCGTCGGGCCGGCTCGTGCCTCTGGGACGAATTACTCGGTGGTCGCGTGTTCTCCCTTTTCCCTTCTGCCTTCTCCCTTGACACGCAGGGCTTTCCGTCAGCCCTGCTAAAATAACCACCCTGTCACACCGGTGAAGTGCGTTGTCGCTGCTGCGATCGGCGTCATGGCCATGCTGCTGGCGAGTCTGGTTCCGCCAGGCCTGCCGTCGGTCGCGCCGACCCTCGCCGCCGCGCAGAAGCGGAAGTCGGTCGAACAGCGCGCCGCCGACTACGTCGCCACTTATCAGGAGGAGTTGACCGCGATCGTCGCGGACGAGACCTACACCCAGGAGGTGCGCCGGGATCCGCAGGAGCCGGTCGCGCAGCTCCGGACCACGGCCGGCGAGGTTTTCTTCATCTTCACCACTGCCGGCCGCGGCTGGATGGCGATTCGCGATGTGCTGACGATCGACGGCGCCCCCGCGCGCGAGCGCACCGACGTGCGCGAGATCCTGCGGACGGTGCCGGCCGCCCACGTCGGCGATCGGATGCGGTCGTACAACGCCCAATTCAACATCGGCCGCATCACCCGCAACATCAACGAGCCGACGCTGGCGCTGCTCTCACTCGACGCCGGGCATCGCTCGCGTTTTCGCTTCTCCCTCAAGGAACGCGAGGTCCGGGACGGCCGTGTGATGGTCTGGCTGGCGTTCCAGGAACGCGAGCGGCCAACCTTGATCCGCGGCCTCGAGGGAAGCCCGATCTACATGAAAGGGGAGCTGCTGGTGGAAGCGGCGAACGGGCGCATCTGGCAGTCGCGGCTGACCGCGACCGTGGACCGCATCGACGTCGAGTTGAAGACGGAATACCGGCTCGACGACCGGCTCGGACTGATGCTGCCGGTCGTGTTTCGGGAGCGCTACCAGCGCGACAAGACGGTGGCGGCGGATTACGAGGAGATTGACTGCGTCGCCAGCTATTCGAACTTCCGGCGATTCGAGGTGTCGGCGCGGGTGCGCTAGTCGGTGGCGTCGACGCAGACCGTATTGAGCCGGTAATACAGCGTGTCGATGAACTTGCCGGACTCCACCCGCGGCAGCAGCGGCGCGGGGGTCGTGCTCACGACCTGGGTCCGCCCGATCGCCGTGCCGAGCCACTCGAGCAGCTGAATCTGGTCCTGCAACGCCAGCGCGCCGACGTCGTTGAGCACCATGGTGCCGGTGCGGTCCGCCGGCGGCAGCACCAGGCGCTCACCGGGGGACCAGGTACCGACCGGCTGATGGAACCGCGCCGCCAGCGACTCCACCAGCGGCTGCACGACGTCGTCGCCCCCCATCAACAACAGGTTGACCCGGTGCATCTCAACGAGCCGCAGCGTTTCTTGTGTCGATTCCACTCGACACGCCTCCGATTTCCCCGGACGGCGATCATCATGAGCAGTCGTTGTCCGTCTCGAGATACCAGACACTTTCGACAAAGGCTCCATCGACGACCTCCTTGTGGATGAGGCGTACACGCGATGCCCGACTGTATGCCTGGGTTCATCGGTCCACAATCGGGAAGACGGAGCGCGGTGGATGAGGGAAAGTCCCTACGGGGGGCGATTCAAACGTTATGCAGCCACCCCTGGAGGATCGCGTATTTGACGATGTCGATGCGGCTGGTGAGATCGAGCTTGCGCATCGCGTTGGCCTTGTGGGCTTCCACCGTTTTCACGCTCAGATCGAGCTGCTGGGCGATTTCCTTGTTGCTGTAGCCCGAGGCGATCAGCCGCAGGACCTCGGTCTCGCGCTCGGTGATGGGGGCGGCGCCGCGGCTGGCGCCGCGGCCTTCGCGGCCGAGAAAACCGGCGGTGACGCGCGCGGTCAGGCTGGAGTCGACATACTGCCCGCCGGCGCCGGTGGCCCGGATCGCCTGCAGCAGCTCGGTCGGCGGGCTCTGTTTCAACACGTACCCGGAGGCGCCGGCGCGCAACAGCTCCTGCAGATACGCGTCGTCGGCGTGGCGGGTCAGCGTGACGATGGCGGTCGCGGGCAGGATTTTTCGCAAGGTCTGGGTCGCGACCAGCCCGTTCATACCGGGCATCGACACGTCCATCACGATGATGTCGGGCCGGCACTTGAGGGCCAGCTGCACCGCCGCCGCGCCGTCGCTCGCTTCCCCGACCACGGTCATGTCGGCCTGGCCGTCGATGAGGAGTTTCAGGCCATGCCGGACCGTGACGTGATCGTCGGCCAGCAGGATGCGGAGCGGGGTGATCTCAGGCATGGTCGGCAGTCGGCGGGTCCGGGCGCGCGGCCGGCATCCGCAGGAGTATGGTGGTGCCTTCACCGGAAGTGGATTCGATTTGTAGCGTGGCGCCGACCAGCGCGGCCCGCTCGTGCATGCCCAGCAATCCGAAGCCGCGGCGCTGTGAGCCGGTCCGCGACGGATCGAACCCGACGCCGTTGTCCTCGACGATGAGCAGCACCTGATCGCCGCGGCGTTCCAGGATCACGTCCACGTTCGAGGCGCGGGCGTGCCGCGCGACGTTGGTCAGGGCTTCCTGCGCGATGCGGTAGAGGGTCGTTTCCATCTCCGAAGACAGCCGTTCGTCGAGCAGGCCGACCGTGTGCAGTTCCGCCGGCACCCGCACCCGGACCGACCAGTCCTGCACGTAATTGGCCAGCGCCGCGCGCAGGCCGAGGTCGTCGAGGGCGGTCGGGCGCAGCTCCCAGACGAGATGGTTGACGTCCCGGTCAATCTGCCGCGCGACGTCCTCGAGGGCCGCCACCAGCGGCGTCAGATCCGCGCGCCCGTCCGCCGCTTCCTTCAGTGCCTCGATCCGCCGCGCCAGCGCCGTGAGCTGTTCGCCGAACTGGTCGTGCATCTCGCGGGCAATCCGCCGCCGCTCGTCCTCCTGGGCGAAGACCAGCCGGGTCAGCAACTCGGTCCGCGCCTGTTCGGCGCGCTGGCGTTCGGCCAGGGCTTCGGCCGCTTTGCGAGCGGTCAGATCGAAATGGGTCCCGACGATCCGCACCACCGGGCCGCCCGGGCCACGCCTCACCGGAAATCCCCGGGACAACACGTGCACGTAGTGGCCGTGCTTGTGCCGGAGGCGGAACTCCCCTTCGTAGGTGTCCGCGCCACGCTCGACGCTCTCGTTGAGGCTGACCGCGATCCGCACGTCGTCGGGATGAATCAGGCGCTCCCAGGCGCTGACGTGCGGCTCGATCTCGCTGGCCTCGTAGCCCAGCATCGAGATCCACCGCGGCGAGTACACGACCGCGCCGGTTTCCAGATTCCAGTCCCAGACCCCCTCCTGCGCGCCGATGAAGGCGAGCCGGAGCCGCTCTTCGCTCTCGCGCAGCGCCGCTTCGGCCTGTTTGCGCTCCGTCAGGTCGAGGTGCGTGCCGACGATCCGGACGACCGGCCCGCCGGGCTCGCGCCTGACCGGGTACCCGCGCGAGAGGACGTACACGTAATGCCCGTCCTTGTGGCGCAGCCGGAACTCCGCCTCGAAGGTCGCGTTGCCGCTCACCACGCTGCCGTGCGACTCGCCGGCGCGCCGGCGGTCGTCGGGATGGAGGAGCTGCTCGAAGGCGCTGATGTGCGGCTCGATCTCGTGCTCCTCGTAGCCGAGCATCTGCGTCCACCGAGCCGAGTAGACGACGTGGCCGGTCTCGAGATTCAGATCCCAGACCCCCTCGCGGGCGCCGGCGACGGCGAGCGTGAGCCGTTCCTCGCTCTCGCGGAGCCGCGCCTCCGCGCGCTGCCGCTCGGTGATGTCACGCATCACCAGCTGGATCTCGTCGCCGTCCAGCGCCGCGATGTCGATCTCGACCGCGGTTTCCGGCCCGCCGGTGAAGGCGATCCGCGCCTCCACCCGCGTCGCGGCCGGGTCGAGCCGTGCCCGGTCGAGGCCGGCACGCACCGCGGCGCGCGTCAGCGGCGTGAACAGGTCGAGCGTGGCGGTGCCGAGCAGCCAGTCCGCGGAGTCCATCCCGCACAACCGCAGCGCGGCGGCATTCGCCAGCACGAGGTGATCGTGTCGGCTGACGAGAATGCCGTCCGGCGAATGCTCCACCAGACGACGGTACTGTTCCGACAGGTCGAGCACGGTAGCACTGGATTATAGTCACGTGCTACGGGCAAGGTGCAACGTGCGGTGCTCCGTGCCGCGTCCGACCTGCGAGGTGCCGGTGCGAGGTGTCACGTGCGGCATGACGTGGCGCTCTTGGAGGAGAGATGTGGAAAGAATTCCGTGACTTCATCGCCCGCGGCAACGTGATGGATCTCGCGATCGGCGTGATCATCGGCGCCGCGTTCGGGAAGATCGTCGCGACCCTGGTGGAAGGCATCCTGATGCCGCCGATCGGCCTGGCGCTCGGCCGCATCGATTTCTCGAGCCTCTTCTACGTGCTCGACAGCGCCAAAGGGATACCAGTGTCGCTCGCCGACGCCAAGGCGAAGGGCGTGCCGGTCATCGCCTACGGCCAGCTGTTGAACGACATCGTGAATTTCCTGATCGTGCGCGCCGCGGTCTTCGTGATGGTGAAGCAGGTGAACCGGATCAAGAGCTCGGTCAGTCGCGCCGAGGCCGCCGCTCCCACCACCAAGGAGTGCCCCTTCTGCGCCTCGACGATTTCGATCAAAGCCAGCCGGTGCCCGCAGTGCACCTCGCAGCTCGCCGGCCAGCCATGACGCAAGCCCCTGAAGCGTGATGAAATTCTGGCTGCATTCGACGCGCGTTGCATCCCCGCCCGTCTCGCTCCGCCGCCAACTCTCATCACAGCTCGGCGCGATCACCGTCCGGCTGGTTCTCGCGCTGGCTGATCACCGGCGCGGTGCTCACTCCGGCGCTGGCGCAGCCCGTTCCCGCCGGACGTTCGAGCGACGCTCGCGCGGGTGACGCCGACACGGCGGCGCGGCCCAAGGTGCGGCTGATCGCCACCGGCGGCACCATCTCGAACCGGACCGGCGGCCGGCTGACGGCCGACGAGCTGTTGAAGTCGGCGCCGTCGCTCGATCGCTACGTGCGCGCCGAGGCGGAGCAGTTCGCCAACGTCGCCAGCTCGGAGCTCACGGTCACGCAGTGGCTGGAGCTGGCGCGCCGCATCAACGAGGTGTTCAAGCAGGACGGCGATCTCTCAGGCGTGGTGGTGACCAGCGGCACCGACACGCTCGAGGAGACCGCCTACTTCCTCAATCTGTCGGTCCGCACCGACAAGCCGGTGGTGGTGGTCGGCTCGATGCGGAACCCGAGCACGCTCGGATACGAAGGAGCGGCCAACCTGCTGGAAGCGTTCCGGGTGGCCGCCGAACCGGCGTCGCGGGGCAAGGGCGTGCTGGTGGTGCTCAACGACGAGATCAATGCCGCGCGCGAGGCGACCAAGACCGACGCGCTGCGGCTGCAGACGTTCCAGTCGCGCGGCTACGGCGTGCTCGGCGTCGTCGACAGCGATCGGGTCGTCTATTACCGGACCGGCGTGAAGCGTCATACGGCCGCCTCCGAGTTCGACGTCGCCTCGCTGAAGGAGCTGCCGCGGGTCGACGTGATCATGGTGTACCAGGGGGCGAGCGGAGACCTGATCAAGGCCGCGGTCGATCAGGGGGCGAAGGGCATCGTGATCGCGTCGGCCGGCGCCGGCGCCACGAGCGGCACCCAGCGCGACGGCATCCAGTACGCGGTCGACAAGGGGGTGTTCGTCGTCACCAGCACCCGGACGGGGAGCGGCCGGATCGCCGCCGGACGGCGTGGCCGGGGCGGCGCCGCCGCCGAGGCGTCCTACCGGATCGCCGCGGAGGATCTCGCGCCGGTCAAGGCGCGCATCCTGTTGATGCTGGCGATCGCCGCGCACGCCGACGGCGCGGCGATTCAGCGGATGTTCACGGAATACTAGAAGCCGTAGTCCGCTAGTCCGCGTAGTCCGCGGTTCGCGAGTCCGTAGTCCGCAGTCCGCGGAAGAACCGTTCGAGAGAGTCTGGGTTGAAGGCGCGGCAACCTGGCAAAGTCGCCGCCGTTTTTCACCAGATGCTCGTAGAGCGGCTCTGCCCGGACCACGAACCGCGAACCCGCGGACCGCGAACCGGACCACGGATCGCGGTAGCATACGCGCCCATGTGGCACGACGCACGGCAGGCAGTGCGGATGCTGCGGAAGCATCCCGGATTCCTCGCGCTCACCACCGTGGTGCTCGCGCTCGGCATTGGCCTCAACACCGCGATCTTCAGCATCGTCCGCGCGCTGCTGTTCACGACGCTTCCAGTGCCCGCCTCGCACGAGCTGGTCTCGATCTACCAGGTGTCTCCCGCGCCAGCCGGATCGGCCGACCGTGCTTTCCAGCGTGCAGTACGAGTTTCTGGACAGGCACAACGAGACGTTCACCGATCTCACCGGGCACTGGAGCACCGGTTATTCGCTCAGGGCCGACGAACGCACCGACGTCGTCCATGTCAGCACGGTGCTGTCGAACTACTTCGACGTGCTCGGCGTGAAGCCGGCCCTCGGCCGCGCTTTCGTTGGCGCTGAAGACGATGTGGCGAACCCGGCGCGGGCGATCGTGATCAGCCATGACTTGTGGTCGCGCCGCTTCGAGGCGAATCCTGGGATCGTCGGCCGCGTGGTGGATCTCGGACTGGGCGGACAGACCTACGCGCCCTTTACGGTGGTCGGCGTCGCGCCCGCGGGCTTCCGCGGCATCTCCGAACCATGGAAGCCGATTCACGCGTGGATCACGTTCGCGCAGTCGCGCGACACGCCAACCACGCGATGGGGCGGGGTCGTGATCGGGCGCCTGCGGCCGGGTGTGAGCGTCGAGCAGGCGCGCGCGGTGGTCGCCGCGCAGGGCCATCAGGAGTTCCTCACGCGGCCGCGGCCCGATCCCCAGTACGAGCCGCGGCTCATCGTGCTCTCGACCAACTCGGTGCGGACACCGCTGTGGCCGGCGGAGACCGTGATTCCACGGCGGCTCGCCGGGGCACTCACGGTCGTCGTGGCGATGGTGCTGCTGGTGGCCGCCGCCAACATCGCCGGTCTGCTGCTGGCGCGCGGTGTCGGCCGCTCCAACGAGCTGGCCATCCGCCGCGCACTCGGGGCGGGGCCGCGCCGCATCGTCCGGCAATTGCTGGTCGAGAGCCTGTCGATCGCGCTGGCCGGCGGCGTCGCCGGGCTGCTGCTCGCGTGGCTGCTGAACCACGTGTTCCGCGTCTTCACGCCGGTGCAATTCGCGCTCGACGTGTGGACCGATGGGCCGGTGCTGCTCTACACGGTCGGCGTCTCTGTGGTAGCCGGTGTGCTCGTCGGGGTCCTGCCGGCGCGACAGGCCGGCAGCCTCGACGTGCTGCCGTGGCTGGCGGGCGGCGACGGTTTCCAGACGGTACGCACGAAGGCGCCGGTCCGGCGCGCGATGACGATTCCGCAGGTGGCGGTCTCGTTGGTCCTGCTGCTCACGGCAGGCGTCTACATTCGCGACCTGCTGCGGACCGAGCTCGCGGATCTCGGATATCAGCCGCGGAACGTGTTGGTCGGCTACGCGTCGCTCCGCACCAGCCCGGCCGAACGCGTCCACATGACGATGCCGCCGGACCAGCGGCGCGACATGGACGCACGCTACGCGGAGCGGGCCCGCCGGTTCTACCAGCAGCTGTTCGAGCGGCTGCGCGCGATGCCAGGCACGACCGACGTGGCGATCACCGGCTGGCTGCAACTGCATGAGCCGGCCGAACGGCCGGACTGGTCGGCTCTTCCTGCGGAGAGGGCTGCCGCAGGGGAACGGGACGGAGCGCCCGCGCAGCGCGCGGCCGTGTCGCCCGGATATTTTTCGACGCTCGGGATCGGACTCGTCGCCGGCCGCGATTTCGACGCGCGCGACACCCGGACCACACCCAAGGTCGCGGTCGTGAGCGAAGGCCTGGCACGTCGGGTCTGGCCCGGGCGTGACGCCATCGGCCGGACGCTGGCACTCGCCAGCACGTGGAACACGAACGAGAAGCCGGAGGCCTACGAGGTCGTCGGCGTCGTCAAGGACGTGATGCCGATTCTTCATGAACGCGACCCGCGGCCGTTCATCTACCTGCCGCTGTCGCAGGAGTGGCGCCCCTTCGCCACCACGGTGCTGGTTCGGGGCGCCGGCGACTCGCGGCTGCTCCTCCCGCTGCTCCGGGACGCGGTGCAGCGGTCGGACGACCATGCCGATCTCTACCGCGCGCGGACGATGAGCGAGTTGATCACGGACATCATGTATCCGCGGCGGATCGCCGGCGCTGTCCTCGCGGCGTCCGGCCTGGCCGCTCTGTTCCTGGCGACGGTGGGCGTCTACGGCGTCGTGTCGTACACCGTGGCCCAGCGCCGCGGCGAGATCGCGGTCCGGATGGCGCTCGGGGCGGAGCGACGCGACATCGTGCGGCTGGTGCTTCGCGATGGAGCGGTCATCGCCGGATGGGGAGCGGCCGCCGGCGTCACGCTCGGATATGTCGCGATCCGCCTGACTTCGAGCCGATACCTGGCCCTGCCGCAGATCGATCTGGCGACGCTGGTCATCGCGCCGCTGGTGCTGGCCGGCGTTATCCTGCTGGCCTGCTATCTGCCGGCGCGATCGGCCGGCCGTTTCGATCCGTTGCGTGTGTTGAGGAGGTCGTAGGACCTTGCGGCTTCGCGGTCCGCCGGCCTGCCGCGCCGTAGCCTTGGCGGAGGCGGGTCCGCGAACCCGCGAACCCGCGTCAATCACGATCCCGCCTGGCCAACATCAGCTGCGCCTCGCGCGCGAGGCGAAGATACCAATCACCCGGCGTCGCCACGCCGTCGATGTCGAGCGTCACCGTCGGAACCTCGCGCGGCGCGTCGCGCGCCGTGGCCGCCACCTTGAAGAACGCGGTGCCCTCGTCTACTTCGTCGAACATCGCGCCGTAGAGCATGGTGGCGCCGGCGGCGAGCGCCGCTTCGATCTGGCGCCAGAGGAACCGGCCGCCGTGGCGCGGGATCTGGTTGGCGGGCGCGTCCGGGTTCATGTTGCGCCAGGAGAACCCGGGAAAGACGACCGGCATGTACTCGATCCCCGCGGCACCGGTCTCGATCAGATCGGGGCCCGCCTGTTCGCGATAGAAGCGCTCGATGCCGGGGTGATCGCGAAAGCGGCCGACCGCCCAGGGGCTGATCACATCGAACGATCGATAGACCTGCGCCCATCCGGGATCCGGCAGCGAATCGCGGCTCGACGTCCGCCAGCCGGCGGGCACGCCGCCGAAGAGCGTCACGCGGTAGCGGGGATCGGGGTTCTCCTTGAAGAACGCGATCAGCTCCAGCGCCTGCTGGGGCGTCGCCGGGCGATCGTTGAAGCCGAAGCCCCAGATCGCCAGCAGCGGACGCCCCTCGTGATGGAGATATCGCGGGCTCTCGGTGATGCGGAGGACGTCGACCAGATACATCCAGTCACGCTTCACGTCGTCGACCAGCGTCGCCGAACGGTGCCCTGAGATGTCGTACATCATCGCGAAGACGCGGCCGTTCGCTTCGGCGGCCGAGCGGACGTGGCCGGCGACCGTGTCGCGGAAGTCGCGCGTCGCGTCGCGATCGAGATCTGGCGTGAAGCGTTGCAGGAATACGCCCGGCAGTCCGTACTCGCGAAGCCACCGGAAGTGCATGTCGACAGCCGCGCGGCGATACGCCGAATACAACTCGGCCGTCTGGCCGTCCGGCCGCGTCAGCGGCGCCGGGCAGCGCTCGCCCGGGGGCAGCTCAGCGAGATCCGGCCACATGTCGACCCGCAGCGTCGCCGCGCCCGCCGGCTGCCCGGCGCGGAACCAGTGCTCCCAGCGCGCCAGCTTCGAGCCGTCATCGGGGCACCCGAACCACCCCTGGTAGCCGAACATGAACTTGCCCGCGAGCGTCGTGGTGTCGACGGCCTCGACCGCGGGCGCGGATGGAGGGGCAGCGGCGGGTTGGATAGGGCGGGCCGGTTGTGGCGATACCGCGGTTGTCGCCGCGCAGCCGGCGAGCCCGAGCAGCATCGCGGCTGAGGACAGGGCGGAGAGGAACCTCACGACCGGGCGACCGGGCAGCAATCGGCGGGGGCTCGTGAAGCTTCCGCCCTACAGAAACTCGACTCGCGAATTCTCCGAAGCGCCTGCCCGCATAGCACCAGCTGCTTAGCCGGGCCCGTCGGCGGACACGTCGGGACGCAGCGCGCCACGAACGTCCGTCGTATTACGCTCCACGGAGTAAAACATACCTATGAAATCAGCCTCCAGTCGCGTCGGAGCCGCCGTTCTCGCGCTGAGCGGCGCGGTTCTCGTTGGAACAGCTCAGGTGGCGCCGCAAGCGCCGGCCCCCGCGCCAGGGGCGCAGCAGCCGGCAACGGGCGCCGCGGGCCCGGGCGCCCCCGGCACGCCTGGACAGCCCGCCGGCCGAGGAGGCCGCGGCGGCCTGGGCGGGCCGCAGGAAAACGATCCCGCGAATGCGACCGCCGACTACGCGCCGAAGGCGCCGGTCACGCCGCTGACGCCCGCCGAGCAGCAGAAGCGGTTCTGGCTGCCGCCCGGGTTCAAAATGGAGCCGGTCCTCACCGATCCCGACATCGAGGAATCCGCGCAGATCGCCTTCGACGGCAACGGCCGCATGTTCGTCCTCGAGATCCGCGGCTACATGCAGGATGCCGACGCGACCGGCGAGCTCGATCCGACTGGACGCATTTCCGTCCACGAGGATCGCGACAACGACGGCAAGTATGAAAAGCACAGCATCTTCGTCGACAAGCTGATCTTCCCGCGCTTCGTCACGCCCATTCGGTGCCAATGCGGTCCTGACCATGGAGTCGAACGCCGACGAGGTCTGGAAGTACACCGACACGAACAACGACAGCATCGCCGACAAGAAGGAGCTGTTCGCGACCGGGTTCGGCCGCCTGGCCAACGTCGAGCACCAGCAGTCCGGCCTGTTCTTCGCGATGGACAACTGGCTGTACAGCACCGTCAACGCGTTCCGGGCGCGGCCCTCGTTGAACGAGCGGTCCGGTGCGGCAGGAACCGACCGGCGGGAACAACGCCCAATGGGGCGCGGCGATGGACAACTACGGCAAGGTCTACTTCCAGGGCGGCGCCAGTGGTATGCCCGGGTACTTCCAGCTGCCGGTGCACTATGGCAATTTCAGCGTCCCCGATCAGTTCGAAGAGAACCTGAACATCACGTGGGGGGCGCCGGTGCTGATCGCCGACATGCAGGGCGGGCTGCCGTCGGTCCGGCTGCCCGACGGCTCGCTGAACCGCTCGACCGCCGGCGCCGGCAACGACGTCTTCCGCGGTCACCGGCTGCCGCCGGACATGGTCGGCGACTACTTCTACGGTGAAACGGTGGCGCGGATCGTCCGCCGGCTGCGGCCGGTGAAGGCCGACGGCCTCACGCAGATGCGCAACGTGTATCCGTTGTCCGAGTTCATCCGCTCGACCGACCCGCTGTTCCGCCCGGTCGACATGACGACCGCTCCTGACGGGACGATGTACATCACGGATATGTACCGCGGCATCATCCAGCAGGCGACGTGGTCGGGGCGCGGCACCTACCTTCGCAAGAAGATCGAGCAGTATCAACTCGACAAGGTCTATCGCCACGGCCGGATCTGGCGGTTGACGTACGACGGGATCGAGCGCGATCGCACCCAGCCGAAGATGCTGGGCGAGACCCCGGCGCAACTGGTCGCGCACCTCGGTCATCCGAACGGCTGGTGGCGCGACACCGCGCAGCAGCTGCTGGTCCTCAAGCAGGACAAGTCGGTGGTGCCGGCGCTGCAGAAGCTCGCGGCGACGCGCGGGGCGAACAGTCAGCTCGCCCGCATTCATGCGCTGTGGACGCTGGAAGGGCTGGGCGCGCTCGACGCGTCGTTCGTGCGCGAGCAGATGAAGGACGCCGATCCGCAGGTGCGGGTGCAGGCGATTCGCGCCAGCGAGACGCTCTACAAAGCCGGCGATCGCAGCTTCGCGGCCGACTACAAGGCCGCGGCGGCCGACCGTGACGCGGACGTCGCCATCCAGGCGATGCTCACGTCGAAGCTGTTCAACCTGCCGGACCTCAAGGCCATCGTCGAATCGGCGCAGTCCGCCAACAAGGCGCGCGGCGTACAGGTGATCGGCACCCAGATCCTCAATCCGGCGGCTGCGAACGCGGGACGCGGCGGTGGAGGCGGGCGCGGCGGTCCGCCGCCGTTCAGCGCAGACGAAGCGGCGGTGATCGACAAGGGGGACAAGGTCTACAAGGAGCTGTGCTTCACCTGTCATGGTCCCGACGGTCGCGGCGCGCCGCAGGACGGCGGTCCGGCCGGCACCATCATGGCGCCGCCGCTGGCCAACTCGCCGCGCGTGCAGGGACACCGCGACTACGTGATCAAGACGCTGCTGCACGGCATGACCGGGCCGCTCGACGGCAAGACCTACCCGGCCGGCGTGATGATGCCGCTCGGGGCGAACAACGACGAGTGGATCGCGAACATCGCCTCCTATGTGCGCAACAGCTTCGGCAATCGCGGCACGTTCGTCACCGCCGCCGATGTCACGAGGGTCCGGGCCGCGACCACCGCGCGCAAAGCGATGTGGACGCCCGAGGAGCTCGACGCGTCACAGCCGAAACTGCTGCTGGCGCAGCCGTCCTGGAAGGTGTCCGCGAGCCACAACGCGGCGGCGGCGCCCGGCGCCTTGACGTTCACCACCTGGAACACCGCGGCGCCGCAGCAGCCCGGGATGTGGTTCCAGGTCGAGCTGCCGGAGGCGGTTCGTCTCGCCGAGATCCAGTTCGAGTCGCCCGGCCAGGGCGGCCGTGGCGGCCGGGGAGGGCGCGGCCGCGGCGCCGCTCCACCTGAAGGCGCGGCAGGCGCTGCGCCGGCGCCCGCCGCGCCGCCGGCGTTCACGCCGCCGCCGCCCGCCTCCCCGCGCCAGTTCAAGGTCGAGGTGTCGATGGACGGCACGACGTGGAGCGCGCCGGTCGCCGAGGGCGAGGGCAAGGGGCCGTCCACGGTGATCCCCTTCGCGCCGGTACGCGCGAAGTTCGTCCGCATCACGCAGACGGGGACCGCGGAGCCGCCTGTGAACTGGGCGATCCAGAGGTTGAGGCTGTACGAGGTGAATTAGATCAAATCCCAAGCTCCAAGCTCCAAATCCCAACCACTTCCAACTCCCAACGCCCAAAGGCGAGCGCGCTTGGGCGTTGCGAGTTGAGAGTTCAGGTGGAATTTGGGAGTTGAGAGTTCAGTTGGAATTTGGGAGTTGGGAGTGGTTGGGATTTGGAGCTTGGGATTTGGGATTTGACGACGGAGCCCCCATGAGCATCACACGCAGACACTTCTTCTTCGGCACGCTCCTGGCCGGCGTGATCCCGCGTGGCGGGTTCGGCAGCGTGGCCTCGCTCAAGGCGCTCGGCTATCAGTCACCGAATGAGAAGCTGAACATCGCCGGCGTCGGCGCCGGCGGCCGGGCGATGAGCGTGCTCGGTGGCCTCGCCTCCGAGAACATCGTGGCGCTCGCCGACGTCGATTGGGCGCGCGGCGCCGAGGGATTCACGCGCTGGGACAAGGCGACGAAGTACAAAGACTTCCGCGAGATGCTCGACAAGGAGAAGAGCATCGACGCGGTGACGGTGGTGATTCCCGACCACATGCACGCGACCGTGGCGCTGGCCGCGATGCAGCGCGGCAAGCACGTCTACGTCGAGAAGCCGCTGACCCGCACGCCGTGGGAGGCGCGGCTGCTGACCGACGCCGCGGCGCGCTACAAGGTGGCGACGCAGATGGGCAACCAGGGCTACTCCCACGAGGCGACGCGGGTCGCCGCCGAGATTGTCTGGGCGGGGGAGATTGGCGACGTCACCGAGGTCCACTCGTTCCGCGGGCGCGCCAGCTGGCCGCAGGGCATGCCGACCCTGCCCGCTGCGGAAAAGATCCCCGAGACGCTCGACTGGGATCTCTGGCTGGGCGGCGCCGCGTTCCGTCCCTACACCTCCGGAGACGATGCGTATCGGAAGGAATACAACCAGCAGCAGTACGGCTTCTACCTGCCGTTCAACTGGCGCGGCTTCTACGATTTCGGCAGCAGCCTGATCGGCGACTGGGGCATCCATCAGCTCGGGCCCGCCAACCTGGCGCTGCGGCTTGGCAGCCCGATCAGCGTCGAATGCACGAAGCAGGGCGAAGGCCGCAGCCCGTACACCTTCCCCCGCGGCGGCACGGTCATCAAGTGGGAGTTCGCGGCGCGTGAGAACATGCCGCCGGTCACCGTCTACTGGTCCGACACCGGGGACATGTACACTCCACCAGGCATGACCGTCGAACAGATGCGCCAGATCTCGGGCACCGGGCCGGAGTTGGAGGGAGCATCTGGAGGCAGAGGCACTGCTAGCGCCGGAGCCGAAGGCGGAGGTCGCGCCGTAGCCGGCGCGCCAGGTCGCGGGCGCGCTGGCGGAGGCGGAGGGCGCGGCGCTGCCGCACCGCAAGGTAGTGGGTACAACACCGTCTTGGTCGGTTCCAAAGGCTACCTCGGCACCAGCGGACGCGGTGAGGGCGTGGGGTTGATTCCGGGGTCGCGCTGGGCCGAGTACCAGCTGCCGCCGCGCATGCTGACGCGGTCACCAGGACATCAGCGCGACTGGGTGCGCGCCTGCAAAGGCGGCGAGCCCGCGTGCTCCAACTTCAGCATCGCGGGACCCTACACCGAATGGATGGTGCTCGGCGCGGTGGCGGCGCGAGTCGAAGGCAAGCTGCTGTGGGACGCGAAGAAGATGGAGTTCACGAACAACCGGGACGCGACCCGGTTCGTGAAACCTGTGTTCAGGAAGGGCTGGGAGTTGAAGTCGCTGACGTAGTCAGTTACCAGTTACCAGTTACCAGTTTCCAGACAGTATTTCTTGCTGACTACTGACGACTGACGACTGACGACTGACGACTGGCGACTGACGACTGGCGACTGGCAACGAGCGATTCGGAGATGCACAAGGAGCGATCGATGATAAGCAGACGTGAATTCGGACGGCTCGCCCTGGCCAGCGTGCCGGCGGCGACGGTGCTCGGCGGCAGTGGCTTCTTCACCGCCCTGGCCCAGTCGAAGCCCAACTCGAAGATCGAGGGGGTCCAGATCGGCACCATCACCTACAGCTACCGCAGCATGCCCGATCAGAGCGCCGAGGCGACGCTCCGCTACATCCTCGACTCCGGCATCAGCGCGGTCGAGTTGATGGGCGGGCCGATCGAGAGCTATGCCGGCGTCCCGACGGCGGCGGGCCGCGGCGGTGGAGCCGGGCGTGGTGCGGGAGGCGCCGAGGGGCCGGGCGGACGTGGCCGCGGCGAGCGCGGCGCGATCCCGGCGGAGCTGCCCCCCGGCGCGACTCGCGGGTCGTGGAACGGCACCGAGTGCGTAGTTCCGGCGCCCGGCGCTGCGCGGGGCGGCGGTGGCGGCGGCGGTGGACGGGGCCGCGGCGAGGCCAGCCCCGAGCAGGTGGCCGCGCAGCAGGAACAGGCGGCGAAGGTGAAGGCCTGGCGCACCAGCGTCTCGATGGACGCCTTCAAGAAGCTGCGCAAGATGTACAACGACGCCGGCGTGACCATCTACGCGACCAAGATGCTCAGCGCCAACATGTCAGACGAGGAGTTCGAGTACGTCTTCAACGTCGCCGAAGCGCTCGGGGCCAACCACACCACGCTCGAACTGTTGACCGACGACGCGCAGCTCAAGCGGGTGGGCGATTTCGCGATGAAGAAGAAGGTCTACGCCGCGTATCACACCCACGCGCAGGGCAGCATGACCGCCTTCGATCGCGCCTTCGAGCTCTCGAAGGGCAACAAGGCCAACGTCGACTTCGGCCACTGGGTCGCCGCGGGAAACGTCGGCGGCACGCCGATGCAGTTCCTCGAGAAGTACCACGATCGCATCGGCAGCTTCCATCTGAAGGATCGCACCACGCCGCAGCACTGCTCCCTCAACCTGGCGTGGGGCACCGGCGAGACGCCGATCAAGGACATCCTCCAGCTGGTGCGAAAGAACAAGTGGAACCTCCCGGCGTCGATCGAGCTGGAGTACGCCGTGCCGGAAGGCTCGGACGCCGTGAAGGAAACGCGCAAGTGCGTGGAGTACTGCCGCGCGGCGTTGACAACGCGGACTTGAGGAGCGCAAACGGGGGCTTCAGATTAGCGGCCTCAAGCCCCCGTTGCGTGTCACGGGAGAAGGCAGAAGGGACGGCGACACTCACAGCCACCGCTCGATCATGATCTCGTCGACATAGGCGCCAGCGATCTTCGCGTGCCGGCGCGCCGTCCCGATGGCGGTGAAGCCGTGAGCGAGATAGGTCGCGAGCGCGGCAGGATTGTCGGCGCGGACGAACGCGAAGATCTTTTCGTAGCCCTTGCCGCGCGCCGTCTCGAAGGTCGCGCGGAAGAGCGCGGTCGCAATTCCCCGCCGGCGACAGGTCAGGTCCACATAGGTGCCGATCGTCCCCACATGGTCGAACGCATGGGTGAACGTCGCGAACGGTTCCATGCTCTGAAACCCGAGCACCCGGCCGTCGGTGCGATCCACCGCCACGTGGAAGACCCCTCGCGGTGGGAACCCCCTGAGATAGGCTTCTTCGGCTTCGACCGTGAAGGGCGTGTCGAACGCCGTATAGAGCCCAGCGGCAATGATCGGATTCATGAGGTCGACGATCGCCGCCGCATCGTCCAGACAGGCGTCGCGTACTAGCACTTCCATTAGGGGAGATCTCCTTTGACGCGGTGTCGGAGGGGCCGGAGGTACCGGATCTCAAACACGGAGCAACGGAGGCAACGGAGAAAACGAAGAAAACAAATATTTTCTTTTCCGTTGCCTTCGTTATCTCCGTTGCTCCGTTTTTGAGATCCGGTACCTCCGGCCCCCCCGAACGCGTCACAATAGATTAGTGACTCAAGCTCCCTTTTCTCACGTTCGCGCTGGCAGGCACGCTGGTGGCGGCGCAGGCCCAGGACCCCCCGCCCAAGTTCAAAGCCGGCGTCGCCATCGTGCCGGTCGCCGCGGTCGTCCGTGATTCCGGCAAGCGGCTCGTCCGCGATCTGACCCGCGAGGATTTCCAGGTGTTCGAGGACGGCGTGCCGCGCACGATTGTCGACTTCCGATCGACCGATCAGGCCCCGATCTCGATCGCGCTGCTGCTCGATACCAGCAGCAGCATGCGCGACGCCAACCAGAAGCAGGCCAGCCTGGTGGCCGAGGCGGTGCTCAAGGGGCTTGGCGCCGGAGACGAGGCGGCGCTCTTCACCTTCGACAAGAACCTGCGCCAGGAGACGCCGTTCACGAACGACGACCAGGTCATTCAGGCGGCTCTGGCGAAGGCCGTGATGTGGGGCCAGACCTCGCTGTATGACGCGGTCGGCGAGACGGCGAAGCGGTTGTCCGAGCAGCAGGCCCCGCGCCGCGGGGTGGTGGTGATCACCGACGGCCTCGATACCAGCAGCGCGCGCACGCCGGAGGACGTATCGAGCCTCGCCAGCTCGGTCGACGTGCCCGTCTATGTGGTCGCGGTGGCGCCCAAGCGTCGGTGGTTCGGCGGCGGCAATTCGGGGCTGGAGAATCTCGCGCGCTCGACCGGCGGCGAACAGGTGGGGGCCGCGACGCCCGAACAGTTGGAGACGGCGATCGCGACGCTGCTCGCCGAGATGCGGCAGCAGTATTTTCTCGCCATCGACGCCTCGACCACGCCCGGCTGGCATCGGCTCGAAGTGAAGACGACGAAGAAGGGACTCTCGGTCCGGGCGCGGAGCGGCTATATCGCCCGCTGACCCTTCGACTCGCTTTCGCCCGCTCAGGGCAGGCCCTTCGACTCGCTTCCACCTCCGCGCTGCGCGCTACGGCGGACGAGTCGCTCAGGGCAGGCCCGCCTCAGAGCTTCTTGAGACGAATATCTCGGACCGCCGACTTGGTGCGCCACGAGGCGACGCCGAGCGGCTGCGACGGCTCGACCTCGAGGCGAACGGCGACCGGGTTCCCCTTCAGCTCCTGATCGACGATCTGCTTGCCGTCCAGCCAGGTTTCGATCTTCGCCGGGGTGACCCGGATGCGGACGGAGTACCACCGCTGCGGCTCGAACTCGATTGATTGCGAGGTGCTGTTCTCGGACGCATCGATCCCGTTGATGCTCGAGAGCCCGACGATCGAGCCGCCCCACCCGCCGAGGATCAGCGAGCAGAACGAGTCGCCCACCGGAAAGGTGATCCCGGCGAAGAAGTCGCGCCCCTCGAGCCGCCGTGCCTGGAGCGTCAACTCGTAGTTGGTGGTGGGTAGCGCCGGTCCGCTCCAGGTGACGCCGGTCAGGTCCTTCCCGGAGCCGAGGATGATCGCGCCGTCCTCGATCGCGACCGTGCCCTGACCGTAGAACTTGGATGGCTGCCAGTTGGCGAGCGTCTTCCCGTCGAACAGCGCCTCGCCGGCCGCCGGTGTGGGGGTCTGGGGAAGGGCCGGGGTGCCGGCGCCAACGAGCAGCAGCGTCGCCAACAGTGCCGTGAAGAGTCGTCTGGGCTGGATCCGCATCGGGCCCATTCTAGCTCTGGAGCGCACGTGGAGGGGACAGAGGTAACGGATCTCAAAAACGGAGCAACGGAGCCAACGGAGAAAACGAAGAAAACCAATATTTCTTTTCCGTTTCCTTCGTTATCTCCGTTGCTCCGTTTTTGAGATCCGGTACCTCCCGTCCCCTCCGTGAGCCCCTTTTGTTATCATCCTCAGATGCCTTCTACTCCTCGCACCCCGACCGACGGCATCGAACGGCGCGAGTTCATCAAGAAGACCGGCGCCACCGTGCTCGCCGCCGGATTCCCGGCGATCATTTCCGGCCAGACCGTCACCAACGCCATCAAAGTCGGCCTGGTCGGCGCAGGTGGCCGCGGCAGCGGCGCCGCCGCGCAGGCTTTGAGCGCCGACCCTGGCGCCGAGCTGACGGCGGTCGCGGATATAGATGAGGCGATCGTCGAGCGGGCCGCGTCCCGGCTGAAGGGCAGCGAGCGGTTCGGATCGCGGGTGAAGATCGACCGCGCCTTCTTCGGGCTCGAAGCCTACGATCAGGTCATCAACAGCGGCGTCGACGTCGTCCTTCTCGCGACGCCTCCCGGGTTCCGGCCGCAGCATCTGACCGCGGCGGTGAATGCCGGCAAGCACGTCTTCTGCGAGAAGCCCTGCGCGACCGATTCGCCCGGCGTGCGCGAGGTCATCGCGGCACAGAAGCTGGCGCAGTCGAAGAACCTGGCGCTGGTGGCCGGGTTCTGCTGGCGCTACAACAACATGATCCAGGAGGCCGTTCAGCGCGTTCACAACGGCGAGATCGGACGGCTGGTCGCGCACTACTCGACCTACTACACCAATCCGGTGAAGCCGATGCCGCCCGAGAGCGAGCGGCCGGCCGGCATGGGCGACATCGAGTGGCAGATCCGCAATTGGTACAACTTCACCTGGCTGTGCGGCGACAGCCTGGTCGAGCAGGCCGTGCACAACGCCGACAAGATCATGTGGATCATGAAGGACCAGCCGCCGATGAGCGCGGTGGCGGTCGGCGGCCGCGCGGTGCCCGCCAACGGCGGCAACATCTACGATCACTTCGAAGTGAACTACCTGTTCCCGAACGGCTACCGGGTGTTCCTGGCCAATCGCCAGTCGACCGGGTGCTTCAACGCCACCCACGACTACGTGATGGGGACCGAGGGGACGCTGGTGCTCGGCGTCGGGCAGCCGCGCATCGAGACGCCGGACGGCAAGGTCAAATGGCAGTTCGAGGGCGAGGCCTACGACATGTATCAGCGCGAGCACGACGTGCTGTTCGCCTCGATCCGATCCGGCAAGCCGAAGAACGACGATCTCAACCTCGCGACCAGCACGCTGCTCGCGATCATGGGCCGCAACGCCGCCTACTCGGGCCAGCAGCTGACGTGGGATCAGGCGCTGAACTCGCAGGTCAGCCTGGTGCCGAAGCCGCCGATCGACATGAAGGCCAAGCACGAGGTGCCGGGCCTGGCGCTTCCGGGCCGCACCGCAGTCTGATCGGATGACGCTCCGCGCCGCCGCTGTCGTTGCTCTCGCGGTCGCCGCCGTGGCGCAGGCCGTCCCGCTCTTCAGCTCGCAGGCGGCGAAGTCTCCGGACCCGAAGGAGCTCGCCGCCGTCGAACGCATCCGGGCGCGCATCGAAGAGCAGGGGAAGAAGACCGCCGCGGCGACGCCCGCCGCCTACAAGGTCACCATCCCGAACACCACCTTCAGTTACGGCATGGCGCCGATCCCCGCTGGGGAGTTCGTGATGGGATCGGCCGCGGCTGGCGCGAAGCCGGACGAACAGCCGCCGCACAAGGTCCGGCTCGACGCGTTCTGGATGCAGACCCACGAGGTCACGTGGGACGCGTACCTGATGTTCATGTTCAACGACCAGGCCAGGGAGAAGGAACATCCGGACGCGCTCGTCGACGCGCTGAGCCGCCCGACCGCGCCGCATCTCGAGATGAGCTTCGGCCGCGGCAACAACGGGTTCCCGGCGATCAGCATGACCCAGCACGCCGCCAGCAAGTTCGCGCAGTGGCTGAGCGCGAAGACCGGCGAGTTCTACCGGCTGCCGACCGAAGCGGAGTGGGAGTATGCCTGCCGCGCCGGTGCAGAGACGCCGCTCCCCGCGGCGCAGCTCGCCGACGTCGCGTGGTTCAAGAAGAATTCACCGCAGGGCAGCTTCACCAGCGGCACGTATCACACCATCGGCACGAAAAAGCCGAATGCGTGGGGCCTTTTCGACATGCTCGGCAACGTGATGGAGTGGACGCTCGATCAATACGCGCCCTATCCCGCCGCGGCGCAGCAGAATCCGACCGTCGAGTCGAAGAACTCCTATCCGCACGCCGTCCGTGGCGGCTCGTGGAACGACGACGAGGCGGCGGTGACCTGCACGGCGCGGGTCAAGTCGGATGAATCGTGGAAGCGTCAGGACCCGCAGCTGCCGAAGAGCATCTGGTACATGACCGATGCGCAGTGGCTGGGATTCCGGCTGGTGCGCCCCGCCACGCTGCCGACCGCGGTGGACATGTATCGCGCGTGGAACAACGGGGTCGAAGTCGATCCGTTCTGACGGTTGTCAGTTTTCAGTTCCCAGTTTCCAGTAGTCAGTTTCCAGCAATCAGCTAAAATCCCATGTTCCGGGTGGTCATCGTTCTCGTGACGCTGGTGGCGGCTCGGGCGACAGGACTGGAAACTGGCGACTGGAAACTCAAGGCGAAGTCCCCGCCTCTGCACCGCTTCGAAGCCGTCGAGCCCCATATGGGCACGCTGGTCAAGATCACGGTCTACACGCCGGACGCCGCCGCCGCCCGTCGCGCGTTTCGTGCCGGTTTCGATCGCATCGGCGGCCTCGACGCCATCCTTTCCGACTACAAGACCGATAGTGAGCTCAATCGCCTGACGTCAACCGCCGTCCGCACGGCGGCGCCGATCAGCCGCGACCTCTTCGCGGTGTTGTCGGCGGCGCAGGAGATCGCCGAAGCGTCGGGCGGCGCGTTCGACGTCACTCAGGGACCAGTCATCCGGCTGTGGCGCGCAGGCGCGGAACACCCACACGCTGCCGGCGGCGTCCGCGCTCGCCGAGGCCGCCGCGCGCGGCGGGTATCGCAAGCTGCACCTGGATGCGAGCCGGCGCATGGTCACGCTCGATCAGGAGGGGATGGCGCTGGACGTCGGCGGGATTGCCAAGGGCTATACCGCCAGCGAAGCGCTCGCCACGATCCGCGGCCTGGGGGTTCGGTCGGCGATGGTCGCGGTCAGCGGCGACCTCGCGTTCAGCGATGCGCCCCCCGGTGCGCGCGGCTGGCGCATCGCGCTGCACGACCTGCCGGAGGGCGCGTCCGGCGTTCCCGCGACTCTCGAGCTGACGAATGCCGCTGTCTCCACCGCCGGACCCGCCGAACAGCACCTCGACGCCGGCGGGCGCCGCTACTCCCACATCGTTGATCCGGTGACCGGCATGGGACTGACCGACGATCTCACCGTCACCGTCGTCGCCACGCACGGCCTCGCCGCCGACGGTCTCGACACCGCGATCAGCGTGCTCGGAGTCGATCGCGGACTCGCGCTGCTCGACGCCCGCGACGACGCGGCGGCGGTGATCGTGCGGAAAAACGCGGCGGGCGCGGTGGTGATCCCTTCGGCGCGTTTTCAGCGGTTCGTGACCGCGCGGGCGGGCAACGGTTCACATTGACTCGCGGCGGGGTGCTTTCAGACGCGGATGGGTGGTCCGGCGGCCGGTGAGCTTTAACAGGAGGGCCAGGAGATCAGGAGAAAACCCAATTGTTTTTCCGGTCCTCCTGACCTCCTGTTAGAGCTCACTGGCCACCGAATATCCCGGTTTGTCGCTGAGACCACGCGGATGCCGCGAGTCAACGGGGCGCTGGGAGCGGCGGCCGTGGCAACGCGCAACGCTCGCGATCACAGGAGGTCAGGAGGACCAAAAAAGACTATTGGTTGTTCTCCTGAACTCCTGGCCCTCCTGTAATTCCGGGGTTTCGTATTGCCCCCGATCGCCAGTCCAAGCACCCGGTTCTCGCGAATTCTGGGGGTCACCGCCCGTCATACGCCGAACGCGCCAGCGCTGCCAGGCCGTTGGCGCGGGGCCACTCGGGGTGCTGGGCCTGGAGCTCGGTCTGGATCGCGGTGGCGGTTTCGTCGATTGACTTGCCTTGCGCCTTCAGCGCGAGCGCCTTGTCTTGGACTTGCTGGACCCAGGTGCGATTTGCAGCGACCAGGGTTCCCGGTCCGACCGCGCCGTGCGCCGGCACCACCGAGCGGGGCTTCAGCGCCGCGAATGCGTCGAACGCGGAGAGCCACGCCTTGATGCTCGACGCCGCGCCAGCCGACAGGAACGACTCGTTCATCACGACGTCGCCCGCGAACAGCACGTTGTCCCCCTCGACGAAGAACCCGGTGTCGCCGCGGGTGTGAGTCGGCCCCACCACCAGGAAGCGCACCCGCACGCCGCCGAGATCGAGAACATGGCTTCGATCGAACGTGACGTCGGCCCGTCGTCTCGTGGCATCCTTCAGGAGCTCGGCGGTCAGCGGAGAGCGGCCCGAGAACGTCTTCACCATCTGCATGCCGGTTTCTTCGAACTCCGCCTCCTGAGTGGTGGAGTTGACGTATTTCGCTGACGGTGGAAACGCCAGGTAGCCGGTCGTATGCTCCGGGTGGAAGTGCGTCGACGCGATGAAGACGTCCGCGTTCTTGCTGACCTTCGCGACCTCCTTCAGCACCGTCTCGCCGTTGCGGCGACCCAGGCCCGGATCGATCACCAGCGTTGCACGCGAGCCGACGACGATGCCGACGTTCGGGACCAGCGAGACGTTGGCGTCGGGAATGACGTAGGTGTGGTCCGCGAGCTTGACGGTGACGTTCTCGCGCACCAGCGGATCGGGCGCGGGGCCGCGCTGGGCCCAGACGATCGAGGTGCCAGCCGTCACCGCCGCGCCGATGAAGACCAGGAAAATCGAACGTCCGCCAGAACGCGGAAACCACGAGCTCGGGATGCGGTGGGTAGAGCGGGTCAGCATGCAGGAATGCTACTACGCCGCCGCGGGTTGTCTGGAGGAGGCAAATTGGCCGAGAATGTGCCACACCCTTCGGCCGCGATCACTATCAGCAGGAGCCCCATGCCATGACGTTCAGAGCCACGATTCTCGCTGCCAGCCTGCTTGCCCCTTTCGCGTTCGCCGACGCCGCCGAGCGGACCGTTTACGTCACCATAGTCGACGGCAAGGGTGTCGCCATCAAGGACCTGACCCCGGCCGAGCTCGTGGTCAAGGAGGGAGGAAAGGAGCGCGAGGTCGTCAAGGCGGCGCCCGCCGCGGCGAAGATGCGGCTCACGCTGGCCGTCGAAGAGCGGTTGATCGCCGACGCTGCGGTGCGTCAGGCGATGTTCGGGTTCATGAAGCAGGTGATCGACGTTGCGGAGATCCGCCTGGTCACCATCGGGCTGCGAAACACGACGGTCGCTGATTACACCACCGCGCCGGACGCGCTGGTCGCGGCGCTGAACAAGCTGACGCTCAATCCGCGGCCCGACTCGAACGTCGGCGAAGGGGTGCTCGAAGTCGCGAGCGAGCTCACCACGGCCAGGGTGGACCGTCCGGTGCTCGTGGTCCTGGCGATTTCGGGTGGGCAGTCCGGAGTCGATCCGCGCGCGGTGTTGGACAAGGTACGGCAGAGCGGCGTCACGATGAGCGCGGTGACCCTCGCCGGCGGCGGCGGCAGCGACGCCGCCGGCCCGGGCGCGATGTCCGAGCAGAGCGGACGCGAGCAGATCCTCGGCGACGGCCCGAAGCAGTCGGGCGGCCGGCGCATCGAAGTGCCCAGCACCGGGGCGTTTCCGAAAGCCTTGCTGCAGGTGGCCGATGATCTCCTCGCGCAGTACCTCGTCACCTACACGCTGCCCGACGGGGTCAAGCCGGACAAGCGGTTCGGAATCAGCTCCAAGCGCAAGGGGGTTACGCTGCGGGCGCCGTCGGCGATCCCTGATAAGTGAGCCGCGTCAAACGCTGGGGGGGTGCTCGCGGCGTCGGGGTGCTTTCAGACGCGGATGGGTGATTCGAGGGCCGGTGAACTTAACAGGAGGGCCAGGAGATCAGGAGGAAAACCCAAATGGTCTTTCTCCTGAACTCCTGGCCCTCCTGTGATCGCGAGCCTTGCGAATAGCCCCGGTCGTCAGTCCAAGCGGCCCGTTGTCCCTACCGCCCTCCACGTCCCGCCGGCGCCCCACGTTGCCCGCCGCCCAGGAGCGGATTGCTGGTCTGAGACGATGACCCCGCGGTGGCGTTGCTCTTCGGCTCCAGGCCGGTCTTCATCGCGGTGACCATCACGGCATCGGCGGGGACGTCGGCCTCGTTCAGCACTTCAGTGAAGGTTCCGTCGGTCGCGCCGAGCCGCAGCCTGATCATCTTCAGCTGGTGGTCGGTGCCGTACTGCCAGACCGCGCCGCGAGTTTCGGCGGTGGGGACCGGTGCGAACAGCGCATCGATCGTGGTCGCGCCGGAGGTCAGGGTCCTCGACGGCTGCGTGGACCTTGTCGTCGCGGTCGCGCCCTGGGCGCCAGGTGCGCTGCCGGCCTGCGCTGCCGGGTTGCCCGGGCGCACCCCGCGGGCGCCGGTGCCGCGGGTCCGCTGCAGGTCGGCCGGGATCGCCTGATTCAGCACCGCGAACATCTCCTCGGTCGGGCGGAAGCGCGTCGCCGCGTTCGCGACCCTCAGCACGTTGTCGCGCCGAATCACCTCGACGGTGACGTTGGCGGTCATGCCCGGCTTCAGCTTCAGCTCAGGGTTGGGCACCGCGATCACCGTCGAGTAGGTGACGACGTTCTGCACCACCGCCGGCTGCAGCCGGATCTGCGACACCGTGCCGGTGAATCGATCGTTCGGGTAGGCGTCGACGTGGAACGTCACGTGCTGGCCGGGACGCATCCGGCCCACGTCTGATTCGTCGATGGCCGCCACCACCTGCATCTTCGTGAGATCGGCGGCCAGCACGAACAGGGTCGGCGCGTTCATGCTCGAGGCGACCGTCTGGCCGGCGTCGACGTTGCGCGAGATCACGATGCCGTCGATCGGCGCCCTGATGGTGGTGTAGCCGAGGCTGACCCGCTGGTTGCTGAGCTGCGCGCGCGCCTGCGACAGGCTGGCCTCGGACGACTTGATTTGCGCCTCCGCTGATTGCACGTTCACCTGCGCGGTCTCCAGCTCGGTCCGAGGAATCAGGTTCTTCTCGGTGAGCTGTTGCGCGCGATCGAGCTTCTGCCGCGCGTCTGCCAGGGCCACCTTCAACCGCTCGAGGTCGGCCTCGGCGCGGAGCACGTTGGCTGCCTGCTGTTCGATCTGCGTCTGAATGAGCTGGGGGTCGAGCCGCGCGATGACCTGGCCCTTCCGGACAATCGAATTGAAGTCGGCGTTGAGCTCCCGCACCACGCCCGACACCTGGGTGCCGACCTCGACGGTCTCGACCGCTTCGAGGGTGCCGGTTGCGCTGACCGCATCGATGATGTCGCCGCGGCTGAAAGGCTGGGTGGTGACGACCGGCTCAGGGGCGGCGCTGCGAACCTTGTAGAAGTAAAACCCGCCGCTCACCGCGGCGAGCACCAGGGCCACGAATGCCACTTTCTTCATACCTCTTAGAACGAACCAGGTATGGCACCCGTGCGCTGGAGGTGTGAAGAAACTGTGGCAACCGCCGCGTCGACCTCGGTCGTCGCCGTGTCGATGACGATCCGCTCGGCATCCCATCGCGCGTACTCCCGGACGACGACTTCGGGCCACGTCGGCAGCCGGTGGCCGGTGATGTCCGCGACCCGCTGCTCGACCCGCCGGCGGTGCTCCGCTGAATCGGTGCAGACGATCTCGACGTCGACGAAGCGGGTACCGGCGCGGCGGGCGGCGTCGCGCCAGGCCACCCTCGTGATCGGCAGCGGGTTGACCGAGTCCGCGACCACGGTCAGGCCGATTCTGAGGTTGTCCTCGGCCACTCCGTATCCAACGCGATAGCCCGCGTCGTCGATCGAACCTCTCAGGACGCCGGCATCGTGCAGCGCCTGCTCGACGGAGTCGATCCGCAGGTGCACGGCGGGAAGGCGGCGCGCCAGCTCACGCGCAATGGTGGTCTTACCCGTCCCGGGAAGGCCCGACAGGATGATCAGCATGGGGCCCTACAGTAGCTGAAGTGTCGCGAGCTCAGCGGGTGCGACGTGACGGCCCGCATTCTGAATAGGAAAGGCTGTCCGGGCGCACCCGGCTACTGGAGGAGACCGCACGCATGTCAACAGAGCTCGAGAAGTTTTACGAGATGGTCAGTGATATCGAGATCGCGATGATGACCACCCGACGCTCGGATGGGCACCTGGAGTCCCGGGCCATGGCCAGTCAGAAGCGAGCCGCCGGCGCCGATCTGTGGTTCGTCAGTTGCGAGGACACCGCGAAGCTCCGCGATCTAGCGGGCGATCCCCACGTCAACCTCGCGTACTACAAAGACCGGACCCGTGAATGGATTTCCGTCTCCGGCGTGGCCAGGATCAGCCGCGATCGCCAGAAGATTCATGAGCTGTACGCTCCGGATTGGAAGATCTGGTTCCCAGAGGAGGGAGATTCGCGGCACGGAACGGCGGACGACCCGCGCATGGTGCTGATCGGCGTCGACATTCACGCCGCCGTGTTCCTCGAGGTCACCAAGCCGCAGCCGGTGGTGCTGTTCGAGATGGTGAAGGGGTGGCTGACCGGGAGCGATCCGGACCTGGGGGAGATGCATCGCATCGGAGGTGACAGCGCTTCGCGCTGACGTGTGTCTCCGTATGCCATACTCCGCCGATGCTGCCGGTCGGTCGCCGCCGCCACCTCTGGTCGATCGTCGCGCTGCTAGCCGCTTGGGCGCTCGGCGCGTCCGCGGCGCCGCTGCCGCGGCTGCAGGTCTCCGGGAACAAGCGGTTTCTGGTCACCGCCGACAAGCAGCCGTTCTTCTGGCTCGGCGACACCGCCTGGGAGCTGTTCCACCGTCTGAATCGTGAAGACGCGGAACGCTATTTGAAAAACCGGGCCTCGAAACGCTTCACCGTGATCCAGGCGGTCGCGCTGGCGGAGCTCGACGGCCTCACGGTGCCGAACGCCTACGGCCATGTGCCGCTCCGCAACAACGATCCCACCCAGCCGATCGAGGCCTACGGTCAACCACCCGCTGATGGCCTGGGATGAGGCGATCGATCAACCGGGCGCCGCGCAGGCGCAGTACGGCCGGGCGCTGCTCGAGTCCCGCCCGTTCCTCACCCGCATCCCCGATCCCGACCTTATCGTCGCCGACCCCGTGCCGACGCGGGTCCCGGGGGCGGGCCGCTACGCGTTCGTGTCGACGCGCGATGCCGAGGGCACCTACGCGATGGTGTACGCGCCGATCGGGCGGACCTTCCGGGTGCGCATGACCGCGATCACAGGGGCGAAGGTCACGGCGTGGTGGTTCAATCCACGCACCGGCGAGGCGACGTCCATCGGCACCTTCGCGAACGCCGAGCGGGACTTCACGCCGCCCGACCGCGGCGAGATGCTCGACTGGGTGCTGGTGCTCGACGACGCGAGCAAGGGTTACCGGGCGCCGGGCCGGGTGCGGTAGACGGAGGAGTCGGGAGCGTTGGCACTCCGCCCGAGCGGTGGTTTCCGTGTCGTCCCGATCGAGGGGATCCCGGACATCGAGCCCGGCGACGATCTGGTGGCGGCGATCGCCGGCGCGATCCGAAGCGCCAACCAGCCCGTGGCCGCGGGCGATGTGGTCGTGATCACGCAGAAGGTCGTGTCGAAGGCGGAAGGGGCGCTGGTCGCGCTCGACACGGTGTCCCCGTCCCCACCGGCCGCCGAGTGGGCGCGCGAATGGCAGAAGGATCCACGCGTCATCGAACTGGTCTTGCGCGAGTCGGTGCGTCTGGTCCGGAAAGAGCGCGGCGTGATCATCGGTGAAACGCGGCACGGACTGGTGTGCGCCAACGCCGGCGTGGACACCTCCAACGTGCGGCCGGGCTGGGCGGCACTGCTGCCGGCCGACCCGGATGCCTCGGCCCGCCGGCTGTGCCACGGCCTGCGTCACGCCTTCGACGTGCCGCTCGGCGTCGTCATCTCCGACACCTTCGGGCGTCCCTGGCGAGAGGGGCAGACGAACGTGGCGATCGGGGTCGCCGGGCTGGTGCCGATCACCGACTATCGCGGCGGTGTCGACACCTACGGCCGGCCGCTCGTGAGCTCGGCGATCGCCGTCGCCGACGAGCTGGCCGGCGCCGCGGAGCTGGTGATGGGGAAGACCGATCGCGTCCCGGTCGCGATCGTCGCCGGTACCGGGCTGGGCGCCGCGAGCGTCGAAGGGAGCGGCGCGCGTTCGCTCGTCCGCCGTTCCGAGGAGGACATGTTCCGGTGAAGCGGCTGCACCGCGTCATCGCGATCGTCGCCACCGCGGCGATCTTCTACTTGCTGTTCCGGCGCATTCCGATGGCCCGGCTGCTCGCCGCGCTGCAGCGCGCGGACTACACGATCTTCTTTGCCGCGATGATCCCGAACACCCTGTTCTATTTCTTCTGGGACACGCTGGTGCTGACCGTCGCGATCCGATGGTTCCATGCGCCGGTGCGCTACGTGGATCTGCTGCCGGCGCGCGCCGCCTCGTACGTGTTGGGATTCTTCAACACCAACGCGGGCCGCGGCACGCTGGCGCTGCACCTGTCGCGGCGGCTGCACTCTCCGTTCCTGCAGTTGGGCAGCACCGTGCTGTTCCTGGTGCTGAGCGAATACCTGCACCTCGTGGCCTGGGCGACGATCGGCATTCTGCAGATTCGCAGCGAGGTCGCGCGCGAGCTGTTGTGGGGACCACCGCTGGTGGCCGCGGTCTGGCTCGCGGTGTTCACCTACTCGCGGCTGACGCCGGCGAGTCCGCCCCTCGACTCCGCGCGCCCGGCGCGTCTCGCCGCCCAGGTTGCGAGGCTGGTGCTCGCGCCGCGCGGCTGGGCGTTGCTGCGAACCTTCCGGCTCGCGCCGGCACGGCGGTACGTCGAGATCGTGCTGCTGCGCGCCCCGATGTTCTTCGTTTCGCTGTGCCTGCACTACGCTGCCGCGCGGGCGTTCGGACTGTCGCTCCCGTTCCTGGCCCTGGTGGCGTTCCTGCCCGTGGTCTTCATGATCGCCGCGCTGCCGATCACCGTGGCGCGCCTCGGGACGACGCAGGCGGCGTGGGTGTTCTTCTTCGGCGCCTATGCCGACGCTCCGACGCTGCTCGCCTTCAGTCTCGCCGCGCACCTGACCTTCGTCGCCACCCGCGCCCTGCTCGGCGTCGCCTTCTTACCGCACGCATACGCGGAAATCCACGATCCGCAGGCCGCGAACCGCAGGGCGCAGCCCGCGGTCCGCTGAGTTCTCCCTTTCCCTTCTGCCTTCTCCCTTGACTCGCCCGGTTTCCAGCGCCCTCCTAACTCCCCCAGCCCTGCACTTGTTCGGGCGTGATGCGGTAGATCACCCGCACTTCGCCGGGCTGGCGGAACGGATACGTGTCCTTGTCGAGATATTTCTTGGCCATCTTGTCGATGTGGGCGTCGCCGCCGTTCTCGGTGATGTCGGACACGCGGCCGCGCACCTGGATGTAGCGATAGGGGTTGGCGGGGTCGCTGACCTCGATCGCGACCCGGGGATCGCGCTTCATGTTCCGGTCCTTCAGCCGCCCTTTTGCGGTGTTGACGACGACGGTGTTGCCGTCGAGATCGACCCAGACGGGCGTCACCTGCGGGCTGCCGTCGGGCATCAGGGTGACGAGATGAGCAAACGCCGGCTTGCGGAACAGGTCGAGATAGGCTTCCGGGATCTCGGTCATATACTGCCTCCAGAATGCAGACAGGCATTATCGGCGGAACCGGCCACGAAGGGCGAGGGCTTGCGGCGCGGCTGGCGTCGGCCGGCGTGCCGGTGCTGGTCGGTTCACGCCAGATCGAGCGGGCGCAGGGGACCGTCGACGCGCTCGGCGGCTCGCTGCCGCTCGAGGCTGCGACCAACGATCGGATCGCGGACGAATGCGAGGTGGTCTTTCTGGCGGTGCCGTTCGCGGGCGTGGCCGATCTGCTCGACGCCTACCGGACGCGGCTGCGGCCCGGTGCCCTGGTGATCGATTTGACGGTTCCGCTCACGTTCGACCGCGGCGTTCCCGCCATCGCCGACGTGGCGGAGGGCTCCGCGGCCGAGCTGGTGCGTGCTCACCTCCGGGCTGAGGTGCGCCTCGCGGCGGCCTTCAAGACGATCCCGGCGTCCGCGCTGAGCAAGCTCGAGACGCCGCTCGACTGCGACGAGTTCGTGTGTGCCGACACCCCGGAGGTGTGCGCCGAGACGATCGATCTGCTCGCCCGCATCCCCTCGCTCCGCCTCCTCGACGCCGGCGGCCTGCAGTCCGCCCGCCTGATCGAGCGCATGACCGCCCTGGCGATCGTGCTGAACAAGCGCTACAAGGTGAGGGGAGCCCGGTTCCGCGTGGCCGGACTGTGAGTCGCTGCGGGGCAGTGTTCGCTGTCACACTGCCATCGTGATCACGGCTGTCACGCTGCACTCATGTCCACGGCGCCTGCGGCGCGCTGGCGCTTCCGCCTTCGCTGCAGCTACGGCGGACAAGTCGTGTCGTTTTGCGGCCGAAGGCCGCAGCCCGCCGCAGGCGCCGTGGACACGAATGCAGCGTGACAGTGAAAGGCGCTCGAACAACGTAAACTCACTCCATGCGCCCCCACCGAACGGCTCTCGCGCTGGTCGCCGCGCTGTGCTTCGTGACGTCCGGCTCGGCGCGGCAGCAGGCCGCCCGGCCGCCGGCCGCGCCCGCGGTGCCTTGGGTCGAATCGGATTTTCCGTTCTTCTCGTCGGTCCTGGATGCGGGGCACGCCGGAGGTGGACTGCCGGCGATCAACCTCACGCCTCGGGCGCTCGTGCTCAATCTCGGCGACGGGCTCTGGGCGGCGTTCGATACCGATCTTCTTCGAGTGGCCGCGATCTGGCGCGGTAACGGGATCACGGCGAAAGCGCTCGCTCCCGGCTCGTATGACGCTCCAGACAAGAAGACGCCGGGTGGGCAGTCGCCGTCGCCCGCGCCGGATGGCACGGTGTGGATGGGCAACGGTATCTACCCGGGCTGGCAGGCTGGCGATCGGTTGTCGCTCACCGATCCCCGCGAGCCGGCGCCGAGCCCCGAAGAAGTCGGGCGCGGTCCGATCCACGAAGCGCTGGGCCGCTTCAACGCCCTCCGCTTCGACGCCGGCGCCCCAGTGCTCGACTACGTCGTCTCCGGCGTCGGCGTGTCGGAGTCGATCGTCGCCTCCACTGTCGACGGTCGTCCCGCCATCATCCGCAGGTTCAAGGTCGCACCCGCGCGCACGACGCTGACGCTCGCGGTCGGCGCGCGAAACCAGGACCTGAACGTCGGCGTCGGCGTCGAGGGGGGCGATGCCCTCACGCTCAACCCATCGTCATCGCCGGCAGGAACCACGGTCGTGGCCGTCGCACCTCACGACCAGCCAATCGAATTCTCGGTCATGGTCTTCGGCACTGGCCCGACGTCCCCACGTTCGCCTCGTCCGGCGGGGCCGCGCTGGCCCCAGGAAGTGACGACGAAGATCACGCGGTCCACCGATCGCGCCGCCTATGTCGTGGATGACGTGGCACTGCCGACCGACAACCCCTGGCACCGGAAAGTCAGGCCCGGCGATATCCAGTTCCTGAAGGACGGCACCGGCGTCGTGATCACCCTCGATGGCGACGTCTGGCTGGTGCGGGGCCTGAACGGCGCGTCGACCACCGCACGCTGGCGGCGGTTCACCTCGGGACTCCACGAGCCGCTCACCGTCGCGATTCGTGACGAGGAGATCTACGCCTTCGATCGCAACGGCATCTGGCGTCTTCGCGATACCAACGGCGATGGCGAAGCCGACGTCCACGAGCTGTTCTCCAACGCCTTCGCGCAGACCGCCGACATGCGCGAGTTCCCGAGCACGGTCCGCCCGGCTCCGAACGGCGAGCTCGTGATCGCGAAAGGGGGACAGGAGGCGGCGACGATCGGCAAGCACAACGGCAGCGTGCTCAGGATTTCCAGGGACGGCCGCGCCGCGACCGTTCTCGGCTACGGGTTCCGGCAGCCGAACATCAGCGTGAATCCGCGGACCGGGCTGGTCATCTCCAGCGATCAGCAGGGCCACTACATCCCGACCACGCCGCTGCACATCGTCCGCGATCGGCAGTTCTATGGGTTCCTGAGCGACAAGCTGCCGCGCGAGGTGTATCCCGCGCCGATTGCGGAGCCGTTGACCTGGATTCCTCATGCGGCCAATGCCTCCGCGATGTCGCAGGTCTGGCTGTACGGCGCGCGCATGGGTCCGTTGAACGACGCGCTGGTGCACATCGGCTTCAACAATCCCGAATTGTTCCGCGTGATGTTGAACGAGCGCGGCAGCCGGCTGCAGGCCGCGGTCGTGAGCGTGACCCGCGCGTTCGACTTCCCCCCGCTCAACGGGGCGGTGAACCCGATCGACGGGCAGCTATATATCGCCGGGTTCCAGATCCTCGGATGGGGCACCACCGCGACCCGCCTCGCCGGGCTCGGACGCGTGCGCTATACCGGCGCCGCGTTCACCGGGCCGCGTGAGATCGTGCCGATGGACCAGGGCGTCCTGATCAAGTTCGACGTGCCGCTCGATCCGAAGAGCGCCAGCAATGCCGACAACTTCTCGCTGACCAGCTGGCACTACAAGCGCACGTTCAACTACGGCTCGCCGCAGTTCAAGGAGGACGGCTCGCCGGGGATCGATCGGATCGCGCCGAGCCGGGCCTACGTGTCTACCGATCGGCGAGCGGTGTTCGTGGCCGTGCCCGGCATCAAGCCGGTGCAGCAGATGCGGGTCGCATGGTCGTTGGCCACCGCGGACGGCCACCCGTTCCAGGACAGCGCGTTCTTCACGCCCTATGAGTTGGCGAGGTTCGAGTCGCGCGGCGAAGGGTTCGGCGACGTCGCCGTGGATCTGTCGCCGCGACCACTGACCGAGGAGTCCGCCACGTCGGCGGTCAGCGCGGCCGAGGGGCGCCGCATCTACCAGCTCTATGGCTGCATGGCCTGTCACGCGATCGACGACAGCACCGTCACGAGGCTCGGGCCGTCATGGAAGGGACTCTTCGGATCGTCGCGAACCTACGCCAAGGGCGTGCTCCGCGCCACCGCGGATGAGGCCTACCTGCGCGAGTCGATCCTCGAACCTGCGGCGAAGGTCGTCACCGGCTACGAGCGCGGCGAGTCGGGGATGCCGAGCTACGCGGGCGTGCTCAACGACCGCCAGGTCGAATCGGTGATTCTGTTCATTCAAACCCTTAAATAGGGCGGTCGGGCTAGGAGTCGGCGACTTCATCCTTTTGGTCCTGCCGGGCTGGGAATGGCATAGGACGGCACCTCTTCAGGTACAGCTGCAGAGGCAACTATGACGTTCCGGAACGACTCCTCGCGGCGACGAGCTTCCCCCACCGGTGGCCGCCCCCCTTTTCGACCCCGCGGCGCCGGCTGTGTGCCGCAAAGCGGCTCGACCTCGAAATAGCCCAGGCCGCGTCTGCTACGATGTCGGGGAGGAACGCGACTTATGCCTTACCCCGAATCGTTCATTGGACCCATGCGCCAGGAGCTCACCCGTCTTGGCGTTCAAGAATTGAAGACAGCGGCTCAGGTCGACGACGTGGTTCGTCAGACGCCGGGCACCGTGATGATTGTCGTCAACTCGATGTGCGGCTGCGCGGCCGGCAAGGCCCGCCCCGGAATCGCGCGAGCCCTCGAGCATACGGTGAAGCCGGATGTGGTGGCGACCGTGTTTGCCGGCGGCGATATCGAAGCAACCGAACGCGCCCGCACCTACTTCACCGGCTATCCGCCGTCGTCGCCGTCGGTGGCGATTCTCCGCGACGGCAAGCTGGTCTACATGATGGAACGCCGCCAGATCGAGAATCAGAACGCGGATGCCATCGCCCGCAATCTGACCGACGCCTTCGATCAGGTCTGCGCCTCACCCGCTGAGCGCACCGCCGGGTAAGTCTGCGCGCGCTTTTCACTGTCACGCTGCGATCGGGTCCACGGCGCCTGCGGCGGGCAGCCGGCCTGCGGCCGGCAAACGACGACACGACGAGACGACGACAACGACGCTTTGACAGGAGCAACGGGCCACGATTATTGCCGCGGGGTCGTTCGAGTTTGCCCCCGGAAATATCAGCGGCTCTGTGAGTTGCAGCCGCCGGCCTCCGCCGGCGGCTGGATCGGACCGGTCGCTCACATGCTGCCAGGCGAAGCCGGCGGCTGCTAACTCACAGAGCCCTGATATGCACGGGGCAAACGCGAGTGCTGCCGACGGCAGAATCCGTGGAAGGTTCTCGAGGATTTCGTCGTTGTCGTCGTGTCGTCGTCTCGTCGTGCGGCCGAAGGCCGCCAGCGCCGCAGGCGCCGTGACACGCGCCGTCAGGCGCCGTGCGCCCGATCGCAGCGTGACTGCGAACACCCTCCCGAAGAGACTCACGGTCCTCGCGCGGGTCAAATTGACAGTTGGAATCGCAGCACGCGGCTCCAGAAGCCCGGCTGGCTGGGGCTCGGTCCCTGCGACGGATCTCGCAGCGTGTCGTGTATGACGTTGAACTGAACCTTGACCCACCGGTTCAAGTACCAGTTGATGCCGACCGTGACGACGCGGTCGCTATTGCCGGCAACCACCTCGGCCCGAGGCCCCTCTGACGGCGGCTCGGTGTCGGCTGCACTCCCGAATGCGAGCCGTTCGAGGCGGGCCGCCACTTCAACGGCACCGAAGCCGCCCCGGAACACCGGGCGGCGCGGCGTGTCGAGGCCGTTGACCTTGGATTCGCCGGTCAGCGCCCAGGTCCCGCTCACGTACCAGCCGGAGGCGACGAGCGGCGAGAGATCGGTATCGTCCACGCTCTGCCCGAGGCGCTCGTCGGTGACGCGCATGTATTCCGACTTGATCGAAAACGGGCCGGGACGCCACCGCAGCTCGGCGCCGACGCGGCGGCGATGGCCTTCGACCCAGACGTCGGGCCGATAGAAGCGCGCGTCGAGTGCGGTCCGGCCGCGCAGGTCCGGGAACCCTTCTTCGAGCGTGCTCTGAGTGAACGCCGCGCCGACATGGAAATCGTTCCGCCAGCTCTTCTCGGCGCGGAACGGTTGAAAGGTCACCCGCGCCGCAAGTGTTCGCCCGCCGTAGACGCGTCCCTCGGGGTCCTGAGTCCTGGCGTTGCGGCCATCGTGATCGAACACCCCGGCCTCGTATGCGAGCACGCGCTCCAGCACGCGTCCGTGCACCATGATGCCGAAGTCGCGGCCCGGCGCCAGCTGGCTGGCAGCACGTGAACGAAAGACGAAATCGAGGTTGGTCGTGCTGGTGTTCTCGTCGAGGCTGAAGGGCAGCTTGAAGCGGCCGCCCTGGACCTGCACGACGTCGTGCTGCCGGTAATTGGCGTAGACGTCTCGCCACAGGTCGTCGCTCCCGAGCTCCGCTTCGATCTGGAAGTCGACGGCGTTCCTGATCTCGCCGGCGATCCCGACCCGCCGTTTCGCGATGTCAAGACCCGCATCGTCCTCCGCGGCGTCCACCGGGGCTTCGGACCCGCGGAGGTCGCCTTGAAACCGCGCGCGGAAGTCGATGCGCGTGCCCCTGCCCAGGTGCAGCGACGGGTGATCGCCCCAGCGGAAGCCCACTGGCGTTTCCCGTGGCGTGTCTTTCTCCTTGTCCTTCTCGTCCTTCTTGCCGGTCTTCTTGTCCGTTCCAGCCTGCTGCGGGACAGTCACGGGTCCACCCCGAGCGGAGTCAAAGGGGCCGGGCGGAACGTCGCGCCAGCGCTCGCCGATCGCCACAGGCGTCCGCGGCGGCGGCGGGATGAGACCGTCCGTCGAGAGCATGGCGGCCACGAGCGGCGTGAGCGCCGCGACCATCGCGCTCATCGCCCCACCCGGCCGCTCGCGCTCGAGAGCCGGGGGCCGTTACTGCACACCGGCGCGCGCACGCGACACCTCCTGCAGCACGAAGCCCGAACGATGGGCGGCAAACAGCCGGAGCCGATCCACAGCTTCCAGGAACGCATCGGTCGAATACTGCTTGAGCGTGTCCGCCCTGACGGGTGCGTCGGCGAGCGCGGCGAGGCGATCGATCTGGCCGGCCAGCCAGCTCTCGTCGGCGGCGGCGCGCGCGCATTCCTCGAGCACGTCGAGATACAGCGCACGCAGGTCGCTGAACGCCAGCGCGCGGGCAAACAGGACGTTCTCGCCGGTGCGCTGGAAGATCGAGCGCGTGACGTCGATGAAGGCGTTGTCCTTGTCCCAGGGAATCAGTGAATGCACGGTCGATCCGGAGGGCCGGTGGAGGAAGAAGTTGTTCATGCCGTATGCGCCGATGAAACCGTCGTCTTCGGCCAGAAAAGTGTCGATGGCGACGTAGCGGATCAGCTGGCGAAGATCGATGAACCGCTCGACCCGCTCGCGCCACACCGAATCGACCTCGGCATTGGCCTCGCGGAAGAGATCGCGGATCGGCGCGTAGAGCGTTGCATCCGGCTCGAGCTCGTGCGTCTCAGGCTGAAAGAATGGCTTGTACGCAGCCAGCTCGTCGCCGAGATATTCGCCGTGCCACTCGCGCTGATATTGGAACTCGAATAGATACCCCTGATCGCTGCCGTAGGTACGTGCGAGGAACGGCGTGTCGACCGATTCGACGATTGAGTAGAGGCCCTGATAGACGTTGTTGATGTAGAGGCGACAGGACCGACTCCCGCGGCGCCGGCTCGCCGAGCCGCGCGAAGAAGGCCATCGCCGCGCGTTCGGCGAGGAACGACGGATCCTGCCAGTTGTTGTCGAGAATCAGCGAGCGCAGACCGAGGAATGTCTGACCGCTGGTGTAGCGATTGAAGTCAACGCGGAACCCGGGCTTGGTGGGATTGCGGCTGCCGAGTCCCCGGTTGCGGATTCCGATGTTGCGCGCCCGCACACCCTGCCAGGTGAGGTCAGCGGTGTAGTAAGTGTTCTCCTGATAGCGTTCGCGGAGCTCGCGATCGTCGCGTGAATTAATCGAGAGGCGGATTTCGTGCACCGTCTCCGGATTGAACAGATCCGCGGCGGATTGGCCCTGCGCGCTGGCCGGCGCGACCGCACCGCAGAGCGCCAGCATGGCGATCAGGAGGGACTGACGACGGGCGATTGGTCGGGGTAGCGCCGCGAGTGCGGCGATGCAGAGAGTTGTCACCGGCGGTAAGGACCCATGCATCCCACATACCGCCCGGACCGATCGAATTGCTTACGCGAGCCGGCTCGTCGATGAATTATTCACGACGCCTGCACCTCAGCGGGGCCTGAAGGACCCTTGCCCCAAACACCTGCGTCGGACAAACACCGACCTTCGATAAGCGTGACGCCGATCGGCTACTCCGCGCAGGCCGCTGGGGGGATCTTCTTGATGTGCATGGTGGTGGCCGCCGACTCAGGCGGCCGCCGGATCATCTTCGGCGTCGACCTGCGGGTCAGCGGGGATCACGACCATGCCGCACACGACCTTAGGCGGGGTCCGCTCCACCATGAGCCGGTGTTGCTCGAGCGCGGCTCGCACCCGCTCCTGCGCGCGGGCCTGGACGGCGGGGGCCGCGAACAGCTTCTGGAACGGCGCCGCAGGCTGGCGCGGCTCGGTCATGCCGGACGCGATCGGCACGTTCAGCCGGGGCACCGCCGGCTCGGCGCTGGCGGGCGGCGTGGGGGTCTGGGCGATGGCGGACGTAAACACGAGTCCAAGAAGAAGTGAGCTCATAGGCCTCCGCGAAATCGTTGCGTTGCGAATAAGACGCTGACGCGGCCCACAATGTTGTCAGTGTCGTGGTCGCCGACCGTCAATATTCGCCTCAATCGAGCGTTCTACCTACCTAGACTCGCGGCATCCGAGTGCGCTCAGCCGCGGATGGGTGTTTCGATGGGCCGGTGAACTCGACAGGAGGGCCAGGAGTTCAGGAGGAAATCAATAGTAAATCCACCGGCCATCGGAACAGCGATTTTGCTTCAGAACGCACCCGGTCCCTGCGGGCTTCGGGGAGCTCGTCGCCGCGACAAGCCATTATCCGAACAGCCCCCCAATTATCCGCATCACCGCCTCGCGCTGTTGCCAGATCGTCAGCAGCGACAACACCCCGAAGAACAGCGTCGACCAGACCAGCGTGCCGACGCGGAACGGCGTGGGCGCAATCGACGTCGGCAGCGCGTTCCGGTTCAGCACGATCAGCAGGAACGAATACAGGAACATGATCACGCCGCCGGTGCACGCCGAGATTACCAGCAGCACCAGCGGCTGGTTGAACCCGCTCAGGATGATCGCGACCCCGAGCACCACCATGCCCCACACCAGCCGGAAGTAGATGCGGCTTTCTGATGTGGACGAGCCGCGCAGGTAGGTCGTCTTGATCACGTCCGCAGCAAGACGGCTGGTGTAGTCGATGATCCCCATCGAGGTGGCGAACAGCGAGAACGACCCGATCGCCCAGAACAGCACCCCGAACCACCGGCCGACGATCGCCTGCATCTCCTGTCCTTCGCGCAGCAGGAAGGTGACGTTGTTCGGCAGGTTCGGCCGCCCGTACAGCGTGGAATGCGCCAGCATCGAGGTCAGCGCGATCGTGGAGATCGTCACCAGCACGAACGTGATGGCCTGCTCTACGTTTGCGAATCGCCACCAGCGCTGCCAGCGGGCCATGTTCGCCGGCGTCGGCTCGAAGATGAAGCTCTGCGAGGTCGGCGCGGCTTCCTCGACGCCGGTCACCGGGCTCACCAGCCGCGGCACGTAGCGCCCCATGCCGAAGCCTTTGTCGCGGATGTAGTTGCTCTGACAGAGATTCTGGCCACCGCCCGCCCCAGCGAACGCCGCCGCCCCGAGCAGCAGCGCGAATCCCAGCTCGGTCGGGAGTCGTGCCGCGGTCGAGAAGCCGTCGGGCAGCGCCCGCCAGCTCTCGGGGCTGATCGCCAGCCAGATCGCCATGATCATGAACACGACGACCGCCGCGACCTTCACGAACAGCAGCCGCTCGAGCGCGACGTAGACCACCGGCGCCAGCGTCAGCGATGCGCCGATCACGATCAACGCGATCACCGCGATGTAGCGCGGGTCGCCCCCGAACATGAAGGTCGCCAGCGTCGCCGAGCTCATGATCCAGCCCGGCCACAGGTTGGCGAAGTAGACCAGCACCGCCAGCACCAGACCCCAGTGCTTCCAGAACCGGTTGAAGCCGGACACCGCGGTCTCGCCGGTGGCGAGCGTGTATCGCTCGATCTCCATGTTGAGGAAGAACTGCGTCATCACGCCGAGCAGCGCCCCCCACAGGAACACCAGGCCGACTTGCGAGGCGATGTAGGGCCACAGGATGAATTCGCCGGACGACAGCCCGACCCCCGCGGCCACGATGCCGGGACCGACGATGCGCCAGAGATCGCGGGGAGGATCCGGAAGGTCGCGCACCAGCCGGTCGGGCGCGAGAAGACGAGTCGAGGTCATGGGATTCGGGCTCAGGAGGATTGCGACGGCGGCGTGCATCGTACCGGCTTCGCAGGGGCGCTGACAAATCGACGGCATCGCGCCGTAGCCCGCCAGAGCTCAGTGCGGGTGGAGGCGGACGCAGGGACGAGTGTCGCGTCTCCAGTCACTCGCCCCCAATCGGCGTGCATCCACGGCAAGCTGATGCGGTTTCATCCCGCCAACGGTCCCAAAGCCGTTGACACCGATCGCGGCCGCTTTGTCCGGTACCCGCGGCGCCGCCGCGGGCCTGCCCTGAGCTCGTCGAAGGGCCTGCCCGGCCGACTCTGCAACTTTGCAAGTTCGAGGAGGACATCACCGTATGAGGCAACGTGCCCTGGGCGCGAGCGGTCTGTCATTGACCGTGTTCCTGCTGACCTGCGCGAGCGCGTTCGCGCAGGGTGGCTCCCTGTCGGGAGTCGTCGTCGACGCGAACGGCGGGATGATTCCCGGCGCCAGCGTGATCGTGAAGAGCCACGCCACCAACACGACGTTCGAATCCGTGACCAACGCCGAGGGCGTGTTCTCGGTGCCGGCGCTCGATGCCGGCGCCTACACGGTGACGGTGTCGCTCACCGGCTTCAAGACCGCACAGCTGAGCGAGGTCCGCGTCGCACCGGCCACGCCGACCAGCGTCAAGGCGGTGCTCGAAGTCGGGAGCGTCTCCGAGACCATCAACGTCACCAGCAGCAGCGAGATCATCAACACCCAGAACGCCACCATCGCCGCGACGCTGAACGTCGACCAGATCAACAAGATGCCGCTGCCGACCCGCAACGCGCTCAACGCGGTGACGTTCCTGCCCGGCGTCAACACCGAGGGCATCAACCGCGACTCGGAGTTCAACGGCCTGCCGCAGTCGTTCATCAACATCACCCTCGATGGGGTCAGCAACAACGACAACTTCAACAAGACCACCGATGGGTTCTTCGCGATGGTGACGCCCCGCCAGGACGCGGTCGAGGCGGTCAGCGTGACCAGCGCCGCCGGCGGCGCCGACGTCGGCGGCCACGGCGCGGTGGCGATCGCCTTCCAGACCCGTTCGGGGACCAACCGCCTCACCGGCAGTGCCTACGAGTACTTCCGCCACCCGTCGCTGAACAGCAACTACTACTTCAACAAGATCGCCGACCTGCCGAAGAACGACGTGCAGCTGAATCAGTACCGGGTTCCGGCTGGGCGGGCCGATCGTGGTGCCGGGGCTGTTCAACGGCCGCGACAAGGCGTTCTTCTTCGTGAACTATGAAGAGCTGCGGCTGCCGAACAACTTCACCCGCACCCGCACCGTGCTCCATCCCGACGCGCAGCGCGGCGTCTTCCGCTACCAGACCGGCACGGGCGTGCGCGAGATCGACGTCCTGGCGCTGGCGGCGCAGCGCGGGTTCGGCGGGGCCATCGAGCCGCTGGTGGCGCGCGTGCTCGGCTACGTCAACGGCGCGACCGGGTCCGGCGGCACGCTGCGTCAGGCGAGCGACCCGCTCCTGATGGACTACGTCTGGCAGAGCCCGGGCGATCAGGTGGAATACCAGCCGGTCTTCCGCCTCGACTACAACGTCACCCGCAACAACCGGCTGACGTGGAGCTCGAACTTCCTCAAGGTGGTGCGCGACCCCGATCACTTGAACAGCGTCGACGCGCGGTTCCCGGGCTCGCCCAACTACCGCCGGTTCGAATCCACTCGTCCGCTCAACTCTTTCAGCCTCCGCTCCACGCTCGGCAACAACGTCGTCAACGAAGCGCGCGGCGGGATCACCCGCGGCGGCGCCTCGTTCTTCGGACTGGATTCGAGCAACGGCCCGCAGACGTTCGAGGACCTGAGCGGGTTCGCCCTCGACTTCGACCAGAACATCACGCTGACCAACTGGTTCGCCACCAACGCGCCGACCTCGCGCTCGGCCTACCAGTACACGATGGAGGACACGCTCACCTGGCAGCGCGGCAGGCACGGCGTCAGCGTGGGCGGCGCGGTCTTCCTCGGCCGGGCGTGGGAGGACGGCAAGCAGGTCGTGCCGCAGATCAACCTGGGCTTCAACCAGGACTTCGATCCCGCCGCCGGCCTGTTCACCACCGCGAACTTCCCGAACGCATCGACCGCCAACCTCGCGGACGCCCGCGACCTCTATGCGCTGCTGACCGGCCGCGTGTTCTCGATCACCGGCCAGGCCGCGCTCGACGCCGGGACCGGCCAGTACGTGCCGTTCGGCAATCGCCGCCGCGCGGGAAAGATGGACGAGTATTCGCTGTTCGCGCAGGACTCGTGGCGGGTGACGCCGACCCTGACCCTGAACGGCGGCCTGCGGTGGGACGTGCAGATGCCGTTCAAGCCGGTGAACGACATCATGTCGTCGGTGTCGTACGCCGCGGCATGCGGCGTCTCCGGCGTACGCGCCCGATGGCCGCTGCAACTTCTTCGTGCCGGGGGCGAGCGGTGGCGCGACGACGCTCTACGAGCGGTTCTCGACCGGCTCGCTCGGGTGGAAGACCGACTACAACAACGTGGCGCCGAACGTCAGCGTGGCGTGGCGCCCTGACGTCGACTCGGGCTTCCTCCGCGCGATCCTCGGCGATCCCGATCAGGCCACGCTGCGGGCCGGATATTCCATCGCCTATGAACGGCAGGGGATGGGGATTTTCACCGGCCAGTTCGGGGCCAATCCGGGCAGCACGCTCAGCCTGACCCGGGACGCCAACACCGGCCTGGTGCCGGCGGGGGAGTCCTGGCCGGTGCTGATCAGCCAGCCGTCGCGGCTCTACAACGCGTCGTTCCCGGCCACGCCGACCTACCCGATCGTCCCGCGTGCGGCGCGCGCCGACAGCGTGGACCTGTTCCACCCGGACATCCAGGTCGCCGCGGCGCGAACCTGGACCGTCAGCCTGCAGCGGGCACTGAGCACCAACATGGCGGTCGACGTGCGCTATGTCGGCACCCGCGGCGTCAATCAGTGGACCGAGGTGAACTACAACGAGCGCAACCTGATTGAGAACGGGTTCATCGACGAGTTCCGCCTGGCGATGGCCAACCTGGCGGCGAACAATGCGGCGGGGGGCACCCGCGCCGGTTCGTTCGCTTACTTCGGCTCGGGGTCGGGCACCAACCCGCTGCCGATCTATCTCGCCTATCTGAATGGCCGCGCCGACGCCGCCAACGCGGCGGCCTACAGCGGCGCGAACTGGACGAACTCGACCATCGCCGGCCGCCTGGTCAAGGCCTTCCCCGATCCGAACGGGTCGGCCACCGATCTCGACGGCAACGCCACCCGCCGCGCCAGCGCGCAGTCCGTGGGGCTGGCGGCGAATCTGTTCGTGGTGAACCCGGCGGTCGGCAATGTCAACGTCTACGAGAGCGAGGCGTTCAGCGACTACCACGCGCTGCAGATCGAATTGAAGCGGCGGCTCGCCAACGGCCTGCAGGTGAACGGCAGCTACCAGTACGCCTACGAGCGTGGCTCGCAGAACCTCGGCGAGCATTTCGGGCGGGTGCTGGAGCCCACCGACAACGTGCGGCACGCCTTCAAGACGCAGTGGAATTATGCGATCCCGTTCGGCCGCGACCAGCGATTCGGCTCGAACACCCACCCGCTGCTGAATGCCCTGATCGGCGGCTGGGAATTCAACGGCAACGGCCGGGTCCAGGCGCGCACCATCAACTTCGGCAACGTGCGGCTGGTCGGGATGACGATCGCCGACCTCACCAGCATGTACAAGTACCGCCGCGGCTTCGATTCCGCGACCGGCGAACCGATCGTGACGGTGCTGCCAGACGAAGTACTCCTGAACACGCGCCGCGCGTGGAGCTTCAGCACGACGTCGGCCGACGGGTATTCCGCGCTCGGCGCGCCGGAGGGGCGCTACATCGCGCCGCCCAACACCGCCGGGTGTCAGCAGCTGAAGAACGGCGACTGCGCGCCGCGCTCGACGATCTTCCGCACCCCGTTCTTCACGCGCATCGACGTCGGCCTCGGCAAGCGCTTCCCGATCCGCGGCAGCGCGAATGTCGAAGTGCGGCTCGACGTCCTGAACGTGTTCGACAACATCAACTTCGACGCGTACGTGCCGCGCTCGGACACCCGCGCGAACACGATCGCCGATTACTCGAGCGCATCGTTCGGGCAGACCGACGACGCCTACACCGATGCCAGCAACACCTTCGATCCTGGCGGCCGCCTCGGGATCGCATAGTCGCTCCGCAAGCCGTCGCGCATCCGGGTGCTTTCAGCGGCAAGTTGGGCAATCGCGAAGGCCGGTGAACTTTTGCAGGAGGTCAGGAGGACCGAAAATAAATGTGTTTTCCGGTCCTCCTGGTCCTCCTGTGATCGCGGGCGTTGCGAGCGGCCCCGGTCGCAACTCCAAGCGCCCCGTTACCGCGAACCCGCGGACTACGGACTGCGGACTACGGACCGCGGAGTGCGGAGTGCGAATGGCTCGGCCTGCGAGCCAGACCGCGACATTCACAAGGATGATGATGCCGATCGCGATCATTCCGCCCCTGTAGTCGTGGTCGGCGCGAATGGACGGCACGAGGCGATCAGGGATGTGGACCCAAGAGAAGAGCGCAGACAGCGCCCGGTTGGTCCCTTCGCCCAACGGCCACAAGCTGCGCGGGTGCTGCCAGACATACGCGGAGATCAGGAGCTGCGGGAACGCGAGTAGCAGAAACGCCCGTCTGTAACGATCGTGTTGGACGACACTGCCAATGATCGACGCGAATATGGGGACCAACGGCGCAAGAAACCGGCCGGCCGGAGAGAAGCCGGCCCACCACTGATGGTGCGCGGCCGACAGGAAGAACACTGCGGCCACAGGCAGCAGCCACAGCAGGCTGCGAGGCCAGGTCAGCCACCAGCCCAATGGCAGCAGAAGGTAGGTCGGCGCCCAGGGCACCAGACCATTTTCACGATCGACGAGAAGGCCCAACCACCCGGCCTTCAGGGCCGTCCACGAGAACGGTGGGCCATCCTGTGCGAGAGGGCCGCCGAGCGAGTGCCAGTGGTACCACGTCCAACCCGCGAGCGCCGCGCTTGGGATGCTCAGCACGGCGCCGGCAAGGCACCATGCACGCGGGCTCAGTTGACGCAGCCCGGCCCGCTGCTTCCAGACCACGACCACGAACAACAACAGTGCGTACGGCGCGTACTTGCGGTGAAGCCATGGCAGCGTGCCCATGGCGAGCGCCCCGAGAACGAACGCCCGGGCCGAAATCGGACCGGTACCGAGCGCTGAGCCGCACCGCATAGGCGGTGATCAGCAGTGCAAACACTTCGGGAAACACGACGAAGGAGTTCGAGAGCACGGGTGGGGCCAGCCAGAGCGTCAGCACCACCACGGATGCGAGTCCGTCGGACAGCCCCTGATCCTGCAGCGCGGCTTTGGTGATCGCCGCGGCCAGGGCGGCGACGGCAATCAGGAACAACGAGAGGATCGAGTACGCGAACAGCCCCCTGCTCATGCGGAAGCGAAGCAGCAGCCCCTCTGGCGGCCAGTCCGCGACAGTCACGGCGGCCGCATAGACCGGCAGCAGCAACACGGGAACGCCGATGTCATGCACCGGCATGAGCCGCCCTCCGCGATCGACCTGCGCATGCGGTCCCGGCTCCAGGGCTGCGGCGCCAAACTTCACCTCCTGGTGCTCTGCGTGGTTGTTGCGCAGATCGAGGTCCCAGTCGGACAGGAGGCTCTGCGACACGATGAGGTAGTGCGGCTCATCGCCGGTCACCGAGTACTTTCCGTGCGTGGTCAACGTCCAGGCGACCAGGAAAAAAATGACAGGAACGAAATATCGGGATCTCGTCATCGAAGGTGCGGGGCAGGTCTGAGTCCACGTTAGCATGGGACAGTTGTCCTGCCCGGGGCACAGTATGCTCACCAGGGATGACGCGGCGCGCCGGCAGGTGCCGGCCGCCCGAGCGTTTCCGCTGGCATTCTCATTGCTGATCAGGTCAATTGCCTGCCTGGTCGGGAGGTCCAGGTGAAGCGAGTCGTGCGGTTCCTCATTCTGCTGGCAGTGGTCGCCGCGCCTGTGATCGTGCCCGCCGAAGCGTTTGCGCAGCGCCGTGTTGTGCGTCGGCCAGCGTCACGCTCGGTCGTGCATGTGTCCGCGCGACCTCACTATTACAACTATTACCGCCCCTACTATCGCCCGTACTACTACGCGCCGTTCGGGCTCTATGGCGGCTACGCCGGGTGGTCCAGCTGGTATGGCGGCTATCCATTCCTCTACGCGCAGTATCCCTACCCGCGCTATTACCCCCGCTATTACGACTACAGCAGCGCGGCACGGCTGCAGGTCGAGCCGCGACATGCCGAGGTCTTCATCGACGGCTACTTCGTCGGCACCGTCGACGACTTCGATGGCTGGCTGCAACGCCTGAACGTCGCGCCCGGCGAGCATGAGCTCACGGTCTACCTCAAGGGCTACCGGACGTTCCGGCAGAACGTGCTGTTCCGGCCCGGTTCCACGTTGAAGATCGAGCACGTCATGCAGCCGCTGGCGGCGGGCGATCCCGAGGAACCGCGACCTGTGGCGTCGGGCCGGGCGCCCCGAGCGCCTTCCCGTGACAACTATCCGCCCGACGAGGATCAGCCACAGGACCCCTCGCCCCGACCCGGCGATCCCGTCCCGTCCCCGCGTCGCGGCGTCCCGGCACCACCGCGCGGTGGAGAGTCACAGCAGTACGGCTCCCTCGCGCTGCGCGTCCAGCCGCTCGACGCGGAAGTGATCGTCGACGGCGAATCGTGGCAGTCGCCCCAGGCCGGCAGCATCACCCTGCAGCTCTCCGAAGGCACCCACCGGGTCGAGGTGCGAAGGGACGGTTATCGCACCTACACCTCAGAGGTCCGGGTGCGCCGTGGCGATACGACGGCGCTGAATGTGAGTCTGAGTAGGGAGTGATCGACAAATCCCAAATCCCAAGCTCCAAATCCCAACCACTCCCAACTGCCAACTCCCAAAACTAACTCCCAACGGCCAAATCCCAAGGGAGTTGGCTTTGGGAGTTCGGTTTGGGCTTTGGGAGTTGGGTGTTTCTTGGGTGTTGGAAGTTGGGAGTTTTTTTGGGATTTGGGTTTTGGGAGTGGTTGGGATTTGGAGCTTGGGATTTGGGATTTGACGCCTATCTGCACCAGCATAGCCAGCCGCGGGAACGCAAACTTGCCCGCGGCTCCATCGATCACGTTCACCTGGCACGTATAGAGCCCGGGCTTGAACGCGTCGGCGGGGACTTCCAGTCTGAACAACGCCGCCTTGCGCTCGGGGGCGTCCAGCGCCGCGCGCTCGACGATCGGGGTTTCGAGCACCTTGATCTTGCCGCGATAGAACGCCAGGCTCACGCGCAGGTCGGGCATCGCGTCCGCCACCGCCGGCTCATAGACCTCGAAATAGAAGAACAGCTTCTGGTTGCGGCCGACGACGTGGGTGACGTTCGGCACGATCTGCATGCCGTCGCGGACCAGCGGATTGTCGGTGCGCCCGCGCGCCGGCTGCGGCTGCAGCTGGGTGCTGAGCACCACCGAGCTGACCTTGACCGGCGCCTGCTTCAGTTCGGGAACGGTGACCGCGGTCTCGAACGACCCGATCGCGCCGTTGACGTTCTCCCGCACCACCACTTTCAGTGCGAAGCGCCCCGGCGGCAGCGTGACGCCCGACTGATACAGCACCTGCTTGCTCTCGAGTCCGCGCCCCCGCCGCCAGATCCATCGTCTGGCGGATGCGGCCGACCGGGCGGCCCTGTTCGTCGCGGACGACGCCGAGCACGTCGAGCGTCGCTTTGTCCTTGCCGGCGGGGACCGTGACCGCTGAGCCCGGAATCGCGACCGTGATCGGGACGTAATAGCGATCCGCCGCGAGACGGAAGAAGCCGCCGGTGACCAGCACCGGCACGTCGGTCGCCGACACCTCCGACCACAACTGCTCCTCGAGCTGGGTCTCGCGGTCGCCGCGGTTGGTGTGGGCGAAGTCGCGTGCGGCGTAATACCCGGCCCGGGCCTCGACGCGCAGACCGTCACGCTTGACCCGCACCTGCACCCGCCGGAAGCGGCCGTCCCTGGCGGCGTTGGTGCTGCTGTAGCCGATCAGGTAGTAGGCCGACATGTCGCGCTGGACCCGGGTGAACGCCTCGCCGAAGTCGTTGCTGTCGGTGAAGGCGCGCCCGCCGGTCTCGCCGGCCAGCGAGGTCAGCGTGTCCTGAGACGAGGCGAGCTGCGACATCTGCTGCGCCATGCCGCGCCCGGAGAACATGTCCTGGCCGCGTCCGCTCGCCTGACGCGCGTCGCCGCCCGGCACCACCGCCTGCAGTCCACGGACGTCGATCGGATAGATCGCGACGTGCGCCCGCACCGAGGCATTGACCGCGGCCCGGAGCTCGACCAGGTTGTCCTGGCCGCTGCGCTGCATGCCGGCGCTGAAATACACGATCGCCTTCTTCTGCTCGATCGGCGACAGCGTGTCGGCGAGCGTGCGCAGGGCGCGCAGCCGGACATCGTTGTTGAACATGTCGAGCTCGCTGGCCTCGGTCGACGCCGGTTCTTCGGCGGCGGCCGCCGCCTCCTCCGTGGCGCTGGTGCTGGCCGCGGCCGCCTCGGTGGCGGTGCCCTCCGAGTAGGCGAGCCGCCCCAGCGCCGCGTCGACGCGCTCGCGCTCGCCGCTGAAGTCGGTCAGCACGTCGAGAGTCGAGGCAACCGTGGCGACCGCGACGAGATCGGCGGCGTTCATCTGGTCCTTGACGAACTTGCGCGCCGAGTCGACCGCGCGCTGCACGTCCTCCGGCTGCATCGAGCTGGTGTCGAACAGCAGCACGATCAGCCGGCGTCCGGCCAGCGCCTCGGACGTCATCGGCGCCGGCGAGCCGGGATCCGTGGTCCGGGATCCGCGGTCCGGCGCGGCCATCTTTGCCTCGACGCCGCCGAGCAGGTCGGTCGCACCGGCGGAGACCGCGGCGGGCTTATCGGAGATCTCCTGGAACGTGAACGTCTCGAGCTGCTGCGGCCGGCCGTCTTCGTGCAGCTCGAAGTCGGCCTGGGTCAGGCCGCGCACGATATTGCCGTCTCGATCGCGCACGATGACGTCGATGGAGATCAGTTCCCGGGCGCTTCGGAAAACCGGGCGCTGTTGGGCGCTCGGCGTTGCCAGCAGGACTGCGCCGAGGGCGAGCGCGGCGACAAATCCCAAGCTCCAAATCCCAAATCCCAACCACTCCCAACTTCCAAATCCCAAAGGCAAATCCCAATGCCCAAATCCCAATGAGAGTTGGCTTTGGGCCTTGGGCTTGGAAGTTCCTTGGGATTTGGACGTTGGGAGCAGCTTTGGGATTTGGGCGTTGGGAGTGGTTGGGATTTGGAGCTTGGGATTTGGGATTTGACACGATGCGCCCTAGAACCGGAACCGCAAGTTGGCCGTCAGAGTGCGCATCGGCCTGACCGAGAGCACCTGTCCGAACGTGGGCGAGTTCACTATTGTGTCGATCGCCTGGTAATTCACCATGTTCAGGAGATTGGTGGCATTCACCTGCAGCGTGAGCGCGCGGGTGCGGCCCAGCTTGAGGTCTCGTGAGAACTGCGCGTTCAACTGGCGGCTGCCGGGGCCGAGGATCAGGTTGCGGCTGGCGCTCCCGAACGTCCCGGACGCGGGAACGCTGAATGCCGCGGTGTTGAAGAACAGATCGATGGTCGGGTCGTGGATCTGGATCGCGCTGCCGTCATAGTTCGCGCGCAGCGTGCCGTTGGTGCCGCGGGCGACGTCGCTCGCCGCACCGGTGACGCGGGGCGTGAGCGGCGTGCCGGACTGCCAGGTGAAGGTGGTGCTCGCGCGCCAGTTCTCGAGCAGCGCGGCCCACACCCCGCCGTTGTGCAGCCATGGCCGGTTGTCACCGAACGGCAGCTCGACGCTGAGCTCGCCGGTGACCTGATGGCGGCGATCGAAGCTCGAGAGACCCCACTCGGCGGCCAGGTTGCGATCGTCCTGGGCAACCACCGAGGCGCCGCCCCCAATCGACGAGGCGTTGTCGCGTGAGCGGGCGAGCGTGTAGGTGACCCCACCGCCGATGCCTTTGACCGGCCGCCGCCGCAGCCGGAACGTCGCGGCGTTGAGCCGGGAGGATCCCTCGGACGACTGCCAGATGAACGGCTGCACCCCCTCGATGCGGAGCCCGTCCGGGCCGCGATTCGGCGCGCGCAGGATGTCGAGACTCGAGCCGCGGGTGTGGGTGTAGCCGGCCCCCACGCTCCAGACCTGGCGCACGTCGCGCGACAGGTCGGCGTTCCAGGTCTGCACCGTCCCGAGCGCGTAGTCCCGCTGCACCCCGTAGTTGTTGGTCAGCTCGCCGGCAACCGCGGTCGCGAGCGGATCGTTCAGGCTGAGCGCCTCGGCGCTGGTGCCGGTCGCGGTGCTGGTCACCGCGAACGGCGGCTGGCCGACCAGCTGGCGCGCGATGTTCGAATACGCGCCGGCGTTGAAGCTGAGACCGTAGCCGCCGCGCAGGATGGTCCCTGGCTTGAACCGCCAGGCGACGCCCACGCGCGGCGCGAGGTTGTTGGTGTCGGCGGCGAGCAGCGCGCCCGGGAAGGATCCGGTGTAGGGGCCGCTGCCGCCCGACACCACCGGAGCGACCGCGGAGAAGTCGGGCGTCGCGTCGAGGTTGACCATCTGTCCCTGGGCTTCGGTGAACGGCCAGAGGAGCTCGTAGCGGAGTCCCAGGTTGAAGGTCAGGGTGTTGCTCTTGCGCCAGTCGTCCTGCACGAACAGGCTCATCGATCGCCCGTGGAGCTCCACCTTGCCCGGACCGTACCTGCAGGCTCGCCTGCTGCGGCAGCCCGAACAGGAAGTCCGCGAAGTCGAGACCGTCGCCGCGTGCGGTGGGCAGCCCGCCCGACGAGTACAGCCCGGTGAAGACGAAGCCGCCGCGCGCGTTCGGATCGGTGCGGTTGCTCGAGGTGTCCCATCGATAGTCGCCGCCCAGCCGCAGGGTGTGACGGCCGAGCGGCCGGGTCCAGGTGTAGGCCGTGGTCACGCGGCGATCGATGCGTCGCGACGGATCGAGATCGCGCACGCTCGAGAGACTGCTGAACGACAGATCCGGGACGCCCCAGTCGAACGGGTCGGTGGCGACCCCGGTGATCCCCGCGTCGCCGGCGACGTCCTGGACGTTCGCATACTGGTTGATCGTCGTAGACGACGTGCGGGACAGATTGACCGAGAAGTTGTGCAGGGTCCGGCGATGGGCGATGTTCAGCGAGATCGGGACCGCGAGGTTGGAGCTCTCGTTGTGCCCGCCGAGCGTCGGGAACACGTTGGTGCGCTCGCCATCGCTGCGCCGGAATTGCACCTGCCCGTTCAGCAGGACGGTGGTGCCCTGCTGGCCGCGTCCGCCCCGGCCCGCTCCGCCGCGGCCGCCGAATCCGCCGCGCCCGGCGCCGCGCCCCGCCGCGCCCGGAGTGAAGTTGTGCGTAATGCGGCCGCTGATGTTGTCCCCCGCCGACTCGGTCGTCGTCGTGTAGTGATAGTTGCGCGTGGTGCCGGGCAGGTTCGGCGAGGGAATGTATTGCAGCAGCGCGCGCGCCGCCGGGCTCATCGACGCCAGCGGAATCTGATTGCCGGCGAGCGGCAGACCGGTCCGGGGATCGACGAGCTGTGCCGACGCGGTGGCGAAGTTACCGGTGCGCATCGCCTCGCTGGGGACCGTTGCGTACTGATCGAAGAGATCGTCGCCGCGATTGCCGTTGTAGGTCACCGTGACGTTCGTCTTGCGGGTGCCGTCGTAGATGCCGGGGATCTTGAGCGGGCCGCCGAAGGTGCCGCCGAAATTCTGTCGGGTGTAAGGCGCGCGTCCGGGGCTCGAGTCGGCGCGCAGCTGATAGGGCGCGGCGTCGAGTGGCGAGCCGCCGAAGGTGTAGTTGGCGGTGGCGTTGTAGGTGTTCTGACGTCCGCCCCGCGCGCCGAGCGCGAAGTCGCCGCGCCCACCAGGGCCCCCGCGGCCCGGTCCGCCGGGTCCGCCGGGACCTCCACGTCCTGCCGGTCCTCCGGGCCCGCCTCGGCCGCCCGGACCGCCGAACCCGCGGCCCCCGTCACGCTCCAGGGCCTCCCGGCATGCCGAATCCGGCCGGCATCTCGCCGGTGGCCGGATCGAACTCGCCCCGGCCCATCGCCTCGAAGCGCTCGCCCAGCATGCCGCGATCGAGGCTGGCGGTATTGCCGGTGAAGGTCACCGCCTGCGCCGGCGACTCGTTCGAGAACCCCGGCGGCAGCAGCTGCCGCGCGGCCGCCTCCTCGGCTTCACGCTCGGCGGCGCTCTCGGTGACCAACCCTCCAGCCGCCTGCTGCTGGACCGCTACCGCTTCGAACGGCTGACTCGCCGTCGCGCCGCGGCCGCCGGCCGGTCCCGGGCGCGCCGCGCGCGCCGTCCGCGCGAGCAGCGTCAGTTGAAAATCCAGCGTCTGCCCGCACGACGCACCCTCGAGCGTGACGTCGCGTTCGACGGCGGTGAACCCCGAAAACGTGACGGACAGGTGATAGGGACCGGGCTTCAGCACCACGGAGTAGCGGCCGTCCGCTTCAGTCGAGGTGGCCGCGGCCGCCACGTCGCCAGCCTTGAACATCAACGACACGCCAGGCAGCGGGATGGCGCCGCTGCTGGCCTTGCCGTCGACCCGGCACATGCCCGCCGGCACCGCCTGCCGTGCATCCACGGATGGCATCAGCAACACGAGCACGGTCAGCCCGAGTGCCAGCAGCTGAAGGCTCGCGGAGCGGTGACTGCGGCAGCGGGGGCATATCGGGCGATACGTGGCTCGTTTGACGGCTGTTTCGGTGCCACATGTTTTCACAGGCTGTGCTCGCTGTCCGCGGTTCGCGGTTCGCGGGTTCGCGGGTTCGGCGCTCGGGTAGTCACGGCGCTCGATGCCGATCCCAGCGGCTCGTTGCCTCTGAATCGCACCGCCGGCGAACCCGCGAACCCGCGAACCGCGAGCCCGCGGACTACGCGCCGCGTCCTCGCCGATCAGCTCGAGCGGCGGCACGGGCCGCGCGACGATGCGCGTGAGGAACTCGTCGATATAGCGCTGTCGCGCTGGGGTGACCGGCGGTCCTGCGCCCGGCTCGTAGGGGTATGACTTCATCGCCGCGAACGGCAGCGGTGCGAGCGTATCGGGACTGGACGAGTTGAGGTCCATCTCCTTGCTGTAGCCGGACGCGTAGAGCAGGAACGTCCTGGTCCAACCCCGGGGCAGCGGAGCCAGCTGAGTCGCGTCGAAATCGAGCGCGATCTCATCGCCAGGACGCGCCACTACGAACAGGTCGTCGGTGGCGGTCACCAGCTCCCGGACGTCGCCGAATCGCGTGTATCGTCCGGGCAGCACCTTCCACGGCGAATGCTGGCGCACGTCGCCATAGTCGTAGGCGAAGGGCTCGCGGCCGTCAGGGGTCCGCTCGGCGGAGAAGCCGCGCCAGCGCAGATTGGCGGCGGCCGGCTCCAGCCGGGTGACCACCGGCTGCACGGCGTGGTCGTCGATGCCTACCGTTATCCGATCCCAATACACCCTCATCGTCGTCACGATCCGGACCACGGTGGTGTTGCGGGGAACGATGCCGGTGAGATCGACCGTGACGGTCTGAGGCCGTCCAACCGGGAAGCCGATGTCCTCGATGACGGTGCGCCAGCGGCCGGGGCCGTCGGGGACCTGCAGCATCGGCGGCACCATGCGGAGATCCCGCTGGTGCGCGGCGACGTTGTCGCCGGAGAAGGCGTAGTCGGTCCAGCCGGTCAGCAGCAGGACGCGATGCCCGCCGGCATCGCCGGCTGTCGGCAGCGTCAGCGTCAGCGAATGTTCGGCGGCATACCCGCGCAGCGGCTCGAGCGCGAAATCGTCCGGATAGCGGCGATCGATCCGATCCAACCGATCGCGCACGTCGTGCCCATGCTCGTCGCGCGCGTCGATGAGCGGACGCTCCTGCCCGGTGACGAGCAGATGCAGCGGCTCGGGCACCGGTTTCAACCCTTCGTTGGGGTAGACCGCGGTGCCGTCCGGATGCGCCACCGACACCAGCTGGGCACGGTCGAGGAACACCGCCTCCTCGAGCTCGTTGGTCACGCGCAGCTCGAGCCGCCCGTCGCGGGCGCGCAGCTTGTCGCCGGGGATCCGCACGTACTCGTCGGGATCGGGGGTGTTGCGAAGGCCGGGCGCAAGCCAGTAACCCATCTCGCCGCCGCCGAGGAAATCGGTCAGGAACTCGAAGCGCTCCCCGTTCCAGGTGAACAGGAACGGACAGGACGACGGCTTGCGATCGAGCTCTTCGATCTTGACGGTGCCGGCGAGCAGCTTGGCCGCCGGCGTGAGCACCGCCGCCTCGGCCTGCAGAATGCCGGACGGCCACAACACGCGGATGACGTCGGCGCCGGGGCGATCGCCGACGCCGAACGAGAGGTCCGCGGGCGCCGGTGCCGGCGCCGCCGAGTAGGTCTCGAGTCGCTGGCGCAGGCTGCCGGCGCGCATTTCGATCTTCGCGCCGAGCGCGCTGCGGTTGCTGACGCGGGCGGTCAACTGCACGCGCACCGACCGGGCCCGGCTGCCGCCGTCGTTGCGGAAGATGCGCACCGTACGGCCGCGCGCGATGACATCGATGTCGCCGTCACCGTCGATGTCACCGCTGGCGAGGGCGCCCGGGACCTTGCTGAAGTCGGCATCCAGTCCGGGGAGCGCGCGTGAGGTGACATCCATCCAGCGATTGCCGAGATTTCGAATCAGCCGAAGGCCGTCCGGCGTCGTCGCCACCAGGTCGAGCAGCCCGTCGTTGTCGTAGTCGATGAACTGCGCGCTCTGGGTGCCGGTGGTGGCGGCGTCGGCGGTGGTGACGTCGAAGCGGCCTCGTCCGTTGCTGACCGCGAGCAGGCCCGGCGCCGCGGCGCGGGCGAAGAACAGGTCGACGTAGCCGTCCTTGTTCACGTCACCCGCCGCGGCCATGACCACGGCGCCGTCCACCGCGAGGCCCACCTCACCGGAGACGTCCTTGAAGGTGCCATCGCGCATGTTGCGGTAGAGAAGCGGGCGCCCGGCGGCGACCGCCAGCACGTCGATGTCGCGCCGGTTGTCGTAATCGGTCGGCACCAGCGCGGTGATCGCCGACAGCGACCCGAGCCCCGCTGCCGCGGTCATGTCTTCGAACACGCCTTTTCCGGTGCCTCTATAGAGTCGTTCGCCGATCATCAGATCCAGGTCGCCGTCGTGATCGGCGTCGAGCCATGCGGCGGACCGTACCTGATCGAGCGTGCCGGGCAGGCCCGACTCGCGGGTGATGTCGGTGAACCTGCCCTCAGCATCCTGGCGCAGCAACGACAGTCCGGTCGGCCGGAGCACGAGGAGGTCCACATCGCCGTCGTTGTCGCAGTCGCCGGACACGACCGCGGTCGCCCGCCCATTCAGCGTGGCGTCGAGCGCCCTGGGCGTGAACCGGCCCTTTACGTTGCGATGCAGCCGCAGTCCCAGCGCGTCCGCCTCGAGCAGATCGAGGGAGCCGTCGCCGTCGAGATCGGCGAGCGCCACTCCGCCGCCATCGGCGGGGGTCGCTTCCGTGGGGCCGGCGATGGCAGTGAACCGCACGTCTGGAAGGTCAGTCCTCACCAGTCCCGGCTCGGCGCCGGTCGACGCGATCGCCTCGGCATAGCGGCCCTGTTCGAGGTAGGCCTGAGAGAAGGTGACGGCGTAGCCACTCTCGCGAAGGGTCTGGAATCTCTCCATCGCGACCTTGCCCGGTTCGCCGGCGCCGCTCCGCACCAATGCCGTCGCCAGACCGTAAGCGGCGGTGGCGTTGAACGGCTCGGCCTCGACCGCCGGCCGCAGCAGCGCGATCGCGTCGTCGAAGCGGCGGGCCTGGACGAGCAGCTGGCCGAGATTGATCGCCGCACCGGCATCGGTCGGATCCAGCTTCCGCACCCGCGTGAACGCCTCGATCGCGTCGTCGGTGCGGTCCGCGGTCCGGGCGATCAGGCCGAGCACGTACTCCACCTGCGGCCGGTCGGCGAGCGCCGTGCGCACGGCCTCGAGCTCCTTGCGCGCGGCCTCCTGTTCGCCGCCGTAGAACAAGGCGATGCCGAGATTGAGCCGGGCGATCGCCAGCGAGGGGTCGAGCTGCAGCGCGCGGCGGAAGGCGGCGGTGGCGGCGGGGAAGTCGTACTGCTCGAGCCGGGCGACCCCGACGTTGTTGGCGCGGTAGGCGTCCTCGCGGGCGGTCACCGCCGGCGACGATTGGGGCGGTTGAACGGGACCCGCGGGCTGAGCAAGGACCGCCATGGCCGTCGCGGTGACGACGGCGAGCAGCAGGGCAGCGGTTGTGTAACCGGGCTTCATTTCGAACCTGCCGGGCGGGCCTTCGTTGCGTTGAACGGTGTCCTCGTCACGATGCCTTTCCCTTCCTCGATCGTCAGCGCAACATTGGCTTCGACTCCTGGCAGCGTTTCGGTTCGTCCGTCCGGCCACTTCACTTCGATCTTCGTGACCCGATCCGCCGTGCCGAGTCCGAAGGTCAACGGCAGCTCGCTCTGTGAGAGATAGCTGGAGCCGGTCTTGACCATCTGCCAGGGGGACGGGCCAGATGCGGTGGTCACGCGGGCGAACGTGCCGATGCCGTCGCGGTTCGACTTGGTGCCGACGAATCGCGCGCGCAGCCGGTTGCTCCGCTCGCCGCCGTCGTTGCGCAGCAGCCGCGCTGGTCCGTTGTTGGTGGTGATAAGCACGTCGGGGTCGCCATCGCCGTCGTAGTCCCCGTAAGCCGCGCCGCGGGCGACCACCGCCTGCTGGAGCGGCGCGCCGGACGTGGCGGTGACCGCCTCGAAGCGGCGGTTGCCGAGGTTGCGGAACAGGTGCGGCGCCTGCGCGTAGGCGACCCGCGGCTGCACGCGGCTGATGTCGTCGGCGACGTGGCCGTTCGCAGCGAAGATGTCGGGCCGGCCGTCCAGGTCGTAGTCGAAGAAGAAGCAGGCGAAGGTGAGGGTGAGGAGCGAGGTCTTGCCGATGGCGGAGGCCGGCGCGTCGTCTATGAAGAGTCCGCCGCCCTCGTTGCGGTAGAGGGCGATCATCTCGTTGGAGAAGTTGCCGATGACCAGGCTCTGTCGGCCGGACCCGTCGTAGTCGGCGGCGTCCACGCCCATGCCGGCGCGCGGGACCCCCGCGTCGTTGAGGGCGACGCCGGCCGCCAGGCCGATCTCGGCAAACGTCCCGTTCTGCTTGTTCTCGTACAAGCGGTTCGGCTGCGTGTCGTTGGCGACGAAGAGATCGAGCCAGCCGTCGCCGTTGTGATCGAGCAGCGCGATGCCGAGCGCCTTCGCCGCGGGATCCAGCACGCCAGCCTTCTTTGTCGCGTCCTCGAACCGGCCGCCGCCAAGATTGCGATAGAGCACCGGGCTCTGGCCTTTATAGGCCTCCGGCGTGCAGTACGACTTGGTCTTGCCGTCGAGGGAGCAGTGGATGTCCTTCTCCAGCTTCCAGTCCACATAGCGGGTGACGAACAGATCGAGGCGGCCGTCGCGGTCGTAGTCGAACCACGCGGCGCTCGCCGAGAAGCCATCGGTGACGACCCCGGCCGCCGCGGTCACGTCGGCGAAGCGCATCCCGCCCAGATTCCGGAACAGACGATTGCGTCCGAGCGCGGTGATGTAGACGTCGGTCTTGCCGTCGTTGTCGTAGTCGCCGGCGGCGACCCCCATGCCGTAGGCCGGCACCCCGAGCCCCGATGCGGCTGTGACATCGGTGAACGTGCCCTCGCGGTTGTTCTTGTAAAGCGCGGGCAGCGACACCCGCGCCGGCTGTCCGGGCCAAGGCATCGAGTTCACCAGCAGGATGTCCTGCGCGCCGTCGCCGTCGGCATCGAAGAACCCGCCGCCGGCCCCCATCGTTTCCGGCAGATATTTCTTGCCGAACGCGCCGCTGTCGTGACGGAAACGGATGCCGGCGGGGCCGGTGACATCGGTGAAGGTGGGGAGCGATCCGGCGGCGCCGCCGCGCTGCGCGGGTGTTGACGCCCCCGACGTGGTGACGATCGCCCCCGCCACTGCGATCACGGCGGCGGCACAGAGTCGGTTCATGGATGTGGTCACGGTCACCGCGACGGTCGCGTGCCTTCGGACATGAGAAGTGAGGGCCGTGGAATGGATGAAAGGCACAGCCTACGGGCAGCCCCTGGCCGCGTCAAGATTGGGGCTGACTGTCTAGTGCTTACAGGTTAGCGGCGGGAACAAATCGGTCGCCGGGAGGATCCTTATTGACAGGCTCTCACTACAGACCCCGGCCGAGATCGCCCGGGTTGTTCACCGGCTCTGCTCCCGCGGCAGGAGGAACTCGAAGATCGCGCCGCCGCCGGGAGCGTTGCCCGCGGTGACCGTGCCGCCGTGCCGCTCTACGATCGCGCGGACGATTGACAGGCCGAGCCCGCTGCCCGAGGCGGCCGCGGTCGGCCGCGCGGGATCCGCCTTGTAGAACCGGTCGAAGACGTGCGGCAGGTGCTCGGGCGGGATCCCCGGTCCGCTGTCGCGAATGGTGATGCGCACCTGCGAGTCGACCTGCTCGGCGTGTAGCTGCACGCGGCCGCCGTCCGGCGTGTGGCGCACCGCATTCGATGCCACGTTCTGGAGCGCCTGCTCGAGCCGTTGCAGATCGCCGTCGAGCTCGAGGTCCTCGGGCACCTCTTGCTCCAGCGTGATGTTCCGCGCGCGCAGCGACGGCTCGTGCCGCTCGGCGATCCGGTCGAACAGGTCGGCGACCGCCAGCGGTTCGATCGTCAGCGCTCCGCCGCCGCCGTCGAGCTTCGCGAGATCGAGCAGGTCGCCGATGATCGCCTCGAGCTTGTAGGTTTCCTTGTCGACGATGTCGAAATACCGGGCGCGGGTCGGCGGATCCACCGTGAGGTTCGGCATGGCGAGCGTTTCGGTGTAGCCGCGGATCGCGGTCAGCGGCGTCATCAACTCGTGCGACACGTCGGCGAGCAGCTGGCGTCGCGCGCGATCGGAGGCCGCGAGCGCCGAGGATCGCGCCTGCAGCTCGGCCGCCATCCCGTTGAAAGTGCGCGCCAGCGCGCTGACTTCGTCGCCGCCGCGATCGTCGGCGCGGACGCCAATCTCGCCCTGCCCGAGCGCCCGCGCGGCGGTCTCGAGCGACCGCAGGCGCTTCCGCGCCGGTCCGAAGATCGCGAGCGCCACCGTCATCGACCCGATGCCGAGCAGCGCCAGCCCCGACCAGGTCAACGTCGGCCCGAGCTCGCGCAGCGCGACTTCCATCGGCGGTGGACCCGAGGGCACCGCCACGTGACCCACCTGCGCGCTGTTCACGACGATCGGCGAGATGCTGGGCGCGCCAGGACCACCCCGGCCGCCCCGGCGCCGCATGAAGTCAGGCGGCGGCCCATGCTCGCCTGGCGGGGGCTCGATCCGTGGTCCGTCGCCGCCGGAAAACGGGGGAGGACTGCCGCGACGCGGCCCGCCGCCAAAGCCGGGCGGCAGGACCCCCGGCCGGTTCACCGCGCGGCGGCCGTCACGCAGAACCACCACGAACGCCTGTTTCAGGTCGTCGTATCGCTCGCGCACGTGCCGTTCGAGGTCGAGCGCCGGATTGTCGGTGAGCGTGTCGGACAGGTCGCGTGCAATTTCGTCGGCCAGCTGCTGCGGCGTGCGGCTGGACGCGGCGAAGCGGCCGGTCATGTAGAGGAACAGCGTCGCCTGCAGCGCCAGGACGACCGCCAGCATCGCGACGAAGCCGATCGCGATCCGCCAGTAGAGGCTACGGAACCAGACGGTCTCAGGCATCGGCAAACTTATAGCCGGAACCCCACACGGTGAGGATGTAGTGCGGGTCCGCGGGATCGGTCTCGAGCTTGCGGCGCAGGCGCTTCACCAGTGTGTCGACGCTCCGGACGGTGATGTGCGTGTCTTCTCCCCAGACCCGCTGGACCAGCGCATCGCGGCTGAAGACGATGCCTCGATTGCCCGCCAGCACATACAGCAGCTCGAACTCGTGGGCGGTGAGCTCGATTTCCCGATCCCCGAGCCGCGCCTGCCGCCGCGCCGGCTCGACCAGCAGCGGACCGGCCTGGACGGCCGGCGCATGTTCGCCGGCGGCCGGCCGGCGCCGCCGGAGCAGCGCGCGCACCCGCGCCACCAGCTCGCGGACGCCGAACGGCTTGGTCAGGTAATCGTCGGCGCCGCTGTCCAGCCCGAGGACTTTGTCCACTTCGTCGCGGCGCGCGGTAAGCATCAGGATGGGAACGTCGGTATTACGAGAATCACGGCGAATCGCGCGGCACAGCGTCACACCGTCCAGGCCCGGCAGCATCAGGTCGAGCACGATCAGCGCGAAGGCATCGGTCCGGGCCAAGGCGAGCGCCTCGTTGCCGTCGCTCTTCGAGACGACGGTCAAACCCTCGAGCTGGAGGTGCAGCTCGACCAGCTCGCGGATGTTCTGATCGTCCTCGACGAGGAGCACGCGGGCCGCGGTCTTCGGGCGGGGAGCTTCCATGTGGTGGAATCAGTGTAACGTCCAATTCCCCCTGAAGTTGCCGGTTCCGAGGCGCCACGATTTTTTCACGGCGAGGCCATCGCCCTGCCATTGGTCACCCGTTCAAAGAACCAGATGGCAGCGCGAAGGAGACTCCAGATGAAACGATTCACATTGAGCGTAGTGATGACCGGCGTGCTCGGTCTGGCGGCATATACCTTTTCGGGGGCGCAGCCCCCGGCCGGCCGTCCGGACGGTTCACGCCTGCGTAGCGGTCCTGGCGGCGGACGCGGTGAGATCGCACTGCTGAGGGGCGCCAACCTGACCGACGAGCAGAAGGCGGCGATCAAGGCGATTCGCGACGCGGAGCAGCCGCCGGCGGCTGATGGACCGGCCGCGGAGCCGCGGCTCCGCCGCGAGCTGGATGCCGAGTTGTTCGCGGATGCGCCGGACACGCAGAAGATCGCGACGCTGCAGCAGCAGCTGGCCGAGACGCAGGCGGCGCGGCTGGCGCGTCAGATTGCCGTCCAGCAGAAGATTGCGCAGGTGCTCACGGCCGAGCAGCGCGCGAAGATTCGCGAGCGGCTGACTCAGCCTCTTCCGGATCGCCGCCGCCCGGGTGGGGACAATGGTGGCCGAGCCAAGAAATAGACGCGGCGGGGGAGGCGACGGAGGAACCGGATCTCAAAAACGGAGCAACGGAGCCAACGAAGGAAACGGAAAAGACAAATTGGTCTTTCCGTTCTGACTTCGTTGCTCCGTTCTTGAATTCGGTAACTGCTGCTCATAGGCCGTAACCCAGCGATAAGAACCGAAACAAGAAAATCAGTCTTTTCCGTTTCCTCCGATTGCTCCGTCGCTCCGTTTTTGAGATCCGGTACCTCCGTCGCCTCCTCCGTCTCGAGGCAGCGGAAGGGCGGGCGTGCTAGGATTGCCCTCTACCATGCCCCGCCACGCCTTGATCGCGTGCGTATGGATTGCCGGCCTGCTGACCGTCGTCACTTACGGTCAGCAGGCCGGCGAGCAGCAGGAACAACGCCCCCCAACCTTCAGAACCGGCACCAATCTCGTTCGAGTCGACGTCTCCGTCATGGACAAGGACGGAAAGCCGCTGCGCACGCTCACCCCCGACGATTTCGAGCTGCGCGAGAACGGCGAGCTGCAGTCGATCACCTCGTTCAAGCTGGTCGAGGCCAACGGCCAGCCGACCGACGACCTCTCGCTGCCGATCCGCTCGAAGCAACACGCCGCCGCCGAAGCGGCGCGCGACGACGTGCGGGTGTTCGTGCTGTTCTGGGATGAGTACCACATCGATCAGTTCGGCAGCGCGGTCCGGGCGCGCGAGCAGCTCTCGAATTTCATGCTGCAGGCGTTCGGTCCGACCGATCTGGTCGCGTTGATGGACCCGCTCACGCCGGTGGATGCACTGCGCTTCTCGCGCGATCGCCGCGCGCTTGCCGATCAGGTCCACCAGCTCCGGGGACGCCGCGGCCTCTACGTGCCGGCACGGAGCGCCATCGAGGATGCACACCTCCGTAACGGCCAGGACGTCGAGCGCATCCGATCGCAGGTGACGACCACCGCGCTCAAGAGCGCGATCATGCACCTCGGCACCCTGCGCCAGGGCCGGAAGGCCGTGGTCTTCGTCAGCGAAGGGCTCGGCCGTCTCGGGCAGGACACGGTCCGGGTCGTCTCGGACTTGATCCGCACCGCCAACGACAACAACACCGCGATCTACACCGTCGATCCGCGCGGGCTGCAGGCCGGCTCCGCCGGCTTCGGCGGGATGTCGCCGATGCTCGCGGCGCTCGCGGATTCCACCGGCGCCGAAGCGATCGTCAGCAACGATTTCAACGCCGCGCTGCGCAAGGTGGTGCTGAATTCGAGCGCGTTCTACCTGCTCGGCTACTCGCCGAAGGATGCGCAGCTCGATGGCAAGTTCCGCGAGATCAAGGTGAAGGTCAAGCAGGGCGGGGTGCAGGTGCGTGCCCGGAACGGCTACTGGGCGCCGCGGGGAGCCGACCTGGATCGCGCGCGCGCGCTCGCGCTCGCCGCCACGCTGCCGTCGCCGGTCGCCAGGGCATTCAAGGAGCTGACGCCCGACAATTCCCGTCGGCCGGTCGAGTTCTGGATCGGGCTGGCGCCCTCCTCCGCCAACGCCTGCGAGGTCCACATCGCGTGGACGTCGCGCCCGGGCATCGAGGGGCGCGCCGCCGCGGGCAGCGTGCTCGTGACCGCGATGAACGGGACCGAGCGGCTGTTCGACGGCCTGTTGAAGGATGGTCACGGCGTGTTCAAGGCGCCGGCCGGTACCGTGCAGCTCGACTTCACCATCCGCGACAGTGCCGGCGAAATGATCGATCGGGAGCAGCGGACGGTCACGATCCCCGATGTCGGCAAGACGACCCTGGCGTTGACCACGCCGGTCGTGTCGCGCGCGCGGAGCGCATCGGAGTTCCGGAGCCTGATGTCCGACCCGATCGCCTTCGCCGGCCGTGAGTTCAGCCGCACCGATCGGCTGGTGCTGCGAGTGGCTCCCTACGGCACCGCTTCGACCGATGCCGAGATCACCGCGCAACTGGTCGGTCCGCGCGGCACCACGCTCGCCGAGCTCCCGATCCACGCCGAAGGGGAAGGCGGCGGATTCCGCCTCGACCTGCCGCTCTCGAGCCTCGCCACCGGCGAGTTCCTCATCGCCATCGCCGCACGGACCTCAGGCGAGCGCGTCGAAACGCTGGTGCCGTTGCGGATTAGTCGGTGAGTTCTCAGTTGCCAGTAATCAGTTGCCAGTAATCAGTTCTCTCGGTTGAATGCATCGAGCCCAGACTCGCGCAGCGAAGATGGCCAGCCAAGAACTGGTAACTGGTAACTGGTAACTGGCTACTGACACTGGCAGACTCACCGCTCCTGCCTCACCCACACATCTTCTCGTACCGTCAGCGGCTTCGTCAGCTTCTTGCCGGCGACGTCCAGCGTCACCGTGTAGGTACCCGCGGCCACCGTCACGCCGCCGCCGCCGCGGCCGAATCCCGGAGCCTGTGGTGTGGGCGAGAGATTCCAGATGACCCGGTTGATCCCGACCCGCCTGGTGCCGTCGAGCGTGCGGATGACGCGGCCGGTGCCATCGGCGATCGAGATCTTCACGTCGCCCGACGGCGCGCTCTTCAAGTAGTAGCCGATCGCCGTGCCGCGGGGTGGATTCTCCCCGACGAATGCCCGCTGGCCGCCGGTGTATTGCCCGCGCTGGCGATCGGTCAGCCACAGCACGGCGGGACGGATGTCGAACAGCATCGCGTCCTGCGCGCGCGCCTCGGTACCGGCCTGCTGCAGCGCGGTCACGTCGTCCGCGATCCAGACGCCGCGGGCGTGGGTGGCGATGATCAGGTCGTTGTCGCGCGGGTGCACCAGGATGTCGTCCACGCGGGCGGTCGGCAGGTTGTTCGAGAAGCGGCTCCAGGTCTGGCCGGCGTCGGTCGACGCGAACAGACCGAACTCGGTGCCGGCGTAAAGGAGCTCGCGGTTGCGCGGATCTTCGCGCACGACCTGGATGAATCCCGGATTGCGGGAGATTGCCGGCGATGCTCTGCCAGCTCTGGCCGTAGTCGCGGGTCACGAACAGGTACGGCTTCAGGTCGTTGGAGCGATGCCCGTCGACCGAGGCGTAGGCGGTCGCCGCATCGAAGTGCGACGCATCGATCCGGGAGATCCAGTACAGATGGTTCGGCGGCAGGCCCGGCAGGTTCTTGCCGACCTCGACGAACGTCATCCCGCCGTCCCTGCTCACCTGCACGTTGCCGTCATCGGTTCCCGCCCACACCACGCCCGGGCATCACCGGCGATTCCGAAATCGAGATGATCGTGCTGTAGGCCACCACCCCGTCGTTCTTCGACAGCATCGTGCGGTTGCCCGGCACGCCCATGACCTCGATGGTGTTGCGATCGATCTGCCTGGTGAGATCGGCGCTCGCCGTCCAGGTGTCGCCCCGGTTGTACGACTTGAACAGCCGGTTGCCACCCAGCCACACGATGCTGCGGGTTGTGCGGTGAGAGCTGGAACGGCGTGTTCCAGTTGAAGCGGTACTGATCGGTCGCGGCGCGCGTTCAGCACGTTCGGACCGGCCGCGCCCCTTCCACCACCACCGCCACCGCCGCCGCCGCGGCCGCCGCGGCCGAGCACCGACGCGCGCGGCCTGATGCTCTGCACGCGCCCGTCGCGCAGGTCGTAGCGGTTGGTGTTGCCGTCCTGCGACTCGGTGTAGACGATGTTGAAGTCGGTCGGATCGACCGCGGTCTGGAAGCCGTCGCCGCCGCCGATGCCGAACCAGTCGGAGTTCAAGATGCCGTTGGCGCTGCGGGTGCGCGCTCGGACCGCCCCAGCTGCCGTTGTCCTGCAGGCCGATGTAGACGTAGTAAGGACGCCGCATGTCGGCGCTGACCCAGTAGGCGGTCGCGGTCGCCATCGTGTTCACGAAGTCCCAGGTGCTTCCCTGGTCCCAGCTCACGTTCAGGCCGCCGTCGTTGCCGACGATCAGATGACGGGGATTCTTCGGATCGATCCAGATCGCGTGGTGATCGACGTGCCCCGGCGCACCGTTGCCGCCCGCTTCGTCCAGCGTCGCGAACGTCGGCCGCCGTCGAGCGACTTCGCCACCGGCAGCCCGGCGACGTAGACGGTCTTGTCGTTGGTCGGGTCGACGCGTACCTGGCTGAAGTACATCGGACGCGCGTTGCAGTTGCTGACGTGGGTCCAGCTGCCGCCCTTGTTGTCCGAGCGGAAGATGCCGCCGCGTCCGGCATCGAGCGGCGGCGCCGTCTGCGGCGATCCGGACGGCGCGCCGCGTCCGAAGCCGCGATCCGGTCCCGCGTTGTTGCACCAGTTGTAGCCGCCGCGGCCGCCGCCCCCACCACCTCCAGCCGCGCCACCGCCGCCTGCCGGGCCCGTTGCTGCCGGCGCCTGTCCCGCCCCGCGTCCGGCCGGCGTGCCGATCGCGCCGGACTGCGCCGTTGACGGCGGGGCTCCGGGGACCGCTGCGGCGCCGGCCGGCGTGCTCTCGGTCGCCGCGCCGGGATCGTTCGCGCCGGTCGTCGACGGTTGGCCGACCGGGCCCGCCTCGATCTGGGCGTAGACCACGTTCGGATTGGAGCGCGACACGTCGAGCGCGATGCGTCCGTAGGTGCCGGGCGGCAGGCCGTGCCGGTCAGCTTCGTCCACGACTTGCCGCCGTCGGTCGTCTTCCACAGCGCGCTGCCAGGACCGCCGCCGTTGAAGCAGCATCCCATCCGGCGCCGCTGATAGCTGGCCGCATACAGGATGTTGGCTGTTCGCCGGATCGATCGCGATGTCGGTGAAGCCGGTGTCCTCGTCGATGAACTTGACGTTGTTCCAGCGTCCTGCCGCCGTCGGTCGTCTTGTAGACGCCGCGCTCCTGGTTCGGTCCGAACAGGTGTCCCGGCACCGCGACGTAGACCGTCTCCGGGTTGCGCGGATCGATGACGATGCGGGCAATCGTCTGCGTGTCCTTCAGCCCGACGTTCTGGAAGGTCTTGCCGCCGTCGGTGGTCTTGTAGATGCCGTCGCCGAACGACGAGGTCTGCCGGTTGTTCGCTTCGCCGGTGCCGACGTAGACGATGTTCGGATTGGCCGGATGGATCGCGATGTCGCCAATCGACGCCGTCGGTGTAGGTCGTCGAACACCGGCTGCCAAGTGGTGCCGTTGTTCTCGGACTTGAACACCCCGCCCACCGCGTAGCCGAGCGTAGATGATGTTGGGATCGGTGTCGGAGACCGCGATGTCGTCGATGCGCCCGCCCATGCTCGCCGGCCCGATCGATCGGAACCGGAACGGCGCGAGCAGCGGATCGGTCGACTGGTTGATCATCCGCGGTTCGGGCGGCGTTTGCGCCTGCCGTGCGTTCGGAGCCGCGGTCCAGGCGATGGCGCAGACGGCGAGGGGGAGGAGCAGTCGGAGCGAGTGTTTCATGCGTGAGACTCTGGAGCGTGCGAGGGTTGGAACGCCGTTGCGGAAGTATAAATCGCGGCAACTGGCTGCTTTCATTCGCGGACGGGATCGACGGCAGGCAACGGATCTCAAAAACGGAGCAACGGCATGAAAACGAAGGAAACGCAAGAAGACACCAATAGTTTTCATGCTTTCGGCATGATCCCTACCGTGCGAGCGTGAAAGTGGTGCCCCACCCAATAGTTTCTTCCGTTTGCCTCCGTGATTCCTTGCGTTGCTCCGTTTTCGAGATCCGTTGCGCTCCGTCTAGCTCCGAGCGTCGGGTTATTGCGGTATCTGCACGACCCTGAACGTCTGCGGCGCGCCGATCGCGGTCACCGCCTCGCCGACTCGGCGTCCCAGCGTCGCGCGGTAGGTGCCGGGCGTCGACCAGGGCGCCTTGGGGTGGGCCGCCACGGCCGCCGCCCGCGCCCTGACCGCCGCGGCCGCCCGCGGGCGTTGCCGGCGGCTCGCCGCGCAGGTTCCACGCGACCCGGCGCAGCCCCGCGGTCTTGTTGATGTCCATCCGTCTGATCTGCCGGCCGCCGTCGTCGGTGATCGTCAACACGAGCGCGGCGTCGGCGGGCAGCGTTTCCTTGACGCTGTAGGTGAAGACCGCACCGAACGGCGGGTTGGGCGCGGCCCACAGGCCGGACAGCGGGCCGAGCCCCGCGGATCCGGCCGGCGAGAGCCCGAGCGGGTTGAACAGATAGGCGTCGCGCAGCGGGTAGAGCCGCGCGTCTTCGGCCAGCGACTGCCGGCGTGATCTCGCGAAGCGCGCTGTAGTCGTCCAGGATGTAGAAGCCGCGTCCGAACGTCGCGAGCACGAGGTCGGTCTCCCGCCGCTGGATGGTCATGTCGCGAACCTGGATCGGCGGCATGCCGCCGCTGAGCGGCGTCCACTGGCGGCCGGCGTCGACGCTGACGAACACCGCGAACTCGGTCCCGACGAACAGCAGGTTGCCGTTGGCGTGATCCTGCACGATGGTCCACACGTCGTGCTTCTCCGGCAGGTTGCCGGTGATGTTGGTCCAGGTGCGGCCGCGGTCGCTGCTGCGGACCACGTACGGCTTGTAGTCGCCGCGCTGCCAGTTGTTGAGGGTGACGAAGACCGTGTCGGCATCGCGCGGCGAGGCGAACACGTCGCTGACGTAGGTCCACTTCGGCACGCCGGGAAAGTCTTCCACCTTCCGCCAGTTCTTCCCGCCGTCATCCGTGATCTGCAGCAGGCCGTCGTCGGTGCCGGCATAGACCAGGCCTTCGAGCAGCGGCGACTCGTCCAGGCTCACGACATTGCTGAGCGGCGTGGTCGACGTGTTGAGCGCGACCGAGTCACGCGGCCACACCTTGCCCATGATCGGGACGTTGAAGGCGTCGAGACTGCGTGAAAGGTCGGGGCTGATCCGCGTCCACGAATCGCCGCGATCGTCGGTGCGATAGACGTAGTTGCTGGCCCAATACAGCCGCCGCGGGTTGTGCGGGCTGATGATGTAGGGCGCGTCCCAGTTCACCCGATCGGCGACAGCACCAGGTCCACCCTGGCGCCCGCCGCGACCCTGTGGTGGCGGCTGCGGCGTGGCTGGCGGTGTGGCGGCAGCGGCCGCCGCCTGGCGCACCGCCGGCCGCTGCCGCACCCTGCGTCTGTCCGCCGCGCCCCTGCACGCCGGCCGGCCCCTGCGCGGGTCCGCCGGCCGGGCCTCCCTGCGGCGCGCCCGGCATCTCGTCGTCGCCCCCGCCCCCGCGTCCGGTGCCGGCCTGCGGCGGCCGGATCGATCGCGACACACCGGTTCGCAGATCGAGCCGGACGATGCCGCCATTCTGAGACGAGGCGTAGACGATGTTGGGATCGTCCGGATCGTTTCTCGACTGGAACCCGTCGCCGCCGTTGACGATGTACCAGTCGCTGGTGCGGACGCCGAGACGGCTCAGCGAGCGCGAAGGACCGCAGAACGAGAAGTTGTCCTGCGTGCCGCCGCAGACGTTGTAGAACGGCTTCGCGTTGTCCGTCGACAGGCGGTAGAACTGCGTGACCGGCAGGTTCGCGAAGAAGCGCCAGGTCTTTCCCTCGTCGTACGATCTCGTAGAGTCCGCCGTCGTTGCCGAGCAGCAGGTGGTTGCGGTCGGAGGGATCGAACTCGAGCGCGTGGTGGTCGACGTGCACTCCCGGTGCTCTCGATGTTGGTCTGGTGCCAGGTCCTGCCGCCGTCGGTGCTGCGTTCCAGATTGACGTTGATCGACCACAGGGTGTCTGGCCGGTACGGATCGGCGTAGACCTCGTGGTAATACTGCGCGCCGCCGCCGCGATAGCAGTCGTCCGTCGTCTGCTGCGGCGGCCCGGGTTGCGCGGCGCTGCTGTTCCTCGTCTTCTTCTGGTTCTGCTTCCGCAGGCTCGGGGACAGGTTCCTCCGCTTCGGGCCTGGCGGATGGAACGCCAGCCACGACTGATGGCTCCCGCGCGGGCTCGGGACTCGTGGTGCGGGTCGGGCCGCCGAGCGGCCGGCACGGTTCGGGCGGAGGCGCGGCTGGGCCGCCACGGCCGAATCCTCCTCGCCCGGCGGCCGGTGTCATCCGGCCGATGCGTCTCCACGAGCTCCCGCCATCCTCCGAACGAAAGAACCCCGACTCGGGACGTTTGGCGTCGATCAGCGCGAATACGGTCGAGCTCTTCCTTGGATCGATGGCGAGGCCGGCGCGGCCCATGTCGCCGGCCGGCAGACCGCGGGTGAGCCTGGTCCAGGTCTTCCCGGCGTTGGTCGACTTGTAGATGCCCCCTTCGGGACCGCCGCCGACCATCTGGCCGACCGCCCGCCGGCGCTGATACGCCGACGCGAAGATGACGTCGGGATCCCGGGGGTCGAAGATGATGTCGCTGATGCCGGTATCGGCGCTGATGGTGAGGACGGCCGTCCAGCTCTCGCCGCCATCGGTCGTCTTGTAGAGACCGCGCTCACCGCCGGGCGAGAACAGCGGCCCCTGCGCCGCGACGTAGACCACGCTGGTCCGGCGCGGATCGATCAGGATCTTGCCGATGTGCTCGGAGGCCTGTAGGCCGACCCGTTTCCAGGTCTTGCCGGCGTCGGTGGACTTGTAGACGCCATCGCCGAAATGGGCGCTGCGCTGGCTGGTGTTCTCGCCGGTGCCCAGCCACACGATGTTGCTGTCGCGCGGGTCGACGACCACGCAGCAGAGCGTGAACGCGCCGCCGCTGTCGAAGATCGGGGAAAAGGTGATGCCGCGGTTCTCGGTCTTCCACAACCCGCCGAAGGCGCTCGCCACGTACCAGACACTGGGGTTGCGGGGGTCGATCTCGATATCCTGGATGCGGCCGGTGGTCAGGGTGGGGCCGATGCTGCGGAACTCAAGGCCCTTCAGTGAGTTGGCGGTGATCGCGGGAGGGTCCTGCGCCCCGATCAGGACCACCGACGCCACACCGGCGGCAACCGCGAGCGACAGGATTCGTCTCGTCATGGGCAGATCACTCCGAAGAAAGCGGCAATTCTCTCATGTGACCTGGACGCCGGGACACCGGCGCGTATCTTGCGTCCCGGATCGGCGTGCGACTTCCCCCCATTCCTGCGCGGAGAACGGAAGATCCTGGCCGGCCGGCCGGTTCTCCTCACGACGCTCATTGCGACGCTGGCGATCACGGCATTTTTTACCGCCGGTGTCGCCGCATGGTTCAGCTACGAGATCACCGCCGGCCTGCCGCGCCGGGACGCGATCAACGGCCTGGGCGACATGGCCCAGTCGACCACGCTCTTCGACGTCCACGACAAGGCGGCCTTCACGATTTTCAAGGAGCAGCGCATCGAGCTGCCCTTGGAGAAGATGTCGCCGAACCTGATCAAGGCGGTGATTTCGGTCGAGGATCAGCGGTTCTTCGAGCACGGCGGCGTGGATGCGATCCGTGTCGCGGGGGCGGTGGTCCGCAATCTCGAAGCGGGCCGGCGCGCCGAGGGTGGCAGCACCATCACTCAGCAGCTGGCACGGCAGAGCTTCCTGTCGCGTGACAAGACCTACCGCCGCAAGTTCAAGGAGATCATCCTCGCCAGCTACATCGAAGGGGAGTTCAAGAAGAACGAGATCCTGGAGATGTATCTGAACAAGGTCTACCTCGGGGACGGACTCTACGGCGTCGAGGCCGCGGCGCGCGGCTATCTCGGAAAGAGCGCCGCCGACCTGACCGTGGACGAGGCGGCGCTGCTCGCCGGGCTGATCCAGTCTCCTTCGGCCTACGCGCCGAGCGGCAACCTCGATCGCGCGGTCGCACGCCGCGCCATCGTGCTGCAGACGATGGTGTCGTCGGGCGCGATCGACCCCGCCACCGCGGAGCGGGCGAAGCGGGCGCCGGTGAAGCTGGTGAACGGGCTCGAGGTCAACGAGAGCTCGGGCCTGTATTTCAAGGAAGCGGTCCGCCGCGAGCTGGTCGACCGATTTGGGTGGCCGCGGGTGTCGGAGGGGGGACTGAAGGTCTACACCACGCTCGACACCGAGCTGCAGCGGTCCGCGGAAGCGCTGGTCGAGAAGAGCCTGCAGGAGATCGAGGGGCGGAAAGGGTTCACCTACCCGCCGCGCGCCAAGGTCGCCCGGATGAAAGAGGGTGAGGCCCCCGATTATCTGCAGGGCGCGCTGGTGGCGCTCGATCCGGAGACCGGGTACGTGCGCGCGTTGGTCGGCGGGCGTGACTTCACCGAAAGCCGGTTCAACCGGGCGATTCAGGCGAAGCGCCAGGCCGGGTCGGCGTTCAAGCCCTTCGTGTACGCGGCGGCGATCGAGTCCGGACAGTCCCCGGCCTCGCTCATCACCCGCCTGAACGATCCGATCCTGACGCTGCAGGGCGAGTGGCTTCCGGAGGACGAGCACAGCGACGATGCGGCGTCGATGACCCTGCGGACGGCGCTGCGGACCTCGAGCAATCGGGCGGCGGTGCAGTTGTTGAACACGGTCGGCATTCCCCGGGCGGTCGACTACGCCCAGAAGCTCAATGTCGGCACGCCGCCGAGCGTGCCTTCGCTCGCCCTTGGCGCGAGCGAGGTCACGCTCAGCGCGCTCACGGCCGCCTACGGTGCGTTCGCCAACGGCGGGATCGTCCGGCGCCCGGTGCTGGTCCGCCGCGTGGAGGACAGCGACGGCAACGTCCTGTACAACGAGCCGGGGAAGGCGGATCGGGCGGTCAGCGAATCGACCGCGTTCCTGATGGCGAGCATGCTGGCCGACGTGATCAATGCCGGCACCGCGTATCGCGCCCGGCAGAGCGGGTTCATGCTGCCCGCCGCCGGCAAGACCGGCACCACCAACGACTACCACGACGCGTGGTTCGTCGGGTTCACGCCCAAGCTGGTGACCGGCGTGTGGATTGGCTTCGATCAGCCCAAGACGATCATCCGGAACGGCTATGCGGGAGAGGTGGCGGTGCCGTTGTGGGCCGGCTTCATGAAGGCGGCGACCCGCGGCGACAAGCCGGAATGGCTCGCCAAGCCGGCGTCGGTGACCACCGCGAACGTGTGCCGCATCTCCGGGAAGCTGCCAAACGGCGGTTGCGATCACGTCGAAGTAGTCAATCGCGACGGCGCGATCGAGACGCGGTCGATGATCTACACCGAATACTTCGTCAAGGGCACGCAGCCGACCGACCTGTGTCCGCTGCACGAACAGCGGTCGTTCATGGACGCGATCGCCGGGGTGTTCGGCAAACAAACCGGGCCGCCGCCGCTGCCGGCCGACGCCACCGGCCTGCCGATGCCGACCGCGCCCACGAGCACGACTGGCAGCCCGGCACCGCCCGGCGCCGCGGCGCCGGCCCCGGGCAGCGCGGAGGAGGCGCCGGCTCCGAAAAAGCGCGGCTTCTGGTCGCGCATCTTCGGCGGCGGCGACAAGAACCAGAGCGAGGAAGACCGCCGGAAGGAAGAGGAGCGCAAACGGAAGGAGGAGGAACGGAAGAAACGGCCCGGCGGCGGATGATACGATGCCCCAAGCCCCCGCCTTCGCTCGTTTCCTGACGCTGCCGAGGCTACGGCGGACAAGCCGACCATGCCATTCCGTGACCTCGCCGGGCACCGCCGTCTCCTCGACCTGACGGCCCGCGCGGCGGCCCGTGGATCTCTGCCACCCAGCCTCATCTTCGCGGGACCCGACGGGATCGGGAAGCGACGCGCCGCGGTGTCACTGGCGCAGTTGTTCAACTGTCTGAGCCCGGTCGCCGACGCCCCCGATCTCGCGCCCGATGCGTGCGGACACTGCACGGTCTGCCGGCGCATCGCCCGCGGCGTGCACGCCGACGTCCTGGTGATCGAGCCGGGCGACAGCGGCTCGATCAAAGTCGATCAGGCGCGTGCGGCGATCGAGCGCAGCGCGTATCGGCCGTTCGAAGGGCGCCGACGAGTCGTGATCGTGAACGAGGCCGACGCGATGGAACTGTCGGCGCAGAACGCGCTGCTGAAGACGCTGGAAGAGCCGCCCGCGGCATCCACCTTCGTGCTGGTCACCAGCCGGCCGGATCTGCTGCTGCCGACGGTGCGTTCGCGGTGCCAGCGGGTGCGGTTCACGGCGCTCGGTCCGGCGGACATCGCGACCGTCCTGATGCGCGATCACGGATTCTCGGAGAAGGACGCGCACGCCGCCGCGGCCCTGGCCGAAGGGAGTATCGGCCGCGCGCTCGAGGGGGACACCGAGGCTTACGCCGACGCCCGCGATGCCGCGGTCGCGATGCTGGGCGCCGTCGCCCAGGCGTCGAATCCGGCGCAGCGCCTGGCGGCCGCCAAGGCGCTGGGGCGCGACAAGGTCGATCGGGATGAGCTGGGCCGTCGGCTGCGGCTGGTCTCGTCGGTGCTGCGCGATCTCGGCGTGCTCGATGCGCGTGCCGACGAGCGTTCGCTGGCGCACGGCGACTTGAAGCCGGATCTCCAGCGGCTGCTGCCGTCGTTCGCCGCGGAGCGCACGGTTCGGGCGTTCGCCGTGGTCGATCAGGCCCTGTCGGCGCTCGATCGCAATGCCAGCCCGAAAATCGTCGCCGACTGGCTCGCGTTTCAGGTGTAGGGACTTCCGGAGCTGACAGGTTGACGGAAGTCCCGCGGGTCAAGGGAGAAGGCACAAGGGAAAAGGGAGAACGCCCTTGAATCTTGCCGGTGCCACGGTCTCAGCAGCCGGCTGAAGGCGGAAGCCACGCCGGACCGCCCAGCAGCCGGACAATTAACAGCCTACAATCAACTCTTGTGGCTTCCGCCTTTAGGCGGAAGATTATCCACAGGTGTGGCGTCCGCCTTCGCAAAGGCACCCATGAGCTCCGGTCCGGCACGGCCATTCGTCAGCGTCAAGTTCACGCCGCCCGGGCGGACCTACAGCTTTCTCCTGCCGGAATTCGATCTCGACGGCGCCGGGCAACGCGCGCCGCACGTGCCACCGATCCATGGGGAGCAGGTCGTGGTCGAGACGGCCGATGGTCCGGCGCTGGCCACGGTCACGCGCGGCGTGCCCGCGGTCGCGGTGCACCGCTCGCCGGCCGCGGACTCGCCGGCCCGCTTCGTCCGGCGTGCCTCGCAGGAGGACGTGATCGCGCGGCTGAAGCACGAGCAGCGGGAGAAGGACGCGCACCGGGTCTGCCTGCTGAAAATCCGGGAACGCGGTCTGGACATGAAGCTGACCCGCGTCGAACAGCTGTTCGATGGCTCGCGGCTGATCTTCTACTACACCGCCGAGGGCCGGGTGGACTTCCGGGAGCTGGTCCGCGATCTGGCGGCGCACTTCCGCACCCGCATCGAGATGCGCCAGATCGGGGTCAGAGACGAAGCGCGGATGCTCGGCGGCTACGGCTCCTGCGGCCGCCCGCTCTGCTGCACCACCTGGCTTCAGTCCTTCGAGCCGGTGTCGATCAAGATGGCGAAGCAGCAGAACCTCAGCCTCAACCCGTCGAGGCTGTCCGGCATGTGCGGCCGGCTGAAGTGCTGTCTTCGCTACGAGCTCCCCAACGCCAAAGGGGTCGTGCACGGTGGCTGCGGCGAGGAAGGCGGCTGCGGCTCGTGCGACAACCCCACCGGGCCGTCAGGCGGCTGCGGGTCGTGCGGCTCGGGAGGGTGTGGGTCGTGTGGGAAGTGAGCTTTGTCAAATCCCAAATCCCAAATCCCAAGCTCCAACCACTCCCAATCCCCAAATCCCAAACGGGATTGGAACTTGGGAAGTTGTTGGTAGTTGGCGGTTGGGAGTTGTTTGGGACTTGGAGGTTGGGAGTGGTTGGAGCTTGGAGCTTGGGATTTGGGATTTGATCTGAAGCCGCGCATTGGCATCACCGTGGGCGATCCCGCCGGGATCGGTCCGGAGATTGCGATCAAGGCGGCTTCGCATTCCGACATCCTCGCGATCTGTGAGCCGGTCCTGTATGGCCCGTCATCCGCCGCGGAGCTCGGACGGTTCGCGGTGGGGCAGGTGTCGGCTGATGCCGGGCAGAGCGCCTACGACACGATCGTGCGAGCGGTCGAGGATGCGCAGGCCGGCCGGATCGAGGCGATCGCCACCGCGCCGATCAACAAGGAAGCGTTCGCCGCGGCCGGAATCCCCTGGCGGGGCCACACCGAGCTCCTGGCGCATCTCACCGGCGCCCGGCGCGTCGCCATGATGTTCCACGCCGAGGAGCTGCGGGTGATCCTCGCGACGGTGCACATCGCGCTGGCGGAGGTCCCCCGAACGCTGACCGGCGAGCGTCTCGAATCGATCGTGATGCTGGCCGCCGCGGAGCTGCCGCAGTTCGGACTGCCGTCCCCCAGACTGGCGGTGGCCGGCTTGAACCCGCACGCCGGCGAACACGGCGTGATCGGCACCGAAGAGGAGGACGTGCTGCGCCCGGCGATCGAGGCGTGCCGCCGCCGAGGAGTGGACGTGCAGGGACCGTTTCCGGCCGACACCATCTTCCTGCGGGCGATGAAGGGGGAGTTCGACGCGGTGATCGCGTGCTATCACGATCAGGGACTGATACCCATCAAGATGGTCGCGTTCGGACGCGCCGTCAACGTGACGATCGGCCTTCCGATCGTGCGGACGTCGGTGGACCACGGGACCGCGTTCGACATCGCCGGCCGAGGCGTCGCCGATCCAGGAAGCCTGATCGAGGCGATCCGGCTGGCGGCTCGACTGGCGCCGGGGCGCCGGGGCGCCGGGATTCGTTCCGCCTTACAGGCTGATGAAAAACCCCGCGCGTCAAGGGAGAAGGCAGAAGGCAAAAGGGAGAACGCAACCCCCTGAAGGCGGAAGCCGGCAGACAGGACCATGGCCAAGACCGCGCGCGAAGAAGCGCAGAAGAACATCGCCGAGAACCGCAAGGCGTTTCACGACTACCACATCCTCGAGAGCTTCGAGGCCGGCGTGGTGCTGCTCGGGACCGAAGTGAAATCGATCCGCGAGGGCAACGTGAACCTGCGGGACAGCTTTGCGCGCGTCGAGTCCGGCGAGCTGTTCATCTACAACGTCCACATCAACCCCTACAGCCACCGGGGATATTCGGACCACGAGCCGACCCGCAAGCGGAAGCTGCTGCTGCACCGCTCCGAGATCCGCAAGCTGATTGGGAAGACGGTCGAAAAGGGCATGACCCTCGTCCCGACCCGGATGTACTTTCAGAACGGCCACGTGAAGGTCGCGATCTCGCTGGCCAAGGGCAAGAAGGCCCACGACAAGCGCGAGACCATCAAGCGCCGCGAGGCCGATCGCGAGACCCGCGCGGCCGCGAAGGAGCACCGCCGCTGAACCTGGCAGGCCTTCGGGCACCCCGCCGACTCGCCGCCGTCACCCTGCTGCCGATGCTGGTCCTCGGAATCGCCGCGGCCGGGTGCCGCCGGCCGGACCAACGGATCGATCTGATCGACCGCCTGGGAGAGGCTCAGAAGACGCCCGGACCCTCGGTGTTCTTCATCGAGGACACCAATCTTCGTGGCGAGCGTCACCGTGCGGTGGCGATCGCGCCGGTCCCGGGGAGCCGGCTGTCGTGGCGGCTGACGATCCCGCGGGGCGCGTGGCTGTGGGTGTCGATTGGGATGCAGACCGAAGCCTGGACGAAGGAAGGTGACGGGGTCAAGTTCAGTGCGGGTGTCATGGACGGCGGCACCTTCAAGCCGCTGTTCGAGCAGCACCTGCATCCGTTCGCTCGCGAAGGCGATCGCAAGTGGTTTCCGATCCGCGCGCCGCTCGGGCCCTACGAGGGCCGGGAGGTCGAGCTGGTGCTCAGCACCACGGCCAGCGCCGAGGGCACCGGCGTCGACGAGCGCCATGATCTGGCGCTCTGGGGCGTCCCCGAAATCGTCGTCCGGTGATGGAACCGCGCCCCGCCCCCGTCCCGCTGCTGGATTTGCAGGCCCAGTACCGTCCGATCCGCGCCGAGGTGCTGGCGGCGATCGAGCGGGTCTGCGACAGCCAGTGGTTCATCCTCGGTCCGGAAGTCGAGGCGCTCGAGGCCGACCTCGCCCGGGCGCTCGAGTCGCGCCATGCGATTGGCATGTCGTCGGGGACCGACGCGCTTCTGGCGGTGATGATGGCGCTCGGGATCGGGCCGGGCGACGAGGTGATCACCAGCACGTACTCCTTCTTCGCCACCGCCGGTTGCGTGTCGCGGCTCGGAGCGACCCCGGTGTTCGTCGACATCCTGCCGGACACGTTCAACATCGACCCCGACGCCGTGCGCGCCGCGCTCACCCCACGGACCCGCGCGGTGATCGCGGTGCACCTGTACGGTCTCTGCGCGGACCTGGACGCGCTGCTGGCGGTGACTACCGCGGCCGGCGTGCCGATGATCGAGGACGCCGCCCAGGCGATCGGCGCGCGCTACCGGGGCCGGCAGGCCGGCTCGATGGGGATCGCAGGCTGTTTTTCGTTTTTTCCGAGCAAGAACCTCGGAGCGTTTGGTGACGCCGGTCTGGTCACCGCCGCGGATGACACCCTCGCCCACGAGATTGCCCTCCTCCGGAACCACGGCGCCGAGCCCAAGTATCTTCATCAGCGGATCGGCGGCAATTTCCGGCTCGACGCGCTCCAGGCGGCGGTGCTGCGGGTGAAGCTGCCGCACCTCGATCGATGGACCGCCGGCCGCCGCGCCAACGCCGCGCGATACGCCGCGCTGTTCGCGCCGCTCGAATCCGCGGGCCGGGTGACGCTGCCGACCGAACCGCTCGGCTATCATCACATCTACAACCAGTACGTGATCCGGCTGGCGAATCGCGATCGGGTCCGGCGCGACCTCACCGCGCGCGGAATCGGGACGGAGGTCTACTATCCGGTGCCGTTTCATCTTCAGGAATGCTTCGCCGATCTCGGGTATGGCGCGGGGGCGTTTCCGCATGCGGAACGCGCCGCGGCCACCAGCCTGGCCCTGCCGATCTACGCCGAGCTGACCGCCGCGCAGCAGGCGACGGTGGTCGACGAAGTCGCGCGGGCCCTCGACTGCTGATGCGGGTGCTCGTCACCGGCGCCGGCGGCCTCCTGGCCGCGGCGATTGTTCGGGAATTCGCGGCCGCGGGCGATACGGTCCTGGCGCTTCACCGCGCCGAGCTCGATCTCACCCGGGCGGAACAGGTCGCGACGATCGTCGGGGCCTCAGGCGCCGACCTGGTGATCAACTGCGCCGCCTACAACAACGTCGACGGCGCGGAGGTCGATGCCACTGCGGCGCTCCACGTGAACGCCTTCGCGGTGCGGGCCCTGTCCCGCGCGGCCCGGCAGGCCGGCGCGGGTCTGGTGCACTACAGCACGGACTTCGTCTTCGACGGCGAGCAGACCCGTCCGTACCTCGAGGACGATCCGGCCAATCCCCGCAGCACCTACGGAGCGTCGAAGCTGCTCGGGGAATGGTTCGCGATCGAACATCCCGAGGCGTACGTGCTCCGCGTCGAAAGCCTGTTCGGGGCGCCCGGCCCGGGCGGAAGCCGCACTGGCAGCCTCGGAGGCATTCTCACGAGCATCCGCAATCAGGCGCCCACCCGACTGTTCGTCGATCGCACGATCACGCCCGGATATACCCCAGACATTGCTGCGGCCACGCGCGAACTGGTGATGCGCCGCGCTGCGCCGGGCCTCTACCACTGCGTCAATTCCGGTCCGACGACCTGGGTCGCGGTCGCGCAAGAGGCGGCTCGGCTGCTGGGGCTGCCGCTGAACATGGTGCCGACGACGCTCGAGGCGGAAAACCTCCCCGCGAAACGTCCGGAGTACAGCGTGCTTTCCAACCAGAAGCTGGCCGCCGCCGGCATCGTCATGCCGGCGTGGCAGGACGCGCTCGGCCGGCACCTCGCTCACGAAATGGCCAGCCCCGAAGGCGGGCGGGGAGCACACCGATGATCAAAGGCATCATCCTCGCGGGCGGCTCCGGGTCCCGGTTGCATCCGATCACTCGGGCGGTGAGCAAGCAGCTCATTCCGATCTACAACAAGCCGCTGCTCTATTACCCGCTCTCGACCCTGATGCTCGCCGGGATCCGCGACATCCTGGTGATCACCACGCCGCACGAACAGGACGGCTTCAGGCGGCTGCTCGGCGACGGCTCGGACATCGGGCTGCGGATCGAGTACGCGGCCCAGCCGGCGCCGGAAGGTCTCGCGCAGGCGTTCCTGATCGGCCGGGACTTCATCGGGACCGACCGGTCGGCGCTGGCGCTCGGCGACAACATCTTCTACGGTGCGCACCTGTCGGACTATCTGCACCACGCGGTCGCGCGCGAGACCGGCGCCACGGTGTTTGGCTACCGGGTCCGCGATCCCGAGCGCTACGGCGTCGTCACCTTCGACGAGCACGGCCGCGCGACCGGGCTCGAGGAGAAGCCGCTCAATCCGACGTCGCCATTCGCCGTGACCGGTTTGTATTTCTACGACAACCAGGTTCTCGACATCGCTGCGGGCCTGCGCCCGTCGCCGCGCGGCGAGCTGGAGATCACCGACGTCAACCGCACCTACCTGGAACGCGGCCAGCTGTACGTCGACAAGCTGCCGCGTGGCGTCGCCTGGCTCGACACCGGCACGCACGAGTCGTTGATCCAGGCCTCGAACTTCGTGCAGGCGGTCGAGGAACGCCAGGGACAGATGATCGGCTGCCCGGAGGAGATCGCGTTCCGGATGCGCTACATCAGCGCGGGCGATCTCGAGCGGCTGGGCGCGTCGATGAACGGCAGCGCCTATGGCCAGTATCTGCTCCGCGTGGTCGCTGAGGAGGCCTAGTGTCGCGTCCCCGCAGTCCTGTTACATTCGGCCGGCGCTGCATCCCGGGGCGCGGCGCCCGCCTCCGCCCGGGCTCCAAGGCGACCGGGCTTCGGCGAGGTCTCGCCGTAGCCTGGCGAAGGCGGATTGCCCGTCGGTTGCATACGCCCGGTATGCGCCCTCCTCGCGCCTTGCGCGCCGGGCGCATCGCCGCCCTCGGTGTGAACAGGACTTCGGGGACGCGACACTAGACCAGCCGCCGCATCATGTCATTCACTTTCACGCCGACCGCCCTTGCCCGGGTGATGGTCATCGAGCCGCGGGTGTTCGAGGATCATCGCGGCTTCTTCCTGGAGTCCTACAGGAAGTCCGAGTTCGTGGCCGCGGGCATCGATGCCGACTTCGTGCAGGACAACCACTCGCGCTCGGTGCGCGGCACGCTCCGGGGCCTGCACCTGCAGCGCGCGCCGAAGGCGCAAGCGAAGCTCACGCGGGTGATCGCCGGCGAAGTGTTCGACGTCGCGGCCGACGTGCGCCCGGAGTCGCCGACCTACGGCGTCTGGGTCGGGGTCACTCTGTCCAGCCACAACCGGAAATCGCTGTTCATTCCCGCCGGTTACGCCCACGGTTTCTGTGTCCTCAGCGCGGAAGCGGAGGTCGTCTACAAGACATCCGAGGAGTACGTGCCCGAGCTGGAGTGGGGAGCGCGATGGGACGACCCGGTGCTCTCGATTCCATGGCCGGTCTCCAATCCGCTCCTCTCCGAGCGCGATCGCCAATGGCCGCTGCTCGAGGGGCGGCGCTGACCCGGCCCGGGGTCTTCAGCACCTCCCGGTTCAGGACAGGGCGTTCTCGACCAGCGACGCCACGCGGGCGCCGATCGACAGACACGACGTCAGGCCGGGAGACTCGATGCCCGCGGCATGAATCAGCGCGGGCAGCCGCCGATCGGGCCGGATCATGAAATCGGCGAAGGATTCCGTCGCCGGGTGCAATTTCGCCCGGATGCCCGTGCCACCCATTACCAGGTCTTCCAGGGTCGTGTCCGGCATCAGCGCCCGGACGGGTTCGAGAAAGTCCTCGACCGGCAGCCGATCGGATTCGTAGTCGTCCTTGGCGTCCTGGAAACGTGCGGTCGGGCCCAGCAGCACGCTGCCGCCCATGGTCTTGGTCAGGTGCACCCCGAGACTGTGCCCGTGGGCATGGGGGAGCGGATACACCAGACCGTTGAGGCGGTACCACTTCGATGCGCGGAGCTCTGCGTACTCGCCCCGGCAGGGATGAATCGTGAAAGGTTCACCGCCCATCGCGGCCGAGACCTCGTCGGCGTGGAGACCGGCGGCGTTGACCACGGTGCGTGTCTCGATCACTTCGTGTGCGGTGCGCACCGCGAACCCTTCCGCCAATGGCTCGGCCGTGAGGAACGAGGTCCCGCTCAGCAACATCGCGTCATTCGCCTCGGCGACTCGGACCAGGGCGGCGACGAGCGCCTCTGCCTCCAGCCGGCCGGTGCCTGGCGACCACAGCGCCGCCCGGCCTTCGACATGCGGCTCGCGAGCGCGGATGAAGTTGCGACCGACGAGCTCCAGTCCTTCGGCGCCGTTCTCGAGGCCACGCTGCGCCAGCGCCTCGATTTTCGGGATTTCATCCTCGGTCGTGGCCACCACGAGTTTGCCGCAGCGCTCGTGCGGCACGCGCTGGGCGGCGCAGAACGAATAGAGGCGTCCGGCCCCTTCGACGCAGAGCTGGCCCTTGAGCGAGCCCGGCGGATAGTACAGGCCGGCGTGGATGACGCCGCTGTTGTGGGTACTCGCTTCCATTCCCGGCCGCGGACGCCGTTCGAGGATCGCGACGGAGCGGCCGCGAGCGGCCAGTTGCGCCGCGATAGCGAGTCCTGTGACGCCGGCGCCTATGACGACAGTATCGAGTCTCGACAAGACGTTCATTGTAGTCTGAGCGTCGCCGCGTCCGGCCCGAGCAACAGTCGCGCGAGCGTTGACCCTCAAAGAACGGTCTTCTATAATTCACCGTTCTGTCAGTCTCCACAGTTCAACCCAATGGCTAAGCGCGCAATTATCACCGGCATCACCGGGCAGGACGGTTCGTACCTGGCCGAGCTTCTCCTCCAGCACAACTATGAGGTGATTGGGGCCATTCGGCGCTCCAGCGCCCCGAATCTCTGGCGCATCGCGCATCTGCTCGACCGCATTACGTTGCGGCCCGCCGATCTCCTGGACCAGCTCTCGCTCATCCGGCTGATCGAGGACGCCCGGCCGCACGAGTTCTACAACCTGGCGGCGATGTCGTTCGTGCCGGCATCGTGGGACCAGCCGATGCTGACCGGCGAGTTCAACGCGCAGGGCGTCACGCGCGTCCTCGAAGCGGTCCGCACCGTCGATCCCAAGATTCGCTTGTATCAGGCCTCGTCGAGCGAGATGTTCGGCAAGGTCCGCGAGGTGCCGCAGACCGAGCTCACGCCGTTCTATCCGCGCAGTCCGTACGGCGTCTCCAAGGTCTACGGCCACTACATCACGGTCAACTACCGTGAGAGCTACAACCTGTTCGCGTGTTCCGGGATTCTCTTCAACCATGAATCGCCGCGCCGCGGCTACGAGTTCGTGACCCGGAAGGTCACCGACGGTGTGGCGCGGATCAAGCTCGGGCTCAGCGACAAGCTGGCGCTCGGCAATCTCGATGCGAGCCGCGACTGGGGCTTCGCCGGTGACTACGTTCGCGCGATGTGGCTGATGCTGCAGCAGGACGAACCGGACGATTATGTCGTCGCCACCGGCGTCAGCCATTCAGTCGGCGACCTCGTCGAAGTGGCGTTCGCGCACGCCGGGCTCGACTGGCGCAAGCACGTCGTCCAGGATCCGCGGTTCCTCCGGCCCGCGGAAGTCGATCACCTGATCGGCGACCCGTCAAAAGCGAAACGCATCCTGGGCTGGGAACCGCAGACCAAGTTCGAAGAGCTCGTGCAGATGATGGTCGACGCCGATCTCGAGATGCTCAAGTCACAGCCGCAGCCGCATCTGCGCGAAGACGGTCAGGGCAGCCGCCGATAGTCCCCTAGTCACCCGCGCCGCTCGCGGGCCCACGCGCGGATCCGCAGCAGCGCCAGTCGGCTCTGCAGCGCCAAGAATACCAGCGGCGCCAGTGCGCGCGCCGGCGCCGCCGAGTGCTTCCAGAACAAGCGGAACGCGCTGCGATGGAACGCGCGCAGCGATGCGGTGCTCGCGTGCCGGCTGCTCCGGCCGCCGGTATGCCGCGCCGCAACGCCGGGCAGGTAGACCGTCCGCCACCCGGCCCGCTCGACGCGGCGGCAGAAGTCGGCGTCCTCCCAATACAGGAAGAACCCCTCGTCCATTCCGCCGACGGCGTCGAATGCCTCGTGGCGGACCATCATGCATGCTCCGGAGACCCAGTCGACATCCAGGGTCGAGCCGTCGCGACCGTCGCGCGCGCGCAGATTGCGGCGCGACAGGGAATTGTTCGGAAAGACGCGCGTCAGCCACGAGCTTCGGCCGGCCAGGGCGGTGGTGAAATCGGGAAACCTCCGAGCCGACTCCTGGAGCGTCCCATCGTCGTTCAGGATCCGGGGCCCGGCGATCCCGACATCAGGATGCTGGTTCATCCAGGTGGTCAGCTCCCCGATCATGTCGGGCTGGACCGCGCTGTCGGGATTGAGCAGCAGCAGATACGGGCTCGCGGCGCGTCGGGCGCCGGCGTTCACACCGGCGGCAAAGCCGCTGTTCTGGTCGTGGGGTACGACGTCGACCCACGGGAAGTCGGTCTGGACGGCGCCCGCTGCCGCGCGATCGCTCGCCTGATCGATGACGATGGCCTGGACGGGCACGCGCGACTGCTCGAGCGAGTGGAGACAACCACGCAGCTCCTGATAACTCCGGTAGTTGACGAGGATGACGGCAACGCGGGGTGATACCCCGGGCAGGCTCACCGACGGATGATAGCAAAGCGCTCCGGCCGGATCTGGAACCGGCCGCTGTTCCAATCCCCCGGGAATTGTGCTCTTGTAGAGCGAGGACTGGCGCCGCGAAGGGCGGCGCCGCCGCAGGAGACCCAGGCGAACCGGATGTCGATTGATGCCATTGCTGCGCCGGAGCAGACACTCCGCGAGACCGCTGCTCCAGCCGAAGTGGTGGTGCGGGTGTCGCGGCTCTCGAAGGCCTACCGTCTCTACGCGCGGCCGCAAGACCGTCTCGCCGAGATGTTGCTCGCGCCGTTCGGCCGCCGGTGCAGCCGCGATTTCGTGGCGCTGGACGACGTGTCGTTCGAGCTGCGGCGGGGCACCCGCCTCGGGCTGATCGGGCGCAACGGATCCGGCAAGAGCACGCTGCTGCAGATTCTGGCGGGCACGCTCCGCCCCACCGGAGGTGAAGTGACCGTGCAGGGTCGCGTGGCGGCGCTCCTCGAGCTCGGCAGCGGATTCAATCCCGAATTCAGTGGCCGCGAGAACGTCTACCTCAATGCGTCGATTCTCGGCCTCGGCCGCCGCGACATCGACGCCCGCTTCGACGACATCGCCGCCTTCGCCGATATCGGCGCCTTCCTGGATCAGCCGATGAAGACCTATTCGACCGGGATGTTCATGCGGTTGGCCTTTGCCGTGACGACCAGCGTCGACGCCGACGTCCTGCTCATCGACGAGGCGCTCGCGGTCGGCGACGTCTTCTTCACCCAGAAGTGCTTCGCGCATCTCGAGCGGCTGATCGACCGTGGCACGTCGGTGGTGCTGGTCACCCACGACACGTCGGCCGTGAACCAGTTCTGCGATCGTGTGGCGGTGATGAACGCCGGCCGTCTGGTCTACGACGGCGATACCGTCGGCGGCCTGCGCACGTATTTCGCGTTGCAGCGGGGCACCGTGCCGGCCAGAGTGGTCCGCGACGCTGCGCCGGCGCCGGTGCGGTCGACGATGAGCGGCTGGCCGGCGCCGTCAGCCTTCCTGTCGATGGAGCAGGCCTCGGTTCAGGGCAGCGGAGAGGTGACCTGCACCGGGATCGCGCTGTGCGACGCGGCCGGCCGGCCGACCGAGCTCTTCGAAATCGGCGACGTGGCGGTGTTCTATCTGGAGTTCCAGGTACACGAGGCCCTCGACGTGCCGATCTGCGGCGTCTCGCTGGTCAACGAGCGCAACCTGATCGTGCACGGCCGCAACTCGATGCAGCACGGCGTGCCGGCACAGACCGCGCCGGCAGGCACGCGCCTGCGCGTCAGGCACTGGCTGCGGCTCGATCTGGCGCCCGGCCGTTATACGTTCCTGGCGGGGGTCGCGACGGTGCCGGCAGACATCTACGCGCATGTCGCGGACCTGTCCCACAGTGCGATCGACGCGCAGACGACGCGAGTAGCGTCGATCAGCGGCGTCGGTCACCTGAGCGTGACCCTGCGCCGGAGTGGGCTGGAGCTGCCGTTCCACGGGCTCTGCCAGCTCGAAGGCGGGTCGACGCTCGAACAGTCGACCGGCGAGGTGCCGTCGTGACCGGAGCTCAGGTGCTGCCGGCGGAGGCGTGGACGCCGGAGCCAAGCTCGCTCGTCGATCCGGTTGGTCAGATCATTCATTACGAGGGGCGCGTGCTCCGCGGCATCCGCCCTCAGTTCGTTGAGGAGGTCAGCCTCATCCTGCACCTTGCGGAGCGCCACCGCTGGTTCGATCACGGGTTGGTGCCGACCTGGCGCACCGACCTGGCGACCACCGACTTCCCGATGGTCATCGAACACCAGCGCGTTCCCTTCGTCACGGTGCGCGGCGAGTGGCCTGCCGAGGCGCTGCGGCAGGCGGCGCTGCGGTATGTCGAGTTGACAGGCGCGCTGGTGCGTCAGGGCTACGGTCTGAAGGACGCGCACACCTGGAACGTGCTGTTCGACGGCGTGACGCCGAGGATCATCGACTTCGGGTCGATCCGGCCGATTCGCGAGGTCAATTGGACCGCATGGCTGACCGAGTTCCGCCGTTACTTTCTCGCACCGCTGTCGGTGTTTGCCAGCGGCCGGACGGCGCTCGCGCGCGCGCTCCTGCGCGAGCACCTGGTCGGCGCGGGGATCTGGTTCCTCGACCATCTCCCGGAACAGATTTTCCAGGGTGCGCCGCCGTTCCCGACCGAGCCCGCGACCGATCCGCTGGAGACGCTCGAGGCGCTCAGCGCCCTGATCCGCGGACTGACGTTCCCTCATACTCCAACCGAGTGGACGGCGTATGCCCAGCCTGCGGCCCCGGGCTCCGAGCTACGGCCGAAGGACCGGCTGGTTCGGTCGCTGATCGATCGGCTCGACTTCTCGACCGCCATCGATCTCGGCGCCAATCGTGGGCTGCACACTGCGATGTGCGCGGCGCGCGGGGCCTCGGTCCTGGCGTGTGACATCGACGAGAGCTGTCTGGACGCGATGTTCCGAGCCGCGTCCCCCGGCGAGCGGGTCTTGCCGCTGTATCTGGACGTCGTCATGCCGGCACCGGCAGGAGGGCTGTTCCACACCATCGCGCCGGCCACCGAACGGTTGCAGAGCGATCTGGTGCTCGCGCTCGCCCTGGTCCATCATGTCTGCCTCCGCTGGCAGGTTTCGGCAGGGGCGTTCGTCGAAGGGATCGCGGCATTTACGCGCCGCGCCGTCATCGTCGAGTTCGTCCCGCCCGACGACTGGCATGTCCTGCAATGGGGGGTTCCGACTCCCAGTGGATACAGCCTCGATGAGATGCATGCGGCGCTCGCCCGCGTATTCGAGCGGGTGGAGAGAATCGCGTCCGAACCGGCACCGCGCTGTCTGTTCGTCGCCGAAGGTAAGCGAAGGCCAGGAACCGTGAGGTCCGTATGAATCGCTTCGGGAACAACCGCATGAGCGCGCGGGTTCGGCTGCTGCTCGCCGTCGGCGCCGGTGTCCTCTTCACGGTCCCCGGCTCGGCGCAGTTACAGGACGCGCCTGCCCTCTTCACCGAAGCGCGCGGTGGCACGGTGGCGGACGCGGGAGACGCCGCGACCATCCGATCGCGACTCGTCACCGTCCACACCGAACTGCTGGCCGCGGGCGGCCAGCGAGTTACGCTGGCGCCATTTGCCGGGGCCGTGTTTTCGGCGATCCCCGATCGCGTCGAGGTGGCGCGTCCTGGCCAGTACGTCTGGCGTGGCACGCTGGCCGGAGTCGAGGACGGCGCGGTCACCGTCTCGGTCACGGATGGCGTCGCTGTCGGATCCATCACCATGCCGGGCGCCCAGTACCGGATCCGCTACGCCGGCGGCGGCGTCCACGTCGTCGATGAAGTGGATACGACGCGGATGCTCAGGGAGCACGAGCCGATCGTTCCCAATCTCACGGATCCGATCGCTCCGGATCCGATCCCGCGAGCAGTGCCGGACAACGGCCGGGTGATCGACGTGCTCGTGGTCTATACGCCGACGGCACGGGACCAGGCCGGCGGCAGTGCGGCGATGAGCTCGGTGGTCAATCTCGCGATCTCCAACACCAACACCGCGTATGCGAACTCAGGCGTCACCCAGCGCATCCGCCTCGTCTACAGCGGCGAAATTGGGTATACCGAGAGCGGCGACATGGGCGACGACCTGGACAATCTGCGGAGTACTGGCGACGGCTTCATGGATGACGTGCACCGCCTCAGAGACACGTACCGAGCCGACTTCGTCGCGTTGCTCAAGGGCTACGACCAGTTCTATTGCGGCGTTGGCTATCTGATGCGGACGGTGTCGACGTCGTTTGCCCCGTTCGCGTTCAGCGTTTCAGCCTGGGATTGCGCCATGGACTACACCCTGGCCCATGAGCTCGGCCACAACATGGGCCTTCACCACGACCTGCACAATGCCGAAGACCAGGGGGCCTATCCCTATGCCTACGGGTATCAGGATCCGGGTCACTTCCGGACGGTCATGGCCTACCCGTGTTCGGGCGGCGCCACGTGCCCACGCATTCCATATTTTTCGACGCCGACGCGCACCTACGGTGGCCGTCCGGTTGGCGTCGCGAATGCGTCGGAGAACGCTCGCGCGCTGAACAACACGGCGCCGACGACGGCGAATTTCCGGCAATCGCTCGGCGGCAGTCCCGACGTCGATCTCGATGGCCGCGCAGAGCTCACGGTCTACCGTCCGTCGAGCGGCGAATGGTTCGTGCGCAAATCGTCGAGCGGGTATTCATATGCCGACACGTTGTCGCTGCAGTGGGGGGTACCGGGTGACCGGCCGGTTGCCGCGGATTTCGACGGCGACGGCGCCATGGACCTCACCGTCTACCGGCCGTCGAGCGGCCAATGGTTCATCCGCTACTCGTCGCGAGGCTACAGCTACCAGTCGGACACGTTCCAGTGGGGCGTCCAGGGCGACGTCCCGCTCGCGAACGACTTCGACGGTGATGCCCGGGCCGATCTCGGCATCTACCGCCCGTCGACTGGCATGTGGCTGATCCGTCTGTCGTCGCGCTCGTACAGCTACGCCTACGTCGAGTACCAGTGGGGCCAGCCGAACGATCAGCCGATCCCTGCCGACTTCGACGGCGATGGCCGCTGCGATCTCGCCGTCTATCGGCCGACGACCGGGGAATGGCACGTTCGCTTCTCGGCGAGCGACTACTGGTACGCGACCGTGGCCACGTACGGCTGGGGCGGCGTCAGCGGTGACAAGCCGCTGCTCGGAGATTTCGACGGCGATGCCCGGGCCGATCTCGTCGTGTTCAGACCGGGCGAGGGCAATTGGTATATCCGCTACTCGTCGAGCGCTTATTCCTTCGCGAACTGGAGCACCTATCAGTGGGGCGTACCGGGAGACACGCCGTTGTGCGCCGATTTCGATGGCGACGGGCGGACGGACCTGGTCATCTACCGGCCATCGAGCGGTGAGTGGTTCATCCGCTACTCGTCGACCGCATACAGCTACGCCTATGCGACGTATCAGTGGGGCATCGCCGGTGACGTGCCGATCGCGCCGTCTGTTCGCTAGCACCCTGGCAGTCGTCCGCGTATCTCAATTCGGCACCTTACTTCCACAAGTCTTCCTGCAGAGCCCTGGCTCATCGATTGCTCTTCTGGCCGCAGAGGTGACGGGAATGGTAAGGAAATGCTCAATGTGGGTTATAGCAGGTGCACTGCTGTGTGGCGGAACGGCGTACGGGCAAGATGTGAATATGGCGGCGGGTGGTAGCGAGGGCATCTGGCGTGGAACCCTGTCGAACGCGGCGGCCGGGGCGTCACTGGATCAGGGAACCCTGAGCTCGGACGGGCGCCGGGATCTGATCATCGGGGCGCCGGGCGTCGGCACCGCTACCGGCAAAGTGTTCGTGGTCTTTGGTGGCACGATTCCGACCGGGGATCTCAGTCTCACCGCTGCCGACGTGGTCTTCAACGGCGCGGCGGCATCCGATCGCTTCGGAACCGCCACCGCAGCCGGCAATATCCGCACGACTGAGAGCTCGGACTCACCTCGCGACCTCGTGGTCGGCGCGCCCGGTGCCGATGACGGCAAAGGACGCGTCTATCTCTTTGCCGCCGGCTCTGGTTTTCCGGAGTCTGCGGTGCGCAACGCTGGGACCGCGGGCGGCGCCAGCGGCTACACCCTGCGTATCATCGGCCGTGCCGGCGACCAGCTCGGTGTCTCTCTCGCCACCGCGGACGTCGACCTCGATGGCTTTCGCGACATCGTGATCGGCGCCCAGGGGAACAGTCGCGTTTACATCATCAAAGGCGGGACCGCCCTGGCGGCCGGATCGACCATCGACCTATCGATGACCGCGCCGTTGACCGAAATCACCGGACCAGGCATCGGCAGCATCGTCGCCGCGGGCGACGTCACGGGCGACAATCGTTCGGAGCTGCTGATTGCCGCGCCGCAAGACGACACCGGCAAGGTCTACATGCTGATCAATACGCCCGGAGTGTTCACCGGAGTGATGAACCTCCCGGGCGGCGCGGTGGCCCTGAGCGGCGTGGGCACGGGCGATCTGGCGGGTCTCTCCATCACCCTTCCGGATTTCGACTCCGACGGCATCAAGGACGTCGTCATCGGCGCGCCGGGTGCCGATCCGGCCGGCCGGGGCAATGCCGGTTCGGTGTACGTGCTCTGGGGCCGCGCCGCGGCCGGATGGACCAGCCGGAGCCTGAGCGCGTCGGATGTCTCGTTCATCGGCGAGGCGGCAGGGATTCAGCTCGGCGCCTTCGTTACCAGTGGCTCGGTCAATCGCGACAGCCAGGACGACATCGTCATGCTCGCGTACGGCGCCCGTTCGAGCCAGGGCGAGCTGCAGCTCTATTACGGTGGGTCTCGCGCCTCGAGAACCGGGGTCATCGATCTCGCCACCCGGCCTGTGGCACGCCGGTTCTTCGCCACCCCCTCGCCGGGACTGCTGGCCACCGCGGCGGTATTCGAAGTCACGGGCGAGGGCGCGCGTGATGTCATCGTCGGCGTCCCGACCGCCAGCGGCGGCGGCCTCACCGCCAACGGGCTCGTCTACTTCTCCCTGTCGCCTCGCATGCGGCTGAGCCCGAGCTCGCTGACCATCAAGGGCAGCCGCGTCGTCGCGCGCAGCGGGGCCGTCCAGGTCCTGAACCCGGGCATCGGCAATGTCACCTGGAGTGCGACGTCCAACGCTCCATGGTTGATCGTCAGTCCGGCCAACGGTGTGTCGAGCGCCGGCGCGCCGGGCACGCTGACGCTGACCGTGAACCCGATTGCCGCGGCAGGGAGCGGCGCCGCGACCGTGACGATCCGATCGACCAGTGTCGACCTGACGATGACGCTGACGCTGCCGGTCAAGGTGGTCTGCTGCACGACGATGAGCGACTTCGACGGCGACGCCAGGGCCGACCTTGGCGTGTATCGGCCATCCAACGGCACCTGGTTCGTCCGGGTACTCGAGCCTGAACTACAGCTACCAGTATTCACAGGAGTCGTGGGGGGTGCCGGGAGACATCCCGATGCAGGGAGACTTCGACGGCGACGAGAAAGGCGATCTCGCGGTCTACCGGCCGTCCACCGGTGAATGGTTCGTGCGCTTCTCCTCGAGCGGCTTCAGCTACGCAAACTACGCCACGTATCAGTGGGGCACCAACGGTGACATCCCGCTGGTGGCGGATTTCGACGGCGACAGCCGGACGGATCTGGTGGTCTATCGTCCGTCGACGGCGGAGTGGTTCGTGCGTTACTCGAGCACGAACTACAGCTATAACTACGGTTACTTCCAATGGGGCACCAACGGCGACAAGCCGCTCGTCACGGACTTCGACGGCGATGGCAAGACCGATCTCGTCGTCTATCGTCCATCCACGGGAGAGTGGTACATCCGCTACTCGAGCACCGGCTACAGCTACGCCAACTGGACGCTGTATTCGTGGGGCATCCCCGGCGATACGCCGCTGACCGCTGACTTCGACGGCGATGGCCGGACCGAGGTTGCCGTCTACCGGCAGTCCAACGGCACCTGGTACATCCGCTACTCGACGCGGGGCTATAGCTTGGCGAGCTTCGACACCATCCAGTGGGGCGTCGGCGCCGACAAGCCGATTGTTGCTGACTTCGACGGCGACGGTAAGGCGGACCTCACCATCTACCGTGCTTCTTACGGGCAATGGTTCACCCGCTTCTCCTCGTTGGGCTATAGCAGCAGCTTCGGGACGCAACAGTGGGGTGTTCCGGGCGACATGCCGCTCGTGCGTTAGCACGGGCCGGCGCTTCGCCGTTCTGATGAGAGGCCGCCGTCGCGAGACGGCGGCCTTTCCTTTTGGGCCGTGGGGGCCGCGTGTCACGGACCCGTGAGGTCAGACGCCCTGGCCATGTCGCACGGGGCCTGAGACCCCGCTCACCATCGGTCAATGGGGCCGGCACCGTTCTCGTGGGCGGGGGGCTTCAGAGCCCTATGAGCTGCTTGGACTGGCGATCGGGGTCGTCCGCGACGCTCCCGATCACAGGAGGGCCAGGAGACCAGGAGAAAACCCTGTGTTTTCTCCTGAACTCTCGGCCCTCAGGGCGTGGCACAAAAAAAGGCTGCCGTCCTGAGACGGCAGCCTGCTTTCACCCAAGTCGGTCGTTTTCTAGCCGCCAGCCGAGACGGGCACGTCACCGGGCACGCCCCACTGATAGCCGAGCCAGCCACCGAGCTGGAAGCCGTACCTCGAGCGCAGGATGTACCAGAAGCCAGTGCTCGGGCGGTAGACGACGATATCGGCCTTGCCGTCGCCGTCGTGGTCACCGGGAATCGCCACGTCGCCGGGGACGCCCCAGGCAATCGTCGAGAAGTTCGCGTAGCTGTACTGGCTCGTCGAATAGCGGATGTACCAGGTCGCGGTCGAGGGGCGGAACACCGCCAGGTCGGACCTGCCGTCGCCGTCGTAGTCGCGGGCCACGGGAATGTCGCTGCCGGTACCCCACTGATCCGACAGGATGAAGCCGTAGCTGTACGACCTCGACGACTGCAGCGTGAACCACTCGCCGGTCGAGGGCCGGTAGATCGTGAGGTCGGTACGGTTGTCGCCGTCGAAGTCCGAGGCCACCGGCACGTCGGTGGGCAGGCCCCACTGATAGGCGCCCCAGGTGGCGTAGTTCGTCGACGACCACCGGATGTACCAGGTGCCGTTCGAGGGACGCCACAACGCGAGCTCGGTTCGCCCGTCGCCGTCGAAGTCGCCCCGCACCGGCTTGTCTCCGGGGACGCCCCACGAGATGTTGCCGATCGCCGTGTAGGCATACGAAATCGCCGAATAGCGGACCAGCCACTCACCGGTAGACGGCCGCCAGACCGCGAGGTCCGTCTTGCGGTCGCCGTCGAAATCTCCCGGCACTGGCACGTCGGTCGCGATTCCCCACTGATGGCCTGACCACGTGCCGTAGCCGGTGGCCGAGCTCTTCATGAACCATTCGCCTGTCTGCGGCCGGTAAATCGACAACTCGCCCGCGAGGTCGCCGTCGAAATCGTTGCGCCCGAGCGCGGCCGAGTTGCGCACGACGGTCGCAGCAACGACGTCGCCGACAACCGCATTCGAATAGAGGCTTCTCACGCCGTTGGACGTGTAGGCCTGGACCGCGAAGTAGTACCGCGTTCCGGCCGCGAGGTTCGCGACAATCGCGAGGTTCGACTTGCCGACGTCCATCTGGGACGTATAAGCGTTCGGCTGCGTGCCGTATGACACGACGTATCCCGCAGTGCTTGTGTCCGCGCTGGCGTCCCACGTGAGTGTCACGAAAGCAGCTTCGGCTGTGGCGCGAAGCGCAAAGAAACAGACCACCACACAAAGAAGTCGCTTCATCATGATGCTCCGCTTAGCGCAACCGTCGTGCCGGGCGCTGGAACTCAAAACATCGCGGTTTTACGAGGCAATCTGCGCTGAGCGAGTCAGCAACCGGCGAACCCCAACCCCACGTTCGTGATCGAAATGTCGATCCTGCAGTTCGGCCCGGCCTCATCCGTTCCACGTCGTCAACCCGTGAGCATGTTCTGGGCCAGAACGGCAGAGCCGAGAAATCGCTGAAATCCACGAAATTGCGGTGGGAGTCTCGCGCGCTCGGCCCCCGGAAAATGTAAGTTTTGCACGGTGGCGCAGAGCGCCGGGCAGGTCTTACAGCCGGAACCCGGCGTGCGCGGCATCCGCGTGAAACATTTCGACCGTCTCGAGCGAATACTCGGCGAGATCCTTGCCGACGAGCGGCAGCTTCTTGAGGAGGTCGTTGGTCATCGTGATCACGTGGCAGCCGACGGCATCAGCGTGGAACAGGTTCAGCAGCTCACGCGGGCTCGCCCAGATCAGCCGCTGATTCGGATGGGGCCGCAGGAGCTCGACCGCCGCGGCCATCAACGGCATCGGATCGCATCCGGTATCGGCGATCCGGCCGGCGAAGACCGAGATGAACGCCGGCGGCCCTCCCGCGAGTGCGTCAGAGACTTCCCGGACCTGCGACAGGGTCATCAGCGCGGTTACGTTCAGCTGTACGCCAGCCGCCGCCAGCGTGCGAATGAGCGCGGAGGCAGGCTCCCGCCGGGTGTTCGTGACCGGCACTTTCACGTAGACATTGGGACCCCAGGACGCAATTTCGTGGGCTTGCCGCTCCATTTCCAGGAATTCGTCGGAGAACACTTCGAAGGAAATCGGCCGGTCGTGCAGATCGGTCAGCACGTCGCGGGCGAAGGCCGCGTAGTCGGCGATCCCGGCCTTGCGCATCAGGGTCGGGTTGGTGGTGAAGCCGGCGATATACGGCAGCCGCGACATCTCCAGCATGCCGCTCTTGTCGGCGCCGTCGGCGAAAATTTTGACGCTGAGCGCGTCCAGCGATGGGGCCATCAATTCTCTCCGTTGCGCTGCACGAGGCCGACGATCTGCTGCGCGGCCTGCAGCAGATCGGCGACGTGGTAGTCGGGGGTGCAGCGGTGCGATTGACTGTAAGGCATGTCGAGCAGGAAGGTGGTGCAGCCGGCGGCCTCGCCGGCGGCGATGTCGCTCCAGCGATCACCGACCATGAAGCTCGCCGCTGGGTCGATGCCGAAGGCCCGGCTCGCCTGTTCGATCAGCCCGGCCCGTGGCTTCCGGCAGTCGCACCGGTCCGCATCGTCGTGATAACAGGTGTAGATCGCATCCAGCGGCAGCTCCTGCATCAGCCGCTGGTTGATCCCCTCGACCGCGGCCCGGGTCTGCGCGCCGCGCGCGACATCCGGCTGATTGGTCACCACGATGCGGAGCAACCCACGCCTCGCCAGCAGCGCGAGGGCGTCGGGAACCCCGGGCAGGACGTCCACGTCCGCCGCGGTCGCCGGCGGATGCGGCACGCCGTGGTCGACCGTGGTTCGATTGAGTACGCCGTCGCGGTCGAGGAACACGGCCCGATGGCTCACCGGACCGATTCCCACTTCATCTCGGCGGCGCGCATCGTCGGATGCGACACGATCAAGTGCCAGACCACCGCCTGGAACGCCTCCGCATGCGGGGTCACCGTCGCCTCGTTGATGGTCGGCACGATCACGCAGGCGTCGGCGGTCTGCGCCGTGTATCCGCCGGTGCGCCCGACGATGCCGCAGATCGTCGCGCCGACGCTGCGGGCGTAGTCGATGGCGCGCACGAGATTGACGCTGATGTTCCGCTCGACGTCACCGCCGCCGACCGACAGGACCAGGACGACGTCGGCCGGGCCGAGCCGGCTGCCGCGCAGCCAGGCGGCGAACGCCGTGTCCCAACCGTCGTCGTTGATCCGCGCGGTCAGCTCCGAAACGTTGTCGGTCGGCGCGTAGGCCTCCATTCCGGCAATCTTGCGGAAGTCGTTGACCGCGTGCGAGGCGTTGGCGGCGCTGCCGCCCACACCGAGGATGAACAGGCGGCCGTTGCGGTCGCGCCCGCGTGCGAGCAGTTCGACCATCCGGTCGATCGCGGTGCGGTCGAGGCGGGCGATGATTTCGGTGGCTTCAGCGAGAAAATCGGTGGTGTAGGACATCAGGAGTGCGAGCCGGCCACGCCGGCCAGGTAGCGGCGGGTTTCTTCCAGGCCGGTGTGCGAGCCAATCTCGTAGAACCGCTGGCTGACTTCGTAGCCGACCATGGCGCCCTGGTCGACCAGCTCGTGATACAGGTCAGCGAGGTCGAACGGCTCGTCGGGCGGGACCCGCTCGAGCACCGCCCGGCTGAGCACCGCCACGCCGTAGTCGATGTGCTTCATCCGCGCCGACGGCCGGCGCTTGTCGTAGGCGACCAGGCGGCCGTCGCTGAACTCGGCGTTGCTCTTGTCCCAACGGTCGTCGTTGCGGAACACGGTCATCAGGGCCATCGCGCCGGTCCGCGCAAAATTATCGAGGATGTCCGCGTAGGGGACATCCATGTAGGAATCACCGTACATCACGAAGAACACGTCTCCCAGGAACGGCAGGGCGCGGCGCAGGGCACCCGCGGTCCCGAGCAGCCGATCGCCGTCGAACGAATAACGAATCGAGAGGCCCTCGACCGGTCCGGGGCCGACATGGCGTTCGATCTGTGCGCCGAAATGCCCGACGCAGAACACGATGCGGCGGATGCCGTGACGGTGCAGGAGCAGGAGCTGGTGATCCACGAACGGGCGTCCGGCCACCTCGACGAGCGCTTTCGGCGTGGCCTCGGTGACGGCGCCCAGTCGCCGCGCCAGCCCTCCCGCCAGGATGGCCGCCGGTACGTCGGAGATGCGGGGACCCATCACTGCTACTGGACGATGATTTTGGTGCCTTCGAAGTCGAACCGGAATCGCACTTCCTGCAGACCGGTGCCGGCGAGCGCGTGCCGGAGCCGGCGGCTGTCCTCGGCGTAGAACATCAGGAAGCCCCCCCCGCCCGCGCCGATCAGTTTGCCGCCGAGTGCACCGTTCGCGATCGCGAGATGATACCAGCGATCGATATCGCCATTGCTCATCTGCCCGCTGCGCTGCCGCTTGTATTCCCAGTGCACGTTCATCAGGCTGGCGAAGCGCACGAGGTCGCCGGACTCGAACGCGGCGCGGGTCTGCAGGCCGATGTCCTTCACGAAGTGCAGGTTGTCGATCATCGCCTGATCGTCGCGGCGGCTGCGGTCGTCCTGCTCTTTGAGAATGCTGCCGGCCGAGCGGCTGTAGCCGGTGAAGAACAGCAGCAGGTTGTCCTCGAGGTTGTACATCGTCTCTGCATCGATGCGCAGCGGGCAGGCGTCGACGCGGCCGTCGGGATGGAAGTCGAAGCAGGTCAGGCCGCCGAAGGCGGCGATGTACTGATCCTGCTTGCCGATCGGCTCGCCGAGGATGTCGATCTCGATGCGGCAGGCCCCTTCGGCGAGCTCGCGCGGATGCACCAGCTCGCGCCGGTGGGTGATCAGGGCCTTCAGCAGGGCGGTGGTGAAACTCCCGGATGACCCGAGGCCGGTCCCCGCCGGGATGTCGGCCATGCTGGTGATCTCGAGATACTCGCCGTTGACGTCGGCCGCACGCAGGGCCTCGCGGACGATCGGGTGGTGCAGCTCCTCGAAGCTGGCGACCCGCTCCAGCTTCGAGTACTTCACGATCAGGTCCTTGACGAACGTGCGGTGGACGGTGATGTAGACGTACTTGTCGATTGCCCCGGCGATGAGGAACCCGCCGTGCCGCGAGTAGTACCGAGGGGAGATCGGTCCCGCCGCCGCCGAGCGAGATGCGGAGTGGACTTCTGGCGATGATCATCCGGATACCGGTTCGGTGGCGGATGCCGCCTGCCGCCGCGCGCGCCGTTCCCGGCCGCGCTGGTAGACCTGTTCGACGGCGGCGAGCGCCGCATGGGCGTCGGCCAGTGTCCCCGAAGGCGTCTGACCGGTGCGGATGCACTCGAGCAAGTGCAGGTATTCCGACCGCCACGAAGTGTCGGCGCCCGGATACTCGTAGATCGTCGTTTCGGGCGGGCCCATCTGCGGCAGCATCCGGTAGAACGAGAGGCGCTCGACGCCGTAGCTGCCGCCGAGCCCATCGATCTGGAGCTTGCCGTCGCGGCAGAAGACCTCGAACGAGAACAGGTTCTTCCATTCGGTGCAGCTGGCGTGCAGCCAGGCGATCTGCCCCGATCCGGTGGTCAGGTGCATGAACCCGTTGTCTTCGACCGGCATGGCCCAGAAATAGGTGGCGACGTCGCCGTCGACCTCGGCGAAGTCGCCGGCGAACCAGCGGGCCAGATCGATCAGGTGCACGCCTTGATCGAGCAGCTCGCCGCCGCCGGCGATCTCAGGGTTGGCGCGCCATTCGCGCTCGTATCCCAGCCGGCCGCCATGACCGTAGCGGCCGCGGATGTACAGCAGCGGACCGATCTCGCCGGACGCGAAGATGGCGTGGGCGCGCTGAAACGCCGGGTGGAATCGGTGGTTGAACCCGACCTTGACCACCACGCCGGTCCGCGCCGCCGCGGCCTGTGCCGGCTCGAGCTCGGCCGAGCGGCGGGCGGCCGGTTTCTCGACCAGGACGTGCTTGCCGGCGGCGGCGGCGGCGAGCGTCGCCTCGGCCAGTGCGTCGTTGGTCGCCGCGACGATCACGAGGTCGACATCGGGTCGTTCGCAGACCGCGCGCCAGTCGACCGACGCCACACATCCTGGATAGCTTCGGGCCAGGCGGTCGGCGCGGCCGGCGTCGACGTCGGCGACGGCGACGAGGCGGCTCTCGGTGCCGAGGGCCGCCGCGCGCTTCCCGCCGATCAGCCCGCAGCCGACGATCGCGACGCCGATCACCGCGTGGATCCCTGTGCCAGCGACGCGGCCTGCTTCCGCAGCACCAGCTTGATGGGCTTGACCGGCGTCAGCGCGCTCGGCCACTTGTACCCCATCTGCAGGACGAAGCTGCCGGTCGGCACGAAGGTCAGCTCCTCCACGATGAGCCCGGTGGCTGTCGCGGCGTCGACGATCTGGTGCGGCGTGAACTGGAACGTCACCGGGTGGCCGCCGCGCTTGATCGCCAGGGCGGGCCGGAACAGCGCGCGTTCCAGCTGATAGAAGATGCGGCCGACCGTGCTCTCGATGATCACGGCCTTGCCGCCGGGGGCGAGGCAGCGATGGATCTCGTGCAGCCCGCGATCGAGGTTCTGATGGTTCTCGGCCACGCTCCGCCCGGTCACGTGATGGAAGACGTTCTGGAGCAGCACGCAGTCGAACGTGCCTTCCGGAAAAGGCAGCTCGAGGAGCGAGCCCTGGCGGAACGTGCTGTTGGGCAGCGGCCCGGGCCCGTCCTTGAGGAACAGATCCACAGCCGTCACTTCTGACACGATGTTGGTGTCGTAATTGAAGAACCCGCCGTTGCCGATGTCGAGCAGGCGGCGGACGCCCGGCAGCTCCCGCTCGACGCTGCGCTTGACGTGCTGGTAGTGCTCCAGCCGTGACTGCGATTCGATGTACTGGTCGTTGTCGGCGAACCACTCGATGTTCTCGGCGGTCGTCGCCTGCGCCGAACGGTCCTCCGCGGGGCTGTGGGTCATGATGGGTGCAGTGTGCGGGATCGGGTCGCGGCAACCGGCGATCGCCGGCGGCGCAGGGCCGCCCGGCGCGAGTGCGAGCCGCGACCGGACCGTCGGTGCAAGCCGAGAATTGTACCCGGCGGGGCAATGCGGCGCAAAGCCGCGGCCGCGTCGCAGACCTCAGCGAGGCTGGCGATCCTCCGGCACGATCCGGCGCAGCGTGTAGACATCGCTCTTCGCCAGCGTGTCGCGCTGAGCGGGCAACGCGGCCCAGTCGTCCCAGACCGCGCTCAAGAGCCGTCCGCTGATGCCGTCGCTCGCCGTCGAGGCGAGAAACACCGCGAGGTCCGCGCCCTGATCGAGGGCGGTGCCGCCCTCCTGCTGCTGTTTGAGCGCACGCGCATGAAACTGCGCGCCGGCCCGTTCGGGGCCCGCTTCGATGACCTGGTCCAGCAGCCGTGTATTGAGGGCCCCGGGTGCGATCGCATTGACGTCGACCCGCGCGTCACGGAGCTCCTCGGCGAATGTCTCGGTCAGCCGTACCACCGCGGCCTTCGAGGCGGCGTACGCACTGAAGCGCGGCAGCGGGGCGGTGGCGCCCCCGCCGGACAGGTTGATGATCTTGCCGTAGCCGCGGGCGCGCAGAATCGGAATCACTTCGCGGCACATCAGCACCGTGCCGAAAAGGTTGATGTTGATGGCCTGCGTCCACTCCTCCCAGTCGACCGTCTCGATCGGGCCAATCGGGCCGTAGACGCCGGCATTGTTCACCAGTACAGTCCAGCGACGGCATCAGCCGCACGGCTTCCTGGACGACCGCCGCACAAGCCGCGGGATCGGCGACATCGGCGGCCATCACGTGCACGCGGCCGCCGGCAGCCGACGCAATGGGCGTCAGTTCCCGTTGCGCATCGGTGAGCGCGCCGGCCGAGCGGGCCGTGAGCAGGACGCTGCATCCGGCGCGGACGAAGCTCGTGGCGATAGCGCGTCCGAGCCCCTGGCTGGCGCCGGTGATGAGTGCCGCCCGTCCGGTAAGTGGCAGAGCGGTCACGATGGCTCCACGGTCGCGGTCGACGTCGTCCCGACGGCGCCGACCGACACGTACTGGACGCGCCGATCGCTGCCGATGGTTGCCGCCAGGAAGCGGTTCTGGTCGATGACGACCGGCTGCCGCATCGCGGCTGCGACATCGTCGGCGGTGATCGAGCGGAACGCCGGCCATTCGGTGCTGATGATCGCGACGTCCGCGCCGTCGAGCGCGGCGGCCGGCGTGTCACGAAGGTCGATCACCGCCTCGAGCCCGGCCGGCAGGGCGGCCACCGCCGGGTCGTGCGCCTGCACCGTGATGCCCCGGCCATGGAGCCAGGTGCACAACTCGACGGCCGAGGAGCGACGCAGTGTATTCGTGCCCGGCTTGTAGGTCAGGCCGAGGACCGCCGCCACTGGCGCGCGGCGTCCGCGGAGTGCGCGCTCGACCGTGTCGAAGAGCCAGCGCTTGTGCAGGTCGTTGCTGCCAATCACGCCCGACAGCAGCGGCGTCGAGAGCTGATGGTCCCGTCCGAAGCTCTCGAGGAACCGGACATCCCGCGCGAGGGTGCCGCCGGCGAAGGCCCCGCCCGGGCTGACGTAGCTGCCCGGACCGATCCGCGGCTCGGACTTGAGGCCGCGCTCGACCTCCTTGGCGTCCGCGCCCACCGCTTCGCACAGCCTGGCGATCTCGTTGATGAACGCCACGGACGTCGCAAGAAACGCGTTCAACGCGTGCTTCGTCATCTCCGCGGATTCGACCCCCATCCACTCGATCCGTGTGGTGAACGGACGCAGCAGCTCCTCTACTTTCTTCCTGTCCTCCACGTCGCGCACGCCGGCGACGACCCGCGCCGGCTCGCGGAACGCCTGAATCGCCCGGCCGAGCCTGAGATTTTCCGGAGAATAGGCGAACGTCACTCCTTTGCCGGCCCAGTCGCGCTCCAGCCCGCGAGTGAAGCCGACCGGGACCTGCGACGAGGTGAGCACGAGCGTGCCCGGACGGATGTGGCCGCTGATGTCTTCGAGGTGCCGGCGCACCAGTGCGACGTCCGCCTCGTCTCGCTCGTTCACCGGTGTGTCGAAGGTGACCCAGAGGACCTCGGCCGCGTCGAGAGCTTTGCCGGCATCGCTGGCGAACGACAGCCGCCCCTGTCTAACGCCCTCCCCGATCAGTTCGTCCAGGCCCGGCTCGAAGAGCGGGGCACGGCCGGCGCGCAGCGCCTCGACAACCGCGGGATCGGGATCGAACGCGATGACGTCGTGCCCGGCCCCCGCGAGACAGGCCGCGGTCACACAGCCCAGGTGCCATAGACCGACGACGGCCACGTTCATGGGGCCTCCGTGTCTGCCGACCGCCTGTCGCGCGCACGAAGACGAATGATGAAGGGAAGTCTGAGTCGATGCATCGAGGACCGGAAACCGGGGCAGAATGGCCGTGAAGCCACGGATTGTACTGCGCGCCGCGCGGCGGTCACAAGAACATCCACCGCGCGGCGCCTGCGGTCTAGCTGCCGCCGAAGACCATGGGAATGTCCCCCGGCACACCCCATTGATACGTGACGCCCGTGGAGCTGAACGATCGCGAGGAGAACCGGATGAACCACTCGCCCGTGGATGGACGGTACACGGTCAGATCCGTGGCCCCATCGCCGTCGAAGTCCGCGATGAGCGGCACGTCGCCCGTGACGCCCCCCTGGTACGCAGACGGCTGGTCGTACCAGATGCCGTCACTGTCACGGTAACCCGCCGGCCTGGCCAACCCGTTGCCGTCGAAGTCCGGCGCCAGCGGTCGATAGCCCGCTCGCGCCGAGCGAATGGGTATACGTGAAGAGAAACCGTTGCCCTGAGGCAGTGAAATACCATCGCCCTTCTGATGGCCGGAACACCGCGAGGTCGGTTCGCCCGTCGCCATCGAAGTCCGCGGCCACCGGTTCGTCGCCGGGTATCCCGAACTGATACGTCACGCCCGGTCCTTCGTAGTCCGCCGACGAGTAGCGAATCAACCATTCGCCGGCTGCCGGCCGATCGACGACCAGAATCCGAGCGGCCGTCGCCGTCGAAATCCGCGACGAGCGGTCTGTCGGTGGACACGCCCCATCGAAAGATGTCGTATTGAAAGGAGGAGTACTGCTTCGACGAGTAGCGGACGAATCACTCCCCACTCGAAGGCCGGAAGACCGTCAAGTCCATCAACCCATCGCCGTCGAAGTCTCCGGCGAGCGGCCAATCGTCCGGGAGCCCCCACCGATACACCCTGGCCGCGGCGTAGGGTTAGAGTACGGCTCGGTTCGAACCCTTCAACCGGAGAGTCCTGGATGTCAATTTCGCGATGGACGGCGTCGACGATCTGCGCGTTGATGCTCGCGACCGCGGCCGCAGTGGAGGCACAGGGCCTTCCCAATTCGGCGACGCGGCACGACTTCAATCGGGACGGGTTCGCGGAGTTCGTGTGGCATATCGTGCCGTTCTGCCCACAGAACGGCAAGGCCATACCACGGGACGTGGCGGAGCGTGGGCTTCGCCGGCGAGCCGGGTGACGTGCCTGTCACTCGACGGTGAGGACGACGTGAGCAGTCCAAGCTCCGTCAACAGAGCCGACCATCGCCAGCGGGCGGGACCTTTCGATCAGGGAATCGAGGGGAGCGGGAGATCCCCTGGGCCGAACCCCCATCGCAGGGATCTCGAAGTTCCCGTCTCTGACGACGTGATGTACCAGACGCCGGTGCTCGGCCGCCACACGGCGATGTCCGACTTGCCGTCGCCGTCGTAGTCACCGACCACGGGGATGTCCTCCCCGCCGCCCCAGAGCGCGGCGTAGGCGGTGGCAGTCGCGGACTGCGTGATGTACCACGTTCCGGTTGAACGCCGGAACACCGCGACATCCGACCGGCCGTCGCCATCGTAGTCCCCGACCACCGGGATATCGTCGCCGCCGCCCCAGGTGGTGGTGAACAGAGTGCCGGTGGCGGAGAGGATCAAGTACCACACGCCACTAGCCGGCCGGAACACGCCGACATCGGCTTTGCCGTCTCCGTCGTAATCACCGACGGTCGGGACGTCGCCGGCTGCCCCCAACAGGGTGGAAGCATTCGTGCCGGTGGAGGAGTAGTAGATGTACCCAGTACCAGTCGAAGGCCGGAAGACGGCAATGTCCGCTCTGCGGTCGCCGTCGTAGTCGAATGGCACCGGCATGTCGCCTCCGACTCCCCATTGAACCACCCGGACCGCGCTGTTCGACGACAGGGAGATGTACCATGTGCCGTTCGAGGGCCTGAAGACGGCGACATCGCTCTTGAAGTCGCCGTCGTAGTCCGCGGGCACCGGGATGTCCCCGGGGCCTCCTCCGGTCGTCTGGAAACCCAATTCAGCCGACCGCCACAGGCTCCACACCCTTGGTGAACAACAGTTGTCTCTGACGATGCCGAGGTCAGTCTTGCCGTCCGCGTCGAAATCGCCGCGCGTCCATCGTGTCACGGGGGGTATCGCCGCCACCGTGTAAGTACCCGAGCAACTGATGGAGCGGCGCGCTCCGCTGACCTGAATCGTCAACCGCCAGGGCATAGAGATTTTGCTGCCCCGCGAAGCGTGCTTTGAAGTGCAAGGGGATCGACAGGGTCAATCCGGTGGACGTCCTCGAGACGACGACTTCCGTCATGTCGATCCACGCTTGGCTGTTGGCAAGGTACCCGGACGCCTGAACCCCCACCAGCCCACCACCTCCCCAGGCGAGATCCCCATCGTCCCGCATGAAGAGCTGATTCGTCGCGGGAGCATAGAAAAAGTGGACGGCTGAAGTAGCCCTCGTATTGGTGCGGTTGATCAGCAGGTAGGTTTCCCGCAAGTCGTCCACACCGTCGGCGTCGCGAAACACGACGTCGAACCGCTGAACGGTCCCCGAGGCGGCGGACGGACTGATGGAAACCACTTCCGGTGGGTCTGCCGCGGCCGGGGCCGCCGAGAGCATCAGGGCGGCAGCGCAAAACAACCCACACAGCGATCCGTGTGCAACTCGCCGGGCGTGCGCTTTCATAACACGTTCCTCATTCCGTCACGCCATGACGCCCTCCGCGCCTCGGCCCGATTCGTGGCCGTAGTGTATCGCGGCGCGGTTACGCGCGGGCAAAGGATGCTTGCCTGCTCACGGCTTCGACGGTAGTGGAATGTCTCCGCCGCCGCCCCACGTCACTCCCGCGGCGGTGCCCGTCAGCGACTGGATGATGTACCACGCGCCGCTCGACGGCCGGAACACCGCGACATCGGCCTTGCCATCGCCGTCGTAATCGCCGACGACCGGGATGTCCCCGCCGCCGCCCCAGGTCACGGACCACGCGGTACTGGTCGCCGACCGGATCACGTGCCACGCACCAGTCGATGGGCGGAAGATGGCGACATCGGTCTTGCCGTCTCCGTCATAGTCGCCGACCACCGGGACGTCGCCGCCGCCGCCCCAGGTGACGGACCACGCGGTACTGGTCGCCGACCGGATCACGTGCCACGCGCCAGTCGATGGGCGGAAGATGGCGACGTCGGCTTTGCCGTCGCCGTCGTAGTCGCCGACCGCCGGAATGTCGGTGCCGCCACCCCAGGTCACCGAGAAGGCCGTGCCGGTCGCCGACTGGATGATGTACCACACCCCGCTCGACGGCCGGAACACGGCGATGTCCGCCTTGCCATCACCGTCGTAGTCGAACGGCACGGGCACGTCGCCGCCGCCTCCCCATGTCACCGTGCTGGTGGCGCCGCTCGCGGACAGGGCGACGTACCAGGTCCCGTCCGACGGCCTGAACACCGCGAGGTCGGTTTTCCTGTCGCCGTCGTAGTCGGCGGGAACGGGGATGTCGCCGCCGCCGCCCCACGCCGCGGCATATCCGCCTGACGCCGATCGAATGAGATACCACGTGCCGTTCGACGGCCGGAACACGCCGACGTCGGTCTTGCCATCGCCATCGAAGTCGCTCCGGGTCCGTCGTGCCGGAGGCGGCGGCGGTGGCGGCGCCGCGCCGAGCACCGTATAGGCTCCCAGCGGCTGATAGCTGACGCCGCTGGTCTGGTTCGAGAAATCCACGGCGAACCCGTAGAGATTCTTCGCGCCGGCAAACGACGGCGCGAAGGTCAGCGTCACCGACAGCGTCAGGTCCGTGGCGGTCTTGCCGATGGTGACCGTCGCCATGTCGATGCTGACCTGACTGTTGCTCAAGACACCCGGGGCACCCGGGACCGCCCCCGCACCCCAGGTCGAATCCGCATCGTCTCGCAGATGCAGCCGATTCGCGGCGGGGACGTAGTAGAGGTGGGCCGCCGATGCGCCGCTGACGTTCGCGTTGACCAGGAAATAGGTCTGCTGCAGGTCGGTCACGCCGTTGAAGTCGCGATAGACGACGTCGAACCGCCGCGCGGTGCCAGAACCAGACGCGGGGGTGACCGAGACCGCCGACGGAATGGTCGATCCGGCGTTGACGAAGAAAGTGCCCTTCAGCCGCCAGCCGTCCGGTGCGGCGTTGCCGCTGACGTCATTGGTGAACATGTAGAGGCTACGCGGGCCGTTGAATGCCGGCTTGAAGACCATCGGCAGCGTCAGCGTGAGGTCGGTGCCGCTCGGGGACACGCTCGCCGTCGAGAGATCGATGGTGACCTGGCTGTTGGTGAGCACGCCGCTGCCGATCGTTCCGGCAATCCACGCCGTGTCGTTGTCGTTGCGGAGCAGCAGCTGATTGGTGCCGCGCGCGTGATAGACCAGCACGCCACCCGGATAACTCAGGGTGGAGTTGATCAGGAACCACGCCTGGCTGAGTGCACTCGATCCGGTGCCCCTGTACACCGCGGTGAAGGTCGCGGACGATCCCTGACTCTGCGAAGGCGTGACCTGGACGGGATACGGGTAGGAGACCGCCGGCGATACCGTGCCGAGCCAGATGTCGCCGTGCACGCCTCCGACGTCGGTGCCGCCGAAAACGAGGACGCGCCGGGCCGCGGTGTCATAGACCGCCTTCGCGCCCTGTCGCGCGGTCGGCGCCGGGCTGCTGGCGGTGGCCTGGCTCCACGCGGTCCCGTTCCACAGCCAGGCATCCCCGAGCAGCGACGCGCCGGTGGTGCCGCCAAACATCACGACGCCGGCCGACGTACCTGTCGTAGCTCGAGAGTGCCGCGAACGCTCGCGCCGACGGCGATCCGCTTCCCGGCGTGCGGTTGGACCACGCCGAGCCGTTCCATTCCCAGACGTCGTTGAAGCGCTGACTGCCGTTGTCGCCACCGAACAGCACCACGACTCCCCGCACCGCGTCGTAGGCCATCGCGTGACCGAATCGCGCCGAAGGGCCGGCCGCCGGTACGCTGGTCCAGGTCGTGCCGTTCCACACCCACGTATCGCCGAGCGCCGTACCCGACGCGTTTCGCCCGCCGAACATCACGATGTGATTCGCCGCCGCCGAGTGGGCCAGGGCGTGATCCAGACGCGCCGGCGGTGACGTACCCGGGGTGACGTTCGACCACGTCCGAGCCTGGGTGTTCCACGCCCACGTATCGCCCTGCACCGCGCCCAGCGTTTCGGAGTTCTTGCTCTGGCCGCCGAAGAGGATGATGCGGCCCTGCGGTTGTTCATAGGCTGCTGCGGCGCCGAGGCGCCCGGTCGGTCCGCCTGCGTTGAACGAGAGCCACGTGCCTGCCGCGAGCGAGTACTCCCAGACTTCGGCGGCGCCGGCGCCGTACATCCACGTGACATCGCGGTCGCTGTCGTAGATCAGCGAATGACGGGTCTGCGCCGGGGGCCAATGCGTCGTCCCCGCATGAGTCCACACGCTGCCGGAAAACTCCCACACGTCGGCGAGGTAGCCTCCGAACATCACCATCTTGTTGTGCGCTTCGTCGTAGACCATCGCGTGGCTGTCGCGGACGAGCGGGGGAGAGCTCGGGTGCGGATAAATCTGCGTCCACGTGTTTCCGCTGAACGTCCAGGTGTCTCCCCAGGAGAATTGCGGCGCGGTGTTCTTGTAACCCCCGTACATGACGATGCGGTTCGCGGCGCTGTCGTAGGCCATGCCCATCCAGCCGCGGCCCGGCGGTAGCGCGCCGCTCGTGGAGATCGGCACCCACGTGTTCGATGCCGAGTTATATTCCCAGAGATCGTTGAAATCGGCGACGGCGCAGCCGCCCGAGGTGCCGCAGGGATAGCCAATGCCGCCGAACACGACGGCGCGGCTGGTCGCGGTGTTGAAGACCATCCCGTGGAACGTGCGCCCGACCGGCTTCGCCGCCGGGTTGAGGTTGGTCCAAGTATGCGCCGCCGGGTCCCACGCCCACGTGTCCTGGAAGAACGTGTTGAGGTCGACGCCTCCGAACAGCAGGATGCGGCTGTTGACGCTGTCCCAGACCATTCGCGCGCCCTGACGCCCCGCGGGGCCAGCAACCGCCCATTGATTCCAGGTCTTCGTGACCGTGTTCCATTCCCAGGTGTCAGCGAGATAGTTGTGGCTGTCGTTCAAGCCGCCGAAGATCAGCACCGTGCGATGAACCGGGTCGTAGGCCATCGCGTGACCCGACCGCCGCTGCGGCATCGTCGAGCCGGCCGGCAGCGTCGAGTTCGTCCAGGTCTCGAGGGCGGAGTCGTATTCCCAGATGTCGTTCATCCGCTGGAAATTGAGGTCGTAGCCGCCGAACATCACGGCCTTGCCCGAGACGCTGTCGTAGACCATCGCGTCTTCGATGCGGGCGATCGGACCGGGCGAGGCGCGTCGCGTCCAATCGACGCGCGGCTGGGCTGACGCGACGAGCGGCAGGCCCATCAGAGCGGTGAAGCACACGAGCTGAGGAACGATGCGATGCAGGTGACGCTCGGCGCGGCGAAGCCTCGACATGAGAGGTGTCCTTGGTTGACTGATCGATGGGCCCGGGAGAGGGCCCGACCTTGCACACCTCGATCCGATCCCAGACCGCTCAGCTCGCTCAGGGCGCGGGGATGCCGTACCCTGGATTAGCCCGATTTCGTGGGCTTTTCCACTCAGCTCAGCCTGTCACGCAGCCCGACTGCTCTGGACTCGCGCACGTTACAGATTCCGTACCGCAGATACAGAAATGATCCGAAGACTGCTGATCCTGACGGCGCTCGCTCTCGTCACGGTCGCCGGCACCGCGGCTGCCGCTCCCGCCTATCGCATCGAAAATGCGATGGTGTACGACGCCGTGGCACGCCGGCACGTGATGTTCGGCGGCTACGACTCGCGCGTGGAGCCGGGCACCTCGACCCGCTTCAACGACATCTGGGAGTACGACGGTGCGACGCGCACCTGGTACAACGTCACGCCGGCCGGCGGTGCGAAGCCGGCGGGACGCTCCGGTCACACGCTCGGGTTCGATCCCGTGCGGCGGGTGGTGGTGCTGTTCGGCGGCTGGAATCAGACGAGCGGCTATCTCAACGACACGTGGGAGTGGAATTGCGCGACGCGCACGTGGCGGCAGATCACCGCGGCGGCGTCGCCGGCGCGGCGGCAGGGCGCGCGCCTCATGTACGACGCTGCCGGCTCGCGGATGATCCTGTTCGGCGGCGTCGACGCGAGCCGGTTCTACAACGAAACCTGGCGGTACACCGGCTCGACGTGGACGAGGCTCACCACCACGTCATCCTCGTCGAGCGGCCGCACCTTCAATGGCCGGACTTTTCACGGCCTGGTGTATCACGCGGGGCGCGGCAGCCTGGTCATCTTCGGTGGCATCGGCTATCCGAACGGCGCGACGCAGGGCACCGTCACCGACTTCAATGACATGTGGGAGCTGAGCGGCACCACGTGGACGGACATCACGCCGTCCGGCACCAAGCCCGGCGGCCGGGGCTGGTTCGGCATGACCTACGAAAACAGCTCCAGCCGAATCGTGGTCTATGGCGGTTGGAACAACACGTCGCGCATCTCGCACGCCGATACGTGGGCCTGGAACGGCTCGAGCTGGACGCAGCTCGTGGCCGGCAGCGCACCGGGCACGCGGGACAGCTTCGCGATGACCTACGACGTCGCCCGCAACCGCTCGGTGGTGTTCGGTGGCTACTGGTCGGATCTGTGGGAGCTCGCCGGCAGCACCTGGACGTCGGTGACCACCACCGACGGTACGACGCCACCGCCGCCGGTCAACCCCGGTACAGCCGCTGACTTCGATGGCGACGGCAAGGCGGATCTGGCGGTGTTCCGACCGTCGACGGGGCAGTGGCTGTTGCGGAAATCTGCATCCAGCTACTCCTACGGCGATACCACGACGCTGACGTTCGGCGCCAGGACCGACAAGCCGCTGGCTGGGGACTACGACGGTGACGGGAAGTCCGATCTGGTGGTGTGGCGGCCGTCGACCGGCGAATGGCTGATGCGCCAATCGTCGGGAAACTACGCCGCGTCTTCGCAGCTGACTTATCAGTGGGGAGTGTCGACCGACGTTCCACTCGCGGCGGACTTCGACGGCGACGGACGGAACGATCTGGTGGTCTATCGTCCGTCGACCGGCGAGTGGTTCGTTCGCTACTCGTCGCTGTCGTATTCCTACAGCTACACGACGCACCAATGGGGCGTCCCGGGCGACGTTCCGATGCCCGGCGACTTCGACGGCGATCAACGCACGGACCTGGCGATCTATCGCCCGTCGACGGGTGAATGGTTCATGCGGTTGTCGAGCGTCTCGTACAGCTACGGCACCATCTGGCGGTTCGGCTGGGGGCTCACCGGCGACAAGCCCGTGGTCGGCGACTTCGACGGCGACCGGCGCGACGACGTTGCCGTTTACCGGCCTTCGAACGGCGGCTGGTACATCCTGCGCTCGGCGGCTGGCTTCTCGACGGCTGCGCACGTGATGGTGGGCTGGGGGCTGAGCACGGACATTCCACTGGCGCCGCTCGATTTCGACGGCGACGGGCGCGCCGAGATCGTCGTGTATCGACCCGGCACCGGACAGTGGTACCTGCTCTACTCGTCGGTGAACTACAGTATGGCGAGCTGGGGGGCTCACCCGTGGGGCGTGCCCGGCGACGCGCCGGTGGTCAGCCGCTGATCAACGCAGGATTCGACTGCAGATACTCGAGGGTGCGCAGCACGCCGTCCTTGATGGACAGGCGGGGCCGCCAGCCAAGACCGCGCACCTTCGAGGTATCGAGGAAGATGAAGGGGCTGTCGCCGACCCAGCCCCTCTCGCCGCCGGTGTAGCGCCGCTCCGGCGACACCCCGAGGTGCCCGGTGATCCAGCCCAGTGACTGATCGACCGTGCAATACTCCTCGGTCCCCAGGTTGTAGATGTTCACCGGCTCGCGCGCCGCCGCCATGACGGTGAGCATCGCTTCGACACAATCCCCGACATACAGGTACGACTTGCGCTGCCGGCCGTTGCCGAGCACTTCGATCTGCGACGGATCGCGCAGCAGCTTGCGATAGAAGTCGAAGACGTGGCCGTGTGTGTACCGCTCGCCGAGAATCGAGACGAAGCGGAAGATGAAGCCGGTGAACTGGTATCCCTGGCAATACGCCGCGATCAATCCCTCGCACGCCAGCTTCGATGCGCCATACAAACTGGTTTGCACCGGGAACGGACAGGTCTCCGGTGTGGGAAATACGTCCGGCTCTCCATAGATCGATCCGGTCGACGAGAACGCGATCCGGCGGATGCCGTGGCCCCGCATGGCTTCGAGCACGTTGAAGGTGGCGATGGTGTTCTGGTCGAGATCCTTCCTCGGATGCTCCAGCCCGAACCGGACGTCGGCGTTCGCCGCGAGATGCACGACGGTGTCGTGCCCGGCCATGGCCTCGGAGAGCGCCGGCTCGTCGAGCAGGTCTCCCTCGACCAGCGAAAAGGCCGGCTGCGCCGCGGCGCCGGCGAGGAACTCGCGACGGCCGGTGCGGAAGTCGTCGAACACCGTGACCGCGTGGCCATCGGCCAGCAGCCGATCGACGAGGTTGCTGCCGATGAAACCGCCGCCGCCGGTGACGAAGTAGCGAGACGAATGGGTCATTCAGTGCCGGCGGCTGATGCCCGCGGCGATGAGACTGATGCCGAGCGGCGCCGGGATGCGGCTCTCCAGCGCCAGCACCGAGCTCAGGACCGGCGCGAGCAGCGGGCTGCGCTGGGCGTCGCCTGACTCGGCGACCGGGTAGGCGCGCCGCAGGATCTTGCTGTAGAGCAGGCACACCGGGATGAGACTCGCCCCGAAGTAGCGGACGAACTGCATGTCGCACCGCCGCGCCATCAGCCGGCGCAGCGTGGTCTTCGAGTAGCGGCGGTAGTGGCCGAGCGCCTCGTCGTGGAAGCCGAACAGGCTCTGCATCGCCGGGACGGTGATCACCACCGGCGCCCCCGGCTTGACCAGGTCGACCAGCCGGTCGAAGGCGGTGCGATCGTCCTCGATGTGTTCCAGCACGTCGGTCGCGACCACGCAGTCGAACGGCTCTTCCGCGGCGAAGGCTTCGATGGTCGACACCTGGAACGAGCAGCGCGACAGGCCGATCGCGTGGGCGCCGCGCTCGGCGAGCGCGACATACTCGCCGGCCGGATCGATCCCGATGACCTCATGCCCGGCGGCGGCCAGCCGGAACGAGAGCTCGCCGGACCCGCAGCCGGCATTGAGAATGCGCAGGTGCCGGCGCGGTGCGAGGTAACGCTCGATGACGGAATACTTCGCCGCCGCGTACGGATCCTTCGAACGCTCCGCCAGGTCCGCGGTACTGGTTACTCGTTGTAGAACGCCGTGTGGCCTGTCGCATCGGCGGCGGGCTGGCCCGTCGACGGATGCGGTTCGCTCGAACCGGCGGGACTACTCTTCAACTTCGACGTGCTCGGGGAGGGGCGTGACGGGAAGCGTCGATTTGAAACGGACGCTCAGCAGATCGAGCATGTTCCGCCAGTTGCCGGCAATCAGGTTCAAGCGGCTGTCGCCATCGTCCATCCAGCGGACGCCGACCTCCTTGACCGGGTAGCCGCTCTGTTCGGCGAGGAACAGCACCTCGACGTCGAACATGTAGCCGTCGATGCGCTGGCGGTTGAACAGGTCGAGCGCCGCCGCCCGTTCGAAGAACTTGAAGCCGCACTGGGTGTCGGAGATGCCGCGGAGCCCGACGATGCGGTGCATGGCGAATCCGAAGCACTGCGATCCGAGGCGGCGGTAGAGCGGTTGCGGCACTTCCACCCGGGAATCGTCGAGAGCCCGTGATCCGATGACAATGCGGTAGCCGTTGCTCAACCAGGGCAGCAGCTTTTCGATCTCTTCGATCGGCGTCTTGTAGTCGGCGTCGACGAAACCGATGGTCGTGCCGCGAGCGCGGCGCACCCCGTCGCGGATGCCCTTGCCCTTGCCGCGGCGCTGAGGCTCGCCGATGACCGAGAGCCGGCGGTCGGCGCGGGCGCGTTCGGCGACCAGTTCCCGCGTCCCGTCGTCGCCGTCCGCCGAGACGATCACCTCGGTACTGGTATTCCCCGCGCGTCCAGATATGTCTGGATCGCGTCGAGCGTACGGAGAATGGTCGCGCCTTCGTTATACGCCGGTACGATGATGCTGAGATTGGGCTGGGCCATGGAACGAAACAAGCTCGGACGGCGAAGCGAAATCGTAGCATATCTCGTTGAAGGGCCGGCGTTTCCGCTACCGCAGCCGGACCGCTTCAACCGGCCGTCCGCCCCGCACCGGCGTCACGGTCAGGTTCCGGATGCCGACGACGAGCGGTCGCGGATCCTGCGGGATGACCACGGCCGGCGGATCGAGCGGCGTCAGCGTCACCGTCCGCTTCCCCGCGCCAATCGGCAGCCGGAACCTGACCGGACCCCCGACCGTGTCGACGGTCTCAGTGACGCCTTCGTCGGACTCGACGCGGATGTGCCGGCGGACATCGTTGGGGATGCTCGGTCCGAGCACGGCGTCCAGGGCGACCTCCACCATCCCCGCTGATCCCGACCAGAGCTCGAGCCGGGTCGGCCCGCCGCCCATCCAGAAAAACGGCTTCCCCTCCTCGTTCTCCACCCCATTCGGGTTCTCGATGCGTGACAGGATGATCCAGTCGCGCTCCAGCGTGAATCGCGGGTCGCGCAGCCCGACCACCAGCGGTCGCTGATCCTGTCCGGGCATCGGCGGCGATGCGGCCACGAGTGGCTCGAGCGCAATGTCATTGGGGCCGGCGCGGACCGGAATCTCGAACACGTTGAGCCCCGGCGACAGCGTCACGATCCGCTCCCCGGATCGCGTGGTCACCCTCACCCGTTGTGCGGCAGCCTTGGCGCGCTCCGGCAGGGAGGCGTCGACTATCGTGTGCATCTCGCCGTCAGCGCTCGCGATCAGCCGCAGCCGCGTCGATCCGCCGCCAAGCCAGTAGGTCGGCCGTTCGCGGTCGCCGTCGAGGCCGTTCGGATTGTCGAGCGACAACGGATATACCCACGACCGGCTGGTGCGCCAGAGCTCGAGCTGCCCCGACGTCCAGATGCGGGTTGCCGTCACCCCGACCGAGGCAGGAAGCGGCGTCGGTTGTATGGTCAGCACCAGCACGCCTGGCGGGAGACGGTCCAGCGCGACGACGTCGCGCAGCGCCGGCCACCGGCTGAGGTCGACGTCGTTGATCATCCGGTTTTCCAGCCAGACCTCGTGGTGCCGCGCGAAATACGCGATCCAGGCGTTCAGCAACCCGTGGTTCCAGGTCTCGTCGTAGGCGGAGAACAGGATGCGCTCGCCGCGCGTGTTCGAGAGCTGTTCCATCAACGCCCGTACATCCGCCTGGCGCAGGTAGTGCGCGTTCGACCGTTCACTCGGCTCGGTGCTGGCCGTCTTCGCCGTCATGGCGGCGGTCCCGGCGAGCGCGCCCACCGCCACCAGGGTCCAGGCCGCCGCCACCGTCGTCGGGATCGCCCACTTGTGCCGATGCGGCCCGTCGGCCGGCGCAGGGAGATCCAGGCTCGCCAGGCGCTGCAGCGCCAGTGCGACGCCGACGGTCAGCACGGGGGCGGTTGTCAGCAGCAGCTTGTAGAACTGATAGGGGTGCTCGTCGTCGCGCGCGAACAGCACGGCCGGCAGCACGGCGATGGCGAGTGGCAACAGCGGGAAGGCACGTCCGGAGGTGGCCGCCGCGGCGGCCGGCCCACCGATGCGAATCACCGCCGCGCGAACCAGGCCGTAATATCCGAGTGCAGTGAACGTCAGCGCCGCGGCGCGGACCAGGGGGCGAACGAGGCCATGTGCCGCGGCGCCCAGGTCGCCAAACCACACCCGCACGATACCCTCGACGCTGAGCGCCCACGGATACAGGTGGCCGAGGATCGGCAGGTCCAGCCGCAGCAGGATCCGCAGCAGGCTGAAGGTGAACCTCGCGTTCAGCGCGCCGATCGCCAGCACGAGCACGACGAGGGTCAGGACACGAAGGCGCCATTTCGCGTGCGAGCGGGACAGGAGCAGTCCCATGGCCGCGAGCGCCAGCATCACGACCAGCAGCTCACTGTAGACGCTGACCGCCGCCGCCATCAGCAGCGCGGTGATCGCGATCCGCGCCGGCCGCCTCGAATGCGCCAGCTCGTCGATCGCCACCGGGGCATAGAGCAGGAACGGCGTGGCCAGCGCCTGTGACAGGAAGCTCTCGAGGTGCACCATTGCCATCGCGGGCAAGACGGCTGCGCAGAAGCCGCTGATGACGGCGGTGCGCGCCGAGAGGCCGTATCTGCGCGATACGGCGTACACGGCCAGCACAACCAGGAACGGCGACAGCAGGATCGTGGGTTCGAACAACAGCATCGCGTCGCCGGCCGCCGTCGTCGAGAAGAAGCCCTGGAGCACGGATTGCCCGATCCGGTCGAATTTGAAGCGGAGGCCCGCCGCGACGTACGGGTGGTGGCCGAGATCGCCGAGTGTCGTCGAGAACGGCCAGTCGGTCAGGAACTGCGCCATGGCCGTGTAGTTGAACTGGTCGCCCCAGGCGCGGCCGTAATAGTGGCGCGCGCCAGCCAGCAGCAGACCGAGACCCTGAACGACCAGGGCCGCCAGCGCCGCCGCGAATACCGAGACTGGAAACGCGCGCAGCGTCGGCCGCACGGCGCCCTGCCCCGACATCCACCCCCACAGCAGCGCCACGATTCCCCACAACCACCAGGTCGACTGCGCCACCCTCACGTCGAGGTAGACGAGGTTCTGCGTGAACAGCACGATGACGGCGATGCCGAGGAACGGCGCCTCGATCCACGCCGCCTGGTCCAGCGGCGCCCGGCCGGTCAACAGCCACCGCACCGGCACCCCGACGAGCAGGCAGCTGCCGCACACGACCGCGATGCACCACAGGGTCAGCATCGCGTCACTGCCGCGCCCGGCGGAGCCGAAGAGACTGGATCGCGACGGCGCCCCCAGTGCCGGCGGCCGATCCGAGCGGTGGTGAGGCGGTATCCGCGGCGGTGAGCGTCAAGTGCCGCAGGCCTGGCGTCGCTGACAGTGAGAACACGATCTCGGCATCGGATGACACCACCCTTCCGACCTCGGCGCCGCTGTCGGATGTGAGCTTCAGGAGGCCGGGCGCCGGGGCGCCGGCTTTCGCTTCGATCGTGGCAATCACCTCGAGCGTGCCGCCACTGTTGTTGAAGACGTCGACGACGATGGGGTCGGCGCCCACGACCAGAGGCCCGTCGACGGTGACCGTCCGCGGTCCTCTGGCGTCCGAGATGTCGCCGAGGATTCGACCATTGGCCGGTGGTCGGAGTCAGCAGTTGGTACTGTCGGCCGCGCCAGACGGGCGTCCAGCCGCTCGTCCAGCGGCTCGAACGGTCCGCCCCGGCGTCGGTCAGCAGATACCGGACGGTGTCCGGTTCGAAGGCGCGGGTCCGGGCCATGAACGGCCGCAGGTGTGCCTGCGCCATATACGAGCGGTGCCACGCCATCGTGGTGGTGTAGTCTCGCGCGAAATACGCGGCCCAGGCGCTCGCCACCGGGTCGTCGACCGCGACGAGCACCGGCTGGTCGCCGACGATTGGCTCGATCGCCTGCATCTCTCGGTAGGCGGACATGCTCACGCGGCCGGCGAGCCGCACCGCATGAACCTCTCGCGCAGTCGTCTGAACGACGGCGGCGAGGATCAGGGCCGCACACGCCAGCCGGCGGAGGCGAACGGCCGCGGTGCCGCGCGCAACGATCGAGCACAGCTGGTCGGCGCCGGTCACCGCGGTGAACGCCAGCACCCACCAGGTCAGGAGGATCAGCTTGTAAGCGCCGTACGAATATCGCGCGGCAATGATCAGCGCCACCGCACCGGCCAGCAGCACCAGCATCCAGGCGACCACGCCGCCCATCCGCATCCTGATCAGGCGGGCGACACCGGCCCATGAACAGACAATGAGTGCTCCCGCGACCGCGTTCGCCAGCGGCAGGAACCGGTGCGCGGTCCACTCCGCACCCAGTCCCCAGAACGCCGATGGCTGATGCCCCAGGCGTAGAAGTCCAGGAAACATGCCGTCGCCAGGCCGGCCCGCAGCGCCAAGTCCTGCGGTGGCCTGCGCGCGGACGAACGAGACCGTTTCGGGCAGATTCGGCGACGCCAGCACTGCGCCGACCAGGGAGGCCGCGGCGACACCGGCCATCATCGCGGGAGGCGGTCTTCGCCCCGAGAGCCAATCGACGACCAGGACGGCAACTGGCAAGAGCAGGACGGCCAGGGTGAGCTCGGGATAGATGAACCGCAAGGCCGCGATCAGCAGCCCGAACAGCGGGATCCATCCGTAGCCACGCCATTCTGGTTGCCAGACCGCGCCGGCGAGCGCCGGCGCGAACGAGAACGCCAGCGCGTTGTCGAAGTTGTTGGCCCCGACCAGGTTTGCCGTCCACCCCGCGGCGACGGCGAACGTGAGATACGTGACGAAGGTCAGACCCGTCAGTCCTGCGGTGCTGGCGAAGAACGCGCACGACGCGGCGAATACGAAGAGCGTCCAGGCGAGAAACAGCAGACTGACGCTCTGCGTGTCCCCCGGGGCGAACACGGGGGAGAGCACCGCGAGCAGCGACGCGGCGATGTGTCGTCCCTGCGAAAGGTGCGCTGCATACTGATAGAGCGGCGCCAGCCCTCCTTCGGTGCCGTTGGCATACGTCCACAGGTATTGACCATGGGCGACGTACGACCAGCCGTCCGGCAGCGCACTCCCGGGGTAGTCGCGCAGACCGAAGATGAAGAACGGCGCGGTGACGAAGACGGGAAGCGCCGCGGCCGGTGCGAGGGGGAGCAACTCGACCGGCCTCATCGCGGCACGATGGGTAGCCAAACCGTAAACCGCGACCGCCAGGCTCAGGGCCCACAACGGCGGAGTGATCAGACGCAGCGGAATGCCCAGCGCCACCCCCCAGCCAACCGCGACGCTCCAGCAGGCCAGCGCCATGATCGGCGCGAGCATCATCGCCGCGGCCGGCGCCAGCCTGACTCGACACAGGCGCAACACGCCCAGACCGACCGCCATGGAGACGAAGCAGAGGACTGCGTAGCGAAGGAGGTCGACGGCGACAGCGCCCGGGTGCGCGATCGGCAGCGGCGTCAACGCCCGCCGGCTCCGCGCGGGACGGCAGCAAGATCGTGCAGTGTGGCGGTCGGCGAGCTCATACCGAGAATGAGCGGCCGCAGATCGCCGTTCGGCTGCCGGTCGAGGTTCGCTTCGTCCAGCGGTGTGAGCAGCACGCGGCTGGCGCCTGCGGGCACGGGGATGCGGAATACCTGATCGCCGTTCCCCACGGTGAGGGTCTGACCGAAGCCGCTGTCGTTCGACAACCGGAGGCGCCTCACCGGAAGGCCGAGCACGCTCGGGCCCAGCACGAACTTGCCCGACAGCCACACTTCACCGGGCCGATCGGCGCGCAGGTGGAAGACCGTCGGCGCGCCGCCGATCCACAGGAAAGGCTTGCCGTCGACGGTCTCCAGGCCGTTGCGATTGTCGATTCGCTCGATGACGACCCCGGAGCTCCGATCGTCTTCGCGCTGGAGCTCGTCCCTCGCTCCCGACCGCGGATCGACGGCCGCGCGAAGGTCTTGGATCCCGAGCAGCAGCGCCCGCGGATCGCCGTTAGGCGCAGGCTGAGTTGGAGCGTCCAGCGGCGCGACGCGGATCTGAGCGTGGCCGGCGCGTACCGGGATCCGGATGCTGCGCGTTCCCACTCCGACGGTCACCACTCGCGCTTCTCCGTCCGCGGTGGTGATCTGCAGTCTTCTCGACGTGCCGGCGGCGCTCGGACCCGCGATGAATCCACCTTCGAGGGTGAGCACGCCGTCCGCGCTGCTGTAGACGTCAATCGACGCTGGCCCCGGGCCGAGCCAGAAGAACGGCTTGCCGCCGACCTGCTCCAGGCCATATGGATTGGTGACCCCGGTCACCAGCGCCCATGTGGCATGCCGCGGCTTCCAGAGACGGTAAGGTCCGCCGGACCAGACCAGCGACCACTCGTCCATGGTCCGCAGGGTCGCCTCCGGATGGTCGTCGGTGAGGACATACCCGAGCTCCGCGGGCGGTACAGCCTGGGCGCGCTCCATCAGCGGCCGGATGTGCGGGAACGACATATACATCCGATACGACGCCACCCGCACCGGCAGGGAACGCAAGTGGTAGATCGCCCACTCGCTGGCGATGTACTCATCGACCGCTATCACCACCCTCCCGGGTAAGTGCAGCGCCGCGATCGCCGCCGCCTGGCGATAGTCGGCCATGTTCCAGGTATTCGTCACCCGCATGTCCCGCAGCGTTCGCGCGCCGGTGTAGGTCAGCGCCGCGACGATCAGGGCGGTGCCCGCCGCGCGGCGAATCGTGGCCGAGTGCGGCGCGAGCCGCCGCATCGACGCGAGCCTCTCGACGCCGGCGATCACTGCCGCCGCCAGCGCCCACCACGCCAGCAGCAGCAGCTTGTAGGCGCCGTACCAGGTACTGCGACACCACGATCATCGCCAGCGCCGCCGCCACCATCAGGACCAGCCACGCCGCCAGGCCAGCCAGTCGCGTCCGCAGCCAATGGAATACGCCGATCACCGCCAATACGGAAAGGAGCAGGCCGAACGCCTGACCCACCACGAGCCAACGCTCGCGGAGGAACTCGCCGCCGAGCCCCCACAATGCCGAAGGGTGGAATCGTGCCCACAGCAACCCGCCGAACATGCCTTCACCGGGCCGGGCGACCTGCTGCTGCAGCCCCGCCGACGTCTGCATGGAGATGAAGGCCACCATGTCGGGCACGAACGGCCAGGTCAGCGCCAGCGCCAGCGTGCCGGAGGTCGCCACGACCAGCGCCCATTGCTTCAGTGTCGATGCAGCGGTGCGGAACCATCGTTCGATGGCGATGAAGATCGCGAGCGCTGTGACCATCGGCGCCAGCTCCGGATAGACATAGAACAGCCCCGCGGCGAGCAGCCCGATCAGGAAGCGCCAGCCCCAGCTCGCGAGGTCGAGCTGCAGAGCGATGCCGGCGAGCACCGGCGCGTAGCTGAGCGCGAGCGCGTTGTCGAAGTTGTTCGCCCACACCACATTCGCGGTCCAACCCGATAGGACCACCAGCACGACATACACGAGGAGCTGGAAGAACCGCCAGCCCGCCGCTGTCGCAAAGAACGCGCACGAGGCCGCCAGGATGAAGACGGCGTGGGCCAGGAACAACCCGCACGGCGCCTGGGTGTCGCCAGGGGAATAGAGCGGCGACAGGAACGCGAGCATTGCGCCCGACACGTGTCGCACGTGCGACATGTGGGACGCGTACTGATGCAGGGGCGCGAGCTCGCCTTCGGTGCCGATGGGGTACGTCCACAGGTACTGCCCCATCGCGACGTAGCCCCAGCCGTCTGGCAGCGCACTCCCCACGAAGTCCTTCAGCCCGTATGCGAAATACGGCGCCATCAGCACCAGCGGCAGCGCGGCGGCCAGCGAGACGGCCCGCCAGTCCGAACGCCGGAGCTCGGCGTGCGCGGTCACCAATCCGTACCCCGCCAGTCCCAGGGTGAGCAGCCAGACGGGCAGGCTGAAGGCGTGCACCGGCCATCCGATCGACACACCGAATCCGAGCAGCACGGCCCAGAACGACAAGGTCACCGCTGGCGCGAGCGTCACCGCCCCCGCGCCGGCGATCGGCACCCGGAACAGACGCAGCAGCGCCAGTCCTGCGCCGACGCTCACGAGGCCCAGCCCGCCGTAACGAAGCAGGTCGAGGACGAGCGCGGCTGGAGAGGACAACGACTGGACGTCGATCATGCCGGCCGCTTACTCGAGCCGCAACTGCTCGAGCTTGAAGGACAAAGGCCGGTAGTCCTGGTTGCCGAGCACGTCATGTGGCACCGCGTATTGGCTGGAGACGATGCGGACGTGGTGCGTCCCAGGCGCGACGGGTGCGATCGGAAACTCCACCGAGAACTGTGACTTTCCCGCCGCCGTCCGCCGGCCGAGCGGCGTGCCGTCGATCGAGACGTGGAGCTCCAGCGGGCGCCGGAACCCCCCGAGAGCGACAGTTCCGACGATCTCCAGTCTCTTGTGGTGGGGGGCAATCTCGACCGGTTGCACGAGCGTCGGCCCGGCCCAGCCATCGGCGTGCAACGCATCGAAACTGCGCCATGCCAGGGTGTGCGGGCTGTCGGCACGGCGCCAGATCCGCGAGGTGATCGCCTGCACTCCGCGTAAGCGCGACAGATGCGGCTTGAGCCTGGGCACGACGACCATGTTGGTGACCAGGTCGGGCCCGAGCACTCCTCCCGCGAGCGCATACGCCAGGCCGCGGCCCTTCGACGAGGTGCGCCACAGGCTCTTGGCCGTGGCCAGCAGGGCCCGCGCCCGCTGGCGCCGGTTGAGACGAAACCGGGTGTACGATAGTCGCAGCCGCAGCCGGTCGGCCAGGGCGAGGCCGCTCCAGTACGCGCGGCTCGTGTCAATCGCGGCCTCGAGCCGATCGGCTTCAGTCGCCGACGACGTCTTCGAGCTGGTGTGCAGACGGTAGGTCGCCAGCACCTGGTCGATCTCGTGGAACACGTACTCGCGGCTGAATCGGCAGAACAAATCGTAGTCCAGCCAGTAGGCGGTCTGCGTCAGCGGTCCGCACCGTTCCCACACCTCCCGCGTCCAGAACGTCGCCGGCTGCGGGATCGCATGTCCCTTCCAGACTTCGAGCACGCGGCGATGTCCCTCGAAGCGGCTCGGATGCTCGATCCCGATGAACCGGCCGGTCTCGTCGATGAAGCGGCAGCGTCCCATGACGACGTGACGGCCACCGGCCGGATCGATCTCGGCGGCAATCCGGTTCAGCGCGCCGGGCTCGAACGTGTCGTCGGAATTGAGGAAGCAGAAGATCTGGCCGGTGGCGATGGCGAAGCCCTTGTTGATCGCGTCGAACTGTCCGCGGTCGGGCTCGCGGATCACCCGCAGGTGCGGATAGCGCTGCAGCACATCAACCGTCCGATCGGTCGACATCCCATCGACGACGATGTGCTCGACGTCGGGGTAGTGCTGCGCCAGCACGCTCTGGATGGTGCTGTCGATGAAGGCTCCCTGGTTGAAGGAGCTGGTCACGACGGAGATCCGGGGTACGGCTGACACTCAGATCTTCCTCATCTCCTGGTGGACCCGGTGCAGGACCCGCAAGGTGTCGACGGTATGCCGGCGCCACGAGAACTGCTGCGCCTGCTCGAGGCCGCGGGCGATCAGCGCCTGCCGCAAGCCGGCATCGCCGAGCACCCTCGCGAGACCGTCGGCGATCGCCTCGGCATCCGTCGGATCGACCAGCACCGCGGCATCGCCGGCAATCTCGGGAAGGCTCGTCGTGTTGCTGCAGACGACCGGGCAGCCGCACGCCATCGCCTCGAGGACCGGCATCCCGAAGCCTTCGAACAACGACGGAAACACCAGCGCGGCGGCATTGCGGTAGAGCGCCGGCAGATCCGCCCGATCGCAATAGCCGAGGAACTGCACCGCCAACCGGTCCTGCGCGACCTGGACCTCGACCTCCGGTTGCGCCTCGCGGGCCCCGCCGGTGCACACCAGCCGGATGTCGATCCCGTGCTGGTCGCGCAGGCTCCGCAGGGCGGACAGCGCGGCGCGATGATTCTTGTGGTGCCAGGTGTGGGCCGGGAAGAACAGGTACTCGCCCCGCCGCAGGGAGTGCTTGCGCAGCGCGGCCTCGTCACGCGCGTCCGGGGCGGCCGTGAAGATGCCGTCGGCGGCGAGCGGGACCGTCGTAATCCGCTCGGGCGCCGTGCCGAGCCGCTCGATCAGCGACTGCCGGGTGAACTCCGAAATGGCGCAGATGTGATGGGCCCTGGCGATCGAATCGCCGAACAGCCGGCGCCGTTCGGCGACCGCTTCGGTCGAGAAGAACTCCGGAAAATATTCGTGCTGGATGTCCGGGATCATGAGCACGTGGCGGAGCGGCCGGAGATCGGGATGGATGTAGCCGGGAAATGAATAGGCGATCTCGACGTCCATCGATCGCAGCCAGCGCAGGTTGACCACCTCGGGCGTCTGCCAGTCGTCGAGCCGCAGGCGGCCGTTCACCGCGCGGCCGATCCGGCGCCCGAGACCGCGCAGATAGGCCGCCGCGGAGTCGAGACAGACCGGACGCACGTTGGGACTGCGGTCGAACGGGAAGTCGTACCGCGTGCGGGCCGGCACGATCACCGCGTACTGGTTGAATCGATCGATCGCCAGCAGCTCGCGCAGGAACGAACGCGCCAGCTGCTCGAGGCCGCCCGCCAGTCCGGGAATCATCCAGCGCATGTCGAGCGCCACGCGCATCGGTTCGCTGCGCGCCGCCTTGCCGGCCGCCGTCCGGTGAACCGCGCCATAGTAAGTCGCCGCGCTCGACGTGGGGTGGTGCCGGGTCACGGCAATCTGGCGCCCCGCCGTCGACAGCGAGTCGCGAAACCCCTGGTCGGTGAGCGCCCGCGCCACCATCCCGGCCATCCCTGGCGCGTCGTCGGCGATCGCCAGGTGGACGCCGTTCTCGTAGGACAGTCCTTCTGCGCCGACCGTCGTGGACACCACACACCGCTCGACCGCCCACGCTTCGAGAATCTTCTGGCGCGATCCGGAGCCGTAGATGAGCGGCACGACGATGACCATGGCGCTGGCCAGGTATGGGCGGATGTCCGGCACCGCGCCGGTGACGTGCACCCCAGGCAGGCGGTCCAGGGCGTGCACCGCCGGCGTCGGCTCGCGCCCGACGATCCAGAACTCGGCGTCCGGGATCTGGCGGCGGATCGCCGGAAACACCTCGCGCGCGAAGAACACCGCGCCGTCGGCGTTCGGCGGGTGACTCATGAGCCCGCTGAAGACGATGCGCCCCGGCACCGCACGGTCTTCGGATTCGGCCGCGAAATACCCGGTGTCGATCGGCAGCGGCACGGCGACGACGTTGGCCGTGCCGTAGTTGTCGCGCACCCACTGCGCGTCGTGCTCGGAGACCGTGACCACCAGGTCGACATCGGTGCACATCCGCCGCTCGAAGGCCTCGTAGCGGCGCGCTTCGTCGTTGAAGCGCCAGCGCGCCCGCAGCGCCCGTGCCGTCTTGGCCCGGCGCCGGTAGAGCACGGACCGGATGTCGTGCAGCACGAGCACCGACACCCAGGGCGGCGGCAGGTAGTCGCGCATCACCGCGGCGCTGCTCTGGACGAACGACACCACGTGCCATGGCCGATCGGAGAGGGCGGTGCACAGGGCCGGCGCGAGGTTGCGGAACGCACCGTCCATGATCATCGTGTCGAGCGGACGTGACCAGCCGGCCCTGACGGCATGAACCGCCGCGGTGGCGATGCCGTGCAGGCGGCGCAGCCACGACGGCCGGACCGGTGCCGCCGCCGGCGGACCGTCGACGAACGGGCTCTCCCAGAGGTAGACGTGGAGCCCGGCTGCCCGCAGCACCTCGGCGGCCGCCAGATGCTCGCGGTTGTGGGCCATCGAGACCAGCCCGACCTGGTGCGCCAGCCGGGTCGTCTGAAGCAAAGTGAGGTACTCGACGCCGCCGCCGCCCGGAAAGATCGGGAGGTCAGTGTTCACCGACAGCACCTGCAGGGTCGCGGGCAGGCTGCCCGGCCGCGCGGGGGACGCGGCCGGCCCGTCATCGACCGTTGTCACCGTGGACGATCGCACGGGGGGCGAGCTGGTCACGGGCGCGCGATGGTCAGGGCAAATTGAAGGTAGCAGCTCTCGTGGACGTCGGTGGCATTGACAACGCGGTACAAGGTCATCTGCAGGCCATCGAGATGACGCCGAATGCGGGAGTCGAGGTGCGCCGCGTCGTAGAGTCGGCCGTGCCGGTTTCCCCAGCCCGGCTTGCAATACACCACCGCGTCCGGATTGAACTCGACGCCCTCCGCCAGCGCCACCGCGGGGTCCGTCAGCACGCCGTACTCGTGCCACAGGTACAGCGGCGCGAAACAGACCCGGCCGCCCGGGTTCAGCACCCGGCCGATTTCCCGGATGAAGCGTTCGTCCGCATCGCCTTCGAAGTGTTCGAACGAGCAATGCAGGGCCATCGCCGTGGCGAATCCGTCGGGCACGGGCATCGCCGCCGCGTCGCCGCCGATCTCGTCGCCGTGCAGCCCGGCGCGATAGGCGAGGTCCTGACGGTACGACTTGCACCCGAACAGGCGCGAATAGATCTCCGGCACGGGCGAGTGCTCGCTCGCGATGTCGATATAGACGTCCTGCGCCGACAGCCCGAGCAGCTGTGCCGCCACGAAGTGTTCGAGCGACTTCTCGGGCAGGTTGAACGAATAGTAGCCCGGGTAGCGCTGCGTGTAGCCCGCGGCGTCGAAGTAGGCGCGGTATGCGGCCGGATCGACTCGGATGTCGCGCACTTCGAAGCCGTGTGCCTCCAGGCCGTGCAGGATGGCGGCGAGGCTCTCGGGCGTGTAATTGAACGGTGCCGTGGTTTTGGGGTCGCGGATCTGCGCCGAGAGCGCATCGAGCGGCGGCGTGCTGACGTCGCCGCCGTCTCCGGCTTGGCGCGGCGCGGGGTCTGCGGCGGTCTCGACCGCGCGCGCGCGATTCAGGATCTCGCTCGCCCGCGCCAACGCCGCGTCGACGCCGCCCGGCCGCACCAGCCGTGCCAGCTTCATCATCGAGCCGGCGCGCACCGCGTCCAGCAGGGTGGATACTTCGGCGACCTGGCGCCGGACCGTGTCGAGCTCGGCGGCGAGGGCACCGATGTCGTTGATTCGCGCCGACCGGTCGTCGGAGACGGACGTCCAAGCAGCCTCGAGCCGCGCGATCCTCGCCTGCAACTCCGCGCTGTTCTCCCTCTCTCGCGCCTCAGCCACCGACATCTCCGCTTCCCGGGGAATCCCGAAGTCCTTCCATGCCGTGGGGCGCCAGCTGCTCCGCAAACGCTCGAGCTCCCCGCCCTGCGCCTGGATCACGTCCAGCCGCGCCGTGCGATCCTGCTCGCTCGCCTCGAGCTGCGCTTCGACCGACCGCAGCCGCGCCTCCAGCTCCGCCCCTGCCGCCGCCAGGCGCCCGAGCTCGTCGCCCTGCCGCTCGATGACTCGCAGCCGATCCTGGCGGTCAGCGTCGCTGGCCGCCAGGTGGGCGGCGAGCGCATCGGCCCGCGCCTGCGCCTCGTGGTGCGCGGCGCGCAGACTGCCCAAGTCTGCTCCCTGTTGTTCGATCACGGACAGCCGCGCCGCTCGATCCGCTTCGCTCGTGCCGAGCCGCTCGGTGAGAAACGCGACATCGGCTTGCAGCGGTAGGATCGCGGCGCACTGGCGTTCCGCCCGTTCTCGGGCGTCGGCCAGATCGAGCAGGGCCAGCACCACACGCCCGCCGGGGCTCCGCTGCAAGGTCTCTGAAAGGGTCGTGGTGGACGCCAGGCGCGCTTCCCGGCTCGCGACCGCGAACATATCGTAATGGCCAAATACCGCTGGTTCAAATGTCAGGTGCGGAAATCCGGCCTCGATCAGCAGCCGCCGGAACGAGTCCCGGTTGAAAAGATAGAGGTGCTCGTCGGGAATCAGCATCTCGACGAAGCGGTTGGACTGCCGCGTCAGATCCTCCCGCGATCCGCCGGGATACTCGGGCGTTTGGATCAGCAGCACGCCGTCGGGTTTGAGCAGGCGCCCGGCGCTTGCGACTGTGCCCGCGGGGTCGGGCAAGTGCTCGAGCACATCCATGAGCACGATCGCGTCGAACGACGCCGGGGGCACCGCCTGATCCTCAACTGGCCCGAGCAGCACCGGAACATCGAAGGTGGTTTTCGCGAGCTCCACGATCGCTGGACTCACCTCGAGTCCGACGGCGTCGAACCCGGCGAGACGCAGCATCGCGACGAAGCCGCCATGGCTGCTGCCGAGCTCGAGCACGCGTCCCGGCGGCTGAATGTGCGACAGCAGCGTGCGGATCCAGTGCGGTACGCGATCGACGAGATCGGTGCGGGCGCGCATCTCGATCGTGTTGGCGCCGGCGCTCGTGGTCTGACCGGCGTACCAGTAGGTGTGGCCGTAGAAGTCCTGCGCATCGTCGAGGACTCGGGTGACGTCCCGGCTGTGCACCCAGGTCGACACCAGCGTGCCACAGGCGGAACAGCAACCGTAGCCGGGTGCATACGGCTCGACATCGCCGTGGCCGCACCAGCACCTGCGAGGACCGGCGGGGCCGGTCGGCTCGGTCGGGGTGACCGTCATGCCGGCCTCCGCGCGTACAGGACGGCCCCGATGCCCTCGCCACCCTTTTCCATTTCGAGGATTCCCGCGAGCACCTGGCGGAAGCCTTCTTGAAATCTCGGCGTCCCGCGCAGGTACGGATACAGCACATCGCCGAGCTCGCCGGCGCCGTCCGCGCCTGCCTGGCGCACATGCCAGAGCTGATCGGCGAGGAGAAAGAGCCGCCCGGTCATTTCGGTCAACACCGGGATGTGATCAAGCAGCTCGAAACCGGCCTCCCGGAGCCGCTCGATCCAGCCCTCCACCGGAAAGGCATTCACCAGATGGTGATACTCCTCGTGTCCGCGCTGCACGGCCGCGGCGCGTGCCGGTTCTCCCACCGCGTCGAGCAGCAGGCGAAGCGGCGACCATTCAACGAAACGGTTGGTGACGACGCTGAACAGCAGCACTCCGCCCGGTTCGAGACTCTCGTAAATCCCGCGCAACACGTCTGGTAGGCGGTCCATGTGCTCGAGCGAGCAGTTCGCGAAGGCGGAGCCGAACGCCGCGCCCGGTAACGGCAGCAGGTGCGCATGGCTGACGTGAACCTCTCGGTAGACCCCCGACCGGCTCGCCGCATCCGCCACGCCCGGATCCGCTTCGACCCCGTGCACGTCGTGGAGGTTTGGAAACACCAGGCGAAAAAAGCGCCCGTCGCCGCATCCCACGTCGAGCACCGGTTCGGGCAGCGCGAAGCGGCGATATGCGGCGTACTCCCAGCCTCGCCAGGTGATCATCGACGGAATCCAGGGATAGAGATTGCTGACCACGTCGTAGCCGTGGAGGATTTCCCCGCTGGTCAGGTGTGCCACGTTCATGAAGGATTCTGCTCCGCGCCGCCGGGGACCACCGAGACCGTGCTCTCTCCAGGCAGGTCGGCGACGCCGTGGTGCAACAGCTGGACCGGGCGTCCTGCGGTCCTGAACATCACCGTGAATCGACCGGCGGCCAGCAGGTGACACAGTCGCACGATGCGGGCGCCGAGCTCCGTGTGCGGCAGCCTCGCCGCCTGTGAATGATCGTCATCCTTGATGGTCGCCAGTCCGACTTCGAAGGTGTACTCGCCGACCGCCAGATCCAAGCGGATCGCCTGTGTGACCCGCACCCGATGACCAGCCGCCACCGCCCGCGGCACCGGCGTCCCGTACTCCAGCGTGCCCTTGCCGTGGGCGATCACGCCCCGCTCGTTCTGCAGCACCACGCCGGCGATCGGCACTTCGATGTCGTGATGCAGCTCGAATTCGTAGAAGAAGTACGCGGACTCGCCCTGTTCAAACGTCTGGCGCGGCAGGTGATCGCGGTCGCACAGCGCCACCGCCGTACAGCGGGCCCACTGGTTGGAAATCTGGACCAGCCGCGAGATCTCGAAAAAGGACTCGGGGGCCGGCCACGCCGTCGTCGTCGGCGGTGACGCGTCGTCGGACGACGGCGGTCGGTGCAGTGGCGGTATCCGCGCCATCCGTTCGTTCTGTTCGACCAGGTAGTAGTGCCTGACCGCCTGCGATCCAGTACCGAGGAAGAGCACGCGACCCCGGTCCAGCACCAGCCCGCGATCGCAGAACTGCTCGATGTCGCCCATCGAATGCGACACTAGCACCACCGCGCAGCCGACGTCGCGCAGCTCGTTCATGCGCCGGTAGCATTTCTGCTGGAAGAACACGTCGCCCACCGCCAGCGCCTCGTCCACCAGCAGCACCTCGAGGCGCAGGCTGGTCGTCACCGCAAACGCGAGCCGCACGAACATGCCGCTTGAATACAGCTTCACCGGCTGGTCGATGAATCCGCCGATTTCGGCGAAGCTGGCGATGTCGTCAAAGCGTTCTTCGATCTCGTGACGCGACATGCCGAGGATCCCGCCGTTGACGAACACACTCTCGCGCCCGGTGAACTCGGGATTGAAGCCGCTGCCGAGCTCGAGCAGCGCAGAGACGCGCCCACGGACGCTGACTTCACCTTCGGTCGGCGCGAGCGTGCCGGCCACGATCTGCAGGAGCGTGCTCTTCCCGGAGCCGTTGCGGCCGAGCACCCCGAGCCGCTCGCCGGGATGCAGGTCGAAGCTGACGCCGCGCAGCGCCCAGAAGTCGTGACCGTAGCGCCGGCCGAGACGGCCGAGCAGCATCTGCTTCAGCCGGTCCGGCGGCTGCTGGTAGATCCGGTACCTCTTGCCGACGCCGCGCGCGCTGATCACCGCGCAGGACGGATCCGGCGCGGCCTCGGCCTGCAGACGTTCGACAGGGGGAGGAGGGGCGGCCATACGTTCAAATGACGTCGGCAAACGCCTTCTTCGTCCGCATGAACCACGCATAGCCGAACATCATCATCACACCGGTGGCGGCGGTCCACGCGCCGAGCTCGGCCCACTGCACCGGCGCGCTGCCGAAGATGCACCGGCGGAAATTGTCGACGATCGGGGTGAGCGGATTGAGACGAACGACGGACTGCAGGGAGGTCGGCACCTGTTCGAGCGGATAGAAGATCGGCGTCACGAAGAACAGAATCTGGACGATCAACGCGATCGCGTACCCCAGGTCGCGCAGGAACACACCAAGGCTCGAGAGAAACCAGGCCAGTCCAAGACTCAGAAAAACCAGCGGCAGCGCCGCGAAGGGCAGCACGGCCAGCGACGGGTGCAGACTGCCGGTGACGAAGGCCTGGGCGAGGACCAGCACGGCCAGACTGATCGCGGCATGGAACAGCGCCGAGCCGAGCACACTGACCGGCAGCACCTCGAGCGGAAACACCACCCGCTTGACGTAGCTGGGCACGCCGACGATCAGACCGCTGGCGCGGAGCAGGCATTCGCTGAAGATGTTGAACGCCGTGACGCCAGCGAACAGCACCAGGCCGAACTCCGACAGGCCGCTGGTGCGGGTTCCCGGCCAGCGGGTCTGGAACACCACGCCGAACACGAAGGTGTAGATCGACAGCAGCACCAGCGGCGTGACGAACGACCACGCGAAGCCCAGCACGGAGCTGCGATAGCGGCCTTCAATCTCTCGGCGGGTGAACTGGCTGATCAGCCCGCGGTGCTGCCACAGATTGCGCCAGAGCGCCGCCGGGTTCAGGTGGCGGAAGAGGCTGTCACGACTGGCGGTGATGAGCACGGTTCGCAAGGGGTGCGGGCGCGCGGTCAGCGCCTGCGGCCCTCCGGCGGCGCCGGGGAGTAGTGAGCATAGGCGGTCGCCGACCGCGACCGGTCGTGGGTCGCCACCCGTGACGATCCCCCCTGATACTCGCGCATCACGATGGTGAGGACGCGATCCCAGGTCCACAACGCGGCCTCGCCCGCGGCCGCGTCACCGAGCCGCCGGCGCTCCTGGCCGCCGGCGGCCAGCGCCGTCAGTGCCTCGGCGAGCCCGGCGACGTCGCCGGCCGGGACCAGCCGGCCGGTCACCGCATCTTTCAGAATCTCCGCGGGCCCTCCCAATCGATAGGCCACCGCGGGCAGACCGTTGGAGCCCGCCTCCAGCAGGCTGATGCCGAACGATTCCACGTAGCTCGGCAGCGCGAAGATATCGATCGCGGCGAAGAAATCACGCCGCTCCTCACCGGTCAGGACGCCGAGGTTCACGACCCGATCCTGGTGCGGATAGCGCCGCCAGAAGGTGCGAAAGCTCGGCATCTCTTCGCCGGCCAGCGCCAACCGGAACCGGGCGCCGGCCGCCCAGGCCCGCGCCGCTGCCTCGAGCAGATCGACCGTGCCCTTGTCGGCGCTCTTGTTGGCGAGGTGGCCCACCACCGCCTCGTCGCCCAGCCCCCAGCGTTCGCGGCCGCGCCGGCGATCGCCGTTCGTGCACTCGGCCGGATCGACCCCCATGCCGACCAGGCGCAGCCGCGACGGGTCGAGGCCCGCATCGGCGAGCGCCTGATACTCCGCCCGCGTCTGGACGAGCACGACGTCGGCGGTTCGGAGCAGCGAGATGTTCAGCTTCGAGAGATACACGCGGCGGATCTGGTTGGCGGTGTCCGCCGGATCGCCGAGATGCGCGAACGGCGTCAGGACGAGCCGCGCGCCGGTGCGGTCCGCCAGCCGCACGGCGGCGTCGAGCAGGAGCGAATAGGGCAGCGCGGCGCCGTGCACGACGTCGAGCGATCCGGTCGCGGCACTGGCGTCGCGCGAGATCCCGAGCGCGAGGGGATTCCATCGCAGCGTGGCCGCTTTCCAGGTGCGGCCCAATGGCAGCGGGTGCAGGGCCGTGAGCAGATAGCGACGCAGCGGCGGGTGCCACAGCGGATAGCGGCGCACCGTGACGCCCGCCTCGCGGCTGGTTCCGGGCGGCAGCGCCTCGGCCACCGACGAGGTGAACGCCTCGACGCTTCGCGCGCTCGTCGTCCACACTTCGACGTCGTGCCCCGCGCGAGCCAGTCCGGCGCTGAGCTTGCTGAAGAACAGCTCCGCCCCGCCGGGCGCCGGCGGGTAGCGCGGACAGATGTGGACGATACGCAACGCGCGGCCGCCAGTCATGCGGCGCGGCGGCCAGAGAGATTGCGCCGGAGGTAGGCAGCCATGGCCCGGCCTCCGGCGCGGATGCGGCCGAGCACCCCCGGCCACTGCTCGAGGCGCCAGCCCGCCTCCCGCTCCAGCGCTTCGCTGATGAACCAGTGCCAGGGAACGCGGCCGGTGTGCTGCTGGACTACGTGCATACCCTCGTCGAAATACTGTTGCCGGCGCGTGCGGGTCTTGGTCGCCTGGTGATCCCGGGATGCGGCGACCAGCGTGTCGACGTATCCGATGGGTCCGACGGCGGCGAGGCGCCACCACAGGTCGTAGTCGAAGCACATGTGCAGGCGCGTGTCGAGGCCGTCGATCCGTTGCCACGCCGCTCGTCGCACCAGTGTAGCCGGTTGGGAGATGGTGCACCGGTGGTCGAAGACCCGGGGCGCGAACGGCGCCGTGGGGATTTCGCCGACGACGGTGCCGGTCTCGGAGATCAGGTGCGCGCGACCGGCCACGGCCACCCACGCCTCGTTCGTATCCAGAGCGCGGGCGAGCACGCTCAGCCCATCCGGCAGCAGCACGTCGTCGGCGTTCAGCCAGCCGACGTACGAGACGTTCGGGAAGCGCGCCACCAGCTGTTCGATGCCTTCGTTGATCGCCGCGGTCTGTCCGTCGTCTGGTGCCATCCGGGACCAGGCGAGCTGGCTGCCGAACCGGCCGACGACCTCGGCGGTCTGGTCGGTCGACCCGCCGTCAACCACCGCGACGCGCGGGACCACCCCGTGCTGCGTGAAAATCGAGGTCAACGCCGCAGAGAGATAGCGTCCTTGATTGAGGCTCGGGACAGCGATCGCGATCTCGCGCAGGGCCCACTCCATCCTGGTCAATCGGTCGCCGGGCGTTCGGTCGAATGTCGTCTACTATACCAGTGACGGTGGCGGCCGAGCCGCGCGCCGTCCTTCCCTTGATGACATATCTGCTGATCCTTGCGGTCGCGGCAACGGTGGGGCTCGCGGCCGCGGGCGGGGTGCGACGCCTGGCGCTGCGGCGCGGCGCCGTGGTGCCGCCACGACAGGATCGCTGGCATCGCTCGCCGACGCCGACGCTCGGGGGGCTGGCGATCGCCGCCGGCTCCCTGACCGTGCTCGCGACACATGCCCCGTCCTGGGAGTCCATCGTGCTCATCGCGGTGGCGCTCGCGATGCTCGCGGTCGGCTGGTTCGACGACCACTTTCGCCTGTCGCCGCTCGCCAAGCTCGTCGCCTCGCTGGCGGCGGCGGCGTTCATCCTGTATGCGCTGACCACCGTTCGGGCCCAGCCCGTGTCGGCGCTGGCGACGGTGGTGGCGGTGATCTGGTTTGCCGGCATCGTGCACGCGGTGAACCTGCTCGACAACATGGACGGCCTCGCCGGCGGGGTCGGCCTGATCGCGGCGCTGGGATTTGCCGTCGTGTTCGCGGATCGGCTCGACGGCGCCACGATCGTCGACGCTGGTCGCGCTGGCGGGGGCGCTGGCCGGCTTCCTGTTCTGGAACCGTCATCCGGCGCGGCTCTTCATGGGCGACTGCGGGAGCCTGTTCATCGGATCGATGCTCGCGGGTCGTTCGCTGCTGGCCGCGCTGTCGATCGCACAGCACGCTCCTCGGTCCGGTGGCCATCGCGCTCGTGCTGACGGTGCCGCTCTTCGACACCGGCGTTCGTACTCGTGCTGCGCCGCCTGGCCGGGCGCACGGCCACCCGGGGCGGCACCGATCACGTGTCGCACCGGCTGGTGTCGCTCGGCTTGTCCGAACCGAGGGCGGTCACGCTCGCTGTACCTGCTCGGTATCGGCGGCGTGGCCATTGCGTGGGGGCTGCACACCGGCGGGATGGTCGGCGCTGCCGTATGCTGGCGCTGTTCGCCCTGATGCTCCTGTTGCTGGGGATTTTTCTGGCTCGGGTCCCGGCGTACAACGGCGAAGACTTCCTTGCGCTCCAGAAAGTCGTCGTTCGCGCCGTTCCTCACCGACCTGCACTTCCGCTGGCATGCCGGCGGAGGTGCTGCTCGATCTCGTGCTGATCACCGTCTGCTACTACACCTCGTATCGCATCCGCTTCGAAGGGGAGCAACTCACCACCTTCCTGCCGTCGTTCGCGGCGTCGCTGCCTTTCGTGCTCGGATTCAAGCTCACGGCGTTGTACGTCTCCGGGCTCTACTCGCGCATGTGGAGCACCTTCGGCATGCGCGATCTCTCGGCCGTCGTGCGCGGCGTGGCGCTCGGGTCGCTCGCGTCGGTGTTGTCGGTCACTTATATCTACCGGTTCGAGCGGTTCTCCCGGTCGGTCTTCATCATCGACGCGGTGCTGCTGATGCTGGCGATCCTGGCCACGCGCAGCTCGTTCCGGTTCATGAGCGTGGCCGCCAGCAGCCGGGACGCGCGCAGCCGCCGGGTGCTGATCTACGGCGCGGGGGCGGGCGGGCAGCTGCTCGCGCGCGAGATGCTGACCAACGGGTCGTGGGCGATGAAGCCGGTGGTGTTCCTCGAGGATGACGCGGTCAAGCTGCAGCGGCGCGTGCTGGGCATTCCCGTCAGGGGGCCGTGCGAGAGCCTGGAGATGCTGCTCACGAAGTATCAAGTCGAGGAAGTCCTGCTGAGCAGCCAGACGATCAACGGCACTCGAGAACACTACGTCCGTCAGCTTTGCGCCGAGCGCCAGGTGACCGTGCGGCGGTTACATCTGGAGCTTCGCTAGGATGCTCTCGGTCGGGTTCGACGGTCGTGCCCTCGTCGCGCCCGCCGCCGGCGTGCGGCGCTACACGCGCGAGCTCTTTGGCGCGCTCGCCAGCCTGGACAGCTGCAGGGTGATCGCGGTCGGCGCGCCGCCTGACGTCGCCCTGCCGCCCGGCGTCGTCCGCGGACCGGATGCGCCGGCGCTGCCGAGCAACCTCGGATGGATGGCCACCGGCCTCCCCCGCGCCGCCCGCCGGGCCGGCATCGACCTGTTTCACGCGCCGTCCTACACCGCACCGGTCGGCGGTCCGCGGCCGCTGGCGCTGACCATTCACGACGTCAGCTACGAACGGCATCCCGAGTGGTACCCCTATCGCCGCGATGTCGTCCGCCGCGCGTTCTACCGCTGGAGCGCCAGGACGGCCGACGTGGTCATCACCGATTCGGAGTTCTCGAAGTCGGAGATCGTGGCCGCCTACCGGCTCGATCGGCAGCGCATCGCGGTCGTGCCACTCGCCGCCGCGCCTCTTTTCACCCCGGGGCCGGCCCCGCGCACACCGCCTGGACTTCCCGCGCGCTTTCTGCTCCACGTGGGGGATTTACATACGCGGCGCAACGTCGAGATGGTGATGCACGGCCTGATCGCACTGGGAAAGCGCCGCGCCGATCTCGCCGACCTCGCGCTCCTGCTCGTCGGGCCCGATCGCGGCACCGGCCCCCGGCTGCGGACCCTCGCCAACACGGTGCCTCGCCCGGTCGCGATCTTCACGGATCGGCTCGAGGACGCGGCGCTGCGTGACTGTTATCGCTCAGCGACCGCGCTCGTCTATCCCTCGCGGTACGAAGGCTTCGGCTTGCCGCTGCTCGAAGCGATGGCGTGCGGCTGCCCGGTCCTGGCCGCGCGCACGTCGTCGATTCCCGAGGTGGCCGGTGATGCCGCCATCCTGCTCGATCCCGACGACGTGGAGGCGTGGACGTCAGCCATCGAGCGGGTCTGCGACTCGGCGGACGAGCGGGCACGGCTGCGCGATCGCTCGCTGCGCCGCGCCGCGCAATTCTCCTGGCGGCGGACGGCGGACGCGACCGCGCAGGTCTACGCCGACTTGCTCGGCGGACCGCGGCGATGATGCCCGCGGTCGCCGTCATCGTCCTGAACTACAACGGCGAGCGGTGGCTCGCGCCGTGCCTGGACGCGCTTCGGGCGCAGCGCGACGCTCCGCGGTTCGAGGTCGTGGTGGTCGACAATGCGTCGACCGACGGGTCGCTGGCGGTGCTGGGCCGGTATCCGGAGGTGCGGGCGATCGAGGCGGGCGCGAACCTCGGCTTCGCCGCCGGGAACAATCTCGGCGCGAAGCGGACGTCGGCGGAGGTGCTGGCGTTCCTCAACAACGACACCGCGCCGGAGCCCGACTGGCTGGCGCGACTCCATGCCGCGTTTCTCGCGCGCCGCGGCACGGCGCTGATTACGTCGCGCATCGTCTTCATGGAGAGCGCGCTGGTGGACAGCGCCGGCGACGGGTATTTTCGGGCGGGTGGCGCCTACAAGCGCGGGCATGGTACGGCGCCGCAGGCGTGGGCGCAGTCGGGCGAAGTCTTCGGTGCCTGCGGCGCCGCGTTCATGATCTCCCGGGCGCTGTTCGAGGCCCTCGACGGCTTCGACGAGTCGTTCTTCATGGTCTACGAGGACGTCGACCTGTCGTACCGTGCCCGGCTCGCCGGCCATCAGTGCTGGTACGCGGCGGACGCCGTGGTGCGGCACGCCGGCAGCGCCACACTGGGGCGGTCGAGTGCCGCCGCGGTGTTCTACGGTCAACGCAACCTCGAATGGGTCTGGTCTCGGAACACGCCCTGGCCGCTGCTGGTGACCAGCGCGGCGGCGCATGTCGCGTACTCGGTGGCCGGCGTCCTCCACTACACAAGGCGGGGCCGCGGGATCGCGGCGCTCCGCGCGAAGGTTGCGGCGCTCGCAGGTCTGCCGCGGATTCTGGCGTCCCGGCGGCGGGTGCAGAGCAACCGGCTGGCGCGAACCGCGGACATCAGCCGGGTCCTCGATCGCGGCTGGCTGCGGTTCAAGCTGCAGGAAAAATCAGAACGGTGAGACCGCCGGCCACGCGACCACACGCCCCGCGTGATCAGTACGGCTTGATGCGTCCGATGAACAGCACCCGCGGGGTCAGCGCCGGGGTCACCACCTCGAGGTCGAGCGCGCGGAACCGGGCCGAGGAGGACGGTGCCGGCAGCGGCACCCCGATCACCTGCCAGGCGCCGGTCCCGATGCGCTTCCGCTCGACGATCGCACCGTCGACGCGGATCACGAGCTCGACCTCTCGATGCGGCTCGGTCGCCCGCAGCGGGATGGTGATCGACTTGTAGGCGGCGGGCAGATAGATCCGGCTGGTGCGGCCGGCCAGCCGGTAGGCGACCCCGTCGCGCCCCGGTACCAACCCGTCAGCCCGAACGCCACGTCGCTCAGATCCAGGGCGGCGCGGCCCGAATACCAGCGCAGCGGGATCGTCGCCAGCAGCAGAACCACCAGCATGATTCCCAGGCGCGCCGGTCCGCGCCGTTCCGCTGCGAGTCCATCGCCGGCCGCGGCCGGGCGCTCGAATCGCACAGCCGACCCGCACCCGACGGCGGTCCCGGCCAGCAGCGCGAAGGTGAACGCGGGCTCGTCGATCAGCAGCGGATGCCCGCCGAGGCAGGTGAGCGCGAACGCGACAATGCCGACGGCGAGTCCCCATGGCCATGCCGGCCCCGGTGGGCCCGCCGCGCCGCCGAACAGCCGTGCCGCTCGGCGCCCGGCAACCCATACCAACCACCCGAACGCGGCGGCGCCTGCGATCCCAATCTCGGCAAGCAATTGCACGTAGTAGTTGTGCGCGTTCTCGCGCGCCGCCGGCGGGAAGAGCGCCAGGAGCTCGCCCGAGACGAACTGTCCCGAGAGGTTGAAGAAGTTGCCGACGCCGACCCCGAACACCGGCGCGGTGGCCAGCATTCGTACCGCGGTCCGCGACAGCTCATACCGGACCCGCAACGCGTCGTTGGCCGAGCGCTGCGTGGCGCGGTGCGGCAGCAGGTATGCGGTCGCGGTGGCGGCCGCCACCAGTGCCACCACCGCGGCGATGACCACGGGACGGCGAATGGCCGACCCGCGGAACACGCCGGCACGCGCCGCGATCGGCAGCACCATCGCCACCAGGCCCGCCATCAGGGCGGTCCGGGAGCCCGAGATCCACAAGCCCGCCGCGATGGCGGTCGCGGCGATGGTCCACCACCACCGCGGCCGGGGTCCCAGCGCGAGCCCGATGGCGACGGGGAGCACCATCACGAAATAGGAGCCCGCGGCGTTGGGATCCGCGTAGTGGACGTTGACGCGTGCGGTGAGGAGCTCACGAACGAACGCCGGGAGACTGAAGGCCGGCGCCGCGGACGCGTGCCACATCATCCAGACGTTGATCGCGGCAGCCGCGGCGGCGCCGGCCGCGATCGACGCGGCCAGCCGGCGGGCAGCGACCGGCGATCGCTCCGCGACGAAGGCCGCGGCGTAGAAGAGCACCAGCATCTCGAGGAGCCGCATGGCGGTGTCGACCGCATCGCCGCTGCTCTCCATCAGAAAATAGCCATGCCGGTAGGTGTGCAACCAGGCCGGCGACACCAGCACGCCGGTCAGTCGCCACTGCGACAGGGTGGTGACCACGACGAGCGAGGCGATCACCACCATGCCGCTGACCGCGATCGGTCCCTCCACGGCGGTCGGGCGTCGATCGGCGGCCGCGGCGCGGCGGCAGAACCAGCCGGCGATGACCGCCATCGCCAGCATCTCGGGCCAGGCGGCGGCCGGCGCCCACGGCCGCCCCGCGATGCGGGCAATGGGAACCAGGAAGGCCAAGGCGATCAACGCCGGCTCGAGACGCCAGGCCGTGAGCCCGGCCAGACCGATCAGCGCGAGCAACACGAGGGGCAGCGGCGTGGGAAACGAGGTGATGGTCAGCAGCAGCGCGATCGACAGGGCGGCGCCGGCCGCCGCGCCGGCGCGCGGCAACAGCGAGACCAGGACGTGCGGCCGTGGCGCAACAGACGACATCTAGCGCGTGGCTACGACGGCATAGTCGAGGAAGCTGAAGATTCGCACGTTCAGCTTGTCCATGTTGGCGTTGAACGTGTGCACGGCCTCGAGCAGCCGGGGATCCCAGCTCGCATCCGGCGTCAACGGCTGCAGCTTGTGCTCGTCGGCCACCGGCGCGCGGAACTGCACCTCGACGTCGGGAAAGCCGCTGGCGGTCACCAGATACTTCAGCGTGTCCGGGTGCAGCGGCCAGACGTGGGTGATGTCGCGGATGTAACTGTCGAAGAAGGCGACCCAGCACGCCGGATTCAGCGTCTCGAGCAGCAGGAGCCCGCCCGGCGCGAGCTTGTGGAACGCCAGTTCCAGGAACCGGAGCAGGTACGACGGCTGGAGATGCTCGACCACCTGTGCCGAGAAGATGCCGCCGAGACTGCCATCCTCGAGCGTGGACAGGTAGCCCACCGCATCGGCGCCGACGACGTTCAGGCCGCGGGCCTGGCACACCTCGACCATCTCGGGGTTGGTGTCGATGCCGCGCCCGACCACGCCGCGCGACGCGAGCAGGTCGAGGAACTCGCCGCGCCCGCACCCGACGTCGAGGATCGCGGTACGCCCCTCGAAGAGCGGCAGATAGCTTTCCTGCCCGGCGCGGATGGCGTCGCGCGAGCCGCGGAACCGATCCTCGAACCCGACGTACTTGTAGGCGTCGAGCCGCGACGTGAAGCTCTCGGCCGGCGGCGGAATGCCCGGCGGCGCCGCCGCGCCGGGCGGCAGCGACTGCAGCGACCGTTCGAGCTCGCGCTTGACGGTCAGCGCGGCCTGCTGCGCGACGCCGACCGCGGTGCGGAGATTGCGCTCCCGCACCGCCATCGACTCCCATCGCTTGTCGAGGGTGTCGCCCATCGCGCTGACCGCGGCGTTGAGCGTCTGCGCGTCGGCGCGGGACTTGGTGTCGACGAACGGCGTGATCCGCTGGAGCACCTGGACCAGGGCGGCTTCGACGGCGGCCTGGCGATCGATGTGCTCGCGCAGGGCTCCGATCACCGCGGTGGTGCTTCGGTGCACGTCGCGGTGCGTGCGGACGTTCCGATTCAGATGATCGACGAGTCGTGAGTTGAACGTGAGCTGCCGTTCGAAGAATGCCGCCACCGTGCGCCACACGAAGCCGGTGAGCCGCCGGGTGATCCCGGCGCCGGCGGGAGGCGCGGGCAGGATGTTCCAGGTCTCGTTGAGCGCCGGGATCTGCTGCTCGTCGTACTCCGGCGGCGCCGGCGGCAGCCCGGCGCCCGGGCCGAGCGCCCGGTCGAACGCGGTCAGCGCGTCGTTGTAGCGGCGATCGGCCTCGGCGCGCTCCTGTTCGAGACGACGAAGTTTCGCGTCGAGCGGCTCGTGCATCAGGAGCGGGCCGGGGCGGCGGCGACGGCCGGCGGCAGCAGACCCTCGGCGGGGCTGCTGGCGGAGGCGTAGCTGCGGCGCGGGATGCGGCCGGCGCGAAACGCCAGCCGTCCGGCCTCGACTGCGAGGCGCATGGCGGTGGCCATCGCGACCGGATCCTGAGCCAGGGCGATCGCGGTGTTCATCAGGACCGCGTCGGCGCCGAGCTCCATCGCGATCGCCGCGTCGGACGCCGTGCCCACGCCGGCATCCACGATCACCGGGATGCCGGCCTGTTCCCGGATGATCCGCATGTTGTTCTGGTTCTGGATGCCGAGTCCGGAGCCGATCGGCGCCCCGAGCGGCATGACCGCAGCGGCGCCGGCGTCCTCGAGCTTGCGGCAGATCACCGGATCGTCGTTGGTGTAGGGCAGCACCACGAACCCCTCGGCCACCAGCACCCGGGTCGCCTCGAGCAGCGCGACGTTGTCGGGAAAGAGCGTGCGCTCGTCGCCGATGACCTCGAGCTTCACCCAGTTGGACAGACCGACCTCGCGCCCCAGCCGCGCCGCCCGGATCGCTTCGTCCGCGGTGTAGCAGCCGGCGGTGTTCGGCAGGATGAAGATGCGGCGCTCGTCGATGTAGTGCAGCAGCGATTCCGCCGAGCGGTCGTGCAGGTTGACGCGCCGCACCGCCACCGTGACCATGTCGGCGCCGGAGGCCAGATGCGCGTCCGCCATGACGGCGTGCGAGGGGTACTTGCCGGTGCCGACGATCAGACGCGAGCGGAAGCTGCGGCCGGCGATGACGAGGGGATCAGAGGTCATGTCTATGTGTGTCTAAGAAACGCTGTCCGCGGGTTCGCGGTTCGCGGGTTCGAAAATTCCGAACCACGCGCTCCCGAATCGCAAGCCCGAGCGAACCCCCGGCCTTTTGCATTTTCCGAACCGCGAACCCCCGAACCGCGCTTGCCCGCCGTAGCGCGGAGCGCGAAGGCGGGAACCCGCGGCTTTTGTGTCATCCCCCGCCCACAAAATTCACGATCTCAATCTGGTCGCCCTCGGCGATCGGCGTCGACTCGTAGCGGGCCCGTTTGATGATCGTGAGGTTGTGCTCCACGGCGACGAGCCGCGGGTCGATGTGCAGCTGTTCGAGCAGTTGCAGGATTGTCAGCTCGGCCGGCAGCTCGACCGGATCGCCGTTGACGCGAATTGTCACATGCTACTCCAAGGCACCGGTACGCCGAGCGGGGCGAGCAGCCGCGCGGTCAGCTCCGATGTGTCGGTCACGAGGTGCCGCGGCTGCCCCGGAAGTCGAGGCGGCGGCAGCGATGCGGCCAGCGGCAGCAGCCGCTGGTAATCCTCGATCATCAGGTCGTACGCGTGTTCGCGCTGCCAGTAGGCGCGCGCATCGCTGCCGATCTGCTCGCGCAAGCGTCTGATCGACCGCCAACCGCCGCATCGTCTTCGCGAGCTGGTCGCGCTCGTCCGAGAGCTCCACGGCCACCGCGATCGGCGCGGGTGCGGTCGCGGTCCAGCTGCCGGCGTCGATCGTCGGTATGCCGGCCAGATGGGCGAGGGCGGTCACGACGGAGCAGCGGCCCGCGGCGAGGCTTCGCAGCCAGGGCCCCGACAGCTCGCGCGCGGTCGGCCACCGCAGGTTGAGCGTCACGTCGCTTGCCGCGATCAGGCCGGTCAAGTCGTCCTCGTCTTCGACGTAGCCGGTGACGATCGCCTCGCGATCGACGTCGCGCCGCGCCAGGTCGCCGCGAAGATCGTAGTGCGAGGGCGCCTCTCCTCCGAACAGCAGGATCGACGGCGGCAGGCGGTGCCGGATCGCGACGAAGGCGTCGAGGATCTGCGGCAGGCGCTTGTCCGGGGTCAGCCCGCCGAAACAGCCGAAGACGATGGTCTCGGGGCCGATGCCGTGCTGGGCGCGCACCTCGTCGCCGCGGCGGGAGGCCTCGTCCGGGGACAACGGCGTGCCGTGCGCCAGGTGGACGTACTCGACGCGCGCGTCCGGCGACTCGTCCGCGAGGTCCTCCCGGAGCGCGCGGGTGTGTACCGCGGTGACCTTGGACGCGCCGACGGCCAGCCGGGTGAACGGCCAGTAGTAATAGAGGTGTGAGTCGAAGCCCGCGATCGCCAGCTCCGCCGCATCGACGCTGGTGTCGGGCTGGCAGGCGGCGAACTCCGCCCGGTAGTGGTCGTGCCGGCGCCGGCGCATCAGCGATGCGGCGCGCGAGTGGTGCAGGTGGCCGTCGTGGAGCACCAGGAGACCTGGATGCCGGAACAGGTACGGCCACTGATACGCATGGTGGGCCGAGTTCCCGACCTGGAACACCGTCAGGTCGTACGGCGCGCGCCGTTCGCGCCAGGCGAAGTCGTGCGCCGGACGAATCGCCACGCTCTCCGGCATCCGATTGAGACGGCGCGCCGCCGCGACCACCGGGTCGTCGACGAACACGTCGATCTCGTGGGTGTGACCCAGCCGGCACAACAGGGCGCGGCTGTCCACCGACAGGCCGGTGCGCACGGGAGGGAGGGGACTGAACCAGGCGAGCCGCATGGCTCCTCATTGTAGGTCCGCGAATCCACCGGCATCAGGCGGCCGACCCGGATTCACGAGCCGGAGGCGATCGTCAGCACGGCGGCGGTCAACCCGATGAGTCGGGCAGGGCGCTCTGCAGCGCCGGCTGATGGTCGACGAACCACTGGTAGGTCGCCGGGAGGCCGTCACTGAGAGCGATTCGGTGTCTCCACCCCAGACGGTGCAGGCGGGAAACATCAAGCAGCTTGCGCGGCGTCCCATCCGGTTTGGATCGGTCGAACGCCAGACGTGCCCGAGGGAACACGACGTCCCGCACCGCCTCGGCCAGCTCCCTGATGGTCAGATCTTCGCCGGTCCCGACATTCAGGTGCAGCGGTTCGTCGTAGTGCTGCATCAGGAACAGGCAGGCATCCGCCAAATCATCGACGTGGAGAAACTCCCGGCGGGGTGTCCCGCTCCCCCAGATGACGACCTCCTCACGGCCTTCCGTGCGGGCATCGTGGAACTTCCGGATGAGGGCCGGCAGGACATGGCTGCTCTGGAGGTCGAAGTTGTCTCCCGGGCCATAGAGGTTGGTGGGCATCGCGGAGATGAAGTTGCAGCCGTACTGCTGACGGTAGGCTTGACACAGCTTGATTCCGGCAATTTTCGCGACCGCGTAGGGCTCGTTGGTCGCTTCGAGCGCGCCGGTCAACAGCGCCTCTTCGACGATCGGCTGGGCACTGTCCCGCGGATAGATGCAGGAGCTTCCCAGATAGAGCAGCTTCTTCGCGTCATACAGATGTGCGGAGTGCACGACTGTGGCGTGAATCAGCATGTTGTCGTAGATGAACTCCGCGGGGCGGGTCGAGTTCGCCAGGATGCCGCCGACCGTCCCGGCGACCAGGAGGACGTACTCGGGCCGGTTCGCCCTGAACCAGTAGTTCACGGCGGCTTGATCGCGCAGGTCGAGCTGGTCGCGCGTTGCCGTCAACACCTGGCTGAAGCCTTCCCGGTCCAGGCGGCGCCTGATGGCGGACCCGACAAGACCCCCGTGCCCGGCGAGGTAGATTCGACTATGACGGTCCACTGTTTCTCCTTCGCACATAGTAGCCCGTCCCAGAGGCCGGAGCGATGCGACCGGGACCGCGGAGGTCGACGACGGGAGTCGCCGAGCCGAGGAAGGCCGGTTGGCGCCGGACACAGCACCCGGTCGTGTGTCCCGCGGCAACGGGGAGACGGATCGTGCTTGGTGCTTGCCGCCTCTGCCGGCGTTTCCCCTGTGATAGCATTCGATGTTTGAGCGGCCCGGCGAAAGTCCTGCCCGGGGTCGCATTGCGAGCGCCGCCCGCCAGGGACGATCGAGGGAGGCGCCTTTCGGCCGCGCTTGAGAAAACATTCACAAGTGCCGGCTGGCCGGGGGACGGCGACACATGCACGGCTGGCTGCCAATCCTGATCATGATCGGGCTGGGTGCAGGCTTCGGGATCGTGAACGTCATGGTCCCGCGCCTCCTCGGGCCGAAGAAGCCGACTCCCGAAAAGCTCGCGCCCTATGAGTGCGGCATGCCGCCGGTGGGCGACGCCCGCGAGCGGCATCCGGTGAAGTTCTACCTGGTCGCGATGATCTTCCTGCTGTTCGACATCGAAGTGGCGTTCCTGTATCCGTTCGCCATGGCGCTCCGCGAGCTGCGGTGGTTCGGCTTCGTTCAGCTGGTGGTGTTCTTCGCCATCCTGCTCGTCGGCTACGTCTACGTGTGGCGCAAAGGGGTCCTCGATTGGGGCCGCGACCACGACCTGATCTCCAATCGGTGAACCTTGAACCCCTTGAACCCGTGAACCTCTGAACCAACGCTATGGACCCGATCGAAATTCCCGTCCTCACCACCACCGTGGACAAGGTCGTCCGCTGGGCGCGCCGCTCGTCCATCTGGCCGGTCACCTTCGGCCTCGCCTGCTGCGCGATCGAGATGATGGCGATGAGCGCGTCGCGCTACGACATCGCGCGGTTCGGCGCCGAGGTCTTCCGCGGCTCGCCGCGGCAGTCGGACCTCATGATCATCGCCGGCCGGCTGTCGCGGAAGATGGCCCCGGTGCTCCGCCGCATCTACGACCAGATGCCGGAACCGAAGTACGTGATCTCGATGGGCGCGTGCGCGTCGGTCGGCGGGGTGTTCGACAACTACGCGATCGTGCAGGGCGTCGATCAGGTGGTGCCGGTGGACGTGTTCGTGCCCGGATGTCCGCCGCGTCCCGAGTCGCTGATCTACGGGATCGTGCAGCTGCAGCGCAAGATCGATCAGACCAAGACCACCTTCGGTTAAACCGCGATGCCAGTCACTGATTTCTTCGCGGGTCTCGAAGAGGCCGCCGCCGCCGACGGCATGCCGACCGCGTATGTCGCCGCCGAACAGTTGCCCGAGGCTGGCCGCGCGCTGCGCGACGCCGGCTTCTCGGTGATGATCGATGCGATTCCCGTCGATCTGCACCCGCGCGAGCCGCGCTTCGAGATCTCCTATCTCCTGTTGAATCCCGGCGGCGCCGACGGCACCGGTCAGGCCCGCTTCCGGCTCAAAGTCCGGGTGTCCGGCACCGACCCGCGGCTGCCGACCTTGTCGGGCGTCTGGGCGGCGGTGAACTGGGCCGAGCGCGAGGCCTACGATCTCTTCGGGATCCTGTTCGACGGCCATCCCGATCTCCGCCGGATCCTGATGCCCGAGGACTGGGAAGGGTTTCCGCTCCGCAAGGACTATCCGGTGCAGATCAAGATGCCGGTGAAGACCTACGAGCCGCTGCAGGTCACCCAGGAAGAGTTCGTCGCGAATCTCGAAGCGGCGCGCGAGCACGGGCAGCGCGACTGATGCCGACGTTGTCCGAGCCGGTCGCGGCGGTCAGAGCGGTGGTCGCGGCGTGCATCGCGGTCCACGAGCGGCTGCGCGACGAGAACCTCCAGCCGATCGCCGACGTCGCGGCGGCGATCCTCGCGGCGTCGCGGAACGGGCACAAGGTCCTGGTGTTCGGCAACGGCGGCAGCGCGGCCGATGCCCAGCATCTGGCGGTCGATCTGGTCGGCCGCTTCCAGCGCGAGCGGCGCCCGGTGGCCGTGCTGGCGTTGACGACCGACACCACCCTGCTGACCGCCATCGCCAACGACTATGCCTTCGACCGGGTGTTCGTGCGGCAGATCGAAGCGCTCGCCACCCCGGGCGATCTGGTAGTCGGCATCTCCACCAGCGGCCGATCCGCCAACGTGGTCGAGGGCCTGCGCGCCGCCCGCGCGCGCGGCTTGACCACCATCGCCATGACCGGCCACGACGGCGGCCCGGCCGGCGCGCTCGCCGACATCCATATCAATGTGCCCGATCCAAGCACGGCGAGGATCCAGGAAGCGCACCGCACGGTCATCCACGCGATCTGCGAGCTGGTGGAGCGTGAACTGTGAACCCGCGGTCCGTGGCCCGCGATCCGCGGTCCGCAGTCCGCGACCGCTCGACGATTCGGGATTCGGGATTCGGGACTAGGGATTCCCGATTAGGCGATTAGGGATTAGGGATTCGATGACGACCAGCACCACTCCCGAACTTCGCTCCGAGACCATGACGGTGAACATGGGGCCGCAGCACCCGAGCACCCACGGTGTGCTGCGCATCGTGCTGGAGCTGTCGGGCGAAGAGGTGGTCAACGCCGATACCACGATCGGCTACCTGCACACCGGCATCGAGAAGACCGCCGAGCAGAAGAAGTGGCAGCAGATCATCCCGCTGGTCGAGCGGATGGACTATCTCGGCGCGCAGTCCAACAGCCTGGCGTTCTGTCTGGTCACCGAGCAGCTGCTCGGCGTGGACGTGCCGGAGCGGGTCAAGGACATCCGCGTCCTGATCGCCGAGCTGCAGCGGATCGCCAGCCACCTGGTCTGGCTCGGCACCCACGGCCTGGAGATCGGCGCCGTGTCGGTGATGATGTATTGCTTCCGCGAGCGGGAGCAGCTGCTCAACATCAACGAGATGCTCGCCGGCTTCCGGATGTTCCCGAGCTATATCCGGATCGGCGGCCTGCGCGAGGACCTGCCGGTTGGCTTCCACGACGCGGTCGGCACCTTCCTCAACAAGTTCCCGAGCAAGCTGAAGGAATACGAGGACCTGCTCACCAAGAACCAGATCTGGTTGAAGCGCACCAAGGGCGTCGGCGTGCTCAGCCGCCAGGACGTGCTCGACTACGGGCTGATGGGCCCGATGGCGCGCGCGACCGGGCTGAGCTACGACGTGCGCAAGTCGTTCCCCTACCTGAATTACGCCACCTACGACTTCGACGTCCCGGTCGCGAGCAACGGTGACGTCTACGATCGCTATCTGGTGCGGGTCGAGGAGATGCGGCAGAGCACGCGCATCGCGCAGCAGGCGCTCAAGCGCATCTCGCCGCGCGGCGTCTACGACATCCAGGATTACCGGATCGTCCCGCCGCCGAAGGACAAGGTCTACACCGAGATGGAGGCGCTGATTCAGCACTTCCTGGTCTACTCGCAGGGATTCACCGTGCCGGCGGGCGAGGCGTATGTGCCGATCGAGGGGCCGCGTGGCGAGCACGGGTTCACGATTTTTTCGGACGGCACCAACCGTCCGTACCGCATCAAGCTGCGCGCGCCGTCGTTCTACGCGTGCCAGGGCCTTCCGAAGCTGATCGTCGGCGGCATGATCGCCGACGTGATCGCGGTGATCGGCTCGACCGATGTGGTCATGGGGGACGTCGATCGATGAGCTTTCATCCCTTGATGGTCTACGACCGCCAGCGCTTCCAGCACAGCGAGCGCCGGCTGGTCGAGGAGGGACCAGCCTTCACGTTCACGCCCGAGCGCCGCGCGGCGCTCGACGATCTGCTGACGAAGTATCCGCCGGACCGGAAGCGCTCGGCGGTGCTGGCGGCGCTCTATCTGGTGCAGGAACAGCACGGCCACCTGACCGCGAACGGCATGCGCCACGTCGCCCAGATCCTCGACATGGCCCCGGCCGAAGTCGAGGACGTGGCCACCTACTACGTGATGTTCTTCAGGGAGAAGGTCGGCACCTATGTGCTGCAGGTCTGCCGGACCTTGTCCTGTGCGCTGGCCGGTGCGGAACGCGTGACCGAAGCCCTGGCCGAGAAGCTCGGGATTCATCACCTCGGCGAGACCGATCCCTCGGGGATGTTCACGCTGATCGAGTTCGAGTGCCTGGGCGCCTGCGACCGCGCGCCGATCGTGATGGTCAACAACGAGCACTGGCACGAGAAGGCGACCGCCGAAAGCTGTGCGCGGCTGGTCGACGACCTGAAGGCGCGCGGCGCGGCCGCGCTGTCAGGCTGCCATCTGCGGGTCGAGAAATAATGGAACCAGTTCTCACGAAATACGTTCGCGAGCCCAACAGCTTCACGCTCGACTTCTTCCTGCAGCACCAGGGCTACGACGGGCTGCGCAAGTCGCTCGGGATGCAGCCGGGCGCGGTCATCGACCTGGTCAAGGCCTCCGGGCTGCGCGGTCGCGGCGGCGCCGGCTTTCCGACCGGGATGAAGTGGCAGTTCGTCGACAAGAAGACCGAGCCGCGCTACATCGCGTGCAACGCCGACGAGAGTGAGCCGGGCACGTTCAAGGACCACGTGCTGATGGAGCGCAACCCGCACCTGCTGTTCGAGGGCTGCCTGATCGGCTGCTGGGCGATCGGTGCGAAGGTCGCCTACATCTACATCCGCGGCGAGTTCTACCACGTCCAGAAGATCATGGAAGCCGAGCTGGCCAAGGCCTACGCGCAGGGCTTCGTCGGCAAGAACATCCTCGGCACCGGCTTCGACTGCGACATCGTGATTCACCGCGGCGCCGGCGCCTACGAGGCCGGCGAGGAGACCGCGCTGATCGAGTCGCTGGAAGGCAAGCGTGCCCAGCCCCGCATCAAGCCGCCGTTCCCCGCAGTCGAAGGGCTCTACAACAAGCCCACCGCGGTCAACAACGTCGAGACCCTGTGCAATCTGCCGTCGATCCTGATGAACGGCGCCGAATGGTTCGCCGCCCTCGGGCCCGAGAAGAACGGCGGACCGAAGCTGTTCTGCGTCAGCGGCCACGTCAAGAAGCCGGGCGTCTTCGAAGCGTCGATGCGGACGACGCTGCGTGAGCTGATCTACGACGACCGGTTCGCCGGCGGCATCCGCAACGGCCACCAGTTGAAGGCGGTGATTCCGGGCGGGTCGTCGGTCCCGATCCTGCTCGAGCACCAGCTCGACGTCGCCGCCTCGTTCGACGACGTGGCGAAGGCGGGGTCGATGCTGGGCTCCGCCGGCATCATCGTCATGGACGAGACCACCTGCATGGTGTGGGCGGCGAAGAATCTCCTCCACTTCTACAAGCACGAGTCGTGCGGCAAGTGCACGCCGTGCCGCGAAGGGGGGGACTGGCTGCTCAAGATCCTGACCCGGCTCGAGAACGGCGAAGGGGAGATGCGGGACATCGATCTCCTGACCAGCGTCGGCGGGAACATCGTGGGCAAGACGTTGTGCGCGTTCGGCGACGCCGCGGCGACGCCGGCCCTCACCACCGTGAAGCACTTCCGGCCCGAGTTCGAAGCGCATGTGCGCGAAGGCCGCTGCACCGTGGCCGCCGACTGGCGCACCTCGAAGCCGATGGTGGGAGCGCACTGATGAGCGCCTTTCTGCCGAGCCCGACCATCATCGCGCACCTCGGCCTGATCTTCATCATCTTCAACATGCTGGTGATGTCGGCCGCCTTCATGGTGTGGCTGGAGCGGAAGGTGTGCGCCTGGATCCAGGACCGCAGCGGCCCGAACCGGGTCGGGTTCGAGGGGGCGCTGCAGCCGTTCGCCGACGTCTTCAAGCTGATGTTCAAGGAGGACCTGCGGCCCAAGGCGGCTGACGCGGCCCTCTTCGCGATCGCGCCGATCATCTCGTGCGTCACCGCGTTCGCGGCGTTCTCGGTGATTCCGTTCGGCACCGAGACCACGCTGTTCGGCCTGCTCGCCGAACCGATTCCGCTGCAGGTGACCGACGTCAACGTCGCGGTGCTGGTGATCTTCGCGATCGCCTCGATGGGCGTCTACGGGATCGTGCTGGCCGGGTGGGCGTCGAACAGCAAGTACTCGCTGCTCGGCGGGCTGCGATCGTCGGCGCAGATGATCAGCTACGAGCTGTCCTACGGGATGGCGCTGGCCGCGGTGATCATGCTGGCCGGATCGTTGTCGCTGCGCGAGATCGTGATGAACCAGACCGGCTACTGGTGGGGGTTCATCCCGAAGTGGTACGTGTTCCTGCAGCCGGTCGGCTTCTTCATCTTCATGACCGCGGGGGTGGCCGAGACCAACCGCGCGCCATTCGACTTCCCGGAAGCGGAGCAGGAGCTGGTCGCCGGGTATCACACCGAATACAGCGCGATGAGCTTCGCGCTGTTCTTCCTCGCCGAATACGTGAACATGGTCACGGTGGCGGCGGTCGCGACCAGCCTGTATCTCGGCGGCTGGCTGGGGCCGTTCCTGCCCGACTGGCTGAAGTGGATCTACTTCCTGATCAAGGTGTTCCTGATCCTCTTCTTCTACGTGTGGATGCGCTGGACGCTGCCGCGCTACCGCTACGACCAGTTGATGGAGTTCGGCTGGAAATGGCTGCTGCCGATCTCGGTGGTCAATCTGCTGGCGACGGCGGCGCTGGTGCTGTGGTTCGAGTAAGGGGAGTGAACCTGGTCAAATCCCAAGCTCCAAATCCCAAATCCCAACCACTCCCAACTACCAAGTTCCAACGTCGTCCGACCGGGAATCGAACGTTGGGGGAGGTTGGGCGTTGGCAGTTGGCAGTTGACCTTTGGGATTTGGGATTTGGGAGTGGTTGGGATTTGGGATTTGGAGCTTGGGATTTGACGAGATGAGCTCTCTAGCCTTCTACATTTTCGCGGCGATCGCGCTCATCGCATCATTAGGCGTGATCGGCCAGCGCAACCCGATGCACAGCGTGATGCTGCTGATCACCTCGTTCGGCGCGCTGGCCGGGCTCTACATCCTGCTCGATGCGCCGTTCACCGCGGTCACGCAGATCATCATCTACGCCGGCGCCATCATGGTGCTGTTCCTGTTCGTGGTCATGCTGCTGAACGTGCCGCGCGAAGAGCCGGTGCCGGCGACCGCGGCCGGCCTGCTCCGGCCGACCACCCTCCGGATCGGCGCGGTGTTGTCGGTGCTGCTGGCCGCGAGAAGTGGTGTGGGCGCTGTCGCGGCTCGGGCCGACCTGGTTCGCGCAGGACGCCGAGGCCGCGACCGTCGGTTCGGTCGCGCGGATCGGCTACGCGCTGTTCACCGATCACGCGTTCGCGTTCGAGGCCACCTCGATCCTGATCCTGGTGGCGATGGTCGGGGCGGTCGTCCTGGCGCGGAGGGAGCACTGATGGTCCCGCTCAATTACTACCTGATCCTGTCGGCGCTGCTGTTCTCGATCGGCACCGCCGGGGTGTTCCTGCGCCGCAATCTGATCACGGTGCTGCTGTCGATCGAGATCATGCTGAACGCGGTCAACCTGACCTTCGTCGCGGTCGGCCGCTATCTCGGGAGCGTGGATGGCCAGATCATCACGTTCTTCGTCATGACCGTGGCCGCCGCCGAGGCGGCGGTCGGCCTGGCGCTGGTGATCTCGCTGTTCCGGCACCGCGAGACGCTCAGCCCTGACGCCTACACGTCGCTGAAATGGTGATGCTGCTCCTCATCCCGCTGCTGCCGTTCGTCGGATTCCTGGTCAACGCGTTCGTCGGACGGCGGCTGCCGAAGTCCGTGTCGGGCGGCCTCGCCTGCCTGGCGATCATCGGCTCGTTCGTGGTGTCGGTGCTGTCGGTGTTGAGCGTCGTCAATGGCGATGCCGGCTTCGCCGAGGCGACCGCGTTCGACTGGATGTCGTCGGGCGATGTGCGGGTGCCGCTGCGCTTCCGGCTGGATCACCTGTCGTCGCTGATGATTCTGGTGATCACCGGGATCGGCTCCCTGATCCACATCTACTCGACCGGCTACATGCACGACGAGCCGGACGGCGAGTACGCCCGCTACTTCTCGTACCTGAACCTGTTCGCCGCCTTCATGCTGGTGCTGGTGCTCGGCGCCAGCTTCCCGGTGATGTTCGTCGGGTGGGAAGGGGTCGGCCTCTGCTCGTACCTGCTGATCGGCTTCTGGTTCAAGAAGCAGTCGGCCGCGGACGCCGGCAAGAAGGCGTTCGTCGTCAACCGCATCGGGGACTTCGGGTTCCTCCTCGGGATGTTCCTGGTGTTCACGACCTTCGGGTCGCTCGACTTCCAGGAGGTGGCGGCGGCGGCCGCGACCCGCGCGCCTGAAGTGGCGGGCTGGGGCGCGATCACCGTCGCGACGCTGCTGCTGTTCGTCGGCGCCACCGGCAAGTCGGCGCAGATCCCGCTCTACATCTGGCTGCCGGACGCGATGGAAGGCCCGACGCCGGTGTCGGCCCTGATCCACGCGGCGACGATGGTCACCGCCGGCGTCTACATGATCGGGCGGAACGCGGTGCTGTTCGACCACGCGCCGACCACGATGGCGATTGTCGCGGCGATCGGCGTGGCGACGGCGCTGATGGCCGGCACGATCGGGCTGGTGCAGAACGACATCAAGCGGGTGCTGGCGTACTCGACGGTGTCGCAGCTCGGCTACATGTTCCTGGCGATGGGGGTCGGCGCCTATGCCGCCGGGATCTTCCACCTCTACACCCACGCGTTCTTCAAGGCGCTGCTGTTCCTCGGATCGGGCGCGGTGATCCATGCGCTGGCCGGCGAGCAGGACCTGCGCAACATGGGCGGCCTGAAGAAATACCTGCCGATCACCTACTGGACGTTCCTGATCGGCGCGCTCGCGATCGCCGGCGTGCCGCTGCTGTCCGGGTTCTTCAGCAAGGACGAGATCCTGTTCCGCACCTACACGGCCCACACGCCGGGCACACGCTGATGTGGGTGCTGGGCATGGTCACCTCGCTGCTGACCGCGACCTACATGTTCCGGCTGGTCTTCCTGACCTTCCACGGCGAGCGCCGGCACGACGCGCCCGCCTCCGCCTCCGGCGCGGCAGGCCCCGCGGCGCCGGCGCATCCGGCGGAAGCGGCGCCGGCCGCGCACGCGGCTGGTCACGACGCCGGCCACGGGCATGGGCACGGCGGCGGCCACGGGCATGTGCCGCACGAGGCCCCCTGGTCGATGGCGCTGCCGCTGATCCTGCTGGCGATCGGCTCGGTCGTCGCCGGGTACGTCGGCGTGCCGCACGCGCTCGGCGGCCACAACCGGATCGAGTCGTTCCTGGAGCCGTCATTCGAGGCCCACGGCGCGGCCGCGGCCGAAGCCACGACCCCGGTGGATGCCCGGGAGATCGCCCAGGTGGGCAGCGGCGAAGAGACCCACGCCGACACCGGCACCGAGCTCAACCTGATGATTCTCTCGAGCGGCGTCGCGCTCGCCGGCATCGGCCTCGCCTGGTACTTCTGGCTGCGCAACCGCCGGGCGGTCGACGCGATTGCCGGGTCGCTGGCGCCGGTGCACCGGCTGCTGCTCGGCAAGTACTACGTGGACGAGATCTACGACGCCGCCATCGTGCAGCCGATGAAGGTGCTGTCGACCGGCGCTCTCTGGAAGGGCGTGGACGCCGGCATGATCGACGGCGCGGTCAACGGCGTGGGGATGGCGGTGAGCGCCACCGCGAGCGTGCTCCGCCGCACCCAGACCGGATCGGTCCGCACCTACGCGTTTGCGCTGTTCAGCGGCGCGGTCGCGATATTGGGGTATTACCTGTTCATCTAAAACATGCTGCTTTCCCTCATCGTCTTTTTGCCGCTGGCGGGCGCGCTGCTGGTGCTCCTCGCCGGTGGACGCGGCGACCAGCCGGACCGGGCGCCGCTGGTCCGCAACCTCGCGCTGCTGGTGTCGCTCGCGACCTTCGCGGCGACGCTGTACCTGTGGTGGCGGTTCGATCCGACCAGCGCGGCGTTCCAGTTCGAAGAGAAGCACGCGTGGATCCCCGACTTCGGCATCCAGTACTACCTGGGCGTCGACGGCATCAGCCTGCTGCTGATCGTGCTGACCGGCTTCCTCACCCCGATTGCGCTGCTGTCGTCCTGGGAGTCGATCGAGAAAGGGGTGAAGGCGTTCTCGTTCTTCATCCTCGCGCTCGAGTCGGCGATGCTCGGCGTGTTCGTCTCGCTCGACCTGTTCCTGTTCTACGTCTTCTGGGACGCGATGCTGATCCCGATGTACTTCCTGATCGGCATCTGGGGCTACGAGCGGCGCATCTACGCCGCGGTCAAGTTCATCCTCTACACCATGGCCGGCAGCGTGCTGATGCTCATCGCGATCATCGCGCTGGCGATCGCCCACAACGCCGCCAACGGCAGCCCGAGCTTCAATCTGCTCGACCTCTACGGGCTGACCCTCAGCCAGCGGTTCGAGTGGTGGGCGTTCCTGGCCTTCGCGCTGGCGTTCGCGATCAAGGTGCCGCTGTTCCCGTTCCACACCTGGCTGCCCGACGCGCACGTCGAGGCGCCGACCGCCGGCTCGATCATCCTGGCCGGCGTCCTGCTCAAGATGGGCACCTACGGCCTGCTGCGCTTCGCGTTCCCGCTGTTCCCGAACGCCGCGATGTACTTCGCGCCGTACCTGGCGACGCTCGCGGTGATCGGCATCATCTACGGGGCGCTGGTGGCGATGGTGCAGCCGGACATGAAGAAGCTGGTGGCCTACTCCAGCGTCAGCCATCTCGGCGTGGTGGTGCTCGGGCTGTGCGCGCTGAACCTGCAGGGGGTGCAGGGCTCGGTGATGCAGATGCTCAACCACGGCGTCAGCACCGGCGGGCTCTTCATGATCGTCGGCATGCTCTCGGATCGGCGCCACACCCGCCTCATCTCCGAGTACGGCGGGCTGAAAGCGGTGACGCCGAAGCTGGTCGCCGCGTTCCTGATCATCACGCTCGCGTCGATCGCGCTGCCGTTCACCAACGGGTTCGTCGGCGAGTTCCTGATCCTGCTCGGCACCTTCCGCTGGAATCCGACGTTCGCCGCGCTGGCCGCGACCGGCGTGATCCTGTCGGCGGTCTACATGCTCTGGATGTTCCAGCGCGTGAACTACGGCCCGATCACCAACCCCAAGAACCGGAGCCTGCCCGATCTGTCGCCGCGGGAATGGGCGATGGTGGTGCCGATCGTGGCGATGGCGATTTTCATGGGCGTGCTGCCCAACCTGTTCCTGCGGCCGATGGAGCCGTCGGTGAATCGGGTGATCGAGCGGATCACCGGACACCGGCCCGCCCAGGTCACGGTGACGCCGCCCGGCGATGACGGTCGGCGCCCGGTGGTGCGTCCCGCCGCGCTGCAGCGAACCTCCGGAGAGCCACAGTGACCGAGTACGCGGCCATCATCCCGCTCCTGATCGTCGCCCTGGCCGGCGCCTCCGCGATGCTCGCGGAAGCCTTCCGTCAGCCCGGCGAGCGCATGCCGATCGCCGGGCTCGGCCTGATCGGGCTGGCCGGCGCGGCGGTCGCGTCGGTGTTCCTCTGGGACACCGACCGGAGCAGCTTCGGCGTCATCCGCGCCGACAACTTCTCGCTGTTCATCAACCTGATCCTCTGCGTGGTCGGCGTGCTGACCATGCTGTTCTCGAACGACCTGGTGGAGCGGGAGCGGCTGCCGCCGGGCGAGTACTACGCGCTGACGCTGTTCGCGATCTGCGGGATGATGATGATGGCGGCGGCCACCGACCTGCTGGTCATCTTCATCGCGCTGGAGATTCTGTCGCTGGCGGTCTACGTGCTCACCGGCATCCGGCGCTCCAGCGCGACCGGCGCCGAGGCCGCGTTCAAGTACTTCCTGCTCGGTTCCTTTTCGAGCGCGTTCTTCCTCTACGGCATCGCCTTCCTGTTCGCGGTCGCCGGATCGACGCGGCTCGAGCAGATCAGCATCGCGTTGTCAGCCCAGGGCGCGTCGGGCCCGCCAACGCTGGCCATTCTCGGCGTCGGATTGCTGGCCGTCGGCTTCGCGTTCAAGGTGTCGGCGGTGCCCTTCCACATGTGGACGCCGGACGCCTACGAGGGCGCGCCGACCATCGTGACCGCCTTCATGTCGACCGGCGTGAAGGCCGCGGCCTTCGGTGCGTTCGCGCGGGTGTTCCTCTCGCCGCTCGAGCCGCTGCAGGCGCAGTGGGTCCCGGTGCTGGCGGTGATCGCGGCGCTGACGATGATCGTGGGCACGGCGATCGGGGTCGTGCAGACCAACATCAAGCGGATGCTCGCCTACTCGAGCATCGCCCATGCCGGCTATCTGCTGCTGGGCATCGTCGCCGCGAACAGCGCCGGCAAGGCCGCGATCCTGTTCTATCTGTTGTCGTACGCGGTATCGAACCTCGGCGCCCTCGGCATCGTGGCGCTGCTCGGGAGCCCGGAGAACGAGCACGACGAGCTGCGGGATTTCGCCGGCTTGAAGGATTCGCGCCCGGGCCTGGCGGCGCTGATGACGGTGTTCCTGCTGTCGCTGGGCGGCTTCCCCCCGCTCGCCGGCTTCATCGGCAAGTGGTACATCTTCAACGCCGCGGTCCAGGAAGGGTATTACTGGCTCGCCATCATCGGCGTGCTCACGAGCGTGGCGTCGGTGTTCTTCTATCTCCGGATCGTGGTGATGATGTGGATGACCGAAGGGCCGGAGATCCACCGGCCGCGCGTTCCCGCCACCGCGGTGGCGGGCCTCGTGCTCGCCACGCTCGCGGTGTTCTACATGGGCGTGCTGCCAACCCGTCTGCTGCAGCTGGCGCTCGATTCGATCTCGACGATTTTCTAGCCGGCCCCGGCGACAAGTGGATTTATTCACGGGCTCTTCGGGCACGGAACGGTAGCCCGCGAGCGGTCGTCACCTCTCTCAATGCCCCCGGCATGGCTCCGTCCACGGGAAGCTGACCAGGAAGATAGAGTCCTGCTGGTCGCGCGGCTGTCGCAGGAGCTGGAGCATCGCGCTCCGCGCGTGCAGTTGCTGATCGTCATGCTCCTGGCTGGCGGCGCGGCATTTCTGACATCGGTCCTGCTGCTCTGGTCGCCGGCGGACGCGTTCGAAGGTATGGCGCTTCGCTACGCGGCTGCGGCGTTGGGCGGTTACCTCGCCTTCATCGCGCTGATCCGGGTCTGGATCTCCCTGCACCGGCCCGCCAGCGATACTGATTCCATCCTCGATCCGGTGGCGGACGCGCTCGATGTCGTGGATGCCGTCGGGCCGAGGCGCCTGCCGCGGGAATCGATCTCGGCCTTCGGTGGGGGACGCAGCGGCGGCGGGGGAGGGTCGGGTGACTGGTCAGGCGCGAGATCGCACTCGTCCGGAGGATCCCGCGGATCGTGGGGTATCGATCTCGATCTGGACGCCGGTCTCTGGCTGGTGCTCGCCGGCGCCGCCGCCGCGGCCGGGCTGGTCGCGATCGGTTATGTCATTTACATGGCCCCGGTCCTCCTTGCCGAGGTGGCGCTCGACGCGGCAATCATTTCGGTGCTGTACCGCCGCCTGCGCCGGAACGAACAGGGCTACTGGCTGACGACGGTGATCAGCCACACGTGGATTCCGGCGCTGGTGCTCGTGGTCTTCGCCTGTGCGGCCGGTTTCGCGCTTCAGCAGGTTGCTCCGGAGGCGCGATCGATTGGCGCGGTCGTCCAGTCGCTTTCTAGACCTCGCTGAGAATCTCGAGCAGCCGGGGTTCTTGTTCGGTCAGGACGGTGCGCAGGTCGAGCACGACGCGGTCGTCCTGGATGCGGCCGATCACTGGAGGATCCGAGCGTCGAAGCCGCGTTTCCAGGTCGCTCGCGGGCATCGCCGCATGGCGCACCGCGACGAGCGCGGTGGGGAGTGCGGAACCCGGCGCGCTTCCGCCGCCGATGGTGGAGCAGCCGTCAACCAGTTCCGCGGTCAGGTTGCCGCGCAGGCCATCGGCCAGCGCCTGGGCGCGCCGGCGGATCTCGTCGAGTCCCAACGCCAGCATGTGCACGACCGGAATGGTCGTCGCGGCGCGCTCCGCGGCGTATTCCTGCAGCGTCGCTTCGAGCGCCGCGTAAGTCATCTTGTCGACCCGGAGCGCGCGCATCAACGGGTGCCGCCTGATCGCGTCGATCAGCGTCGCTCGGCCCGCGATGATGCCCGCCTGTGGGCCGCCGAGCAGCTTGTCGCCGCTGAACAGGACGACGGCCGCTCCGGCCGCGAGGCTGTCTCGCGGCGTGGGCTCCTCGGCGAGGGCGGCAGGCTTGGGGCCGGCTCCGATCCATCCGCTGCCGATATCTTCGATCACCGGCAGATCGAACCGCCGCGCCACGCTGACGAGATCGCCGAGCGCCGGACGCTCGGTGAATCCCTCGATGCGGAAGTTGGAGGGATGCACGCGCAACAGCGCCGCGGTGCGATCGGAGATCGCCGTCGCATAGTCGGCGGCACGGGTCCGATTGGTCGTGCCGACCTCACGAAGCGTCGCTCCCGACTGCCGCATCACATCAGGGATCCGGAATCCGCCGCCAATCTCGACCAGCTCGCCCCTCGACACGATCACTTCGCGCCCCGCCGCGAGCGCCGCGAGCGTGAGCAGCGTGGCCGCCGCGTTGTTGTTGACGACCACCGCGGCTTCAGCGCCGGTGAGCCGGCACAGCAGCTGTTCCGCGTGCACGTCGCGGCGACCACGGCCACCGTTGTCGAGGTCGTATTCGAGATTGGTGTAACCGCTCAGCGCCACGACGCGGTCGACCGCGGCGCGTGCGAGCGGCGCACGGCCGAGATTGGTGTGGAGGATGACGCCCGTGGCGTTGATGACCGGCTGAAGCGAGGGAGCGGTGGCCGCAAGAATCCGACCCGGCACGGTCTGCTCGAGCCACGCGGCGACGTCGTCAGGCGCCGACTCACCGGCGGCGGCTCGGCGGCGCAAGGTGTCAGCCTCCGCGCGCAACGCCTCGATCAGCGCGGTGCGGCCGAATTCAACCTCTAGTCTGCGCATGGCGGGGCGTTGACGGAGCTGTTCGATTGAAGGGATGTCGCGCATGCGCTGGTTCGAAGTATGGGGTTGTTTGGGAAGTCAGAAGCGTCGCTCTTACACACAGCCGGGTTTCCCGGCCCCCCCGAGTAACCCGGCTCTCTCGCGATCCCGCGAACCCGCGAACCGCGATCCCCCGGATCCCGGACCGCGGTCCGCGGTCTACGGTCCGCGGTTCGCGGTTCGCGGTTCGCGATATTATGGCGGTTCGCATGTCGGAGAACGACGCTCCCCCTGTACCCGTCCCAGACTACCGTCCCGTCGAGCGTTTCTGGCCGTATGTCGACCTGCCGGAGCAGCCCACGGACGAAGAGCTGGCACGGCTGAATCCCGAGCTGGCCGAGGCGCTGTTCGGGCGTCCGCGATTACCGTTTTCCGTGTCGGTCGAGTTTGCGCCGTTCGATGGCCCCGAGCTGGACAGGGCGCTCGAGCTCGCGCGCGGGTCCGCCGAGTGTCTCGAGATTCGCGCCGGATCGTCGCTGCGCTACCGCGCCCGGTTCTATCCCCAGGATGCGCTCAAGCTGCGCGACCTGTTCGATCTGGTCGGGCGCTTCGACGAGACCGAGGTGCTGGTCGACGATCGGCCGGTGCCGTATGCCCGTGAACTGTGGCTGCCGCTGATCTGGTTTCTGATCCGGTGATCTGGTACGCCACCCATGGCCGAACAGACCGACCTGCAGAAGGACCTGGCAATGCTCTCAGCCGAAATCAAACGGCTGGAGGCGGAGTACAACATGTTCTTCGCCGGGCGGCTGCCGCGCCCGCCCTGGGAGACCCGCGGGCGCGTCGAAGCGATGATCAAGCGGTACGACCGCGGCCACATCATCCGCACCGCCGATCGGTTTCAGTTCGAGATGATGCAGACGCGATTCCAGAAGATGATCGAAGTGTGGGATCGCGGGCTGCGGGCCAGGGAAGAGGGACGGCCCGGGCCGTTCGCGAAGCCGAAGACCCAGGCGCCCCCGCCCCGGCCGGACGCCGACAGCAGCAAGGTCCTGCACGTCACCGCGCTGAAGGACCCGCTCCGCGAGATGGACAAGGTCCACGCGCTCTACGACTCGCTGATGGAAGCGCGTCGCGGGCTGGGCGAAGACGTGGTCCCCTTCCATCGCTTCGCCGCGCTGGTGAAGGATCAGGTCTCCAAGCTGCGCGATACCGGCACCGCCGAAGTCGCGTTCCGGGTGGCGGTGAAGGATGGGAAGGTGAATTTTACGGTGCGGGGGTTGAAGGGCGGGGGAACCTGAACGACGCGAGACCGGAAGCGCCTTCGCAGCGCGCTTCCGGCCCCGTTCGGAGACTAGGTCACCTTGGTGACGTTGCCGGCCTGCGGGCCCTTCGGACCGTCAACGATCTCGAATTCGACCGCCTGGCCCTCCTCCAGCGTCCGGAACCCGTTGCCCTGGACGGCCGAGAAGTGCACGAAGACATCACTGCCGCCGTCGCGCTCGATGAAACCATAACCTTTTGCGTTGTTGAACCACTTGACCTTGCCTGTGATACGCATCGTACTTGTCCTGCTTTGCAAACGCGGCGGTGAAACCGCGTGATACCCGCCCACCCCATCCATTCCAGCAGAACAGATGACGGCGGACAAAAAAAGAGACCGCGAGTGTGCGGCCTCGGCTTACGACGCTGGCCCGCCCAGCGCCGCCGGTAATACTAGGGCTCGAAGTCCAAAATGTCAAGCAAATCAGTAGTATGCGAGCGATCCTGAGCGTTTCCGACAAGACCGGACTGGTGCCGCTGGCACGCGAGCTGGCGGCCCGTCACATTGAAGTCATATCGACCGGCGGCACCGCTAAGGTGCTGCAGCAAGAGGGTTTGCCGGTCACCAGCGTGTCCGATGTCACCGGCTTCCCCGAAATGATGGACGGCCGGGTCAAAACGCTCCATCCCGCCGTGCACGGGGGCATCCTCGCCCGCCGTCATCGTCCCGACGACCTGGCGGCCCTCGAGAGTCAGGGGATCCAGCTCGTCGATATCGTCGTGGTGAATCTTTACCCGTTCGCCAAGGCCGCCGCCAATCCCGAGACGCCGGTGGATGCCCTGATCGAGGAGATCGACATCGGCGGCCCCAGTCTGATCCGCGCCGCGGCGAAAAATTTTCGCGACGTCCTCGTCGTGGTCGAGCCGGAGGATTATCCCCGCCTGATCGAGGAGCTCGGGCGCAACGGCGGTCCGTCGATGGAGTTCCGGCTCGGGCTGATGCGCAAGGCCTTCCAGCACACCGCGGCCTACGACGTGACGATCGCGGCGACGATGCTGACGGTCGACGCGGCGACGGGGACAATGACGCGGCGCGGCCAGCCGATGACCCACGGCGTTCAGCGCACGCTCCGCTACGGCGAGAACCCCCATCAGAAGGCGTACTGGCAGGAGCTCCCCGAGCCGACGGGGCGGGCCTGGCAGATCCATCAGGGCAAAGAGCTTTCGTTCACCAACCTGCTCGACCTCGATGCCGCCGCCCGTATCGCCCTCGAGTTCTCCGAGCCGGCCGCCGTCGTCATCAAGCACACCAACCCGTGCGGCGTGGCGACCGGCGCGACGACTGTAGCGGCCTACGTCCGGGCGCGTGAGGCCGATGCGCTGTCGGCGTTCGGCGGCATCGTCGCGGTCAACCGGCCGCTGGACGAGGAGACCGCGCGGGCGTTGACCTCGACCTTCATCGAGGCGGTGATCGCGCCGTCATTCACCGGCGAGGCGAAGGCGGTGCTCGCCGCCAAGGCGAACCTGCGCGTGGTGACTGCCGATTTCGCCAAGCTCGCCGAGCCGATGCCGGTCTTTGACTTCGAGGGGCGCTCGTTCCTCGGCGGCATGCTGCAGCAGGAGCGGGATCGTGTGATCGAGGCGGTGGCGCCGTGGCCCCAGGACGACTATCCGAAGGTGGTCACGAAACGCCAGCCGACCGCTGACGAATGGATCGCGCTTCGCTTCGCCTGGCGGGTCTGCGCCCACGTGAAGTCCAACTCGGTGATCTTCACGGCAGCCGATCGCACGCTGGCCATCGGCGCCGGGCAGATGAGCCGCGTGGACGCGGTGAAGGTCGCGGTGATGAAGGCCACCGGTGCGCTGCAGGGATCGGTCGCCGCGTCCGACGCGTTCTTTCCGTTCCGGGACGGCCTCGACGCGCTTGCCGCGGCGGGGGCCACCGCGGTCGTCCAGCCGGGCGGCTCGGTCCGCGACGCCGAAGTGATTGCCGCGGCCGACGAGCACGGCCTGGCGATGGTGTTCACGGGCAAAAGGCACTTCAGGCACTGACGACCGATTGCCCCGACGCTCCACAGCGCTCGCGGTCCTGCTCGCGGTCGCGATAGTCCCGTATTTCATCGATCTCGGCGGCTCATCGATCTGGGACGCCAACGAGGCGTTCTACGTCGAGACGCCTCGCGAGATGATGGAGCACGGCGACTACGTCACCCCGACCTTCAACTACGAGCCCCGTCTCAACAAGCCGGTCCTCAGTTATTGGATCGTGGCCGGCTTCTATCAGCTGTTCGGGGTGTCGGTCGGCGTGCAGCGGGTGCCGATCGCCCTCGCCGCGCTGATCCTCATTCTCACCGCGTACTTTCTCGCCCGGGCGGCGGCCGATGCCGATCGTCCGGAAGCCGCGCTGTGGGCCGCGCTCGGTCTCGCGGTCACGCCCCGGCTGTTGATGTTCGCCCGCCGGATTTTCATCGACGTCTACATCTCGATGTTCTTCGGGCTCACCCTGCTGTTCTTCGCGCTGGCGGAGCGGTATCCGGCCCGCCGGCGAACCTGCCTCGTGTTGATGTACGTCGCGGCCGGCCTCGGCGTGCTGACCAAGGGACCGGTCGCGATCGCGCTGCCGGTCCTCGCGTTCGGGCTCTACCTGCTCGTCCACGGGGAGCTGCGCCGGCTTCGCTCGATGATGCTTCCGCTCGGCGCGGTCATCGTCGCGGCGATCGTCGCGCCGTGGTACATCGCGCTCTACCTGCGCCACGGCTGGGCGCCGATGGCCGAGTTCATCTTCGGCGAGAATGTCGCGCGCTACACCGCCGGGATCGGCGTCGACAGCGCGCGTGGCCCGTTGTTCTACCTGCCGGTGCTGATCGGCGATTCGTTTCCCGGCTCGATGTTCCTGGTGATGGCCGCCGCCGGCTCGTGGCGGAGATGGCGCGCCGGCGAGGCGATGGCGCCACCGCAGCGCGTCCGCACTCTGCTGCTGTTGTGGATCGTCGCCTTCGTGGTGTTCTTCAGCGCCTCGGCGGCCAAGCAGGATCTGTATATCTTTCCAATCGTTCCCGCGGTCGCCGCGCTGGCCGGCGTGATGGTCGCCGGGGCGACCTCGGGGCTGCGGTGGACCGCCCTGACGATCGGTGTCGTCGTCGCGATCGCGGGCGTGGGCGTGTTGCATCTGTTCGGCCCCGGCGCGAGCGTGTACGCGCTTCGGGGGGCGTTGGCGATGGGAATCGCCGCGCTCGCGGGAGGCTTGACCGTGAGTGCCTTCGCCGCGGCCAACCGGACGCGCGCTTCGCTGCTGGTGGTGGTCCTGACCTTCATCGTGCTGGATTGGGTGTTCGTCGTCCGGGTGCTGCCGGACTTCGAACGCTTCAAGCCGGTTCCCGGCTTTGCGCAAACCCTCTCGCCGCGCCTGCAGCCAGGCGACGCGCTGATCACCTACGACGAAGCCCTACCCAGCCTGGTGTTCTATCTTCGGCGTCATGTCGATCCGTATTTCCTGCCCGAGGAAGTGTTCGATCGTTTCAGAGCCGGCCGTACCGTCTATGCGATCCTGTCGAACGAGAACTACGCGGAGATCGGACCGCAGATCGGAGTGCGGACGTGCGTCATCGAGCGCCGCCCGACCTTCGACGTGAAGCTGAAGAACATGTTGAACAGGGATCTGCTGCCGGAGCTCGTGTTGATCACGAACAAGTGCGACGTCAAATCCCAAGCTCCAAATCCCACATCCCAACCACTCCCAAATTCCAAATCCCAAATACAAATCCCAACTCCCAAAATCCCAATGCCCCGGCAAAATCCGAGCGAAGGCTCAATCGCCGAACCGCGCGACGAACCACCCGCGTGAGTCGCTACTGTTCCCAGGTCATTGGGGTTTGGTAATTGGGAGTTGTTTGGGAGTTGGGAGTTGGGAGTGGTTGGGATTTGGGATTTGGAGCTTGGGATTTATCTGAGCTCTTCGACGGTGACCGTCGAGGGTCCGAACTTTCCCGACCACGATGCCCGCCGCGCGATTGGCGAGCCGCGCTGAGTCGAGCAGCGTGCCTCCGGCGGCGAGGGCCAGCGCCATGGTTCCGATCACCGTATCCCCCGCGCCGGTGACGTCGGACACTTCGCGCGCCTCGGCTGGTAGCGCCGTGTCTCCCTGCGGTGTGTGGAGATGCATTCCATGCTCGCCGCGGGTAATCAGCACGTTCTCGCAGCCCGATCGTTCGCGGAACCGGCGCGCCGCTTCGCGCGCGTCGTCTTCGGATCGGATCCGCATGTGCGCAACCGCCTCGGCCTCGTGGTGATTCGGGGTGATCAGCGTCGCGCCCCGGTAGTAGTCGATGTGCGGAACCTTCGGATCGACCAGGACAGGCCGGTGCGCCCGGAGTGCGATCTCGATGATCGCAGCGGCGACCGCGCGTGAGATGGCGCCCTTCAGGTAGTCGGAGATGACCACGACCTCGACCCCCGATATCAAGGTCTCGAGCCTGGCAATCAGGGCGTCTCCGATCCCGGGACTGACCTCGCTCTCCGATTCGTAGTCGATGCGCGCCACCTGCTGATTGCGGGTGGTCACGATCCGCACCTTGCGAGTGGTGCAGCGCTCAGCGTCGGTGACGATCCCGGCGACGCCGATGTTTCTGGACGCCAGGTCCCTGAGCAACTGCCGGCCCTCGCTGTCGTCGCCGACCACGCCGAGGAGCTCCGCGCGCCCGCCGAGGGCGATGATGTTGTTGGCGACGTTGCAGGCGCCGCCGAGCCTGAGCTCTTCAGCCTGGAACCGCACCACCGGCACCGGCGCTTCCGGCGAGATGCGATCGACGTGGCCGATCAGGAAGTGGTCGACCATCAAGTCGCCGATGACCAGGACGCCGCGTCCGCCGAATCGGGAAATGAGCTCGTGGGCTGGATCCGTCATTCAGCAGATTGCTGGAAAAGTGACGTCGACAAGGGAGAAAGGAGAAGTTCTCCCTTGTCCCTTCTCCCTTCTCCCTTGACACTCGGGGCTCTCATCGTCCTCCTGGAGCCCGCCCCCTACGCTGCATGCCGCTGGGCGACGGCGGGAGCGGTGGTGGCCGTGACGCGATCGGCCGCATAGGGCAGGGTCACGATCAGCAGGAACAGCATCAGGAACTCCGAGTCGCCGAAGTTGTACTCGAACATCCCGGCCGTGAGCATCGCGACCACCCCGGCGAGCGCCGCGGTCGGCAGGGACCGCATCGGCGACGAGCGGGTCTTGCGCGCGAGATCGCGGATCAGCACGACGATGAACCAGAGCCACACCGCGAGCGCGGGCAGGCCGCGCTCGGCCGCGATCTGCATCGGCACGTTGTGCAGGTGGGGATTCAGCTGCCGCTCCGCACGCGGATCCCGATAGTGCTGGTAGACCAGCCGGACGCCGTCAGGACCGACACCGGTCCACGGAAAGTCCTTGATGATCTCGACCCCGGTGGCCATCATCGCCACCCGATCGCGGTTGGTCGGATCGGAGAGGCTGAACGTCGAGTAGAAACGCTGGGTCAGCGGGGTCGGCGCGAAGGCGAGGAACAGCGCGGCGGCGACCGGCAGCAGCGCGACCAGCCGGAAATCGCGCAGCAGGAGGAGCAGCCCGATCCCGACGCACACGCCGACCCACGCGTTGCGGCTCATCGTCAGCGCGATGGCGACGAGCAGCGCCGGCATGACCAGCGACGCCCAGGTCCGATCCTCACGACGGAACATGATGCGCGCCGCGGCGGTGCAGGCGACCAGCATCAGCACGCCCGAGTAGGTCATGTAGTGCGAGAGCGACCCCTGGACCCGGCGCTGGAGGTGGTCGAAGTTGAGGATGGCGTACTGGATGATGCCGTAGATGGCTTCGAGCGCGCCGACCGTGATGATCACGTCCACCGCGGTGAGGCTGCGCCGGCCGGGCAGGAGCCGGTAGGCAATCGGGATGATCGCGAACAGCACCAGCTGCTTGGTGTCCATCAGGGACACGCCGCGATCGACCGCGTTGAACGCCGAGAGCATCGTGACCGCGCCATAGGCGGCGAGCGGCCAGAACATCCGCGGCACCTCGATGCGCTCGCGGTTGCGGATGACCAGGGTCAACCAGAGGATCGTGGTCAGGGTCAGCAGCACCCCGGCCGCGAAAATCGAAACCTGAAGCGAGGCGGCAAAGGCCAGCAGCGCGAGCCACGCGGCACGCTCGAGACCGGCCGGACGATCCTGCTCGGGCATCGTGATCATGCGACTTGTCCGCCGTAGCCGCGTAGCGGCGAAGGTGGAGCGCAGCTCAGCGCCCGTTCGGCCGCCGCGAGCACGGCGGCGGGCATCAGCGTGGTCAGGCAGCGGTAGTCACCAGGCGCGCAGACCCGCTGATCGCAGGGACGGCAGGGCAGGCCCGACACCTCGACCGACTCGGTGGGCACGGTCTCGGGCCGCCAGGGGGTCGAGCGTGCCGGCAAGGTCGGGCCGTAGATCGCGACGATCGGTGTCGTGGTCGCCGCGGCGACGTGCAGCGGACCGGTATCCCCGCCGATGAACAGCCGGCTGCGGGCGATCAGCGCCCGAAGCTCCGGCAGATTGAACTCGCCGAAATCGACGACGCGCGAGCGGGCCTCTGGCCGGCAGCAGGTCCCGGGCGGTGGCCGCGATCCGATCGGCGGCGGCGCGATCCGAGGGGCCGGAGCTCAGGATCACGCGGCGCGCCGGGGATTCCCGCACCAGGCTCGAGACCACGTCGGCGAAGGCCGGCTCCGGCCAGCGCCTGAACGGATTGCTCGCACTCACGTGAATCACGATCAGCTCATGCCGCGGGTCGACACCGGTCTCCTGCAACCGTCCGGCGATGCGCCGGTCCGCGGCCGCGTCGAGCGGCATTTCGACGGGATCGTCGGCGGGGACGGGCGGCGCGCCGGTCCAGCCGTCGATCGCGCTGAGCAGGTCCCATTGGTTGACCACCGAATGACGCGGCCGGAGCTCGCGCGCCCGCGGCACGGTGCGCGTGTACATCCACTGCCGGCCGGCGATGTCGTAGCCGATCCGCTGCGGCGCGCCGGTCGCCAGAGTCAGCCACGAGCTGCGCGGGCCGCCGTGCATGTCAATCACCACGTCGAAGCGCGCGCGTCTGAGCCGCCACGCGAGCCGCAGGTCGTCGGCGATGCGGGCGAGCCCACGCGAGCGCTCGACCACGATCACGTCGTTCAGATGGGGATTGCCGGCGACGACCGCTGCCGCGTCGCGCTCGACCAGATAGCTGAGGGTGGCGCCGGGGAAGGTTCGCTTCACCGCCCGAATCAGCGGCGTCGAGAGGACCACGTCGCCGATGAGTCTCAGGCGAATGAGGAGCACACGCACGGGTCACGGTTCGATGGTCGCCTCGTCCAAGAGCATGACGGGGATGTCGTCCTTGATCGGGTAGACGCGCTTGCACTGCGTGCACTTCAGCGCGGTGCCGTTCTTGACGAGCTCCACCTTCGTCTTGCAGTTCGGGCAGGCGAGGATTTCGAGCAATTCCGGGTCAACAGGCATGGATTCCTTTGTGGCGCGGGGAGTCGCGACCGTTGCGTCCCGTGACCGCAGCGGTCATTATAGTCATGAAGATGCGGCGAACAGCCCTGGTGATTCTGGCGGTCGTGCTCGCGGGTCCGGCGCCGGCCGTCGCCCAGCCAGGTGGATCTCCCGCGCCTGATTCCGCCCGCTACTACTTCCTGCTCGGCCGCTACTACGAGTCGAAGGGGGAGATCGAGAAGGCGATCGGGTCCCACAAACAGGCGCTGACCCTCCAGCCCGATTCGGCCGAGCTCCGCGCCGAGCTGGCGGGGGTGTTCGCCCGCCAGGACCGCGCGGCCGAAGCGGTCGACATGGCGGAAGCGGCGCTGAAGCAGGACCCCGCGAACCGCGAAGCCAACCGGATCATCGGCTCGGTCTACGCGGCGCTGGCCGAACAGCGTCAGAGTCTCAAGCCCGGAGACGATCCCGCGCTCTACGTGCCGAGAGCGATTGGCGCGCTCGAACGCGCCCGCCAGGACGGCGGCGCCGACCTCGGCCTCGAGCTGACGCTCGGCCGGCTGTATATGCAGTCGAAGGCGTTCGACAAGGCGATTCCGCTGCTGCGCCGCGTCAGCCAGCAGCAGCCGGGCTATGCCGAGGTCGCGGTCCTCCTGGCGACGGCCGAGGATGCGGTCGGACGAACCACCGACGCCCTCGCGACCCTGCGACGGGTGCTCGACGAGAATCCGAAGTCGCTCCGCGCCTGGGTCCTGCTGGCCGAGCTGAGCGAGAAGGGGAGCGAGTGGGACTCGGCGGCGGACGCCTACGGCCGCGCCCAGGCGCTCAACCCGCGGGTCGATCTGAGCACCCGCCGGGCCGCCGCGCTGATCAATGCCGGCAAGGCGCCGGCCGCCCGCGATCTCCTGAAGACCGGCGCCGCCAGCCCGAAGGCCGAGCCGCTGCTCCTCTATCTGTATGCGACGGCGCTGCGGCAGACCGGCGACCTTGCCGGCGCGGAGGACGCCGCCCGGCGGCTGCGCACCGCCGCACCCGACGACCCGCGCGGCATGTACGTGCTGGCGCAGGTGCTGGAGGCCCGGAAGGACTTCGAGGGGGCTGAGCGCTCGCTGCGCGACATCCTCCAGCGCGATCCCGGCGATGCCACCGCCCTCAACTACCTGGGTTACATGCTGGCCGAGCGGGGGCAGCGGCTGGACGAGGCCGTGGATCTCGTGCAGCGCGCGCTCAAGCTCGAACCGGGGAATCCCTCGTTCCTCGACAGTCTGGGCTGGGCCTTCTACCGGCAGGGGAAGCTCGATCTCGCCGATGCGCCACTCAGTGAAGCCGCGTCGAAGATGCCGAACAACTCGGTGATCCAGGATCACCTCGGCGACCTGCGCTTCAAGCAGCAGCGATTCGCCGATGCCGCCGCGGCCTGGGAACGCTCCCTGACCGGCGACGGCGACTCCATCGATCGGGCACAGATCCAGAAGAAGATCCAGGACGCCCGATCCCGCCTGGAGCCGCAGTAACTGATGCCGCGCCGCGCCCGGCGGACGCAGCCAGACTTTCACCACGGGCTGCTAGCGCTCGCGTGCCTCGCGTCGCTCACCGTGCTCGCCGGGTGTGCAGCCAGGCGCGTGTCGCTCCCGAGCGGACCTGGCGAGCCCTTCGCTGATGCCCGCACTGCGTACGAGCAGGCGGTCAAGGAATGCCGCAACGTCCGAACCATTCGCGCCACCCTCGGGTTATCCGGCCGCGCCGGGGCGACGACCTTGAGAGGGAACGTGGACGCCGGCTTCGAGGCACCGGACAGGATTCGTCTCGAGGGCCGTCACCCACTTGGCCGCCCCGTGTTCATCCTGGTCTCGTCGGGCCCGCAGACCACGCTCTACATGCCGCGCGAGAATCGCGTCCTGCGGAACGCCGGCGCCGCCGACATCGTCGAGGCGCTGGTGGGGTTGAAGCTGACGCCCGATGATCTGCGGACGCTGGTCAGCGGCTGCGGGTTCGAGGTCGGCGAGCCGACCGACGGGCGTCGGTACGGCGACCTCGCGGCCGTGACCGTCGGCGACACGACCAGCTATCTCCGGCAGGAGCAGGGACAGTGGCGGGTCGTTGGAGCGACGACAGCGACGGCGGCGCCAGGTGCACCGGGAGCGTCAGCGGCGCCGCTCAGCATCCTCTACTCGGCATTCGCGAGCGGGCGGCCGACGGTGGTGCGGTTGCAGGCCGGGGGCGGGACGCCGGCCGATGTGACCGTGCGACTGAGCGACGTCAACATCAATGTGACGCTGGAGCCGGACGTGTTCGCCGTCGACGTGCCGGCGCAGGCCGAACCGTTGACCATCGAGGAGCTGCGCCGCGCCGGGCCGCTCGGCGGCGCATGAAACCCAGACGTCCACCCGTGAAGCGCGCGGCTCCGCGCCGCGCGCCGGCGCCGGCCCCACGCCGGATCGCGGCGCGTGCGCACGCCAAGGTCAATCTCGACCTGCGGGTGCTCGGCACCCGGGCTGACGGGTATCACGAGCTGCGGACCGTGTTCCAGACCATCGATCTGCACGACATGCTGACCGCGCAGGAGAAGCCGGGGCCCTTCGTGCTCAAGTGCCGCACCCCCGGCGTGCCGCTCGACGATCGGAACCTGGTGTGGCGGGCGGGGGCGGCGCTCTGGAAAGCGCTGGGACGCGCCGGCGACCCGGCCGACACGCTGGTGACGATCGAGAAAGCCATCCCGATGCAGGCGGGCCTGGGCGGCGGGAGTGCGGACGCGGCGGCGGCGCTGCAGGTGCTGGCGCGACTGTGGGGCGGGGCGCCGCTCTCGCTGCTGCGCGAGGTCGCGTCCGGCGTCGGCTCCGACACGCCATTCTTTCTGTCCGGAGGGACCGCGCTCGGGCTGGGCCGCGGCGAAGAGATCTATCCACTGGTCGATCTCCCGCGTCACTGGGTCCTCCTGGTGCGGCCGCCGTTCGGCGTCTCGACGGCCGAGGCCTACTCGTGGTACGACGACGATCGCGCCGCGGGGGTGCGTGAGCCGCGCGGCGAGCTGCAGATTCTGCCGGTGCCATGGCCGAGCCGCGCCGCGCAGATGGTCAACGATCTCGAGCCGCCGGTAATGCGCCGGCACCCGGAAATCGGCACCATCAAGGCCGCGCTGCGGGAGGCCGGGGCCGTCGCCGCGGCGATGTCCGGCAGCGGCTCCGCCATCTTTGGTCTGTTCCGCACCCGCCCCGGCGCGGTCCGGGCGATGCGGCCGCTCGCCAAGCTGGCCGGCTCGGCCGTGCTGAGCCGTACGCTGTCGCGCGCCGAGTACGAGGCACGAGCCCGTCCGATCCTGCGCCGCGTTTGACCCGATCGCCTTTCCCCGGCTACACTTGTCGTTTTCTAGTGGTGCCCCCGGACGCGGTCTGGGTGCTGTCTTCTGGGGCGTGGCCAAGCTGGTAAGGCGCGGGACTTTGGATCCCGTATTCGAAGGTTCGAATCCTTCCGCCCCAACCAAAACTATGAGTCGAGGACAGCTGAAGCTGTTTTCAGGCAGTGCGCATGCGGCCCTGACGGCCGAGATCGCCGAGTTCCTCGGCGTCTCGATCGGGCATGCGCGCTTGCAGCGGTTTCCGGATACCGAGTGCTCGTTCCAGATCGACGAGAACATCCGGGGCACCGACGTGTTCGTGGTCCAGCCGACCTGCTCCGACGTCGATCGGAACATCATGGAGCTGTGCGTGATGATCGACGCGTTCCGGCGGTCGTCGGCGTCGCGCATCACCGCGGTGATCCCGTATTACGGTTACGCCCGGCAGGACCGCAAGGACAAGCCGCGGGTGCCGATCTCGGCCAAGCTGGTCGCGAACCTGCTGAGCGCGGCCGGCGCCAACCGGGTGCTGACCATGGATCTGCACAAGGCGCAGATTCAGGGGTTCTTCGACATCCCGGTGGATCACCTGTTCGCGGCGCCGGTGATCATCGACTACTGCTCGAGGCTCGGGATACCGAACCTCACGATCGTGTCGCCGGACGCCGGCGGCGCCGAGCGGGCCCGCGCCTACGCCAAACGGCTGGACGCCGAGCTGGCGATCGTCGACAAGCGGCGGACCGACGATGGCACGGCGGAAGTGATGAACGTGATCGGTGATGTGACCGGCCGGTGCTGCATCCTGCAGGACGACATCATCGACACCGCGGGGACCATCGTGAAGGCCGCGACCGCGCTCAAGGCCGCGGGGGCCGAGCGGGTGTTCGCGTGCGCGGTCCACGGGGTGCTGTCCGGCCCGGCGATGGAGCGGCTCGAGGCCTCTCCGCTCGAGCAGGTGATCATCACCAACACGATTCCGCTCAGCGCCGAGCGGTCGAAGTGCTGCAAGAAGATTAAGCAGCTCTCGGTGGCGAGGCTGCTCGGACAGGCGATCCGCAGCATTCACGAAGAGACGTCGGTAAGCTCGTTGTTTGTGTAGGGAACTGATATGGCTTCATCCACACTGCAGGCAGAGAAACGCGAAACCCGCGGCAAGAACGAAGCGCGCCGGCTGCGCGCCAGCGGCAAGATCCCCGCCGTCGTCTACGGCTCCGAGAAGGGCAAGACCACCGAGATCTCGGTCGACCCCAAGGTCCTGTTGCGGATTCTTCACTCCGAATCGGGTGTCAACTCGCTGATCGGGCTGGAGGGGATTGGCAGCAGCGGGGATGCTCTGGCGCTGGTGAAGGAATACCAGCTCGATCCGGTGACCCACCAGCTGCTCCACGTCGACTTCTACCAGGTCGCGATGGACAAGATGCTGAAGGTCACGGTGCCGATCGTGCTGAAGGGGGATGCCAAGGGCGTCAAGCAGCAGGGGGGCATCGTCGACTTCGTGAACCGCGAGATCGAGATCGAGACGCTCCCGGGCGACATCCCGGAGAACATCACCATCGACATCGTCGAGCTGATGCTGAACCAGGGCATCCGGGTCCGCGACATCCAGATGGAAGGCGCGAAGTGGAAGCCGCTGACGGATCCCGACACGATGCTCGTGCACGTGGTCCCGCCGAAGGTCGAGGAAGTCGCACCTGAAGCCGCGGCCGTGGTGCCGGGCACCGCCGAGCCCGAGGTCATCAAGAAGGGCAAGACGGACAAGGAAGACGAGAAGTAAAGGGATAAGGGATAAGGGAGAAGGGACAACGGAGAAGGACGGAGAAGGCTTCTCCCTTCTCCCTTCCTTTCCCTTGTCATTGATGAAGCTCATCGTCGGTCTTGGCAACCCCGGCAGGAAATACGCCGGGACGCGGCACAACGTCGGCTTCGAGGTCGTCGATATGCTGGCGGACCGGTTCAGGATCGACTGGGAATCGGCGCCGCGCGGTGTCGAGTCCCTGATCGCGCGGGAGCGGGGGGCGGACCTCCTGCTCGCCAAGCCGCTGACGTTCATGAACCTGGGCGGTCCGGCGGTGCTGGGACTGTTGCAGTTCTATAAGATCGAGCTTCCGGACTTGTTCGTCATCGTGGACGACGTGAATCTGGAGCTGGGGCGGCTGCGGGCGCGGGCCGCCGGATCGGCGGGAGGCCACAACGGCCTGAAGTCGATCGTTGGAGCGCTTGGAAGTCAGGAGTTTGCACGGGTCCGCGTGGGCGTCGGCGGCGGAGAACCGCGGCGCGATCTCGGGGACCACGTGCTCGGCAGGTTCGCGCCGGAAGAGCGGCCGATCATTGCCGAGGCGGTGACCCGCACGGCGGACGCCGCCGCGCTGTTCATCAACGAGGGAATCGCCCCGGTGATGAACAGGTTCAACCGGAAAGAAGAGAAGGAAGAATCCGAATAGGACAATCCACATCTTCTCCTTGTCCGCCGGAGCCCGCGAAGCGGCGTAGGCGGACCGCTCAGTCCAGAAGGAGACTTAATGAGCACGACCAGACAGTACGAGCTCGTCTACGTCCTGACGCCGGAGTCCTCCGACGAGCAGGTCGCCGAGCTGCACACCCAGATCGAACAGATCGTCCAGCGCTACAACGGCACCATCGACAAGAGCGAGAACTGGGGCCGCCGCAAGCTCGCCTACGAGATCGGCCACCACCGCGAAGGCAACTACGTCGTCGAGACCATCACCGGCTCGGGTGAGCTGATGAAGGAGATCGATCGCCGGCTGCGCGTGCTCGACGCGGTGATTCGTCACCTCGTGGTGCGCGTCGACGAGGAGCTGCGGGTGGCGGAGCGGACGCGCGAGGCCCGGAAATCGACCCAGGCCCGCCGCCGTACCGCTCGCGGGCTGCCGCCCGAGCCTCAGCCTGGTGAAGGCCGTGGCGACAACATGGATCAGGACGACGACCGGGGCGACAAGTACGATCGCAACGACCGGTACGATCGCGGAGACAAGTACGAGGTGCAGCGATGAGCGAGGAACGTGGAGGCGGCGGCCGCGGCCGCGGCGGGGCGAAGGGGAAAGACGCGGACAAGAACAAGGGCGGCGATCGCCCGCGCGGCGGGTTCTTCCGCCGCCGGCGCGTCTGCAAGTTCTGCGCGGAGAAGATCGACTACATCAACTACAAGGACGTGCGGCTGCTGATGCCGTTCCTGCCGGAGCGCGGCAAGATCCAGCCGCGCCGGATCTCGGGGACCTGTGCCCTGCACCAGCGCAAGCTGCAGACCGCGATCAAGCGGGCGCGGCAGCTGGCGTTGATTCCGTACGTCACCGATTAACGGAATGCCAAAAATGCCAAGATTGCCAAAAGTGGTCGCAGCCACTGAGCACGCTTCATTCTTGGCATGTTTTGAATTCTTGGCGCTTTTGGCATTCAAAGGAACAAGCCGATGGAAGTGATTCTGAGAGAGCACATCGACAATCTCGGCCGCCGCGGCGACGTCGTGAAGGTCGCTGCCGGCTACGCGCGCAACTACCTGTTGCCGCGCAAGCTGGCGCTGGCCGTCACCGATTCGAACAAGCGCCAGATCGAGCGCGAGAAGAAGGTCGCCGAGGTCAAGGACGCGGAAGAGGTGCAGCAGGCGACAGCGCTGGCGCAGCGGCTCGAAGCGACCGAGGTCGAGATCGCCCGCCGGGTCGGCGAGAACAACACGCTGTACGGTTCGGTGACCTCGGCGGACATCGCCCACGCGCTGGAAGCGAAGGGCTTCCAGATCGACAAGCGCAAGATCACCCTCGCCGATCCCCTGAAGGCAATAGGGGAGGTGACCGTGCCGCTGAAGATCCATCGCGATGTCACCGCGCAACTGAAAGTCAAGGTCGTACCGGACACGCACTAGCGCGAACACTCGACGATCGCGGCGGCGAGATCGGGCGACGGGTGCTATCATCCCCGTCGCCCATTTTTTTTCCGCTTCCCCACGCAATGCCTGACGTCGCTACGCCTGAACGGACCCTTCCGCACAATCTCGATGCCGAGAAGTCGGTCCTCGGCGCGATCCTGATCCACAACGACGCGTTCAACCACGCCGCCGAGCTGATCGACTCGAAGGACTTCTTCCGGGATGCGCACCGCCGCATCTTCGACAAGATGGTGGCGCTCAGCGAACGCGGTCATGCCATCGACTTCATCACGCTGAAAGAAGAGCTGACGCGGGCCGGGGAGCTGGACGAGATCGGTGGGCCGTCCTACATCGCGGCGCTGGCCGACGGCGTGCCGCGGTCGGCCAATGTCGAGTACTACGCGCGGATCGTCAAGGAGAAGTCGACGCTCCGCAGCCTGATCCACTCGGCCAACAAGATTCTGACCGAGGCGTACGAAGCGGAACTGGAACCGGAGGTGCTCCTCGACGAGGCCGAGCGGTCGATCTTCGCCATTGCCGAGGGACGGATCCGCGAAGGCTTCGTGCCGCTCAGGGATCTCGTGCAGACCAGCTTCGCGACGATCGAGAAGCTGCAGCAGAGCAAGGGGGCGATCTCCGGAGTGCCGAGCGGATTCCCGGATCTCGACGAGATGACCACCGGCTTTCACCCCGGGGATCTGGTCGTCATCGCGGCGCGGCCCTCGATGGGCAAGACCAGCCTGGTCTTGAACATGGCCCAGTATGTCGGCACGCACACGGCGATGACGGTGGGATTCTTCAGCCTCGAAATGTCGAAGGAGCAGCTGTTCATGCGCATGCTGACCTCCGAGGCCCGGATCGACGCCCACCGCTTCCGCACCGGTTTCCTCAACGAGCAGGACTACGGAAAGCTCTCGCACGCGCTCGGCACGCTCGCCGAAGCCCGGGTCTACCTTGACGACACGGCGTCGATTGGCGTGCTGGAGATGCGTGCGAAGGCACGCCGGCTCAAGGCCGAGCACGGGCTCGACCTGCTGATCATCGATTACCTGCAGCTGATGCAGGGGCGAGGGCGGTTCGAGAGCCGCCAGCAGGAAGTGTCGGCGATCTCCCGATCGCTGAAGGGACTGGCCAAAGAGCTCAGCTGCCCGATCATCGCGCTGTCGCAGCTCAGTCGCGCGCCCGAGGGGCGGACCGATCATCGGCCGCAGCTCTCCGACCTGCGCGAGTCGGGCGCAATCGAGCAGGACGCGGACGTGGTCTTTTTCATCTACCGGCCTGAGGTCTACGACAAGGAAGACGCCAAGCCGGAGGATCAGGGCATCGCCGAGATCATCATCGGGAAGCAGCGCAATGGCCCGATCGGCACGGTGAAGCTATCGTTCCTCCATCAGTACACGCGCTTCGAGAACCTCGCCCACGGGCAGGCGTGACAAGAGTGTCAAGGGAGAAGGGAGAAAGGCAGAAGGGAGAATTCAGTTTGTTCTCGCTCTCAGTTCTCCTTTCTCCCTTTTCCCTTCTGCCTTCTCCCTTGACATGATCCGCCACACCGTCGCCCACGTCGACCTCGACGCGATCCGCGCCAACTACCGCGAGATCGCGGGGTTCGTCGGCGCCGGGCAGGCTGACGCGGTACCGGCGCGCGCCCCTGGCGTCATCGGCGTCGTCAAGGCCAATGCCTACGGCCACGGCGCCGCCGAGGTCGCCCGCGCGCTCGAAGCCGAGAGCGTCGCGATGCTGGCCTGTGCGGATATCGAAGAAGGCATCGCGCTCCGGCAGGCCGGCGTGCGCACGCCCATCCTGGTGTTCGGCGCGCTGAGCGTCAGCGATCTCGACGGCATCTTCGCGCACGACCTGACCCCGACGATCTCGACCCCCGGCGCCGCCCGTGCGCTGCAGGCCGCCGCGGCGAAGCACGGCACCCGGCTGTCCTGTCATCTGAAGATCGATACCGGGATGAATCGGCTCGGCTTCCGGCACGACAACCTCGGACACACGCTGCCCGAAGTCGCCCACTCGCCGAACCTGGCGATCGCCGCCGTCTACACGCACTTCGCGACCGCCGACGACCCCGATCATCCGGCCTTCGCGCTGCAGCAGGAGCGCTTCGCGCAGGCGTCGGCGCGGTTGCCGTCGCTGGGGATCGCGACTCGTGTGCGTCACGCCGCCAACAGCGCCGCGCTGCTCCGCGACGAGCGCGTCTGGCACGACTTCGTCCGGCCGGGCCTGCTCCTGTATGGAATCGTGCCGCCGCCGCTGGCGTCGACACTGCGGCTGCGACCTGCCCTGTCACTGCACAGCCGTATCGTGGCAGTGAAGGGCCTCCGCCCCGGCGAGGGCACGGGGTACGGCCTCCGCACGGCGGTCGAGGGCGCGACCACGCTGGCCGTCATCCCGGCCGGGTATGCCGACGGCATCGATCTCCGTCTGGCCGGTCGGGGCTACATGCTCGTCCGCGGACGCCGCGCGCCGGTGGTGGGTTCGGTGTGCATGGACATGACGACCATCGACGTCACCGGCATGGATGTGGCACCGGGCGACGAGGTGGTGATCATCGGCGAGCAGGGCGAGGAGTCGATCGGCGTACGCGAGGTCGCGGCGGCAATCGGGACCATACCGTACGAGCTGCTATGCCGCTTGGGATCGCGGATTCAGAGGGTGTACTGAGTAAGTCAAATCCCAAGCTCCAAGCTCCAAATCCCAACCACTCCCAACTCCCAAATCCCAAACTAAACTCCCAATTCCCAACTCCCAATCGCAAGAGTCAGCAGAGTCTGGGCTCTTTTGGGATTTGGAATTTGGGATTTGAGTTGGGATTTGGGAGTTGGGAGTGGTTGGGATTTGGAGCTTGGGATTTGGGATTTGTCACGGCGACAAAATGAAAACGAAGACCGTCTTCAGCTGTCAAGAGTGCGGCGCCCAGTCCCCCAAGTGGCTGGGGCGGTGCGCCGATTGCGGCGCGTGGAACTCGCTGGTCGAGGAACGCCAGATGCCGGAGCGCGCAACTGCGGGCGCGGCGGGCGCGCCGCGCTACAGCCTCGCGGCGACCGCCGGGCCACAGCTCTATGCCGACATCGACACTGTCGTCTCGGAGCGGCTGACCACTGGAGTTGCCGAATTCGATCGTGTGCTCGGCGGCGGGGTCGTGCCGGGCTCACTGGTGCTGCTTGGCGGCGAGCCGGGGATCGGCAAGTCGACGCTGCTGCTGCAGGCGGCGGCGTACTTCGCGAAGACGGTCGGCCCGGTCCTCTACAGCTCGGGCGAGGAATCGGAGCATCAGATCAAGTCGCGCGGCGAACGCCTCGGTGTGGACCCTTCGACAGGCTCGAAGGCGGAACCCTTCCCGCTCTACATCCTCGCCGAAACCTGCCTCGAGCGGATTCTCGAGGAAATCGCCCGTCTGCGTCCCGCCTTCATCATCATCGACTCGGTCCAGACGGTGTTCTCGCTCAAGTTCCAGTCGGCTCCCGGCAGCATCGGCCAGGTGCGCGAATCGGCGACCCAGCTCCTGTTCGCCGCGAAGGGACAGAACATTCCGACCTTCCTGGTCGGACACGTCACCAAGGACGGGAGTCTGGCCGGGCCGAAGGCGCTCGAGCACATTGTCGACACGGTGCTGTACTTCGAAGGCGAGAAGCATCACGCGCACCGGATCATCCGCGCGGTGAAGAACCGGTTTGGCGCCGTCAGCGAGCTGGGCGTGTTCGAGATGACCGGCCGCGGGCTGCGGGGCGTGGCCAACCCGTCCGAGCTGTTCCTCGCCGAGCGCCGGGCCGGCGCGGCGGGCTCGGCGGTGCTCGCCTGCGTCGAGGGATCGCGGCCACTGCTGGTCGAGGTGCAGGCGCTCGTCAGCAGCAGCACGTATGGCAATGCCCGGCGCATGGCCAGCGGGGTCGATCAGAACCGGCTGTCGCTCCTCCTCGCGGTGCTCGAAAAGCGCGCCGGGTTGAACCTGGTGGCCGACGATGTGTTCGTCAATGTCGCGGGAGGCATCGCCGTGGACGAGCCCGCGGCGGATCTGGCGATCACCGGCGCCGTCGCGTCGAGCCTGCGCAACCGGCCGATTCGCGCCGGAACCGCGGTGTTTGGCGAGGTCGGTCTGGCTGGAGAAGTGCGCGGCGTTTCCCAGGCCGCGCTGAGAGTGCGCGAAGCTGCGCAGATGGGCTTCACCCGCTGTGTGGTCCCGGACGGCAATTGTTCGCCCGAGGACGTGCCGTCCAGCATCGAGCTGGTCGGAGTCAAGACGGTGAGCGAGGCGCTGGAGCAGCTGATCGACTACTGACCGCGCCAAGCACATCCTAACCCCTTGAACCTTTGAACCCTTGAACCCCATAGAATAGGTTCATGGCCTGGGTCATTCTGGTCCGGACGCTCTTCGTGCTCGCGGTGACGTACGCCGCGTTCGTGACCCGTCCTTTCAGTCATATCCTCATCCATCAATCTCATCGCCGGCGCCGCGCTCGGCGTCCTCATGCTGCTCGTCGAGTCGAGGCTGCGAAACGCCGAGGTCACCGACCTGCTCGGCGCGCTGATCGGCGGAGCCATCGGTCTCGGGCTGGCCAAGACCATCGGCGCCGCGTTGTTCTGGGCGGACACCACCGACCCCCGGGTGATGTTCCTCCACAGCTTCATCCTGCTGGTCTTCCCGTACATCGGCATCGTCATGGGGGCGCGCAAAGGGGAATGGCTGAAGCCGGCGCGGCTCGCCGCGCTGTTCCGCGACACGGCGCCGCACCAGCACTACCGGATTCTCGACACCAGCGTGATCATCGACGGCCGCATCGCCGACGTCTGCGAGACCGGCTTTCTCGACGGGACCCTGGTGATTCCGCAGTTCGTGTTGAAGGAACTGCAGCTGGTCGCCGATTCCGCGGACTCGATGAAGCGGAACCGCGGCCGCCGCGGCCTCGACATCCTGCAGAAGATTCAGAAGATGGGCGGGGTGAACGTCACCATCTCGGACATCGACTTTCCCGATGTCCGCGAAGTGGATCTGAAGCTGATCGAGCTTGCCCGGACGCTGCACGGGAAGATCGTCACCAACGACTTCAACCTGAACAAGGTCGCGCAGCTCCGGGGCGTCGACGTGCTGAACATCAACGAGCTCGCCAACGCGCTGAAGCCGGTGGTCCTGCCGGGCGAGTTCATGAAGGTCTTCATCCTGAAAGAGGGCAAGGAATACAACCAGGGTGTGGCCTATCTGGATGACGGGACGATGGTGGTCGTCGACAACGCGCGCCGCATGATCAGCAAGAACATCGATGTGGTGGTGACCAGCGTGCTGCAGACGACCGCCGGCAAGATGATCTTCGGACGTTTCATCGAGACCTCGGCATCGGCCGGCGGACCGGGACCGTCCGCCGCCACGGCGCCCCCCTCTCCGCCACCCGCTGCCGCGGCGCCGGTGGCGGCCCGGCGCACGACGTGACGTGAGCCCGTCCGCCGGCTCCCGCTCGCGCCCTACCAGCTCGCATCCAGGAATGGCGATGCCGGGGATTCCGCCGTTTCACTGGTGGCGCACCGTCTTCTTCCTGATCCCGCTGATCACCATCTACACGATCGTGCTGGGCACCATCTCGATCGTCTCGACGCTGTTCGATCGATCGGGCGATATCGGGCACTGGTGCGCTCGCACCTGGTCGTCCTTGATCCTGAGAACCACCGGCGTGCGAGTGTCGGTGAAGGGCGGAGAGTCGCTGGATCCGCGGCAGAGCTATGTGTTCGCCGCCAACCATCAGAGCATTTACGACATTCCGATCCTGTTCTGGTCGCTGCCGCTGCAGCTGCGGATCGTCGCCAAGGCGTCGCTGGGATCGATTCCGTTCCTGGGGTGGCACCTGCGCCGGACCGGCCATCTGCTGGTGAACCGCAAGAATCCAGGCGCTGACATCGTCGAGAAGATGCGGCGGCTGGTCAGCGAAGCGCATTCGCTGATCGTGTTCCCGGAGGGCACCCGCAGTGTCGACGGACGGCTCGGGCGCTTCAAGAAAGGCCCGTTTCTCGTCGCGGTCGACGCCGGCCTGCCGGTGGTGCCGGTGAGCGTGACCGGCAGCCGGCACGTCATGGCCAAAGGCCGGCTGATGGTCCGCCCCGGGAACGTCCAGGTGACGATCCACGCGCCGATTCCCACCGTTGGTGTCGGACGGCATGACGTCGTCGCGTTCGCGGAGCGGGTACGAGAGGTCGTGCGCGCAGGGGTGGATGGATGTACGTGACGGCCATCATCGCGGCTGGCGGCGCCGGTCACCGGCTGGGTGCCGGTGTGCCCAAGCAGCTGCTCGACGTTGGCGGCTGCTCCATCCTGTCCCGGACCGTCGACGCCTTCGCCGCGCATCCGGAGGTGGACGACGTGATCGTGGCGCTGCCGCCTGAGCTGGTGGACGCGCCGCCGCTCGAGCCAGGCGACGGGTTGAGCTTTCGTGTGGTGGCCGGCGGCTCCCGCCGTCAGGACTCGGTGGCCAACGCGTTCAGGGCGATCAGTCGGAACACCGACGTGGTGCTGGTGCACGATGCCGCGCGGCCGTTCATCACCGGAGATCTGATCTCGAAAGTGATTCACGCGGCGGCGGAACACGGCGCGGCGATCGTGGCCCAGCCGGTGAGCGACACCGTCAAGCGGGTTCGCCGCGACCAGGGTCTGCTGGCGGTGGTCGAGACGATTCCGCGCGAATCGGTGTTCCTGGCGCAGACGCCGCAGGCCTTTCGGGTGGACGTGCTCGGGGACGCCATCGCGCTTGGCGACTCCGGCGTCGATGCGACGGACGAAGCGGCGCTCGCCGAACGCGCCGGCCACGTCGTGCACATTGTCGAGGGGACGGCGAAGAATTTGAAAATCACGACGACCGACGATCTGGCCGAGGCGCGGCGGCGTTTCGAGAGCGAGCCGATTCGCAGTGACGGCCGATCGGATCGGCACCGGCTACGACCTGCACCGGCTGGTCGAGGGGCGGCCCCTGCTGCTGGGTGGGATCCTGATTCCGGCGCCGCTCGGCGCGATGGGGCACTCGGATGCCGACGTCGTCTGCCATGTGGCCACCGATGCGATCCTCGGCGCGGCGTCGCTCGGCGACATCGGCCGGCACTTCTCCGATACGGATCCGCGATGGAAGGGCGCCTCGAGCGTCGACCTGCTCGGACGCGCGGTCACGATGGTGCACACCGCCGGCTTTCGGGTCGTCAACCTGGATGTGGTCGTGGTGCTCGAGCGCCCGAAGATTGCCCCCTATCTCGAGCTGATCCGCGCCGAGCTCGCGCGCGTGCTGGAGGTGCCCGTCGATCGGGTCAGCGTCAAGGGCAAGACGAACGAAGGCGTGGACGCGGTCGGCCGCGGCGAAGCGATTGCGGCTCATGCCGTCGCGCTGCTGACGGTACACCACGAACGCGAGCGTTGACAGCCAGGATGCGGGTCCGCTTCGCTCCTTCGCCCACCGGTCAGTTGCACGTCGGCAACGCGCGGACCGCGCTGTTCAACTGGCTGCTCGCGCACGGCCACGACGGCACGATGATTCTGCGGATCGAGGATACCGATGCCGAGCGGTCCACTCGCGACTCGGAGACCGGGATTCTCGAGGATCTGCGCTGGCTGGGTCTGCACTGGGACGAAGGCCCCGATATCGGCGGGCCGCATGGTCCCTATCGTCAGTCGGAGCGGCTCCATCTGTACGCGTCCTACGCGAACGAACTGATCGCCGGCGGCAACGCGTACTACTGCTTCTGTCCTCCCTCGAAGCTCGAACGCGACCGCAAGGAGGATCTCGCAGCCGGCCGGCCGCCGAAATACCACGGGACCTGCCGGGATGTGCCCGTCGGGCAGGCGCGCGCGCGTATGGAGGCGGGGGAGCGGCCGGTCATCCGATTCAAGGTTCCTCCGGCGACGGAGATCTCGTTCAACGATGCGGTGCGCGGCGAGGTGACCTTCAACACCGAGGTCATCGGCGACCCGGTCCTGGTCCGCTCCGACGGGCGCCCGGCCTACAACTTCGCGGTCGTGGTGGACGATGCGCTGATGGAAGTGACGCACGCGATCCGCGGCGAGGACCACATTTCGAACACGCCGCGCCAGCTGCTGCTGTATCGCGCGCTGGGATTCACGCCGCCGCAGTTCGCGCACCTCTCGCTGGTGATGGGGCCGGATCACACGCCGCTGTCGAAGCGGCACGGCGCCACCTCGGTCGCCGAGTTCCGGCTGCGCGGGTACCTGCCGGAGGCGCTGGTCAACTACCTGGCGCTGATCGGCTGGTCGCCCGGGGCCTCGGCGCACGATCCCGGCACCAACGACGAGCTGTTGCCGGTGGCCGAGCTCGCGCGTCGCTTCGCGATCGAAGACGTCGGCCACGCCGCCGGGATCTTCGACGTCGAAAAGCTGTCGTGGATGAACCGCCACTACATGAAAGTGGCGGCGCCGAGCCGGATCGCGGCCGAGTCGATCCGCTACTTCGTCGCCCGCGGCTACGTCCGTCGGCGCACCGACGAGGCGCTGGAATACATCGCGTCGCTGCTGCCGATGGCGGTCGGATCCGTCGATCGGCTGGAGGAGATCCCGGAGCGCCTGCAGTTCCTGTTCGACTTCGATCCCGCCGCGGCGCTGCAGCAGCCGGACGTGGTGCACGTGCTCGAACAGCGGGGGGCGCGCGACGTCATCCTGGCGCTGCCCGACGCGATCCAGGAGCCGCTCGACGACAAGGAGAAGTTCAGGGCGGTCGCCACCCGGGTGCGCGAGCGGACCGGGATGAAAGGGAAGGCGCTGTTCCACCCGATTCGGGTCGCGCTGACCGGGTCGGACGGCGGGCCGGAGCTCGATCTGGCCGTCCCTGCGATCGATCGCGGTGCGACGCTGCCGCCGGCCGCGGCGGTCGCGAAGATTGTCGGGTGCCGCGAGCGGGCGCAGCTGTTTGCGAAGGCGATCGGGTGATCATCTACGGGATCAACCCCGTCCTGGAGGCCTTGCGCGTGGGGCGCGTGCGCCGCGTCCGCGTCGCAGATCGCGCCGACAAGCGGGCGGAGGAAATCTTCGCGCTGGCGCGCGCCAAGGGGGTTCGCGTCGAGCGGGTGGATGTCGAGACGCTCGAACGCGACTCGCGCGGTGGCGTGCATCAGGGCGTGGTCGCCGACCTCCAGCCACTCCCCGACTACAGCGTGGCGGAGCTCGTCGCGGCCGCCGCCCCCGACCCGCCGCTGATCGTCGTGCTCGACGGGGTGGAAGACCCGCACAACATCGGCGCGGTGCTCCGATCGGTGGATGCGGCCGGGGCCCATGGCGCGATCCGGCAGGCGCGCCATGCCGCGCCGCTCGACGGCGTCGCGATGAAGGCGTCCGCCGGCGCGGCCGCCTCCGTCCGGATCGCGACCGTCGTCAATATCGCCCGGGCGGTGGAAGAGCTCAAGGAGGCCGGGGTGTGGACCGTCGGGCTCACCGGAGATGCGCCGGACCGCTACGATGAGGTCGACATGACGGTGCCGACCGCGGTGGTGGTCGGGGCCGAAGGGACCGGCCTCCGGCGGCTGGTTCGCGAGCGCTGCGACCGGGTGGCGTCCATCCCGATGCGGGGGGCGGTGTCGAGCCTGAACGTCTCGGTGGCCGCGGCAGTGACATTGTTCGAAGCGGCACGGCAGAGGCGGGTCAAGCGCGGAAGAACATGAAAAATCGGCCACTCGCTTGCACCCGTGGCATGCCGTGTGCTACAAATACTCTTTTGTCTGGGCTGGCGTAGCTCAGTCCGGTAGAGCAGCTGATTTGTAATCAGCCGGTCGGGGGTTCAAATCCCTTCGCCAGCTCCACGAGTCTAACAACGAGAAATTCGCAAAGCGCGCAAATTTCCTGACAAATCAATTGGTCTCGTGGAGTGCGGCGGAGCGTGCTCGGTTGCGGACCCACGGGAGCTCCGGCGAGGTAGCGAAGCGGTCAAACGCAGCAGACTGTAAATCTGTCGGCCCAGCGCCTTCGAAGGTTCGAATCCTTCCCTCGCCATCATTCGACTCGGCCCTCAACGCTGCCCGGGCCGAGGCGAATGCCCTGAGCGAGCGCAGCGAGTCGAAGGGCCTCGCTCATGACGGAGCCAGCCCGATGAGCAGGTTCCGGCAGACGATGCCAGCGATTGAGCGGATCCGCGGTGCCAGGGAGGCGGAAGGCGGGAAGCAAGAAGGGTTTGCGGGGCTTGCCCGTAGGGCCGGAGGCGAGCGACAGAGGATTCGCGGGCTTGCCCGCCGTAGCGCCTGGGGGCGCAGCGAGCAGGCGCGAAGGCGGGAGTAACTCAATGGTAGAGTCACAGCCTTCCAAGCTGTTGGTTGCGGGTTCGATTCCCGTCTCCCGCTCCAACCTTCGCTCGCTAGAGCCTTCGGCCGAGGCGAGCTACGGTTGGCAAGCCAGTGAGGCTCTGCGCCCGTCGGGTTGAAGGGAGCGTTCGGACGTCGCTGCCGAATCGCGCCGACTTGTCGGCCGTAGCGGCGAGGCAGCGAAGCAGCGAGCCGCGAAGGCCGGCCGACTTGTCGGCCGTAGCTGCGAGCGAAGCGAGCGATCAGCGAAGGCCGATGTAGCTCAGTTGGCAGAGCGCGTCCTTGGTAAGGACGAGGTCACCAGTTCAATCCTGGTCATCGGCTCCATCCTTCGCTCGGCGCGTGAATGGGGCGCCGAGCTACGGATGGCAAGCCAACCTCGTGACGCGGCCGACAGCGGGGGCGCTTGTCCGCCGTAGCTCGCGTAGCGAGCGAAGTGGAAGCGACGGTGGGCTGAGGTTGACGCCGACGTGAGCTACGGATGCCAAGCCGGACCGAAGCGGCCGACTGGCGGGCCGAGCCGATTTTTACGAGATAATCGAAAGTTCCACAGGGCAACGATACACGAGCCTAGAGGACTGACAGGGCGGAGACGCAACGCGAGGGCACATGGCTAAAGAGAAATTCGATCGTTCCAAACCGCACGTCAACGTTGGCACCATCGGCCACATCGACCACGGCAAGACCACGCTGACGGCCGCATTGACCAAGGTGGCCGCTGACAAGGGCTGGGCAAAGTTCATCCCGTACGACGAGGTCGCGAAGGCCTCCGAGTCGCAGGGACGGCGCGATGCGACCAAGATTCTGACGATCGCGACCAGCCATGTGGAGTACGCGACGCCGAATCGCCATTACGCGCACGTCGACTGCCCGGGTCACGCCGACTACATCAAGAACATGATCACCGGCGCGGCGCAGATGGACGGCGCCATCCTCGTGGTGTCGGCGGTGGACGGGCCGATGCCGCAGACCCGCGAGCACGTGCTGCTCGCCAAGCAGGTCAACGTGCCGTACATGGTGGTCGCCCTCAACAAGGTCGACGCGGTGGACGATTCCGAGCTGGTGGACCTCGTCGAGCTCGAAGTGCGCGAGCTGTTGTCGTCCTACGGTTTCCCCGGCAACGACATCCCGGTGGTGCGCATCTCGGCGCTGAAGGCGCTCAACGGCGAGCCGGACGGCGTCGAGACCGTGCTGAAGCTGATGGAGGCGCTCGACACCTACATCCCGATGCCGGCGCGCGAGATCGACAAGCCCTTCCTGATGCCGATTGAAGACGTGTTCTCGATCTCGGGCCGCGGCACCGTGGTCACCGGCCGGATCGAGCGCGGCAAGGTCAAGGTCGGCGAGGAAATCGAGATCGTCGGGTTCAAGCCGACCGAGAAGAAGGTCGTCACCGGCGTCGAGATGTTCCGCAAGCTGCTCGATGAGGGCGTCGCCGGCGACAACGTCGGGGTGCTGCTCCGCGGCGTGGAAAAAGACGACGTCGAGCGCGGCCAGGTGCTGTGCAAGCCGGGCTCGATCAAGCCGCATACGAAGTTCAAGGGCGAGGTCTACATCCTCTCGAAGGAAGAGGGCGGCCGTCACACCCCGTTCTTCAACGGCTACCGGCCGCAGTTCTACATCCGGACCACGGACGTCACCGGATCGCTGAAACTGCCCGAGGGGGTCGAGATGGTGATGCCGGGCGACAACACCAGCATCAGCGCGGAACTGCACACGCCGGTCGCGCTCGAAAAGGGCGCGCGGTTCGCGATTCGTGAAGGCGGCCGGACCGTCGGCGCGGGCACGATTTCCGAGATCATCGAATAGTGCTGCTGACTCGCGGTCCGCAGTCCGTGGTCCGCGGTCCGGTTTCCGGATCGCGGCCCACGGACCGCGGACCGCGGACCACGAGCCAGGAGCGAAGCAATGCGAGACATCATCAACCTGGCGTGCCAGGAGTGCAAGCGGCGCAACTACAGCACGACCAAGAACAAGAAGAAGACGACCGAGCGGCTCGAGTTCAGCAAGTTCTGCCGCTTCTGCCGGAAACACACGGCGCACAGAGAGACGAAGTAGGTTCGTAGGACAGTAGCTCAATTGGCAGAGCACCGGTCTCCAAAACCGGGGGTTGGGGGTTCGATTCCCTCCTGTCCTGCCAGTTCGAAGTCGGAGCGGGTCGGACAGTGGAGCGGGCGGGCCAGGTGAAACAAACGAGATGAAGCCGGCAAGAAACGACGACCACGACGACTCGTTCGGCGGCCGGGCCAAGGAGAGCGTGACGGGCTGGTGGGGCCGGTCGCGGCGCTTCCTGGCCGAGGTCCGCAACGAAATGGGGCGCGTGACGTGGCCGAGCCGCAAGGAAGTCTACGCCACGACGGTCGTCGTCATTCTGACGTCGATCCTGTTCGGCATATACCTCTATGGCATCGACCTCATGCTGAATGCGCTGATGGCATGGATATTCAGGACCTTCGGGACGGCATAAGACGCATGACGGACGATCGCACGAAGCAGTGGTACATCGTGCACACCTACTCCGGCTTCGAGAACAAGGTGAAGGAGTCGCTCGAGCAGCGGGTGCACGCCTACGGGCTCCAGGACGAGATCGGCGAAGTCCTGATTCCCACCGAACAGGTCGCGGAAATGCGCGGCGGCAAGAAGGTGGTCAGCTCCAAGCGGTTCTTCCCGGGCTACATCCTGGTCGAGATGAACATGTCCGACCATGCGTGGCACGTGGTGAAGAACACGCCGAAGGTGACCGGCTTCGTCGGCGCCGGCGCCAAGCCGACGCCGCTGTCGCGGGAAGAGGTCGACCAGATCCTGAACCAGGTGACCGAGGCCGCGGAAAAGCCGAAGCCGAAGTACACCTTCGAGAAGGGCGACCAGGTGCGCATCAACGAGGGACCGTTCACCAGCTTCAACGGCGTGGTGGACGAGGTCAACCTCGACCGCAACACGCTCAAGGTGATGGTGACCATCTTCGGCCGCGCCACGCCGGTCGAATTGGACTTTTTGCAGGTGGAGAAGCTCTGAGTCGAGGTTCGCAGTTTGCAGTCTCCAGCTCTCGACGAGAACGACCGGTTCTGAGCCCCGGGAACTCTGACTGGCAACCGGGACACTGATTACTGGCGAACTGAGACAATGGCCAAAAAAGTCACGGCAATGGTGAAGCTCCAGATCGCGGCGGGGAAAGCCACCCCGGCGCCGCCTGTGGGAACCGCCCTCGGTCCTCACGGCGTCAATATCATGGACTTCTGCAAGAACTTCAATGCGAAGACCAGCAAAGACGAGGGGTTGATCATCCCGGTCGTGGTCACGGTCTACGCCGACCGGTCCTACAGCTTCATCACCAAGACGCCCCCGGCGTCGATCCTGCTGAAGCGCGCCGCGAACCTGGCGAAAGGCTCGGCCGAGCCCAACAAGAACAAGGTGGGCACGGTCACCAAGAAGCAGGTCGAGGACATCGCCAAGCTCAAGATGCCGGACCTCAACGCCGAGTCGCTCGATGCCGCGTACAGGACGGTGGCGGGAACGGCCCGGTCAATGGGGATCGACGTCGTCGGGTAGAAATGGCAAAAATGCCAAAAATGCCAAGACTGCCAAAAATTTTGGCACTTTTGGCAATTCTGGCACTTTTGGCATTCCCAGGTCGGTAGCAGCAAGAGTGGGAGGCCGCTCGGCGGCCGTTAGCACCACGGGAGCACTGAATGCGAAAGACAGGCAAGAAATTCGCTGCCGCCCGGCAGCAGGTTCCCGATCGTCCGCACACGATCGAAGAGGCCATTCCGCTCATGCAGAAGGTGAAGTTCGCGAAGTTCGACGAGACCGTCGAGATCGCGCTTCGCCTCGGGGTCGATCCCAAGCACGCCGACCAGATGGTTCGCGGCACCGTGGTCCTGCCCCATGGGCTCGGCAAGAGCAAGCGGGTGCTGGCGATTGCCGGCGCCGAGAAGCAGAAGGACGCGCTGGAAGCCGGCGCCGACTTCGTGGGTGGTGAAGAGCTGGTCGACAAGATCCAGGGCGGCTGGATGGACTTCGACGCCGTGGTCGCGACTCCCGACATGATGCGGGCGGTCGGCAAGCTCGGGAAGGTGCTCGGCCCGCGCGGCCTGATGCCCAACCCGAAGACCGGCACGGTCACCCCGAACATCGGCCAGGCGGTGCGCGAGATCAAGGCCGGCAAGGTCGAATTCCGGGTCGACAAGACCGGCATCGTGCACGCGCCGGTCGGCAAGATCTCGTTCCCGTCGCAGAGCCTGATCGAGAACACGCATGCGCTGGTCGACAGCGTGGTGAAAGCCAAGCCGTCGGCGGCCAAAGGCAAGTTCCTCCGCAGCGTGACCATGTCCTCGACGATGGGTCCGGGCATCGTGATCGATACGACCCATGTAACCGAAGTGGTGAAGCACTGATGGCCGTCACGAAAGCGGACAAAGTCGCGGAGCTGGAACAGCTCGAGCGCGCGTTCAAGGGCACCGCGAGCGCGGTGGTGGTCGATTTCAAGGGCCTGAAGGTCCCGGAGGTCACCGAGCTGCGCCGCCAGATCCGCGGCGCCAAGGGCGAGTACAAGGTCGTCAAGAACACGCTGGCCCGCCGAGCAATGGTCGGCACGCCGTTCGAGGCGCTGAGCGCGCACTTCATCGGGACGACGGCGGTCGCCTACAGCGGCGAGGACCCGGTCCTCCTCGCCAAAGTGCTGACCACGTTTGCCAAGACGGCCCCGGCGCTGCAGATCAAGGCGGCGGTGGTTGAGGGCAAGGCGATCAAGGGTACCGACGTCGGCGCGCTCGCCACGATGCCCGGGAAGCCGGAGCTCTACGCGAAGCTGCTGTTCCTGCTCCAGGCGCCGATGGTGCAGCTCGTCAGCGTGCTCTCGGCCGTCCCGCGCGATCTGATGAGCGTCCTGGTGCAGGCGGAGAAGAAGCGTGGGGAGGCGTCGGCGTCCTGACCGCGACGCCCGCTGTTTTAGAAGTTTCCAGTTCCCGGTTCCCGGTGCTTCCGAACGGACTGGCGACTGGCAACTGGTAACTGGGAACTGACAGCTTTCATCGTTAGGAGTATTCAGCAATGGCCGAAGTGAATCAGCAGCAGGTGATCGAATACATCAAGGGGATCTCGGTGCTCGAGCTGTCCCAGCTCGTGAAGGCCCTCGAGTCCGAGCTGGGCGTGTCGGCGGCGGCGGCGATGCCGATGGCGATGCCGGCCGGCGCCGGTGCGGGCGGCGGCGCGGCGGCCCCGGCCGAGGAGCAGACCGAGTTCACCGCGACGCTGACCGAAGTCGGCGCGAACAAGATCAACGTGATCAAGGTCGTCCGCGAAGTCACCAGCCTCGGGCTGAAGGAAGCCAAGGACCTGGTCGAGGGCGCGCCCAAGGCGATCAAGGAAGGCGTGACCAAGGACGAGGCGGCGGCGATCAAGAAGAAGTTCGAAGACGTCGGCGCGAAGGTCGAGATCAAATAACGGCGCACGGAGCGATGCTCCGTGCTTCGTGCAGGTAACGCCGGGGCCTTTGCCCCGGCGTGTGCGGCGTCGGGCTACCAGGTGGCTCGGCGAGCGGATGTTTAGTTCGGCCCTCGAGGTCTTTCACAACGATGTACAGCCTCCCCAAGAACGTTTACCGCGAGCGCATCGACTTCAGCAAAATCAAGACGACGATCCCGATCCCGAACCTGATCGAGATTCAGAAGAAGTCATACGAGCGGTTCCTGCAGATGAACCGGCTGCCGTCGGAACGCGAAGACGCCGGCCTGCAGTCGGTGTTCAAGTCGGTCTTTCCGATCAGCGACTTCCGCGAGAACTCGTCGCTCGAGTTCATCGAGTACTCGATCGGCAACTGGGAGTGCAAGTGCGGCCGCCTCGCCGGGCTGCATCACCTGCGGAAGCCCTGCGTGAACTGCGGCCACACCCTGGTCGCCGATCCGTACGGTGAGCACGATGTGCTGTGCCCGCGCTGCGGCAAGCCCAACGAAGCCCGCGGCGATGTCTGTGACATCTGCGGCAACACCGTCGGCCTCAAGCTGAAGTACGACGTCGACGAGTGTCAGGAGCGCGGCATGACCTACGCCGTGCCGCTGAAGGTGACGATCCGGCTGGTGGTCTGGAACAAGGACCCCGAGACCGGGGTCAAGACCATCCGCGACATCAAGGAGCAGGAGGTCTACTTCGGCGACATCCCGCTGATGACGGACAACGGCACCTTCATCATCAACGGCACCGAGCGGGTCATCGTCTCGCAGCTCCACCGCTCGCCGGGCGCCTTCTTCCACTCCGAAGACAAGACGCTCTACATCGCGCAGATCATCCCGTATCGCGGCTCCTGGGTCGAGTTCGAGTACGACACCAAGAACCTGCTCTACGTCCGGATCGACCGCAAGCGGAAGTTCCTCGCCACCGTGTTCCTGCGCGCCCTCGGGCTGCGCGGCGCCGACGAGATCATCCGCAGCTTCTACATCGTCGACAAGCTGACCCTGAAGAACGGGGGCACCCAGTGGGCGGTCGGCGACAGCATCCAGGGCCTGCGTGCGGCCAAGGACATCACCATCGGCAGCGAGGTCGTGACTCACGCCGGGCGGAAGATCACCTCGAGCGCGCTGGCGGCGCTGAAGAAGGCCGGGGTCGAAGCGGTCGAGATCGCCGACGCCGAGCTGGAAGGCGCCTTTGCCGCCGCCGACGTGGTCGACCCGTCCACCGGTGAAGTCATCCTCGAAGCGAATGAGGCGCTGGAGCCGCGCGTCATCTCGATGGCGCAGGAGAAGAACGTCGACACGCTCGAGATCTTCTTCCCGGAGCGCGACGAGACCGGTCCGGTGCTCTCGACCACGCTGAAGAAGGATCCGATTCACACCCACGAAGAGGCGCTGATCGAGATCTACCGCCGCCTCCGGCCGGGCGATCCGCCGACCCTCGACAGCTCGCGCTCGCTGTTCGAGAACATGTTCTTCAACCCGCAGAAGTACGACTTCTCGCGGGTCGGCCGGCTCAAGCTGAACACCAAGCTGAAGCTGAACACCCCGCTCGACGAGAAGATCCTGCATCCGCAGGACTTCTACGAGGTCATCAAGTACCAGCTGAAGCTGCGGCGCAATCCCGCCAACGTGGACGACATCGATCACCTCGGCAACCGCCGGGTGCGCTCGGTCGGCGAGCTGCTCGAGAACCAGTTCCGCATCGGGCTGGTCCGGATGGAGCGCGCGATCAAGGAGAAGATGTCGGTCTACCAGGAAATGGCGACCGCCATGCCGCACGACCTGATCAACGCGAAGCCGGTCATGGCGGCGATTCGCGAGTTCTTCGGGTCGTCGCAGCTGTCGCAGTTCATGGACCAGACCAACCCGCTCTCCGAAGTGACGCACAAGCGGCGTCTCTCGGCGCTCGGACCCGGCGGTCTGTCGCGGGAGCGCGCCGGCTTCGAGGTCCGCGACGTGCACCCGACCCACTACGGCCGCATCTGCCCGATTGAGACGCCGGAAGGTCCGAACATCGGCCTGATCTCGTCGCTGTCGTGCTACGCGCGGATCAACGAGTTCGGCTTCATCGAGTCCCCGTACCGAAAGGTGAAGGACGGCCGGGTCGTCGACTACGTGGTGATCACCAACGCCGGCAACACCAAGCACAAGGTCGGCGAGGTGGTCGAGGCGGCGGACGTCGGCATCGATGTCAAGGAGCCGGAGAAGGCTGGCCGCCGTCGCCGCGGGCTGGAGTACGAGCCGTACTCGGTACTACCTGTCGGCGTGGGAAGAGGACCAGTACATCATCGCCCAGGCCAACGCCAAGGTCGACGGCAACGGCAAGTTCGTCGAGGACCGCGTCAACGCCCGGCAGGCCGGCAACTTCATCCTGTCGCCGCGCGACAAGGTGGAGTTCATCGACGTCTCGCCGAAGCAGCTGGTCTCGGTCGCCGCCTCGCTGGTCCCGTTCCTCGAGAACGACGACGCCAACCGCGCGCTGATGGGATCGAACATGCAGCGCCAGGCGGTGCCGCTGCTGAGGGCGCGCTCGCCCTACGTCGGCACCGGCATGGAGTACATCACCGCCCGCGACTCGGGCGCCGTCGTGGTGGCGCGCCGGACCGGCACGGTGGACTTCGTGGACAGCCAGCGCATCGTGGTGCGCGTCGAAGGGGAGGAGACGGCGACCTCGCGTGAGATGGGCGCCGACATCTACCCGATGACGAAGTTCAAGCGCTCGAACCAGAACACCTGCATCAATCAGAAGGCGATTGTGCGGGACGGGCAGAAGGTGGCGAAGGGGCAGATCCTCGCGGATGGGCCCTGCACCGAGCTCGGCGAGCTGGCGCTCGGCCGGAACGTGCTGGTCGCGTTCATGCCGTGGCGGGGCTACAACTTCGAGGACGCCATCCTGGTCTCCGAGCGGATGGTGAAGGACGACTACTACACGTCGATCCACATCGAAGAGTTCGAGATCGAGGCGCGCGACACCAAGCTCGGGCCGGAAGAAATCACCCGCGACATTCCGAACGTGGGCGAGGGCTACCTGCGCGATCTGGACGAGAGCGGCATCATCCGCATCGGCGCGTCGGTGAAGCCGGGCGACATCCTGGTCGGCAAGGTCACGCCGAAGGGCGAGACCCAGCTCACGCCGGAAGAGAAGCTGCTCCGCGCGATCTTCGGCGAGAAGGCCGGCGACGTGCGCGATGCCTCCCTGATCTGCCCGCCGGGCATCGAAGGGATCATCGTCGGCGTCAAGATCTTCTCGCGCAAGGGCATCGAGAAGGACGACCGCGCCAAGGCGATCGAGCAGGAAGAGCTCGACATGATGGAGAAGAACCTGCAGGACGAGATCCGCATCCTTCACGACGAAGTGAAGAAGCGGGTCCTCGGCATGCTGCAGGGCCAGCAGTCGCGTGCGGATCTGTATGACGAGCACGGACGCGAACGGCTGCTGAAGAAGGGCACCGACCTGACCGGCGAAGTGCTGCAGGCGCTGCCGTATGAATCGATCGTCCGGCTGAAGGTGGCGAGCGACGATCCGCGGCTGGAAGAAGACCTCCGCGAGATCGAAGAGCGCACCGAGCGCCAGGTCGAAGTGATCCGCAACCAGTTCGAGGAGAAGAAGGAGAAGGTTCGTCGCGGCGACGAGCTGCCTCCGGGCGTCATCAAGCTGGTCAAGGCCTACGTGGCGATGAAGCGCAAGCTGTCGGTCGGCGACAAGATGGCCGGCCGCCACGGCAACAAGGGCGTCATCGCGCGCATCCTCCCCGAAGAGGACATGCCGTATCTGCCGGATGGCACCCCGGTGGAGATCGTGCTCAACCCGCTCGGCGTTCCGTCGCGGATGAACGTCGGTCAGATTCTCGAGACCCATCTCGGCTGGGCCGCGCACGCGCTCGGCCTGTGGTTCGCGACGCCGGTCTTCGACGGCGCGACCGAGCAGGAGATCAAGAACTGGCTGGAGAAGGCGGGGCTGCCGAAGAGCGGCAAGACGCGGCTCTTCGACGGCATGACGGGTCAGGAGTTCGAGCAGGACGTGACGGTCGGCTACATCTACATGCTGAAGCTGTCGCACCTGGTCGACGACAAGATCCACGCCCGGTCGATCGGGCCGTACTCGCTGATCACGCAGCAGCCGCTCGGCGGCAAGGCGCAGTTCGGCGGCCAGCGCTTCGGAGAGATGGAAGTGTGGGCGCTCGAAGCGTATGGCGCCGCGCACATCCTTCAGGAGCTGCTCACGGCGAAATCGGACGATGTCACCGGACGCGCCAAGATCTACGAGGCGATCGTCAAGGGAGACGCGTCGTTCCAGCCGGGCCTGCCGGAGTCGTTCAACGTGCTCATCCGCGAGCTCCAGGCGCTGTGTCTGGACGTCGAGCTGATGAAGACGAAGAAGAAGCCGGTGCTCGAGGCGCCGTCGGAAGACGTGCCGGTGCTGGCTGGCAGAGGCTAGTTGCCAGATCCGGGTCTCGGGGTTCGGGGCTCGGGGTTCGGTTGATCCGGGGCTGGTTCGAGCGGCCCGAGCCCCGAATCGCCGATGCACTGCGGGCGGACGTTCGCTGCAACGGCAAACAGAGAGCAAAACCAAACATGAGACCAAGCTTCGACACTCGCGGTTCATTGACCAGTCGATTTCGACGCCATCCGGATCAGCCTTGCGTCGCCCGAGAAGATCCAGTCGTGGTCGCACGGCGAGGTCACCAAGCCGGAGACGATCAACTACCGGACGTTCAAGCCCGAGCGCGACGGGTTGTTCTGCGCGAAGATCTTCGGCCCGGTCACCGACTGGGAGTGCCTCTGCGGCAAGTACAAGCGCATGAAGCACCGCGGCGTGATCTGCGACAAGTGCGGCGTCGAGGTCACCCAGGCCAAGGTGCGGCGCGAGCGGCTCGGCCACATCACGCTGGCCACGCCGGTCAGCCACGTGTGGTTCTTCAAGGGGCTGCCCAGCCGCATCGGCCACCTCCTCGACATCTCGCTCCGCGATCTCGAGCGCGTCCTCTACTTCGAGGCCTACGTGGTCGTCGAACCGGGCGACACCGAGCTGAAGCAGAACCAGCTGCTCACCGAGGACCTCTACCGGAAGGCGCGCGAAGAGCACGGCCCGGTGAAGTTCCGGGCCCAGATGGGCGCCGAGGCGATCAAGGAGCTGCTGAAGCGCGTCAATGTCGAGAAGCTCGCCGGCGAGCTGCGCGATCGCATGCGCGCCGAGCCGTCGGCGCAGAAGAAGCTGAAGTACGCCAAGCGGCTGAAGGTGGTCGACTCGTTCCGGAAGTCCACCAACAAGCCGGAGTGGATGATCCTCGACGTGATCCCGGTCATTCCGCCGGAGCTGCGCCCGCTGGTGCCGCTCGACGGCGGCCGGTTCGCGACCTCGGACCTGAACGATCTGTATCGCCGCGTCATCAACCGCAACAACCGGTTGAAGAAGCTGATCGAGCTCAAAGCGCCTGACGTCATCATCCGCAACGAGAAGCGGATGCTGCAGGAAGCGGTCGACGCGCTGTTCGACAACGGCCGCCGTGGCCGCGTGCTGCGCGGGGCGAACAACCGGCCGCTGAAGTCGCTGTCCGACACCCTCAAGGGCAAGCAGGGACGCTTCCGGCAGAACCTGCTCGGCAAGCGCGTCGACTACTCCGGCCGTTCGGTCATCGTGGTCGGGCCCGAGCTGAAGCTGCACCAGTGCGGTCTGCCCAAGAAGATGGCGCTCGAGCTGTTCAAGCCGTTCATCTACAACAAGCTCGAGGAACGGCAGCTGGTCGCCACCATCAAGCAGGCGAAGGAGATGGTCGAGCAGCAGCGTCCGGAAGTGTGGGACGTGCTGGAAGAGGTCATCCGCGAGCATCCGGTGCTGCTGAACCGCGCGCCGACGCTCCATCGCCTCGGCATCCAGGCGTTCGAGCCGGTGCTGGTCGAGGGCAAGGCGATCCGGATCCATCCGCTGGTCTGCACCGCGTTCAACGCCGACTTCGACGGCGACCAGATGGCGGTCCACATCCCGCTCGCGCCGGAAGCGCAGATCGAGGCATCGGTGCTGATGATGTCCTCGAACAACATCCTGTCGCCGGCCAGCGGCGCGCCGATCGCGATTCCGTCGCAGGACATCGTGCTCGGGTGCTACTACCTGACCAAGGCGCGCCCCGGCGCCAAGGGCGAAGGCCGCGTGTTCGGTAACCCCGACGACGTGGTGCTGGCGCTCGAGGCCGGCGAGCTGGAGACGCTGACGCCGATCCGGCTGCGCTACACCGGACAGATCCTCGATCTGACCGTGGCCCGCGACGACCAGGCGGTCCTGCAGGCCGAGGTGCAGGAGGTCAAGAACAAGATCATCAACACCACGGTCGGCCGGGTGCTGTTCAACAGCTCGCTGCCGTCGGTGATGCCCTACGTCAACGGCCTCCTCAAGAAGAAGGGGCTGCAGCAGGTGGTGCAGTACCTGCCACCTGCACTTCGGGCTCGAGCACACCGTCGAAATGCTCGACAGCCTGAAGAACCTCGGCTTCACCTACGCGACCCGGTCGGGCCTGTCGATCGGCATCGACGACCTGATCATTCCCTCGGAAAAGCAGGCGATGGTCCAGAGCGCCCGCGACGAGGTCATCAAGGTCGAAGGGCAGTATCTCGAGGGAGCGATCACCAACGGCGAGCGCTACAACAAGGTCATCGCCGTGTGGTCGGACGTCACCGAGAAGATCGCCGACGAGATGTTCTCCGAAATGGAGGACCTCGATCAGTCCGGCCGCAACTTCAACCCGGTCTACATCATGGCGGACTCGGGCGCGCGCGGTTCGAAGCAGCAGATCCGCCAGCTGGCGGGCATGCGCGGACTGATGGCCAAGCCGTCGGGCGAGATCATCGAGACGCCGATCACCGCCAACTTCCGTGAAGGCCTGGCGGTCATGGAGTACTTCATCTCCACGCACGGCGCCCGCAAGGGGCTGGCCGACACCGCGCTCAAGACCGCGGACTCGGGCTACCTCACGCGTCGTCTCGTCGACGTCGCACAGGACGTCATCATCCACGAGATCGATTGCGGAACGATGGACGGGATCGAAGCGCGGGCGATCATCGAGAGCGGCGAAGTCATCGAGCCGCTGCGCGACCGCATCATCGGCCGCGTCACCCTCGAGAAGATCCTCGACCCGCTGAGCGGCGGAGTCCTGGTCGAGATCAACGACGACATCGACGAGGAGAAGGCCGAAGCGATCCAGGAAGGCGGCATCGAAAAGGTCCGCATCCGTTCGGTGCTGACCTGCGCCAGCCGCCGCGGCTGCTGCGCCAAGTGCTACGGTCGCGACCTCGCGACCGGACGCCTGGTCGAGCTCGGTCTGGCGGTCGGCGTCATCGCCGCGCAGTCGATCGGCGAGCCCGGCACGCAGCTGACGATGCGGACGTTCCACATCGGCGGCACCGCGTCACGCGTGTCCGAGCAGTCGACCCTCGACGCCAAGCACGCCGGCAGGGTCCACTATCAGGGCCTGCAGGTGGTCGAGGCCAAGGGGGGCTCCGGGGTCGGACCGGCGCAGACCAATGATCAGCCGGTCGGGGGCGAGCTGATCGTCATGAACCGCACCGGCTCGCTGGTGGTGCAGGACAGCAAGGGGCGCGACCGCGAGCGCTACCCGATCGTCTACGGTGCGCGCCTCAAGGTGCGCGACGGCCAGGCGGTCGAGCCCGGGCAGATTCTCGTCGAGTGGGATCCCTACACGTTCTCGATCCTCACCGAGGACGCCGGCACGGTGAAGTACAAGGACCTGATCAGCGACCTCACGTACCACGAGGAGCTGGACGAGGTCACCGGCCTGTCGCGGAAGATCGTCGTCGACAGTCCGGACGAGAAGAAGCAGCCGCAGATCGAGATCCGCGACAAGGCGGGGAAGATGGTGCGGAAGTACCACATGCCGTCGCACGCGCACCTCATGATCGAGGACGCCGAGACGGTCTATGCCGGCCAGGTGCTCGCGAAGATTCCGCGCGAGACCACCAAGACCAAGGACATCACCGGCGGTCTGCCGCGCGTGGTCGAGCTGTTCGAAGCGCGCAAGCCGCGTGAAACCGCGGTCATCTCGGAGATCGACGGCATCGTCAAGCACGGCGGCATCGTCAAGGGGCAGCGCAAGATCATCATCGTCCCCGAGGACGGCGGCGATCCGAGAGAGTACTCGCTGCCGCGCGGCGTGCACGTCAACGTCCAGGAAGGCGACCGGGTCCGGGCCGGCGAGCCGCTGATGGACGGACCGAGCAACCCGCACGACATCCTGTCGGTCCTGGGCGAGAAGGCGCTGCACGCGTATCTCGTCAACGAGATCCAGGAGGTCTACCGGCTGCAGGGCGTCAACATCAACGACAAGCACATCGAGGTCATCGTCCGTCAGATGATGCGGTGGGTGAAGATCGAGGATGTCGGCGACACCGAGTTCCTGATCGAGGAGCAGGTCGACCGGTTCCGGTTCATGGAAGAGAACGAGCGGGTGATCATGAACGGCGGCCGTCCGGCGTCCGGCCGGCCGCTGCTGCTCGGGATCACCAAGGCGAGCCTCTCGACCGACTCGTTCATCTCGGCGGCCTCGTTCCAGGAAACGACCCGCGTCCTCACCGAGGCGTCCATCTCCGGCAAGGTCGACCACCTGCGCGGCCTGAAGGAGAACGTCACGATGGGCCGGCTGATCCCGGCCGGCACCGGCTTCGAGTACTACCGGCACGTGCGGATCCCGGCGGACGAACCACCGCCGCCGCCGCCGCCGACGCCGGAAGAACTGGAGCTGGAGCGGGAGATGGAGTACTTCGTGGAGCCGGAAGAGGCGTTTACGCGGGACGAGATCGAGTAACAGCCGCGGGCTCGCGGGCTTGCCGCGCCGTAGCGCGGAGCGCGAAGGCGGGTTCGGGGGTTCGGTGCCGTGCGGACCAGCGAGACCGGTGGACTCGGATCGGCGACGTTCGTAGCTCGGAGCTTCAGCTCCGCGTAAGGTGGGGCCTCAGAGCCCCGCCGGTTTTGAGGGGCGATGGTCGAAGAGGCCGTCGCCCCTTTTTTTATTGTGCCTTCGCCGTGGCTTCCGGTTTCGACGGGAGGCTGCACAGCCTGGGCCTGAGTTAGACTCCCGGTGCCAAGCGACTCGGCAGTGAGGCACAGGGGGCACGAACGGCCACTAGGTTTGGACCGAGTTGGCAACGCCCGGGACGCGATCCGGTTCTGCCCAACAACCGCCATGATTCGACTGTGGAACCCGGTCGTCGCCCTGAGCTGCTCTTCGCGGGGCTGGATTTCGTCCGAGCGGCGATCCAGGTCCCCGGCGTTCGTCAGATCAGCCTGATTGGGTCGATTTGCACCAATCGGAGCAAGCCCAAGGACATCGACTTTCTCGTGGTGATCGCTGATGACATCGAGTTCGAGGCCGTTGTGTCGTGCCTTTCAAGCCGCGGCCCACGATGGCCAGCGCGAGATCTCCCAGACGATCTCGTGCCACTCCGTCGTCGTGAGAAAGCCCTTGCCCAGGATACCGTGCTGTTCCGCCGTTGCCGGATCGTGCACGCGCAGCTCCCGCACCGAGCACTTCCAGTTGAAGATCAACTCGCCTCGATGCCAATGCATCCGGAGGTTGGTCGAGTCCGTCTTGCCGAGCACTCGAAACGCAAAGGGCGCACGGCAGGTGAATGGCACCACACCGGCGGACATGACCCAGTTCATCGCGCCCATCCGTTCATCGCATCGGCCCGGCACATCGGAAACAACAGCACCCCAGGCGCGCCGCGGCCGGCGTCCGCGAAGCGGCCGTCGAGCGGGACGCCGCTCGGCGTCGGGATCTTCACCGATCCGATATCGGGGGCACAGATGGACCAGACGATCAGCGCGACTACAGCAGCGGTCCGCATCGGAGCAGTCTAGCCGCGGGCCGAGCTCGATTGGACCGCTTTGTGACGAAGCGTGGGATCAAGAGGTCGGTTCCTACAGTCCGGCAGTCCTCAGCTCTTCGGCGTCAGCGGCGTGAACCACTGAAGGACCAGGTAGGTCGCCGGCGTCTGCCCGACATTGGTCATGTTCTCGTTTTCGTTGACCGCGAAGAAGACGATCGAGCCGGGGCCCACCACCTGCTTCCGACCGTCAATGTTCACCTCGATCGTGCCTTCCTTGATGATTACCAGCTCCTCCTGCGGGTGCCGATGCAGCGGGCCGGTGTTCTCGCCGGGGTTGAGGGTGGTAATGTGCCCGTGCAACTTGTCGAGCGTCAGCGGTTGGGGCGTCGAAAACGTCGCGACGGTGCCCTTTTTGCGTCGGCGTCGGCTTCAGGGTCGTCCAGTCGATGACCTTCGACTCCAGTCGGGCGGGGGCAGGCTGTCCTCCCTGCACGGTCGTCAAGGCCATCAGCAGCAGCGGCAGTAGAACGAATCTCTTCATGCCCCGCATCTTACGCGAAGGTCCACCTTGTTCCGTGATGACGGGATTCGGTCAGCGATCTGAGATCCAATCCCGACAGCAGTACTCAGGCAGCGGCCCAGAGTGTGGTCCGCGACTGTTTCTACTGTCGCGGCGACAGACGGTTCCTACTCATACCGAAGCGACTGCATGGGATCGGCACGGGCCGCACGTCTGGCGGGAAGGTACGCGGCAACCGCCGCCGTCAGGAGCATTACGGCCGCCGCCACCATGAACGTCGGCGGGTCGAGCGGTTCAATTGCATAGAGCTGACTCTTGACGAACCTGGTGAGGTAGGCACCCGCGGCCAGACCAGAGGCAACGCCGATAGCTGTCAGCGTGATCGCCGAGCGCATTGTCGTCATGATCAGATCGCCGGGCTGCGCACCCAGCGCCACGCGAACGCCAAGCTCTCGACGCCGCTGCGTCACCGAATAGGCCACCATCCCGAACAGGCCGATCGCGGCGAGTAGCAACGCAGCGGCCGAGAAGGCGCTGATCAGCGTGGCGCTGAACCGGGGACCAGCCACCGATCCTGCGATCATGTCGTCGAGCGGAACGGCCTGCCGCTCGGCCAGTACCGCCGCGCCTGGCAGCGCCGCATAGAACGTCTGCTTGATGGCGGCCGTCAGCTCCGCGACGCCGAGCCTGGAGTGCACAATCAGAAAGCCGTACGACGCAGAATGCTGATCGAGCGGAACGTACACTTCGCTCAAGGGATCCAGCGTCATCCCCCACCATCGGCTGTCGGCGATGACGCCGACGATCTGCACGATCGGTGAATTCGCCGCATTGCCGACGCGAATGGACCGTCCGACGACGTTTCCGGACGATTCGAGCCGCCGCGCCAACGTCTGGTTGACGAGGGCGACGCGTGGAGCCTCTGCGCGATCGGTTGGCGCGAAATGCCGCCCCTGAATGAGACGGATCTGCAACAGCTGGAAATAGTCCAACGACACGGCCCGGAAGTCACTTCGCAATGCGGCCTGATCAGGCGGATTCGCCTCCTCGGGACGGCGCACCGCGGTGTTGGTTGATTCATCGTCTCCAAAGGGCATGCCGGAAGCAGTCGCCACCGCAACGACTCCAGGCACGGCGTTCAACCGCTCCATCCAGTCCTTCACGCGGCGGCGACGGTCCGACGCATCCGGATACTGACGGTTGGTGAGGTACCAGGTGAACGCACTCCGCGATTCCGTCGCGAAGCCTGCGGATGAGGGGAACAACGTCAGGAATGTCTGCACGACAAGGCCAGCGAGCGCGAGGAGCGTGACGGCTGCGGCAACCTGCAGCACCAGCAGCGCGGAACGGAGCCGGGCGCGTTGTTTCGAGGCGAGACCCGACACCGGTTTCAGTATTTCGGTCAGGGACAGGCGTGACAATCGCAATGCTGGCGCCACGCCAAAGCTGCAGCCGGTCAGCAGGCTCGTGACCAGCGCCATGGCGAGCACCCGACCGTCAACCGCAGCGTCGGCCAGCCGCGGAATTCCCGCCGGTGCAAGAGCCACCAACGTCGGCACGAGCCAGTAGGCGAATACCACGCCCGCCACGCCGCCCGCGAGGGACACCAACAGACTTTCCAACAGCGCCAGTCGGAACACACGACTCGAACGGGCGCCAAGCGCCTTGCGCGTCGCGAATTCTCGTAGCCGCGCATCCGATCGCGCCAGCAGCAACTGCGCGAGATTGGCGCAGGCAACGGCGAGCACAACGACCACGGCGGCCAGCAACAACTGCAGCGCATGGGCGCGATCGCCGACCACTTCATCCCGCGACGGGACCAGGCCCAGGCGCCGTCCCGCTGGTCCCCATCCCTCGACTTCGATGCTGGAGGCAATCGCGTCGATTTCCTGCCTGGCCTGATCCACGCTGGCGCCGGGCGCGAGCCGAGCGACCACCTCGTATCCAAGCTGCCGTTCCCTCACACGAGAGCTGCTTCCGGCATAAGGCGTCCAGAACACCCATCGTCGGTCGGCAAACTGCGTCCTGAACTCGCGCGGCATGATCCCGACCACCGTGTAGGGGACGTCGTCCAGGTACACCGTACGACCGACCGCGCCCGCATCGGCACCGAGGTATTGTTGCCAGAACGAGAAGCTCGCCAGCATCACGGCCGGTGCGCCGGCCCGTTCGTCTTCCGGCACGAATCCGCGACCGACGAGCGGCTGGACGCCGAGCACGTCGACGAAATTCGCCGACACGGTCTGCCCGCGGATGTCGATCGCGCCTTCGGCGGTGTTGAGCACGCCGCCACTTGGATCGTGAGTGCCAATCACGGCGAGTGTTTTCGCGCGGGACCGCAGCGCCTCCAGAATCACGCCTGGAACGCGCATGCCCGTACGGTCACCAGTGCGTCCCCAGATCTGGACGAGACGATCGGGCTCCTTGAAGGGAAGGGGGCGCAGCAGCACGGCGTCCACCAGGGTGAACAGCGCGGTCGTCGAGCCGATGCCAACCGCAAGCGTGGTGACGGCGAGCAGAAAAAATCCTCGCGACCGCTGCAACGATCGGGCAGCATACCGAAGATCGGCTACAAAGCTCGACATATCACCTCCCCGGATTGCCGACGGCGCACAGTCTCCCCGCCTAACTGACGCTGGCGATTAGACGTTCGTGGGCGGCCTGTGGCTGGAAAATTTATCCGGCATTCGGCGTGAGCGGCAGCTCGCTGCGCCTGGCGCCGTCGGCCTCGACCTCGACGAAGAGCACGAGTCGTGCGAATCATAGCCGCAGGCAAGGATGGGGTATGTGGACTAGGCTGTCGCGTGGGAAGGGAGCGAGTATGGCCTATGACTTTCAGCAGACCGCGAGAGGACCCGTTTCGAACATGCGCATCCGATCCTCAGGGTCTCGAATATGGCGCGCAGTCTTGACTATTACGTCGGCACGCTCGGCTTCACCAATGCGGAGTGGGGCGGAGATGACTTCACCTGCGTGAGCCGGGATGGCGCGAGCATCTACCTCTCCCAAGGGGATCAAGGGCAGCCCGGTACCTGGGCCTGGGTCGGAGTGGAGGACGTCGAGCGGCTGCACGAGGAGCTCGTCGCGGCCGGCGCCACGATTCTGCACCCGCCGGAGAACTGTCCATGGGCGTGCGAGATGAAGGTCATGGATCCGGACGGACACGTGCTGCGGTTCGGCTCTGATCCGAAGACAGGGTGAAATGTGAGTGTGTACAGCAGCGCCTCTGGGAGCCCCGACATGGACGGCGATCGGATCGACTTCATCTCTGAATATTGCGACCGGTGGTGCGAGCGATGCGCCTTCACGAGTCGTTGCTCTGCATACGCCGTCACGGCAGCGCTCGCGATGTGCGAAGGCGACTTCGAGGCAGCCATCGAGCTTGCCACCGGCGCTCCTCGACCGTCCAACGAAGCGGAGGGGCGAACAGGATATGGCGAGCGGCTGGCGGACTGCTCTCCGACCGAGCAGGAACTTGCCGCCATCGGCAGGGAGATAGAAGATCGAGAAGAGCGCATCGACGAGTCGCCCCTGACGACTGACACAGTCGTGATATCAACGCTCGCCGCCCAATGCCTGAAGAAACACCTGAAAGTCACTCGAGAATCATCACGACCGTTGTGTGTGTGACGCGCTCGAAATCGCCAGCTGGGATTGCCACTTGATAGGCGCGAAGCTGCACCGGGCGCTCAGTGGTCACGACGAGGCAGGCTGCGGCGACTCGATCGAAACCGACCCGATCCAGAACGACTGGAACGGATCGGCGAAGGTCGCGCTCATCTCGATGGATCGTTCGATCGCCGCCTGGACCACCATTGCCATCACGACTGCGGACCCTGACGCCACGGCGATCGCGAACCGACTGCGGGCGCTCCTGCTGGACGTCGAGCGGGCGTTCCCGGACGCGCGGCAGTTCGTGAGGCCTGGATTCGACGAGCCGAGCTGAGAAGTCGCTAACGAGGTGTTCCAACGGGCGATCCCTCCGGTGCGGATTTGATGACCAGGTAGATCGAGAGCGCAAAGCAGCCGACGGCCACCGCCGTGGCGCACGCGACGACGGCGAGCTCCTCTCTGCCGTAATCGAGCGTGCCTCCGTCGGCAAGGTGCGCCCATCGGTCGAACGTCGCCCGCCAGCCATTGGCGGCCGTCCACCCGTACGCGCCGCACAGCATGCCGGGCGCTGGTCGCGGCCGTGCGCGCAGCGAGTGCAGGGCGCCGAACAGCAGCAGCACCATCGCAATCGCGTCGACGATGTAGTACGGGCTCAGCAGGCCGTCTGGCAACGACGCCCATGTTTCGCCGGGAATGTAGACGACCAGCATTCCAAGCGTGACACGGGCCAGCGCGGTCTCCAGCGAGCGTGCAGGCATGGCGGTGAGATTACCGCATTCCACGTCTTCTCGATATTCGTGACGCCTTCGCGTTCTGGGAGGGCCGTCAGCGGATCATGGTCCAGCGATCGGTCCACGCCCATAGATCGTCGTAGCGCGTCGATTGTTTCCCGTCGTACAAGCCGCCGCGGACCAGCACCACTCCGCTTCGCCGGTCGTCGTAGGTCATCATCTGTCCGCTGCGCGGCGGCGGACCAGTGGCCGCTGACGGCGTCCAGCTCGAGCCATTCCACAGCCAGGTGTCGCCCAGCGCTCGCGACGGACGGCCGTCGGCCAGTCCGCCGAAGAGCACCATCCGTTCGGATCCTCGATGGAACGCCATGCGGTGGTGGGAGCGTGCCGGCGGCCCATCATCGGAGAGCTTGTGCCACAGGCGGCCGTCCCAGCTCCACGTATCGTTGTGCACGCGGTAACGCTCATCGAGACCGCCAAAGAGCACGACCTGTTTGCGCGCACCGTCGTAGGCCAGGGCGATGTGCGCCCGTCCGCCGCCGACCGACGCGGGGATCCTCGTCCAGCGATCGCCGTCCCACTCCCACGTGTCGGTGGCGAGCGCATCGGCCGATCCTTGACCGCCCACGAGAACCGTCCGCCGCCGCGCTTCGTCGTAGGCCATCGCATGGTGATCGCGGGGAGTTGCCCCTCGTGCCCGCTCGTGCCACGCCTTGCCGTCCCACTCCCACGTGTCCGACATGCCTCGTTCGGACGGAGCGAGACGCATGCCGCCGTGCAGTACGATGACGCCTCGATGAACGTCGTAGGCCGCGCCACCGAGCTCGCGGGCCGGTGGGCCCTCGCCATCGACGAGCGCCCATCGGTCGTTCTGGTCGGCCCAGACCTGCATCTTGCCGGTCCGGCGCGATTCGACCAGCATCACCAGCTGCTTCAAGCTGCGGTGGTAGAACAGATGTGCGGCCGGCTCCGGCGGGCCGGCCGGGTCGGGCTGACCGGCTGACATCGGCATCAACAGCGGACACATCAGGACTGCAGCCGCAGGAGCAACCAGCCATCGCATGGCGACGGAGTCTACCCGGGAAACGTTCGGTCACGGCTGACTATGGGACGAGTCCTCGGATCGATGGGCCGGACCGACGCGGCTGGTCCGCCGCCGTGATCGATTGTGGCCGGCGCCAGGCAGCGGAGCTACGATCTGGAGACGTGTGACGACGTTCAGCGTCGGTACGGTCGAAGCTGTTGGGCTGGTCGAACGGTGCGGCTAGCTGGCGCAGGATTGGAACTCGGGCAATCTGGGCGGCCGCTTCTCGAGATCGATCCACACAGCCGTGGCGAGGTGATGCGCGTGGAAGACGATTGGGTACAGGTGCAGAACTGCAACTGGCTGCACGAAGCGCATCTCGTGGTCTCGGTCCTGGAGGGCGATGGCATCGAGGCATTTCTGCCGGATGCGTACACTCTGGGCAGCCGTCCGGAGCTGGCGGCGGCTCTTGGTGGAGTTCGAGTGCTTGTCCGCGCCTCTGACCTTGATCGGGCGCGAGAAGTTCTCGCCTCCGCACTCCCTGACTTGCCTGCCTCTGGCGATGCTGAGTAGCGGCGGACGTCGCGGAGCCCAGCCAGACACGGCGCACAAATCGGGCATGCCCGACTGGCTGCAGGGCCGTACGTGAACTGGCCCACCATTGCTCCGGATGATCCTGAAGGGCAAGAGCCTGTCCCGGGTTGGCTGCTGCTGTTCATGGTGACCGTGGCGGTGAATGTCGTCACTGGCCTGGTTTTCGGCCTGCTGCTCGTGCTCGCAGGGGAAGACTCGTTCGAACGCCTCTACGGATTGGTGATCGCGACCGTCGCGGCTTACGGCGCCTCCTGTTTGCGGCTCCTGAAGCGGCGCGAGCCGAGAGCGTTGAGGCACGCCAAGGGGCTGATGCTCGTCTGGATCGCCAGCGGCATCGTGGTCGCGGTGTCAACCGAAGCCGCGGGTCGCGACAGTTCCGGCACGGGTCGTCTGGTTCTGTTCGCGCTCATCTGGCTGCCGTATTTGCACTATTCGAAGCCTGTCGCCAGGATCTACCGTGAGCACTCTGCGGGCGATCGGTGACGGGTCCGCTAGGAAGACGGCGGCTTCAAGCCGAGCATGCGGAGATAGACGATCGCGTTGCCGTAATGCAGGTTCGAGTGGGTCAGGTTTCCCATGAGCCGATCGATTCGCGCCGCCGGTGAGGCATACGCGGCGGTGCAAGCCGCGGTCGCCCGCTTCAGCGCGGCCACCACCTTGGCTTTGTCGGTCCCGCCCTTTTCCACGGCATCGCTCCACTGGAGGTCCTTGGCCGCCTTGGCGCTGCCGCAGTACCAGTTCATGCCGTCGGCGGCGTGCGCCATCAGCTCGCCGAACGAGCGCACGGTGCCGACCGGCTTGTAGGTGTACTTCTCCGCCGGCACCAGCGCCGCGGATGCCGCCAGCCAGCCGCTCACTTCTTCGAAGCCGAACTTCACGGCGGCGTTGGCTGGCGGCATCGCCGGCTCCTGGGCGCGTCCCTGGACGGCTGACGTCAGCGCACAACAGATCGAGAAGAGCAGGGTGATATGCATGCGCAAATTCTATGGGACACCGCCGCACCGGATCGGCAATGTGGTGAACGGCGCCATACGTGACGCCAACGGCGCTGCAGAGGATCCCGAGAGGGACCACCTCACGTCGGTCGCGGCGTCGGCAAGCGGGCGATGTATGCGATGCTGTGGTGCGAGAACCGGTGACATACGATCCAGATCTCTACGACGTCGTGACGCCGGCGACACTTCAGGGCGATGTGGAGTGGTATTGCCGCAAGGCGCAAGACAGCGGGGGGCCGGTGCTCGAGCTGGGCGCTGGAACCGGCCGTGTCACGCTGGCGGTCGCCCGTGCCGGCGTTCCCATTCACGCGCTCGAGGCCAGCGACGAGATGCTGGCCGCGCTCGAGCGCAAACGGCAGGCCTGCGCGGCGGACGTTCGCGATCGCATCAGCCTGGTCCGCGGCGATATGCGGAGCTTCGAACTTCCGGAGCGCTTCGCGCTGATCATCGCGCCGTTCCGCGCCTTTCTGCACAATCTCACCGAAGAAGACCGGCTCGCGTGCCTCGCCCGTGTGCGCCACCATCTCCGTCCCGGTGGCCGCTTCGCGCTCAACTTGTTTCACCCATCGCTCGAAATCATGGCGCGGCACACCGGGCCGCTCGAGGGCGTCTGGCGGTGGGCAGGGACCTATCAGCAGCCTGCCGGAGGATTTGTCGTCCGCTCGGAGGCCAACCGTTTCGACACGGTCCGGCAGGTCGTGCATTCCCAGCACCGATACGACCAGCACGACGCGCATGGCGTCCTGACGAAGACATTCCTCCATCGCCTCGAGCTCGCCTATCTGTATCCTCCGGATCTGCAGCGATTGCTCGCGGCGAGCGGTTTCATCGACATCCACATCTCGGGCGGGTTCGACGATCGTGCCTTCGCTCGCGACACCGACGAGCTGGTGATCGAAGCAGCCGTCCCGAACGCGTAGCGCGACGGTCCGCTTCACGACTGGTCAGAGGTCGCCGACATGCGACGCTGCAGGTGCTCGGCGGCGGCGACTCGCTGGGCAAGCTGATGAGCGACTCGCGGAGCATCGGCGAGGACATTGCGAAGTTCCTGGCCCGGTGGGCCCGGGGGGAGAGCCTGGAGTAGCAACGCCGTTCCGCGTTCTATTCCTTACGCCGCTTCGTGCGTACCTCGCGCGCCGGTCGCCGGCCGTCACGGTCCCATTCAGTTCCTTCGTTCTCCAGGTGGTGGCAATTGCCAGCATCACATGAGCCTCCTCCAAGGGGCGGCCGTGTACCCGTGGTGCATAGGTGCATCGGACGACTGAGCAGGTCACAAGGGTCCAGGCTGCTGCTTTGTGCTGTCGGCGTAAGCCTTTCGTTGGGCGCGACTGGCTGCAACCAGGCGGGGTCCCCGCAGCCGCTGTCCGGAACGCTGCGGGGCCACCTGGAGGATGAGCGTTTCGAGATTGTCACCTCCATGTGGGGACTGCCGCACGGCGTCCGCGACGCGCTGCAGGAACTGTTCGGTGGCCCGTCGCTCGACATCGCCGAACCCGAAGCGGAGTTTCAGGCCACCGCCGCCGCTGCCAGTCCCAACCGGCCGAGCCGCCGGCTGATCGCGGCGGGGTGCTCGGCCGATCACTGCCTCGTCTACTACGAGCGGGGGGGCCGCGCTCACACGTGGCGCGTGGCCCTTTTTCGCTGGGCACCGGACGCGACTCGTTTCGAGTGGGGGGGTGCGGCGCCAGGAGGTCTGGCGGCAGTCGACGACGTTCGTCACGCCGTCCTGTCCGGGAAGATCGAGAGCCCGGACAGGTCCTGGTAAGTTTGCACAGCTCGACACGCCAGCAGCGGGACAGACGAGTAGAATCGGTAGCGTTGTCAGCGAGGTATGCATGGCCTTCGATCCTCTTCCGGGTGAATCCCAGACCGCGAACGCTTCCATTCCGAAGCCGCCACATCGATTCGCAGCCAGGGCGGACGCGATCGTCGACTGGTTCAAGACCCTGGCATCGGCGGCCGTCTACGCGACGCTGCTCCTGACGTTCGTGGGGCAGATCGCCCGGGTCGACGGCTTGAGCATGGAGCCCACGCTCGCCGACCACGATCGACTGGTCGTGAACAAGTGGATCTACCGCTTCAGCGAACCTCGTCCTGGCGACATCGTCATGCTGTACTACCCGATCAATCCGGAGAAGTCGTTCGTCAAGCGGGTCATTGCCCGTGAAGGTGATCAGGTGCGAATCACCAGCGGCAGGGTCTACGTCAACGGCGTGGCGCTCCTGGACGAGTTCGTACCGCCCGAGTACCGAAGCCACGAGGACTTCGGGCCAGAGATCGTGCCGCAAGGCTACTACTTCGTGATGGGCGATCATCGCAACGGCAGCTCGGACAGCCGCCATTGGGGACCGGTACCGAAAAAGTACATTGTCGGAAAGATTCAACTGCGCTGGTGGCCGCCGAACAGTGCGAGGCTGTTCTGAGCGCTCTGGTAGATTCCCACGCGGCACGTTCAGTCCCTTCGGAAATTGTGAGGTAGTGATGATCATCAGACGAGTGGGACCTCTCTCGTTCGCGAAGCTGATGGGCGCACTCTACGTGCTCATGGGCCTGTTCTTCGGCGCTATCGTGAGCCTGATCTCGATCGTCGGCGGCGCGCTGATTCCTCGCGACGAGGCCGGCGGGATGACCGGGGCGCTGTTTGGCGTCGCAGCCATTGTCGTCCTGCCGATTTTCTATGGTGTGCTCGGTTTCGTCTTTTCGCTGATCGGCGCCGCCCTGTACAACGCGGTCGCGTCGGGCGTGGGAGGAATCGAACTCCACGTGCAGTGATCATTCATGACCAGGGTCGTTGTTCTTCTCCTCGCGTTGGTGGCGGCCGGCCAGAGAGCGGCCGCCCAAACCGGGCTCAGAGTCGGGATCGCCGCCGGGGACTCGTCAGAGTACTGCCTGGCCCTGCCCGGCCCGGCACTCGATACCGGGTCTCCGGTGACGCTGGTCACGGTCGTCGACCGGCAGCGGCTCTATCGCCTCATCACAGTACGGACCGCGAGCGAGTGTCCGGTCATGACCCAGCGGGCCACCTCAGGGCCGTACCATCTGCTCGCAACGGAGACCGGATTTGAACTGCCGCCGCGGCCGGGGCTCGGCGTCGCGGTGCCGGGACGGCCTGCCGTGCGCGTCGTTGGAGGCGAGATCCGGCTGCGGCTCAGCGAGGGGATCCGGGAAGCGCGAATCCGCAGTTGCACGTCCTCGGAGGGTCTGCACCTGACCCTGTGGTCAGGCGTCCCGCTGAGAACCAGACGGCTTTGGCATGCCTATTGGTATCTCGGGTACGACGTTGAGCCGGACTGCCGGCCCGCCGATTATCAGGAAGGCAGCGAACGGGTCGGGGTGAGCCTCGGGATGGCGGTGGCTCCTGGTGACCAGGCAGCGTCCCCGCCAGCACTACCCGCCGCGCTGCGGGCCCATTTCAAGGATGAGCGTTTCGGGATTGTCACGTCCGTCAGAGGATTGCCGCTCGGCGTTCGTGAAGCGCTGCAGACGCTGTTCGGCAGTCCGTCGCTCGACATCGCCGAGCCTGGAGCAGCGTTTCAGGCCACCGACGTGATCGTCAACCCCAAGCTGCCGATCCGTCGGCTGGTCGCGGCGGGGTGCTCGACCGATCACTGTCTCGTCTACTACGAGCGCGGCGGCTACGCCCACACGTGGCATGCGACCCTGTTTCACTGGACGCCGGCCGAGACCCGTTTCGAGTGGGGCGGTACCGCGCCGGGTGGCCTGGCGGCCATCGGCGATGTTCGGAACGCGGCCCTGGCCGGAGAGATCAAGAGCCCCAGCAAGGTGTGGTAGTGGTCACGAGAGCCGGACAAGTGTGTGTCCTTGGAAGTGCAGAACCCGGATCGCCGGCCTACGAGTTGGCTGGCGCCGCGGGTGAGCTCCTGGCGAGGCTTGGCATCACGGTGATCAGCGGCTGCGGAAGCCCGGCCACGCGAGTGGCTGCCGAGCGAGCGCTCGCCTCCGGCGGGCTGGTGGTCAGCATCGTGCCCTCGGACGACATCAATCTCGAGAATTGGCCCTGCAGCGTCCTCATCCCCTGCGGTATGGGTGACGCCCGCAACCTGCTGATGGCTCTCGCCGGCGATGCCTGTATCGTGATCGGTGGGCGGGCGGGAACCATCTCCGAAGTGTGCCTGGCCTGGCTGCATCGTCGTCCGCTCCTGCCGCTGGCCGGATGCGGAGGGTGGTCCGATCAGCTCGAGCAGAATCCACCAGACGAACGCCGGAATTCCGAGATTCGGCCGTGGCGCTCGATTGAGGAGCTGGAGACGCGGCTCCAGGAACTTGGCCTTGCCGGTCGAGTCGCCTGACGCGGCGGGATTGCCTTCGATGTTCCGCACCCACCTTGTCCTGGCGTCATCCTGAGAGAAGATACGGGCATGTCGATAGAGTCTCCAGCCGATCTGGCTGGCATGAGGGCCGTGTCGCAGGTGGTCCGTCTGACCCTCGACGCACTGGTCCGGCAGGTGCGGCCGGGCGTGGCCACCGGCGAGCTCGACGCTGCCGCGGCGAAGCTGATGGCCGCACACGGCGCGCGATCGGCGCCGGCGCTGGTCTACGGTTTTCCGGGCACCGTGCTGATCAGCATCAACGACGAAGTCGTGCACGGGATTCCCGGCGCGCGGGTGATTGCGGCCGGCGATCTGGTCAAGATTGACGTGACAGTCGAAAAGGACGGCTACGTGGCGGACGCGGCTCGCACGGTCGTGGCCGAGCCGGGGTCGAGCCAGGCGTACGAACTGGCGGCCTGTGCGAGCGCGGCGTTTGGCGCGGGGCTGCACGTCGCGCGAGCCGGAGCAAAGGTCAACGAAATCGGCCGTGCGGTCGAGCGAGAGGTGCGGCGCCGCGGCTTCACCGTCGTCGCCGGACTCGCCGGGCACGGAGTGGGACGGACCATTCACGAGCCGCCGTCGGTGCCGAACGAGTACGACCGCTTTCAGCGTGACATCCTCACCGAAGGTCTGGTGATGACGATCGAGCCGATGATCAGCGCCGGCTCCGCGCGCGTGGTTCAGGATCGCGATGGATGGACGCTGCGAACCCGGGATGGCAGCCTGTCCGCCCATTACGAACACACGATCCTGATCACCCGCGGCGCGCCAGTGGTGCTGACCGGTGAACTGCGCCAATGAGAAGGCAGCGGATGCTCGAACGAGCCGTGCAGCCTATCCGACCATGAACGAATGGCAGTCAGCCGGACACGCCGGCGCATATCTCGAGCGGGCCGACCAGGTGCCGCATCGATCGGCCGGCGAGGCTGCCTTGCTCGACGAGCTGCCGGGCGGGGCCGCGCGAGTGCTCGATCTGGGCTCTGGAGACGGCCGGCTGCTCGATCTCGTCCTGCGGGCCCGGCCGGCCGCCCGCGGTGTGGCGCTGGATTTCTCACCCCACATGCTGGACCGCCTGCGGGCGCGGTTCGGCGGATCGCCGAGGGTCGAGATCGTCCAGCACGATTTGAGCGAGCCGCTGCCGCCGCTGGGAACCTTCGACGTGGTAGTGTCGAGCTTTGCAATTCACCACCTGATTCACGAACGGAAGCGAGAGCTGTATTCGGAGATCTGGGAAACTCTCGACGACGGCGGTGTGTTCTGTAACCTGGAGCACATCGCATCGGCCTCGGATTACGGCCACGCCCGGTTTCTCGAAGCGATGCGTATCGCACCGGAAGACGAGGACCCCTCCAACAAACTCCTCGACGTCCAGACGCAGCTCGAGTGGTTGCGTGAGATCGGCTTCGCCGATGTCGACTGCTACTGGAAGTGGCGGGAGTTGGCGCTGCTGGTCGGTTGCAAGCGCCGCCCGACGCCAGCCTGATGTGCCGGTGTCCGGACTCACCGGAACCCGTTGTGAGCACGGGGCGAAGGTGAAGATGCGCTGGCGATGAACATGCTCCCGAAGCTCCTGGAACACGTGGCTTGGGCCGACTCGCAGGTCCAGGCTGAAATTGCGGGCATCGACGACGACCGAGCGGAGCGCACCCAGGCGACTCGGCTCTACTCGCATGTGGCCGCTGCCGAACATGTCTGGCTCGCGCGCCTTGAAGGCCGGCTCCCGGTGCACCCGGTGTGGCCGGACCTGTCACTCGAGGAGGCCGCCGCGCTGGCGAAGGAGACGCTGGAAGGGTTGCGCGCCATCGCGAAGGCCGACGCCGACACGCTCGCGCGCGAGGTCGAGTACCGAACCAGCGCCGGCCATACGTTCCGGAACACCGTTGCCGACATCCTCACGCATGTTGCGCTGCACGGGAGCTACCATCGTGGCCAGGTTGCGCTCCTCACGCGGCAGGGCGGGGGGACGCCGGCCGCGACCGACTACATCCTGTTCGTACGGCCTTAGACTGACGAGCTCGTGGTCGAAGCCGCCGTCCCCGAGGGCCTAGCCTCGCTACTTCACCGGCGCCCGGGGGCACCGGCTCCAATCGCCTGACGGAACCGGAGGCTTCGCGCATGACACGAGAACGCCGTAGCGGAACGGAGGGGCACAGTCGCCACCACGCGGTCTGGGCAGTGCTGTGGGTCGCGACCCCGGGGCTGCTCGCATTTGCGGCTGGACCACAGAGCCCACCAGCGGCGTCGCCGGATCCGTCGAAGCACGAGGTCCGATACGTGACGGTCGATCAGGGCGTCACGCTCGAGGTGCTCGACTGGGGCGGGTCTGGACCGCCACTGATGCTGCTCGCGGGATCGGGCAACACCGCGCATGTGTTCGACGAGCTCGCGCCAAAGCTGCTGGACTGCTGCCACGTATATGCCGTGACCCGTCGCGGCTACGGCATGTCCAGCCGTCCACCGTCCGGCTACGACGACCAGCGGCTCGCAGACGACGTATTCCAGGCGATTGAGAAGGAGCGGATCGTTCGGCCGGTATTGGTTGGACACTCGATGGCCGGTGGCGAGTTGACGACGATCGGGCGCCAGCACTCAGACCGGATTTCCGGCCTGATCTATCTGGACGCGCTCGGCGATCTGGAGGACGACCCGCCCGCAGACAAGGAATGGGCGGAGCTTCAGCAGAAGCTTCCGCCAGGGCTCCAGCCCGCAAAGACATGCGCGCCGGCGGACCGCAGCACGTTTGCGGCTTACCGGCTGTCGCTGGCCTGCGAATTGGGCTTTGCACTGCCCGAGCCCGAGTTGCGCCAGGGCTTCGAGTCAATCGATGGCCGTGTGGGAGCCTTCAAGACGCCCGGGTGGGTGAGCCGGGCGATCGGCCAGGCGCAGGTTTTCAGACGGGACTATTCCAGCATCCGGGTGCCGGTCCTGGCGCTGATGAATGGGGCGATGACCACCGAGGAGACCCTGAGCGGCACGGCCTACCGGCCGCAGACCGACGAAGAGCGTCTGGCGATCGATCGGTTCATGGCGAGAAGCCGGATCGTGTTCAGCCGCTGGACGGACAAGCTCAAACGCCATGTGCCCGACGCACGGGTCGTGTACTTTCCGAACGCTGGCCACTACGTCTTCATCACCCGCGAGCCTGACATCTTGCGCGAGATTCATGGCTTTATGGCGGCTCTTGGCAAGAAGCCCCGCCAGTGACGGACCAGGACCCTGGAAACGACACGCGCCGCCGGCTGGCGCGTATCCTGGTCTCGCCTGAGCGCGTGGTTCGCACCATCGTGGGTCTTCGGCCGTTTCGCCGCTCGGGGTTCCGGGTCGAGGCGGAGCCGCTCGGCGATACGCTCCTCGTGCACAACTACGGCCACGGCGGTTGCGGCGTGACGCTGTCGTGGGGGACGGCCCGACTTGCCCTCGACCGGATCGCGGAAAGCGGACGCGCCGGGCCGGTCGCGGTCATCGGGTGCGGCGCGGTCGGCCTCGCCACTGCTCGCCTGCTTCAAACCCGCGGATTCGAGGTCACGATTCATGCGCGTGCGCTGCCGCCCGAGACGACCTCGAACGTAGCCGGTGCGCTCTGGTATCCGCATCTCATCGTCGACGAGGCACGCCGCACCGCCGCCTTCGACGCGCAGTTCGAGAGCGCCGCGCGGTTTTCACACCGTTATTTCCAGGAACTCATCGGCGATGACTATGGAGTGTGCTGGCGGCCGCAGTACTTTCTGAGCCGCGCTCCGGCGGTGGATTCCTGGGATATCGCGATGCTCCGGGATCTGTTCCCGGAATCGCGAGCGCTGCGCCCCGGAGAGCATCCGTTCGGCGCGCCGCATGTCGTCGTCGACCGCATGCTGTTCATCGAGTCGGCGGTGTATCTCGAGGCGCTGTTGCGTGACTTCCGGCTCGCCGGCGGTCGGGTGCGAATCCAGTCGTTCGCGTCACCAGCCGACGTCGCCGCGCTGCCGGAGCGGATCGTGGTGAATTGCACCGGTCTTGGCGCTCGCGAGCTGTTCGATGACAGAGAGCTGACGCCGGTGAAGGGACAACTGTCCGTGCTGCCGCCGCAACCGGAGGTCGACTACGTGTGGCTCACCGACGAGAACCTCTACATGTTCCCGCGGCGCGACGGCATCTTGCTCGGTGGCACGCACGAGCCGGGAGTCGAGAGTCTCGAGCCCAACCGGGCCGCCGAACGTCGGATCCTCGAGGGTCATAGGGCGGTGGCCGACGCGATGGTTCCGCTTTCTCAATAACTCAATCCGTGAGTCCATTTCCCTGGCCAGGCGCCGCGCTGACCATGGTGGCGATCGGCATCGCCCTGCTCGCCGCACCCGCCGGTATCGAGGGGCCGATCCTCCTGCCGATCAGCCCAGGGCACGCGCTGTCGGTGCTGGATAGCGTCGCCTTGATTCCCCTGCTGGTCGGCACCGGGTCCCTCTATGCCGGACTGTGGCGCCGCCGTGCGGGATTACGCCGGCTCGCGCACGACGCTCCAGGCCCCGCCGGGGCAGCCGTCTTCGCTGGCGGCTTTGGACTCGGCCTGCTGATCGCGTCCGCATTCTCCGCGTTCTTCTGGTGGTGGGCGGTCGGCGCCGTGCTTTTCGGCGCGCTGCTGCTCGCGGCCGTTCTCGCGGTCAGCGGCCGTTCAGGCAGCGGCGCCAGTCCTCCCTGAGCGCCGAAGCGTTCGAGCAGGCGGTGATACAGTTCGGCGGTCTTCCGACCGCGTCAACTCGATATGGGTCGACACAACCCTCCGGCCATCGTTTTTGCCACGGGTCCTGGCGGCAGGACGATCGATCAGGATCTCTTCGGTGGCAACCCGTTCGCGACCGCGCTGATTCAAGTGACCAGCGAGGGACCGATCTCCTTGCGCCAGTTTCCCCGGCGGCTGAAAGCACTGACGATCGCTGCCAGCAATCGCCAGCAGATACCTGAGTGGATGAACTGGCCCGAGCAGCAGGGTTGGAGCTTTCGGCTGTCCCCAGGCTCGCGCAAAGAAAGCCGATGCGCCCTGGTGCTGATCGTGTCCCACTACGCGGAGGCTGGACTGCGGTCACTCGAGGGCGCCGCGAACGACGAACGGCGCATCTCGGCGATGCTGGCTGCGAACGGCTTCTCCGTCACGCAGGGTATCGCGCCCTCGCGGGCCACGCTCCTGGCCGCACTTGCCACCTTCGGCCGCCTGACGCGCACGCATGACGCCGCGGTGATCTACTGCACGGGCCATGGAGTCGAATCGACCGGTGGCGTTCATCTGCTTCCGGGCGACTACCCAGATCCAGGCGACTGCTCTCCAGCCGGACTCCGGACTAAGGCGCTCTCGGTCGACCGTATGGCGACGGCCTGCCGTGCTTCCAGAATCAACCTAGTGTTTTTTGCGGGCTGCCGTGATCTCGCTTCGCTGGAGTAGTCAGCTGCGGCTCGACCAGATCGCGGGAAATGACTGAGCGGTCTACCGCGTTTTCACTACGTGAGCAGCGAGCCAGCGGTTCAGCTGCGCGCGATCTGCGGTGCCCGAGGCGATGTCGAGCACGAGCTGCTCTTGCTCGTCGACCGAGGCATTGATCTCGTAGCCATTGAGCATGAGGAAGACTTCCATTGCCGCATGGCCGACCCGCTTGTTGCCATCAACGAACGAGTGATTCGCCACCAACGCGAAGCCCAGCGCCGCCGCTTTATCAACGGGACCCTGATGCAGATCGACGCCGTCAAATGTGGCACTGGGTTGTGCCAACGCTGACTCCAGCAGTCCGAGGTCGCGGATACCGTCCGCGCCGCCGGACTGTTCGAGCAGACGACGGTGCAGTTCGACAACCTCACCTAATGTGAGGTATCGCATCACGCCAGGCGGCGATACAGTTCGGCGTTTTTTTGAAGAACATGCTCAGCCGCCCGCCGGAAGTCGTCATCTCGCCCGGCGAGCAGGTCGGTGACCGCGGCGCGGGCCAGTTCTGACGGCGAGACTCCGAGCTGTTCGGCGGCCTGACGGAGTTTTTCGGCTGGCCCAGGCGGCAATTCGAACTGGACGTTCATGCATCCAATGTACTGCCGGGCGCTCTGTCTCACAAGGCCGCTGCAACCGATGTCCAGCAGCTGTGGCGGGATCGGGCGCGGCTCGGCAATGGCCTCGGCCTCGGCGGCCGAAGGACGACGCCCAGGGATCGCGCCAGCCGACCGGCGAGAATTGATGTCCGAGAGCATGAGATCCATGCCGCTCGGCGGCTACAGGACAATACTCAACATGCACACGAGCTGCGCTTGCCAAACCTGAAGCAGAAGCTCCTTCTTGGTGTCGCACTCGGCGCGTTCTTCGGTGCGTGGAACGTCCTGGCCGCGTGGATGGCGCCGCTCGCCGACGACACGCTGCCGGCGGTTCTGGCGTTCTACGGCCCGATGTTCCTGACCTGGCTGCTTGCCGGATTCGCGGCGGGCCGGCGGAGCGGCCGCGCGGCTGACGGCGGGCTGACCGGAGCCGTCGTGGCGCTGGCGACCTTCACGGTGTTGACCGCGATCGTCATCGGCCGGATGAACCTGTCCCTCGAGACCACCAGCGCCCGTCCCGACTGGCGCAACCTGATGTCGCGCTATCCTTCAAGCGGCTTCGCCAGTCTGCGCGCTTACGCCAACTACGTTTACATCACCGGCGCGCCGTTCAAGCTCTTTGTCGCGACCAGTATCGGCGCCCTCTGCGGTGCCATCGGCGGCGGAATTGGTACCATCGTCCGTTCAAGCGATGGAATGAAGACGGGAGGTTGAATGCGCGGGATTCTCGTTTGCACGGCTCTTTTGCTGGCCTCATCAATCGGCGCGGGCGGAGAACAAGGTGCCGCGAAGACGCTGGTCGCCGTCTTCGCGCATCCCGACGATGAGGGCGCGGTATCGCCGGTGTTGGCGCGGTATGCGCGGGAGGGGGCGCAGGTCTATCTGATCGTCGCGACCGACGGCGCCGCCGGCGGTCAGCAGACCTCGGTCGCCACCGGACCGGACCTCGCGCGTGTGCGTGCGGACGAGGCCCGCTGCGCGGCCGACGCGCTCGGCATCCGGCCGCCGGTCATGCTTGGATTCCCGGACGGCCGGCTGGGTGCCTATCTGGAAGAACCGGTGCGGCTCTTTCGCCTGACCCAGCGATTGCACGAAGAGTTGCAGCGTCTTCGTCCAGACGCCGTGATCACCTGGGGTCCCGACGGCGGGACGGGCCATCCGGACCACCGGCTGGTCAGCGACGTCGTCACGCAGCTCGCACGCACGGGCGCGCCCGGCGTGCCAGACCGCCTGTTCTACGCTTCGGTGCCCGCCGAGGCGATGCGTGCGCTGAACCCGTCTCGCGGCGAGCCGCCGCTGCTGATTCCGCAGGCGAAACACATGACGACCCGGATCGCGTTCACGCCCGCGGATCTCGAAGCGGCGCGGCGGTCGCTGTCGTGCCATAAGACGCAGTTTCCCCCGGACGCCATGACGCGCCTGGCGGACGCCTCCAAGGCAATGTGGAACGGCGTCGTCTCGCTTTCACCGGCATTCGGATCGCCGGTGCGGGAGGACCTGTTCCGGTGATCAGCTGACGCCGGCTCGACGCACTCAGCTCGGGCAGGTTTGGGCGCGCGATCAGGTCCTAGTCAGCTGCGCGGCGTGCGCCCGCACCTTCAGCACGGCGTCGGCGATGTCATCCATGTCGCGCCGCGGGCCGCGCAGCATCGTCTGCGTCAGCCAGACCGCTTCCGAGCACAGGCGATCGTTCTGCGGGCAGCGATTGCGATCGCGCCAGACGTGGAGGGTCTCCGCCGGATAGATCGCCTTGAAGCCGCGACTGCCGAACGCCTCCTCGAGGAACGGCTGCGTGTTCAAAGGTGAGTAGCCGCCGGAGGCCGGAATTCCCTCCGCCGCCAGCGCCTTGAGGAACGACGCCCGCGAGAGCCCCGAGAACTGGCTGGCGTCGTAGCGGAACATGTAGAGGTGCCAGGCGTTGCGCGTGCAGCCGTCGTACATGCGCGCCGGCGTGATGCCGGGGATCTCGGCGAGACGCTTGGTGAGATAGGCCGCGTTCTCCTCCCTGGTCTTCGACTGCGCTTCCAGCCGCGACATCTGCGCCAGCAGCAACGCGGCCTGGAACTCGGTGAGGCGCAGGTTGGCGCCGGTCCGGGTGTAGGAGAAGTCGGTTCCGTTGCCGCCGCGGCCGCGACTGTTGTTGTGAAAGCGAAAGCAGGTCTCCAGCAGCGCCTGGTCGCTGGTGATGACCGCGCCCCCTTCGCCGGAATTGAGATTCTTGCTCGCCTGAAAACTGAAGCAGCCGGTGCTGCCGTAGCTGCCGACCTTGCGTCCGCGCCATTCGGCGAGGTGCGCCTGACAGGCGTCCTCGACGACAGGGATGCCGCGGCGACTGGCGATCGGCAGGATCGTGTCGAGGTCGGCGGCGGATCCGCCGAGGTGCACCGGAATCACCGCGCGCGTGCGCGGGGTGATCGCCGCTTCGATTTTGCGGGCGTCGATCTGGAAGGTTTCGATGTCGGTGTCGACGAAGACCGGCAGGGCGTGCATGAGCAGCACGGCATTGACGGTCGCGATGAACGTGTAGGGCGGGACGATCACCTCGTCTCCGGGGCCGACGCCGAGCGCGGCCAGGGATGTAATGAGCGCGCTGGTGCCGTTGGCGGTCGCCAGGCAGCCCGTGGCACCGGTCAGGGACGCGTACGCGGATTCGAACGCCGCAACCTGCTCGCCGCGGAACCATCGGCCGCGTTGTACCAGCGTGACGAGCGCGTCTTCTTCGCGCGAACCGGCGACGGGCCAGGGGGGAAACGGTCCCCGTCGGACCGGCGTGCCGCCGAGCAGGGCGGGCGCCGCGGCTGCAGGGCGAACCGCCGGCGCCGCGGGTGACGCCTGCCCCTTGGACGCGGCCGATCCGATCCGGCCGAGCGCAGCCGCTCCGATGGCGCTCGCGAAGAATTTCCGGCGGCTGACGGATGACTGTCTGCGCATGCGATGCTCCTCCTGGATCGGAAACCTGGCTCAGCGGACGAGCCGGCGCACTCCGCGCACGATCCGTTCTTCCACGTCGGCGGTGAACGGGCCCGGGCGGCCATAGTAGATCATCGCGTCGGCTCCCTCGTACCCGCCTTCGTCGCGAACCCGGCGTGACGGCAGATATCCGAACACATCGTTGCTGTAGCCGGCGGACCACACCCGGCGGTTCGGATATTCACGAGCGAACCTGATGGCATAGTCGACCACCGCCTCGCCTCCGAGCGCGATCAGCGTGAGCCCGGAGCGCGCCGGCGCTGTGGTGCTCGGACCGAACTGCCAGACCTGCACCGGTGCGGCCTGCGACGCCGGCAGGCGCCCCGCCCGCACCACGATCGACTTCATCAGCGCGTCGTGGCGGCGCAAGTAGACGTCCTCGATGTCCAACCCGGCCCGCCACCGCGTCCGTACGCTGGCGTCTTCGTAGGGGAGCGTCACGGTTCCAAAGGACACGCGCAGTCCGGGCTCGAGCGGCGTCGCCGAGGGGAGCGATTGATCGACCGCGTCGGCCAACGCTCGGCCGTGCGCCTCCACGAGCTCGAGGGTGCCCCGAGGGTTGGGGTTGGCGTCGGCGCCGCAGCCGGCGACGAACAGGGCGGCCGCCCCTGGATGGCGGCGCTCGAGCTCCGCCTGCGCGACGCCGGCGTAATCGCCGTGATACTGGACGAACTTGTCCTGCAGCGTGGTGTTATGGCACGCATAGCCGAACACGACAGCGAGCAGTGTGCCGTCCGCCTGGCTCACACGCAGGATCGGCACCGAATGGTCCACCGGGCCATCAGGCGAGAACTGCACGCGGCGGTTGCGGGCGAAGCGTGCCTCGCCGCGCGCAAAGGCCAACTCCGTGCGGTGCAGCGTGGACGCCGCGCTCACGACCAGATCGGCCAGCCGCTTCTCGAGGGTTGCGGTGTAGCTTCGGATCTCGCGCCATTGGTCGGCCGAGAGGTCATAGGCCACCGACAACTGCTCGTCGACCACAGGCCCGCAGTGGGTGTGGCTGGCATTGAAGAGGAGATGCGAGCGCGGAATGCCGGTGCGCCGCCGAACCTCGCTCGCCACCGAATCGGTCAACCGTGCGGTCAGTCCCAGCAGGTCCGTGGTGACGAGCACCGCGGGGCGAGCGTCGCCATACTGGAGCGCGAGGGCCTTCGCCTTGAGCGGCAGCGCCGTGCCCTGTGCAGGCTGCGTGCGCCGTGCAAAGCCGGCCATCCACAGCCCGGGCCTGTCCCGAGCGGAGTCGAGGGGCTCGGGCGTGATGTCGATGGTGGCCACGCCCGCCATGCATGAGGACGGCGGCGCCGACGAAGGCGCTCTGATGAGCGTGGCCAGCGCGAGCAGCTCCCGTCGGGTCATCGTCTCGGTGTGCACCGGGTGGATGATGTCACGGGTCCCGGGGGCTCGCTGTTCGGGGGTCGCGGGTTCGCGGTTCGCGGCGGGCCTAAAGGCCCGCCACAATCCCCCGAGCTAGAGGCAACCAGCTGCTTGGATTCGCATCAGACGTTCTGACTACAAGGGAGCCGAACCCGGCGAACCCGCGACCTAGCGCCGCTTCTGCGCGCGCGCCGTCGCCGTCGCCCTCCACGGATCGTCAGGCCAGGGATGCCTGGGGTATCGCCCTCGCAGCTCTTTCCGGACCTCGGGATAGGTGCGCTCCCAGAAGCTTCGAAGGTCGCGTGTCGTCTGCACCGGCCGGGCGTTCGGCGCGAGCAGCAGGAGCAGCACCGGCTCCTGACGGGGACCGATGCGCGGCGTCTCGGCGAGCCCGAACAACTCCTGCAGCTTGACTGACGCCGATACGGTGCCGTCGGCGTGGTACTCGAGCGGGTGTGTTCGGCCGCTCGGTACGGCCAGCCTTGGGGGCGCCGTGCGATCCAGGCGCTGCTGTTCGTCCCATGTGAGGTGCGCGGCCAGACTGACATGGGCGAGGTCGGTCCGCCCTTCCGTCGCGCGCGCGAGCAACGCCGTCATCTCCAACGGGAGGCCGGCAAAGCGGAGACGCCGCGCCAGCTGCTCGTCGGCGTCGGTCCATCCCCGGTCGATATAGGCGTCGCGCAGCAGGACGGCGGCGATCTCGGGATCCGGCGGGAGCTGATGCTCCGCCAGCACGATCGCGCCGTAGTAGTCGCGTCTGAACGCGCGAACTCTTCCCGCTTCGCGATCGAACTCGTGCGTCGTTTCCGTCCGCGACGGCCGGCAGCCACTCGCGTTCCACGAGGCTCGCCATTCGAATCTTCGCCTCGCCACCTTCGCCAAGGCTCCGGCGGCCAAGGGCGCCTTCACCGCGGACGGCGGCCTGGACGTCGATGGCGACCACGAACTCGCCCTCGCGCACGCCGCTCTCGGCCGACAGGACGGCTCCGTGTCCAGACGCGAGCAGGACTCGCGGCGAGCCCGGCTGGCGCCGGCGCCCTACCCGATCGGGATAGCCGTGAAACACGGCTCGACGGAACGCGCGTTCGTCGAGGCTGATCGGCTCCCTCTCCACCCCGATCGATCGCTGCAGCACGCGCGCCGTCTGCAGCACATGCTGCGGCAGTTCGCGTTCGCGGTCCACCGCCGAGAGCAGATCGCTCGTGGACGTCGCCGTCTGCCGGGGAACGAACCGCCGCTCCGAGAGCAGCGCGCACGCCAGCGCCGCGGGCCATGTGCCATTCGCCTCGAGCAGCAGGCGCGCGAGGCGCGGGTGCAGCGGAAGCGCGTGCATCCTGGCTCCGGTCTGCGTCAGCTGCCCGCCCGCGACGGCACCCAGCCGCTCGAGGAGCTCAATACCCGCCGCGATCGCCTCGCCTGTCGGCGGTTCGAACCACTCGAAAGTCCGTGGATCGCCGCCCCAAGCGAAGATGTCGAGCAGCGGGCCGGATAGATCAATCCGGTGGATCTCCGGCTGCCGATGCGGCTGCAGCCTGACGCTCTGATCCCAGAGCCGCAAGGCCACTCCTGGCCCGACGCGAGCGGCGCGCCCCGCGCGTTGATCCGCGGAGTCAGTGGCAATTCTCTGGGTCTCCAGGCTGTCGATCGCGCGGTCCGGAATCGTAGCGGGCCACTTTGTGGAAGCCGCTGTCCACGACCGCGCGCACGCCCGGGACGGTGAGCGAGGTCTCGGCGATGTTGGTCGAGAGGATGATCCGCCGCCGGTTCGTGGCGGCGATCGCCGCGTCTTGTTCTGACGCCGGCAGCGCGCCATGGAGCGGGACGACGTCCACGCCAGGCGACGCTCGCGTGACCTCCGGCAGCGCCCGCGCAATCTCCGGTGCGCCGGCGAGGAAACACAGCACCTGACCCGGGGTGACGGCGAGCGCCTCGGCGACGCCGCTGGCGATGGTCTGTATCCGGCCGGTAGAGGATCTGCAGCGGGAAGATCTCGCCGGGTACGGCGACAACCGGACAGTCGCCGAGCCACGCCGCCACTCGCGTGGTGTCGAGCGTGGCCGACATCACGACCAGCTGCAGATCGTCTCGCGCGAGCCACGCCTGCCTGGCGAGAGCGATGCCCAGGTCGGCGTGAATGCTGCGTTCGTGGAATTCGTCGAGGACGATGGTGCGGAAGGCGGAGAGGAGGGGATCCTGCTGGAGCCGCGCGGTGAGGATCCCCTCGGTGGCGACGATCAACCGGCTGTCGCGGGCGAACCTTCGCTCGAAGCGCACGTGCCATCCGACTTCACGCCCGAGCGTCCAGCCCTGTTCGGCGGCGATGCGCGCGGCGATACTGCGCGCCGCCACGCGCCGCGGCTGCAGCAGGATCACCGGACCGTCGGCCGCGAGCGCCGGCGGCACCTGGGTCGTCTTGCCGGTGCCCGGCGCCGCGGTGACCACGACCGCTCGGCGCTCGCGGACCCGTGCGAGGATCTCCGGAATCCAGGGGCTGATGGGGAGAGGCGGCGCCACGTGACTCATTATGGAGTCGCCCCAAGCCGCACCACCGGAGCTGACGCGCTACTCCCATCGTCGTCGCCACTTGCTGAGGTGGCACTTCAATCGATTGGGATGCCTGCCCTCGTCAATTTTTCTCAGGCAGCCCGTGCACAAATGCGCAGTTGTGACCGATAGGAGACAGGGGACTGCTCCGCGCGGCGATTGCATGAAAATTCTCTACATTGCACACGAACGCTCCGCTGCCCAGGTCGCGGCCACCGCGCTGCGCCGCCTCGCGCCGAATTCGCGGATGAGCTGGGCCCGGGACACTGAAGCCGCGCTTGGCTGGCTTCACGACAATGGCGACGCGGCCGGGATATTCGCCGATTGCGGGACCGAGAATCCGGAGTTCGAAGCCTTTCTAGCGGACGTCCGCAGCCTCGGCATGACGACGCCGATTGCGGCGGTGGCGCCGGAACATCTCCAGGCCCTGTCTGCCGCCTTCAAAGCCAATCTCGACGGCCTCGTCTCCGAGGAACGGGCCAAGAGCGAAGTCCTGGCGGCGCAGCTCGCGGAGATCCGGGAATGGCGCCGCGAGGCGGAACAGCGGAGTGAAGCACAAGACGCTGCGCTCGCAGGCAGCACCAGGCTCTGCACTTCGCTCCAGGAGCGCCTCGTGGACCTCGAGGCGGCCCTTCAGGGTGCCGGCGAACGTGGCGAGACGCAGACGGCGGCGATCGAACAGCTCGTTCGGCGCGAGGCGGAGCTGTCGGCGGCCGTCGCCGAGGCGGCCGCCGTCCGCGCCGTCATCGAGCGGAGGCTGACGGACGCCGAAGCCGCGGGTCAGCACGTGGAGCAGCGAGCGGCCGAGGACGTGGCGGCCGCCGGCGAACGCTACGCGATCCTCGAGGACCATCTCGTTCGAGAGACGGCGGTGCGCACGACCCTCGAGGAGCGGCTCGCCGCGGCCGAGCACGCTCGGGAAGACGATCACCGAGAGCACGGGTTGGAGTTGGCCGCGCTGACCGCACAGCTGGGCGAGCGGGAGGCGCGCCACGAAGCGGCCTCGGCGCGCATCGGCAGGATCTGCACGGCACTCCAGCAGCGGTTGCTGGAGCTGGAAGCCGCGATCCACACCGCCGACGAGCGTCACGCGGCGGACACGGCAGCGGTCGAACGGTTGGCCCTGCGCGAGCGGGAACTGGCCACGGCGATGGCGGACGGACTCGCGGTGCGTACCGCGCTCGAACACCGGCTGTCCGAGAGAGACGCCGCCTATCAGCGCGTTGCCGTGGATCTCACCGTGGTCGCCCAGCGATGCTCGGCATTCGAGGACCAGGCCACCAGAGAGACGACGACGCGGGTGATGCTCGAACAGCGTCTTGACGCCGCCGAAGGTGCCCGCCTCGAGGCAGACCGGCAGCATGCGACAGCGTTGGCGTCGCTGACCACCCGTCTCGCCGATCTCCAGGCGCAGCGCGACACGACGACGTCGCGGAATGCCGCACTCGAACGTCAGCTGCACGAGAGTGCCGTGGCGCTCGAGCAGGCGCGACGCGACTGGCGCTCGAAAGTGGCCACGCTGACCCGGCAGCTGCAGGAGCGCGAGAGGGCGTTCGAGGTGGTCGCGGCCGAGACGCTCGCCGCCCGAGCCGCACTCGAGCAGGGGTTGGCTGAAGCCGAGGGCGTTCATCAGCAGGCCCGGCAACGCCTGGCGGCGGACCTGGCGGACGCGGCCGACCGGTACGCGGCGCTCGACGATCGGCTGCACGAAGAGATCAACGCGCGCACGACCGTAGAGTCGGGTCTGACCGCCGCCGAGCTCGCGGCGGATGCGGCCGGCCGCCAGCACGCCACAGAGCTGGCGGCATTGACCGCCCGCCTCGAAATCGTGCAGGGACAGCACGAAGCGGCGACGTCGCGCAATCAAGCGCTCGAACAGCGGCTGAACGAGAGCGATGTGGCGCTCGAACAAGCGCGACACGACTGGCGCGTGGAGGCGGCCACGCTGACCGAGCAGCTGCACCAGCGCGAAACGGCGTTCGCGGCGTTCGAGGCCGATACGATCGCCGCCCGTGCCGCATTCGAGAACACGTTGGCTGAAGCCGAGGGCATTCATCAGCAGGCCCGGCAACGCCTGGCTGGGGATCTGGCGGAAGCGGCCGAGCGGTATGCGACCCTCGAGGATCGGCTGCGGGAAGAGATCAACGCGCGCACGACCATAGAGTCCCGTCTGATCGCCGCCGAGCTCGCGGGCCATGACGCCGGCCGGCAGCACGCAACGGAGATGGCGGCGTTGACCGCCCGCCTCGAATTCGTGCAGGGACAGCACGCAGCGGCGATGAGCCAGCATGTGGCCGCCGAACAGCAACTGACCGAGACAGCTGCGGCGCTCGAACACGCGCGACGGGACTGGCGTTCGGAAGTCGCCGCTCTGAGCGAGCGACTGCAGCAGCGTGAGACAGCGTTTGCCGGGTTGGAAGCCGGAGCGCTCGATGCCCGGACCGCGCTCGAGAACCGGCTGGTCGAGGCCGAGGGCCTTCATCAGCAGGCGCTTCAACGCGCCGCGGCGGCGTTGGCGGAAGCGGCCACCCGGCACGCCGCCATCGAAACCCGGCTCAGTGAAGAAGCCAGCACGCGTGCGGTGCTGGAACGACGGCTGGCCGACAGCGAATCCGCCGGCCGCGCGGCCGAACACCGCCACGCGACGGAGCTCGACGCATTCACGGGTCGCCTGGCCGACGCTCGGGCGCGGCTGGCGGAAGCGGCGTCGCAGAATGGCGCGCTCGAACGGCATCTGAATGAGAGCGGCTTGGCGCTCGAGCAAGCGCGAGCCGACTGGCGCACGGAGATCGCCGGACTGAGCGAGCAACTGCAGCAGCGTGAGATCGAAGCCGTCGCGCTTGGCGCCGAAGCGCTCGCCGCGCGCAGCGCCTTCGAGATCCGGCTGGCGGAAGCCGAGGCGGTCCATCGACAGATGCAGCAGCGCCTGGAGGCCGACCTGGCGAATGCGGTTGCCCGGGGTGCCGAGGTGGGGAGCCGACTCGGTGAAGCAGTCGACGCGCGTGGGATCCTCGAACAACGCCTCGCCGAGGCCGAATCCGCCGGCCGCGACGCTGGAACGGCAGCATGCCACAGAGCTGGCGTCGCTGACCGCCCGCCTGGCCGACGTCGAGGCACGGCACCAGGCGGCCATGGGGCAGCATGCGCATGATGCTGACGAATTGACGCGGCAGTTGGCCGCCATGCGCGCGCGCGCCGCCGCGTTACGCCGCCATGCCGAGCGCGTCTCGGTGCTGGAGCGGCAACTCGACGGGAGCCACAAGGACAACCGCCGCCAGTTCGAGCGTGCCCCCTACGGCCTGTGCGAATGCACGCGGGAAGGCGTCGTCACCCGCGTGAATCACTCGCTGGCGAGGATGCTCGGCTATCGAAGCGCTGATCTCCAGCGGATGAACATCGCCGCGACCATCTTCGAGTCGGCCGCCGACGTGCAGTGGCTGCTCCAGCGGACGCTGGAGACCGGCAAGGTGGAGTCGGTCGAAACCACGCTCAAGACCCTCGATCGGCGCCGTCTCTTCGTTCGGATGCACGCGCTGACCGCGGACGGCCCCGTCGTGATTGCGGTCGAAGACCTGACCCGGCTGTCCGCGCTCGAGCAGCGGCTTCGCGAAGCGCAACGGATGGAGGCGGTCGGGCGGGTCGCGTCGGAAGTCGCGGTGACCTGCGACACGCTGCTGCAGGACGTCAGCCAGGGTGGCCGGCAGTGGCTGGCCGTGTTCGAGAGCGACACGCTCTTGCGCCAGCAGGGCGAACTGCTGCTTGGTGACGTCAGCCGCGCGGCCGGCTTCCTGAGACAGTTCGCGATCTATGGGCAGCAGCAGATTGGCAACGTCGAGCCGGTCAGCCTGCCGCGGCTGCTGCGCGACATGGCGCCGGTCCTGAAGCGAGTGCTTGGGGACGACATCACGCTGTTGCTGCCGAAGACCACCGATCGCTTCGAGGTCGATGTGGACGCCGAGCGGGTCGAGCGGATCCTCGTCAATGTCGCGAATTACGCGCGCGAGCGGATGCTGAACGGCGGGCGCGTGAGGCTCCAGCTTGGGACCGTGGTCGTGGACCGTAAGTTCCTGGCGAACCATCCCAGAGTGCGTCCGGGAGCGCACGTGCTGATCACGATCACGGAAGTTCAAGGCGCGGTGTGGCCGGTGCTGCCGGTTCAGCTGCCGACCGGCCGGAGCGCGCCGTCCGACGAGCCCCGAGAGAAGCCCGGGATGGATCTGGGCCCGCTCGTGGCCCTCATCGGCGACTCGGGAGGCCACCTGTGGATGTCGGCGGAGCCCGCGGGGAACGTGACGCTCCAGATTCATCTTCCGCAGCGAATCCAGGACGAGATCGGGGACGCGGATACCACCGCCTCCTGGTCCGATCGCGGACGGCAGTTGACCAGGTGGTTCCGACACTGATCGTGCGTCTCTGACACCGCCGTTCGCTGCCACGGCCGCCTGCGTTCTACGGCCCCGCTGCGATATCCTTGACGGCAATCCTCCCTGGCATCGACGACTGTATTCCTTCATGAGGTGATCATGCGGTTGCGCGTGCCACTCGCGTGGACCTGGATCGTGGTTGCCACCACGGCCACCAGCGGCACCGTGGCCTGCACGTCGCAGCCTCATGAGCCCGCTCTGCACGCGCAGGCGCTCGGTGGCGCGGCGGCCGTGCCGGTCGCGCGGAGTGTGGTCGAAGCGCAGCCGCTCGGCGCCAACATCGTGCGGTTGCTCGACGCACTCGACGTTCTCGGCGCCCCCGTGGGGGCCGCGCTGCGGCGGGATGTCACCACAGCAGCCCGGGAGCGCGATGCCGGCCGGCTCCAGCAGCTGCTCGACGATCGCGTGCTGCTCGTGGTCCATATCAATCCCGAGACCCGCGTCAGGGTGGCACGAGGCCCCGCGGCCGCGGTGCTGCAGCAGGCGGGCTACACGCCGGCGATCGTCAAGATCCTCAACGAGAGTCGCGGCACGGCGCGGCTGGGCATCGGCAGCCCGCAGTCGGGACCGGTCTACGCCGGCATGACCAGGCTGGCGGGCGAGCGGATGCAGCAGGCGCATCTCCGCGAGAACGAGAACGTGGACGGGCGCGGCGACCGCTTCCTCGACGTGGAGATGTTCAGCTCTCCGCCGATGACCCCGATGCTGAGCGGCCTGGACGTCGAGTATGCCATCGCACTGATCTACTCGAGCGAGGCCGGCCGGCGCGAGGCGACGATCACGTTCGACGTGGGACAGGGAACCCAGGACCTCGGGTTCCGCGGCGAGGTGCCGGTGTTGTTCACCGTGAAGCCGGCGATCCCGGTGAGGCTGAAGGTGCGCGACGCCGACGGAACCCCGACGACGGCGCGGCTGCAGTTCGTCGACGATCAAGGGCACGTCTACCCGCCGCAGCCGAAGCGGCTCGCGCCGGATCTCTTCTTCCAGAAACAGATCTACCGCGCGGACGGCGAAGAGGTGCGGCTGCCTCCGGGAAAGTTCACACTGCTCTATGGCCGCGGGCCGGAATATCGCGTGCTGCAGCGTTCGGTGATCGTGCCGGGCGTCAGCACCGGAGGAGGCAACGCCACCCCCCCGTTGACTCTCGATCTTCGGCTGGAGCGGTGGATCGATCCGTCGGCGCACGGTTTCTACAGCGGCGATCACCACATCCACGCTGCGGGTTGTGCCCACTACACCTCTCCGACGCAGGGCGTGGACCCGGCCGACATGTTTCGCCAGGTCAAGGGAGAAGGGCTCAACGTCGGCAGCGTGCTGACGTGGGGACCCGGATTCGATCATCAGCGGCAGTTCTTCGCACCGGCGGCCGACCGGCGCAGCGAGGCGCGGACGCTGATGAAATACGACATCGAGGTCAGCGGCTTCGGCTCCGAGGCGCTCGGGCATGTCTGCCTGCTGAACCTCAAGGAGCAGATCTACCCCGGGGCCAACGGCAGCACAGGATGGCCGACCTGGACGCTGCCGGTGCTGCGCTGGACCAGGGGGCAGGGCGGGATTGGTGGCTACGCGCACTCGGGCAGCGGCTTGCAGATTGACGCCCGCGCCGCCACCGAACGGCTGCTGGCGCAGTTCGACAGGAACAAAGACGGGAGGCTCGATCGAGTGGAAGCCGACCTGGGCTTGATGCCGGAGTCGTTCGGCGAGTCGGACGCCGATCGCGATGGCGTGTTGACGGTCCGCGAGCTGGAGGCCAGCCACGGCCGCGCCGACGATCGGCTGCCGAACCTCGCGATTCCGGAGCTCAATGGCGTCGGGGCGCAGGAGATCTTCGTCACCGCCGCCCACGGCCTCGTCGACTTCATCAGCGCCATGGACACGGATCGCATTCGCGAGTGGAACGCGTGGTATCACCTCATGAACAGCGGCCTCCGCGTGAAGGCGAGCGGCGAGACCGACTTTCCCTGCATGAGCGGCACACGCGTCGGACAGGGACGAAGCTATGTGCAGCTCGGCAAGCCGGCGCGGGTTGATTACGCGCAATGGGTCGATGGGATCGCCCGCGGCCGGAGCTACGTCAGCGACGGTTACGCGCATGCCTTCGACTTCTCCGTGGGCGGCCGGGCGTCGGGCGACGAACTGCGGCTCGCCGCGCCCGGCAAGGTCACCGTCGCAGCCAAGGTGGCGTTTTCGCCGGAGACGCCGCGCGAGCCTGCCTACGGCACCGTCATTCCCGTCGGCGGTTTGCGATACGCCGGCGACACCGTCCTCAAGCGCGAGCCGCTCCGGCCCGATTCGACGTCCGAGCGCGGGCTGCGGCTCGTCGAAGTGGTGGTCAACGGGCGCGTCGCCGCCCGCCGCGAGGTGCCCGCCGACGGCCGCGAGCACGCGGTTGAATTCTCGATTCAGCTGGACGGCAGCAGCTGGGTGGCGTTACGGCAGTTTCCGCAACTCCACACCAATCCCGTCTACGTGCTGGTCGGAGGCCAGCCGATCCGCGCGTCGCGCGACAGCGCGCAGTGGGCGCTCGCCTGCGTCGACCAGTTGTGGCGCGCCCGTTCGCGACGGATTGCCGACGGTGAACGTGCGGAGGCTGAACGGGCCTACGAACAGGCACGCGCCTACTACCGGCGCGTCATCAGCGAATCTTCGGCCACTCGCTGACAACGATTGCGATCGGCCGGTGCAGGAGCATCCATGGACGACACGCACTGCCCGGCGCGGCCAGCACGCGCGACGAGATCTGCGATCTCAGCGCGGTCGAGCTGGTCGCCAGGATGCGCCGCAAGGATCTCTCGGCGCGCGAGGTGATGACCGCCCATCTGGCGCGGATCGAGCGGGTCAACCCCAAGGTCAATGCCGTTGTCACCCTCGTGGCGGAGCGGGCGATGGCCGGCGCGGCCCGCGCTGACGAATCGATGGCCCGCGGTGAGGCGGCCGGCATCCTCCATGGCCTGCCGGTGGCGCACAAGGATCTGGTCGATACGGCGGGCATCCGCACGACTCGCGGCTCGCGGTTCTACCGGGACAACGTGCCGGCCCTGGACGCCGTCATCGTGAGCCGCATCCGCGCCGCAGGTGCGATCACCTGCGCCAAGACGAACACGCCGGAGCTCGGCGCCGGATCGCAGACCTTCAATGAGGTGTTCGGAGCGACGCGCAATCCCTACGATCTCACCAGGACCTGCGGTGGCAGCAGCGGCGGCGCCGCCGTGGCGCTGGCCTGCGGCATGGTCCCGATCGCGGACGGGAGCGACATGGGGGGCTCCCTCCGCAATCCCGCGGCATTCTGCAACGTCGTCGGACTGCGGCCGTCGCCGGGGCGGGTGCCGGGTGCCGAGGGCAGCTGGTCGCCGCTCGCCGTTTCTGGTCCGATGGCACGCTCGGTCGCGGACGTGGCGCTCTTCCTCAGCGCGATTGCGGGATACGACCCTGCCAGCCCGCTCTCGATCGCGGAGGACGCCGGCCGGTTCCGGGCCCCTCTCGAACGCGACTTCAAGGGTGTGCGGGTCGCGTGGTGGCGGGGCCTCGGCGGCATTCCGTTCGAACCGGAAATCCGTCAGGTCGTCGACGCCAACCGTCGCGTGTTCGAGAGCCTCGGGTGCACCGTCGAGGAAGCCGAGCCCGACTTCGCCGGCGTGGACGAGGCGTTCCCGGCGCTCCGGTTCACGGCCAACCATCCGCAGTATGCGCCGCTGATCCGGGAGCACCCTGAATGGGTGAAGGACACGATCAAATACGAGGTCGCGGAGGCCGAGCGTCTGACCGCCGCCGTCATTGGGCGGGCGGTTGCCCGGCAGACCCAGATGTACGACCAGAGCCGGCAGTTCTTCGAACGTTACGATTACTTCGTTCTGCCGGTGACGCAGGTCGCGCCGTTCGACGTGAACGTCCCGTATCCTACGCAGGTGGCCGGAACACCGATGACGACGTATATCGACTGGATGCGGTCGTGCTGGTACGTCAGTTTCATGGCGAATCCGGCGATGTCCGTGCCCGCCGGGTTCACTGCCGGTGGGCTGCCGGTCGGAATCCAGATCGTCGGCCGTCACCGTGGCGAGTGGAGTCTGCTGCAGATGGCGCACGCGTTCGAGCAGGCGACGCAACATGGAAAGCGGCGCGCCGCGCTCCTGAGCGCGTGACCCCGCTGCTTACTCACAAGATCATGACCATCCATCAAACCCTTGCCACGCTGTTCGGTGAGCTCCTCGATGGCCCCGCCGCGGAGGCGGCGTGGATGCTCAACGCCAACGACGACGGCCTGCTTCGATCCCTCGACAAGCTGCCGGCGCCGGCGGCGTCGCGGATTGCGCCTGGCGGCGGCGCGAGCATCGCCGCCCACGTCGATCACCTCCGCTACGGCCTGTCGCTGATGAACCGGTGGAGCCGCGGCGAGGCCAATCCCTGGGAGACGGCCGACTGGGCGGCCAGCTGGCGCCGCTCCGAGGTCAGCGACCAGGAATGGGCGCAGCGCCGCCAGGAGCTGGCGGTGGAAGTGCGGGCGTGGATGGACGTGCTGCGGTCGCCGCGCGAGTACACGCCGTTCGAATTGAACGGCGTCATCGCGAGCATCGCGCACCTCGCGTATCACCTCGGCGCCATCCGGCAGATCGACCGCTCGATCCGCGGGCCGGCCGCCGAGTAGCGCGGCGTGCGAACCGCGGCCTCATCGAAGCGGGCTCCCACCATGTCTTCAGAAACAGGTCGCGAGCACATCGTCAAGCGGTTGATCCGTGATGTAGAGGCGACAGTCGGACCTGCGTATGTGGGATTCGTGGTGGACAGGGCCGACTTTCTCGTGTCCTTCAACGACGACCTGAGCCGGTACCGTGACAGGTTGGTCGAGGAGGTTCAGCAGTACTTTCATGACGTCTATATCGATACCACCTGGCCCACTTGCCCGCGCCATCCGAACCATCCGCTGTGGTTGCGCGGGGAATCATGGCACTGCGAACGTGATGACGTTCCGGTTGCTCGTCTTGGCGAGCTCGAAGCAGCCCTGAACCGGGGATCCAGCAAAGGCGACTCACGCCAATCGACGGAGGAGCTGTGATGAGTAGGCGACAGTGGCTATCCAGGGCCGGGGTTGCCGCGGCGATGCTGTCGCTCGCACTGTCAGCGTGCCGCCCAGGGCGTGCCGCAAGGCATCGGCGCCGGCTGCGTGCCGATCGGCCAACGCACGCAGCAGTTCGGATGCTTCATTCTGGCGGCGCAGCCGGTCGGCGCGATCGACGGGCGTGCCGCGTTCTGGCATCTGGAGACATTCCCCGATCGCGCGGCGGCAGAGAGGGCGAAGGGCGCGCCGGGAACGGTGGTCGAGGCGTTCGGTAAAGTGTGGCGGCTCACGATCGCCGAGGCGGGCCGGCGATCGGCCGGGGGCAGCACGTCGCCGAGATCGGTCCATTGCCGATCACGCCGGGCACCGCCTACACGGCGCAGTTCATGGAGGCGGTGTTCCGCCCGGGAATGAAGTCCGCCGTGCACCGCCACTCTGGTCCTGAAGCCTGGTACACCGTCACCGGAGAAACCTGTCTGGAAACGCCGCAGGGCATCATGACCGGCCGCGCCGGCGGCAGCCATGTGATCGTTCCTGGCGGCCCGCCGATGGAGCTCACGGCGACGGGGTCCGAGACACGACAGGCACTGGTGCTGATCCTTCACGACTCCGCGCAACCGGCGACGAGTCCGGCCCCCGACTGGACGCCCAAGGGACTGTGCAAGCCCCGGTAACGGCTGTGCCGTCCCCGCGTCCTCAATCGAGGCCATCCTGCCGTTTGCGCTTCGCGCTTTTTCGGCCATTCGCGCGGCGACCGTGTGGCACTGCCGTTGCTCTCTCAGAAGAGCCAGCGCAACAGGAGTGTGATCATGCGGAAGCTCTCAGCACTGCCGGCGTCTGTCGTCGCGGCGCTGTTCGTTGTTTCGACCGCGTCGAGTGCGTCGGCACAGGGCCGGGCTCAGGTCGGCGGGTTCGGTGGATATACGTTCGGCAGCACGACCGCGGCAACCACGTTTGGCGGCAACCTGCGGATGCCGCTGGCCGGCGGCATGGACATCGTCGGCGAAGTGGGGCGGCTGGACGACGTGATGCCGTCGACGCTGGGGACCCTGATCGATTTCACCCCGATCGATCTGCGGCTGTCGGCGTGGTACGGCGAGGCTGGCGTGCGCTTCCAGGCGCCATGGCATCGTATCGTCGTGCCTTACGCCGAGGCGACCGCCGGGTTCGCGCGGATGCACACGGGCTTCAGCGGCGCCGGACGCGCCGACCCGTTCGTGAGCGCGGCACTGCGCTTCCTCGATCGAACCGAACCGATGCTTGGCGTCGGTGCCGGCATCGCGGTCAGCGGCGGCCCGCTCACGCTCGACCTCGGCTACCGATACAAGCGGATCGTGGCATCCGACTCGCTGCAATCGATCCTGGTCGCGGGTGACCGGATCGACGTGAGCCAGGTGCGCATCGGCGTCGGGGTCCGATTCTAGCTCGCTGATGAAAAACCTCGCAGGTCAAGGGAGAAGGGAAGGGCTCTACGCCCACGACCTGCGCGGTCGGCAACAGGTGTCGAGACTCCGGGTGGAGCCGGCCGTGCTGCCCGCCGAATGCGCGGCTCCGCCCTGACGAAGTAACTCTGGGACGACGCGCTGATCTCGGAATAAGCTTCGCGAACCAGGTCGAGCGAGACCTCAACACCAACACCGGAGGGACGCGTGAGCACATCGGCGCCTGCGACCAGTGCTGCCAAGGCCGGCATCGGCTTCGGGAGCGCCCTCGCCATCACGATCTCCTGGAGTGTCAACAAGTCGATCCTCTGGGCGATCATCCACGGCTTTTTAGGGTGGATCTACGTGCTCTACTATGCGCTGAAGCATCAGTGATCGACTGCGGCCCGGCGGCAGCTCTCAAGGGCCGCCGGCTGGGCGAGGCGCTGGATCGCCCTCGAGGACAGGCATGTTGTTGATCAGAGCGGCTCGAGCCTGGCTGACGTCTGTCGTGGCTTGCGTCTGTCTGTTGGCGGCGTGGGTCGCAGCCTCGCAGTTGCTGGTCGGCCGGCCGAGCCACGTCGTGCATAACATGCTCGACGTGTCGATCGCCTTTGGCGCCGTGTTCGCGGTCACGGCCGCAGTCCTGCACGTACCTGTCTTCCTCGCGCTCTCGGGGCTTCTCGTCCATCCCCTGCGCCGGACCATGGCCGTCCTTGTCGGTGTCGGACTCGCGCCAGCCGCTTACCTGGCGGTCGCCTGGCGATTTCGCGACGCTGAGGACCCGCACACCGTAGCCGCCTGGGCGTGGTATTGGGCCGGGCATATTCCCGAGCTGGTCATTGGTTCACTGCCATTTGCAGTGGCTGGCGCGGTGTTCGGGGTGCTGTGGTCAGGAGCCGCGCACGGTCGCGTCGGCAGCCGCGTCGAACCCGCTGTTTGACGGGGGCTCGCCATGGTGTTCAGCAAGCCCCTTCGTGAGGGGATTCGACGGGGCAGGATCACGTGCAGCATCCGCGTCTGGATCCGCCCTCACGTCAAGGTCGGTGGGCGCTATCCCTTCGAAGACGGGCACATTGTCGTGGATTCGATCACGGCGATCGACATCTCGGATGTCACGGACAACCTGGCGCGCGAGTCGGGGTTCGCCACCGTGCAGGACCTGCTCGCCATCGCCCGGCACGGCAAGGGAGAGAACATCTATCTGGTCCGGTTCCACTACGTCAGGCCAGGCGGCTGGGATGAGCAGCCCGAGGCAACCGCTGCAGCCGGGAGCCGTCGTCGGCAGGCGGGCCCAGCCTCGCCTCCATCCTCTCGCACGCTGCTGCAACGGATCCGCAGCACGACACCGCCAGCGGCGCCTCGGGCGAAAGCGGCCGGCGGCACGAGCGCGCGAAAAAGTCGAGGGCGCGATCGATGAACCGGAGCGGACGCCCGTGCCGCGCGATCCGGATCGCCGCATGCGCCATGCCCGCGATCGAAGCCAACGCGGTCCGAGGAGAAATGGTGCTCCTGGACGAGTTGATGCCGGTCTACGACGTCGTCGAGCGCCATCGGATCGTCGTGCACGCACGCCGGAAATCGTCTTCGCCGCCATCCGTGACGCGGATCTGGGCCGAGGCGCGCTGACGCGCACGCTGCTCACGGTCCGAGCAGTGCCCGCCGCCGTCATCGCCTTCTTGCGATCGCCGCGGGCCGCCCGCGCTGAGTGGCGGGCCAGACGAGCGCATCGGCGGCGCGGCCTGCACCTGGCCGACTTCGAGCGCACCGGGTTTCGGGTCGTGGCCGAACGGCATCCGGAGGAACTGGTGATCGGTCTGCTCGGAAAGTTCTGGACACCCCGCGGCGGGCTTCGCCCGGAAGTGACGCGCGCCCACTTCTCGGCGGTCCCGCCCCAGGGTATTCGCGCTGGCGGGCTGGAACTTCACCGTGATTCCGGGCGGCGACGGCGTGGTCGAGCTCCGCACCGAGACCCGCGTCTGGTGCGCGCCGGACGCGCGACTGAAGTTCCGGGCCTACTGGTTCGTCGTGCGCCCGGGGAGCGGGCTGATCCGCCGTGCGATGCTCCGCGCGATCCGGCTCCAGGCCGAGCACCAGGGACAGTCAGGCTGATTCGGCGGCTCTGGGCTTCGGCTTGCCCGTTGACTGGTAGACTAATGGCATGCGAACGACCATTGATAAGGCAGGTCGATTGGTTATCCCAGCCAGCATCCGGGATCGTGCCGGCTTGACTCCGGGCACCATCCTCGAGATCACGGTCGACGAATTCGGCGTGCGACTGGAGCCGATCGCGCCGGGTCCCCGCCTGGTCAAGGTCGGGCGCCGGCTGGTCGCAAGGCCGACCAGCGAGGTGCACGCGCGCCCGTCAGTGGATATCGCGGGGCTCGTCGAGGACGAACGTAATCGATGGCCCTGAGCGTCTTCTTGGACACCAGTGTTCTGCTCGCCGGTCTCGTCGACTTCGGGCCGCAGAGCGCGCCTGCCCAGTCGATCCTTCACGCGGTCGCCGAAAAGACCATTCAGTCGCCCGGTACGGCCTGGCACTGCTGCCTCGAGTTCTACTCGGTCGCCACGCGGCTCCCTCCCGAGTTCCGGCTGACGCCAGACGATGCGAACGAGCTGTTGCGTGAGGAGGTGTTCGGCCGGCTCACCGTCCACGATCTGCCGGCAGAAGAACGACTCGGGCTGTTCGCGACGTCAGCACGCGACCGGATTGCCGGCGGGCGTGTCTACGACGCGCACATCGCCGAGGTCGCGCGGGCGGCGGGGGCGAAGATCATCGTCACCGACAACCGGCGCCACTTCCTGGCCTCGTTCCGGCACGGCATCAAGGTGGAGACGCCGGCGGAGTTTCTGGCCGGAATCAAGCCGCGCCGCACGTGATCCGGAGCCAGGGAGACCCATCTGTCCTTCACGCTGAGCGACATCGTGCCCTGGGGCCGCTCGGTACGACGAGTACCTGCGCATGTTCGGATTGGGCGACGCCGAGCGGCGCCTGCGGATTCTCGGTTGCGCGGATGGGCCGGCGAGTTTCAACGCGGAGGGCACACGCCGCGGTACTCGGATCGTGTCGTGCGATCCGCTCTATCAATTCGATGCCGCGGCGATTCGTGAGCGGATCGATGCGACGTCTCTGGAAGTGCTCGAGCAGACGCGCGCGAACGCCGACGCGTTCGTGTGGAGCTCGATTTCGTCGGTCGACGAGCTCGGCGCCGTCCGGATGGCGGCGATGACGCAATTTCTCGAGGATTACGACCGGGGCCTGGCCGAGCAACGCTACCTGCCGGCGTCGCTGCCGAGCCTGCCGTTCGCCGATGCCTCGTTCGATCTCGCGCTCTGCTCGCACTTCCTGTTTCTCTACAGCGAACGGCTGGATGCCGACTTCCACGCCGCTTCCGTCCTCGAACTGTGCCGCGTGGCGCGTCAGGTCCGGATCTTCCCGCTGCTCTCGCTCGACGGACGGCGGTCGCCGTGGATCGAACCCGTCTGCGAGCGTCTCGTCGGTACTGGACACGTCGTGTCCCTGCAAACCGTTGACTATGAATTCCAGCGCGGCGGCAATCAGATGATGGAGATACGGACCTATGCGTAACCTTGCTGCTCAGTGCTGCTGCTGTCCGCCCTCGCCTGGCCCGCCGCCGTGGATGCCCAGGTCATCGCGATCAGCGCCGATCGGCTGATCGACGTCACGTCGGGCAAAGTCGTCCAGCAGCCGATCGTGATCGTCAGCGATGGCCGCATCACCGCAGCGGGACCGCGATCCGAGGTTCAGGTGCCGGCCGCGGCGCGGCGCCTCGATTTGCCCGGCATGACCCTCCTGCCCGGTCTCATCGACATGCACGTGCACCTCGATAGCGATCCGTCGTACGGCGGCTACACCGGCCTCCAGTTCAACGATCGCTTCTGGTCGGTACTCACGGTTCCGCACGCGATGAAAACGCTGCAGGCCGGCTTCACCACGGTGCGGAACGTCGGCTCCGATGCCTGGAACGACGTCGGCCTCCGCCAGGCGATCGAGGAAGGCAAGGTCCAGGGTCCGCGCATCATCAGCGCGGCCTACAGCTTCGGCGCGACCGGCGGCCATTGCGACTCCACCTATTTCCCGCCGTCGATGGAGGAGCAGAATCCCTTCAACGCCGATTCGAACGAGGACGGCCGGCGCAGCGTGCGCCGGCTGCGCAAGTATGGCGCGCAGGTCATCAAGATCTGCGCGACCGGCGGCGTGTTCTCGCGCAACACCGAGCCGGGCGCGCAGCAGATGACCCTCGACGAGATGAAGGCGGTGGTAGACGAGGCGCACATGCAGGGCCTCAAGGTGGCGGCGCACGCCCACGGCGCCTCGGGCATCCGCGACGCGGCGATTGCCGGGGTCGACACCATCGAACACGCCAGCCTGATCGACGACGAGGGCATTCGCGCGGTGAAGGCCCGCGGCGCGTGGCTGTCGATGGATATCTACAACACCGAGTACACCCAGACGGAAGGCAAGAAGAACGGCGTGCTCGAGGACAATCTCCGCAAGGATCGCGAGATCGCCGAGACCCAGCGCCAGGGCTTCAAGCGCGCTCAGGCCGCCGGTGTGAAGATGGTGTTCGGCACGGATGCCGGTGTCTACCCCCACGGGGACAATGCCCGGCAGTTCCAATGGATGGTCCGCTACGGCATGACGCCGGTGCAGGCGATTCAATCGGCGACGCTGCACGCCGCGGAGGCGCTCGGCCCGCATGGCCGGGACCTCGGCGTGATCGCCGCCGGCCGGCAGGCCGATCTGATCGCCGTCGCCGGCAATCCGCTCGACGACGTGCGCCTGCTGGAGACCGTCGCGTTCGTCATGAAGGGCGGAACCGTGGTCAAGGAGCGGAAGTGAGAGATTCGTTGCCGCCTCCCATTCTCGTCGCGGACGAAGACAGCCTCGGTCGGCTTGTCCTGGCGCTCGTATCGCATCCGGTCGTGGCCGTCGATACCGAATCCAACAGCCTGCACGCCTACCGTGAGCGTGTATGCCTCATCCAGTTCTCCACCCCGGCCGCCGACTACATCGTCGATCCGATCAAGCTGAGGGATCTGAATTCGCTCGCGCCCTTCTTCGCCAATCCGGATCAGCAGAAGGTGTTCCACGCCGCTGAATACGACCTCATCTGCCTCAGGCGTGATTACGGCTTCGCCGTCACGAACATCTTCGACACCATGAACGCGGCGCGCACGCTCGGCTGGCCGCAGGTCGGCCTCGCCGCCATTCTCGACACCCACTTTGGCGTGACGCTGAACAAGAAGTATCAGCGTGCCGATTGGAAACGCCGTCCTCTCATGCCCGAACAGCTGGACTACGCGCGGCTTGATACCCATTATCTGGTCGCGTTGCGCGACAGACAGCTCCAGGCGTTGACCGAGTCCGGCCACTGGCCGGAGGCGCAGGAGGAATTCGAACGCATCGCACTGCCGCGTGGCGACAGTGACAGCGCGGACTCAGCCCCGGCTTTCTGGCGCGTCAAAGGTGCCCGCGACCTCACGCCCCCGCAGGCCGCCATCCTTCAGGCCCTCTTCGCGTACCGCGAACAGCAGGCCGAGCGCCTGGATTGCCCTCCCTTCAGAGTGATGGGCGAGGCGGCGCTGCTGGAGCTCGCCCGCCGCGCCCCGCGCCAGACCGAAGACCTGCAGGGCCTGCCCGGCATGACGCCAGATCAAATCCGCCGCCACGCGCATGGCGTGTTGGACGCGATCCAACAGGGACTCCACTCTCCGGCCCCGCTCGCACCTCGGACCGATCGCGAGGCCGACGACGTGCAGGATCGGTACGATCGGCTTCACACCTGGCGCAAGGACAGGGCGAGGGCGCGCGGCGTTGAGTCGGATGTCATCCTTCCGCGCACGGCGCTCTGGGATCTGGCCCGTCGTCAACCGCGCACACCTGGCGAACTGGCGCACATCGCCGACTTCGGCCCCTGGCGGCGGGAGGCCTACGGGGAAGAGATTCTGAGGCTGCTCGCTCGCGCCGGCCCTTCGCCGGATCGCACGTGACGTGACTAGCGCTTCGCGAGGATCCACGTCGCGATGTCGCGGATGACCTCCTCCGCGACATGGCCCGGGACCTTGTACTCGACGGGCGAGCCCGGTCCGGTGCCCGCGATGAAGAGATGGTTCAGCGTGGGATAGCTGTGGAAACGGACGTCGCGCCGCGAGCCGAGCGCCGCCTTCCATTTCGCGAACTCGGCCATCGTCACCTGATAGTCCCGTTCGCCTTGCAGGATCAGCATCGGCGATTTCACGCGCGTCGCCGCTGACGGCGGATCGTAGCCGCGCAAATCCAGCCAGTACGACGCCGGCGCGCCGGAAATTGGGCGGTCGTTCTGTGCGTCCTCCGCTGTCAGTGCGCGCACCCGTGCAGCGATCGCCGCGGCCTGGGCGATGCCGTCCTGCTCCTGTGGCGAAATCGTCCCGTCCACCATGGCCAGATACCGCGTCTGGACTTCGATCGCCTCTTCGAGCGGACGCGCCGGACCAGCAAGGACAATCAGCCCGGCGATCGTGGGATCGGCGGTCGCGATCCGCGGGATCAGCATCCCACCGAGGCTGTGCCCGAGCACGAAGACGCGCGCGGGATCGACTCCCGGCTGGGCGCGCAGGGCCTTCACCGCCTCCAGCACGTCCTCGATCACTTCCTGCCTGACAGTGAGGGCCTTCACCGCCATGGCTTTCGCGCCGTGCACCATCGTGCGCTTGTCGTAGCGCAGCACGGCGATGCCTCGCGACGCCAGTCCCGTCGCCAGATCCTTGAATGGTTTGTTGGCGAGGATCGTCTCGTCGCGGTCGTTCGGACCGGATCCGTGGACGAGGACGACGGCCGGCCATGGACCGGGACCGGTCGGGACGGTCAGCGTCGCTGGCAGAGCCCATTCGGATCCGATGGTGATCTCGCGTTCGGCGAAAGATGAAAGGTTGGCGTATGACGGAACCGTGTAAGGAACGGGAGGCTTGGCGCCCGGGCGGAACCTCAGCCCCGAGATTCTGCCAGCGCTGTCGAAGGCAAACTGGACATCCGCCGTGGTCCGCTCGAACTCGCACGTGGTGATGACCATCTGCTTGTCGGCGATGCGGACGAGTCGCGGTTCCGTGCCGCAGTGTTTGAGGGCGCCGGCCTGAGTCACCAGCGCGGACCAGAGCGCCGCCAGCCGGCCGGCGGGCAGCGCCGTCATCATCTCGGGGGTGAACCGTTGCTCGACCTTCGCGAACTCGTTCGCCGCGATCGCGGCGAGCACGGCGCGGGCTTGCGGAACGACGTCTGGCAGCGTTTGCTGTGCGCTGGACTGCGATGACAGACTGGTGACGAGCATCAGCGCGGCCGTGACCAGCCAGGTCATCGGTCGATTGCGACAGCCGTGAGATCGCGGTTCCATTTGATCACCGTCCTATGACCGACCGCAGCTGGATCGTCGAGCGGGTCGGACGGGCGGCGTTCGAGCAGCTCGCGACCGGGCTGGCAGGCGCCGATCTGCATTCGGTGCTGCTCGAGGTCATGCGGCGCCGCGCCGGGAGCCGCGCGCCGGCGGACGTCCTGGCGCAATATCTGCGCGACCGGTTCTGCTCGCCGGCGGTCATCGATCTGCGCACGAGCCACGCGGTCGACGGGCACCTGCTCGATGCCGCGGACGAATTCGAGGCGCTCGAGCTGTCACCGGTCGCGCCGCTCGGCGTCAGCTCGGCGGTCGCGCAGACCGGGCAGAACAGAGTGCTGTCGGCGCTGCGCATGACCGAGGTCGTCTCGGATCCGACCAACGTCCTCGCGCTCGAGTGCGCGCGCCGGCTTCGCGCCGATCACGAGTCGCCGGTGCATCTCGCGACCAGTCAGCGGGTGGTCCGCGCGCAACCCGCCCCCAGGCTGCCGGGGTATTCGCAACACTTCCGCATCTTCGTGCTGGCCAGCGGCGGGAGGGAAGCCAAGGACCACGCGTTCACGGTGCAGACCTTCCTGATGCACATCCGCACCATGCTTCGCGCGCTCGATCGGCTGGAGCAGCATGGGTATGCGTTCGGGGCCCGGCGAGTCGAGATCCTCACCACATCCGAGCGGCAAGCGCTCGGCGATCGCATCCAGGAATCGCTGGCGATCACCACCTGCCGGAAGCCGCTGGAACACGCCTACTACTCGGCTGGGCTCCGGTATCAGATCTGGGTCACCGCACCGGACGGTTCCGAGGTTCCGCTGATCGATGGCGGCGCCTTCGATTGGCTGGCCACGCTCGCGGCCAACCGGCGCGCCGTGTTCATCGCCACCGGAACCGGCGCCCAGCTCATCGCTTGGCGGTTTCGGTCCGACGGGACGCAACGAGGGCACTGAAATTACCAGCTGAGCGGAGGAGAACCGGCAGCATGACAGCGAGGCTTCAGAAAGCATTTGGCTACCAGGGCGACGCGATGAATCTCCCGGTGCGAGACCTGGCCGCGGCGTTGCCCTTCTACGAAACCGTGCTCGGGTTCCGCGTCCAGTCGCGGGGAGAGACGCCGCACAAAGCAGCGGTGCTCGCCCGCGATCAAATCGAGATCGGGCTCGCCGAGAACGGCGGCGATTCGTCGCAGGACGGGTGCGCGTTCCACGTGACGGAGCTCGAGTCGTTGTTCGCCGAATTCAAGTCCAACGGACTGCAGAAGGAGATCTCGGAATTCGGGATCGAGCAGCACGACGATGTCCCCTGGAGCGTGTTCTACGTCGTCGCACCGGACGGCTTGTGCTACTGGTTCGGCGAGCGGCAGGCGACTAGCGGCTAGGCTTCCGCGTGGTGAGATCGATCCGGTTGAGCGGGACGTCCCAGTGCGCGACGAGCAGCTCGAAGCGGCGCTGTTCCTCTTTCGCCAGCTTCGCTCGGTCGGGATAGAGCTTGCCGACGATTTCCTCTTCGGTCGGTGCCGTGGGCCGCTTGGCCGGCTCGACGAGCTCGACGGCGAACGTCCAGTCGGCACGGCCATCGCCGTGATTCTCCGGCACGAAGGTCTTGACCGACAGGTAGTGGCCGGCCTTCTCCAGCTCCTTGAGAATCGGATAGTGATTGCGCTGAAACAGGTCGAGGAACTCGTCCTGAAAGCCCCATTTGACGGTGTAGAAGAACCAGACGGTCTTGGACTCTCCGGCCGCCTGCTGCGCCGGTGCCTGGGCGCGTGGCCCGGCGGCCGATAACAACACGATGGCGATCGCCACACTCAGACTTCGCGACATGGGGTTTCTCCTCGGCCTGGATGATACGCCGGTCAGGTTGGCGGCCACACTCGGATTCGTCGTCACTAGTGAACCCGGCGGCAGGTAATACCGTCGAAGGTCCTCATGACATTCGAACAGCGGCTGATGATCATGGCGGCGCTTGCCGGCGTTCTGGCGGCGGCGCTGGTGCGGCGCAAGCCGGGGTCGGCGGAGTCGCGGAATCGCGTCCCGCGGGGTGATGGTCTGGTCGCGGCGTCGCTGGCAGTCGTCTCCGTGGCGTTGCTCGCGGTCGGGGTCGTGAGCCACACCCTGCTCAGGCACATCATTCAGATTGCGCCGGTGATCGTCGCGCTGGGTCTGGTCGCCGGTCGATCGGCCTGGGGCATCAGCGCCGCGGCGCCGATCTTGTCCTTCTGGCTCATCATCATGGGCGCCATCTGGTTGTTCCTCCTTGGACTGGCCCGGATCGTCGGCGGAACATTCACGCCAGTGGAAGTGACCCTGACCCTCGCGATCGGCGCGGCATCGGTGCTGGGGCTCGTTTCGGCGTCCCGGCGCGGCGACACGCTCGCGCTGTTACCCCGGCTCGGCACGATCGGGGCGTTCGCGGTGCTGCAGTTCGGCGCGTTGTGGGTCAGCATGCAGCCCTTTGCGGCATCGCGTTAGTCTTAGTGCCGATGGACCGATTGTTCACGTCCGACCGATTTCCGCGCTCATCGCAATACGCCCCGGAGTGGATCGTCGCCGGGGTCGGCGGCGGCGCCCATTCCCTGTGGCTGACCGAGTGGCTCACCGAGGCCATGGACCTGCGGCCCGGCATGCGAGTGCTGGATCTGGGGTGTGGCCGCGGCGCCTCGTCTGTCTTCCTGCGGCGGGAGTTCGGCGTGCAGGTCTGGGCGACCGATCTCTGGTACAGCGCCGCGGAGCGATTCCAGCGCATTCAGGACGCCGGAGTCGAGGACGGCGTCTATCCGATTCAGGCCGATGCGCGGGCGCTGCCGTTCGCCCCGGCATTCTTCGACGCCATCGTCAGCATCGATGCCTTTCCGTATTTCGGCACCGACGACTTGTATCTCGGGTACCTCGGTCGCTTCGTGAAGCCGGACGGCGTGATCGCGATTGCCGGCGCGGGGTTGATGCAGGAGATCGAGGGCGCGGTGCCCGAGCATCTCCGCGCCTGGTGGACGCCCGACCTGTCGTGCCTGCACTCGGCCGGCTGGTGGCGGCGGCATTGGGAGCGCAGCGGTTTCGTCGATGTCGAAGTGGCGGATACGATGCCGGAGGGATGGCGGCGATGGCTGGACTGGCACGCGGCGGTCGCGCCCGACAACCACGCCGAGATTCAGGCGGTGGCGTCTGACCAGGGGCGCTACCTCGGCTACGTTCGCAGCGTGTGCCGCCGCCGGCCGGACGCGCCCGTCCCGGAGCTGATCGCCTCGGTTCCGGTCGAGTACAAGAAAACGCCGATCCTCGCCGATGAAACCACGGCCCTCGGCGGAGTGCGCGACGAGCCCATCCGGCCCCGTTCAGGCGAGGGGCCGCAGTGAACCGCCGCGATCTCCTCAAGACCGTGTTCGTGCTGATGCACCGGCAGCCCGCGGCCGGCGCCGTGTCGACGCTGATCGGCACCGGGACCGCGGGCTATTCGGATCAGCAGATCAACAATCCGTACGGCTTGGCGATCGGGCCGGATGGAGCGCTGTATTTCTGCGATCTCGACAATCAGCGGATCCGCCGGTTCGATTTCGCCACCCACCGGACCACGACGATCGCGGGCAGCGGCGTCAGAGGCTACGCCGGCGACGGAGCGCCCGCCGGGGACGCGTCGCTGAACATGCCCCACGAAATTCAGTTCGACGCCGATGGCCATCTCTACATCGCCGAACGCGACAGCCACGTCGTTCGCCGGGTCGATGCGAAGACCAGAATCATCTCGACGGTGGCCGGCACCGGCGCGCCGGGATTCTCCGGCGACGGCGGCCCGGCGAGCCGGGCCCAGCTGCGTCAGCCGCACAGCATCGTCGTGGACACCGGCCGCCGGCGGTTACTGATTTGCGACGTCGGCAACCATCGCATCCGCCAGGTCGACCTGGTGAGCGGCGCCATCGAGACCTTCGCCGGCACCGGCGACCGGGACATCACGCCCGATGGCGCGCCGCTCCGGGGAACGCCGTTGAACGGTCCGCGCACCATGGCATTCGATCCGTCGGGCGAGCTGTACCTGGCGCTGCGCGAGGGCAACGCGATTTACCGCATTTCAGATCGGAGCAGGACCATCCATCATGTCGCCGGGACCGGCGAATCAGGCTACGCCGGTGACCAGGGGCCGGCCCGGCTTGCGCGAATGGCGGGTCCAAAGGGACTGGCCTGGTCGCGCGGTGTCCTGTATATCGCGGACACCGAGAACCACGTGATCCGCGCGATCGATCTCCAGGCGGGTGTGATCCGAACCGTGCTCGGCACCGGACAACGGGGTGACGGCCCGGGGCCGGAGCCGCGCCGGTGCGCGCTCTCACGGCCGCACGGCGTGCTGGTCGACGGCCGCGGCCTGCTCTACGTGGGCGACAGCGAGGCCCATCGGATTCGCGTGGTTGCGGTGTGACACGTCCGCGGTTCGCGGGCTTGCCGCGCCGTAGCGCGAAGCGCGAAGGCGGGTTCGCGGGCTGGCGGGTTCGAGTGAGTGACTTCGACCGTGTCGGGGGGCCACCCGGGTTGGCAGCGCCGGCGTGTTCGCCGTATTCTCCTGTCGTGCCCATCCGACGTCTGCCGCTTGTTTCCCCATCACTCCGGCTGTGTGTGTGCCTGATCGTGGCGCTCCTCTGGACCCCCGCCTGCAGTTCGCCGCCCGGCAATCCGAAGGTGCCGGCCGGGGCCAAGAGCTCTGGAGGCCTGCACGGCGTCTTCGAGACCGACAAAGGGCCGATCCAGATCGAGCTCCTCGCGGCCGAGGCGCCGAAGGCGGTCGAGAATTTCCGGCTGCTCGCCGAGCACGGCTACTACGACGGCCTGACGTTCCACCGCATCGTGAAGGGCTTCATGATTCAGGGTGGCGACCCGGCAGGCGACGGCACCGGCGGCGAGAGCGCCTGGGGAGGAACCTTCGCGGACGAAATCAAGGAAGACTCCGCGCTCTACCGCGACGGCTACCGGCGCGGTCTCGTCGCGATGGCCAACGCCGGGCCGAATACCAACGGGAGCCAGTTCTTCATCCTTCACGACGACTATCCGCTGCCGCCGCGCTATGTGATCTTCGCGAGAGTGACCGCGGGCATGGACGTGGTCGACGCACTGGCCAATACCCCGACCACCATGGGCGCCGATGGCGGCATGAGCCGGCCGCTGACACCGCCGACGATCAAGAAGGTGACGATTCGGCCGTAACGAAGAAAGAGCTGTCGCCCCACAACAAGCCGCTTGGACTGCGACCGGGGCCATTCGCGAGGCTGGCCCTCCTGTTAAGTTCACCGGCCATCGAATCACCCGACCGCGTCTGAAAGCACCCGAACGCCGCGAGCAATGGGGCCGGGGAGTAGCAATCGTGGCGACCGAGCCGATCCGGCCGCCATCCCTCCACGTCGCGTGCGGAGAGGTAAACTGCAGCCTGCATGAAGACCGCCTGGCTGACGATCGCGATCGCGCTGATGCCCGGCCTGGCCTCGGCGCAGCCCGCCAAGTCGCCCGCCGAGGCGACCGTCTTCATCCGCCTGATCGGCAGCGTCCACGCCGAATTCGACGAGGGCGGGATCAAGCGGACGGTGGACGTCGATCGCGTCGAGATCGGCACGGGCAGCGGCTTCGTCATCTCGCCCTATGGCTACGTGCTGACCAACGCGCACGTCGTCGAGAACGGCGGCCCGTTCCGCGTCACCAAAGGGCTGACCCGCGCCACCATCACGCTCAAGGTGTCGAGCGTCAACGTCTGCTTCGGTCCGGAGACGATGGCCGCGCGCGGACTGGTCGCGCCCTGTGTTGACGCCGCCGTCACGGCCTCGGATCCAGCGCTCGACCTCGCGGTGTTGCTGGTCGGCGGAGCATCGAATCTGCCGTACGTCCCGTTCGGCGACTCCGACGTGGTCGCCGCCGGACTCGCCGTGGACGCGCTCGGGTATCCGTTCGGCCGCGAAGTCGAAGTCGGGCGCGTGGCGACGGCGCCGGATCTCGTGCCCGACGTCAGCACCACGCCCGGCGCCATTTCCGCGTTGCGCAGCAACGACGCGGGCGCCCGGCGATATCTGCAGATCACCAACAGCGTCAACCCAGGCAACAGCGGCGGCCCGCTGTTGAATCGCGACGGGTTCGCGGTCGGCGTCATCCAGTCGAAGTTGATGGGCGCTGCCGAAATCGCCTTTGCGATCCCGATCAACGAAGTGAAGAACTTCCTGGATACCCACGGCCTCGACCACGTCATGCCGGTCCGGCGCTTGCGGCTGGGAGTCTTTCAGGCGATCGAGGGCAAGGGGCTGGGGCTCCGCCTGCCCGAAGGTTTCGCCGACCGGTCGTGGTTCATGACTCACGTCGGGACCGATGCCGAGGCCGGCGAAGTTGCGTTCCGATTGGATCGAGTGATGTCGCCGTGGACGCCCAAGCGGGTCGAGGAGGCCCTGGTTTCCGGCAAGGCGTTCGAGCCTCTCGCGATGTTTCCGCGAGCGGGCCGCGACGCGTCGGGCCCACCCGTTCCGTCGCTGTTGCTCGGCGGGGCGGCCGGGACGGAGGCCGAATCCGGCCGGGAAATCCGGATGGAGCATGCGGTGCTGGAGCTGGGCTCCGAGAAGCTCGTCGCGCGCTATGTCGGGCCGGCCGAGCACATGGCGTACAACGAAAGCGTGCTGCGCGAGTCGCTCATCAGCCTTCACGGCCAGCGCTTCACGGCGGCGGCCTTGCCGGCCGCTGAGAAGGTGCTCTGGACCGCGATCACCGTTCCGAACGGTCGCAGCGTGCCGGTGCCGGTGGGCTGGGTGGTGGAGCCTGGAAGACCATCGCCGTGTCGAGGCCTGCCGGAGCCTCACATGGTGGCCAGCGCATCTCCCGCTCGTGACGCCAGCATCGTGCTCCGCGTCGCGGTGTGGTCGGCCGGTGTCGTTCCCGACGCGGCCGCGCTGGCATGCTCGCCCCGCCGAGGCACGGCCGGTCCCGCCTCCTACTCGACCTCCGTGGAGTGGCTTGGCGTGTCCTACATCATCGAGGGAACGTTCACCCAGGCCGCCTCGGGGCAGATAGTGCAACTGGAAGTGCTGGCGAGCGAGCCGCGAACGGCGTTCGCCAGGGCATTGCTGGCCATCTGGCTCAAGAGAGCGACGGAGTAGCGCGCTGCGGCTTTCGGAAGCCGGGTGCTCTCAGCCGCGGACGGGTGACTCGATGGCCGGTGAGCTCTACAGGAGGGCCAGGAGATCAGGAGAAACCAAATGGTGTTGTCTTCCTCCGATCTCCTGGCCCTCCTGTGATCGCGCGCGCCGCGCGTTGCCCCGGTCGCGAGTCCAAGCGCCCCGGTGGTCGCGGTGGTTCACTATTGCTTCTGGCGTCCTTTGAGCTTCGCGATCTTCTGCTCGGCGCTCTCGCGAATCGCCTTCTTGCGGTTGTCGTCCGAACCGTCCTTCCCGAGCAGCTCGATCGCCTTCTCCGACGCGCGCAGCGCCAGCTCAGTCTGCCCGTTGGCGAGGTAGGCGTCGCCCAGGCTGTCGTAGGTATTCGCGGACCAGGGATACGCCATGGTGTTCACCCTGAACAGCTGCACGGCCTGCTGCGTGCGTCCGGCCTGGAGGTGCGCGTACCCGAGCTGGTTGAGCTGTGCTTCAGGCAACAGGATCGCTCGGGGATCGCGCTGTTGAGTCTCGTAGAACAGCTGCACGGCCGCCGAGACGCCGTTTGGAGAGGCCGCCTTCTGCCAGAATTCCCGGGTCGGCGTGTTCTTCACCTTCACCGGCGCCCTGGGATCGACCGGACGCTTCACCAGGGTGTCGACGTACCACGCGACGATCTGCTTCGGCAGTTCGGGATGCGGGCCGAAGATCTCGGTCCCGTGTTTCCCATCCTTGAATCCCGAGAACTTGTTGCGCGGATTGCCGGACATCGCCAGGATCCACTGCATCGACCGGGGCGAGTCGCCATCGAATTGGTCGTCGGCGGCCGCCGCCGCGAAAATCGGCAGCCCGGGCGTCTCGGTGATGAAGGTCAGGCTGTCCGGATCGAGGCCCCCGGCGAGCAGCACGAGCGACTGCACCTCGGGATGACGCCGCGCGAGTCGCGCCGCGTGCGCCACGCCGCAACTGCCTCCCGCGGCGCCGATGTGCGCCTTGTCGACGCCCGGTTGCGCCAGGAGGAAGTCGAATGCGGTGTCGATATCACCCGGCCACTTCTCGTTGACGACGGTCTGCGCCTCCGCGCGGGCCGGGTCGAAGCGGTCGCCGCCGCTCTCGCCGAATCCTCGATAGTCGACCGACAGCGCGTGGATGCCGGCGGCGGCGAGTTGCGGACCCAGCGGCTCCCACGATTTCCGCGTGGTGTTGCACATGTGCAGGAGGAGCACCGCCGGTCCGGGCGTTGCCGCGGCGTAGTAGGTGCCCTTCAGCCCGGTACCGTCAGCCGCCGAGAACGTCACGTCGCGAGGCGCGGGCGGTCCCTGAGCGAAGACGGAGGAGCCGAACAGCAGAACAGCCGAAGCAACCGCGCGAGCGAATGACATGCAAGTCTCCCTACGAAGCAGTATCACACGAGAGGAGCAGGACGACTTCGTGCGATTCTTGGCCGCATCCGGCCACTTGGAGTGGCGACGGGGCGGTTCGCGACGGTCGCGCTCACAGGAGGGCCAGGAGATCAGGAGAAAAGAATTTTGGTTGCCCTCCTGCCCTCCTGGCCCTCCTGTAAAAGTTCACTGGCCACTCGAATGACCCATCCGCGGCTGAAAGCACCCGGACGGCCGCGAACCATCCGGGCGGATGGCGTGTCGATATATCGGAGAGCCCGTGGCTGGCGTCTCTTCCGCAAACGCTGAAATACAATCGACCATGCACTCGCGGGCCGTGAACCTCATCGAAGCGCTCGGGCTGATCCCGCATCCAGAGGGGGGCCACTTTGCCGAGGTGTATCGCTCCACCGCCCGGGTGCAACCGCCCGACGGCCGGGGCCATCGGGCGGCACTCACCACGATCTACTTTCTGCTCGCCGCCGGCGAACTGAGCCGGTGGCACCGGGTCGCATCCGACGAGGTATGGCACTACTACGAAGGCGATCCGCTCGAGTTGTTGATCGCGGATCCCGGTTTCTCGAAGCTGACGCGCCGGGTGCTGGGTCCGGTAGAGGCTGAGGTCCGGCCGGTGCAGGTGGTCGCTGCGAACCAGTGGCAGGCGGCGCGGCCGATGGGGTCGTACACGTTAGTTGGGTGCACCGTCGGCCCGGGATTCGAGTTCGCGGACTTTCAGATGGCCGACGCACTTCCGGAGGAGATCGACGCGTTGAGGCGATGCCAGCCGGAGCTGGCGACGCTGATCTAAGGACGATTAGCATGTCGCGAAAACACGCGAGGGGTGTCAGGCATATTCCGCGTCTCCCTTTGATTGCCGCGTGCGCTCTGGCGGTCGCGTGCGACAACCCGTCCGCGCCGGACGAGATCGGTTACGCGGGTCAGTGGAGCGGCACGACCGCCCAGGGGCGTCCCATCGATTTCACGATTCGCCGGCGGAAGCGGTGACGGCCATCACCGTCGGGCACGCCTTCAACGGTTGTTCGGGATCCCAGACCTTCTCGAATCTGAGCCTGGACATCACGCCGCAGGTGCAATGCATTCCGGGGCCGTGCTCACCGCCGATCACCTCCTTCCGCTCGTTCGGGTACGTCTCCGGCGATCGCATCCAGGGACCATCGACCAACGTCAACGCGGTCTTCGAGTCGCCGGCGCGGGCCCAAGGTACGGTCAATGTTCGTGGCTTTGCCGGGTGCGGCGACGCGGTCGGCGTCGCGTGGAGTGCCGTGAAACGATGATCGTGTCACCACGGGCTGTTAAGGCCACGCGCCGATGCGTGGCATCATCGGCGTGATGGCGGGCCTCCAGGAACAATTCGGCAACATCGATATCTACCTCTTCGATCAATTGCTGCGGGCCCGCATTGTTCCCGGTCTGCGCATCCTCGATGCGGGCTGCGGCACCGGACGCAACCTCGTGTTCCTCCTGCGCGAAGGTTACGAGGTGTTCGGCGTCGATGCCGATGCCCACGCGATCCACGCCGTGCGCCGGATGGCGCTGGCGCTCGCCCCGCATCTGCCGACGGACAACTTCCGTGCGGAGCCGCTCGAGCGCACCACCTTTCCGGACAGCTTCGCCGACGTCGTCCTGAGCAGCGCCGTCCTGCACTTCGCGGAAGACGACGATCAGTTCACCGCGATGCTCGACGGCACCTGGCGGGTGTTGAAGCCCGGCGGCATGCTGTTCTGTCGCCTCGCCTCGTCTATTGGCATCAAGCACCAGGTTCGCGTGGTCAGCGGCCGGCGCTGCCGCCTGCCGGACGGCTCCGAGCGCTATCTCGTGGACGAGGCGCAGCTCATGACGTTGACGCGGGAGCTCGGCGGCGAGCTGCTCGATCCGCTCAAAACGACGGTTGTTCAGGACCAGCGGGCGATGACGACCTGGGTGGTGCGGAAGGTGTGATGAGGGAGGGATCTGGACAATGGATGCAGGAGAGCTGAAGGCGATTCAGGGACCGCTGAAGGAAAAGTATCGGCAGGATCCGCAGTCGGCGTTGATCACGCTGCGCGCGGAAGGGCGTGCGGCGGGTCTGGTGTGCAAGGTCGAAACCGGCAAGGCGCTGGTCGAGGCGGGACTGCATCCGGCGACCGGTGGCGATGGGGTTGCCGCCTGCTCGGGCGACATGCTGCTCGAGGCACTCGTCGCCTGCGCGGGCGTGACGCTGCGCGCGGTGGCCACGGCGATTGGCGTCGAGGTCCAGGATGCGCGAATCAGAGCGGAAGGGGACCTGGACTTCCGCGGCACGCTCGGCGTTGCGAAGGACGTTCCGGTCGGCTTCAGCAGCATTCGCCTGGAGCTCGACATCGATACGAACGCGAGCGAGGAGCAGGCGGCCACGCTCCTCAAACTGACCGAACGGTACTGCGTCGTCCTGCAGACGCTCCGGTCAGCGCCGCAGGTGACTGCGCGGATCGTTCGTCGGGACAGCCTCGCCTGATGGTCAGTGGCTCGCGGCGTTCGGGTGCTTTCAGCCGCGGATGGGCAATTCGATGGCCAGTGAGCTTTTACAGGAGGGCCAGGAGGTCAGGAGGAAACAAAAGTTCTTTCTCCTGATCTCCTGGCCCTCCTGTGATCGCGAGCGTCGCGAATCGCCCGGGTCGCCGCTCGCAGCACCCCGCTGCCTCGCGGGATTCGGGTGGCGTCTTAAGATTTCGGCAGCACGAAGTGTGGATTCTCGATCAGGCCGATGACGTTGCCGAACGGGTCGGCAACCGCCGCGACCTTGATCTGGTCGCCGACCTCGTGCGCCGCCGTTGCGACCGTCGCACCGGCGGCCACGAACTGCCCGATCGCCTCGTCTATCTGCGGCACGCGCCAATACGCCACCGTTCCGCCGGGGCCGGGCGGTGTGCCGGCAGGATCCGGATCGAGCCCGAGCTCGTACCCACCGATGTTGAAGCCGACGTAGAACGGCTGGTCGAAATAGGGCGCCTGCTGAAAGGCCGCCGCGTACCACGCCTTGGCGCGGTCGATGTCCCTGACGTGATAGATGACGGTGGCAAGTCCGCTGATCATGTGCACCCTCCTGCGGCGAGGCCGACTATCTTACGATTATTGTTTCCTCCTGACCTCCTGGCCCTCCTGTGAAAGCTCACCGGCCATCGGATCACCCGGTATGCGGCTGAAAGCACCCGGCCGCCGCGAGTGAACGGGGCACTTGGAACGCCGCCTCCCATGCCGATCGCGCCCGACCGCGACTCATCCTCCGCCACGTGCCACCCGTCCCTGCGTGATGCGGCCCGGCATCGGCCGTGCTAGCCTCTCGCGGATGTCTCGCGTTCTCCTCGCGTGTGTCCCTGCCGTTCTGTTCGTCACGACACTAGCCGCGGCGCCGCCGGGTCCCGCCGAAACGTGGCCAGGATTCCGCGGTCACGAGCTCAGTGGCATCGCGCCTGGCGGCAGCGTGCCGGAACGGTGGTCGGTCACCGACCATGTGCGCTGGAAACTGGACGTGCCGGGGCGAGGCTGGTCGTCGCCGATCGTGTGGGGGAACACCGTGTTCCTGACTTCCGCGCTGAACGGCAGGCCGTTCAAGCAGCCGAGCCCTGGTCTCTACGGCAACGACTACATCGCCGAGATGCGGGCCCAGGGGCTGCCGGACGAGGAGATCATGCGCCGGGTCCGGGCTCGCGACAACGAAACCAGTGAAGAAGCGGACGAGATCCGCTACATGGTCTACGCCGTCGATGCCGCCTCGGGCAGGATCGCCTGGGAGCGGGAAGCCCACCGCCGGGTGCCGCACGGCGGCCGCCATCGCAAGAACACTTACGCCTCCGAGACGCCGTTCACCGACGGCGAGCGCCTCTATGCCTCGTTCGGCCAGAACGTCGGGTTGTTCTGCTATTCGATGACCGGAGATCTGCTGTGGAAGAAGTCATGGCCGCCACAGCCGATCTATCTCGATTTCGGCACGGCGTCCTCGCCGGTGGTGCGCGATGGCCGGGTCTACCTGCTGCACGACAGCGAAGCGGAGTCCTACATCACCGCGCTCGACGCCAGGACTGGTAAGGAGCTGTGGCGAACCAGCCGCCCGAACACCGGCCTGCCCCGGTCGTCATGGACGACCCCCTTCATCTGGCAGCACGACCGTCGCACCGAGATCGTGACGGTCGGACACGGGCTCGTGATCGCCTACGGCCTGGATGGTGCCGAGCTGTGGCGGATCAGCGGGATGTCGATGCCGACGGCGGCGCCGTTTGCCGCCAATGGCCTGCTGTATGTCGGCACCGGCTCGCAGGGCGATGCGAACCGGCCGTTCATGGCGATCCGCCCTGGCGCGAGCGGGGACATCACGCTGAAGGCCACCGAAGACAGCAACGCGTTCATCGTCTGGCGTCATCCTCGCGCGTCCGGCTACACGCCGTCAGGACTGATCCATCACAACCGCGCCTATCTCGTCCACGACACCGGCATCATGGTGGTGCTCGACGCGCTGACCGGCAAGGAGATCTACAAGGTCAGGATTGGCGGAGGCGGGCATACGTTCTCGGCCTCGCCGGTCGCGGCCGGCGATCGGATCCTGCTCCTGACCGAGGAAGGGCTGACGTTCGTCCTCGCCGCCGGCGACGAGTACCGTGAGATGGCCCGCAACGATCTCGCGGAGATGTCCCTGGCGTCGCCGGCCATCGCCGGCGGCGCCGTTTACATCAGGACCGAATCGAAGCTGTACAAGATTCAGTGAGGAAGTAGCCGTTTGCTGCGGGATCTGCGCTACGCCCTCCGGTCGTTCCTCGCGGCGCCGGGGTTCGCACTGGCGGCCATCGCCTCGATCGCGATGGGCGTCGGCGCCAACACCGCGATCTTCAGCGTCGCGTCGGCGCTCCTGCTCGAGCCGCTGCCGTACCGGGATCCGGAACGGCTGGTGATCCTCTGGAACCGGTCGCCGGGCCTGGGCATCGCCGAGGACTGGTTTTCCACTGCCCAGTACTTCGACATCCGCGACGGCCACCACGGCTTCGAACAGCTGGCCATTGCCATCGGCGCCAACGCCAACCTCACGGGCGACGGCGAGCCGGAACGGATCGGCGTCATCCGCGTGTCGTCGAGCCTGCTGCCCATGCTCGGCGCTCGCGCCGAGGCTGGCCGGCTGTTCGGCCCGGAGCACGACCGGCCCGGCGTCGCCGGCACCGCGGTGCTCTCCCACGGCACTTGGATGCGGCGCTACGGCGGCGCCCCGTCGGCGATCGGCCGCACCCTCACGCTCAACGGACAGCCCTATCAGATCATCGGCGTGCTCCCCGAGACGTTCTCGATCCCGAGGGAGGTGATGCCCACGCTCGGCAACGCGGAGACGTCCGAGATCCTGCTGCCGCTGCCGCTCGCGGCGGATGCCGGCCGCATCCGGAACCGGGAGGACTACAACCTGCTCGGGCGATTGAAGCCCGGCGTCACTCATCGCGCAGGCGCAACTGGAGATGAACGCGATCACCGCGCGCCTTCGGCAGGACCACCCGGACGTCTATCCGCCGGCCGGTGGTCTGACGTTCAGCATCGTGCCGCTCCAGGAGCAGGTCGTCGGCCGGGTGCGCCGCTCGTTGATCGTGTTGATCGCCGCGGTCGGCTGCGTCCTGATGATCGCCTGCGCGAACGTGGCGAGCCTGCTGGTGACGCGGTCGCTCGCGCGACAGCGCGAGATCGCAGTGCGCTCGGCGCTCGGCGCCCGTCCGATCCGGATCGTGCGGCAGTTGCTGACCGAGAGCGTCGCCCTCGCGCTGGCGGGCGGCGCGGTCGGGTTGTGGCTCGGATGGTGGAGCCTCGCCGGGATTCGCGCGCTCGGCGCCGGCAGCGTGCCGCGGTTGCACGAGATCGCCATCGACGGACGGGTGCTGTTGTTCACGCTGGCCGTCTCCGTCCTGTCGGGGGTGGTGTTCGGCCTGGCGCCGGCGCTGAGGACCGGCCGGATTGACGTGACCACGACGCTGAAGGACGCCGGTCGTGGGTCGACGCCGGCGGGGACGATCTGGGGCAACGGCTATCAGGTGCGACGGTTGCTGGTGGTCGGCGAGCTCGCGGTGTCGGTGATGCTGCTGATCGGGTCCGGGCTGCTGATCCGCAGCTTCGTGCGACTGCAGCAGGTCGAGCCCGGCTTCTCGCCGTCCGGCGTCTTGACCCTCGAGCTCGCGTTGTCCGGTCGCAAGTACGCCGAGGCAGACGAGGCCCTGGAGGCCTACCGCCGGCTGTGGGAGCGGCTGCGCCACGTGCCGGGTGTGGTCGCGGCCGGTGGAATTTCGGCGCTGCCGCTGAGCGGCGCGATGGCCTGGGGGCCGATCACCGTCGAAGGCCGGTCGGCCGCGGTGGACAAGGGGTTCGTCAACGTCGACATCCGGACCGTCGCCGGCAACTACTTCGACGCTCTGCGGATTCCGCTGATCCGCGGCCGCCTGTTCACCGAGGCGGACACCCGCGCCACGCCGCGCGCGATCGTGATCGACGAGCAGATGGCATCGCAGCTGTGGCCGGGCCAGGATCCGATCGGCAAACGCGTCCGCACCGGCGGGATGGACGCCACGCCGGATGCTCCCTGGATGACCGTGGTCGGGGTCGTCGGGCGGGTCAAACAGGAGGGACTCGACACCGAGCCGCGAATGGCGATGCACTGGGCGCACTCGCAAGTGCCGACCCGCACCATGACCATCGCGGTCCGGACGGCCATCGCCCCGGAATCGGCAGCCGGGGACGTGCGCGCCGCGATTCGCGCGATCGACCCGGATCTGCCGATCTACAACGTGCAGACCATGGCGGCGCGAGTGGGGGAGTCGCTCGCGTCCCGCCGGTTCTCGATGCTGTTGTTGACCCTGTTCGCGTCGCTGGCGCTCGGCCTGTCGTCAATCGGCACCTATGGCGTCATTGCCGGTCTGGTCTCACAGCGCACGCGGGAACTGGGGATCCGGATGGCGCTCGGTGCGACGCCCCGCGAGGCCCGGGGCCTGGTCGTGCGGGAGGGACTGACGCTCGTCCTGGTGGGCCTGGCGATTGGGCTCACCGGCGCCTTCCTGCTCTCGAGATCCCTCCGCGGGCTCCTGTTCGGCGTGCCGCCGGCGGATCCGCTCACGTTCGCGGCGATTGCGATCATCCTGGGTGCGACCGGCGTGCTGGCCAGCTACCTGCCGGCCCGTCGCGCCGCGCGGATCGATCTCGTCGAAGCGCTGAGAGCTGATTAGCGGCAACCGGCTCACGGAGGGGACGGAGGTACCGGATCTCAACACGGAGCAACGAAGAAAACGGAGAGAACGAAGAAAACGAAATTGTTTTTCCGTTTCCTTCGTTTGCTCCGTTGCTCCGTTTTTGAGATCCGGTGCCTCCGTCCCCTCCGTCGGGTGGTACAGTTCAGCACAGTCGAAATCGCGCAGGCGCGCTGACCGTTCTACCCTTCCCGAGGAGATGGCGTTGGACGAGAAATCACTGTTCACCGGCTTCTGGACCACCGAATCGAAGACGACGCGCAACGTGATCGCGAGGATTCCCGAGGGCTCCGACTATCGTCCCGATCCGAAGTCCCGCACCGCGCGGGAGATCGCCTGGCAGATCGTCTGCGAGGAAAAGATGATCATCGACGCGCTCGAGAGCGGCAAGGCCGAGTGGGTGCCACCGCCGATGCCCGCGACGATCAAGGAAGTGCTCGAGGCGTATGTGAAACAGAGCGATGAGATGGCGGCCCGGTGGGACCGTCTGACCGCCGCACAGTGGGATGGCCACCTCGAGTTCTTCGGGCAGCAGCGTCCCGCCGCGCCGATGGCCTGGAGCTTCCTGTTCGACATCGTGCACCACCGCGGGCAGATCACGACCTACCTGCGGCCGATGGGGTCGACGGTGCCGCAGATCTACGGACCGAGCGGCGATGAACCCTAGCCTTAGCCTACTAGTCGCTGTCAAATCCCAAGATCCAAGCTCCAAATCCCAACCACTTCCAACCGCCAAATCCCAATCGGGACTGCTTCGGAGCTGATCTCGGCGAATTGCGGGAGTGGGCCTGGAATGCGTTTGGAGAAGTTGGCGCTTGGTATTGGAAGTTGGGATTGGGAGTGGTTGGGATTTGGGATTTGGATCTTGGGATTTGACGAACTCCCCTCATGAACGACGCTGATCTGCACGGCGAACCCGCCGCCGGCGCCGCCATCGCAGCCGACACCGCGGCGTGCGGCTTCACCATGGCGTCGGAGCCGAAGGTCGGCGCGATGCTCGCGGTCCTGGCGGCATCGAAGCCCGGTGGCCGGTTCCTCGAGCTCGGCACCGGGACCGGTCACGGCGCCGCGTGGCTGCTCTCCGGCATGGATGCGGCGTCGACACTGGACACGGTCGATACCGATCCCGAAATCGTGGCGATCGCCCGCCGTCATCTGGGCAGCGATCCGAGGGTGACGTTCCACGTGATCGACGGCGGCGAGTTCCTGCAGCGCTCGCACGCCTCCGGTTTCGATCTGATTTATGCGGATGCCTGGCCGGGGAAGTTCAGCCATCTGGACGCGGCGCTCGCATTACTCCGGCCAGGCGGGATCTACGTCATCGACGACCTGTTGCCCCAGCCGAACTGGCCGCCGGATCACGCATCACGCGTGCCGGTGCTGATCGAGGATCTCGAGCGGCGTCCGGAGCTCGCCACGGTGAAGCTGGCCTGGGGATCGGGGCTGATGGTGGGTGTGAAGAAGGAGGTAGGAGGTAGGAGGCAGGTGCTCCCGCCCAGGCCGGGTCACGCGGCCTGAGCGGGACGGCACGAGCGGACTAGCGCCTGTCGTGGTCGTGATCCGCGATCTGGCTGCGGATCTCTCCGCCGGGGCTCATCGACGAATGCACGTTGACGTAGCTCTTGCCGGCGCGCATCAGCGCGATCACCTCTGCGAGCTCGTTGGGACCGATGCCATTGGTCGCCTGAGGGATGACGTCAGAGGCGCGGATCACGCCGGAGATGGTGTTGGTCCGAGGGGAGTCACCCGCCAGGGCATTGAAGCACTGGGGAGGATTGGTTCCCGCCGGAGCGACGTTTGCTGCGGTCTGGCACAGCCAGAGCACGATCGGGCCGGTGTTCTGCTCCGGCGCGATGTGAATATGCGCCTGCCGAACGTCGCCTTCGAGATTCCGGAAGGACAACGTGTATTCGATTTCGTCCCCATCCCTGCTGATCTCCGCGCGGAACGTTCCTGACCCGGTCGTCGACACGACCGGCACTTCCTGAACGCCCGTCAGGAGCTCGCGGATGGATCGGCGGTTGTTGTGCGCAAACGCGATTCCGGCGCCGATCGCCAGAACCAGCGCCGTCAACACGACTGTCTTCCCGATGTGGACCCAGCCCAGTCCACACCCTTCATTGTGACTCTCCTCCAGATACGGTGACTGACCGATGCCCGAGCCGGTCGTCGCCTTGCCACGGGAGGGCGTTTCCCGCGGTCGGACATCTGACTGGTCGGAACGCCGGAGAGTATACCCCGGCCCGGTGGAGGCAATTTCAGGGGCGGCTGGTAGACTGAGCCGCAGGAGCCGGCGCATGGAATCAGCAAAAGCGTGACGCCACGCCACGGCCGCGACTGATCGTGGCCATCTCCTCGACCGTCTTCGTCTTCGAGATCGATCTCTCCGACACCGATCGACACGTCTACGAGACCCTCTCGCTCCGGATTGCGCGGCATCCCTCGGAATCCGACGAATTCCTGATCGCGCGCCTGCTCGCGTACTGCCTCGAGCTCACCGAGGGCATCGAATTCTCCAGAGGCCTGAGCGCTGCCGACGATCCGCCGATCGCGGTGCGGGATCTGACCGGGACGCTGCGGGCGTGGATCGATGTCGGGACGCCGTCGGTCGAGCGGCTGCACCGCGCCTCGAAGGCCGCGCCGCGGGTCGCCGTCTACGTCCACAAGGAACACCGGCAGTGGCTGGCCGAGCTGCGGGCGGCGAAGATCGATCGGGCCGCTGCCATCGAGCTCCGGGCGCTGGACCAGGCCCTGATCGCGCAGCTGGTGGCGCGGCTCGAGCGCCGGATGTCGTTCCCCTTGACCGTCGCCGACGGCGAGGTGTTCATCGCCCTGAAGGACGGCACGATCTCGGGGCAGACTCGGCGGATCGAGCTCTGAAGCGGGGCCCGGGTGCTTGGGTCGTGACGGCGGGGCGCTTTCAACAGCAATCCCGGTAATGCGATGGCCTGCGAGTGTTACAGGAAGGCCAGGAGATCAGGAGAAAGAAAACTATTGGTTTTCCTCCTGAACTCCTGGCCCTCCTGTAAAAGCTCACCGGCCATTGAATGACCCAGTTTGCCGCTGAAAGCACCCGCTGCCGCGAATCCTACAGCGCCCTTCAACACTGTCGGGATCGCGTGGAAACGGCACAGAACCGTCCCTAGTCGCCGCCCCGTCCGTACGTTAGAGTTGCCGTCACGCCCGCTGCCTGGGCCGTGCATCCCCGGAGGTTTCATGTGATTGGCCGTTGGCTGTCAGGCTGTCTTGCGCTCGGCGCGATCCTCGGCGTGCTGGCCGGCGTCCGGCCCGAGATGGCGTTGCCCCTCTCCGCCCAGGTCGCGGCGCCCTCGGTCGTCGCGATCCGGAACGCCACGATCATCACCGCGACGCAGCGGCACGATCGCCAACGGCACCGTGCTGGTGCGCGACGGCAAGATCGCCGCGGTCGGCACCAACGTGTCGATTCCCGCGGGCGCCGAGGTCTACGACGGCACCGGCAAGTTCGTCTCGCCCGGCATCATCGACGCCCACTCGCACATCGCCAGCGACGCCATCAACGAAGGCAGCGTGTCGGTGAGCTCGATGACCGGGATGGAAGACGTGCTCGACCCGACCGACATCAACATCTATCGCGATCTCGCCGGCGGCACCACGACCGTCGAACATCCTGCACGGCAGCGCCAACGCGATCGGCGGCAAGACCGTCGTCATCAAGCTGCGCTGGGGCAAGACGCGGGCGAGCGATCTCGTCTTCCAGGGCGCCCTGCCCGGGATCAAGTTCGCCCTCGGCGAGAACGTGACCCGCAAGCGCGGCCAGGCCGCGACCGACCGGCCCGCAGCGGTTCCCCAGCACCCGGCAGGGCGTGGAATACGTCATCCGCGACGCGTTCACGCGCGCCAAGGCCTACCGCAAGGACTGGCAGGAATACGACGCGAAGAAGAAGGCCGGCCAGGATGTCCTGGCGCCGCGCCGCGACCTGCAGCTCGACGCGCTGGTCGAGGTCCTCGAGGGCAAGCGCCTGGTCCACGCCCACAGCTATCGCGCCGACGAGATCCTGATGCTGATCCGCCTCGCCGACGAGATGGGCTTCAAGATCACCACCTTCCAGCACGTGCTCGAGGGCTACAAGGTCGCGAAGGAGATCGCCGCGCACAACGCCGGCGCCTCGACGTTCTCCGACTGGTGGGGCTACAAGATGGAGGCGGCCGACGCCATTCCCCACAACGCCTCGCTGATGACCCACAAGGGCGTGCTCGTCTCGATCAACTCGGACGACGCCGAGCAGGCGCGCCGGCTGAACATGGAGGCGGCGAAGGCGATCCGCTACGGCGACGTCACCGAGGATCAGGCCTTCGCGATGGTGACGATCAACCCCGCGAAGCAGCTCAAGATCGACAACCGCGTCGGCTCGATCGAGGTCGGCAAGGACGCCGACCTGGTGGTCTGGAACCACCATCCGCTGTCCACCGCCGCGATCGTCGAGCGCACCTACATCGACGGCATCGCCTACTACGACCGCGAGAAGGATCTGCAGCGCGATCGCCGACATCCAGAAGGAAAAGGGCGGCCGGCCGGCGACGACCGAGCCGTCTGCCGGTCGCCACCAACGGCGCGCAGGCGGCCCCGGCGCGCTGCGGCGGCGCCGGCCGAGAAGTTCGACGTCAAGGGCAACGCGGCCGGCCCGACCTGGGCGATCACCAACGCCCGCATCGTCACCGTCTCCGGTCCGGTGATCCCGAAGGGCACCATCGTCATCAAGGGCAACCGGATCGAGGCGGTGGGCGCGAACGTGGCGGTGCCGTCGGGCGCGAAGCCGGTGGACGCCGGCGGCGCCACCGTCATCCCCGGAATGATCGACGCGAGCACCGACATCGGCCTCAACGAGCCGGGCGTCCGCAACTACGACGACGTGAGCGAGATTCTGCCGTTCGACCAGATGCTGCGCACGCGCGTGGCGTACAAGGCCGACAGCATCGCGATCCCGGTGGCCCGCACCGAAGGCATCACGACCATCGCCGTGCGTCCCGGCGGCGGCACGATCAGCGGCGAGATTCCGGTGATGAATCTCGACGGCTGGACGTGGGAGGAAGCGACGCTGCGTCCGGCGGCCGGGCTGGCGCTTGAACTTCCCCGGCGCGCGGCGGGCGGACGCGGCGGCGGTGGCGGCGGACGCGGCGGCGCCGCGCCGGCGGCCGGCCCCGATCCGATGAAGACGCTGAACCAGCTGCTGGAGCGCGCGCGCGTCTACGCGAAGCAGCCGGCGGCCGGCGGCAGGTGGACTGGAACGCTCGAGCCGTTCCTGCCGGTGCTCGAGCGGCGGCAGGCGATGTTCGTCACGGCCACACCGAGCAGGCGATTCGCGACGCCGTCGCGTGGGCCGAGAAGCAGGGCGTGCGGATCGTGCTGCAGACCGGCGCCGATGCGCAGCGCGTCGCCGGCTTCCTCAAGCAGCACGACGTGCCGGTGATCCTGTCGAGCGTGCTGTCGCTGCCGCCGCGCGAGGACGACTTCCACGCCTATCCGTACCAGACGCCGGGCGTGCTCGAGAAGGCGGGCGTGCACGTTCGCGTTTTCGAGCGGCGGCTTCCAGTTCTCGCGCGACGTGCCGTTCCAGGCGGGACGCGCGGTGGCGTGGGGCCTGTCCAGCGACGGCGCGCATCAAGGCGCTGACGCTGGATGCCGCGCGAGATTCTCGGCGTCGACAGCCAGGTCGGCAGCATCGAGGCCGGCAAGGTCGCGAACCTCGTCGTCATTCGATGGCGATCCCCTGGAGATTCGATCGCAGATTCAGCACGTGATCATCGCCGGCCGCGACGTCTCGCTCGACAACTCGCAGGTCGAGTTGTTCAAGAAGTACATGTCCCGCTGAGGAGACGGACCATGACCAGCCGACTGTCACGCTCGCTCGCTGCCGCTCGTCGCGATCGCCGCGGCTGCCGTCTGCCCTTCGACCGCGTCAGCGGCGCAGATGCCGCGTGCGCGGCGCCGCGCTACGCGATTACCAACGCCCGGATCGTGACCGCCGCCGGTGCCGGCGATCGAGAAGGGCACCGTCGTGATGCGCGACGGCGTCATCGAGGACGTCGGCGCCGGCGGTGGCCGCTCCGGCCGACGCGATGGTCGTCGACGGCACCGGGCTCGCCGTCTATCCGGGCCTCATCGACATGTCGAACAGCGTCGATCGTCGAAGGCGGCGGCACGCTGGCGCCCGCGGCCGCGGCGCGGCGGCGCCGCGGCCGGACGCGGCCGCGGCGCGCGCGGTGGCGACGCCCGACGCCATCACCTGGGCCGATCAGGAGCGCGAGGCGCGCGACCCGGTATCCTCCATCCGGACGTCGAGGCGCCGCGAAGATCGTCGAGATCGAAGGCGACGATGTGCGGCGGCTCGCCGCGGCCGGCATCACCTCGGCGCTCGCGGTCCCGGCGCAGGGGATCATCCGCGGACAGAGCGCGCTCGTCAACCTCACGGCGCCGCCCGATCCGAGCGAGACCAGCGCCCTCGCGACCTATCGTCGCGGCGTCGTCGTCGTGCAAGTCGCCGATCGCGCAGCACGTCGTCGTTCGCGACCGGGCGGTGGCGGCGGCGGCGGTGGCGGCGGATATCCCGGCGCGCTGCTCGGCGTGATCGCGTTCGCGCGCCAGTCGTTCCTCGACGCGCAATGGCAGAAGGACGCGCGCGCGTTTGCCGATCGCCACAAGGACGCGCAGCGTCGGCGCGTTCGAGCCCGCGCTCGACGCGCTCGCGCCGGCCCTCGAGCGCAAGGTGCCGGTGGCGTTCGAGGCCAGCGAGGAGCGCGAGATCCTGCGCGCGCTGGCGTTCGCCAAGGAGTTCAACCTCGATCCGATCATCGTCGGCGGCGCCGAGGCCGCCAACGTGATCGAGGATCTCAAGGCGGCGAAGGCGCGGGTCATCGTCACCACGAACTTCCAGGCCGTCGGCGGGGGCGGCGGCGCGGCGGCGGTGGCGCGGCGGCGGCGAGGACGACACGCCGATCCGCATCATCCGCGATGCGTCAGGCCGCCGCGAAAGTGCCGGCCGCGCTCGAGAAGGCGGGCATCCCGTTCGCCTTCACGGCCGGCGGCCTGCAGAACCCGGCGGACTTCGTCCGCAACGTCGCCCGGACGGTCAAGCGAGGGCGGGCTGGCCGAAGACGCGGCCCTGAAGGCGCTGACGGTCAACGCGGCGAAGCTCGCCGGCGCCGGCGATCGCCTCGGCACGATCGAGAAGGGCAGGATGGCGAACGTCATCGTCACCGAAGGGAACCTGTTCGACACCCCGCGCATCCGCCACGTCTTCGTCGCCGGCTGGCCGGTGGATATCGACTTGCCCGCGCAGGGGACCGGTGGCCGGGGCGGA
>CAVQXJ010000025.1:0-428561 GCA_963717745.1 uncultured Acidobacteriota bacterium
TGACGCCGGTGCTGAAAGGGCTCGGAAGAATGGACTCGACGTCGTCGCAATCCACCACCACATGACGGGCACTGAGCCGACCATCTTCTTCCTGCATTACTGGGGCACCGGCCCCGCGGAGAAGCTCGCGGCCGGCTTCCGCGCAGCACTCGCAGAACTGGGACCGCCACTCACGGGACCGGCGAAACATTGACAGGATCCACAAGGGAGCTCCGCATGAACCCGCCGTCGTCAACAGGAGCGCAGTCGTCATCCTGAGTGACAGCGAAGTTCACCGTTACTGCGGCAACGCAAACATGTCCGCCGCCGTGTCTCTCGGCGCTGGCCTGCGGTGACTGCATATGTGGCTGCGCAAAAACGGCTTAAGGGCATCTGTGACTGGCCCCAGGGACCGTAGAACCGATATAGTCCGCACGACCCCTCGGGAAGCCGAATGACCATCGAGACGCCGAGCCCGCACATTTGTCGCTTTGGCGTCTTTCAGCTCGACACGCAGTCGGGGAGCTCCGCCGTCATGGCCTGAAAGTCCGGCTTCCCAATCAGTCGTTCCAGATTCTCAAAACACTGCTCGGCCGTTCAGGGGAGGTCGTCACGCGCGACGAGCTTCGGCAAGTACTGTGGACGTCGGAGACATTCGTCGATTTTGAGGTCGGCTTGAATAGTGCGGTCCGGAAGCTCCGCGAGGCGCTGGACGATTCTCCCGAGAACCCGCGATTCATCGAAACGGTCCCGCGTCGCGGCTATCGATTCGTGGGCTCCGTCGTGGCGCCCGCACAAGACCCCGAGCCGCCACTCGAGCGTGCGGCCGACCCGGACCACGCGGTTCTGTCCGCGGTCGAGCAGCCGTCACTGTCGAGTTTTGCTTCGGTACCCGCGCCCCCCCACGCATTTGGAGTTCGGCGCAGAACGATCGTGCCCCGCGCCGCTCTCTGGGGCGTGGTGTCGGCGGTTATGCTGGCGGTCGCGGTGCTCGCGACGACGCTCGCATCTAGATGGCCTCGAGCAGCCGTCGCCGACTATCGCCCGGTGACGTATCACAGGGGCATCGTGTCCTCCGCTCGGTTCACGCCCGATGGGCAAAGCTTCGTGTATAGCGCGAGCTGGGAGGGGCGACCCTATGCCGCATTCCTGGGTCGCTCGGTGGGTGGCGATGCGCGAGATCTTCAACTGGAAGACTCTCGTATCGTGTCGATCTCGCGGGCGGGCGAAATGGCCGTGCTGTTCGGCCCCCAGAACGTCGCTCGGGCGTTCGGCACTCGCACACTGTCACGCATTCCTCTAGCTGGCGGCGCGCGGCGCGACATGTTGACCGGCGTAGTGGACGCCGATTGGGTTCCCGGCACCGATGCGCTCGCCGTCATCCGTGACCCGGGGGGCGGCCGTCCCTGGACGGTGGAGTTTCCGGTCGGCACGACGGTCCACGAAGCTCGGGCGGCGTGGTCGCTGCGCGTGGCGCCGGATGGCAATCGCGTGGCGTTCTTTGAGGGCCCGCTGGTGTTCGACGCTGCGCCGGAAGCGATGATCACGGTGATCGAAAAGTCTGGTCGCAAGTCAACCGTCTCGCGAGGGCTGACCGGCCTGGGACTGGCATGGACCGCAACAGGAACCGAGATCTGGTTCACGGCTACTCGACCCGGTCAACATGCGCCCCATTTGCGTGCCGTCTCACTCTCGGGAGTCGAGCGGACGGTGCATCGCACACCCGATTGGCTCGTATTGCACGACATCTCCGCTGACGGCAGGGCGCTGGTCTCTCGAAATACGATTCGAATCTCCATGGCCTGCGGTCACCCGAATGAGACGCCCGAGCGCGACTTGAGCTGGCTCCTGGCTTCCCTGGCTACGGGACTGTCGGGGGACGGCGAAACAGTCGTATTCGCAGACCCGTTGGGCGCCAGAGCACCCTCAGGACAACCGATGCTTTTTCGTCGTCCGCTGGATGGTTCTCCGGCGGTCCAGATCGGAGAGGGACAGAGCGGCGCAATTTCTCCGGACGGAAAGTGGATCCTGGCGTTGTCCGGAGGCAAGCTGGTCCTCCTGCCGAGCGGGGCTGGTCCGACGATCACGCTCCCCAAGGGAGACGTCGTGAGAGTCGGCGCTGGCAGGTGGCTTGGCGACTCGAAGCGCATTGTCTTCACCGGCTACTCCGCAGACGACAAACCCAGAGGCTATATCCAGGAGACGCCGACAGGGAGTCCTCGGGCAGTTACCCCGGAGGGTGTGACGTTCGGGAAAGCCGCCGTGCGGGCGGATGACTCGCTTCTCGGTCGCGTCGGCGCCACCTGGGCGCTCTTTTCGATGCAAGACGGCGTCGGTCGGCCGGTGGCGGCGCTCAGGCCTGGAGATGTTCCCGTGCAGTGGAGCCAGGACGGCCGATACGTGTATACAGTCGACAGCGTAGCGGGGCCTAGCCCGCCAGCTGTCGATGTTTTTCGCGTCGAGCTCGTCACGGGCGACCGCGTGCTCTGGAAAACCCTTGCGCCGCCCGATCCGGTGGGAGTGGAAGACCTCAGGACGAGCGTAGTGATCACGCCGGACGCGCAGTCGTACTGTTATTCGTATATGCGACGGCTTGGTGACCTCTTCGTAGTTGACGGGCTCAAGTGATGGTTTAAGCAACCGGGTTCATTTAGCGGCTTGTACGGCTAGCGGCGCGCGCACGTGGCCTTGTACCAGCGGTCGTGAAAGAGAGGCGTGGCTAGCGGATTTCCTAAAGGCATGTCGTGATTCGCGTTCCAGGCGTACGGCGCATACGGTGGCGCGAAATCCAATGCCACACTCGTGACGGCGTCTCGCACAGAGGCCAGCGTCGCAAACCACCAGTGATCGTCGATGGTGAACAGCGGCGGCGGCGTCATCGCCTCCAGGTTCACCTTTCCATCACTCGTCGTCCCAAAATAGAATGCCAAACCGAAGTTGAACGCGACATCCGAAAGCGCGCTTGCGCCCGGGATTCGTGCCTTCAGATAACTCCACGTGTTCACGAGGGGCGAGGACGGCCCGCCGCCAGCCGGCGGGTGGTCGCCTCCGAGGGCCCTCATTCCATCGGCGACACGAGCCGAAATCTCTCTCAGGGTGTCGTTTCCGGTGGGAATTGAGGGAGCGGTGAGATCAATCCCCTTGTCGAAACAACCGGCCTGACTACTGACCACTTCGAAGTCACCCGGCTTCAGCGACGACATAGCCTCAACGTCGCCCGCCTGTGCAATGCCGCCGACCATGACGAGTGACACATCCCGTTCTGTAGCGTCGATCAATCGCCGGTAGGGCGATTTCGGAGTGCCCTTCGCGTGTCCTGGCGCGGAACGGCCATCGATCACGAGAAGGTCGGCGGCTTTCCCGATTTCAATCGAGCTAACCTGGTCGTCCCATCGGATCGTTGTCGCCGGATTAATCGTCACCATCTCGACGAGCAGTTGATCGAGCGCGAGCTCGGCCACGCCGCGGTCCGCGTTCCCGTGCCCGGCCGTCAGCCTGGATACCAGGCCGCGACGTTCGCCAAGCAGCCTCACGTCGCGCAACGTGCGGTCCGCGACCTTCAGCTCTGTCAAGAGGTTGGGCGAGCCGCTCGGCGTCCAGTCAGTGCCGAGCGAAACGACTACGCCAGCCCCCAGCGCATCGTAGATCGCGGCAGTCTGGCCGTAGAGGAGCAGGTTCGACAGTGGAGACCACACCAGTTTTGCGCCGTGTCCATCACCCACGCCATCCGCACGTGAGGCTGGCGCGTGGGCCATCTCGAAGAAGTCTTCCGGTTCGAGACCGACGCCATGAACGATCACGGTGGCATCGGTCAAGAGCCCCTTCGCGTCGAGCTCGCGAAACTCGGCCCGCGACGAGATCGTGTCGCCGGCGCGCCGGTCTCCGTCCCGTACGCCCTCGGCGAGATGCACGAGCCAGGCGTCGATGAGCCCGGCCGCCATCGCGCTTCTCAGTGCCTCGGCGTCCTTAGCGTTGAGCGTTCCGATGCCCTCCACACGACTGAGAATCCGCTGACGGCCAAAGTTGATGCTTTCGACATTTCGCGCGAGCAGCGATTCGTACGCGGGATCGGACCCGCCACCCTGCGTCGACGTCGTACCGCCCAGGATCATCCGGGCCTTGCCGAACTTGATGACATCGATCAGCCGGCCGAGCGCGGCACCGTCTGTCAGGATCGTGGACGGATTGGCGATCAGGCGTGCCGCCTCGACCGGCTGCGTCAGCCCCGCCGTATTCCACTGATATCGATTGCCATACGGCTCGGTACCCAGTGGCCTGCCCAGCCCGGGCTGACGGTGCGATGACGGCGGCAGCCACAGCGGCAGGACGCCGTAGAACGGGTGATCGTGGAGGTTGATCAACCCGGGGTAGATGTAGGAATGGGGGCCGAGCGGCACGCGGACGACGCCACTCAAGTCGACGCCGCGCGGCGGATGCGCGCCCCTCCACACGGCAGCGATGCGGCCGTCCCTGACGAGCACGAAGCCGTGCTGGATCACCTCGCGAGCCGCGTTCATCGTCACGATCGTGCCTTCGAGCAGGATCGCCGGCGGTGATGCTGAGACCGCGAGGACGGGTTGCGTGCCCGGCGCTGCTGTGGTCACCATTAGAACGACGGCGAGACCGATCGCTGATTTCCGTTGCATCGTCATAAGCCTCCGAATGTCGAGCTACTGCGTCCAGGTAAGTTGTTCGCCGCACTGGTCTCGGCGGCGAGCGCGGTCCCTTGCGGGCTGTACCGGAAACAAAAACCGACCTCGCGTGGGATCCTGACGATCCCGAAGTGCAGGCACGCGTACCATCGCCGAATCCAGGGCAGGGTCCCGCGTCGACCGCGATGTTCGTCAGACGGGACCAACTCGCCAACCCCTGCTCACAGCTTCTTTGCACATCTGATTCCCCGATCGCATGAATTCGAGGCCAGGCTATTGCGCCGACCACTTGGCCCAGGACGGGAATCCACTGAATCCGGGCGCCGGTTGCGTGACCGTAATCTGCGTTGCGGTCGCGTCGGAGCCGACGACGATCGTGTAGATCTCGAGGTGGCCCCGCACGTTCGCCGGGCCGACGCGGCGATGGAACGCAATCCGGTCTCCTGTCGGTGACCAGGTCGGCTTGGTGACGGAAAAATTACTCGGCGTGCTCAGCCCTTCGAAGTTCGTCAGCCTTGTCGGGTCGGTCCCGTCCGCGTTCATGATCCAGATCTCTGGTCTGCCGGACCGGTTGCTCTCGAACGCGATGCGGTCTCCCTTCGGTGACCAGGCGGGGTTCACGTCGGCCCCGGCCACCGGGTGCTCGCTGGTGCCTGTCAGGCGCTGGACGTCGGATCCGTCCGCATTCATGACGTAGATCTCGTCGTTCCGATTGAGCGCGGTGGTCCCGGCCGGGTCGTCACGGTTGGTCGCGAATGCGATCGCATTGCCTTTGGGCGACCAGTCGCAGCGCAGGTTGTCGCCGGATTGTCCGGACTGTCCCGGAACCGCCAGCGGGCTCGTGAGGTTCGTTAGCCCGGTGCCATGAATGTTGACGATGTAGATATCCCGGTTCGGCATCGTCTGGCTCTGAAAACAGAGCTCGTTACCGCTCTGCGAGAAGCTCGGGAAGGCGCCGCCTCTCGGAAGGCGCACGAGGGGCTGCTGCTCGCTGCCGTCCGGTTTCATCAAGTAAATCTGTGGGACCAGCGCTTCACGATTGCTATGGAATGCGATCAGCTTCTTGCTGTGGGACCAGTCGGCGCCGCCGCTGTTGTAGGCCTCGGGGTCGGTGACGGCCCCTCCGCCGTGCGTGAGGCGGGTGGGTTCCCCAGTGCCGTCCAGAGACGTACCGTCGGGACGCATGGCGTAGATGTCTTCGCAGTTGGGGCACACACCGGCGTTACTGGGGTGTGCTCGATCCGACGTGAAGAGAATGAAGCCTTCGTTCGCGCCGTGCTGGCTCGCACCTGGGGCGGCACCCCAGAGCAGCGGAAGGATCGCGAACGGGGAAATCAGCAACAGACGGCGGGCAGTCTCTTTGAATCTCACGTATCAACTCCTGTTCCAAGTTTCGGCGGACGCACGTTGCCTGAGCGGGAGGCAACGCGCGTAGGCGGGCTATCTCCTGGCGACGGTGATGACGGTCCCGTTGCTGTCGCCGTCAGGATCGTGGTTGCTCTGGGACCTGTAGATGAAGGTGGCGCGCGCCACGCTGGTGACGGTCACGATCCGTTTCGCCGACAACTTCAGGGCCGTGACCACACAGCGGCCGCTCGCGTCCGTCTTGCAGGTGGCGGTTCCATTCGAGCTGAGGGTCACGACGGCCTGCGCGACGGGCCGGTGACTGGCGTCGTGAACCTGCACCGCGACCGCCGACGTGTTCGGCTGCGGAGAGCCCGCCATGTCGAGATCGCCGACGTGCATCACGGGTGTGCCGAGCGTGAAGGTCTGGCTGGCGGTCGCGCGGCCACCCGCGTCGTCGCTCACCTGGATGGTGACGGTATAGGTGCCTGGCGCAGGATAGGTGAGGCGTCCCTTCGTCCCCGAGTTGTCGACGTTCGACCAGTTGTAGACGCCGGCAGAACCCCAATCAAAGCTGAGGCTCAGTCCTGTGCCATCCGGATCGTATGAGCCGGACCAGTCGAACGTGCACGTCAGGACGACGCACGAGACGGAAATGGCCGCGACCGGCGGTCGGTTGAGGGTGATGGTCCGCGACAGGGAGCGGCTGGAGCCATCGGCGCCGATCACCGTCAGCTGAATTGTCTTCACTCCACCGCCGGCGTACACGTGGCTGGCGATATTGCCCGACGCCGTGGCGCCGTCACCAAAGCTCCAGGCGTAGTCGCTGATCGTGCCGGTCGAGCTCGACGCGTCAACGCTGCAGACGAAGCCGGTGCAGTCGATGGTGAAATTGGCGAGCAATAGCGCCGATGCTGCCGCCCAGGACGGGGAAGTTCCCCCCTCCGCCACGAACGACACTCCGGAACCATCGGCGCTCATGACATAGAGATCGCCCTCGTATTGGGAGTCACTCGGTGCCTCGAAGGCGATGTGCCTGCCGTCGCTCGACCATGCCGGACTCCAGCCGGCTATTCCGCCGCCGATCAGCGAGATGGCGCTCCCGTCGGGACGCATCCGTGCGAGCTGGACGATTGCGCCTGGTGCATACCGGTCGGTGGCAAATACGATCTGCTGGCCATCGGGCGACCAGGCCGGGTTGATGTCCCTTCCGGGACCAAGCGTGAGCCGTCGTAGCCCGTTCCCAGCGGCCCCGATCACGCAGATGTCCTCGTTGCCGGCGTCGACTTCACAGTCAAATCCGATGAGCGTGCTGTCAGGGGACCACGTCAGCCTGCTCCGCAGGCCTGAGCGGACAGTGGTCGCGACCCTGACGACGCCTGATCCGTCGGTGTTCATGAGAAACATTGCCGCCTCGCCGTCGCGGTCACTCAGAAAGGCGATCCGGCTCCCGTCCGGAGACCAAGCAGGCGCATATTCGAGGCTCGGGGTATTCGTCAGGTTCAGCGGGGGACCGGCGCTGGCGTCCATGACGACGATGTCGGTGCCGCTGACGAAGGCGATCCGACTGGCGTCAGGGGACCAGGAGGGTGAGTGGTCGAATGTGCCCCAGCTTCGCCCGAGCGCCGAGGCGATGTAGCTCCCGGTAATGGAGGCGCAGAAGGCATTGCAGGCGGCGGAGGTGCATTCGCAGTAGGACTGTGTGTATGCCAGCAGCGACGTGGGCGGAACGCTCTGGCCGCGCGCCGGAACACTGATCGCGCAGGCACCGAGCGTGGCGATCAACAGGGCGGCGCGTTGGACATGCCTCGAAACGGACGACAATGCGGTGCTCATGACCGCCATTGACGCACGCGAGAGAGTGGCTGCCCAGTGTTTCGCCGCTGTCTTGCGTGTGATTGGCTAAGTCGCTGACCAGGGGATGGTTAGCGGGAGCTGTGACTGGTATTGCGAGAGCGAACACGCTAGACTCAGACTCGCTCAGCCCCAGGATTGAACGATCCCACGCCGACGCGTCTCCTCCGCTTCGGCGTGTTCGAGCTCGACAGCGATTCGCGCGAACTCCCGCAGTGGCGTAAAGGTTCGCCTTACTGATCAGTCCTTCCAGATCCTGAAAACGTTGGTGCGCCGGCCCGGCGCAGTGGTGGTGGTTGCGGCGTGAGCAGGCAGGAACGCGTCGGCGAGCACACGGGCGGACGTGTGCCACTGCGGGGCACGTGACGGTGGATACTGAACACCACTCGAAAGCGCAGACGGTCGAAGCTGTAGGAGGTCGCCGTGACGGGAGTTCAACTTTCGCAGTGCTTTGCCAACGTCGAGATGTCGTGCGTGACGACAATGCGGCCTTGATCGGCAGCCCGTTGCAGAACTGAGGGATCATCCGCACCAGAGAGGCCTACGTCCTGAACGCGGGCGATATCGACCTTCGGGTTTCGGCGAAGGAGCCCTCGGACGATGTCTCCGTTGAAGTTCTCGTCCGCTGCGAACCGCAGCATCGAGCCGGTGTTCCTACCGGTGCCGGGCTATGAGCCGTTCGCGTATGTCCGAAGGAGGAAATCGTCGCTCGACTTCCTCTCGAACGGTTGCGGCCTCTTCATGGCGCCTGTGAAGGTCGGCGGACACTTCCGTCTTGTAACGCAAGTACTTCGCGGTCGAAGCCGTGCTGAACTTCCAACCGTGCGTCGGGCCTGAAGACGCGGTCAGGTTGTTCAGCATCTGCCATTCCCGGCTGCGTAGGCCAAGCCTACTCAGCACGAAGCGCCGTGACGGGATCAACCCGGCCGGCGCGTCGCGCAGGTACCCAGGCGGCTGCCAAGGCGGTCAGACCGAGGGCCACCGCGGTCGCCACGTAGGTCGGCGGATCGGTGGATTGGATTTCGAAGAGGAGACTGGCGATCGCGCGGGCAGCCACGGCCGCACCGGCGAGGCCCATCACGATCCCGATCGCCACCGGCCATGCCGCCTCTCGCACGATCTCGCCGATCACCTGACTGTGCCTGGCACCGAGGGCGATCCGAATGCCCATCTCACGCGTTCGCTGGGACACCGAATAGGCGACCACGCCATACACGCCGGCGATGGCGATCAGCAACGCGATCGCGGCCAGCAGGCCGAATAGAACCGCGCTGTCTCGCTCCGTCCGCACGGCCGCCGCCAAGCGTTCGTCCATCGTGTTGACCTCATCGATCACGATGTCGTGACCGAGCCCCCACACGGCGTCACGCACGGGAGGGATGAGCGCCGCGGGGTCGCCGCCGCGCGTGCGCACCAGGATCCGCAAACGACCGAACACGAAACTGCCACCGACGGTCTGGGCTAACGGGACGTAGACGAACGGATGCGCCGGTTGCCGCAGCGACGTGTCCGGCGTGTCTTCCACGATCCCGATCACGGTCAACGGAAACTGGCCAAACTGGATCCGCGTGCCGACGACCGGCCGCTCTGACCCAAGCGCTCGCAGGAATGCTTCGTTCACAACAGCGACACGCTCGCGATCCGAAAGGTCCAGCCGACCGAAGTCACGGCCGGCCAGCAGTCTGATCCGCATCGTCGTGAAATACCCTGGCGTGACGACGGCGACCGACACGGATGCCCCTCTTCCGCTGACCGGTGGCCGGCCGACGACGGACACTCCCGTCATCCCCATCGTCGGACCGGTGAAAGGCACCGTGGAAGCGGCAGCGGCCGACTCCACACCCGGAACGCGGCCGAGCCGCTCGATCACTCGGTCGAAGAACATCGATGTTCGGGTCTGCAGTTCGGGAATCGTGCCGGACATCCCCGGCATGACCCCGGCGGTCAGGAGTCGATCGCCGTCGAAACCTCGTTTGGAGTGGTGGAGGTTCCAGAGAGTCTGGGACAACAGCGCCGCCGTCAACACCAGCACCAAGACGACCGCGACCTCCACCGCCAGGAGACCCTGGCGCAGCCAGGTCCGACCAGTGACCGATCGACCGAGTCGATGCGTGGCGCCCGCGAAGCCATTCGACCGAATGGCAATGAGGGACGCCAAGCCGCTGAGCACACCCGTCGCCGCCGCAAGCAGGGTGTTGAATGCCAGCACCCACCAGTCAATCGGCACGGTCTCGACGTGGGATGCGCGGGCAGCTAGCATCGAGCGAAGGACCCCATTACCCCAGTAGGCGAGGAACAGGGCGGCGACCGCCCCGAAGCCGGCGAGCAGCAGGCTCTCGGTCAGGATCATGCGTACGAGCCGGCCAGTTCGCGCGCCCAGTGCTGCCCGGATAGCGAACTCCGGCTGACGGCCGGTGACCCGTGCCAACAGCAGGTTGGCGATGTTTGCACAGACGACGAGGAGGACGCAGCCCACAGCAGCCATCAGCAGCAGCAACCGCTGACGGGTGTCACCGACCAGACGATGCTGAAGTGCCGTCGCGAGGACCTGTGTGCGTTCAACGAGGCTTGTCGAGTAGTGAGCTGACGCCGTCTGCTTGAAGATGCCGGACAGCTCGGCCGATGCCGCTGCCGGAGTACTTCCCGGCGCGAGACGCCCGACCATCTGCTGCCATGCGTCACTGCGCGAGAGCAGGATGACATCCGGCTGCATCCTGACGAACAGTGGGGCCCGCTCCGGCGGGTCGGCGACGGGAAAGCGGAAGTCCGGACGAAGCACACCGACGATCGCAAACGGCTCGCCGGTGATCGCCACGTCGGTGAGCGTGATGGTCCTGCCGAGGGCGTCGGGGCTGCTACCGAAGCGGCGAACCCAGAAGCTGTGACTCAATACCGCGACGGCTGGCGCGCCGGGCTGGGTATCGCCATCCGAGAAGATCCTTCCGATCGCGGGTGTTGCGCCAAGCAGCCGGAAGAAGTCTGGCGTCGCGTGCGCGGCATCCACGGGTATGGGCTGATTCCCGGCGACGAGCGTCGCCGACGAGGACGGCTCGAACCCTGCAAAATCAGCCAGCGTGCGCGCTCGTGCGCGCCAGGCCTCCCTGAGCCACGGAGGGCTGCCGCCGAGCGGCGGATGCTCGATCAGGACAAGTTGGTCCGGCTCGCGGTAGGCGAGCGGCTGAAGCAAGACGGCGTTGACGACGCTGAAGATGGTGGTGTTCGCGCCGAGTCCGATCGCCAGGGTCAGGAGCGCGACCGCGAGGAAGCCCGGGGAGCGTCTCAAGGAGCGAAGGGCAAACCGGGTGTCCTGCCGCAGGTCCTCGAGCCACATCCAGCGCCGAGACTCGTAGAAACGCTCGCGAGCTCGGGTAACGTTCCCGAACGTTCGGCGTGCCCTGATTGCCGCATCCTCGGGGCCGCATCCATCCGCGATCAGCCGGTCGGTCTCGAGGGCCACGTGCGCCTCGATCTCGTCGCGAAATTCGTCATCGGTCGGACCCTGCCGGCGCGCCATGATTACGCCTTCTCAGGTCCGAGAATTCGCGCGATGGCGCTGCTCAGCCGGTACCACTGGCTGGTCCCCGTCAGCAGCTGCTTCCGGCCAGCTCGCGTGAGGCAATAGAAGCGCGCCCGTCGGTTGTTCTCCGACGTGCCCCATTCCGCCTCGATCCACTCGCGGCGCTCGAGGCGCTGGAGGGCGGGATACAGCGATCCGTGGTCGACGAGCAGCGTTCTGTCGGTCTGTTGCTCGATCGCGCGCGCGATGCCTTGACCATGCTGGTGGCCGAAAATCAGGACCCGCAGGATGAGGAGATCCAATGTCCCCTGGAGAAGCGCGATCCGCTCGGTATCGTCTTGGGTAGACATGCGACACGAGTCTGGCTCCCGGTCGGGTAGAATGTCAACCCAAAATAGTGAACTAAGGAAATTGGATTTCCTCCTGACCTCCTGGCCCTCCTGTTAAGTTCACCGACCATCGAATCAGCCATGCGCTCTGAAAGCACCCCGCGGCCGCGAACCTGGGGGGCTGATCCGATCCGTCATCGAGCTGGCCGAATTGTTACGACCATCCTCCATGTCGATGTGAAATCGGCCCGCTGAACTGGCTCAACCCAGTGGCATTGGTGTTGCCCCAGCAGACCCCGTTGCGCAAGATCCTCATCGCCGCCGTCGTCTGCATGACGCTGTTCGTCTCGGCCCTGTTTGCAGGACCGGTGTCTTCGGGTGCATTGCTGCTCCTGCTGCCAGCCGGGGCATCCGCCGTCGACCACGATCTGCCCCCCGACTACCAGGCCCTCCACAAAGGGGCCGCCTATCTGTCCACAGGCGTGTACTCGCGCGAGAACGAGGACCTGATTGTCCGCGGCACGCCTGCGCTGATTCTCAAGCGCACCTACCTGTCCGGGTATCACCAGGCGTTGCCGTTCGGGATCGGCACGACCCACAGCGGGGATCTCTGGTTGCGCGGAGACGGGGAGCGCTTCCAGTGGGCGGAACTGATCCTCGACAGCGGCGCACGCGTCAAGTTCCAGCGGACGTCGTCCGGGACCTCGGTGGCCAACGCCATGTATCAGCACCGCGGCGGCATGCCGGGCTGGGAGGACGCCCGCCTTGGATGGACGGGCATGCACTGGGCCCTCCGGCGTGCCGACGGAGCGCTGTTCATCTTCCTGTCTTGCAGTGGACGCGGGCAATTCTGTTCCCTCGTTCGAGCTCGCGATGAGGACGGCCACAGCACGTACTACCGCCGGGACCGCCATCGCCGTCTCATCGCCATCGAGTCCGGCGACCGCTGGATCCAGCTCGACTACGATGGCCGCGACCGCATCACACACGCGCGCGGCAGCAACGGGGTAGAAGTGCGCTACGAGTACGAAAAGGGCGGGCGTCTATCGAAGGTGACGTCGAGCGACGGGTCGGTCCGGCGGTACGGGTACAACGACCGCAACGAACTGACGACCATCGAAGAACCGGGCGCCTCGATCGAGAACCACTTCGAGAACGGCCGATGCGTGCGCCAGATCAACCGCTTCAGCGACGGCAGCCCGCCCTTTGTCTTCGACTTGATCTACGAAATGAACGGCGGGCGAGTGGTGCGGACCGAGAACCGGCGATCCGATGGCACCTGGGTCCGCTATCTATGGAATGACCATGGCGCGGCAGTGTCCGAGGCGCACGGCTACGGCCGGCACGAAGCGTACAGCCTCACCTACGAACGCAACGCCACCTCACACCTCGTGACCGCGCTGACGCTCACCTGTCCTGACCGCCGCGGGCAGCCGCTGCGCCACACGAGTGTCGTCTCCGGCGGCAACGCCGACGCGATCAAGGAGGGGCTGCTCGAGACACACTGTTCCTGGCGGCGTCACCCCCTTGCGGGGGCCGGCGGCTTGAAGACGGATGCCGAATAAAGCGCTCCGCTCGGCGCGACCGATGGAACGTCGCTGCATGTAGCACGGAGCACGTTGCCCGATGCCCCGTCACTCCCCGATCAATGTCGTGCTGAATCTCAGACTGATCGGCGGACCTGAAGACGCCGTCACCTTGTTCAGCGTCCACCACTCGTCCAGCACCGTCTCCGATATCGCCAGGGGCTCCGTCCAGAGCCGGGATTGTTCACAGCGCTCGTAACAGCTCAGGTGAAGTGCCCATTCGCGCGGTGCGGTGTCGTGCCGATCGTGATACCGTGGATTACTTCCTGAGCGACATCCTTTCCGGCATCCCCGCCGGTCCTGACGGCACTCACCAAGTCAGACGAGGACCGACGCTTTGAAATCAGAGCACACGCCATCCGCCGGCGAAGACAGCGCCATCGTATTGAACGTCGAAGATTTCGAGCCGGCGAGGTTTCTCCGGTCGAAAGTGCTGCGCAACGCCGGCTTCGGCATCGTGGAGGCAGCCAGCGCGAGTGAGGCGTTGCTGGCGGTGTCCGCACGGGTCCCGGCGGTGGCGTTGGTGGATGTCAATCTGCCGGACGCGGATGGGTTCTTCCTGTGCGAACGACTCAAGCGCACCCACCCCGAGCTCCCCGTGTTGCTCGTGTCGGCGGTTCACGTGAGTGCCTCCGCGGTGCACCGCGGACAACGCACCGGTGCCGATGGCTTCCTGCGCGAACCGGTGCCGCCCGACGTGCTCGTGCAGCGAGTCGCCGAGGCGCTGGAAGGCGTTCGTGACGAGCCATCGCTCAACTGGGTGGTCACGGATGCGGCCGGCCTGGTGCTCGACGCCAGTGCCGAGGCCGCCCACACGCTGGGGATCAGCGCCGCACATCTGCGCGGACGTTCGCTGCTCACCTTCTTCGACGGCGAGCGCGTCGAGTGGTCACGCGCACTGGTGCAGGCGCACGCCGGCACCACACTGGAACGCAGCGGTCGATTGAGACCCAGGGACCGGCGGCCGATGATGGTCGAGGCGACCATCTCCCAGGCGGTTGATTACCCGCAAGCCGGAGCGGTCCTGTGGACGTTTCGCGCCCCCCCGCCATCAGCGTAGTCTCCGGGACCCGGCTTCGCGCTTCGCGCTACGGCGGGGCAAGCCCGCGAACCCGCGAACCATCGTAGAATGCGCGGAATCCCGACGACCATGACGATACGCCTTGTTCCGATCGCGGTTCTGCTGTTCGCGGTGCTTACTCCGCTCGCCCCGACAGCTTCGTCTGGCGGCGCGCAGACCGAAGGGCAGCTGACGGTTCCCGACGGCTTCGAGGTCGAGCTCGTGGCGGGTCCGCCGCTCGTCGAGCGGCCGATCGTCGCCGACTTCGACGAGCGGGGCCGCCTTTACGTCGCCGACTCCTCCGGTTCCAACGACAAGGTCGACGTCCAGCTCGTCGAACGCACGCACCGGGTTGTCCGGCTCGAAGATACGGATGGCGATGGACGGTTCGACGCCACCAAGGTGTTCGCCGATCGGATGATGTTCCCCGAAGGGACGATGTGGTTCGACGGCTCGTTGTATGTGTCGGCCCCGCCCAGCATCTGGAAGCTGACCGACACGGATGACGATGGCGTGGCCGATCGCCGTGAAGAGTGGTTTCAGGGGAAGACGCTGACCGGATGCGCCAACGACCTCCACGGACCGTATCTCGGCCCCGACGGGTGGATTTACTGGACCAAGGGGGCCTTCGCGGAACAGACCTACGAGCGTGCCGGCCGGGCGCCGCTGGTGACGCGGGCGTCGCACATCTTCCGGCGCCGGCCCGGCCACGCGGAGATCGAGCCGGTGATGACCGGCGGCATGGACAATCCCGTCGACGTCGCGTTCACGCCATCGGGCGAGCGGATCCTGACCGCCACGTTCCTCGAGCACCCGCAGCTCGGGCGCCGCGACGCGATCGTCCACGCGATCTATGGCGGCGTCTACGGCAAGCCGCACGCGGTGATCGAGGGCCATGCCCGCACCGGCGACTTGATGCCGGTGATGTCGCAGCTCGGTGCGGCGGTGCCCGCCGGCCTGACCAGGTACGCCTCGGCCGCGTTCGGCGCCGACTATCGCGACAACTTTTTCGCCGCGATGTTCAACCTCCGGAAGGTGACCCGCAACGTGCTGACATCGGCCGGCGCCACCTTCGCCAACCGTGAGTCCGATTTCCTGGTCTCGAGCAGCCGCGATTTCCATCCGACCGATGTGATCGAAGATGCCGACGGCAGCCTGCTGGTGGTCGACACCGGCCCCTGGTACAAGCTCTGTTGTCCGACTTCGCAGCTCGCGAAGCCGGACGTCCGCGGCGCCATCTATCGCGTCCGCCGGAAGGGTGCGCCGGCCGTCGCCGATCCGCGGGGCGCCAAGCTGGGCTGGACCACGATGCCGCCGCGCCAGCTGGCGGCGCTCCTGGACGACGGACGCACCACGGTGCGTGCGCGCGCGATCGAGCAGCTCGGACGGCGGGGCGAGAGCGGCGTGCCCGACATCGCGGCCCGGCAGCGGGCTTCCGGTCCGGTCACCGCCCGTCTCAACGCGGTGTGGGCGCTGACCAGGATTGACGGTGATGCGGCGCGGGTGGCGGTTCGCGCGGCGCTCGACGACCCCGACTCCACGGTTCGTCAGGCGGCGGCGCACTCGGCGGGTCTGTGGCGCGACGCCGGCGCGCGCGCGCCGCTGGTCCGGGCGCTCACGTCGGGCAATCCCGCGCTCTCGCGCAGCGCCGCCGAAGCCTTGGGCCGTCTCAGCGATCCGGCGGCGATCGGCGAGCTGGTGAAGACCGCGGCCGGCGCGGATCGCGCGCTGACGCATTCGGTCACCTACGCGCTGATCGAGATCGCGAATCCGTCCGCAACGCTCGCCGCCGGGCGCCAGGCAGGGTCCGCCGCGTCGCGCCGCGCCGCGCTGATTGCGGTCGATCAGATGGCAGGAAGCAGCTTGACCGCCGAGGACATCCTCCCGCTGCTGGAGGCCGCCGACGCGCCGACCCGTGAGACCGGGTGGTGGATTGCCACGCGGCACCCGTCATGGGGCAGTGCGCTCGCGCCGCTCTTCCGCCGCCGGCTCGCCGCGCCGGGCGCGCCCGCCGAGCGTACCGAGCTCGAAGCCCGGCTCGCGCTATTCGCGACCGACCCGGCGGTGCAAGCGCTGCTGGCGGGGATGGCCGGACCCGGAACGGAAACGGCCGCTCGCCTCAGCGCGTTGTCGGCGATGGGAACCGCCGCGAAGGCCAATCCGAAGGTGCTGCCCTCGCCGTGGATTCCGGTGCTGGAGCAGGCGGTCCGGGATTCCAACGCTGACGTCGTGGTCGGGGCAGTTGCGGTGCTGCGTGCGGCGCCCGGCCCCGCGGCGGCAGCCTCGGCGCTGCGCGAGGCGCTCCTGCTGGTGGCGAAGGACCCGGCTCGAACGATCGACGTTCGACTCGACGCGCTGTCGGTCCTGCCGCGCGACGCGGTCGCTGCGAACACCGAGCTCTTCGCGCTGTTGCGCGCCAGTCAGGACGCGGCGCAGCCGGCGCTGGTGCGCAGCCTCGGCGCCGCCATCGTCGAACGGGTGGCGTTGAGCCATGCGCAGTTGATGGATCTCACCGGGTGGGTGGCCACGGCCGGACCGCTCGAGCTGCCGCGCCTGCTGCGCGCGTTCGATGCCGACGGCGACGAGGCGCTCGGCCTCAGCCTGGTGGCGGCGCTCGAACGGGCCAGCGCGCGCGCGAGCCTGCGGGCCGATGTCCTGAAACCGCGGTTGGCGAAATACCCGGCGTCGGTGCAGGCTCGGGCTGAGGGTCTGCTCGCAACCGTCAATCTCGATGCCACTGCACAGGCGCGCCGGCTCGATGCCCTCGAGAGTGCCGTGACCGGCGGCGACGTCCGCCGCGGACAGCTCGTCTTCAACAGCCAGAAGACCGCGTGCGTGACCTGCCATGCGATCGGCTACATCGGGGGCAAGATCGGGCCCGACCTGACGCGCATCGGTCAGGTGCGCACCGAGCGCGATCTGCTGGAGGCCGTCCTGTATCCGAGCGCGAGCTTTGCCCGGAGCTACGAGCCGGTGATGGTCGTGTTGAAATCCGGCGCCGTCCATACCGGCGTGCTGAAGAGCGAGGATCGGGGCGAGGTCGTGCTGACCATCAGCCCGACCGAGGAAGTGCGCCTCGCCCGCACCGACATCGCGGATCTCCGCCCGAGTCCGGTCTCGGTGATGCCCGCCGGTTACGGCGATCAGCTGACCCGGCAGGAGCTGGTCGATCTCGTCGCGTTCCTGCGCGCCGCACGCTAGTTCCCCGAAAGCAGCCCCAGATCGGTCGCGCGCGAGTGACGGTCACCTCTACGGCTGAGGTTGGCGTCGCGGGATTTGAGCGGCACCGCCGCCGACTAAAGACACCTCCTACGAAGACTGAACGGTGCGGGTCGCAGAGCGATCGCGCAGATGTCTGGCGTAACTCGCACCTGCCGGCGCGTGCCGGTATGGCACACGGCCCGCATACCGCACCCGCGTCATCACTGTCAGAGGAGTGTGTATGCGCGTGTTCGGGCGGGCCTTCGTCCTCGGATTCCTGTTGGTCGCGTTGGCGCCGGCTGCCGCATCGGCGGCACCCCTCCTGGCTCGTAGTCCCGGCGCGTCCTGCAGCGGCCTGGTTGCCGCGCCCACTGCGAACTGTGGTGTGTTCACTCTCGATCCGTTTTCAGCAGCGGCGATCACCGGCGAGTTTCTGACCGACCGAGACGTCGCCCTCTTCGCGTTCGCCTTCACCGAAGAGACGCTCTTCTCCGTGACTACCTCCTCGTACGGGGAGGGGAATTTCGACCCGTCGCTGGGATTGTTCCGCCGAAGTGGCCCGAGCCTGCTATCGACCGAGATCGTGACGTTCCCAAACCCGTTGGATCCCGCCGGAACGATTCCGGCCAGGAATCTCGACATCGAGCCGGAGGGTCCGAACTACGACGATCATCTCGCGCTGACCCTCGGCCCTGGCGCCTATCTGTTGGCGCTGCTGAAATTCGGAAACGATTTCACGACGCCCGAAGACAGGCTGCTGGAATCAGTGGTGTCCGGCTTCGTCTGCGACTCGGACGACCTGACCTGCTTCGTTGACCCGGCCGGTTCGCAATTCTCATTTTCGATGACCGCGACGCCCGTCGACGGCGGGCCCGCTCCGGTCCCGGAGCCGGCCACGCTGACCTTGGTGGCTGGCGGCGCGATCGTTGGACTGCTCCAGCGGCGTCGCACAAAAAGGCGTCAGAGCTCAGCTGTTTCGCGCTAGGATCGCGCCGCGCCGCTGAAGAAGCGGGCAACCTCAACAAAAAATTATGTTCTGCCTCCGTCGTTTCACCCGGCGTCGGATCGCTTTTGCGCTCGTCGTGACGGCGCTAGCCGCGTTGGGAACAACCAGGCTCTCGGCGCAGCCGCAGGTGGTGCCCGGCACCAACGTCAACATGGTGTCCGGCACGACCTTCCCAGACGGCGATCCGTATCTGCAGCGCCAGAACGAGCCGTCGAGCGCGGCCTCGACCCGCAACCCCCTGCACATGCTCGCGGGCGTGAACGACTATCGGACCGTCGACCTTCCGGGGCCCTTCGACCCGCTGCGCGGGTTCAAGATGAACGCGGACGCCTGGGTCGGGCTCTTCAGGTCGCTCGACGGCGGTCAGACCTGGAAGAGCACTCTGCTTCCGGGTTTCCCGCAGGACATTTCACCGGCGGGGTTGGCGTCACCCATCAAGGGGCGTGAAGCGGCGACGGATCCCGTGATGCGGTCCGGCACCAACGGGTTGTTCTATTACGCGGGCCTCGCCTTCGATCGCGGCATCAACAAGCCAAGCGCGATCTTCATGGCCCGCTACATGGATCTGAACAACATCGAGGCGGGGGATCCGTTCGGCTACGCCGGCACCCGCATCGTCGCTTCCAGCCCGAACCAGACCTTCCTCGATAAGCCCGCGGTCGCGACCGACGTTCCACGCACGGCGGCGACGTGCACCATTACCAGCGACCAGGCGAACGGCACGACGACCACCCGCCACGTACAAACGATTCCCGCGGGCAACGTGTATGTCGCGTACTCGGCGTTCACCGGAGAAGGCGCCACCGAACAATCGGTGATTCTGTTCAGGCGCTCGATCGACTGCGGCGCCACCTGGCAAGCGCCGCTGACGCTGAGCACCGGGTCGCGGCTGGTGCAGAACGCACAGATTGCGGTCAGCCCGACCGACGGCGCGGTCTACGTCTCGTGGCGGCGGTTCAAGTACCAGACGCAGGACGACGCGGTCATGGTCGTCAAGTCGACCAACGGCGGCGCGAGTTTCGGAAAGGTCCTTCGCGTCTCCGGCGTCCGCCCCTTCGATCAAGGCACCACGCCGACCTCGTTCCGGACCAACGGCTTCCAGACGATGGCGATCGACGGTACCGGCCGTGTGTACCTGGCGTGGCCCGATCGTGGGTACGCCCCGGCCCGGCCCGATCCGGTGACCGGCGATTCGCGCATTGTCATTTCCACGTCGACCAACGGATCGACGTGGACGGTGCCCCGACCGGTGCAGACGGCCGGTATCGGGCACCAGCTGATGCCGGCGCTCAGCTTTCACCAGGGCAAGCTCCGGTTGCTGTACTACGACCTCCGCGAGGACGTGTCCCAGCTCTTTGGCCCGTTCATCGACGAGCTGCCGATCCTGCTCGGTGCGCCGCCGCGGATCCGGCACACGATCGACGTCTTCGTGGCGCAGGCGCTGCCTGGCACCGCGCCGACCTTCACCACCGCGCGCGTGTCCGATTACGCGCGAGGGTTCATGCCGGGATCGACCGTCGAGGAGCGGCTGCAGTTCAATCCTCCGAACTTGCCGCTGTTCCGGCAGGGCGCCGTCCCGTTCATGGGCGACTACATCGATCTCGCGCCGGCGCCGGCGTTCGTGCTCAACGACGCGGGCGTCTGGCTGCACAACGTGGCGGCCTCGGGCAGCGCGGTCTCGCACGCCTTCTGGGCGGACAACCGGGACGTGCGCGCGCCGGCAGATGGCAACTGGGCGAACTACACGCCGGTGACCTCGGACGCGGTCGGGACACAGAGCCGCTACGACCCGACGCAGACCGTCCCGGGCTGCGTGCCCGGCCAGGTCGGCATGCGCAACCAGAACGTCTACACGGCGCGCGTGACCGATGGGCTGTTCGTGTCGGCCCCTGGCAACAGCAAGTCGTTCAACGGATTCCAGCGGGCGTTCGTCATCGTGGCCGAGAACGCGACCGCGTTCGTGAAGACCTACCGGCTCCGCATTGAGAACCAGCCGATCGGCGGACAGGCCTCGTTCCTGCAGTTCGGCCCGGCGCTGACCACGCTCGATGTGACCACGCCGGTGCTGTCGTCGGTCGCGCGGACGGTGTTCGTGACCTCGCAGGACGAGGACGCGCGGATCCGGGTGTCGCTGACCGAGGTCATCGCGCCGGGCGGGGCGATCGTCGCCGGTGGATTGAGCGGCAGCGTGATTCTCAATCCCGATCCGAACAATCCGTCGCTCCAGAATCCGTCGCTGCAGAACCCGTCGCTGCAGAATCCGCTGATCTCGGAAGGGGAGGCGTACAACCCCGGGATCACCAGCGCCCTGGTCGGCGTGCCGAACCTCCAGAATCCGAGCCTGCAGAACCCCAGTCTTCAGAACCCGTCGCTGCAGAACCCCTCGATTCAGAACCCGCACCTGCAGAATCCGTCGCTGCAGAATCCGTCGCTCCAGAACCCGACGCTGCAGAACGACGCGGTCGCGAACCCGAGCATCGTCAATGCCGGCGTCTCGAACCCGAGCCTGCAGAATCCCAGCTTGCAGAACCCGAGTCTGCAGAATCCCTCCATTCAGAACGTCGATCTGACGAACGCCGGATTCAGCGACACCAACTGGGTGCTGACCAACGAGGGGAACACGACCGCGTCGTACACGGTCAACCTGTTGTTGAACGAGCCGCCTCCCGCCGGCTTCGCCACCCAGCTGATTCTGCACAAGACCTTCAAGACCCCGGCCGCGGATGGCTGCACGCTCAAGGAGCAGGCGCACACGATCCTGCTGGCCAACATTCCGAACCCGCAGTTCGTGACCGATCCCACGAACCCGAGTCTCCAGAATCCCAGCCTGCAGAATCCGAACTTGCAGAATCCGACCCTGGCGCTCGGACCCGGCGAATCCGCGACGATCACGTTCCGCGTTGTCGATCCGAACATCTTCGACGGCGTCACCTACGACGCCTCGGGAGCGGTGACCCCGGCGGCGGTCGCGCAGTCGGTGAACAGCGAAGACGTGGCCACGGGCAGCACTGCGTCCCAGGTCGCGATGCCGCTGACCATCACGACGACGACGGTTCCGACGACCACCCCCGGCGCGCCGATCAACCGCCCGCTGCAGTCAGTCGCGGGCACGGGCGCGCTGGTGTGCTCGGTGATCGGTGGTCAGCTGCCGCCCGGCGTGACGTTGAGCCCGGCTGGCGTCCTCACGGGCACGCCGACCACGCCCGGCAACTACGTGTTCACGGTGCGATGCACTGACGCCAGCGGCCGGTCGGACGATCAGACCTTATCGATGCAAGTGGATCCGGCGGCCCCGGTGAGCTTCGACGCGCTCTGGAACGGCGCCGACACCAACTGGTACAACCCGGCCAACTGGAGCCCGCGCGGCGTGCCGGGCGCGACGTCGCGCGTCTACGTGTCGGCGGCGACGACGACCGTGCCCCGGCTGACCGCCAACGTCACGCTGCGGGATCTGTTCCTGGAGCCGGGCGCCACGCTGGACACCAACGGCTTCACGCTGACGGTGACCAACAGCGCCGAGGCCGGGCACACGATCATCGGCGAGGGACGGACCGTTCTGACCGGCGACGGCGGCACTGCGAGCGGCGTGTTCGCCAATCTCGAGATCCGCGGCCGGATCACACTGACCGCGCCGGTTACCACCACCGGCTCGCTCACACTCACCGCCGGCGCACGGCTCGAGCTGAACGGGCAGCCGCTGATCGTCGGTGGGCAGCTGATCACGGACGTCACCGAAGGGGCGATCCCGGTCATGGTCGGAGCCGCCAACAATCTGCTGCTGGCGGCCGGCGTCAACGTCAATGGCCTGGTGCTCAACGCCGCGCCGCTGACCATCAACGCCGGCGCGCTGACGCGGTTCGACAACGTGTCGTTCGGCAGCTTCGCGCCCGACGCGGTGCAGCTCACCGTCAACAATCCTGGGCTGGTCACGCATTTCCCGATGAACGGCGTGTCGTTCTCGACCCTGCCATCCACCGGTCAGTACGTGCAGGCGAACGACACCCTCGACGTCGGGCCGCCGCTGATTCTCGACATCCTCGGCGCGGTGCCGGCGGACGGGACGGCGTTCACCGGCATTTCCGGCGGTGCGATCGTCAACTGGATTCCGAACCCGGGCGAGGCGAACCTCGCGGTCACGCAGACCGTGGCGCCGGTGCCGTCGGCGGCGGGCACGCGGCTCACTTACACGATCACCGTGACCAATGGCGGCCCCGCCGCAGCGCAGGGTGTCACGCTGACTCCTGGCGTGCCGGTCGGCGCCACCGGGACGACCACATCGACCACCCAGGGAACGTGCACGCTCGGATCGGGCGGATGGAGCTGCGCGCTCGGCAACCTGCCGTCCGGCTCTGTGGCGGTGACGGAGGTGTCGTTCATTCCGGCGACCACCGGCACCCTCCTCACGACCGCATCGGTCAGCAGCCAGACGCCCGACTCGGTCATCGCGAACAACTTCCACAGCATCGCGGCGTCGATCGTGCCGGCGGGACAGGGCGTGAGCCTGTCGCTGACCAAGAGCGATTCGACCGACCCGGTCGCGGTGGACGTGCCGTTCACCTACACGCTCACCGCGACCAACGCCGGCACCACCATCGCGACCAACGTGCTGGTCACGGACCACGTACCCGCGGGCATCACCATCACCTACGCGACCTCGGCGTCTGGCATGTGCTCGGCGATCAGCAGTCAGGTCCTGTGCAGCTTTGCGTCGCTGGCGCCGGCCGAGAGCGTCACCATGACGTTCCACGCGAAGGCGACGGCCCCCGGCATCGTGACCAACCAGGCGGTGGTCACCTCCGCCGAAGTCGAGCTGACGCCTGCCGACAACGTCGTGTCCGAGACGACCATGGTCGTCGCGGTCGCGAATTGCGCGGTGCCCAGTTTCTCGGGACCGGTCCTGTACCTGGGGATTCCACCGACCGGAGACGTGCTCAGTGGCGACCTGAACGGCGATGGCTTCAAGGATCTCGTCGCTCCGGTCCCCTCGGCCAACTCGGTCGCGGTGCTGCTCGGAAACGGGACCGGTGGTTTCGGCGCGCCAACACTGTATCCGTCCGGAGTTGGCACGCACGAGGGCGTCATTCTCGACCTGAACGGCGACGGCCGGCTCGACATCGCGCTCGAAGGGCTCTCCGACGCGTTCGTCCTCTTCGGCAACGGCAGCGGCGGGTTTGGCGCGCCGACGGCGATCAGCTACGGACCCGCCATCGTTGGCGACGTGCGCGCGGGTGATTTCAACGGTGACGGCCGGCCGGACCTCGCGCTGACGACCTTCGGTCCGAACCAGCTGCACGTGCGGCTCAACAACGGGAACGGTGGTTTCGTCGAAACCGCTGCGCCCATTGCTCTCCCCGGTGAGGCCGATCGAATCGCCATCCAGGACCTGAACAACGACGAGCGGCCCGACCTGGCGCTGTCCTACACGACGTTCAACGGTTCACAGCCGGCAGGTCAGGTGTCGATCCTGATCGGCGACGGTGCCGGGGGCTTCATCGCGCCGGCCAACCTCGCGCTGCCGCTTCAGGCCGGGTCGCAGTCACGCGTGTTCGCGATCGGCGACATCAACGGCGACGGCAACCGCGAACTCGGAGTCATCGAGATACTGGGCGCCATCCGCCGCGTGCTGCTCTACTTCGGCAACGGCGCGGGCGGGTTCACGAGCCAGGAGCTGGCCGCGGTGCCGGGCGCGTTCCGCATGATCGCCGGCGATGTGAACGGCGACGGGCGGCAGGACCTGGCCGTGTCCACCGGCAACATCCTTCACGTCTTCCTCGGGAACGGCACCGGAGGATTCGGCCCATCGACGCCGTTCTCGACGCCGTCCGCGCTGCAGTTCGAGCTCACGGATCTGAACGGCGACGGACGCCTCGACATTGCCGCGGCCATGAGCCTGGGTCCTGGTGTGGCGATCCTGTTGAACGGCTGCGGCCAGCCGACCGGCAATCTCGTCCTGAGTGCTTTCGACTCGCCCGATCCGGTCGCCGAGGGCGCACCGGTGACCTATTCGTCGACGGTCACCAATGCCGGGGCCAGCCTGGCGACGACTGTGACGCTGACGCAGACGTTGTCCGGTCAGGGTGTGACGGGCCCGGCGTCGTCCAGCCAGGGCGCATGCACGATCAGCGGGAACCGGCTGGTGACGTGCAATCTCGGACCGCTGGCCCCGAATGCCAGCGCTGACGTGCAGGTCACGTTCACCCCGTCGGTCGGCGGATCGCTCAGCAGCGTCGTCGGCGTGGGATCGGAACGGCCCGATTCGAATCCGGCCGACAACGTCGTGACGCTCACGACCACAGTGACGGCCGTGGGCCGACAGTTCGAAGTGACCAACACGAACAACGCCGGCTTCGGCTCGCTGCGGCAGGCGATCCTCGACTCGAACGCCGATGCCGGCGATCGCGACCGGATCGTGTTCAACATCCCGGGGACGGGCGTCCACACAATCGTGCCGCTCACCGCGCTCCCTGTCATCAGCCAGCCGGCGATTATCGACGGCACGACGCAACCCGGATACAGCGGATCGCCGGTCATCGAATTGAACGGCAACGGCCTGTCGAACAACGGCCTGGTCATCCTGGGTGGCTCGATGGTGCGGGGCCTGGCGATCAACGGGTTCGGCGGCGCCGGCATCGTCGTGCAGGGCGGCACCGGCACGGCCATCGAGGGTAACTACATCGGCACCGACGCCACCGGCACGTTGGACCGTGGCAACGGCGGAGACGGCATCCAGGTCAACGGTGCATCGGGGACCCTGATTGGCGGCACGACGGCGGCCACGCGGAACGTGGTGTCCGGCAACAACGCGGTCGGGATCCGGCTGGGCGGCACCACCACCGGGACCCTGATTCGAGGCAACTACATCGGCGTCGACGCTCCTGGTTTCAACGCCATCCCGAACACCGGCAGCGGCGTGGCGCTCGGCGATACGGCGAACGGCAACACGATCGGCGGCTCGGCTGCCGGCGCCGGCAACCTGATCTCAGGCAACGGCAACATGGGCGTCACGCTGTTCGGCGCGGGCGTCATCGGCAACACCGTGGCCGGGAACCGGATCGGCACCGACGATCTCTCGACGACGTCGATTCCGAACGGTTTCCACGGCGTCAACATCACCGACGGCTCGGCCAACGTCATCGGCGGCGTCGGGAGCGCGCGGAACTTCATCTCGGGCAATCTGCAGAGCGGCGTCGCCATTTCCGGCGCCACGGCCAGCGGCAATCAGGTGCTCGGCAACCTGATCGGCACGAACAACAGCGGCATGAGCGGGATCCCGAACGCCTCTCATGGCGTCGTGATCACCAATGCTCCCGCCAACACCATCGGCGCCGCCGGAGCCGGAAACGTCATCTCCGGAAATGGCCAGAATGGCATCGCCATCGTCGGCACGTCGTCGATTGGCAACCAGATCTTCTCCAACACGATTGGCGTGAACTCCCAGGGGACGTCCGGGATCGCGAATCTCCTGGACGGCATCCGGATCGAGGGTGCGGCCTCCACGGTGATCGGCGGAAATGCCTTCGACGGACCTGAGGGCGGAAATGTCATCGGCGGCAACGGCCAGAACGGCATCGGGATCTACGGCAGCACGACCGGCCAAGCTGCCTCAGGTACCCAGATTGGCGCCAATACGATCGGGTTCCGCTCTCCGCCCAATACCGTCGGGAACGGCCTGAGCGGCATTCATATCGCGTCCGGTACTGGCACTTCGATCGGCGGCCTGAGACCCGAACGGATCAATCAGATCTCGCGGAACGGGCGCAACGGTATTACGGTCCTGTCCGGCGCCGGCAACGCCATCCTCCGGAACGCGATTGCCGACAACTCGCTGTTGGGGATCGACCTGGGTGATGACGGGGTCTCGCCGAACGACGCCGGCGACGGTGACATCGGCCCGAACAACCGTCAGAACTTCCCAGTGCTCACCGGCGAGCTCGGAGGCGTGAGGGGAACGCTCAACGGTCGGCCGAATTCCGGGTATGTCATCTACTACTACTCGAATTCGGCCTGCGACGCATCCGGCAACGGTGAAGGCGGCGCGTTCTTCTCGTTGACGTCGGGCACTACCGACGCCAATGGAAACGCCGTGCTGCCGCCGGCCCCGGCGCTCGCCGGAACAATCGTCACCGCGACCGCCCTCGTTGACGGCGGGGACACGTCGGAGTTCTCCGCGTGCGTGACCGTCGCGGACACGCCGCCGGCTGCCGACCTCTCGATCACGACGACCGACTCGGTCGACCCGGTCGGGCTCGGGCAGGTCTTCAACTTCGTGCTGGTGGCGGCCAACGCCGGTCCGGCGTTTGCCACCGGCGTCGTCGTCACCGACACGCTGCCGGTTGGCGTGACCGCATCGGCCGCGACATCCTCGATCGGCACCTGCACGATCGCGGGCCGGACGGTGACCTGTCAGGTCGGCAACCTGCAGGCCGGGGGCACGGCCACCATCACCATCACGGCAACTGGAATGGCGGCAGGCCTGGTGACGAACACGGCCTCGATTGCCGGCGCCGAGCTCGATCCGTTCACTGGCAACAACACGGACTCGGAAGAGACGACGATCTCGCTGGCGTCCTGCGCGGCGCCGAGCTACTCGGGTCCGGTCAGGGTGGCCACGCCGTCGTTCGACAGCTTGTTCGTCGAGCAGGCGGACTTGAACGGCGATGGCAGGAACGATCTGGTGGTGTCGATGCTGGTGGGTGGGCTCGCGGTCCGCCTGAACCAGGGCGGCGGCAACTTCGCCGCTGCCGTGCCGGTCTCGTCTATTGCCTTGCCGAGGGCCTTCGCGCTCGCGGACCTCAACCGGGATGGCCGGATTGATATCGCCGCCGCCACGGAGACCGGCCTGCAGGTCGTGATGGGTGCGGGCGACGGTACTTTTGGCCCCGCCGCGACCTACCAGAGTTCGGCGTCAGACCCGATCACGGTGACCGCCGCCGACCTCGACATGGACGGCGACATCGATCTGATATTGGACGTGTCCGACAGCGGCGACGACCTGCCGGTGTTCAGGAACAACGGAACCGGAGTATTCGCGGCCGCCGTGGACGTTCAGACCACGACCGAGGAGCCCCTGTTCCCGGTCGTCGCAGACCTGAACCGCGACGGTCGTCCCGACATTGCCGTCGGTTCCGGCGTGGCGCGGTTCTCGGTGCTGCTTGCGGACGGCGCCGGTGGGTATCAGCCGGCAACCAGCCATGGCAGCACCGATAAGGTTTATCTCATCCGGGGAGCCGCCGACCTCGATGGGGACGGCAACATCGATCTGGTCGCTCAGGTCTTCAACGACTTTGGCGATAGCCTGCAGGTCCTCGTGCTGCGGGGTGACGGAAACGGCGGCTTCGACGCGGGCACGGATGTCCTGTCCGGGCCGACGGCACAGTCGCTCCGATTGGCCGATGTCAACGGCGACGGCAGGCCAGACCTGGTCGCCCATCACCCAACCCTGCAAACCGTCGCCGTACAAATGGGGCAGACCGGCGGCTCGTTCGCCGCGCCGGTACATTTCCCGGCTCCGTACGCAATCCATCCGGAGTCACAGCTGGACGACGACGGCGCGGCGGAGGACTTCTACAGCCTTCCGTCGGTGGGCGACCTCAATGGGGATGGACAGCTCGACATCGCCGTCGGGGATGCGTCAGGCGCGATTCAGGTGCTCTTCAGCACCTGCGGTCAGCCTGCGGGCGACCTGTCGGTTGCCGTCCAGGAATCGGCGGATCCGGTCGCCGAGGGTGCGTCGTTCTCCTACTCGGTCGTTGTCACCAACCACGGTCCGGCCACGTCGTCTGGCGCCATCGTGCACCTCTCCATCGACGGTCCTTCCGGGGTCCGGGACGCGGCACCGGCGCGCTTCACGGCCGGCACCGGTGCGTCGTGCGTGGTTGCGGATCAGCACATCACGTGCGCCGTGCCGGCGCTGGAGTCCACCGAAACGCTCACGCTGCAGGCCACCGTGTCCACCCTGGCCGGGGCGACGCTGACGTTCGGCGCGGGCGTGACATCCAACAACTTCGATCCGACTCCGGGCAACAACTCGGCGTTCGAGACGACCACGGTCACACCGGGCAACCGCAGCATCGCGGTCACGAATACGAACGACAGCGGCCCGGGCTCGCTGCGGAACGCGCTCGCTGAGTCGAGAGCCGACAGCGGCGATCGGGACACGATCGTCTTCAACATCCCGGGGGCCGGTGTCCCGACGATCACGCTGCAGTCCGAGCTGGGGTTCATCGACCAACCGGTCGTCATCGACGGCACGACGCAGCCCACGACGGCGCTCGTCGAGCTGAATGGCAACGGCCTGTTGGCGACCGGGCTCGTCATCAGCGGCGGCAACTCGGTTGTCCGCGGCCTGGTCATCAACCGTTTTGGGGGCGATGCGATATCGCTGGAACTGGGCGGCGGCAACGTCGTCGAAGGCAACCGCATCGGTACGGACCCGGCCGGCACCCTGGCTCGGCCCAACGGCACCGGGGGGGTCCGCGTGTTCTCGGCGAACAACCGAATCGGCGGGTTGACAGCGGCGGCGCGCAACCTCATTTCCGGTAACCAGGGGCAGGGCCTCACCCTTCAGAATCCGACCGCGACCGGCAACGTCGTGCAAGGCAATTACATCGGGATCACGGCCGCAGGTCTGGCCGCCCTGCCAAATGGCAATGGCGGCGTCAGTTTCTTCAGCGGCGCGAGCGCCAACACCATCGGCGGCGCGGCGAGCGGCGCGGGCAACGTCATCTCGGGCAACACCGGGCTCGGGATCAACGTCACGAGCGGCTCCAACGGCAACACGATCCAGGGCAACTTCATCGGCCTCGACGCGGCCGGCACCTTCGACCTGGGGAACACCGGCGACGGTATCGGCCTGAGTGCGGTCTCGGGCACGATCGTCGGCGGAAACACCGCGGCCGCCCGGAACGTGGTCTCGGGCAACAACAACGTCGGCGTTCGCATCACCGGCGCGGCGGCGACCGGCAACCTGATCCGCGGGAACTACATCGGCGTGAACGCCGCGGGGGGCGCGTCGGTCGGAAACAGCAACGGCGGCATCACGATTCAGACCAGTGCCACCACCAACGTCATCGGTGGAGCCGCGGCCGGCGAAGGCAACCTCATTTCCGGCAACTTATTGAACGGGATCAACCTGACGACCGCCGCGAATGGCAACACCATCCAGGGCAACTTCGTCGGGGTCGACGCGGCTGGTAACGCCGATCTGGGCAACAGCGGGGACGGCATCAACATCTCCGGCGTCTCCGGAACGATCGTCGGTGGCACCACGTCTGGCGCCCGGAACGTGGTCTCAGGCAACAACAACGTCGGCATCCGGATCAACGGGACGACAGCAACCGGCAGCCAGATCCGCGGGAACTACATCGGCGTGAACGCCGCGGGAAGCGCTGCGGTCGGGAATACCAACGGCGGCATCACGGTTCAGAACGGGGCCAGTGGCAACACGATCGGCGGTACCGACGCCGGCGCGGGCAACCTCATCTCCGGGAATACCACGCGCGGCATCTTCGTGCAGACGGCTGCGAACAACAACGTCATCCAGGGCAACCTGATCGGCGTCAGTTCCACCGGCGCGACCGCGCTCGGGAACACCACCGACGGCATCGGCCTCAACGGCGTGTCCGGAACGATCATCGGTGGGACCACCGTGATCGCCCGGAATGTCATTTCCGGCAACACCACGGGTGTCCAGCTCCTGACCGGGGCCACGAACACGGTGATCCAGGGGAACCGCATCGGCACCAACGCTGCCGGGACCGCGGCGGTTCCGAATGGCGCGGGCATCAACCTCGGCTCCGCCAGCGGGAACACCATTGGCGGCCTGGTGGCCGGCGCCGGCAATCAGATCTCCGGCAACACCGGCAACGGCATCTGGATCAACGCCGCGGACAATAACGTGGTCCAGAGCAACCTGATTGGCGCGGGCGCCAATGGACAATCATCATTGCCGAACGGTTTCGGCATCTTCGTGATGGGCGCGAACAACACCATTGGCGGCACCGTGGCGTTCGCGGGCAACACGATTTCCGGCAACACCAACATCGGCCTCAGCGTCGCGCCGGGCGCGACCGGGACGCTCATCCAGGGTAACCGCATCGGCGTGAACGCCAGCGCCAATGGCCCCCTGCCGAACGGCGGCCATGGGGTGTTCCTGGACGGCACGGGCACGACCCTCGGCGGAACCACGTCCGGCGCCGACAATGTCATCGCCAACAACGGGCTCGCCGGCGTTCGCGTGAACTCCGGGACCGGTCACGCGGTGCTGAGCAACTCAATCTTCGGCAACGCCGGCCTCGGCATCGATGTCGGGCCGGGCGGTATCACCGCGAACGACGCCGGCGACGGTGACACGGGCGCGAACAACCTCCAGAACTTCCCGGTGTTGACCGCTGTGGCGGGCGGCGTGCAGGGCACGTTGAACAGCACGCCGTCAACCGCGTTCACGATTCAGTACTTCGGGAACACCGCTTGCGACCCGTCACAGAACGGCGAGGGGCAGACCTTGCTCGGTGCCGTGTCGGTGACCACCAACGCGAGCGGCAACGCGACGCTGCCGCTGTTCACCACAGCAACCGGCCAGATCGTGGCCGCGACCGCCACGAGCCCGACCAACGACACGTCCGAGTTCTCGGCGTGCGTGACCGTGCCGGCCGGGCCCGGAACATTCACCGTTTCGAATACCGGCAACGCGGGCGCCGGCTCGCTGCGTCAGGCAATCCTCGATTCGAACGCGAGCGCCGGGCAGCGGGACACCATTGCGTTCAATATCGCCGGCTCCGGTCCGCACACAATCGCGCCGACTTCGCCGCTGCCGACGATCACCGATCCCGTGACGATCGACGGGACGACCCAGCCGGGATATGCCGGCCGGCCGCTCGTGGAGCTCGACGGCACCAGCGCCGGCCCGGCCACCAATGGACTCTGGCTGACGTCGGCCGGCAGCGTGATCCGTGGGCTCGCGATCAACCGCTTCGGCACGGGTGGAACGCCGCGCAGCGCCGGTGGCGCGGGTATCGTCATTCAGGGTGCCAACAATATCGTCGTGGAGACTTTCGTGGGCACCGACACCACGGGCACCGTGGCGCGCGGGAACCGCGAGGACGGCCTGTGGATCGACCAGCCGGGCAACCGGATCGGCGGAACCGAGGCTGGGCCGAATGTGATTTCTGGAAACGGCCGCTACGGCATCCTTTTGAGCGGCACGACCCCGACATCCACGGTGATCACTGGCAACCGCATCGGCACGGATGTGTCAGGCGGCGCGGATCTGGGCAACGGCGCGGACGGTATCCATGTGATGTCGGCCGGCAACACGATCGGCGGCCTGGATGCGGGCGTTGGCAACGTGGTTTCGGGCAATGGCGCAAACGGGATCTCGGTGAATGGGGCGTCTGCGACCGGCAACCGGATTCTCGGCAACTCGGTGTTCGACAACGGCGCGCTCGGGATCGATCTCGGCGCAAACGGGCTGACGGCAAACGACCCGAGCGATCCCGACGCCGGCGCCAACAACCTCCAGAACTTCCCGGTGCTCACCGCGGCATCCGGCGGCGTCGACGGAATCCTCAACAGCCGTCCCAACACGACCTATCGCATCGAGTATTTCGGGAGCGCGTCCTGCGATCCCTCCGGTCATGGCGAGGGGCAGGTCCTGCTCGGCTCGCAGACCGTCACCACCGACCCGGAGGGCAGCGCGACGCTGGCATTCATGTTCGGCGGGAGTGGTCTGTTCGTGACCGCGACCGCGACCCACAGCGGGACGAACGACACCTCCGAGTTCTCCGAATGCGTCCAGCCCACCGCGGCGTTCCGCACTTGGATCAGCAGCACCGGCGGCAACTGGGAAGATCCGACCAAATGGAGCGACGGCGTCGTGCCCCAGCCGGGCGAGATCGCCATCATCGGGGCCAACGGCACCGTCGTCGTGTCAAGCGCGACGGTCGCACTCGAGCAGATTTTCTCCACGGCACACATCGCGATGAGCGGAGGTGCGCTGACGGTCAATTCCAACGCGACGCTGGTGGGCGGCTTGACGATTACCGGCGGGGTCATCGACGGGCCCGGCCAGATCGTCCTGCAGGGCGCCTCGACCTGGACCGGAGGCGCGTTCAGGGGAGCCGGCGATCTGCAGAACCTCGGGACGCTGACGGTGAGGATGCCGGCGAGCGATCTGCTGCTGGAACGGCGCATTTTCAATCATGGACTGCTGCAGTGGAACACGGCAGGGATCACCCTGAACGGCAGGAACCTGCACAACGTCTTCGGCGGGACCCTCGACTTCCAGTCCAATCTCACGATTCGCGAGGTGGGCGCCGGCGGCGGCCGCCTGCTCAATCACGGCGTCCTCAGGAAGAGCGGCCCGATTGGCGCGCTGACGTTTGCAGGTGACCAGGGCGTCGTCTTCAGCACGTTCGGCGTGATCCAGCTGCGACTGGGTCCGCAGAACGATTCGATCGTGTCGAACCGGCTGGTCGAGCTCGGAGGAGGGCTTCAGCTCGTCCTGGAACCCGGCTTCGATCCGCCGCAGGGAGCCCTGTTCAACGTGATGGACTGGGCCGACCGGTCGGGAGAATTCCTGGAGATTTTCGGCGTGGCGCGCCGATATCTCCCGACCTACACCAGCACAGAACTGATCCTCTCTTCCGAGCGCAGCCTCGCGCTGCCGATCGCGTTCGACGGGTTCTCCGGCCGCGAGCAGATCGAAACCTTCGTGCAGAACTTCGGCCAGCACGTGGCGACGCCGGTGACGCTGCACGGCATCACCTACAACTCGCCCGGCCTCTTCCTGGACAGCAACGCCAACTGGGACGGCTTCTATCCCGATTTCCCCTCGGCTTCGGCGGGCGCCGGGCTGAACGACGTGGTGGGCCGGTCTCAGCTGCAACTCGATTTCTCGACGCCGGTGAAACGGGTCGGGCTCCTGGCCACCACGGGGAGCCAGGCGACCTTCATCATGCGGGCCTACGACAACGATCTGAACGAGATCGGTACGGCGGCGGCGACCATGCCCGGCTTCGCGCAGGGTGTTTTCATCGGGTTGCAGGCGCCGGTCAACATCCGCCGCATCGTGATCACCGAGGCGTTCGACAACGGCCAGGTCTCGGTCATCGACGACATCCGCTACGATGACGGCCCCAACCAGCGGCCGGTGGCCAACGCCGGGCCGGATCAGAGCGGCTTTGTCGGCCGCCTCGTGACCCTCGCCGGCAGCGGCAGCGATGCCGACGACGACGACCTCACCCATGCGTGGAGCTTCACGGCCCTGCCCACGGGCAGCGAGGCCGAGCTGTCCAACGCCACGATGCCTTCGTCTTCGTTCACTCCTGATCTCCCCGGCACCTACACGGCCGAGTTGATCGTCAACGATGGCACCGACAGCAGCGCGGCGGACTCCGTCACGATCACGGTGCTCACGAACGAGATCGCCCTCGCGCTCGTCGGCGCGCAAGTCGTCGGGGTCACTCGCGAGGCGCCGGTCCGGGTCACCCTGCCCTTTGCCGCGCCGTCGGGCGGGATCACGGTGACGCTCACGAGCGCCCAGCCGGGCTTCCTGTCCGTGGTCGCGCCGGGCACCGCCTTCATTGCCGAGGGTCAGACCGTCGGACCGATCACGGTGAGGGGTGAAGGCTCCGGGACCGCGCTCGTGCGCGCCAACGCCCCCGGATATGGTCAGGGCACTCTGTCGGTGGTCGTGACCCACAATTTGATCAGCACCCCGTCGACGTTGAACGTGGCGTTCGGCGGAACGACGGCGTTACCCGTCAACATCGGGCCCGATCCCGCGCCGGCCGGCGGGCTGACGCTCGACGTCGCCAGCTCGGACGCCAACATCGAGGTGCTCACGCCGCAAGTCACGGTTCCACAGGGAGCGCTCTCCGTCAACGCGACCGTGCGGGGTGCGCGCGTGGGAACGGCGAACGTGACCGTGAGCAACCCGAACTACGCCCCGTCCACGACCGTGGTCACGAGCCGCGCGGAGCTCAACATCGTCCAGGCGTCGGCGAGCTTCAACCACGGCCTGACGCCACCGACCCTGACGGTGCGCCTCGAGAGCAATGGCACGCAGATCGCGGCGCAGCCCGCGTTGACGGTCACGCTGACCTCCGCGAATACGGGCTGCGTGACGGTACCCTCGTCGGCCACCATCCCGGCAGGCCTGGTCAGCACGTCCTTCAGTCCCACTTACGGTGGGACGGCGACGCTGCCCTGCACGACGACCGTAACCGCGTCGGCCACGGATGTGACAGCGGACACGGTGACGATTACCGTCAACCGTCCGGCGACGATCGATGCGGGCGGCACTTTGACGGTAGGCGCGGGACTGATCGCCAGTGGGTCCGCGTCCCTGAACGCCGCGCAGCACGGCGGCGTGGACGTGACGATTACGGCGGGGACGGAAGCGCAGCCTGGCCCGGTGCGCCTGTCGCGTACCGCGTCCGAAGTCGGGACGCAATCGATCACCGTGCACCTGAACAACGGCCAGACTTCGATTTCGTACTACGTGCACGGGCTGGAGAACGCCACCGGGTCGTCGCCGATCGCGCTGAGTGGTGAAGGGCTGACCGGCGATTCGCACACGGTGGATGTCGTGCAACCCGCGATCGAGGTGCTCAACCTGAGCCCGTCGATGAACACACTGTCGGGGCTTGACACCGACGTGTACGTGCAGGTGGGCATCACCCATCCGTCCTTCAACAATACGCAGCTGTGGCAGGCGCAGAGCGTGCGGCCGGGCGGTCCGGGCTTCGAAGTGACACTGGCCAACGGCAACAGCACTGTGGCGCAGCTCCGGTCGGATGAACCGGTCTCCACCGGCGGCCAGACCGGCCAGGTGGTGAGGAAGACCATTCCCGCGGGGACCTACTTCACGCATGCCATCACGACCGGCACGACGTATGGCTTTGCGTTCGAGCCGCTGGGGACGGGGAGCACGACGGTGACGGTGTCCGCGACCGGCGCGCTGACGATGACCAGCACCGGCGTGCGGCAGGTGCAGGTCACGTCCCCGGTGATCAATGCCGGCGCCACGGTGTCGGTGGGCGCGGGGCTGATCAACAGTGCGTCTGCGACGTTGAGCGCCGCGCAGCACGGCGGCGTGGACGTGACGATCACAGCGGGGACGGCAGCGCAGCCTGGCCCGGTGCGCCTGTCGCGTACCGCGTCCGAAGTCGGAACACAATCGATCACCGTCCACCTGGATAATGGCCAGAGCTCGCTCTCGTATTACGTGCACGGGTTGGAGGACACCACCGGATCCTCGGCGATCACGCTGACCGCGGAGCGGTTTACCAGCGACTCACACACCGTCGAGGTCGTCCAACGGGCCGTCGAGGTGCTCAACGTGAGCCCCTCGATGAACACACTGTCCGGGCCCGACACCGATGTGTACGTGCAGGTGGGCATCTCCCATCCGTCCTTCAACAATACGCAGCTGTGGCAGGCGCAGAGCGTGCGGCCGGGCGGTCGCGGCGTCGAGGTGACGCTGACCAACAGCAACGGCAACGTTGGGCAGCTCCGGTCGGATGAACCGGTCTCCACCGGCGGCCAGACTGGCCAGGTGGTGAGGAAGACCATTCCCGCGGGGACCTACTTCACGCATGCCATCACGACCGGCACGACGTATGGCTTCGCGTTCGAGCCGCTGGGGACGGGGACCACGACGGTGACGGTGTCCGCGCCGGATGCGGTGACGATGACCAGCACCGGCGTGCGCCAGGTGCAGGTCACGTCCCCGGTGATCAATGCCGGCGCCACCGTGTCGGTGGGCGCGGGGCTGATCACCAGTGCGTCTGCGACGTTGAGCGCCGCGCAGCACGGTGGCGTGGACGTGACGATCACAGCCGGGACGGCAGCGCAGCCTGGCCCGGTGCGCCTGTCGCGTACCGCGTCCGAAGTCGGGACACAATCGATCACCGTCCACCTGGACAATGGCCAGAGCTCGCTCTCGTATTACGTGCACGGGTTGGAGAACACCATCGGATCCTCGACGATCACGCTGACCGCGGAGCGGTTTACGGGCGACTCGCACACCGTCGATGTCCTGCAACGGGCCGTCGAGCTCCACAACCTGAGTGGCAGCTTCACCAACCTCTCGGCCGACGACACGGACGTCTACGTGCAGGTGGGCATCACCCATCCGTCCTTCAACAATACGCAGCTGTGGCAGGCGCAGAGCGTGCGGCCTGGAGGCCCCGTCTTCGAAGTGACCCTGACCAACAGCAATGTCAACGTGGCGCGGCTCCGCTCCGATGAGCCGGCGGCAACGGGCGGCCAGACGGGCCAGGTGGTGAAGAAGACCATCAACCCGGGGTTCTACCACACGCAGGCCATCACCACCGGCACGACCTATGGTTTCGCGTTCGAACCGTTGAGTAACGGGTCGACGACGGTGACGGTGACTGCGCCGGGTGCGCTGACGATGACGAGCACTGGCGTGCGCCCTGTGACGGTGACCACGCCGGCGATATCCGTGACGGAGACGGCGACCATCGGGGCGGGATTGATGGACGGTATGAGTGCGACGCTTGGAGCGTCCCAGCACGGCGGGGTCGATGTCACCATCACGAGCAGCGCCCCGTCGGTGGTTCTGGTATCGCCGGACGCAACCACGACCGGCACCGGATCCACCGTGGTCCAGGTTGTCAACAACCAGACGTCCGTGCCGTTCGTGATTCACGGGCTGGAAAACGTCAGCGGGACGGCTGTCATCACGCTGTCGGCGCCCGGCTTCACCAGCACGACGACGAGCGTCACGGTGACGCCTTCATCCGTCGAGATCCTTAACCTGTCACCGAGTCTGAGCGCGGGTGCGGCTGACGACACTGACGTTTACGTGCAGGTGGGCATTACCCATCCGTCCTTCAACAACTCGCAGCTCTGGCAGGTGCAGAACGTGCGGACCGGCTCGCCTGGGTTTGTCGTGACGCTGATGGTCGACAATCCTGCGCGGGCCCAGTTGCGCTCAGACGAGCCGCAGGCCACGGGTCAGACGGTGACCAAGCCGATACGGCCGGGGAGCTACCTCACCCAACGGCTCATCCAGTCGGGGACCACCTACGGGCTGGCGTTCGACCCGCTGGCGCAAGGGACGGTTGTCGTGACCGCGACCGGCCCACCCGGCACGCAGCCGCTGGATTCATCGCAGCGATCGGTTGTGATCAATCCGTAGGCGACGTCCGCGGGGCTTCCGCCTTCGATGAAGCTACGGCGGACAAGTTCAGCGACCAGTCGCGTCCAGCCGCTTGCGCGCGTCTTCGACGAGCGGATCGGCGGTCGCGCCCTGGCGGATCTTCAGGAACTCCTCGTACTGCGGGCGGGCGTCGAGCTTCTGCATTTCGCGGGCGCGTCCCAGCCAGTAGGGCAGGGTCGCGTAGTAGCGGAAGGTCGGGAGGTCGTCGAGGAAGAGCGCGGTCGCTTCGCCGCGGCGCTGCCGGCATTTCTCGAATTCTGAGGCGGCCGCGGTGTAGTCGCCGCGCTCGAAGTAGGCGCGTCCGAGCGCGAAGCGAACCAGCCAGAGATCCGCCTGCTTCTGCGCCGCGTTCAGCGCGTCGATCGCCGCCGGATACTTCCGCTCGCTCATCGCGATTTCGGCTTCGATCAGCCTGGCGTAGGCCCGGCTCTGCGCCGGCAGGCGCCCTGTGAGGTCCTTGGCGATCGCCCGGGCCTCGTCCAGCCGTCCAGCCGCCACCGCCAGCCGCGCGGCCGGCACCAGCACGTTGTCCTGATTGGAGAGCGCGCGGGCTCTCCCGATGGCGTCCTGCCGAGGCGCGGCTTCGTTCCGGGCTGCGTGCGCTTCCGCCAGGGCCACCAGCTTCGCGACCGCGCCAAGCGAGTTGCCCTGATCCTGATCGCGCTTCGCGGCCGCCGGCAGCTGCGCGATGGCCTCCGCGTACTTGCCCTCGAACATCTCGATGTCCGCAAGCCCCATCGCACTCAGCGACGCGCCGGTCTCGCCGGCCCCGGCCGCCTGCTGATACACCGCGCGCGCGCGGGCGAGATCGTTGGCGCTGAGCGCCTCCATGGCCAGCGGCAGGTAGGGCACGTCGACTTTCGGGTCTTCCTCGATGAGCGCCTGCGCCGTGGTCGCCGCGGTGGGGAAGTCGCCGGCGTACATCGCGTACAGCGCATAGTTGGCGCGGTACTTGTACGTCTTCGGGTAGATCTCGATCGCCTTCTGGCCGTACTCGAGCGCCCTCTTGAAATTGAGCAGGTTGAAGTGCGTGAGGGCGAGGTTGTTGTAGCCGGCGGAATCGGCCGGGTACTTCTCGACCAGATCCTCGTAGGTCTCGATCGCCTTGTCGTAGTTCCGCGCGATGCCCAGATAGTAGCCGCCGGTGGTGCGGAGCTTCTCGCGCTCGGTCATGCGATCGACGCGTTGGAGCGCCTTGTTCCAGTTCTTCTCGGCCTCCGCCCGATTGCCAAGGCGCAGGTAGCTGGCCGCCAGCCCCGAATACGCGCGGCCGAACTCCTTGTCGTGCTTCAACGCTTCCGTTGTACTTCTCGATCGCTTCGGTGTCCTTCTGGCTCGACGAGAGATCCTGCGCCAGGGTATACGCCCGCACCGCCTCCAGCGAGGTCGCGGTGAACGTCTCCGCCCGGGCGGCGTCGGGCGCCGGCGTGTCGCCGAGCGCCTCGCGGAGGTTCTCGGCCACGCTGCCGAGCGCGACCAGCACCTGCGTCTTGTCGGTGGCGCTGCCTTCCGCAACCGCCAGCGGCGGCTCTGGCTTGTCGGCGCTGATCGCGCGGACAGCGATCTTGTAGCCGGCGCCGCTCCGCTCGATCCGGCCGGCGAGGATGACCGGAATCCCCTCGCGGATCGACAGCACCAGGCCGCTGCTCTCGTCGAGACGGGCGCCGAGCTTCAGATCGCGCACCAGAGCGGCGGCATCGCGGCGGGGAAACGCGGTGATGAACGGCGCGCCTTCCATCGCGATACTCGAGCGCCTGTTCGAGCACGCCGTCGAAGACCTCCTCCTTCGCGGCGTTGTCGAAATCCACGATCAGCACCGGCAGCGGCGCGCGCGCCACCGTTGCCGCCGGCGGCGCACCCCGTGAGGCAAACCACCACGTGGCGGCGATCAGGAGCGACCCGAGCGCCGCGAGGGCGGCGATGCGCGCCCACGACGCCGGCCGCCCACGAACCGGGAGCCTCGCTCGTCCCTTCTCGTCGAGCGCCTCGAGGTCGGCCCCGAGCTCGTTGGCGCTGGGGTACCGCCCCTCCGGGCTCGGGGCCAGACACTTGTTCACGATCCGCTCGATCGCCGGCGGCACGTCGGGGAGCACGCTCCGAAGCGCGGGCGGGCCCTTCTCCAGCCGCGCGATGAGGTTCGACAGACCCCCTTCCGCGGCGGAGCGCGGCCGTCCCCCGGCCAGGAGCTCGTACAGGATCAGCCCGAAGGCGTAGACGTCGGTGCGCTCATCGGCCGGTTCTCCTCGGGCCTGCTCCGGTGCCATGTAGTCGAGGGTGCCGATCAGCGAGCCTGGCATGGTGTGGAGGCTGGCTCCGTGGACCACGGCCGTCGACCGGGCGATGCCGAAGTCCATCAGGAGCGCGTGCTCCTGCGCGTCGACCATGATGTTGGCCGGCTTCAGGTCGCGATGGACGATGCCGGCGCGGTGCGCGGCGGCGAGGCCGGACGCGATCTGCCGGGCCAGCGCCAGGACCCGGGGCAGCGGCAGCTTCGGCTCTCGCTGGAGCAGGGCGGCGAGGTCCGCCCCCTGCACGTACTCCATCGTGAGATAGAGCGTGCTCTCGACTTCGCCCAGGTCGTGGATGCGGACCACGTTGGGATGGGTGACCTGGCGGGCGAGCTTGAGCTCCCGCTTGAACCTGTCTTCGAGCTGCCGGAGCTCCACCTCCGGCGTGTCGGCGTCGACCCGGATCAGTTTGAGCGCGACCGCGGTGCCGAGGGTCTCATCCCAGGCCTGATAGACCGCGGCCATCCCGCCGGACCCGAGCAGCCGGATGATGGTGTAGCGGCGGCCGAAGTGATGACCGGGCTGCAGCGCCAGGACGCCGCCGGCGGGTACGCCGATCGTCGGCGCATCAGGCTGAGCCGCCGCCGACAGGCGGGTGAGCTCGCGGTCGAAGCCGGCTGCCGTCGTGGCGGGTTCGCTCGGGGGTTCGACCGATATCGGAACCGGCGTGTGGCAGACGGAGCATCTGTCGAGCTCGGGTGGAGTGGTGGCGCCGCAATGGCCGCAGAGCATGTTCGGGGACGCGTGATTATGGCACAGCAGGATGCGAGGAATCGCGTGGTCGGGCACTGCCGACCCGTTCCCTTTCAGTCCTTAGACGGAACCGGCCGGGCGGCTTCTCGACCGGGCGGGCCGCGGCGTTCTCTGAGACAATGGGCGCTCGGATCCTCAGCCCATCGTGAGCAGGACCTTTGCGGCATTCCCGGAACAAGCGGCGGCATTTCCCGTTCGACGGCTCGGGCGAGACCTGCAGGTCTGCCTGATCCGCCGGAAGACCGCGTTCTCGTGGGGCATTCCCAAAGGCCTGGTCGACCCCGGCGACACGCATGAAGAGACCGCTCTCAACGAAGCCTGGGAAGAGGCCGGCATCTCCGGCCGGCTGCTCGGCGCCTCGGTCGGGACCTACCGCTACAAGAAGTGGGGGACGAAGCTGACCGTCGCCGTGTACGTGATGGAGGTGCAGCACCAGGAGCCGCGCTGGGAGGAGGCGCCGATCCGGGAGCGCATGTGGACTTCGTTCACCGAAGCGACCGAGCTTCTGGCCGACCATCCGGTCGCGCCGCTGATCGGCCGGGTCAAGACGGTGATTACGGAGGGCCGCTATCGATTGGGGTAACTCGTCAGTGCAGCTTGAGCGCCATCATCGTCGCGTCGTCGAGCGGCTCGTTGGTGCCCCGGAACTTGCGCACCGCTTCCTCGACGGCGACCAGCACCGCGTCGACCCCGTGGGTCTGCTCCTGACCGAGCAGCGTCTTGAGGCGCTCGACGCCGAACATGTCGCCGGAGTCGTCTTCGGCCTCGACCAGGCCGTCGGTGTAGAAGAACAGCAGGTCGCCTGGCCGCGCGGGCACCACGACCTCCTCGTACGGCTGCCCGGGATAGAGCGCGATCGGCAGGCCGGTGGCGGCCATCACCTCGAAGCCGTCTCCCTCGTGAATCACGAACTGCGGGTTGTGCCCGGCGTTGACGTATCGCAGCTCGGCACGCCCGGTGTCGAGGATCCCGAGAAACAGGGTCAGGTAGACGGCGCCGGGCGTGGTCTCGTCGATCTCGCGATCGAGCTCGGCGGCGAGCCGCGCGAGATCGGACTCGCGCGGGAGCCGCGCCCGAAGCGTGGCCTGCACGTTGGCCATCAGCAGGGCGGCGCTGACTCCCTTGCCTGACACGTCGCCGACCAGCAGCGCCATACGCCCGTCCGGCAGCGCGAAGTAATTGAAGAAATCTCCGCCCACCTCGCGGGCGGGAATCGAGATGCCCTTGATCTCGGCGGCGCCGAGCCGGAGCGGCGCGCGGGGCAGCATCTCGGTCTGAATGAGCCGCGACAGCTCGAGCTCCTTGCGCAGCCGCTCCTGCTCGACGACCAGCGCCTGATGGCGCTCGAGATCTTCGGCCATCTGGTTGAACGCCTTGGCCAGCGAACCGAACTCGTCGCGCGACCGCACCGGGACCCGGGTCTTGAAGTTGCCCGCGGCGAGCTGATGGACGCCGGTGTCGAGCGCGGTGAGATGGCGGGTCATCCCGTGCGAGATCGGCACGATCCCGATCAGGGCGAGCGCGATGACGAGCAGCCCGAGCGACAGGTTGCGGACCGAGGAGCGGCGGATCTCGCGCAGCGATTCGCCGATCGGTCTGGCGATGCCGAAGGTCAGGCCGCTCGGATCCTTCCGCGCCACGATCAGCCAATCGCCGACCCGGCGCGGATTGCCCTCGGCGGCGGCGGGCCCGAGCGCCGCGACGCCGAACGATTCCAGGGTCTGCCGATCCGCGGGGTCGGGGTTGTGCAGCACGCCGCGCAAGTCGATCGCGAAAGGAATCTCGCCCTGATCGCGCCGCGAGAACGCGAACACCGTCCGCAGCGTGCGATCGAGATTGAGGGTCGCGTTGGCCTTGCCGACGACCTTGCCGTCCTGCTTGACCGCGATCTCGACGCGGCGGCCCTCCACCTGCATCTGCATCTCGCGGGCGACGCGTGCGGCTTCGGCCGACTCCGCCCCGCGCGTGGCCGCGGCGGCCGCGCTTGCGCCGGCCGTCTTCATCGCGGCTTCGACGGCGGGGAGCGCGGCGCTGAGGCTCGCCTCGATCAGCGGCGTCAGCTCAGGCGACGAGCCCGCCATCTCGGAGCGCACGGCCCGCTTCGCTTCCTCGATCGCCTCCTGAACGTCGACCACGATCACCTCGGGCGGCGCCGGGGGAGCGGGTGCTCCATTGGGTCCAGGCGGTCCATTCCCCCAGCGGCCGCGTCCTCGTCCTCCGCCGCGGCCGAAGCCCCCGGGTGGCGGGATGCGCGGCCGGCCGTCGGGACCAATCCATGGTGGCGGCGGCTGAGGCGGGAGGGGAGTGCCGTCGGGCGCCTTCGAGGGATGAAACTCCACCCGCTCGACCAGTGAGGCGGCGTCGCCGAGCATCGGCGCAACCCGCGCGCGCACGCCGGTGGCTTCTCTCGGGCCGGCGCTGGCGTCGGCGGGACCGCTCACGAACATGCGGTCCATCCGCCGGCCGACCTCCGCGGTAATCCGCTCCATCCGGCGGCCGATGTCGACGGCGCTCTGGGAGGCCTCCCGCCGGGCGAGGTTCTCGAAGGTGGTGATCGACGATCGATAGCTGATGAAGGTAATCGCGCTCAGCGGCACCACTGACAGCAGCAGGAAGGCGATGATGAGGCGGGTGCGGAGCGACATGTCGACTCGAGCAGTCTAACGCGCGGGAAAGGGCACAAGTGAGGCGTTTGCGTACACATTGGCGAAAACAACATGACAGCCGCCATACGGCCAGGTGATCCAGCCGGGCTTTTTCGACATCGGCGACGGCACGGCTCTGGCTTGTGTCCAGGCGTATGTATCGTGCCGGAATGGTGCCATTGCTCGCGTTTGCCGTGCTGGTGCTCCATCCGCCCGTCACCGGACGACCTCCGCAGCCCCCGGCCGCCCCGGCGGTTCAGGCGCCGGAGACGGCGCCAGCCTTGACCGCTCCCTCGGTCCGGGTTCAGCACGAGCTCGTCCGGCTGCCAAAACCGGCTCCGCGGGTCAACCGGCCACCCTGGCGCTCGACCCGGATGGCGCTGGCGAACCCGCCATATGGCCGTGCTCCGCTGCTCGTCCGCGCGAGCCGTGCGCTGGTCGGCGACGGCCGCTATAGACCGGAGCCGTTTCCTCGCCTCTCGCGTTGATTCCCTCGCCAACTCGCTCGGGGAGTCGGCGTCGCGGGAGTTGACATCGTCCCTCCACATCTGATGTAGTATCTCCATATATGGAGTCATTCGCGCGCCGCGACGCGGTCGGGGTCGACCCGGGGACGGTGCGCATCCGGCCGGAGCCGGACGTCAGGAAACGCCTCTCGGGACCCGCCCTGCGCACCTTCTTCAACATCGCCACGCACTGGCAGTTGTCGGTTCACGACCAGCGCGCGCTGCTCGGGTGGCCCGCCGCCTCGACGTATCACAAGTACAAGGCACGCGACTACGGCGCGCTGTCCTACGACACGCTGACCCGGCTGTCGCTGATTCTCGGCATCTACAAGAGCCTGCAGGTGCTCTACCCCGATCAGCCGTTCGCCGACGCGTGGATCCGGATGCCGAACAGCAATCCAGTGTTCGGCGGCGCCACCCCGTTGTCGATGGCCGTCAACACCGGCATCGACGGCCTGTACCGCATCCGCCGCCTGCTCGACGCCAGACGAGGGTGAAGCAGATCGCGGGTTCGCGGGTTCGCGGGTTCGCGGCTGCGCCTGAGGCCTCGCCAACGGAGTCGATCCCGACCAGAGGTAACCAGCAGCTGGATTGGCATCAGACCGTCTGACTTCCCCGACCCTCGAACCGCGAACCCGCGAACCCGCGAACCCGCGAACATGGATACTCCCCCTGAAGTCTTGATCCGATGGAAGGGCACGGCGAGGCTCGTGCCGAGCCGGTTCCCCACGGTCGGCGTGTTCGATCACGTGGCGGCGGCGGAGGACCTCGACGCGGTGTTCGAGCTCGAAGGTTGGACCAACGATCGCATCAGCGCGGAGCTCGGGCTCCTGCAGTGTGTGCCGCGCGACGAGTGGGTGGTGGGACAGCCGATGGCCTCGGTGATCATGGCCGCCTACTGCCATCCGCGTCCCGGCGGCGGACGGTTCTCGGACGCGGACCGGGGCGCGTGGTATGCCGGGCGGTCGATCGAGACCGCGCTCGCCGAATCCATCTACCATCGCTCGCGCGAGATCGCGGAGGTCGGCGCCCTCGAAGCGCGCGTGCAGGTGCGCGTCTACCTCGCCGACTTCTCCTCGCGATTCCACGACGTCCGCGGCCTCGACCCGGGCGCAGAACTGTACGACCCGAGCGATTACACCGCGTCCCAGCGTTTCGCCCGCCAGTTGCTGATCGCCGGCTCGCATGGCCTCGTCTTCCGCAGCGTGCGTGACGCGGCCGGCCAGTGCATCGCGTGTTTCCGTCCTCAGCTCGTGAAGAACGTGCGGATTGGCGGCCACTACGAGTACCGCTGGGAGGGCAGCCCCCGGCCGTCGGTGCGCAGACTCTGACCGGTGTCACGCGCGCCGGCCGGCCCGCGCGTGCTACCTTGAGGGATGCATCCCTGGCATGACTGCTACGTCGACGACACGATCGTCGAATCGGTGTTCCCGGTCGTCATCGAAGTGCCGAAAGGCAGCAAGAACAAGTACGAGCTGGACAAGGAAACCGGACTGCTGCGTCTGGACCGGGTGCTGTACAGCGCTGTGCACTATCCCGCCGACTACGGATTCATCCCCCGGACGTTCTGCGACGACGGCGATCCGCTCGATGCGCTGGTGATCAGCCAGGAGCCGGTGCATCCCTTGACCCTGGTGGACGCGCGCGCCATCGGCGTGATGCGGATGCGGGACGAGAAGGGCATCGACGACAAGATCGTGGCGGTCTCGGTCCGCGATCCGGCGTTCGCCGAGTACACCGACAAGGAGCAGATTCCCGGCCACACGCTCCGCGAGATCCGGCGCTTCTTCGAGGACTACAAGACACTCGAGCACAAGCAGGTCATCGTCGAAGACATGCTCGGCGTCCAGGACGCGATCCGCATCATCCGGGAGTCGCTCGATCTCTATCGCCAGCTTCGCCGCGGCCAGCTGCGCAAGGTCTAGCGACACTAGTGCCCGTGAGCCGCCGGCCGGCGCGCCTCCCGCTCTGGGTCTGGTGGATCCCTGTCGTCTGGGCGGCCAGCTTCCCGCTGGGGCTGACACCGGTGCCGCAGTGGCACCGGGTGCACCTGGTGCCGTTCACCGATCCGGCCGACAAGCTGACGGATCTCGCGATCAATCTCCTGCTCTTCCTCCCGTTCGGCTATTCGTTCGTCGATCGGCCCGGTCGCTGGCGCTGGCTTCCGCTGGCGGCCGCCGCGGTCTCGGCGAGCGCCGAGCTGTCGCAACTGTTCAGCACCGTCCGCTATCCATCCGGCACCGACGTGGTCTATGCGATCGTCGGCGCGCTGGCGGGAGGTCCTGGCGCCTGCCCGCGCATAGCGGGCGAGGTCCACCGTAGCCGCGCGAAGCGCTGGACAGCGAAGAGCGTGACAGTGAGGCTGTGACCGTGGCAAGAATGGCGCACGCGGAGCAACCCTGCCGGGAACTGCCCGTCTAACCGCATCTATGGACACTCTTCGCCAGGACCTGGTTCATGCCTTCCGCAGCCTCTGGAAGAGCCCGGCGTATGCCGCGGTCACCATCCTGACGCTCGCGCTGGGTATCGGCGCGAACAGCGCGATTTTCAGCGTGATCAACGGCGTGCTGCTGAAGCCGCTGCCGTATCCCGAGCCGGAACGGCTCCTCTTCATCACCAGCCAGTTTCCGACCCTCGGCTTCGACCAGTTCTGGGTTTCGGCCCCCGAGTTCATCGAGCTCCGCGAGCGGCAGCGGTCGTTCGACGACGTCGGCGCGTACCGCGCCGGGGCGGTGAATCTCGGCACGGCGGAGCAGCCACGCCGCGTGAATTCAGCGGTCGTCACCTCCGAGCTGATGCCGGTGCTCGGGGTGCAGCCGATGCGGGGCCGTCAGTTCACTCGCGCCGACACGCTTCCAGGGGCCGAGGACGTCGCGGTGTTGTCCGCGGAGGTATGGCAGTCGGCGTTCGCGCGCGACGAGTCGATCGTCGGCCGCGTGATCCAGATCGACGGTGGGCGACCCGAGTCGTCGGCATCATGCCGCCGGGGTACGACATTCACGACGCGAAGGTGCAGGTGTGGCTGCCGCTGACGCTGGATCCCGCCAACCCGGGTGGCCGCGGCGGCCACTTCCTCTATCTCGTGGGGCGGATGAAGCAGGGCGTCGGGATCGCGCAGGCCACGGCCGACGTCGAGTCGATGCTGACGCAGTGGCCCGTGCTCAATCCGAAGATGCACGCCCCGAATCAGACGAACCATCGCCTCCGCCTCGACGGCCTGCAGGAGGATCAAATCGGCGGCATCCGTCGCGCGCTCTGGGTGCTGCAGGGGGCGGTCGGGTTCGTGCTGCTGATCGCCTGCGCCAACCTGGCGAACCTGTTGCTGGCGCGCGCCGAGTCGCGGCAGAAGGAGTTCGCGATCCGCTCGGCGCTTGGCGCCGGCCGCTGGCGCCTGCTGCGCCAGTTCATGACCGAAGGCGTGATGCTGGCGATCGCCGGCGGCATCATCGGCGGCGGGCTCGGGCTCGCGGGCCTGCGGGCGATGCTGGCGGCCAATCCGGACAGCCTGCCGCGCGTCACCGAGATCGGACTCGATCCGGCGGTCATGGCCTTCACGTTCCTGATTTCGATCGCGACCGGCGCGCTGTTCGGCATGGCGCCGCTGCTGCAGCTCCGCGAGCGGATCGTGAACATCTCGCTGAAGGAGGCCGGCCAGCGGTCGACCGCCGGGGCGGCGCGGGCGCGGCTCCGCAGCGGTCTCGTGATGCTCGAGGTCGCGCTCGCGGTGGTGCTGGTCATCGGCGCCGGGCTGCTCCTCCGCAGTCTGTGGAACCTGACCTCGGTCGACTCGGGCTTCCGGCGAAGCCAGCTGGTGACCTTCGGACTCGTCCTGCCGGGAGCGCAGTATCAGCAGCCGCAGACCCGGGTTGATTTCTTCCAACGGCTGACCTCGAAGCTCTCCGAGATTTCGGGCGTGCAATCCGCGGCGGCGATGACCGGGCTTCCGCCACAGCGTCTGGTGAACGCCAGCGACATCGACATCGAGGGGTACACGGCGCCTCCCGAGGGGCCGTTCGAGAACGTCGACTACTTCCAGACCGTGACCCAGCCCTATCTCACGACCATGGGCATCCCGGTGGTCGAAGGGCGCGATTTCTCGCTCGGCGACCTCACCGGGGGGCCGGTGGTGTTGGTCAACGAAACGCTCGCCAAGACCTTCTTCAAGGGACAGAGCGCGATCGGCCGCCGCATCAGGGCCGGCGGCACCCAGCGTCCCCACGCCACCGTCGTCGGAGTCGTCCGCGACGTGAAGCAGGGCGGGATTGCGAGCAAGACGGGAACCGAGCTGTATTTCCTCGCCGAGCAGGGACCGAAGCAGACCGGGTTCGCGCCCGGCAACATGAACGTGGTCATGCGGACCTCGCTGCCGGTCGAGACCGTGTCCGGCCAGATCCGCGGTCTGGTCCAGTCGATGGATCCCACCCTGCCGATCATCAAGCTCCGCACCATGGACGAGGTGTTCGGCGAGTCGGTGTCGCGCCCGCGCTTCCTGGCGCAGCTGCTCGGACTGTTCGCCGGGCTCGCGCTGGCGCTGGCGGCGGTCGGCACCTACGGCATCCTCGCGTACACCGTGAGCCAGCGCCGGAAAGAGATCGGCATTCACATGGCGCTCGGCGCGACACGCGCCACCGTCTTGCGGATGGTCCTCGGGCAGGGATTGCGGTTCACGGCGGCCGGCCTGCTTGCCGGCGTCGCCGCCGCGTTCGGGCTGACGCGGCTCCTCCAGACGCAGCTGTTCAACGTCAAGCCGACCGATCCCGCGACGATCGTGTCGGTCGCCGGCTTCATCGCGCTGGTCGCCACCGTGGCCTGCCTCATCCCCGCCAACCGGGCGGCGCGGGTCGATCCGATGGTCGTGTTGCGAGATGAATAGAGACAAATCCCAAGCTCCAAGCTCCAAATCCCACCCACTCCCAACCGCCAAATCCCAAAGCCAACCGCCAGATCCCAACTCGGTTGGAAGTCGAAGTTGGAGTGATTGGGATTGGGAGGTGGGAGTGATTAAGATTTGGGAGTTGGGAGTTGGGAGTGGGTGGGATTTGGAGCTTGGATCTTGGGATTTGAGATGGAGCAGGACATCGACCGGCTGATTCTCGAGCTCAACGCGACCGCGCCGGCCGAACCGGCGCACGTCGCGCCGGCCTCCACCGCCCGGCTCGATCGATGGCTGCGACTGCTCGCCGGCCGGGGCGGGAGCGATCTCCTGCTCGTGGCCGGGGCGCCGCCGACGATGCGCGTGAAGGGCGCCGCCGCGCCGCTCGCTGAAGGCCCGCTCGACGGCCTCGATATCGAAGAAGCGGTGCTTCCCGCGCTCGCTCCGCACGCCCGCCGTCAGTACCGCGACCGTCAGATCGCCGACGCGTCGTACCGGTTGACCGGGCTCGGGCGTTTCCGTATCAATCTGCACCGCGAACGTGGCCGGGCCGCCGCTGCGGTGCGCATGCTGCCGCCGCGGGTGCCGCGATTGTCGACCCTCGATCTGCCGCCGCAGGTCGAGCTGCTGGCGCAGTTGCCGCGCGGGCTGGTGCTGCTCGGCGGTCCAACCGGATCGGGCAAGACCACCACGCTGGCGGCGCTGGTCGAGGAAATCAACCGCCACTCCGCGCGCCACATCATCACCATCGAAGATCCGATCGAATACGAGCACACCCACGCGGCGAGCGTGATCGAGCAGATCGAGGTCGGCGTCGACGTGGTGGATTTTCCCACCGCACTGCGAGCGGCGCTGCGCCAGGCGCCCGACGTGATCGTGGTCGGCGAAATGCGGGACCCGGAGACGATGCGGATCGCGCTGGCCGCCGCCGAGACCGGGCATCTGGTGCTGTCTACGGTTCACACCACCGATGCAGCGTCCACCGTCTCGCGGATCGCCGACTCGTTCCCGGCGGAGCGTCAGAACACCATCCGTCAGGAGCTTGCGATGGCGCTTGCCGCCGTGATGACACAGACGCTGATGCCCAGGATCGGCGGCGGCATCGTTCCCGCCGCGGAGCTGTTGATGGTCGGGTACGGCGCGAGGCAGCACATCCGGAAGAATGCGCTGCAGCACCTGCACCAGGAAACCACCATCACCCGCAAGGCGGGCTCGTTCACGCTCGAGGAATGCCTGGCACGGCTCGTGCGCGACGGCCTGGTCGAATGGCGGGATGCGCACGGACGCGCGGTGCACACTGAAGACTTCGAGCAGCTCTCGCCTCACTCAAATCCCAAGCTCCAAATCCCAAATCCCAACCACTCCCAACCTCCAAATCCCAAATAAATCCCAAAATTCAACGCGCAAGTCCGACTCCGAAGCTCTAATCAAGTCGTGGGATTTGGGGAGTTGGGGGATTTGGGATTTGGTTGGGAGTTGGATCTTGGGATTTTCGTTTGGGATTTGGGAGTTGGGAGTGGTTGGGATTTGGAGCTTGGAGCTTGGGATTTGTCAGAGAGCGCCGCCGAGCCGCTGCTGAAATTTGTCTCGATAGCCGCGGCTGAGAGTCAGGCGCGCCCCGCTCTTGAGGAACACGACGTACTCCCCGTTGAACGACGGCTGCAGCTCGCGAACCCGCTCGATGTTCACGATGTGGCAGCGATGGATCCGGAAGAACGCCTCGGGATCGAGCTGCGCTTCGATCGCGGTCATGGTCTCGCGGAGCAGGTGGGTCTCGCCGCCGACGTGCAGTTTCACGTAGTTGCCGGCCGATTCGATCCAGTCGATTTCTTCAGCCCTGACGAAATACACCCGGCCGCCCGACTTGACCACGAAGCGATCGACGCGGTGTGACGTCTGCTTCAGGTCCTGCATCAGGGCCAGCAGCCGGCGTTCGAGCTCGCCGGGGGGCGCGCTCTGGACGCGCTGCTGGGCGCGGCTGAGGGCCTGCTGGAATCGCTCGCGGTCGAACGGCTTCAGCAGGTAGTCGAGGGCGCGGACGTCGAAGGCGCGGAGCGCATACTGATCGTAGGCGGTGACGAAGACCACCGCCGGCATCCTGGCCGCGCCGATCGCTTCAATCACTTCGAAGCCGGTGGCGCCCGGCATCTGGATGTCGAGGAAGACCAGATCGGGCGCGAGCGCCTGAATCGCGTCGATCGCCTCGAGCCCGTTCTGGCACTCGGCGATCAGCTCGAGCCACGGCTCGGAGGTGAGCAGCATCCGGAGCCGCTCCCGCGCCAGCGGCTCGTCGTCGGCCACCAGGACCCGCGTACGCGCCTCGCGGGCTTCGATCACGCCAGCGCCACTTGCGGCGAGCTGTCAGGGCCGCGCCGCACCGGTCGAAGCGATGGAATCAGCATCTGAACCGCCAATCCGCCTTGTCCTTCCGCGAAGTCCAGCCGCTGCTCGCTGCCGTAGAGGCACTCGAGGCGGGCGCGCGTGTTCGAGAGGCCGACGCCGTTCGAGAACCGGGCGCGGGCATTCTTGCTCAATCCGACGCCATTGTCGCGCACTTCGATCAAGACCTTGTCCTCCTGCTTTCTCGCCGAGATCTGGATCAGACCCTGGCCGCTCCGGGGCGCGATGCCGTGTTTGATCGCGTTCTCGACCAGCGGCTGCAGGATCATGCGCGGCACGTCGGTGTCGAGCGTATCGGGATCGATGTCGAAGTTGACCGTGAGCCGATCCTGAAAACGAATCTGCTCGATCTCGAGATACTTCTGCAGGAACTCGAGCTCCTCCTTGAGGGGCACGCCGGCCGCCCCGGACCGATCGAAGGTGAGCCGCAGCAGATCGCTGAGACGGCTGATCATTCGATCGGCCGCTTCCGGATCGGTGTGCACCAGCGTGGAGATCGCGTGCAACGTGTTGAACAGGAAGTGCGGGTGGAGCTCGGCTTCGAGCGTCTTCAGCCGCGCCTCCATCAGGCTGGTCTCGAGATACGCCTCCTTGAGCGCGCGCGCCTGCGACTCGCGGTAGTACCCGAGCGCGTAGCTCAGGCCGACGACCGCAGCGTAGGTCATCAGCGACCAGTCGAGATTGCGGAGATATTGATCCTGCGCGTACGACACCATCCGCTCCGTCGGCATCTGACGCATGTCCGGCCAGAGGATCAGGCGCACCGCGAACATGGCGGCTCCGTGCACGATCGAGAAGGCGATCGCCGCCGCGCCGTGGATCGCGATCGCGCGCAGCCAGCGGTCGGCGTCGAGACGGAACCGCGCGGCGATGCGGAAGATCGGACCGGTCAGCGCCGCCGGCACGTACCACAGGGTGAGATTCAGGACCAGCAGCGAGCCGAGATCCATTCCGTCGATGTGGGCCTTGGGATTGAGCGTGGTGAGGCGGTAGGCCTGGGCGGTCGAGAACAGCCCGAGCAGCGTGGCCACCAGAAAGGCCCACCGGGGCGCGGGCGTCCACGCTTTTCGCATTGAATCCACTATCCGCTGAGGTTGCACCGTCGTCAAGGAGTCCCGCGCGAAAACTGCCGGTAATCATCGGATATCGGCCCGCTTCCGCCGTCGTTCGTCCGCCTCACACGCCATTCGACACTCGCCGCTGGCAGTTGGTCCCTTTTCGACTGGCGATTCAATTGTCGGCTCCCAGCACCATCAGCGTGGCGTCGTCGGTAAACCGCCCGCCGGTGAACGAGGCGACCGCGTCCACCAGCCGCGCCTGGAGCGCGGGCGCGCTGCAGGCCCGGTACTCGATCGGCGAGCGCCAGCAGCCGGTCGTCGCCGAACTCCTCGTCCATCTCGCTTCGGGCCTCGGTGATGCCATCGGTATAGAGGATCAGCCGGTCCCCGGCGCCGAACGGGACGGTCCCGGCCTCGTAGCTGCCCGCCGCGATGACGCCGAGCACCGGGCCTCCGTTCGTGAGCCGGACGATCGTGCCATCGGGCTTGACCAGGACCGGCGGGAAGTGTCCGGCGTTCGCGTACGACAGGGATCCGATCTCCGAGTCGGCGACGCAGTAGAAAAAGCTGATGAACCGGCCTTCGGCGATATGGCCGCAGAGGACGGTGTTGACCTGTTCGCAGAGCTCTTCGGGCCGGGCCGCTTCCGACGCGAACGCCCTGACCGCCGCCTGCAGGTTGGACATCAGCAGCGCCGCGGGAATGCCTTTGCCGACCACGTCGGCGATCGACAGGGCGAGCCGGTGCGGCGAGAACCGGATCGCGTCGTAGCAGTCGCCACCGACCCCGGAGGCCGGCTGCCAGGATGCCGCCAGCTCGAAGCCGTCCATCAGCGGCAGCGTCGCGGGCAGGAGCGTCCGCTGGATGCGCCGAGCCTCTTCGAGCTCGCGCTCTTCGCGGAGCGCCTGCAGTCGCCGCTCGCGCCCGGTCTGGATCTCGGTGCGCAGCATCGCGACCAGCGCGGCGTTGTCCCAAGGCTTCTGCACGAAGTCGCGGACGCCGCGCCGCATCGCTTCGACCGCGAGGTCGATCGATCCCCAGCCGGTCATGACCACCACCGGGAGTGACGCGTCCATCGATTGGAGCCGCGCCACGAGATCGATGCCTTCGCGCCCCGACGTCGTGTCGCCGGTGTAATTCAGGTCCATCAGGACCAGATCGAACGTAGTGGCGCGGACCGCCGCGAGGGCAGCGTCAGGCGAATGCACGGCGTCGACCGCGATGCCCTCCGGCTTCAGCAGCAGACGGAGAGCGTCGACCAGGTCCGACTGGTCATCGGCCACCAGGATGCGAGCGGTGTCCGCGAGCGTGGGCATCATGTGCGTAAGGGACTCCAACTGCTGTGCCATCACCGGTTTAGCGTTTGCATTGGGCAAACGTCGCTGGGGGGAACCAGCAGGTGTTCGGATGCGCACACCGGAGTCCCTCGACCGGACGGCGGTCAGGGGATGACGTCAGGGCGCTGTGTCGAGGAGATGAACGCGGAAGGCCCGGGGGTCAGTTCAGCGAGCGGAGTTGCCCGTCAGTTTTCTTTGTCCTTGAGGCGCCTCAGGGGGCCGTCGCTACCGCGGCGGCGGAGCTGAATGGTGCCGCCGAACGACTCGAGCTCGAACTCGGCACTGCCGGACCCCAGCGTATAGACTGCCCGTTGGCCGCGCCGGGCCTCTGCGCCGCCCTCCAGCTGGAGGTCGGTGCGCACACTCCCGTTGTAGGTGCGCACACTGAACGTGGCGCTGGCCGATTCGGGAACCCCGACCGAGATGTTGCCGTTGTGGGTGGAAAACCGATACCTGCCGCTGGCGGTCGCGGATCCGTCGTACTTGATGTTGCCGTTGACCGATGAGGCGTCGACGCTGGGGGATTCCACATTGTTCAGCGTGATGTGACCATTGACGGTCTCGGCGACCATCTCGCCGGTGGCGCCGTTGACGGTGATGCCCTGATTGGTGGAGTTGGCGTTGATCCGGCCGCGCACGTTTTCCAGGATCACTTCGCCTTCGATCGACTTCGCCGTGACGAACGACGATCCTCCCTTGATGCTGATGTCGCCACGCACGGTCTCCACCGCCACGTCGGCCTGCGTGCCCTCGACGGCGATGTAGATGTAGACGCCTTCGATCTTGATCGGCATCCACACCGGCACGCTGATCTCGTAGTCCACCGACAGTCGGGCCGCCGGAGGAGGAGACCGTGAGGGCCGAGTTTCCGGGCCGGATCGCGACGCGGATCCGCGAGCTGTGACGTGCCTGCACGCGCACCGAATCGCGGTCCCACGCGCGTACGACTACCTCGCCGCCGAAGTTGTTCAGGGACAGGCGGGTCCCCTTGGTGACCGCCACGGTTTCATCGGTATCGGGCGGACGGGCCTGCTTGGCTGCCTGCTCCACGGCGCCGCGCTCGGCCGCGACCGGCACGCTGGTGAGGGTTGCGAAAGCCGCCAGCAGGGCGGCAGGTAGCAGGATCATCGTTCTCAAGGTTCTCAACGGCTCCGGTCAGCTCCGACTGTCGACGAGCGCAGTCGCGCGCCGCAGCAGTTCCAGTTTGCGGCGCCGCGTCTCCGCCAGATAGGTGTTGAGGTACACGCTCGACGGGTCCGCGAGCAGGGCTTCGCGGCACTGGGCGATCGCGCGATCGATGGCTTCCAGGTTCGCTTCCAGCACACGGATCGTCTGCGAATCGAGTTGTCCGCGCCCGGCGTCCAGCGTCGACCTCAGGTCCGCCACGGCCTCGTCGTAGGCCACATCGCCGAAATTGGCCGGCCGCACGCGGGTGTCGCCGAGCACCGTGGGGAAGTCGGTTGACGGTCCTCCCATGCGTGCCAGCCAGACCATGCCCCCGGACGCGACCATCAGCGCCAGACTGGCGGCGATGAGCTGCGGGAGCGTGAACGCGAATCGGCGCATGGCCGGTCGTCGGCGTGCCGGCCGCCGGCGCATCGATCCGCGCTTCGACCCCCGGCCACAGATTGGCGATTGGAGCGGTATCGGTCAGCGACTGTGCCCGCGCCACGACCGCCCGAAGATCCGCAAGGTCGGTCCGGCACTCGACGCAGCCGGCCAGATGCGTCTCGATGGCGGCGCGTTCCCGCGGCTCGAGCTCGCCGTCGAGATACTCCGAGAGCCGGTCGTTCCAGGTGTCATGCATCGGTCTGTCGTCCCAGGTCCCCTCAGCGCAGGTGTTTCCGCAACATCATCCGGGCGCGATGGAGCTGCGCCTTGGACGTGCCCGCGGAGATGCCGAGCAGCGCCGCGATTTCAGAGTGCTTGTAGCCGTCGACGTCGTGCAGCACGAAAATCTCGCGGGCGCCGTCCGGCAGCTTCTCCAGCGCCGCTTCGAAGTCGAGCGAGACGTCGCGCCTGCCCGGCGGCGATGACAACGTGTCGAAGATACCTTCGCCGTCGACCAGCCGCGCCCGGCGGGTGGCGTCGGTGCGAAAGCGCTCGATCACGACGTTCACGGCCAGCCGGTGCAGCCAGGTCCCGAACGCGGAGTCGCCGCGAAAAGAGCCCAGCTTCTGCCAGACGCGCACGAAGATGTCCTGAGTGAGCTCGTCGGTGTCGCGGCCGCCGGTCATCCGGCGCACCAGACTGTGCACGCGGGGCAGGTGCAGCTCGTAGAGTTGCTCGAACGCGCGCACGTCGCCACTCGCGGCCTGCCGGACGCAGTCCACCGGCGCCGAAGGCTGTGGCGCGGGCTTCGGTTCGTTCCTGTCGGACCGCAGCAGTAGAAAGGCTCCCGTCAGGCTAGGGGCCAGGTCACCAGATGCGGCCATTGCACGCGCCGATTCTCACAATCCTCCCCCGCGCCGATTTCGCGCCGTCGCTTGAACAACTGGTGATTGGACGGGCAGGATACCGCCGAAGGTTGGAATCAGCGCCATACGTCGTAGGGATCGATCGGGGTGCCCTCCCACCAGCGCTTGGCTTCGGTGAGCCGGAAGATGGCGAAATGGAGGTGGGGCGTGTCCCTGGGGGCATTTCCCGAGACGCCGACGTAGCCGAGAACCTGGCCCTTCCGGACCTTGTCCCCTTCCTTCAGGCCGTCCGCGTATCGCTCGAGGTGGGCGTAGTAGTAGGTGTACTGTTCGGCCGGGTCGAACTGATAGACGGTGATGCCGCCGGCCTTGCTGTAGAACAGCCGGGCAATGGTGCCGTCCTCGATCGCCTTGACGGGCGTGTTCCGTGGGGCCAGGATGTCGAGCGCTTCATGCTTCCGCCCTCCGCGCGCGTCCGAGAAGGACCGGACCAGGTCTTCCGGCCGTACCCCTTCGACCGGCACCAGCAGATCGCGTCCTTCCAGTGCCTCGGCTGCCGGCGCCGCGATCACCGGGTCCGGGGACGCGGCGGGCCGGGTCACTTCCGAGTTGCCGCTCGTCGCGACGGCGTCCGACGGTCTGGCCGCCTCGATCACGCCCTCGCCCGCATCGTCTACGCCGGCGACCCAGCGTTCCACCGCTGAACGCGGTTCGGACGGATGCGCCTGGCTCGCCGCCCTCGTGCCGATCACATTTCCGAACTGCCAGACGATCGCCGCCACGGCGAACGCGCCGCCGAGGAATCCGCAGCCCGCCCCGGCCGCAAAGGTGCGGATGGTGCGGCGCGTGGTCGAGGATGGGGAAGCAGGTTCCACGACTACTCCGAAAAGACGACGCGGGTGCCGGGTTTGACCATGCCGGCGAGTTTGAGCGCGTCCCAGTTGGTCAAGCGCACGCAGCCGTGAGACTCGGTCCGGCCGATGGTGGCAGGCTCCGGTGTCCCGTGGATGCCGTAGTGTTCCCGGTTCAGATCGATCCAGACGAGCCCCACCGGGTTGTTCGGGCCTGGCGGCAGCTTCGCCTTGGCGTTCGTCGGTTCGGCGTCCCAGAACAGCGCGGGGTTGTAGTTGAACGATGGATTGAACTGGACCCCGTTGACCTTCCACTCGCCGATCGGCAGCGGGTCGTGCTCGCTGCCGGTCGTGACCGGCGCGTAGAAGATCGTGCGCCCGGACGCGTCCTGCACGGTGAGCGCGGAGTTGTTCTTGCTGACGGTGACGACGACGTCCGGCCGTGCGGCGACCGTGTTGGGTTGTTTCGCCGGTGGCGCGCCGCGCCGTCCCGCGGTGCCCGCTGGCGCCGGCGGCGTCTTCTGTCCGGTCGGCGGCGGCTCCAGCCGCTGGACCGGCGCGATGAACGGCTCGACGTTGGGGACCTGGATTTGCTCTCCGGCCGCGAACCGCACGCCCGGATTCAGGCGCTGCAGGAACGCGGGGGTCGAATGGTACCGCTCCGCCATCGCCTCGAGCGTCGAGGTGTAGGACAGGGCCGGAAGCGAGGCCTGCTGCGGCGAGATCGGTGGGGATGGACGCGACGAATGGCCCTGCGGCGTCGTCGGGGGTAATGGTGTAGCTCGCCAGCGCGTCCGGCGGGGCGGCAGGTGCGCCGGGATTCTGTTGCTGGTATTGGTCGAGCGCCTTCTTCGTGTTCGCGCCCATGCGTCCGTCGATCGGGCCTGGAGAGAAGCCGGCGCGGTCCAGCATCACCTGCAGCGCCAGAGCGTCGGTAGCCGGCGTCGCCCCGGCGCGCGGCGCGGCCGATGCTGGTGGTGTGCTGACGGGTGGTTGAGCGGTCGCCGGGCGAGCCTGCGTCGCACTTGTCGCCTGGGCGAGCAGGGCGCTGACCGCAATCGCCGCAAAAGTGTGCATGGGTCCCTTCAGATGGTGGGCGTGGCTTCCCGTTCGGCTGCCCGGCGATCGCCGCCGGTGCGCCGCTCGGAATCATCCGGCGCGGTGAGATTCACGTCGACCAGGCGGAACGGACGGTCCGGGAAGACTTCACGCATGAGTGAGGCCGAGACGTTGAAGACCGGCACGTCGTTGCGCGTCCGTCCTTCGGGCTGCCCGTGGTGGGCATGGCCGTGGAAGACCGCGGAGACCGGATATCGCGTGAGCGGTTCTTCGAGCCGGCTGCAACCGAGGAACGGATAGATTTCGAGCGGCTCGCCTTCCACCGTGGCTTGGATCGGCGCGTAGTGGAGCACGGCGATCAACCGTTCGGTGCGCAGTCGCGCCAGCGCCGACTCCAGCTTGAGCGCCTCGTCCAGGCATTCGTGCACGAACGCCTTGATGATGCCTTCGCCCCAGGGACCGAGGGCGCGCCGCCCGAACCCACCCGCGAATCCCTTGACGCCGGCGAAGCCGATGCCGTGGATCTCGGTGGTATCGCCGTCGAGCATGATCACGCCGGCGTCGCTGAGAATGCGCTGGATCTCGGCTTGCTGCCCCGATTCGTAGTCGTGATTGCCGAGCACGCCCACCATTGGAATCTTCACCGCGGCAATCTCGCGGGCGAATGCTTTGGCTTCTTCGGGCAGCCCGTAATCGGTCAGGTCCCCGCACAGCACCAGCACGTCGGCGGCATCGCTGATCTGCGCGAACAGCGGCTGCAACGACCCGGCGACGGCGTTGCGGCTGTGGTGAAGATCGCCGATCGCGGCGATCCGGACGATGTCCTTCGTTCCGGCCATACCCCTCCCGGTCAACATTCGGTATCCGAGCAGCAAGAGAAGTGCCGATCAGGCCGCTGAGACGGCAGTCCTTCCGCCTTATCCGGAGGCCCCACGAGCGGAAAAGAGGCCATCACGCGGGTGCTGAGCGCCCCGGTGCGCGTGTGACGTCAGAAGCCCATGGTAATCGGCGCGCGGATTGCCTATCGTGGTGGTATGGCACGCGGATGGGAATCGAAATCGGTCGAAGCACAGCAGGAAGAGCGGGCGGAACGCAAGCGTCTGGGGCTGTCGTTGAGCGCGCACGACCTGGCAACGCACGAGCAGCGGAACACCCTCGAGCTCAGCCGGGCTCGCGCGGTGAGTGATCTGACTCGGGCATCATCTCCGGCACATCGCAAGATGCTGGAAGGAGCGATCGAGATGCTCGAGGAGCAGCTGGCCGCGCTCGACCACACCGTTGTGAAACGTGGGGGCTGAAGAGCCTGTGAATAAATCCTTTGCGCGGCGCCGGCGGCAGTCGTCCGCCTGAGGGCGGAAGCCCACGCGATCGATCTATTCACCCGGCTCTCCAGGTCCGGCCGAACCCCCCGCCAAATCAGCCGCGTCGAACCGGGGGACCGGTTGATCGCGTCTATGATTGAACATTCGATGAGCTGCGTTCGCCGCCGCCTGATTGGTCTCTTCCTGGCGTTCGTCTGCGCGGCGGCCGGCTGCCAGAAAGAGCCCGCCCGCGAGGCCGCCACCGCCGCGCCGGCGCGAAGCGCGCCGTCGCCGGCAGCACCGGCGGATCCGGACGCTCCGCCGCCGCGTCCGCGCATCGTGGCGTTCGGCGACAGTCTGACGGCGGGGCTCGGGCTGCTGGAACAGGAGGCGTTTCCCGCGCTCCTGCAACGCAAAATAGACGACGCCGGTTACGAGTTCGAGGTCGTCAATGCCGGCGTCTCCGGCGACACGTCCGCCGGGGCGCTGCGGCGCCTCGACTGGGCGCTCCAGGGGGACGTGAAGGTGCTGATCGTGGCCTTCGGCGGCAACGACGGCCTTCGCGGGCTGCCGGTCTCCCAGATGAAGGAGAACCTGTCGAACATCATCGACAACGCGCGCGAGCGGAACATCGTGGTGATTCTCGCGGGGATGGAGGCGCCGCCGAACTTCGGCCAGGAGTACGCCACCCAGTTCCGACAGGCGTTTCGCGATGTCGCCCTGACCAAGCGGGTGCTGTTCCTGCCGTTCCTGCTGAACAACGTGGCCGGCAAGCCGGAGTTGAACCAGGCTGACGGCATTCATCCGAATCAGCAGGGCACGCAGATCGTGGCGGATTCCGTGTGGGCGATTCTCGAGCCGCTGCTGGATCAGATGTCGGGAGCTTCATGATCGAGTTGCGCGGCGTCTCCAAGACGGTGTCGAGCGGCGCCGGTTCCCTCACCATCCTTCATCCGCTGGACCTCACGATTGACAGCGGGCGTGTCGTCGCGATCACGGGGCCGTCCGGCAGCGGCAAATCGACGCTGCTCGGTCTCCTCGCCGGCCTGGATGCGCCCACATCGGGCCGCGTCATCCTCGACGGCGTCGACATCACCACCCTGGACGAAGACGCCCTGGCGCGCCTCCGGGGCACCCGCATCGGCTTCGTCTTCCAGTTCTTCCACCTGCTGCCATCGCTGACGGCGCTCGAGAACGTGTCGGTCCCGATGGAAATCGCCGGTGTTCCCAAGGCCGCCGCCCGCGCCAAAGGTCTCCTGGACGAGGTGGGCCTCGCCGATCGTGGCCATCACTACCCGTCGCAGCTTTCGGGCGGTGAACAGCAGCGCGTCGCGATTGCGCGCGCGCTCGCCAACAATCCGCCGATCCTGCTCGCCGACGAACCGACCGGCAACCTGGACAGCGCGACGGGGCGATCGGTCATCGATCTGCTGCTCGGCGTGAACCGGACGCGCAAGACCACGCTGGTGCTGGTGACCCACGATCCCGAACTGGCGGCGGTTGCGGATGTGGCGATTGCGCTGCGCGACGGCCGCGTCGTCCGCACCATGACGCGGGCGGCGGAGGAGGCAGCCTCGTGATGTTCGTGGTACGGATGCTGGCGCGCGAGCTGCGCTCCTCCTGGCAGCGGCTGCTGTTCTTTTTCGTCTGCGTCGCGATCGGCGTTGGCGCCATCGTCGCCCTGCGATCGGTGATTCAGAGCGTGCGGATCGGGCTGATGAGCGAAGCGCGCTCGATCATCGCGTCGGACGTGCTGATCAGCACCAACCGGCCCTGGACCGACGACCTCACGCGATCGCTCGACGAGCGGCTGCAGACCGCCGACGTGGTCGAGCGCACCAATGCGATCGAGACGGCCACCATGGTGCGGGCCGAAGGCGGCGCGGACGCCGCCCGGATGGTGGAGCTCCGCGGGGTGCAGGCGGCGTTTCCGTTCTACGGCAAGGTGATCCTGCAGGGCGGCGCGCCGTACTCGCACGATCTGCTTCGGGGGCGGGGCGCGCTGGTACGGCCGGAGCTCCTGACCCAGCTCGGCACCGCGGTGGGGCAGCGGCTGGTGATTGGCGGGCAGCCATTCACGATCCGTGGCGTGATTGCCCAGGAGCCGGGGCGCCGGGTCGGCGCCTTCAGCTTCGGATCGCGGGTCCTGGTCGACTACGACGACCTGCGGGCGACCGGGCTGCTCGCGTTCGGGAGCCGGGCGAGCTACCAGATCCTGCTGCGCGTGCAGGAAGGAGCCGTGGACCAACTGGCGCGGGGCATCCGGCGTGACTTCGGCGACCGGTTCGTTCAGGCGCGCTCGTACCGGTCGACCGAGGACGACATCGGTGAGGACCTGCTGCGCGCCGAGAACTACCTCAGCCTGGTTGGCTTCATCATGGTGGTGCTCGGCGGCATCGGCGTCTGGAGTGTGACCCGCGTCTTCGTGAAGCAGAAGATCCGGAGCGTGGCCATCCTCAAGTGTCTCGGTGCGACCGCCGGTCAGATCCTCGCGACCTACGTTGCCCAGGTGGTCCTGCTCGGACTGGCCGGCAGCCTGCTGGGAGTGGGGATTGCCGCGATCGCCATCGCGGCGATTCCTGAGTCGGCGGCGGCTGCCTTCGGCAACGTGTCCTATGGTCTGACCGCATCGGCCGCGGTTCAGGGGCTTGCGGTCGGATTGCTGGTGTCGCTGCTCTTCTCGCTCGTGCCGCTGCTCGAGGTCCGTCGCGTCAAGCCGCTGCTGCTGTTGCGGGCGCTGGATGCGCAAGGGGCGCCGGCGGGACAGATCGAGCGCGCACGCCGGTTCCCGGCCGCGCTGGTGCCGGCATGGCTGTCTCGCGCCGACCCGGTCCAGATCGGCGCCGCGTTTCTCGTCACCGCCGCGCTGGTGGCGGTGGCCGCCTGGCAGGCGGGATCGATCCGGGTCGCGCTGGTGGTCTGCGGCGGATTTGCCGGCATCAGCCTGGTGCTGCATGGCGTCGGCGCGCTGGTCGTGCGCGCGGCGCGGCCGCTCGCCGCCACCCCGTACTTTCCGTTGCGCCACGCGGTGGTCAGCCTCAGGCGTCCCGGAAATCAGACGCGCGTCATCCTGCTCGCGGTCGGCCTGGGCACCTTCTTCGTGCTCGGCGTCCGGGCGCTCCAGTCGAACCTGCTGTCGCAGTTCTCGGTGCAGCTGCAGCGCGGCGGTGCCGACATGTTCCTGATCGACATTCAGCAGGATCAGGCCGACGGCGTGCGTGCGCTCTTCAAAGCCGCCGGGATCAGCGAGCCGCGGCTGATTCCGGTGCTCCGCGCCCGCGTGACCGGGGTTCGCGGCCGCGAGCTGAATCTCGAGAGCTACGCGGACGTGCGCGGCCGCGGCGGCCTGGGCCGGGAGTACGTGATCACGTATCGCGATCACCTGGAGCCGAACGAGACGCTGCTCGACGGGCAGTTCTGGACCGGCCAGGGGCCGCTTCCCGCGGATGCGGCCGAGCTCGAAGTGTCGATTGCGACGAATATCCGGGAGCGGTCGCGCGTCCAGATCGGCGACGTCATGCGATTCGACGTGCTCGGCCGCATCGTCGAGGCCCGGGTCACCAGTGTTCGCGAGGTCGAGTGGAGCGATGCCCGGAACGGTGGCTTCATGTTCGTGTTCCGGCCCGGTCCCCTCGAGCGCGCGCCACACGCCTACATCGCCACCCTGAACGCGCCGGAGGATCCCGCCGCCCGCGCCAGGTTCCAGCGCGATCTCGTGACGAAGTACCCCAACATCTCGGCGATCGACGTGCGGGAGGTGCTCGCGTCGATTCAAGGAGTCGTGGACAACGTCACGTTCGCGATCTCCATCGTCGGCACCGTCGCCCTCGCGAGCGGCGCGCTGATCCTGATCGGCGCGGTGGCGATGACCAAGTTCCAGCGGGTCTACGAAGCCGCGATCCTCCGCACGCTCGGCGCCAGCACGCGGCTGCTCGGAACGATGCTGGCGATGGAATACAGCGCGCTCGGCCTGATTGCCGGCGTGGTCGGCGCGGCCGGCTCGCTCGCCTTGAGCTGGGCAGTGTGCCGCTACGTTTTCCAGATCGACTGGGAGCCGGCGCCTGTGCTGCTGATCGTCGGCGCCCTCGCCACCACCGCGCTGGTCGGGATCATCGGCGTCGTCGCGAGCGCCGACGTGCTGCGGAAGAAGCCACTGGCGACGCTTCGGGCGGAGTGAAGCCGCCAGCCTAGGACCCGGTCAGGAACAACTTGATCGCTGTGGCCGCCGATGCATCCCGCCGGGCTTCGCCCGCCTCCGCCCGGGCTAGAAGGTGACCGGGCTTCGGCGAGGTCTCGCCGTAGCCTGGCGAAGGCGGATTGCTCGTCGCTTCCATACTCCCGGTATGCGCGCTCCTCGCGCCTTGCCGGGCGGGCGCCTCGACGCCCACAGCGACCAACTTCTTCCTGACCGGGCCCTTATGACGAGAAACTGCTAACATTCTCCTTTTGGACGGAGCGGCACACCGTCTGCCTGTCCGCCGTAGCCGCGCACGCGGCGGAGGCGGAGGCGGGGCCGGGTACCCGCTTCTGGCGCCAGTTGCGAGAGCGCCCTGGAGGGCGAACATGGACGAGTCCACATTCAAGGAGTCCCTGCTCAGGAAGCGTGGCGAGCTCCTCGCGGCCGGCAGCGGCGGCGTCAAGCCGCTGACCGCGACGATGGATACGAACACGCGGCAGGGCGACCTGGCGGACCAGGCCAGCGGCAATAACGAAGTTCACATTCAGCTCAAACTGAAGCAGACCGACGCGAAGATCCTCCAGGCTATCGAGGAAGCGCTGTATCGGATGGAGAAGGGCACTTACGGCATCTGCCGTGACTGTGGCGAGCCGATTGCGCCTGCCCGGTTGAACGCGATCCCGTGGACGCGCGTCTGCATCACCTGCAAGGAAAAGCAAAGCTCGTGAAATCCACCGAGATGCTGGAGCTCCTCCGGGAGTTCTACCGCGACAAGGTCGCCCTGCGGCAGCGCCACCTGGCCTCGGCACAGGTCGTGAGCGACTACAACTTCAACAACAGTTATCAGTACATCATCGCCCGCGAAGACATGCACGTGCGGTGGCTCGCCGACGCCGTGACCGACTTGTCGGGCCGGAACGAGGACGTGGCCGCCGACGACGCGATCGAGCCACGTGCAACGGGGCGGGACGCCCAGCAGTCCGCCCTGAAGACGGACAGCGCGGACGCGGGGCGCTTCATCGAAGGATGGCGGCGCCGCATCGAGGCCCTGCCGAACGCGCGGCACCGGACGATGCTGAACGTCATTCTGGGCGAGACCCTCGAGCACAAGCGGTTCTTCGACCTGGCATTGGCCGGCCGCAACGATCTGCTCGGCCGCCGCGCCGACGGCGCCGGCACCGGCAACGGCGTCATGAGCGAGCGGTGGGTCGGGGATTTGACGAAATAGGTCAAGGGAGAAGGCAGAAGGGACAAGGGAGAATGGAAAACCTGACCTTCATGCTTGTGCCTTAGCTTTCTGCTTTCTCCCTTGTCCCTTCTGGCTTCTCCCTTTTTCTTGACCCCCGTCCCCACCACTCGCGTCGCCATTGCGCTTGGCAGCAATCTGGGCGACCGCCGTGCCGCGATTCAGTTCGCCGTCGATCAGCTCACGCCGCATCTGTCCAGCCTCACTCTCTCGGATCCGATCGAAACCGAGCCCGAAGCTGAGGGTCTCGAGTTGCAGCCGCTTTACCTGAACGCGGTGCTGGTCGGCGAGACAACGCTGACGGCGCCGGAGCTGCTGGCGGTCCTGCTCGAGATCGAGCGCGCACACGGCCGGACCCGGTCGGTCAGGAACGCTCCGCGGACGCTGGATCTCGATCTGATCCTCTTCGGACAGGAGCTGCGGGCGGAGCCGGACCTCGAAGTGCCGCACCCGCGCTTCCGCGAGCGGTTCTTCGTGCTCGGCCCGCTCGCCGAAATCGCCCCGGACATGCGCGACCCGCTCAGCGGACGCACCGTGACGCAGCTGCTGCGCGCGCTCCTGCGCGACGAATCGCGGTAGGGGGACGTGGCCGGGAAGCGCGTAGCCAGTAGCCAGGAGCCAGTAACCAGTAGCCAGTAACCAGTAACCAGTAGCTGGAGACAGAGGACTGGAAACTGGAAACTGGAAACTGGAGACAAAAAAAAGGGCCGGGGAGAATCCCGGCCCTTTTTTCAACGCCGTCTTCGAACTACTTCTTGTAAACCATCTTCTGCGTGCCGCGCGCGTTCGTGGTCTCGATCGTCAACACACTGCCGTTGACCGTCCACTTCTGCGTGCTCTCCTGCGGCCCGTTGCCCATGTCCGTCTTGCTGGTGATGACCAGCGCCGGACCGTCCCACTTCGCCGTGGACACCGACTCGACGGCCGCGCCGCCACGTCCCATCATGCTGTTCTTGCTCTCGGTGCCGTCCAGCTTGTAGGTGCTAACCACTTTGTTGTCGCCCATCATGCGCTCGACCGACAGCTCGGTCGCGGTCTGCTTGACCGTGCCGCCCTGGCCGAGGCCGCCACGGCCGCCGCCGCGTCCGCCACCACCACCACCGCCGCCTGCCGGAGCGCCGCTGGCTTCGGCATCAAGCGTCCAGGTGCCCGAGAAATCCGCCTTCTGGGCCCATGCCAAGGTCGCCACCGCGAGAACGGCGGCAGCAATGACTCCCACCCGTGCCAATTTCATGTCAGCTCCTCTTTCTTGTAAGACAACCACCGTAGGACAACGCTTACTCGTACCGCAGCGCCTCGATCGGGTCAAGCCCAGCCGCTTTGCGTGCCGGATAAAAACCAAAGAATACGCCGGTCGCCGCCGCAAAGCCGAACGCCATGCCGATCGCGTTCGGAGGGATCGAGGTCGGCCACTGGAGGAACTTCTCCAGCGCCGCGGAAAGGCCGAAGCCCAGCCCAATGCCCAGCAGGCCGCCGAAGAGGCTGATGACGATCGCCTCGACGAGGAACTGCAGGAGGACGTCCGAACCACGCGCGCCGATCGCCAGGCGCAGGCCGATCTCGCGGGTGCGCTCGGTCACCGAGACCAGCATGATGTTCATGATGCCGATCCCGCCGACCAGCAGCGACACGCCGGCAATCGCCGCCAGCAGCGTCGTCATCGTCCGGGTGGTCTCGGTGCGGACGCTGGCGATCTCTTCCTGGGTGCGGACCATGAAGTCGTCCGGCTCCCCTGGCTGCAGCTTGTGGCGGACACGCAGTACGGCGGCGATCGCCGTGGCCACCGGAGCGGTGTCGGCGGTCTCCGCCGACACGCTGATGTTGTTGATGTGCTGGATGCCCTGCAGCTTCTTCTGTACGGTCGTGTAAGGCGTGAAGATGGTGTCGTCCTGATCCTGGCCGAAGGACCCCTGACCCTTGCTGCTCATGACCCCGATCACTTTGAAGGGTTGATTGCGGATCCGGATGATCTGCCCGGTTGGATCGACCTCCGGTCCGAACAGCGTGTCGGACACCACTGAGCCGAGCACCGCGACCTTGGCGGCGGTGTTCACGTCCTGCGCCGTAAAGAAGGCACCGTACTTGGTTGGCCAGACGCGGATCGCGGGCAGGTCGACGTCGGTGCCCTGCACCTGCGTGGACCAGTTCTGGTTGCCGGCGATGACCTGACCGCGCGAGTTGACTCCCGGCGCGACGTACTGCACGCCGGGCACCTGCCGCAGCGCGATGGCGTCATCCGGCATCAGAGAGGTGGCCATGCCGGCCCCCTGCCGCACGCCACCTTGCTGGAAATTTCCGGAGTTGACGTTGATCAGGTTGGTGCCCGCGGACTTGACCTGTTCTTCGATGGTGGACTGCGCGCCGCGCCCGAGCGCCACCATGGTGATGACCGCGCCGACCCCGATGATCATCCCGAGCATCGTCAGAATCGTCCGCATCTTGTTGCGGTTGAGCGCCTTCAACGCGATGAGGAGCGTCATGAATATCGACATGGTCTTCTCCTACGAGACGCCGCCGAGATGGTCCGCGGATACCGCATCGCCGACGACATTCTGGAGGTCGGGTTCGGGCGGTGGCAGTGCCGCCAGTTCCTTGGCGGCGTCGCGGCGGTTGGCGATCTTCTGATCGATCTGGATCTTGCCGTCCCGGAACCGCACCAGGCGGGTCCCGTACTCGGCGATGTCCATCTCGTGGGTAATCAGGATGATGGTAATGCCTCGCTCGATGTTCAGGCGCTGGAAGATCCCCATGACCTCGATGCTGGTGCGGGTGTCCAGGTTACCCGTCGGCTCGTCCGCCAGGATGATTGACGGCCGGGTGATCAGGGCGCGAGCAATCGCGACGCGTTGCTGCTGGCCGCCTGACAGTTGGTTCGGGTAGTGGTGATGCCGCATACCCAGACCCACCTCCTCGAGCACGTCCATCGCCCGCTTGTGCCGCTCCGAGGTCTTGAGCTTGAGGCTGCCGTTGTAGAGGAGCGGCAATTCGACATTGTCGAGCGCGGTGGTCCGGGACAGCAGGTTGAAGCCCTGGAACACGAAGCCGATCTTGCGGTTGCGCACCTCCGCGAGATCGTCCTTCGACATCTTCGACACGTCCTTGCCGTCGAGCTCGTACGACCCGCTGGTCGGCCGATCGAGGCAGCCGAGGATGTGCATCAACGTCGACTTGCCAGAGCCGGAGGGCCCGGTGACGGCCACGAACTCACCCGCCTCCACGTCGAAGTCGGCGCCCCGCAACGCCCGAACGGTCACCTCGCCGACCACATAGGTCTTCATGAGGTTGCGGACCGAAATGACCGGAGCCATCAGAAGCCTCGCCCGCCGCCGCCGCCGCCGCGGTTGCCGCCGCCGCCAGGTCCACCGCGCTGGGGTCCCATCAGCGGGTTGCCCTGCTGTTGCCCCCCAGTCGTCGGGCGCTGCTCCAGCCCGGTGGTCATGCTGGTCACGACCTCGGCAGTCGGAGGAACCTCGGTCTCGTTCAGGACTTCCGAAAACGAACCGTCCGAGACACCGAGGCGCAGCCGCAACGCTTTCAGCTGCTTGTTCTCGTACAGCCACGCAGTGCCGCGAGTCTCCACCACTTGAATCGGTGCGAACAGCGAGTCGATGGTGGTGGCACCGGACGACATCGTTCGTGACTCTGACTGACCAGGAGGAGCCGCGCCCTGGCCGGTGCGGTTGCCACCGCCGCGATTGGCGCCCTCAGCCTGGGCTCCGGCGCGTTCACCGGCCTGACCCATACCACGGCCGCCCCCGCCCCCACGGTTGCCGCCGAATCCCCCGGGGCCGTTCCCACCACCGCCGCCGAACCCGCCGCGGGCCTTCATCTGTTCCAGGAAGGCCGTGCGTTCTTCCGGCGTCATCTGCGCCATCCGCTCTTCCCTCCGCTTCTGGCGCTCCTCGGGCGTCATGTTCGGGTCGAACCCGCCACGTCCTCCACGGCCGCCAGACGCGCGCTGCCCGCCGCCATCGGTGCCCGGTTGTTCAGCCCCGGCTCCGCGGCCCTGACCGCCGTCGGGGTTCTGGCGTCCCGGTCGGGGCGTCCCGGCCTCCACGTTGGCCTGCGGCCGCTCAGCCGCCGCTGCGGGGCGCGTCACGGCCGCTGCTGGTGCTGGCGGTGCCCCGGCGCCCGGACCCGCCGCCGGCGTTGCTGGTGTCCCACCTGGGCCGGCGCCTGGCGCATTGCCGCCGCGCATCCCTTCTCCACGGCGGCCACCGCGGCCGCCGCGCTCGAGCTCGGGTGGAACGGCCTGATTCAGTACCTGGAACATCTCGGGCGTGGGGCGGAACCGGGTTGCGGCGTTCGGAACCCGCAGCACGCCGTTCCGGCGCGCAATCTCGATGTTGACGTTGGCCGTCATCCCCGGCTTGAGCTTGAGCTCGGGATTCGGCACCGAGATGACCGTCGAGTAGGTGACGACGTTCTGGACGACCGCCGGCTGCAGCCGCACCTGCGCCACCGAACCGACGAAAGTGTCGGTGGGGAAGGCGTCGACCCGGAAGGTGACCCGCTGCCCGGGACGCATCCGGCCCACATCCGCTTCGTCGATGTTGGCGAGCACCTGCATCTTGGTCAGGTCCGCCGCGATGACGTAGAGCGTCGGCGCGTTCATGCTCGACTGAACCGTCTGGCCCTGATCGACGTTGCGCGAAATGACGATGCCGTCGATCGGGGCGACGATCGTCGTGTAGCCGAGGTTGACCTTCTGATTATTCAGCTGGGCCTTGGCCTGGACCAGGCTGGCCTCCGACGACTTGATCTGGGCTTCCGCCGAGCGCACGTTCACTTCGGCGGTTTCCAGGTCGGTTTTCGGAATCAGCTGTTTCGCCGACATCTGCTGCGCCCGCTCCAGCTTCTGCTTCGCGTCGGCGAGCCCCACCTTCAAGCGGTCCAGATCGGCGTCCGCGCGCTGCACGTTGGCGGTCTGCTGTTCGATCTGCGTCTCGATCAGCTGGGGATCGAGCCGGGCGATGACCTGCCCCTTCCTGACGATGGTGTTGAAGTCGGCGTGCAGCTCGCGGACCACGCCGGACACCTGCGTGCCGACGTCGACGGTCTCGACCGCTTCGAGCGTTCCGGTCGCGCCGACCGCTTCGACCACGTCGCCGCGCGACAGTGCCTGCGTCATCACGGTCGGTTCGACCTTGCCGGTCTTGAGCTTGTAGTAATAGAACCCGCCACCCGCCGCGGCGAGGACGACAACGAACAGGATCAGCTTCTTCATCATGATGAGGGTCCAGGCCGGCTTACCGGGCCGTGGTCAGTGACTGTGGCACTTCTGTGACATCACAGTGCCATCTCGCGAAACAGGGCAGGCGCGGCGTCTGCCGCGGCCTGCCCGTTGAAACACTATTACGACGACTGAGCTGGATCCGCTACTCGACGTGCTTGGTGCGGAGTCCCTTCCAGCCCTCTTCGAACAAGGTGTAGACGGTCGGCACGAAGACCAGCGTGATCATCGTCGAGGCGATCAGGCCGCCGATGACGACGCGCGCCAGCGGCGCCTGGAGCTCGGCGCCTTCGCCAATCCCGAGCGACATCGGCACCAGGCCGAGCACGGTCGCGATCGACGTCATCAGAATCGGCCGCAGCCGCACCCGGCCCGCCGTCTCGACCGCCTCGCGCAGCGGCATCTTGTCGCGCCGGCGCAGCACGTTGGTGTAGTCCACCAGCAGGATGGCGTTCGACACGACGATCCCGGCGAGCATGATCACGCCGATGTAGGCCTGCAGGCTGAACGAGGTTCCGGTCAGCTTGAGCGCCAGGACGACGCCGATCGCGGCGAGCGGCACCGAGAACATGATGATGAACGGATCGCGCAGCGACTCGTACTGCGACGCCATGACCGCGTAGACCAGGATGATCGCGAGGATCAGCATCATCTGCAGCTGCGCGAAGGCGCGCGCCTGTTCCTCCGCTTCGGCGCCGAAGTTGACCGAGAAGTCCGGCGGCACGCGGATGTCGCCGAGCCGGGCCTTCAGGGCGTCGATGCCCTCGCTCAGCGCGCCTTCGGGCTCGGCGCTGACCCGGATGACCCGTTCCTGGTTCTTGCGCTGGATCTCGGTCGGGCCGGCCTGGTTGCGCAGCGTCATCAGGTTCTTCGCCTGCAGCACCTGGCCGCCCGGCGTGCTGATCAGCACGTCGTTCAGGTCTTCGACCCGCTCGCGGTCGGCCTCGCGCAGCCGCACGACGATCGGATATTCGTTGCCGGCCTCGCGGAAGAACGCGGCCTGCGTGCCGCCGACGCTGGTGCGAATCGAGTTGGCCACGCCGGTCACCGACAGCCCGAACAGCGCCGCCTTGGGCCGATCGACCAGCACCGCCAGCTCGGGCCGGCCTTCGTCGCGTCCGATCCTGGCGTTGCGGACTTCCGGCACCCGATCCATCATCGCCTTCGTGTCCAGGGCGACCCGCTGGGCCTGCTGCAGGTCGTCGCCGAGAATCTCGAGCGCGATGCGGGAGTCGCCGCTGCCGAGCAGCCGGTTGGCCTGCTGGTTGCCGCCCGAGGCGCGGGTCGTGATGATGACGCCGGGAATGACGCTCGCCAGCTGACGGTTCAGATCGCGGGCGATCTGCTCGCTCGATCGCGTCGCGCTCGTCCTTCGGCACCAGCCGGATCGTCATCTGCGTCCGGCTGCCGCCACCGCCCCCACCGCCGCCGCCGAACCCGCCGCCGCCGCCGGCCTGGGTCGAGATGTCGATCGCTTCCGGCACATATTCCTTGCCCAGGCCTTCGAGCCGGAGCGCGACGTCCTCCGACCGCTCGATTCTCGAACCGACCGGCAGCTCCGCGGTGACCTGGACCTCGCCCTCGTCTGCCTGCGGCATCAGCTCGAAGCCGATGGTCGGCAGGATCAGCGCGGCCGCGACGGTCAGCGCCGTGCCCAGTCCGACGATGGTCGGCCGGTGGTGCAGCGCCCGGTGAATCAGCGCGGCCGTAGGCGTTGTCCATGCCGTTGAGGAAGTTCTCGCTCCACGTATAGAGCCGCCCGGTGATCCCCTTGCGGGCCGTCGACCGGCGGCGGCAGCTTCAGCAGCCGCGAGCACATCACCGGCACGATGGTGACCGCCACGAACAGCGACATCGTCAGCGAGAACATCACGACGACCGCGAGCTGCTTGAACAGGATGCTCGAGACGCCGGTCAGGAAGAGCAGCGGCACGAACACCGCGATGTGGGTGAGCGTGGACGCGAGAATCGCCGACCACACCTCCTCGCTGCCCTCGATCGACGCCTGCATCCGATCCTTGCCGTGCTCCATGTGCCGGAACGTGTTCTCGAGCACGACGATCGAGGCGTCGACGATCATGCCGACGCCGAGCGCCAGCCCGCCGAACGTCATGGTGTTCAGCGTGTAGCCGTTGAAGTAGAGCAGCGCGAACGTGCCGATCACCGAAATCGGAATCGACACGAAGACGATGAAGGTGGCGCGGAGGTCGCGCAGGAACAGGAAGATGATCAGCATGACCAGCACGCCGCCGAGCATCGCGTGCTCCTGGACCGACGTGATCGCGCGCTTGATGAAGATCGAGCTGTCGTTCAGCACGGTGAGCTTCATCCCGGTCACGCCCTGGTTGATGCGCTCGACCTCGGCGCGCACGCCGTCGGCGATGGCCACGGTGTTGGTGCCGGACTGCTTGGTGATGCTCAGGCGGACGCCCGGGCGGCCGTTGATCCGGGTGAAGCTGCGGAAATCCTCGGTCGAGTCCTTCACCTCGGCGATGTCCTTCATGTAGACCGGCACGCCGGTGCGGGTCATGACGACCATCTCGCGGATCTTCGTCGATGCTCTCGAATTGTCCCTGGCTGCGGACCAGGTAAGTGCGATCGCCCTCGTCGATTTCGCCGAGCGGGATGTTCTGGTTCTCGGTGCGGAGCAGGTTGACCACGCGATCGACCGGCAGGTCGAGCGCGCGAATCTTCTCCTTCGAGAGCTCGACGTGAATCTGCCGGCGCAGGCCGCCCTGGACCGTGACCGCGGCGACGCCCGGGACGCGCTCGAGCCGCTGCGACAGATCGTGCTCGGCGATCTCGCGCAGCTTGACGCGGTCGTAGTCGCCTTCGACGCCGACGTTCATGATCGGCATCGAGTTCGAGTCGAACTTGAACACCGTCGGCGCTTCGGCGTCCTCGGGCAGCCGTCCGCGCACCCGGTCGAGACGGCTCCGCACGTCGTCAGCGGCCTCGTTGAGGTCGGTGCCCCAGGCGAGGTTGAGGGTGACGCGGGCTGTTGCCCTCCGACGAGGTCGATTCGAGCCGCTCGAGTCCGGCGACCGCCGCCATCGCCTGTTCGATCGGCCGCGTGACGAGCTCTTCCATCTCGAGCGGGCCGACGCCGGCGTAGCCGACCCGGACCGTCAGGCTCGGATACGAGACGTCCGGCATCAGGTCGACCGGCAGGCGGGCGAGCGAGACGCCGCCGATCAGCATGATCACGCCCGAGAGCATGAACATGGTGACCGGACGTTCGATTGCAAGACGCGGAATGCTCATCGGTCGCTCCCCTCACGCTGCGGGCCCTGGGCGCGGGCGCCGGTCCCCTCACGGCCGCGCCCTTCCGGGGTCGCGGCGACAATGCGATCGCCGTCTTTCAGCGCGCCGGCCCCGGTGGTGATGACGCGGGCCCCATCCTGCAGCCCGGCCGTGATCTCGATGTGCTCGCCGCTGCGGATGCCGATCTGCACCGGGAGGAATTTGGCGGTCATGCCGGCCGGCGGTGGCGGTGTCGCGGGCGCCGCGGGCGCCCCCTGCGCCTGGCCGCGCGCTGCGCCACCGCCGGTGTTCGCGATGAACACGCCGGACTTGCCGTCGAGCTCGACCAGCGCGTTCCGGGGAATCGTCAGCGCATTGGGCCTCGATTCGACGGTCAGCTGCACCCGCGAATACATGCCCGGCTTGAGGCGGTAGTTGCCGTTCGGAATTTCGATCTCGATCTCCGCGGTGCGGGTCGCCGGATCGAAGACCGGTGCGACGCGGCTGACCCGGCCGGAGAACTGCTCGCCGGGGAACGCGTCCACTTCGACCGCCGCCGAGGTGCCGACCGGCACCCGTTTCATGTCTTTCTCCACCAGGTTGGCGACCATCCGCACGGTGCGGATGTCGACCACCGCGACGACCGGCGAGTTCGGGCCGACGAACGCCCCGACGTCGGAGAAACGCTTGCTCACGAAACCGTCGGATGGCGAGGTGATGATGGTGTTCGAGAGGGTGATCTTCAACTCTTCGAGCCGCGCCTTGGCCTGCTCGAACTGCGCCTGCGCGAGATCGGTCTGCGCCATCGCCGCTTCGATGGCGGGCTACGGTGTCGTCGTAGGTCTGCTGCGGCAGCAGCTGGCGGTCGAAGAGGCTCTTGGACCGTTCGCGATTGGTGGTGGCGAGCGTGAGGTCGGCTTCGCGCTGCCGGATCGTGGCTTCCGACACTTTGTAGGCGGCCTCGGCCTGCCGGACCTGCTCCTGGATTTCGAGATCCTCGACCTTGGCCACCGTCTGGCCGCGCCGCACCGAGTCGCCCAGCTGCACGTTGACGGTGGCAGCCGGCCGTTGACCCTCGGCACGACCTGCACGGTCGCCGCGCCAATCAGATTCCCGACGATCAGGATCTGCTCGGCGACCGGGGCCCGTTTGACCACGGCGAATTCCACCGGCATCGGCGGACGTACGCCGCGGCCGCCGGCGCCGCCGCGTGCGCCACCGCCCCCGGCCGGCGCGGCCGCCCCGGTCGGGGCCGCGCCGTCATCTTTGTTGCAGGCCGGGGCGATGCCGAGGGCGGCACCGACGACCAGGTAGAGCAGGGCTTTACGCATGACGCTCCGTGTACTAGCGGGCTGATGAAAAACCCCGCGTGTCAAGGGAGAAGGGTCCCTTGTCCCTTCTCCCTTGTCGCCGTTAGCGGATGGCCGTCACGGTGCGTGACGTGCCGGCGAGCTGCGACCGCTGGAAATCGACGATCGCCTTGCGGTAGTTGAGGATGTTGCGGAGCTCGGTCGAGCGGGCGTCCGCGAGATCGCGCTGCGCCTGCACCACTTCGAAGTTGGTCGCCATCCCGACCTCGAACTTGCTCTGCGCCGCCTGCAGCCGCTGCTCCGAGAGCTCGCGGGCCACGCCGGATGCCTGCACCGCCTCGAGGTTGTTGCGCACGTTCAACGCGGCGTTGGTCACCTCGGTCGCGATGATCAGCTCGGCCTGCTTGACCTGCGCCTGGGTCTGCGTGACCTGCACTTTGGCGCGCGCATACGAGGCCTCCGTGCCGCTCTGGCCGATCGGGTAGCTGAGGTTGACTCGCAGCGACCAGGTGGGCGCGTCCAGGCGCCGAGGCTGCGGAGCGCGTCGAAGTAGTCTGCCTGGGAATGGTTCCGAGTGATCTCGCCGCCGATGCCCCCCGAGGTCGACGCTGGAACAGCGGACCGCCGCGGCCCTGCAGGTTGTAGTTGCCAATCAGGTCGAGGGCGGGCAGGGTGGCGTTCCGCAGGTTCCTCAGTCCGATCTCGTTCTGTTCGAGGCCGCGCTTGGCCACCGCGATGTCCACCCGGTTCGCGAGCGCGGCGCGGACCGCCGCCCTCGAGGTCGATCGGCTCGGGCGTCAACGCCGGTCGGTCGGTCGGCTCGATGCGTCGCATTCCACAGATCGTCGTCGGTTCCGCCGACGATCAGCCGTTTCAGCGCCAGCTCGTTGGTGCGGCGGGTCGCTTCCGCGGTCACCAGCGCCTGGCGGCGGGTGGCTTCCTCGGCCTGCGCCTGCACGACGTCGATCGGCGCCATCGTGCCGATTTCCACCTTGGCCCGGTTGTCCTGCACCAGCTTCGAGGAGAGATCGAGATTGCGGCGCGCCGCCTCGACGTTGTCGATCCCGAAGACGAGATCCCAGTAGGCGTTGCGAACCGACGCTTCGGTGATGGTCAGCGTCGACCGCAGGTTCAGGTCGGTGATCTGCGACTGCAGCTCGCTGATCAGGAGGTTCGAACGCGTCTGATCGATCTTGAAGTTGCGCAGCAGCGGCTGCGTGTACTGGGCCTGGAAGTTCGACGTGATACGCGGGATTGCGCAGCGCGGTCGACTGCGTGGTCTCGAGCCGGGTGTTGTTGAAGTTGGTGAGCAGCTGGCCGCCGCCCATGCGGACGTTCTGGCTGTAGCCGCCATTCCACTGGATCGTGTCGTTGCTGATTTGGTTGGCGCTGGCGCCGACGCCGCCCTGCAGCTGGTCGGCGGGCAGGTTGCGTCTGGCCCTGGGTGAACATGCTCGAGGTGAGCGTCGGCCGATAGGTGGCCCACAGCGCCGCGGTCTGATAGTCCAGCAGCTGCGGCTCCAGCCGCTGCACCTGGATGTCCAGGTTGCGCTCGAGCGCCCGGCGCACCGCTTCGTCGGCCGAGAGCGGGTACGCTCGGGCCCGCCGCCGGCTGCGGCAGATTGGGTTGCGCGACCGGCGCCGTCTGACCGGCCTGCTGGAGCGCCTGCGCGATCAGTGCCTTGACGTGGTCCTTCGGCGGTTCCTGCGCGGACGCCGGAATGGCCAGCATGACCGCTACGGCCGTGGCCCAGAATGTCGGGGTCTTCCTCACAAATGCCTCCAAGTGCAGGGGACGTGCTCTCAATGCCGATGTAGTGAACGATCAGGGAAAACGACGAAACCCTGGTTGCGGTTCGCGGTCTTTGCGCTCCTGGTCCATCCGCTTGCGCAGCTTTTCCAGCTTCACGCGCTGCTCCGCGCTCAAGATCAAGTGCATCCGGTAGAGCATCAGGACCCGTGTCTTGTTGTAGAGAGAGCGGGCGCTCTCGACGCGATCCAAGAGCCCGCTGACGACGGCGATGTCCGCCTTGTGTTCCTTGATCGTGCGGGAGAGCTCGTCTTCCGCGCGATCCAGTTCCTGACGAGTCTCCCGCAATTTGGGGATGGTCGACTCGAAAATCTGATTGATCGAGGTGGACTGCTGATCGGTGATGCCAAGCTCGCCGCGGTCGTACAGCCACCACTTGCGCCGTTCGCGCTCATCCGGTTTGGGAGGCGCGTTCTGCGGCTTGTCTTTGGTGTCTTTGTCCCGGCTGTCCTTGGCGGCCGGCGGCGCCTGCGCGCCCGCCGGGCGGGCCTGGTCGTTGGCGGTGCCTGCGGCGATCGCCACAGGAGCGCACGACATGAGCAGGGCCAGCACCCAGGTGGTCTGTCGTCCCATTGCTGTTCTCGGATCGTCTGCGACGGATTTGTGCGTTACCGGGCCATCAGCCGGACGCGGCGCCGCGTTCACCCGCGGCCGAAGCCGCGCCTGAAGCGGTGGTGACTACAGGCCGTATTACGTCTCCCCTCGGCCGTTCGTTTACGTCCAAGTGAACTTTTGCTTCCCTGTCACGAGGGATTTCCCGCCGGTAACCAACTGATCCTACAGCAGATCCGTGGTGGCAACCCGATTGCACCCTGGTTGCGCAACCGGTCGCGGGGGCCGGGGGACTAGAGGAGTAACGACCTTGCGGAAGCTGCTGACGGCGTGGGTGACTCTGGCCTTGGTATTTCTCGGCTTCGCGGCAAGCGGTGCCAATGACTTGTCCACCGGAGCGCCCGGCGCGAAGGAGGGTCGTGACGAGACGATCCTGACCGTCCAGGTCAGCTCGGCCGACCATGAAATCCAGGAGGGCTATTTCACGTTGGGCGACAGCACGACCGTCATGGTCAAGCCGGGATCGGATGTGTACAAGTTCCTGGCCCGTCAGCGCGGCCGGAAGGTCAAGATCGTGCTGAGCGAGGCCGGCGGAACGGAACTGTCACGCCTCGAGCGGTGAGGGCCGGCAAAACGCTTCCAGCTTCTTGATCACCTGCCCGACGATGTTGTTGGGGGTCGAGGCGCCGGCGGTCAGGCCGACGTTCAGGGGGCCGGTCGTCGGCAGCCATCCCGTGGTCACCTCCTCGCGCCCGGTGGTGGTGGACGGCGCCCCCACCGGCCGGTGACGCACCATCTCGGGCGACACCAGGCACTCCGGATCGGCGATGTGGAAGGTCTTCACGCGATCCGCGCAGATTCTCGCCAGATTGCAGGTATTGCTGCTGTTGTAGCCGCCCACGACCAGCATCAGGTCGACCGGCTGCTGGTCGAGCAGCGCGATGACGGCGTCCTGGCGCTCCTGCGTGGCGCTGCAGATCGTATCGAACGCGCGGAAATGGTAGGCCAGCGCCTCCTCGCCGTAGCGCGCGCGCATCGCGTCGCGGAACATCTCCCCAATCGCCAGCGATTCGGTCATCAGCATCGTGGTCTGATTGGCGCACCCCACCCGGATCAGGTCGACCGCCGGATCGAAGCCCGCTGACGCCGCGCCGCCAAACTTCGCCACGAACGCGGCGGTGTCCCCGCCGTGCCGGATGTAATCGCAGACAATCTCGGCCTCGCCACGGTCGAGGACGACCAGGTAGCGTCCCTTCGGGTACTTGAGCGCCTGCGACGCGGTCGCCCGCGTTTCCTCGTGCTTGATCTTGCCGTGAATCACCGCGGTATAGCCGTCCTGCGCGTAGCGCGTGACGTTCTTCCAGACGTTCAGCACCGATCCGCACGTGGTGTCGACGAGCGTGCAGCCCTGGCTCGTCAGCTGCGCCATCTCACCGACCGTGACGCCAAACGCCGGCAGAATCACCACATCGTCGGGGCCGAGCGCGTCGCGCTGTTCACCCGGATCGGACAGGAAGCGAATGCCGCTGTCGCGCAGCCGGTCGTTGACGTGGGGGTTGTGGATGATCTCGCCGGTCAGGAAAACGTTGCGGCCGGGAAACCGGCGACGGGCCTGGTACGCGTAGTCGACCGCCCGATCGACGCCGTAGCAGAAGCCGAATTCCTGCGCCAGATGGACGGTGAGCCGCCCGGCGTTTCGGCGGAAGCCGTTCGCGCGCACCTCGTCGATGATGGCGCTGTCGTACGCCGCGGCGAGCTCGCCGGCGACGGCCTCTTTCATGTCGAGGCCCTTGCGGAAAATCAAGGGGGAGGTGGCCACGGTCAGTTGATTGCCAAGAATGCCAAAAATGCCAAGATTGCCAAAATTGTCAGAAAGACCGGGGACCTGCCGAAGGCCACGGGCATTTCCCGCCCGTCACCGCCGCCGATCGTTCAATCCAGTATAGAGGTCAGGTGTGGCCAAGCGCCTATTTTTGGCCATTTTGGCAATGTTGGCATTCTTGGCAACGCCCTAGCCTAGCGAGGATCGTAGTCCCGCGCGCCCGGGGTAATCGCATTCAGGTACTGAAGCGAGTCCGGCACGCGCGCCTGCGAGGTCACCTCGGGCTCGAGGAGGAAGTTTTCGTCGCCGACCTGCGAGACCGGCTGGGTGCGGGCCGGCTCGGCCAGCGGCGCCGAGGTTCTGGCCTGCGTGAAGGAATCGACCGGTGCACCTTGCTTCGAGAAGTCGAGCACCCGGCCGAGGCCGACGCCCGTAATCAGTCCGACCACGGCCGCCGCGGCGATCCACCGGCGGCGGCCGCCCGGCTGCACCGACACCGGTCGCGTGAAACGCGGAAACGCGATGATCCGCGCCGGATGTTCCAGCGATTCCAGCCGGCGGAAGATCTGCGCCTGCTGTGTGGCCAGGCGATCTCGCGTGAAGACCTCGTCGGCCTCCCCATGCGCGTCGGTGCGTGTGGAGTCGAGCCAGCTGGCAAACGCGCCGTAGCGGGTGCGGCATTCGCCGCACGTACGGAGGTGCGATTCGGCGGGGCGGTCAGATTCCGCGGCGCCGAGCACCAGCCGCGCACTCCACACGTCGGCGCAGTCGTCGTCGTCCAGATGCGGATTAAGAAGCCCCATTCTTGCCCTCCGTCAACATCCCCCGAAGCTTGCGAATGGCCCGGAAGAGATGCACCCGAACGGTCGATTCGTTCAGACCGGTGATCGCGCTGACCTCGCGCGACGTGCACCCTTCGTAATGGCTCAACATGAAGACCGATCGCTGCCGGTCGGGCAGCCTGGCGAGCGCCGCGGCCAGCTTCTGCCGCCGTTCACGCGCCAGCACCAGGTCTTCAGGCGACGGCCCATGGCCAGCCGTCCGCTCCGCGAAATCCCGCTCCCCCGGACCGTGGTCCGGCATCGAGACCATCCAGCGCTCGCGTCGCGTCCGCGCCTTGATGCGATCGAGACACCCGTTGATCAGAATCCGGGTGAACCACACCTCGAACGGCAGCTCTTCGCGGAACGTCGACAGGTGCGAGTAGGCCTTGACGAAGGCATCCTGCACCGCCTCGTCCGACTCCGCCCCGTCGCGCAAGTAGTGGAACGCGATCCGGGCGGCGCGGCGCTGGTGACGGGCGACGAGCTCGGCGTACCGCTCCCGGGCCTCGGCGTGCCGCCCCTCCGCCTGCATCGCCTTGACGGCGGAGGCAGCGGCGCTGTCGGCTTCGCGAGGCGGCAGTCCCGCTGGTTGCGCTGCTGTCATGTAACTACGCCCGGCTGGTGCCACCGTTTACCGCTCTCGCTGGAATCGTTGCCATTAGTCCAAGTCCTGCAAGGAATTAAGCCATTATACGAGGCTCGCGGTCGAACTACTAGAATCGTCGGATGGAGACGGATGCGCTCGCCCCGCAGGGGCGGCCGCGGGCCTCGGAATTCGTGTTCGCGCGGCTGCGGTATGACTCGGGTGACTGGGACTACAACCCCAAAGTGGCCGCTAACGTCCTGAACTCGATCGTGGAATACACCAACATCCGCGTATACCCCGAGGAAGTCGTGATCGGGGCCTCGTCCGCGGAGTTGCAGGCCTTTCCGTTCCTGTTCATGACCGGCCATAAACTGGTCCGGTTTTCCGCCGAAGAACGCACGCGCCTGAGCGCCTACGTCGCCTCGGGCGGCCTGCTCTTTTCGGACGACTGCAATCACGACGTCAACGGGCTGTTTGCGCGGAGCTTCGAGAGCGAGATGGCCGCGATCTTCGCGAAAGAGGGGAGGATGCCCAAACTGCCCCGGCAGCATCAGCTGTATCGCTCGTTCTTCCGCTTCGACGACGGCCCGCCGACCACGTCACACGAGCTGAACGGATGGGGAGACGAGATCGTGCACGACTATCTGCGCGGCATCGAACGACTGGGCCGGCTCGGCGTGCTGTACAGCAACAAGGACTACGGCTGCGAGTGGGACTACGATTGGCGCAACAAGCGCTTCCAGCGCCAGGACAACACGAAGTTCGCGGTCAATATCGTGGTCTATGCGATGGGGTGATATCTGACCGCGGTCCGCGGGTTCGCGGTTCGCGGGCTTGGGGGTTCGCGGCTCGGAGCCGGTGGTAGCTAAGGCAACAAGCCGCTCTCCCGAACCTCGTTGCCTCTGATTATCACCGGCTTGCCGAACCGCGAACCCGCGAACCGCGAACCCGCGACCCACGAAGCGGTCTAACGCAGCGAGATCAGCCGAGTGCCCGGGTAATAGCGTGCGAGCACCTGCTCCGGCCGCGCTCCCGCTATCAGGCGCGCGTAAGCGCCGGCCTGGCAGAGCCCGACGCCGTGTCCGAAGCCCTTGCCGATGAAGACGTACCGCGCCCCCTGGCGGGACACGTCGAAGCGGGCGCTCTTGATCGATTTCGCGCCGAAGGCATTGCTGATGACCGTGCGTAAATCCTCGCCGCGCACGCGAAACGTCGCGAGTGCCTTTGATGACGACGCGGACCGCACGGCCCCCTTCGTCTCGATGCGCCACGGTGATGTCGCGAAGCTCCTTGCCGACGGCGGGTACGCGGGTCGGCATTGAGGGCCGCGATCAACTCGGCACGGCCAATCTCGTATCTCCAGGTCGAATGGGCCGACCGCGCCGCGCCGTCGTCGGCCGCGGCCTTGAGATACGGCCGCGAGGTCCCGCCCCAGATGTCCACCGCCGTGCTGGTGTGGCCGCCGCAGTCGGCGTGGAAGAGGGCGCTGGCCGGCGCGGTTCCGTACCAGAGGACCATGTTCGCGGTGTGGAGGGCGGCCTCATCGGCGAGCGGCGCCCAGCTGGACGTCTTCAACCGGGACGGTTGGTAGAGCTGACAATGCGTGGTCGCGCACAGATCGTATCCTTCGCGCTGGTGGCGGCCGAGGTGAGAGGCGGCGTAGGTGCGGGCGATGATCGCCTGCACCTCGAGCATCCGCTCGATGTCGCCAGGATCGCCGGCTGGCGGGGCGAATTCCGACAGGATTGCGGCGCGCACGTAGTCCTCGAGCGCCACCCGGACCACCGGCGCGCCAGCCGCCGGCTTCACCCGGACGAACCGCAGCGCCGGCGCCGCGGGCAGGTTGATGGGCAGCGGCCGGACGTCGCCGCACCCGCTGGTCAGCAGGCTGGCGACGAGCGCGAAGACACACGACCGCAACGTCATATCGGCTTTATCGGCCGCTGGGAATGCTAAGTTAAGGGCCGATGGCGCGGATTCTCCTGATCGACGACGACCCCGGCGTCCGCGACAGCATGGAGCGGACGCTTCGCGCCGCCGGCTACGGCGTGCAGTCGGCCGCCAACGGCGAGGAAGGCTTCGAGATGGCACGGGGTGGGGCCTTCGATGTGATCCTCTCCGACATGCGGATGCCCGGCATCTCCGGCCTCGATATCCTGCGGCAGCTGCGGGACGTCAAGGTCGACTCGGCCTTCATCATCATGACCGGGTTTGGCACCGTCGACACCGCGGTCGAAGCCATGAAGCTCGGCGCGGTCGATTTCGTCCAGAAGCCCTTCTTCCGCGACGAGCTGCTGATGCGGGTCCGCGCGGCGACCGAGCGGCGGCAGCTCGCCCGCCAGGTCGATCTGCTGCAGCGTCAGGTCGAGCCGCCCGGGTCGCTGGCCGCGCTGGTCGGGAACAGTCCGGCCATGCAGCGGGTGAAGGACTTGACCGGACGCGCCGCGGCGGCGACCGGGACGGTCTTGATCACGGGCGAGACCGGCACCGGGAAGGAATTGGTCGCGCGCGCGATTCACGCCGGCAGCCCGCGCACCGCCAAGCCGTTCGTGGCGCTCAACTGCGCCGCGCTGACCGAGTCGCTGCTGGAGAACGAGCTGTTCGGGCACGCGCGCGGAGCGTTCACCGGTGCGGCCGGACCGCGGCCGGGCCTGATCGAGCACGCCAGCGGCGGCACGCTCTTCCTCGACGAGATCGGCACGATGCCCAAGCCGCTGCAGGCCAAGCTGCTGCGCGCGCTGGAAGCCGGCGAAGTGCGGCGCATCGGCGAGAACGAGACCCGTCGCGTGGACGTCCGGTTCCTGGCGGCAACCAATCTCGACATCCAGGCGGCGATCGACAGCGGCGACTTCCGCAGCGATCTCTTCTACCGCCTGAACGTGCACCGCATCCATCTGCCGCCGCTGCGCGAGCGAGGCGAGGATCTCGCCACGCTGATCGAACACTTCATCCGGCGGTTCGGTGGAGGCACGGTGACCGGCTGCACCGGGTCCGCGCTCGACGCGATGCTCGCCTACGACTATCCCGGCAACATCCGGCAGCTGCAGCACATCGTGCAGCGGGCCGTCGCGGTGGCACGCGGCCCGCTGATCGATCTCGACGACCTGCCCGAAGAAGTCCTGGCTCGCCGCAGCCCTCCGGCCCCGGCCGAAGGCAGCGTCGCCGCGGCCCGCGAGCGGGCGGAGCGCGAGATGATCGTCGCGACGCTCGCGAAGAACCACGGCGAAGTCTCCGCCGCCGCGCGTGAAATGCAGGTGAGCCGGACCACGATGTGGCGCCTGATGAAGAAGCACGGTCTCTCTGCCTGAGCCGGCGGTGATGTTTCACGGGTGAAACGCCGGCGCGTTTCACCGCTGGAACCCGCCCCGGCCATCTCAACCGCCGTTCCGGCCGATATCCCACAAATCTCCGGCAATTCCTCGCCTGCACACGGTGAGCGGATTCGGCCTGTGTCTTGCGATTGCCAGGACCGTCAGGAGAGCTCCCGGGCTCGCTTCTGTATGACCGAAACACCTACCTCGCTGCTGATCGTCGACGAGGATCGAGCGTTCGCCGAAACCCTCGTAACCGACGCCCGCGCTCGCGGCTATCGCGTGCAGCTGGTGGGCACCGTCGAACAGGCCATCGATCTGGTGGCCGGCGAGCTCTACGACGCGGTGCTGGTCGACCTGAGCCCCGGAGCCGACACCGCGTTCGAGCTGCTGTCGCAATTGAGGCAGTTGTCGTCCGACACCGAAGTGATGGTGATGTCGGACCGGACCTCGATCGCGGCGAACATTCAATGGTTCGATCCGGATGCGTTCGTCTTTGCGCGCAAATCGGATGTCCGGCAACTCTTCACCACGCTCGAGCAGGCGCTCGATCGCCGCCGCATGGCGGCACAGAACCGCCGCCTGGTGTGGGAGCTGCAGACCATCAACGAGATTGCGTCGGGGATCTCGCGGTCGCTGGAGCTGACCGAGATCCTGACCGGGGCGCTGCAGCGTCTGGTCCGGGCGATGGACGGCATCGCCGCCTCGATTCGCCTGCGCGACCAGGCGACCGGCCGGTTCGAGGATCGGGCCGCGGTCGGCTCGGACACGATCCGCCTGCAGTGGACGTCGTTCCTGCCGGGCGTGCCGCGGCCGAGCGAGACCGTGATCGCGACCGGTGCCGCCGGTGGTGGTCGACGACTTCGCCGAGATCGCCGGAGTCGACCCGCAGCAGCTGCCGGTGCGCAGCGCGCTGAGCGTGCCGATGCTCGCGGGCGACGAACTGCTCGGCACGCTGTCGATCGGTTCGAGCCGACCGCGCCGGTTCCAGGCCGCCGACCAGCAGCTGGTCGCGGTGATCGCCGCCCAGATCGTGGTGGCGGTGCAGAACGCGCAGCTCCACGGCACCATCCGTCAAGCGAAGCGCGAGTGGGAGATGACCTTCGACGCGATCAGCGACCCGATCGCGGTCTTCAACGATCGCGGCCGAGCTGCTGCGCGGCAACCTGGCGCTCGCCGCGCACCTCGAGCGGCCGATCACCGGACTGCGGGGGCTGGCCTGCGCCCAGATCGGATTCTGCGGCTGCGCGGAGACGGCCACGGGCCGCCGTGCGCGGTGCACCGAGCGCTGGCCCAGCAGGCGTCGCGGGCGGAGATCACCCTGCCCGACGGGCAGATCTTCAGCGTCACCACCTTCCCGATCGGACCGGCCTCGGCCGGGGCGTCGGTGGTCCAGGTCGCGCAAGAACGTCACCGAGGAGATCGCCAATGCGCGCCGGCTCCGGAAGATGAGCGACGAGCTGGCCACCACCAACGGCCGGCTGGTCGCCACGCTGGAGCAACTGAAGGCGACCCAGGCCCAGCTGGTCCAGGCGGAAAAGCTGTCGGCGATCGGGCAACTCGTGGCCGGGGTCGCGCACGAGTTGAACAACCCGCTGACGAGCGTGATCGGCTACGCGCAACTGGTCGAGGAGGAGCTGCGCGCCGGCCCGAGCACGCGGCCGTCGCAGGAAGTCGCGCACGACCTGCGCCGGATCGCCGAAGAATCCGAACGCGCCGCGCGGATTGTGCGGAACCTGCTGACGTTTGCCCGGCGCCAGGGCGGCCGCGCGCGCGCCGCAGGACATGGTCGAGGTGTGCGAGCGGGTGATCGCGCTGCGCGAGTACTCGTTCCGGATTTCCGGGGTCGAGCTCGCCACCAGCTTCGAGCCGGGGCTGCCGCCCGTGCTGGCCGACGCCGGGCAGCTGCAGCAGGTGCTGCTGAACCTGGTGCTCAACGCCGAGCAGGCGATGCGCGGCGCCGCCGGCCGCACGCTGGCCGTCTCGGCGCGCCACGTCGCACGGATCAATGCCGTGGAGCTGCAGGTCTCCGATTCCGGCCACGGCATCGAGGACACCAGTCTGTCGCGCATCTTCGACCCGTTCTTCACGACCCGCGACGTCGGCGAAGGCACCGGGCTCGGGCTGAGCATCTGTTACGGGATCGTGCGGGATCACGGCGGCCAGATCACGGTGGAGAGCCGGCCGCGCCAGGGCACCACGTTCACCGTGCTGCTGCCGGCGATGCTGCCGGACGTGGCGGCGCTCGGTGTCGACGTGCTGGTGGCGCATCCCGAGCCGACCGAGCGCGAGTTCATCACCGCGGCGCTTCGCGGCGTGGGGCTATCGTCCGCTGCCGGCCGCGACCGTCGATGAAGCCGCCGAGCTCTGGCGCCGGCCGTCCCTGCGAGCTCGCGATCGTGGATCGCTCGTTTCTGTCGCCGGACCTTGCCAATTGGCACGATCGCGGCGGGCTGGATCGCAGCCGCCCGGTGCGCCTCGTGCTGATTTCGGTGACCTCCGACGACCCGGAGCGCGAACGACCCCGCGGGGATGGCGCCCCTGCGGTGCTGATCACGCCGGTCTCGCTCGCCGCACTGAACGACGCTGTACAGACCGTAACCAACAACGACCCCGAGGCCGTTACCAACCAGGAGTACGCATGACGGGACAGCAACCGGTCCTCATCGTCATTGACGACGAGCCAGGCATCCTTGAAGTCGTCGGCAGGTTTGCGGCGCGGGCCGGGTTCCAGGTGATCCCGTGCAGCGGCGGCCGTGAGGGGATCGAGAAGATCCAGTCGACGCACGCCGATCTGGTGATGGTCGATCTGCGGATGCCGGACGTCGGCGGCCTCGAGGTGCTGCGGGCGATTCGCGAATCGAATCCGAACTGCCAGGCGGTCCTCATGACCGGCTACGCCTCGGTGGATACCGCGGTCGAGGCGATCAAGCTCGGGGCGATGGACTATTTGAGCAAGCCGCTCGACTTCACCCGGCTGCAGGAAATGCTCAGCGACCTGCGCGAGGAGATTGAGCGGCGGCGGAGCCGTGCTGTCGATGGAGCGCGACCTGGCGAAGCGGCTGGAGTTCTGCGGGATGATCGGCCGCGGTCCGCTGATGCAGGACCTGTTCGCGTTGATTCGCCGCCTGGCGCCCCACGTGCGGACGGTGCTGGTGTCCGGCGAGACCGGCACCGGCAAGGAACTGGTGGCCCGGGCGCTGCACCGCACCGGTCCGCGCCGCGACCGCCGGTTCGTCACGGTCAATTGCTCGGCGGTGGTCGAGTCGCTGTTCGAGAGCGAGCTGTTCGGCCACGTCCGTGGCGCCTTCACCGGCGCGACCGAGCACAAGACGGGGCTGTTCGAAGCCGCGGACGGCGGCACGCTGTTCCTGGACGAAATCGGCGAGCTGCCGCTGACCGTGCAGGCCAAGCTGCTGCGAGTGCTGGAGGCCGGCGAGGTGCACCGGGTCGGATCGCTCGAGTCGCGCCGCGTCAGCGTGCACGTGATTGCCGCCACCAATCGCGATCTGCGCGCCGAAGTCGCCGGCGGGCGGTTCCGCAGCGATCTGTATTACCGCCTCAACATCGTCGAAGTGAAGCTGCCGGCGCTGCGCGATCGCCGCGAGGACATTCCGTACCTGACCGCGGCGTTCGTGCGCGATGCGGCGGACCGGCTGGGGAAGCCGCTCGCCGGACTGACCGCCGGCGCCGAACGCCTGCTCATGACCGGCGTGTGGGAAGGCAACGTGCGCGAGCTGCGGAACGTGATCGAGCGCGCCAGCATCCTCGCCGACGCCCCGATGATCACCGAGCGTGAGCTCTCGGTCGCGATGCCGCGATGACCCGGGTGTCTCGATGCGCACCCTGACGACCACGGTGCGGCCGGCGGCCGCTGTGCACGACGGCGACTCGCTCGCCAGCGTGGAGCGCGAGCACATCCAGCGGGCGCTGGCGAAGGCCGGCGGCAACAAGAAGGCGGCGGCCCTGATGCTGGGTCTGAGCCGGCGCGCCCTCTACCGCCGCCTCGAGCGGCTCGATCTGTCGGACGCCATCAGCCGCCGGCGCGAGCACGAACCGCTGGCGATGGCGGAGTGAGGTAGGAGACAGGAGACAGAAGTACAGGAGACAGAAAACTTCGAACAACGGGGTGAAACACGTCCTAGCGAGCTCGTCGCAACGCCTTTCACCTCGTTGTGCGAGCCTATCCCTGGTCTGCCAGCCCGTATTCTGTCTCCTGTCTTCTGTATTCTGTCTCCATCTCCTATAATCGTCGGCCAGAGTGTCTTCGTTCGAGCCAGTTATCGGCCTTGAAATCCACTGCCAGCTGCTGACCGCCAGCAAGATCTTCTGCGGCTGCAGCACGACGTTCGGATCGCCGCCGAACACCAACATCTGCCCGGTCTGCCTGGGACTGCCGGGCGCGCTGCCGGTCCTGAACCAGCGCGCCGTCGAGCTCGCGGTGCGGGCCGTCGCATGCGCTCGACTGCACGGTGCAGCAGACGTCGGTGTTCGCGCGCAAGAACTATTTCTATCCGGACCTGCCCAAGGGCTATCAGATTTCTCAGTACGATCGGCCGCTGGCGACCGGCGGCACCGTCGAGCTCGAGACCCGCGGCGGCGCGCGCCGGGTCCGGCATCACCCGGGTCCACATGGAAGAGGACGCCGGCAAGTCGCTGCACGAAGGGTTCGCCGATTCCGGCACCCGCACCCACCTCGACTTCAACCGCAGCGGCGTGCCGCTGATCGAAATCGTCACCGAGCCGGACCTGCGGTCGGCCGCCGATGCCGCGGAGTTCTTCGCCCGGCTCCGCGCCATCCTCGTGGCGATCGGGGTCAACGACGGCAACATGGAAGAGGGCAGTCTGCGCTGCGACGCCAACGTCTCGGTGCGGCCGGCCGGTGCCGAGGCGCTGGGCGTGAAGGTCGAGATCAAGAACCTGAACTCCTTCCGCCACGTGCAGAAGGCCATCGAGTACGAGGTCGAACGGCAGATCGGCGTCGTCGGCGGAGGCGGCACGGTCGATCATGAAACGCGGCTGTGGGACGCGGCGGGCGGGCGGACCCTCTCGATGCGGGGCAAGGAGGAGGCGCACGACTACCGCTATTTCCCGGAGCCCGACCTGCCGCCGCTGACGCTCGTGCCGGAATGGATCGATGCGATCCGCGCGGGCCTGCCCGAGCTGCCGGATGCGCGGCGCCGCCGGTTCGTCGAGCAGTACGCGCTGCCCGAGTACGACGCCGGCGTGCTGACCGCATCCCGCGAGCTCGCCGACTACTTCGAGGCGACCGCCGCGGCCTCGGGCAATGCCAAGGCGTCCAGCAACTGGGTCATGGGGGCGCTCAGCGCGAAGATGAACGAGCATGGCGTCAGCGTCGCCGAGGTGCCGGTGCCGCCCGAAGGGCTGGCCGGCTTGATCCGCCTGATCGACGCCGGCACGATCAGCGGACCGGTCACCCGGGACGTCTTCGAGAAGATGTACACGACCGGCCAGCGGGCCGCGGAGATTGTCGAGCGCGACGGGCTTGCGCGCATCGACGACCAGAGCGCGATCGTGGCGGCGGTCCAGAGTGTGCTCGACGCCCATCCCGGCCCGGTCGCGCAGTACCGTGCCGGCAAGCAGCAGACCTTCGGATTCCTGGTCGGCCAGGTGATGAAGGCCACGAAGGGCAAGGCCAATCCCGCGCTGGTGAACGACCTGTTGAAGCGCCTGCTCGAGACCGGATCAGCCTGAATGATCGAAGCCCAGGGGGTCTCCAAGCTGTACGGGCGTGGCGTCTATGCGCTGCGCGACCTCTCCCTGCGCATCGACAAAGGCGAGTTCGTGTTCCTCACCGGGCCGAGCGGCGCCGGCAAGTCCACGCTGCTGCGGCTGCTGCTGCGGCAGGACGTGCCGTCGGAAGGCGAGCTGATTGTCGGCGGCCGCAACCTCGCCGCGCTCACGCTCGGCCAGGTCCAGTCGTACCGCCGCTCGCTCGGCTTCATCTTCCAGGACTTCAAGCTGCTGCCGCAGGAAGACGGTGATCGAGAACGTCGCGCTCGTGCCGCGGGTCCTCGGCATGCAGCTCTCGCAGCAGCAGCGCAAGACGTTCCAGGTGCTGAAGTGGGTCGGCCTTCAGCACCGCATGAACGCGTTCCCGCAGGAGCTGTCCGGTGGCGAGCAGCAGCGCATCGCGATTGCGCGGGCGCTGGTCAACGATCCGGTCATCATCCTGGCCGACGAACCGACCGGCAACCTCGATCCGGATCTCTCCCTCGAAATCATGAACCTGCTGCGCGAAGTGAATGCCCGCGGCACCACCGTGCTCGTGGCCACCCACGATCGCGAGCTGATCCGGCGGGTCGGACGGCGCTCGCTGACGCTCGAGCACGGCCGCATCGTGGAGATCACATAGTGCGCGCGCTGAAGTATTTCGTGACCGAGGCCGCCGCCAGCCTGTGGCGCGGCCGCCGCTCCGCGATTCTGGCGATCCTGACGATCGGCGCCGGGCTCTTCGTGCTCGGCTTCTTCCTGGTCGTCAACACCAACGTCCGCCGGCTGACCGAGCGGTGGGGCGAATCGGCGGAGTTCGCCGTCTACTTGCGCGACGACATCACGCCGGCGCAACTCGAGGCGGTGCAGGCGCGGATCGATCAGAGCGGCGTCAGCGCCGGCCGGGAGCTGGTCTCGAAGGAGCGGGCCGCCGAGCGCTTCGGCCGCGACTTCCCGGATCTGGGCGCCACTGCCGGCCGGCTCGAGCGCAATCCGTTTCCGGCCTCGGTCGACGTCCGGCTGCGTCCGGACCTGCGGACGTCTGAGGAGGCCGTCGACGCGCTCGCCCGGGGCCTCTCTACGCAGGCCGGAGTGTCGGATGTCCGCTACGATCGCCGTTGGCTGGCCCGTCTCAACAGTGTGATCACGCTTCGTCCGATCCATCGGGGTGATCATCGTCGCGCTCCTCGCGCTCGCGTCGGCCCTGACCGTCGCGAACGTGGTGCGGCTGGCGGCGCACGCCCGCCGCGACGAAATCGAGATCATGCAGCTGGTGGGGGCGCCGCTGACGTACGTGCGCGGCCCTCTCGTCCTCGAAGGGGTGATGCAGGGCGGCGCCGGGGCGATCGTGGCGATCGTGTCGCTTGGCGTGCTCTTCGCCGTCGCGCGCGCCCGCTACGGCGGCGCGGTCGCGGATGCGGTCGGTCTGGGAGCCATCACCTTTCTACCGGTCGAACTGTGGCTGGTGCTCCTGCTCGGGGGGATGCTGCTTGGATCGGTGGGAGGCCTGATCGTGGCGCGGGGGTCAGGTGAGGGGGCCGCGAACCCGCGAACCGCGGCCGACCACCGACCGATTTGGTCGCCGTTGACACAACTACTACGAGACGCTTACTATCGGTTTATCCCAAAATATGAACCAGGCGAGGAGTCGCATGGCCCGGATCGTCAGCTCTGGCAGGCTTTTGAGCGCTCATGTCAGTGTACCGGCCGCCGACTTCTATCGGCAGGAGCTCATGAAACACCGGGAATGTCTCGCGCGACAGCGCGAGTACTTCTCGGAAATGGCCATCAGCAACGCCGACCGGGCGCTGGCCAGAGTGCTGAACGACCTCGAACAACTCTGTGCCTGCGATAACGCCGACCAGGTCATCGGCTCTCTCCTCCGCCAGTTCAACGCCGTAACAGGCCTTTCGGCCTGGACGGATCCGAAGCAGCTTCACTGAACCGCCCGCTCCTTCATCTCCGCCACGACATCCAGCGCATCCTTCGGGCCGGCGTCGACGCCGTCGCTCCAGGGCCCTTGGTCCGCGCTGCGCTCTCCGGACTTCCCTCGGCTGAAATTCCCGGGGCAGTGGTGGCCGCGGGGAAGGCAGCCGGCTCGATGTTCGATGCCGTCCGGGATCTTCGGGGAGACGGCGGTCGTGCAGTCGTAGCGACGCATCCCCTGGCGTTGTTTCAGAGCGAGTCCGATCTCCTGCTTCGAAGCCGGGCATCCCGCCCCCAATGCCGGCAGCGTCGCGGCGGCCGAACAGGCGCTGGCGCTGGCGCGACAGAGCGCGGGCAGCGGCGGTCTGCTCCTGCTGCTCTCGGGCGGCGCCTCCGCGATGCTCGCCGCGCCAGTCGAAGGGATTGCGCTCGCCGACAAAATCGAGACCTCGAAGCGGCTGATGAATGCCGGCGCCGCGATCCACGAATTGAACTGCGTGAGGAAGCACCTCTCGCGGGTCAAGGGGGGCAAGCTCGCGGCCGCGGCGGCCGGACGGACCATCACCCTGGCGCTGTCGGACGTGCACGGACCGGTGGCCGATGACCCGTCCGTGATCGGATCCGGCCCGACCGTGCCCGATGCATCCACCTTCGCCGACGCGCTCGACATCGTCACCAGGTTCCAGGTCGTGCTGCCGCCCGCCGTTCGCGCCCACCTGGAGCGCGGCCAGCGGGGAGACAGAGGAGGAAACCGTCAAGCCCGGGGATCCGCGGCTCGACGCATCCACCTACGTGGTGATTGGCAACCGGCTGACTGCGGTCGCGGGTGCCCGGCGCGCGGCGGAGGCCGCTGGGTACGCCGTCGTGGTGCTGCCCGGTCCGACGACCGGCGAGGCCCGTCTCGCCGGCCGCGATTTCGTCGAGGCGGCGGCCCTGGCGGCGAGGGGCCTGGCGCGGCCGCTCTGCGTTCTCGCATCGGGCGAAACCACGGTGACGGTCCGCGGAGCCGGTCTCGGCGGCCGCAATCAGGAGTTCGCGCTGGCAGGTGCGGCGGCGCTGCCGGCGATCGAAAGCCAGGGGCGGCAGGCCGTCCTGGCGAGCGCGGGAACCGATGGCATCGATGGCCCCACCGACGCCGCCGGCGCCATCGTCGACACCGAGACGCTGTCCCGTGCCGAGGCGCATGGACTCGACTGGCGGGCGGCGCTCGAGAACAACGACGCCTATCGGTTCGCTGCGGCGGTTGGCGCGCTGCTCATGTGGGGGCCCACCGGAACCAACGTCGGCGATCTGCACGTGCTGCTGGTGGAGCCTCCACTACAATCGTCGCTATGAAACGAATCGGCCGGCTGGTCCTGATAGCGGCCATCGCGATACTCGTGGTGCTCGGGCTCGGGTATGCCTGGGGCGTGTCGGGCCGCAGCTCGCTTCAGACCTCGCTGGAGGACGCGCGGCAGCGGCTCGACATGGCCGAGGCGCGGGCGCTGGTGCTGGATGCCCGGGTCAGCCTTTACAACAACAACTTCGGAGATGCGAGCCGGCGGTTCGAGGACGCGAAGGATCCGCTCCGGCGGATCCGTCAGCGCTACGTGGATGCGGGCAACACCGACTCGGTGCGGAGCCTCTCCGCGGCGATCGAACATCTGGAAGAAGCGCAGCGCCTCGCCGGCAAGCTCGATCCCGCCGCGAACAGCAAGGCCGGCGAAGCGCTCGAAGCAGTCAGGGTCGCGACGGCGACGATAGTCCCGCGCTTCTACTTCAGGATTTCGGCGCGGACCTCCACCGTGATCTTGCGATCGGCGAGTCGGATCCGCTGCCTGCGACAGGATCAACGGCTTTCCCGGCGCCAGGACGATTGAGCCCCGTTGATTCAGCGTAGAGCCGCCTTCCGTTGGCACGTCGACGGTCTCGCCGGCCTTGATCACTGACCGTGTTGTTGGCGCCTGCCGCGGGTTGTATTCGAGACCCAGCTGGACCTTGATGTTTCCGTTCGCGAGGATCTGCGGAGTCGCGTCAACGTTGCAGCACCGCGCGAATGTAATTGCCGGAGCTTCGAAGGCTGCCCACTGCTCGATCCGCCACAATTAGCGTGAGCGTTCGCTTGGCGGGTTCGCCGGTTCCGAGCTGGTCGGTGATCGTAAAGTCGAACTTGACGTTGACGGGCTGGCCCACGACCGGCGGAGCCTCGGACGGTGCCGGCTTGCTCGGCCCTGATGGCGGTTTTTCTGCGGGTGCCGGAGTCTGAGCCGCGCTCTGTTGAGCGTGGCCAAGTGATCCCAGGACAGCCCAGATGAATGCGGCGGCGATGACGTGTCTCGACATGACGGCTCCTCAATCCCGCGCGGTGCGCGGTTCCAGTGGTGAAACCTGTACTTCCGTAATCGGCGACAGCGGTGCGACGACAATCTCCGCGGTCGCCACCGGTGTCTGTCCAATCGGCTCGACATCGATTGAATCCAACACGGTCAACGGCGGAGCGATCGCCGTCATGGGCGTCTCGGCAACCGTCGCGACGATCGCGCCGCGAGCGATCGGTATCGTCGCCGCGCGCCGGGATGACTGTCGTGCCGGCGGCGCGGGGCTAGGCGTCATCCTGGATTGCGGCAGCCCATCGCGCGCCGCCGGTGGCGGTGCGCTGGCCGCCGGCGCTTCCACGCGGGCGAGTGGGGCGGGCCCCGACGGCGCGCCCGGCGTCGAACGCATCCACGCCAGCGCGATGACGATGATCGCCGCCGAGGCGGGGACGGCCAGCAGCCAGGGTTGGATTCGTCGTCCGACCGGCCGTTTCAACCGATCCGCCACTCGCGCCCGGAAGGCGGCGTCGGCATCGACGTTCATCAGATCGCGCACGGCGCGGTCGATTGCGGTGTCGATCTCGGGTTCAGTCATGTGCGTATCCCTTGGCGGCGAGCTTTCGCTTCAATACCCGCCGCGCCTCCGATACTCGCCATTTCAGCGTGCCGACCGGAATGTTCAGCATCGAGCCGATCTGTTCGTACGAGTAGTCGCCGGAGCCGGCGAGCAAGATCGCGTCGCGGAGCTTGCGGGGCAGCGCGCCGATGAGCTGCTTGAGGGTTCGCTCCAGATCTCCGGCGGCGATTGTCTCTTCCTGGGACCGCTCCCCCGACGCGAGCTGCTCGACCAGCCCTCGGCCTTCGTCTTCCAGCGGACTGTGCGTGATCGTCATGCGGACCCACCGGCTGAGGCTGCGCCGCCGGTCGAGCGCCTTCCGCCAGGCGATCGCCAGCAGCCAGGTTCGAAACGAAGCGTCGCCGCGGAATCCTTGCAGCTTCTGATAGACCGCCACGAAGGTGTCCTGCGCCACGTCGTCGGCATCCTGGGCCGAGCCGAGGGCGGCGTAGGCGGCGCGATAAACGGCCCGGCGGTTACGCTCGACCAACTGGCCGAAGGCGTGGTCATCGCCCGCCTGCGCCCGGCGGACCAGTGCCAGATCGACGGCAGCGGAGTCGGACGCGGCACCGGTGGCGCGATCGACGCTGGCGGGGGGCACATCGCTCGCCATCAGGGTCAATGTCGCGCTCACACCGTCACTAGACTGCGGCATCAGCCGCCCGGTTGGAAAATCTCCAATCCATATATGAAAAGATGTAGGACCGTAGCTCACATATGCTCAACCAGGAACAGCTGCTGAAGCTGATTCGGGAACAAATCGACCACCCCGCCACGCCCCGCGAGCTGCTGCAGCGGCTCAAACTCCCCCGCGAGCAGCGCGCGACCTTCAAACGCCTGCTGGGCCAGCTCGTCGCCGACGGCCAGCTGGTTCAAACCCGGGGCAACCGTTATGGGCTGCCGGATCGGATGAACCTCGTCGTCGGGCGAATCACCACCAATCCTCGAGGATTTGGCTTCGTCGTGCCGGATCGGCCGCTCGAGGAGGTGGCCGGCGACATCTTCGTCGCCGGCAGCAACCTGAATCAAGCCATGCACGGCGATCGCGTCGTCGCGCGGATCGAGCGGATTACCGATCGAGGGGCCGAAGGCCGGATCGTCAGGATTCTTCAGCGGGGCTCGCAGAATACGGTCGGCCGCTTCGACAGGGACGCGTCCGGCATGGGGTTCGTCGTTCCGTTCGACCGCCGGCTGATCATGGACGTTCAGATTCCCTCCGGCGAGAGCAAGGACGCTGAACCGGGCGACATGGTGACGGTTGAAATCACCACGTGGCCGACCGCTGCCCGGGGCCCGGTCGGGCGAGTAGTGGAGGTGCTCGGGACCATCGACGAACCGGGCGTCGATACCGAGATCATCCTGCGCAAGTACGGCATCGTCGCCGGGCACGGTGAGGACGCGGTCGAGGAAGCGCGTCGATTGGGCGGAGCGGTCAAGGAGCGGGACCTGAAAGGCCGGACCGATTTCCGGCCGGACGTGACGGTCACCATCGACGGCGAGCACGCCCGCGACTTCGACGACGCGATCACGCTCGAGCGGTTGGAGAACGGCAACTACTGGCTGGGCGTCCACATCGCCGACGTCGCGCACTACGTGCCCGAGGGCGGCGCCCTGGACGAAGAAGGCTACGACCGCGCGACCTCGGTGTATTTCCCGGAGCGCGCGGTCCACATGTTCCCGTCGGAGCTCGCGACCGGCCTGTGCAGCCTCAATCCGCACGTCGATCGGCTGGTGCAGTCGTGCCGGATGGAGATCGACAAGAAGGGCGCGGTCGTTCGCTACGAGCTGCACGACGGGGTGATCCACAGCAACGCGCGGATGACCTACACCGACGTCAACGCGATCCTGACCGACAAGGATCCCGAGGTCACGGCGAAGTACGTCGAGCTCGTGCCGCTCTTCGAGCGGATGCACGAGCTGTTCGTCATCCTCAACAAGCGCCGCCGCCGCCGCGGCTCGATCGACTTCGATCTGAAGGAGCCCGAGATTGTCCTGGATGACGAAGGGATGGTCGAGGCGATCATCGCGCTCGAACGGAACGTGGCCCATCGGCTGATCGAGGAGTTCATGCTGGTGGCCAACGAGACCGTCGCCCAGCACCTGGAAGACAACGGCGTCCCGAGCCTGTTCCGCATCCACGAAGATCCCGACCCGCTGAAGGTCGAGGAGTTCGAGGAATTCGTCGGCCCCCCTCGGCTACAGCCTCGGCGCGCCCCCCGACGGGGTGAAGCCGAAACACTTCCAGAAGCTGGTCGAGAAGATGCGTGGCACGCCGGAGGAAAAGCCGATCGCGTTCCTGATGCTTCGCACCATGCAGAAGGCGCGCTACGACCCGCAGAACATGGGGCACTTCGGCCTGGCGGCGAAGAGCTACACCCACTTCACGTCGCCGATCCGGCGATACCCGGACCTCATCGTCCACCGGACGCTCCGCGAGTCCCGGCACGGGCTGATCACCGAAGACCGCCGCGAGGAGCTCGAGGAGGACCTGCCGGAGATGGCCCGCCATACCTCCGAGCGGGAACGCCGCGCCGCCGATGCCGAGCGCGAGCTGGTGCAGTGGAAGAAGGTCCGCTTCATGGCCGACAAGGTCGGCGACGAATTCGAGGGCTACATTACCGGGGTCACCGCCTTCGGACTCTTCATCGAACTGGTCGAACATTTCGTCGAGGGGCTGGTGCACATTTCGACGATGGCCGATGACTACTACAGATTCGTCGAGCGGGCGCACATCCTGCGGGGCGAGAACACGGCGAAAGAGTACCGTCTGGGCGACAAAGTGGCGGTGCAGGTGGTGAAGGTCGACATGGAGCGGCGCCAGGTCGATCTGGGCCTGGTCGACATCCTGGAGACGGTGCGGGCGTCCGAAGAGAACCGCGGACCCCGCCGGAGCAGTGCGGAGCCGCGACGGCCACGCCCGGTCGAGGCCGGATCGGCACGAAGCTGGGGACACGTCCCGATCAAGGACAAGGGCAAAAAGGACAAGCCAAAGAAAGGCGCGACGCGCAAACAGCGGCCCGGCCGCCGCGAACGATCCGCCAGGAAAGGCAAGTGACAGAGGCCATGAAGAACGTTCTCGGACAAGAGCTGCGACTGGACGACGCGTTTCTCGATCGGATGCGGCAGACGGTCGATCCGCCGGCGGACGCGGTGGCGACGACCCTGGTCGATCAGGGGGCGCATCGCCTGGTGGCGACGCTGATCAAGAACCGGCAGATGTGGGATGCGGACGGCGAACCGTCGCGGCTGCTGCCGGAGGATGTTCGCGCCTACATGAAGACGGCGAGCGCGCTGCCGCCGTGGCGCGATGAGGCCCTGGTGAACGAGGCCGAGGCGTTCTTCCTGCTGTACGGTCTCGCCTCGTCTACGTTACTGGCCTGCGCGAGCCTGCCGCAGTGTTACGTCATGAAGTACGGGACCGAGGTCCTGGCCTACACGAAGTTCCTGCAGGTGGATCCGACCCGCCGCGTCCGCGAGACGGCGCAGATGGTCATGGACGTGATGGTGCCCGGGGGGCTCACGCCGATGGGACGCGGCGTGCGCGCGACCATGAAGGTGCGGGTCATGCACGCGATCGTGCGGCACATGATCCGGAGCGATCCGCGCGCGGCCGCGAACCCGGCCGACCCGGCGCTTCAAGCGAAGTTCGGCCTCCCGATCAATCAGGAGGACATGGTTTACACCCTGATGACGTTCTCTTACGTGGTCATCGAGGGCTTCCGCACCATGGGCTACGACATGACCGACCGGCAGCGGCAGGGCTACATCCACTGCTGGAACGTGGTCGGGTTTCTGATGGGCATCCGCGAAGAGCTGCTGCCGGCGCGGTTCAACGACGCGGCGGAGCTGTTCGCGGCGATTCAGCGCCGTCAGCACGGCGAGTCCGTCGCCGGCCAGAAGCTGACGGCGGCGCTGTTGAACGCGGTCGAGGATGCGCTGCCCGGCGAGCATCACGATCCGCTGGTGGCGGCGCTTGCCCGGAAGCTGGTGGGGGACACGACGGCCGATGCGCTCGGCATCACGCGGCCTTCGCTGCTCCAGAAAGTCAGGTTGGATGCGCTGCTCGAGGCCTGGGCGGTGTCCGCCCAGGTGGCGACCCGGCTGCATGCGGAGCGGCCGTTCCGGTTCGCCTCCGAGGAACTGCACCACGCGATCATGGTCAAGATGGGTGGAATGGACGGCGTCCCGTTCGAAGTGCCGCCGGAGTTCGTGGCGCGATGGTTCCCGGAGGGGCTCCCGGACGCCTCCTCGTCGTCGGCATAGGACGGGGGGACGGGCGATGGTTCAAATCGATATTCCGGTCGCGTTTGGCACGGGCAGCCTGTTCGCCGCCGCGGTAGAGAAGGGGCTGCGGTCGGAGCGGTCCGGTTACTTCTATCAAAAGGCGCTGGCGGTCAACCTCGTGTTCCAGCTGGTGCTGGTGGTCTGGCTGCCGGTCTATCTCTTGATCGCGCACTTCGGCTTCCAGACCTCGCACATGTGGTGGACGGGTTCCTCGATCACCGAGTACCCCTGGCTGCTGCCCGGTTTCCTGTTGGCCTACTTCGTCGCCAACATCGCCGGCTTTCACGTCGGCGTCCAATTCGTCCGTCAGGGGCGGACCCGCATGCCGTGGCTGCTGTTCGCCGGCGGCTTCGCCTTCTTCGGCGCGTGGATGGCCTTTCAGCCCTACCGAACGCTGACGCTCGGCACCTACGCGGAATGGGAAGCGCGCGCGGCGCGGTGGATCTGGACCGACCCCGGCTTCGTGGCGCTGCTGATGGGGGCGATGGTGGTGTTCTTCATCGCGCTCTACTTCGTCTACAGAGCGCTGCAGCGGGAAGCGGCGGGCGCTGGGAGGTGAGGTAGGAGGAGGTAGGAGATGAACACTGGGAGAGGTCGAACAAGGGAAAGAGACTAGGCTCGTTCTGTTCCACCCTTGTCGAACTCGTCTCCTGTTTCTGCTCCTACCTCCTACCTCCTATTCACCGGCTCAGCACCGGCAGGCCGAGCCGTCTGAGCGCGCCATCGAATCGCGGATCGCCGCGCAGGCTGTCGAACCGGTGATCCACCGCCATGAACGACACCTGGTCGTCGTGCTGCGCGATCGCCCGCTCGAGATAGTCGAAGGCCTGGTCCTTGTCGCCGAGCGCCCCGCAGACCATCGCGAGCCAGATCGGCGAGCAGCGCCCGCCGGCAATCAGTTCGTCGCGCAGCTTCTCGGCGTCTGCCCGCCGGTCGTTCCGGCTGTACCAGATCGCCAGCAGCGCCACGAAGAAGGGGGCGCGGCGGACCAGCGTCACGCCCTTTTCCTGGACGTCAATCGCCTCGTCCAGGCGTTCCTGACCGGCCAGCGCGCTGCTCAGATACCAGTAGCAGCCGTCGATGTTGGGATCGATCTTCAGGAGCTCACGCATCTGGTGCTCGGCCTGCTCGAAGCGGCGCGCGCAGATCAGCACCTGGCTCATGATGAAGGGCATCATCATCCACAGCGGATCGTGATGGCGGGCCTGCGAGGCGTGATCGATGGCCTCGTCGAACCGGCCGAAGGCGCAGAGCAGCAGTGCGTAGTAGCCGTGGGCCGGGGCGTAGCCGGGGGAGATTTCCAGCGCGCGCTGGAAGTCCCGCTCGGCGGTGCGCAGGTCCATCGCAAAGAGCGTCTTGGTCCAGCCGAGCGCGGTGTGCCCTTCGGGCAGCGACGGATCGAGCGTGACCGCGTGCTGCGCCGCTTCGAGCGCGGCCTTGCTGGCTTCCGGCGCCGGCAGGAACGTCGTGTAGCCAAGCGCGGTACAGGCCTCCGCGAGGCCGGCGTACGCCGCGGAGTACATCGGATCGAGCACGATCGCCTCCTCGAAGCACTTGCGGGCCCCGGTCAGCGACCCGAACAGGTCGGCGAACTTGTTGAGGAGGAAGCGCCCGCGCAGATAGAAGTGATACGCCTGGAGGTTTGAGGTCGCCGGCTTCACCATCATCCCGGTCGCGGGGCGGGTCAGCGTCACTCGCAGGGACTCGGTGATCGAGCGCGCGATCTCGTCCTGAATCAGGAACACGTCGTCGATGTTGCGATCGAAGCGCTCGGACCAGACGTGGTAGCCGTCCGCGACGTTGACCAGCTGGGCGCTGATCCGCAGCCGGTTGCCGGCCTTGCGCACGCTGCCTTCGAGGATGGTCTGCACGTCGAGCCGCTCGCCGATTTCGCGGACATCGACCTGCGTGCCTTTGAACTGGAAGGCCGAGGTGCGCGAGACGACGGCAAGGCCCTTGACGCGTGACAACGCGCTGATCATTTCCTCCGCCATGCCGTCGCAGAAGTATTCCTGATCGGGATCGTTGGTCAGGTTGGCGAAGGGCAGCACCGCGATCGCCGGCAGCCGTGTCATCGGCGGGGTCGCGATCGCCATCCCGGTCATCAGCGCGCGCAGATCGCTCAGCAGATCGGTGACCCGCTGATAGCGTCCGCCGGGCTTGCGGGCGCTGGCCCGCGCGATGATCCGGTCGAGGTCGGCGGAGGCGCCGCCGATCGTCGGGACCGGGCTGTTGAGCAGCGATACCAGGATGACCGCCGGATTCGGACCGTCGAACGGCCGCTTGCCGGTGGCCATCTCGTAGATCAGCACGCCGAGCGAGAAGATGTCGCTGCGGGCGTCGACCGTGTCAGCCATCAGCTGCTCGGGCGACATGTAGGCGAGCGTGCCGATGATCTGCCCCTCGCGGGTCTCTTCGACGCTCGCGAGATTCGCGGCTTCGACATTCTTGGCCAGGCCGAAGTCGAGGATCTTCACCCGCCCATCCGGACACACCATGACGTTGGGCGGCTTGAGGTCGCGGTGCACGATGCCGCGCGCATGAGCCGCAGCCAGGGCTTCGGAAATCGGGATGGCGATCGCCAGGAGCTCGTTCAGCTCGAGTCCGCCCGGTGGAATCATCCGGTTGAGCGGCGTGCCCTCGACCAGCTCCATGGTGAGGAAGGGGACGCCGTCGACCTCTTCCACGGAGTGGATGGTGACGATGTTCGGGTGGTTGAGCGCGGCGATGGCCCGGGCCTCCCGCGCGAAACGGCTGCGGTGCTCGGCGTCGTCGGTCTGCAGGACTTTGAGCGCGACGTCGCGCTGAAGGCGAGGGTCGCGGGCCCGGTAGACCTGGCCCATGCCACCGACCCCGAGCAAGGCTATGACTTCGTAGGACCCCAGGCGATGACCCGGGAGGAGATATGCGGACAAGCGCCCCTCAGGGCTTCTCGTTGCCTTCGTGCGTGGCGTCCTTGAAATTCCGGATACCCTTGCCAATGCCTCGGCCGATATCGGGCAGCCGGTTGGCGCCGAATATCAGAATGATGATGAACAGAATGACGAGCAGCTCGGGTATCCCGAGATGGGGAAGCATGGTGGCTCCTTCTGGCGCGTTTCGCTCGGATCTTATCACCGAACCGCGGCAGAGGCGGTGGATCCGCGCGGCGGTGCTGCTCGGTCTGGCCCTGATCGCCTCCGGGCGGGGTGGCGGGGGCCCGCCAGTTCTCGTCCGGGGTCAGCGTGGTCGAGGTCTACGCCACGGTGACGGACAAGCGAGGGCAGCCGGTCACCGGGCTCGACCGGGACGCCTTCAGCGTCCGCGAGAACGGGGAGCCACAGCCGATTTCGACCTTCGCGGCCGGCGAGTTCCCGCTGTCGGTGGCGGTCGCGGTCGACCGCAGCTTCAGCATGACCGGCGATCGGCTCGCGGCGGCGAAGTCTGGCGCGCGGATATTCCTGGGCGCGCTGCGACCCGCGGACGAATCGATGCTGATTGCGGTCGGTTCGACGACCGACGTGATCGCGCCGCTGTCCCGCCATCGCCCCGAACAGCTCGAGGCGCTGAACCGGCTCGACGCGTTCGGCACGACCGGACTCTACGACGCGATCGTCACGGCGCTCGCCGCGATCCAGCCGGCGCGCGGCCGGCGGGCGCTGGTGCTGCTCTCGGACGGCAGCGATCGGTACAGCAAGGCAACCGCCGCCGAAGTGCTCGAACGCGCGCGCGCCGCCGACGTCCTGGTCTATCCCATCGCGTTCGGCCGCACCCGTCCCGAAGCGTTCGCCGAGCTCGCGTCTCTGACCGGTGGTCGATCCTTCCACGTGACCGACGCCCGGCGGCTGCCCGAGACGCTTCAGACCATCGCGGTGGAGCTGCGGAACCAATACTTGATTGGCTACAGCCCCGTGAAGCCGCCAGTCCCGGGGAGCAACGAGTGGCGCTCGATCGCCGTCAGCGTCTCGCGGCCGGCTGTGACGGTTCGGGCGCGAGATGGGTACCTGGTGAAGTGAGCGGGCGTTGCTGCTTGGAGCAGCACTCGAGAGCAGACCCACGCCGGACGATCACAGGAGGGCCAGGAGTTCAGGAGACAATTCTTTTCCAAACCTAAAAACTCCTGATCTCCTGGCCCTCCGGTAAAAGATCGCCGGCCATCGAATTGCCCATTTTGCGGCTGAAAGCGTCCGGACGGTCGAATCGATCGGTCACCGCCGCCGGAATAAGTACTCCGCCGCCAACCGCACCTCCCCCGTCATCAACAACCGCCGTCGCAATCCGGCATACGTCTGCCGACCGCTGATCAGATCCGCCATGACGTGGCGAATCCCGGGACTCTGCTGCAGTCCGCGGAGCAGCAGGCCGCTGAAAGCGCTGTGGAAGAAAGCGGCCTTGTGACGGGCCGCCTTCCGCAGTTCGGTGTGGATGCTGCGGCGCACCTGGTCGGCATAGCGAGCGCCGGCTCCGCTTTTCAGCAGGCTGTTCGCGGCGATGCCCGCTGATGCGAGGGCAAAGTACAGGCCCTCGCGCGTGATCGGATCCACGAGTCCGGCTGCGTCGCCGACGAGCAGCCAGCGATCGCCGGCCGGGCGTTCGGTGCCGAGCTGCGCCTCCGACAACGACGGAATCGGCCAGCTGTAGCGAGTCATCGCGGCGGCCGGGCCGATGTTGCGCCGAATCCACGCCGCCGTGAGACCGAGCAGCGCCGCGCTCGAGGTCTCGTTGGCCTGACCGCAGACGCCGATCGCGAGATGATCCGGCCGCGGGAACGACCACAGATACCCGGCCGGCGCCCGCGTGAACGCGATGTCGATTCCGGCGGCGCTCCGATCGTGCACGTAGTAGCCGCTCGCGATCGACAGCGCATCGCGGGGAAATGGCTGCGCGACGGTCCGCCGGACCAGGCTGTTGGCGCCGTCTGCGCCCACCAGCCACTCCGTCTCGATCCGCCGGCCGCCGGCGCGCAAGGTCCAGCCGGCGCTGGTGCGGTCGATTGTGGTCACCCGCTCCGGCACGAGCTCGGCGCCGGCGCCGCACGCGGCGTCGAGCAGCGATCGATCGAACAGCCGGCGGGAGCTCACGATCAGCGCGGGCATCTCGCGGTCCGCGTATTCGAGCGGCACGTCGGCCCGATGCTCTCCGTCGGAAAAGCGGCTGGAGGTGATGGCGGTGCCGCTGCCGCGCACCGCGTCCGGCAGCGGCCGCAGCAACTGCAAGGCCCGCGCGCTCAAGCCGCCGCCGCACGGCTTCTCGCGCGGATGACTGCCGTCGACGATCGCCACCCGCGCTCCCGCCCGCGCCAATTGAAACGCCGTCCACGCGCCGGCGGGGCCGCCGCCGACGATGACGACATGAAAGTCAGACATGCGCCGAAGTAACATACCGCCAATGGCCCATCCTCTCGTGTTCGCGGTGTTCGCCACTCCTGCCGCCGCGGCGACCGCTGCCAGGGCGCTGCACGCCGCCGGCGTTTCCCGCGATCAGATTTCGGTGGTTTCGAGGAGCCACGACGAGGAGGGGGCGCTCGCCGAACAGATGGATGCGACACCCGGGGCGGATATCGAGGATTCACGCCCGGCGGCTCGCCTCGGAGAGCTTGGCGCGCAAGTGCTCGCGGCGATCGCCATCGTCATGCCAGGGATCGGTCCGATCGTCGCCGCCGGTCCGCTCTCGGCGGGTCTGGGTGAAGCGGCGGGGCATGTCGCCGGCGGCATCGCGACGACCCTGAAGGCCGCGGGGGTGCCGGCCGAGCAAGCCGATCAGATTCAGGGCGCGGTCGAGCACGGCAGCGTCCTGCTCGCCGTGCATGCCAGCGCCTCAGAGGTCGAACCAGTCAGGGCAGCCCTGGCATCCGCCGCCCCGCGCGAGCTCGGCATTGCCAATTGGGACGAGGGCCAGTAGTCCGGACGTGACCGGCCGTTCGTCTCCCGTCGCCGTCCTAAGGCGAGGACGTTCCTGCTCCCAAGGCCAGCTTTTCCTGCGATGTTTGCGATGCTCCTGAGGCATCGATATTGCAGCCTTGCAACCCGGCACGGCGTCAGCCACAATGACAACAGTCCCACTCATCGCCGACATGTCCGAAATACCGGAGCCGCGCCCCAGCCCGAACGCGCACTTCCTCGTAGGCGACGTTCCTTCGGGCGCGAGTGAAAAAGGCCGCCTCGGCGGAAGCTTCGTGGTGTCTCTCGCCACGCACCTTGGCGCGTTCCTGTTCTTCATCTTCGTCATCGCGCGGATGCCGCCCGCAAACGACACGGTGGCGCCGCCCGAGCAGCTCCCGAACGACATCATCTGGTTGAACGTCCCAGGCCCTGGCGGCGGCGGTGGCGGCGGCGGCAACAAGTCGCCAGAACCGCCGAAGAAGGCCGAGCTGCCAGGTAAGGAAAAGATCACCGTCCCGGTCGCGAAGCCTCCTACGCTCGCGCCGGAACCGCCCAAGGAAGTACCGAAGGCGGAAACACAGATGAATATTCCCGCGGTCATGACCTCGGCCGGGGTCGTGGAACTGCCCGGCACCCTCACCGGGCTGCCGTCGGCCGTGTCGCAAGGCAGTGGCAGCGGCGGCGGCGCTGGGACCGGGACCGGCACCGGGATCGGCCCTGGGCAGGGCTCCGGGCTCGGGCCAGGCACCGGCGGCGGCACCGGGGGCGGAGCCTACCGGCCCGGCAACGGCGTGTTGATGCCGGTGGTTGTCAACGAAGTAAAGCCGAGCTACACCGCCGACGCGATGCGCCAGAAGATTCAGGGCATCGTGATGGTCGAAGCGGTGGTGATGCCCGACGGCAGCGTCGGTCAGGTCCAGGTGGTCCGGTCGCTCGACGGCACCTTCGGCCTCGATCAGGAGGCGATCAAGGCGGTGCGCCGGTGGCGCTTCCGTCCGGGGACGCGGTTCGGTCAGCCGGTCCCGGTCCTGGTCGAAATCGAACTCACCTTTACGCTTCGCTAACCCGGTTCGTGGCGGGGTCTGAAGCCCCGCCCTACAAGTCGGTAGAGAGCAACCGGCCGGTTGGATGGCCGGCCTGATTCCCGATTACCCAACCCGCGGACCGCGAACCCGCGGAGGTGTTATCGCCTCTTCGACTTCGGCCGCACGACGTAATCGGGCCAGCAGATGTCGCTCGCCGTGGAGACGTCGAACTGCGAGTCGTCCGCGAGGTCGGTGCCGGTGCGGACACCGGCCGCCGACGCCTGGACCGCCGGATCCAGTGCGCGGGCAATCTGCGTCCGCACGTCTTCGATGTGCAGCTGCGTGGCACGGTCGGTCTGCCGCGGGAGCGCCGCCGTCAGATCGCCGTCGAGCGCTTTCAACTCCCCCCGGAAGAACGCGCGCGCGTCGTCTGACTGGGCCTGGCTGCCGTTGATCCGAGTGCTGAGCATGTCGACGTAGGCGCGCTGCAGGTTGCGGCGGTACGCGTCCACTCTCGGCGGCGCGGTGCCGTAGATCTCGCTCCAGACGCCGCGGCGGACATCGGCAAGGAATTCGAGCGGCGGGTACGCTGCCGCGCCGTCGAGCGCGTCCTGCTCGACCAGCCGCAGCACGCGCGCGCTGCTCAGGAGCGACGTGAGCACGCGGGTCTGGCTGGCCTCGATGCGGTCGAGCACCCCGACCGGTTCGATTCGCCGAAGAATGTCGGCGTTCAATGCCCAGGCGGGCGCTTTGAACGCATGGTCGGCGAGGAACTTCACCGCGCCTTCCTGTCTCGCCCGCGGAATCAGCTGGAAGCGGACGCCGGTCTGGCCGATGTGCTTCTGCTGTGAGTTGTAGCCGCCGACGATCGCGGCGACGTGATTCATCTCGAGCGCCCATTGTCCGAGCAGCCGGCCATAGACCTCTTCGAGGTCGGAGAACGGGTCGCCCGGACGCGTGGTGGTCGCCGGCACCAGCATCGCGGCTACCCGCTCGAGGTTCTTCAGCCCGAGCGTGGTCGCGGCGACGGCGTCCTGATCGCCGACTGCTTCGGTGAGCTCTCCGGGGTCGGTCCCGGCGGATCCTTCGGTGGAGAAGCGGAGCCACGGCGTGGCGTCCTGCTGCCGGGCCCATTCATCCAGCGTCTTCTTCTCGGCCTCCGGGTTGGTGGCGCCGGGTACCGGCTTGTAGCCCCACATCGTGGCCCACTTGTCGTACGGTCCGATCTTCGGGATCAGATCTTCGACCGCGATCTTGTCTTCCGGCTGGGCGACGTAGTTGAAGCGCGAGTAGTCCATCAGGGTCGGGGTGTGGCCGTTCTCCTTGACCCACTTCGCGTCGCGGACGCGTGCGATCGGATACATCGAGCTCGCCTTCATGTTGTGCTGGAACCCCAGGGTGTGGCCGACTTCGTGGGCCGCGACGTACTCGACCAGCCGTCCCATCAAGTCGTCGGGCAGCGGCAGCGTCCGCGCGCGCGGATCGAGGGCCCCGGCCTGGACGAAGTACCAGTTGCGGGAGAGGTTCATCACGTTGTGGTAGAACTGGATGTCGGTCTCGAGAATCTCGCCCGAGCGTGGATCGTGAATGTGCGGGCCCGACGCGTTCTCGATCGTGGACGGCAGCCAGCGGATGACCGAATAGCGCGCGTCCTCGGGACTCCAGTCGGGATCCTCTTCGGGCTTCGGCGCCTCCCTGGCGACGATCGCGTTCTTGAATCCGGCCGCTTCGAATGCCGGCTGCCAGCTCTCGACCCCCTTCTTCAAGTACGGCACCCATTTCGTCGGCGTCGCGGGATCGATCCAGTAGACGATCGGCTTGACCGGCTCGGAGATCTCCGCCTTGGGATCCTTCTTCTCGAGCCGCCAGCGGGTGATGTACCGGCGCTGCGGCGCGCGGTGCTCGTCCTGGCCGTAGTCGATTTTGCTGGTCGAGAAGTAGCCGACTCGCTCATCGAACAGCCGCGCCTGCATCGGCTTTTCCGGCAGCAGCACCATGCTGAAGTGCATCAGCACGGAGTGCGTGCCGGCGCGCAGCGGCGTGGCACCGCGTCCGCCGGGCGCCGGCGGCGCGCCGCGGCCGCCGGCGGCGGGCTCCTGCGGCGGGTTGTTGTAGGTGTGGGTCGCTTCGACCTCGATGTTTTCCGGGAACGAGACGGCGCGCTCGACGAACGATCGCGTCGCATCGAAGGCGCGGGCGCCGACCCGCGTACGTCCGCTGAACTCGGGCACGTCGGTGGTGAAGATCCGCGTCACGTCGATGACCGCCGCATCGTCCTTGCCGAGCGCTTCGATGTTGAACGCCGCGACAATCGGGTTGTAGTTCGCCGCGTCCACCGCCTTGGCAATCGGGGTATTCGGATCGGCGATGACGTCGTACGAGATCGCGCGCAGCAGGATCCGATCGCCGCGCCGCTCCCACTTGACGACGCGGTTGCCGGCCGCCTGACCGCCGTAGCCGGCGCCGAGCGTGGTCTTGGCGATCTGGCTGACCCAGAGGAACTCGCGCCCGAGCCGGTCCTTGGGAATCTCGTAATAGATCCGGTCCTTGATGCGATGGACCGTGAAGATGCCGTCGTCTGATTTGGCGTCCCTGGTGATGACCCGTTCGTACGGCCTGATTTCGGGCTCCGGAGCGCGGCCGCCCCGGCCGCCGCCTTCCTGGCCCGCTCCCGCCGCCGGTGGATCCTGTGCGAATGCCGCACACGGCACGAGCACGCAGGCCAGCGCCCCGACAAACTTGCCAATATTGCCCATCCAGCCTCCTCCCGAATGCGGACTCTTATATCAGAAAGCAGCGGGCGGCCTTCGAACGCGGCTAGTCCCCTGGAAGCGATGCCGGGATTGCTCTCGAGCAACGATCTGTTCTACGTTGCCGGATCACATGACACGCACCTTCGCGACCTGGACGCCGTCCGAGGCGCTGGCGCTGATGGCGCGGCCGGCCCGGGAATACCGCCGGCGCGTGGCGGAGTCGCGCGACGCCCCCTGGCGCCAGGCGCTGGCCATCCCTGGTCTGCTCGCCCTGCTGTTGGGCATCGTCACTTCGGCAGCGGCGACTGGCCGCGTGGTCGCTTCGCTGGTGATCAGCCAGACCGTCTGCTGGAGCTTCGTGCCCGCGCTTCAACTGATGACCGGCTCCAGCCTGATTGGATCGGCGGGGCCGCGTCCGGTCTCGTTCGCTCGCGCAATCGAACTGCTCTTCGCGGCGCACGGCCCGTGGTCGCTCTGGCTGGTGGCGATCGCCGCGCTGCAGATGCTGACGCCGAATCAGAACATCGTTTTCGCGAGCATCTCGCGCCGGCGATGTGGACCGCCTGGATCCTGTTCGCCTACTCGCGCGAAGTATTGGCCCTGCCGCCGGGGCAAGCGTGGGTCCGGGTGATCGCGCACCAGGCTGCGACCGCGCTCTTGATCCTCACCTACATCGAGCTGGGGAGCCGGCTGTCGGTCCGGGTGATCGGGCTGTTGCAGCGATGACGCTGCCGCGCGCGCTCGGCGTCGTGCTGATCCTCTCCGGAATTGCCGGCGCCACCGTTCACGATCGCCAACCGTCCCGCGACATCCCTCGCGCCGGCGGCCGGTTCGTCCTCACCGCCGATTTCCATGTTCACGCTTTCTTCGGCGATGGCGGCGTGGCGCCGTGGGAACTGGCGGGTGAGGCGCGCCGGCGCGGCCTCGACGTGATCGCGATCACCAACCACAACCAGTTGTTCGCGGCCCGGCTGGCAGCGCGTCAGGCGTCGAGTCCGATCGTAATGGCCGGCCAGGAAGTGACGGCGCCGCGGTTTCACATGGTGGCCGCCGGCATCCGGGAAGTCGTCGACTGGCGCCTGAGCGCGAGCGAGGCGATTCGCGCCATTCATGCCCAGGGCGGAGTGGCGATCGCCGCGCATCCGGTGCCGCAGTCGTGGGGGGCGGACGATCCGGCCGCGCTGGCCCTGCTGGATGGATCCGAAACGGCGCACTCGGCGGCAATCCGATCCTCGCGGGCGCGTCGTGAGCTGGCGGAGTTTTTCCGCGGCGCCGCCGCACGCAATCCATCACTTGCGCCGATTGGGTCCTCGGACTTCCATTTCGGCGGCGGGCTGGGACAGTGCCGCACTTATGTGTTCGTCGATGAGATCAGCGAGGCTGGCGTGCTCGACGCCGTGCGGGCGGGAAGGACCGTTGCCTACGACGGGCACGGCCGTCTCACGGGCGATCCGGAACAGGTTCGCACCGTGGAATCGCTGATTGCGCAGCGTCCGCCCCCGGTCCGTGCCGACACCCTCTCGAGAATCGCGAGCTGGATCAGCCTGGCAGGCCTGTTCGTGCTGTTGCTGTTCCGCTAAAGAGAGAAAGGCCGGCCGGAGTTCCCTCCGGCCGGCCTTTGGTGATCGCGGGTTCGCGGTTCGCGAATCCCGAATCAGTACATGCCGCCCATGCCGCCGCCGCCACCCGGCATGCCGCCGCCACCCGATTCCTTCTTCTCCTCGGGGATCTCGGAGACGAGGGCTTCGGTGGTCAGCAGGAGCGAGGCGATCGACGAGGCATTCTGAAGGGCCGTGCGCACGACCTTGACCGGGTCGATGACGCCCGCCGCCACCAGGTCCTCGTACTTGTCGCTGCCGGCGTTGTAGCCTTCGTCGCCCTTGGCGTCCTTCACCTTCTGGACGACGATCGAGCCTTCCTGACCGGCGTTGGTGGCGATCCAGCGCAGCGGCTCGGCGATCGCCTTGCGGATGAGCTCCACGCCGACCTGCTGGTCGCCGCCGAGCTTCAGCTTGTCGAGGGCCTTGCCCGCCCGCAGCAGCGCCACGCCGCCGCCCGGCACGATGCCTTCTTCGACGGCCGCCTTGGTCGCGTGCATCGCGTCCTCGACGCGCGCCTTCTTCTCCTTCATCTCGGTCTCGGTGGCCGCGCCGACCTTGATGACCGCGACGCCGCCGACCAGCTTCGCCAGCCGCTCCTGCAGCTTCTCGCGGTCGTAGTCGGAGGTGGTCTCCTCGACCTGGGTCCGGATCTGCTTCACGCGGCCTTCGACCGCGCCCTGCTGGCCGGAGCCCTCGACGATGGTGGTGTTGTCCTTGTCGATGGTGACCTTCTTCGCCTTGCCCAGGTCCTCGAGCTTGATGTTCTCGAGCTTGAGCCCGAGGTCTTCCGTGATCGCGCGGCCGCCGGTGAGGACCGCGATGTCCTCGAGCATGGCCTTGCGGCGATCGCCGAAGCCCGGCGCCTTCACGGCCGCCGCCTGCAGCGTGCCGCGCAGCTTGTTGACGACCAGGGTCGCCAGCGCTTCACCATCGACGTCCTCGGCGATGATGAGCAGCGGCCGGCCGGCGCGCGCCACCTGCTCGAGCAGGGGCAGCAGGTCCTTCATCGAGCTGATCTTCTTCTCGTGGATCAGGATGACCGGGTTCTCGAGCACCACTTCCATGCGCTCGGGATCGGTGACGAAGTAGGCCGAGAGGTAGCCGCGGTCGAACTGCATGCCCTTCGACGACTTCGAGCGAGGTCTCCATCGACTTCGCTTCTTCGACGGTGATGACCCCGTCCTTGCCGACCTTCTCCATCGCTTCCGCGATGATCTTGCCGATGGTGTCGTCGCTGTTGGCCGAGATGGTCCCGACCTGGGCGATGGCGTGGCCGCTGACCGGCTTCGCCAGCTTCTTCAGCTCCTCGACGATCACTTCGACGGCCTTCTCGATGCCGCGCTTCAGCTCCATCGGATTGGCGCCGGCGACGACGTTCTTCGCGCCCTCGCGGAAGATGGCCTGGGCCAGCACGGTGGCGGTGGTGGTGCCGTCGCCCGCGATGTCCGAGGTCTTGCTCGCCACTTCACGGACCATCTGGGCGCCCATGTTCTCGAGCGGGTCCTTGAGGTCGATCTCCTTGGCGACGGTGACGCCGTCCTTGGTGATGGTGGGCGAGCCGAATTTCTTGTCGAGGACGACGTTGCGGCCCTTGGGTCCGAGCGTGACCTTCACGGCGTTGGCAAGGGCATTCACGCCGCGGAGAATTGCCTGACGTGATTCCTCACCATAGATAATCTGCTTGGCCATAATTCTTCTGATCTCCCTTACGAGTTGAGCACGCCGAGGATTTCTTCTTCGCGCATGATGAGGTACTCCTCACCATCGAGCTTGATCTCCTGGCCCGAGTACTTGCCGAACAGGATCGTGTCGCCTTCCTTGACGTCGAGCGGCGTGATCTTGCCGTCCTTCTCGACCTTGCCCTTGCCGACGGCGATCACTTTCCCCTGCTGCGGCTTCTCTTTGGCCGTATCGGGGATGATGATGCCGCCGACCTTCTGTTCGCCCTCGTCGAGGCGCAGGACGATGACGCGATCGTGCAGGGGACGGATGCGCACTGCGGTTGCTGGCATAGCGGTCTTCACTCCATCTGACAGCGCGGAGTTGACCTCCGCGGTTTGAGCGGAACCGGCGGTTCCGCGGGACGAGCGGAGCCCTCGGCTCCGCAGCTTCAGCGGGGCCAGACGGCCCCGGGCATCGAACGAAAGTCGTTGTAAATACGGTGTAAGCCGGCCGCGGAGCCACTGTCTTTTAGCAATCCGCGTGACCGACTGCTAATTCTATAGAACGCACCGCGGTTGTCAAGCAGTCGGAGGGTGGGAGTGCTAAATCCCAAGCTCCAAGCTCCAAATCCCAACCACTCCCAACTACCAAATCCCAACCACAAATCCCAACTCCCAATTCCAACTCCCAACGGTGTTGGGGAGTGGCGGTCTTGTTTGGAGCTTGGGATTTGGGAGTGGTTGGGATTTGGAGCTTGGGATTTGGGATTTGACGATCTCTAACGACTCTTAATCCTGTATTGGCTCATCTTGCGGGTGACGGTGTTGCGGTGCAGGCCGAGCAGCTCAGCTGCTTCGCCGACGCCGCCGCTCGATCGCTCGAGGGCGCGGGTGATGAACACCTTTTCGAACTCCCGCCGGGCGTCGTCGTAGCGGACGCCGCGATCGAGCATCTGGCGCACGAGGCTTTCGAGCTGATCACGCACGAGCGGCGGCTACTGGAGCTCGGCGCCCGACAGCAGGCGGAAAGCTTCGACGTACTTCTCGCGCGTGCGGCGCACCACGTCGTCGGGCAGCGAGGGTACCGGCGGCTGCTTGTTCCACTTGATCTCTTCGAGGTAGTCGCGGACGTACTGTTTGTCGAAGCTCGGTTGGCCATGGCCAGGCTCGTAGGCGGCTTGCGGCCAGAAGCGTGAGGAGTCGGGGGTGAGGACTTCGTCGATGAGGATGATCTCACCGTCCGCCAAGCCAAACTCGAACTTCGTGTCGGCGATGATGATCCCCTTCGACTCGGCGTGCGCGACGCCGCGGCGATAGATCTCCAGCGTCAACGCTTTCAGCCGCGCGATCAGATCGGCCCCGACCAGCCGGCCGGCTTCTTCCTCGCTGATGTTCACATCGTGGCCGCTCTCGGCTTTGGTGGCCGGCGTGAAAATCGGTTCGGGCAGGCGATCGGATTCACGCAGGCCCGCCGGCAGCGTGATGCCGCAGACCTGCCCGGTCTGCTGATATTCCTTCCAGCCCGATCCCGACAAGTAGCCGCGCGCCACGCATTCGATCGGCACCGGCTCGGTGCGGCGGACCAGCATGGTCCGGCCCCGCAGCTGATCCGCGTGCTTGCGGGCGGCCTCAGGGAACGCGTCCACGTCCATCGAGATCAGGTGATGCGGGACGAGATCATCCATGCGACCGAACCAGAAGCCGGAGAGCTGCGTGAGCACGCGCCCCTTGTCCGGGATGCCCGACCCCAGCACGTAGTCGAAGGCCGAGATCCGGTCGGTGGTGACGATGAGCAGTTGATCGCCGATCTCGTAGACGTCGCGCACTTTGCCGCGGCGGTGGAGCGTCAGGCCATCGAGATCGGTGTGGAGGAGCGGTGCCGTGAATAACAAGGTGGGCCTCTGAAAGACACGGAAGCTTACACGTGCTCGCGGCTCCGTGCAACGTGCGGCGTACTACTTTGTTTTTTCTTTCTCGAGCTTGTCGGCTGTGGGTGGGTCGGTGGTTTCCCGGGCCTGACGATCGGGGCCGCGGAGCACGAGGTCGGCGCGGGTGGACCGCACCGTGAGGGTCGGACCACCGCCTTTGACCTGGCCGCTGATGCGGGTTTCGTTCTTCTCGCCGGCCCGGTTGATCTTGAGGCCGAGCTCTTCCACGAGATCATCGGGAGTGACCCGGCCGTCCATCACCAGCGCGTCGAGCGTGAAGCCGGCGGGTGGCGGCGTGAGCACGACCCGTTCGCCCTCGTTGTAGATCTCGACCGGCGCCGCGGCTGCCATCACAACCGTGAGCTCGGCGTTCCGCACCTCGATGCGCGCCTCCGACCGCAGTCCCCTCATCGAGATCTCGCCGCCGTTGGCGTTCACGCGGATCGGCCCGCGGGTCATCTCGAGATTGTCGAGCGTCAGGTCGACGTTCCGGGTCTCGACGTCGAGCTTCCCGGTCAGCCTGGCGGCCTCGAGCTCGCCCCCTTGCTCCATCTTGATCGCGGTATCGCCGCGCACCCCCTTCAGATTCACCGAGCCCGACCGACCGTTGAACTCCAGCGATCCGACATCCTCGATCGTCACTTCGCCGCCGCGGTGGGTGATCTCGACCCGTCCAGCGATTTGTCGGATGACGGCCTCGCCGCGCATCGACGTGATCTCGACCGAGCCGACGTTCTTGACCGCCACCGTGCCCCCACCCGGCTCGATGCGGATGTGGAGGCGGGCCGGGACCTTGATCTTCAGGGTGCCGCGCTGCCGTCCGCCCTGGGGAAACTCCATCCGGAAAATCAGCGCCGAGGCGGTCTGGTCGGCGAGCAGCTTCGACTGGCGGATGTGTTCCTTCGCCTCCGCTTCGTCATAGCCGTTCGAGTGCACGAACAACGTGCTCTCGACGTCGGCCCGGTTCTCGCCGGTGACTTCGACTTCGGAGATCGGCCCGGTAATCCGGAGCTCGGTCAGCTCCGCCGGCAGCTTGTGGATCGTGGTGGTGGTGAGCTCTGCCGAGGCGCGATTGCCGCGGACTTCGCGGCGCGCTGCCTCGAGAAAACGGCCGAACGAGAAGCCGCGCTGTCCCGGTCCTGGTTCGGGCGCGGTCACGTGATAGACCGCCGCCCCGACCATCACGAAACAGACGATGAGCAGTAACTCACGCTTGCCCATAGACTTGGCGACGCTCCCCGTAGTAGAGTTCGCCGGGAGCGCGCCCTCGCACATCCCGGTTCCTGATCCCGACAGTCTTAACGCATGCCGTCACGCGTCCGCACGGTTCTGATCCTGCTGCTCACCATTGGTCTGCTGGGGTATTTCCTTCGGAACGCCGACATGTCGCAAGTCTGGGCCGAGATTCGCCGCGCCCGGCCGTCGCTGCTCGTCGGCGCCGTGCTCATCACCGGTCTGACCTACGTCCTTCGCGCGCTCCGCTGGCAATACGTCCTGGCGCCGCTCGGAGTGACCCACTTCTCGAACGCATTTCGCGCCACGGTTATCGGCTTTGCCGCGACCTTTCTGCTGCCGGCGCGCGCCGGCGAAGTGATCCGGCCGCTGCTGCTCGCCCGGCGCGAAGGCCTGCCGGCCACCGCGACCTTTGCCACCATCATCCTCGAACGGCTGATGGATATGGTGACCGTGCTCCTGCTCTTCGCCGTATTCGTCCTGACGGCCGATCCTGCCACGATGTCGGCGCACCCGGCGCACCTGGCGCGCGTCAAGGCCGGGGGACTGCTCGCGGCCGCCGCCGCCGCCGTCGCCCTGACCGTCGCGTTCGTGGCCGCCGGCCACCCGGAACGGCTCGGGCGCTGGGCGCTGCGCATCGAACGAGTGCTGCCCGCGAAGCTGGCGAGGATGGTCGCGACGTTCGTGGAGTCGTTTACGCAGGGACTCGGAGTGATGCGTCAACCACGCCGCCTGCTGGTCTCGCTCGCGCTGTCGATCCCGCTCTGGCTGTCGATCGCGGCCGGCATCTGGCTGACGTCGCTGGCCTTTCATATTACGTTGCCCTATGTGGGTTCGTTCCTGGTGATGACGATTCTGGTTGTCGGGGTGGCGATGCCGACTCCCGGCGCGGTCGGCGGCTTTCACGCCGCCTACCAGATCGGCGTGCAGTCCTTTTTCGGGGCGCCCGACGACCGCGCCATCGGGGCGGCGATCGTGCTGCACGCGGTGTCGTTCGTGCCGGTCACCCTGCTCGGCTTGTATTTCATGGCCCGCGACGGCCTGTCCCTGTCGCGGGCCCAGGCGCTGGCCACCGCGAGGCCTGCCTGATGAAATGTCCCTATTGCGCCCACCTCGGCGACAAGGTCGTGGACTCGCGCGAGAGCAAGGAAGGCGAGGTGATCCGCAGGCGCCGCGAATGCCTCGGGTGCGGCCGCCGCTTCACCAGCTACGAGCGAATCGACGAGATTCCGTATATGGTCGTCAAGAAGGACGGCAGCCGCGAGCGGTTCGAGCGGCAGAAACTGCTTGCGGGATTGCTCAAGGCGTGCGAAAAACGTCCGGTCAGCGTCGCGTCGCTCGAGGCCGTGGCCGACCGGGTGGAATCGGCGCTCCAGGACAAGGCCGAACGCGAGATGAGCACGGAGGAGGTCGGGGCGTTCGTGATGAACGAGCTCCGGCACCTGGACAAGGTCGCGTACGTCCGGTTTGCCTCGGTGTACCGCCACTTCCGGGACATCGGCGAATTCATGACGGAGCTCAAAGATCTCCTCAATGCCAAGGAATGACCGGCTCGATGCAAAAGAGTGACGGGGGACGATGAAGCGGGCGCTGATCTGCGGCATCGTGCTGCTGGCCGTTCAAGCTCTCGTTCACGCCGCCCAGGCGATCCAGGTGACGCCGCTGGTGCGCGACGGGCGCGTGTTGCGTGTCGTTCCAGTTGTCCGATGCCTTCGACAACGAGGACATCCGGGCCGCAGTGCACAGCGGCCTGCCCATCACGTTCATCTATGACGTCGAGCTTCGCCGCGGCGCCGCCGTCTGGCTCGACCGCACCCTCGAGTCATCAACGGTCAGCGCGGGGGTCCGGTACGACAATCTGGCGCGCCGGTATCACGTGACGCTCAGCGCCGACGGCCGCCTCGAAGCGTCGCGGACCCTCGATCGGGAGGACCTGGTTCGCGAGTGGCTCACCCGGTTCGATCGGCTCGACCTGTTCCACCGCGCCAGGCTCGAGCCGAATGCCGAGTACTACGTGCGCGTCCGCGCGCGCACCATGCCGCGCAACGCCTCGTTCGTCTGGCCCTGGCAGGGGACCGACGTGGCCGGCCTGGCCAAGTTCACCTTTCTGCGCTGACGCGAGGAATCGCCAAAATTGCCAAAAGTGCCAACCTTGCCAAAATTGGGGGGATGTTCGACGAGATAGCCACGACGGCCGAACCGGATGGTCACGGGCGTTCGAGGCGGTCTTCGGTCGGCGTCCGTGGCACGTAGCGGCGGAACACCCCCAAATTTTGGCAATCGTGGCACTTTTGGCATTCTTGGCAATCCCTGATGGCCACCACCCTGCGTGACGTCCGGCCGGCGGCGCTGCCCGAGCCGCCGCGTGCCGCCGGGCAGGTCCCGGCCCGCCGGCCGTTCCGCGACAACCCCCGCCTGATCCTGCTCGGGATCGTGATCCTGCTGGTGGCGCTGGTCGCGATGGTCACCCTCGCCGACCGCGCGCCCGACTTCAATCCGAACTTCCTCACCGAGGTGCTGCTCTATGCACTCTCGGCCGCGGATCTGATGATGCTGCTGGCGCTGGGCTTCGTGCTGGCCCGCAACATCGTCAAGCTGGTCGTCGAGCGCCGGCGCGGTCTGCCGTTCTCGCGGTTCCGCGCCAAGCTGGTCGGCGCGCTGCTCGGCCTCACGATCATTCCGGCGTTGCTCGTCCTGCTGGTCGGCGGCGAGCTGATCCGCAGCAGCACCCGGAAGTGGGTGAGCCAGCCGGTCGACGCCGTGCTCACGTCGGCCCGCCAGATCGCGAACGAGTACTACCGCGAGCGCGAGGACGAGGTGGTCCAGCGCGCCGCCGCGGTCGCGCGCGCCTTGCCGCCGGCGCTGGTCAAGGACGGCGCGTCGGAGGCGGTCCGGCGGCTGATCGAAGGGGGCATGACCGCGGCGCCGGTGCGCCGGGTCGAGGTGTATCGCGTCAGCGGCAACGCGGCGCCGGTCCTCGTCGCGGTCGTCGATCCGCGCCCGGGCCGCAGCGAATCGAATAGCGCCAGCGAAGGCTTCGTCTCGCGGGTCATGCGCGGAAGTGGGAACACGGCGCACGAATCGCTCGCCGGTGGCGGCGAGCTGGTGCAGGCCGGCTCGCTCATTGTCGATCCCGGATCGAATCAGCCGGTCGGCGTGGTCATTGCCAGCGAGGAGCTGACCGGGGCGCTGGCGACTGAATCGCGGAAAATCATCGGCGCGTACGAGAACTACACGCGTCTGCGGGTGATGACGCGTCCGCTGCAGGGCATGTACCTGTCGCTCTTCCTGATGATGACGTTGATGATTCTCGTCAGCGCCACCTGGATGGGCCTGTACCTGGCCAAGCGCATCACGCGGCCGGTCCACATGCTGGCGCAGGGCGCGCGCGAGATTGGCGCCGGCCACCTCGATCACCGCATCGAACCCGAGACCCGGGACGAATTCGGCGCGCTGATCGAGGCCTTCAACTCGATGGCGGGGGAGCTGGCGACCGGGCAGCGAACGCTGGAGCGCTCCCGGCTCGATCTCGAGCGCAAGAACCTCGAGCTCGAGGAACGGCGCCGCTACATCGAGACCGTCCTGGAGCGCATCGCCACCGGCGTGGTGTCGATCGGCGCGGACGGCCGCATCGAGACGGTCAACGGCGCGGCGCTGCGGCTCCTCGCGGTCGATCGCGGCGTGGTCGGCACGCTGGCGGCTGAAGTGTTCGATCGCGCCGATCTGCAGCCGCTCGGCGGGCTGCTGCGTCAGGCGCACGCCGGGGCCGGTCACGCCGCGCACGAGGTCGCGATGGTCCGCGAGGGACGTGAGCTGCACCTGGCATCCGCCGCCACCGCCCTTCAGCGCGAGGACGGCAGCGTCGAAGGCGCGGTGCTGGTGTTCGACGACGTCACCCCGCTGATCCGGACGCAGCGCGTCGCCGCCTGGCGGGACGTGGCGCGCCGGCTGGCGCACGAGATCAAGAATCCGCTGACCCCGATCCAGTTGTGCGCCGAACGGATGCGGCGGCACTTCATGACCGCCCCGGCGGCGGCGCGGGAGCTCGTCGACGAGTGCACCACGACCATCGTCGGCGAAGTGGAGTCGCTGAAGGGCCTGGTCGACGAGTTCGCGCATTTCGCGCGGATGCCGGCGCCGAAGGCGGTGCCGGAAGACCTGCACCGGATGCTGACCGAGGTGCTCGCGCTCTACAACGGGCTGTTCCAACGACATCCGCATCGACCGGAGGTTCGACGACGGCCTGCCGCCGGTGCGGATCGACGTCGAACAGATTCGGCGGGTCATCATCAACCTGGTCGACAACGCGGTCGAAGCGCTCGGCGGCAGCGCCGCCCGGCGCCCGCCGGCGGATCCGGCCGCGGCCATCACGGTCGAGACCCGCCACGACCCGGCGCAGGGGGTGGCGCGGATCGTGGTCGCCGACAACGGCCCCGGCATCTCCGCGGCCGATCGCGACAAGCTGTTCATGCCGTACTACTCGACCAAGGGACGAGGCAGCGGTCTCGGCCTCGCCATCGTCCGCCGGATCGTCGTCGAGCACGGCGGCAGCATCGAAGTGCACGACAATCAGCCGGCCGGCACGCGCTTCGTGATCGAGTTGCCGCTGTGATGAGAGTTGACCGGCTTTACCGGTTGCCAGTTGCCAGTTGCCAGTCAGCCAGTCACAAATTGCCGGTTGCCACGAAGGCTGCAACTGGAAACGGGAAAACGGCAAACTGGAAACTGTGAACTGGGAACTGGTCTCCACAAGCCTGAACAGATGAAAGCCTCTGTGTTGATCGTCGACGACGAAGCGGGCGTGCGCAGCGCGCTCACCGGCGTGCTGCGCGACGAGGGCTACCAGGTCGACTCGGTGGACAGCGGCGAAAGCTGCCTCGAGCGGGTGGGGCGCACCGCCTACGACGTCATCGTGCTGGACATCTGGCTGCCGGGCCTGGACGGCCTCGCGACGCTGGAGCGGCTGCGCCATCGAAAAGTCGATGCGCCGGTCGTGATGATCTCGGGGCACGGCAACATCGAGTCGGCGGTGCGGGCGATCAAGATGGGCGCCTTCGACTTCGTGGAGAAGCCGCTGTCGCTCGAGAAGACGGTGCTGGTGATCGGGAACGCCGTCCGGCAGCGGCGGCTGGAAGCCGAGAACCGCGCGCTCCGCGCCCATGTCGATCGCCGGCTGGCGATGGTCGGCGAGAGCTACGTGATGCAGCAGTTGCGCGAGCAGATCGCGATGGCCGCACCGACCAACGGCCGGGTGCTGATCCACGGCGAGAACGGCACCGGCAAGGAGCTGGTCGCCCGCACCGTGCATGCGCTCAGCCGGCGGCGCGGCGGGCCGTTCGTCGAGGTGAACTGCGCGGCGATTCCAGAGGAGTTGATCGAGAGCGAGCTGTTCGGCCACATGAGAGGCGCGTTCACCGGCGCGACCGCCGATCGCCGCGGCAAGTTCGAGCTGGCCGACGGCGGAACGCTGTTCCTCGACGAGATCGCCGACATGAGCCTGAAGACCCAGGCCAAGGTGCTGCGCGCGCTGCAGGAACAGGTCGTGGAACCGGTCGGCGGCGCGAGCAGCGTTCGCGTGGACGTGCGCGTGCTCGCGGCGACCAACAAGGATCTCACCACGGAGATCCGGATGGGCCGCTTTCGAGAGGACCTCTACTTCAGGCTGAACGTGATCCCGATCTTCGTGCCGCCGCTTCGCGATCGCCCCGACGACATTCAGCTGCTCGCGGAGCACTTCATGACGGAGCTGTCGGTGGAGTACGGCCGCCGCCCCAAGAAGTTCGACGCCGGGGCCGCGTCCGCGTTGCGCAGTTTCCGGTGGCCCGGGAACGTGCGCGAGCTGCGCAACGTCGTCGAGCGCCTGATGATCATGGTCCGCGGCGACGCCATCACGCTGGCGGATCTTGTCGTTCCCCGACACCATGACCGGACCCCGCGCCGAAGAGCCCGGCCCGGTCATTCCGCTGCACGAAGCGCGCGATCAGTTCGAACGGGACTACATCCTCCGCGCGCTCGCGGCTCAGCAGGGCAATATCTCGCGGACGGCCGAGGTGCTCGGGGTCGAGCGCAGCAACCTGTATCGCAAGATGCGTGGGTTCGGCATTGCGCCGGTGCGTCGCGTCGACGGAGACGAAGAGCCGGCCTGACCCGTCTATTGGATTCGCGAATCCAACCCGCCGAATCATCCTCCCGCCGGCGCTTCTGGCCGTTCGACCGAACTGGTTCCCACTCAAGGACTTCCGAACGCGAACTGACGGTGCACCTGGCGGCGTGAATCCTGCAGTGACGAAGGACAGGTTTGATGGTTTTCGCGTGCGAGACTAGCGCTCCACGCACCCGCCGTGCGTGCCTGGGGGACCGAAGAAATGTTTGGTCCCCCTTTTTTTACGTGCTACGTGCTGCTCGTCGTCTCGCTCAGCTTGTTCTCGAGAATCTGCGCGGGGCCGAAGCGTTCGAGCTGCAGGTAGTGCTCGGCCGCGCCGACCAGCGCCGCGGCCGGGATCAGGCCGATGACTTCGCTCTCGAGCACGGCGACGCCGTGGCGCGCCGCCTCGCGGGCCACCATGTCGAAAACCCGATGGATGGGTGTCTTCTGATAGTTCGTGAGGTTGATCGACACCTGCGCGATCCGCCGATCCTCGAGCATGACGCCCATCGCCTTCACATAGCGGAGTCCGCCGCTGCTGTGCCGGATCGCCGCCGCGATCCGGCGCGCCACCTCGAGGCGATCGGTGTTGAGGTTGATGTTGTAGGCGATGAGCGGCATCCGCGCGCCGATCACGCTCGCGCCCGCGGTTTCGTGCGGCGCCGCCGGCCCGTAGTCGGGCGACCATCCCGGCGACGCCATCTTCAGCGGCAGCCCCTCGAACTCACCGCGCCGGATGTCTTCCAGGTTCTTGCGCATCGGGTTGTCCGATGCTTCTTCGTAGAGGAACACCGGTATCCCGAATCGTGCGGCGACGGCGCCGGCCACCTCGCGCGCGAGCGTGACGCAGTCGGCCATCGTGACCCCTTCGATCGGCACGAACGGGACGACGTCGACGGCTCCGACCCGCGGGTGCTCGCCGCGGTGGCTCCGCAGGTCGATCAACGGAACGGCGGCGTCATACAGCGCGAGGATCGCCTGCTTCAGCGCCGGGCCGTCGCCAGTCATCGTCAGCACCGAGCGGTTGTGCGAGGCATCCGAGGAGTAGTCGAGCACTCTGACGCCGGGCGTGGCGCGCACCGCCGCGACCAGCCGCTCGACGACGTCGGGACGGCGTCCTTCGCTGATGTTGGGGATGGTTTCGATGATTGGCATGGGCTCCTTCTATCACGGCCGAAGCGCGCGAGGCCGCGCTATAATTCGCGGAACTTGCCGACCGCGACCCGACTATCCGCATGACCGACGCGCTCCGCTCCGATCGGCCCCCGACTTCGGATCTCTCCGATCGTGATCGCGACACCAGAATCGAAGAGCTGCTGCTGGCCGGCCTCGACCACTACTTCGCGGGCCGGCACGATCTGGCGATCAACGTCTGGACCCGCGTGCTGTTTCTCGATCGTACGCACGGGAAAGCGCGCGCCTACATCGAGCGCGCTCGCGGCGCGCTCGCGGAGCGGCAGCGCGAAGCGGAAGAGCTCCTGCAGACCGGCGCCGATGCCCTGACGCGCGGCGACCGGGCGACCGCTCGTCAACTGCTCACGTCGGCTGCGCGCGCCGGGGGCGGCGAGGAAGCGCTGGCGCTGCTGCATCGGCTCGAACGGCTCGAAGCCGCGGTGCCGGCGGTGGCGCGGGCGCGGCACATCTCGCCGGCCCGCCCGCATCGGCGAGACGAGTCCGACGGTGTCGGCGGCCGTGAGGCGCGGCTGGCATGGATCATCACGGGCCTGGCCACCGGCATCCTGCTGGCCGCGCTCGCGGGCGGCTATTTCTGGCTCGCCGAGGATCCGTTCGAGTTGACGGTCGCGCGGACCAGCGCGCCGGCGCTCGCCGAAACGCCGCTGCCGGTCCCGCCCGCCTGCGAGATCCGGCTGGCCAGGGCGCGGCTGTTCGTGCAGCACGGCAAGCTTCACGACGCGCAGGCGCTGCTCGAAGCCGGCGACCCCGATGCCTTGCACGGTGCCGCGTTCGACGAGCTCCGGGCGACAATCCAACGGCAGTTGATTGCTGACGGGCGCAGGCGCGCCGGATTCTCCACGCCGGCCGCCGACCCGCCCTCCGCCCGGGGCGGTCCCAGATAATGCGGTGCCCGAAGTGTCAATACATCACGTTCGACAGCGACGATCGTTGCCGCAACTGCGGCTATGAGTTCTCTCTCTCCTCCCCGGCGCCAGACGAGCCCGTCGACGTTCGCATCGCCCGTGACGAGCCCGAGTCGGTGCGCCGCGGCGCCGACGCGTTCAGTGCGCTCGACACGCCGCTGACCGGAGCATCCGCGGCACCGGATCGCGCCGCCCACGGCCACGGAGCACGCCGCGGGATGACGCCTGCCGATCTGCCGTTGTTCATCGAGAGCGTGGCGGACGACCAGGCGCCGCTGGTCGCGCCGAACGCGGTGCCGCGCGCGCCGCTGGCCGTCCGAAAGGCGCCGCCGATCCGGCCTCGACCGCGCGGCCCCGCTCCCGACGAATTGCCGCTCGGGCTGCCGGACGCCGCCGATACCTTCAAACAAGCGGAGGCGCCCGCGGACGCCGCGCCGGCCAGCGACCACTCCGGCGTGGCCCGCCGGCTCGGCGCCGGGGTCATCGATGTCACCATTCTGGGCAGCATTGCCGCCGGCGTGGTGCTGCTGACGCTACGGGTGTCGGAGCTCACCGTGGAGCAGTGGCGGGTACTGCCGCTCGCGCCGATGCTGGCGTTCCTGCTGCTGCTGTGTGGCGGCTACTTCGTGCTCTTCACCGCGGCCGGAGGGCAGACGATTGGCAAGATGGCGACCGGGATCAGAGTCGTCAATGCCGCGGACAACCAGCCGGCCCGGGTTCCGTTCCGGGCGGCCGTCGTTCGAACCGTGAGCTGCCTCGGTTCGGTGCTGGCCGCTGGGCACCGGCTTTCTCCCCGTCCTCTTCAGCGGCGACGGTCGTGCGTTCCACGATCGCGTGGCCGAGACTCGCGTCGTCGCCCGGTGACGCGCGTCGCCGTCTTCATCGCGACCGTCGGCTACTGCGGATATTCTCCGATCGCACCAGGGACGGTCGGTTCCGCGGCCGGTCTGCTGTTCTACCTGATCGTCTGGTGGGCGCAGTCGCCGCTGGTCGAGATCCTGCTCATCCTGCTGCTCTTTGGCGTCGGCGTCTGGGCCGGGACCACGTCGGAGCGCTATTTTGGCGGCATCGATCCCGGGCCGATCGTGGTGGACGAGGTGGTGGGCATGCTCATCACTCTCGCCCTCATCCCCGTCAGCCTCTCCGGCGCGTTGATCGGATTTCTCTTGTTCCGCCTGTTCGACGTGATCAAGCCGTTCCCCGCGGGGCGGTTCGAGAAGCTGCATGGCGGCCTCGGCGTGATGGCCGACGATGCGATGGCGGCGGTGTACGCGAACATCGCGCTGCGGGTCATCGGTTATCTGCGGCCCGAGTGGGTAGTGTCTTTTTCATGAGTGTCTTGTCAAATCCCAAATCCCAAGCTCCAAGCTCCAACCACTCCCAAACGCCAAATCCCAAAGTTGTTGGAATTCGGGAGGTTGGGAGTTTGGAGTTGGAAGTTAGCTTTGGGAGTTGGGATTTGGGAGTGGTTGGGATTTGGAGCTTGGGATTTGGGATTTGACGACGCCACATAATCTGCGCACCGTCGAAGTCATCGCAGTCGGTTCCGAACTCCTCGGATCCACTCGCCTCGACACCAACTCGCTCTACATCGCGGAACGGCTGCCGGCCATCGGCATCGAACTGCGCGCGAAAGCAGTGGTCGGCGACGATCGGGGGGCGATCGCCGACCTGGTGCGGCAGGCGCTGGCGCGAGTGGACCTGGTCGTGGTGACCGGCGGCCTCGGTCCAACCGACGACGACCTGACCCGCGATGCGATCGCCGCCGTCGTCGGGCGGCCCTTGATCGAGCAGCGGGAGCTGGTCGAGCACATCGCGGCGCGGTTCGCGCGGCGCGGTCTTCAGATGCCCGACATGAATCGCCGTCAGGCGCAGGTGATCGAGGGGGCGACGGTGCTCGCGAACCCCAACGGGACGGCGCCGGGGCAGTACATCGAGCACGGCGAGCAGGTCATCGTGCTGTTGCCGGGACCGCCCCGCGAGCTGCAGCCGATGCTGAACGCACTCTGTGAAGGCGCGCTTGGCGCGCGCGCCGCCGGCGATCGGGTGTACCGGACCAGCCTGTTCGTCACCGGCCGTGGAGAGTCGCACGTCGAAGAGCTCGCCCAGCCGCTCTATTCGGTCTGGCGATCCGAGGCCGAACCGATCGAGACCACGATTCTCGCCACACCGGGCCAGATCGAATTGCACCTGTCGCTGCGCTCGTCAGATCCCGGCGCCGCGGAACGGCGGTTGCGCGACGCCTCGGCCGCGCTGATCAACGCCCTTGGCGCCGATGTCTTCAGCACCGACGGGCGGGGCATGGAGGAACTGGTCGGTGCGATGCTGCGCGAGCGTCGCTTGACCATCGCGGCGGCTGAATCGTGCACCGGCGGCCTGCTGATCTCACGGCTGACCGACGTCGCCGGCAGCTCGGAGTACGTCGCCGGAGGGCTCATCCTCTACAGCAACGCGCTCAAGACGGACGTCGGACTGGTGCCGGCGGCGCTGATTGAGGCGCACGGCGCGGTCAGCGAGCCGGTGGCCGCGGCGATGGCCGAGGGAGTCCGCGAGCGCACCGGCGCGGACGTGTGCGTGGGGATCACCGGCATCGCCGGGCCCGGCGGCGGCACGCCCCAGAAGCCGGTCGGCACGGCGGCGATCGCCGTGCTGGCGCCGGGCGGTCCGGTTCGCGTCCGCACGTTCTCGCTGTTCGGCGGCCGGACGCAGGTCAAGTTCAACGCCACTCAGGCCGCGCTCGACATGGTGCGTCGCGCGCTCGGAGGCTGAGCGCTGGCGGACACCGGAAGATCGTTCGCGGCTGGGTTCGCGGTCACGGCCGCCTGCGGCGGCACGACGACACGACGAGACGACGAGACGACGTAAATACCAGGCCACGACGGAACGTCCGGGCATTTCCCAAGAGCCCCTCGTCTGCCGGCAGCCGGACACGTATCAAGGGCTCTCCCCGTTGGCGCCGACGCCAACGGGCAGCGTCCGTCGACGTGACTCACAAAGGTTTTCGTCGTGTCGTCGTGTCGTCGTCTCGTCCTGGCGCGAGGCGCCAGCCCGCCGCAGGCGCCGTGGACACGAAGGCAGCGCGACAGGCACGGCCGGTCTCTGAGCCGCTGCTGCGAGTACCATTGACCTGATGTGGCCCGTCCTGCTCGGTTATCTCGCCGGATCGGTGCCGTTCGCGTTCCTGCTGGCGCGCCGCGCCGGGATTGACGTGCGGGTCGCCGGCAGCGGCAACGTCGGGGCCGCCAACGTCCTCCGAACAGCCGGCACCTGGCGCGGCGTGATCGTGATGGCGCTCGACGTCGCGAAGGGATCGCTGGCGGTGGTGCTGGCCTCCGTCACGCACGCGGGAGTGACCCTCACGGCGGTCGCGGCGGCGGCGGCGGTCGTCGGCCACATCTATCCGGTCTGGCTGCGGTTCCACGGCGGCAAAGGGGTCGCGGTCGCGGCGGGCGTGTTCGCGGTCCTGACCCCGTTGGCGACCGGCGTGGCCTTCTCGCTGTTTCTGGTCATCGTGTGGATCACCCGGTATGTGTCGCTCGGCTCGATCGCCGCGACGCTGGCGCTGCCGCCGGCGGCGTGGCTGACCGGGGAGCCCGCGGCGGTGGTGAGCGCGGCGGCGGGTACCGGCGCGCTGATCCTGTTCCGCCACCGCGGGAACATCCGGCGCCTGCGGGCCGGCACCGAGCGTCGCGTGGGCGCGCGCGCATGAGTGAGGCGATAGGCGCGCTCATGCCCGAGCGCGATTCGGGAACGTCGAGCGTCGCGGTGCTGGGGGCCGGCAGTTGGGGCACCGCCCTGGCAATTCACCTGGCTCGAACCGGCCACGAGGTCCGCCTGTGGGCCAGGGACCCCGGCGTCGTCGTCGAGATCGAACGGACCCGCCGCAACTCCCGGTATCTGCCGGAACTGGTCATTCCTGATCTGGTTGCACCGACCTGCGACATGCGGGGCGCGCTCGGTGGCGCGTCGCATGTGGTGTTCGCGCTGCCCTCGCACGTGCTCCGTACGATCGCCCGCGAGGCGGTTCGCTCGCTCGAATCGACGGCGGTGGTGATCAGCGCGGCGAAAGGGCTCGAATCCGGGTCGCTGGCGCGGATGTCGCAGATTCTGCGCGAGGAAACCGCGGACACGCGGCCGGTGGTCGTGCTGTCGGGTCCCAGCTTTGCGCTCGAAGTCGCGCGCGGGCTGCCGACCGCCGTCCTCGCCGCCTCGGCCGACGCCGGCGCCGCCGAAGCCGTGCAGCATGAATTCCGCGGCCCGGCTTTCCGGCTCTACGCGAGCGACGACGTGATCGGCGTCGAGATTGGCGGCGCGCTGAAGAACGTGATTGCGATTGCCGCCGGCGTCGTCGAGGGCACCGGACTTGGCTACAACGCGATGGCGGCGCTGATCACGCGGGGTCTCGTGGAGATCTCACGTCTCGCGACGGCAGAGGGCGGACGCCGTGAGACATTGGCGGGCCTGAGCGGCCTCGGGGATCTGGTGCTGACGTGCACCGGCGATCTGAGCCGCAATCGCCGCGTCGGCGTCGAGCTCGGTCGCGGCGGCGCAGTCCAGGACGTGCTGGCCGGCATGCACATGGTCGCGGAAGGCGTGCGGACGACCGGCGCCGCGCTCGCGCTCGGCGAACGCCATGGCATCGAGCTTCCGATCACGGCGCAGATGGCGGCGGTGCTCGATGGCCGCCGCACGCCGCGCGAGGCGGTCGAGGCGCTGATGGTCCGGCCGCAGCGGCAGGAGGCCTGACCATTGCCAAGAATGCCAAGATTGCCAAAATTGCCAAAATTTTGGGGGAGTTCGGTCAACTAGCCATGATGGTCGGCTCTAGCCAGGACCGGCGCATTGCCCCCCAATTTTGGCATTCTGGCATTCTTGGCACTTTTGGCAATAGACAGGATTCACCCATGGGATTTTTCGACAAGATCAAGCAGTCGCTGACGCGGACGAAGGAACAGTTCGTCGGACGGTTCGACGAAGCGGCGCGGCGCGCCGACGATCCGGACGCGCGGCTGCGGCCGATCGACGTGGACACCGTTGAGGCGCTCGAAGAAGCGCTGATTTCCGCCGACGTGGGCGTGGCGGCCACGAACCGGATCGTCGAGGCGGTCCGCAGCCGCAAGTCGCGCGGGGAATCGCTGCGCGCGCTGGTCAAGGCGGAGATTCTCGAGATCCTGCGCGGCGTCGAGAGCGCGACGCCGAACGGGCACCTCCCGCACGTGGTCCTGGTCGTCGGCGTGAATGGCACCGGCAAGACGACCACGGTCGGCAAGCTGGCGCGTCTGATCCGCGATTCCGGCAAAGCGCCGCTGATTTGCGCGGCGGATACGTTTCGCGCGGCCGCGGTCGAGCAGTTGGAAGTGTGGGCGACGCGGGCAGGCGTCGACATCATCCGTGCGCGCGCCGGCGCCGACCCGGCGGCGGTCGTATTCGATGCCATTGCGGCCGGGAAGGCGCGCCACCGGGATGTGGTCATCGTCGATACCGCCGGACGGCTGCACACCCGCGTGAATCTCATGACCGAGCTCGACAAGATCCGGCGGATCGCCGCACGGGAAGTCGACGGGGCGCCGCACGAAGTGCTGCTGGTGCTCGATGCGACCGTCGGCCAGAACGGGCTCGTTCAGGCGAAGGAGTTCATGGCGGTCGCCGGCGTCAACGGCATCATCCTCACCAAGCTCGATGGGACCGCGAAGGGAGGGATCGCGGTCGCGATCGCCAACGATCTCAAGCTGCCGATCCGATACGTGGGAGTCGGGGAGGGCATCGACGATCTCGTCCCGTTCGCGCCGGAGGAGTACGTGGACGCGCTGTTCGAGGAGAAATGGTAAGCCAGGATCGGCGTTGGTAGAGGGATGTCCACCGACGCGATTCACATGGCCCGTGCGCTCGCGCTGGCGGAGCGCGGCCGCGGCCGCACCAGTCCGAACCCGATGGTTGGTGCAGTGGTCGTGGACGACGAAGGCGTCGTGGTCGGCCGCGGCTCGCACGAGCAGGCCGGCGGCCCGCATGCCGAAGTTCATGCGCTGGCCGACGCCGGCGGCCGGTCGAGAGGGGCCACGCTGTACTGCACGCTGGAACCGTGCAGTCACACCGGGCGCACCGCCCCGTGTGCGCCACAGGTGGTCGCGGCCGGCATCCGCAGGGCGGTGATCGCGATCGAAGATCCCAATCCGCTCGTCCAGGGCCGGGGTCTGGCCTATTTGCGCGAGCGCGGCGTCGATGTCTCGGTCGGCATCCTCCGCGGGCAGGCCGAACGCCTGAATGCGCCGTTCCTGAGCGTGATGCGGCGCGGGCGCCCGTTCATCACCATGAAGGTGGCGCTCAGTCGTGACGGCTTCGTGGCCGGACCGGGCGGGGCGCGGGTGCCGTTGACCGGCTCTGCCGCCAACCGCTTCATTCAGCGCGAGCGGGCGGAAGTCGACGCGATCGCGGTCGGCGCGGGCACCATCGCCGCCGACGATCCGCTGTTGACCGCGCGCGGCGCCTTCCGGACGCTCCCGTTCACCCGCGTCGTGTTCGATCGAGGGCTGCGGACGCCGCCCGGGGCCCGGTTACTGGCCACCGCCGCCGCGGGGCCGATAATAGTGTTTGGGATGGCCGCCGATGACCCCGCCGCCCGCGACAGGGCCGACCTGCTGTCCCGAGCCGGTGCCCACATCGAGTGGATTCCGCGGCAGCCGTCGGACGGATTCCTGAGGGCGTCGTTCTCGCGGCTGGCCGCCAACGGCGTCTCGTCCGTGATGCTCGAAGGCGGCCCGCGATTGCACGCCGCGGCCTGGGAGGCCGGCCTCGTGGACCGTGTGCAGGTGTTCCGGACGTCAAAGGTGATAGGGGCTGGCGGGCTGGCCTGGCTGGATCCGGCGGGGTTCACGACGGCGGATCTCGACGACGTCACTACGGTGCGGCTGGGAGACGATGTGATGGTGGAAGGTCTTGTTCACCGGGCTGGTTGAGGCGCTCGGTGAAATCACCGAAGTCAAACCGACACCCGGCGGGTTTCGACTGCGATTGAGCACGTCGCTGGCGCCCGAGCTGGCCAATGGGGACAGCCTGGCGGTGAACGGCGTCTGCCTGACCGTGATTGCGGCCGATCCGTATGCCGTCCACCTCGACGTGTCGCCGGAGACGGTCCGTGTGACCACGATGGGCACGCTCAAGCGGGGGTCCATGGTGAATCTCGAGCGGCCGCTGCGCGCCGATTCGCGGCTGGGCGGCCACTTCGTCCAGGGGCACGTGGATGGCATCGCCACCGTCGAAGACGTGCGTCAGGACGGCGACTCGTACTGGCTCACCATCATGTTCCCGCCGGCGCTCGCCGCGTTCATCGTGCGCAAGGGATCCATCACGGTGAACGGAGTCAGCCTGACCGTGGCCGGCGTCGACGATCGCCGACTCGACGTGCAAATCATTCCGTACACGTGGACACACACGAACTTCCAGGCACTGAAGGCGGGCGAGACGGTGAATCTCGAGTGCGACATCCTCGGCAAATACGTCGCGCGGGCGATCGAGCTGTCCGGGACCGCGGAGCGCAGATAGACATGACACCCACACGAGCCCGGCGCAAGTCGGCCTTCGCCCCAATCGACGAGGCGGTCGAGGCCTTTCGCAACGGCGACATGATCATCGTCGTCGACGACGAGGACCGTGAGAACGAAGGGGATTTGACGGTCGCGGCCGAGAAGGTGACGCCGCAGGTGATCAACTTCATGGTCACGCATGGCCGCGGCCTGGTCTGCGTGGCCTTGACCGAGGACCGGCTCGCCGAGCTCGACCTGCCGCACATGGTCCGCGAGAACACCTCCCAGTTCGAGACCGCGTTCACGGTCACCATCGATGCGAAAGGCGTGACCAGCACCGGCGTGTCAGCGGCCGATCGCGCGGCCACGATTCTGGCGACGATCAATCCGCGCACCCGTCCTTCGGACCTGGCGCGGCCGGGCCATGTCTCGCCGCTGAAGGCGCGCAAGGGCGGGGTCCTGGTGAGAGCGGGGCAGACCGAGGCGGCAGTCGACCTGGCCCGCATCGCCGGGTTGTATCCGGCCGGCGTCATCTGCGAAATCATGAACAAGGACGGCAGCATGGCGCGCGTCCCCGAGCTCACGCGCTTCGCCAAGCGGCACAAGCTGCCGATGATCACCATCGCCGATCTGATCCAGTACCGGATGCGGACCGAGGCGCTGGTGCGGCGGGTCGCGTCGGCGGCGCTGCCGACCGCGCAAGGGGACTTCCGGGTCATCGCGTTCGAGAGCCAGCTCGACGGCGAAACCCACGTGGCGCTGGTCCGCGGCGAGATCGGCGACGGCGAGAACGTGCTGGTGCGCGTCCACTCGAAGTGCCTGACCGGCGACGTCTTCCACTCGGCGCGGTGCGACTGCGGTCCGCAGCTCGACGCGGCGATGACCCGCATCGCCGACGAGGGGCGCGGCGTGCTGCTCTACCTCAATCAGGAAGGCCGCGGAATCGGGCTGGCCAACAAGATTCGCGCCTACGAGCTGCAGGATCAGGGGCTCGACACCGTCGAGGCGAACGAGCGTCTCGGCTTCAAGGCGGATCAGCGCGACTACGGCATCGGCGTCCAGATTCTGAAGGATCTCGGCGTGCGGTCGATGCGCCTGCTGTCGAACAATCCCCGCAAGCTGGTCGGCATCGAGGGCTACCAGCTCTCGGTGGCGGAATGGCTCCCCCTGGAGATCGCGCCGTCGGACCACACGCGCGGCTACCTGAAGACCAAGAAAGAGAAGCTCGGCCACAAGCTCACCTCGGTCTGACGCCCCGCATTGCCAAGAGATGCCAAGATTGCCAAAATTAGCGGGCCATTCGCAGCCTCGGGGCTGAATTCGTCAGTCCGGGTATCTCGCGGCGCTGTTGATCGCCTACCTTCGAACAGAACTCAAACCGACGGCGCGGCGGATCACCCAGCCAGTTCTGGAATCCCCGACCTTCGACAAACCCCCAAATTTTGGCACTCTTGGCATTTTTGGCATTCTTGGCATTTGACGACCGCGCGTGAGCGCGTTACGATAAACGTTTGTTTCGTAAGCCCTTAGCGTCTCAGAGAAGGCCGTAACCGCTTCCCCGATGTTCGACTCACTCAGCGATCGCCTGCAGGGGGTGTTCCGCTCGCTTCGCGGCGAACGCCTGACGGAGCAGACCGTCGAGGCGGCGCTGCGCGAGATCCGCCTGGCGCTGCTCGAAGCGGACGTCAACTTCAAGGTCGTCAAGGCGTTCATCGACCGAGTGCGCGACCGCGCGGTGGATCAGGATGTCCTGAAGAGTCTGACGCCGGAGCAGCAGGTGGTCCGCATCGTCCGCGACGAGATGCTGGCGCTGTTCGGCGACACCCAGGGAGGCCTGCCGCCGTCGCAGGCCCGGCCGCGCGTGATCCTGCTGCTTGGCCTCCAGGGTTCGGGCAAGACGACAACCTCGGGGAAGCTGGGGCGATGGCTGGCGAAACAGGGGCGTCATCCGCTGCTGGTGTCGACCGACGTCCGGCGTCCCGCGGCGATTCAGCAGCTGGCGGTGGTCGGCAAGCAGGCGGGGGTACGGGTCTACGACCCGGCCGACGAGATGGATCCCGTCAAGCGCGCGAGCGGCGCGCTGACCGAAGCGCGCAACGCCGGGTTCGACGTCGTGATCGTGGACTCGGCGGGCCGCCTGCACATCGACGATGAGCTGATGGACGAACTGCAGGCGATCAAAGCCGCGGTTCAGCCCTCGGACCTGCTGTATGTCGCGGACGCGATGACCGGGCAGGACGCGATCAAGAGCGCCGGTGAGTTCAACCGGCGGATCGGCATCTCCGGAGTGGTGCTCTCGAAGATGGACGGCGACGCCCGCGGCGGCGCCGCGTTGTCGGTCGTCGGCGTGGTCGGCGTCCCGATCGCGTTCGTCGGCAGCGGCGAGCGGCTGCAGGATCTGGAGCCGTTCCATCCGGATCGTGTGGTGTCGCGGGTCCTCGGGATGGGCGACGTGCTGTCGCTGATCGAGAAGGCCGAGGAAGCGGTCTCGCAGGAGGACGCCGAAAAGCTCGAGCGCAAGATCCGGATGAACGAGTTCACGCTCGAGGATTTCCGCGATCAGCTGCGCACCATCAAGAAGATGGGACCGATCGAGCAGATTCTCGGCATGCTGCCCGGCATGGGCAATCTGAAGGAGCTCGCGGCGAACCGCGAGCAGGTCGACGAGAAGCAACTGGGGCGGGTGGAGGCGATCATCAATTCGATGACCCCGCAGGAGCGGCGCAATCATCAGTTGCTCAACGGGAACCGTCGCAAGCGCATCGCCCGCGGCAGCGGGACGTCGGTCGAGGAGATCAACCGCCTGCTGAAGCAGTTCGTGCAGATGCAGAAGATGCTGAAGCAGCTCGGCGGGATGGTCGGCGGCAAGAAGAAGATGCGCGGCCTCGGGGCGATGAAGGGGATGTTGAAGTAGATAGTTGCCAGTAGCCAGTTACCAGTTGGAAGACGAGATCACGGCTGGAAACCGGGAACTGGAAACTGGGAACTCACTGGAGCTGAGATGTTAGCTATTCGACTGAGACGTACGGGTTCGAAGAAGCGGCCGTTTTTCCGCGTGGTGGTCACCGACTCGCGCACCGCGCGCGACAGCAGCTTCGTCGAGATACTCGGGTTCTACAACCCGCGCACCAAGCCGGAGACGCTGACCGTGAAGCGCGATCGGCTCGAGCACTGGATGAAGCTCGGGGCGCAGCCGTCGGACACCGTCCGCACGCTGGTGGACCGGATGCCCGCCGCGCCGCTGGCTGCGGAGGCGGCATCTCAGCCCGCCGCCGTGGAGCAGCCCGCGTCGTGAGCCGGGCACGCGACGTCGTCGAGGTGATCGCGCGGGAGCTCGCGGATCAGCCGGACGGAGTCCGGGTGACGGAGCAGGCGCATCGCGGGCAGACCCTGATCGAGCTGTTCATGGCGCCGGGGGATCTCGGCCGCGTGATCGGGCGGCAGGGGAGAACGGCCGCGGCATTGCGCACGTTGGTCGCGGCCGCCGCGGAGCTCGACGGCGCCAAGGTCACTCTCGAGTTCCGCGATCGGGATTGACGCGGGCGCAGAGTCAAGGGAGAAGGGATTCCTTGTCATCGAAGTGAGTGATCTCGTTCTCGTCGGCCGGGTCGCGCGGGCGCATGGCAACCGGGGGCACGTGATCGTGAACCCCGATACCGATTTCCCGGACGAGCGATTCCGCATCGGTGCGGTGGTCCTGGTGGGGCCCGCGGCCACGGCTCGGACGATTCGTGCCGCGCGATTCCAACAGGGACGGCCGATCATCGCGCTCGAGGGGATCGAGACGATGGACGACGCAGAGGCGCTGGCGGGGGCGGAATTGAAGGTGCCGGCCGGGGCTGCCGGGTCGCTGCCGGAGCACACCTACTATCACTACGACCTCATCGGATGTGAGGTCGCCGACCCGGCCGGCAAGACCATCGGCCCGGTCACGCGCGTGGAAGGCACGATGGAAATGAGCCGGCTGGTGGTCGCCGGCAGCCGTGGGGAAGTGCTGATTCCGCTGGTCGCGGACATTTGCACGGAGATCGACGTGGCCCGGCGGCGAATCGTGGTCAGCCCGCCGGCCGGTCTCCTCGAGGTGAACGAGCCCGGCGGGCAGTCGTGAGAATCGACATCGTCACCATCTTTCCGAAGATGGTGAGAGGGCCGCTCGAAGAGGGCATTGTCGCGCGGGCGATCGCGAAGGGGCTGCTCGACGTCGCGGTGCACGATCTGCGCGACTTCACCACCGACCGGCACCGGGTCGTCGACGATGTGCCGTTTGGCGGTGGACCGGGGATGGTGCTGAAGCCCGAGCCGCTGTTTTGCGCCGTCGATGCGATTCGCGAGCGGGCGGGTGAGCCGGATGCAATCGTGCTGACGTCGCCGGACGGCCAGCGCTTCGGCCACGCCGACGCGCAGCGACTGAGCCGGCTGGGTCATGTGGTGATGCTGTGCGGCCGCTACGAAGGGGTTGACGAGCGGGTACGGCTCGGCCTCGCCACCGAGGAGCTCTCGATCGGCGACTACGTGGTGTCGGGCGGTGAGCTGCCGGCGCTGGTGATCACCGACGCGATTGCCCGGTTCGTGCCGGGTGTGGTCGGCGACGAGTGTTCGGTGGCGCGCGACACGTTCGCGCGCGGGCTGCTGGATTTCGCGCAGTACACGCGGCCGGCGGAGTTCAGGGGCGTGGCGGTGCCGCCGGTGCTGCTGTCCGGGCACCACGCCGAGATCGAGCGGTGGCGGCGGCGCGAGGCGTTGAAGCGAACGATCGAGCGCCGGCCGGATCTGCTGGGCGATCCCGCATCGCTGGATCCCGCGGATCGGGCGCTGCTGATGGAACTGTTGGAACAAGGTGAGAAGGGAGCGTTGGAATGACTGCCGTTGAAACCGTCGAACAGGCGCAGCTTGCGACCCGTCCGGCGATCAAGCCCGGGGACACCGTCAAGGTGCACGTCAAGGTGCGCGAAGGCGACAAGGAACGCATTCAGGTGTTCGAGGGCATGGTCATCGGAATGCACCGGGGCGGCGCCCGCGCGACGTTCACCGTCCGCAAGGTGTCGTTCGGTCAGGGAGTCGAGCGCATCTTCCCGCTCCACTCGCCGATCATCGACAAGATCGACGTGGTCCGCACCGCGCGGGTCCGCCGCGCGAAGCTGTACTTCCTCCGCGAACTGAAGGGCAAGGCGGCGCGGATGAAGGAACAGAAGCGGCCGGTCTAGTCCGCCGCCCCGAGCTCGACGCGGCAATCCGGCGGGCGTGCATGGTCAAAGTGCGGGCGTTCAGGACGCTGGAGAATACTTTCCGGCGCATGGGCTTCAATCACATCGCCGGTGTGGACGAGGTCGGTCGCGGCTGTCTCGCCGGGCCGGTGGTGGCGGCGGCGGTGGTGCTGAATCCCGACCGCTACGTGGCCCGGGTGTGCGATTCGAAGACGGTCACGGCGCTCGAACGCGAGCGGCTCTATCTCAGCATCACGCGGACCGCGGTGGCCTGGGGAGTCGCCGCCGCGGAGCCGGAGGAAATCGACACCATCAACATCCACCAGGCGTCGCTGCGCGCGATGCAGCGCGCGGTGCTGATGCTGGCGCCGTCGCCGGATTGCGTGCTCGTCGACGCGTTCCGGATCCCGGATCTCCTGATGGCGCAGCGCGCGGTGGTGCACGGCGATTCGCGCTGCACCGCCATCGCCGCGGCATCGATCGTGGCCAAAGTGACGCGCGACCGGATGATGCACGAGCTCCACGCGCGCGATCCCCGGTACGGCTTCGACAAGCACAAGGGCTACGCGACCCGCGAACACCTCGACGCGGTCGCGCGATTCGGCTATTCCGAGGTCCATCGGCGTTCGTTTCGACCGCCGACCCTGTTTGATAGGATGGAGCCGTAACGCCCGCAGCGCCGACAATCTCCCGCCCGCGCTACCAGGCTCGTGGAGAACGCCCAAGGTGCCCATCGATCGCGAAGACACGCTGAAAAAAGCGGAAAAGCTGGTCAAGCAGGGGAAGCTCGACGCCGCCATCGCCGAGTACCTCCGCGTGGTCGAAGACCAGCCACGCGATTGGGCCACGGCCAACACCCTGGGCGACCTCTACGTGCGGGTCGGACAGCCCGACCAGGCGGCCGCGCAATACGCCCGGATCGCCCAGCACTTCATGGTCGAAGGCTTTTTTCCGAAGGCCGCCGCCCTCTTCAAGAAGCTCCTCAAGCTCACGCCGGACGACGAAGTCTCGCAGTTGAACCTGGCGGACATCTCACAGAAGCAAGGCCTCCTGGCCGATGCCAAGGCGCGGCTGAACGCGGTCGCGGTAAAGCGGCGGGCCCGCGGCGACCAGACCGGCACCGCGGAGATCGTCGTGCTGCTCGGGTCGCTGGACCCTGCGGATTTCGAGGCGCGGAACGCCGCCGCCCGGACGCTTGCGGGAATGGGCCGGGTCGATGAGGCCGCGGCGCGCTTTCGTGCCATCTACGAGGATCTGCTCGAAAAGGACCGGCCCGCCGACGCGCTCGCGGCACTGCGGCAAGCGGTGGAGCTCAATCCAACCGATCAGGAGGGCCGCGCCGCGCTGGCCAAAGCCGCGGTCGACGCGGGGGACTTCGAAGGGGCGCGGCGCTTCCTGGATCGCGAGACCGCCGGCGCCGATCCCGCCCTGCAGCTGGCGCTCGTCGAAATTGAGCTGAAGGCGGGAAGGCTCGACGTGGCGCGAGAGCTTCTGCCGGCGCTGCTCGACCGGGGGGCGGACGAGCGACAGCCGTTGATCGAACTGGCTTGGACGCTGGCCGGCTCGAATCCCGACGCGGCTTGGACGATCGTCGAAGCCGCGGCCGGGGCGGCGGCGGCCCGATCGGAGTTCGGCGATGCCGTCGCGATGCTGCAGGAATTCGTGACCCGCGTTCCGAGACAGATTCAGGCGTTGCTCAAGCTGGCGGAAGTGTGTGTCGAGGGGGGCCTCGAGTCCACGATGTACGAGGCGCAAGCCGAGCTCGCGGATGCGTACCTCGCGACAGGTCAGGCGGCCGAGGCGCGCGGCATCGCCGAGGATCTCGTCGCCCGCGAGCCATGGGAACGGGCGCACATCGAGCGATTCCGTCGCGCTCTGGTGATGCTGCGGGTGGACGACCCGGACTCCGTGATCGCGGAACGCCTCAGCGGTCTGCAGCCGTTCACCGCGCAGGACGTGTTCGCCGCCGAGAGCAGCGGGTCGACCGAGTGGGAGTCGGCCCAGGCCAGCGAGGTTGCGTCCCCGGAGCCGGCTGCGGATTTGCCGCCCGAAACGCCCGAAGCCTCGCCGCCCGGCGCCGAGCCCGAGCCTGAAGCCGATCAAACCGAGTGGGCGCCTCTCCCCGATGCTCTTGGCGAGTCCAAGGACGCTGGCTCCGAAAACGAGGCCGGCCACAGCGAGGCGTTCGCCGCGGTCTTCGGTCAGCATGGAAGCCCGCCCGCGGACGAGCCCGACGCCGACACAGCCGAGGATCATATGACGCTGGCCCGCACCTACCTGGACATGAGCATGCCAGACGAGGCGGTCGAGCCGTTGAAGGAGGCGTTCAAGACACCGCAGTTCCGGTTCGAGGCCGCGGCGATGCTGGGCCGCCTGCACCAGCAGCGCGGCGACGTCCCGGAGGCGATCGAGTGGCTGGAGCGCGCGGCCGGTGCGCCCGCGCCGACGCGCGACGAAAGCCACGCGGTGCTCTACGATCTCGGCGTGCTGATCGAGGAAAGCGGCGACACCGCCCGGGCGCTCGCGCTCTTCCTCGAACTGCAGGCCGATGCCGGCGTCTACCGGGATGTGGCGGAGCGTGTCGAGCGCCTCGCACGGGTCGAAACCGGAGGCTGATCATTTCCTTCTCGACGCGTCTCCTCTTCGCCGCCTACTTCCTGGAAGCTGGCCTGATCCTCGATCGTCGCGCCGTGGTCCTCGTTCTGGGACCGCAATTTCTTCGCCGCGACGCTGCCCGTGCTTGCGGGCGTCGTGGCGAGTCCCTACGCGCGCGGGGCGGTGACCGGCGTCGGACTGGTGACGCTGCTGGCCGGTCTGGCCGACCTCGCCGCCGCCTTCGCGTCCAGACGGGCGACGCCGAACCTGCCGTCGCGTCCGACCCTCCCGTCCGACCGATGACCGCGGGGCTGAGCCGGCCCATTTTCTGCCTCGTCACCGAACGCAGCCGGCTGTCGCCGGCCACTGACTCCGAGCTCGTCCGTCTGGCCGGTCACGCTGCCGCGGCTGGCGTGACCCTCATTCAGATCAGAGAACGCGATGCGGAGGGCGGGCGCCTGCTTTCCCTGACCCGCGCCGTGATCGCAGCCGTCGCGGGGACGGGGGCAAAGGTGGTCGTCAACGATCGGACCGACGTCGCCCTGGCCGCTGGGGCCGACGGCGTGCATCTCCGTGCAGATTCGCCACCCGCGTGGCAGGTCAGGTCCATCGTCCCTCCGGGTTTTTTGATCGGACGGTCCGTGCACGACGACGTCGAAGCCATCAGTGCCGCCGGCACCGGGGTGGATTACCTGATGCTGGGAACGATCTTCCCGTCGGCCAGCAAGTCAGCCGGCACCACGTGGCTGGGCCCGGAGGCGCTCGAGCGGGCCGCCCGCGCGACCGCGATTCCAGTGCTGGCGATTGGTGGCATAACCGCCGATAAGGTTGCCAGCATCGCGGCGGCCGGCGCGGCGGGGGTCGCCGCGATCGGGTTGTTCGCCGATCTTCAGAGGGATGCCACGGATGACGCAGTCGCCATGTCGCTTCGCAGGCTCGTGGGTGACCTACGGGCCGCGTTCCACGGAGGCGCCGCCGCGCGCTGACGACAGTGATGTCTGATTTCGGGACCGCGCTGCGTGAGGCGCGGGAGCGGCGCGGGATCACGCTCCGGCAAATCTCCGATCACACCAAGATCTCGATTGCCTCGCTCGAGGCGCTCGAACGCAGCGACGCGTCGCGTCTTCCCGGCGGGATTTTCGCCCGTTCGTTCGTCCGTTCGTACGCGGCCGAGGTGGGGCTCGATCCTGACGCGACCGTGGAGGCCTTCCTCGATCGCTTCGGCGACGACGCCCGGTTCGCCGTCATTTCCGGGACAGCACCCGCGGAGCCGGCGCCAGCGGCCCTTCGACTTCGCTCAGGGCAGGCCCCTGGCCTGGCCAGCACGGTCCTGAAGCTGCTGGTCCTTGGGCTGGTGGCGATCGGGATCATTCTGTATCTCACGGTGATCAAGAACGCGTCCGATCAGTTGCCGGATCAGCGGCCCGACTCGGCGCGCCGTGCCACCCGCCGCGTGGCCGTGATGGAAAGTGTCAAGACTGGCGCGAATGACGTAAGCTGATTGAGTCGGCTGGAGACGCATCGCAGCTTACGCCCGCTATGGAACCCGGTTACCGTTCTCCACTGATCGATCAGTTCCGGCACAGCGACACGACTCGCGAGATGCGGCTGCTCGCGGCCCAGGGCGGGCTGGAGGGTACCGCTCATGAGCAGCTCGCGCTCCTCCTGCTCGTGGCCGACGACCCCGACAGCGAGGTGGCGGCGGCCGTCCAGGCGACGGTGCGGGCGCTCCCGGTCGAACCGCTTCGTGCCTACCTCGCCCGTGCCGACGCGCCGGCGGAGATCAAGCAGTTCTTCGGCAATCTCGGGTTCGAACCTGGACCGGTGCCGGCCGACGACGCGTCGGCGCCGCTGCTCGAAGCGCCCGACGAGGACGATGAGCCGCTGATCGAGGCCGTGGCGCCGACGGCGGCGGCGCCAGTCGAGTCGAAGCTCCTGTCCGGCCTCCCGGTCAAGCGGAAGGTCAAGCTCGCCTTCAAGGGCACCCGGGAGCAGCGGGCCCAGTTGATCCGCGACCCCAACAAGCTGGTGGCGTCCGCCGTGCTGAGCAGCCCGAAGCTGACCGGCGCGGAGGTGGAGTCGTTCGCGAAGATGGGCAATGTCAGCGAGCAAGTGCTGCGGGTCATCGGCACGCACCGCGGTTGGCTGAAAAGCTACGGCGTCGTCCTCGGCCTGGTCAAGAATCCGAAGACCCCCGGGGCGATCTCGATGCAGCTGCTGCAGCGGGTCAGCGAGAAGGACATGAAAATGCTGGCGGTCGATCGCAACGTTCCCGAGTCCCTGCGGCTGGCGGCCCGCAAGTTCGTCGTCAAGAACCTCAAGTAGCACCCTTTCCCCGCTTCCGGTTCTTCCAGTCCCTTCGCATCTCGGCCAGGCCTTCCATGTAGACCGTGGCCCGCTGCCGGTCCTCGGGCAGCCGTATGGTCTTGAGCAGGTCGATCGCGCGATCGAAATCGCGGTCGATTGTGTGGGCGGTGGCCTTGAAATAGAGCTGGCGGATCTCGGCGATGACTTCCGCGACCGGACGCTCGTCCGGCACCTCGTTCAGGGGGATTCGGCGAGCCATCAGCGAGTCGCACCGGCGGCGTGGTGGCGGCGCAGGGCAGCCCGGAAGCCCTCGAAGGTGCGCGTGTTGAGGACGTCATCCGGTTCCAGCCATGCCCGGCGGGCGACGGTGACGCCCCAGCGCAGATTGCCGAGCGCGGCGGGTGAGTGAGCGTCGGTATCGATCACGATGGTCACGCCCCGCTCGCGGGCGCGCCTGGCAAGGGTATCGTCCATGTCGAGACGCTCCGGCTGACTGTTGATCTCCAGCGCCACGCGGTGGCGCACCGCGGCGTCGAAGACGACGTCCATCCTGGCACGGGAGGGTTCGCGGCGGAGAATCCGCCGCCCGGTGGGGTGCGCGATCACGTCGACCCACGGGCACTCGATGGCGCGGAGCAGCCGCTCGGTCATCTGGGTCTCGTCCTGATCGAAGGCGGAATGGACGGACGCGATCACGATGTCGAGCTCGGCCAGACAGTCGGCGGCGAGGTCGAGCCGCCCATCGGGCAGGATGTCGCACTCGATGCCGGCGAGCACGCGAAGGCCGTCGAGGTCGTCGCGGCCGTTCAGGGCGCGAATCTGCCGCGCATGCTCGAGCGCGCGCCGTTCGTCGAGGCCGTTCGCCATCGCGAGCGCCTTGCTGTGATCGGTGATGGCGATGTATTCGAGTCCGGTATCGCGGGCGGCGCGCGCCATGGTCCAGGCGTCGGCCCGGCCGTCGGTGGCCGTGGTGTGCATGTGCAGGTCGCCGCGAAGATCCTGCTGGGTGACGAGATGGGGAAGGGTGCGGGCTTCGGCCGCGGCAATCTCTCCGCGGTTCTCGCGCAATTCCGGCGGCACGTAGTGCGAGCTCGAGCGCTTCGTAGATGCTCTCTTCCGTCTCGCCCGCCACCAGCGTGCCGTCGTCGACTCGATAGAGCCCGTATTCGTTCAGCTTGAAGCCGCGCTGGATCGCCCGATCGCGCAGGGCGATGTTGTGCGCTTTCGATCCGGTGAAGTACTGGAGCGCCGCGCCGGCGCTCGGTCCGGGCACCAGCCGCAGATCCGCCTGGAATCCACCCCACAGCATGACACTCGACTTGGTGTCGCCGTGCGCGAGCACGCGCTCGACCTGACGATAGGTGGTGAAGGTGTCCATCAACGAGTCGGGACCGCCGGCGGCGAGGACGTCGAGATCGCCACAGGTTTCACAGCCGCGCCGCAGGCTGCCCACCATGGCGATCGCCGCCCCGGGAGCCGCCTCGCGGAGCGATGCGACCAGCGACGCCGCCGTATCGTAGGCCTCGGCGATGAGCCTCCGGCCGGCGATGCGGGTCCGTTCCTCGAGGGCCCGCAGGATCTGCGACTCCTTCTTCGCGCCCATGCCTTTCAGCGCGCGCAGCCGGCCTTCCCGTCCGGCCGATTCGAGATCCTCGAGCGTCTTGATCCCGAGCTGGTGGTAGAGCAGCGCGACCGTCTTCGGACCGACGCCCTGGAGGTGGAGCAGGTCGAGGATGGTCGGTGGAAACTCCTGCAGGAGATCCTGGTGATACGCGATGGCGCCCGAGTCGACGAGCTCGCCAATTTTCGCGGCGAGGTCCTTGCCGATGCCGGGCAGGGCCAGGCGATCCGCCGCCGTGAGCGCGGCGACGCGGTCGGGATGGTGCGCGACCGTTTCCGAGGCGTTGCGATACGCGCGGATCTTGAACGGGTTCTCGTTCTTGATCTCGAGGAGGTCGCCGATTTCCGCCAGCACGCGTGCGATTGCCAGGTTGTCCATTTCCGTCTCTATATAATGCGTCGATGTCGATTCGGGACATACGCCGGCACGCGGGTCAGCTCGCGCTCGCCGGATTCGCCGGCCACGCGATTCCGGCGGAGCTGCGGGCGCTGGCGAAAGAATTCGACCTCGGCGGCGTGATCCTGTTCGCGCGCAACGTCGAATCGCCGGAGCAGGTCGCGGAGATCGCTCGCGAAGCGCAGTTGATGGCGGGCGAGCTGCCGCTCTGGGTCAGTGTCGATCAGGAGGGTGGGCGGGTCGCGCGTCTGCGCTCGCCCTTCACCGTGTGGCCGCCGATGCAGACGCTCGGCCGGAGCGGCGACGACGCGCTGGCGGTTCGATTCGCGAAGGCGCTGGCCTCCGAGCTGCGGGCGGTCGGCGTGACGCTGGACTTCACGCCGGTCCTCGACATCCTCACCAACCCCAAGAACCCGGCGATCGGCGACCGGGCGCTGGCCGAACACGCCTGAAGACGTCGCCCGGCTCGGGGCCGCGATCATCGAGACCCTGCAGGCCGAAGGCATCGCGGCCTGCGGGAAGCACTTTCCGGGGCATGGCGACACCAGCGCAGACTCCCATGACGAGATGCCGCTGATCGAGCATCCGCCCGATCGGCTGGACGCCGTCGAGCTGGTGCCGTTCAAGCGCGCCATCGCCGCCCGCGTCGCCGGCGATCATGACGGCGCACATTCTGGTGCCGGCCATCGACGACGAGCGGCCGGGGACGCTCTCCCCGGCGATCGTCACCGGACTGCTCAAGGAGAAGCTGGGATTCCAGGGGATGGTGTTCACCGACGACATCGGCATGAAGGCGATCAGTGCGCGGTACACCATCGCCGAGGCCACGGTTCTCGCGATCGCGGCCGGCTGCGACGCGGTGCTGATGTGCGGCGATTCGCAGGAGCCGCAGTTCACGGCGCTCGAGGCCGTGGTTCACGCGGTGGAAGACGGAACGCTGCCGCTCCCGCGCGTCGAGGATGCGCTCGCGCGTCATCGCCGCACCAAGGAGCGGTTCCTCGCACCACCGCAACCGCGGCCGCTCGACGCGCGCGCGCTGCGCATCCTCCTCGGCCGCGACGAGCATCAGGCCGTCGCCGCCGAAATGGCCCGGTTTGCGTCCTGATCTCAAGCCGCGCGCCCTGCGCGCCGGCGACCGCATCGCCATCGTGGCCCCGGCCAGCCCGTTCGCCCGCGACGAGTTCGAGCTCGGCGTGATCGAACTGGCGCAGATCGGCTTCCAGCCCGTGTACTCGAGCCGACGTCTTCGCCAGGGCGGAGTATCTCGCCGGTTCGCCGGCGCTGCGAGCCGCGGATTTTCGCGCGGCCTGGACGGATCCGACGATCGCCGCCGTCGTCGCCGCGCGCGGCGGATATGGCAGCGTGCACCTGCTGCCGCTGCTCGACGCCGCGGAAATCCGCCAGCACGCCAAGGTGTTCATCGGCTACAGCGACAACACGTCGCTGCTGACCTGGTTGAATCAGGCCTGCGGAATGGTCGCGTTTCATGGCCCGATGGTCGAAGGGCGATTCGCACGGGGGCCGGAGGGCTACGACCAGCGAGTCATTCCTGCACGCCGTCACCAGGGCGGAGCCGCTCGGGGAAATGCCGGTCGACGGCGTCGAGAGCCTGCGTGACGGAGAGGCGCGGGGGCTCCTGGTTGGCGGCACGCTCACCCAGCTCGTCGCCTCGCTCGGCACGCCGTTCGCCTTCGACCCGCCGAGCCTGGCTGCGTGCTGTTCCTCGACGACGTCGCGGAGCGGCCGTACCGTCTCGATCGGATGCTGACGCAGCTGCGGCTGAGCGGCATTCTGGGCCGGGCGTCAGCCATTGTCTTCAATGCGCTGCCGCGCTGTGACGAGCCGGGGGGCAGCCCCACCGCTCGCGATACCGTGCGGCTGGTGCTCGACGGCTTTCCCGGACCGGTGCTGTACGGACTTCCGTCCGGCCACACCGATGGGCCCTCCTTGACGCTGCCGTTCGGCGTCAGCGCACGGGTGTCAGGCGGGCCGGAAGCCGTCGCTGATCATCGAGGAAGCGGCGGTCCGGTGAGGCACTGGACGCCCAGGGGCGACGCGACGGCATGACACGAATCCATCTGATCGGCGTGTGCGGGACGGCGATGGCCACGCTCGCGGCCCTGTTGAAGAGCCGCGGCTATGACGTGCGAGGCTCGGATCAGAACGTCTACCCGCCGATGAGCGACTTCCTCCGGGATCAGGGCATCACCACGCTTCAGGGCTACCTGGCCGAGCACATCAGCGCGGACATCGATCTGGTGGTGGTCGGCAACGCGATCTCGCGCGGCAACCCCGAGCTCGAGGAAGTGCTCGATCGGAAGATTCGCTACTGCTCGCTGCCCGAGGCCGTGCGCGATCATTTCCTCTGGGGCGCGCGGTCGATCGTGATCGCCGGCACGCACGGGAAGACCACGACGACATCGCTGACCGGCTGGCTGCTCGCGCACGGCGGCGCCGATCCCAACGTCTTCATCGGCGGGATCGCCGAGAACTTCGAGAGCAGTTACCGGCTCGGCGGCGGACGCGACTTCGTGATCGAGGGGGACGAGTACGACAGCGCCTTCTTCGACAAGACCGCCAAGTTCCTGAAATACCTGCCCGACATCGCCGTCGTCAACAACATCGAGTTCGATCACGCCGACATCTATCCCGACCTGGCGGCGATCCGGCTGGCGTTTCAGCGGTTCGTGAACCTGATCCCGCGGCGCGGCCTGCTGCTGCTCGGCGCCGACAACGCCGAGGCGGCGGCGCTCGCCAAACGCGCGCATTGCCGGGTCGAAACGTTCGGCCTGTCGAGCGGCGCCGACTGGCAGGCGCACGACCTGCAGGTCGACGGCACCTCGACCACCTTCAGCGTGCGGCGCCGCGGCGAGCCGATCGGCACGCTTCGATGCTGCCGCTGCTCGGCGCGTTCAACGTCCGGAATGCGCTGGCCGCGCTCGCGGTCGGCGCGGCCGTCGGATTGAACACCGTACGCGATGGCGGCGGCGCTGCAAAGCGTTCAAAGGCGTGCGCCGGCGCATGCAGCTGCGCGGCACCGCCGCCGGGGTCTCGGTCTACGACGACTTCGCCCACCATCCGACCGCGATCGCCGAGACGCTGGCCGGCGTGCGCTCCGCGTTTCCGCGCCGCCGGATCTGGGCGATCTTCGAGCCGCGTTCCGCCACATCCTGCCGCAGCATCTTCCAGTCCGACTTCGCCCGCGCGCTGTCGGCGGCCGATACCGTGGTGCTGCCGGCGGTCTTCCGCTCCAGCCTGCCCGAGGACGAGCGGCTCTCGGCCGATCAGCTCGTCGCCGATCTGAAGGCGGCCAATGTCGACGCCCGCTACATCCCGCAGGTCGACGACATCGTCGCGACGGTCGCGAAAGAGAGCCGGGACGGCGATCTCGTCGTCGATCATGTCGAACGGCGGCTTCGACGACATTCACCAGAAGCTGTTGACGGCCCTGGCGGCGCGCCCGCACCGGTGAACGACGAACCTTCGCCCGGTCTCGTGCGCGTGGTCTGCGCCGGTGATTCGGCGCTGGTTGCGGAGTTTCCCGGCCGCATCGATCCGGACGTCAACGAACGGGCCACCGCGCTCGCGATGCACCTGCGCGCGAGATGGGGCGCGATCCTGCGCGACGTCGTGGTCGGTTACTGCACGGTCACCGTCTACTTCGATCCGCTGCGCGTCGACGCGCCGTGGCTCGAATCGGAGATCCGGGCGGGTGCCGAACAGCCATCGGAGGCGCCGCAGCGGCGCGACGCCGTGGTCGACGTCCCGGTGTGCTACGAGGCTGATCTTGCGCCGGATCTGGACGACGTCGCGGCGTTCGGCGGGTGCTCGCCAGACGAGGTGGTGGCGCTGCACACCGGGCGCACGTATCGCGTCTACATGGTGGGCTTCGTGCCGGGATTTGCCTATCTGGCCGAGGTCGACCCGCGCATCGCCGCGCCACGGCGGGGCACGCCGCGGACTGCCGTCCCCGCCGGTTCGGTGGCCATCGCCGGCGGCCAGACCGGAATCTACCCGGCCGTGACACCCGGCGGCTGGAACATCATCGGCCGCACCGCGCGGAAGCCGTACGATCCCGCCCGCGCCGATCCCTTTCTGTTGCAGGTCGGCGATCAGGTCCGCTTTCACGCGATCACCCGCACCGAATTCGAACAGGGCCCGGCGTGACGACGGTGACGGTGGTGCGCGGCGGGATGCTGACGACCGTGCAGGATCTCGGACGATGGGGCCATCAGGCGAACGGTGTGCCCGTGGCGGGGCCGATGGACGTGTACTCGCATCGGCTGGCGAACCGGCTGGTCGGGAACGACCGTGACGCGGCCGCGCTGGAGATTACGCTGGTCGGACCCGAGCTCCTCGTTCACGGCCATGTTCTCTGCGCCGTCTGTGGCGCCGCCTTCGAGCTGTCGGTGGACGGCCGGCCGGCGCCGCGGAATCAGCCGTTCGAGGTCCGGCGCGGGGAGCGGCTGACATTCGGGCGGCGCGTCGCGGGCGCGCGGGCGACGCTGGCGGTCCGTGGCGGCATCGACGTGCCGCCGGTGCTGGGCAGCCGGGCCACCAGCCTCGTGAGTGCGATGGGGCCGTTCGGTGGACGGGCCTTGGCCGCCGGCGATGTGCTGCCGATCGGACCGGACCTGGCGCGGCCCATCCCCGCCGCGTCAGCCTGGCCGCTGCGCCTGCCCGAAGGCGGAGCGCCGCTGCGGGTCATCGTCGGTCCGCACGAGCAGCGGTTCACCGCCGACGCCCGTGATCTGTTCTTGCGCGGGCGGTTCGTACGTGACGACGAAGTCGAACCGCATGGGGTACCGGCTCGACGGCCCGGCGCTCTCGCACGGGCCGGGCGCGGACATCCTGTCCGACGCCACGCCGATCGGGTCGGTGCAGGTCCCGAAGTCGGGGCAGCCGATTCTGCTGATGGCGGATCGGCAGACGACCGGCGGATATCCGAAGATTGCCACGGTGATCACTGCCGATCTGCCGCTCGCCGGCCAGCTCGCGCCCGGCGACTGGGTCACGTTCGTGCCGTGTGCGCGACGGGACGCGCTCGACGCGCTGCAGCGCCTCGAACGGCGTCTGGCCGGGCAGGCCGCATGACCGCGCTCGTCGACGCGCTGCGGGCCGCGTTCGGCGACCGCGTGCAGGTCGGATGAGCCACTCTCGCCGTTCACCACGTTCAAGGTGGGCGGCCCGGCCGACCTGTTCGTGACGGTGGACCGGCCCGAGCAGCTGCAGCAAGCCGCGACACTCGGCGTGGGCCGCGAGCGTGCCGGTCACCGTCATCGGCGGCGGATCGAACTCCTGATTGCGGACAGCGGGGTCCGAGGGCTGGTGATACGCGTGCGCGGCGGCGAGGTCCGCGAGGGCGGCCCAGGACGGGTGCGCGCCGATGCGGGCGTCACCATCAACGGACTGGTGCGCTGGACCATCGCCCACGGGCTCGCCAGCCTCGAAGCGTGGGCCGGCACGCCGGGGACGGTCGGCGGCGCCATCTATGGCAACGCGCATTTTCAGGGGCGCAACATCGGCGATCTCGTGGAGGCGGTCCGGTTGCTGGATCGCGACGGCCGCGTCCAGGACGTGCCGGCCGCCGACATGGAATTCGCCTACGACTACAGCCGGCTGCAGCGGACCGGGGAGATCGTGCTGTCCGCCGATTTCCGGGTGACCGCCGGCGATCCCGAGCAGTTGCGCGCGGTGGCGCGCGAGTCGCTGGCGTATCGAAAGCGCACCCAGCCGCTCGCGATGCCGAGCGCCGGCTGCATCTTTCAGAATCCGGCGCCGGACCACGATTCGCTGCCGCCCGGCATGCCGTGGTCGGCCGGAGCGCTGGTCGATCGCGCCGGGCTCAAAGGCGCGCGCGAAGGAGAGGCCCGGGTGTCGCCCACCCACGGCAACTTCATCGTCAACGAAGGCGGGGCCTCGGCCGGCGACGTGCGGCGACTGATCGATCGGTGCACGTGACGGCGTGTATCGGAAGTTCGGCGTGCGGCTGCGGGAAGAGATTGTGAGCATGGGGTTCGAGCGCGGCGTGGACACGGCCATGCGCGCGGCGACGTCGGAAGGGACGGAGGACTGATGGCGACATTGCGGATCGAGGGAGGACGGCGGCTGTCGGGCGCGGTGACGGTCGAAGGGAACAAGAACTCCGCGCTGCCGCTGATTGCGGCCTGCCTGCTGACCGACGAGGAATGCACGATCGCCAACGTGCCCCGCATCCGCGACGTCGAGGTGCTGCTCGAGCTGCTGCGCGGGCTGGGCGCCACGGTCGAGGGCGCGGGCACGCCGACGTTGCGCATCCAGTGCGAGACGGTGACGACCGAGCGGCCCGATCCGGTGCTGGTGGGGAAGCTGCGCGGCTCGGTGCTGCTGCTCGGGCCGCTGCTGGCGCGGCGCGGGGCGGCGCGGCTCGCGCCGCCGGGCGGCGATTTTCCGGCGCGCCGCACCATCAGCACGCACCTGCAGGCGCTGGTGGCGCTCGGGGCCGTCCCGCGTCGACGAGCCGGGGCATGCGCTGGACGCGCCGGATGGCCTGACCGGCGCGTCCTTCTATCTGGACGAGGCGTCGGTCACCGGCACCGAGACCGCGCTGCTGGCGGCGGCCGCCGCCCGCGGCCGGACCGGAGATCCGCCACGCGGCGATGGAGCCGCACGTCGGCGAGCTGTGTCACTTTCTCCGGGCCATGGGCGTCGGCATCGAGGGCATCGGCACATCGACGATTCGGGTCGACCCGCCGGCCCGGTGCACCGGCGCGACCCATCGCCTCGCACGGCGACTACATCGAGGCGGGCAGTTGGGGAGTCGTGGCCGCGATCACCGGCGGCGAGATCGACCGTCACCGGCGCCCGCGCCGAAGACATGGAAGTGATTGCGGCGCCGCTGCGCCAGATGAACCTGCAGTGCAGCTACGAGGACAATCGGTTCACGGTGGAGCCGTCGACGCTGACCGCGACCCGCCGGATCACCACCGGCCTCTGGCCGGGCTTTCCGAGCGACATGGTCAGCCTCGTCACCGTGCTCGCGACCCAGGCCGAGGGCCGCACGCTCGTCCACGACTGGCTCTACGAGCTGCGTCTGTTCGCGCTCGAGCAGCTGAGCGCGATGCGCGCCGATCTGTTTCTCTGCGATCCGCACCGCATCATCGTCAGCGGCCCGAAGAAGCTGCGCGGCCGGATGCTCGACGCGCGCGATCTCCGGTCGGGGATGGCGTTGATTGCCGCCGCGCTCGCCGCCGACGGCGAGAGCCGGGTGACGCCGCTCGAGACGGTCGAGCGCGGCTATGCGTCGCTGGTCGAGCGGCTGCGGTCGCTCGGCGCGAGCGTGGAGCGGGAGAACTGACTCTATTGCCAAGAATGCCAAGATTGCCAGATGCCAGATTGCGGGGAAGATCCGCACGGCATCTCACGTCCCGCCGATTGAGCCAGTTCGAGAAGTTGCCCGCCAAATTTTGGCAATCTGGCACTTTTGGCATTCTTGGCAATGCCCTACCCGCCGCCGCCCTTCTTCACCGGCGGCGGTGGCGTCGCCGGCGGCAGGATCGGCGCGGCCGTCCCGGGCAGCGTGCCTTTCATCGGATCGGTCGCCGGGGCGCCGGGCTGGCGGGGCTGCGGAAATGTTGGCGCCCGGGGCGTGTTCGGGTCGGTCCCATCGGGATCGCGGTCGCGCGGAATGGTCGCCGGCTGCTCGGGCATCTGAGCTGGGGGCGGCGCCGCCGCATCCCGGCCGAGCCTGAACGGACGCAGATCGGACTCGGACAGGTCGAGCACGCGCACGATGTGCGGCGTCAGCGTCAGGACGATGTCGGATCGTGCACTTCCTTGCGAGTGGCTGGCGAACAGCCGGCCGATCAACGGCAGATCGCTGAGGCCGGGAAGCCCGGTCATGACCGTCCGCTCCTCATCGCGGATCAGTCCGGCGAGCATGTTCGTCTCGCCGTCCTTCAACCTGATGGTCGTGGTGATCTCCCGGTTGCCGAATGTCGGCAGTCCGTTCAGCGATCCCGAGATGTTGCTGAGCGAGATCTTCAACGTCAGCGACACCTCGTCGTCGTGGTGCGTCCGCGGCGTGATGTCGATGTTGACGCCGATCGGCTCGTAGACGACCGAGGTGATCGGCTGCTGATTGATGCCGCCGGTGGCGATCGGCGCGAAGGTCGTCACCGGGACCGGGACCCGCTCTCCGAATCGCGCCGTCGCTGCCACGCCTTCGGACGCGCGCAGCTGCGGATTCGCCAGCGTCCGGGTGGACGAGTCGTTCTTCAGCAGGCGGTAGTAGAGCGCCGGCAGTCCCGTGACCAGCACCTGCGCCTGGGTCAGGTTGCGCAGATCCCTCATCGTCAGGCCCTCGCGATTCGGCGTCGAGCGACCCGGCGATCCCGTCGCTGCCGGGAGTCGCGAACTGGAGCCCGTACTCGCGGATCCGGTTCCGATCGACTTCGAGCAGCTCGACGTCGATGACCAGCTCCGGGCGGGCCTTGTCGATCGCGGCGATCAGCCGCCCCGCCGCCGCGATCCGCTCGGGCGTGTCCTTGAGCGAGATGGCGTTGATGGCGGTCGTTGGTGAGATCTGCCGCACGTCGACGACGACGCGCAGGAGGTCGATGACTTCCTTGAGGTCCGCGTTGCTGACGTAGAAGGTCTGGACGATCTGTTCTTCGTACTCGCGGCGCTTCGCCGGGGTGTCCGGAACGATGGTGATGGTCCGAGGCGCGGTCACGCGATAGAAGGTCCGCGTCGTCGCGGTCAGCGACGCCAGCGCGGTCGCGAGGGTGGTGTTCCGGAAGTCGGCGGTCACGCGTTCGTCGCGGAAGGCGGGATCGAACACCACGTTCAGGTTGGCCCACTTCGCCAGCGCCTGGAACACCAGCCGGCTGCCGACACTGAACGTCATGGAATCGGGCAGCTTCGGGCCATCCGGCAGCTCGAAGCCGATTGGCCCCAGCGCCCGCGAGCGTTCGATCAGCGCCTGCAGCTCGGTCTTGTCGCCGCGCTCGATCGCGACCTTGGTTCGCAGCCGGTGCCGAACCTCCCGCAGCTCCGACTCCGCTGTCGCGTTGGTGGGGTTGAGCTCGGTGGCGAGCTGCAGCTCGACCGCCGCTTCCTGATAGCGCTCCGACGCCGACAGCCGGCGCCCCCGCATGTAGTGTTCTTCGGAGGCGCGAATCCTGACCCGGTCGAGCGACATCCGGGCCGCGCGATTGTCAGGATTCCGGCGCAGGGCGTTGGTGTATTCGACGACGGCGCGGTCGAAGTCCGACCGCCGCTCCGCCTGCTCGGCCAGACGCATGGCGCTGCCGCTGGCGCAGGCGGCACAGAACAGGCCGGCGGCCAGGACGACGATCAACGCAGGCCGTGCGTCAGGGGGTCTTGCCACTGCTGATGACCTCGGTGCCCCGCGGGATGGTGAACTGGAACATCTTATCGGCTAGTCCGGCGTTTTCCTTGAAATTGCTGAAGGCGAACGACGATCGGCCACCCTGGGCATCCGCGGCCGTGAGGCCCACAATCTGCAGCGTGCGGCGGTCGGCCGCCACTTCGAGCCAGTCGTACTCCGTCTGTCGGGTCTTCGGGTCCAGGCGCAGCCGATAGACGGTGTCGCTGCCCCCCTCGCCCCAGCGGATGTTGAAATCCCTGACGATGTCCCCTTTTCCCATCAAGAACAGGACGGCGCTGGTGGCCTGATCCTGGTCCGGCACCGGGTTCTTCATGACCTGCCGGTCGGCGGGGAAATACAGGAACATGGTGCGGCCGTCGGATACGAACAGCTTCTTCTCGGGCGAGGTGTAGTCCCACCGCATCTTGCCGGGCTTCTTCACGTAGACCAGGCCGCTCTCCGACGCTTTCCGCCGCAGCACGCCGCCCTCGTAGGTCTGCGTGAAGGCCGCGGAGAAGTCCTTGATCGAGTCGTACTTGCGCTGGAGCGCCGCGGCGACGTCGGCGGCCGGCGGCCGGACCTCCGGCGTCGGCACGTTCTGGGCCGGCGGCGCGCTCTGCGCTGCTGCTGAGGCGGTAATCGACATCAGGAGCAGCGCCGCCGCTGCCGACAGCCGTTTGCGTGATCTGAACACGTTCGCGCGGGACTGCATATATCTGTATGGGGTAATGACTTCGGGTCCAGACCGGCAGTGTACTACCGTCGCAGGCCCCGCTTGGCGGCGATGAACGCCCGGACTTCCGGCAGCGGGCGGGTGTTCAGGACGTGCCGTGGCTCGACCCAGCCCCGGCGGGCGGTCCCAACCCCGAGCCGCATCTGGCGATCGAGCAGGGCCGCCTTGTGGCAATCACTGTCGATCGTGACCGTGACACCGGCGGCGACTGCCGCGCGTGCACGCTCGCCGTCCATGTCGAGATGGCTCGGCGCGCCGTCAATCTCGAGCGCGGTGCCGGTTTCGGCGGCGGCGGCGAAAATGGCGGGGAAGTCGAGATCGTAGCCGCCGTGGCGGCCCACCAGGCGATTGGCCGGGTGCGTGATGACGTTGACCAGCGGGTGAGCGATCGCGGCGAGGCAGCGGCGCGTCAGGCGCTGCGCATCGTGCCCGGCGTGGTCGTGCAATGAGGCCAGCACGATGTCCAGCGACGCGAGCACGTCGTCGGCAAAATCCAGGCGGCCGTCCGGGAGGATGTCGACTTCGATACCGTGGAGAATCGCCATTCCCGGTGTGCGCTCGCGCAGCCGCGCGATGTCGTCGCGCTGACGCTCGAGCGCGTCGAGCGTCACCGTTCGCGACGCGGCCGCCCGTGTCGAGTGGTCGGTGATGGCGATGTATTCGTAGCCGAGCGCCGCGGCGGTGCGCACCATGGCCGGCAGCGCGTCGCGGCCGTCGCTGTAGGTGGTGTGCATGTGCAGATCGCCGCGCACGTCCTCCCGCGACACCAGCCGCGGCAGCGCACCCGATGCGGCAGCTTCGATCTCGCCGTTCGCGTGCCGCAGCTCCGGTGCGATCCACGCAAGGCCGGCCTGTGAGTAGACCTCCTCCTCACGCGCGCAGACCCGCGTCGCGCCGTGCTTCGCGCGGACCGCCGCGACGTGTGCGGCCGATCCCGTGGCCAGGTGAAGCGCCGATCCGTACTCGTCGCGCGCCACGATGCGGACGTCGACCTCGGCCTGCTGATAGCGGAGCAGCACCCGACGGCCGGTTTGATGGACCGCGCACTGGATCATGGGAATGTCGCAAATCCGCTGCAGCGTGGCCGGCGGATCCGGCGCGGTGCCGACGATGACCAGCGTCTCGACCATCGGCTCGAACCGGCGCACATCGCCGGCGACGACGAGGCCCTCGATCTCGGGGCACGCCGCCGCGATCAGCAGAATCAGGTTGTCTGTGAAGTCGACAGCGCGGCCGAGCGGCTGCCGCGCGTGCTCCGTCTCCAACCCGGCAGCACCACGCCGCAGCACGACCTCCAGACCAGGAAGCTGCTTGCTTACGCGGCCGTCCGTGAGCGCCGTCTGGAGGTCGCTGAGTGTGACGATCCCGTTCCGGGCAAGCGCCGCGGCCCCGTCCGCGTCGATGCTGCGGAGCTCGACGAGACGCCGGAGGAGCCAGGGAATGGAGACAGGGGGGCGGAATCCATCAGTGCAGGGCCATCGATGATGATGCCCCGGAGCGTCTGGTGGAGTGAAGCAGGAAGATTCGCCAGCTCCGCGACAGCGTTTCGCCGGACTGAGATCGGTCAGCCGCGCTAGTTCGGGAGCGCCAAGCCGGGCGAGATCGGACGCGAGACGGCGCCAGGCGGTCGCGTCATGCGACTCGCCGCGAATCTCGGCATAGGCGCCGAGCTGGCGAAGCAGTGTGGAAAGCTCGGACGCCGTCACCAATGTGGCCGGGACAGCACGGTGGCTCGTCGCCGTACTGCTGGATCGGGCGCAGGGTGCCACGGCCGTATTGTCAGCAGGGCAGCGGGATGGGGTCAACTGCGGACCACCGGTTCGATCAGCCAGATGCCTGGTCGTGCCGATGGACAAGCCAGCCGTGTGAGCGCTTTCCGCACAGAACGCAGCGCAGGAACATCGCTCCGCCTTTGCAGCCGACGCTGTAGTCATGCCCGTGGACATAGCACGCGATCCAACTCCACATAATCTTGCCTCGCTGTGATTACGGAACCAGCAGCTACATGGCAAAGGGAGTGCCAGCGTCATCTCACAGAAATATACGGAAGATACGAGAATAGCTGTTGAAAACTTTGAAAGTCGGGTGGGTCTCGCACCCAAAAATCGGTGCTCGATTACCGAACTGTTATGGCTTGCTCATGTCGACGCTCACGGCAACGGGGGCTTTGCCCTTCACCGTGACGGTCACACGTCGTTCGCCAAGCTGCGGATGACGGAAGGTAATCTCGCGCACACCGAGTGTGAGTTGGAGGTTCGCGAGCGGCGTATCGCCAACCTTGCGTCCCTCGACCCAGACTTCCGCCCAGGGCGTGGCGTTGAGGTTGACGAGGCCGCGGGGATCGATACTGACCGACTTCACCTCGCCCGGCTCGATGTCGACCGTTTGCGCGGACGAGTACTCGAGGTCCCGATTCACCAGCGTCAGGTCATGCCGACCCGGGCTGAGCATGATCCGCGGCTGTTCGGTGCTGCCGATCACGCGCCCGCCCTCGACGACGTCGACGACGAACGGGGCGTAGATCCCGACCCAGCCGGAGAAGATCGGCACGTCGAGCTTGGTGGTGCGGCCGGCCTCGATCCGGATCGTGCGCTTCACGGAACCGGACGACGAGATGAACGTGACGGCGTGCCGGCCCGCCGCGATCCCGTCGAGCGCCACCGGCGATTCCCCCGCTGGCTTGCCATCGATGAGGATGCGCGCTCCCGCCGGCTGCGTTTCGATCTCGAGCCGGCCGGCGTTCGCGACGACGCTGACCGGCGCGCTGGCCGCGGGTTGCGCCTGAGCGGCCGGCGGTGGGACGGTCGCCGTTCCCCGGTTGGAACTGGTCGCTGCCGCGTCGTCTGTGGGCACGCCTTTCGCGGGCAGATACACACGGCCGCCGACAATCGCCACCACCATGATCGCCACCGCAACGGCTGCCAGCTTCCACGGGAAAGCGGTCGGCTCGATCTCTTCCGTGGAAGAGGGAGCCGGGGAATAGATCTCGATGCTGGGCTCGGGCGCGCGGGTGCCTCGAGGGCGGGCCGGCTGCTCCTTGAGCTTGGCCGTCGTCAGCAGCGGTATCGGGTCAGCCGCGTTGATGGTGACCGGCGACGGTGTCCACGGGGGCGGCGGGGTGTAGCTCGGTGCGATCGAGCCGACCGACCGGGAGAATCCGGCTTCGACCGCGACCGCGCTGACTGTGGGCGCCGGCGGCGTGTAGACCGAGACCGGAGGCGGCGGCGCCGTGTAAAGCGGTACGAGTGGCGGAGTCGGGAACGGCGTGACAGGGGATGGCGCCGACGCAAAGACGTTCACCGGAACCGGGGCGGCTGCTGGCGAGCTTTTCGGATCCGCGCCGCCGAATACCGGCACGATCGACACCGTCGGTTCGTACGAGGCCGCCCGATCGGGAGAGACCAGCCACGGGGTTGCCGCGGGTTTCTTGACCTCCGGCACCGGCGCGGGAACCGGATCCGGCGGCTGCGCCGTGACCACAGCCGGCGCGTCGGACTCCGACACCGAGCGCAACTTGTCCTTGCGTGCCCGGGCCGAGCGCGTCGGCCGCTTCGCGCGTCGAGCGCGCACGGCGGCGATCTCGACCACTGCCGAAACCCCGTCTGAAGGCGCCGTCTCGACGGCCTGCGGTTCCGTCGTTTCTTCAGGCGGCGACAGGTCGACCGCTTCGATCTCGGGTTCGGAATCCTCCAGAGCGGAAACCTCGGCGGTACTCGTCGTCTCGAGCGGGATTGGATCCTCTCCGCCATCGTCGATCGACGCCGGCCCTATCACGGGTTGAAGAATCGCGGCGTGATCGGTGACGGTCTCAACTCCGGACGCCGCTGCAACCTGAATCCAGTCGACCGGCTCGTCGTCGCTTCCGTGCGGCGCGGGCACTTCGTAGAGCTCCACCGGCTGATCGATGAGCACCTCGTACGGCTCGTCTGCAACGAGATCGTCGAGATTCAGTTCCGCGTCCGCACCGTCGGTCAACTCGACGTCAGCCGCCTCGACATCAGCGCCTCGACATCCGGGAGGTCTCCGATCCTGAAGACTAAAGCTCTCGATTGCCTGCGCCAGATCGTCGTCGTCGGCGGGATCCACCACGGAGAGCTGCGGCGACTCCATCTGTTCGATGAAATCCACCAGCGCCCGGCGGCAGACCTGCACGCCAAGCTCGCTCGCGAGCTGGCGCACCTCGAAGAGGGCATCGTCTGTTGACGAGTAAGGAAGGCTCGAGTCGAGTGCGAGTGCGCGGTTGAAGAAGTCCTGGGCGGCGTCGGCGAAGGCAGCCGAGCTGCGAATCTGCGCAACCTCGACCACCTCCTGAACGAGTCCGGACAAACCGGTCATGTACTCGTTGGTCCGGAGCGGGCGACCAAGCACGAGCATCAGCGCGGCAAGCGCCGCCTGCGCGATGTCAGCCGCGGCATCGAGGCGGGGCGCCCCCTGAATGTTGTCGGCAGCCGCTACGCCGAATTCCTCCCAAAGCTTGCGCCGGCCATAACGGAGATGCGTCAGCGCCTCGCCATAGATGCCGTCGAGCAGCACGATCTGTCCGGCTGGCGTGAGCACTGTGCGCGCGGGCGTGATGGTGCCGTGCGCAAAGCCGACCCCCGCGTGCAGGCCGCACAATGCCGGCAGCACGTCCAGGAGAAAGCCCAGCGCCGCGTCCACGCCAGGGACGTGCCGGAGATCGGCCGACGTGTCGAGGAGATCCGAGAGGCGGCTGCCCGGGACGAACTCGGATACGACGACGAGGCCGGTGGATTCACGTTCGAGGCTGCGCGGGCGGGCGAGGCGCTCGTCCTCGAGCCCGGCCAGCCGCTCGATCCGTTCACGCAGGCCCGCCTCGAACGCGCCGAGTTCCGGACGGAGCACCAGCCGCTCGAGCATCGCGCCCTCTTCGCGATCGAACGCGAGTATCCGCCGGCCGAGCCCATCGGCGAAGCCAGAGGACGACGTCGAACCGGCCTGCGCCGTTGCGTTTGATGAGGAAGGAGGCATGTGCGGGGTTCACTGCCGCGAGTGCAACGGCCGCTCCATCCCGGACAGAATCTGGAGTGCCGTTAAGGTGCTACCAGTGTAGGAGTTGAGGGGGGTTTCGATGGCCTGTCCCGAACGGCCCAGGTAACCAGAGCGTAAGCGACTCGACGAATTCGTGATCGGGTGATCGGCCGTGACCGGAACTCGCGAGACCTCACGATCCCGGTCGCCATGGCAGCTCTTCAGGTCGCGCTAGTTCGTGAAGGGACCGCGCCAGCCGTCCGGCAGGATCTCGGGCCCGCCAACCTGCGCCCACGACTCCGCCTGGAGACGTGCCTCGATGTCGGCCACGCGCGCCTCGAAGGCCGCATGATCGCGAAAGCGTTCGATCTCCAACGGACGATTTGCCCAGTCGATTTCGAGGACGTATTCGCGGGATGCGTTGTCGAACCGCGTTTCCACCCGCACTGCTTCGTTGCCTCGCGCAAAGAACCAGATCATCGAATCCTTCCAACCCTCGCAGCCGCGTCCATTGTAGCGTCCCAGGGACCGGCCACGAACGGAGTGCCGTGAACGTTGGGATGAATGGCGTGCCGCGCCGTGCACGCGGCGGACGGTCAGGACGTTCGAGAATGACCGACAGATGCCGAGCCGAATATCCGGTGCGCGAGCACCGTCAACCGCGCCGGTCCGCGCGGGTTGAGCCCGGTCGACGAGCACGAGATCCACTACCTCGAGAATCTGATCCTGAAGCCGCGCTGAACCCGCCGGAGGCCCTGCGCCCACCTTTAGCTTCGCCCGAAAAGCGAGCCGGTCCACCGTCGCGGCGGCTGGAGCTGACGGCGCCGCTATGGTGGACACTCTTCGCGTATCGCTGAACGAGCTCGCTTGATGATGCGGGTGCCCTTCGCCTGCGATCGAGAGCGAAGGTTGGCTTGCCACCCGCAGCTCGCTCATGAATGCAGGCGAGCGAGGGGTGGTGGACGGCAGGAGGATCGAACTCCCGACCTCTGCGTTGCGAACGCAGCGCTCTCCCAGCTGAGCTAGCCGCCCCGATGTGGTTGGTCTCTCCGCTCGCGGAGCCAGGCTCTGCGCCTGTTCTCGCGCGACAGGAACTCAGAATTCTAGCACGCACCCTTCGGGTGCGGCAACGCGCTCAGGGCCGCCGCGCAGAAGCGCGAAGGCGGGGGGATCACCGGCCGGCGCCCTTGGACGAGGGCACGACGCGGCCATTCAGCTTGGCCCAGCCGCCGCTGTTGGTCGCGGCCTGATAGATCCGGAACTCGATCACCCGGCCGTCCGGCAGCACGAAGTGCAGACCCTCGCTCTGGGCCGGCATCAGGTCCATGTCGCCGGCGGACGACTCGGCGCGAATCTGGCCGGCGACGGTGCCGTCGGGCGCGATGCGCAACTGGCGCAGCACCGCCCGTTGGAGCACCAGCTCTTCCCCGCGGTAGACGTCAACCTCATCGACCATCAGGCCGCCGAACTTCGTTGGTGGCGCAGGAACTCCACCAGAATCGGCAGCACCGACACGAACACGATCCCGAGTGCCACCAGCGTGAAATTCTCGCGCACCACCGGGACGTTGCCGAACGCGTATCCGAACAGGGTGCAGATGCCGACCCAGATGATACCGCCGGTGATGTTGTAGAACGCGAAGGTGGAGTAGGTCATGGTGCCGGCGCCGGCCACGAACGGGACGAAGGTCCTGACGATCGGGACGAAGCGGCCCAGGATGATCGCTTTGCCGCCGTACTTCTCGAAGAACGCGTGGGCCTTGTTCAGGTGATCGCGGTTGAGGAGCCGCTGCCAGAAGCTGGTGCGATCGACCGAAGTGAAGATGCGAGGCCCGACCGCGTCGCCGACGGCGTAGTTGACCGCGTCCCCGAGGATCGCCGCCACGATCAGCAGCGGCACGAGGATCCAGATATTGAACGCCCCGGTCGCCGCCAGCGCTCCCGCCGCGAACAGCAGCGAGTCACCGGGCAGGAACGGCGTCACGACCAGCCCGGTCTCCGCGAAGATGATCAGGAAGAGCGCCCCGTACACCCAGACCCCGTAGGTCTGGACGAACTGCTCGAGATAGGTGTCGAAGTGGATAAAGAGATCGATCAACGCTTCCATGCAACCTGGTCAGTGTATCCGCTCGCTCCGAACCGCGCCAACCCATCGCCCGGAAATCTACGACAGCACGTCGAGATATTTCAGGGCGCCGCCGGTGTTGAAGAGCACCACGGTGTCGCCGGCCCCGACCTGCCCGTCGGCCACCAGGCGCTTGAGCGCCTGCAGCGCGGCGCCGCCTTCCGGCGCCGCGCTGATGCCTTCGCGGCTGCCGAGCTCGCGCATCGCGGCGACCATTTCCGCGTCGGTCACCGCCAGCGCGGTGCCGCCGCTCTCGCGCACCGCCCGCAGCACCAGGAAATCTCCGACCGCCTTCGGGACCCGCAGCCCATCGGCGATGGTCCGGGCGCCAACCCACGGATCGGACCGTTCGGCCCCCTGCTCGAAGGCGCGCACGATCGGCGCGCAGTGTTCCGCCTGCACAGAAATCATCCGCGGGCGGCGCTGCGGCGCGAGCCATCCGATCCGCTCGAGCTCGTCGAACGCTTTCCACATGCCGACCATGCCGGTGCCGCCGCCGGTCGGATAGATGATCCAGTCGGGCAGCCGCCAGTCGAGCTGCTCCCCGAGCTCGTAGGCCATCGTCTTTTTGCCCTCGATCCGGTACGGCTCCTTGAGGGTCGAGACGTCGTACCACCCGAGCGGTCTTGCCCGTTTCAGCGGCGATGCGGCCGGCGTCGGTAATCAGGCCGTCCACCAGCGTGACTTCGGCGCCGTACAGCTCGGACTCGCGGATGAAGGGGACCTTCACATCGCGGGGCATGAAGACCTTCGCCGGGATGCCGGCGGCGGCCGCATAGGCGGCCAGCGCAGTTGGCGGCGTTCCCCGCCGACGGGACCGAGAGGACGCGTGCGCCGAGACGCGCGGCCCGGGTCACCGCGGCCGAGAGCCCCCGCGCCTTGAATGAATTGGTCGGGTTGAGCGATTCGTCCTTGACGAACACCCGGGAGAGCCCCAGGTCGGCGCCGATCCGCGTCGCATGGATCAGCGGCGTCCATCCTTCCCCGAGGGTGATCGGCGACTCCCCGTCGAACAGCGGCATCAGCTCGCGGTAGCGCCACATGTTCGGGACGCGGCCGGTGAGCGTGCCCTTCTGCCAGGCGCGGGCCGCGTCGAGATCGTAGCGGGCGAGCAAAGGCGCGCCGCAGGTGCACAGATGCTGCTCGCGCCGTGGATCGTAGTGGTCCGCTCCGCAGGGAGCGCTGCATTCGAGGTGCGTGAAATACGACACTACTTGCCCAGCAGCTCGCCGTCCTTCTTCTTCTGCAGCTCGTCGATCATCGTCACGTGCTGATCGGTGATCTTCTGGACGTCTTCGAGACCCCGCCGCTCGTCGTCTTCCGAGATCTGGTGATCTTTGAGCAGCTTCTTGAGCCGATCGTTGGCGTCGCGCCGCACCTGCCGGACGCCGTTGCGTCCTTCCTCGGCGTACTTGTGCACCAGCTTCGACAGCTCCTTGCGCCGTTCCTCGGTCAGCGAGGGAATCGGGATCCGCACCACCTTGCCGTCGTTGGTGGGATTCAGGCCGAGGTTCGAGCTGCGAATCGCCTTCTCGATCGCCCCCATCAGCGAGGGATCGAACGGCTGCGCGACGATCAGCGTGGGCTCGGGAATCGAGAGCGACGCCACCTGATTGAGCGGCATGTGGGAGCCGTAGGCTTCGACGTGCACGGTGTCGAGGATGGTGACCGACGCCCGGCCGGTGCGCACGCCGCCGAACTCGCGCCGCACGTGATCGAGCTGCGTGTCCATCCGCTTCTTCACTTCCGCTGCCAGTTCCTTCAGATCACTGACGTCCATAACTCCTCACTCAGGGGAATGCCAAAAATGCCAAGACTGCCAAGATTGCCAAAATTTGGAGGTGGCTCGCGGCTACTGTCCGGACGCTCGGACCTGCCCCCAAGTTGTGGCATTTTTGGCACTCTTGGCATTTTTGGCAATGGGATTCAGGCTCGCACCGTCGTCCCAACCGGGTCGCCCATGATGACGCGACGGACGTTGCCCGCCGTTCGTAGATTGAACACCACGATCGGGAGCTTGTTGTCCATGCAGAGCGAGATGGCGGTGGCGTCCATCACTTTGAGACGGCGCTCGAGCACCGTCATGTAGGAGATGTCGTCGTACTTCGTCGCGGTCTTGTCGAGCGCCGGGTCGGCGGTGTAGATGCCGTCGACCTTGGTGCCCTTGAGGATGACGTCAGCCTTGATCTCCATCGCTCGCAGGGCCGCCGCGGTGTCGGTGGTGAAGTAGGGGTTGCCGGTGCCTGCCGCGAAGACGACCACCCGCCCCTTCTCGAGATGGCGCACCGCCCGCCGCCGGATGAAGGGCTCGGCGACCGCGCGCATCTCAATCGCGCTGGCGACCCGCGTCAGCACGCCCTGATGCTCGAGCGCGTCCTGCAACGCCAGCGCGTTGATCACGGTTGCGAGCATGCCCATGTAGTCGGCGGTCGCGCGATCCATGCCCTTCGCGCTGGCCGCCAGCCCGCGGAACAGGTTGCCGCCGCCGATGACGACCGCGGTCTGCACACCGAGACCCTGGATTTCGGCGATGTCCTTGGCGATCTGCGTGGTGATGGCGGGGTCGATACCGAACGCCTGTTCGCCCATCAAGGCTTCACCGGAGAGCTTGAGGAGCACACGGCGGTACGCGGGGTCTGGCATATCCGGACGATTATATTCGGAGCTTCGCTGTTCGCGTCCGCGGGCCGCGGTCCGCGAATCCTCGATGCTCGTCGAGAGCCTGATTCGGGATTGCCGGACGGCGGTCCGCGGATCGCGGTCAGCGGGTTCAGGCAGTTTCGCCCAGCTTGAAGCGGACGAAGCGCGCGACCGAGATGTTCTCCCCCAGCTTGGCGATCGCCGCCTGCACCGCCTGGCCGATGGTGAGCTTGGGGTCGCGGATCGACGGCTGATCGAGCAGACAGACCTGCTCGTAGAAGCTTCCGAGCTTGCCCTCGACGATCTTGTCGATCACCGCAGGCGGCTTGTTCTGGCCGGCCATCTGGCCGCGATAGATGTCCTTCTCACGCTCGATGACGTCGGGGGGCACGTCGTCGCGCTTCACGTACTGGGGGCTGGCGGCGGCGATGTGCATCGCAATCTCGCGGGCGAGGTTCTGGAAATCCTCGGTGCGCGCCACGAAGTCCGACTCGCAGTTCACTTCCACCAGCACGCCGATCTTGCCGCCCATGTGGATGTAGTGGCCGATCAACCCTTCGTTGGTCGATCGGCCGGCCTTCTTGGTGGCCTGCGCCAGCCCGCGCTTCCGGAGAATCGTCGTCGCGGCCTCGATGTCCCCGTTGGCCTCGGTCAGTGCCGCCTTGCACTCCATCATGCCGGCGCCGGTGATGTCGCGCAGTTTCTTGACTATTGCTGCCGTGATCTCTGCCATGTCGCTGTTGCTCCTGCTGTCAGTTCACGAATCGGTCAACCGGATGCCGCGGCGGCCCGGCGGGTCGGGACGCGGACCGGCGTACGTAACAACGCCGGCCCGTGAATCAGGCCGGCGTCAATCGGGTCTGGAGTCGAGCCCCTTACACGGACGCGGGAGAGGCCTGCTCGGAGCGCGGCTGACGGGGAGCCGGCCTGGGCGGCCTGCGGCCGCCCCGATCGTCGCCCTCGCCCTCGCCGCCATCGTCGGCGTGGGCCGACTCGCGGGCGCCGCGGCCGGAGAGCACCGCGTCGGCGATGCGCGAGGCGAACAGCCGGATCGCCCGCAGCGCGTCGTCGTTGCCGGGGATGACGTAGTCGACTTCGTCAGGGTCGCAGTTGGTGTCGACCACGCCGATGACCGGGATCTTGAGCTTGCGAGCCTCGTCCACGGCGATCTTCTCTTTGCGGGTGTCGACCACGAACAGCGCGTCGGGCAGGCGCGACATGTTGCGGATGCCCTCGAGATTCTTCTGGAGCTTGCGCTTCTCCTTCTCGAGCTGCGCGATCTCCTTCTTGGAGAGGGTCTCGTAGCGGCCGTCGGTCTCCATGGCTTCGAGGTCGCGCAACCGGGCGAGACTGCGCTGGATGGTCGTGAAGTTGGTCAGCAGACCGCCGAGCCATCGCTGATTCACGAAGAACATCCCGCTACGCTGCGCCTCTTCGGCGATGGCGTCCTGGGCCTGGCGCTTGGTGCCGACGAACAGCACGGTCTTGCCCTCGGCGGCGAGGTTGGTCGCGAACTGTTCCGCCTCGCGGAACAGCCTGGCCGTCTTCGCCAGATCGATGATGTAGATCCCGTTCCGCTCACCGAAGATATAGGCCTTCATCTTCGGGTTCCAGCGCTTGGTCTGATGTCCGAAGTGGACGCCTGCCTCGAGCAAATCCTTTAACGCGATGCCGCTCAAGCTACCTCCAAAGAAACACTATCTCTTGCTGAACTGGAAGCGCTTGCGCGCCCCCTTCTGTCCGTACTTCTTGCGTTCCTTGATGCGCGCGTCGCGGGTCAGGAAGCCGGCCTTCTTCAGGCGCTGCCGGAGCTCGAGATTGAACGTGACCAGCGCCCGGGCGATGCCGAGGCGCAGGGCGCCGGCCTGTCCGGCGACGCCGCCGCCGGCGATGGTCGCCAGGATGTCGAACTTGTCCGCGGTCTCGGTGATCGCGAGCGGCTGCTTGATCTGGGTTCGCAACGCCTCGGTGGGGAAGGCCTGCTCGATCGGCTTGCGGTTGATGACGATGCCCCCCGTGCCGGGCCGGAGGAATACGCGGGCGGTGGACGTCTTGCGGCGACCGGTTGCGTAGTACTGAGCTCCTGCTACTGCCACTTATGCGACCTCTTGCTTGCTCGTTTTCGTGACGGGAGTGCGGGAACGGGGCTTCTGCGCCTGATGCGGATGGTCCGCGTTCACGTACACCTTCAACTTGCGCCACATCGCATCACCGAGCTTGGTTTTCGGCAGCATGCCGCGCACTGCTTCCTCGACCATGCGCACCGGATTCTTCTGACGAAGGTCCTTGGCGCGCTCTTCACGCAGCCCGCCCTCGTAGCCGCTGTGATACCGATACAGCTTCTGTTCTTCTTTCCGGCCGGTCAGACGGACCTTCGCGGCATTGACGATGACCACGTGGTCGCCGGTATCGATGTAGGGGGTGTAGACCGCCTTGTGCTTGCCCTGCAGGAGCCGTGCGGCGTCGCTGGCAATGCGTCCGAGGACCTGCCCCTCGGCGTCGATGACGTGCCACTGCCGTTCCACGCTACCAGCAGTGGGAACAAACGAACCCATGTAATCCCTTTCGGCCTTCCGACGTCTTCGTCCCAAGCTCCGGAAACCGCCCCCCGTCGATCACGGAGCGGAGAACCTCGGGGTGCTCACCACCGGCGCAGTCAGCCAGGCAGTCAGCGTCTTTCAAAGGACGGCAAACCAAGAGGATAACGACGATCACCGTAACTGTCAAGCCGGCGCGGACCCGATCCGCTGTGACCGCACACGGAGGAATACGCTGCAGGTGGCAGATTTAGCGTTACAGAACTGTACGCCAAGTACGAAATTGTTGATCGGTCTCCGGGGTCTTCAGGCTCCCACCATTACCGAAAGCGCGGCAAACAGCCGAAAACTGGGATCGGACCAGCGGTGGCACTCGACTTGCCCCCAGGCTACCGCCGGAACGCGCAATTACCGCGGAGGTCCCCGGTAATTGCGCACGACTTGCGGCGACTCACGGCGGGATTCGACCCCGCCCTACAAGCAAGATAGGACACGCCGGTGTTTCGTAGAGTGAAGTCTCTGGTCGGTTTGGACATCGGCTCGAGCGCGGTCAAAGCGGTCGAGCTGAAGCCAGCCGGCAAAGGCTACAAGGTCACCGCCTTCGGCGCCGAGCCCATTCCGCCCGACAGCATTGTCGACGGCGCCATCATCGACAGCGCGGCCGTGGCGGACGCCATCCGGCGGCTGTTCGACATCAACAAGATCCAGACGAAAGAGGTCTGCGCGTCCCTGTCGGGCAACGCGGTGATCGTCAAGAAGATCACCCTGCCGGTCATGACCGACGCTGAGCTGGCGGAGTCGATCCACTGGGAGGCCGAGCAATACATCCCGTTCGACATCCAGGACGTCAACCTCGACTATCAGATCCTCGATCCCGGCGACGCGGCCAACGGCAGGGCGACGATGGAGGTCCTCCTGGTGGCGGCGAAGAAGGAGAAGATTGCCGACTACACCGGGGTGATCGAGCAGGCGGGACGCAGCGCGGTGGTGGTGGACGTCGACGCCTTCGCCCTCCAGAACGCCTTCGAAGTGAACTACGGGATCGAGCCCGGCCAGGTCGTGGTGCTGCTGAACGCGGGCGCCAGCGCGACCAACATCAACATCCTCATGGGTGATCAGTCGGTGTTCACCCGCGACATCTCGATCGGCGGCAACGCCTACACCGAAGCGCTCCAGAAAGAGCTCAACCTGCCGTTCGAAGACGCGGACCGGCTGAAGCGCGGAGAGCCGGTCGACGGCGTCAGCTTCGAGGACGCGCGCCCCGTGCTGCGCGCGGTGAGCGAGAACGTCATGCTGGAGATCCAGAAGACGTTCGACTTCTTCAAGGCCACCGCCGCCTCCGATCGCATCGATCGCATCATCGTCAGCGGCGGCGCGGCGAAGGAGGAAGGGTTCCTGGAGATGCTGCCCGATCGCTTCGAGACGCCGGTCGAGCTGTTCGATCCGTTCAAGACCGTGGCGTTCGACGCCAAGCGCTTTGGCGTGGACGCGGTGAGCGACATTGCTCCGACCGTGGCGGTCGCCGTGGGTCTGGCGTTGCGAAGGGCGGCGGACCGATGATTCGCATCAACCTGCTCGTTGTCGACCGCCAGCGCGCCCGGAGCCGGGTGCTGATCCCGGCGGCCCAGAGGGTGACGATCGCGCGCGACGATAATCCTGCTCGCCACCGCCGGGCTGATCGGCTGGTGGTTCTGGTCGCTGCGGACCCAGTCGCTGCAGCTGGACGAGGACCTGCTGGTGGCGGAGGCCGAGACCAGGCAGGTCCGGTCGGTGCTCGAGCAGGTGCGGAAGTTCGAATCGCAGAAGGCGCTGCTGCAGCAGCGGGTCACGCTGATCGAGCAGCTGCGCACCGGCCAGTACGCGCCGGTCCACGTGCTGGACGAGATCAGCAAGAGCCTGCCCGATCGGTTGTGGCTCAACGATCTCGCGCAAACCGGCCAGGACTTCACGATCGGCGGGATGACCGACTCGCTGACCGCCGTCTCCGACTTCGTCGCCAACCTGGAGTCGACCCGCTGGTTCAAGAAGCCGGTGGAGATTCTCGACAGCCAGGTGCAGACCGACGCCAAGGCCGGCGACCTCATTCGGTTTCAGGTCAAGGCGCAGTTCGTCGATCCGACGGTGCCGCAGGCCGCCGTCAAGCCGCCGGCCGGGCGCGCCGGCGGCAAATAGCGTGAGCCCGGCCGCCGGAAGGCTAACGATGCGCCGCGGCGGCACCGATACCAATCAGGACTGAGACTATGGAACTGTCGCTCAGCAAACTTCCCATCCACTGGCAGATTGGTGCATTCGTGCTCGTGTCGGCGGGCGCGGTCTTTGGCTTCTGGAACTTCTACGTGTCCGAGCTCAATACCGATATCGAGATGCGGCAGTCGCGCCTGGTCGCGATGAAGGCCGACATCGCCAAGGGCGTCGCGGCCGAGAAGCAGTTACCGCGCTTCCGGGAGCAGGTCACCGAGCTCGAGAGCCGGCTGGAGAATCTGCGGCAGGTGCTGCCCGAGGAGAAGGACGTCGCGGACACGCTCCGGCGCATCCAGGGGCTCGCCACCCGCTCCAATCTGGCGATTCAGCGCTTCCAGCCAGGCAAGGTGGTTCAGCAGAAGATGTATGCGGAAATTCCGTACCGGTTGGAGGCGGAGGGGACGTATCACAACCTCGGCGCGTTCTTCGACCAGATCAGCAAGTTCCCACGCATCATCAACATCAGCGAGATCAAGATCCGCGCGAAGCAGCCGGTCGAGCCGAACCGCACCATCATCGCCGAGTGCGTGGCCACGACGTTCGTGCTGCTCGAAGGTGCGATTGCCAGTAAGGGAGGGACGGTTCCGAAGCAGCCGTCACTGGGTAAATGAGCGTACTCGCCCCCGTCGTCGAGGTCGCGTTCATGACTCGCCTGTTCCGGATGATGGCCGCGGCGGTCATCTGCGCCAGTGTGTGGTCTACCGGCTTGTCGGCACAGCAGAAGCCGGAGGCGCCGGCCCGTCCGAGCCCGACCACCGGCACTTCGGCACCAGCATCGGATCCGACGCCCCCGTACAGCTACAACCCTGAGGGCCGGCGTGACCCCTTCATCAGCCTGCTGTCTCGCGGCAGCGATCCCGGGTCGGCGACCAACCGTCCGTCCGGCCTGGCGGGGTTGCTGATCGCTGAAGTCGCGGTCAAGGGGATCATCCGCGACCGCACCGGCTTCATCGCCATGGTCCAGGGCACCGCGCCCAAGACCTTCACGATACGACCGGGCGACAAGCTGATGGACGGAACGGTCAAGGCGATCACCGCCGACAGCGTCGTGTTCTCCGAGGATGTGAACGATCCACTCTCCATGGTGAAGCAGAAGGAAGTCCGGAAGACGGTTCGACCGGCCGACGGCGGACGGTAGCAAGGTGAGGCGGATACCTCGTTATTTCTCGAGAGAGCCCAACCGATGATGGCGTACAAGGCAGCAGCAGTCACGACCGCGCTCCGGCGCGCGACGCTCGGCATCGCCGGCGCGACGGTCGTATCCGCGGCGGTCGCCGGCAGCATCCTGCTGACGGCCGCATCCGCGTCGATCCGCCTCCTGAGCGTGACGACGCAGGGAGCGGCGGTGGTGATCGAGGCGACCGAGCCGGTGGCGTATAGCGTCAGCCGGCCTGACGCGTTGACGCTGCTCGTCGACCTGCGGAACGTAGCCGTGGCGGAGGCGACGACCCGGGTGGATCCGAAAGGCCCGATCACCGCGGTCCGGCTCGAACAGGCCACAGCTCCGGACGGCCTCGGGGTGGCCCGGGTTCGCATCTCTCTCGCGCGCGCCGCCGAATACAAAGTGCGAAGCAGCCGCAACGCGATCAGGGTGGAGTTGAGCGGCCCCTCGACCCCGCTCGGGGCAGGTCCGGCGTCCGCTGCGGCTGCGGCTCCGATCGCGTCGGCGACACCGCCGGTCGTGCCCGCGTCGCGCGAGGCGGCGATCGGACCGGTGCGGACCGCAGAGAAGCCGGACGCTCCGGTCAAAACCGCCGGCCCTGCTGGAGTCGCGGAGGAGGCGGCGGTGCCGGGGCCGATGGCCACGTCCATCGAGCGCGTCCGCACCACCCGGAACGGGAAATCGACCATCGTCACGATCTCCGGCAACGGCAGGCTCACCCCGACCGGTGTCACCGAATCGCGCGACCTGCCGCGGCGGGTGATTCTCGACTTTCCGAACGTGTCGCCAGCCGCCCCGGGTCCGACCCCCGGCGACGGCGAACTGGTGCGCCGGGTCCGCGTCGCGCTGAACAACAACACGCCGCTCGTGACCCGGGTGGTGATGGAGATTTCCGACACCGCGACCTACACCGTCCGCCGCAATTCGCCGACCGAGCGCGAGCTCACGCTGGTGTTCGACCGGCCGTCGCCCGCCGGCACCTCGGGCAGCGCCGCCGCAAAGGAAGATGCGGCCCTGGCGGCCTTCGGCGGCGAGACGATCACGCTGGCGCAGGCCCTGGTCAACGGCGCGCCGCTGGCTCCGCCATCCGACGCGACGATTAGCAGTGGCGCGATGTCCGCGTTGAAGACCTCGGGCATCGCGGCTCGAGCCACGGCCACGCCAGCGCCCGCCGTCGGGGTGCAGGCGCAGCCGCCGGCCCCGGCGCCCGCCACTTCTCAATCTCCGGCCCCGGTTCCGACCACCCCGGCGCCCGCCACGTCACCAATCCTGCAGCCGAACGAGAACCAGATCGCCACCGGCCAGGAGAAGAAGTACACCGGCCATCCGATCAGCATGGATTTCCAGGGCGTCGATCTGCGCTCGGTGCTGCGGACATTCGCCGAGATCAGCGGCCTCAACATGGTCATCGATCCCGACGTCCAGGGCACGGTCGACATCGTGCTCACCGACGTGCCGTGGGATCAGGCGCTCTCGGTGATCCTCGGCGGCAATCAGCTCGATTACACCGTCGACGGCACCATCGTCCGGATTGCCAAGATTGAGACGCTGCGGCGCGAGCAGGACGCGCGGACCCAGCTGGCCCAGTCGGCGGCGAACGCCGGGGCGCTTGCCGTCCGGACCTACGCGCTGAGTTATGCGAAGGCGGATCAGGCCGCTCCGCTCGTGAGGAGCTCGGTGCTCTCCCCGCGCGGCAACGTCCAGATCGATGCCCGCACCAACACGCTGATCATCACCGACCTTCCGGCGCGTCTCGACACCGTCTCGTCGCTGCTCGGCACCATTGACCGCGCCGAACCGCAGGTGGAGATCGAGGCGCGAATCATCACGACGACCCGCGACTACGCGCGCGCGCTCGGCGTGCAGTGGGGCTTCAACGGTCGCGCCAACTCGACGATCGGCAATACCACCAACCTGACGTTCCCGAACAACGGCTCGCTCGGCGGGCGGGTGGGGTCACAGGGCGCGGCCCAGAGCGGCGACACCCGCGCCAATCCGGTCGACGACGTCGGGACCGCCGTGAACCTGGCGGCGGAGGCGGCATCGAGCGCGGTGGGCCTGGCGCTGGGATCGATCAACGGCGCGTTCAACCTCGACGTCGCGCTCTCGGCGCTGGAGCGTCAGGGCAAGGGACGCATCCTCTCCACGCCGCGGGTGACGACGCAGAACAACGTCGAGGCGGAGATCACCCAGGGCGTGCAGATTCCGGTGCAGACCGAGGCCAACAACACCATCACGGTGACGTTCAAGGATGCGGCGCTCACGCTGAAAGTGACGCCGCAGATCACCGCGGCCAACACCGTGATCATGCAGATCACGCTCGAGAACGCCACGCCGGGTACCCCGGTGCAGGGCATTCCGTCGATCAATACCCAGCGCGCCATCACCCGCGTGCAGGTGTCCGACGGGATGACCACGGTCATGGGCGGCATCTTCGTCAGCCGCGAATCCACGGTCCAGGACCGGACGCCCGTCCTGCACCGCATCCCGTTCCTCGGCTGGCTGTTCAAACGGGACAACCAGACCGACAGCAGCGACGAGCTCCTCATTTTCATTACGCCGAGAATTCAGAAGGGCTAGCAGATGATGGCGCAACGAATCTTCCGTCTTGGACTGGTGGCGGTGGCGCTGGCGTCAGCGTCGTGCGGCGGCGTGGTGCGCGAAGGCAACGGCACCTCGTTCTTGATCATCCAGGCACTGGAGGCGGTGTCCGGCGCGCAGCCCGGCCAGTTCAGCACCGGTCTGCAGTCCGACGTCATTACGGTCGTGGACGACGTCCCGACGATTTTCAGTGACAGCGGCCGCGTTACCTTTCAGCTGGGACTGAAGGATGCCGGGCCGCCAGGCGCGCCGGCCCAGCCGTCGCCGAATCAGTCGATCACTGTCGACCGATACCGGGTACGGTTCCTGCGGGCCGACGGTCGGAACACGCCGGGCGTCGACGTCCCGTATGGATTCGACGGCGCATTCACCGTCACCGTCGCCGGAGCCACCGACGCCGGCTTCACGCTGGTGCGGCACATCGCCAAGGAGGAAGCGCCGCTGGCGGCCCTGGCGCGCAATCGCGCCATCATCAGTTGCATCGCCGAGATCACCTTCTTCGGCCGCGACCTGACCGGCCACGAAGTCAGCGTGACTGGTCGCATCAATGTCGAGTTCGGCAACTTCGGCGATCCGCAATGAGCGCTCGTCCCCGACTCACCGGGAATATACCTATGACTCAGCACCTCCTTCGGCGCGGTGTCCTCGTGGCGCTCGTTGCCGTTTCCGCTTGCACGATGAAGAAACAGGAGACGCCCGACCTGGCCGGGCCCTCCGAGTTCGGCACGGCGATTACCATCACCATCACGCCGGACGTGATCACCCAGGACGGTGCCTCACAAAGCAGCGTCACCGCGACCGCGCGAGGCCCGAATGGGGAACCGATGCCCAACCTGCCCCTCCGGGCGGAGATTCGCGTGAACGGCATCCCGACCGATTTTGGCTCGCTGTCGGCGCGAAACCTGGTCACCGGGCCCGACGGGCGCGCCACGCTCGTCTATACGTCCCCCGCGGGGCCATCGGGGCTGGCGGTCGACGAATTCACAGTCGTGGACATCGGGATTACTCCGGTCGGCTCGAATTTCGCCAACTCCACCACGAGGTTCGCGTCGCTGCGGCTGGTGCCGCGCGGCACCATCGTCGTGCCGAGCAACCTGCAGCCGGCGTTCACGTTCGCTCCGAGCGACCCGGGCGAGCGGCAGACCGTGCTGTTCAACGGCTCGCTCAGCACCGCGCCGGCCAACAATCCGATCGTGTCCTACACCTGGGATTTCGACGACGGTGGGACCGCGTCGGGGCGGACGGTCAGCCATGCTTTCCCCAACGCCGACACCTACATCGTCACCCTGACGGTCGCCGACGCCCTTGGCCGTACAGCCCAGACATCCCAGGGGGTCACGGTCGTCCCGAGCGCCGCGCCGACCGCGAACTTCGTGTTCTCGCCGGAGGAGCCGACCAGGACCACCAACGTGGTCTTCAACGCCTTGACGTCGACGGCCGCCCCCGGCCGTCAGATCGTCGCCTACAGCTGGGATTTCGGCGACCCGGCCGATCGCACCGCGGGGTCCGGAGCGCAGACGACACACCGCTTCACACAGGCCGGCACGTTCAACGTGACGCTGACCGTCACCGACGACCTCGGTCGAACCGGCTCCGCCACGCTGGGCGTCACTGTGCAATGACGGGCGGACGCTCCATTCGCGGGTGATAGACTGCGGCCAGATCACCGCATGGCCGACAGCGTTCGCATCGAGGAATTGAGACGCCGGGTCGAGCTGGATCCGGCGTCGATCGCGTTCGCCGCGCTCGCGGAGGAATATCGCCGCGGCGGACAGTTCGAGGACGCGATTGCCATCTGTGAAGCGGGACTGCAGCGGCATCCCGCCTACCTGTCGGCCCGCGTCACCCTGGGCCGCGCGCTGCTCGAGACCGGGCGTTTCGAAGAGGCGCGGGCTCAACTCGAGCAGGTCCTGCGCGCCGCCCCCGAGAATCTTGCCGCCATCCGCGGACTCGCCGAGCTTCACCATCGCGCCGGTGACGTGCCGGAGAGCGCGGAGAGCGCAGCGTCATACGCCAACTCCCAGCTGGAGCCAGTGGCCGAGCCGTCGTGCCAGTGCCAGTGCCGGTGCCAGTGCCGGATCCCCTGCCACTGCCACTGCCTCAGCCGACCTCCGCCTCCCCATTGCGCCACCAGCCGATTGCCGTCAGCAGTCTTCCCGCGGACGATCCGGCGCCAGTGGCAGTGGCGAGAACGCCGCATCCGGACGAGCTCGCACTGGCCCCCCTCGAAAATTTCCTTGCGGCGATCGTGGCCGCCCGGTCGTCGGCGCGGCGTCACACGACTTGACCGCCAACACCAGCGCAGAACCGTCCTATTCGCGGCGCGCGGCGGTGGTCAGGCGCACCATCACCGAGATGGGCCTCGACGCGCTCATCGTCTCGCACCCGCCCAATCTGCGCTATTTGACCGGGTTTGGCGGGAGCATGGGCATGCTGCTCCTGGCGCGTTCGCGGGCGGCTTTGATTGTGGACGGCCGCTACATCACCAGCACGCGCGATCGGTTGGTCTCCTCCAGCGAGTTGGCCTGGCTGCAGGTCGAGCTGGCACCCCGCAGCCTCGAAGAAGCGGCCGCCAGCGCCGTCACCCGCGATGAGCTCCGGGCCGTCGGCGTCGAAGCGTCGGTCATGACGCTGAGCCGCTTCGATCGCCTGAACGGGCTGCTCCGCCCGGCTGACGGGGCCGGGCCCGCCGTGCGCTTCGTTCCGACCGAGCAGGTGGTCGAAAGGGCGCGCATGATCAAGGATGCCGAGGAGCTGGCGACTTTGCGCAGAGCCGGAGCGATGTTATCGAAGGTGGCTGCCGAGGTTCTCGCCCTGGTCGAGCCTGACCGTCAGGAGGTGAGCGTCGCCGCGGAGATCGACGCGCTGCTGAGAGGGGTGGGATTCTCGCGCCCGGCGTTCGACACCATCGTCGCGTCCGGCCCGAACAGCGCGTTGCCCCACGCTCATCCGGGTCCCCGGCGGCTCACGCCGGGCGACAGCGTCGTGCTGGACTTCGGGGGTGTCTACGACGGATACTGCGTGGATTTGACGCGGACGGTTCAGCTGGCTCCGGCGACGGACGCGTTCCTGCTGACGTTCGAGGCGGTCAAGGCGGCTCAGGCCGCGGCGATCGCGGCGGTGCGTCCGTGGGTGCAGGCCAGCGCCGTCGACGCTGCGGCCCGCGGGGTGCTGACGGCCCGCGGGCTGGGCGACGCGTTCGTGCATGGCACCGGGCACGGACTGGGACTGGAAGTGCACGAGGAGCCCAGGATTACCCGTCCCGGATCGGCGGCAACCGACGAGGTGCTGCGGCCAGGCATGGTGTTCACGGTCGAGCCGGGCGCCTACCTCCCGGGTGCGCTCGGCGTCCGGATCGAAGACGACGTGGTGGTGACCGAGGATGGGTGCGAGCTGCTGACCAGAGTGCCGATAGATCCGGTGTCGGACGGCGGGCGGACACGGAGCGGCGCCGGCGGGCGTAGCTCGGCTGGAGAGTGATGGACTTCGACGACATCGAGCGGATTCTCGAACTGGTTCGCGAGCACGATCTCGCGGAGTTCGAGCTTGAACGTGAAGGGCTGAAGATTCGGGTACGGAAGAACCTGACCGGTGTGGCGCACGACGTGCAAACAGGCCTGACGCCGGCGCCGCAGCCGGCGCCGCTGCCGCCGGGACCCGTGTGGCACCAGCCGCCGCCCGTGGCCGCGGCGCCGCCGGCCGCGGCCACGCTCGAAGGGGACGACACGGTCGAGCTCGCGGTGGTGAAGTCGCCGATCGTCGGGACCTTTTACCGATCCTCCGAGCCCAGCGCGCCGCCATTCGTGGACATCGGCGATCGGGTCAAGAAGGACCAGGTGCTCTGTATCATCGAGGCCATGAAGCTCATGAACGAGATCACTTCGGAGTACGAAGGGGAAATCGTGAGCGCCTACGTCGAGAACGGCAAGGCGGTTCAATACGGCGAACGGTTGTTCGCGATCAAGACGACTTAGCCGGCATGTTCAAGAAAATCCTGATCGCCAACCGCGGAGAAATCGCCCTCCGGGTGATCTGCGCCTGTCGCGAGCTGGGGATCAAGACCGTGGCGGTCTACTCCGAGGCCGACGAAAACTCCCTGCACGTGCGGTTCGCCGACGAGGACGTCTGCATCGGCCCGGCGCGCAGCGCCGACAGCTATCTGAGCGTGCCGGCGGTGCTGAGCGCCGCGGAGATCACCGGCGCCGACGCGATCCATCCCGGCTACGGATTCCTCTCGGAGAGCGCGTATCTCGCCGAGGTCTGCGAGGCCTGCCACATCAAGTTCATCGGTCCGACGCCGAACGTGATCCGGCTGCTCGGCGACAAGGCGCGGGCGCGGCGGGCCATGAGGAAGGCCGGCGTGCCGATCCTGCCGGGGAGCGAGGGCCCGGTCGACAGCGAGGACAAGGCCCAGAAAGTCGCGCGCGACCTCGGCTACCCGGTGATCATCAAGGCGGTCGCCGGCGGCGGCGGCCGCGGGATGCGCGTCATCCGCGCCCAGTCGGAGCTGTCGAAGGCGCTCAAGACCGCCCAGCGCGAAGCGGAAGCCGCGTTCGGCGTCGGCGACGTCTACATCGAGAAGTACGTCGAGAACCCGCGTCACATCGAGTTCCAGGTGCTCGGCGATCATCACGGCGCGGTCGTCCACCTCGGCGAGCGCGAGTGCTCGATCCAGCGGCGCCATCAGAAGCTGCTCGAAGAGGGGCCGTCGGTGGCGGTCACCGAGAAGATGCGGCGCAAGCTGGGGAGCACGGTCGTCGACGCGGCGCGCGCGGTCCAGTACACCAACGCCGGCACCTTCGAGTTCCTGCTCGACGACAAGGGCAACTTCTTCTTCCTCGAAGTGAACACCCGGGTCCAGGTCGAGCATCCGGTCACCGAATTCATCACCGGCATCGACATCGTCAAGGAGCAGATCCGCATCGCGGCCGGCGAGCGGCTCTCGTTCAAGCAGGGTGACGTGACGTTCACCGGGCATTCGATCGAGTGCCGGGTCAACGCGGAGGACCCGGTCACGTTCGCGCCCTCGCCCGGGGTGATTCACGCCTTCAGCGTGCCGGGCGGACCCGGCGTGCGGGTCGATACGTTCGCGCATTCAGAGTGCACGATTTCGCCGTACTACGATTCGCTGATTGCCAAGATCATCGTGCACGGCCGCGATCGCCAGGAGGCGATTGCCCGGATGCGGCGCACCCTCGAGATGACCGTCATCGAGGGCATCAAGACGTCGATCCCGATGCACCTCCGGATCCTGAGCGATCCCGACTTCATCGCCGGCCGGCTGGGCACGTCGTTCATGGAGCGGTACCTGGCGGAACCGAAGCCGGCCGCGCGCGGCGGCCTCGCCGAGGCGGTGTAGTGGTCCGATCGTTGTTCGCTGATCCCGCCAGCCGTTTCTATCCCATCATCGACGCCGACATCTGCCGCAGCCGGGACCTCAGCCCGCGCGCGATCGCCGTTTCCTGTTTCCGCGGCGGCGCCCGGGTACTGCAGCTCCGGGTGAAATCGGGCGGGTCCGCGGCTTTCCTGGATCTGGCGGCGGGCATCGTCGACGAGGCACGGCGGTTCGGCGCCGCGGTGATCGTCAACGATCGTGCCGACATCGCGCGCCTGGCCGGGGCGGCGGGCGTGCACGTCGGCCAGGACGATCTGCCGCCGGCCGAGGTCCGCGCGATCGTCGGGTCCGGCGTGATCGGTCTGTCGACGCACGATCCGGCGCAGGTCGACGAGGCGCTGGCGTCGCCCGCCGACTATGTTGCGGTTGGACCGATCTTCGGCACCGCCACCAAGGACACCGGCTACGAAGCACGCGGCCTCGGCCTGGTGCGCCGGGCCGCGAACCGCGGCAAGCCGATCGTCGCCATCGGCGGCATCACCCTGGAACGCGCTGCCGCGGTCATCGCCGCCGGGGCCGCCGCGGTCGCCGTGATCGGCGATGTCCTCACAGGCGGAGATTCCGAGGCCCGCACTCGGGAATACCTGCGTATAATTTCATCGCAAAACCCCCACACAACCCCCGGGCTGACGCCTGAAGGACAGCGAGGATAAGAGAGTGGCTGGCTCACTGTTTCGAACCAAGTCGATCGATGCCCTTCTCGCCGACTCCCGTCAAACGGGTGAGGGCACGCTCAAACGCACGCTGGGGCCGTGGGCGCTGGTCGCGCTCGGGATCGGCGCGATCATCGGCGCCGGGCTGTTCGTCCGCACCGCCGCCGCGATCGCGGACCGCGCCGGCCCGTCGGTCACGCTCGCGTTCATCGTGGCCGGGGTCGGCTGCGCGTTCGCCGGACTCTGCTACGCCGAGTTCGCCTCGATGATCCCGGTCGCCGGCAGCGCCTATACCTACTCCTACGCGACGATGGGGGAGTTGCTGGCCTGGATCATCGGCTGGGACCTCGTGCTGGAGTACGCGGTCGGTGCCGCCACCGTGGCGATCGCGTGGAGTGAGTATCTCAACCGGGTGCTCGAGTGGTTCGGCCTGCGCATACCGTACCAATGGTCGCACTCGCCGTTCGAGGTCATGGCGGAGACCGGGACCTCCGGGATCATGAACATCCCGGCGGTGATCATCCTGGGGATCCTGTCCGCGGTGCTGATTCGCGGCACCAAGGAATCGGCGATGCTCAACGGCATCATCGTCATCATCAAGGTCAGCATCGTGCTGCTGGTGATCGGGATCGGCTGGGGCTTCATCAATCCGGCCAACCACACGCCGATGATTCCGGCGCCGACGACCTACGTGACGCCCACCGGCGTGACTCACAACTATGGCGGCATCATGGGCATCCTGGGCGCCGCCGGGGTGGTGTTCTTCGCCTACATCGGCTTCGACGCGGTCTCGACCGCGGCACAGGAAGCCAAGAATCCGAAACGGGACATGCCGATCGGCATTCTGGGATCGCTGGTCGTCTGCACGGTCCTCTATGTGCTGTTCTCCTACGTGCTGAGCGGCGTCGCGACGGTCGAAGACTTCCGTTCGACCGGGCGTGAAGCGTCGGTCGCATTCGCGATCTCGAAGTACATGCCGGGTTACGAATGGCTGTCGCGTGCGGTCACGGTGGCGATTCTGGCCGGGTTCTCGTCGGTCATCCTCGTCATGCTGCTCGGGCAGTCGCGGGTGTTCTACTCGATGAGCAAGGATGGGCTGGTGCCGAAGATCTTCTCGGACGTCCATCCGGTCTATCGCACCCCCTACAAGTCGAACATGCTGTTCTTCGTCTTCACCGCGGTCTTCGGCGCGTTCGTTCCCGGGGACATCGTCGGCGAGATGACCAGCATCGGGACGCTGTTCGCGTTCATGCTGGTCTGCGCCGCGGTCTGGATGATGCGGTTGAAACGGCCGGATCTGGAGCGCGGGTTCACGGTGCCGGCGCTGCCGTTCGTGGCGATTGCCGGAATCGTGACCTGCGGCGCGATGATCTACGGGCTCGGCTGGACCAACTGGCTGCGGCTGATCGCGTGGCTGGCGGTGGGGCTGGTCATCTACTTCATCTACGGGCGGAAACACAGCCAGCTGGCGCTTCGCTGAGGCCCAGGGCGTGGCGGACGCCAGCTCGCGGGATCGACGCGTGACTGGGGCCGGCCGGGCACCGGCTCCGTCCGCGCCGAAACGCGCGGCGCGGACGCTCCAGCAGCGCTTCGTGGACGAGGGCGTCGCGGTCACGCGGCTGCGGCGCTCGCTCCTCATGCTCGCCGGCGTCGTGACCTTCGGCACGGTCGGCTACATGCTGATCGAAGGGTGGAACGTCTGGGACGCTCTGTACATGACGGTCATTTCGGTGACCACCGCCGGCTACAGGGAAGTGCACCCGCTCTCCCGGCGCGGCGAGCTCTTCACGATGGTGGTGCTCACGGTCGGCGTCGCGACCGTGCTCTACAGCTTCTCGTTCGTGATGGCCCGGCTGGTCGAGGGGGACCTCGAGAGCCGGTGGGTGCGGCGGCGGCGTGAACGCATGCTCGACGAGCTCACGAACCATTTCATCATTTGCGGCTTCGGGCGGATGGGCCTGATCATCGCCCAGGAGTTCGTCCGCCAGAACGTCCCGTTCGTGATCATCGAACGCGATTCGGACCGGATGCAGCAGGCGGTCGACGCCGGCTTCCTCGCGGTCGAAGCCGATGCCAGCAGCGAGCAGGTCCTGAAACGGGTGCAGATCGATCGGGCCCGCGGCTTCATCGCCGCGGTCAGCACCGACGCCGAGAACGTCTATGCGGTCCTGACGGCGCGGCTGCTGCGGCCCGATCTGTACATCATCGGCCGCGCCGAAACCGAGGACGCGAAGGGCAAGCTGGTGCGCGCCGGGGCCGATCGGGTGGTCTCTCCCTATCAGATCGGCGGCCTGCAGCTCGCCCAGACCGCGCTCCGGCCCGCCGTCGTCGACTTCGTGCAGATCGCCACCAGCTCGGAAAACCTCGAGCTCAATATGGAGCAGGTGGAGATTGCCGAGGGGTCGGTGCTGGCCGGCCAGTCGATCGTCAAAGCCAACCTGCGGCAGCGGTTCGGCGTGGTGGTGGTCGGCATCCAGCGCAGCGACGGCCGCATGGAGTTCAATCCGTCGCCGGACGCGGTGATGCGCGCCGGCGACCATCTCGTCGTACTCGGTCATCTGGACAAGCTGCGCGAGCTCGATGCCGCAGCCGGCGAGTCGACCCCCTCGCCGGGTGCAGCCGGCGGATCAAACAATGTCCGGCAGTGAGGTGACGATGGCGGCGCGGGTTCTGGACGGGGCTGCGGTGGCGGCGGCGATTCGCGCGACGGTCGCGCCGGAGGTGCGCGAGTTCACCACCGCCGCCGGCCGGCCCCCCGGCCTCGGCATCGTGCTGGTCGGGGAAGATCCCGCCTCGGAGATCTACGTCCGCAACAAGGTCCGCTCGGGTGCGGAATCGGGACTGCGAGTCGATCTGCTCCGGCTGCCGGCCACCGCGTCCATCGACGATCTGCTGGCCCTGGTGCGCGACCTCAACGCCAGCCGGGAGCACGACGGCATCCTGGTGCAGTCGCCGCTGCCGGCGGCGATGGGGCGCGATGCCGCGCAGCGCGTGTTCGACGCCATCGACGCGTCGAAGGACGTCGACGGCTTCACCCCGGTGAACGTCGGGCTGCTGGCCCAGGGGCGCGCCCATCTCGCGCCCTGCACGCCGTCCGGGGTGATCGTGATGCTGGATCACTTCGGCATCCGGATCGCCGGAGCGCGCGCGGTGGTGGTCGGCCGCAGCGATATCGTGGGCAAGCCGATGGCCCAGCTGCTGCTGTCGCGCGACGCCACGGTGACGATTTGTCACTCGAAGACCGCATCGCTCGCCGCGGTCACGGCCGAAGCCGACATCGTGGTGGCGGCGATCGGCCGGGCGGGCTTCATCACCCGTGAGTTCGTCAAGCCCGGCGCCACCGTGATCGACGTCGGCATGAACCGCGTCGCCGACCGCGCCGTCGCGGCTGCTCTCCTCGGCGAGACGTCGCCGCGGGTCGTCGATTTCGAGCGGCGGGGATCGGTGGTCGTCGGGGACGTCCATCCGAACGTCGCCGAGGTGGCGTCGGCCCTCACGCCCGTCCCCGGCGGTGTCGGCCCGCTGACCATCGCGATGCTGCTCAGGAACACCGTCACCGCGGCTCGGACCCGCCTCTAGCCGCTGAAGTGCGACGGTGCAGCAGGTAGCGCTGACCGGCGGAATCGCGACGGGGAAGTCGTACTGCCTCGCGCGGTTCGCCGAGCTCGGAGTTCCGACCATCGATGCGGATCGTCTCGCTCGCCTGGCGGTCGCGCCCGGCTCGCCGGGACTGGCCGCCGTCGCCGCACCGGTTCGGGGCCGCGGTCGTACGCGCCGACGGCACGCTCGACCGCGCGGCGCTGGCGAAGATCGTGTTTGCCGACCGGATCGCGCGGACCGATCTCGAAGCGATCGTGCACCCGGACGTCTATCGCCGGATCCGCGAGTGGTTCGCGCAGCTGCCTCTCGGCACGCCGCTGGCGATCGCCGACATCCCGCTGCTGTTCGAGACGGGCCACGAGCACGAGTTCGATGCGGTGGTCGTGGTGGCCTGCAGTCCCGAGGAGCAGTTACGCCGGCTGGTCGCGCGGGATGGGTTGCCGGAGGCCGATGCGCGGGCCCGCCTCGCGGCCCAGTCGCCGATCGACGAGAAGGTCCGGCGCGCCCATTACGTCATCCGCACCGACGACGGCTTCGCGGAGACGGACGCGGAGATCGCGCGGGTCTATCGGAGTCTGACCGCGGCGGGGTCTGACCCGGGATCCGACCGGTCTGAGCTCGGTCACGGAGCACTGAGCCGTCAGCCGGCGATCACGACGTCAGGCTCGCCTCGGAATCCTTCGCCGGCGCGATCCGCTCCTCGACGAACGTATTCCAATCGTGGCAATTCGGGCACTGCCAGAGCAGCTCGGTGCTGCGATAGCGGCAGCGCACGCAGATGTGCGGATCCACGTAGAAGATGGCGCCTCGCGTCAGATCGATGTACTGACTCACCAGCGCCGCCGGCAGCTGCAGCCGCGACAACATCTGCCAGATCGCCTGGTGCAGCGACAGCGCGTGTGGATTCTGGACCAGCGCATCGAACAGCAGATCGAGCGCTTCGCGCGGCTGTCCCTGGCTCGCGAGGTGACGGGCCAGCGCCAGCCGGGCCCGCCATTCCTGCGGATTGCCCTCAATCAACCGCCGGCACAGGTCGGGAAAGCGCTGGCCGTCGCCGAGCTGCGGGTAGGCATCCTCGAGCCGCGCGAACGCGAGGTAGGCCCGATCGGGCGAGCGTTCCACCAGGCGTTCCCAGACGGCCACGGCGGCCGCGACATCGCCGCGCTGCCGGTGCACATCCCCCAGGTTCAATTGCGCCGGCGTGTTGGTCGCATCGAGCTCGATCGCCGCTTCGAACCGGCGCGCGGCTTCTTCGTAGTCCTTCCGCTTGAGCGCCAGCGTGCCGAGCTCGTTCTCCAGGAATCCGAGGATGCCGAGATGGCCGGTCTGCGCCGCGGGTCCGTCCAGCGCCGCCAGCTTCTGCCGCGTCGTGTACGCGTCGTCCCACTGGTGCTGCTCTTCGTACAGCTTCTCGAGGTTCGACAGGGCGTGCTCGTTGTCGGGGTCGAGGCGCAGCACGTCGTTGAACGCGGACAGGGCGCGGTCGACGAAGCCGCCGCCCTTGTAGTCGAGGCCGAGGCACAGCATCACGCTGGCGTGTTCGAGCTTGCGCAGGTTCGGCCGCTGCAGCAGCGCCTGGTGCTCCTGGATCGCCCGCCCGACCTGGCCCTTCTCGCGATACAGGTTGCCGAGGATCAAGCGGATCTCCAGCGGATCGCCGGCGATCTCGGCGGCCTTGGTCAACTCCTCGATCGCGCGATCGATCTGGTTGGCGACCAGGAAGTTCAGTCCGAGGATGAAGTGCGGCGACTCGCGGCCGCGCCGGCGATCGATCCAGCGGCCATCGTGCAGTTTGTACCGCTCCCACGCCTTGCCGATCGCCAGGCCGGCGAGCAGGGCGATCAGAACGGCGAGAAACGCGATCGACCCTTCCATCACTGTCGTTCCGAATGTTCGGCGACGATGCCGTCCCATCGTCCCTGCGCGCGCAGGACCAGCTCGATCAGTTCGCGGACCGCGCCGCGGCCGCCGCGGGCCGCGCTCACCCAGTGCACCGCCTGGCGGACCTCCTGGGCGGCATCGGCGGGCGCCGCCGCCAGCCCCGCGCGATCGAGGACCGGCAGGTCGAGCAGGTCGTCTCCCATGTATGACACGGCTTCCTCGGCGAGACCGGACGACTTCAGGATCTGCTCGAAGGCGACAGCTTGCTGGTCACTCCCTGCTGCACGATCCGGATCGCCAGCTGCGCCGCGCGGTGGGTGGTCGCACCGGACGCGCGCGCGGACAGCAGGCCCACCGGCACGCCGGCCCGCTGGGCCCAGACGATCGCCGCCCCGTCCTTGATGTGAAAGCCTTTCGATTCGCTGCCATCGGCGTGCATCACGATCACGCCGTCGGTCAGCACGCCGTCGACGTCGAACAGCAGCAGGCGGATGCGCTGCGCCCGCTCGTCGATCGTCAGTCCGGTCGTCGCCTTGCTCATACCATCTGAGTGCGCCACAGATCGTGCAGGTGCACCACTCCTTCGACCCGCTGATTGTCGTCGACGACCACCACCGAGGTGACCTTGCGCGCTTCCATGATCTTCAGCGCTTCGACCGCGAGCAGCCGCCGGTCGATGGTGAGCGGGTTCCGCGTCATCACCTCGCCGGCGGTCAACGTCAGCACTTCTGAGGTCCGGGTGAGCAGGCGCCGCAGGTCGCCGTCGGTGAAGACGCCGGCCAGGCGTCCGTCTTCTCCGACCACGCAGGTCATGCCGAGCCGCTTGCTGGACATCTCGTGAAAGACGTCGGGCATTCGCGTCGACACCGCCACGATGGGAGCGGCCTCGCCGGCGTGCATCGCCTGCTCGACCCGCATCAGACGCCGCCCCAGCCGGCCGCCCGGATGAAGCGACGCGAAATCCTCCTCGCGGAAGCCCTTCCGCACCAGCAGCGTCATCGCCAGGGCATCCCCGAGCGCGAGCGCGGCCGTCGTGCTCGCGGTCGGGGCGAGATTGAACGGACACGCTTCCTCGCCGACGCCGCAATCGAGCGTCACGTCGGCGGCCTGGCCGAGCGTCGATCGCGGCTCGCCGGTGATCGCGATCAGCCGCGCGCCGATGCGGCGAATCGACTCGAGCAGCCGGATGACTTCCTCGGTCTCGCCGCTGCGCGACATCGCAATCACGACATCCTCGTCTCGCAGCGCCCCCAGGTCGCCATGGGTGGCTTCGGCCGGGTGCAGGAAGAAGGCCGGCGTGCCGGTGCTCGAGAGCGTCGAGGCGATCTTGCGGCAGATGATCCCCGACTTGCCCATGCCGGTGACGAGCACGCGGCCGCGGCAATCGAACAGGAGATCGATCGCCCGCTCGAAGTCGATCCCCAGGCGTGTCGACCAGGCGCAGGATCGCCGCCGCCTCGGTCCGAAGCACCGTGCGGGCGAGATCCAGCATCGAGGCAGCAGGGGTGGTCACAGGCTGGCGACACCGGCGGTCGCGATCGCATGAATCCGGGTCAGGCGTTCGAGCAGCGGCTCGAGGCGGTCGAGCCGGAGCGCATTCTGCGCGTCGCTCCTGGCCTGTTCGGGCCGCTCGTGGATCTCCATGAACACACCGTCGACTCCGGCGGCGACGCCCGCCCGCGCCATCGGTTCGATGAGCTCCGCCTGGCCCGCCGTGACGCCGTCGCCGGCCCCGGGCAGCTGCAGGCTGTGGGTGACGTCGTAGACGACCGGGAAACCCGAGGCCGCGCAGCATCGGCAGCGCGCGCATGTCGACGATCAGGTTGTGGTAGCCGAACGACGTTCCGCGCTCGGTCAGGATGACGCGGTCGTTGCCCGCCGACGTGACTTTCTCGGCGGCGTAGCGCAGGTCGCCGGGCGCGAGGAACTGACCCTTCTTGATGTTCACCACGCGGCCGGTCTGGGCCGCGGCGACCAGCAGGTCGGTCTGGCGGCAGAGAAACGCGGGAATCTGCAGGACGTCGGCGACCTCGGCGACCGGCGCGGCATGCGCCGGCTCGTGGATATCGGTGAGCACCGGCACGCCCGCTTCCTCGCGCACGCGCCGCAGAATTCTCAAGCCTTCGCTCAATCCGGGCCCGCGGAACGAGCCGAGCGAGGTGCGGTTGGCCTTGTCGTACGAGGCTTTGAACACGTAGGGCACGCCGCAGCGGGCGGCAATGTCACGGATCGCATGGGCCAGACCGAGGGCGTGCGCCTCGCTTTCGATGACGCACGGGCCGGCGATCAGCAGCAATGGCCCGTCGCCGATCGCCACGCCGCCGATCTGGACCCGATTCACCAGAACTACCCAGCCACCGTCGCGGTTGCCGCGTGGCGGCCGGCGAGCTTGTGCTTGTGGCTCGCCTCGATGAAGCCGGCGAAGAGCGGGTGGGGCATCAGCGGCTTCGATTTGAACTCGGGGTGGAACTGGACCGCCACATACCACGGATGCGACGGCAGCTCGACGATCTCCACGAACTTGCCGTCGTGCGACCGGCCGACGATCTCGAGGCCGGCCTCGGTCAGGGTCCGTTCATACAGACAATTGAACTCGTAGCGGTGACGGTGGCGCTCGCTGATCACCGCCTCGCCGTACAACGCGCGCGCCAGCGAGCCCGCCTTGAGCTCGCACGCATAGGTGCCGAGCCGCATCGTTCCGCCGAGATCGTCGACGCCGAGCAGATCGCGGAGCTTGTAGATGACCTTGTTCGGCGTCTCGGGGCTGCACTCGGTGGAGTCGGCGTCGCTGATGCCGCAGACGTTCCGGGCGTACTCCACGGTTGCCCACTGAAAGCCGTAGCAGATGCCGAAATAGGGGATGCCGCGCTCGCGCGCGGTGGTCGCGGCCTGCATCATGCCGCGCGTGCCCCGGTCGCCGAAGCCGCCCGGCACCAGGATCCCGTGCGAGCCGTCGAGCAGTTGTTCACCGCCCGGCTGTTCGAGGGCTTCGGCCTCGACCCAGCGGATGTTCACCCGCAGCCGGTGCTTGAAGCCGCCGTGATAGAGCGCCTCGTTGAGGCTCTTGTACGAGTCCTCATAGCCCACGTACTTGCCGACGACGTGAATGGTGACCTCGTCGGTCGGGTGCTTGATGCGATCCACCAGGTCGACCCAGGCATCCATGCGGGCTTCGGTCTCTGGCAGATGCAGCCGCTGCAGGAGGATCCGGTCCAGCCCTTCCCCCGCGAGCACCAGCGGCACTTCGTAGATGCTCGAGACGTCCTTGGCGGTGATGACCGCCTCCTCGTCCACGTCGCAGAACAGGGCGATCTTGCGCTTGATGTCCTGATCGAGGAACCGGTCGGTGCGGCACAGCAGAATGTCGGGCTGGATGCCGATCGATCGCAAGTCACGGACGCTGTGCTGGGTCGGCTTGGTCTTCAGCTCACCGGCGGCGCCGATGAACGGCACGAGCGTCAGGTGAATGTAGAGCGTGTTCTCACGGCCGACGTCCTGCCGCAGCTGCCTGATCGCCTCGAGGAACGGCTGGCTCTCGATGTCGCCGACCGTCCCGCCGATCTCGACGATGACGATGTCGGCGTCGCGCAGAGATGGCGCGGATGCTGTCCTTGATCTCGTTGGTGATGTGGGGAATGACCTGCACCGTGCGCCCGAGATAGTCGCCGCGGCGCTCCTTCTGGATCACCGACAGGTAAATCTTTCCGGTGGTCCAGTTGTTCTGCCGGGTCGTGGTCTGGTTGGTGAACCGCTCGTAGTGTCCGAGGTCGAGATCCGTCTCGGCCCCATCGTCGGTGACATACACCTCGCCGTGCTGGTACGGGCTCATGGTCCCGGGATCGACGTTGATGTAAGGGTCGAACTTCTGGAGTGCGACCTTGTAGCCGTGCCCTTCGAGCAGCGCGCCGATCGAGGCGGCGGCCAGACCCTTGCCGAGCGACGAGACCACTCCGCCGGTTACGAGGATGTACTTCACAGGCCGTTTGGTGTTCATGCGTGCGTCCCGTTCTCCTACGCGCGAATCGTGCCCGCGATCAGGCGCCGTACGCGATCAAGGTCGTCCGGCGTGTCGACGCCGATCGAATCATGCTTCGTTTCAACCGCGAGAATGCGGATGCCGTGCTCGAGCGCCCGCAGCTGCTCGAGCGCTTCGGATCGTTCCAGCTCCGACGGCGGCAGGCCCGCGAGCTGCAGCAGACAGTCGCGACGGTAGACGTAGAGCCCGATGTGACGCCACGCCTGCGCCCGCGGATGGCCGGCGCGCGTGAACGGGATCGGCGCGCGCGAAAAGTAGAGCGCGTATCCCTCACGATCGACCACCACCTTCGTGACGTTCGGATTCAGCAGCTCGGCGTCGTCGTCGATCCGCTTTCGCAGCGTCGACATGACGACCATCGGATCGGCCAGCAGCGGCTCGACCGCCTCGTCGATCATCGCGGGCTCGATCAGCGGTTCGTCTCCCTGCACGTTGACGACGATCTCCGACCCGAGCTCCGCGATCACTTCGGCGAGCCGATCGGTGCCGCTCGGATGATCGGGAGAGGTCAGGCACGCCGTGCCGCCGAAGGCACGCACCGCTTCGAGAATGCGTTCGTCGTCGGTCGCGACCAGCACCGACGATACGGACGAGGCGGCGGAGGCGCGGCGGTAGACGTGCTCGATCATCGGCCGGCCGCCGATGTCGGCGAGCGCTTTGCCCGGAAGCCGCGACGACTGATATCTGGCGGGGATTATGACGATGACGGGGCCTGAATCGGAATCTAGGGCAAGCCCGGGACTCGAAACAGGGTGCACGGCAAATCCTACCACAGCTACCTGCGGCTGGACCGGCATCGCGGGCATCGCGATCAACCGTCGTCGCCTCGTCTCAGAGCGGGAGGTCGAGCCTGCGAACCCACGAACCGCGAACCCGCGGCGGCCGGGCATTGCGCCCCGAGCTCGATTCGCCACTGGACCGGAAGAGGTATACGATGTCCCAGCAGTCCAATGACCTTACGCCGGGCCACTCTCTACATCGGCGGCGGCACGTTGCTCGTGGCGTGGTTGTCGTCGGCGGCTTCGGTGCCCCTTGGACGCAATCCGCGCCGTTCTTCAACCGCCGATCGCGACACCTCGCCTCGAGCGGACGCGCTCGCGGTCAGCGTGCAGACACAAGCCCGGCGGCTGGCGCAGCGTCTGGCGACGGCCCCCGCGCCGCAACAGCCGACCAGAAATCCATTCGCCTTCGGGGCGCTGCCCGTGGTCCGTCGCGCCACGCCGGCACGCATGGCCGCGCCGGACCCGGAACCCGCCCCGCTCGCAGCGGCCATCGTCGAGCCGGCACTGGTCCTGGTCGGCCTCGCCGAACGTCGGACGGGTGATGGTGTGGTCCGTTCGGCGGTGATCAGCACCGACGGACAGGATTTGATCATGGCCGAGGTGGGGACCGTCCTGCTCGGGCGGTATTCGGTCACCTCAATCGGGAACGACGCGGTGGAGTTGAGTGAAACCTCCACCGGCCGTTCCAGACGTCTCGTGCTGCAGAATCCCTGAGCGCTTCGAGGATCAGTAGAACTTCACCAGCGCCGCGGAGGTGACCGCGGGGATCCCGCGGATCGCTTCGAGCGCACGATCGATCTTCCCGTCATCGTTCGCCGGCACGTCGATGTTGACCGCGCCCACCGCGCCGCCCGTGCCGCGGCCGAGCGCGAAGTTGGCGATGTTCACGCCGGACTTTCCGAGGATCGTTCCGACCTCTCCGATCACGCCGGGCTGGTCCTCGTTCTTGATCAGGAGCAGCGTGCCCTCGAGCGGGACCTCGATCTCGACGCCGTCGACGGCGGTGAGGCGCGCGCTGCCAGGTTCGAAGACGGTTCCCTCCACCCAGCGCTCGCCATCGCTGGTGTGAATCTTCACCGACAGCAGGTTCGCGAAATCGCGCGGCCGCGAGCTCCGCGATTCGATGATCTCGATGCCGCGCTGCGCCGCCACCGCGCGGGCGTTGATGACCGTGACTGCCCCGGAGAGAATCGGCCGGAGCACCCCGGCCACCACCGCGCTCGCCAGCAGGTCCGAGCCGGCGTTCACCGCGGGGCCGTAGTAGCGGATGCCGACGCCGTGGGTCCGCCCTGACGAGATCTGGACGAGCAGCGCACCGAGGCGATCGGCGAGCGTCATATAAGGACGCAGCCGAATCTGATCCTCGGCCGGCAGGGCGGGGAAGTTGACGGCATTCCGGATGGCGCCGTCGCGGAGGTAGTCCCTGACCGCCATCACGGTCTCGAGGCCCACCAGCTCTTGCGCTTCGACCGTCGACGCGGCGATGTGCGGCGTGGCGATCACCTGCGGCAGCCCGGTCAACGACTGATCCGGTGGCGGCTCCACGGCGAAGACATCCAGCCCTGCGCCGGCGACGTGGCCGCGCTTGATGGCGTCGGCGAGCGCCGCCTCGTCTATCAGCTCGCCGCGCGCGGTATTGATGATCCGCAGACCCGGCTTGCAGGCCGCGAGGCGGGCCGCGTCGAAGAGGTTCTTGGTCTCGGGGGTCGCCGGAATGTGCAGCGTGATGTAGTCCGATCGCGCACACAGCTCGTCGAGCGTCACCAGTTCCGCCCCCATCGTCGCGGCGACCTGCTCGGAGATGAAGGGATCGTGCGCCACCACATCCATGCCGAAGGCGCGCGCCCGGTTGGTGACTTCCTGGCCGATCCGGCCGAGGCCGACCACGCCGAGGGTCTTGCCGCGCATTTCCGCGCCGGTGAGCCGCTTCTTGTCCCAGACGCCGCGCTTCATCGCGGCGTCGGCCGCGCCGATCGACCGCGACAGTGCGAGCATCAGCGCCCACGCGTGCTCCGCGACCGAGATGCTGTTCGCTCCCGGGGCATTCATGACGACGATGCCGCGATCGGTGGCGGCGGTGACATCGACGTTGTCCACGCCGGTTCCGGCGCGGGCAATCACCCGAAGCCGGGAAGCGGCGGCGATCAGCTTCGCGTCGACTTGCGTGGCGCTTCGCACGATCAAGGCGTCGGCGTCGGCGAGGTCCTTGGCGAGATCGGCGGCCGCGCGCCCAGGCCGCGCATCGACGGTAAAACCGGGCACTGTACGAAGGATTTCTATGGCGGATGATGAAAGCTGGTCAGCGATGACTACATGCATTCTAAAAGTATAATGTTGCGTTCACCTCACCGGGATCGCCATCGCCGAGTGTGCGCCGAGGTTCTTGGCGTGGCGCGGGTCGAAGGACACGCACCAATGTGGTGCAAACAGGTCGCAGGCGTGATTTCGCGGGCATCGATGGACGGAACCGCGGTGATTTCCACAACCTTTTCCACAGTTCCTGTGTAGATCGTCCGGAGCGGACGACCGGAACGACGGTAACTGACCTAATTGATGATCATGCCGACATTCAGCATTCTCAAGACCCCCACAACAGGCACCGCCATCACCCGTAAGAATGGAAAGCTGATCGTCCCCAACGATCCGATCATCCCGTTCATCGAAGGGGACGGCACCGGCCCGGACATCTGGCGGGCCAGCGTGCGCATCTTCGATGCGGCGGTCGAGCGGGCCTTCGCGGGCAAGAAGCGGATTCACTGGTTCGAGGTGCCGGCGGGAGAGAAGGCCAAGGAACAGCACGGCGAGTGGCTGCCGAACGACACCCTCGAGGCGGTCCGTACCTATAAGGTCGCGATCAAGGGACCGCTGACCACACCGGTGGGCGGGGGCATCCGCAGTCTCAACGTCACGCTTCGGCAGGTGCTCGATCTCTACGCGTGCGTCCGCCCGGTGCGCTACTTCACCGGCACCCCGGCGCCGGTGACGCATCCCGAGCTGATGAACGTCGTGATCTTCCGCGAGAACACCGAGGACGTCTACGCGGGAATCGAGTGGGCGCGCGGCACCCCGCAGGCCGAAAAGGTGATCGAGTTCCTCGAGCGCGAGATGGGGAAGCGAATCCGTCCCGATTCGGGGATCGGCATCAAGCCGATTTCGGAGACCGGCACCAAGCGGCTGATGCGGATGGCGGTGCAGTACGCGATCGACAACGGCCGGAAGACGGTCACCATCGTTCACAAGGGCAACATCATGAAGTTCACGGAAGGCGCCTTCCGGGACTGGGCCTACGAGGTGGCGAAGGCGGAGTTCCGCGACAGGATCGTGACCGAGGACGAAGTCGCGGCCGGCGCGTCGCGCGAGGGCAAAGTGCTCGTGAACGATCGGATCGCCGACAGCGTGTTCCAGCAGGTGTTGACCCGCACCGCCGATTACGACGTGTTCGCGGCGCCCAACCTGAACGGCGACTACCTGTCCGACGCCTGCGCCGCGCAGGTCGGCGGGCTCGGCATGGCCCCCGGCGCCAACATCGGCGACGACATCGGCTTCTTCGAAGCCACGCATGGCACCGCGCCGAAGTATGCGGGCAAGGATGTCATCAACCCGTGCTCGGTGGTGCTGTCCGGCGTGATGATGTTCCGCTATCTCGGTTGGGGCGCGGCCGCGGACCTGATCGAGTCGGCCATCGCGAAGACGATTCTCGAGAAGAAGGTCACCTACGATCTGGCGCGCCAGATGGAAGGGGCCACCGAGCTCACGACGTCGGCCTTCGCCGACGCGGTCATTCAGAACCTCTAGGTGATGAGGCAGCTTCGATGAATCGAAAAGTCACAGTTGTTGGCGGCGCGGGCAACGTCGGCGCCACGGTGGCCCGGGCGATCGCGGACAAGGAGCTCGCCGATGTCGTGATCATCGACATCGCCGAGACCAAGGCGGCGGGCGTCGGGCTCGACCTGCTCGAGGCCTGTCCGATCGAGGGATCGGATTCGCGGGTGGTGGGCTACGGCGCCACCGAGGAAGGCTGGGCGCAGACCGCGGGCTCCGAGGTCGTGGTGATTACCTCCGGGGTGCCCCGCAAGCCGGGGATGAGCCGCGACGATCTGCTGCGGATCAACTACAAGATCATGCAGTCGGTGACCGAGCAGATCGTGAAGCACTCGCCGAACACGATCATCGTGCCGGTCGCCAATCCGCTCGACGCGATGTGTCAGGCGGTCTACCGGCTGAGCGGGTTTCCCCGCGAGCGGGTGATCGGGATGGCCGGCGTGCTCGACTCGGCGCGCATGCGCACCTTCATTGCGATGGAGCTCAACGTCTCGGTCGAGAACGTGCACGCCTTCGTGCTCGGCGGCCACGGCGACACCATGGTGCCGCTGCCACGCTACTCGACGGTCGCCGGCATTCCGATCACCGAGCTGCTCTCGGCGGACCGCATCGCCGCGATCAGCAAGCGCACCGCCGACGGCGGCGCCGAGATCACCAAGCTGGTCGGCACCAGCGCCTGGTATGCGCCAGGGTCGGCGGCGGCGGAGATGGTCGACGCCATCCTCAAGGACAAGAAGAAGATTCTGCCGTGCTCGGTGTTCCTCACCGGCGAGTACGGGATCCGCGACCTCTTCGTCGGTGTGCCGGTCAAGCTCGGTGCGCGCGGGGTCGAGCAGATCATCCAGATCACGCTGACGGCTGAGGAGAACGACGCGCTCCAGAAGTCGGCGAGTGCCGTGAAAGAACTGGTCGACGTCATCGGGGTGTAGTCGATCGATCGCTCACGCCGTTAAGGCCGGCGCTCCTGCGCCGGCCAGCGACCTCAGCAATTAGCCAGCATTTTCGCGTCGATTTTACCTGCTTACACGATCGGCGGCTGAGCTCCTCGGCCGCTGGCTTCAGAAATGTGGGGGTTTCCTCCAGTTCATTTCCTCTGTTCCTTTCCATTCGCGGCAAGCCACTTGCTCAAGAGCAAGCGGCTCTCTGCCCCTACAACCTGGAAAGGACCCATGAAGCAACAAGGCTTTGCTGCTGCTGTGCTCGTGCTCGTGAGCACGGTTGCGAACGCTCAAACCGTCAACGCGCCGTGGAGCGGTGCTGACGTTGGTGCGCCAACTCTTTCCGGCAGCTCGACTCAGACGTCATCGACCGGTTTCACCATCGATGCTGCCGGTGCCGATATCTGGAACGCCTCCGATCAGTTTCACTTCGTCTATCAGCCCATCAGCGGCGATGTGGAGGTCATCGCTCGGGTGAGCTCATTGGAAGCTGTCGATCCGTGGACGAATGCCGGCGTGATGATTCGGGCTTCGCTCGCCGCGAACGCCGCTCATGCCTACAGCGCTGCCACTGGAGCCAACGGCGTGTACTTCCGTCGCCGGCTCGCCGTGGCGGGCAGCACGTCCAGCGTTGCCGGACCGAACGTGCCAGCGCCGGTATGGGTACGGGTCGTCCGGATCGGTTCGCTGGTCACGGGCTACGGCTCTACCAACGGCACGAGCTGGACGACGATCAGTTCCGCCACGCTGCCACTTGCGAGCACGGCGTATGTCGGGCTGGCCGTGACCAGTCATAACGCCGGTACTCGCGCGACTGCGGTGTTGTCGAACGTAAAGGTGACCAAGCTCGCCACCGGAACACTTCCCACCGGGCAGCAGAGCCGTGACATCGGTAGTCCGACGGTGGCGGGCAGCGCGACCTATTCAGCTGGGGCTTACACCGTGAAGGCAGCCGGCACGGACATCTGGTCGGCCTCGGATCAGTTCCACTTCGTCCACCAGCCGGTGACAGGTGACGTCACCGTCGTTGCGCGGGTGGCCTCGCTGACTCAGGCTCACGAATGGTCCAAGGCCGGAGTGATGTTGCGCGAATCGCTCACGGGGCCGTCGCGCCACGCCCTCGTCGTCACCTCGGCGGCACGGGGTTATGCCTTCCAGCGCCGGCCCGAGACCGGGGGGCAGAGCCTCCACACGGCGGGCGGCTCGGGTGCCGCTCCGGGGTGGCTGAAACTGGTGCGTACTGGCGATCTGTTCGAGGCCTTTCGATCGGCGGACGGCGCCGCGTGGACCCGGATCGGTTCTGAAACCATTCCGATGGCCGACACGCTCTACGCAGGGTTGGCTGTCACCAGCCATAATCCCTCGACGCTGGCGACGGCCGTGATCGACAACCTTAAAATCACGCCGTCGACACCAGGCTCGAACCAACCGCCGGCGGTCACGATTACTTCGCCTGCCAACGGGGCCACGCTCACGTTGCCCGGCTCGATGACCATCGCCGCCACCGCGACCGACCCCGAGAACCGGATGGCCTCGGTCGACTTCTACGCTGGGACGACGTTGATCCGCCGTGACACGACGGCACCGTATACGGCGACGTGGTCGCCCACGACGTCGGGCACCTACACGCTGAGCGCTACCGCGCATGACACCGATGGTGGCAGCAGCCCCTCCGGCGGGATCTCCGTGACGGTCTCGGCCGCCAACCGGCCGCCAACGGTCACCGTGTCGGCGGGCGCGGGACCGTTCGTTGCGCCAGCCACCATTCCTTTGACGGCGACCGCCTCGGATCCAGAGGGGCAGCTCGCGAGAGTTGAATTCTTCTCAGGCACCACCAGATTGGGCACGGACACGACGGCACCATACTCATTCAGCTGGACCGGGGTCGCGGCGGGCACTTACTCCGTCACTGCGATGGCGTACGACTCGGCCGGGGCAAGCGCGACGTCAGCGAGTACTACGGTCACGGTCGGGACCACACCGACGGGACCGCCGCGCGCAGTCGCATTCACCGCCTCGACCAGTCATGCCACAGGAGTGACCAGCTATTTGCTCGAGATCTTTGCCGCCGGTGCGAACCCGGCCACGGCAACGCCGATTGCGACCTCCGATCTCGGAAAGCCGACACCCGGCGCGAACAACGACATCACGGTCGATCGCTCATCGCTCTTCTCTGCGCTCGGGCCCGCTTCTTATATCGCCACCGTGACCGCGATTGGCCCCGGCGGCCGCACGCGAAGCACGGGCGTGACCTTCACGCGCTGATCGGGTCACCGTTCGAGACCGACGCCCGGCTTCGTGTAGCCGGGCGTCGCGCTGCTGATCGCCCCGCACACATACGCGGCGCCGCGCCGATCGTCGCCGCACACACAACCGCCTCCGCACAGATCGTCGCCCGCACACCACGCGCGTCCGCACACGACGCGGCGCACGAGCTCGAACGATCCCTGCATTACCCAAGCGCATTCAATCGCGAACGTGGTCGTCTCACACACATGTCGGCACTCGTGGTTACAGGTCGCGTCGGTCCGGCTGTAACCTCTGCCAGCACAGCGAATGTTTGCGAATCGATAAATCGCCAATACTTTAACGGTTTCGTCCTCATTATCACGTCGCGGCTGATTACGGCAACTCCTTTGCTCCTATGCGCAAACGGTGGAGGAGTAATCGATGAGACGTAATACCGTGTGCCGGATTCCGGCGCTGCTGATCGCAGCAGCGCTCTTGTGTGCAGGCAGAGTCGCCGTGGCCCAGACGGTGCCACCGCCATGGGTCGGTGCCGATATCGGTGGTCCGACAATCCAGGGCACGAGTGCTCACTCGGCCGGCACCTTCACGATCAGCGCGGGCGGGACCGACATCTGGGGATCCGCGGACCAATTTCATTTCATCTATCAGCCGATCACCGGCGACCTGGACGTCATCGCCCGGGTCGCCTCGCTGACGCGGGCGGACGCGTGGTCGAAAGCCGGTGTGATGATTCGCGAGTCTCTGGCGGCTGGTTCGCGTCACGCGATGGTGGCGGCGTCAGCGGCCCAGGGGTACACATTTCAACGGCGCCTCGAGACTGCCGGCTTGAGCATCAGCACGGCCGGGCCTTCGACCGGTCCTCCTGGATGGGTTCGTCTGGTGCGCACCGGAGACGTGTTCAAGGGGTATCACTCTGCAAATAACATCACCTGGACCCTGATCGGTACCGAGGTCATCCCTTTGGGTGACACGGTCTACGTCGGTCTGCCGGTGACGAGTCACAATCCCCAGGTCGCCGCCGTCGCAGTGATCGACGCAGTCACCGTGACGCCCCTGGCACCCACGCCCAACAATCCGCCTGCAGTGTCCATCATGGCCCCGGCGTCGGGCTCGCGCTATACCGCGCCGGCGTCGATCGCGATCAACGCTGCCGCTACCGATCCGGAAGGCGCGCTGGCCTCCGTCGAGTTCTACGCCGACCAGACCATGGTGAAGCGCGACACGGTCGCGCCGTACACAGCGAGGTGGGCGACCTCCACTCCCGGAACGTATTCGCTCACCGCAGTGGCCCACGACGCCGACGGGGGCCGCACGATCTCGGCCGCTGTCTCCGTCACTGTAACCAGCAATTCCGCGCCCTCCGTCACGCTCAGCAGTCCGACCAACGGCGCGACGTTTGCGGCCCCGGCCACGATCAACCTGGCGGCGACGGCGAGCGACCCGGAGAATCAGTTGGCACGGGTGGAGTTCCTATCGGGAACTTCCGTCCTGGCGACCGACACCACTGCGCCATTTGCTTTCACATGGAGCAACGTTGCCGCTGGCACCTATACGATTACCGCGAGGGCGTACGACAGTGCTGGAGCCTCGGGTACGTCGGCGGCGGTGACGGTCACGGTGAACGCGCCGAATGGCGCCCCGTCGGTCACGCTGACCAGTCCGACCAGTGGTGCGACGTTCACGGGACCGGCAACCATCAACTTGACGGCGACGGCCAGCGATCCGGAGAACCAGCTGGCGCGCGTGGAGTTCCGCTCCGGCAGCGCCGTGCTGGCGACCGATACGACCGCACCCTACGCGTTCAGCTGGACCAATGTCGCGGCGGGAAGTTACACACTGACCGCGCGAGCCTACGACGCCGCCGGCACTGGGGTCACGTCATCGGCGGTGTCGATCACCGTCACGGGGCAGACCGTACCGGCGCCGTGGACAGCGGTTGACATCGGCCCGCCGGCGCTGAGCGGCAGCACCGGCCACAGCGGCGGGCAGTTCACCGTGGACGCTTCCGGGACCGACATCTGGGGCACTTCGGATCAATTCCACTTCGTCTATCAGTCGTTCTCCGGCGACGTGCAGATTACGGCGCGGGTCGATTCCCAGACCGTCACCAATGAGTGGGCGAATTCGGGTGTGATGATCCGTACGTCCTTGGCGGCCAACTCCGCCTTTGCCTACAGCGCGTCGACGGCCGCCCATGGGCTGTATTTCCGATCTCGATCCACGAACGGAGCAAACGCGACCAGCGTGGCCGGCGCCACCGCAACGCCGCCGGCGTGGGTGCGTCTGGTGCGCCGCGGCTCGGTTGTCTCCAGCTACGGCTCCACGGATGGCATCAGCTGGTCACTGATTGCTTCGGTAACCCTCCCGTTGGGATCCACCGCCTACGTCGGTCTGGCGGTCAACAGCCACGACGGCAGCGTGCGGACCCGTGCCGTGTTGTCGAGCGTCCACGTGGGCGCGCCGGCCAATGGCGCGCCCACCGTGACGCTGACCAGCCCGACCAGCGGCGCGGCGTTCACCGCGCCGGCGACGATCAATCTCGCGGCGACGGCGGGCGATCCCGAGAACCAGCTGGCGCGGGTCGAGTTCCTGTCTGGGACCACGGTGCTGGCGACCGATACGAGTGCGCCGTACTCGTTCAGCTGGAGCAACGTGGCCGCGGGCTCCTACACACTGGCCGCCCGCGCTTTTGACAGCGCCGGCGCTTCGACGACATCCGCGTCGGTGACGGTGACCGTTAACGGGCCCAACGGCCCGCCCTCGGTGACCCTGACCAGCCCGACCAACGGGGCGACCTTTGCCGCCCCGGCGACGATCAACCTCGCAGCCTCGGCGAGCGATCCAGAAAACCAGCTGGCGCGCGTCGAGTTCTTGTCGGGCACCACGGTGGTGGCGACGGATACGACTGCGCCGTACGCGTTCAGTTGGACCAATGTCGCCGCGGGCACTTACACGGTGACCGCGCGAGCCTATGACACCGGCGGCGCCTCGCGCGACATCGGCCGTCGGTGACCATCACGGTCGGCACCGTCGACCACGCCGCCGCGTCTGGTCGTGTTCACCGCCTCGATCGACCATCGACCAGGCGTCACCAGTTATCTGTTCGAGGTGTTTGCCTCGGGCGCAGATCCGACGACCGCGACGCCGGTCGCGAACTCGGATCTCGGCAAGCCGACGCCAGCCGGCGAACGGACGAGATCACGGTCGATCGCGCGCCGTTCTTCAACGGGCTGGCGGCGGGCAACTACGTGGCGACCGTCAGGGCGGTCGGCCCGGGCGGAACCACCCGCAGCGCCAGCGTGACCTTCACGCGGTGAGCGGCGCGGCGGTCAGTCGCGGGTGATCAGCATCGCGCGCAGGTAGTCACGGTGCATGCGCGCGATGTTGGTGATGGGAATTTCCTTGGGGCAGACCGCTTCGCATTCGCCCTCGTTGGAGCAGCTGCCGAAGCCTTCCGCGTCGTGGCGGTGCACCATCGCCGTGACGCGGCTGGACCGCTCGACCTCGCCTTGCGGCAGGAGGCCGAGATGGCTGACCTTGGCCGACGTGAAGAGCGCCGCCGAGGCGTTCTTGCAGGCGGCGACGCAGGCGCCGCAGCCGATGCACGCCGCCGAGTCCATCGCCTTTTCGGCGATCGGCTTGGACACCAGGATGGCATTGGCATCCTGTGCCCCTCCGACGTTGACCGACGTATAGCCGCCGGCCTGGATGATCCGATCGAAGGCGCTCCGATCGACGACGAGATCCTTGATTAGCGGAAACGCGCGCGCCCGCCAGGGTTCGATGGTCAGCCGATCGTTGTTCTCGAACCGGCGCATGTGCAGCTGGCATACCGTGGTCCCGCGGTCCGGTCCGTGGGCCACGCCGTCGATCAGGAACCCGCAGGCCCCGCAGATGCCCTCCCGGCAATCCGAATCGAACGCGACCGGATCCTCGCCGCGCGCGATCAGGTGTTCGTTGAGCACGTCGAGCATTTCGAGAAACGACATGTCCGGGCTGACGTCTTCGAGGGTGTAGTCCACGAGACGTCCGGCTGCCTTCGGTCCCGCCTGCCGCCAGACCTTCAAGTGAATGCGCACCTACTTGTAGCTCCTCTGGCTCGGCTTCACGTATTCGAAGACGAGCGGTTCCTTGTGCAGGGCCGGGGGAGTGCCCACTCCTCGGAATTCCCACGCCGCGGCGTAGGTGAAGTTGGCGTCGTCGCGCAGCGCCTCGCCGTCCGGCGTCTGGCTCTCTTCCCGGAAGTGGCCGCCGCAGCTCTCGGTCCGGTGCAGCGCGTCGAGCGTAAGCACTTCCGCGAACTCCAGGTAGTCGGCGACGCGGCCCGCGTATTCGAGATTCTTGTTGAGATTGTTCTTGGGCCCGGGCACCGACACGTTCTGCCAGAATTCCTGGCGGAGCGCGGGAATCGCCGCGAGCGTCCGCCGCAGCCCGGCGTCGTTCCGCGCCATGCCCACCTCGTTCCACAGCAGCTGGCCCAGCTCCCGGTGAAGCTGCCGTGGCGTCTTGGATCCCTTCACGGCGAGCAGTGTGTCGATTCGCTCCTGCACTGCTGATTCCGCCTCGCGGAAGGGATCGTCGTCAGTGCTGACCGCGGGGAAGCTGTTGCTTCCGAGATAGTGCGCGAGCGTGGACGGGATGACGAAGTAGCCGTCGGCCAGGCCTTGCATCAGCGCGCTGGCGCCCAGCCGATTGGCGCCGTGATCGGAGAAGTTGGCTTCCCCGAGCACATGCAGGCCGGGCACGGTGCTCATGAGGTTGTAGTCGACCCATAGCCCGCCCATCGTGTAGTGGATGGCCGGGTAGATGCGCATCGGCATCCGGTACGGATCGTCGTCCGTGATTTTGGTGTACATGTCGAACAGGTTGCCGTAGCGCATCCTGATGACATCCTCACCGAGCCGGGTGATCGCGTCGCCGAAGTCGAGATAGACGGCGAGGCCACTGTCGCCGACGCCGCGCCCTTCGTCGCAGACCGCCTTGGCGTTCCGCGAGGCGACGTCGCGGGGCACCAGGTTGCCGAAGCTCGGATACCGGCGCTCCAGGTAGTAGTCGCGGTCCGCTTCCGGGATCTGATCCGGACGCCGCTTGTCAGCCGGTTGCTTTGGCACCCACACCCGGCCGTCGTTCCGCAGGCTCTCGCTCATCAGCGTGAGCTTCGACTGGTGTGTGCCAGAGACCGGGATGCAGGTCGGGTGGATCTGCGTGTAGCAGGGATTGGCGAAGTAGGCGCCGCGCTTGTGGGCGCGCCAGGCCGCGGTGACGTTCGAATTCACCGCGTTCGTGGAGAGGTAGTAGGCCGTTCCGTACCCGCCGGTGCACAGCAGCACCGCGTGCCCCGCATAGCGCTCGATCGCACCGGTCAGGAGATTGCGGCACACGATCCCGCGAGCCTGGCCCTTGACCAGGACGATGTCGAGCATCTCGCGGTTGGGAAGCGAGGTGACCGTGCCGCGCTCGACCTGCCGCATCATCGATTGATAGGCGCCGAGGAGGAGTTGCTGGCCGGTCTGGCCGCGCGCGTAGAAGGTCCGCGACACCTGGGCGCCGCCAAACGATCGGTTGTCGAGCAGGCCGCCGTACTCACGCGCGAACGGCACACCCTGCGCCACGCACTGATCGATGATGCTGACGCTGGTCTGCGCCAGGCGATAGACGTTCGCTTCCCGCGAGCGGTAGTCGCCGCCCTTGATCGTGTCGTAGAACAGCCGCTGGATGCTGTCGCCGTCGTTCTGGTAGTTCTTCGCGGCGTTGATGCCCCCCTGCGCGGCGATGCTGTGCGCGCGGCGCGGGCTGTCGTGGATGCAGAAGCTCAGGACGTTGTAGCCCAGCTCGCCGAGCGACGATGCGGCGGAGGCGCCGGCCAGGCCGGTGCCGACGACGATGATGGTGTACTTGCGGCGGTTCGCCGGGTTGACGAGCTTCGACTCGAAACGATGACGGTCCCACTTTTCAGCAAGAGGGCCGCCGGGGATCTTGGCATCGAGGGGCATGGTGGGGGGCGGTGGGCTAGTGCGTCAGATAGACCAGGATGGGGATGAGCCCGAGCCCACCGCCGATGACGATCGCGAACATGATCCCGATCATCGTCAGGCGCCGCGTATACAGCGGATGGTCGGCGCCGATCGACTGGAACCCGCTGGCAATCCCGTGCCGCAGGTGCAGGCCGACGACGATCGTGGCAATCACGTAGAACAGCACCCAGAACGGATTCAGGAACACCTCGAGCTCGGTGCGATACAAGTCGCGGACCGCCGCGTCACCGCTGACCTGGTAGAAGGATCCGAACTTGAACTGCTTCACGTGAATCACCACGAAGAGCAGCAGGAACACGCCCGACCAGATCATCGTGGACGACGCGATGCTCTTGCGGCTGGTGTGGCCGGCGTAGGCCTTCTTGGCGTAGCCGACCGGGCGCGCCGCCCGATTCGCCGCCACCATGCGGATCGTCTTGTAGACGTGCACCAGGAAGACCACGAGCAGTCCGATCTCGATCGGAATCAGCAGCGGATTCGAGATCAGCTTGTGCGAGTACTCGTTGAAGATGTCCGGCCCGGCGAAGATCAGCGCGTTGCCGGCGAGGTGGAGGATCAGATAGGCGAAGAGCAGCAGCCCGGTGATGCCGATGAGGAGCTTGGTGCCGACGGATGAGGAAAAATACCGGTGAAATCGGCTGAACGAGGAGGGCCCGGCCATCGACGAAATTGTATCTGATGTTCGACGGTGCGGCGGACCACCCATCGCGTTCACGAATGCCTCGGATACGTCGAAGCGTTGATCCGCCGCACCGATTTCGGGGATGATTGATCGGTTGCGCGCTCAACGGCGGGCGCGACTGAGGCGTCGCCGGCGACGCCGGGCGCAAAGGGCGGAGAGCGGGCGGTTCTCATCGACACATGAAAATCCACGAGTATCAGGCGAAGTCGATTCTGGCGAAGTATGGCGTGCCGGTGCCGCAGGGGGACGTGGTCGACACCGCCGATGCGGCGGCGCAGACCGCGACCAGGCTCGGCGGCGGCGTATCGGTCGTCAAGGCGCAGATTCACGCCGGCGGCCGCGGCAAGGGCGGCGGCGTCAAGGTGGTGAAGAGCGCGGCCGAGGCCCGGGCCGCCGCGGAACAGATCCTCGGCATGACCCTGGTGACGCATCAGACCGGTCCGCGCGGACAGCGCGTCGGCCGGGTGCTGGTCGAACAGGGGCTGTCGATCGCCCGGGAGCTCTACCTCGGGATCGTGCTGGATCGATCCTCGGAAAAGCCGGTGCTGATGGTCAGTCAGGATGGCGGCGTCGAGATCGAGAAGGTCGCCGAGGAGACGCCGGAAAGAATCTTCCGCGAATACATCAATCCCGCGGTCGGCCTCGCCCCGTTTCAGGCGCGCAAGCTGGCGTTCGCGCTCGGCCTCCAGGGACCGCAGATCGGCCAGGCGGTGAAGTTCATGAACGCCGTCTGGGAGGCGTTCCAGGCGAGCGACGCCTCGCTCCTCGAAATCAACCCGTTGATCGTGACCGGCGACGGATCGCTGCTGGCGCTCGACGCCAAGATGACCTTCGACGACAACGCGCTCTACCGGCATCCCGAGATCAAGGAGATGCGCGATCTGGCCGAAGAGGATCCGCTGGAGATCGAGGCGTCGAAGTACTCGCTGAACTACATCAAGCTGGATGGCACGATCGGCTGCATGGTGAACGGGGCCGGACTGGCGATGGCCACCATGGACATCATCAAGCTGGCCGGCGGCGAACCGGCGAACTTCCTCGACGTCGGCGGCGGCGCCAACGCCGAGCAGATCAAGAACGCCTTTCACATCCTGATGTCCGACACCAGCGTGAAGGCGGTCCTGATCAACATCTTCGGCGGCATCCTGCGCTGCGACGTGCTGGCGCAGGGGGTGATCGCGGCGGTGCGCGATCTCGGCGTGCGGGTGCCGATCGTGATCCGGATGGAAGGCACCAACGTGGAGCAGGGCAAGCAGATGCTGCGCGACAGCGGCCTGAATTTCACCACCGCCGACACCATGAGCGAGGCCGCCGACCAGGTGGTCGCGCTCGGCAGATAACAGAGACCAGGCATGGCCGTACTCATCGACAGGAACACCCGGCTGATCGTTCAGGGCCTCACCGGCCGGGAAGGGACGTTTCACGCCAAGCAGGCAGCGGCATACGGAACTCAGGTGGTCGGCGGCGTCACGCCGGGGAAGGGCGGCACCACCCACGAGGGCTGGCCGGTCTTCAACACCGTCTCCGACGCGGTGCGGGAGACCGGGGCGAATGCGTCGGTGATTTTCGTGCCGCCCCCCGGAGCCGCCGACGCGGTGATGGAAGCCGCGGACGCCGGCGTGCCGCTGGTGGTGTGCATCACCGAGGGGATTCCCACACTCGACATGCTGCGCGCGCTCCAGGTCGTGCGGCCGTCCGCCACGCGGCTGATCGGCCCGAACTGTCCCGGCTTGATCACCGCCGGGCAGGCCAAGGCCGGCATCATTCCGGGGCACATCTGCCAGGAAGGCCGCGTCGGGATCGTGTCGAAGAGCGGCACGCTCACCTATGAGGCGATTCACCAGCTCACGCAGCTCGGGCTCGGCCAGACCACCTGCATCGGGATCGGTGGCGATCCGCTGATCGGCACCAGCTTCATCGACGCGTTGACCCTGTTCGAAGGCGACGCCCAGACCGAGGCGGTCGTGATGATCGGCGAGATCGGCGGGACCGCCGAGGAAGAGGCCGCGGCGTGGATCAAGACGCACGTCTCCAAACCCGTGGTGGGCTTCATTGCGGGACAGACCGCGCCGCCCGGGCGTCGTATGGGACATGCGGGCGCGATCATCGCCGGGGGCAAGGGCACGGCCGCGGAGAAGATGGCCGCGCTCACCGCGGCCGGCGTCCACGTCGTCAAGAGTCCGGCCGACATCGGCGCGGCGGTCCGCGAGGCGTTGCGCGCCTGACCGTCCTAGGGGACTAGCTCCGGGAACCCGTTCGGCGGCGCCAGGGACCGCTCGCCCGCGGCTGTGGCCCAATCGCTGGGCAACTGGCCGGCGTCGGGCCGGCGGCGCACTATAATCGCTCTAGTGTCAACTGTTTACCGCCAGAGCTGCATCTCAGAATGACCGTAATGCCTTCCAGCACCCGTGCGGCCGAGGATGCCGCGTCATCCCGGATCGTCAACGACTTCAGCCTGCAGGTCGCGACCGTCAACGGGTCCGGCAGCCAGACCGCCAATCTCGTCCTGCTCCGATCGATCTTCCAGATGGGCGTGCCGGTGTCGGGCAAGAACATGTTCCCGTCGAACATCGCCGGGTTGCCGACCTGGTACACGATCCGCGCCAATCGGGATGGTTACGTCGGCCGCAAGAAAGAAGTCGATTTCCTGGTCGCGATGAACCCGGAGACGGCGCGCGAGGATGTGCAGAGTCTCGCGGCTGATGCCGCGGTGCTGTACGACGAACCGCTCAAGCTGAACACAGTGCGGGACGACGTGGTGTTCTATCCGGTGCCGTTCGACAAGATTGTCGCGGAGGTCTGCAAGGACGCCAAGCTGCGCCGGCTCGTGAAGAACATGATTTACGACGGCGTGTTGTCCCGGCTGCTGAACATCGATCTGGCCGAGATGGAGCGCGCGCTCAAGAAGCAGATGGGCAAGAAGCTGAAGGCGATCGAGCTGAACATGGCGGCGCTCGAGGCCGGTGCCGCGTATGCCGCGCAGCACCTCGAGAAGCGGGATCCCTATTGGGTCGAGCCGATGGATCGGACCGCCGGGATGATCCTGGTGGAAGGGAATGAGGCGGCGGCGTTCGGCTGCATGATGGCTGGCGTCACCGTCTGTGCCTGGTACCCGATCACTCCGTCGTCTTCGCTCCCTGAAACGCTGATTCAGCTCCTCAAGAAGTACCGCCACGAGGCGGACGGCAAGGCCACCTATGCGGTGATCCAGGCCGAAGACGAGATCGCGTCGATCGGTATGGTGATCGGCGCCGGGTGGGCGGGCGCGCGCGCGATGACGTCGACGTCGGGCCCGGGGATCTCGCTGATGGGGGAGTTCGCCGGCCTGGCGTACTACGCGGAAGTGCCGGGCGTGGTCTTCGACATCCAGCGGGTGGGTCCGTCGACCGGCCTCCCGACCCGCACCGCCCAGGGTGACATCCTGAGCACCGCGCTGCTGTCGCACGGCGACACCAAGCAGATCATGCTGATTCCGGCATCGGTGGAGGAGTGCTACACGATGTCGATGGAGGCCTTCGATCTCGCCGAACGCTTCCAGTCGCTGGTGTTCGTGATGAGCGACCTCGATCTGGCGATGAACACCTGGATGTCGCGGACCTTCGAATATCCGGACCGGCCGATCGATCGCGGCAAGGTCCTCGACCGCGACACGCTGGCGAGGATCGGCACCTGGGGACGCTACAAGGACGTCGACGGCGACGGCATCCCGTACCGCTCGATCCCGGGGACCGACATGCCGGCGTATTTCACCCGCGGCTCGGGACATAACGAAAACGGTCAGTACAGCGAGCGGCCGGACGACTACGTCAACAACATGGACCGGCTGTTGCGCAAGTTCGAGACCGCGCGCCAGCACGTTCCGAAGCCGGAAGTGGTCGACGACGAGCGCGCCGAGATCGGCGTGATCGGCTATGGGACCAGCCACTGGGCGATCGAGGAGAGCCGCGGGCAGTTGGAGCGGGAGTTCGGCGTGCTCACCGGCTACTCTGCGGCTGCGCGCGTATCCGTTCACCCCCGAGCTCGACGAGTTCATCGACCGCTATGCACGCATCTATCTGGTGGAGCAGAACCGCGACGGTCAGATGCTCGGCCTGATGCGGCTCGAGTGCGCACCCGAGCGGGTCGCGAAGGTGACGAGCGTGCTGCACTACAGCGGATTGCCGATCGATGCGCGGTCGGTGACCGATGCCATCGAAGTGAAGGAAGGGCTCAAGGAGCGGCGCCGCCGCGACGCGCTGGTCTCCGCGGGAGACCGGTAAGCGCCCTAGCGACAACACCATGACCACAACAGCCACACCGGAACCGGGGAAGAAGATCAACCGCATCGGCCTGGAGATGGCGCCGTACCGCGGCGGCAAGACCACGCTGTGCGCCGGCTGCGGGCACAACGCGATTTCCGAGCGCATCATCGATGCGTTCTTCGAGATGGGGATCGACCCGAAGGGCGTGATCAAGCTGTCGGGGATCGGCTGCTCGAGCAAGAGCCCGGCCTATTTTCTCGGCGCGGCGCACGGCTTCAACACCGTCCACGGCCGGATGCCTTCGGTCGGGACCGGTGCGGTGCTGGCCAATCGCCAGCTGCTCGCGATCGGGGTCAGCGGCGACGGCGATACCGGGGCGATCGGCATCGGACAGTTCGTGCACCTGATGCGCCGCAACGTGCCGATCATCTACATCATCGAGGACAACGGCTGCTACGGCCTGACCAAGGGGCAGTTCTCGCCGACCGCCGACATCGGCTCGACCACCAAGGGCGGGACGCCCAACGAGCTGCAGCCGATCGATACCTGTTCGCTGGCGATCGATCTCGGCGCGTCGTTCGTGGCGCGGTCGTTCTCAGGCGACAAGAAGCAGCTGCTGTCGATCCTCAAGGCGGCGCTCAGCCACCGCGGGACCTGCATGATCGACGTGCTGTCGCCGTGCGTGACCTTCAACGACCACGTCGGCTCGACCAAGAGCTACGCCTACGTCAAGGAGCACGAGGAGCCGCTCGGCGAAATCAACTTCGTGCCGTACTTCGACGACATCACGATCGATTACGAGCCCGGCACCACCACCGAGGTCAAGCTGCACGACGGCTCGCGACTGTATTTGAAGAAAGTCAGCGAGGATTACAACCCGACCGACAAGCATGCGGCGCTCCGCCTGCTGCAGGAGACCGACAAGCGCGGCGAGTTCGCGACCGGGATCCTCTACGTCGCCCCGGACAAGCAGGATCTCGTGCAGTTGCTCAACGTCGTCGACGAGCCGCTGGCGACGCTGCCGCTCGAGCGGGTCCGGCCCGGCAGAGACGCCCTCGACGAGTTCATGGACGCCCACCGGTAGGGAACTGGACTATCCCCCCTCGCTCTCGTCCAGATTCGCGCCGATGCGATCCTGCGCGGTGCCAATCGGATCGTTGGGCAGGCCTTCGGTGTCCACGCCAGGCCCGCTCGGATTGCCCTGGTTGGGCGTGTCCGAGGCTTTGTCTCCTTCGACCGCACCGAGATGCTCGTCCTCGTGGTGGTCGGCCGCCGGCTGTTTCTGTGTCATCTAGTCCTCTCGCGGATGCCCGCGCACTGCATATAATCTGACTCTATGGAACGAACGTTAGCGATTATCAAGCCGGACGCGGTGGCGGCGCGCCACGTGGGCCGGATTACTCAACGGATCGAGGATGCTGGATTCCAGATCCGTGCCATGCGCATGCTGCACCTCACGGGACGAGAGGCGGAAGGTTTCTATGCCGTCCACCGTGAACGTCCGTTCTTCGGGAGCCTCACCTCGTTCATGTCGCAGGGGCCGGTTGTCGTGCTGGCGCTCGAAGCGCCGGACGCGATCAAGAAGTGGCGCACGCTGATGGGCGCCACCGATCCGGCGAAGGCGGATGCCGGCACGCTCCGCAAGGAGTTCGGACAGTCGATCGAGAACAACGCGACGCATGGATCGGACGCCCCCGACACCGCGGCGTTCGAGCTCGGATACTTCTTTCCCGGGATGGACCTGGCCCGCTGACGTGGGCAAGCTGCTGCTGATTGCCGGCCTCATCATCGCGGGTGTCGGTGTGCTGGTGATGATGGGGTTGCCGATCGGCCGGCTGCCGGGCGATTTCACGATCAAGCGCGGCAACGCAACCTTCTACTTCCCGCTCGCGACGTCGATCCTGGCGAGCATCGTTCTCACGCTGCTGCTGTCGATGCTGCGGCGCTAGGGGGAGCTTCGCTCTTCATTGCCAAAAGTGCCAAAATTGCCAGGATTGCCAAAATTGGGCGGGCAAGTCTCGGGTACGGGCTCATCGAGCGTCTGGCGCATGTCTTTCAATGTTGGCATTGCTGGCATTCGTGGCATTCTTTGCCATTAAGTGAGGGATCTCTGAGTGGCGATCAAAGCGGATAGGTGGATCAAGAAGATGGCGCTCGAGCACGGGATGATCGAGCCCTTCGAGGATCGGCAGGTGCGGGCCGGCGTGGTGTCGTTCGGGTTGTCGTCGTACGGCTACGACATCCGGGTGGCCGACGAATTCAAGATCTTCACCAACGTCAACAACGCGCTGATCGATCCCAAGAACTTCGATCCGCGGTCGTTCGTGGACGTCAAGTCCGAAACCTGCATCGTGCCGCCGAACTCGTTCGCGCTGGCGCGCACCGTGGAGTACTTCCGGATTCCGCGCGACGTCCTGACGGTCTGCCTCGGCAAATCCACTTACGCCCGCTGCGGCATCATCGTCAATGTGACCCCGTTCGAGCCCGAATGGGAAGGGACGGCAACCCTGGAGATCTCCAACACGACCCCGCTGCCGGCGAAGATCTATGCGAACGAAGGTATCGCGCAGGTGTTGTTCTTCCAGAGCGACGAGCCGTGCGAGGTGTCGTACGCGGACAAGAAGGGCAAGTACCTGCGCCAGCAGGACGTCACCCTGCCGCGCATCTGAGATTCACGCGAGTGGGTGTAGGGCGGGCCCTTCAGGCTCCGCCCATCGGCCGCCGGACATCATCCCATCCGCACGCGCGCGTCCAGCATCCCGAGCGCGTCTTCCGCCGGCGCCGCAATCGGCAGATCCACCACCCGCGACACGTCGGTTGCTCCAGGATTGATCTCGACCGTGAACGCGCCATTGCGCTTGGCGTGGTGGAGCAGCCCGGCGGCGGGGAACACCAAAGACGAGGTGCCGATCGACAGGAACACGTCGGCGGCCGCGGCGGCGGCCGAGGCCCGCTCGAGCACATCGGGGTCGATGTCCTCGCCAAACCAGACGACTCCGGGGCGGGCGATGCCGCCGCACGACGGGCACATCGGCGGCAGGCTGGTCATCGGCGCCGTGTGATCTGCCCAGGGCGCGGCGCCGCACTCGGCCGCGCACCGCAGCTCCCAGATCGACCCATGAAAGCGGATCACGTGGTTGGTGCCGGCGCGCTCGTGCAGGCCGTCGACGTTCTGGGTGATCAGCGTGAACCCGGGCCGCTGGCTCCACTTCGCGAGCACGGCGTGGGCCGCGTTGGGCTGTGCCGCCGCGATCATCGCCCGCCGCCAGTCGTACCACTCCCAGACCAGTTTCGGATCGTGCGCAAACGCTTCCGGCGTGGCCAGTTCCTCGGCGCGATAGTGCTTCCACAAGCCATCGTCGCCGCGGAACGTCGGAATGCCGCTCGCCGCCGAGACGCCGGCTCCGGTGAGGACGACGATGGTGTGGGCGTTGCGGAGCCGGGAGACGAGGTCTTCGGTATCAGTGGGCATGGCGCGGCAGCTGCGGTCCTTCCTTGTTCGACGGCGGCGAACGATACAATCGACTCGTGACCGATTCTATCCTTCGGCGCATCCCCGTGGTTGGCGGTCTCGCCTACCTCGAGCACGTGCGCCGCCTGCCGTCGGCGTTCACCGCAACGCTGCAGGTCGAGCCGGACAATCGCTATTTCCGTCACGCGATCGCAGTGGTGGCCGCCGGAGCCAAGGTCGGCTATATCGCGCCCGAAGTCGCCCGCCGCTACTACCCGCCCATCGCCGCTGCCGCCCAAGCCGTCAGCTGTCCCGGCCGCCGCGCCCTGCATGCCGATCATGAGACCTCGGGCGTGGAGCTGTTCCTGGATTTCACGGACGTGCCGGTGGCGCCGGAGCCGTAGTCGCGGTGCCCGCCGTCAGCCTCGGCCTCCGTGGCTGGTCAGGCACGCCGCGAGGGCGCCCCAGGCTCGTGCACGTCTGAAATTTTCGGCGGAGGTTGATAGCGCGCGGAGGGGATGGTAAGATGATCTTCTTCCTGACGCGGGGTGGAGCAGTCCGGTAGCTCGTTGGGCTCATAACCCAAAGGTCGCGGGTTCAAATCCCGCCCCCGCAACCAAATTCCAAGCCTCACGAGCCTCCCATGTGACAAATATGGGACAAACGCGCGGGCCGATCGTGCCTCCTCGCAGCGGTTGCGCATTGTCACGCTCCCGATGCGAGTCGAAGCGGTCGGCCTTTGTTGTTCCAGCTCACCTCCAGTCCTCTCCTGAGCTCCTCGTCGGTCACGTTCAGATACCGTTGCGTCTGTTGGATGCTCGCGTGTCCGAGCATCAGCTGAATGATGCGGATGTCGACACCGTCGGCCAGCAGACGGCAGGCGCCCTCGTGTCGAAGGTCATGCCAGCGGAGATCGATTCGCTGGAGCTGTTCACGGTTCCACGCAGCGCCCGTCCTGCCCGGCTTCGGTTCGATCCCGTGCGCCAGGAGCCGTAGCGTCTCCCAGGCGGTCTGGATGTTCGGTTGGTATGCGCCGGTCTCCGACCCGAACACGAACGCCTCGGGTCCGAGCGTCGATCGGCGGCCTGAGGATTGCCGCTAGTCGCCCTTCCGGATTGAAGGGAATCCGTCGGTTCTCCTTGTCCTTGGCGGTTGCGCCAGGAATGCCGATCTGGCAGCTCTCCCAGTTCACGCGCTTGTTCTGGATCAGCAGCATCTCCCCACGCCGGCAGCAGAGCTCGAGCGCCCCGATGATGCGGTCGTGCAGCAGCGGGCCGACGAACTGGTGCTCGGGCACGTTCATCCTCTGCAGCAGCCGCGTCCAGCAGCAGCTTCTCCTCCTCCCGCAGCAGCCGCCGATCGCGCATCGTCTCCGCCTTCTTGTTCAGCCGCACACCGAATCGGTGGAACGGTGACTTCTTGAAGAGCGGCGGGGTCTGCGCCATCCCCCAGTTCATCGCCGCCCGGAGCGTTTCGAGCGAGCGGTGCATCGTCGCCAGTTCGACGTCGTCGGCGTAGTCCGATTCGGTCTTGAAGCGGTTGATGTCGTCGGGCTCTTCCAGTGCGTCGAGAGGCAGCTCGCCGAGGTGCTCCTTGAGCACCGAGACGCGACTGCTGATCGACCTCACACTCTTCAGGGCCGCCGGCTTCACGCAGCGATCCATGTAGGTGTCCAGGAACCCCGCCACATCAGTGGGCTTGGCATCACTCGATTTGCGCGGAGACCGTGGACGCCGTGGATCGCGTCCGGCTCTGATCTCGCCGATGAAGTGCCGTTCCCAGTCGCGCGCCTCCTCGAGCGATCCGATCGGTCGTTGTTTGCCCAACTCCATCCGCGGGATCGCGAACTCGTTCACCGGCATGCGAAATCGGCTCCCGCGATACATCACGTCGAACCAGAGGTGCTCCAGGCACCGTCGGCCCTTCTTGCACGTTCGTCCACTGCATCTTCGTCTGATCGCCATATGACCTCCTTCACTGCTGACTCCTTCTCATGGGTGTTCACGAAACGCGGGTCGGCGCCCCGCGTCTGATCCAGTCCAGCACGTCGGCCGGATGGAAGCGGCGCCCCCGCACGCCGAACCGCTGTGACGTGAGCAAGCCGCGCAAGTACGCGCGCCGCACGGTTTCCTCATGGCAGCCGATGTACTCGGCAACCTCGAATGCTGTCAACAGTCGGTTCGGGAGGCCTCCAGTTGCCGCGGCATCGTCTTCACCGGCGTCGTGATCGTGCCGAACAAGTTCCTCGTCGATGTACAAGTGTTTCCTCATCGCGTCCTCCGAGTCTGTGGCGCCGCTCTGGACGGCGCCGATGATGATGGTCAGACGCGAGCCGGTGGGCGCCGCCGTGAGTGATGGGCCCTGAGGACCGATCACGCTCTGGCGGACGGCTCGGAGGACCGGCGGTCATGCGGGGCTGAAAGCCGCGCCTGCCGTTCCGGTGTTGAGCGCGATGACGCCGACGATGTTTGTGCCCGCTCGGCGCTCGCGGATCTCGTCCGCGATGTTCGGCTCATAGGCCATGGACCGCGCTGGGGATGGTCCCGAGCGCGTCGATGGCCAATGCCCAGGCTGCGACCTCTCGTGTCGAGGAAATCGCGCGTAGGGCCTTCTGTGCTGGTTCCCGGTCCCTCGGTGGTGCGCTTCGGGTGCGGCTGGCTATGTGGCCGAACCGCAGTCGAGCGCGAGTCGCGTTGTGTGCCGTTGCCCGGAGTGGCCTCAAGCCGTCTCGGGCGTTCTCAAATCGGCTGCGACCCTGACCAACCGTTCCGGTGAGGGCGCTTCTTGCTGTGGCCCTGAGGGCGACGAACTCGAAGCATGGCCCACGAGGACCTGAGGCCGTCGTGGGAGGTGGCGACGAATCGCCACGGGCGAATGAAATCAAACTACGCCCCGTCGCCGTGCTTGTCAAGCGACCCAAATCGCGGCGACCCAAATCGCGGTAGGTCGTCAAGGCCTTGATCGTTGGCGTGCTCCTGGGATTGGCGGGAGGGGTCGCCTTGGACGAAGCTCATTCATGGTTAAGTGAGCGCGAGATCAACGACTTCGTCTCCGGGTCACCAGCGCGCGAAGGTATCGCCTCGGGCCAACGACCGACGAGGCCCCACCCTGGGGCTTCGAAACTGAAGCGGCACTGCCTCCGATACCAGGCCCTGGCGAACGATTTGCCGGAGGACCTGCGGTTCTTTAGCGCCAAGGGCCATGCGGATTCCGATTTCACGTGTTCGCTGTCTGACCGAACGTACAATCGCGGCGAAGAGGGGAGCACATGTCCGGGACGCGGCCACGCATCTTTCGCCTGCCACGTGGATTGTTCTGGTTCGAGCAGGCGCTTCAGGATCTTCGTTACGCCGTCCGGATTTTCAGCCGGAACACCGGGTTCTCCGCTTCTGCCATCGCCACCCTTGCGCTCGCGATCGGCGCCAACGGCACGATCTTCAGTGTCGTGAACGCCGTGGTGTTTCGCCCGCTGCCGTACCCGAACGCGGCCCGCCTCGTCGAGATCATCGAGAGCGTTCCGGCTTCGAGCGTGACGGCGGGGGCGGTCCGTAGGGGTCCCGCGATGGATCTGCGGACCTTCGTCGAGTTTCGTAAGCGCACGTCGTCCTTCTCGGAGCTTGGTGTCGGACTGCCGACGACCATGACGCTGGGCGGCCGTCGAGACGGGCCAGTCCGGCTTCAAGGCTTTCGCACGTCGCCAGCGACGTGGCCTATGCTCGGGGTCCAGCCGGCCCTCGGCCGGCCATTCGAGGCGCGGGAGGAAACGCCAGGGTTCGACGATGTCGTCATCGTCAGCCATCAGGCGTGGCAGCGATACTTCGACGGCAGAGCAGACATTCTCGGGCAAACCGCCGTTCTCGACGACCGCACCTACTCGGTCATCGGCGTCATGCCTCGAGGCTTCCAGTATCCAAATCCGCAGTCGGAGTTCTGGATCCCGTTTGCCTTGCCCGATCCCGACCCGTTCAGCCGCGTGACGATCACGGCGCGTGTCAAGGACGGTGTGTCGATGCAGGCCGCAACAGCGGACGTGCGGACGACGCTCGCAAGGCTCAGAGACGATGTCCCGCTGCACGGATCCACGGCTGCGTCGCCGTCAGCCGCACCGCCAATCGACGAGCACGCCGTTGGGCGACCTCGATTCGATCTCGTGTCCGTGCAAGACGAGCTCGTGGCGCTAGTCAGGCCAGGACTCCGGATCCTCGCCGTCGCCGTCATCGCTGTGCTGCTCATCGCGATCGTCAATGTCGCGAATCTGTTGCTCGCACGGACCGCTTCGCGCGAGCGTGAAATCGCCGTACGGCGCGCGTTGGGCGCAAGTCGAGCGCGGTTGGTCCGTCAGGTGCTGGCCGAGAGCGTGGTGCTTGGCCTCGCCGGCGGTGTTGCCGGCATGGGACTGGCGTTCGGGGGTGTCGAACTCGTGCGGACGCTGGGTGCCAGCCTGTCCCGTGCAGATCTCGGTACGGGCGTCAGCATTCCCAGACTCGACGAGATCGGGATCGACGGCGGGGTCCTGGCCTTTACCGCCCTTCTGTCCATCGCGACCGGACTCGTATTCGGCCTCGTTCCGGCATTTCAGCAGTCACGTACGGCCCCGATGAATGTGCTGCGGGAGGGGGCGACGTCGGGTGTCTCGGGCTTCAGCCGTGTTGGTCGCTACAGGATGCAAGGGGCCTTGATCGTTGCGGAAATCTGCTTGGCCATGATGCTGTTGGTGGGGGGCCTGTTGTTGATCGTGAGCTTCGTGAAGCTCGCCACCGTCGATCGCGGCTATGAACAATCGAACGTGCTGACGTTTCAAGTCGGGTCGCCGCAGGGCTCCTACGCGCCACCGACGTTTCCGGAGGAGCTGATCGCACGACTAAGCACGTTGCCGGGCGTCCGCGCCGCCGGCTACGCGGGAGCACTGCCGATGGTTCAAGTCGTCGGATCCGTGCCCGTCAGGACGACGCGACAGAAGCCACCCTCGGCGGGGCAGCCGTACGAGGCGTCGTTGGATGCACGGCTTCCGCCAGAGCGACCGAATCCCCGATACGTGAGCCGGGACTTCCTGACCGTAACGGGGACTCGCTTGCTCGCGGGCCGTGGTTTTGGCGACAACGATCGCGCAGGGCAGGCACGGGTGATGCTCGTCAACGAGACGCTGGCGCGCAGCGGCGTGCTCGGATCGCACCCCCTTGGCACGCAGGTCTATGCGATCGGGCCCGAACCGTGGGAAATCGTGGGAATCGTCGAGGACACCCGTGATTTGGGGCTGGATCGCGACGCCAATCCGCAATTCTTCATCGACTGCCGGCAAGTGCCGGGCCTGTTCGGACCCGGGGGCCTCGATCGGCCTTACTACGCAGTGCGAGTGGAAGACGGTCAGCATGCCGCCACACTGGCCGACATTCGAGCAATCGTCCGCCAGCTCGATCCCCGCGCGGTGGTGGACAACGCCGCGACGATGGAGCAGCTCGTGTCGAACTCGCTGTCGCGTCGTCGCATGTACACCGTCGTGCTTGGCGGGTTCGCCGCGGTGGCGGTGGCGCTCGCCATGGTGGGCATCTACGGGGTGATCGCGTACTGCGTGACGCAACGCAGACGTGAGATCGGCATTCGGATGGCGCTCGGCGCCTCTCGCAGCCGGATTCTCCGGCTCGTGCTCGGACAAACCGCGGCGCTCGGGATGGTTGGAATCGCGGCGGGACTCGCCGGTGCTGCCCTGGTCACTCGCTATCTCGAGGGGATGCTCTTCGGCCTCACCCCGCTCGACACGTCGACATTCATCGCTGCGCCACTGGCCTTGCTGACGGTGGGAGCCGCGGCTGCCCTCTTACCTGCATGGACTGCGACGATGGTCGACCCACTGCGCGCGCTTCGTGCCGAGTAAGCGATCAGCAACGCCTGGTCAACGTCATTCCAGGAAGGAAGGACTCCTCATGGCAAACAAGGCAATGTGGGTAGGTGCGCTGGTATGTGCGGGCTGTCATATCGTGAGCACGTCAACATTGGTGCAGTCGGCACAACCCGCGACCGGCTCCGGGTCGGCGGTGGCGACATACTTCGACACCACCAAGCCGACCACGATCAGCGGTATCGTCGACAGCATTGAGTTTGGCCCTCCGACGGTGTTCATCGCAATCGCAGAGAACGACAAGAAGAACATTCAGACGGTGAAGTGGGTCGTCAGAGGCGACGCGCCCGAAGCGTTGGAGCGGAAGGGCTGGAAGTTCGGTCGAGAGGGAATGATTCACCCTGGATTCGAAGTCAAGGTGCGAGTGTATCCGGCGAAGCCGAACGCAAATGCGCTGGAGTCGGTCGGACGCATACCACCGAACATGCTCGAGGCAGCCAAAGCCGGAGGGCTCGTGCACGGCCTGGAGTTCACGTTCAATGACGGCAAGAGGCTCTATTTTGGGCCTAGTCAATAACTGAGTCCGGTGTTCGACTTCGTCGATTCACGTAGGTGAAAGCGGGGTCTCAGGTGTGACCTGCGTCGCGGCAACATGACCCACGTTGAAGTAGAAGCGATCGTCGAGCGGGCTATGCACGAGACCGGCGCGCGTTCGTGAAACGGGTCGTCCTGACACCAATACGCGCCCCAATCGCGACGGTTGAAGGCAGGACACGTCACTGATGACCGGGTTTTGTCATCTTAGCCGCACCGTGAACGTTCGGTCAATTTGAGACATCAGCTCAGGTCGTACCGCGCCATCCTCTCGTCGCGGTCCCTCAATCCCCGTCTTACAATGTCGTGCAGAGCGACGGCCCCGCCGCGCACGTCGAGATGCTCCCACATCATCGGAGTGGCCTTCGTGAAGTGGTTGTCGACAAAGTGAATCAGGGCGTCGAGCGCGGTAATGGCGCTGAGGACTGCATCTCGTTCAGGGACGATGGCCTCGACCCTCTCATCGCGGAGCACCTCGTACTCCAGGTGCGCGATGTAGTGGTCCCTGGCAGCGCGGGCGGGCTCCGTGGCGTTTTCCAGCTTCTGGAGGAGGGCGTCAAGATCGTCTCGGAGCGGGACGTTCTGGGTCATCTTGGACAGACGCTTGACGCTCAAGACCTTGGTCCCGTTGTCCGTGATGCGGCAGACGTGTAGGATGATGTCCTGCCAGAGCGCGTTCTGCGCCAGCCAGAAGAATCCGGGCGCGGCGAGGTTCATGTTGGCGATCTTCACGGACCCGGCGTTGAACAGCGCCTCGTACTCGTTCCATTTCAGGTGCAGACGGGCGGTTTCCTGAAACAGGTGGTGGAAGAACTCGCCCATCTCGGCTCGCATGGTCTCGATGTACCGCTGCTTCAGGTCTTCCGCTGAGAGATGTTCGGCCATTGTTGGAATCAATTGGCGGTCTGTTTCCTGCTGCGGGCGATGGGTTGTCCCCATCTTGTATAGCCAGCCTTTCGCAATTCCTCAGTGATCCCTCGCTCTGTACTGCGCATTCGTTCACGGACGGATTCAAGCACCTGGATGTAGTCGTCGTGACCAACGATGCGCGTCATGTAGGAATTCGAGTCGAAGCGCTGGGAGTAGTAGTTGACCATCCTGGCAGCTCTGTCGGTAAGCTTCTGCATGTCCTTGATGGAGATCGGAGAGCGGGCTATCGCGGCTGCGGGATCGAGCGCATGCTCTCGACTACGGTGTGCGACTGCCTGGTGCCGCCAGATCTGAAGTCGGGAAACGAGCGGTCCGGAGCAGAACTTCAAGTCGGCACGGATGCGACTCTTCTTGGGCAATCGGTCAGTCTCGGCCAGCGAGTCGACGCATGGGCTGTCCTTCTTCCTGAGCCGGAACTGCTCCGTGCTGAACCAGTCAGGGTTGGCCATGGCAACGTCAATGAGGTTCCGGATATTCAGTGACTTCTCGTGTGAATCGTAGATCCGGCAGCGGCCGAGCATCGCGCAGTCCGAGTGAGAGCGGAATGTGAGCGACCAGAACGCTGGCGATTGATTCAATTCTCGAACGTACTTTCGTACAGACCGATGGAGGTCGCGAAGCAGCCGGAGATGTATGGCCGCGGTGACGATGTCATCGGCCAGGGCGCTGACCAATCGAGAGGACTCGGCGACGTTTCTCACCTTGAGCGGCACTCGTCAATTGTAGAGCTGGTGCGCCACCCGCCGAGAACTACGGCCCAGTGGCCTCACGGGCGCTCGTGGTCATCGGCCCAGCAAGGTCCAGACGAACGCGCCGGCAATCCATCGCAACCGAGCTCGCAAGCCCCTGATGCTTGGTGTTGACTTTGTTGGCGTCGACAACGCTTGTATGAATGGCCCACGCCGAGCACCAGAGCCTCAAAGCGCTGGGCGCGGGCCAGCGGCTTTTCGCGATCAGCCGAAATCGCGCGCTGATTCATGACTTCGCCGCAATCTGCGGAGGTTCTGCGCCGTCGCTCCGATAGTTGCCGACTTCGGCCGGCGCGCACGGCGGGTCAAGGCCGCGCAAGCGGCGAGCGGAGCGATCGAAGCCTTGAGGCGCCGGAAGCGCCGGCTACGCTCACCATCGGAGCGACGGCGCTTCGCAGTACCGAATCCGCCACAAGCGAGGCTTTCGTTGAAGATGGAGACCTCCTGAGCGGTCACTTTTCGCGTCGACGGTCAGCGTAGTCCAACAACTGGTCGAGGAGCTGGTCACTTGCGCGGAAGTTTGTCTTGCGCAGGCGGCTGAACGCGACCGCGAGATCCGCAAGCCCATGCTCTGATGCGTCTGCAAGCACGCGCAAAGTCCCCAGGACTGAAACGCCGTGTTTCTGCGCCTCGTGACGCGCATCGCGATCGTCCACCAGCAGCGCATCCGCCGCCATCTCGATCGCCAGTTCGATTGCCTCACGCTCGCCCTCGCCGAGATCCTGCCGGATGCGTGCCGACGTTTGCGTCGGAGCCTGGACATGCAGCCAGTCCGGCTTGTCCTCCAACCACTTCTTCACGAGATCCGGAGTGCGGTCACGAGTAAGTTCAGTGACCACGGCAGGGGGCACAACCACGTGGCCGTACATGGCCGGCAGCACGTGCGCGTATTCGATCAGAATCAGGTACCGAAGGGGGCTGGCGTCCGCGACGACAATCACTCGGGTGATCGTGCAGGGCTGACGTCGGTTCCGAGATCGTGCTGACGCTTCTGCCAGCGCTGCGCGCTCTTTGCGCCCTCGCGCTCGAAGTCGTCGAGCGTGTATTCGAGCGGCACACCGTGATTCTTCAGGAAACCGTCGAGTTCGTCGCGCGACGAGATCTCTAGGAGCTGGCCGAGTTGGTGGCTGGTGAGTCGCTGCATCCGATACGCGTCGATGGCCATCGCTTCGAGAGCCGACCGGGACAGATCTTGGCCGCGATCGGTGAGCTGCGCTATCAAGTCGTCCGGCAGATCCAGCCAGATGCGCATGGACTCAGTATAAACCAGTCAACGGACTCGCAATGCGCACGGACTCCACGCTGGTGTTCGCAGCATTCGTACATGCGCCCCTGACGACCGAGTAGACCGTGATTCTGCACTCGATCCTGCCCGCCATCCGGCGTCGCTTCATACATGCAAAAGGGTCCTGGACACGCACTGTGCGACGACGGGTACGGACACCGGCATGCGTGGCGTGAGCGACCCCGCTCGACGACCGTCGGGCCGCAAGCGGCAGCGCTGCGCGGGGTCGCTCACGCCACTTTCTTGCTCCGACACCTGTGCTGGGGCGCTTACCGGGCGGCACACACCGCCGCCCGTCCCGGCTCCGCCCGGCCGGCGTCAACATCGGCTCCGTCAGTGGATTGCGGCGCTTCCATGACCGCAGTCGCGCTGGAGTCGCAGGCCAGTCGGGAAATGCCGCCACAGCGGGCAGGGGGGCCAACCGCGCCTTGGCCTTGCGTCTCCCTCCTCGGCCCCCGTGTCGGCGTAGGAACCGCCATGGGGGCGACGATGGTAGAGTTTCAGCGAGCCCATGACCCGCGTCCTGGAAGGCCATCGTCCGGAGCTTGTAGAGCTGTGCAGGAATTACCGCATCCGACGGCTGGACGTGTTCGGTTCAGCGGCCCGCGGCGACTTCAACGAGCACTCGAGCGACGTCAATCTTCTGGTCGAATTCGATGACATGCCGCACGCCGACCGCGCCGACGCGTACCTTGGTTTTCTGATGGCGGCGGAGGCACTCCTTCGACGTAGGGTCGACCTGGTTGAGCTGGGCGCAGTTCGTAACCCGTACCTGCGTCGGGGAATCGAGGAATCGCGAGAGCTCGTCTATGCCGCGCGCCCCGCGGGGGTGGCTGGCGGACATCGTGAGTGACGCCCGACGGTTAAATCCGCGGGATGAGACCAGGAGGACCTGATGGACGGGAAAGAGGTGGGTTTCACCGTGCGGCTTTTTCGGGAAGGGGAGATCTACGTCGCCCACGTGCCGGAACTTGACATTGCATCCTGCGGAGACGCAGAAGCGGAAACGCGAAGGAACATCAAGGACGCCGTCGCGGGATTCTTGAACACCGCGGAGGAGCAGGGGACGCTCGTGCAAATCCTCGAGGAAGCGGGCTACCGGCTCGAAGGTGGGCGCTGGCGCGAACCGGAAGTCGTTTCGACCGAGCGGATGCAGGTCCGGGTTGCCTGACCGCAAGCTTGTCCCCGTTCCGTTCCAGACGCTCGTCCGCATCTTCGAGAAAGACGGCTTCACTCTCGCCCGACAGGAAGGGGATCACAGGATCTTCACCAAAGCTGGCGTGCTCCGGCCTCTGGTGATTCCCACCTACCGCGCCGTTCCCGTGTTCATCATCCGCAACCTGCTCCGGACCTCCGGTATGAGCCGCGAAAGATATTTCGAGCTTATGGAGGAATGATTCCCGCCAACCCTCCGGGGTCGTCGTTTCTCGATATGGGCTGGTACAGAGTTCACCGGCGATCATGCAGTTCCTCTCGGCTGGGAAGTGGTCCCTCCGAGAAAAACCGCATGCTCGCGATGCCCGCTTTCAAGCGCGCGATAGCGGCCTGCGCGATCCCTTTGGGGCTCGTCGATCGTCTCTACCGTGAGGCGCACGCGCTGCTCGTCTCCGAGCGACAACTCGCGTGTGGGCTTGAGGACGCCGCCGGTGTAAATGGCCTCGACCTTCTGGGTCATTGACTGGCTCCACATCCAGAGTACGGCGAGTCGGGCGGTGACGCAACGCGGCCGGCTCGGCGGTTCCAAGTGCCGCGGCTTGCCCAGACGCAGGCGCCGGAAGTCGCGCGTCAGGCGACGGCAACCAGGGGAGAGAGATGGCCGTAGCGGTGGCCGAGCTCCAGGGTCTCGACGCGGCCGGCGCCGGCCGTCACGGCATCGCTCGAGCGCGTGGGACCCGCAGGCCGCAAAGAGCGCGTCTCGCCATCCTGCTTCCACACACGGTACAGCGCCTTGAATCGAGGTGCTGAGAAGGCGTCGCGTGCTCGGTAGAACCGCTCGTCCAGGTCGCGCGAGCGGGAGGGCGCGGGATGCGCTCGAGCCTGCTCGAAATACCAGCGCAGCTCGTCGAGCATCTCGGTCTTGAGCGGCGTCATCAGCTGATTCCAGACAACCTGTTTGGCTCGCTGACCGATGTCCGGGAACTGCGGCGGCACGACGATCCGGAGCGTCCAGGCCGGCAGGGCCCGGAGCAGCGCGGCGTGGCGTAAGAGGAACACCCGGAACTCGTCCAGCCAGGGGTCGGTGACGACGTAGACGACCACGCCGCGGCCGGCGGGATGGATGCCGATCGGCAGGCGGTCTGGGAAGTACCGGACGGTGCGAGCGTCACCCTCGCCGACCGTGATGTGAGGCAGGTCCGCTGGCTCGATCCGGATCAGCGTCGTCAGGTGGGCCGCCTTCTCCTCGGCGGTGCCGAGCCACACCAGGTCGGGGTCTTCGACGATGGCGTCGAGCACCATCAGACGCTGGATCGCGTGGTTCAGCGTCACAGGTTTCCGCAGCCGGCTGTCCGCCTCGCCGATGGCCGCGTAGAGCGCGCGCTGATTGAGGTGGTAGATGCGCGCGCGGTTGTGGCGGCAGTCGTACATCGAGGCGTAGCGGAGCCGCACGAGCTTGGCGAAGAACTTCCGCGTCTTCTGCGCCGTGGACGATGCCGCAGAAGCGCGCGTACTGACGCGGGACGCAGACGCCGGCGTGCAGCATGACGGTCGTCAGGAACCGCGCCTGGCGCTCGGTGAAGCCCTTCTTGGCGACGGCCTGAACGCGTTCATCGAAGGTCATCGCAGCAGCTCCTCGATGATGCTGGGCGTCCGTCCACCGCTGCGTCCACCGCCGCCGCTACGGTGTCGAGAAGTAGAGCGTGAAGCCCGAACCGGACTTCGCCGCGGCGTGCGCGCCTCGATAGTGCGGCGTCATGACCTCGACGTCGAGCGTGTGGTCGCGGCCGTCGATGTCGTACTCGATCCGCACGTCCGGGAACTGCACGTGCCCCTGGTCGTCGCACGGCAGGTCGTGCTCGCGCGCCCAGTCCTGGATCTCCAGCGGGTCGCGGTCGGGTCGGCCGTCGCTGTCGTCGCGGTCGCGGTTGCGCTCCTGCAGGAACTCCTGATACTCGGCCTTCAGCTCGTTCTCCAGGACGATGCGGTGGATGTTCGCGCCCTCGTCGCGCAGGCGTTCGGCTTCTTCGAGGTAGGCGCGATAGAGCTCCGCGTCGTGCTTCAGCTCGCGCGGCTTCTGGACGCCGTGGTGGAACGCCTGGCGCTCGGGCGAATCTCCGTCCCGTCGGCGCGATTCGAGCAGGTCGCGTCCCTCCTTGGTCAACGTGACGACGGTCGTGTCGCGGTCGAGGCGGACGGTCTGACGAGCCCTGAATCGCGGAGATGCCAGAGCTCGCCGTGGCGTGGGTCGAGAGGCTCGATCGAACGTGTCGCGGAGGTCGTGGGCAGGCACGACGCGGAAGGCGCCGACCGATGCGTCAGCGTGCGCTCTCGGAGCCGCGGAGCGTGTAGTCGTGGTCGCGGTAGTGGACGTGCTCGCGTTCGGGGCCGCGGGGCAGGCTGACGTGATCCATGAACACGTCGCGCGGATCCACGCGTTCGCGTTCGCGCGGGTCGGAACCGCCGCGGCTGCCTCGGCTGAGGTCGCGTGAGTTGTCGTCGCGATCGCGAGGATCGTCACCCCAGCGAGGATCGTGGTCGAACATCGAGCCTCCTTGCTGCTGACCGCAGCAGGCACACGAACGGCGTCCTACTCGACGCGTTTCCGTGTGACAAATATGGGACAAACGTGCGCGGTTTCGGGTGGGCGGCAGTTGCCGCCCACCGTCGAAAACAGCCAATGAAATAGGTAGGCTCGTGAGAGGTGTCTCATAACCCAAAGGTCGCGGGTTCAAATCCCGCCCCCGCAACCATCACAACTTGCAGCGAGAGGTCGCCCGTTTCCGGCGACCTCTTCGTATTTTGGGCGGCACTGAGCATGGCCGCCAGATTCCCTTTCAGCTCGATTTGCAGTTCGCCCTGGTCCGGCGTCAGGACGATGGCGTCGATGAGGCCTCGAAGCGCCTCGGAGGCTTCCGTGCGGGTTTCTGGATGCTCCAGGGCCTGAGCCAACGCGGTGACCTTTTGGCGGTATAGCCCCGCCATCTCCGGGTGAAGCAGCGGCGGAGGGGCGTCAGCGGCTGCGAGTTTCGCCTTCAACTCCTCGCGCCGGGCCGCGTTCGCGATCATCTCGTCCTTCACTTCGGCCGGCGGCACGCCATCCGTCACCATCTCGATCAGTTTCTTCCGCCGGATTTCGATGCGCTCGATCTCCCGTTCGGCGGAAGACAGGCTGGCGCGGTGCTCCATCCGGATCCGCGCCGCAGCACCTTCGAATTCACGCGCCACAGCACGCGCACGCCTGCGAGGCTCTGGGGCACCGTCGTCCTAGACGTGGACGGCCATCGAACGACAAAAACGGTGCCGTCGAGCCTCTTTTCGCTGCTGCACGGCGTCACAGACCCCGGCAACCCGCATCGGATGGCCGTGCCGCCCGTCGTCCGCTGATCGCGTCGTGCCCGGAGGCGCGTGGTGGCTTCGCGACGTCGCGGTCTGGATGCTGCCGTGCGTCGGCCGGCCCCGCCCGATCTGAATCGCCTGTCGACCGCCAGTTCGGGGATGTTCTTCGCTCCTTGTCAGGCGTGACTGTAAAGCACGTGGTCACGGACATGCACAACGTCAATCCGGACTTGGGCTCATCCTTCAGGTCCATGATTTGCGGAGCGGATCCGACGTACAGATCTGAACGGGAAGCCCGGCGCTACACCTGTCAACGCGACCGGTACCCTGGCGAGTTCTTCAGCGGCTTGCGTGTCCACAAGCGATGGTGGCCAACCCGGAGTCGAACCAGTCGTGCCGTCGCTCCGGTAACTGCAACGCATCGGGAGCGCGCCGGGCGGGTCAAGGGCGCGCAGCGGCGAAGCGGACCCTTGACGCGCCCAAGCCCTCCCGGAAAATTTGGAACCGGAGCGGCGGCAAACCAAGACGCGATTCACTCCTGGAAAGCAGGACACAACACTAGCGGGAGAATCGCGACAGAAACGAAGCCGCTTTTGCTGTTCGTTCTTGGACGGAGTCGGCTGACGTTTGTGAGGAGTCTCGGTCAGCATTCCCACCGCAGAACACACGCCCGCCCCAGCACATCCATGACACTGACATCGGGGCGTGAGCGACCCCGCCGGTCGGCTCTGGGGCCGCGTTCACGGGACGCGGGCGGGGTCGCTCACGCCCCTTCCTTGCTGCGAGACTTGTGCTGGGGCGCTTACCGGGCGGCACAAACCGCCGCCCTCGTGGCTCGGCCCGATCAGCATCAACATCGGCTCCGTCAGTGGATTGCGGCGCCTCCATGACCGCTGTCGCGCCGGAGTCGCGGGCCAGTCGGGAAGAATCGCCGTCACCGCGGAGGGGGCCAACCGCGCCTTGGCCTTGCGTCTCCCTCCTCGGCCCCCCCTTGTCGCCGTAGGAACCGCCATGAGGACGACGATGGTAGAGTTTCAGCGAGCCCATGACCCGCGTCCTCGAAGGCCATCGTCCGGAGCTTGTTGAGCTGTGCAGAAAGTACCGCGTCCGCCGGCTGGATGTGTTCGGTTCAGCGGCTCGCGGCGACTTCAACGAGCACTCGAGCGACGTCGATCTTCTGGTCGAATTCGACGACATGCCGCACGCCGATCGCGCCGACGCGTACCTGGGTTTTCTGATGGCCGTGGAGGCACTGCTTCGACGTAGGGTCGACCTTGTTGAGCTGGGCGCAGTTCGCAACCCGTACCTGCGTCGGGGAATCGAGGAATCGCGAGAGCTCGTCTATGCCGCGTGACCCGCGGGCGTGGCTCGCGGACATCGTGGCTGCCTGCGACCTGCTCATCGAGTTCACCAGGGGGAAAACGTTCTCCGATTACGCCGGCGATGCCCTGTTGCGGTCGGCTGTCGAGCGTCAGTTCGAGATAGTGGGTGAGGCGCTCCGCGTTGCTCTCCAGCACCAGCCGAAGCTGGCCGCCGACATCACGGACGCGCGCGCGATCATCGCCTTCCGGAATCAGCTCACTCACGCATACAGCGCGGTTGACCACGCGACGGTCTGGGGTCTGTTGGAACGGCGAGTGCCGCAGCTCCGTACCGAGGTCAGTCGCGTTCTACAGGCGTTGGTGGGCGAGTAAACAGCAGGTCGACTTCACTTTCGATGATGCCGTTGCTCTCGCGTGGGGAGCGTTCCGTCAGAGAAAAAGTCCATGCTCGCGATCCCCGCCTTGAGGCGGGCGATGGCAGCCGTGCGGTTCTGCTCCGGCTCCTCGATCGGCTGCACGATGAGGCGCACCCTTTGGTTCTCGAGAAGGGGTAAGTCGCGCGTTGGCTTCAGAACGCCGGCCGTATGAATGGCATCAACCTTCAGGATCATGTGAGCTCTCCTCACCAGGATAGGTCGGGGAGCATCTAGAGGCAAAGGCCGCAGCGTGATCGCCTCCACGGCGAAAGAACCGGGCCCCGTCGACACATTCGCCACGACAGGGTTGGCGTCGGTCCTTACGCGACAGCAACCAAGGGGGAGAGATGGCCATAGCGGTGGCCCAGCTCCAGGGCTTCGACGCGGCCGGCCCCGTCGGTCACGGCGTTGTCGAGATCATGAGAGCTGCAGGCCGCGAAAGCCGCCTCTCCGTCCTGCTTCCATACGGCGTACAGCGCCTTGAATCGAGGTTCTGAGAAGGCGTCGCGAGCTCGGTAGAACCGTTCGTCCAGGTCGCAAGAGCGGGAGGGCGTGGGGTGAGCTCGAGCCTGCTCGCAATACCATCGCAGCTCCTCGAGGATGTCGGTCTTGAGCGGCGCACGCGAGTGCCTTGGTCCCCGCGACCACGCGGACGGTCGTAGCGCTCGCGAGGAGGGTCAGCGGGCGGCGCACGTGGGTGTGCGGAATCGAGTAGCTGTTGCGGTCGAAGCGCACGTACGGCGTCTTGCCTGAGACGACCGTGCGCATCACGTCGGTCGCGAAGGGATGCGCCGGCAGCGGCAAGAGCCGCGGCTGCTCCTCGGCCAGCACCTCGGCGACCGTCCGATCGCGCTGCTCGGGATGCGGCCGCTGGTGCGCGACCTCGTCGCGCCAGCGGCGAAACTGCGCATTCAGATCCTCGACGTCGACAAACCTGCGCGCGGCAAAGAAGGCGTGGCGCAGGTACTGGATCTGCCGCTCGACCTTGCCCTTCTCATTGCCGCGCCCCGGCGTACACGGCCGCGGGGCGAAGTGATAGTGACCCGCGAGCTCGAGCAGCCGCGGGTGAAACCGAATCGCGGTGCCGGCGCGTTCGAGCACGGCACTGCGGAGCTTGTCGTAGACCAGGATTCGAGCGACGCCCGGCCAGGTCTGAAACGCCTCGACGTGGCCGCGGAGAAAGCTCTCGAGCGTCTGGTCGAGTGTGAAGAGCGCGTACACGGCCCGCGAGTACGAGAGCACCATCACAAAGCCAGAGCGTGGGCGGACGCCACGGCCGATCCGGATGTCAGCGGGCCAAACAGGTGGTCTGGAATCAGCTGATGACGGCCGGTGATTATGTGACCGCGTTCCAGGGCGACGCCTCGAGCCTCCAATCCGAGGTGCTCGACGGTGCCCGCAATCCCCAAGGCGAGGATTACAACGTCAGCGACGGTGTCGAGACCCGCGTCTGCGAGATCAAGACGCACTTTATTGTCGGTCGCGTTGACGGCGTTCACGGAGGTGTTGGGACGAACTGTCACCCCGCGCCGCTCCAGCGCTCGCTGAGCGGCAGACGAGATGTCGGGGTCCTCGGATGGCAAGATGCGATCCTGTGCGTCGATGACGACCACGGCCGTCCCGAGCGCCCGATAAAAGCTCGCGAACTCAATACCGATCGCGCCGGATCCAACGATGGCAATTGACTGAGGAACGAATTCTGGCACCATGGCTTCTCGATAGGTCCAAACTCTGTTCCCATCCGGCATCAGTCCCTTGGCGGGCACTGTCAACGGACGCGCGCCGGTCGCCAGAATGACGGCATTGGACGTCATCGTCTGCACTTCACCGTTCTTCAGCGTCACGCGTACCTCTGGCGCGGACGTCCCTTCGACCAAGCTCGCTGTGCCCTCAATAACCGATACCATGTTCTTCTTCATCAGAAACGCAACACCCGCGCTCAGCTGTTTCGCTGCATCTCTGGAGCGTTGCACCATCCGAGCGAGGTCGAATGACGGGTTGCCCGCTGACCCACCGTGGTGTCCGAGGCGCGACTGCGCTTCGTATATCTCCCCCGTTGTCAGTAGGGCTTTCGTCGGAATGCAGCCCCAGTTGAGACAGATTCCGCCGAGGTGACTGCGCTCGACGATCGCGGTCTTCAGGCCCAATTGCACGGCACGTATCGCTGCGACGTACCCTCCTGGGCCCGCGCCAATAATTACCAGATCAAATGCGTCTGCCATGTGAGGACCACTTACAAGATGTGGATGTCGGTCCTTCGTGCCCACACGCCCAGAACCGACCGATTCCTAGGTTGGCTGCTGATACGCGTACTCTGAAGATCTGTGTGCGTCCCTTTAGAGCGTTCGCTTCGGTTTCGAACCAGTCTCGAGCAACGTCTGATGCCTCACGCAATACGGCGCCCACGGCACGGCGTCGAGGCGCTTCGGATCGATGGGCCCACCATCGATCAGGCATTGGCCGTAGGTCCCGCTCTCGATTCGCCGGAGGGCCGCCTGCACCTGTTGCAAGACCGTTGAGTCTGATTCCGCTTGAGTGAAGTCCTCGCTTTCGGACTCGTCGGCCACGCTTTCATCACCGGCGTCCGCCGCGGTGTCGATCAACTGCTCGCGACCGGCATCCATCTCCCGCCTGATGTGGCTCGAGAGGCGTGCTTCGAGCTCCAAGAGCTGCCGCCGGTAGTAATTGGTATTCATATGCACGGATCGATCTCCTGTCAGACTGCGCGCGCCAGCGGCACGTCGACAACGTGCTCAGCGATGAACCAGACCTGAAGCTCGTTGCTCCGAATCACGTCGCTGACGAGCAGATCGTTCGTCCCATCATCTCCGGCTTCGGCGGCACGCCGTGCCATAGTGCGAGCTTCCTTCAGAACGATCTCGTGGGCATGGAGCAGCCGGGAAATCTGGACCGGCACTTCCTCGCGTCCTCTGGGCGGTCGCGGAATCAGCGTCATCATCGCGACGTCCGGGGCCATGGCGATGCTGACGCCGCCGAGCAGCTGAATGCGTTGAGCAATCTTGTCGACGAGCTCGTTCTGTTGCTCGGAATGTTTGTCGAACAACAAATGCAACTGATAGAACGTTGGTCCTGCCACTTGCCAGTGGTGCTTCTTGTACAGGTCGCGCAATGTGATGGTGTCGGCGAGCAGCTGGTTGAGATTCTCAACGCCTTCCCGGCACGCACGCTCGGCCAACGCGATCGGCAGTTTCACCAGATGTCCGTACGGCTGGAGCTCATGCGCCTCTTGATGCGCCAACGGCCTGGCCCGATTCAGGATCGTTTCGGTGTCGATCATTCCCTTGGTCATTCATTCCTCCATCGCTGCATCCCACAGTTCTTGACCGTTGCATGTCAACGGCCAGGTCTGCGTTCGTTCTGTTGGGAGAAGTCAGAGATCGCGTGTCGACGAAGGCAACATGTCGACACGGCGTCGGCCGGACGACGAAGATCAGGGGCGTCCGGACGTGGGTCCAAACCGCTCGGTTCTAATCCGATCCGGAACATGCTCCAAGGCAGTCAGGAGCCCCGCTACGTGCTCGACGAACGATGTCGGGCCACAGACGTAGCACGTCGGAGACAGCGTCGACGGCCAACCAGACTCCGCGACGAGCTCCGCGTCTATGCGGCCGGGCGGTCGCGGCCAGTTCAGCGGAGCCGTGCGCGTGTAGATATAGGTGACGCTGACGCCGTGGTCGTCCGCGGAGAGCGCCTGCAGTTCGTCACGGTACCAGACACCGCCGGGATGGCGCACCGAATACAGTAAGCGAAAGGGTGCGGAGCTGCCGGCTGCGGCACGCGACCGAATCATCGCCATCAACGGCACGATACCGGACCCGCCGGCAATGAGCTGGATCGGCTCGGTCTGGTCCTCGTGCCACACGAACCAGCCACCGATCGGTCCCCTCAACTCTACGCGGTCGCCGACCGCGAGCTCCTGTGTAAGGTAGGGTGATACCTCGCCGTCCGGAAGTCGTTCCACGGACAGCTCGAGGCGTCCGTCCTCGCGCGGTGCCGAGGCGATCGAGTAGGACCGCACGGCGTCATATCCGTCAGCCGCTGTCACCCGGACATCCACACGCTGCCCCGCGACGTGGCCCGGCCAGTCCGGCAGCTCGAACGTGATCGTCCGCGCCGTGGCCGTTTCATCGCGAAGCGCCACGACCGTGCCGACATGCCATGTCAGTCGCCCGAATACCGCTGCTCCCGCCACGGGTCTCCGTAAATGTGGTAACCACGGGTCTCCCAGAACCCGGGCTCATCATGATTCAGTAGCGTGATGCCTGTCACCCACTTGGCGCTCTTCCAGAAGTACAGGTGCGGGACGAGCAGCCGGGCAGGGCCGCCGTGTTCGGGTTCCAGATCCTCGCCGTCGAAGCGGAATGCGATCCACGCCCGCCCGTCGATGAGATCCTCGAGCGGCGCGTTCGTCGTATAGCCACCGTACGAGCGGGCCAGCGCAAAGGATGCATCGTCGACGAGGCCCTCCAGCAGCGTGTCGAGCGACACGCCTTCCCACGCCGTGCCGAGCTTCGACCATCGCGTCACGCAATGGATATCGACGGTAATGCGCTCGCTCGGCAACTCACGGAACGACTTCCAGCTCCATCGTCGCAGGACGTTCGTGCCATCGTCGATCGTCAGCTCCCACCGGTCGAGCGAGACTTCTGGCGTCGGAGTCGCCGACAAGACCGGAAAATCCCTGCGTCAGATATTGTCCGGGCGGCAGCGTGACGTTCGCGCCGCCGCGGCGGCCAACGAAGCCTCGTGATTGATTCATCGCACCTCGTGCCATATCAAGTCTCGCACCACGCACACAGCAGAAGGAGTGCCAGGTCCGTTTTCGAAAACGATTCGCGCGCGCCCTCACGGCCGCGAGGCGCCGAGACGTCATGGCGACACGAAGACGTCCGGTTGACACCCCCGCGCGCGCCGCGCTGACGCGACGAGAGCGATCGTCGTCGGTTTCACCAAGGCATTTCGCGAAGAACGAGCGCGAGCGGCACCTTGGCCTCGTACCTGCACTGATGCCGGCCGAAAGGCAACGACCATGAAATATCGCGCATTGATCCCAGCTCTCACGCTCACTCTGCTGACCAGCGCTCTGGGCGTCTCGTCGCAGAGTCCCACTGGAACTGAAGCTCAGACCAACCGTCTCGATCTCGTCGATGACGCTGGGCACATTCGGAAGCCGCAGGACTATCGCGATCGCTACCAGGTGCTCGGGGCGTACACGGTGCTCAATCCCCAGGGCAACGAGATGCACTACACCTACGCGTCGCCGGGGGCCGCGGAGTACTACCGCAAGAACGGGCACTTCACCGATGGCACCGTGCTGGTGAAGGAAGTCCTCGCCACGAGTCATGCACAGATGACGACAGGCGACGCGCACTGGGCCACGGACCCGAAGGTCTGGTTCGTGATGATCAAGGACGCTAAGGGACGGTTCCCAGGCAATCCGTTATGGGCGGATGGATGGGGCTGGGCGCTCTTCAAGTCCGATGCGCCAGATCAGCAGGTCGCGACGGACTACAAGAAGGACTGCCTGGGCTGCCACATCCCGGCCAAGAGCACGGACTGGATTTACGTTCAGGGTTATCCGGTTCTCGGCAAACAGTGAGCCGCACTTTCAAGAACCGCGTTCGAACTAGGAGATGGCCCATGCACGAATACGTGCTCGTCACCATCATTGGAATCGCGCTGATAGGTGTCGGCCTGAGGTCATGTACAGCGTCTGCTGGCGCTGCTGAAGATCAAGAGTCAGCCGCGGTCCTGCTACCCGACGGCACAGCGAAGATGCCCTCCGGTTTCCGCAGCTGGGTGTTCGGTGGTGCCCCCTTGACTCCCGAGGGACTCAATAATGGAAAGTACAACTGCGAATCAGCCTGGAGGCTGTACCAGGTCGAACCTCCCCGAGTACCATCACGTGTACATTGAGCGGAAAAATGTTGATGCCTATCTGAAGACGGGGGACTTTCCAGAAGGGACGGTCATTGTAAAGGAACTGACCCGGGTTCTGAGTCCAACATTCCCAGGCGGATCGCGCATCGAACCATCCGGTCGCGGGTTCTTCAACGGCGTGTTGAATGGCATCGATATGATGGTGAAGGACCGCAAGCAATTCGCCGAGACCAACGGCTGGGGTTTCTTCACGTGTGGCCATCATCCACTGCCCTATGAACCGACCTCTGCGGAGAGGCCCGTGTCCGAATGTGCCGCGTGCCACATCGCCAATGTTGCGAAGACTGACATGACATGGATTCAGTTCTATCCCTTGCTCCGCGACAAGCCGGGTTATTGACCCGCGAGTGACGTGTGAAACGTGAAAGCTTCCTCTGCATCAGTGATTACGGTGACGCCATGAAGGAACTCCGATGGGCGATGGTCGCCTTCAGAGTGGCGATGGGCGTGACGTTCCTCTCGCCGGTGGCCGACCGGTTCGGTCTGTGGGGGCCGCCGGGGGCGCCGAACGTAAGCTGGGGCAACTGGGAACGATTCGTCGCCTACTCGACGAGGCTGAACTGGTACTTGCCGGACGCGCTGCAGCAGCTCGCGGCGGCGCTCGCCACGGCAGGCGAACTGATGTTCGGGGTCGCCTTGATTGCCGGAATCTACACGCGGGTGGCGGCGTACGGCGCCGCCAGCCTCCTGACGTGCTTCGCGCTCGCAATGGCGACCGGCCTGGGCATCAGGTCCCCGTTGGACTACTCGGTGTTCGTCGATGCAGCGGGGTCGTGGCTCCTCGCGGCGGCAACCTCATACGAATCGCCTGTGGCCACGTGGCGTCACCAAGGGACGAGCAAGCGGAACTCGCAAGGCCTGCTGCCGCAGGCGCGAGAACTGAGTGAATGAAACCAGCGCGCGAAGAAGGTTCGGTCAAGCGCGTGATACCCACCTCGCTGTGAGACCGTGACACGGCAAGAGGTGGATCGGTAGCCGTGCAGGCGAGGATTCGACACAGGGAGGCGTGCGGTGAAGGCGATCGTGGTGACGGACCAGGCTGCGGGAACGGCCGGGATGACGCTGGTGGAACGGCCCGAGCCGCGGGCAGCGATAAACGACGTCGGCGTTCAGGTTCAAGCGTCGGGATTCGTCCCGACTGAGCTGGCGTGGCCCTCGACCTGGGCCGATCGCCTCGACCGTAACCGAACACCCTCGATCCCCGGACACGAGCTGGCCGGAGTAGTCACCGCCCTCGGCTATGGCACGAGGGGGCTCTCGGTGGGACAGCGGGTGTTCGGCCTGACGGACTGGTATCGCGACGGCACACTGGCGGAGTACGTGGTTGTCGAGGCACGCAACCTTGCACCGCTGCCGGGCAACGTCGACTTCACGGTGGGCGCGAGCCTGCCGATCTCGGGTCTGACAGCGTGGCAGGGACTCTTCGAGCACGGCCGCCTTCAGGCGGGGCGGAGCGTCCTGGTGCACGGCGCGGCCGGCGCGGTTGGGTCGATGGCGACGCAACTCGGACGAGAGGCCGGCGCCTACGTCATCGGCACCGGCCGCGCCGCTGACCGGCAGACGGTGCTCGACTTCGGCGCGAAGGAATTCGTCGATCTCGAGAACGAGATCCTCGAAGACGTCGGCGGCGTCGATTTGGTGTTCGATGCCATCGGCGGCGACATCGGGAAGCGGTCCGCAGGCCTGATTCGAGCCGGAGGAACACTGGTGTCCATCGTCGGGCCGCCCGAGGCGCGGCCTGCCGGCGGCCTGGCGGTCGACTTCGTTGTCGAGTCCGATCGTGCCCAACTGAGTGAGATTGTCCAGCGGGTGCGGGACGGCCGGCTGCGGACGAACATCGGCAACGTCTCGACTCTTGACGCCGCCGTGGCTGCCTTCAACCCGACCGCGCGGATCAAGGGGAAGACGATCATCCGCGTTCGTCCGTGAGCGACACGCGCTCATCGATGCACGCGGCTGGTCGACACGGTCCAGATCGGCCGGCGGTCTCCTATCGGCCGCCGAGCACAACCTGGGAAACGACCCATGGCCCCTGGCGTTAGATGTCGAACGAGCTTTCGAACACAGGGCAACACTTCCACCAAGAGACACATGACCAAGGAGACCATTCACATGAAGGCGACCGTGGTGACGGACCAGGCGGCGGGACCGGCCGGGATGACGCGGGTGGATCGGCCCGAGCCGCAGGCCGCGATAAACGACGTCGTCGTTCGGGTTCATGCGTCGGGTTTCGTCAACACTGAGCTGAGTTGGCCCTCGACCTGGACCGATCGCCTCGACCGCGACCGGACACCGTCGATCCCCGGGCACGAGCTGGCGGGAGTGGTCACCGCAATCGGCTATGGCACGACGGGACTGTCGGTCGGACAGCGGGTGTTCGGTCTCACGGACTGGTATCGCGACGGCACCTTGGCGGAGTACGCGGCCGTGGAGGCGCGCAACCTCGCGCCACTGCCGGGCGACGTCGACTTCACGGTGGGCGCGTGCCTGCCGATCTCGGGCTTGACCGCGTGGCAGGGACTGATCGTACACGGCCGCCTTCAGGCGGGGCAGCGCGTGATCGCGCACGGCGCGGCCGGCGCCGTCGGATCGATGGTGACGCAACTCGCACGTGAGTTCGGCGCCTATGGGATCGGCACCGGACGCGCCGCCGACCGTCAGGCGGCACTCGACTTCGGTGCGAACGAGTTTGTCGATCTCGATAACGACGCCCTGGAAAACGTCGGCCACGTCGATCTGGTGTTCGACCTCATCGGCGGCGATATCGGGAAGCGGTCCGCGCGCCTGGTGCGAGCCGGAGGAACGCTGGTGTCCATCGTCGGGCCGTCGGAGGCGCAGCCGGCCGACGGCCTGGCGGTCGACTTCGTTGTCGAATCCGATCGCGCCCAACTGGCGAGATCGTCCAGCGCGTACGGGACGGACGACTGCGAACGCACATCGGCACCGTCGCGCCCCTCGACGAGGCCGTCGCCGCCCTCAACCCGACCGAGCGACGCGCGGGGAAGACGATCATTCGTGTTCGTCCGTGAGCAGTGTCGCGGCGCCATTCCGCGGCGCTATCGGAACGATACGTACCGGCTATTGGAACATTTCGTCCCGCGCTGCAGCCACACGTGTGTGTCATCGCCGCATCGCGGTTCTACAACCCCGAACAGGAGGTCCCTATGTCCGAGTCTTTCCCACTCCCGACAGGGCCCAAAGGCGTTATCCCATCACTGATTGAGCGATTTAACTCCGGAAAGGTCGAGGCGATGATGGCCTTGTACGCTCCGGAAGCCGTGTTCGTCGCGAAAGACGGGCGAACCATCACCGATCGCACCGAGATCGCTGCCCAATTCCAGCGCGATATGAGCCTCGGCCTGCCGCTGAAAGCCAATGTGCGCCATGTGTTCGTCGGCGGCGATACCGCCCAGATCGTGGTGGACTGGTCGATTGATGGCAAAGGTCCCGACCGCCAGGATGTTCACCTTGGAGGCTCGGCAAGCGACATCGTGCGCCGCGGCGCGGATGGACGCTGGCGGTACATTATCGACAACAACCAAGGGACGGCAGTGCGACAGCCCGCCTGACATATGTGCGCCACGGCATGAAGATAGTCGTGATCGGCGGCACTGGTCTGATTGGCTCGAAGACTGTTGCCATGCTGCGCCAGAGCGGCCACGAGGTTGTCGCGGCGTCGCCCAAGAGTGGCGTCAACACCGTCACGGGAGAAGGACTCAAAGAAGCCATAGCCGGCGCACAGGTGGTGATCGACCTCTCCAATGCGCCTTCACGTGACGCCAAGGCGGTGTCGGAATTCTTCGAGACCTCGGGCCGCAAACTTCTCGCGGCAGAGGCCGCGGCGGGCGTTCAGCACCATGTCGCGCTATCCATCGTCGGGACCGACCGGGTACCTGACCAAGGCTATTACCGCGCCAAAGTCGCCCAAGAGAAACTGATCGAGGCTTCCAGTATCCCCTACACGATCATCCGCTCGACCCAGTTCCTGGAATTCCTCGGCGGCATCGCCGATGCGAGTACGGATGGAAGCGTTGTCAGGCTTCCGCCGGGCCTGCTTCAGCCCATCGCGGCTGACGACGTCGCTGCCGTCGTCACCGAGGTGGCCCTCGCTCGTCCGCGAAACGGGATCATCGAGATCGCAGGCCCCGAACGAGCGCCGTTCAACGAAATCGTCGCTCGCTATTTGAAGGCTGTCGGCGACCCGCGGGAGGTCGTGAAAGACCCCGAAGCCCGATATTTCGGCGGGCGACTCGAGGAAAAGTCGCTCGTACCACTGGGCGAGGCTCGTCTCGGCCGCCTCAATCTCGAGGAGTGGTTACGCCACTTTCGGAAAGGAGCCTGATCAGGCCGCCCCGGACCACGTCGAGCAGGGCCGGGAAGAAACCAATGAAGAACGAAGCCCATCCTATATGCAGAGGGAGACAGCCATGAAGATCCGAACAATCATCGCCGCCACCTGCGCCGCCCTTGCCTTCTCGGTGGCCGGTGCCATCTCCGCCCATGATGGCGAAGCGCAAACCGTCACGAAGAACTTCGAAGCGGCCATTCCCAGTATCCCTGGCAAGTCGCTGATCGCCGTGGAGGTCGATTACGCGCCGGGTGCGGCCTCTCCGTCCCACACCCACGCGAAGTCGGCTTTCATCTACGCCTATGTGATCTCGGGTGCGATCGAGTCGAAGGTGAATGACGGCGATGCGCGCATCTATCGGGCAGGCGAGGGCTGGTCCGAAGCGCCGGGCGCGACCCATTCGATCAGCCGTAACGCGAGCAAGACCGAGCCGGCGAAGCTGCTCGCCGTCTTCGTCCTCGACACCAATTACAACCCTCTGACCACGCCCATCAAGTAAAACCTTCAGACGCGCTCGACAGCGTGAACCATTGAAGGCTCGCACCCTGCAAGACCAAGACCTGCGAGCGCCGCGAGGGAAGGGCGGTGACGCCGATCTGAAGCCTGCGACTCCTCGTGGATCATCGTCGGCCGCGTGGCCAGGACCGGCCATGGAGTGTCGCGGTCGTATTTATAGCTGGCCTGCAAAGGAGTTCGGAAGATGAAGACATACAACAAAAATCCCGAGGCCGTGTCGTTGCTGACGCCAGAACAGTACCCGGGTCACCCAGCAAGACGGCACGGAGCGACCGTTTCAGAACGAATACTGGGACAACAAAGAGCCAGGACTTTATGTCGATGTGGTGTCGGGCGAACCGCTATTCGCGTCCGTCGATAAATTCGACAGCGGCACCGGTTGGCCGAGCTTCACAAAGCCCTTGGAACCGGCGAACGTAGTCGAACACGTCGACCGGTCGCACGGAATGATACGCACCGAGGTTCGCTCCAAGCACGGCGACAGTCACCTCGGTCATCTGTTTTCTGACGGACCTCGGGACAGGGGAGGTTTGCGCATCCCGGATGGTTACACCTGCCATTTCGTTCGCCCGGACTGGAAGTTGCCGCGGCGAAACGCTGCGCAGGTGTAATGCGGAGGCTTGCGCGGGTTCGACATGACCCATGGCACTCTGGGTAGAGGCGTGGAGGCGATATCGCTCATTCCAAATTTGGAGTGGCAAAGACCGGTCATGCCCGCACGGGCGTGCGGCGGCTCTGGACCGCTCGCCGTGCAAAGCGCGGGACCGAATCCGCAGCGAGCGCCGGCGGCGACTCCCGCTGGCACGATGTGGATCCGGGAGAAGGTCACGTCCGCACAGACGCGCAGCGCACCCGACAAGCTCGTGCCCGTTCCACGTGCCTGAGCTTCCGCATCCTCGGCGGCTTCGATAGCGGCCTTCGCACGGTCATAACACCGCTGGCTGCTTCCGTTGGCGTCACACCGCGTGTGGAGCCGACGAACAGCCGTACGCCGAGCTTCGACTCGAGTTGGGCGATGGCCTTCGAAACGGCCGGCTGTCCGACCTTCATCCGGCAGGCACCCGAGGAAAACGAGCCGGTCTCGATCACGCTGATGAACGTCTCCATCGCGGTGAATCTCTCCATCGCGGTGAATCTCTCCATCCGCTCTGTGCCTCCGCACGGTCGCTCGTAAGACAGACCAATCGACCCGTTGAAGATCAGGACTCCGCCTTTCAGGTGACTTCGGCGCCTGCATTTGGGAGCATACTGAATTTGAGAGTGTGCCCTCATGATCGCTGATGCGGAAGCGGATTGCCAAGAGGCCTTGCGGCGGTATGCCATCCTCGATACACCGCGCGAGCGCGAGTTCGACCAGCTGGCGGGACTGGCGGCTGAGATCTGTCGCACGCCGTTCGCGGCGATCAGCGTGATCGACGCCGATCGCCAGTGGTTCAAGGCGACTGTCGGCTTGTCGGAGGCCGAGGTACCTCGCGCGATGTCGCTGTGTGCCGAGACGATTCAGCAGCAAGACGTGCTGGTCGTGAACGACGCGCTGAACGACTCTCGTTTCCGAGAGAGCTTCTTCGTGACCGGTGAACCACATATACGGTTCTACGCGGGTGCGCCGCTGACCACGCCTGCCGGTCACAGGCTCGGCACGATTTGTGTCATGGACGTCGAGCCGCGCGCGTTGACACCGCAACAGGCTACCGCCCTCCTGTCCCTCGGACAGCAGGTGATGTCCCAGCTCGAGCTGCGGCGGCTGGCGGCCGAAGGCCGAACGGCTGAGCAGGAGCTGAAGAGCCTTCTCGACGTCAACATCGCGGTGGGCCGGCACCTCGACCGCGACGAGCTGTTCGGCGCGATCGCATCGTCTCTGCGCAAGATTCTGGAGACCGATCGTTTCGGGATCGAGATGCCGATTGCGGGCAACCGGTTGCAGGGTCATATCCTGGCGTCCGGCGGAACCGACGCGCGCCCGACGCAGCCTACCGTGCTTCCTGTTGACGGCACCGTCTGTCACTGGGTGATTGAGAGCCGGCGGTGGCTCGTGGTGCCGACCCGCGACGAGTTGCGGGAGCGCTTTCCGGTGACGTTCGACCAGATGCAGCGTTACGGGATGGAATCGCTCTGCACGCTTCCGTTGACCACGGAGAATCGCTGCCTGGGCGCCCTGTTCTTCATGGCGGCACGGCAGGGCGCGTACCAGGACTTACGTCGCGGAACCTTCGACCAGATTGCGAGCACCGTCGCTGTCGCGTTGGAACACTGCCTGGCCCACGAGGAGCTCCACCGCCTGCGCGATCGGCTGCAAGCGGAGAACTTGTATCTGCAGGAAGAGATTCAGACGCAGCACAATTTCAGCGAGATCGTCGGCAACAGCCCGGCGCTCCTGACCGCGCTGGGACGCGTGGAGCGCGTGGCGGCGACCGACACCACCGTGCTGATCCTGGGCGAGACCGGATCGGGCAAGGAGCTGTTCGCTCGAGCGGTGCACAGCCGCAGCCGGCGCGCAGATCGGCCGCTGGTCAAGGTCAACTGCGGCGCGATCGCTCCGGGCCTGATCGAGAGCGAGCTGTTTGGTCACGTCAAGGGTGCGTTCACGGGCGCCATCGACAAACGGGTCGGCCGATTCGAGGTGGCCCACAGGGGCACCATTCTGCTCGACGAGATCGGCGAGATGCCGCTCGATGCGCAGGTGAAGCTGCTGCGGGTGCTGCAGGAGCAGGAGTTCGAGGTGGTGGGCAGCAGCAGGACCGTACGCGTTGACGTGCGTGTCATCGCCTCCACCAATCGCAATCTCGAGCACGCCGTCCGCGCCGGGACCTTCAGGGCCGACCTGCTGTATCGTCTGAACGTCTTCCCCATCGAAGTGCCGCCCCTGCGAGCGAGGACGTCTGACATCCCCCTCCTCGTCGCGCTGTTCATCGGCGCGCTGACCCGGAAACTCGGCAAGCCGCTGCAAGGCTTCACGACGTCCGCCATGGAGCGCTTGATCGCGTATGACTGGCCCGGCAATGTGCGCGAGCTCAGCAACGTCGTCGAGCGCGCGGCAATTCTCGCGCGCGGACCGGTGCTGGATTTAGAAGAATGGCCTCTGGCGGCGCCAGAGGCAGGCGTCGAGAGCAGTGGGGTCTTCGCCGCAGGCCGAGGCTCTCGAAACCGGCGGCGAGGAGACCCCCAGCGAACGCAGGATCATCGAAGCCGCGTTAGCCGAAAGCAGAGGTCGCGTGTCGGGCCCGTCAGGGGCGGCAGCCAGACTTCGAATTCCAGCGTCGACGCTCGAGCACAGGATCAGAGCCCTGCACATCGACAAGAGCCGGTTCAAGTTCGGCTGAAGCCCTCGCCAGATTCGCCAGATTCGTCACATTCGCGAGATTCGCAACACCCCACTCAGCGCACCTGCTGGTTTTCTGTGCTTTTCAGAACACTGGGAATGGCGGACCGTTTGCCCGTTGGAGTGTGCTGCCCGAAAGGTGGACATGGCCTGCAGAATCGACCGACTGGTGACGGAAGACGGTGTTGTGGTCATGAAGATAAGCGGCCGACTCATAGCGCACGATCTGGAGATGCTTCGTACGCTCCTCGAACCGGAAGCAGGTGTCATCGCGTTCGACTTGAGGGATCTGCTCTTCGTCGACCGTGATGCCGTCGGACTGCTGGCGCAGCAGCGAGGCGAGCGGCGCCGAGCTCAGAAATTGCCCGCCGTACATCCGCGAATGGGTCACGCAGGAGCGAACGCAGGCCAAGGTAGACGGAGAGGAACGATGTCAACGTTTGGACTGATTGGATCGAGCCGGAACTTCACTGCCATGCTGGAAGACGTTAGAACGGTCGCGGCGGTGGACTCTCCGGTCCTCATTCGCGGCGAGACGGGCACAGGCAAGGAGCTCATCGCGCGTGCCATTCATGACGCCAGCACGCGGCGGGCTCACCGCTTCGTGGCCGTCAACTGCGCCGCCATCCCGGCGGCGCTGCTCGAGAGTGAGCTGTTCGGCTATGAACGCGGTGCCTTTACCGGCGCCGTGGCCAGCCGGGTCGGCCGTTTCCAGATGGCGCACCAGGGAACGATCTTTCTTGACGAAATCGGCGAGTTGCCGCTCGAGCTCCAGCCAAAGCTCCTGCGCGCGATTCAAGAGCAGGAAGTGGAGCGCCTCGGGAGCTCGCAACCGATTCGCGTCGATGTGCGAATCGTGGCGGCGACGAACCAGGATCTCGAGCGGATGCTCGCCGAGCGGAGGTTCCGGCTCGATCTGTACTATCGCCTCAATGTGTTTCCGATCACGGTGCCGCCGCTGCGCGAACGGATCGACGATATCCCTGCGCTCGTCGATCACTTCTTGTCAGAGTCCGCCCGCCGTCACGGACGGTCCATCTCGGGCATCCCGGACCACGTCATGGAAGCGCTGGAATCGTACGACTGGCCGGGCAACGTCCGCGAACTCCAGAACTTCATCGAGCGCTCGGCGATCTTGAGCAAGGGCTCGGAGCTGCGTGCCCCCATCGGCGAGCTGACGAATCCGCGAGTACGGATTTCACAGACGCGCACGCTCGCCGACGCGAATCGAGCACACATCATGTCGGCGCTTCGCGAGACCAGCTGGATGATTGGTGGTCCGAACGGCGCCGCGGCCCGGCTCGGATTGAATCGGACGACGCTGATCGCCAAGATGCGAAAGCTCGGCATCTCGCGGGAGACCGCCCGTCAGCACATGGACCGCGGCGGATGGCAACCGTCAGGGGTCGACACCGTGTCGACAGATTGACTTCGACGCGGCCACATTCAACGACCTCCCGGATTTCGCGGGTGGCATCGTGCCCGGTGACGGAATTGTCACCGCGTGGAGCTATCGAGCCGGGGCGGAACCCGCGGAGGCGTTCCTGCTGCTTCCATGCCCGCTGAGCGCCCGCACGGCGTACGAGTGGGGCGTCGTCACCGACATTCGTCGAACTCACCCACAAGGATATGGTGTCGATTAGATGCCTACGCGTCGCCATATCGACACGACGAGTTGAATCGTGCACGTGACTTTCATGTCGCGCCCCATCGCGCCGTCGTCCGCAGGGTAGAAATCCAATCGAATCTTCCAATGTGGAGAGCGGTGCTGTGAGAACGACTATTGCACACGCCAAGTGAGGGCGGATACGGGAAGTGCAAACAAACACAAGAGACAGACAAGAGGAGAATGCTATGAGTCTTACGCAAACGATCGAAACATCGAAGACCCAGGCCATACCGGCACCGTTTCCAAACACGAAAGGGACTGTCACACTCAAAGTCTTGAACAGCGATCAATCTTTGGGTCCAGCAGTGGCGCTACTGAGGATGGAGCCTGGGAGCGAAATTCCAAGACACCTCCACGAGCACACAACCGAATTGTCGTACGTCCTCGAAGGCGATTTCATAAACGAGGGCATTGCATATTCGAGGGGCACGGAAATCAATGTCAAGCCGATGACCGCTCACGGTCCCCATACGACGAAGAACGGCTGCTCCGTCCTGGTCACGTTCAGCTACCCATCTACCCTCGATGATTTCCAATTGGCATAGCAGCTCGTGTACACCTGGCGTCTAACGCAAGCTGAGTTGACTGATCGTCCGAGTTCGAGTCGCGATCGCGATAAGCGCCGCTGAGGAGTCGGCGCTCCGGTATGGGCCAGAACCCACCTGCGCGATGCGTTGGCCGCTCCGCGTCAGGTGCGTGAGTTCCTCCCGGGTCTGTACTACCAACAGGCGGCGTTAGCGGCTACCATCGGCGATCGCGAGCTCATGACGCGTTCCGCAACGGCGGCAATCGACGTGGATGCTACGCTCGTCGCGCCGACTGGATGGGGCCTTGCAGCACGGGAGCTCCTCATGACGCACGCGCGCTGACAACGCCATGCATCTTGAAGGCCCGCCACGCAATTCCCAACGACCCGTGAACGCGTGCTGACAGTCGTTCATGAAGTCGGACGGACTTACGGTAGAGAATCGGCCTAATTCGCTGCCGCGGCGATCTTCAACCGCGAGCGAACGCAGCCGCGGGAATCTGTTTAGCGCCGACTTGCCGATCGCTTCTGGGCTGTCGAATCCAGAACGTCAAGGCTCGGCGGAGCGAGAGTGGGCTTCGAACCCGAGGAGAGGCGGTCCTTCGGTCATCTGCGACGCGGGCGGTCCTTCTGGCGCGCCGCCACGATATCGATGCTGCCGTTCGTCGCAGTCCACGTGTTTCTGTTTTTCACGATGCCGTGGCCGATTGCCTTGGCGGCGGTGCTGCTGGCCGTGGCACTGTCATTTCCGTTGGCTCATCTCTTCGAAGTAGGGGGTGCGACGATTTGGGCGCCCGCGCTGCTCCACTTCGTCATCCAGGGAACCGTCAAGGTCGTCGTGGTGTCGGACGAGGGGAGTTGGGCATTCCCACTCGTGTGGATGGCGGCGAGTGGACTGGTTCCGTGGCTGAGCCTGATTGTCGCCCGGCCGCAGCGGCTGATGCAGCCCGCAGACTGCGAACGGTCTGAATCGAGGAGGATCAAGTCCTAGGCACCCCGCTAGTCGTGTCTCAGCGCTACCATCGGATCGATCAGTGTGGCGCGCCGCGCGGGAAGATATGACGCGCCGAGCGCCACGGCGGCGAACAGGATCCCGACCGACACGTATGTCGCCGGATCGAGCGGCGTGAGATCAAAAAGCATCCCCGACAGGTAGCGCGCCAGTCCGGTTCCGCCGGCGAGCCCGAGGCCGATGCCGAGGGTCAGCAGCGCGATGCCGTGGCGCAGCACCATCCGCAACACGGCTCCGCGCTCGGCGCCGAGCGCCATGCGGATGCCGATTTCCTGGGTGCGTTGGCCAACCGCGTAGGCGAGCACGCCGTAGATCCCGATCGCGCCGAGTATTGCGGCGATCGCGGCAAAAGTCCCGAGGAGGATCGCGTAGAAACGCTGCCGTGTGAGCGACGATGCGACCAGCTGCTTCATCGGCAGCATCACGTCGATGCCGGCCGCGGCATCGACGCGGTTGACGAGCGATCGCACCGGGGGCATCAGCGTCGCCGGATCGCGATCGGTGCGTGCGAAGAAGGACAGGAACCCGAAGGCCAGACGCTCCTGCACGGCGGTCGGCATCTTGCGCGCCTGCGTCAGCGCCAGCACTTGCCGGTAGTCGGCGAACATCTGCGGCGTTGGCTCGACGTCCAGCCGCGACTGCCGCATGTCTTCAACCACGCCGATGATCTGCTGCGGCGGGAACTCCATCTTTCCGTCGAGGTGCACGAACTGCCCGACCGGATTCTCGTTGTTGAACAGCCGCCGCATCACCGTGCGGTTCACGATGATCACCGGCGGTGCCGCTGCATCGTCGCTCGGCTCGAACCAGCGGCCCGCCACCAGCCGGCCGCCCATCGTCTGCAGGTAGTCGTGACTGACGGCGCGGAGATGCGGGTTGTCCGGGTTGTCGCGCATCTCTTCCGGCGAGCGCCCCGGCGGCACGAATGGGCCAACCCTGTCGACGATCCCGAGCAGCGGGCCGGCATAGGTATAGCCGACGGCCCTCACATCGGGCATCGCGCGCAGTTCGGTGAGCAGCGTGTCAATCAGCGCGGCTTTGCGCGCGGTCGAGTAGTCCTGTGGCATGACCAGGTAGAACATCAGCAGCCCCGACGCATTCCAGCCGGGGTCGACGCGCGCAAGACGCGCAAAAGAGTTGATCAGCAGACCGGCGCCGACGAGGAGCATCGTCGCCGCCATCATCTGCGCCACGACGAGCACGCTGCGCACGCGCGTGTCGGCGCGGCTGGCGCCGCCCTGCCCGCCGGCACCGCGGTAGTTCATCACCTGCGCGTGATCGACTCGCGACATCCTGAACGCCGGCATCGCGCCGACGAGCAGCGCGGTGATCACGGCCAGTCCCATCGCCAGGCCGAGCAGGCGTCCGTCGACGGCAATCTCGTGCAGCCGTGGCACCATCGATCCGCCAAACGCTGGCGACAGTTGGAACACGCCTGCCGCGTGGGGCGACGCGAACTCGCGCAGTACGCCGACGAACCCGACCGCCAGCACGGCGCCGAGCACGCCGCCGATCAGCGCGAGCAACAGGCTCTCGGTGATGAACTGCCGGAGGATGCGCCAGCGGCTGGCGCCGATCGCCAGGCGCACCGCGATCTCCCGCTGTCGGGAGGTGCCGCGGACGAGCAGCAGGCTGGCGACGTTCGCGCACACGATCAGCAGCACGGCGCCAACGGCGATCGCAATCACGCGAAGGGCCGGGCGGCTCGCGGCGACGATTTGTTCCTTGACGGCTTCGACCACGAAGCGGCGCTCACCCGGCGGCAGTGGTCTCGACAAGGGACCCGAGGTGGGCTTCGGCCGCAGGCCTTCGCCGATGGCGTTGGCCTCGTCGGTGGCCGCGGCGAAGGAGATGCCGTCCTGCAAGCGCGCGATGACGCTACCGCCCAGGCGCCGCGGGGTCGAGCCGTTGGTGATCGGCGCCCAGTAGTCCATGTTGGGCAACGGGAAGTCGAAGCTGGCCGGCATGACCCCGACAATTGTCAGCGGGGTGCCGTCGAGGAAGCCCGCTTCGGGCCCCAGAGTCTTGAGCGTGATGGTGCGGCCGAGAATGCCGGGATCACCCTGAAAGTAGCGCTGCCACGCGCCGGTGCTGAGGACGACGACATTCGAGCCCGCGGCTTCGTCGGCGGCGTCGAGCGTGCGGCCGAGCCGGGCAGTGGCGCCCAGCATCGCGAAGAGGTGTGGCGACACCAGGCCACCGGTCAGACGCGCGGAGCCCGCGTCGGTCGGCATCAGCGTGATCGGCGGCGTGATTGAGAACGCCATCTCCGACAACGTCTTGCTTTCCTTGCGCCACGCCGTCAATTCGGCCCCCGACAGGCCGGTCCGGCGCAGGAGCGGAGCGCTGGGATTGGCGGGGGCCGCCCGTTCGACGATCCGCACCAACCGATCGGCGTCCGTGTAGGGCAGCGGCTCCAGCAGCACGGTGTTGACGACGCTGAACACCGCCGTCGCGGCGCCGATGCCGAGGCCGAGGGTGATCACCGCGGCAGCGGTGAAGCCGGGGCTGCGCATGAGCCCACGCAGGGCGTAAGGCACGTCGCCGCGGAGGTCATGGAGGAAGGTGCTGGACATGTTAGTTTCATAACACACCTCCGTCAGTTGTAGAACATCATTTGTGTGACGAGTGCTTGAACCGCTCGGCCACGCCAGCGCAACTTCACCCGAACCGCCGGCGTATAATGCGCCGCTCTTCATCGTTCACTGTCACCCGGCGGTTCGTGTTGTGTTCGATGTTCTGCACGGAAATGGGCGTGATAGGATGGCCTTCGCGTAGAGGACGCATCCGGTCCGCGGAAAGGGTAGAAGCCCACCTGCCAGCGTCGAGTCCTCGCCACCTTCTTTCAGCCCGATGTGCGGACAACGGGCGTGTCGATGAAAGGAGGTCGCCATGTCGGTCGATCATTCAGACGCACCGCGCCCGCTTCCCGATCGCGCCAATCTCCGTCACCTGAAAGACCAAGCCAAGGACCTGCTCAAGGCTGGCAACGCCGGGTCGATCGCCGATGCGCAATTCAAGGTCGCGCGTCTCTACGGGTTTGCGAGTTGGCCGAAGCTCAAGGCGCACCTCGACTCCTTCGAGGAGGTCGGGCAACTCAAGCACGCGATCGACACCAACGACATCGATCGCGTCAAGACCATGATCACGCGCAACCCGGCGCTGCACAAGGCTCCACTGGGCTACGGCAAAGATGGTCCGCTCACGTGGGTTGCCGAATGCCGCGTGCCATGGGAACCACCGAGCCCGGCGAGGCTGGCCATGGCGGCGTGGATGCTCGAGCACGGGTCGGACGTGCACCAGGGAGGAGACGGCCCGTTGATGCGGGCCGCGCTCAATGCATATCGCATCCCGATGATGGAGCTGCTCGTGGCACACGGCGCGAATGTCAACGCTCTGTGGCACGGACAGTTCCCCATCATCTTTGCGCCGTGCGAGTCGCTGGATCCGGGCGCGCTCAAATGGCTTCTCGACCACGGCGCAAATCCAAACTGTCGCGACCATGGGTACCAGTTCGGCGGTCACCCGTACCCAGGCACGGCTCTCGACTACGTCATCGCGTCGTACGGGCGTTCCCCCGAGCAATTGAGCCTCTGCATTGACGCCCTTCTCGGTGCCGGTGGCGAGACTCGGTTCGACCTGCCAGGGGTGCTGGCCCTGCTCCGCGGCCGTCTCGATGGGCTGACCGAGCTCATTGACACCGACCCCACACTCGTGGGCAAGTGCTTCACTGAACTCGATTGCGGTCAGACCGGCGGGCGCAGCCTCTTGCTTCAAGGCGCAACGCTCTTGCATGTGGCCGCGGAGTACGGCCACCCCGCGGCGGCCGGACTGCTTCTTGACCGTGGCGCGGACGTCAATGCCCGCGCCGCCGTCGATCAGGCCGGTGTTGGCGGACAGACGGCCATCTTCCATGCGGTGACGCAGTTTGAAGATGACGGCCTGCCGGTCACGCAACTATTGATGGAGCGCGGCGCAGATCTCACACTTCGGGTGAAGCTGCCGGGAGCCTACGAGCGTCCAGGAGAGATCGTTGAATGCACGGCCTTGGGATATGCGCTGCTGTTCGGTGGACCGCGGGATCGGAGAACGGTGACGCTGCTCAGAGAGCGAGGGGCCATTGAGTAACCGCATGCACCGCCTCGTCTCGTTGGCATTCCTGGCGACGTTGGCAACGTGGCCCGTGTACGCGCAGGATCAGACGCAGGGCCGCGTAAAGGGCGTCACGGACCGCGGTACACAGGAGATGTTCCTCGCCGGGAGGCCATGGGATGTGCTCGGAGGCGGGTATCACCTCACGGGAGACTCCACCGTGGACAGCGTTGGCACTGTCTACTTCACTGACGCCAGCCGGAACCGGATTCTGAAAATCGATCTCGACGGTGCCATCAAGACCTTTAGAGAAGATACCAACGGCGCACATGGCGTTGCGTTCGGCGCGGATGGCCGCTTGTATGTCGGGCAGCACGACCGGAAGAGAATTGTGGCCTTCTCGAGCGACGGCAGAGAGACAGTGATAGCTGAGGGTGTGCAATCGCATCATCTGATCGTCACTTCCCGCAATCACGTCTATTTCAGCGTGCCGCCGACCCATGAGGTATGGCTGGCCGACGCCGCTGGTCAGAAGCGAGTGGTACATAAAGGCCTGAACTGGCCACGTGGCGTACGTACCTCCCCAGATGAGTCGGTTCTCTTCGTCAATGACCCGCCGACGAGATGGGTCTGGTCGTTTCAGATCGAGGCGCATGGCTCGCTGACCAACGGACGACGGTTCTGCCGTCTCGAAACCAAGGGCGACAACCCCGAGACGGACGCCGGGGGAATGGCGTTCGATTCGGAGGGCTTTCTCTATGTCGCCACGAACGTAGGCGTGCAAGTGTGCGATCGGCAGGGTCGCGTCACTGCGGTGATCGACGCCCCTGGAGAGAGCGTGTCAGCGGTCTTCTTCGGCGGTCCTGGCCTGCAGTGGCTGTACGTAACGGACGGGGACCGGGTCTGGAGGCGGCCGGTCAAGCGTGGTGGCGCGGCGCCCTTGAAGGGAAGAACGCAGCCGGTGCGTCCACCGCACTAGCTGTGAACCAAACCCGATCTTGGCACGACCTTCGCGATCAGTTCTCCAGACGTCTTGGTAGAGCTCCGACCTGCGTCCGCGCCGACCTGGCCGATCCCGAAGGCCCGAACCGGCGCGAACACTCACTTCCTCCCCGGAATCGGGATCGAATCGACGAAGTCCACCGTCACCGCGGCCAGCTTCTGCTGAAGCGAGCTCCGGATCCCGGCGAGCACTGGCTCGAAGATCGTCGCGGATCCCCCGGCGAACCGCAGGTGCACCTTCGACTTGGCGGATTTGAAGAACAAGACCTGCGTGATCGTCTTCTCCGCGCGGAGCTCGAAACCGACCAGGCCGACGTTGATTTGTCCGTCCTTGGTGGGCTGCGCGGTGACCACCTGGAACTTCGCCACGGTCGCGTTGACCGATTGGCGGTCGAAGAACGTGAGCCACCCGTTGTCGCTGCCGACCTCCTCGAGGCCGTCGAGCACCGACTTGATCACGACCAGCGCCGTGGCGGCTGGGCCGAGCACGGCCGCGACGACACCCATGATCGCTTTGTGCACGAGCACGGTGTTGCCAGTTTCGGTGTGCTCACGAAAATCCTGTGACGACATGGCCCAGCCGAGATTGCGCAGGGCCGCGAAGTAGGCCTCGTACCACTCCACGACCTTGGTGGCGCTGCTGACCTTCGACTGCGCGGCGAACTGGGCGAAGAGTGTGCAGGTCAGCAGATCCTCTTTGACCTGCTTCGAGACGCCTTCCTCCGCGAAGATCAGGCCGGATCCGGCGACCACCGCCTGCGCGGTCTTCTCTTGCAGCTCGACCGGCGCCGCCGGCGCGGTCAGCGATCGGCCCCGTCCCCGGGTCCCCTTGGCCGCGCGCTTCGGCAGCTTGACGGAGTCGATGAACTTCGTCGAACGTGTGAGTGTCTGATACGGCATGCTCGTTGTCTCCCTGCGCTCTGTGATCCGCCAGCCGGCGTCGGCGGCTAGACGGTGGTGAAATTCTCCAGCACTTTCGCTGGCAGCGTGTTGGTGTTCTTCAAGCGACTGCCTGACTCGAGTGCCGTGACGAGTGAGCGGCGCGGCACTTCCGTCTTGCTGGCCACTTTGCCGTGCTTCCCAGGCATCGTGGACATCATCGTCTGCAGTTGCTTTCCTTTCTTCTTCGTGAAGGCATCCCACACCCACTGCCGGGGCGTGGCATTCAGACTGCCGTGGTGGCCGACCTTGTAGAAGTCGACGTCCGCGATCAGTTGGGCCACCTTCTTCCGGTCGGGCGCCTCGGTCATCGCGTAGCTCCAGCTCTCGAACTGCGCGTCGCCGGGGAACAGCAGCTTCTTCGTGCCGACTTCGAACAACAGGATCAGGCTGGTGTTGTTCATCTGGTCGTCGAGCTGCCGGACGATTTCGAGCAGCCCCTGACTGGTAACGCCGAGCAGACGATCGCGGAACCAGCGCGCTTCTTCAGGAACCGGCTGGCCGCGTTTCACCTGCCCGCTGTCCTCGCCTGCGGCGGGCAGCCCTGGCACGGCGCTCTTGACGAAGTGCCAGAACTGATCCCGGTCCTTGGACCGCTGCTTCCGAATGGCACTGCTCTGGGTGAGATCCGGGGGACCGAGGACCCGCACTTTCACGCCGGGCAGCCACTTTTCGAGTCCGGTTCGGTCGCCGTATCGCAGGAACCTGGCCGCGCCGTCCTCTCCCATGGCGATCAAATTGTTCACCGCCGACTTGTTCGCGAGATTGTCCTCGCCGAGGAAAGCCAGCTCCCTGCGCGCGCTCGCACTCATCCAGGCCGGTGTCGACTCGGCGAGCTGCTGTACGCGTTCCGCGAGCCGATTCATGTTCGTCAGCCGCGCCAGGAATCCCTTCTTCCCGCCGGCAGCCGTTTTCGCCGTCACCGCGTCGGGCTGCGCCTTCGGGTCCTCGGTCCACGGCTGCAGGACCAGGCGCGGACGCAGCGCCCTGATGATTTCGCCAGACTTGCCGGTCTTGCCGTCGGTGGCAAAGCCGCTGATGTGATCGGCATGCCGGTGCGTCGCGACGACCGCCGTCAGGCGATTGTTGGCGCCGACTTCGGTCTGAATCGCTTTCGCGACGTTCGGCATGTGCGCCGACGGTTTCCCCTTGCGCGGCAGTGCCGTTGTGCCGAAGTCGATCAGGACGTGGCGCCTGTCGGTCTTGCTATAGACGAAGGAGAGCAGAAAGCAGTCGCCAAAGCCGACCTGGTAGGAGCGCACTTCGATCGAGGTGGGTTTGTTGGCCATGGCTACCATCTCTGTGCTGCCGATGTCTCGGCTTTCAGCGCGCGCAGCCGGTGAAGCGTGGACAACCGCGTGGCGCGTAATCGCGGCGACTTGTCACCCGGTTGCAGGATCCCCTCTTTCCAGAGGTAGGCCAGACGCTCGCTCTGGCGTTTGCCGAAGACGTTGTTCTCGACGAAGTACTTGACGCGTCCGAACTCATCGAAGATCAGGATCCCGCCGCCGTAGACTGGCGTCCTCGCGGCTTCGAGTGCATCCTCGTCTGCCGCCGGCGGCGGCGCCTCGTCGTGATCGACGGGCTTGTAGTTGTTGCCGGCGGTGGTAGCCGCCCGCGCCCCGGCCTTCAGCGCGCGCTCGTAGTCGCGCGGCAGCCGGATGCCGACGGCACGCAGCTCGTCCGGCGTCAGACGCGCGACCTGGTAGTACTGCGCCACTGTCTCGCGCACGACGAAGCCGTCCACGCCGATCCGCGTGCTGGGCTGGACCGACAGCACCTGCGTGTAGGCGCCGTCCTGCAGCTTCAGCGGCCCACGGTTGTCCCAGATGAATCGGAAGACCTCGTCTTGGTCGGTCTTGAGCGAGTCGAAGCGCACGCGGTCGTATCTCAGGCCCGGCGGGGGCTCCTGCCACATGCCGGTCCGGTCCCGCCGCGTCGACGCCGGCTTGAAGCCGAAGGCTCTGAAGGAGTCGAGCATGCAGGCGCGCAGTTCGTAGCGCGAATCGTCCGGCCGCACCTCGAAATCGGCGGTGAGCGCGGCGCTGAGGGCATCGCCAAATTCGAGATGCACCGGCGGCATGTAGTCGACGGCGCGAATCCACATCGTGACCAGGAGATCGGCGATGTCGGCGCCGTCCTGCGCGACACGGCGTACCGGGAAACGCTGCTGGCCCTGCAGGCCGGCGCTGAGCGCGTGCTTCGACCACGCCCTGATGAAGCCCTTCATCACAGCCGCAACGAACAGCTCACCGCGGCGGTGCGGCTCCAGGAATTCGTCGGTGTCCTTCAAGGCCGGGTCGGCATTCAGCTCGGCGCTCTGGCGCAGCGGCTGGCCGCGGACGCCTTCGAGCTCGCTGCCCATCTGGTCCGCGAGACCGAAGAGCGCGCTCTTCTCGAGCGCCTCGATCGACAGCTCCTTGCGGCTGACGAACACTTCCTTGCCGCGCGTCACGCGCTTCTTGCCGAGGAGCAGATGTTCGACCACTTCCGGCTGCGCGAACACGGACAACAAGGCGATGACGTCGGCGAAGCCTTCGTGAAACGCTCCTTGATCCGGGGTGGACGGATCCATATAGCGTTCACGCAGCGCATCGAGGAGGGCGTGCGTCGTCTCGTGAACGATGATGTCGTGGGAAAGGCACGTGAAAACCTGGCCGCCGGATGTCCCCGTGAAGTATCCGAACACCAGTCCTTCCACTTCTGGGCTATAGAAGGCATTGGCGTCGGCCATGCCGTGCGGCGCGATTTTCAGCTGATGGGTGTCGAAGGACCACGGGATCCGCCGGCCCAGCGCAAACTCGAAGCGCGCCAGCGTCTTCATCACCAGCGCGTAGGCGTTCTGCGCATGGAACCGGAAGTCGCGCTGAATGCTCGGATCGCCGTCCCGCCAGGCCTTTGGCTCCTTGACGATCGACTCCGGCAGGGTGTGCGAGCCGTGGAAGACGCGACGGGTCGCATCGTAGTCCGCCACTTGCACGCGATACCCCATCGGTCCGACCCGCAGGTCTTCAGCAGGCACGTCAATCGTGGACATCACGATCTTGTTGTCTCGTTGCACCGCCGGATCTTGTGCGATGACCGTCATCCGCCGCGTCGGCGCGCGCGCGGCTTCGTCTTTCGACAGGCGCGTCTCTGTCCTGGCCATCACGACCTCCTCGATCGCCGCCTGCTCGTGGGACTGTCACACGAACGGCCGGGTCGGAAATGACGCCTGAACAGTGCGTCCGGCAGGCCATCGCGTAGGGTAACGAGCGTCGCATCCTAGCATGCTAATCTGCCTGTCCATCGCCGCGCGAGAGCGTGACCGACATCGGGCTGCGGATTCCCGTGCGGCTCGCCGAGTAACCGCTGGCGACTTCCAGGAAATAGGGAGTGTTGATGCGTATCGGCATACTTGGCTCGGGATGGATGGGGAGCAAGCTCGGGACGATCCTGGCGCGAGCCGGACACGACGTGGTGTTCAGTTACTCGCGCAATCAGAAGAAGCTCGAGCGGTTTGGCCAGGGACGCCGGGGGCCGCGCTCGTGCCGGCACGCCCTCTGAGGCTGTCGCCGATGCCGACGCCGTCCTGCTCGCGGTGCATTGGAGCCGGGTAGACGATGTCCTGGCGCAGGCGGGATCGCTTTCACGGAAAACGGTAATCACCTGCTCGCTGCCAATGACCAAGAACGACAGCCGCATGGTTCTCGGTCTCACAACGTCTGGCGGGGAGAGGTTGGCGGCCAGGCTCCGGAGGTCACATGTGGTCTCGGCCTTCAGCACCGCGCCGAGCGAAGTGTTGTTCTCGGTGTTCGAGAAGCGAAAGCGGAAGACGCGCCCGGACCTGGTGTTCTGCGGAAACAACAAGGCAGCGAAGAAAACCGTGGCGAAACTGATTCGTGACGTCGGCTTCGATCCCGTCGATCTCGGGGACTTGTCAACGGCTCGCTACATAGAGCCGTTCTCGCTATTGCTCGCGGAGATTGCGTGCGGCGGTTCGCCTGGCCCGCAGCTCGCGTATCGATTCGACTCGCTTCCGTAGAGCCAGCTGACGACCCAGATCATTCTGTCAGTGCGGCCAGGGCTCGCGATTCCCGATAGCCACGAGGGTCTTCACCGTGGACGCGAGTGCCGCGGGATCGACGGGCTTGGCCAGATACTGATCGAAGCCAGCCGCGAGGGCACGCTGGCGATCCTCGGCATGGGCGTAGGCTGAGACCGCCGCGATTGGCACGCGCCGTCCGATCGCCGTTTCGATTTTACGAACCTCGCTCAGAACCGCGTAACCGTCCCGGCCGGGCATGGCGATATCGCTCAAGACGAGATCGGGTCTGAAGTTCAGCAACTTGGCCGTCGCTTCGGTCGCCGAGAGGGCGCACTGTACTGAGGCGCCATACCGGCGGAGCGCCTCGAGCATCATGTCGCACGATTCACGATCATCGTCGACGATCAGGATCCGGAGTCCGTCGAATTGCGCCACCGCCGTCGCGGCTGGCGTGGCAGACACGCTTGCAGGACTTCGCGGGTCGTGAGCGATGAGCGGCGTGTGTCTGCGCGGCAACCTCATGACGAATCGTGTTCCCGCGTCACGACCGCCGCTCTCGGCGTGTACGCTTCCTCCGTGAAGCTCGACGAGGTGACGAACGATTGCCAGGCCCAGCCCGAGCCCGCTCTGGGCGCGAGTGCTCGACGCATCTGCCTGACGGAAGCGATCGAACACGTACGGGAGAAATGTCGCGTCGATGCCAATTCCGGAATCGGTGACCGTCAGTTCGATCAGTCCGTCATCGAGACGTGTCCTGACCTCCACGCGTCCGCCGGCCGCGGTGAACTTGACGGCGTTCGAGAGGAGGTTCCAGACCGTTTGTTGCAGCCTTGTCGCATCGCCGGTCATCGAGCGGCTTGCCGGGTCGACGATGACCTGGATGCTGATGTCCTTCGCGCTGGCTGCGGGCAGGATCGTCTCGACCGCGGCATCAACGACCTCGCCCAAATCCATCGGCGCGATTTCCAGCCGCATCTTGCCGCTGATCATTCTGGATACGTCCAGGAGATCGTCGACCAGTTGCGCGAGCGTACGTGTGTTGCGGTTGATCGACTGAAGTCCTTTTGAGGTGCGACCGTCAAGCGACGCCGTCTGTTCCAGCATCGCCGACCATCCCAGGATCGCGTTCAGCGGCGTGCGAAGCTCGTGGGAAGCGGTCGCCAGGAATTCGTCCTTCGCGCGATTGGCTTCCTCGGCCTGCGCTCGCGCCGCCTGCTCGCTGGCCAGCAACCGTGTGCGCTCTTCATCGGCGCGAACGCGATCGCTGACATCGCGGGCGATCTTCGACGCACCGATCACGGCCCCATGTCGATCTCGTACGGGTGATACCGTGAGGGAGATCGATACGTGCCGCCCGTCTTTGGTCACGCGGACGGTCTCGAAGTGCTCGAGTTTTTCACCCCGGCGCAAGCGCTGAATGATCTCGATCTCCTCGTCCCGCCGTTCGGCGGGAATGATGATGGCAATGGACTGGCCGATCGCCTCGGCCGCCGCATAACCGAAGATGCGCTGGGCGCCCGCATTCCAGGAGGTGATGATCCCGTCCAGAGTTTTGCTGATGATCGCATCGCCAGATGAATCGACAATGCCGGCGAGCAGCGTGCGAGCTTCTTCGGCTTGCTTGCGCCCGCTGATGTCGAGCACTGACGCAATCCACCCTCGCACCTGGCCTCGCGCATCGGTGTCCGGCGTATACACCACGCGCAAGGAATGAACGCCGGTCCCGGTGAACCGGATGTCGCACTCGAACTCCACCCGCGTCCCTTGTAGAACGGTTTCGACGTAGGGCCGGATCGTCTCGAGCCCCCCTTCACCCATGATCTCGACGATGGCCTTGCCCGCGATGTCAGCGGGTTGACGTCCCAGCATCTCCGCGTAGGTCTGGCTGACGAACTGGTAGCGCAAGTCACGACTGCACCGGGTCAACATGAACGGCGTCTGGTTGATGACCAGTTCCAGTTCGGCCTCCCGGCTGCGAAGACCCTCCTCGGCCTGTGTTTGTTCGATCAGATCGGCGGCTTGTCGGGCCAGGATGTCGAGCAGGTGCAACTCCCGTTCGCTGGGTTGCTGCGGCGCGTGCTGGTAGTGCGTCGAGAACATTCCCAATACGCGGCCGGAGCGCGTCAGGAGCGGCGTCGACTGCACCGCCTGAGCGCCGGCGGCCAGCATCACCTCCAGCGCCGGCGTGCCTGCAAAGATGGGACTCTTCCGCACGTCGTCGACGATGACGCGTTCGCCCCGTTGCAGTGCGGTGCCGCAAGCCGCCTGATCGCCGTGGACCGCGTCAAAGAACTCGAGAAACGGAGTGGCGAACCCCCGTTGCGCCGTGATCCGCAACTGACCGTCGTTGAGCAGCTGGATGTTGCCCCTCTGGGCGCCGGTGATCTCGATGGCCGCATCCAGGATGTCGTACAGCAACAGCGAAGAATCGCCGGCGTAGAGCAAGCGGGTACTGATCTGCTGCATCCGCGTGACGTCCTCGAGGCTCTGGCGCAGAGCGTTCTCGGTCTGTTTGCGCGATGTGATGTCGTAGAAACCGTTGATGGCGCCGGTCACCTCACCGGCTGGATTCTTCAGCGGCCGGATATTCACGATGACGGTGATCCTCGAGCCGTCTGGCCGCTCGATGAGCACTTCCGCGTCGACAGCCTCAGACAGCGTGCCGGCCACCACTTCGGCCATGGGACACTGGTCGTGCGGCATGTACGTGCCGTCCGGACGGAACAGCTTGAACGAGCCACAAAAGCGCTTGTCGGTGTCTCCCAGCACCGGTTCGCGGCCCCATAGTTCCACAGCGCGCCGATTGAACTCCCGAATGACACCAGCGGCATCGCAGGAGTAGACCGCGACGGGGCCGAGCTCGAACAACGCTCGATAGCACTGCTCATCCCAGCGTGCACCATCGTCGTTCCGCGTGAGCCGAGGAACCTCGTCGGACGGCCGGTTGAAGTCAGACATGGGCTATGCGTGTTCTGGAGCGAAAGGTGCGGGTCGGCACCGTCACAGACACTTCGGGGGCTCGTCAGGCTACCTCAGCGCGCGCGTACAGACTGTCAGCCACGTGACAGTTTGCGACGATCGTGTTCTGCGGTGTTTTCAGCGGACACGAGCCAAACCGCTCGTTAGGCGGCAGGCGATTGCAGCCGGGCGATGCGCAACCCAGGGGGACGGTGGCCTGGCCCCCTCAGCGGCCACTCATCGAGGTGGCTCCAGAGTCGGAATACCGCAGGCGACCAGCCGGCGGCGGGCGATCGCACCGCCGAGCAGGAGCAGCGCTGTGGTGGCCAGGCCAATCGCGTAGAAGAGGACGAGCTCGGCGTTCTGCAGATCATCCCAGAGGACGCTGATGCCGAACGCCACCAACAGTGCCTGACCGGCCACCGCCAGCGTCGCGCACGCCGTCATCCCGAGCCGCGGCGACAGGCTGACGAGCGACGCGCCGGTCCACAGTGCTCCACTCCACCAGCAGAACGACAGCGCGATCCAGCTCACTGGCGAACCGCTCCAGCTAGGGAACAAATTGATCGCTGCGACGCCGCCGAATACGGGGCCGGCAAGCAGCAAGCACCCCGCCACCGCGAGCATGAGCATCATCAGCGGTGCGTCGGTCAATGCGCTTCGCCACAGCCCGAGCGTGGTTCGCAAGACGTGCTGCCAGAACCAGCTCGATCCGCGATGCCGCCGTTCTTCGGTCAGGTCGCCGGCAATCGCCGCTGCGCAGTCAGGGGAGGTGAACAAGGACAGCAGTGTCTCCGCCCGTGTGGTGTCACACATGCGCACCTCGCGACAGTTCGAGCCCGTCGAGCAACCGTTCGACGGCCTGCAGAGCCCGGCTGAGCGCCTGCCTGCCGGCGGTCGTCACGGTGACGTACCGCTTGGCACGGCCGCCTCGCTGCGGAGTGGGTTCGCCCATGCGGGAGGTGATCAGGCCTTTGGCTTCGAGTCGCACCAAGGCGGTGTAAAGCGCGCCTGGCGCAATACTGCGTTTGGCGCGATCGCTGAGCTCGGCGCGAATCGTGACGCCGTACGCGCCGTCGCCAAGCCGGAGAATCGCGAGAAGAATGAGCTGCTCGAACTCGCCGAGATTCAGGGCCTGATCCATATGTGCTGCATTGTAGTTAAATGCAGCGGACAGTCCAAGGCCTGCGAACGGCCACGCCTTACAGCCGTGGGTCGACTGGTTCGCTCTCCAAGGCGAGGACCCCGAACACGCACTCGTGAACGCGCCTGAGAGGCTCTCGCTGGACGAAGCGCTCGAGGCCCTCGATCCCCAACGCGAACTCTCGAAGGGCAAGGGATCGCTTGCCTGACAGCCCTCGGTCGCGCAATCTCTCGAGATGCTCGGGCAAGGTGTACTCGGGCCCGTAGATGATCCGCAGATACTCGCGCCCGCGGCATTTGACCGCCGGTTGCAACAGGCCGCGCGAGCCGGTCGCGACGAACGACGAGGGCTTGACGACGGCGCCCTCGCCGCCGTTCGCGGTCAACCCGGTCCACCACTCCGTTGCCGCGGCCTCGCTCGCGGGATCGGCCAGGTCCACGACGTGATACGGAGTGGCCATCAACAGACCACCCTCGGAATCGGCGAAGCGGCTGATTGTGGTCATGTGCCACACGTGATCCTTGTCGGTGTGCACGGCACCTTCGGTGGCCATCACGTGAAACGGCGCGATGCGAATATCGCGGAGCGACTCGACCGGCCAGCAGTAGTGCCGATAGGCCTGAGCGAATCGTTCGGCAAGGTCCTGCCGGACCTTGTGACGCTCGAGCAATGCTCCAACGTCGATACCGCGGGCGGCTGTGCGCTGAAGCGCGCCGACGGCCTCGGCCAGACCCACGCGCGCCGCGGTTCCAACCGACGCGTATTGCTGGCGCACCAGCTCCAACGCCTTCGCTGACCAGGGCATCAACTCGCAATCGAGGCACACCCAGTTCGTCTTGAACTGATCCCAGAACCCGCTTCGGTTCAGCGCACCTTGGACCGTCGCCAGGAGCTCGCGTTCCAAAGCTGCGTCCTCGAAGAAGCGGCGGCCGGTCCGCGTGTAGCAGACACCGTCCTCGTCCTCGAGGACTCCGAATCGCTCGCGCGCGACGTCCTTGTCCCTGCACACGATGACGATGGCGCGCGACCCCATGTGCTTCTGTTCGACGACGACGGTCGGGACGCCATGGCTCCGGTAGTAGGCAAATGCCTCGGCCGGATGCTCGAGCAGGCCGTCCCTCTTCGTCGTCTCGCTGGGCGACATGGTCGGCGGCAGATAAATCAGCCATTTCGGATTTGCGGCGAAGCGGCTCATCACCTCCAGTGCAGCCGCGGCATTTTCCTCGCGAATCGTGACGGTCCTGTGGAGCCGTGTGGTGACGATTCGCTTGCCTCGCACGTCCTCGATGTCGAGGAGGTCGTCGTTCGCCTGCTGCGCATTGAGTGGACCAGCCGGGACCGGCAGGAACGGGCGAACCGGGTCCGCGTAGGTGCGCCCGGCAGGTACGGACACCAGCTCCTTCTCGGGCCATCGCAAGGCCGTCAGCTTGCCGCCGAACACGCACCCGGTGTCGATGTTGATCGTGCGATTGAGCCACTCCGGCTCCGGAACCGGGGTATGTCCGTAGACCACGCTGGCACCCCCGCGATACTCGGCCGCCCAGTTGTAGCGAACCGGCAGCCCGAATTCGTCGGTCTCGCCGGTGGTCTCGCCGAAGAGCGCAAAGTCCCGCACCTTGGCAGACCCGCGACCCTGCATTTCCTCCTTCATGCCGGCGTGCGCCACCACGAGCCGGCCGTCGTCGAAGACGTAGTGGCTGACCAGGCCATCGAGGAACTGCTGCACGTGGGCCCGGAACTCTGGCGTTTGCTGTTCGAGCTCCAGCAGGGTGCGATCCAGTCCATGGGAGACGGTGACGTCGCGCCCCTCGAGCTTCCGCTTCAACTTGATGTCGTGGTTTCCGGGAACACTCAGGGCGGTTCCGGCCTGCGACATCGACATGACCGTCTCGAGCGTGTCGACAACGCGCGGGCCGCGGTCCACGAGATCACCGACGAAGATCGCCTTTCTGCCTGCCGGGTGAGCCCACGGACGACCGTCGTGCCTCTCGTATCCCAACCGTGTCAGCAGCTCTTCGAGTTCGTCGCAGCAGCCGTGGACGTCACCGATGATGTCGAAGGGCCCGGTTTCGCGTTTACGGTTGTTCCAGAGCGGTTGCCGCTCGATGACCGCGGCGTCGATTTCCTCCTGTGATTCGAGCACGTGCACGTGCCGGAAGCCTTCGCGTCCCAGGCCTCGCAGTGATCGATGCAGCTGGCTGCGCTGGTGCCGAATGACGTGCGGACCGAAGTCGCGATCGGGCCGTGAGCGATTCCGCTCGTGGCAGACGCGTTCAGGTAGATCGAGGACGATCGCGACGGGGAGCACGTGGTATCCCGCGCGAGTGCAACGAGCGGCTTGCGCGCCTCCGGCTGGACGTTGGTGGCGTCCACCACCGTCAGCCTGGCGCGCGCCAGCCGCCGTGCGGCCACGAAGTGCAGCGCCGCAAACGCGTCCTCGGTCGACGACTGATCGTTCTCGTCGTCCGACACCAGCGCACGGAAGCCATCGGACGACATTACTTCCGTCGGCTTGAAGTGCCTGCGTGCGAACGTCGACTTGCCGCACCCCGACGGCCCGATCAGGACGACCAGGGAGAGCTCCGGGATCGTGAAGGTCATCGAGCGAACACCGCCATCTGCGTCGGAGGACCAACCTCGCCGTCTTCATCGCCCACGGGCCGATACGTGACGGCGTAGCCGAACCGGGACGCCACGGCATTCGCCCAGTCCCTGAACTGCGCCCGTGTCCACTCGAAGCGGTGATCCTGGTGCCGGAACGTGCCCGCGGGCAGTGACGGCCATTTCACGTTGTACTCCGCGTTCGGCGTCGTCAGAGCGATGGTGGCTGGACGCGCCGACTCGAAGAGGACGCGTTCGAATGCACGCAGCCGCGGTTGGTCGAGATGCTCGATGACTTCGACCACCGACGCCGCGTCGAATCCGCTGAGCCGGCCGTCGCGATACATCAGCGAACCGTGCATCAGCCGAATGCGTTCGCGCTGCCTCGGCGGCAGGCGATCGAGCTTGAGGCGCGATTCCGCGAGATCGAGTGCTCGCCCCGACACGTCCATGCCAACGATCTCCGCGAACTGATGATCCGGGAGAAGACGGCGGAGAAGCTTGCCTTCGCCACAACCAAGGTCGAGTACTCGTGAGGCCCCGGAAGCCTTCAGGACCGCGAACACGGCGTCGAGACGGCGGTCGTTGAGGCTGAGAGTCCGCTCGATCGACGCCTCCTGTTCGTCCTTCCGTGCTGCGACGGCCTCTTCGTCGGGCTGTTCCTCCGCCGTCAGCCTGGCGATGGCGTCGCGCACGAGACCGCGCTGATGCACCAGGTATCGCGAAACGATGGCCTCACGGGCCGGGTGATGGTCGAGCCAGCCCTGGCCGTGACGAAGCAACTTCTCGACCTCGTCTTCCCCCACCCAGTAATGCTTCTGATCGTCGAGAACCGGAATGAGGACGTACAGGTGCGTCAACAGGTCGCGCAAGAGCCGCGTTGCCCGTAGGGTGACGGTGAAAAGCCGGCTCGGGCCGAGGGCCGGCATGCTCGCGTCGAGCTCGTGTCGGATCGCTTCCACGGTATAGCCGAGAGGCTCGAACAGCGCGCGGAGGAATCCTTCGCCGCCACGGCAGGGAACAGCCGCCAGACGCGCCTCGAGGGGCAGTCCGGTCGACGCCAGGTCGGGTTTCCGCTCGCATCGACCGGCCAAGGCAGAGTTGAACCAGCGTGAGAGCACAACCGAGAGCAGCGAAGACGCGACGTACGGCCGGTCGTTGACGTACTGATCCTCAGCTCCGCTCTTGCCGCCGCGGCCGCGGACAATTCCGACCGGATCGACGTCGAGCAGCACGGCCGCCGTGCAGGCGTCGTCGGTGGCTTCCGGGTAGAAGACCGTCGCGTTGCCGAAAGGAAACTCCCGGCTGTGTACGTGCTCAGGGTGCTTGTGCAGCAGGAACCCGAGATCGGTGGCCGGCTGATGGGTCGTTCGGATGGTCAGGAGCATGTTGGAAATCGGTTCGAGCCGTGTCAGTCCAGTATCGGCCAAACATCAGGTCCGCTGCCAAGGTGCGTTTCCAATGTATCCGCAGGTGGGTGTTTTCCCGACTTGACACATTCCAATATGGGAATGTATAAATCTCTCGTGCCCCGCGCCGCGACGACCTCCGATCCGTTCAACGCCATCGCCGAACCCCGGCGCCGGCACATCCTCGAGCTCATCGCCGGGGAAGAGCGTTCGGTCGGCGAGATCAGCGATGCGCTCGGCCTCGGACAGCCTTCGGTCTCGAAGCATCTGCAGGTGCTTCGCGATGTGAGCCTCGTCACGGTGCGGCGCGACGGCAGGCGGACTCTCTACCGGACCAACGCAGAAACGCTCCGGACTATTCACGATTGGTGTGCGATGTTCAGCCGGCACTGGCGCGGCCAGCTTGGTCGGATCAAGGCGCACGCAGAGGAGAAACGATGACGACGACAGCACAGCCTGCAGAGAATCCGACGCTCACCGTGACCGAAGAGATCCACGTGCGCGCGTCGCTGGAACAGACCTTCGATTCGCTGCTCGTGCAGATGGGTCGGCAGAATCAGGCGCCGGACGGCAGTCCGCTGCCGATGATCCTCGAGCCGCATCCCGGCGGCCGCTGGTTTCGGGAGCTGGGCGGCGACAACGGCCACCTCTGGGGCTTCGTGCAGAGCATCAAACGCCCCGCCCTCCTCGAGATCTGGGGACCGTTGTTCATGTCGACCGCGGCCACTTCGAATCTGCTCTACCGGCTCCGCGAGACGCCGGAGGGCACGGTCATCTCGTTCACGCACACGCTGGTGGGGCCGTTCCCTGAAGACCACCGCTCGCGGCTCGGATCGGGATGGACCGCGCTGCACGCCCGGGTCCGCGCCGCCGCGGAAGCCGCCTCGAACAAGGAGGACCGATGAGGATGATCGACGGGCTTCTCGCCGAGCTCGAACAGGAAGCTGAGACCACGCGGCGAGTGCTCGAGCGGATCCCGCAGGCGCACCTGTCGTGGAAACCGCATGTGAAGTCGATGTCCCTCGGGCAGCTCGCCCTGCACGTGGCGACCCTGCCGGGAAATGTCGCCGAGCTGGCGGCGCACGATACCATTCCCGATCCGCCTTCTTTCGTTCAGCCTGAAGCGGCCACCGCGGCCGAACTGGTGCCGTCGCTCACTGCCAGCGTCGCGCGGGCCAGGCAGGTGCTCGGGGGATTCGACGATGCGAGGATGGGTGCGATGTGGCGGCTGCAGAGCAGTGGCAAGGACATCCTCGCAATGCCACGAGCGGCGCTCGTGCGCGCCATCATGCTGAACCACTGGTATCACCACCGCGGCCAGCTGCTCGTCTATCTGCGATTGCTCGATCAGTCCGTGCCCTCGGTGTACGGCCCGACGGCCGACGAAAACCCGTTCGCGGTAGCGGCGCCCGCTGTTTCCGCCTGATCTCCGGCAGGGCGCCGGTTCGCCGGCGCCCTGCCGGATGGTGCGGAACTAGCGTGCCTTCTTGCCAGGGCCGTAGATCACCTGTCCGGCGAGCGCGCCGGTGTGGTGCTCGTTGTCGATGGTGACGACGCCGTTGACGATGACGTACTTGATGCCGATGGGGAACTGGTGTGGCTGCTCGAACGTGGCACGGTCGGCGACGCGATCCTGGTCGAAGATCGCGACGTCGGCGAATGCCCCTTGCCTGAGCCTGCCGCGATCCTTGATGCCGATCTTGTCGGCATTCATGCTCGTCATCTTCTTCACCGCATCCGGCAGGGTCAGCACCTTCAGGTCGCGCACGTAGCGGCCCAGCACCCGCGGGAACGTGCCGTAGTAGCGCGGATGCGGATGCGTCCGCCCGGTCGGGCCGTCCGGGTTGACCGCCGACCCGTCCGAGCCGATCGACGTCCACGGCTGCTTCATCACCAGCTGCATGTCCGGCTCGGAGTGATGGAAGAACACCGTGGGAACACTGCCGTTCTCCTCGATCAGGACGTCGAACAGCACGTCGGCCGGATGGCCGCCACGGGCTTTGATCAACTCGCTCATCCGCTTGCCCTGGAACGGCGTGTTGCGCTGGTGTCGAAGCGAGACGAGAATCATCCCGCCCCAGCCATCGCCGGTCGCGAGGTAGTGGTTGTACCAGCCGGGCAGCCCGTTCATCACTTCCTCGCGCATGCGCTTCCGCATCGCCGGATCCTCGAGCCGCTCGATCATCTGTTCGCGTCCGCCGTCGTGCGCCCACGGTGGCACGATCGACGACAGGTTGTTCTGTCCGGCGGTGTAGGGATAGACGTTGGCGCGAATGTCGAACCCCTCGTCACGGGCTTTTTGCACCATCCCGATAATCTCGTTGGCGCGGCCCCACAGCTGCTTGTGCGCGATTTTCATGTGGATGATGTCGACCGGAATGCGCGCGCCTTTGCCCACCTGGATCGCCTCTTCCACGGCCTTGAACACGCCCTCGCCCTCGTCGCGGATGTGCGAGGAGTAGATGCCGTTGTATTGCCTGGCGGTCTTCGCGAGCTCGATCAGGTTCGCGGTGGTCGCAAAGCTCGATGGCGGCTGCAGCAGGGAGGTCGAGAGACCCATCGCGCCGTCTTCCATCGCCTGGGCGATCAGCCGCTTCATGTCACTGAGCTCCGCCGGCGTCGCCGGTGACTGGCCATAGCCTTTGACGTAGGTCCACACCTGTTCCTCGCCGACGTACGAGGCGATGTTCGTCGACATGTGCTGGCGCTCGAGCTTCGCGAAGTAACCGCCCAGGTCGTCCCAGTCGACCGTGACACCGTCGGCGCGGGCTCGCGCCTCGTCCCCCCCGGCCTTGATGGGGCCCGCCGACCGCGATTCCCCAAGCACCATCGTCGTCACGCCCTGCCGAATCATGCTTTCGGACTTGGGCTCGACGAGGATCGTGTAGTCCGAGTGGTTGTGCATGTCGATGAAGCCGGGAGCCACGGTCAGTCCCGCCGCCTCGATCCGCCGCGTCGACGGCGCCGCCCGCAGGTCGCCGATCGTCGCGATCCGTCCGCCGCGAATGCCGAGATCTGTGATGACCGCTGGTGTGCCCTCGCCGTTGATCACCGAGCCGCCGGCAATCACGAGGTCATAGGGCTGCTGGGCCGCGGGGACGGCCCACGCGGCGGCGGTGAGCACGAACGCGAGGAGAGGGCCCGTTGATTTGAAGGTCATGGCGGGTCAATTGTAGGCGCACGCCGGCGTTACGGTTTCGTGTATAACGGGCAGCAAATGAACTTTCGGATTTTGTGGACAGCGGCCTGCCTGCTCGTGTGGGCCGCCGAAGTCAGTACCAGCCCAGGACCACTCCGGCCAGTATCCAGCCGCCGACATCAGCGCCGGTTCGAAGGCCTATCACGCGAACTGCGCGCACTGTCACGGGCCGAACGGCATCGGTGTGGGCGGCATCGACCTGCGCCGCGGCCGCCTGCCGCGCGCGGCAACCGATGACGCGCTGGCGGCACTGCTGACGAGCGGCATTCCCGGCACCGGCATGCCGTCGTTTCGGTTCAGCGCCGACCAGATGCGGGCGCTCATCGCCTTCGTGCGGGCAGGGCTCGGCGTCGATGCCAACGCGCCGCCGGTGCGGCTCGGCAACGCGGCGCGGGGGCGGACGATCTTCGAGGGCGAGGGCCGATGCGTGAGCTGCCATCGCGTCAATGAGGCCGGCAGTCGCGCCGGGCCGGATCTCACCGATATCGGTGCGTCCCGCCTGCCGGCGGCGATTCATCGCTCGCTGATCGATCCGACCGGCTCGATGCGGCCGATCAACCGACCGGTCCGGGCGGTGACGCGGGACGGAGCGGTCGTCACCGGCCGTCGGCTCAATGAAGACACCTACACCGTGCAAATCGTGACCGCGGAAGGCCGGCTCGTATCGCTTGTCAAACGAGAGTTGAAGGACTGGTCGGTCGACCTGCGATCGCCGATGCCGTCCTACAAGGACACCTTGAAACCCGACGATCTCTCCGATCTGCTCGCTTACTTGATGTCGCTGACCGGCGGTGCGCTGTGACACGCGGCATGACCGCGCTCGCCGTTCTCGCTGCCTTCTCGGTCGGCGTCGCGGGACAGGTGGTGGGGGACCGTCTGGTCAACGCCGCCGGCGAGCCGCACAACTGGCTGTCCTACTCCGGGGCGTACTCCGGCCAGCGGTACAGCACGCTGCGGCAGATCGACACGGCGAACGTCAAGAACCTGGAAATGAAGTGGATGCTGCAGAACCAGGTCTTCGGACCGTGGGAGGCGTCGCCGCTGGTCGTAGACGGCGTCATGTACTTGACGCAGCGGCCCAACGACATCATCGCTCTCGACGCCAGGACCGGGCGCATCTTCTGGATCTACAAGCACGCCGTGGCAGAGGGGACCAGGGTGTGCTGCGGCGCCAACAACCGCGGCCTGGCGATCCTCGGCGACACGCTGTTCATGGGCACGCTCGATGCGCATCTCGTCGCGGTCGACGCGCGCACGGGACGCCTGCTGTGGAAGGTGAAGATTGCCGAGCATTCGCACGGCTATTCCGTGAGCCTGGCACCCCTGGTGGTCAAGGACAAGGTGATCGTCGGGGTCGGCGGCGGCGAGTACGGCATCCGCGGATTCATTGCCGCGTACGAGCCGGCGACCGGCAAGGAAGTCTGGCGATTCAATACGATTCCCGCTCCGGGGGAGCCGGGCTCGGATACCTGGAGCGGCGATGCGTGGAAGACCGGCGGCGGCTCGGTGTGGGTCACAGGCTCGTACGACCCCGCGCTCAATCTCACCTATTGGGGGACGGGCAATCCCGGGCCCGACTTCAATCCCGCGCAGCGACCGGGGGACAACCTCTACACCAACGCGGTGGTGGCGCTCGACGCCGATACCGGGCGCCTGAAGTGGCACTTTCAGTTCACCCCTGCCGATCGCTACGACTGGGATTCGACGCAGGTGCCGGTGCTCGTCGACACGACATGGCGGGGAGCGCCGGCTCGACTGCTGATGCTCGCGAATCGCAACGGCTTTTTTTACGTGCTCGACCGGGTCACCGGCAAGTTCCTGCTCGGCAAGCCGTTCGTCAAGCAGAACTGGGCGAGCGGTCTCGATGACAACGGCCGGCCGATCCAGACGCCGCAGCCGCCCGGGGCGACGACCTGGCCGGGGCAGCAGGGAGCCACGAACTGGTATTCCCCCTCCTACAGCCCGCGCACGGGGCTGTTCTATGTTTCAGGCTGGGAGGACGTCGGTGGCGTGTACCGCAGCCAGGAATCCGTGTACAAGCCCGGCGGCAACTTCATGGGCGGCGGATACCGGGCGACGCCCGCGGCGCCTGACGCGCCCGTCGCCCCCAACATCCGCCGGCCGACGCTCAACACGTGGACCGATGCCGCGGGCCACGGCGCGGTGATCGCGATCGATCCGGCCACGGGCACGCGCAAGTGGACGTTCCCGATGTACGACCTCACCGATTCGGGCATCCTCACGACCGCATCGGATCTGCTGTTCGCCGGCGGCCGCGACGGTTACTTCCAGGCGCTCGATGCGCGCACCGGCGCGCTGTTGTGGAAGAGCAGCTTCGGCTCCGTGCAGATGCTGAACGGCCCGATGACCTACCAGGTTGACGGCCGTCAGTACGTCGCGATCATCGGGGGCAACGTGCTGGCGGCGTACGCCTTGAGAGATTGACGCCGACGCCTACGCGGCTCGCCGCACGCCAATCGGGAGCACGCGAAGCCGCATGTATGCCACGAACGCCGCCATGGCGAAGAGCAGCAGCGTGATCGCGGCCGAGCTCATCTCGCCGCGCGCCAGATGGAAGACCGTCGCCGAGACCATCACGATCACGATTCCTCCGGCCGCCCAGCCCACCAGCACGGGCAGGATCCGCGTCAGTCCGGGAAGCGTCAGTCCCACCGCGGCCAGCACCTCCGCGACGCCGAGGAAAATCTGGAACCACCGCGGCAGCGTCGCGTTCATCTGTGCGGCGATCTCGGCCGGCGGCGCGAGCATGAGCCAGCCGTGAGCGAAGAACGCGATCGCGAGCAGCACCTGCACGACCCAGAGCAAAATGTTCATGACGTTTCCTTTCGTCCTCTACCCCCTGGTCGAACGGGAAACTTCCGGATCGACATGACCACCACTCGCCCGCAGGCGGCAATCTGCCCGCTGTCATCTCCCTTGCGTGCTGGACTGCTTCCTGGTTCCGCGAAGGCCTGCGCGATCTTAACCGCAACGTTATAAGTGTCCGCGTAAGAGATGTTCGGCGCGTCCGCGGCGGCTTCGATGGCCGCGCTCAGCAGGATCCAGCCGTAGCTCGAATAGCGATACTGGCAGGTATATGCCCGCCATGAAGAGCGCCAGCAAGGTCTGCAGGCGAATTTTCATTTCGTGTGGCTTTTCGAGCACCTTCAGGCGTCGTACGACGCCTGGGGCACCCGAGAGTTCGAAGCTCCCACGCTCCGCGCCCGCGCGGCCGGCCACTCGCGTGCGACCGGCGGAAGCAGCCGCAGCGACGTGCGGAGCACCGCCTCCCAGCGCGCCAGCGCCCGCGCCTCGCGCGCCCGCCATTCGAACCCGTACTCCGCGCGGAGTGAGGCCGGAAGCGTTCCAATCGCGAGCAACTGCATCGCCCGGAACGCCGGCCAGGCGGCGTACCGGTGCGGCGGGTACAGCAGCGCTCGTGCGACCGTCCGGCTGGTGTCGGTCACGACAATGCGTCCGTCCGCCAGCATGTGTCGCATGTAGGTGTCGAGCTCGGCGGCGTCACGCGGGAGCGATCCGGCAGGCATTCCAAGCAGCGGCTCCATGATCGTCGCCTCCGCGCAGTACCGATCCCGCTCGCGAGGGGTGAGCGGACCCACCAGCCGCTCGTAGGTGAGCAGACTCGATTCGAGCAGGGTAGCGTGCACCCAGCGCTGAAGATCGGGATCGTGAGCGGAGTACTCCCTGGCCGCCGCGTCCTCACCGACACGACCGCGCACGCGGTCGTGGATCGACATGATCCCGGCAGCGGTGGCGATCATCTGCTCGGTGTCGCCGAAGGTCAGCGAGAGCATCGCGCCGACCGTCGAGCGAAGCCGCCGATAACTCGAGCGGAGACTGCCACGAAAAGAGCTGTGGTCGTGTACACCTGCGGCAATCGACGGATGCGCCAGTTGGAGCAGGACCGCCCGCCCCCAGCTGGCGACCACGATCATCTCGCGGTTGATCTTCCAGGTGATGCTGCCGGGCCCAACGTGCACGTGGTCCGACTGAAGCAGGCGCGCCCGTACGGCCGCGCGATGGCGTTGGAATGAGTCTGCCGCCGAAGGCCCTCCATGCACGGCTACAGGATCGCACCTCGAGCCGCTCCGAGTCTTGAGCGTTCGATGAGCATCGCGTGAGATGTTCGTGAGACGCGGGTTTCTGGCGCATTTTTGCGCGACTGGGGTGCGCGACATACCGGAGGGTGTAGTGTTCTCGACGTTGAGTGTCTGGCCGGCAACGCCACAATGAGCGTCGCGAGTGCGGCTGACAACGGAGTCACGCGGCCTGGGACGCGCTCCATCCACCTGGTCTGGAAAGTCCTTCTCGTGGGATTCGTGTGCTATCTGAGCACTGGGGCTCACATTCACCCAGGTCGTGCCCGCCGAGTACCTGCCGCAGATCCACGAGCGGCTGCGGGATCAACTCGCAGGGAAAGCGACGCCGCCGTTCGAAGCGGAAATCATCGCGAAGGACGGCCGCCGCATCCCGATGGAAGTGAGCTCTCGGCTCGTGTCCCGCGCCGGGAAGCCCGAGGGGATCCAGGGCATGCTCACGGTGATCCTCGGCTTCGGTGGGGAGCTCGCGGAGTCTCTCGAGCCGTCCGATCCCCGGAGGGAGCAGGCGCTCGAAATCTGCAGAGCCGGTGAGCGTGCCGCCAACCTGACGCGGCAGCTCCTCGCCTTCAGCCGCCGCCAGATCCTGCACCCCCGCGTGATCGACTTGACCTACGTCGTCGTGGGGCTGAGCGAAATGTTACGGCGTCTGATCGGCGTGAACATCGAGCTGGTCATGATACCGGCGACGGATCTGCACCCGATCAAAGTGGATCCAGGCCAGATCGAGCAGGTCATCATGAACCTGGTCGTCAACGCCCGGGACGCGATGCCCGCCGGCGGGCGGCTGACCACCGAGGCCGCCAATGCCGATCTGGATGCGGAGTACGTCGCCAGGCATCCTGGCGCTCGCATAGGCTCCTGCGTCCGTCTGTCGGTCACCGACACCGGCGTCGGCATGGACGCGGAGACGCGATCCCGTCTTTTCGAACCGTTCTTCACGACCAAGGACGAAGGGAAAGGTACGGGGCTCGGGTTGGCGACCGTCTTCGGCATCGTGAAACAGAGCGGGGCGTACATTGCGGTGCACACCGACGTGGGTCGCGGGTCGGTCTTCGAAGTGCACTTTCCGAGGGTCGATGACTAGCGACACTAGGTCTTAACGTCGTCCATTCTTCCGGCTTTCAGAGACAGCTGCCTGATCGCCTGTTCGAGGCGATCCGCCAGTTCGCGTTCATGCTGCAGTGTGCCGATGGTACGCCGGGCCTCCTGCAGTCTGAATTCCAGCTGCGCAACGGTCTGGGCCACGCGGTCGACGAGGGCTTTCTGTTCCTCGATCGTCTCGACCTTGATGCGCACGTCGTCCAGCAGGTCGACGATGACGTTCGCCTTGGTCTCGACCTGGTCCAGAATCGCCCGGCGGGCGTCGATCGAGACGATCTGCTGACTGGTGTCGGCGATGCGCGACAACAGGTGATCGACCTGTGTCTTGAGCGCCAACACTTCGCCGCGGTGCTGCGATACGTAATCGAGATCCGACCTGCTGCGGGCGCTAATCAGGTGGATGGTTTCGACTTCGTGTTTGATCGCGCTGACCAGCGGCTCCCGGCTCGCGATCGCTTCGTGGCGCCGCTCCAGATCGTCATTTGCCTGTTGGATCTCCGCGACCCGCGCCTCGACTTCCACCAGCTTGCGCTCAGAGACTGTGATGAGGGCGCGCCGGTCCTCGAGCTGCTTGAGCATCCGCTCGACCCGCAGGAGTTGATCCTCGCAGGCTTGAGTCTGCCCGATGGTCTCCCGCTGCCGGCTCTGCACCACATCGAGCTCGCCGCGCAGCCCATCCTTGATGGTTTCGGAGCGTGCGAGCTCCTCCGAGAGGGCCTGCATATCGTGGGTCCGTTCGCCGAGCTCGCCCGCCAGCGTGCGACTGGCCTCGAGGAGCTCGGAGTATCTCTCCGCAAGTTCAGCGACGGCGGCGCCGTCCGAATTGATCTCGTCGAGCCGGCCCCGCGTCGAGTCGATGTCGATTTCGAGCGCGCGCACGCGCTCGGCGATGGGCGGAAATCGCGCCTGGAGCGCGGTGAGAGCCTCGACTTTGTGGTGCGCGTCGGCGATCTGGGCGGCAATGCCGTCGGCGGCGATTCTGAGTTTGTCGACATCGGTCCGGCGCTCGAGCTGTTGCTCGAGCCTCCGATCGAATCTCGGCGCTGAGCGCATTCAGGCCATCCAGCCGCCGCTCGATCGTGTCGACGAGCGAGGCACGCGCCTCCAGGCGGGCGACTTGTCCATCGACCGTTGACATCAATTCTTCGAGCCGCACCGCCCGTTGCGACGCAGCTTCGACGAGCGACATCCTGGCGAGGACCCCGTCGACCGTCGCCTCGAGCTCCGGTGTACGAGCCGAGACAGCGGTCATCCGTTCGCCGAACGCCTGGAGCTCCTGCCGAGACGCCGACAGGTCGGCACGGAGCTCGGCGGCGTCGGCGCGGGACTCCTGGATTTCCAGGAGATCCCTCCGAAGCGCTTCCACATCCTCACGGCCTTGAAGCAGCCAATCGCCCTGCCACGATGCCTTCTTCGCCAGGGCGTCCACGTCCGTCAGTTGTTCGCGGAGTCCGTCGAGCGCGAGCTGCCCTCTGGCCAGCTCGTCGGACTGTGCCAGAAGGCTCTCGAAACGTCGTGAAACTCCATCGATTCCGCGTGCGATGCCGGCCAGATCCTTCTCCTGCCCCACAAGCGCGTCCATACGCGCTTCGGCGCGGCCCAGGGCGCCGTCGAGAAGGCGGAGCCGTTCGTCCACGCCTTCGACCGCCTTCTTGTCGACGGCTAGAGTCTCGAGCTGTGCGTGCATCGACTCGAAGAGCGACCCGGCGCGCTTCTCGAGCGTGGCCGCCTGCTGCTCGGTCTCCGCGTGAAGTCTCGCCGCACCCTCGAGCCGCTGGGTGGTCTCGGTGGACAGCTTCTCGAGCCGCGCGAGCGTCTCTTCGGCTGTTGCCGCACGCCGCATCCCTTCGCTCAACTTGGCGATCTGTTGCTCCATCGACCAGACCATTTCCTGCACGCGGTTGGACTGGACGAGGGCGTGCTCAACGGTCTGCTGCTGGCTTTCGATCGCTTTGGCCTTGAGCGAGACGCGCTCGGCGAGGGCGTTGAGCGCGACCAGGCGCTCATTAGTGTCTTGCCCCAGCGCCTGGAGTTGCGCGAGCGGCCCAAGCTTCTTCTCCGCCTCCCTGATCGCGGCCACGGCGGCGGACGAGTCCTCGCGCGCCGTCCGCGAGGTTTCACCGATCCGGGCCCACTCTTCCGTCAGGCCGCTGGTCATCCCGCGAAGCTGCTCGAGCTCGTGGTCGAGCGCGCTGGCGCGCTCCGCCGATTGCTCGAGCTCGGCTTGCGTTGAGCGCAGCTGGCCTCGCAGGTCCTCGAACGCCGCGTGCTCATCTTTGAGAGCGCCAAGACTCGCATGCGCCTCCCGCGCCTGAACCGAGAGCGCGTCGATCGCCTCCCGATGCTTCCGCGCCTCGCCATCGAGTCGGGTCACTTCCCGGAAACTCTGCTCCGCCTGACTGGCCTGTTCCTGGAGATCCTGGATCTGCCCGCCAACCTGCTCGAGCTCCCGGGTGCGGCCGTCGAGCGCCGTGAGGCGCTCGCCGATCGCTTCGAGTTTCGTCGCCGCGCCGGTCATCGTCTGCGTGAGGTGCTCGAGAGACCTGGCGATGGGCGTCAGGCTGGCGCTTCGCTCCCGCAGCGATACGAGCGCGGCATCCATTCCCGCCCGCTCGGCGCGGGCGGTTTGAATCAGCTGCTCGAGCTCGTGGCGCTCAGATACGACGACCTCGCGCTTGCTGCCGGCCGCGAGGTTCTTGAAAGCATCGATCATGGGGACTCTCCGGGACACCGCGAACGTATTTCTGAACCTGTATCGACCGTCAGTTCTCTTGAAGGCCGCTCGGATGACAAGTACCGCGCGCCATCAACGCCCGGCGACGTTGGCGATGCTGCGCCACTCGATTTTCTGAGTGAGGCCCTCGATCAACGCCTGGAGATGGACAATCTCGTCCGCGAAGTCGCCCGTGCCTGGCGGACCGACCGCAGTCGCACCCGGTGACACGGTGATTTCAGCTGTCGGCGTCGCTTCGCTCCAGGAGTATTCGAGATCCTCGTCATCGGAAGGCGTCTCGGCCCCGTCGACTGGCGTCCATGACTCCGGCGAGGAGGAGGACGTGTCGGGAAAGGGATCCGTCTCGGGCAGAGGGAATAGCGCTGCCGGTGGCACGTCAACCGGAGCGAGCCCGGAATCAGACGGCGATGGCAACGCGTCCTGCGGGAAGGCGGGGAGCTGGACCGCGCGGGCCTCGGATGGGAACAGACCGATCGTCTCCGCTGCGGGCGAAGCGTCGACCGGACGAGGTTCGGCCGCCTCGAGTCGGGTTTCTTCGAACTCCGTGTCGGGTCGCAGGCCCTCCGGGCCGTACCTGCGACAACTCGTCTTCGGTCGGAGGCCAACTGAAGCGCATACGCGGCTGTTCCGATGACGTGCGCTCCGGGAGTATTGGCGGGCCTTGACTCATTTCAATTGCTGTTCCGCAGTGACTGCTTCTCTTTTCTCAGTTCTGCCAAGCGGGGTTGACTAAAGTCCGCGCGGAGAGAGCAATTCAACCGCTCGCACTCGTATCGTGGCGGTTGCCACAACCGCTCTTTCGTAAGGAATTTCACCCCGGACCACTACCTCGCAGCGACTGAGCGCAGCGCCACAGAGCAAGAAACGGACCCGTGCAACTCCGAGGTATTTCGACGCGCCCGCCGCGAAGCGGCTTCGGCGAGTCTCGCCGTAGCCCGGTGACGGGGATGCGCGCGCGAAGGCGGACTCAACTGTTGAGCTGAAGGTTCAGATCACCCTCAGAACTTGATCCTGATGGCGAACCGGGCCTGTCGTTCCGTCGCAGCGCTCCCGGCTCATCGGTGGGACTGGTGGCGTACGCGCGCGTGTAATCCAGCGGGGCCTCCCGGACGACCGACTGGATGCCGCCGAGGAGGTGCCGGCGGAAGTCCGGATGCGCGTAGTCCTCCTTGCGGTGGCCGAGCGACGTGTACCAGCTGACGCCCACCGTCGAATTCGTCGGCGTAGGTCCACAAGGGCTCCTCCCTGGGGACGTGAGTCTTGTTCGAGGGTCCGAACTTTAGTGGCGGTCCGCAGGCCTGTCAATCATCGCTGGCCGGGGGCCCCCTTGCCGACGATGACGAGCTCGATGGGACGCGCCGCCGACTCGTTCCGCAGCGGTGAATTCACCTCGACGCGTCCAACCACCACAATCGGCTGGCTGTGCGGCTGCATCCAGGGCTCGGCGACGAGGTGCACCGTGCGGCTGGTCTCGTTCTCGATAATCATGACGCCGTTCAGGCCGATGTCATCCACGCGCACACCGTGCGGCAGGTTCATCACCGAGATCGGCACGCGTCCGGTGAAGCCGTTGTGCCGTTCCACCTTCACGGTGAGGGTGACCTCGCCGCCGGCTGGGAGCTCGACGCGCTCGGTCGTCGTGGTCACGACGAGATCCGGACGCGGCGCCAGTGCCACGACATCCAGCGGATCGACGCGCTCGGCTTCGCGGGAGACGGCGGTGCCGTCAATCGAAGCCCGCCCGGCGAGCGTCAACACCGCCACGCCCGGCACCTCGTACGGCGCGGAGGCCGGCGCCGGGTCGGAGATCCTCAGCCGCGCCTTGTGGGTGTCGAGCGAGGCATCCGGGGCGGCGGCGATCATCAATACGGTCGTGTCCGCATCGGCCGGAATCCGGCCGGCCGCAGACGTGAGGCCGGCGGGCAGATCGACGAACTGCACGTCAATCGGACCGTTGAATCCGTCCTTCCGCTCCGCCGTGACGGTCACGGATACGCGCCCGCCCCTGGGAATGCTGAAGGACCTCGGGTCGAAGCTGAGGGAGTAGTCGGGAGCCGGGGCGCGCGCCGTGAGCCGATACGCGAATCGCTCTCCTTCGAGACCCCGCACGTCGCTCAGCCGGAGGAAGTAGGTGCCGTCGGCCGGTGCCTCGAAATGCAGCCGGGAGTCCTTCCCGCCAAATCGCGTCCCGCCATCGTCGTTCACGTAGTCGATTTGAAACACCGGCATGCCGTTGGTCTCGAGCCGCGTGCCGGGCGCGTGGAGCGATACCTTGCAGACCGTCTCTCCCACCGAGTGATTACGCGGCGAGGTATCGAGCAGCGCCGTTCGCACGCCCCGGATAGCTCTTCAACTGGAGGTCATCGTCTGGATGCGTGGGCAGCGAGCCGACCTGCAGCAGCTCGTCGCCGATCAACAGATAGTCGTTGATGGCCAGCTCGTTCCAGGTGAGGAGACGGATGCTCCGCCGGGTGGAATCGGGATCGTTGAGGGCGATCTCGGTTCGCGCGAGGCATCGGACCAGCGCGCGCGGCACGATGCGACCCTGCGCATCGAGCACTTCGACGATCGAGTCGAGGGGCGAGCCCAGCTGCTGGGCCGTGACCTCGAACACCAGCTTCTGGCCTTTGACGGCGGTGAACTTGAATAAATCCTGATCGCCTGATGCCCGCTGTTGCGCCTCGGCTGTTCCGCCGCGCGAGGTCCAGATACGGCCATTCACGGAGGAGGGAATCGCCAGCGGTTGCGCGAGCGCCAGGTCGCCGTTCGGCTCGTGCTCGAGGGCCTCCGGGTAGGGCCCGAGTGCAATGGCCTTTCGATTGAGCACGGAGCCGCGTGAGGCGCCGGCCGTCACAGGAACGGTGCGTCCGCCTGAATAGGCCGGTTCGCCCGGTCACGCGGACGGAGTCCCTGCCGAGGTTCACCCCCGTCACGGCCACGTCGGCCGGGGCGCCGCCGCGCACGCCGAGCGGGAATACTCCGGTGAGGTAGGGCAGCACGCCCGCGTAGATGCGGTAGCCGAACCCGTCCGCGGCACCGCCGTGCTCGAGATCCTCGATGGCGATGGCATAGGTTCCTGCGTCGGTGAAGCGCCAGGTCAGCACCGAGTCGCGGTTCAGATCGACGTCGTTGTTCTCCGCGACCACTCTGCCCGATGCGTCGATGAGGCGGACGACGCTGTCGAGCCGCGCGCCGAGCGGGCGGGCGACGACCTGGAAGACCATTTCCTCGCCGGCGCGAGCGGTGAACCGATAGGCATCGACATCGCCGGCTGTGCCGAGGGAGCCCACCAGGGCCGCGGGCAGCGCAATCCCCTGCGGCGTGCCGGAATCGTTGGGCTCCTGCTCCTTCGTTTCAGCCAGCGCGCTCACCGCGAAGCGCAGCTGATTGGACACGCCGAGCGGGGTATGCAGCCGGAAGCCATGGACCCCGTGCGGCACTTCCTTCCCGATGGTCACGACCGCGGTCAGCGCGAACCTGCGCGCCTTGTCGTCGATCGGCGCATCGGTGCGGACCACGCCCTTGGGGACGACCATTTTCTCCACCGGCATTTCTTCAACCGCGGTGATGCGGGCCGAGAATCCGGGCTCGCTGAAGATCAGGCGCGTGGCGTCGCCGATGTTGGTGCCCTGGATGGTGAGGGTGACCTGCGTCCCCCGTTGTGCCCCCGTCGGGGCGAGCTTCTGCAGGGTAGGGGGGGCAGTCTGCGCCCACGCGGTGGATGCGCCACCGGCGAGGGCGAGTGTGACGATGATGGAGAAGGTATGGCGCATCACTTTTTTCCTGGCGCGGGCAGAACCAGCTCCTCTCCCGCGCCGCCGTTGGCCAGTGAATACAGACCCAGCGTGCCGTCATAGCGGCCGGCCGCGAGCCAGTGTCCATCGCCGCTCACCGCCAGCCCGAGCACCCAGTCCGGCTGCGGCTCGAACAGCCGTTTCTCTCCCAGCGTTGACGCGTCCCAGATCTTGAGAGTGCGATCGGCGCCAGCCGAGATCAGCGTTGTCCCGTCGGGGGAGTAGGCGAGCCCGAGGACGGCATCGCCGTGGGCGAATCGCGAGGTCAGCAGGGTGGCGCCCGCACCGCCGGCCGCGGCGACGTCGCCATTCCACGTCCATGTGCGGATCATGCGATCGGCGCCAGCCGCCGCCAGTCTCGTGCCGGACGGGTGAACGGCCACCGCATAAACGGCATCGAGCGCGTCGGAGATGGTGGTGAGGCGGATACCGCGCTGAACGTCCCATATCTTCAGCGTGCGGTCGCCGGCCCCGGAGACCAGCTGCGTCCCGCCGGGCAGGAAGGCGACGCTGTACACGGCGTCCGAGTGCTCCTTGAACGTACGAAGCTCTTTCCCGGTGGCCGCGTCCCATAACTTCACGAGCTTGTCGTAGCTGCCGGTGGCGATTGTGGATCCGTCGGGAGAGAACGCCACGCTGAGGATGGCGTCCTTGTGTCCTTGAATCGTCGCGATCGCTTTGGCCGGGATCTGCTGGACGTCCCAGATGCGAACCTCGCCGACGCCGCCGGACGCCCCGCCTGCAGCGGCGAGCCGTGTGCCATCGGCGGAGAACGCGAGGGCGCGGATCAGGTCGGCGTGCCCGTCTAGCGACTGGATCCACTTGCGGTCGTCTACGGACAAGACGTGGACCGATTTGTACGAGCCGACCGCGATGCGGCGCGCCGTGACGTCGAACGCCACCGCGGACACCGGACCGCTGACCGGAACGGTGGGCCGCACGTCCGGAATCTCGACCTTCAGTTCCGTGTCTGCGGCGGCGGGCGCCGGCGCGCCCGCGTCGATCCAGCGGCGGATCGTGGCGATCTCGGCCTCGGACAGCGGGTCCTCTTTGTAAGGCATGCGAGGTTTGACGCGCCCCTCGATCGCCTGCACGAGCAGGCTCGACGCGCTCTTGCCAGGGACAATGGGGTTGCCGCTCTCGCCCCCCGCGATCAGCGTGTCGTAGTTCTTCAAGACGAGGCTGCCCTCGGCCGTCTCCTCGTCGTGGCAGTGGTCGCAGCTGTCGCGCAGAATCGCGCGGACCTGCATGAACGACGCACCATGCGCGGCCGGTACGCTCTTGACGCCCGCGGTACGCGGCGCACAGGCGACCACCGGCATGCCGGCCATGCCTGCGGCGGCAATCGCTGCGAGCGCGCAGGAACGGAGAGACCGCATGTTCAGTGGGTGAAGAGAAACTCGCGGCTCGTCAGGATGGCCCAGGCGAGATCCTCGAGCGCCTTGCGGCGCGATGGCGACCCGGCTCCGGCCTGCCCCGAGCGATCACCTTCACCCGTGGGTCGAGGGGAGGTCATCGCGGCCGAGAGCGTCTTCCTCTCCTCATCCGAGGGATACCGGCTGAGCGCCGCGAGGTAGATCCGTTCGAGCGCGGCCTCGTTGCTCGCGTTCGCGGTCTCCAGATCCTGAATCAAACCGCGGGACGCACTCAGCTTGCGGTTGATCGTGTCGCCGTTGATGACGTGCAGCGCCTGGGTGATGCTCGGTTCCTGCTGGCGCTCCGAATCGGCGGCGGTAATACGGGGAGGGCGTCCAAAGGCGGACAGGAAGTAGGACTCGACCGCGGCGTCCGGCAGCTGGAGGGCGCGGCGGCCCGGGAAGCCCGGAAAATTCTCGCTCACACCCGTCACCTGGCTGATCGCGTCGAGGATCACCTCCGCCGGGAGACGGCGCGCGATGTAGTGGGAGTGGTACTTCAGGTCGGCGGCGTTGGCTCCGGTCGGGGTCGACGAGAGCTGGTAGGTCGTGGACGTCATGATCGTTCGAGCCAGGTGCTTGACGTCGAATCGGTGCGCCACGAAGTCGCGCGTCACCGCCTCGAACAGCGCCGCGTTCGAGGCCGGGTTCGCATCCCGGATGTCGTCCACGGCCTCCACGAGGCCCCGGCCCATGAAGTTCTTCCAGACGCGGTTGACGAACGACCTGGCGAAGAACGGATTGTCGGGCGAGACCAGCCAGTTCACGAACGCCTCGCGGCGGTCGCCGGGCGCGTCGAGCACCATCGCCGGACCATCGAGCGGCCGGGGCGCGAGCGGGACGTTGAAGCGTGGATGGTTGATCTCCCCGGTGCGGGCCGGATACACGATGACGTCGCCGCGATCCGCGCCGTTCTTGATGCCGACCCGCGAGAAGAGATTCGCCATCTGGTAGTAGTCCCGCTGGCTCCACTTCTCGAGCGGATGGTTATGGCACCGCGCGCAGGTGATCGAGAAGCCCATGAACGTCATGGACACGTTCTCGGTGAGCGCAATCGGGTTCTTGTGCAGCACGAAGTAATTGGCCGCGCCGTTGGCGAGCGTGTTGCCCGACGCGGTGAGGATCTCGCGAGCCATGCGATCCCAGGGCGTGTTGGCTTCCACGTTCCTGCGAATCCAGTTGTAGTAGGACCACATCGCGTTCGAGGGCAGGCTGCGGCTCGAGACCAGCAGCAGGTCGGACCACTTGTAGGACCAGTAGTCGACGAACTCCGGCCGCGCGAGCAGGTGGTCGACGAGCTTCACCCGCTTGTCGGCCGCCGTGTCGGCGAGAAACGCCCGGACTTCGTCTGCCGTCGGCAGGATGCCGGCCGCATCCAGGAACGCACGGCGGATGAACGCGGCGTCGGAGGAGAGCGGGGAGGGCGCGATGTTCAGCTCCGCCAGCTTGGTCAGCACCAGGTCGTCGATGAAGTTGGCGCGCGGTGCGCGCGTGTAGACGGTGGGATCGACGCGGTCCGGGAAGGGAGACGAGATCCGCGCGGTCACCAGGCGGCTCAGGTACCACGCTGAAATGGCCGCCTCGCCCGGGCCGTTCACGGTCACGGCCCCGCGTTGATCGACGCTGGCCACCGCGCCGTCGTTGGTCGTGAACTTCACCCAGCGCGTGACATCCTCGGCGTGGCCGTCCGAGAAGTGCGCGCGGACCAGCAGCGGCTGCTCGGCGCCGCCGGCGAGCCGCGCCGCCGCGGGAAACACTTCGAGCCGCGTCATGGCGGGATCGCCCTCCGCCGGCGCCCGGGCGCCGGAGGCGATCCAGTCCGCGAGGACGTGATACTCGGGCGAGCGTGGCGAGAAGCGCCTGCCGCCGCCGTGCGCGACCGCCAGCGTCGGTTTCAACAGCATCAGGCTGGTCGCCGGATCGACCCTGTTGACCCGTCGCGCCCCCGCCTGCCGGGTCAGCGTCAGATAGTCGAGCTCGGGGTCGTATCCCCGCAGCGTCAGCTTGAACCCGTTCTTTCCGGCCAGCGCGCCGTGGCAGGGACCCGAGTTGCAGCCGGCCTTCGTGAGCACCGGGACGACGTGATTGCGGAAGCTCACGGGGTACGGGGCCGACGCGCGCTCGACCTCGATCTCCGTGGAGAGGCTGCCGCCGCCGGTTTTCGCCGTCACCGTGGCGCGGCCGTCACCGACCGCGCTGACGACGCCTGATTCGTCCACCGTCACCACGGCGGGGTTGGACGAGGAGAACGTCGCGTCCTCGGCGTGCGCTCCGACGAACCGGCCGTCGAGGCGGCGCTCGATCAGCAGCTGCTGGCGTGCGCCCTGCCCGCGAAGCACGGTGCGCTCGGGCAGAATGACCAGCTCGCCGGCCGGACCTGGGGCGGTGACCGAGATGGCCCGCGGCACCGCCGCGGCGAGGAAGATGCCGAGCGCGGACGCCATGAGGAGCCTTGGAGTCAATTAGAAGAGCTCCTCGATCGGGTGGTGCCCGTAGTCCACGATCGGGATCGGCCGGTTGGCCGGACCCGTCAGCGGCGTCTCGATGTCGATGCCGAGTGCCTTGTAGACGGTGGCGGCGACGTCGGGTGGCGCGATCGGGCGGTCGCGCGGAAACCCGCCGATCTCATCGGACGACCCGACGACCTGCCCACCCTTGATCCCGCCGCCCGCCATCACCATGGTCCAGCAGTTCGTCCAATGGTCGCGGCCGCCGGCGGGGTTCACTTTCGGCGTGCGTCCGAATTCTCCCGACGCGAGCACCAGCGTGTCCTGGAGCAATCTGCGGTCGTGGAGATCCTCGAGCAGGGAGCTGTACGCATGGTCGAACATCGGGCCGATGAGGTCGCGGTAGCAGCTGATCGGGCTGAACGGCGCCGAGCCGTGGATGTCCCAGGTGATCTCGTTGAAGACGGTCTCGAACATGTTGACCGTGACGAACCGGACCCCACGCTCGATCATGCGGCGCGCCAGCAGGCAGCTCATGCCGAAGCGGTTGCGCCCGTACCGGTCCTTGGTCTTGTCGTCCTCCTCCGACAGGTTGAACGCGGCGCGCGCCGTCTCGGACGACATCATGCGGTAGGCGGAGTGGAAGTTGCTGTCGAGGAGACGCGCATCCGGCACCGATTCGAGGTGCGACACCGCGCGATCGACCAGCTTCCGCATCGACTCCCGGCCATCGACGCGGATCGGCGGCAGGTAGTCCGGCGAGAGCAGATCGCGCACCGCGAAATCCGGCTCCGATGGATCGGCGTTCAGGACGAAGGGATCGTAGGTCTTGCCCAGGAACCCCGCCGACTGCCCGTGCGGCAGATTGCCGCCGGTGTTTCCGATCGGCCGCGGCAGCAGGACGTGGGGCGGCGCGTCACCCTTGGGACCTTTGAGCTTGCTGACGACGCAGCCGAAATGCGGCTGCTCGTCGCCGAACTGAAAGAACTTCCCGGTCTGCATGTACTGGTGCCCGACATCGTGGACGCCCGCGCCTGCGTGGTACACCGAGCGCAGCAGCGCGTATTTGTCCGCGTGCTTCGCCATGCGCGGAAAGATCTCGCTGATCTGGATGCCCGCGACGTTGGTGGGGATGGCTTTATAGGGACCGCGGATCTCGGACGGCGCCTCCGGCTTCATATCCCAGGTATCGAGCTGGCTCGGGCCGCCGACCAGCATCAGCAGGATGCAATTGACGTCGCGGGAGGACTGCACCGCGCCGGCCGCCTTGAGGACCTCGAAGTCTTTCAGCGTCAGGCCCAGGAAGGCGAGCGACCCCGCGTGCAGAAAGTCACGCCGGCGGAGGCCGTCGCAGAAATGTACGCTTTTTTCCGCGTCGAATTGGAACATGACGCCTCCCGCAGGTGGCCGTTCGGCCGGACCCGACCGGAGGGTGGGCCTGATCCACGAGCCTACGCGTGGACCGCACGACTGTCAAACTGATGCGCTCTCGCAGACCCTCGGTCGACAACAACACAGGCCCTTGGTCGGGGGAGACGCCGGCATTCAGGGCCGGAGGCACTGGGCGGGTTGTTGCCGGGCACCCCTCCGGCGCAGAATGGGCCGCGGTCAGAACATGCTTTCAGCGAGATTCTTCGCCGAGCGGAGCCCTATATGCGAAAAGCCATGGCCCTGGGCTGTCTTTGCAGCGTGCTGCTGTGCCTTCCCCTTTCAGCGTCCGGTCAGGCGGTTTACGGCAACGTGGTCGGCACGGTGGTCGATCCCTCCGGGGCCGCCGTCGCGAACGCGAAAGTGGTCATCAGCGATACCAGCCGGGCGATCACGTTCACCACGACCACCAATGACTCTGGCTTCTTCACTCAGAGGTTCCTGATCGCGGGGCCGTATCAGGTGCGTGTGGAAGCCGGCAGCTTCCGTGCTCACGTGCAGGAGGTCAGCGTGTCGGTCGATCAGGAAACCAGCCTGGACATCAAACTGCAGCTGGGTGACCTGACCGAAACGGTCGAGGTGACCGCAGGAACGCCGCTGCTGAAGACCGAACGGAGCGACGTGGCGACGACCTTCAGTGAAAAGACGGTCGCCAGCCTCCCGATCCTGAATCGTCGGTTTACCGCCTTCGAGCTGTTGACGCCTGGAGTCCAGGCCACGACCTCCCAGACCGCATCGAGCGAGGACCCGCAAGGATCGTATCGGAAGGTGGTCAATGGCCAGAGCTTCGCCGGATCAGCGCACCTGCTCGACGGCACCGACAATCACGATGCGCTGCTCGGCCTGATTGTGGTCAACCCGACGCTCGAATCGGTCACGGAAGCCAAGGTGACGACCGCCAATTACGATGCGGAATTCGGGGCGACCGCCGGCGTCATCAGTGCGCAGACGAAGTCCGGCACGAACAGCTTCCGCGGCGCCGCGTCGCACTTCCTCCGCAACGACGTCTTCAACGCGCGCAACCCGTTTACCCAGTTTCAGAAGATCCCCGGCACCGATCGCTACATTCCGGTGACGCACTGGAACCAGTTCGGCGGTGCGCTTGGCGGTCCGCTGGTAAAGAACGCCGTGTTCTTCTTCGGCGACTATCAGGGAACGCGGCGACTCACTGGCGGTTCGGCGTTGCTGCGGGTGCCGTCGGCGGCGGAACGCCAGGGCGATCTGAGCGGGCTGGGCGTCGACATCTTCGACCCGGCGAGCGGCGCGACGCTGGCGGACCGCCAGCAGTTCATCGGCAATAGGATTCCCGCGGCGCGCCTCTCCCAGCCGGCCCAGAGGCTGCTCGAGCTGATCCCGCTGCCGAACATCGAGGGCACGGTGCGCGATCAGCCCAACTACGTCGGCTCCGACACCATCCGGTTCGATGAAGACCTTGCCAACACCCGGTGGGACTACTTCCGTGGACGGACGCATCTCTTCGGCCGCTACAGCCTGGCGGACTATCGGATGGATTCCCCGGGCATCTTCGGACCGCTCGCGGGCGGGCGCGGCTTCGATGAGGTGGCGCCGTTTGCGGGCGTCTCCAAAACTCGCAATCAGAGCATCGCGGCGGGGTTCGATCGCTCGCTCGGTTCGAACTGGCTGACCGATTTCCGGTTCGGGTGGTTCCGCTACCGCGTCAACGTCGATCCCGGCGGGGGCAACGTGAACCCGGCGACCGAGGCAGGCATTCCCGGCTTGAACATCGACGACTTCAGCCGCGGAATGCCAGCGTTCCTGCTCAACGGCTACGGGCCGGGCGGCAACGCCGGCAACCAGTTCAACTTCGGCTACGCCCTGCAGTTCGCCCGCTGCAACTGCCCGTTGCGCCAGAACGAGCGCCAGTTCCAGTTCGTCAACAACTGGACCAGGCTCCAGGGCAACCACACCATCAAGTTCGGTGCGGATATTCGCCACGCGCGCAACCTGCGGATTCCGAGCGATCGGCACCGGGCCGGCGAACTGCAGTTCAATGCCGCGCGGACCCAGGGCCCGACCGGCGGCGGTTCGGCGCTCGCGTCGTTTCTGCTCGGTGACGTCAGCGTGTTCGAGCGCTACGTCAGCAGCGTGACCGACGCCGAGGAACGCCAGAATCGATGGTTCTTCTACGGACAGGATCAGTGGAAAGCGACGCGCAAGCTGACCATCAATTACGGCCTGCGCTGGGAGGTGTATCGTCCGCAGACGGTGACCGGTGCGGGCAAGGGAGGATTCGTCGACGTCGACACCGGCGAGGTGCTGATCGCGGGGAGTCCCGGCGTCGGGCTCGATCTCAACGTGGAGGGCACCCTGAAGACGCTGGCGCCGCGTCTGGGCGTCGCCTACCGCGCCGCCGACAACACGGTGCTCCGCCTGGGCTACGGCCGCGGTTACGACATCGGAATCTTCGGGTCGGTCTTCGGCCACAACGTGACGCAGAACCTGCCGGTGCTGGGCATTCAGTCGCTGCAGCCTCCGCGCAACTTCGACGCCGTCTTCAACCTGGCGCAAGGGCCGGCTCCCCTGGATCCCGCCACGATTCTCAGCCGACAGCCGACCGGACCGAACGGCCGCCCGATGCTGCCCAACGGGGTGACCGCCTTCATTCTTCCGAAGCGGTTGCGGCTGCCCACCAACGACGCCTGGAATGCCACCGTGCAGCACCAGTTGCGTGACGACCTCGCGGTTGAGGCGGCCTACATCGGGAACAAGGGGACGCATGTGTTCGCCGGCTTCGGCGGTGATTACGATTTCAATCAAGCCACCATCGAAGGCTTCGGCACGTTGACCACCAACCAGCGCAAACCCTTCTTCGACAGGTTCGGCTGGAGCCAGAACTTCCGCTACTACGGCAGTGACGCGACCAGCAGCTACCACGCCCTGCAGCTGAAAGGGGAGAAGCGCTTCTCTCGAGGCTATTCGCTGCTGACCCATTACACCTGGTCGCGGGCGTACAACTACACGAACACCTACTACAACATCGATCCGGACCTGGCCTATGGTCCGAACGACAACCATCGCCGGCACGTGGTCGGCCTCAACGGCGTCTGGGAGCTCCCGTTCGGCGCCCGCCGCACCTATCTCGGTAACGCGGGCCGGGCGCTGAACGCGGTCGTCGGCGGGTGGCAGCTCGCAACCGTCTACACCTGGCAGAGCGGGCTGCCGTTCACACCCAGCTACCGTGACTGCAACGCCGACCGTGACACCGGCTGGTGCCGCCCGGACGTCGTGGGCGACTGGAAGCCCGAGCGCCAGACCGCCGAGGCCTGGTTCGTCACCACGCCTCTCGCGGCGGACGGCCGCGTGACGCCGCTGACCGCCAACGGCCAGACGCTGGGTCCCTGGCGGCGCCCCGTGCGCGGCACCTTCGGAAACGTCCCGCGCAACCAGCTGATCGGCCCGAGGTTCTCGCAGCTGGACCTGTCCGTCTTCAAGAACTTCATGGTGACCGAGGGAGTGCGGGCACAATTCCGCGCCGAGGCGTTCAACCTGGCGAACGTCGTGAACCTCGCCAACCCGAATACGTGCGTTGACTGTCCCGGCACCGCGGGAAGGATTACCAACATCTTCCAGTTGGCGGTGATGCGTCAGTGGCAGTTCGGTCTGCGCCTGGAGTTCTGATGTCGATCGTCAGCGCCTCGCTCAGGCTCGCTCCGCTCGCCCTGGGCGCCGGAGCCGCTTTGCGGCAAGACGGCTCCCGCTTGCCGGGTCGCTCCGTCGCGCTCGCCAGGTAGCGCCGAAGCGGTCGCAAGGCGAGCCCGGCTGCCGACACGCGCGACAGCTGCCTTCGCGACCTGCTCGTCGACGAGTGAGCACGACCGTTGCATAGTTCGGGCATGAGGCCTAACCCTGCGCAAAGGTGCTGTCATGGAACCCACAAAACCGTCCCTCGCGATTCTCTATCCTGGAAATTGTGAGCCACTGAAAGCCGCGTTCCACGGCGCGGCCCTCGTTCTCGCGGCCGTGATGGGCGCCTACAACACCGCGGCGTGGATGCGGCGGCGGCAGTCTCACCTGGCGGTCAATGCCACCATCTACATCGCCGCCATATTGTGGGAGCAGCGGCATGTGGCGCATCACCTGTTTCCCTGTCTGCCGTCGGCGTCTCCTGAAACCGTCGACATGAACACACCGACACCTGACCGGGCCACCGAAGTGGAGGCGGCTTAGCGGCATCGACGGGTCCAGCGCCGGAAAAGGCCTAGAATGCCTGGATTACGAATCCCAACACGAAGGTGACCGGGCTGCTCCTCAAATGGGGACAGGGCGACGAGGGCGCCCTGGAGCGATTGATCCCGCTGGTCCATGATGAGCTCCACCGGATCGCGCGACGCTGCATGGCGGGAGAGCGCGTGGGGCATAGCCTCCAGGCAACGGCGCTCGTCAACGAGGCGTATGTTCGCCTGGTCGACGGGAAGGCGGTCGCGTGGCACGACCGCACGCATTTCCTGGCCGTGGCCGCTCGGATCATGCGGCGTATCCTCGTGGACCACGCGCGTGCACGGGGAGCGCACAAGCGCGGCGGCGGCGAGGCACGCGTGACCTTCGACGAGGCCCTCGTCGTGACCGCCGAGGCCCGCGAGAACTTTGTCGCGCTCGATGACGCGCTGGAGGCACTGGCGAAGTTCGACGAGCGCAAGAGCCGCGTCGTCGAGCTCCGGTTCTTTGGCGGGTTGAGCGTGGAGGAAACCGCCGCGGTCCTGAAGGTATCGGTTGATACGGTCATGCGGGACTGGCGGCTGGCCAAAGCCTGGCTGCAGGCCGAGATGCGCGGCGAGCACCAGGATGATGCCTGAGGTCCCGCCGCATCGGCCTCATTGACCGAATCAAGCCATTACCGTCTCGTTGCCACCCACCGGGTGGCCGGACACGCGTCTGTGTCGATCGTGCCCACGGCGATTCCTTCCCCGACGATCCTTCCGGACATCACGACCTCCCCGTCTCCAGCGTGTGTGAACGCGCCGTCGCTGACGACAAGCTGGGACGAGAACGCCAGGGTTGCTTCGCCGCAGGTGAAACTCGTGAGCACGTTCCTCTCGATGGTGAAGCGCATCCCCATGTCGGAATGTCGCGTCGGCCCGAGGTGGTCCGGGTGGGCGGCGGCGAACCCCTCCCAGGTGCCGTTGAAGTCAAACGACTGCGGCAACGCGTAGCTGTATCCGCCGCTGAGCGTTGCGGTCTGACCATTGGGGTTGGCCACGATGACCTCGACCGGCCCGGGGCCATGGGCAGTGGTCGTCATGAGTATCGAGGTGCTGTTGGGCACTTCAACCTGCTGCCGCTCACCGCCGAGCGTCACGGCCAGGCCGGTCTGGAACCCGGACCCGGTGATCGTGATGGTTGTCCCGCCGGCGGTTGAGCCGCTGGTCGGGGAGACCGTCATGATGATTGGTGGATTGACGGGCGCAACTGAGGGCGCCGACGGCATGTCCCCGCCACAGCCCGAGCTCAGCCCAAGGATTGTTAGAAGGCCGGTCAGGATCGTGCGGTATCCGCGCTTGAACTTCATTTCCGTTTCTCCTCTCATCCTGGAAAGCGCGAAAGAGCGGCCGCATCTGGCACCTGCGGGAAAGCGACTAGAATTGCGGCACATTGGCCTGCAATCGACGACGATGACGCCTGAACGCTGGCAGCGGGTCGAGGAGCTGTATCACGCGGCGCACGCTCGGCCGGTCGCGGAGCGTCCGGCGTTTCTCGCAGAGGCGTGCCACGGGGACGAAAGACTGCGGCGCGAAGTCGCACTGCTCCTGAACGAGTCGTCCCAAGACGGGTTTCTGGTCGCGGCGTCTCTCGCGACCGCCACCGCGCTGATCCCCGACGTGCCTCCGGACATGACCGGGCACTCGATCGGGCCGTATCACCTCGACGCGCTGCTCGGCGCGGGCGGGATGGGCGAGGTGTACAAGTCGCGCGACGCCAGGCTTGGCCGCGACGTGGCGATCAAGATCCTTCCGCGCGCGTTCACGAGCCATCCCGATCGGCTCGCGCGCCTCGAGCGCGAGGCGCGCATGCTCGCCGCGCTGAATCATCCCAACATCTGCGCGATCTACGGCTTCGAACAGGCGGACGGGATCCGGTTCCTGGTGCTCGAGCTCGTCGAGGGGGAGACGCTCGCGGTCCGGATCGCGGAGGGAGGAGCGCGATCGGGCGGCACGGGCTTGCCGTTGCCCGAAGCGGTGGCGATCGCGCGGCAGATCGCGGAGGCCCTGGAAATCGCCCACGACAAAGGCATCGTCCACCGCGACTTGAAGCCCGCGAACGTCAAGATCACACCGGACGGCATCGTCAAGGTTCTCGATTTCGGCCTCGCCAAGGCCGTCAGTGCCGATGGCTCGTCGCCGGAGATCACGCAGGCGCCGACGGCGTCACAGGGTGAGCGGCATCGAGGCGCCGTCATCGGCACTCCCGCCTACATGAGTCCCGAGCAAGCGCGCGGACTGGCGGTCGACAAGCGCACGGACATCTGGGCGTTCGGGTGTGTGCTCTACGAGATGCTGACCGGGCGTGTCGCGTTCATCGGTGAGACGAGCTCCGACTCGATCGCCCGGATCCTCGAGCGCGAGCCGGACTGGTCGGCTCTTCCGGCTGTGACCCCGGTCTCCGTTCGACGGCTGCTGGTCCGATGCCTGACGAAGGACCCGAAGAAACGGCTGCGGGACATCGGGGACGTCCGGATCGAGATCGATGCGATGGACGAAGTGCTGCCAGGCGCGGCCGCGACGACGGTCCCGACCGCTCGCGGCAGGAGCCGCGCGGCAGCGCTGCCGTGGGCGGCCCTCGTCATGATGGCCGGTGCGTTCCTGACGTGGGAGGCCCTGCGCCCGGCGGCAGACGTGCCGAATCCGCTCGCCAACGCCACGTTCTCGCGCGTCACGAACTGGGACGGTGGCGAAGAACAGGCCGAGATCTCGCCCGACGGCAGGTTCGTGGCCTTCGTCGCCGACCGCCGGGGCCAGCCCGACGTCTGGGCCGGTCAGCTGGGCACCGGAGACTTCAATAACCTCACGGAAGACATCGCCCCCATCTTTACGTCCGGGAACCTCCTGCGAAGCCTGGGCTTCAATGACGAAGGGTCCGAGATCTGGTTCAGCGGAACCGGCAATCCCGCGGGAGAGAAGTTTCTCAGGCCGCTGACCGGTGGGTCGAAACGACCGTTCCTGGTCAGGGGCAACTCCACTCCCTCCTGGTCACCCGACAACGGGCGGCTCGCGTTCATCGGCGCGACCACTGAAGGCGATCCCCTGTTTCTCGCAGACCGTACGGGTGCGGACGCTCATCCCGTCGTTCCGAGTCGTGGCCAGATGCAGGACGCGTTCGTCGAGGTGGGCGGGCACACCCACAACCCGGTGTGGTCACCGGACGGCCAATGGATCTACGTCGTGCACGGGACGGGACCGACCGGAAGGATGGATGTGTGGCGCATCAAACCGTCAGGCGAAGGACGGGAGCAGCTCACACACCAGCACCCGGACGTGAATTTTCTGGCGCCGCTCGATCTGCGGACGCTGCTCTACGTGGCGCGTGCGGACGACTGGTCGGGCCCCTGGCTGTGGGCCCTCGACATCGAGAGCAGAGTTACGCGTCGCGTCACCGTCGGACTCGAGCGATACGTGTCGGTGTCTGCCAGCCGGGACGGCCGTCGGGTGATCGCGACCGTAGCCAACCCCACGGCCAGCCTGTGGCGCGTGCCACTGCGCGATGAGCCGGTCGAGGATGGCGATGCCGAACCGTACCCTGCGCCGGCAGAGCGGGCACTGGCCCCACGCTTCAACGGGACGCTCCCTCTTCTATCTCTCGCTTTCGACCCGAGGGACCGGCGACGGGCTCTGGCGGGTCCAGAACGGCCAGAAGTTCGAAGTGCGGAAGGGCGCCGACAGTGTCTTGACCGAGCCCGCCGCGGTTTCGCGGGATGGCAGCCGTGTGGCAGTTGTCGTCCGACACGAAGGGAAGCGGCGCCTCGCCGTCATGTCGGCCGATGGCACCAACTCTCGGATCCTGGCTGCCTCCATCGAGATCCAGGGGGTCGTGGGGCAAAGCGCGGCGGACTGGTCGCCCGACGGGACCCGCATCGTCGCAGGTGGCAGGGATGCGCAGGGGCGGCCGGGTTTGTTCCTGATCCCGGTTGACGGCGGCACGCCGGAACGGCTCGTCGCGACCGACGCGTTCAATCCTGTCTGGTCGCCGAAGAGTGACCTGATTGTCTATGCCGCCGGCTTCGGCGGCGCCGGAGGTCGTAACCTGCTCCGCGGCGTGAGGCCTGACGGCACCGACGTGCCCATGCCGGAAGTGGCGGTGCGAACCGGCGGCGCCCATCGTTTCCTGCCGAGCGGGTTGGGCCTCGTCTACCTGCAGGGAGTTGAAACCAAAGACTTCTGGCTGCTCGACCTCGTGACGCACCAGCGCCGCCAACTCACGCACCTCAGCGATCGCGGCTACTTGAACACGTTCGACATCACCCCCGACGGGAAATTCCTCGTCTTCGACCGGTCGCGACAGAACTCCGACGTCGTCCTGATCGACCTACCGCCAAAGTAGCGTCAGCCAACTACAGCTTCTTCAAGTACGCAAGCAGCGCGGCGCGCTCTTCGGGAGCCGGCCGTCGATCGAAGTTCACGCCGTCGGTCGTCGCGATCGGGGGCACGACCGCGGTGGGTCCCGGGACGAAGTTCACTTCCGCGCGCTTGAACAGCGCGTCGTAGTGATCGAGCATCTCTTCGAGCGTGGCGGCGCTGTTGTTGATGAAGTACGGCGCGGTCCTGCTGATGCCCCGGAGCCCGGGCACGTCGAACTTTTCCCAATCGTCTCTGGGCGCAGCCCCGCCGACGAACCCGGTCAGGAGCGCGCGGCCCGGATCCGACGACGTGCGGCGCACGATCTCCCCGGGCTGAAGGGTGGTTCCCCCAGGGCCAGGTGTAGCAACCGACAACGCGATCGCGTAGGTGCGCACGTTGCGCGCGAGTTGGGGCGAACACGCCGCGAACAGGTAGCGGGCGGTTGGATCGACGGGGCGGGGACACTGGCTGAAGATGTTGTGAAACCGAATCACCGGCGCCGGCGGGTTGTTGGGCGTCGCCTGTGGAGTCGATTGCCCGGGCCCGCCGTGGCATTGGGCGCAGGCGCGTTCAAACACGACCTTACCCTGCTGTTCGAGCGCGTTGAGCCTGCGATCAGGATCCGGCAACGGCAGCGTGCCCTGACGCACGGCATCCGACAGGGCGCGGACGCGCTCGTTCGTGAACAGCACGCGCTGGAACGACGACAGATCGTCGAGCAGCTGTTGCGGCGGCGCGGACTGGATCTGCGCGTGATTGGTCAGCGCGGCGAGCGCCTGCTCCTGCAGCGTCCCGAAGCGTCCGTCCAGCTGGTAGCCGCCGCGCTCGTTCGGTCCGCGCGGCCACAGGATGCCGTCGTCCGGCCCGGTGAGGGCGACGTCGTTGACGGTGGGCACAGCCCGCCACACGTCCACTTCCGTCTCCGACGACGGCTGATTGGTCGCCGGATCGATCAGCCTGATGTTGGGCGGCAGCGGGAAGGTGATCCGGACGAGGCCGTTCTGCCGGAGATTGCTGAAGTCGCTGGCGTTGTCGCCGTTGATCCGGAAGTCATCCGCGTCGATCGGCCGGAACAGCGGATCGTCGGCGGCGGGATTCCACCGCCGCCGCCACTGGAGGAACTGAAACCTCGCCTCGACGCTGGCCGGGGAGAGCTGGAAGCTGTCGGTCGGCATGTGGCAGTCGGCGCAGGCGCGCCCGTTGGCCTTCAGTCCATCCAGGCGGCGGTCGAAGAACGCGCGGAAGCCGCGGGCGACGGCGTCGCAGGGCTCGCCACCGCAATCGTGGGCCTTCGGGCTCGAGCCCGCGCTGGTGTGACCGATCGACGCGAGAGGCGTCACCTCGGCGGTGCTGGCCTTCATCAGCAGCGTCGAGAACAACACGAGGCCCGAGACGACCAGCAGCGATGATGTCTTCACAGATGCCCTCCGATCTGTGAAGCGGGAACGAGCGATGAAAACTTGAAGGTGGCCGCTCAGCGGCCCAGATTGAGCCGCACGCTGAGCATCGCGCGGCGCGGGTCGACGAAGATGTCGGGCTGACCCAGATTCGAGGCGCCGTCCACGGACGACCTGATGCTTTCCTCGGCCGTGTCGTTGAGGAGATTCAGCACGTCCAGCGAGAGCTCGACCCGTCCAGCATCGCTGAAGCGAAACGCTCGCGAGACGCGGACGTCGAGCAGTGTCTGCGACGAGAGCCGCCTGGTGCCGCGCGGTTCGATCAGCACCGGTTTCGTAGTCGTCTCAATGGGGTGGATGAGCGCGGTCATCGCCCAGGGCTTGCCGCTGAGATGCTGCAGGTTGGCCGCGACGACGAAGCCTGTGCGGGGCACGTCGACCGACGTCATCACGCGCGCCATGTGCGGGCGATCGTTGGGCAAGCGGCCACGAGCGTTGGTGAGATCGTTCGGATCCTGTCCGAACGTGACCCCCGGAGCGAAGGAGGCTGGCGGGGAACCCACGGTCGCGACCTGCGGGCCCGCGGCGGTCGTTCCGCTCGAAGGCTGCAGCCCGTACGCCCTCGACAGCGTGTAGGACCCGAATGCCTGCCAGCCGTGCGACCGTCGTCGTTCCGCGGCGATGACCAGGCCGTTGTAGGTCAGCGAGTAGTCTTCCGGATTGGTCAGCTGAAAAAGACGGGCCTCCGAAGGGGTCGTCAGCCTCCAGACCTGCAAAACCCGGCCGTCGCTCAACGGCCGGGCGGCCTCTTCGCGATACTCGCCGGCGAGCTCCTTCCAGCCGATGAAGTCGTGGCCGTCCTTGCGGACGTAGGCGACGGATACCGCGAGCCGGCTACCCACCTCGCGATCCACGCCTATCGAGGTACTGATTGGTGTACGGCTGCCGGATCGCCGGATCCATGACCACTTGACTCGGATCACGAATGGTGGTGGCACCATCGGCTACCCGTGTGGTCGTGCTCATTGCCCGGCCGGGGTGAATCGCGGCGATCTCACCGGTCAACAGACCCTGGCTGAATTTCCCGGCGTTGGCTCGCAGCATCGTCCGGCCGGTGGTGTCGAGCTTGATGACCGCACCGACGCGGGGCGACACGATGTTCCAGGCATTCACCGTGCCCTTGCCTTCGATGATCCTTCCGGTCTCGCGCACCAGCGCGTCGAACTCCGGCACGTCCTGGCTGATGGCGCGGCTGTGATCGAACCGCAGCCCGGGATTGATCGTGACGCGGCGTCCCAGCCGGATGGCGTCGCTCACGAACAATGCGGCTGTGACGAAGCGGCCTCCAGAATTGTTTGGTCCCTGCTCCGTGGTCTGCGTCAACACGCCATTCCGATAGACGAAGCTCTGGCCGGTTGGAAGGATGGAGACCGCGCGATGCTCGCCCCGGTCGACTTGCCCGCCCATTCTCCACTCGTGATCCCCGCCGAGCCACTCAGCTCGATAGTGGCTAAGCGTGGCCTTGACCGTCGCTCGCATCTGCCGCACCTGCCCGATCAGCTGGGGACCGCCGCTCCAGATGTTGTCCGGCTGTTCGAGGCGATGGGCGATCGTCCGATCACCCGAAGTCGGCGACGTGTCCTGCGTGAAGCGGAACCATCCCGCGCGGACGTCCCAGACGGTATTGGGTGAGGCGGTGTGCATGAGATGACCGAAATTGATCGCCGGCACCGACGCGTCGAGGCGTTGCGTCGCACTGCGTGGTTTTGTCGCCGACGGCGTTTCTGGGTTGGACCAGAATTCATCGTGAATGCTTTGCACCAGCTGCCAGCCCGGAGCCAGGCGCCAGGTGAGCTTCGCGAAAAACTTGTCCTGCTCGTATTCCCTCGGGAGATCCGGATCGGTGGCCGGTTGGCTGTCGGAGTCGCGAAGGTGCTGGTATCCGGTAAAGAACCACAATCGTTCGCGGACGATCGGGCCACCGAGACTGGTCGTGAAATCACGATACTCCGCGCGCTCGTAGCCGCTGTCCAGGTGCCGCGCACGATCGTACTCGAGCCGCACCGGCTGGCCGGTCAGCGCGTCGGTCTGCCAGTAGTAGGCCGCAGTCATACTGAAAGCGGTTCCCGCCCGACTTGCTGATGACGTTGACAACGGCGCCCTGGACATTGCCGTACTCGACCGACGCGCCCACGGACTGGATCTGCAGCTCCTGGATGAAGTCGACGCCTGGATCGGCCCTCGACACGCCGTTGCCTGTCGCGGTGATGCTCGTGCCATCGAGAAGATACTGATTCTGATCCACGCCGGAACCGAAGGCGGAAACGAGGACGCTGCTGCCTGACGGAGACGTCGCCGAGATGCCGGGCGCGGTCTTGACCCAGTCCTGGTAACTGAACCGTCTCATCGGGATCGCGTCGAGGTCCTCGGCGCCGAACCTGGTGCCGAAGCCGGGGTTTCGGGCGTCCAAGCGCGAGCCCGGTCCGTGCACGACAATCGAGTCCGCCACGGCTGCCAGCGTCAGGACAGGCGTTCTCTCGATGGTGGCCCCTGCTCCAATGTAGATGTCGGCGTCGCGATACGGGCGAAATCCCTGCAGGACGATGTCGAGCGCGTAGGATCCCGGAGGCACGCTCGGGAATCGCAGCTCCCCCCTTTCGTCCGTCTTCGTCGTCAACTGTCCGCCAATCAGCGCCGGCGAGCTGATTCGAACGACTGCACCCGAAAGGACGCCGCCCTGCGCGTCCTTGACGGTTCCGATGAGGGCTCCCGTCAGCCCCTGCGCGCCAGCCATCCCTGGAAGCAGCAGACAGGCGGCGACAACCAACAGAAGTGGCCGTCGCCGCAGGCCAGTGCCGGATGGCGGTCGCTTTCTGGTGTTCATACGAGGTCCGTCGAGAATCCTCTCACAGTCCGTCCAACTACCTGATTTCCACGTCGACGGTGAACGTCTGAGGCCCCCACTCATCCGGGTTCAGCACCCAGACGGTGACCGCGTCATCGTGCACGACAGGCCTCGTGATCACCCCTGGGCGAGTCCCGGGACGCGTTGTGCCGAGGATGGTGCACCCTCCCGTCACAAGACTTGTCGCGTTGGCACATTCGCCTCCGGTCACATACAGCTGGAGGCTGGAGTCCCCGTTTGGCCACGTCAACGTCACCGTCGCGGTTCCGCTACGCGACATCGCGGCGTCAAATCGATAGACGCCGGGAACTCCGGCGTTCCCGGCCGGTACCGTGTTCGACGTGCTTGTCACAGACCCAGGCGGCGTGATCGGGCCCGGTTCATGCACGAACGAGCCGGGTACTGTTGGACTGCCCTGAGATCCACAGCCGATGCCCGCCGCGAGCACCAGCATGAGAAGCCCCGTGTGCGTTCTGTTCGTCATTACGCGTTCTCCTGTCTGAGGAAGCGGGAAAGCCCCGCCAGAACTTGAACAGGGATGTTTTTGGGCGCAATTCGGAGCCGCGTGCAAGAAAGGAGCGCTTGATCATTCAGAGACCAGTGGGGCGATCCGGAAGGTCGGCCCCCGCGGTGTCTATCCGTCAGTGCAGAAGGAACCTTTCGATGACGTCCCCACGTGCCTTCGTCGTAGCTTGCGTCACCCGTCAACCGTGGTCGCTGGCGCGGTAGCCTCGATCCGGCCCTTCGACTCCGCTCAGGGCAGGCCCCCCGCGGTCGTCACCGGGGATCGCGGCGTGAGCCCCGATCCCCGCGTGCCTGCGGCGGCCGGCGCGCCCCAACCGCAGTTGTTGCCGAAACGGCCGTTCCAGCCACCCGTGGTGGTGCGCCCGCCGGTGCTCCTGGTTCGTCCAGACGATGACGCACCATCCACGCCGCTGGTGCTCGAACAGGCGCGCTATGAGGTGACGGTCACCGGACTCGGCGCGCGCACCCGCGCGACGCTGGTGTTTCGCAATGGCCTCGGCCGGGTCCTCGATGGCGAGCTCGTGTTCCCCCTCCCGGAAGGCGCGCTGGTCTCAGGGTTCGCGCTCGACGTCAACGGCCGCATGACCGACGGCGTCATCGTCGAGGCTGGGGAGGCCCGCATCGCCTTTGAAACGGAAGTGCGGCGCGGCGTCGACCCGGGCCTGGTGGAATGGGTCGCCCGCCGCGACGATCCCGCCGCGCCCGCGCCACGCATCGCGATCAAGGCCTGGAATCCCGACACGCCGTATTTGCGATCGCTGCGAGAAGCGGGGGCGATGCGTACCGCCGGTATCTGGTCGAGCGTGATACCTACGGTACGTCTTTCCTGCAGCCCCGAGTGAGGATGCGCTGCCGCAGCAGGGCAAACGACATGCCCGGAGGGACGAATTGCACGGCCGCCTTTTCCACGCATTTCGGAGGAGTGTGGAACAAGAGCCGACAGCTTTTGGTATGGAGTTTCGGCCGTCGTAAAGTCCGCGTCGCTGAGCGCGGACGAGGTCGCGGTTGCAGCGTCGCCGTTTGCTCCGGGGATCTCGTCACGGAACGGTGTCTGACACCGAATCGTGAACGGATAGAATCGGCTTTCTACCGTGTCCATCCTCACGAGCCGTTCGTTGATTGCTGGCGTGGCCGCGGCGAGTCTGGCGGTCCTCTGCGGTTCACCCGCCGTCCGCTCCCAATCGCAGCCGTTCGCGCCCGAGGTCGACGAATTCGTCCGGATCTACCTCAAAGGCGGCGGCGACAAGCTCACCAACTGGGTGCAGGGCGACCGGCCGTCGCCGCCGGACGCGACGAGGCGGGCCTTCAAGCCGATCGCCGGCTTGAACATGGACCTCGTGGCCTCCGAGCCGGTGATCCGCCAGCCGGTCGATCTGCATTTCGACGATCGGGGACGCCTGTGGGTCGTCCAGTATCTGCAGTACCCGTTTCCGGCTGGCCTCACCATCACCTCGTACGACCAGTATCTGCGCGCGCGTTACAACGCGGTGCCGGCGGCGCCTCCTCATCACGTCCGCGGCGCGGACAAGATCACCGTGCTCGAGGACACGAATGGCGACGGGACGTTCGACTCGCACAAGGACGTCATCACCGGCCTCAACATCACGACCAGCGTGCTGACCGGGCACGGTGGCGTCTGGGTGATGAACCCGCCGCATCTGTTGTTCTATCGCGATTCGACGGGGGATGGTCTCCCCGACGGCGATCCCGAAGTGCGTCTATCGGGATTCGGCCTCGAGGACACCCACTCGCTCGCCAACAGCCTGACGTGGGGCCCCGACGGGTGGCTCTACGGCGTTCACGGCAGCACCAGCACGGCACGGGTCCGCGGCATCTCGTTCCTCGGCCAGGCCGTCTGGCGATATCACCCGGACACCGACGCGTTCGAGTTGTTCGCGCAGGGCGGCGGCAATCCCTGGACGCTCTCCTTCGACAGCCGGGGCCGCGCCTTCTCGGGTGACAACGGCGGCAACAGCCGCGGCTTTCACTGGGTACAGGGCGGACGCTACGAGAAGAACTGGCCGAAGCACGGTCCGTTCAACCGACCGCACTCCTACGGCTTCATCCCGAACATGGACCATCAGGGCGACGTCGCCCGGTTCGCCATGACCTCAGTGATCTATGAAGACGGGAAGCTGCCAGGGTACGAAGGTCAACTGATCTCGGGGATGGCGCTGACCAGCCGGATCCAGGCGACGCGCCTGGTGGGGGAGGGGTCGACGTTCAAGACCGTCGATACCGAAGCGCTCGTCACGACCTCCGAGCGCAGCTTTCGTCCGGTCGACACCGTGGTCGGGCCAGACGGCGCGATCTACGTGGCCGACTGGTGCGACATCCGGATGGATCACACTGACCCGCGCGACACGTGGGACAAGTCGTGCGGACGGATCTGGCGGCTGCGGCCCGGCGCGCACACGCCCGTGGCGCCCTTCGATCTCGCGCGTCGGAGCAGCCAGCAGCTGGTAGAGCTGCTGGGCGACACCAGGAAGTGGTATCGCGATCATGCACGGCGGCTGCTCGGCGAGCGCGGGGATCGCTCGCTCGTGCCGCAACTGCGGCGGCTGACGCGGGAAAACCACGGCGAGCTCGCGCTGCAAGCGCTGTGGACGGCGAACTTGATTTCGGGCATCGATTCCCAGTGGGCGCTCGAGCTGCTGGACCATCCCGATGCGCCGGTTCGATCCTGGACGCTGCGGCTGTTGAGTGGCGCGTCAATGACTGGCCGGCCTGTGCAAGGGCGATTGGTCAGCCTGGCGCGCACCGAGCCGAATGCCGAGGTGAGGAGCGAGCTGGCACATACGGCCGGGCGCTTTCAGACCGCCGAGACGCTGGGAATATTGCAGGAGTTGATCGGACGCGAAGAGGACGTTCCGGACCGGCACATTCCGCTGCGTCTCTGGTGGACGCTCGAAGACGCGATCACCCGTGACGCCGACACGGTCCTCGGCTGGCTGGAGAAATCGACGGTCTGGCAGGCTCCGCTCTTCACCGAACATCTGGCCGGCCGCGTCGCGCGGCGGCTGGCCGCCGATCGCGGAGACACGCCGGCATTCAGGCGCAAGGATCCCGACACCAACTGGAGGCTCTACGCCGAACACCCGCGTGTGCTGATGCCGGGCGGCAAAGGCGATTACACCGACTGGGAGACCAACGACACGCCGGAGATCAGCCGCAGAAACCTGGCGCGCGTGGTGCGGCTGTTGGAGATGCCCGCGGCTGCGGCCCACCGCGAGCGGCTGCTGGCCGGCGTCACCGCCGGACTGCAGCAGGGCACGGCTCCGGGGCAGGTGCCCGACCGTCTGCTGGCGATGATCGGGAAGCGGTCAGCCAGTCCACCTGCCGCGGTTGAAGCTGGCCAGGCGGCGTTCGTCACGACGTGCGCGCCGTGTCATCAGACGGACGGCAGCGGCATGGAGCGGCTCGGCGCGCCGCTGCGCAACTCGCCTTGGGTGCTCGGTCAGGAAGACGGGTTGATCCGGATCGTGCTGAATGGTCTGAAGGGCGACTTGTTGATGCCGCCGATGGGCACGCTCGACGATCGACAGCTCGCCGGCGTCCTCACCTACATCCGCGGCGCCTGGGGCCATCAGGCCGGACCAATCTCGCCTGAAGCCGTTGGCCGCGTGCGAGCGGCGTCGAAGGGACGTCAAACACCGTGGACGCGAACGGAGTTGTCGGCACTGGGCGCTCCACGGTAACCGCTCGGTGCGAACTCTCCGATGCTGTCGCGGTGAGAAAAGAGATAGACGCGGCGGGGGAGGCGACGAAGGAACCGGACCGGTAGCTCGATACCTCCGCCGTCTCGAAGCCCTTGATGCTACTTCTGTCCGATGCCGAAGACGTGCCCCAGCGTCCGCACCACAATCACGCCGTCCGAGATCGCCGGCGTGGACATGATCACTTCCTTCATCTCGTTCTTGGCGATCTCCTGATAGGTGCGGCCGGCGCGCGCCACGTACACATCCCCGTCCTCGTTGGCGAAATACAGCCGGCCGTCGGCGGCGACGGGCGACGCCGAGAACGAGCCGCCGCCACCAACGCGTGCGCGGTAGAGGCGCTCGCCGGTCTCGCCGTCGTAGGCGGTGACGACCCCGTTGTTGCCGCAGGTGTAGAGCACGCCGTCATAGAAGATCGGCGTCGGGATGTAGGTCCCTTCGCCATTGCTCCAGGCGATGACCTCGTTCGAGGTCTTGTCCTTGGGTAGCGAGATCTCACCGGTGGCGTTCGGCCTGATCGCGTAGACGGGCCGCGCCGGGGGATACCCGCCGGTGACGAAGACGACCCCGTTGCCGACGACCGGCGTGCCGACCGTCACTTCGGAGTTCGGCCCGAGCGTCCACAGCAGCTTGCCGGTAGCCGGGTCGTAGCCGCGGATCTTCGGCCCGTTGGTGACGATCTGTTCGCGGGCGCCAGCCCGGAACAGGGTCGGCGTTCCCCAGGTCGAGATCTCATCTCGAGCGGTGCGCCATCGCTCTTTCCCGGTGGCCGCGTCGAAGGCGGCGATGAACGAGTCCTTCGCACGATCGGCCTGGACGATCACCTTGCCGTCGTGCATCAGCGGAGAGCTCGAATGTCCCCACTGCGTGTCCGGATCGAAGAACCAGCCGCTGTCGAGCACGCCGATGTCGATCTGCCAGAGCGGCTTGCCGTCCATGTCCCAGGCCGCGAGCATGCCGATCGAACCGAACATCGCGACCACACGACGCCCGTCGGTCACCGGCGTGGAATTGGCCTGGCTGGCCTTGGTGTGGCGCTTGACCTTCGGCGCGCCTTTGAAGGCGTCGCGCTCCCACAGAATCTTGCCGGTCGCCTTGTCCAGGCTGTAGATCTTCCAGGTGTGCTCGGAGAGATCTTTGACCGGCGCGACGTCGCCGTAGAGCCCGGTCCGGAACGTCTTGTCGCCGGCGCTGCTGACGGCGGTCACCACGAACACACGGTTGCCCCAGACCACAGGGCTGGCGTTCGAGATGCCTGGGATCGCGGTCTTCCAGCGGATGTTCTGCTGGGTCTCGACGTCCCATTCGACCACCGCTCCCTGCCCGTCGCCGTTCCCCGCGGCGTTGTCGCCGCGGAACCCCGGCCAGTTGCGCGCCGCAGTTCGCGTGGCGGGCTTGGGATCGGCTGGCGGCGCTGGTGTGGGCGCCGCCGCCGGAGCCGGCGCCGGGGACGCAGCCGCGCCGGCTGGTGACGCCGCCACGCGGGTCCACACCTGCGACGTGTTGTTGAGGACAGCCACGGCCCGCTCGATCGCGCCGCCGCCTCCCTCGAAATTGATGGTCAGCCCCTCGCGTTCAACGACGCGAAAACTGGTCGGCGAGATCGCGGCCAGCGTCATCGCGCCGGTGCCGGCCGGAGGGATGAAGGTCAGCTGATCGCCGTTGAGCGCAAATGAGATCGCGACGCCGGCCTCTTCATTGCGATAGCTGCCGACGTACGACTGGAGCGTCGCGCGATCCACGGTCACGCCGGCCGGCGGCGGCGCGGCCGGCATCCCGGCCAGCTTCTTCTCGATCAGTGCCAGGATCTCCGGGTTGTTGGCCTTCTTGGCGCCGGCCAGGGCGTTACTGACCTGGACTCGCGTCAATTCGCTCGACCCAAGCGCCGCCGCGACAATCGGCACGCTTCCGCGCTGAACCGCCTGTGCCAGGACCGCCGGCGCGCCCAGCGAGCCACGCTCGAGCAGCAGCGTCACCACCGCCGAATGGTTGTTCGTCATCGCCAGGTTGATGGCGCGCATCTGGTAGAAGCTGTCCTGGGCGTTGACGTTGGCGCCGCGGGCAATCAGCAGCGTGACCAGCTCGAGGTTCCCCCGGTCGGCTGCGAAGGACAGCGCGGTGGCGCCGTATCGGGTCTTCGCGTTGACGTCAGCCCCCTTGTCGAGCGCGGATGTGACGCCCGCGACGTCGCCAGCGCGCGTCGCCGCCCAGAGCTCTTCGGCAAGCGGCGCGGGGGCGGATTGCGGCGTGGCGGGTGTCTGAGCCGATGTTCCAGCCGGAGGCAGCGCCAGTGTCAGCCAGACGAACGCGATCGATAACATCATCAAAGGTCTCTCCGGCAGGAATTCTACGCGAAGAGATCCAGCCTTCCGCCTGAAGGCGGAAGCCACCAAGAGTGATTGTTCACAGAGCGGCGGCTGTGAGGCCGTATCGGGCCTATACTGCGGCCGCCATGACCGGATTCCTCGCCTCGCTGACGATCATGCTCATGGTGCTGCTCGTGCCGCCACAGGGCCCCGCCGCACCTCAAGCCGCTCCGCTCCGTCCCGAGCTGATCGGCCTGCTGGATTTCGAATCGGATCACACCGGAGGCGTGCCCAAAGGGTGGGGCGGCGGCCCGCCAGACACGTTTGCCGTGGACGACCAGGTCGTGCATGGCGGGCGGTGGTCGCTGCGCATCGAGCGCAAGGCCGACGGGCCGGACGGATTCACCGCCGTCACCCGGATGCTGCCGATCGACTTTGCCGGAGGCCGGCTGGAGCTGAGTGGCTTTCTCCGCACCGAGAACGTCGCCGGCTTTGCCGGCCTCTGGATGCGAGAGGATGGCGACAGTGGGGCCGTCGCCTTCGACAACATGGAGAGCCGCCGCCTGAACGGGACGACCGGGTGGACCGAGTACACGATTGCGCTGCCCCTGGCGCCGGGAGCGAAGCGGCTGTTCTTTGGCGTGCTGGCCGCCGGCGCCGGACGGGTCTGGGCCGACGATCTTCGTCTGCTGGTCGACGGCAAGCCGCTCGCCGGTGTGGCGCGGGTCGAACCCGAACGCACGGCACTCGATCTCGACAAGGAGTTCGACGGCGGCTCCGGCATCACGTTGAAGGACCTCACCAAGACCCAGACAGCCAATCTGGCGATGCTCGGAAAAGTGTGGGGGTTCCTCAAGTATCACCACCCGGCGATCGTGGCGGGCAAACGCCACTGGGACTACGACCTCTTGCGCGTGCTCCCGCGAGTGTTGAGCGCGTCGGACGAGCCGGCTGCGCGGTCGGTGGTGCTGGCGTGGGTGACCGGTCTTGGCGCCGTGCCCGGGTGCAGCCCCTGCGCCAGCCTGGCCGAAGGCGAGCTGCACCTGAAGCCACCGGTGACCTGGCTGACCGACGATGCACTCGGGGCCGCCCTGGCCGGATCGCTGCGGGGCATCCACCGCAACCGGCCGGCGGGGGAGCGGCAGTTCTATGTCGCGCTGACGCCGAACGTTGGCAACCCCGTGTTCAACAACGAGCCGACCTACGCGGCGCTCGAGCTGCCCGATGCCGGCTACCAGCTGCTCGGGCTCTACCGTTTCTGGAACATCATCGAATATTGGTTCCCCTACCGCGACGTGATCGGCGGGAACTGGGACGACGTGCTCACGACCTTCATCCCGCGGATCGCGCTGGCGGCCGACAGCGACACGTTCAAGCGGGAGATGATGGCGCTGATCGCCCGGGTCAACGACACGCATGCCAATCTCTTCACCTCGCTCGGCGTGCGGCCGCCTGTCGGCGCGTGCCGGGTACCAGTAATCACACGGTTCATCCAGGACAAGGCGGTGGTGACCGAATACTCGCAGGCCGGGTCAGGAACCGCGACCGGCCTGCAGATCGGCGATGTCATCGACGCGATTGACGGCGTCGCGGTCCCGGCGCTGGTGGAACGGTGGGCGCCGTACTACGCCGCCTCGAACCAGCCGACCCGGCTGCGCGACATCGCCCAGTCGATGACCAGGGGCGCGTGCGGCGCCGTGGCGCTGCGCGTCACCAGGTCCGGAGCGGCCGTGGACGTGAACACGCAACGCACCCAGGAGCCGGGACCTCCCGGGGGCGGACGCCGTATCCACGACCGGGCCGGCGAGACGTTCCAGAAGCTCTCGCCTGACGTCGCCTATCTCAAGCTGTCGTCGGTGCAGTCCGCGCAGGCGGCCAAGTACATCGAGTCGGCCGCCGGCACCAAGGGGTTGATCATCGACATCCGGAACTATCCCTCGGAGTTCGTGGTGTTTGCGCTGGGCTCGCGCCTCATCGATCGGCCGACGCAATTTGCGCGCTTCACCCGCGGCGATCCCGCCAACCCGGGCGCGTTCCATTGGACTCCGCCGCTCTCGCTCGAACCGGCCCTGCCACGGTATGCCGGGAAGATCGTCATCCTGGTGGACGAGGTATCCCTGAGCCAGTCCGAGTACACGGCGATGGCATTCCGCTCCGCGCCGAATGCGACCGTCGTCGGAAGCACGACCGCGGGAGCGGACGGCAATGTCTCGCGGGTCCCGCTGCCTGGAGGACTGGGATCGGCGATCAGCGGGATCGGCGTGTTCTACCCGGACAAGAAGCCCACGCAGCGGGTCGGCATCATCCCTGACATCGAGGCCAGGCCCACCATCGAGGGCATCCGTAACGGCCGCGACGAAGTGGTCGAAGCGGCGCTGCGACACATTCTCGGGCCCGGCACGGCGGCGTCGGAGATCGAGCGGATGGCCAGGCGGTGAGCCGGCCGCTTTCCTTTCCAACCGTCCGCAGTCCGCGACCGTCCAAGCCTGGACGTCATCGGATCGACTAGCTCGAATCGCCGGGGAGACTCGATTATGTCTTTCTTCTTCAACGACCTTCGGCACGCAGCACGCGCGGTGGGGCGGAGCCCGGGATTCGCCGTGCTGGTCATTGCCATCATGGCGCTCGGCATCGGCGCCAATACCGCGGTGTTCAAGAATGAAGGCGAGATAGGCCACCAGGAGCTCGAACGTGCCGCGCCAACGGCGGCGCGAACGGCTGCGCGGGCGCGGCCGGTGGCCCGGGCCGACAGGAACATGACGGTCAGCGCGTCGAAGAGGTCGGTCTGGTCCTGAGTGCGAGGCTCAGGCAACCGGCCGCCGGCCGGCACACGATCGAGCCGCTCGAGGACGCTCGTGAGCGCCGGCCCCTCGGGCAGCGGCCGCCGCAACATCTCGATCACTTGCTCGACCGTCTCGGGTACGGCGTCGGCGTCGCCGGCCGGGCGGCCCTGGCCGATGAGAAAGCCGACGTGCCGTACGATGCAGTAGCGGATCTCACAGAACCGCGAGAGATGGACGAACAGCCGCTCCTTGAACAGTGACGGCTACGGGCTGTCCAGGTAGGCTGACTTCGCAAACTTCCAGAGCTCCTCGAGCAGCCCCGGCGCCGCCTCGGCGGAACAGAAGAAATTGGGAAGGACGCCGAAACGATCGGTGACCTCGCGTCTGAAGCGTAGCGTGCTCGATTGCCGCGTCAGTTCACTGCTCACTCGACCCCCTGGGATTCGGCTTCATGGCGACGGTCGCCAGCAGGTACCCGTGCCTCCGCACGGCGGGAACGTGCCGATCGAGAAAGACGAACGGACGAACGAGGGCACCGGTCACCGCTGCCAACGGCCGGCACCAGGCGTGGCACGCGAGGTCGAGCATCCTCAGCCAGCCGGGGATGAACAGGATCGCCGTTTCGGCGACGACGTCCAGGCCGGCGCGTTCGAGCATCTGTTTCAGCGCGCGACGCGAGTAGGACTTCTCGTACCCGTACCCGTAGAGTCCGACCGCCTGCAGCGCCGTGGCGAACAGCGGCCGGAGAAACGGATCGTGCCGGTTGGGCACGCCGACGATCGCGCGCCCGCCGGGCTTGAGCACTCGAGCCATCTCGCCGACCGCGCGCTCGGTCTCGTCGAAGTGCTCGATCGTGCCCATCGAGTAGATGGCGTCGAAGCTGGCGTCGCGGAAGGGCAGATCGCGGACATCGCCCAGCGCACTCTGCAGGCCATGACCCGCGCCGGGGCCGGTGTCGAACGCCGTGCGCGCCTGCTTCACGGTCGGTTCGGAGATGTCGATGCCGTACGCGCGCGCGCCCTGCCGGCTGGCCCAGGCGAGGATGCGGGTGTTCTTGGCCTCGTCCCAGAGATCGGTCTTGAGAATCCGCAGTCCCTCGAGTGACGGGAAAGTGCTCGGTGAACAGCCGCCGCTCGTTGTCCGAGTAGTACTGCGTCGAGACGGCCCCGCCAAGATCGGGAAACCGCTCGCCGACGCCGGTCCAGAAGTTCCGGTAGACGGACGTGCGTCATGGCTGCTCGCTCTGCACGGTCCAGCTCCAGGTGCCGATCGCAAACGACAGCGGACGCCGGTCGCCGTTGTTGATCACGTCGCCGGCCACGGTGGGGGCTTCGGCGGGATGGAACACGAGCTCGTGGTCGCCGGGAGCGATGGTCAGCGGACCGAGCCGGTAGATGCGACGCGACGGCGCGACGACCAGCGTCTGCACCGGGCGCCCGTCGAGTCGCAGCTCCATGCGGCGCGCCCGGTGGAACGCCGACATCTCGAGGCCGAGAGTGGCGACGACCGGCCGATTGCTGGCGTTCACGATGGTCCAGGCCGCGTCCGCTCCCATCCATCGCCACGACCAGCTCCGCGTCGTGCTCGCGCGGAAAGAACCCCGTCATCGTCGCCGTATAGATCGGCCGGCAGGCGGCGCCGTGACCGCGAACACCTGGCCGTCGTCGAAGCGCGCGGCGACACGGAACCCCTCCGGCGAAGAGGACGATCGGCGAACGATGGTCCGTCGGCGGCGTCACGCCGCACCAGCAGGTGCGTGTACCCGCTCGCCATGAGCCTCAGTGACAGGTTCGGCTCCGTGCAGTCGTGGAACGAGCCGCCCAACAGCGTCACGCGACCGCCGGTCAGCCACTGCACCGATTCGGACTCCTGAGTGAGCGGCGTGCAGTCGAGGACTCGCACAGGATCCGGCTGTTGCGTCACCCAGCGGTGCGCCGTCGTGGGGAGCACGTCGCGCCACAGCGACGGTGGCGAGACCGCATACTCGGCGGCGCCGAGCGCCACCAGCGCGATGGCACGCAACCTGCGCTCGCCTGGTGCCGGCGGCGCGAAGCCGATCGACGCCGATCCCCGCCAGCAGCGCCGCCATCAGCTGCACGACGACCCCGAACCGCGCGTACGAACGGAACATCGGGACGAGGTCGTAGAGCAGCGCCGAGGGCCGGACGAAGGTGAACGGCCCGATCGTCCGCTCGGGCGACAGCGAGCACAGGAGCGCCGCGACCGCGACGATGACGAGCACGGGCACGTCGAGCAGAGGGGCCGGCGGCCGATGGCGGAACACCCAACCGGCGACGGCGATGAGCCCGAGCGCGACGATTCCCCAGCCGAGGCTGACCTGCTGTTCGAGCAGGCCCTCGCGCACGCCGGCTGCAGTCCAGACGCCGAGGCGCCGTGGCGCCGAGCAGCGGATGCGCGACCGGCGGCACCAGATAGCTCCACCATTTCGCGCTGTAGCGGAACAGGTCGGCTCGCGGGAAGGCAAAGCCCGCGTGGTTTGCGACGACGGCGCCGGCGGCGTACGAGCACGTAGGCGAATCCGGAGGCCGCGATGAGCACGAGGCTCACGGCCGTGACGGCCAGTCGCCGCAGCGGTTGTGGGTGCGACTGGCGCGTCACGAGCCAGTAAGCGCCCGCGGCAACCGGAGTGATGACCGCGGCGATCAGGCCGCCGTAGAAGTTCGAGAGCGTCACCGCAATGGCCGCGGCGCCAAGGAACGCCGACCGCTGCCGGCGTTGCGCTGGTCGAGACACCGCCACAGCGCGAGCAGGTACAGCGGCATCCACTGGGTCTGGGCGATGTGCGGGTGATAGGCGGCGTGCGCCAGATGAAACGGGGAGAACGCGAAGGCCAGCGCCGCGACGGTCGCGCCTGCCGGCGAGAGCAGCAGATGACGCGCCAGCAGGTAGGCCGCGGCCGCCGCGAGGGGAAAGCTGAGCAGGACCAGCCAGTTGTAGGCGGCGACGACGCCGGAGACTCGCGCGAGCAGCGCACCGGCGATGTCGGTGACCGGCTGCGAATACACGCCCGACGCTCGATCGGGCGCCCGAACTGCTCCATCACGGTGAAGGGATCGTGGTGGCGTCCGACGATCTCCATCCCGAACACGCGTTCCGACGGCGCGCGCAGCACCGGTGCGGCGATCACCACGGTCATGATCGCGGCCAGGGCCGAGACCGCGGCGAGCTCAGCGACGCGTCCGGGCAAGGTGGACCACCGCGGCGAAGATCAGAAGCGGGCCGGCAACCGCCCAGGCGCGAACGTCGCGCACGTGGGCGGTCAGGCCGGCATGGCCCGAGAGCGCGTGCAGCGCCAGCAATCCCGCCGTCTGCGTGAGGCCGAGCACGGCGAGCCCGGCGAGGAACCAGCCCCAGCCGACAGCGGCGAACGCCGCGACCCATAGCGCCAGATAGAGACCGACCTGGAACGCCGGGAGGAACGCGATCGCTCCCTGCGGATCGTCGAGCGGCGTGCCGACGGGATAGGTCATCACGCCGCGTGTAGAAGGGGCCCAGCACCTGGACGAACAGCCAGCCCCACGACGACGCCCGCGAGCGCATAGCGGAGCGCGGCACCGCGGCCGTGGCGCCAGAGCGCGGCGAGGAACACCAGCACCGCGGCGAGCAGCAATTGATAGAACGCGTGCACGACGAACAGCGGCGAGGCCACGGCATCCGGCAGCGCGACGATGAGAAGGCGCACGATGCCCAGGCCGACGAAGAGCGGCACCGTGGCGAGCACGCCCAGCACCAGCCTGCCGCCAGGTGGCCGAATAGGCGCAGACGGCTGCCAGATACACCGGGATCAACGGCGTGGTAATGCACTCCTGCGTGACGAGGAAACCGCCGCGCGGCGTCCAGAGCACATTCGCGGCGGCGTGCGCGGTGACGCCAGCGGCGCCGAGGATCACGGCGGCCGCGTGGGCGACGAAGTCGGCCAGGGCCAGGACACTGCGGCTCTCGAGGTAGAGCGGCGAGGCGGCGATGAACAGCAGCAGGAAGGCGATCGTGAGCACGACGAATCGTCGCGACGGCTGCGGACCCGCGGCGGAGGGACCCTCGCGAGGCGCCGTGTCCTGTCCGTCGATACCCTTCAAGGCCTGGCGCCGATCCGCGAGGCGCATCCACGTGAACACATATCCGGCGATCGCCAGCGTGAGCACGGCGGGCCAGACATAGAGGTGGAGCGACGTTGAACCACGCCGGCGACGTCGGCGACCCGACCGAGGGTGCCGATCCGGAGCGTGTTGAGGCCGACGATGAGCGCGACGCCGCAACCGGCGCCGGCCAGGCGCGTTCGCCACCGTACTGGATAGGCGAGGATGGCCCCGAGGCACAGGGCCAGCGCATCGGCGCCGCTGCACGCAAGCGTGGCCTCGACGGGCACCGTCGGCGCGCCGAACAGTCTGACCGCGAGTCCGCTCTGGACGCGGGTGAACGGCAGGACGACGTGCGCTTCGATCCAGGTCAGACGGAGCAGCCCGAAGAAGCCGAGGCTCCCCGCCACGGCCCGCAGCACGAACCTAACCGCGTCCGTCTGACGGCGGGCCATGTCCGTCAGCACGAGGGATCTCCCGGACCGACACGTCGGCGGCGCCGAACGACCGCCCGAGCTCCGCGATCGCGGTCAGACTCTTGAGCCTGGTCGAGCACGAAAAGATGTCGATGTTGACGGTGCCGGTCTCGGGCCAGGTGTGAAGGATCGCGTGCGACTCGCCAGGATCAGGACGCAGGTCAGCCCGGCGCCCGGAAAGTTGTGCGACAACGTCTCCACGACCGTCGCGCCGGCGCTCTGCAACGCCGCGACGAAGGCCGCCGTGACCGTCTCCGGGGCCAGAGCGGACATCGCCTGACACCCGCTGAGGTCGACTGAGTAGAGCACTGGCTGCTCGTGGAGGATCATCCCGCGCCGGAAGGTATCGCAGGCCCGAATTGGAGGCTGTTCAAGAGTGAACAGTTCCGGTTTCCTGCCCTCAGGTAGAGTCTCCCGTCAGTCCTGGCCGCAAGGTAAAGGGAGATTGATCAATGAGGCGGACACGCTGGTATCTGGGAGCAAGCGCGGCATTCGCCATCGCTGCTTTGGGGAGCCTCTCCGGCGTTGGCGCAGTCGCCCGGCGCGGCGCAGAGCTTCGCCGTGCTGGGTGGCACCACGGTCACCGCCGCCGGCACGGGCACCGTCATCACGGGCGACGTGGGTGTGTCACCCGGAACGTCGATCACCGGCTTTCCGGCCTCGGCGGTCGTCGTGCCCCCCTTCGGGACACACGCGAATGACGGCGCCGCGATTGCCGCGCAGGCGTCCGCCACGGCGCTGTACTCGACCCTGGCGGCGACCGGCGGTGCCACGCCGCTCGGTGCCGAGCTGGGTGGCGTCACCCTGGGCCCGGGCGTCTATTCCTTTTCGAGCACCGCGAACATCGCCGGCACGACGACCCTGACACTCAGCGGCGCGGGCGTCTACATCTTCCAGGTGGGAAGCGCCGTCACGGCGAACGTCGGCTCGAACGTCCTTCTGCTGAACGGCGCCTCCGCGTGCAACATTTTCTGGCAGGTCACCAGCGCGGCGACGCTCAATGGCGTCACGCTTCGCCGGAACCGTCGTGGCGCAAGCGGGCATCACCCTGGGCGTTGGCGCCGCCCTGAACGGGAGAGCGTTGGCGACCGCCGCCGGGGCGGTGACGTTGAGCGGTGGCAACACGGTTGGAGGGTGCAGCGCTGCCACCGGGTGCCCGGTCATCGACATCGCTCCGCCGACGCTGCCCAATGGCACGGTGGGTCTTGCCTACAGCCAGCAGCTCGGCGGGGACCGGCGGCACGGCGCCGTACGCCTTCACCGTGAGTAGCGGCACGCTGCCGGCTGGCTTGACGCTCACTCCGGGTGGGCTGCTCGCCGGAACGCCGACCACGGCCGGCACATCGACGTTTACGATCCGGGCGATCGATTCAGCCGCCTGTTTCGGGACCCGCGCGTACACGGTGACCATCACCACTGCAGTGCCCACAATGCCGCAGGTCTTTGTCGTTTTGCTTGCCGTGGGACTGATAGCACTGGGCTATCTCCGGCTCCGACGCCGGGCTTGAGCACACTCGGGGGGACCCGAGAGTTCAGGGCGTGTCTTGTTGTGGACAGCCCGCCCCCCGTGTCTGGGAGGAGGATGGAGCGCATGTCGAATTTGACACTCGATCAATTCATCGATCGAAATAGCGACGAGCTGATCCGCCGGTGCCGGGTGAAGGTCGAGAAACGGCAGAGTCCGCCGTCGACCGAGGCGAATCGATGGCGGAGTGCGGCTGTTCCTGTCGCAACTGTCCCACGAGTTGCGCCACGGACCATCGCAGATCAACGAGATCAGTCAGAGCGCGACCCGGCAGGGACACGATTTGTTGCTTCGGGGGTTCACCATTTCACAGGTCGTGCACGGCTATGGCGACGTCTGTCAATCCATCACCGACCTGGCGGTGGACACCAGCGCCCCCATCAGCACCGATGACTTCCGCACGCTGAACCGATGCCTGGACGATGCCATCGCGGGGGCCGTGACGGAGTTCTCGCGCGAACAGGACCTCACTCGCGACGGAGAGTCGCAGGAGATGCGGGCCTTGCTCAGAACCGCGACCACCGCGTTCGGGGTGCTCCAGACCGGGAACGTCGGCGTCGGAGGGAGCACCGGAGCTCTGATCGCACGCAGTCTGCGGGCGCTCGAGGCGCTCCTGAATCGGGAGGCCGCCCCGATCGCGCACCCCGCGACCAGCGCAGAAGACGCCGTGAGTCTCTGTGGTCGTGACTACGCGGTCGCGGCTGGCGCTGGAAGCCGCGGCAGGTCGACGGTAAAGACGCATCCGGTATCAGGCAGGTTGCGTGCATAGATCAAGCCCTGACTCGCTTCGACCGCCCATCGGCTGAAGGCGAGGCCAAGACCCAGACCCGTGCGATCCAAACCGCGCTGCTCGAACGGGCGGAACAGTTCGTCGCCGCTCCCCTCCAGCAGACCGCCGCATTCGTCCTGAATCTCGATCAGCACGCGCTCGGCGTTGCCAATGACGCGCAGCGTGACCGTGGTGCCCAGGCCGGGTGAACTTGAAGGCGTTCTGGAGTAAGTTGCCGACCACTGACCCGAGGACCTGCCGATCGGCCTCAATCATCATTCCGTCCTCGACCGGCGCCACGCTGAGTGTGATCTTCTTGACGTTGGCTTCCAACGTGGCGGCCGGCACGAGCTCGTCGATGAACGACGACACCAGGAACTGCTCCCGGTTCTGTACGCCTCGAGTCGAGGCGGACCTCGACGAGGGAGCGGCTCACCAGTGAGCGCATCGCTATCAGACTGCGCTGGACCACCGCCCCCGTACTGCCGCCGACTCCCACATTGCCAGATTTGAGCACTTCGAACGCGAGCAGTGCCGTGTGGGTCAGGTTGCGCAGTTCATGAGCCAGGAACCCGAGGTGCTCGCTTTTTTGAGAGGACTCGTCGTCGCGGGCGATGTCCCGCTCGCGCGCGTATTCGGTGACGGCCGCCGCGATCGCGTCGTCGAGGCATTGGTTCAGGGTGCGAAAATCATCAGTGCCGATCGGGGCGTCCATTTCGAGTGCCAGCTCGGTCACCGACTGACAGACGTCGCCATAATCGCGCACGACCTGCGCAATGGTGAACCCCTGAAGAAGAAGATCGTGCCCGTGAAGAATCGCGCTCCTGCCAATCTCAGGGCTCGACCCCTGCCCGAGGCGCAATGCGTCGGTCAGCTGGTCCAGGAACAGCGGCACTCCGTGATCGATCTCCGCCTGGGTCGCCGGCGGAGCCGACCGCAGTGCCACCTTCGCTCTGCACCGGCGGATGATTTCGTCGCGGTACACACCGATGAACTCGTGGAGCGAGATGGTAGCCATTTACCGCATGCTATGCGGGAAGTCAGCGGCGGGGCCGTTCCAAACAGAACAGTGTCACTCGCGGGGCGTGTCATCAAGCCAGGCCGCGCGCACCTTCTCGTGACAGGTCGGGCAGATGCCGTGGCTGAGCGAGAACTGCGCATGGTGCGAGAGGTAGGCCTCGACGGTCTGCCAGTAGTTCTCGTCGGTGCGGACGCTCTTGCAATACATGCAAATCGGCAGGATCTTCTGCAACTCCGTCACCTCGGCGAGGGCGGCCTGCAACTGCCGCAGCAACCGCTCGCGCTCTTCTTCCAACTCCTTGCGCGCGGTGACGTCACGCGCAACCGCGTAGATGAGCTGGTGCTCAGGGTCTCCCGTCGACGTCCACAGCAGCCATCGGTACGAGCCGTCCTTGCAGCGGTAACGGTTTTCGAACCCGATTGTCTGCCCGCCAGCTCTGACGGTCCGGTTCTGTTCGCGGGTGCGCTCCCGATCGTCGGGATGGACGAAGTCGAACATCGGCGTCGCCTGCAGTTCCTGGCGGGTGAACCCGAGCGTTTTCTCCCACGCCGGGTTGAGCCGTGTGAAGTAGCCGCTGAAGTGCGCGATGGCCAGCATGTCGATCGACAGATCGAAAAACCGGTCGTCCAGGCCCGAGATGTCCTCGTCCATATCGTTGAAATAGGAGGTAGGAGACCTCCTACCTCCTATTTCCGCCGCCAAGTATACCGGCGGCGCCTCAAAGGTGTAGGCCAAACACCGACATGTCCGCGATTTGACCCGCCCTTGGCCCACTCTCGTCGATCGTTTGCCGACGTCTTCAGCTATGCTCACCACCCAGGCCATAAAATGCTAGAAGCTGACGTTCGCCCGGCGAAGAGAACGTCGCTACCAGCCGGCACGATCCTGATTGTCGAGGATGATCCGCAAACTCTGGCGGTCCTCGTGCGCCTGTTGACCGCCGAAGGCTACGACCTGCACACGGCCGTCGACGGGGAAGCCGCGCTGACGGCGATCGCCAGCCAACCTCCCGACCTCATTCTTCTGGACGTGGGGCTGCCCGGCCTCGACGGGTTCGAGGTCTGCCGGAGAGTCAAACAGGTGACAGCGACGCGCTTGACGCCGATCGTCATGATCACCGGTCATCAGGCGCGCACGCACCGGATCCGCGGCATCAACGCGGGTGCGGACGATTTTCTCGGGAAGCCGTTCGACGTGGAGGAATTGCGGGCTCGGGTCCGCTCGCTGCTGCGGCTCAAGCACTATACCGACGATCTCGAGTCGGCGGAGTCGATCATTCTGAGCCTCGCGCTCACCATCGAAGCGCGCGATTTCTATACCGGCGGCCATTGTCAGCGGCTGGCTGGGTACTCGACCGCGCTCGGCGAGAGCCTGTCGCTGGCCGACGACGACCTCGACGCGCTTCATCGCGGCGGCTATCTCCACGACATCGGAAAAATCGGCGTGTCCGACGCGGTGCTGCAGAAGCCGGGGAAGCTGACCGCGGCCGAGTTCGAGGAAATGAAGCAGCACACGGTCATCGGCGAGCGGTTGTGCGGCAACCTGCGCACGCTCCAGCCGGTCCGCTCGATTGTGCGCCACCACCATGAGTGTTTCGACGGGACCGGCTATCCAGACGGCCTCGCGGGTGATGACGTGCCGCTTCTCGCTCAGATCGTCAGCATCGCTGACACCTACGACGCGATCACGACGACGCGCCCGTACCGGGCGGCGTTGTCACCAGAGTGGGCATATGACGAGCTGACCCGGGACGCGGCCAACGGCGTGCGCCGGCGGGATCTCGTCGAGGCGTTCATCGCACTGGGACAGAGCGGGCGGCTGAAGCAGCTGACACAAGCAGCGACAACCTACTCCACCATCGGCTCGTGACCCGACATCCCGCATCCAGGGGACTGGCTTGGCCGCAGTGATCGCCGCTGATCAGTGCAATTGAACGGCTGAACCCCTTGCTCTAGCGTAGCGTCGTGGCTCACGAGTGCATATACTTCGTGGCCATGGTGATCATGACCGTCCCGCGCGCCATCAGCGTAGCCTTGTTGGCGATCAGTCTTTCCACTCTGTCTGCACAGGCGTCAACGATGAAACTCGGCGAAGTCCTCCGTCTCACACCCTCGACCACCGCCGAAGGGGGCAGTGCTCAGGAGCATCGGTTCCAGGCGGATCGGGGCAGTCGCAAGGGGCAGCATCTTCGTGTCTGGAGCGGCGCCATCAACGATGCGCGCACCGCCGCGATGGACCCGGCCACGTCGGAGTACCAACTCGTGGGCTCGTCTACGGTGGGTCCGCTGCCGGACGTCGACGTGCTGGGCATCCACTACCTCAAGGTCCGTCCGGATCGCCGCGAGGCCTTCGAAAAGTTCGTCGCGAGCACGCTGCATCCGGCCGTAGGCAGCCTGCGGCCCGACCTGCGACTCTTGTATTACAAGGCGGTGCGCGGCCCCGATGCCGGCAGCTACATCACGATCTTTGCGCTGACGCGCGCCTCGCGCGACAAGTACTGGCCGGGCGGCGCGGACTCCGATGTGCTGCGCACCGCGTTCGGACCGGTGAAGACGCACACCAAGGAGCTGCTGACGTATCTGGTCGAGGGTTCGGCGCTGACCGATGAGAAGTTTGCCGCGGCGATCTACGAGAGCCGCGACTGGAGTGACTTCGTGCTGGCGGGACAGCCACGGTAGCGCCGCGGCCGTCCCGTCCTGGTCACCCGGTTACCGCTTCTTCACCGCACCGCGGAAGGTCTTCCGCGCGCCGCTCTTCGCGGCGGTCTTCTTTTTACGCAGGGTCGCGGTCGCCTTCCGCTTCGGCGCGGCCGTCTTCCGCTTTGACGCTGCAGTCTTCCGTTTTGGCGTGGCTCCCTTGCGCTTCGGTGCGGCTTTCTTCGCGTTCCGGGCGGCGCTCGCCGGACGGCGGCGCGCCGCGGCGCGAATGGCCTCGAAGCCGCGCTCGAAGCTCGGTTCGTCGGCCGGAGCCGGCAGTTCGGCGTCCCGGGTGCGGCCGCGCGAGACCGGCGCGTCAGGAACACCGAGGACGCGGCGCGCGACCGTGTAGAACGCCTGGCGCTCGGGCAGCCCGTTGAAGCCGCCATTGATCCGCCGGGTGATTTCCTTGAACCCCTCCGCATTCGCGGTGTCAGCCAGCGCGTTCAGGCCCTTCTTCGACCAGAACAGCCCCGCGATCCTGAACGCGACCTCCGGTCTCGCCGCCCGGGTGGAATCGGTGATCAGATCCACTTGGAGCAGATCGCCGAAGCGCTGGTAGTTGGCGCGGCCGGTCAATTGGATCGGACCGCGGCCCTTGAACCGTTTGCCGTCGCCGGTCTCGGTGTTGCCGAGCGTCTTCGACAGGCTGGTGACCGGCTCGTACCGGCGCTGGGCCTCGGTCGGTCCCCAGAGCTCCTCCATGAAGCGGAACTGGCCAGACTCGTGCGCCAGTTGCGCCAGGAACGCGGCGGCCCGCGCCGGCGCGTCGATCGCGAATTCCGTCATCGCGTCGGAGAGAAACGGCAGCAGTTCGGTATTTCGTGCGGCCGGCAGCCGCGGCATGATCGACTGCAGTTGTTCGGCGGTCAACATCGACACCTCCCGATTGTGTGACTACTCATTCCTCGCCCGGATGCGCGTATCCGCGAAGGAGCGTCAGGAGCTCCTCGGCCGCTTCGCGCTCGGGGCTTGCCTTCCTGTTCGGTCCGTTGGCCTGCCCGGTGGCATACCCGCTGAGGACCAGATAGGCATTGTCGTACACCGACGACCACATTCGGGCCGACGTGGCGCGGGCATAGAGATCCCGATACCGCCGCTTCAGCCCGCCCACCCGCGCCGCCAGCGCCCGCGCGCCGAGCGCTTGATACTGTTTCAGCTCGATCTCGGTCGCCACGCTCCAGAAGTCGACTTCGATCTTCGACCGCTCGCTCACATACCGCTCGATGTGCGACACCAGCCTGCGATCGAGCGCGACCTTGCTCTTGCCTGCTCTGGAAACGATGTCGGCAGCCAGGCAGTTGGCCGCCGGATAGAACAGATCCGCACGATGCTCGCTGCGGCCGGCCCGGAGCGCGTTGTCATAGGCCGTCCGCATCGCCCGCAGGTCCCGGACGGTCGCCCGCCGTTGATGGGCCACAAGATTCACCATGGCGCGGCGCTTGAACGCGGATCCGACGAGATTGTACCGTTCCATGGTCGGCCTGAATCGCACGAGCTCTTCGAGCCGGGGCAGCGCCTGGTCGATCAGCCCTCGTGCCGTCGCGACTGCGTCCCTGACCCGTGCGTTGGCATCGACGAGCGCCGCCTCCCCGGCGGCCCTTGTCTCGCGTGTCCCCACGGCGCCGGCGGCGGACGACCGCTGTCTGGTCATCTGCTGGCGATGATGGACGGCCCGCTCGACCAGCTCCCATCCGAGCCGGCTTCGCAGGTTGTTCAGTTGCTCGGGCGCCTTCATCGACGCGGTCGCATCCGGCGCATTGACCGCGAGGTCGTACCATTTCACCGCGTTCTCCAGGCTGCCGGCTTCGCCGTACGCGCGTGCGAACGCTTCGGCGACGCTGCCCTTGCCGCCCCACAGCTCGCCGAACCGCTGCTCGAGCGCTTGCAGTGTGGCGACTTGCGCGAAGCGATCTGCCCGGTGGGCCACGGTGTCGACGTAGATCCGCTCCAGTTCCCAGGTCAGCGCGATGTCGGTAGCGATGCCCGAGATGTCATACACGTCCTTCGCCGGGCCTCGATTCGCATCCGCCCTGGCCACGAACGTCCAGTCAGGGTCGCCGTAGCATTGGTACGCGGCCCACGTGTTGACACCCGGATACCGCTGCCAGGCGGCGTGACGGGCCTCGCCGACGGCGTCGATGAAGCGCCGGCCGCGCAGGATCGCATCGTAGAACGTCGAAGCGAACTCGCTGGCGGCGTCGTCGTCGACCGCCCAGCCGGCGGCGACGACGCAGCGGACCCCGATCTCGATGAGCGCCCCCGCCACGCCCGACGCGAATCGCGCGCGGTTGTACGGCTTGCAGCCGGCCTTGTCGTCCACCTGCGCCAGATAGCAGCAGTTCACGAACACGAGCTCGGGCACCTTGCCCATGCTCTTGATCTCGGATGGGCCGAGAAACGTGCCGTTCGACAGTACGACCCCGCCCGACGTGGTGTTGTCACCGGGCACGCCGTGTCCGGCGATGTGGACGATGCGCCAGTCTTTGGCGAACAGCGTATTGACGACGGTCTGCGCATCAGGGCCGCCGGCGAGCCCGGTCTCGGCTGCGAGTAAGGTGACCTGGTTCGGGTCCGACAGGCGCGGCGCCAGGACGTCGCGGACCCGGACCGCCTCCATCCGCGCACCGTCGAGCCGCGGAAAATCCGGTGGACATTGCGGCTCGCCGATCACCAGCACGTCGTCATCCCGATCGGTGTCGATCACGTGCTCGCGGAAGTGATCGAGCCGCAGTTTGCGCAGGAGCTGCACCCGGATCGCCCAGGGGCGCTGGTCCGGACCTTCAGACGGATTGATCTCGAGCAGTTCCCATGGAATCCCGGCGCCGTCCGGATCGAGCGACATCTGGATGCCGGCGGTCCCGGCCAGGTAGTCGGCCAGCTCCTGTGGCACGAGCAGTCGCGAGAGCGTGTGTCCGATCCGCTGATCGCGGTTCTGATCGTTGGACGCGGCTGCGACCAGCTCGCCGAGCAGCGCGCCTTGCGCGGTCTTGGCCCGCACTTCACTGCGCGCCCGCCGGGTGTCGAGGTTGAACTCGAAGGTCTGGATACCGCTCGGTGTCTTGACGGTCTCGACGGTAATGAAATCGTACGGCGCACCGCGATACCCGCTGTCCGAGGTCCGCACGTGTCCGGCCTTGCCGATCTCGATCGTCGGGGCCAGCGCGAACTTGCCCGGCGTGATGTCGAGCTTCAACTTCAATGCCCGCCAGGCCTCCGCGGCCCGATCGAGGTACAGCTCGATGAGCCGCAGCCGCCGGCAGCGGGGTGACGTGATGGTCTGGCCATTCCCTCCGCTGACCAGCAGCTGATTCGCTTCCAGCACTCCTTGGGTGATGAGTTGCGCCGCCTGTCCGGCCGAGATCCCCGTGCCGCCGCTGCCGAGCAAGGTCGCGGTGAGGTCGAACGACGCGGAGAGGTGGGCCCGATCCTCGGAGACGCGACGCGACCACCCGACCACCGCGAGCCGGACCGTCTTGACCAGGTCTGCCGCCTGGAGCGAACCCTCGGCGCCGAGTCCGACGACGATCACCGCCAGCGGCCGGGGAATGAAGGTCTCCTGCTCGGTGTTGCGATGGCTGTTGATGAAGACCTGGTGCGATCCCGGCGCGACCGGGTAGAGCCCCCGCTTCAGCGAGAAGTCCATCGTGCAGCCAATCAGGCGGTCCACCACGGCCTCGGTACCGGTCAACCTGGTCGAGACGTAGTGACCGAGCATCAACGGGCTGGATTCGAAGCTCAGGTCGCCGTTGACGATCGTGACCTCGAGCGACGTGGGAGCCGGCACCGCGACCTTGGCGGACGCTCGTTGCGCTCGCCTGGGCGCCGTGCCGGAGCCTGTTGTCAGCTCGGCGCCGGGGTCCCCGGCCGCGGCGACGACGGGACCACCGCGGACGAACCGCCGATCGGGCAGCGCCCGGCGGGCGTCGATGGTACGAAATGGCTGCGCGCGTCCCTCGAGTGCGGCGATCAGGAAGTCGGCCGTTTCCTGATGCCCGAAGAAGCTGCCGTGCGTGACGGAATCGCCGGACAGATTTCCGCCCGGACCAAAGCAGCCGATACGGGCCGCCGGGATCAAGAACTGGCTCGAGCGAAACACGCTCCAGCCCCCCTCGGTCGGCACGACGAGGTCGTTGGCCGACCCGAAGAATTGATCGAGCCCCACGTCGACCAGCCGCTTCAGCCAGTTGGCGGGCGGATGGTAGTTGGCGACGAGCGCGGAGTAGGCATCGGCCGGGGGAGGGACCCCGGTCTGCAGCTCCCGGATCGGATCCGCGTCGCCGTCCATGGCGTGCAGGCCCGGAATGTCACCGGACGCATGGTTGGCCATCCACACCAGTCCGTTCGCCACGAATTCCGCGCCAATCGTGAACGGATTGTCCGGCAACAGCTCGAGCAGATTCGCAATCCATCCGACGGTGTGTTCCCAGCGGTCCGGAGAGGCGAGCGGCGTGCCGTTGTTCGGTGCGGCCACGAGCACCGCGCGACCGAGCGAGAACCGCTTCGACAAGGGCCCGAACGTGCGTGCGCGTTCGACCAGGTTCCGCAGCACGAGCGCGCCGCGCGAGTGCGCGACGACGTCGAAGGTCGTGGCGTGTTGCGGCAGCGCTTCGAGCAGCATGCCGGCGTTCTCTTCCGGGGTCCGGTGGAGACTGAAGTGATTGAAGGCGAAGATGCGGTCGCCGTAGGCGTCCTTGACCCGCTCGAAGAAGTTGGTCGACGCCAGCTCGTGAAACCCCGCGGCCGCGTTGGACATCGGGCCATGGATGAAGAGCAGCGAACGCGCTGGTGAGACCGGGGTGCCCGGCGCCAGCGTCCGGCTCGCCAGGGTGTCGTTGGTGATCTGCACCCAGCCTTCCTTCAGGCCGTGCTCCGCCCAGAAGCGCTTCTCGAACGTCTCGACCAGTCGGGGCAGGAGCAGGCTCACGAGCTTGTCACCGGCGACCTTGGCGACCTTGACGACGATCGCCTTGACGGCTTGACCGGCCAATCCGCGAGTGGCGCCGCCGCTCCGCACGGTGACTTGAAAGCGCGCCTGCGACGCCCCGCGGCCGCCGCGGGTCGTCGACCCGACCGGCCGGTGGAACGTCAGCGCGCCGCTTGGATGGCGAAGGGCCAGCATCGCCGCCCGCCCCGGTTCGACGTCAACCGTCAGGTCGAGCGGACCGCCGGGTGTCTCGCGCCCACGCGTCGGCGCCGCCGCTTCGAGAACGATCTCGTCCGATACCTTCGCGTCGCCGGCGAGAAAGGCTGGCGGCAATCCTTCCAGGGGAGCCGAAGCGGAAGCGCCGCCCCGGGTCGCCGATCGGGTCCGCCAGCCAGGCGAGCTCACTTGAATCGACATAGCAGGTTGCCGCCGCGAAAAGCGCCGACTACTGCGGGCCGCGGCCTCGCCCGAAGGGGGACGCCTCCTTCTTGAAGCCTGGGGGCGGGGCGAAGACCGCATCCGGGAAGGTCTGCCGGCTCACGTCGGTGACCTCGGTCGTCGTCGTGCGGCCGCTGATCGTGAAAGTGCTCTTGATCGGTATGCCGCTGTACCCGTGTTCCTCGGGCTTCCCGACGCCGAACATCTGTCCGGCCGCCTGTTGCGGCATCAACGCCTTGAAGAATTCCACGAACTGCTGGGTGACCGCGAAATCGGCGGCCGACAGGCCCAGCACGCCTGGGGCGACCGTACAGATCTCGGAGACCTTCTCGGTGTTCTGATAGCCGTCGTACTTGTCGCATGTCCATTTCGCGGTCTTGTCGGTGCCTGCCCGCTTGTAGACGGTCTTGACGGGAGCGCCGGTGCCCATGCCCCGGCCCTTCATCATGGCTTCCATCTTGGCCCGCACCTCAGGCGGCATTTTCGCCATCATGTCCGTCATCTGACCGCCGGCACGATCGACATCGGCTTTGGTGATCTCGCTGTAACTCTTGCGTTCCTGGTTGATCATCAGCAGGGCCTGCCGATCGCCATCGAACACGACCGCTTGCTTCGAGCCGGATGGATCGGCGACGTCCGTGCGCATCCGCGTCTTGTCAATCTGGACCTGGCTGGTCGATTCGGCGCCGTCGCGGCTGATTTTCTGCGTGATCAGGACGCCCTGGGCACCGGCCGTCGAGGCCCCAACCGTCAACAGCAGAACCGCGCTATTCAAGAAAACGTTCGCCTTCACATATCCTCCAAGAGAAGTCATTACCGGTTCCAAGGGAAGCGCACGGTGGGGGAGTTGACGTAGCGCCGCATCGCCATCGTCAGCGTGCCGCCGGCGCCCGGCGCAAGCCGAATCGCGACGTCGCGGCCGTTCACCCGCTGGGTTCGCCCGTTCCATTCGACTGACTCGAACTGGTGCTCGACTTTTCGTAGAACTCGCGGCAGGCGGGGAGGTTCGCCGCCAGCAACTGCCGTTCGAGCCGTGCCCACTTGGGGGCGGCCATCGGCGTGTCGACGGCGATCGTGACCGGGGTCGCCAGGAAGGAGGCGCCGATCAGGGAGGCGAGGAGGCACAGGCGGACCATGCCGGAGAGTATCGCCGATCCGACGATCCCCTTACTCGTCCGGGCCTTCCTCTTGACAAACTAAATGAGTGAGCCCATCCTCATCTAGCTTTACTAGAGGAGCGGAAAAATGGCTGCGGACGACAGGCAGAGCGGTCTTGTTCAGGGGACCTTGCACATGCTGATCCTGAGAACGCTCTCGCTGGAGCCGATGCACGGCTACGGCATCGGCGTCCGTCTCGAGCAAATCAGCCGGGGCGTGTTCCAGGTCAACGCGGGATCGCTCTTTCCGGCGCTGCGGCGGCTCGAACGGGACGGTCTCACCAAAGGCGAGTGGCGCACCACCGAGAACAACCGGCAGGCGAAGTACTACTCGCTGACCCCACCAGGGCGGGCGAAGCTCCTGCGGGAAACGCGCGAGTGGGAAGTTCAGACTTCAGCCATCGCCCGCATACTCGCGGCTTCGCTCGGGGAGCTGTAATCCTAGTCTGCGCGCAGGATCCTCATCGGATGTTCTCCCTTCTCCCTTGACGACCGCACTCCTGACGCTACTGCCCCTCGGGGAACAGCAACACCTTCACGTAGCGCGAGCTGTCGAGATACGCCCGCGCCGCGTCACGCAGGACCGACGGCGTGATTCCATCGTAGACGGCACGAAGCGTCGTCGGATCCGGAAGCGGCTCGCCGTACTGGTAGGCGGACACGAGCTGATTCAGCACGTGGCCATTCTGACGGCTGTCGGTCTCGAGATCCCGCCGAAGGGCGGCCTGCAGGTCCGCGACCTGTCCGGCGCTCGGGCCGGTGGTCTTGAAGTCTTCCACCACCGCGAACAGCGCCTTCACCAGATCCTGGGTGCGCGCCGGGTCGCACGCGAAACTGATCGTGACGCGGTACTCCTCGGTCGGCTTCTTCGTGAACTCCGGCACGACGTTGACGCCATAGGTGCCGCCCAGGTCTTCCCTGAGGACCCGCTGCAGGTTGCCGGCAAGGGTATTCGCCATCGCCCGGATCGTGATCCGGTTCTTGTCGTTGCTCTGGAAAGGCCCGCTGAAGATCACCCCGACCTGGCTCTTTGGCGTGGTCCCCCGTTTCACTTCCTTTTCCACCACGCCGGCCGGCGGACGAATGCCGACGTCGCGCCCGGCTTCCTTCCGCTTCAGCGCGGGCAGGCTTCCCAGATAACGCTCGACCAGCGGCTTGATCGTCGCCGTATCGAAGCTGCCGACGAACACGAAGGTGAAGTCGCTCGCATCGGCGAAGCGGTCCTTGTAAAACGCCAGCGACTTGTCCAGGTTCATCTGCGGAATCAGATCCGCGGTCAGCGGCCGCGCCCGGAGGTGGTTCTGCGTCACCGCACCGTTCAGCGCGTCTTCGAAGGCCGCATCCGGTTGCGCCTGCCGATTGGCCAGGACCGCGCTCAACTGGCCGGTCGCCGCGCGGAACGCTTCCGGATCGGCTCGGGGCTGGGTGAACGTGAGATAGATCAACTGGAACATCGTCTCGAGATCCCGGCGCAAGGCGCGGCCGTTCAGGCCCTCGAACATCTCGTCGATATCCGGCCGCACGAATGCCACCTTGCCCGCGAGCTTCTTGCTCAGATCGATGGCGCTCAGCGCGCCGAGCCCTCCTTCCGACACGACCCGATCGGCGGTTTCGGCGGCGACGAAATCGCTGTCGGGCGCCAGCGAGGTGCCGCCGGGGCTGAACGCCCGGAACAGGATCTCGTCCTGCTTGAAGGTGGTCGGCTGCAGCACCACGCGCACGCCGTTGGACAGCGTCCATTCGGTGATCCCTGCCGCCTTGCTGTCGGTCTTCGCGACCGCGCCGGGCTTGGGTATCGGCTCGAGCAGCGGCTTGGCACTGACCGTGTCGACGTAGGCCGTGAGCGTGCCGCCGCCCGCGTTCTTGATCACCGCCGCCAGCTTCGCCTCGTCTGGGACCGCGACCCCGGCCTTCTTCGGCGCGGCCACCGCCACGACCCGATTGCGATCCGGCATCCAGTCCCGGGCCAGCGCGTTGATGTCGGCGAGGGTGATCTCGGGCAGGAAGCGCTGGACCAGTCCGTTCTCGTAGGCGATGCCCGGGATCGGCTCCTGCTGCATGAAGTTGCGGATGTACTCGTCGGCCAGCGACTGCGACGTGTGCTCGTCGTTGGAAGCGGCCAGCCGCGCGAACGCCTGGGTGTACCCGAGCCGATACCGATCGAGCTCGGTTTGCGTGAAGCCGAACCGCGCCACTCGATCGGCCTCGGTGAACAGCGCCGCCAACCCGGCCTCGACCCGGCCTTCCGCGACCAGAGCGCTGAGGCTGGTGGCCTCGGTCGTGCGCACGAACAGCCCGCGGCTGGTGTCGGCATCGAGGAACGGGGCCTCCGGCTTCTGGGCCATCTCGGCGAGCCGGGCGGAGAGCAGCCCGCTGAACACCCGTTCGACCGTCTGCTGCCGATACGCGCCCACCGTCGTCTGGTCGCGCGCCGCCATCAAGCTCGACACGCTGACCGTGGTCGCGGTCGCCTCGGGGTCGGTGGCGACGACGTATCGGGTCCCGGGTTGATCGGGGACGTCGTAGTTCAGCCGCTGGCGAGGGGAGGCCGCGGCGGGAATCGACCCGAAGTGCGATCGGATGAGCGCTTCGATCTTCGCCGGCTCGAAGTCGCCGACCGCGATCACCGCCATCAGGTCGGGCCGATACCAGTCGGTGTAGAACTTCTTGAGCCGGTCATGGGTGAACGCGCGAATGACCTCCGGCTTGCCGATGGGGAGACGCTGCGCGTAACGCGAGTCCTTCAGCAGGACGGGCAGCTGCGCGTCGAACATGCGGGCGCCAGGCCCCAGCCCGGTCCGCCATTCCTCGAGAATGACGCCACGCTCCTTGTCGACCTCGACCGGATCGAACGACACCGCCCGCGCCCAGTCCTCGAGGATCAGGAACGAGCGATCGACCACGGACGCGCTGTCCGTGGGAATCTGCAACTGGAACACGGTCTGGTCGAAGCTGGTGTTGGCGTTGATGTGCGCGCCGAACCGCATGCCGGTCGACTGCAGGAACGCCACTACATCCTGCTTCGGGAAGTGCTGCGTGCCGTTGAAGGCCATGTGCTCCACGAAGTGCGCCAGCCCTCGCTGGTCCTCGTCTTCGAGGATCGATCCGGCGTTGACCACCAGCCGGAGCTCCGCCCGCCCCTGGGGCTGCTTGTTGTCCCGGAGGTAATACCGCAGCCCGTTCGGGAGCGTGCCGACAGTGATCCGCGGGTCGACCGGCACGGGCGCGGTCAGCGGCACGTTCTGCGCACCGGTTGTCACCGTGCGTTGAGCCGTCGCCACCACGCCAGTGGCGAGGACGGCCGCGAGGGTGACGACCAGCGAAAACGCGCGGCGGCGAAGGGCCAGAGGGGAGAGGGACATGGGCCCTATCATTTCACACGGGGTCTCAGGGTCTTCAAATCCCAAGTTCCAAGCTCCAAATCCCAACCACTCCCAACTGCCAAATCCCAAGGCAAAATCTCAACTCCCAAGTCCCAAATCCACCTCAATCCGGTTCCTAGCTCACGTTTGGCAGTTGGGATTTGGGAGTGGTTGGGATTTGGCGCTTGGAGCTTGGAATTTTTCTTGAGCGCACTCAGAGCGCAGCACGGCCAGCGGGTCGCGGAGGACAGCGCGGCGCGCGGGGAGCAGACAGGCCGCAACGGTGACGGGCGCGACCAGTCCAGTGATCAGCCCGAGCGTCAGCGCGTCGATCGGCCGGGTGTTGATGAGCAGACCGCGCAGCAGTCCGCCGACGGCGACCGCGCCCGCCAGGCCAATCGGCAGCCCGATCGCCAGCAGCGCCAATCCCCGCCGAACGAACAACCAGACGACCTGCCACGCCTGCGCGCCCAGTGCCATTCGAACACCAACCTCATGGAGTCGCTGCCGGACCGCATAGGCGGTCGCCGCATAGACGCCGACCACCGCGAGCAGCAGCGCGATGCCGGCGAACACCGTCAGCACCGAGCTCATCAGCTGGAGGCCCCGGAAGTTGTAGCCGTTGATGATCGTCACCATCATGGCTGGTGACGCCGATGCCAAGCGCCAGCGCGGCGGTAGACGCCGCGGTGAACCACCGCTCCTTCGCCAGGAGACGGACCGCGAACCGCGCGTCCTGGCCGATGCTCTCAATCCAGCTCATCGTGCCCCCCTCTTGTGCCGCCGCGGCGAACGCGAGTACCTGAGACACCCGGAATCGGGAAATGTTCACGCTGAGCGGCGTCCGTGATCAAGAGGACATAGACTGACGGCAGGATGGATGCCGAGGCGCGGACCAACGAGGCTGGGCGGGGATCGTTCCGTGCTCGCGCTCAATCGCGGCTCGTCGAGCCTCAAGTTCGGCCTCTTCACGCTCTCGCCGGACGCCGCGCCGTTATCGCGTGGGACGGTCGCAATATCGGATGACCGCACGGCGTTCGAGCAGGTGCTCGCGCGCGTTTCGGGACCGGTGGAGAAGCATCCGCTGGCTGTGGTGGCCCATCGGCTGGTACACGGCGGGCCCAACCTGCGCGCACCGCGCACGGTCGACGACGCGCTGCTGGTCAGGCTGCAGAAGGTGGTCCAGCTCGCACCGAATCATCTGCCGGACGAGATCGCGCTGATCGAAGACGTCCGCCGGGCCCGGCCCGATCTCCCGCAGATCGTCTGTTTCGATACGGCCTTTCATGCGGACCTGCCGGACAGTCGCGCGCCGGCTGCCGATTCCCGCCGAATACGCCGCAGAGGGCATCCAGCGCTACGGCTTTCACGGTTTGTCTTACACGTTCCTGATCGACGAGCTCCGCCGCGCGGGCCCGCCTGGCCGGTGGATCGGGCGATCCTCGCGCACCTCGGCAACGGCTCGAGCCTCGCGGCGGTCCGTCGACGGCCGCTCGATCGACACCACGATGGGATTCACGCCGATCGGCGGCGTCGTCATGGGGACGAGGTCCGGCGATCTCGATCCCGGCGTCGTCACCTACATCGCGCGCTCGCACGGCCTGGATCCCGACCAGGTCGAGCAGGGAGCTGAGCCATCGTTCCGGTCTCGCGGGGCTCTCGGCGGGCACGTCCGACATGCGCGAGCTGCTGGCGCGGGAACAGTCGGACGAGGCAGTGTCGTCTCGCCGTCGCAATCTACTGCTATGAGATCAAGAAGCGGATCGGCGCCTACGCCGCCGCGCTTGGCGGACTCGACGTGCTGGTGTTCTCCGGCGGCATCGGCGAGCGTGCGCCGGTGGTGCGCTCCCGAATCTGCAGCGGCCTCGAGTTTCTTGGCATCGACCTGGACCCGGCGGCCAATATCGAGAACGCGGCCGTGATTTCGACATCGCAATCGCGGGTCGCCGTCCACGTCATTCCGACCGACGAAGAAGTGGTGATGGCGCGTGCCGCTCACGAGCTTCTGCAGTGATTCCCGCCTTCGCGCTTCGCGCTACGGCGCGGCAGGCGGATTCGGGATTCGGGATTCAGGATTCCAGATTAGTGATTAGGGATTAGGGATTCATGATTTCACTGTCGCATTTGGACGCCTACTGGCGCGCCGCGAACTACCTGTCGGTCGGCCAGATCTACCTGCTCGACAACCCGCTGCTGCGCGAGCCGCTGCGCCTGGAGCACATCAAGCCGCGGCTGCTCGGCCACTGGGGCACGACGCCCGGCCAGAACTTCGTCTACGCGCACCTCAATCGGGTGATCAAAGCAGCTCGACCTCGACATGATCTACATCTCCGGCCCGGGACACGGCGGGCCGGCGCTGGTGGCGAACACCTACCTCGAAGGGACCTACACCGAGATCTATCCGGCGGTGACGCGCGACGAGGCCGGGCTGAAGACGCTGTTCCGGCAGTTCTCGTTTCCCGGCGGCATCCCCAGCCACGTCGCCCCGGAAACGCCCGGCAGCATTCACGAAGGCGGCGAGCTCGGGCTATTCGCTGAGCCACGCCTTCGGTGCGGTGTTCGACAACCCGAGGCTGATCGCGGCCTGCGTGATCGGCGACGGCGAAGCGGAGACCGGCCCGCTGGCCACCGCCTGGCACTCGCAACAAGTTCCTCAACCCGGCGACCGACGGCGCGGTGCTGCCGATCCTGCACCTCAACGGCTACAAGATCGCCAACCCGACCGTCCTCGCGCGGATCCCGCGCGACGAGCTTCGACCAGTTCCTGAGCGGCTGCGGCTGGGAGCCGTTCTTCGTCGAAGGCGACGACCCGGCGGCGATGCATGCGCTGATGGCGGCGACGATGGACGAGGTGATGGCGCGGATTCAGGCGATTCAGCGGGGCGCGCAGGCATGAAGGCGTGGCATCACGCCCACGCTGGCCGATGATCGTGCTGACCACGCCGAAGGGATGGACCGGACCGCGCATGGTCGACGGCCACCAGGTCGAAGGGACCTTCCGGTCGCATCAGGTGCCGCTGTCGGATCCGCAGCGACAACCCGAACACCTCGCGCTGCTCGAAGCAGTGGCTGCAGGAGCTATCGGCCGGAGGAGCTGTTCGACGACAGCGGCGCGCTGCAGCCCGAGCTGCGCGACTGCGCGCCGTCCGGCGACGCGCCGCATGGGCGCCAACCCGCACGCCAACGGCGGGCTGCTGCTGCCGCGATCTGCGCCTGCCGGACTTCCGCGACTACGCCGTCGCCGTCACCGCGCCGGGGCACGCCGACGCCGAGGACACGCGCGTGCTCGGCCGCTTCCTTCGCGACGTCGTCACGGCCAACGAGGCGCCAGCGAAACTTCCGCATCTTCGGGCCGGACGAGACCGTGTCGAACCGGCTCGATGCCGTGTTCGAAGTGACCGCGCGGCAATGGCTCGCGGAGATCGAGCCGGACGATCAGTGGCTGGCGCCGGACGGCCGGGTCGTCGAGATGCTCAGCGAGCATCAGTGTCAGGGCTGGCTCGAAGGCTATCTGCTGACCGGGCGGCACGGCCTGTTCAACACCTACGAGGCGTTCGTCCACATCGTCGACTCGATGTTCAACCAGCACGCGAAGTGGCTGAAGGTCACGCGTGGGCTGCCGATGGCGGCGCCCGATCGCGTCGCTGAACTACCTGCTGTCGAGCCACGTCTGGCGGCAGGATCACAACGGCTTCACGCACCAGGATCCCGGGTTCATCGATCACGCGGTGAACAAGAAGGCGGAGATCGTCCGGGTGTACCTGCCGCCCGATGCGAACTGCCTGCTGAGCGTGATGGATCACTGCCTGCGCAGCCGCCACTACGTCAACATCGTGGTGGCCGGGAAGCACGCCGCGCCGCAGTGGCTGAGCATGGAGGCCGCGGTGCGGCACTGCGCGGCCGGCATCGGCATCTGGGACTGGGCCAGCAACGATCGAGGGGGCGGAGCCGGATCTGGTCATGGCCGCGGCGGGCGACGTGCCGACGCTCGAGATCCTCGCGGCCATCGCCATCCTGCGCGAGCACCTGCCCGCTCTCAAGATCCGCATGGTCAACGTCGTCGATCTGATGCGGCTGCAGCCCGAACGCGAGCATCCGCACGGCCTGAGCGACGTCGATTTCGATCAGCTGTTCACCAGCGAACAAGCCGATCATCTTCGCCTATCACGGCTATCCCTGGCTGATCCACCGGCTGACCTACCGGCGCACGAACCACTCGCAACCTGCACGTGCGCGGCTACAAGGAGGAAGGGACGATCACCACCCCGTTCGACATGGCGGTGTTGAACGACCTCGATCGATTCCACCTGGCGGGGGACGCGCTGGACCGCCTGCCGCAGCTCGGTGCACGCGCGGCCTATCTCAAGCAGCAGATGACCGGCCAGCTGACCGAACACAGCTCATACATCCGCCAGCACGGCCAGGACATGCCGTCGATTCGGGACTGGCGCTGGCCGCTCGGGTACTGTCGCTGACAAGGGATAAGGGAGAAGGGAGAAGGGAGAAACCTCGACTTTCTCGCATGAACCCGTGAGTTCTCCCTTCTGCCTTCTCCCTTCTCCCTTGACACCCGGGGTGTTTCATCGGCCAGAATTCCCGTCATGAGATCTCGCCCTGTCGCCGCCGGTCTGCTGTGGTTGTGTGGATTGGCCGTGGTCGCGGCCGACGATTGGCCGCACTGGCGCGGACCGCAGGCATCCGGCGTGTCCGCCGAGCCGTCGCTGCCGACGAAGTGGAGCGCAACAGAGAACGTCGCCTGGAAGGCGCCGCTCGCCGGCGCCGGGATCTCCACGCCGATCGTCAGCGGCGATCGCGTGTACGTCACGTCGCAGATGGGAACGGGTATCAGCCGCCAGGGTCCCCGCCTGGTTCAGGGGGGTGACGCGGCGGCGATGGGTGAGCGCCCGCTGCGCGGAGCCGGTGCCGCCGATTCCGGGAAGACGGCGTTCGTCGTCGAGGCGTTCTCGCGTTCGGCCGGGACGCGGGTATGGGAGCGGCGCATCGAGGCGGTAGGCGAGCTGACCCCGACGCACGAGAAGCACAATCTCGCGACGCCCAGCCCGGTCACCGACGGCAAGCTGGTCTTCGCGCTGTTCGGCACCGGTCAACTCGTCGCCCTCAACCCGGACGGCTCGGTCGCCTGGCAGCGGCATCTCGGGAAGGACTACGCGCCGTTCGACGTGCAGTGGGGCCACGGCAGCTCTCCGGTCGTCTACAACGACACCGTCATCCTGCTCTGCGACCATCCCTCGTCTTCGTACCTCGTCGCCCTGGACGCGCGGACCGGCAAGGAACGCTGGAAGGCTGACCGCGGCAAGGGACGGTCGTCATACAGCACGCCGCTGGTCGTGCCGGGCAAAGCGGGCGACGAATTGATCGTGAACTCGAGCGAGCGCCTCGACGCCTACGATGCGCGCACCGGCGCGCTGTTGTGGCACCTCGGGGACGCGAACCGTTTCCCGGTCCCTTCGGCGGTCTTTCACGACGGCATCATCTACACGAGCCGCGGCTATCGCAGCGGCCCGTATATGGCGATCAGACCTGGCGGCCGCGGCGATGTGACCTCCACCCACGTCGTCTGGACCGTGCCAACCGGCGCGCCGTACGTGTCGTCGCTGCTGCACTATCAAGGGATCGTCTACATGGCCAACGACGTCGGGGTGCTCACCGCGGTGGACGCGAAGACCGGAGACCGGGTCTGGCAGCAGCGCGTCGACGGCGTGTTCTCCGCCTCGCCGGTCGGAGGCGGCGGTCACGTGTATTTCGTCGCCGAGAACGGCGACACCGTGGTGGTCAAGGCGGGCCGGACGCCGGAGATTGTCGCCAGGAACGCGGTGGCGGAGCGGGCGCTGGCGTCGCCGGCGATCTCGAACGGCCGCCTGTTCCTCCGCACCGACGACCACCTGATCGCGATCGGCAAATAGACCGAACCTGACGGAGCCAGCGCTGACCACTCGCGGGCCGGAACTGACCATCGTCGCCGACGTGAACGCGGTGTACCGCGCGGCCGCCGACGTGTTCGTGACGCAGGGCGGTCGACGCGGTCGACGCGCGCGGATGTTTCATGGTGGCGCTCGCCGGCGGCTCGACGCCGCGCGGCCTCTACTCGCTGCTGGCGACAGACGAGCGATGGCGAGCCAGCGTGCCCTGGGAGCATTGCGAGTTCTTCTGGGGCGACGAACGGCACGTGCCGCCGGACCATCCCGACAGCAACGCCCGCATGGCGCTCGAGGCGATGCTGTCCCACGTCCCGGTTCGACCCGACCGTGTGCACCGCGTTCGCGCCGAGGAGGGCGATGCCGCGCTTGCGGCCCGTCTCTACGAAGCCGAGCTGCAGCGCACGTTTCCTGGCGACGACCGCGATTCCCCGCTTCGATCTGATCCTGCTCGGGCTGGGCGCCGACGGTCACACCGCGTCGCTGTTTCCAGGCACCGACGTGCTGGCGGAGCCAACCCGGCTGGTGGCCGCGACCCGCGTCGCATCGCTCGGGGCCGAGCGCATCACGATGACCTATCCGTTGCTGAACGCCGCGCGCGGGGTGATGTTCGTCGCGGCCGGCGAGGAGAAGGCCCGCGCGGTTCGCGACGTGCTCCGGCCGCCACCTGGGGCGCCGTACCTGCCGGCGCGCCTGGTCCGTCCGACCGATGGCACGCTGGTCTGGGTGATCGATCGCGCGGCCGCGAGCCTGCTCGACGAGTAGTGCATTGTGGGCCCGGGGTCTTCTGACCCCGGGCGCGATGCGGCGCCTCCGTTTCCCAGCCGGGTCTGAAGACCCGGCCGCCACACCTGAGGACCCGGCTTCAGATCCGCGAACCATCACCGCGCCAGATGCGGCTTCAGAAACCGGCCGGTATGCGAGGCTTTGCAGCGCGCGACCTGCTCTGGCGTGCCCGTCACCACGACGGTGCCGCCGGCGTGGCCGCCTTCCGGACCGAGATCGATCACGTGGTCCGCGGTCTTGATCACGTCCATGTGGTGCTCGATCAGGATGACCGTATGGCCGGCGTCCACCAGACGATTCAGCGACGACAGCAGCCGCTCGATGTCGGCCAGGTGCAGACCGGTGGTCGGCTCGTCGAGGATGTAGACGGTGTGCTTGGCACGCTGCAGCGTGCTGAGCTCGCTGGCGATCTTGATGCGCTGCGCCTCGCCCCCCGACAGCGTCGTCGCCGACTGTCCGAGCGTCAGGTAGCCGAGACCGAGCTCGTTCAGCACTTCGATCCGGCGGCGGATCGAAGGCTCTTCGGCAAAGAACGCCACCCCTTCCTCGACCGACATGTTCAGCACGTCGTCGATGGTCTTGCCGCGGACGGCCACCTCGAGGGTCTCGCTGTTGAAGCGTGCGCCTTTGCACACGCCGCACGTCACCTCGACGTCGGGCATGAAATAGAGCTGGGTGGTGATGACGCCTTCGCCCTGGCATTCCTCGCAGCGGCCCCCCTTGACGTTGAAGCTGAAACGGCCCGGCCGGTAGTCGCGTTCGACCGAGAGCGGAGCCGCGGTGAAGAGGTCGCGGATGTCATCGTAGAAACCGATGTAGGTCGCCGGGTTGGAGCGGCTGTTCCGGCCGATCGGGGTCTGGTCGATGCTGACCGTCTTGTGCACGTGCTCGAGACCGTCGACGCGATCGTGTGCGCCCGGCAGCGTGCGGGTGTCGACCAGGCGCTTCCACAGCGCCTTGAACAGGATGTCGTTGATCAACGTGCTCTTGCCCGACCCCGAAGCGCCGGTGATCGCGATCATCGTCTGGAGCGGCAGCTCGACGTCGATCGACTTCAGGTTGTTCTCGCGGGCGCCGCGCACCACCAGGCGCTTGCCGCTGCCGGTGCGGCGCCGCGCCGGAGTGGGGATCGAGCGTTTTCCCGACAGGAACTGGCCGGTGGGGGAGCCTTTGCACGCAATCAGATCCTTCAGCGTGCCCTGGACCACGACGCGGCCGCCGTGGACGCCCGGGCCCGGCCCCATCTCCACGAGATGATCCGCGGCGCGGATCGTGTCCTCGTCGTGCTCGACGACGATCAGCGTGTTGCCGATGTCGCGAAGCCGCTCCATCGTCGCGATCATCTTGACGTTGTCCTTGGGGTGCAGGCCGATGCTGGGCTCGTCCAGGACATACAACATGCCCATCAGGCCGGACCCGATCTGTGTCGACAGCCGGATCCGCTGCGATTCACCGCCGGAGAGGGTGGCGGAGCGGCGATTGAAGTTCAGATAGTCGAGGCCGATGCCGAGCAGCAGCGCCAGCCGGCCGCGGATCTCCTTGAGGATGTGACGCCCGGCATCGGCGCCGCGCCCCGACGGCTTGAGCCGCCGAGGAAGTCGTGGAGCTCGTCGAAGTTCATCTGCCCGACGTCGTACAGCGTGCGATCGCCGATGGTGAAGAGCAGCCGGGTGGCGCGCAGCGCGGGCGCCGTTGCAGTCGGGGCAGATCTGCTCGACCATGACCTTGTCGAGCCAGGCCTCCATCTTCGAGCTGGCCTCGCCGCGCTGGCGGTAATGCCGGTAGTAGCGTTCGATGCGGCGGGCGATGCCATGGAACCCGACTTCGCGCCCTTCCCAGTTCTCGCGCCGGACCTTCGCATCCGGCGGCGACTGCATCTTGATTTTGCGGGGCTCGATGCCGTAGAGGAGCGCAGTCCGGACCGCGTCCGGCAGCTGATTCCACGGGCTGTCCAATGGGAAGTCGAGCGCCGCGGCCAGGCTGAACATCATCCGGCCGTCCCAGGTGTCGGGGTTGTATTTGAAGGCCTCGCGGACGAAGCAGCCGCCGAGAATGCTGCGCTTCGGATCGGGAATGAGCAGCTCGGGATGCGTCACCTTGTCGACGCCCAGGCCGCCGCAGGTCCGGCAGGCGCTCTCGGGATTGTTGAAGACGAAATAGTCGGGGCCGATGTCGCCGTAGACGAGATGATGCGTGGCGCTGCACAGCCCCCGGTAGAACCGCTCGGCCTCGGCCTTCGACGCGCCCTTCCCGACGTGGACCTGGAGCAATCCGTCGCCGACCAGCAGCGTGCTGGCGATGCCGGCCTTGATCGCCTTCTCGTGCTTCCGGTTGACGATGAAGCGATCGACGACCGCGTCGATGGTGGTGCCGGTGATCGAGGGACGCATCTCGTCGGGACGATCCGCCGGCTCGGCGCCGGCGCTGCCGGCGTCGACGTAGTCGGAGATGTCGAGCGGTTTGCCGTCGACGATCAGCCGGCGGACTCCTTTCTTGCGGACCTCAGTGAAGACGAAGTCCAGATCCTCGCCATAGACCTTGAAGATCGGCGCGCGCAGCTCGATCTCGGTGCCTTCGGGCAGCGAGAGGATGGCTTCGAGGATCTGGCTCGCCGAGCGGCTCGGCGCCGGTTCGCCGGTCCGCGGGCAGTGGGGCTCGGCGATGGTGGCGAACAGCAGGTTGAGATAGCTGGCGATGTCGGTCATGGTGCCGACGGTCGAGCGCGGATTGCTGGCGATCGTCTTCTGCTCGATCGAGATCACCGGCGACAGTCCGAACACGAAGTCCACATCCGGCTTGGCGACCTGGGCCACGAACCGTTTCGCGAAGCTGGAGAGCGACTCCATGTAGCGGCGCTGGCCTTCGGCGTAGATGGTGTCGAAGGCCAGGCTCGACTTGCCCGAGCCTGACAGGCCGGTGACGACGACCAGGCTGTCGCGCGGGATCTCCAGGGAGATGTTCCTGAGGTTGTGGACCCGCGCGCCTTCGACGCCGATCGTCGTCCTGGGCTCGGTCCGCTCGGCACGCTTCACCATCGGGGCTCCCGGCCGGCGTCGCTGTCCTGATAGAAGAACGCCAGTTCCTGCACGTCGACGTTGCTCTTCCTGGTCAGGCGCGCGGTGACCGCGGCCTTGCCGATGCGTCCCTGGTCGGCCAGGTATTCACAGGCGGTGACCACATCCTCGATGCCGAACTGCCGCACGAAATGGCTCTCGATCTCGGTGCAGCCGCGGGCTTCGCCGGCCTCGCGCAGATACTCGACGATCGGCGCGAAGACCCGGCCGGCCCGCGCCTCCAGGTAGCCGTCGACCGCGTCGAGCGCGGCCTGCACCGCGGCGGCCGTCTTCGGGGCGTTGAGCAGGTCGGAGTACACGAGCCGGAAGAATGCGGGGTTCAGCGCCAAGGCCTGCGGGATGACCTCGCGGCCGGCCAGCTGTCGGGCGGCGATGACTTCCATGCGCGCGAGCGGCGTCGCCGCGTAGAGGATCCACAGCGCGGTGTAGTCCAGGTCGCCGCGGGTGATCATCCACTTGTGCGCCTTGTAAATGGAGTGCAGCGCCTCGATCGCGGCACCCAGCAGCTGCAGCCGGATGTCGCGCTCGCCGATGTCGGTCAGCCGGGCGAACAGATCGGCGATGGTCTCGTCGTGGGTGTAGAGCAGCCGTCCCTTGGCCAGCAGCGAGTGCACGAACGAGTTGTGGGTGGCGCCCTCGACGGTCTGGCGGAAGCCGGTCCGCGGCACCAGGAAGGCGTGGACGTTGATGCCGTCGGCATGCAACGCCATGTGCTTGTTCGGCACCAGCTTGTCGTCGATGGTGACCAGCGCCAGGTCGATGTCGGAGCGCGCCCACACCGTGTCGTGCGAGAGGCTGCCGCAGAGGATGGCCGCCAGGATCGAGCGATCCCGTTTCAGATCGGCGACCAGCGCATCGAGGGCGGCGGTGAAGTGCCGGCGAACGTCGTTCGTCACTCGGGGACGGTAGCGCAACCCGATCCGTCTGGGCAAGAACCGCGGTGATTGCAATATGATGATAGCCATCACCCTGGCCCGTGCGGTCGCATTCCCCGCCACGCCTGCCTGCTGCCATGTCTCAACCATCCAACCGCGGGTCGCCGGCGCTTCCGTTCCATTACGCGTGGATCGTGGCCGGCGTCACCTTTCTGATCCTGATCGTCACCGCCGGCATCCGCGCCACGCCCGGCGTGCTGATGGTGCCGCTCGAGGCCGAGTTCGGCTGGAGCCGCGCCGCCATCTCGGCGGCGGTCGCGATCAACATTGCGCTGTTCGGCCTGATCGGGCCCTTTGCCGCCTCGGCGATGAACCGGTGGGGCATGCGGCGGCTGATCCTCGCGGCGGTCGCGCTGCTCGCCGTGTCGGTGGCGCTGACCACGCGGATGCAGCACCAGTGGCAGATGACCCTGCTGTGGGGCGTTTGTGTCGGCACCGGCACCGGCGTGACCTCGATGGTGCTCGCGGCGGTCGTGGCGACGCGCTGGTTCGTGGCGCGTCGAGGGCTGGTGCTCGGCGCACTCTCCGCGGCGAACGCCACCGGCCAGCTCGTCTTTCTGCCGTTGCTCGCCCGCGTCGTCCAGGATCAGGGCTGGCGGAGTGCGGCGCTGATCGTCGCCGGGGCGGCCGTGATTGTGTTCGCGGTCGTGCTCATCTTCATGCGGGACCGCCCTGAGGATCTCGGTCTGCTCGCGTATGGCCAGCTGCCCGGTGCGGGCGGCGCGCCGGCGACTGCCTTGACGCCGATCGCGGCGCTGCGGGTCGCCGTGCGGTCGCCCGCGTTCTGGGTGCTGGCCGGCACCTTCTTCGTGTGCGGCGCCAGCACCAACGGCTTGATCGGGACGCACCTCATTGCCGCCTGCCACGACTACGGCATTCCGGAGGTCCGCGCGGCGGGGCTGCTGGCGGTGATGGGCATCTTCGACATCGTCGGCACCACCGCGTCCGGCTGGCTGAGCGACCGCTACTCGAGCCGTCATCTGCTGTTCGGGTACTACACGCTGCGCGGGCTGTCATTGCTCTATCTGCCGTTCACGCTGCAGAACGGCGGCGGCCTCGGCTGGTTCGCGGTTTTCTATGGCCTGGACTGGATCGCCACCGTGCCCCCGACGGTCAAGCTGACGAGCCAGGCCTTCGGCCGCGAGAACACCGGCGTGGTGTATGGGTGGATCGGCGCGAGCCATCAGCTCGGCGCGTCACTCGCGGCGTTCGGCGCCGGCGCCATCCGCACCGTGGCCGGCGGCTATCAGCTGGCGTTCTGGATCGCCGGCGGCCTGTGCCTGCTGGCCGGCGCGGCATTTCTGACGATCGGGCGCCGGTCGTTTACAGTGCAGCCTGCGGTGGTTGCGGTGGCGCCGGCTTGACAGGTCGCTGGCGAGTGAGGGCCGATAAGGGATAAGGATAAGGGGTGAGTTCTCCCTTCTCCCTTCTGCCTTCTCCCTTGACACGCCGGGCGTTTCTTCCGCCTTCAGGCGGACGTTCAACGCCTGGCTGAGAGAATGGAGCGAGCAGAGGTCGAATGCGCAGACGAGTCGTGGTCACCGGAATCGGACTGGTATCTCCTCTCGCGGTGGGCACCGCCGAGACGTGGGCGGGCGTGTGCGCCGGCCGGTCAGGGGTCGTCCCGATCAGCTCCTTCGATGCCGCGCGGTATTCGACGCGGTTCGCCGGCGAAGTGCCGGATTTCGATCCGCTGCGGTGGATCGAGAAGAAGGAAGTGAAGAAGTGCGCCCGGTTCATCCAGTTCGCGATCGCGGCGACCGCGATGGCGATGGAGCAGAGCGGCCTCCGCATCGACGCCGCCAATGCCGACCCGCGTCGGTGTGGTCATCGGCAGCGGGATCGGCGGGTTCGAGGTGATTGAACGCGAGCATCGCACCCTGCTCGAGCGCGGCCCCGATCGCGTGTCCCCGTTCTTCATCCTCTCCTCGATCATCAATCTCGCCGCCGGGCACGTCTCGGTGCGGCTCGGCGCGAAGGGGCCGAATTCCGCGGTCGCCACCGCCTGCACCACCGGCGCGCACGCCATCGGCGACGCGTCCCGGCTGATCAGCGCCGGCTATGCCGACGCGATGATCTGCGGCGGCGCCGAAGCGGCCATCACGCCGCTCGGGGTGGCCGGGTTCGCCGCGATGCGGGCGCTGTCGCAGCGCAACGACGACCCCGCGCACGCCAGCCGGCCCTGGGACGTCGGCCGCGACGGCTTCGTCGTCGGCGAAGGCGCCGGCATCCTCGTGCTCGAGGAGATGACGCATGCGACCGGGCGCGGCGCGCCGATCCTGGCCGAGCTCGCCGGCTATGGCATGAGTGCCGATGCCCACCATCTCACCGCGCCGCCCGAAGACGGGGACGGTGTCGCCCGCGTCATGCAGGCGGTGCTGGACGATGCCGGGATGGCGCCGTCGGACATTCAGTATCTGAACGCGCATGCGACCTCGACCCCGCTCGGCGACGCCGCGGAAGCACGCGCCATCGAGCGCGTCTTCGGCGAGGCCAGCACCCGGCTCGCCGTCAGCTCCACCAAGTCCATGACCGGGCATCTCCTCGGCGGCGCCGGCGCGCTGGAGGCCGGCCTGACCGTCCTGGCGATACAAACCCAGACCGCGCCGCCGACCATCAATCTCGATCACCCCGATCCCGGACATCCGCCTCGACCTCGTGCCGCATGCCGCCCGGCCGGTCCGAATCGAGGCCGCCATGACCAACTCGTTCGGCTTCGGCGGCACCAACGCTTCGTTGATCTTCAAGCGGGTGTAGGCTTCGCGCCCTCTGCTTTCAGACGCTCCACGGGTAATTCGCGGCGCTGGATTTACAGGAGGGCCAGGAGTTCAGGAGGAAATCTCATTGTTCACCGGGGTTGGTATCAGCTCGAAGCCTCTACAAGCGGCCGGTTGCCCGAGGCGACGCGCCGTTGAAGAGTCTATTCCTCCTGATCCTCCTGGCCTTCCTGCTAATCCACCGGCGTTGCGAGGCAGCTGTGAGCGTCTCCAAGCGGCCAAGAAAAGGGGTTCTCCCTTTTCCCTTCTGCCTTCTCCCTTGACACCCGGCTCCGATCACACCGTCAGGTACTGCTCCCGATACCGCCGCGAGAACCCGTTGTTCCGGTCCTTCTCGTTCTCGAACTGCATCGCATCGCAGTCGTACTCGAGCGGCTCCGACGGATGATGCGTGGCCATCGTGCCGAGCAGCACCACCTCGGTGAGCAGCGACGCGTAGTCCATGTTCGCGGAGCACTTCGTTCCCGGTCCCTTCAGCACCGCGTCGAGGAACTCGTGATAGTGGTTCCGTGACGTCCCCTTCTCGACCTCCCGATCGATGAACTTCGCCTGGGGGTGGAGCGAGGGGTAGTCGATGTGCGGCAGCAGGATCGCGCCGTTGGTGCCGATCATCACCGAGCCCGAGCTCGGCAGCTTGCCGCCGACCATGTCGGTCACCGCCTGCGGCGGCCGCTCGGCGCCGTCGTACCACCAGAAGTCGAGCGTCTCGTTGGCGGTATACGGCGTGCCGCCGAAGACGAAATGAATCTTCGACTGCATCGGCCAGCTGCCGTGCACCGGGGCCGGACCGTGTGACGTGACCTGGCGAGGCAGGGTGAGCCCGAGACCGCGCAGCGGCGTCGAGAAGATGTGACAGCCCATGTCGCCGAGCGTGCCGGTGCCGTAGCCGATGCGCTTCCGCCAGTTCCCGGGGTGGTACACCGTCGCCTTGAAGGGCCGCGGCTCGCTGACCCCAATCCAGCCGTCCCAGTCGAGGGTCTCGGGAATCGGGATCGGCGCCAGGCGGAATCGGGTTGGCGTCGCCCCAGGCCTTGTCGCAGAAGGTGTGGACCTCGCGAATCTTCCCGACCGCGCCGTCGCGAATCAGCTGCTCGGTGACCAGTTGGGTCTCGTGCGAGGAGATCTGGATGCCCATCTGCGTGACGAGGTTGGCCTGCCGCGCCTTCAGCGCCAGGACCCGCGTCTCGCGAATCGTCAGCGCCAGCGGCTTCTGCACGTAGACGGCCTTGCCCATCGCCATCGCCGCCATCGCGATCGGCGCATGCATGTGATCGGGCGTCGATACGTTGACCGAGTCGATGTTCGCCTGCTCCTTCCGGAACATCTCGCGCCAGTCCTGGTAGACCCGCACTTCCGGGAACAGCTTCTTGACCTGCTCGGTGCGCGCCCGGTCCACGTCGGCGACGGCGGTCAGCGAGAACGCCGGGTGGCTCGAAAATGCCCGGATGTCCGACAGCGCCTGCCCCGCGGCCCCCACACTGGCATGACGGACCTTGCGGTCCTGTCCGAACCCCGGAACGCTGCCCAGCGGACCGACAACCGCCGCGCCGGCAACTCCGCGCAAGAACGCACGACGCGTGACTGACCAGGACATGTGAGAGGCCTCCTGACCGCCAATTGTATTCTGCGCCGCTACGGCGGACACCGGAAGCGCGACACTAGACTCGTGCATTGTGGGCCCGGGCTTCAGACCCGGGCGAGCGGCGCATCCGTTTCCAGCCGGGTCGAAGACCCGGCCGCACCTGGACTCGAAGTCAGACAGCGGGGTCGATTGGCGCGGAGATCCACTCCAACAATGACCTACGGTCCACTGAGCACAATAGATCCCACATGTACGACGTCATCGTCATTGGTGCCGGCCCGGTGGGCCTGGCGTGCGCGATCGAAGCCAAGCGCGAGGGGCTCGAAGCCTGCGTCATCGACAAGGGCGCGCTCGTGAACTCGCTGGTCGGATACCCATCGAACATGGAGTTCTTCTCGACGCCCGAGCTGATCGAGATCGGCGGCTATCCCTTCCCGGTGCAGGGCTACAAGCCGACCCGGGAGGAGGCCATCGAGTACTACCGCGGCGTCACCGATCGCGAGGCGCTCGACGTCAAGCTCTACGAGCGGGTGCTCGAGGTCCGCGGCGAACGGGGGGACTTCACGGTCGTGACCTCGCGCGACGCGCACGCGGGGCGGAACGTGGTGGTGTCGACCGGCTTCTTCGATCAGCCCAACCTGATGGGCGTGCCGGGCGAGGAGCTGCCCAAGGTCACGCACTACTACCGCGAGCCGTACCCGTATGTCCGGCAGAAGGTGGCGATCATCGGCGCCAAGAACTCGGCGGCCAAGGCGGCGCTCGACTGCTACCGGCACGGCGCGCAGGTGACGATGATCGTGCGATCCGGCGAGCTCTCCGACAAGATCAAGTACTGGATCAAGCCGGACCTCGAGAACCGGATCAAAGAGGGCAGCATCAAGGCGCTGCTTCAATACCGCGGTTCAGGAGATTCGCGAATCATCGATCCTGGTCGTCACCCCCGAGGGGCCGCGCGAGATCGAGAACGACTGGGTGCTCGCGACCACCGGCTATCACCCGGACTACGAGTTCATGGAAGCCATCGGCCTCGAATTCAGGGACGACCAGTACCGGACGCCCGCCTTCGACGAAGCCACGTTCGAGACCACGCGGCCCGGGGTGTATATCGCGGGAACCGTGTGCGGCGGCTATCTGACCAGCCGCTGGTTCATCGAGAACGGCCGCTTTCACGCGCGGCAGATCGCCAAGCACATCGCCGGCGGGCGGACGGAGCGGGTCCGGTTCGAGGCGATTCATTGGAAGACGGAGGAGTGAATCGCAATCGCTCGAATCCGCGAATCCGGAGTCGACGCATCCGGAATCCTCACCGGAACCCTCGCCGGAATCCCTCGTCCGAATCCTCATCCGGAATCCCTCGCCGGCATCAGCCGGAAGCTGCGACAAGCCTGCGAGCCACTCCCCGGCATTCGCCGACGCTGGCAGATGCGGCCGCCTTCGAAGACGGCCTGCAGACCGCCGCGGTCCCAGCGTCTGAGCGCGGTAGAGCGTCGCGAAGGTGAAGTCCGGCGCCGCGCCCCCCTGGCCGCCGACCAGCTCGCCGCCGCGGCGCACGTTGTCCTGCATCCACGGGGGCACCAGCAGATGATAGGGATTCCGCTGGACTTCGCCGACGTGGAAAGACAGCGCCGCCATCATGTCGCCGACGTCCTGCGGGGTGGATTCCACGGTCAGGTTGGGGGTCGCCATCGCGCCCCAGAACTCGGTCTCGACGATCGTGCAGCGGAACGCCGCATCCTGCCGCGCCAGCGCGTCCATCAGCAGATGGTGGGTGCCGATGTGGCTGCTGTTCCAGTCGGCCTCGTGCGGGAAGAAGATGACCTGGGGCTGACGGTCGCGAAGGATTCGCGCGATCACGTCGACCGCGGGCTGCCAGGTTGCCGGATCCGCCTGGCGCGTTGCAACGTTGACCTTCTCCAGCCCGCCGGGCACGGTCTCGACCAGCTCGAACCCGAGATAGTCGCAGGCGGCCCGCAGCTCCTCCAAACGGGCCGCCTGCCTCGCCTTGTTGCTGCCCTGGGTGACGGCGACGTTCGCCACGCGAAACCCGCTCTCGCGCTGCAGCCGCAGCGCCAGCGCCCCGATGATGCACTCGTCGTCCGGATGCGGCGAGAAGATCAGCGCCACGGGTGCATCCGCGGCGACGGGCGGACGGGGCGGGATCGGAAAGCCGCCGAGCGGCAGCGACTTGCCCTCGCGAACGAGCTTCGCCAGCGCCGACGCGTAGTCGTGATACGGGGTCATGGTGGTCAAGGGTCAATCCTAGCAGTCCACGGGCTGCTAAGCGCCGGCAGGCTTGCGGCGGCAATGGCCTGGCCGTGGCGCTTTTCGTGTTCGTCCGGCACATGGAACCCGATGCGCGCCGCGAGCTCGGGGAATTCGACGTCGAGCACCTCGCGCGCGGCGTTGACGATGTCGTCGCCGCCGGGGCCGGAGGTGACGCGGCCAAGCACCAGCACGTGGCGGAGATCGTAGAAGGTCGCGAAGTGGGCGACGCCGTAGCCGAGATACACGCCGATGGTCTGATAAATCCGCACGGCGCGTTCGTCGCCCTGGCTCCTCAGCGCCTGCACCAGTTTGAGCTGCTCGGGAAGGCCCATGTTGCCGGAGTCCGCCGGCAGATCGATGCCGGCGGCCGGGATCAGCCGTCCGACCGCCTGCTGGGAGAAATACTGCGAGCCGACCCCGTAGTCGCCCGACCATTCGTCGACCGGCGCACCCGGATCGTAGTCGACCGGCACGAAGGCCAGTTCGTCGAGCCACGAGGTGATGTTGCCGTCGGGGGTGACATATCCGGCCGCCGTGCTGGTGCCGAGCGCGATGCCGAGAATCGCGTTCGCGCCGAGCGACATCGAGCCGGCCAGCGCCGTGACCTCGCCGTCGTTCACGACTTCGAACGGGACGTCGTTCCACGCCTTGCGGATCTCGAGGAAGAGGTCCTTGACGCGCGCCTCGAAGAGGTCCGGCGGGATGCCTCGAAACAGCGAGCCCCCTTTCACCCGGTTGTTCACGTAGACCCCGGCGGCGCTGCCGCCGATCGCGTCCACGCGCGGCAGGTGGGCGGCGGCCTTCTTCAGCGAGTCCATGATGCCGTCGTAGTGGTACTGCGGATCCGGCTTGTGGTACGGATCCCAGACCGTCTCGTCGCTGAACACGACCCGGCCGTCGATCACCGACGCGACCTTGCGATCGCTGCCGCCGAGATCGAACCCGATCCGGCAGCCGTCCAGGTGACGGCCGAGCGGCCGCGTCACCGAACGCTCGGGTGGCAGCTCGCGGGTCCGCACGACGGTGATCGGCCGATCGAACACCTTCTCGCCGACGAAGTTCGAGTCGAACCGGCCGGTCGGCGTGTCGCGATAGTGGGCCGCGAGCTGCGCCACCGCGTCGTCGGGGCCGTCGACGAAGATCCGCCAGCCGCCGCGCGACCACAGGATGAACTTGACGAAACGCTCGAGGTGAATCGCGTTCGCCGCCGCCTGCGGGTGTCCGGCCGGCAGCAGCCGGGTGTGAAAGTGAAAGGCGGAGCCATCGGTCTGCTCGAGCGCGATGCGGACCGGCACCGGCTCAGCGCTCTGGCTGACCAGGGCGTCGAACTGCCGCATCGCCAGCACCGCCGGGCGGAAGCTGGGATGCAGGGGAGCGGCGACCTTGGGCGCGACGAGGGGCAATGCGTTGTGGAAGGTCATTCTCTGCGCTTATAGTCTCGCATTGAACCAGTGGCCTGTATCCGGTGAATCAGAAGCCGCTACTGATTCACCGGATACAGGCCACTAGACATCCACCGACTTCAACTACAAGAGGCTGGCTCGATGAGGCTCACCCGTCTCGCTTCGATTGCTCTGCTGGCGGCCCTGCCGCTCGGCCTGGGCGCGCAGTCGCCGCTGCCGCAGTTCGTCGACCTGTTCAACGGCAAGGACCTGACCGGCTGGGACAACATCAACACCGCCGAAGACACGTGGAAGTTCCGCGACGGCGTGCTGGTCTGCTCGGGCCGTCCGCTCGGCGTTCTCTGCAGCAAGAAGATGTACGAGAACTTCGTGCTGCACATCGAGTGGATGCACATGGAGGCGGGGGGCAACTCCGGCGTCTTCGTGTGGAGTGGGGCGCGGCCCGATCCGAAAGGGCGCCTGCCCGACGGCGTCGAAGTGCAGATGCTCGAGCTCGACTGGCCGAAGCTGAACACCCGCAACGGGGTCGAGCCCCCGGTCGCCTACGTGCACGGCGAGCTGTTCGGCGTCGGCGGCGTCAAGGTGACCCCCGACAACCCGCGCGGCGAGCGGAGCAGTTCGATCGAGAACCGCGCCATCGGCCGCGGCCAGTGGAACACCTACGACGTCGTCGCGGTCGACGGCACCATCAAGCTGTCGGTCAACGGCAAGTTCGTCAACGGCATCACCCGTTCGACGCGGAAGAAGGGCTACTTCTGCATGGAGTCGGAAGGCGGCGAGATTCACTTCCGCAATGTGAAGGTCATGGAGCTGCCGCCGGGCGTGACGGCCCCGGAGCAGATCGCGCCGGAGCGCTGACTTCGTTTCGTCGTCCCGGCAAGCGGTAAGGCACCGTCTCAAAAACGGAGCAACGGAGCCAACGAAGAGAACGGAAAAGAAACAGTTCTTCTTCTCTGTTTCCTCCGTTTTCTCCGTTGCTCCGTTTTTGAGATCCGGTACCTCGATCTACCTCCTCCGTCTCGAGGTGTCAGTTGCCGCGCGTCCCGAACACCTTTTGCAGCTCGTACGGCGCGGTGACCTCGAGCTGATCGTACCGGCACTCGGCCGGACTCCTGTCCGGCCGCCAGCGCCGGAACGTCGTGCCGTGACGGAAGCGGTCGCCCTGGAGGTGGTCGTACTTCACCTCGCACACGCGCTCGATCCGCAGCGGTTCCCACGAGAGATCCTTGCCGGCGCTCCAGCGGCTCTGGCCGCCAGGCATCCGGGTCCCGTCGCCGGCCGCGGCGGCCCACTCGCGCCACGGGTGTTCGGCCAGGGCGTTCTCGCGCAGCGGCGCAAGCTCCACGGCCAGCTCGCGCCGCCGCTCCATCGTGAACGACGACGTCACACCGACGTGGTGCAGGTGCCCGGCGTCGTCGTAGAGGCCGAGGAGGAGCGATCCGACCGCACCGCCGCCGGACTTGTGCCAGCGGAATCCAGAGACGACGCAGTCGGCGGTGCGCTCGTGCTTGATCTTGAGCATCGCGCGCTTGCCCGGCTGGTAGGGATCCGCGGCGCCTTTCGCGATGACCCCGTCGAGCCCGGCCCCTTCGAAGCGCTGGAGCCACTCCGCCGCTTGCGCGCGATCGCGCGTGATCGGCGTCAGGTGAATGGGGGGCGTGACGGTGGCGAGCAGCTGTTCCAGCCGCGCGCGCCGCTCCGCCTGCGGCAGGTCGCGCAGATCCTTGCCCTCAGCGGCCAGCAGGTCGAACGCGACGAACGACGCCGGCGTCTCCGTGGCGAGCTTGGCAATCCGGGATGCGGCCGGGTGCAGCCGCATCTGGAGCAGATCGAAGTTCAGGCCGTGGCTGGTGGCGATCACGATCTCGCCGTCGAGAACGCACCCGGGCGGCAGCTGCGCCAGGGCCGCCTCCCGGACCTCCGGGAAATAGCGATCGAGCGGCTTGAGCTCGCGGCTCTGGATGTAGACCTCGGCTTCGCCGCGAAACACGATCGCGCGGAAGCCGTCCCATTTGGGCTCGTAGAGAACACCGTCGCCCTCGGGGAGCGCGCTCGCGATCTTCGCGAGCATCGGCTCCACCGGCGGGTCGATGGCGAACGTCCCCAGGCCAGGACTAAGCCTTTGGCTGCGGGCACGATCCGGATATAGGGGCGTGGCGACTTCCACCCCTCGGGATACTTGACCTTCGCCTCGTCGTCGGAGACCGAGCCGGCGATGATCACGTCTTCGCCCGGCTTCCAGTTGGCCGGCGTCGAGACCTTGTGCTTCGCGGTCAGCTGCAGCGAATCGATGACCCGGAGCACTTCGTCGAAGTTGCGGCCGGTGGTCATCGGATAGATCAGCACGAGCTTGATCTTCTTGTCGGGGCCGACCACGAACACATTGCGGACGGTCTGGTTGTCGGCGGCGGTGCGGCCGTCGCAGCTGCCCTCGAGCGTGGCCGGCAGCATCCCGTATTTCTTCGAGATGCTCAGATCGGTGTCGCCGATCATCGGGTAGTTCGGCGCGGTCCCCTGGGTCTCGGCAATGTCGGCCGACCAGCGCTTGTGGTTGTCCACCGGATCGACGCTGAGGCCGATGATCTTGACGTTACGGCGATCGAATTCAGGCTTGATCTTCGCCATGTACCCGAGCTCGGTCGTGCAGACCGGGGTGAAGTCCTTCGGGTGCGAGAACAGCACCGCCCAGGAATCGCCGATCCACTCGTGAAATCGAATTTGGCCTTCTGTCGTCTCCGCCTCGAAATCCGGCGCGACGTCTCCAATCTGCAGACCCATGTAGCTCCTCCTTGCGCAACTATCTGGGATACGACGCAGGATAACCCATGCGGGGTTCCAGAGCTCAAGGGTTCAAGGGGTCTTGCGTTCGATGGCGGTTTTGGTCGAGGCCAGGGTGCGCCGCATGGCCTCGCGGCTGCGGCTCTGGACTGTCGAACGGACGAGCCGCCGCATGAAGCCGCTGAGGGAACGGGTGCGGGCGCGGCTGACCGAGACCATGTAGAAATCGCGTCCGGCGTCGAGGCCGAGGGTGACCGTCAGCGCGGCATCGAGGTAGTGATCCGCGTACACCTGATTGATGGCGATCATCGTGGCCGGACCGGAGCGGTAGAGCACCTGGTGTGAAATGCGCACGATCGGACGGATCCCGAAATCTTCCCGGGTCCAGTACAACAGCTGCTCGGCGCCCGGCGGAACGCTCGCGCCGAAGTCCTTCAGATAGCCGTGAAAATCGGGCGAATAGCTCGCCAGGAAGCCGTACTCTGCGGTCAGCCCCGAGACTTCCGAGGCCACGCTCAATGGATCGCGCTTGTTGACGTAGTCGGGAAGCCCGGACCGGCCTCGTGCGACGTAAGCTGCCGCGTAGCCGGCCAGAACCGACCGCCAGACGGCGGCCGACTGATTTCTCCAGTCCGCGCCCGACCAGTCGACTTCGCGATGAAAGCGGGCGATCTCCGCGGCGCTGAGCCGGACGGTGCAGTTACCGGGCCGGCACGCCCGGAGGTCGAGGTTGTGATCGTCGAACGTGACCCGCGCGAGATCGGAGGGAACCGGCGCCGCGCTGAGACGCCCCACATCGAGCACGGTGTGGCCCTTGAGGCTTTCGACATCCTTGAACCGCGCGACCAGCCGCTCTCGGTCGCCGGAGATGCGAACCGCGCCGGCCACGGCGAGCTCGCGGGTATCCGTCTCCAGCAGCTTCGAGACGGCTTCCCCGCGGTCGACCGCCGCCCATTCGCCGTCGGTGAATCCGGCGACCGTGCGCAGCAGATCGCGGGGCGTCGGCGCGGAGGCGCCGGCCAGGATGATCGAAGCCGCGGAGATAGCGGCAAACAGTCGCACCGTTCGAATCCCTTTTGCCTTCTGCCTTCTCCCTTGTCACGCGGGGTCTTTCATCAGCGCTGCCAGACCCCGCGAACGCCTACGCTCCGCCCTGCGTGCCGCGGCCGCCGCGGCCGCGGCCGGCGGGCTTCACGGTCATCAACGCGTCGATCGGCCGCTTGCCGGTCCACGCGATGGCGCGCAGCAGCATGGTCTGGACGTTCGGCAGCGCGAAGTTCGCGTAGTTGTGCCCCTGCATCCAGACGAATGCACGGTAGGGCATTCCCGTCGGCGCCGGGGCCAGTGACTTCTCATAGGTCCAGATTTGCGGGACCACCTCGCCCTCGTGGCCCTTGGCGCTCGGGGTCGCCGCCATCGTCGCGGTCGCCAGCACTTTGATTTCGGGCGTCTTCGACCAGGTCATGTTGAAGAACGCTTCGTCCTTGATGGTGAATGCGGTCATCCCCTGCATGATGGGATGCGCCGTATCGACGATGGTGTAGGGCACGTCGGCTTCGAGGGTGAAGTTCGTTTCGCCGTGCTTCTTGGCGCCGCCGACGATGCTGGCGAAGACCTCGGGCTCGGGCCCGCAGAGCCCGTCGTGCAGGCTGATGATGCCGCCGCCGCGCCGCAGGAAGCTGTCGAGCGCCGCCCGATCTTCGACCCCGAGATAGCCGGCGTCTCCCTTGTAAATCACCAACACGTCGGTGCTCGCGAGATCCCTGGCGGCCGGGAACTGCAATCCGCCGGTGACGTAGGCGTACCGGTCGGTGAGGATCTTGCTCCAGTCGGCCAGGAACTGCGGATAGTCGTGCTGTCCGACCGCATGGGTCTTCAATCCCGCATAGATGAAGACGCGCAGGGGCGCCGCCGTGGCCGCAACCGACGTGGTGGCACCAGGAACCTGGCCCGCCGGTGGCGGGGGCGGCTGCTGCGCCACGACGGTCGCACAGAGCAGGGCGGCCGCAATCGGCGCGGCAAGATGACGAAGCTTCATGAAATGTCCTCCTGGGAGCTCTCGACCGCACCAGCAACATTCTGCATGCAGAAATGCTGGAGGCATACTCTCAACACCGGCTTCGCTCTGGGAGTTGGGACTGGGAGTTGAACGAGGGCGAGCTGACTGCGCGGTTGCCCGGGCCGGCGAGGGCTTCGCGTCCTTCACGATGAAGAGCAGCTCGCCCGGCTTGATCAGCCCGAGCTCCTGGCGTGCGAGGGCTTCGATGGTTCCGGGATCGGACCGCAGCCGGCGGGCTTCGTCGCGAAGGCGGGTGTTCTCGGCGCGCAGCCGCTCGATCGCGGTCACGAGCTCCTGATGCTGCTTGCGGGCCCGCAGCGTCTGGGTCAGGCCCCGCTCGCCGACCAGCGCATTGATCACCAGCACCAGCGTGACGAACACCAGCAGCATCTGCAGGGTGCGGCGGCGGGGTGCCGGGGTCGCCGACGAGGTCGGCGCGGAGGGCTTCCGCCGCGAGGGTGGGGTGACGGCGTCTTCAGGCATCGGGCGGCAGTCCTTTGTACAATACTTTCGTCCGACCTGGCCTCCGAAATTAGCGTCCCACCGAAAAAAGAAGCGAGCGTATGACCGCGGAGTACGTGATTGTGCTGACCACCCTGCCGGCTGACTTCGAATGTCGCACCTTCGGCCGCACGCTGGTCGACGAGCGCCTGGCGGCCTGCGTCAACCTGCTGCCGGCGATGGAATCCGTCTATCGGTGGGAAGGGCAGGTCGAACACGACACCGAGCGGCAGGTCATCATCAAGACCTCACGGCAGCGAGTGGTCGCGCTGTGGGACCGGATCCGCGAGCTCCATCCCTACGAGACGCCGGAGTTCGTGGTGCTCACGATTCAGGATGGGAGTGATGCGTATTTGAGGTGGATAGGAGATTCGACGAGGTGAGTGCGACGTCAAATCCCAAGCTCCAAATCCCAAGATCCAACCACTCCCAACTCCCAAATCCCAAACTGAAATCCCAAACCCCAAAATCCCAAAACTCCTATGCAGCCGCAATCGCATGCGACTGGGTGTTGGAGGTTGGGAATTCTTTGGGATTTGGAGCTTGGGAGTGGTTGGAGCTTGGGATTTGGAGCTTGGGATTTGACGAGACTCAACTAGTCAAGAGCCTGCTTAAATCCGCAATCAGATCGTCCACATCCTCGATCCCCACCGAGATCCGCACCAGGCTGTCGGTCAGGCCGATCGCCGCCCGGCGCTCCGGCGGCACCGAGGCGTGGGTCATCGACGCCGGATGTGAGATCAGGGTTTCGACGCCGCCCAGGCTCTCGGCGAGGGCCATCAGGCGCACCCGGTTCAGCACCCGCCGCGCTTCCTCGAGCGTGCCCACGTCGAACGCCAGCATGCCCCCGAAGCCGTTCATCTGGCGTTGCGCGAGCTCGTACTGCGGGTGGGAGGGCAGCCCCGGATAGAGCACCTCTTTGCACCTTCGGATGGCCGGCGAGGTACTCGGCGACGGCGAGGCCATTACGGTTGTGCTGGGCCATCCGCACGGCGAGTGTCTTGGTGCCGCGCAGCACCAGCCACGAGTCCATCGGACTGAGAATCGCCCCTTCCGCGTTCTGGATGAACCTCAGCCACTCGATGTCGTCGTCCCGGACCGCGACCACGATCCCGCCGATGCTGTCGCTGTGGCCGTTCAAATACTTCGTGGTCGAGTGCACGACCATGTCGGCGCCAAGCTCGAGCGGCCGCTGGATGTACGGGCTCGCGAACGTGTTGTCGACCACCATCCGCACGTCGTGGGCATGGGCGATCTCGGCGGCCCGGCGCAAATCGGTCAGCTTCATCACCGGATTGGTCGGCGTTTCGACGAACAGCAGCCGGGTATTCGGACGGATCGCCTGTTCGATCAGCGTCGGGGTCCGACGTGTCGACGTAGCTGAACTCGAGCTGATAGCGGGTGAGGACCTTGTCGAAGAGACGGAAGGTGCCGCCGTAGGTGTTCGCGGTCACGACCACGTGGTCGCCCGACTTCAGCAGCGTCGCGATCGCGCCGATCGCCGCCATGCCGGACGCGAAGGCGAACCCGGCTTTCCCATTTTCGATCGCCGCGATGTTCTGCTCGAGCGCGGACCGGGTGGGATTCTGGGTGCGCGCGTATTCGTAGCCCTTGTGCCGACCCAGCTCGTCCTGTACGTAGGTGGAAGTCTGATAGATCGGGGTGATGATCGCGCCGGTCGCCGGATCGGGCTCCTGACCCGCGTGAATACAGATGGTGGAGAAGTGCGCGGCGCCGGGGAGCTTCACATCCGGGATGTTATCATTCGCGCCGTAGCCCACATGCCGCGCCTCCGACTCCCCGCAACACCGCGACTGAGTCGACGCCCGCCCGCGGAGTTGCCCGGTTATCTCCCGCCGTCCGACGATCCGATCCCGTCGCCGCGCGAGCTGCTGCTGCACACCTGGCCGGGCCGGCTGTTCGTGGTCGCGGCGTCGCTGAAGTTCGCGGTCGGCCTCCTGCGCCGCATCACGACCGTGCCGGGCGTGATCGAAGTGCTCAGCAGTGCGGCGACGATCGCGCTGATCCTGTCGGTCGGGTTCTTCGTGTCGCGGCTGTTCCTGCTGCTCAAGCGGCGCCTGCTGTGGCGGGTCCGGCGCAAGCTGATCCTGTCCTACATCTTCATCGGCGTCGTCCCGGCGCTGCTGATCATCGCGTTCTTCATCCTGGGCGCGTGGGTGGTCGCGATCAACGTCAGTGCCTACCTGTTCCGTGACGGCTACGACGACGTCGTGAACTACTCGGGGCTGGCGGCCAACGCGGCGGTGAGCGAGATCGCGAGGAATCCGGCCGGCACTGCCGAGACGATGGCGCGGATCCAGCGGGCGGCGAGCACCGCCGACCAGCGGTATCGCGCGCTGTCGATGATCTTCCTGCCCACCGTGGCGGATGCCCCGAAAGCGGTGCGCACCGGCGATTGGAGCCACGTGCCCGCGCCGCCCGACCATGTTCCGTCATGGATCGGCTCGCGCCCGGACTTCGTCGGCACGGTTGCGCATTCCGGCCACCGACAACGCCGACGCCCAGCTCATCGCGCGGGCCGCGGTGCCGGTGTTCAAGGGGCCCGCCCGCCTCGGCTTCGTGGTGGTGGACATCCCGATCGACGGGCAGATCCTCGACAGCCTGTATGAATCGACCAGGATCAAAGCCAATTCGATCGAGCTCGGCGCCGACTCGAGCGCGGCGCTGCCGTCGGTGACCGGCATCGCCAATGCCGCCGACGGCAATCAGTTCACGCTGTTCGGCCGCGGCCTGACCATGCTCGACGCCAACGACTGGGAGACCGGCACGATCCATCGCGCCACCATCTCGATCGCCTACACGCTGCGCGGGCTCTACGAGAAGCTGGCCGCCGCGCAGTCGGCGCAGGTGAGCGGGATGTCGCTCGGCAGGGCGATCCTGATCATCCTGGCGATCGTCGCCTTCCTGTTCCTGATCATCGAATTCGTGGCGCTGGTGATGGGCCTGGCGCTGGCGCGGTCGATCACCAGTTCGATCCACGAGCTGTTCATGGGCACCGAGCGGGTGCGGCACGGCGACTTCACGCATCGCATCGAGGTCATGACCAGCGATCAGCTCGGCGAGCTGGCGGGGTCGTTCAACCAGATGATCGGCAGCATCGAGAACCTGCTCCAGACCGCCGCGGAAAAGAAGCGGCTGGAAGAAGAGCTGCGGATCGCGCGGCAGATCCAGATGTCGCTGCTGCCGCGCGGACCCCTCGACGTGCCCGGACTCGCCGTCACCGGACTCTGCGTCCCGGCGCGCGAAGTCGGCGGGGACTACTACGACTTCTTCAAGCTGCCCGGTGATCTGCTCGGCGTGCTGATTGCCGACGTGTCGGGGAAAGGCACGTCGGCCGCGCTGTACATGGCCGAGCTCAAGGGGCTGATGCTCTCCCTCAGCTTGATTTATCTGTCGCCCCGGCAGCTCCTGATCGAGGTGAATCGCATCATCTCCGACAACCTCGACACGCGCAGCTTCATCACGATGACGTATGCGGTCATCGACCTCCGCGCCGGCCGGATGACCTACGCGCGCGCCGGCCATACCCCGCTCATCTACATGCGCAGCGGCGGCTTGCCGGCAGGGCCGGTGCAGGTGCTGGTGCCGAGCGGGATGGTGGTCGGGCTCCGCATCCCCGGCGCGCACGAGAAATTCATCGAGCTGCTCGAGGAAGAGACGGTCGACCTGAAGAACGGCGATGTCATCGTCCTCTATACCGACGGCATCAGCGAAGCGATGAACGGCGACGCCGACCTGTTCGGCGATGCCCGGCTCAGCCGGATCGTCGAAGAGCACGGACACCTGGAGTCGGACGAATTGCGCGAGCGCATCCTGCGGGAAATCGAGTCGTTCGTCGGCACGGCCGATCAGCACGACGACATGACGATGATCCTCATGAAGGTGGAGGAGCCGGTGGCTGCCCGGATTGCCGTGTGAGGGCGCCCGATGGCGGCCCCGCCGCCTGCCCACCCTGATGCCGATGGCCGATCTCGTCACCGTTTTCCGGACCCAGTCGCCGATCGAAGCCGACGTGGTGAAGGGCCTCCTCGAAGCGCATGGCATCACCGCCCTGGTGCAGTCGGACATGCCGCGGACGCCGTTCCCGATGACCCTTCACGAGCTCCGTCTCTCGGTCGCTCCGGAGGAGGCCGATCGCGCCCGCCGCCTGATCGAGAGCCACCGCGAGGAGCGCTCCACGGCCCGCGTCATTCCGTTCGGCGCCGAGTTCGAGCCGCTCGAACGCACCATCGAGTATCGCTTCCGCGATCGCGGCCTGCTGGAGCACGCGCTGACCCACCGTTCGCGGGTCCACGAGGACGCCAGCGGCGGCGTGTTCGACAACGAGTCGATGGAGTTCCTGGGCGACTCGATTCTCGGCTTCGTGATCGCCGACATGCTGTTCCGGGAGTTCCCGCAGCACAACGAAGGGCACAAGTCGAAGCTGAAGGCCTCGATCGTCTCGGCGACGTCGCTCGCGAGGCTCGGCGATCGGATCGATCTGGGAACCTACCTGATTCTCGGGCGCGGCGAGGAGAAGACCGGCGGCCGCCGCAAGCTGGCGCTGATCGCCGACAGCTACGAGGCGCTGATCGCGGCGATCTATCTCGACGGTGGGTTCGATCCGGTGCGCGCTTTCATCGAGCGGCAGTTCGCGGCCCTGATCGCGGAGGCGAAGCGGAGCGGGGTCGAGGCGGCGTTCACCGCGGACTACAAGTCGGCGCTGCAGGAGTGGCTGCAGTCGCGCGATCGCGGACTGCCGGTCTATCGGCTGGCGGCGGAGACGGGGCCGCCGCACCGGCGGTCCTTCGAAGTGGAAGTCCTGGTGGGAGGGGAGCCGGTGGCGCGGGCCGAGGGCACGAGCAAGAAGGAAGCCGCCCAGGCCGCCGCGAAGGCGGCCCTGGCGATCCTCAATCAATCTCGATGATGCCCCAGCTCTTTTCGGGGCCGGCGGCGCGGCGGGCCCCGGCGAGCGCCAGCGCCGGCTCGGTCTGCGGCAGGCGGCCGAGCACGTAGCTGTGGACTTCGCGGGCGATGTCCTCGTCCGACGGGGGTGTCGCGCGGCAGTGCAGCCGCACCCACGTCCGCAGCAGCGGATCGGTGAAGCTGTAGCGCTTCTGCCGCGACACGATCAGATCGACGTCCTCGAGCCACGACAGGTAGTCCTTGGTCGAGCCCGGCGTGCGGCGCAGCCGCAGCGCGATCTCGGTGAGCGTCAGCGGCTCCTGCTCGGCCAGCACTTCCAGGATTGCCTTGAGCGCGCCGTAGCCGCGGGCGCGGTGCAGCCGCAGCTCGTAGCAATAGCGGCAGGCCACCGCCAGCGGCGCCCCTGGCGCGAGCAGCGAACACAGCGCACTCACGGGATCGGCCCCGCCGCGCGGTCCGAGCGACGCCGCCGCTTCGGCAATCATCCGCGCGTAGGCCGGACGCCCGTCGGACAGCGCGTGCACCAGCCGCGCGAGGTCGTCGCGCGCATGATCCTCGTCGTCGGACGGCCGGCCGTCCATGCTCGGCGGGCAGCGTGGCCCGGACTTCGGCGGCGCTCAATGGCGTGACCGGCAGGATCTCGAATCGCGCCGGCGCGTCGCGAAGCAGCCGGTGGGCCCGCGCGGCGTAGCGCGTGGTCAGCACGAAACGGTTCTCGCTGGCGCCGAGCGAGGCGATCAGATCGCGCAGCACCGACCGGAGGCCAGGGAAGCTTTCGAAGGTGCGCAGCTCGAGGAACTCGTCGAGCAGGAACGTGACCGGCCCGCCGGTGGTGCCGCGCGCCTGGCCGAGGAAGGCGAGCGCCGCGGTGAAGGACTCGCGTGGACCGTGATCGTTGCCGCCCACGGCGGCCGACGCGTGTGACGGGAACGGCGAGGACTCGCGCAACGCGGTGAGAAAGCGTTCGGGCGTCGTGGCGATGCGCTCGACGTCGACGTACTGCGCGGCGTTGCGGCCGAGCAGGTCGCGCAGCCGCAGCAGCAGCGAAGTGCGTCCCGTCCCGCACCCGCCGAGCACGACCGGGACTCGTCCCCCGGTCGCACCAACACCGGCGGCAGTCACGTCCAGCGACTCCAGCACTCTCCGCTCGAGTGCGGGCCGCTCCGGAATCATCATCGTAGTAGTCCCCCTGGGGTTCCCATCGGCATGTCAATGTTGGCGCGCACCGCCGCGGCCGCGGCCTCGGGATAACCGGCGTCCGCGTGGCGGACGACGCCGAGACCAGGGTCGCAGGTGAGCACCCGTTCGAGTTTTTCGTCGGCTTCGCGGGTGCCGTCCGCGACGACGACCATCCCGGCGTGGAGGGAGTAGCCGATCCCGACGCCCCCGCCATGATGGACCGAGACCCACGTCGCGCCGCAGGATGTGTTGAGGAGCGCGTTCAGGATCGGCCAGTCCGCAATCGCGTCGCTTCCGTCGAGCATGTTCTCCGTCTCGCGATTCGGCGAGGCGACTGAACCGGTGTCGAGATGATCGCGTCCGATCACGATCGGGGCGGCAACGGCGCCGCGCCGGACGAGATCGTTCAGCGCGATTCCGAAGCGGGCCCGGTCTCCCTGACCGAGCCAGAAGATCCGCGCCGGCAGTCCCTGGAAGGCGACCCGCTCGCGGGCGAGCCGGAGCCAGCGGCACAGCGCTTCGTCTCCGGCGAACATCTGCAGCGCGAGGTCGTCAGTGGCGGCGATGTCGGCGGGTTCGCCCGAGAGCGCGGCCCAACGGAACGGGCCCTTGCCTTCGCAGAACAGCGGCCGGATGTATTCCGGGACGAAGCCGGGAATCTCGAAGGCCGCGGCCACGCCGGCCTTCTCCGCCTGGGCGCGGATGTTGTTGCCGTAGTCGAACGTCACCGCGCCACGCCGGCGCAGCGCGAGCATCGCCTCGACGTGCACGGCCATCGAGGCCATCGCCCGCGCGATGTACTCGTCGCGATTCCGATCGCGGAGGACCGCCGCCTCGGCGACGGTGAGGTCGCGCGGCACGTAGCCATTCAAGGCATCGTGCGCCGACGTCTGGTCGGTGACGACGTCGGGGGTGAACCCGCGGCGCACGAGCTCCGGGAACACCACCGCCGCATTGGCTTCGAGCGCCACCGATCGCGCGGTGCCGTCCGTCCGCCACTGCTCGATGCGGGCCAGCGCCTCGTCGAGGGTGGTGACGTGCTCGTCCACGTAGCCGGTGCGCAGCCGGCGCTCGATCCGCTGCGGATCGACTTCGACCACCAGCGCGATGCCGCCGTTCATCGTGACCGCGAGCGGCTGGGCGCCGCCCATACCGCCGAGGCCGGCGGTCGCCACCACCCGGCGCCGCAGGTCGCCGCCGAAGTGGCGCCTCGCCACCGCGGCGAGCGTTTCGTAGGTGCCCTGCAGGATGCCCTGGGTGCCGATGTAGATCCAGCTGCCGGCGGTCATCTGCCCGTACATCGTGAGGCCGCGGTCTTCGAGATCGCGGAAGATGTCCCACGTGGCCCAGGCCGGGACCAGCAGCCCGTTCGCGATCAGCACGCGCGGCGCCCATGGATGAGTGCGGAACACCGCGACCGGCTTGCCCGACTGCACGATGAGCGTCTCGTCGTGCTCGAGGCGGCGCAGCGTGTCGACGATCGCGTCGTAGGCCGGCCAGCTGCGCGCCGCGCGGCCCGAGCCGCCGTAGACGATCGAGATCGTCGGGGCGTTCGGCGACGGCCGGGTCGAGGTTGTTCATCAACATCCGCAGCGCGGCTTCCTGCGGCCACCCCTTGCAGGAGATCGTCGCGCCACGAGGCGCGCTGACTTGTCGATGGAGGGTGTTCATGTCGCAGGCGCGGCAATCGGAGGTAGCAATCTAAAAACGTACGAGGGCGTTGTCAAACTGAAACTGAAAATTTCTTACTTGACTTCTTCGTCGCACGAGATCTCCAAGGTGCCACGCGCGATCATCGCCGCGATCGCTTCGATGTCGGGAGACGACGAGCGGTCGTCGGTGAGCGACGGTACGATCGATCGCACGTGCGCATGGACCCGCTGCAGCAGCGGCGAGGTGACCAGCGGCGCCAGCAGATCGAGCGCCTGGCACGCGCACAGGATCTCGATCGCCACCACGCGGATCGCGAGCGCGACCGCGCGCTCGGCTTTGAGCGCCGCGCCCATGCTCATGCTGACGTGGTCCTCGCGATTGGCCGAGGTCGGAATGGTGTCGACGCTCGCCGGGTGCGCGAGCGTCTTGATCTCCGAGGTCAAGGCGGCCGCGGTGACCTGCGCCATCATGTAGCCGGATTGCAGACCGCTGTTCGGCGTCAGGAACGCCGGCAGGTCGCTCAACGCCGGATTGACCAGGCGGTCCGACCGCCGCTCGCTGATGGTGGCGAACTGCGCCGCGGCGATCGCCAGCAGGTCCGCGGCCATCGCCACCGGCGCCCCGTGAAAGTTGCCGCCCGACACGATCTCGTCGCCGTCGGCGAACACCATCGGATTGTCGGTCGCGGCGTTGGCCTCGATGGTCAGGCTCCGTCCAATGAAGTCGAGCGCATCACGCGCCGCGCCGTGAACCTGCGCGGCGCAGCGCAGCGAGTACGCATCCTGCACCCGGCCGCACTTCTCGTGCGACTTGTTGATGGCGCTGCCCTCGAGCAGCCGCCGCACGTTGGCCGCCGAGCGCCGCTGGCCGTCGTGGGGCCGGGCGTCGTGGATGCGCGCCTCGAATGGATGCACCGATCCGCGCAACGCGTCGATCGACAGCGCGACCGCGATGTCCGCGGCCCGCGCGAGCCGCATCAGGTCGGCCAGCGCCAGCGCGGCAATCGCGGTCGACGGCTGCGTGCCGTTGATCAGCGCCAGCCCTTCCTTGGCCTCGAGGTGGACCGGCGCGAGTCCGGCGGCGGCGAGCGCTGCGGCCCCTGAGCTCGGAACGTCCGCGTCGCCCACGGTCGCCGCGCCCTCGCCGATCATCACGAGCGACAGGTGGGCCAGCGGCGCGAGATCGCCGCTCGCACCGACCGACCCCCGGCTGGGCACGACCGGATGGACGCGGGCGTTGATCAGCGCCAGCAGGTGTTCGACCGTCGTGCGCCGGATGCCCGAGAAGCCCTTGGCCAGCACGTTGGCCCTCAGCGCCATGGTCGCGCGCACGGCGCGGGCCGGGAGGGGATCGCCGACGCCGGCGGCGTGGCTGCGCAGCAGGTTCAGCTGCAGGGTGTCGAGCGCATCGCGCGGAATGGCGGTCTCGGCCAGGGCGCCGAAGCCGGTGTTGATGCCGTACATCGGCCGCTCGTCGCGCGCATGACGATCGACGACCGCGCGCGAGGCGTCGATCCGGGCGGCCGCCTGCGCCGACAAGCCGACCGTGGCGTCGCCGTCGGCAATCGCGCAGAGGTCGGCGATCGTCAACGACGCGCCGTCGAAGAGAATCTGTCTCGCGTTCATATTCGGTACAATAGACCTCTTATGAACATCGCCGTGCTCGGCGCACAGTGGGGCGACGAAGGTAAGGGCAAGATCGTCGATCTGCTGACGCCCAATTTTTCGATCGTCGCCCGTTACCAGGGAGGCCACAACGCCGGCCATACCGTGTATGCCAACGGACGGAAGTTCGTCCTGCGCCTCCTGCCGTCCGGCATCCTCCACGCCGGCGTCACCTGCGTCATCGGCAACGGCGTGGTGATCGACCCCCAGGCGCTCTTCGCCGAGATCGACGAGCTGGAGAGCGCCGGCATTGCGGTGGGCGACCGGCTGCTGATCAGCGACAAGGCGCATCTGATCCTGCCGTATCACCGCGAGCTCGACCTGCTCAGCGAGGCGCGGCGCGGCGAGCGGAAGATCGGCACCACCTCGCGCGGGATCGGTCCGGCCTACGAGGACAAGATTGCGCGACGAGGGGTGCGGGTCGGCGATCTCGCGAACCCGCAATCGCTGGCCGAGGCGGTCCGCCACAACGTCGATGCGCGCAATCGCCTGATCAAGGAGTCCACCATGGACTCGCAGCACGTCCTCGACGAGCTGGGGCGGGCGTGGCAGCGCATGGGCCGATGGGTCACCGACGTCTCGGTGTTCCTGGCGAAGGCGCGGGCGGCGGGGAAGTCGATCATGTTCGAAGGCGCGCAGGGGACGCTGCTCGATATCGACCATGGCACCTACCCGTACGTCACGTCGTCCAATGCGACCATCGGCGGCGTGTGCACCGGCCTCGGCGTCGGGACCCGTGCCATCGACGGTGTGCTGGGCGTGGCGAAGGCGTACACCACACGCGTCGGCGAAGGACCGCTGCCTACCGAGCTGACCGGCGAGCTCGGCAACCGGCTGCGCGAGAGCGGCCAGGAGTTCGGTGCGGTTACCGGCCGGCCACGGCGCTGCGGGTGGTACGACGCGGTCGCGGTGCGGTACGCGGTGCGGGTGAACGGGCTCGACGCGCTGGCGCTCACCAAGCTCGACGTCCTCGACGGACTGCCCGAGCTGCAGGTGTGCACCGGCTACCGCGTGCGCGGCTCGGTGATCGAAGAGATGCCGGGCGACCTGGCGCAGTTCGCCGCGTGCGAGCCCGTGTACGAAACGCTCGCCGGCTGGAGCGCCCCGACCGCCGGGGTGCGCGTCTACGAGGATCTGCCGAGCGAGGCCAAGGCCTACATCGCCCGCGTCGAAGCCATCACCGGCGTGCCCGCGGCGGTGCTGTCGACCGGCTCGGCGCGTGAAGACACGATCATCCGCGACGGCTCGATCGCCGCCGGCTGGTTCGGCCGCGAGTGAGCCCATCAGCGGCTCTGCGCGATCGCTGAGATCACGCGACAGGCAATTCGCTCCGGGGCCGCTAACGCGGGCGGGGAACAACGCGCCTTCCGCACCGTCGGCGGCGACCCGCGCTGGGTCCCCAACCCAGCGCGGCCATCACGCTGCAGGCGCGTTCTGCGTGATCACGTCCCGCCCGCTCACGCGTCCCTCCGCGAACCGCCTGCCGCGCTCTCGGGACCGATTTGGGGATTGAGGCGAACCCGCGAACCCGCGAACCGCGACCGGGCTAGTGGGCTTTGTTCTTCGCGCAGTAGGCTTCGACCGCGCGTCCGTCGGCGTCGGTGAACTCGATGCCGGCGCGGTAGCGGGGTGGGGAGCTCGGGTCGGGCAGCTCGAACTTGGCCCAGGCGATCGAGCCGCGGAAGCGCATGACGAAGTCGTCGTTGGGCACGCTCACGCGCACCTTCTGGTTGGGGCGCAGAATCGTCTGCGATACCACCTGCGCGCCGACCTGCGACAGGTCGACCACCAGCACCGGGTTGCCATCGAGCTGGATTTCGACGCCCTGGCGCAGCCGATGCCGGGGCGCGCGCCGCGTGCCGTGCCAGTCGAGCGGACGGGGCGGCGGTTCGGCCGCCACGGCCGCCGCGGGGAGCGCTTCGGTCGCGACCGCGCTGCTTCCGGCAGCCGGAGCCGCGGGCTCGGGTGCCGGGGCCTCGGGTGGCGGGGCAGCCGTCGGCTTCGCGACGGTGCGGCGGTAGTCGCCCGAATGCGACATCACGCGCACTTCGGAGTGTGCGAGTTGCGGATCGTTCTTGATGCGGTTGATCAGCGCGGCGCCGCGCGGCGTGGCAGCGAACAACCGTTCGAGGACGATCAGCGTCGGCCGGTGCTCCAGGATCGCCTGCAGCGCCTGGATCGGTTCCGTGTCAGGAAATACCACCAACTCACCGTCGTCCGCCAGGCGGTCGCGCAGGGACGGCATCAGATTCGAAGCGGCGATCACCACCGCTGGCGCCGGCATCGGGTCAGTCTATCAAAGTCCGCGCGCGTCCCGCAGAGATGACCGCTTCATATAATGTCGCGGTGAGACAGTCCTCTTCGGCCAGAACGTCTGAAGCCTAACGCCGTAAGTTCTCCCTATTCCCTTCTGCCTTCTCCCTTGACACGCGGGGCTTGACATCAGCCCCGCTCTCTGTAGTGCTCCGCGCGATTCTCTTCGATCTCGACGACACGCTCTTCGACCATCGCGTCTGCGCGCGGACCGCGCTGACGATGCTGCACGAGGGGTACGAGGTATTGCGCGGCCGCCCGTTCGCGGAGGTCGAGCGGCTGCACGCGTCGTTCCTCGAGGAGCTGCACCCGAAGGTGACGTCAGGCGAGCTGCCGCTGGAGCAGGCCCGTCAGGAGCGCTTCCGCCGCCTGTTCGCGGCGGTGGGCGAGGCGCCCGACGATCGAACGATCGCGGAAGCCGCGGAAACGTATCGCCGCGGCTACGTTCGGATCAGGCGGCCCGTGACCGGCGCGGCCGCGCTGCTCGCGGCGGTCAAGCCGCTCGCGCGGATCGGCATCGTGTCGAACAATCTGCTGGAGGAACAGCGCGGCAAGCTGCGGCACTGCGAGCTCGACACGTACGTTGACGTGCTGGTCGTGTCGGAGGAGGCGGGCATGTCGAAGCCCGACCCCCGCATCTTTCAGATCGCGCTCGAGCGGCTGGAGTGCCGGCCCGACGAGGTCGTGATGGTCGGCGATTCGTGGGCCGCTGACGTGATCGGCGCACGGGCGGCGGGGATCACGGCGATCTGGTTCAACCCCGATCGCTTGCCATCGCCCGAGCCGAACGCGGGCGTCGTCGAGTTGTTCGGGCTGGAGCCGGTTGATGTGGCGGTGGCGACGATTTGTTGGCGGGGTCTGACCCCTTCGCCAAGGCTACGGTGGTCTGCCATAGCTTTGGCGACGGCGGAAGGCTCCGCCCTACAAAGAACCGGCTGTCACGAAATGGCGCGCGTCAGCGCGTCGGCGGTGATGCGGAAGTGCGACGCGTTCCACACCGGACGGCCGTCCTTGAGCAGGATGGCCTGGGGCGTTTCGTGGCGGATGCCGAACCGTTCCGCGGCGCTGTCGGACAGCCGGCGGTGGCTCTGCACGGTAATCACCTTATAAGAAGCGGCTGTGCCGGAGTGTTCGGCGACATGGGCCTGCAGCTCATCGAAGGCTTCACAGCTGATCCCGCAGGTCCGGCTGTGCTTGAACAGGAGTACCGGGCGGTCGAGGGACTCAACAATGGCGGCCTCGAGCATATCCAGATCCGAAAGGTGCGTCAGGTTTGCCATGGGATACCTGATTTTACCGCCTCGATCGCACTTATGCGAGCGCGGCCGTAGTCGCCGGCAGGCGACACTAGACCGGCGACTGGTGTGAGCGGGTGTGGAACCCGGCCGCCTCCAGGTGGCGGCGTGCCTCTTCAAGAAGAGTACGCGGCTCTGCCGGGAGCGCGGCCGCATGCTGCAACAGCAGCCGGTCGACGTTGTAGATCCGAAACCGGATGCCTTCCATGTGAAAGGCGTTCACCGCGCGCACGAGTGCCTCGCACTCCTCGACCATCCTGGCAGTCTCCGCGCCGGGCCGCTTCTTCAATTCACCGATGAGGTCGGTGACGCGCGCCGCCGCCGCGTCGCGCTCGTCTTCTGTGGTCATGCTCAGCAGATTACCTCAAGTCGGCGGCGCCTCGAGCGGCGTCTGCCAGACCGCCCGGCCGACGAAAAAGGGCCCGAGGCGGTCGAGGTACAACGAGGTCTGCTGGGTCTTTCGCATGGCCTGCACGACCGCCGACAGCGGGAACAGCGCCTTTCCGATCAGTCCGATGACGAAGTCGTTGTCGTCGCGATCCAGCCCGTGACAGGCGAGTCGGACGTCGTGGACGTAGTCGGCGGCGCCGAACCGCATCCCGATTTCGCCGTGTTCGGCCAGAATCGTCCGCTGCTCTTCAGGAGACAGCTGCGCGAAGCGGCCATTCCGGCGCAACGGATACCACACCCCCCAGGGCCAGTCCGGATTGAGCACCGTCCGCCGCGGGCGGTCCAGCAGCGTCGAGCGCAGGTCCGGCTCGTAGCCGAGGGAATAGGTGCGCCCGAACATGGTGAGCTCCGGACGAAGGGTCAGTGCGGCGAGGGGGCCGGTGTTCAAGGCCGGCCGGACCGCGTCGACGAAGATGTTCGGATCCGGACTGAGCGTGACCAGCGCGATCCCTTTCGGATCGTTGAGATCCTCGTAGAGCACCGACTCGAATCCGGTCCGGCCAGTTGACCGCTCACGGCTGCCGTGTCCCGGCAATTGGTGAACGCCAGCAGTTGCATGAACAACCGTTCGTCCGATCGCTGCCGCTGTCCGTCCTTGAGGCCCCCGTGCTCACTGATGTCCGGCGGTTCGAGCCGGGCACGCTTGTCGTTCATCGCCACTCCTTCAACCGTCTGTCCGATTCGGCAGGCGTTTGCCTGCACGGCTTAACAGTCTGCTGAAAAAGTGTCGCCGACAAGGGAAAAGGGATAAGGCAGAAGGGACAAACGTCTGGCGCGCCCAGGGCTTCAGAGCTTCAGGTCTCCGAATCGTCTGGGCACCGCGGCCACCGGCGCGGCACGTTCACGGGCCACCGCCCGTGCGGGTTTGTCGCGGCGCAGACCCTGGAACGACGGGTGACGGATGCGTCCGTCGTTGGTCCATTCGGTGAACGTCACCTCGCCGACCAGCCTCGGCTGGACCCAGTGGGCGCGGCGCCGCACCGCAGCGGGTAGCGGGGGCGCGAAGGGCGACGTCCGCCGCTCGATCGCCTCCAGCCGCCGCCGCAGATCGCGCGCCACCGCGATCGAGAACCCGGTGCCGACCTTGCCGGCGAAGACCAGCGATTCCGATTCGTCGTAATAGCCGATCAGCAGCGCGCCGATTCCCTGACGGCTGCCTTCAGGCTCGGTGAAGCCCCCGATCACGAATTCCTGGCGCAGCGCGCACTTGGTCTTGACCCAGGTATCGCCGCGGCCCGCCACATACGGCGCGGACCGCCGCTTGGAAATGATGCCTTCGAGCCTCAGCCGGCAGGCCTGCTCGAACAGCTCGGCGCCATGACCGGCGACGTGATCCGCGAACTGGATGACCGCCGCCCTCCGGGTCTTGCCGATCAGCCCCGCGAGTGCGGCCTTACGGTCTTCGAGCGGCTGGCGGCGCAGGTCGACCCCGTCGAGCGACAACAGGTCGAACACGAAGTACCTGAGACCGCGCGCCGACCCGCCGCCGAACGCGTTCTGCAGCGCCTGGAAGCTGGTGCGCCCATCCGGCATCACCACGGCGACCTCACCGTCCAGAATCGCGTCGCGCGTGCCGAGCGCGGCCGCCGCTTCCGCCACCGCCGGAAACGCGGACGACCAGTTCTTCCCGGTGCGTGTGACCAGCGTGGCCGACTGCCCCCGGACCCGGCACCCGATGCGGTAGCCGTCGTACTTCATCTCGTGCAGCCAGTCGTTCCCCTCGGGGGCCTGCTTGACCAGCCGGGCGAGCTGCGGGCGATAGAAGCTGGAGGCCACGCTCGCTTCCAGGGGACTAGGCGAGATAGGCGGCGTCTTCGCGCCCCTCGGCGCGATCGTCCGGACCCGGGCGATCCTCGCCGCGCTCGTCCCACACGTCGGCCTCGGCGATGGCGCGGACCTCGGGATGGTTGCGTGCCTGCCGTACGAGCTCGCTGCGAGGGTCGTGGAAGCCCCACTCGCGCACGTCGATGCTGAAGCTGAAGCGCGAGATCAGAGGGCCCCGGGTGAAGTCGGTGTCCTCCGCGTCCGCGGTGAGCTCGGTCCGCGCCCGCTCGAACAGCTGTTCGTAGACCCACGACGGGACATTGCTGCGGTAGCCAGGGTAGACATAGCTGAACGTCGTGAGCTGGGCGAGGAGCAGCGGCCAGTTCGGACCGGTGCGTTCCACCAGTCGCTTCCAGTCCAGGGCGTCGCCGACGCAGAGGATCAGGTGAAGAATGTCCGACACGTCGTGGCGATGGCGCTCGCTGATGAACAGGCGATGCCAGATCAGCTCTTCCGCCGGTGCGATTCGCACCGGTGTCGCCGCCAGGATGCTGGTATGGGCCTGCTCGATCCAGCCCTCGTCTATGAAGGCGATCCCGTTGCCCATGCCATAAATCAGGTCGACGAAGTACTCGCCAAGCGTGGCCTTGGCGAGCCAGTGCTGATCCTCGAGCCGGGTGACGAACCCGGCGTTCCGCAACGCCCGCGCCGCCGCGGTCACCGCCGACGGCTGGAAGAACAGATCGAGATCCTTGGTCTTCCGGTAAATCCCGGTGTGCTCGTAAATCGCATACGCGCCTGCGACTACATAGGGAACGCCGGCGGCGTTCACCGCCTCGAGCGCTCGCTTGTAGACGGCACGTTCCTCGTCCGGGATCCAGAAGTCGCCGTGAGTGAGCGATTTCCGTTCTTCGGGGGTGAGCCGGCGCGGTTTCCGGCCCCTGAGATTCGTCACCGAAGTCACCTCATCCTTGTCATCGCATCGGCCGACACCGATGCCGCCGTGGCTCAAGCGTACTCGCTCCCCGCTCGCAATCCGCACGCCAATCGTTGACACGCTCGCGGGCCCGCCGGATACTTCGGCAACATGTTCAACGGGCTGTGGCGTCCGGCGTGGCTGGGTCGCGGGCGGGATCCACTTCGCGCGGCGTTCGGACACCTCGAGCGCGACGTGATGGAGATCATGTGGCAGGTCGCGGCCGCCAGCGTGCGCGACGTGCAGCAGCGGCTGCCGCGGACGCCCGCCTACACCACGGTGATGACCACCCTTGATCGGCTGTTCAAGAAAGGCTTCGTGTGCCGCGTCCGGCGGGGACGCGCGTTTCACTACAGCGCCGCGCATTCGCGTGCCCAGGTCGAAGCCGCGGTGACGGCCGGACTCCTCACGGGCTTTCTCGAAGAGACCAGCCGCGCCGGTCCGCTGCTCTCGAATCTGGTCGACGTCGTTGCCGAACATGACGAGGCGCTGCTCGACGAGCTCGACGCGCTCATCCGCGAGAAGCGGCGCAGCGTCGGCAGAGCGGCCCGAAAGGCACGCGAGTGAGCGGCATCGGCGGGGAGATCACGGTCCCGGTTCTGGCGCTGGCCTGGTTTGCCGCCATCAATGCCGTCGTGTCGCTGGTGGCCCTCGCGGCGTCGGGGCTGTTTCACGATCGGCTCGACGCCGATGCGTGGCGGGCCCGCCGGCTGCTCGCGGTGCGCCTCGCGCCCGCCGCCGCGTCGCTGATGATTGCAGGAACGCTGTTCCTGCCGGCGCACGCCTGGCTCGAACCCGCCCGCACCGACGAGCGCATCGGTGTGGTGCCGCTGACGCTCGCCGGCCTCGGACTCGCGCTGCTGCTGGTGAGCGCCCTCCGATGGGTCTCGGCGATGCGCGCGACCTCGCGGCTGACCGCGCTGCCGCTGTCCCGCGAATTGCGGCACGGACGGACGCGGCTGAGAGAGGTGCGGGGTCTGCGCGGCATCACGCTCGCCGGCATCGTGCGTCCGACGATTCTGATTGGCTCGCGCGCGCGTCAGGTGCTGACCCCGGTGGAGCTGGAGCTGGCGGTGGCGCACGAGCGGGCGCATCAGCACGCGCGTGACAACCTGTCACGGATCCTGATGCACTGTGCTCCCGACTTTTTCGGCTGGTCGCAGCCGGCTCGCCGGTTGGAGCGGTTATGGGAGGGGGAGGCCGAATGTCTGGCCGACGCGGCGGCCGTGGCAGGCAGCCCGGTTCGGGCCACCAGGCTGGCCGCTGCGCTGGTCAAAGTCGCGCGGCTCGGGTGTGCCGGGGAGCCGGCCTGGGGTTCGGGTTGGAGTGCGTTCCATCATCCCGTCCTGCTCGAAACGCGCGTTCGGCGGCTGATCTCCGAGCCGCCATTGCCGCCCGCACCGGGAAACGTGATGCGAGCGGCAGCAGCGTGGACGATCGGCGTGGTCGGCACCGCCTGGATCGCCGGCATTCCGCAGCGGCTGCACGCGATGACCGAGGAGCTCATCGCGCGTCTGCCGTAAAGGTGACGCGTGAGTTCTCACTTCTCCCTTGTCACGCCGGGGTTCATCGCCCCGCTGATCCTCAACTACCGCCGTCCGTAGCCCTCGCCGTAGCCGAGGCGGAATCCCTCGCGATAGCCGGCCTGATAGTCGGTCTTCACGCCGAAGCGGGGCTCGTAGCCAGAATCCGCGGTTTCGAGCTCGCGCTGGCCCTCGAGATCCCACGTGTTGCGCGAGCGATCTTCCTTGCCGGCCTGGCGTCCTTCGGTGATGCCTCGGTTGTGGCCTTGCGTCCACGCCTCGGTCCGGGTCTCTGTCCGCGGTCCCGCCTGCGGTCCGCCGAGCTCCTGCCGGGTCAGGACCGCATCGCGGTTGATGTCGAGCACCGCGAACCGCTCGGCCGTGCCGGTCCATTCCGCGCGCGAGATGCGGCTGTCGTCGTTCGTGTCCAGACTGTCGAAGCGATCGCGATACCCGTCGCGGTCGTCGAGACGGTCGTCAGGATCGGGGCGGGGTCTCGAGTTGACGTCCGGGGTGTCTTCGCCGAGAAACTCCGGCCGCGAAAGGAGGCCGTCGCGGTTGGCGTCGGCTCGCCGGAACGTCTCGACGTCGGATTGCCACTCTTCGCGCGAGACTCGGTTGTCGCGGTTGCGATCGAGGGCCAGGAAGCCTCGAGCCGTCCAGTCGTCGAAGTACCGACCGGTCGAGCCGGTGGGCTGGCCGTCGCTCGTTCGGCGGGTGGCGCCCTGACGAACCTCCTCGCCCGACAGGATGCCGTCCTGATTCCAGTCGTGCACCTCGAAGGACCGATCGCTGCCGTTCCACTCTCTGCGTGTGATCACGCCGTCCTTGTTCACATCCAGGGCTGCGAAGCGCATCGGCGCCCGGCTCCGGGCTGAAGATGGTCGGCCCTGTGCAGAGATGGTCCCGATGGTCCCGATGGTCGCGACACCGACAACGATGGCCAGCGCGGTGCGTCGGACCAATATTGTGTTCATTGACTTCCTCCGAAGCTGGTATTGCGATAACCGTACCAACCTTCGCTCATGGTCAATGACGAGAGAGCTACGGCTGGCAAGCCAACCTTCGCTCCTGATCAGGGTGCGAAGTTTGCCCACCAGATCGCGCGCAAGCGCGCGGCGGTGGGCCGACTTCCCTCAAAGAGCGCAACGTTGGCAGGTCAGCTGCTCGGGCACGGACGAGCTGAATGACTGTCAGGAGCTCAGCGGGTGCGCCAGCGACGACGCCGCAGCGGCCGCGCTCGACCACGCCCACTGGAAGTTGAAGCCGCCGATGCGTCCGTCGACATCCAGCACCTCGCCGACGAGATACAGGCCGGGACACTTCCGCGACTCCATCGTTTTCGGGTCGATCTCGCGAAGGTCCACACCGCCCGCGGTCGCCTCGGCGTAGTTGTATCCGCGCGATCCGGACACAAGGAGTGGCCACTCCGTGAGCCCGCGGGTCAGACGGCGGCGGTCGTCGCGGCGCAGCTCGGCGAGCGGGAGGGCCGGATCGATGGTCAGGCGCTGCAGCATGGCGGCGGCGAGCGACGCGGGCACCAGCGTCGCGAGCGTCGTGCCGACCGTCGTCAGCGGTTTGTCGCGCGCACGCTCCAGCCACAACCGCTCGACGTCGTCGTAGCTCGCATCGGGCACGAAGCTCGCGGTCACGGTGACCGGCTGCTGCTCGACTGTGGCTCGGAGCCAATGACGCGAGGCGTTCAGCGCGACCGGACCGCTGATGCCGAAGTGGGTCCACAGCAACGCCTCGTGCAGGCGCACCGCCGCCCGGCCGTCGATCCATATCGTGAGCGTGGCATCGACCGCGACACCCGACAGCGCCACATGCATGGCAGATCCGGGCTCAGCGCCCCCGTCTGCAAGCAGTAGCAAAGGAGCCAGCGCCGGCGTGGGAGGGACGAGAGTGTGACCCAGCGCCCTGGCGATCTGGAAGCCGGCGCCATCGCTTCCGGTCTTCGGCAGCGACTGTCCGCCGGTGGCGATGACGATGCGAGCCGCGGCGATGACTCCGTCATCCGTCGTCGCGACCAGGTGCTGGCCGCGGCGGACGATCGTGGAAACACGACGTGGCCACTGGCGCTCGACGCCGCAGATGCCGGCCTGCCGGAGCAGCGCGTCGAGCACGTCTCGAGCGCGGTTGGAATCGGGAAACAGCTTGCCGTCGTGCTCCTCGTGCAGCGCTACGCCGGCGGCTTCGAAGAACCGCACCGTGTCGTCGACCGGCAGCGCGCGCAGCACGCGTCGAACGATCGCGGACGGTCCGCCCCAATAGTCGCGCTCGGTCACGATTCGATTGGTGACGTTGCAGCGTCCGCCCCCGCTGACCAGGATTTTCGCGCCGGGCATCTTCGCGCCGTCGACGAGCAGGACGCGAAGCGAGGGGCTGCGCCTGCGAGTGAAGATCGCGGTGGCCAGACCGGCCGCCCCGGCCCCGATAATCAGCACATCACATGACGTCTCGCTCACGCGTCACCACGATATCGCGGCTGCGCGATAATCAGTGTTGACGTTCGGTCCTGCAAAGGAGTGGCAGCAAATGGCTGACGTGAAGAGTCCCGGGGTCGCCGCGGTGTTGAGTGCGCTGATCCCCGGTCTGGGGCAGATCTACAACGGCGACTTCCTCAGGGCGATCTTCTGGCTGATCGTGACGCCCGGGATGTGGATCGGCACCGGCGGCATGCTCGGATGGATCTGCCACGTCATCGCCGCGGCGACGGCCTACAGCCGCGCGCGGAAGAAGAACCGTGAGGTTCTCGCGGTGTGAGCCTCGTGCAAAGAGGGCCGCTCGTGAATAGCCGCACGGGCATACCCGCAGGGGGCCGGGCGGAACCGGCGGACGCAGCGGCACCGAGGAGTTCGTCAACGACTTCAACACCGACGTGCAGCCCTACGTCGAGAGGCACTATCGGGTGCTGACCGATCGCGCCAACACGGCGATCGCCGGGCTCTCGATGGGCGGCAATCACACGCTGCAGGTCGCCTTTCCGCATCTCGATCGATATGCCTATATCGGCGTCTACAGCTCGGGCCTCCTCGGCGCCTTCCCCGGGATGACCGGACCGGGCGGCCGCGGTGCGGCGCCCGCTGCGCCGGCGACACCCCCGGCCGCGGCGCCTGCGCCGGCCGGCGCCGGCCGCGGCGGTGGACCGCCCGCGATGTTGGCCTCCGAATGGGAGACCACCCACGCCAAGATGCTCGACAATCCGTCGCTCAAGAAGGGCGTCAAGCTCCTGTGGTTCGCGACCGGCAAAGACGACGGCCTGATCACGACGACGCAGGCGACGGTCGACATGCTCAAGAAGCACGGCTTCACGCCGGTGTTCAAGGAGACGGCGGGCGGGCACACCTGGATCAACTGGCGCGACTATCTCAACGAGTTCGTGCCGCAGCTCTTTCAGTGATCGGCAGCCCTGCCCCTGGCTACCGCCTGCCTGAGTCGACCCACCTCGGGCCGGTGCGGCTGCAGGTGCGAAGCCTGGCGCGGTCCATCGAGTACTACGAGCGGGTGATCGGGCTGCGGCCGTTGCCGCGACCCGGCGGCACCGGTGTGGCCGCGCTGGGAGTGGAAGGGGAGGAGGAGCCGCTGGTCTGGCTCCACGAGCGGGCGGACGCCAGGCCGGTGCCTCCCGGTGGGCGTCTCGGGCTGTACCACTTCGCGATCCTGTTGCCGGATCGCCCCTCGCTCGGCCGGTTCGTGCGGCACCTCGGCGGGTTGGGGGAGTATGCCGGCAGCGCCGACCACGCGGTCAGCGAGTCGATCTATCTGAGCGATCCCGACGGACTCGGCATCGAGGTCTACGCGGATCGGCCGCGATCGACCTGGACGCGGCTCGAGAGCGGAGAGCTCTACATGACCACCGACCGCCTGGACATTCGCAGCGTGCTGGCGGCGGGCGGCACGGCCCCCTGGACCGGCATGCCGGGCGGCACGGTGATGGGGCACGTCCATCTGAGCGTCGGCGACCTTGCGATCGGCGCCGCTTTCTACCACCAGGGTCTCGGCCTCGACAAAGTCGTCTGGAATTTCCCCGGCGCTCTGTTCATGTCCGCCGGCGGGTATCACCATCACCTCGCCACCAACACCTGGTCGTCCGGGCCCCCGGCGACCGATGACGACGCCCGCCTGCTGTCGTGGACCGTGCTGCTGCCGTCCGCGGCGGAGGTGACGGCGGCGGGGGAGAGTCTCGTGGCCGCCGGTTACGCGGTGGAGCGAGACGGCGGCGCGACCTCCGCCGTCGATCCGTGGGGCACGACGGTTCGGATCGCGACGCGATAGGCGTCGCGGATCAACTCCCCAGTCGCTCGCGGCAGCGGCTTGCTTTCAGCGGCACACTGGGTGGTTCGGGGGCCGGCGCGCTTTTACAGGAGGGCCAGGAATTCAGGAGGAAACCAAAAATTTCTTTCTCCTGATCTCCTGGCCCTCCTGTGATCGCGGGCGTGGCGGGTTGTCTCGGTCGCCACTCCAAGCGTCCCGTTGTTCCGCGGCATCGGGGTTGGGCGGCGTGATCCCAATAAACGTGCGGCCGGGACCACAACCGTAATCCTTGCGTCGAGCGAGTGCCGCCGCACTCGGCGAAACCTGGTGCTTTTGCGCGGAACATTCCTTGCCCTGCCGTCGGCATGAGTGTTCGACCGCCAGCCGCGCGGCTGTTCTCGGGCTTCGTGCTCGCCCTGACGATTCTGGGTACCAGCTGGAACGCGTTCGCGCAGGAAATGCCTGCACCGGAGGCCTGGACCGCGCTCAATGCCGGGGACGCGGGCCGCGCCGCCGGACTGTTCCGTGAGGCGATCGAGCGGAGCCCGCGCGATCCGATCCTGCACTTCGGCGCCGGGTGGGCGGCGTATGCGCTCGGCCGGAACGACGCGGCGATTTCGTCCTTGAAGAAGGCGCTGGAGTTCAACGCCGACTTCGCGCAGGCGGCGGCACTGCTCGGGACCGTCGCGTATGCCAACAGCGACCTCGACCTGGCGATCCGCTCGATGGAGAAGGCGGCGGCGCTCGCGCCGCGCGATCCGGGCATCCGACGGCAGCTCGAACAGTGGCGGAAGGAATCGACGCTGCACGCGGGGTTCGACCAGCGGACCGGCGTGCGCTTTCGCGTGCTGTTCGAGGGGGCACAGCAGCAGGCGCTCGGCGCGCGGGTCGAGCAAGTGCTCGAATCGGCGTACTGGAGCATCGGCAAGACCCTGAACAGCTATCCCAGCGACACGCTGATGGTGGTGCTCTACACCAACAAGCAGTTTCAGGACGTGACGCGGGCGCCGGCATGGGCGGGTGGTGAATTCGACGGACGGATCCGGCTCGCGGTGGGCGGCGCGATGCGCACCCCGGGCGCGCTCGATCGGGTGGTGCGCCACGAGCTGGTGCACGCCATCATCCAGCATGCCGCTCCGCGCAACGTGCCGACCTGGGTGAACGAAGGGCTGGCCAGCGTGCTGGAGTCGACCGACCGCAGCTGGGTACGCCGGGTGCTGAGCGAGAGCCGCGAGATCTTCCGGCTCGAGGATCTGGCCGACGGATTCGGCCACCTCGATGGACGCGAGGCACTCGTCGCCTACGCGGAGAGCGCCGTGGCCGCGCAGATTCTGACCGAGCGGCTCGGTCCGAATCTGGGGCTGTTCCTGCAGATGGTGGGCACCGGCCACACCGTCGATCAAGCGCTCGGCACGCTCAATGTGCCGCCCGAGGCGTTCCACGCCGAGTGGCGCAAGCGGGTCGGGGTGCGGTAAGGCGCGGGTTCGCGGTGCGCGGTGCGCGGGTTCGGGCGGTCGGGTAATCCCAGCGGTTGGTGCCTGTCCCAGCGGCAGCTGGCCTCTAACTGGCAGCTGATCTCTGGAGGGCGGGGCCTTCAGGCCCCGAACCCCCGAGCGCCCCGAACCCGCGAACCCCCGAACCGCGAACCGCGGACAGCGTCAGTTCTTAACTACAATCAGTCGGCAGAATGACGCCGACGCGCTGGTTGTGGGCAATCGTCCTGCTCGCCGCGGCGTTGCGGCTGTTTCCGGTCTGGTTCGGGCTGCCGTATCCCTACGCGCGGCCGGACGAGGCGCAGGCGATCAGCGGCGCGGTCGGCGTGCTCGCCGGTGACCTCAATCCGCACTTCTTCCATTGGCCGTCGCTCACCTTCTATCTCTTTGCCGCGGTCCTCGGCATCGTCTCCAACGTTCGCAGTCTGATCGGGATCGAGCCGCTGCCGCTCGGGACCGCACTGATCGCGGCGCGGGTCGTGGTGGCGCTGGCCGGCGCGCTCACCACGGTCCCGGTGTTCCGCCTCACGCGCCGCATCGCCGGGGACAGGGCCGGGCTGCTGGCCGCCGGGTTCCTCGCGGTGGCGCCCCTGCACGTTCGCGACTCGCATTTCGCGATGACCGACGTCCTGATGACGCTGCTGCTGGCGATGAGTCTCGCGTGCCTGGCGGCGGCATACGACGGGGCAGTGGCAGGGAGAGGCTCGAACGACGTACCGGCGGTTCGCCATCGCCGGGCTGCTCGGCGGACTGGCGACGTCGACCAAGTACAACGCCGCCCTGGTCGCCGTCTCGATGATCGTCGCCCAGGTGCTGCTGTGGCGATCGACGACTGACGGATCGTGGTCGTGGGCGACTCGACGATGGGGCTCGGTGACGCCGTCGTTCGCGTTCGGCGGCGCGATGCTGGCCGGGTTCGTCATCGCCACGCCCTTTGCCGTCCTCGACTTTCCGGCGTTCGCCGCCGACTTCAGCTACGACCTTACCCACCTGTCAGAAGGGCACGCCATCGCGCTTGGCCGGGGATGGTACGCGCACGCGGTCCGATCGCTGCCCTATGGCTGCGGGCCGCTGGTGCTCATGGCGGCGTTGGCAGGCGTCTGGTTCGGGTTCAGGCGCCACCTCCACCACACGCTGATCGTCGGCAGCTTCGCCCTGGCGTATTACGCGGTGATCGGGAGCGGCTACACGGTGTTCTTCCGGTATGTGCTGCCGCTGGTTCCGGTCGTGTGCCTGTTCGCGGCGATTGGCGCGGCGCACGTTCTGAGCGTGCTTTCCAGCGAGTCGAAGCTTCCCGCCGAGTCGCCGCGGCGGCGGGAAGGCGACCGGTGGGCGGTTGCAGCGCTGGTCTTCGTCCTCGGCTGGGGGCCGGTATCGACGGCGGTGCAGATGGATCTGGCGCTGGCGCGGACCGATACGCGCGTGCTCGCGGCCCGCTGGCTGGGCCCGCACCTGCAGCCCGAACACACGCTGCATGACGCCGGCAGCGACTACACCCGCCTCGACATGCGGACGCTTCGGTACCACGAGTGGCGCTTTGACCCGAAGACGCAGTCGTTCGGCCATCCCGCCGGCCTGACGCCCGACTGGCTGGTGATCGGCGAGTCGCCACTCGCGCAGTACACCGGCACCGATCCCGGCCTCCGCCGTCTCGCCGTGGAGCGCTACCATCCGGTCTACACCGTCCGCGGCACGACCACACCCGACGCGCCCGGCGTCTACGATCAGCAGGACGCGTTCTTCCTGCCGTTCTCCGGCTTCGCCCAAGTCGAACGGCCGGGACCGACGATAACGATCTATCGGCGGCGTGAGTGACGCCATTCGGTGAGAGGCGCCGGGGCCGCTTGGAGTGGCGACCGTGGCGGTTCGCAACGCTCGCGATCACAGGAGGGCCAGGAGGTCAGGAGAAAGAAGATTTTGGTTTCCTCCTGATCTCCTGGCCCTCCTGACAAGCTCACCGGCCATCGAATTACCCAGTTTGCCGCTGAAAGCACCCGGCTGCCGCGAGCGAGCGAGCGGAGCGTGAGGCGTAGCGACCCGAAACTCCCACAAAGTTATGATCCCCCGATGCGCATCGGGATCCTGACCAACGAATATCCTCCGAACGTGTACGGCGGCGCCGGGGTCCACGTCGAATACCTGACGCGGGAGCTGGCGGCGATCGAGGAGGGGCGCCATTTCGTGCGCGTGCTGGCGTTCGGCACTCAGGCTGATCGGTCGCCGAGCCTGGTCGTCGACGGCGTGCAGCCGCCGGTGAAGATTCCCGCCGCGGACCCCCGCCATGGCAAGTTGTTCGACACGCTCACCCAGAACCTCGTGATGAGCGGGATGGCCACCGACCTCGACATCGTCCACTGCCACACCTGGTATTCCCATTTCGCCGGCTGCCTGGTGAAGTATCTGCAGGATGTGCCGCTGGTGCTGACCACGCACTCGCTGGAGCCGCACCGGCCGTGGAAGGTGGAGCAGCTCGGCACCGCCTACAACGCGTCGAGCTGGCTGGAGCGGACCGCGTATCAGAACGCCGACGGCGTGGTCGCGGTGTCGGCGGCGATGAAGCGCGACGTCGAGTCGCTGTATGACGTCGATCCCGAGCGGGTGCGGATCATCCATAACGGGATCGACCTGGAGCAGTACCGCCCGCGGCCCGATCCCGGCGTCCTGGCGCAATACGGGATTCGCGACGATGCGCCGTTCGTGCTGTTCGTCGGACGCATCACCCGCCAGAAGGGCATCATCCATCTGGTCAACGCGATCCGGCACATCCGCGCCGGGGCTCAGATCGTGCTGTGCGCCGGGGCGCCGGATACCCCGGAGATCGCCAGCGAGATGACGGAGGCGGTCGAACGCGCGCGCGCCCAGAGTCCGCACGACATCATCTGGATCCAGGAAATGCTGCCCAAGGATCGGGTGATCGCGTTGTATACACACGCGGCGATCTTCGTCTGCCCCTCGGTCTACGAGCCGTTCGGAATCATCAATCTGGAAGCGATGGCGTGCGAGACGCCGGTCGTCGCGTCAGCAGTCGGCGGCATTCCCGAGGTCGTCGAGCATGGGGAGACCGGGCTGCTCGTCACGCCGGAGGCGATCAGCGCGACCGAGGTCGAGCCGCGCAATCCCGAGCAGTTCTCGCGGGACCTGGCGGCCGCGGTCAACGTGCTGCTCGACGATGCCGCGACGCGCGCGGCGATGGCGGCGAAGGCGCGGGATCGGGTCGAACGGCAGTTTTCCTGGACCAGCATCGCGCGGCAGACGCTCGAGTTCTATGAGGAGCTGACCGCCGCGCATTCAATGAGAAAGAGCGGGCGAACGAGACGGAAGTAGTTGTCAGTTTCCAGTAGCCAGTAAAGACCAGTCGCCGTCTTTCGACGGCGATGGCAACTGGCAACTGGTAACTGGTAACTGACGACTACGTGAACGACTTGGGAATCTCGAAGCCCTTGCGATAACCGCCGTCGCGGTTGAGCAGCGAATCCGCCTTTTTGTCGTCCTCGAAGCGCTCGGACTTCGGATCGAAGCGGAGTTGATGGCCGACCCGGTACGAGATGTTGGCCAGGTGCGGCAGCGTGGACGAGAGGTGCCCCTCCGTGATGTCGCACTTCAGGATCTTCGGGTCGTTGGCCCGGATGGCGTCGATGAAGTTCTGGAAGTGGCTGCCCTCACTCGTGGTCAGGCCTACCGCGTCGCCTCCCTGGGCGGCGCTGCCCGAGCCCGGTCCCTTCTCGTTCTTGTCGCCGACCGGCCCGAGGTAGGACTGCCAGTTGAGCCCGGTCTCGTCGATCCATACCCAGCCCTTGGACCCGTAGAACAGGTCGCCGATCCGGATGCTGCCTTCGTCGTTGGTGTGTTCGCCGCGAGTGGCGAACTCCAGGATGGTGCCGTCGGCGTATTCGAAGATCGCGGTCTGCGTGTCCGGTGTCTCCTGCGACGATTCCGCCCCGAAGTACCCGCCGGTCGACACCACCTTGATCGGGTGCTCCTGCTTGCCGAGGCCCCAGCGCGCGATGTCGAACTGGTGCGGCCCCTGGTTGCCCGTATCGCCGTTGCCGTATTCCCAGTGCCAGTGCCAGTTGTAGTGGAAGCGATTGCGGTTGAACGGCCGCTTCGGTGCCGGGCCCAGCCACAGGTCGTAGTCGACCTTGGAGAGGTAGGCGGCGTCGTATGCCGGCTCGAAGCTGGTGGCGGCCGAGCTCAGCTTGTATTGTTCGCCCGGCGCCATCGGGCCGTCGGGATACTTGCCGATGCTCAACCGCGGCTTGAAGCACAGGCCGCGGGCCATGTGGATCTTGCCGATGCCGCCGTCCTGCATGAACTTGATGGCGTTCTGCACGGCCGGCCGGCTGCGGTTCATGGTGCCGACCTGGACCGCCTTGCCGTAGCGCGCCGCGGCCTCCACCATCCGGCGGCCTTCCCAGATCGTGTGCGACGCCGGCTTCTCGACATAGACGTGCTTGCCGGCCTGGAGCGCCCAGATCGTCGCCAGCGCGTGCCAGTGATTCGGTGTGGCAATGACGACCGCGTCGATGTCCTTGTCGTCGATGACGCGGCGCAGGTCCTGGACGAAGTTGGGCTTGAAGGTGGGGACGTCAGCCAGCGTCTTGTCGTTGACGCGCGAGGCTTCGAGGTTGGCGTCGATGTCGCACAGCGTCTTGATCTCGACGTTCTTCAGCTGCGCGAAGCCGCGCTTCAGCGAGTTGCCCTGCCCTCGCACGCCGATGTGCGCGATGATCACGCGGTCGTTCGCGCCGAGCACCCGGCCGCGCGAGCCGCTGCCTTGCGCCGAGACGCGGAAGAATTCGCCGCCGACCCCGAGCCCGGCGGCCGCCGCGGCCACCCGGGTCGTGAAATCACGGCGCGTCATGCCGTCCTCATCCTTGGTCTGACTCGCCACGATGAACCTCCTCTGCTCGGTTGTTCCCGGTCGAAGCGTGAATCGAAAGATCGTACACCCAATCTTCCGAGGCGCGCGCGATTCGACGTCGGGTAACGGTAGAGTAGGACCATGGTTGCGATTGTCACAGGAGCGGGCAGCGGCATAGGGCGAGCGGTAACGCTGGCTCTGGCGAAGGAACAACACGCGGTCGTGCTGGCGGGCAGGCGGCTGGATTCGCTCGAGCGGGTGGCGGGCGAAGCGGATCCCAGTCGGGTCCGCGCACTGGCGGTGCAGACGGACATCACCGACCCCGACTCGGTGGCCCGGCTGTTCGCCCGGGCAGTTGAGGCGTTCGGCCGCGTCGATCTCGTGTTCAACAACGCCGGGGTGGGAGCCCCGGGCGTGCCGCTCGAAGACCTGACCATCGAGCAGTGGCGGACCGTGGTCGACACCAACCTGACCGGAGCGTTCCTCTGTACCCGGGAGGCGTTCCGCGTGATGAAGGCCCAGACCCCGCGCGGCGGCCGGATCATCAACAACGGCTCGATTTCCGCGCACGTGCCCCGACCGAATTCCGCACCCTACACCGCGACCAAGCACGCCATCACCGGACTGACCAGGTCGACCTCGCTCGACGGACGCGCCTACGACATCGCGTGCGGACAGATCGACATCGGCAACGCCGCGACCGACCTGACCACGCGAATGGCTGATGGGGTGCCCCAGCCGAACGGTGCGCTGCTACCTGAGCCGCGGATGAACGTGGACGACGTCGCGAGGGGAGTGGTCTATATGGCGAGTCTGCCGCTCGAGTCGAACGTGCAGTTCATGACGGTCATGGCTACGAAGATGCCTTACATCGGGCGGGGGTAATAATCCCTAATCACTAATCCCTAATCAGGAATCCCTAATCCCCAATCCCGAATCCCTAATCCCGAATCCCGAATCCCCATCCCTAATCCTCAAGAGTCCGGAACCCCGAATCTCGAGTCCCCGCTCGAATCACCGACTCGATGGGCGAGTCGGCGATTGGATTAGGGATTCGGGACTAGGGATTCCGGATTAGGGATTAGTGATTAGGGATTCAGATTTCCTTCGGCACTACGAACGGCGAGCGGTACGCCCTGGTGAGCATCTGGTTCGCTTCGGGGTCACCGGTGCACTCCAGCTTCTTGGCGTCCCAGTGCAGCGTCCGGCCGAGCCGGTAGCTGATGTTCGCCAGGTGCACCAGATTGCAGGAGAGCGCGCCCTCTTCGATCTCGGCGTTCAGATCCTCGCGTTTCCGGCTCCGGACCGCATCGATGAAATTGGCCCAGTGCGTATCGGGCGCGGTCGCGCTCGGGCCTGGCTGCTGATCGCGGCCGAGGAACGAGTAGTACTTGTTGTAGTTGTCGAAGACGAGGTAGCCCTTCGAGCCGTAGAACTGGTTGCCGATGGTGTTGCCCGGCTTGCCCTCCTGGATGCCCGCTTCGTGCGGTGAGATCCAGTGCCGGACCTCGAAGGTCATCATCTTCTTCTTGCCGTCGACGTCGAACTCGTAGCTCGCGGCGATCGTGTTCGGCGTTTCCTGGTCGTCGTCGAACATGAACTTGCCGCCGATGGCCGTGACCTTGGTCGGGTGCGTGACGCCGAGGCCCCAGCGGCTCTTATCGACTTCGTGAATGCCCTGGTTGCCGAGGTCGCCGTTGCCGTAATCCCAGTGCCAGTGCCAGTTGTAGTGGAAGCGATTCTTCGAGAAGGCGCGCTGGGGCGCGGGTCCGAGCCAGAGGTCGTAGTCGACGCCGGCCGGCGCCGGCTCGTCGGGGGTCTTGCCGATGGTGTCTCGCCACTTGTAGCAGAGACCCCGCGACATGTAGACCTCGCCGATTTCTCCTTCCCGCATCTTCTGCACGGCTTCGCGCAGCGCCGGCGACGACCGGCTCTGGCTGCCCTGCTGCACCATGCGGTTGTACTTCCGCGCCGCGGCGATGATTTGCTGCGACTCGAACACGTTGTGCGAGCACGGCTTCTCGACGTAGACGTCCTTGCCGGCCTGGCATGCCCAGATGGTCATCAAGGTGTGCCAGTGGTTCGGCGTGGCGATCGAGACAGCGTCGATATCCTTGGATTCGAGCATCTTCCGGAGGTCGACGTAAGTCGTCGGCTTCTTGGCCCCGCGTGTCTCGAGCAGCTTGAACTTCTCGCCGATGTGCGATTCGTCGACGTCGCAAATCGCCGCGACTTCGACGTTCTTCATGCGCGACCACGCGTTGACGTGGCTGGAGCCGCGGCCGCCGAGGCCGATCACCCCCACGCGCACGGTTTCGTTCGGGCTCTGCCCCAACCCCTTCACGGCGGTCCCGCCCACCATGACCGCCGTGCTCATCAGAAAATGTCGTCGGTTCATCGATCCACCTGTGATTTGTATCGTGTTGAACCGCCTTCACGGCGGTTCGGCGGGGACCCCGGGAAGGATGCCCGCCGGCGGGCAGATTCTGACACAAATCCGCTTCTTTTGAGATCAGTTGGGGGGATGGCCGCAGGTCGACTCGACGGCGTCGAGGATGGAGGGAAAGTCGGCCGGCTTGGGAATGCACCGCAAGCCGAGCTTGCGGGTGACCTGCTCGGGGTCGAAAAAGGCCGTGACGCACACGACGGGAATCTGTCTCAGGCTGACGTCCTGGAGCTGCCGTTCGCGGAACTCCCACCCGTCCATCCGCGGCATCTGCAAGTCCAGCAGCACCATGCAGGGCTTGCGCTGCCGCATTTTCACCAGCGCTTCCTGCCCGTCCCGCGCCGTCATCGTCTGGTATCCGGACGAGGACACCAGCAGCTCCATGAATTCACGGACGTCGTCGTCGTCCTCGACGATGAGCACGCACGCCGCCGATGTTCCCCGATGGGCTATGTCCATTCACGACTCTCCAGGCCGTCTGGGAGGAGGCACTCCCTGTGCCTCTGCCTTGCGGTAGACTCCCGGCAGCCAATCGATGCGCTCCCGAGAGCTCCTCATGAGAAATTTTCCGACTTGCATGTTAGCTGCCGTTCTGACCCTTGCCCAAGGTGCGTCCGCTCATGCCCGCCAGCCACCTCCGCCCCTGCGTCTGGCCATTGCCGGGCTGGTGCACGGCCACGTCGGCTCGTTTCTACGCGGCGCGCAAGCTCGGCAGGACGTGCAGCTGGTCGGGGTATTCGATCCTGACCCCGCGTTGCTGCGCGGCTACGCCAAGCAGTACAACCTGCCCGAGAGCGTGCTGTTCACCGATCTCGACGCGATGCTGGGGAAGACGACCCCCGAGGCGGTGGCGGCCTTTACCAACACCGCCGATCATCCGCGGGTGGTCGAAGCGGCCGCGGCGCGCCGGATCCACATGATGATGGAGAAGCCGCTCGCGCTCGGGAACGCCGACGCGCAGCGGATCAAGCGGGCGGCCGAAAAAAGCGGCATCCAGGTGCTGGTGAATTTCGAAACCACCTGGTACGCCAGCCACGGCACGATGTGGTCGTTGATCAAGCAGCGCGGCGAGCTCGGCGAGATCCGGAAGATGGTCGCGATGGACGGTCACAACGGCCCGCAGGCCATCAAGGTGCAGGCCGAGTTCCTCGATTGGCTCCGCGACCCGGTGCGGAACGGCGGCGGCGCGCTCTATGACTTCGGTTGTTATGGCGCCAACCTGATGACGTGGATGATGGACAATCAACGGCCGATCGCGGTGTCGGCGACGACCCAGCAGCTTCAGCCGGAGACCTATCCCAAGGTCGACGACGAAGCGACGATCGTGGTCGAGTACCCGAAGGCGCAAGGGATCATCCAGGCGTCGTGGAACTGGCCGATCGGACGGAAGGATTTCGAAGTCTACGGACAGCGCGGCTGGGCGATCGCGACCGGTGGGAACAACCTGCGGGTGGCGATGCCGAAACAGCCGGATCACGTCGTGCCGGTCGATCCGCTCCAGCCCGATCAGCGGGACTCGATCGCCCACCTCCTCGCGGTGGTGCGGGGAGCCGTGAAGCCCAATCCACTGTCGTCGCTCGAGAACAACATGATTGCGACCGAGATTCTCGATGCCGCCCGCGAATCGGCGCGTAGCGGCAAGCGCGTGGTCCTGACGCGATAGACCGCCCTCGATACCGAGGCAAGGAGCCTGCTTCATGAACAGCCGCACCCTGACGCTGGCCGGCGTCGTCACTGCCTGCGTCGCGCTCAGCGCGACTCGCTATGATGTCCCGGTGGAAGCGCAGACCAACCCGAAGGCCGGACGGCCCCAGCTGACCGTGCGTCCGGTGGCCGACTTCGAGGTCACCGGCACGGGCGATCACGCGGCGTGGAACGCCGCCGAATGGACGCCGCTGCGCCGCCGCCAGGCGGACGGGCATCCGTACGACACGCGGTTCAAGGCGGTCTATTCCAAGACCGGCATCTACTTCCTGATCGACGGCACCGACCGGAAGCTCACGGCCACGATCGCCGAGGACTTCATGGATCTGTGGAACGAAGACGTCTACGAAGTGTTTCTCTGGACTGATGAGCGGCAGCCGATCTACTTCGAGTACGAGATCTCGCCGCTCAACCGCGAGCTGCCGATTCTGATCCCCAACTTCGGCGGCCAGTTTCTCGGCTGGCGTCCCTGGCACTATGAAAAGGACCGCAGCACCCGCAAGGCGACGGCCGTGACCGGCGGCGCCAAGACCTCGGGCGCCGCGATCCAGAGCTGGCGGGCGGAGTTCTTCATCCCCTACGTCCTGCTGCGCCCGCTGCAGAACGTGCCCCCCAAGGCCGGGACGCGCTGGCGCCTGAACGTCTACCGCATGGATCACGACGACGGCAAGCGGACGCAGTGGGACTGGGCGCCGGTCGGCGATTCGTTTCACGAGTTCGAGAAGTTCGGCGACCTGCTCTTCGCTGAAAAGTGAAAGGGTATGGTCATCCGAGGCGTTTGAGGAGTCCTGAGGCTCTGCGGACCCAGGGCCGCTCCCGCCGCCGCATATAGTTCGGCATCGTCGGCTTCTTGGCGACCACGCGGCGCGCCCACTCTTTGGCTTCTTCAGGGCGGCCGTTGGCCGCGAGCAGCGAGGCGTAGTTGATCTGCGTTTCCGAAAGCGTCGAGGTCTCGGTGACCGCGGCAAACTGCGCCAGCGCCTCGTCGGTGCGGCCGACCTGTCCGAGCTCGTGCGCGAGCAGCCCCGCCGCGCGGTGATAGTCGTACTTCGGATCGAGCCGGGCGACCTGCTCCAGGTCGGCGACGGCCGCCGCATGGTCGCCGAGGGCAATCGCCGCGAGCGCCCGCCGGTAGTACGGGTCGACCGATTCGGTGCGGGGAGAGAGGATGCGATCGAAGCAGGCGCGTGCCTTCGCGAACTTGCCGTCGTCCAGGTAGAGATCGCCGAGCTCCTCGTAGTTGCCAACCGACGGATTGTCGAGGACCGCCGCTTCGAGGTAGCGAATGCGTTTGCGGCGGGGGAAGACCTGCACCGCGCCACGCAGCAGGCCGACGTCGGGGATGACCTCCACGACGATGTAGACGAGAGCCCCGAGGCCGCCGCCCATGATGATCACCCACAGCCAGAACGACTCGGGCCGCCGGCGCACGAAGTGCGTGATGGCGATCGCCTGCAGGAAGATCCCGTAGGGGTAGAAGAGCCCGAGCATCAGCGCGACGCTGAGGGCACGAATTCCCGCATCACCGCGTTCCGGAGCAACTGTGGGGGCAGGAGACCTTGCCCGAGCACGAAGTCGTGGAACCGCAGCGCGTCGAACCGGGCGCCAAGCGCGCGCTCGACGTCGGTTCTCAGCTGCAGCAGCCGCGAGTAGCCATAGAAGTAGCTGGTCGCCTGACCCGGCGCTCGGAAGGTGTAGCGCTCGACCTCCTGGGTGGCCATCGCATCCGACAGCACCACGTCTTCCATCAGCAGCTGCTTCACCCGCTCCGGGGTGGTCCGTCCCAGCTGCAGCTCCGGATCGCTGAACGCGCGCGCCGCGCGCAGCAGGCGATGCTGGAGCGAAATCAATTGTCCTTCGCGGGGCATGAACGGCTTGACGATGTATTCGGCGTAGAGCCCCCACCCTTCGACGTTGGTGCTGTTGAAGGCGTAGATCGCCCGGGCCTGCGACACGCCGTGCTCGACCATCGCGGCGAACTGGAGCTCGTGGCCGGGGCGCGCTTCGTGCGCCGTCAGCGTCCACGATGCCGCCTCGAACGTGAAGTCGTCGTACTGCCTGGCCTTCGACGGATCGGCCGACGGAATGTTCAGCGGCAGGACGAACTCTCCCTGTTCGCCACGGTTGTCGACCAGGCGGGGCGGCCGCATGTTGGGGGCGGGCTGCTGCGCGCTCTCGGCGGCGGAGGCAATCCGGATCCGGGCGGGCCGCGCCGGCAGCGTCACCAGCTTGTGCTCCGCGATGATCGACTCGAGGTGCTTCAGCCGCTGCTGGTAGTGGGGCAGGATGGCGTCGCCCACGAGTTGGCGTTTCTTGAGATCCCGGATCACCGCCCGGTAGTCGGCCTTCGGGTTCCCCTGTTCCCGTCCGATCGCCGCGGCGATCGTCTGCATCTCCGCCTGAATCTCTGCAAAGGCCTTGTGCGCGATGGTGACGAGCTCGGCCGGTGGGAGATCGACGCCGAACTGCTCGAGGTTGCTGGCATAGAGGTCGGGCGGCAGCTTGAAGTCGGTCCGGGTGCGCGGCAGCAGCTCGGCGCGCACTGCCTGTTCATAGGCTGTGAACTGGGTCTTGAGCGTCGCGAGCAGGGGAGCGGCCTCGGACAGGTCGTACTTCTTGAACAGCTCGTCGAGGCCGCTCCCGAAGAACGAGATGTTGCCGAGATCGCGCTCGACTTGCTCGCGAAACGGTCCGAGCAGCTCCTGGCGCGGGAGCTGCTCGCGCACCCGCTCCAGCGCGAGCTCGGTGAAGGGCTTGAATCCGGTCTCGGAGCCGGTGTATTTGCGGAGACGGGCGAGCGCGGCGCGCCGCCGCTGCTGGGGGACCTGATCGTCGAGCAGCGCCCGCAGGCCGTTGAAGATGGCCGCCGGCGCGTTGACATAGGGAAGAAGCAAGCGCTCTCCGATATCGAGCGAGCGCAGCTGCTGCCGCGTGGCCTGTATCAGGATCTCGAGATCCTGACGCACCAGCGGATCCTGTTCGGCAGTCAGGCGCCGCTGGAGCTCCTGCTGCATCTTGGTGACACTGTCGCGGATCCGCCGGGAATACCCGGAGCTGAGATCCGTGATCTGCTCATCGACGCCGGAGACGCCGACCTGCGCCGCGCCTTCCGGAGCGAGTCTCGCCTGTGCCTCGAGCACGACCCGGGTGTGCTCGTTGCTCCGCACCACCCAGCCCGCCGGCGACTGCGCGGCGGGGAGTGCCAAAGCCGTGCAGGTCATCGCCGCCGCGAGACAGAGCGCGGCGCGTCGAAGAGCAGAGCGGTCTGTCATGCGCCTCCTTCCTTGCGGTAGGCGGCCCAGCGCTTCTTCTGCGCGTCGCTGATGCGTTTCCGCGCCGCCGGGGACAGCTTTCGAGGGACGCGGGCCGCACTGCGGGCCGCGGTGCGGGCCGAGTTCTTCGTCGTGCGGGAGGCCGCCCGGGCGGTCCCGCCGCGACGGGCGGCCCAGTACTTCTTCATCCGATCGCTCACTGCCTTACGATTCGCCGTCGACATCTTCCGGCTCGCCCGTCGCCCCGCGGCTGCCGCTCCGGGCCCCCGGTCTTCGGCCGCGCGGCCCTCCGTGCCTCGCTCCCTCAGTTCCGGGAATGCCTTGTAAATCGCGGCTGCCTCGGTGGCGATTTCCAGCAGCCGCTGTTCCGCTCCACTGACGGCCCACTTCCGCAACTGCTCCTGATCGAACTGGGGCATTTGTGCCTCCTCTCTCGCAGGCGCCTATTGTGCCCGATTGGACGCCGATGATCGCAGATCCCTTATCGGGACGATCCGCCGTCCGTGCTAGCATTTTGCCGGCACCAGCGACGGCACATCCTTCTTGGGGACCCGCGTCCGGCTTCACCCTCTTCCATGCCTCTCGTTTTGATCGTCGACGACGATTTCAGGATCCGCGCGCTCATGGCGCGCCTGCTCGAAACCTCGGGATTCACCGCGGTCGAGGCTGCGAATGGTCAGGAAGCCCTCGAGGTCATGCGGCAACGGCGGCCCTGCGTGATCCTGCTCGACCTGCAGATGCCGATCATGGACGGCTGGGAGTTCCGCCGCCAGCAGCTCGCCGACCCGGACCTCGCCGAGGTGCCGGTCATCTGCGTCACGGGCTACTACGATTCGTCCGATCTGTTCCGCCGCGCCGGCGTGCGCTGCTTCACCAAGCCGGTGCAGCTGTCCGCATTGCTGACGGCGATTCGTGAGGTCTGCGCCGCCGACGCGACGCCCGCGCCCCCCGCCGTGGGCCCGTCGTAGCTGCGATCGCCGTTCCCTTCGTCAGCTGAGGGAAGTGCAGTGTAGGGGTCGGGTCGTCGGACTCGGCCGTCAGGCCCCGGAGGTCCGGAGGCAGCTCTGGATCGCCGCGAGAAGCTCATCCATCGTGAACGGCTTCCGAAGGACACACGCGACATCGACGCCGTCGAGCGGCAGCTGCGAGCCGGTGATGACGACCACGGGCAGCGTCCGCGTGCCTGGATGGCCGGCCAGTTCCTGCTGGACGGCGAGGCCATCGATCCCGGGCAGCATGAGGTCCAGAACGACCAGATCCGGAAGCCATCGGTCGAGGATGCCGAGCGCTTCCAGGCCCGTTCGGGCCTCGCGCGTCTCGAAATTCGCAAATCTGAGGGCGATACTCATCATGCGGCGGAGCGGTTCGTCGTCTTCGACGAGAAGGATGCTCTTGCGCGCCGTCTTCACCGGCAAGGCAGGTGCGGCGGGGTCAGACATCGCTACCGCAACCTGCGGCCTCGCGCCGGGGGCGGCCGGCTGGGCATACATGCCGGTCAAAAATGCCCGGTGTGGTGCGGTTCTGCGTCGAGATGTCGGCTGAATGGCATCGGAGGCGGTGCAAGTCCGTCGGATTGGTGGATTCCGCACGCGTCGACCCGTATTTCCTCTATACGGATTTGGCGCGTGTTCCAGGTCTGGTGCAGGATTGATGCCGATTGGCGACCCTGACCTTCAGCCGACGTCTCGCGGTGTTCGTGGGTGTCATCACGCTCGTAGCGGAGGTGGCCCGCCGGCGACAGCAATTTCTCGATCCCGCCGCCGTCCCACTCTGGATTGATGACGTCCTGCTCGGAGGATTTCTCCTCTATGGCGCGTGGCGCGCCGGGGCCGACCTACCGGCCGGCCGGCCGGTTCTGGCCGCGGCCTGGGGCTTCATGTGCGGGATGGCCTATTACAGCTTCTTCGGACAACTTCAGCGGCTCCCCGATCTATCGGGCCTCGCGCCGGTGTGGGTGATCGCCGTCAAGGGAGTGGGGCTGGCGCTCGGCATTATCGGCCTGGTTACGGCGCTCAGCGCTCCGGACCGGTTGCCGGATGCAGTGTCGAGGCCGGACACCGGCCGTTGATCGGATCGAGTGCCGGACTAGCGGCCAGAGCCGCGATCCTCCGATGGGCTGGCGCCCTCGGTATGAGTGGGATTGTTGTCGCAGACCCAGGTCCCTCCCGGGGACTCCTCGCGGGCGCTGGCCGTTTCCTGGGCGGTGTGGAAGGTCATCATTCCCCCACAGCCTGACACGGTGCAGGTCTTCGACGGCCTATTGCGGTTCTGCAAGCTCGGTGACATCGTCTCTCCGTTCCTTCTCGATCATCGCCCAACGTCCGCGTCTCGGCGGCCGTCCACACTTCAACGCTGAAGAGTGCCGCGGGTCTCCAGACGCACCTGCGCGCACGGCGGCGTGGCGGACCCTGGCGGGTCGGGATGATAGCACCCTGACAATCATTCTTTCGGCTTTCGCTCGCTCGAGATGACGGACAGGGAAGGCTGTGCGTGGAGTCAGCTCCGCAGCCGGTTCAGGCAGCAGGCTCGCGTGCTCGGGTTTTCCCTGATGGTGTCAGCGGCTGTCTGTTCGGCTGGGCCGCGCCTCTGACGCCGGTGGCGCCGGCAGGCTTTGCAGCGGCAGGGCTCCCACGCTGGAGAGACGGCGGCCAGGCCGGGGTCGCACCTGAAAGAGGCAGTGAAGGAAGCATCGTCGGTAGTGTCCACAGGACCAGCAGCTTATTCGCTCAGCGGAATGGGCGCTGTCTCAAACTGCACAGGGCCCGGCGTGGAGCGCGACCGACGGCCAAGGCTGCCGACGTTGCCGCTACCCTCCGCTCAGGCGGGACACGATGTATGCGATGGCGACCACCACGACGACAGCCCCCACAATCAACGCCTCCGAGTTCCGAGTCCACCGCTCAAACTGCTTCGACATGGTGCCTCCTGGACCGTGAGTTTACGCGCAGCGCGGTCGGCCCATCGCGAACTGTCATGTCAACGACAGTGTTCGAGCCCCTCGGCGTGGTAGCGTCGGCTTGTTCCCGCAAAATACGTCCCCGACCAACCCAGGTGAATTGGATGAATCGCCATCTCGAACGTCTGCCTGCCGTGATCGCGCTGACGCCAGTCGCAGCGATGGCGTGGGTGCTGACGGATGCGCGAGGATCGATCCTGGAGATGAGCGCCGCCGCCGAGCGCCTGTTTTGTGTGACCAAGCGATCGACGAGAGGCCGCAGCATCTTTCTGTTCTTCGACATCGGCCGGCAGGACCTCATGCGGGACGCGATGGCCGCGGCGCTGGGTCGAGCGGTTACGGTGTCGACACGATTGAGGCCAAAGGAGCGCAGGCGCGTCTCGGTGAGCCTGCGAATCGAACCGCAATCTGCGAGCACCGCCGTGCTCGCGAACATCATCTGGACCGTCGAACCGGGTTCGGAAACCCACCGCGTCTGACCACCCTTGGCGACGTCACTCGAGGGCGGCCGCTCTCCAGATGCCTCGTCCGCGCACGCCGCGCGGCGCGGGGTTCCGCTCTGTATCGTTTTGCACAGCCGCCGCTCTGGCTGAGCGATATCGTGTGCCCTCCATGCCCAAGGCGCGCGCGCGAGCCGAAGAGCTAGTCCCACCTGGCGGCGATGCCCTCGGGCGTGAGGCGGTGGTCAACGCTGTCGCCGAAGACCTGCGCACGTCGCAGGGCGGCGGCACCTATATCGGACACCGCGGCCAACGTCGCATCGATGTCAAGGCCCCGAAGGCCGGCATACCTGGAGCTCCGCCATCTAGCGCCTTCGCCCAGCGCTACGTCGACGTTCGGTGTCCCAGCGGGAAGCACCAGCGCTCCATGCTGACGTTCCGCAGCCATGCCGTCGCCTGCATGTTCTGCGTCCCCTGTGAGCATGGCTGGACGGAGCCGACGACCCATCCCGCACTGCGCGACCTTCCCACCGACAGCCCGCGATAACCGGGCCCCCAGCGAGCCGCGTCATCATGACGCGCGTTGATCGCCGACCCGGATCCGATTCGTGAAGCCGACGTACGGGTGACTCGCGTATCGCCCGCATATTCCAGCCTCCGCTCGAACGCGATGGCGCAGCCCGCCCAAGGCTATAATTTCGCCCTTTATCATGCGTCGCCGGACCTTCATCGACTTGCTCGTAGCGGGCGCCGCGGGTACGCCGTCCGCCCGTCGATCGGCGTCGCCGCGCAACCCGTGGGGTGGCACGAGCGTGTGCCCAAAGTCGAGCTCCACCTCCACCTCGAAGGCGCTATTCCGAAAGCTACGTTATGGGAACTGATCACGAAGTACGGAGGCGGCCCAGCACTCGAGACGCGTGAGGATCTGGAGCGCGCCCTCGTCTACCGTGATTTCGGCGGCTTCCTGAAGACGTGGGTGCGGATGATCGGCTACCTGCGTCAGTACGACGACTACACGCTCATTGGCGAGGCGGTCGCGCGCGACCTGGCGCGGCAGAAGATCCGGTACGTCGAGGGCTTTCTCGCCGCCCGACTATCGGCGATCGAAGCTCGATCCGCAACGCGTCACCGAAGCGCTGCGGACGGGAGTGAATCGCGTCCCGTCAATCGAGGTCGCGCTCGTCGCCGATCTCGTGCGCGATCGCGGCGTGGAGCACGCCGGCAACCTGCTCGAGCGGATGGGCGAGGTGCGCAGCCATGGTGTGATCGGCATTGGCATCGGCGGCTGGGAGCCGGGCTTTCCGCCGGAGTTGTTCGAAGCCACGTTCGAGCGTGCGCGGACGCTCGGTTTCCGCACCACGGCGCATGCCGGCGAAGCCGCGGGGGCGGCCAGCGTGTGGGGCGCAGTACGGGCGCTGCGTGTCGACCGGATCGGGCATGCCACGCGTGCGGCGGAGGATCCGGAGCTCGTCAAGCACCTCGCCGCCCGGCGGATTCCGGTGGAGCTCTGTCCGCTGTCCAATCTCCGCACGGGCATCATCACATCCGTCGAGGCGCATCCGCTGCGGCAGTACTTCGACGTTGGTATTCCCGTCAGCCTCAACACCGACGATCCGTTGTTCTTCGGCAATTCGCTCGCCATGGAGCTCGAGAGTGCGCAACGCGCTCACCGGTTCACGCGCGACGAGATCCGGCGGCTGATGCTCACATCAATCGAGGCGACCTGGCTCAGTGCCGAGCGCAAGAAGCGACTGGCCGCGGATTTCCAGCGCGGCCCGAGCTGGAACGACGCGGGCGGCTGAGTCTAGATCCTTCTCGGGTCGATTCCCCAGCCGCGCAGGATCGCGGACTCGTCGGCCGCGCTCGTCGCTTTCTTGAATCGCGCACCGGATCGCCCCTTGACGCGGCCTTCACACTCTGCCCACGTGCCGTGCCGCATCGCGACACCGTCCACGACGCTCAGGTACGAGTATGCGGCGGACTTGGTCTTCGCAGCCGGGGAGCCAGCCGGCCGCTTCGGCAGGGCGGTCTCGTCCGGCATTTGGAGAATCGCCAGCGCGTAGCCGTCGAGCGGCCCGTCATACAGGCCGGCGGATTGTTGCCGCGCGAACGCGACCGAAATCTGATCGGCGCGCTCGTTGCCCGGTGTCCCGACGTGACCCCGCACCCAATGCCAGGCCACGTCGCCGCGCCCGCGCGCGGAGACGAGGCTCGAGAGCTGCTCCCACAGATCCCGGTTCAGCACGTCGCCGCCCTGCGCCGTCTTCCATCCGCGCTTCCGCCACCCCCACACCCACTGCGTGATGCCCTGGATCACATACGTGGAGTCCGTGTAGAGGGCGACGGGCCCTGGCTGATTCGCAATGTGCTGCAGCGCCGCGATGACGCCGCTCAGCTCCATCTTGTTGTTCGTCGTGTGAGGCGAGCCGCCGCCAAGTTCCGTGACGTGGTGATCGCCGGTCACGACGATCGCGCCCCAGCCGCCGGGTCCAGGATTGCCCGTCGCGGCGCCGTCGGTGAAGACGATGGTTGGCACGACTTCATACTATCGAACCACCGGCGACGTGACGCGATCCGTGGTCCGTCGTCCGTGGTCCGTAGGCCGTCCGACAGAGCCGTCGAGCGAGCTGGGTCGAAGGCACGGAGTCTTGCACCCAGATGGTGCGAACAGCTTTGTCGGAACGGACCACGGACCACGGGCTCGTCGTGTTCGGACGTCACGGGAAGCGCCAGAACGGCCGCAGCTGCCACCCGACCGCAGCAGCGCCGCGGGGCCGCACGGGCGCGGCGCGACGGCGCTTGGCGGCGGCGGCCAGCGTGTGCGCATTGAAGCGCCGGACGCTCACCGACTCGCCGGACCGTCTCACCACGTACGACGCGCGCCCCAGGCTCGGATCGAAGGCGACCCCTGACATTGTCTGATCGTAGCCGGGGATGTTCGTGCTCCGCAGGTGGGGAACGGCCCCGTGGCCCTGGTACCGCTCGTCGCCGAGCACCCACCGGGGATCGAAGTGCCACAGATCCTCGAAGCGTTCTTCATCCCACATCGACGCGTCGTTGAGATCGGTGAACCGCAGGCGCAGGCGATTTCGCAGCGCCCAGTCGCGCACGAACAGACCGGGCGCCCAATTGGCCAGCATGATGCGCCCGTTCTCCTCGGCGGTGATCAACACCATCCGCGTCCGCCCCTCGTCATCGAACAGCGGGAAGAGCGACGCGCGGTCGAGCCGCCGATCCTCGAACTCGAGCCGGCACGACAGCAGGGATCGCTGGCTGACGAGGCGGAGCAGGTACCAGAGGCCCATCAGGCGTCGGTCCCGTCGGGTGCGCCGTCGGTCAGGCGCGGTCCAGGTGGGTCGAATGCCGCGGGCGCGAAGGCGGCGAGATTGCCCAGCGAGGAGACCATGTCACTCGGCACGACCATCAGCGCGCCGCGCTCCTTGATCGACTCGTAGGTCATGTTCATCGCGCGAATCCGCAGGGCAATGGGGTTGCGCCGGTACACGGCCGACGCTTGCTCCATCTCGTCGGCCACCGCCAGCTCCGAATGCGCCAGGATGACCCGCGCCTCGCTCTCGCGATCGGCCTGGGCCTTGCGGCTCATCGCATCCTCGAGCATGCCGGGCAGCCTGACGTCGCGGATCTCGACCGACATCACGGTGATCCCCCAGTCGCTGGTCTTCGCGTCGATGATCTCCTGCAACTGACGATCGACCTGCTCCCGGTCCGAGATCATGCCCACCAGTTCCGTGTGCCCAATCACGTCCCGGAGCGTCGTCTGGGCGGCCCAGCTCACGGTGGCGGCGTAGTGCTCCACTTCGACGATGGCCTTCCTGGCATCGGTGACGACCCAGAACAGCACGGCATCGACGTTGACGGGAACCGTGTCCTTCGTCAGCGTCTTCTCGGCCTGAAAGGGCGTCGAACGGATGCGCATGTCCACCGTCGAGACCAGCCGGTCGAAGCCAGGAAACGTCCAGTTGATGCCCGGCCCGAGCACCCGCTGGAAGCGGCCGAGTCGCAGGAGCACGCCTCGCTCCCATTCCTTCAGCAGCCGCGGCGAGAGGCTGACGTAGGTGCCGATCACGCCGATCGCCATGGCCGCCACCGCGCCGGCGGCAAGCCAGGCGCCGAACGCGAGGAACGCGGTTGCGAGCACGATCAGATTCGCGACGGGATTTCCCCTACCCTTCACGGTCCACCTCCTTCCAGATGCCTTCCACCAGTTGCGCGAGCTCACGCGCGGTGAGCCCCGATTCCCGACAGAGCACCACCAGCTCCCTCGTCCGCTTGACGATGCGCTGATAGTCGCGATCGGCGAGCGTTGGCTCGCGCTGCTGCCGCGGCGCGACAGAGGTTCCCAGGCCGCGCTCCAGGCGGAGCAGCCCTTCCTGCTGCAGATCGCGATAGACGCGCGTCACCGTGTTCGCGTTGAGGCTGAGGGCGACGGCGAGCTCGCGCACGGTCGGGAGCGGGTCGCCCGGGCCGAGCGCGCCACGGTGGATGAGCAGACGGATCTGTTCGGCCAGCTGCACGTAGACCGGAAGCGGGCTCGCGCGATCGATCTGGAACCGCTCTGGCACGGCCGCCAGCGTATTAGAGCTATTGAACTAGTTCAATAGCTCAATAGCACTAACGAGCCGGTGCCCGCGCGCGGGGTGCTCAGCCGCTGCGGCTCGGGGTGTGGGAGAAGAACGCGCGAGCGGTCGCCGGGCGCGGCACGATGTGTGGGCCTGGACCACGCGCTCGCGGTTCGACCGACAGCGGTTCGAGGAGGTGCTGGCCGGCTTCTCAGAGATACCCGGTCCCGATCCGGATGTCCCGATCCTCCCGATCGTGCCGGTCGGCGAGTCGTCTGCGTCGCGGTACGAGGTGCCTTGATCCATCCGGTCGACGTGCCCCTGGCTGACGCGACGAATGCGGCGGCTCGCGGAGGGGGACCGGGCTTGATCCGACTATGCGGATCTCTACATAGTCGGATCAGGCCCACGGCCGCACCACTCCTGAACTGAGGTTACCGAGAATGGGTGAGAAGAACGGTCGAGGATACAGGCGCGGGCCAATGCTTGAACGGCCCGGCGCTGTGGCCGTGGTGTCGACGGACCGCACGATGTATCCACAGTGTGCGTCGGGCCTCAACCGCGTGAACCGAGGAGACCTCGCCGAGGCTGAAGCGCTCCTCATGGCCCAAGCCGTCACGTTGAATGCGATGTTCAGATGCACTCCACCGGCCGCGTTGGACAAGTCGAAATGTACGGCTGCAAAAGTGCAACGCCACACGGTCAGTACCAACGGGCGACAGAAAGTAGGGGCCGCCGTTCTGTTCAGCGCAGACACGCGTGCGCACCAGTCCGTCGGCCGGCATCAGGCAATGCGTTCATCGCCTTTGAGACGCGAGCCACTGCTCAGCCTCGGCACGGTCGCGATGGATTTGGACGTGGGGTAATTTGGAGAGCACCGCAAACGCACAGGCGATCCCGTACTGCACCGAGCCCGTGGCGACAATCGCTAGGGGCCCGCGCGTGTCGTCACCGGCCGCTGCTGGGTTGGTGATCTCCGTGAACGGCTTTAAGCCGGCGACGGTGGGTGCGCCGCGCATTCGACGAACATCGAACAGGAGCCCATAGGTCAAGCCGCCAGAATCGCGGAGCGCGCTCAGCATCTGGAGGGTCTCTGCGGCGTGAAATTCACCTTCGGCTGTCGCGATGATCCGTTTGGCCGTGTCATCTCTGACCACGTTCCAAGTCATGGCCCCTCCGCCTCGAGACAGGCACTCCGCCGATTCCCAATCCGCGCCCTACGCGCGCGGCCCTTTGATGTGGCCGAACAGCAGCAGCGACACCGCTTCCAGCAGTTCGCGGTTCGACACCGGCTTCTGGAGAAATGCCTCGTCGTCGCGCAGCACGCGGTCAGATGCCGTGAATAGCGCGTGACTGAACGCGGTGAAATACAGAATTTTCGCGCTGGGGTGTAAGACCCGGATGCGCTGGGCCAGCTCGGTGCCTCGTCCGCCCGGCATCATGACGTCCAAAACATACAGGGAGAACCCGGCGTGCGCCTCGATGATGCGGAGCGCTTCCGTGGAGTCGCCCGCTGCAACCACGTCATACCCGCCTGCTGCGAGCACGCGCTTGACAATCAGCCGATTCGACGGCTCGTCATCCACCACGAGCACCGTCGGCGAGGAATCAGGCAGCACGGCGTCAGGACCTCCGGCAGTCTTTCAGCAACTGCGGCGGGTGGTCGGGTGATTCCTGAAAGTACAGCCGCACCTGATGTTTCGTCACGAACTCGTCGCCGGTGGCTACCGCGTTTTCAAAACTGGTGAACCGGCCTGGCACTGGCTCCAAGTCCTGCCGCGTGAGCTGGTAGATGTCGCGCTCAGCCGATGCGCGAATCGCGTCGGCGACGCGGCTGATGAAGACGTCGCCCTTTTCGATGATCAGTTTCCGTCTAGAGACGATTCGCTCAACTGCCTCTGTAGGGTCGTCGCTGCCCCGAACGAGTCGGCCCTCCGGACCTGCGAGGATCGGGTGGTCGCAATCATCGGTCTTCCGGCGCCGCCCGGATCCTGGCCGCTGCTTGGTCATCCTTGTGGCGGCCGGTTGGCCGGGTTGCCTGGGACGGTGAGCGTCGAGCCGCACTGCTTGCAGCCGAAGATCTCCATGGTCACCACCCGGCAGGCGAACTGCATCTCTTGCGTTTTGCAGATCGCATAGATGGGCAGCGAGACTGAGGCCGGACCGTCGCGCCGTCGATCGCTCACAGGTCTCCCCTCGCGACGTAATGGGTGGCACGCGAGGACTTGGCCAGCCGAAACCGGCCGGCGGATGAGCGCAGTCAGATATGGGAGCGAGGAAGGGGGCGACGACGAATCACGACGGACGAAAGTATGGACCGAGTTCGAGCAATCCGTCTATCCACAATTGCGGTTGAGCTTGCCGGCTCGGCCGTGATCCGCGGCATGTGTATTTCGTTGTGAAGGAGCCCACGCGTCCGCGCCGATACTCAGCGCTCTGGAGCGATTCACGCGTGGTACGATCCCGCCCCATCATGTCCGCCACCCCGCAACGTGAGCACTGGAACGGCCAACCCACGCTCCTCGGGGATCTCCATGAGGCGACCGAGCATCGCGGTCAGCAGCGGACCGGCGACGGTCACCGGTCGTCTGCGCGAGAGCCGACCGACAGAATTCGTGATGGTTGGCGGCGCCACGGTCACGGCGGTGGATGCCGCCGGCCGGACTGAGTCTGCCGTGACGGACGCCGGAGGGCGCTTCGCCGTGCGTCTGATACCGGGGCTGGCGCGGATCACGGTGACGGCGCGCGGCTACGAGACGATGATGACGTCAGCCGACGTCGCGCGAAGCGGTACCGACCTGTCACTCGGTGTGACGCCGGAACTGCGCGAGATCCGTAACGGCTTCTCGATCGATAGATCGGCATTGCCCATCGTCGCTCAGCGGACGTTTCGCGCCGACGTTCACCATGCGGGCGAGCTGCGTGCGGCGTACTCCGGAAGCAATACCAGCGCGAGCGCGCAGCACCATACTTGCCTCGAGGTTCGCCGACGGAGCGACAATCGCGTCATCGCCGCGACCCGGGGTGACTACGACATTCCGGCTGGTCCTATCCAAGTCCAGGTCGTCGCAGGCGAGTCTTATGAAGTGAAGTTCTATTCGTGCAATCCGTTCGGACCAGATGTGATCGTGAGCATGGCGAGCTTCGGCGGCGAGATCAAGCATCCCAGTTGATCTTCCAGTGTGTATGGCGCGCATCCTTCGCGAGGAGCGCCGTGCTGAGCGTTGCACCGCCAGGCGGCTCCGGGGCAAGATGCGCCAACTCGATCGTTTGACAGGGAGAATCCGATGATCGGGAACTGCCTTCGACGGCTCGCTCTCCTCCTGACCGCTTCCTGCGTCGCGGTGGCCCCTGCCAGGGCACTGTCCTCGAGTCGGATCCTCGACTGTGAGTCAACATTCCCGCCTCAACTGACGGCGGCGATGCTGGCGGGCACGTTCGGCGCGCAGAACGTCGGTGCGGGCGAGATTCACACCGGCGATGAGGGCCGTGTGTTCCCCGTCACCGTCCTTTTCCCGGCATCCGCGGAAGACCGCGTCGAGATCGTTTGGAAAGACGACTCCGCGAAGCGGGCTCCAGCACAGGTCTGGCTCCGGACAGGGCGCAGCCGCTGGAAGACGCGAACAGGCCTTACCGTCGGAATGGACCTTCGGTCAGTGGAAGCGCTGAACCGCCGACCATTTCTATTGGCGGGGTTTTCCTTTGACCACAGCGGCACGCAGATTTCGTGGCGGAAGGGGAAACTCGCCGCGACCGCGTCCAGCCGGTGCAACGTACCAGTCGTGTTTGCCGAGCCCTCCGAGACTCCGCCGTTCTCCCGTCAGGTGCTTGGAGCCGGCGGATTCTCATCGGGACATCCGGCGATGCAGGCGCTGAACCCCAGGATAGAGAGTCTCTGGCTGGCGTACGACTGACCGTCCGGCCTTTGAATTCCTGAAACAAAAACCCAGGGTTTGATGGCGGCGACGATGAACCCCATGGAACCATCTGGTTTGGGGGTTCCACTTAATTTAAACCTGCGGCCAGCATTGCCAGCTATTTTGATGGTCGGGTCTTGGTCGTGACCGCGTCGGCGATGTCGAATGACATCAGGTCGGTCCCCACGACCAACGGTCCTGTGTACGTCTTCCGAGTGCGCGCCACCAATTCATCATCGGACACACCAAACGTCAGCACGTGGGAATAGACGGCCAGCTTCGGCTTCACCTTTGAAAAGACCGTCCCGGCCTCTTCTGGCGTGAGGTGAAGGCTCATGATCCGTTCCGTGTCCGGCGTCGATGCTGCTTTCCCGACTGCCCCGACCTCGTGAATGAGCAGGTCGATGCCCTGCGACTTTTCGATGAGGTTCGCACTGAGTCTCGTGTCACCCGACAACACGACGCTCCGGCCCCCATAGTCGATGCGGTAGCCGAACGCCGGCGCCACATTGCCGTGGTCCACTAGGAACGCGGAGACAGCTACGCCATTGCGTGCAAAGACGGGACCGGCCTCGATTCTCATGGGCCACCAGCGCTGCTTGTGTTAGGGCCAGTCCCACTTCACCCGCAGCGCTGGCTGCTCCAGGCTTGGGTCTGCACCGACGTCGGGTCGTGGACGATGCTTTCCGGGCCTCCGTGCTGTCTTGAACATACAGACGAGTTGGCGCTGGTTAGAGTGGGAACGCATGGCAGGACCGATGCCGACGCTCGACGGGGATGTGGTCGTCTCATGTGGTGCCGGCGACCCTGCCAAATGCACTCTCTGGCACGCTGAGGCCGATGGCCAGCAAGTGGCCGGGCCGGCAGCTCACACGTCTACGGCGTACGGCTGCGACGCCGCTGTCAAGCTCGCCAAGATGATGGCCCGCGAGAGCCGCGGCGCCGTGTTCCTTATCGAGCAGGAGACGGGCAACTGGATGCAGCCCGCCGGTTCGTGACCATATTCCCGCCCGATGATCTCGAGTCGGACGCCCGCCTCCTCCGCGAGCTCGTCGAGCAGGGACGGGCCGAACTCTTCGACGCCGTGAAATATTCGCGCCAGCAACGGGCCGATCTTCGAAGGATAGCGATAGACATTCTGCGCGCGCGCCGACAGTCGGCCAGGGCGGCCAGCGGATGAGGCCATCGGGCACCGAATGGGATCGCCCGGATTCGCAGAGAGCGTGGCGCGCGTATCGAACGCCGGGGAAAACTGACCGACCGCTGTGTCGTTTTGAACAGCCATCGCGGTCCTCCACGCGCATAGTGGGGACATGCTCAAGGCACGCACGAGAGCCGAAAAGCTGGTCCCAGCTGGCGGCGATGCCCTGAGGCATGAGGCGGTGGTGGACGCCGTGGCCGAAGACCTGCGCGCTTCGCAAGGCGCAGGCAGCCATCTCGGTAACTGGGGCCGACTTCCCGTCGATTCCGAAGCGTCAAAGACGAGTGCGCCGAACGCCCACCATCGGGTGAATTCCTCCTACGCATCGTGGACGTTCCGTGCCCGAGCGGAAAACACCAACGCTCGATGCTGACGTTCCGCAGCCACAGCGTGGCCGCGATGTTCTGCATCCCCTGCCAGAAAGGGTGGACCGAACCGACCACCCATCCCGCACTCCGCGACCTCGCCACCGACAGCCCGCGGTAGGCGGATTCTTCACCGCTCCGAATCTGCCGCCGGTAGTCGCCGGTGGCTCACGCTTTCAGGAACAGCGCTGCGTCATCCGCTTGTCCCGGCGCTGCCGCTGATAACCGCGCGCTTCCAACTCCGTCAGGAGACGCTCAGCGCGTTCCACGGCTGCCGCGGCGCTGGAAAACGGGATGCGCTGAAGCGCCACCGTGCCGAATGCGATCTGCACCTCGTACGTGCCTGTCGGTGTGGACGCGAGCATCGCTGTGACTGGCGGTGAATCCCTGCGGCAGGCATGCCACAGGACATGAGACGTCGAGTTCGTCGCGTGTGGGCTGGATGGCGATGTGCCGCGCTCGTGGCGGCGACCCTTGGTCGCCTCGCTGTGCGTTCGCATCGGACGCGTCTCCTTTGTCCCTCGACTGACCTGTGGCCGGTGAGGCGTCGGTCATCGACGATAGCAAGTCAGAGTTCGGGGATCCGTCCGATCGCTGACAGTTACGCCCCCGCGGCAGGCTACAACGAACGGTGCTACGATCCCGCCCCGTCATGTCCGCAACCCTGCAACGCGAGCACTGGAACGGCCAGCCCACGCTCCTCGGCGATCTCTTCCGCGTGAGCAAGATGCGCGGCGACAAGACGCTCGAGGCCGCTGCCCGACTCTTGGATCCATCAACTCGGATGGGAAGTGCGCCTAGAGATCAACGGCGACCTGCAGCGCTCCGAGGTGTTCCGCTCCCAAGACGACGTCCTCACGGCCGGCGAGACGTGGAAGGCGGCGATGATCGAGAAGGGGTGGCAGTGACAGCTCGATGTTCTTTCATCTCCCGACCGCGATGAGCTTCGCGACTGGATTTGTCCATGAATGCAAAGCTTCTCTGGGGGTATGGATTGGGGGCGCTGGTTTTAAGTTACACGGTCTACGCTGGCCATTCGATTGGCGTCGATCAGACAGCGCAAACATTGAACGTGCTCCTTTGTGCGGCAGGTGGCGTGTTCGGATGGATAGCAGGAACCCTGATTACGCCACGACAGGATGAAGAGCAGGAATTCACACGCGTAGGGTCCGCCCTGATGACCTTCATTACGGGCTTCTTGCTCGCGAAGGTCGAGCCACTTCTGGACTCTGCACTCAAAACAGGATCGGACCCAAGGGGCATGCTGATCCAAGTTCTGCTGTTCAGCGTCAGTTTCGCTGTAGGGGCGATTTTTGTGTTTGTTGGACGACGGTACTGGACCCTCACTCCGAAAACAGGGCTTACGGAACCGCCGAATTCTCAGGCTCCATCAGACCTTAGCGTCGGTCACTAAACTGAACCGAGACGCCATGACGCGCGCCCGTTCTGTTCAGGAGGGCCACGCGAACACTGTGCGCTGGTGCTCATGCGCCGGCCTGCGGCTCCCTACTTGGGGCGCTGTCGGGAGCGCCGTCGTGCAGCCGGAGCCCCTCCTCCTCGCGCACCGGTTTCCTATACGTTGCCCGGAGTAAGCCGTGTCGGTCGGTGTGAACCGCGGCGGCTTTCTTCCCGAGGCTGAACCCGACCATGAACGCAGCGGCCTCGCGCGCCGTGGCCATCAGGTCCTGAATTCGCTGCAGGTCATCGAGGATCGGCCGGAGATGCCCCTGGAGGCTATTGCGCAGCAGGCTGACCACGTCGCTGCGTCTCTTGACCTCTGGCAGCTTCATCTCGTGCTGGTCGCGCAGGAGGCGGCTCCACATGGACTGCGACTCGAACCGCAACAGGCGCCAGTCGGGATACGCCTGCTTCACGTAGTCCGCCGCGATCTTCTCCGCGTGCTCGCGCGGGTAGATCGGGCGCTCGCTGGCGGCTTGGCTGATCACGGCCGGCGTGCGTGTGTTCTTCTACCTCGAGGACCGGGAGCGCACCTTTGAGTCCCCGACGGACAAGCTGCTGATGTCGGTGGCGGCGTTCGCCGACGAGATGGAGCGCGAGAAAGCGCGCCAGCGCACCGCGGACGCGATGGTTCGGAAGGCGCGGGCGGGCCACGTCACCGGCGGGCGCGTGTTCGGCTACGACAACGTCGAAGTGCTCAACCTCACCGGTCAGCGCAGCCACGTCGAGCGCCAAATCAACGAGCGGGAAGCGACGGTGGTCCGGCGCATCTTCGAGTTGAGCGCGGCGGGGCAGGGGGTGCGGACCATCGCCAAGCTGCTCAACGCCGACGGTGAGCCGGCGCCGCGCGCCCAGCAGGGCCGGCCGGTCGCCTGGTCGCCGTCGTCGGTATGGGAACTGCTGCGCCGGCCGCTGTACCGCGGTGAAGTGGTGTGGAACCAAACCAAGAAGCGGGATTCGTGGGGACGCAAGCATCAGCAGCCGCGCGATCCCTCCGAGTGGATGCGGCACGATCGGCCAGACTTGCGCATCGTGTCGGAAGGGCTGTGGCAGGCGGCGCACGGACGGCTGAGCGGCGCCAAAGAGGATTACGTTCGCCGGAACGGCGGGCGGACGTGGGGCCGGCCGACGAACGGGACCGAGTCGAAATACCTGCTGACCGGTCTCGTCCAGTGCGGCTGGTGTAACGGCGGGCTGTCGGTTCAAAGCCGCGGCCACGGGCCGACCCGCCGCGGCTACTTCTACACCTGCACGAGTTATCACCTTCGAGGTCGGGAGGTGTGCGACAACCGGCAATACCTGCCGATGGACCTGGTCAATGTGAAGGTGCTCGACACGTTCCGCACCCATCTGCTCAATCCGGTCGTCATCGAGCGCGCGCTGTCGAAGCTCGGCACCCGGCTCGCGGAGACACCGGACGATCGCCGCACGAGCCAGCTCGAAGCGGAGGAACGGCGGGTGAGTGGCGAGATCAACCGGCTCACCGCGGCGCTCGCGTCCGGCGGCGCGCTCACGTCGCTGCTCGCCGCCATTCGGGAGCGCGAAGCGCGGCTTGACGCGATCCGGGCGCAGCTGCATCAAGCGCGGGAGGTGTCCGTCGCGCTCGATCTGCCGTTGAACGTGATCATGGCCGAGGTCGGGACCAGGCTGCGAGAGTGGCGGGCGGTCCTGGTCGAGGAGCCCACCCAGGCGCGGCAAATGCTGAAGGCCCTGCTGCACGGCCGGCTGGTCTTCACGCCAGACCTGGAGCAGAACGCCTGCGACTTCGTGGGGGAGGGGGATCCCTCGGCCGTGTTCCGAGGGATGGTGACGGTACCCAAAGCGTTGGCGTCCCCAGCGGGCGCTGGAGATACGTACGAACCCGGACACGGAGAAGCGTACGAGCTGCCTCTCGGCGGCACGGTCCGCAAGGCGGCTTAGCCATTGGGCAGCGGCTCTCCACCTGCCAGGTCGGACGGGCCGGCGGGTGGCCTGGGCGGGCACGCCACCAGGGCTCCGGGCCGAAGGCAGCAGGTAGCGCCTCGCTATCCGGGGCCGTCGTCGAAGCCTAGAATCCACGTCCTCCCGTGGTCCGCGCCACCTGACTGCACGACAGTCATGCGGTGCAACCAATCGGTACTCACCCATGAACACGGTCCCGCGAAGCTCGATGCCCAGGGTCGGGATCGAGATGGAAATCTGGTCGACACCGCTGAGCGTCGCGGAAAACGGGACGTCCGGTGGATTGCGGTCGAAGCTGGCGGTCCCTGTATAACTGAGGCCATTCCGCTGCCCGAACGTCAGCCTCAGTGCCTTCGGCCCGTCACCCTGGCCCCAACCGTCGCCGGTCCACATGTGGAGCGCCATCGTCCAGAACCGCGATGATTCGGCATCGGTGCGTCCGAACCGGTCGACCACGGTGAGCCGGGCCTGCGTTTCTCCCGCACGTCCGAGCCGGTGGATCACATGCGAGCCGGCCGCACCCTGGCCGTCCCCGAATTCAATGAAGTGAGAAAGGTCGTTGCCGCGCGATGCGGACCCGTCGAACACGACCGGCGTGAGATCGACGACCGCCATGCCCGCGCCCGGCGCGCCGAACCCGAGTTGAAGCACCGCATCCGGCGGCGGCGTGGCCGGACTGCCAGCGGCACGGCGGAAGTCGAGCCGGACACCATCGACGGAATCCCCGCGCATCAGCAGCGGCCACACTCCCGCGTCCTCGCTCACTCGATCCGGCAACGTGGCTTCAGCGCCGTGATTGCTGCCTTCGACCTGAAGGCGCAGGGTTCTCGGCGCTGACAGCGTCCCCGTGAACGGCCGATCGGGCTCTCCAGTGGTTCGATACACGCCTCGGACGGCGGGCCCGTCCTGGCCGTTGATGACGAAGCTGCGTACCTCCAGCTTGCCGGTGCGAGCGTTGAACCCGGCGTGCACCAGCGTCCCGCTCAAGGTCGCGATGGTGATCTGACGGGTTGCCGCCGCCGTACGGCCGGCGCCATCGCGGGCCTCAACACGGATCGTGAACGAGCCACTCGCGGAATAGCTGTGCCGAGCCGCTCCACCGATCGAGGTGGTGCCATCGCCGAAGTCGACCGCATAAGTGACCGCACCACTCGCCCCACTCGACGACGATTCCACGGTGACCTCGCTCGCGGAGGCGATCGGCTCGCGTGAGGCGGAGTCATCGACCGTCACCGCGACCTGCACGGTCAGGGCTTCGGAGGGCGGGGAGCCGGCCGGCGGATTGGTCGGCTGCACAGGGGTCCGCTCGTCACTACACCCCCAGCAGAGCGCGAACACCACAGGTACGAGCGATTTGTAGATCCTGGACACGGAATCATTATGACAGCCACCCCATCTAAAATCCCGCTAAGCCGTCCCGCGGATGGGGCACCCCGCCGCGCGCCAGGCGTTTTCGATGCCGAGGATCACTCCCCCGCCACCGGGGTCTCCCGGCTGGAGACCATCCAGAGAATCAGGCGCGATCCGGCGTGTTCCAAGGAAACGCGGCGGCCCGGCGCTTAGGCGAGCCGACCCGCTGTGGCGGAGTGACCCGCTCTGGCGGAATGAGAGGTACTCACCGAGTTTTAATCCCTTCAGTATTAGGCGAACCTGAAAGGCGACTCGGCTCTTGCCACAGCCACGGGCGGACGATCGCGTCGTGGTGCTCGACTGCCTCGGGCGGCGTATCCTCGCCTGGTTCTTCGCGCCGCCACTGAACTGTGACTGCGGCCGGGGTTCTCGATCCCGACACGGCGCAGCGACCCTTCGGGTGCCGCCGCCGCCGACGCTACTTGTCCGCTGCCCTCCGGCCATTCCCTTTCGGGTCTGAAGGTCACAGGATGCTCTCCAGCAGTGCCTGCACTTGATTTCGCGGCCGGGTACGTCCGTCAGGTTCGCTGGCGCTTTGGCGTCCAGCAGCCGCCGGCGTGACGCAGCCGACAAAGCGGGTGCTGTTTCCGGGATACCGCCCTTGCGTTGACCGGTCCGTAGCTGTTTGGCCTCGGGATCGGCGCCCACGGATCTTGCCGGTAACGGAGAGCCGCCGCCGAACCTGCGGCGCTCATCGACCGGATCACGGAGGCGTTCTCGAAGTTCGACCAGGCGATCCCGATCGAGCTGACGTCGGCGCTCAGCCTGGCGCGGTCGGGGATCGGGAAGATCGTCTGGCGCCGCATCCGAGGTTCGAGGCTCGACTTGTCCCGGTCACGGCCGATTTGAAATACAGGCGCCGGCAGGCGTAGGCTCATCGTATTCGCGGCGCGACCGGTGGACGCGCCGTCTCGGTCGCCGAGAACCCCAACGCGTATCCTCGCCTCCACCAATCGGCCCGAGGAGCGCAAAGACTTCGGGCACCACGTTACCCAAGCCGAGTGACGCGCCCTCCTTGCGGACCGATCGGTCCGTGTCGGAGGCCAGCGTGGCACTCGACTTATCCGGAACCAAGTCCCACTTCGTCAGCCCCGCCGAACGTCTGATCCGGTCGGGCAGCAGTCCCTGCGGTCCAGCCGTTCCCGACGGTGTCCCGTGGCGAGAACCCCACCGTCCCGAGCAGCCAACCGGCGCCCACGTCGAGCTGCCTGCGGACGTCGAGCGCGATCTCGCCCGGATCTTGGCGCGGGCGCTGGTGCAGCAATTCCGGGCAGACATGGCGTCGACCGCTGGCTCCAATACCGCCGCCGACGCCGAGCCGGGGCAAGTCGACGCCATGCACGATCGAAGGGTCGACCAGGGATAGACGAGCATCGCTGCCATAGGCCCCCTCCGCTTCAGAAGCCGGTCGCGATGGTGGGTTCCCCCACCGGGATTGACCGCAAGCTCATCGACGGGAAGCAACGACATGCACGTCAGTGAGGACGCCGGATGTTCCCGGCTCTGGCAGACAACGGCGCAGGGCCGTGGCGGCACCGGACGTTCAGGCGCGACGCGCGCGATCGATCCGATCTCTCGACGCTTTCACCAGCGTCATGTCTCCGGCGTTCGGAAACGTTTCGATGAAATGATCGAGCTCCTTAACCGCGTCCTCGACTTTCCCGATCTTCACGAGGCACAGGACGAGTCGCTCGATGGGAGTCGCATCGGTTTGGTTCATGGCATAGCCATGCGCCTCGAGGCCCTTTTCGCGCGAGAAGCTGCGGCACTCCGACAAAGTAGCCACCGCCCGGCGGTATCGCGCGACCGCCTCTTCGACGTTGGACTTCTCCAGCGAGCGCGTCTCCTTCACGAACTGCCGATTCGCTTGGTTCCTGCGATGGTATTCAGCCGAGGCTTCATAGTCGATGTCGCCGTGGTCCACCGACAGGCGGGCAAGTCCGAGCGCCTCGCGCACCGGCTCAAAGTCAAGCACGACGCCGACCGCAGCCCGGCCCGCGCCTGTCAGTCGCGCGGGGCAGGTGACGGGCGGCATGTGGCGCGCCAAGGACGCATGGTAGGTCTTAGCGATCGCACGGGCCAGGTATCCGACAGTGGCGGCGTCTTCGGCCACGCAGACTCTGACCGCATTGGCGTCGTAGGCGTTGTCCGGCTCCGGGACCAAGCGGGCACTGAACACCCCCTCCGAGCCGAGGCGGTCTACCAACGCGTGCAGCGCATCCTGATAGTGGCCTTCGCCGACGACGGATATGAACCCGTGATGGCCGGTGGCAAACGTCGTTGTCAAGACGATCCCGTCCCCCAGGTTGTCGGTCAGGGTTCTGGTTGGTGGGGCACGCCATGCCGGAGATTGCGGAGCCTGAGAAGGGGGAACATTGATGACGTTCGGGGATTGCGGAGCTTGAAAAGGGGGAACGTTCGTGACCTTCGGAGATTGTGAAGTCTGCGAGGGGAGAACGTCGGTGTTCTCGACGCGACGCCCAAGGACACGCCGCAGGAGGTCACGCCACATGCGCCGATGATATCTCTGCGCGAGGCGTATATCCGTGTCATACACTCTCCGACATGGCGCTCACCAGAAGGATAGCCACGTTCCGTCTCGATGATGACCTGCTCGATGGATTGAAGACCGTGCAGGAGCGCGACGGCATTCAACCCTCCGAGCAAGCCAGGCGCGCAATTCGAATGTGGCTGGAAGCGAAACGTGTGCTGAAACCGGAGCGCAAGCGGGCGGTCACCCGCCGGCGCTCCTGATCAGTCAACCTCCACCATCCCTTCCTGGCAAGTTGACAGACCGTGCTGCGAACCTCAGTGCAGGTCACCCATGGCGACGAGGACATCGTCGCCCCAGCGATCCGTTGTGCTGACCACGTGAGAGCGACGAGGACGAATGGACGCTAATTCGAGCAATGGAGCAAGCCTGCGCATCCGCGAACTGACACTCCGGAACTGGCGCAACTTCCGCACCGTCGATCTGGCTCTACAAGAGCGCGTCTTTTTGATCGGCCCGAACGCCTCTGGGAAGTCGAATTTTCTCGACGCGCTGCGATTCCTGAATGACCTAGTCTCTGTAGGCGGCGGACTCCAGGACGCCGTGCTGCGCCGCGGAGGCGTGCCAGCCATCCGGTGTCTCGCTGCACGGCAGAACCCCGAGGTTTCCATCAGGGTTGTTGTCGGCAGCGATCAGGAGCCGACGAAATGGGTCTACGAACTCGCCTTCATTCAGGAGACGCGCCGTAGTGGACGACCGTTGGTGCTGCGTGAGCACGTTTACCGAGATGGCCGGCAACTCCTGACACGACCAGGCGAGGAGGATCGTGCGGATCCGGCGCGCCTGACTCAGACGCACTTGGAACAGGTGAACGTCAACCGCGAATTCCGTGAGATTGCAGAGTTCCTCACTTCGATTCGATATCTGCACATCGTCCCTCAACTCGTGCGCGATCCCGATAGGTCGAAAGGACGACAGAACGACCCGTTTGGGGGCGATTTTCTTGAACAGATTGCGAAGAAACCGACCAAGACCCGCACCTCCTGGCTTCGTCAGATTACGAAAGCATTGCGAGTCGCCGTGCCACAGCTCGAGGCGCTGGAACTATGGCGCGACGTCCGAGGAACCCCGCACCTGCGGGGAAAATACGTCCATTGGCGCAAAGAAGGCGCCTGGCAAAACGAGGACAGCTTCTCTGATGGAACGCTGCGGCTGATGGGCCTCCTTTGGGCGGTGCTTGACAGTGATGGACCGTTGCTCCTTGAGGAGCCGGAGTTGTCACTGCATCCGGGCGTGGTTCGCTACCTGCCGCAGATGTTCGCAACGGCCCAGCGTCGGTCGGGCCGCCAGATCATCCTCAGCACGCATTCCTCTGATCTTTTGCAGGATCGCGGGATAGGTATCGACGAAGTGCTCATGCTCGTCCCTGGCGATGAGGGCACGACTGTGACCCTGGCGAATTCATTCCGTGAGATCCCGGAGCTGCTCCGAGGCGGGCTCTCGCTCGCCGATGCCGTCATTCCCCGGACGCGACCCCAGCATGCCGAGCAGCTGGTTCTCTTTGGCGGCAAGGGGACACGGTGAGTCGTAGAAGAACGAGAGCGCCGGTGGTCGTCAATGCAGTGGTGGAGGGACTCCTCGATGATGCCGTCGTCCGGCGGCTGCTGACCCTAGCCCGGTTGGAGCCGGGCGGCATTTACACAAAGGGGGGCAAGGATGCCATCCGAGAGAAGCTCGCGGCGTTCAACCAAGCGGCGCGCATCACGCCCTGGTTCGTGTTGGTTGACCTCGACACAGACGCGGACTGTGCCGCTAGCCTGAAAAGCGACTGGTTGCCGGCTGCGTCGCCATTGATGTGTTTTCGTGTGGCCGTTCACGAGGTCGAGTCCTGGCTGTTGGCGGACAGGCGTGCGCTGGCGGCGCACCTTTACGTCCCAGAGGAGAAGGTTCCGTCGCACCCAGACAGGATCGCTGACGCGAAGGGCCGACTCGTTTCTGTTGTTGCGCAACACTCATCCGATCGAACTGTTCGGAACGCTATAGTGCCGCGGCCCGGTAGCGGTCGAGAGACGGGCCCTGCCTACGATGCGCTGTTGATCGAATTCGTGCAGGCACGGTGGCGTCCAGACCGTGCGGCTACGTCATCGGATAGCCTGCGCCGCGCTCTTCGCAGTGTGCGCAGGCTCGGGAGGGCCATTTCATGATCGCCGCCATCTACGCCCGCAAGAGCACCGAACAATACGGCGTCGCTGACGATCAGAAGTCGATCGCCCGCCAAGTCGACCACGCCCGAGACTACGCGGTGCGGAAGGGCTGGGCGGTGGACGAGGCGGCCGTGTTCGTCGACGACGGCATCAGCGGCGCCGAGTTCGCGAACCGGCCCGGCTTCCTCCGGCTGATGAACGCCGTCAAGCCGCGTGCGCCGTTCCAGGTGCTCGTCATGTCGGAGGAGTCGCGCCTGGGCCGCGAGGCGATCGAGACGGCCTACGCGCTGAAGCAGCTCGTCACCGCCGGTGTCCGGGTGTTCTTCTACCTCGAGGATCGCGAGCGGACGCTCAACAGCCCGACCGACAAGATCATGCTCTCGCTCACAGCGTTCGCCGATGAACTCGAGCGCGAGAAGGCGCGGCAGCGGACCTACGACGCGATGGTGCGGAAGGCGCGCGCTGGCCACGTCACTGGCGGCCGCGTGTTCGGCTACGACAACGTCGACGTGCTCGGCGCCGGCGGGAAGCGCTCGCACGTCACGCGACGGATCAACGACGCGGAGGCCGTCGTAGTGCGTCGCATCTTCGACCTGTGCGCAGCGGGGCAGGGGCTCCGAACGATCGCGAAGACGCTCAACGAGGATCGAGTGCCGACGCCCAGGGCCCAGCAGGGCCGGCCGAGCGCGTGGATCTCGACGTCGATCCGGGAGCTGCTGTATCGGGATCTCTACCGGGGCCTAGTCGTTTGGAACAAGACGCGGAAGCGGAACACCTGGGGGCTCGAGAAGCGGAGCGTGAAGGCGGCCACCGACTGGATCACGGTCGACGCGCCGCAGCTCCGCATCGTGACGGACGCGCAGTGGATCGCCTCGCACGGCCGCCTCGAGCAGAGCCGACAGACGTATCTGCGCGGCACGCACGGCCAGCTGTGGGGTCGCCCCATCGACGGCCACGAGTCGAAGTATCTCCTCACGGGGATGGCGCGGTGCGGGCTCTGCGGCGGCACGATGATCGTTCACAGCCGCCAGCACGGCCGGCAGCGGGCATTCTTCTACGCCTGCTCGTCGTTCGAGAAACGGGGCCGCGTCGTCTGCCCGAACTCGCTGAAGATGTGGCTCACGGTCGCCGACGAGGCGGTCCTCTCAGCCCTTGAGCGCGAGCTGCTCGACCCGGAGATCCTGCAAGAAGCGGCCGCCAGGGCCGCGGCGCGGGTGGCAGCGCCGGCGGAGGACATCACCGCGCGCCGACACGGGCTCGAGACGGCGCTCGCACACACCGAGGCCGCGCTCGGGCGACTGACGCAGGCGATCGCGGAGGGCGGCTCCGTGCCGACGCTCGTGCAGGCGATCCGGGATCAGGAACGGCGGCACCAGACGCTGCGGGCGGAGCTGGCCGACACCGTCCGGCCCCGCGTCGTCCCGCTGAACGTCGCGGAGCTCAAGGCACGGGTGGTCGAGAAGGCGGAGGAGTGGCGGGCGCTGCTGCGGAAGCACGCGCCGATCGCCCGTCAGATGGTGCGGAAACTGGTTGAGGGCCGGATCGTGTTCACGCCCGACCGCGAAGCCGGGCTCTACCGCTTCACGGTGCCCGGGGTCCTGGGCAATTTCTTCAGTGGGATCGTGCAACCACTAGCGATGGCGTCCCCAATTTGCGCCAGTTGGAACCAGATCGACGGGTGGCTGCGCGCTGTGGACGGTCTGCGGCGCGTGGCGTGAAGCACCGTCTAGGGACCAGGGTCGTAGAAGAATGTGCGCGTGCGGCCGTGCTCCGCGCCGCCGGATTGCACCAGGACCATTCGCGCCGACCTCAAGTTCGAGGCAGGGGCCAGGATCTCTCCAGTCAGCTCGATGCCGAGCGAGGGAATCGAGATGACGACCCGGTTCTCGCCACTCAGCTCCGCACCTGCCGGCGCCGAGTGTGTCGCGCCGAACCCGCCCACCACAACGCCGGCATACCGGGTACCACTACTTTGTCAGATTTATTGATGTGACCGTCGCCCCGCCGGTGGCCCAGGTCGAATCCTGGTCCGCACGACACTCGGCCAAATCAGCAGGGCGTCAGGACCGCCGTGGAGGCTCGACGATCGGTGTGTGGGGGAAGGCGTTCCGAATGCGGTGCGTGAAGTAGGCGCCCTTCGACGGGGCCGTGAGGAACCCCTCGAGGATGGAGCGCGGCACGGTGAAATAGCGGTAGACCGTCCCGTTACGGAAGCGGACGATCAGCGTCGCATCGGACGTGTAGGTCACGCTCCCGATCCAGGAGGAGTCGACGGGGATGGTGGTCGAATCGTGGCGCATAGCGCTCCTTGTCACCTTCGTCGCGGCGCGTTCCGTCGGAAGCTGTCGAGCATGTGGAGGAGCCGCCGGTTGTGAAGCACGTACAGCAGGCCCATGATCTCGCGGACCCAGCCACGCACCACGGGCAGCGTGGGCCGGGGGCCGTCGGTGGCGCGGGCCCGTTCGATCTGCAGGAAGGTGAACGCGACGGCCGTGAGCACCACGTGATGCGTCCAGCCCTGATAGGTGCGTCCTTCGAAGTGATCGAGGCCGAGGTCGTCCTTGAGCTCGCGGTACTGTTGTTCGATGGGCCAGCGGCTGCGCGCGAGCGCGACCAACTCGACGAGGGGCGTCGTGGCCGGGAGATGGACCAGATAGTACTTGCGGACGTCGGGGGCCGAGCGTTCACCGAGCAGCCAGCGATCGCCCCGGCCGGCCGACGGGCGCACGCGCAGCGCGCAGAACTTGGCGGTGAGCGGGCCCGCGTGGCCCGTCCCCCAGGTGACGATCTCCCACGCGTCGTCGGGCGCGGAGTCGGCCAGCGCGAGGGCGGACAGGGTGCCCGGCACGCCCGCGACGGTGAAGGTCGCCTCGCCGCGGATGGCGACGCCATAGGCGAGGCCGAGCCGTTCCAGCCCGGCGCGGAACGCGGCGTTCGCGCCGTAGTCGGCGTCGACGACGACGCCGGTGATCGTAAAGCCGGCCTGCAGGACGGTCCGCACCTGGGCCAGCGCGATGCGCCACTTCTCGCGAAATCGGACGGTCGGCGGGATGCCGGCCGCGGCGCACCGCGCGGCATCGTCCGTCCACGACGTGGGCAGGTAGAGGTCGAACGCCAGCGGCCAGCTGCGGCCATCGGCGATCAACGCGCTCGACACGGCGACCTGGCAATTGCCCACCTTCCCGAGCGCGCCGCGGTCCTGCCGCTGCACGCCGGGCGACTGCGTGCCCTGCTTGGGAAAGCCGGTGTCGTCGAGCGCCAGGACCCCCGCTCGGAGGGGCACGACCGCGCGCAGCTGCGTCCAGACGCGTGCGGCCTCCCACGGCGAATGCGTGATGAAGTGCTGCAGCGCCTGATAGTCGCGCGGGTCACACAGGCGCCCGTGCATCGCCTGCATCGACTTCCGCTCGCTGTCGTTGAACAGCCCGTCAATGTACTGCGTCGCGGCCACGCGTTGCGGCTGGCGGCTGAAGCACGCGCTGAACCCGTCGAGGAACAGGCCCAATCGCCGCAGCAGTGCCCGTGCGGGCCCCGTCGTCACGCGCGCAGCGTACAGGACCTCCAGAAAAAGTACAAGTCCTTGGATCGCGCCGCTTTCGCGAACCGCGAATCAACCTGACAAAGTAGTGGTACCGGTGCCTTCTCGAAACGCCATTCGAGCAAAAGGAGAGGTGGTGAACCACCCGTCGGCGCAACACATCGCCAGCGCCAACGAGAGGTACTCGACTGACTCCGCATTGCTCCGTCCGAATCTGTCCACGACCGTCAGCCGGGACGTCAGGAAACCACGCTGGCTCGGCCGATGCGTCACCTTTGCGCCAATCGCCGTCTGCCCGTCGCCGAACTCAAAGTAGTACGACAGGTCGGTGCCAGATGACCGCGTCGCGTCGAAGGTGACGAGCGTGAAATCGGTTAGCGCCAGACCACCGATCCTGCTGAAATCGAGCACCGAGACGGCGTCCGGCACCGACCCCGTGGGGCTCCCGGCCGCGCGCTTGAAGTCGAGCCGGACACCATCGACGGAATCGCCGCGCATCGTCAGTGGCCAGACACCGCCATCTGTGCTCACTTGATCGGGCAGCGTGCCTTCGGCCCCCTCGCCCGATCCCGACACCGCGATCCGTAGCGTCCGTGGCGCGAACAACGTGCCCGTGAACGGACGGTCCGGCTCACCAAAGGTGCGGTAGGTGCCCGTCACCGTCGCACCGCTCTGCTCGCCTATCGTGAAGCTGCGCACTTCCATTTTCCCGGTGCGCGCGTTGAAGCCCGCGGTCACCAGCGTGCCGCTCAGCGCATGCACCGCGATCGTCTGACTCGACGAGGCGCTCCGGCCGCCGGCGTCCCGTGCCTCCGCGCGAATCGTGAACGAACCGGCCGTCGTGTAGGTGTGCCGCGCCGCCGCGCTGGTCGCCGTCGTACCGTCGCCGAAGTCAATCGACCATGTCACCGCACCGCTGGCGTTCGCCGCCGTCGCCTCAACGAGGACTTCGCTTGCCGACGCCACCGGCTCCCGGCCGATCGCATCATCGACCTTCAGCCCGATCTGCACGGTCAAGGTGCCACCAGGCGTGGGCGTGCCGGGCGTTGTTGGCTGCGTCGGGGTGCGCTCGTCGCCACAGGCAGCGCATGCGACCAACGTTGCCGCTACCACGGTTCTCCGGACCGTTCGCATCATCAATGTCACTCTTTTCCACAGTGCCGAGCAGATCAAGGCCGACAGTCCGTTTCCGCGAATGCGAGGTCGATTATCGGCATAAGCAAAGTACCTGCCGCTTGTTCACGCACAATCTGACGAGAGTTCTGGATCGACTGGTGGTCAATAGACCACACGTAATGTGGCCAGCGAACCGCAGCCTGACAGCAAAAGGGGTTGGAGTTGCATACGCAAGACCTAACAGGCTGATGAACTCGTCACAGCATTCGAATTCCTCATCTGTGCTGTCGCACCTGTTCGCAGATGGGCCGCGCCGAAACTGAAGCTGTGGAGTCTCGCGGATCCCGGATCCGTCGCCTGTCCCATTCCGCACACGGTTAAGCACTACTTTGTCAGGTTGATTCGCGGTTCGCGAAAGCGGCGCGATCCAAGGACTTGTACTTTTTCTGGAGGTCCTGTACGCTGCGCGCGTGACGACGGGGCCCGCACGGGCACTGCTGCGGCGATTGGGCCTGTTCCTCGACGGGTTCAGCGCGTGCTTCAGCCGCCAGCCGCAGCGCGTGGCCGCGACGCAGTACATTGACGGGCTGTTCAACGACAGCGAGCGGAAGTCGATGCAGGCGATGCACGGGCGCCTGGGTGACCCGCGCGACTACCAGGCGCTGCAGCACTTCATCACGCATTCGCCGTGGGAGGCCGCACGCGTCTGGACGCAGCTGCGCGCGGTCGTGCCCCTCCGCGCGGGGATCCTGGCGCTCGACGACACCGGCTTTCCCAAGCAGGGCACGCAGTCGCCCGGCGTGCAGCGGCAGTACTGCGGCGCGCTCGGGAAGGTGGGCAATTGCCAGGTCGCCGTGTCGAGCGCGTTGATCGCCGATGGCCGCACCTGGCCGCTGGCGTTCGACCTCTATCTGCCCACGTCGTGGACGGACGATGCCGCGCGGTGCGCCGCGGCCGGCATCCCGCCGACCGTCCGGTTTCGCGAGAAGTGGCGCATCGCGCTGGCCCAGGTGCGGACCGTCCTGCAGGCCGGCTTTACGATCACCGGCGTCGTCGTCGACGCCGACTACGGCGCGAACGCCGCGTTCCGCGCCGGGCTCGAACGGCTCGGCCTCGCCTATGGCGTCGCCATCCGCGGCGAGGCGACGTTCACCGTCGCGGGCGTGCCGGGCACGCTGTCCGCCATCGCGCTCGCCGACTCCGCGCCCGACGACGCGTGGGAGACCGTCACCTGGGGCACGGGCACCGCGGGCCCGCTCACCGCCGAGTTCTGCGCGCTGCGCGTGCGCCCGACGGCCGGCCGGGGCGATCGCTGGCTGCTCTGCGAACGCTCGGCCACGGACGTCCGCAAGTACTATCTGCTCCATCTCCCGGCGACCACGCCGCTCGTCGACTTGGTCGCGCTCGCGCGCAGCCGCTGGCCCATCGAACAGCAGTATCGCGAGCTCAAGGACGACCTCGGCCTCGATCACTTCGAAGGGCGCACCTATCAGGGCTGGACGCATCACGTGGTGCTCACGGCCGTCGCGTTCACCTTCCTGCAGATCGAACGGGCACGCGCCACCGACGGCCCCCGGCCCACGCTGCCCGTGGTGCGCGGCTGGGTCCGCGAGATCATGGGCCTGCTCTACGTGCTCCACAACCGGCGGCTCCTCCACATGCTCGACAGCTTCCGACGGAACGCGCCGCGACGACGGTGACAAGGAGGGCTATGCGCCACGATTCGACCACCATCCCCGTCGACTCCTCCTGGATCGGGAGCGTGACCTACGCGTCCGATGCGACGCTGATCGTCCGCTTCCGTCGCGGGACGGTCTACCGCTACTTCACCGTGCCGCGCTCCATCCTCGAGGGGTTCCTCACGGCCCCGTCGAAGGGCGCCTACTTCACGCACCGCATTCGGAACGCCTTCCCCCACACACAGGTCGTCGAGCCTCCACCGCGGTCCTGACTCCCTGCTGATTTGGCCGAGTGTCGTGCGGACCAGGATTCGACCTGGCCCACCGGCGGGGCGACGGTCACATCAATGAATCTGACAAAGTAGTGTTAAGACACGGCAAAGGAGGTCCGACTGGTGCAGCGAGGGCGGTTCCCGCGCTAGGTAGCCGGAAAGGGCGGCGCCGAAGCCGATGAGGATGCTACCAAACTCGGGACCGCTTGCCACGTCGTCCCCGGAGGCGTATAAGGTCTGAAAGCAGCCTTCTGGTCGGCTGCGGCCCCGTTGCGTCGTGCCAAGCACGCGGGCTGAGTTCCATAGCTCGGCGCTCCAAGGGCCCGAACCTGGACTCACATCACGACCACGCCCCACCCGCCGCGGCGCCACGCCCCGGCGTGTCGGCGCTTTCCTGAATCACCCCTCGCAGCCACTGCCAGGGCGTCTTCACGGAACAACCCAAAAGTAGCGCCCAGGCAAGGAGGAGAGCGATGTCCGACGCTCGATGGGGGGATCCGCGCGAGTACGGTGAGCGGGCTCGCGACGACGAACGGCCGCGCGTGTACCACGAGCGCGAGCGAGACGACCGCGATCCGCGTGACAGCCTGATGCACGAGCTCGACCTGCCGCGCGGCGAGGAGCGCGAGCTGGTCGTCGATCGTGACCGTGTCTATGAACTGAACGGCGAGGATAGCCGTACTCTTGCCGCCGTCGGCACCTTCCGTGTCGTGCCCGAACAGGACCTCGACATCGAGCACGACCACCCTCGGCCATCTCCGCGCCGCGGGGCTTGTTGAGGCCGTCGATCTCGGCGGGGACGAGCGTGGTCTCGTCCTCACGAAGCAGGGCCGTGACCTGCTAGATTCCCACACCCTGAACAGCGACGACGAGGCCCCCCAGGCGTTCTACGCCGCCGTGAGCCGGTCTCGCGAAATCGACCACGACTCGAAGCTCTACGCGACGTATCGCCAGGAGGAGGCCCGGCTCCGAGACGAGCACGGCGGCCTCGACATCCGGCGCGTCATTCTCGAGCAGGACCTGAAGCGCGAGTATCAGGAGTTCCTCCAAGAGCACAATCGCGGACGGGCCGACAGCGACGGCCGTCCCGACCGCGACGAGGGCGAGATCCGCGAGTGGGCGCGCGAGCACGACCTGCCGTACTTCGACGAGCAGGTGCACTTCCCGGACTACCGCATCGAGTACGAGGTCGACGGGCAAGAGCGCCACGAGGACGTCGAGCTGTTCACGGAGCACTACCGCGGCGCCCATGCGGCCAGCCACTCTCAGACAGGCTTCCGGATCTACGTCGTCGGCTCGCGTGTAGGCGGCAGGCGTTCCGCACCGCAAGCTCGTCATCGCGGGGAACCCGACGTCACTCGACGGACCGCTCTACTCGGCCGCCGTGACCCATCGGCAGCACTGGCACGTCGTGACGGCGAGCGGCGACCCGGACGATCCGAAGCGGGCGACGCGGGTTGATCTGGCCTGGGCACGTCAGCAAGTGGAGCTGTTCGGAAGAGAGTCAGCCTGGGTCCAGGTGAATGTGCTCGGGGTCTTCCCGCCGGCCAGCCTCAACGCGCTGCTCGGCGTCGAGGAGGTCACGGCGGCGATGCGTCGGCCGCTGCGTGCGGAGCAATTCGAGTGGGCCCAGAAGCGGCTCGGCATCGACTGCAGTCGCTTCGGGGACGACCTCACCGTTCTGTTTCCGAGACAGGGGCTCGCCGCGGGCACGCCGGTGGTCATGCGCCATGCGCGCAACTCCAGTGTCTCGGTCGACATCGCGACGCAGGTGCTCGCGTTGAAAGCGCGCGGCCAGTCGGAGATGGAGTTCCTGGACGCGACCGGCGGCTTCGCGGCCGGGACGATCGATGTGCTGCGGGCGCAAGGGTGCGAGCCGATCGACATTCAGTTCCACGCGCCGGCGCGCGATCCGAGATACGCAAATCAGCGCGCCGAGCTCTACTTCGCGCTGACCTCGTGGATCCACCGGGGCGGGGCGCTGCCGAACATCCCCGAGTTGGTCGCGGAGCTGACCACGTTGACCTACACGTTCACCGCGCAGGGGAAGCTCCTGCTTGAGTCGAAGGACCAGGTCAAGGCGCGGCTGGGCCGATCGCCTGACAGGGCGGACGCGCTGGCGTGCACCTTTGGCCTGCCGGAAATGCCGCGTGATCTGGTGCTCGGACGCGGGTCCATCGGCAAGGTCCTGATCGACTACGAGCCTTACGCCGACCTCCGGGGGAACGACTGATGCGCGTGCGTGCCACTGACCGCGGCTTTTACGGCAGCGTGCTTCGCCGACCGGGCGACGTGTTCACCCTCGCGCGCCGCGGGGACTTCTCCGCCCGCTGGATGGCGGCGGTCCCCGACGACACGCCGGAGCAGCACACGACGGCACAGCAAACGCTGCGAGAGGCGCACGACCGCGACAGTCCCCTGGGAGCCACCCGACGCTACAGCGAGCCAGTGGATCCCGACGACGATCGAGCCGTGGATAGCGACTTCGACCCCTTCGATCCCTGCCGCTGAGAGGAGTGACCCAATGAGCAAGAGACCGAAAGAGGACGCCCTGGATGCCCACACGCGAGCGGCCAATGTGCTGTATCACGTCGACCCGCCGACCCCGCTGCCGACCCGGCCCGGCGAGTTCTACTCGTCCTTCGCGGCGCAGCAGGCGCAGAAACACAGCGCGGAGGTGTTCGAGAAGACCGGCACGAAGCTGGACGTCAACAGCTATCGCTTCTTGGACGACCTCCCGGCCGCCCTCGCCGAGCCGCTCATCGACAGCGACGTCAGTCAGAAGCTCGCGGCGGTCCGCGTGTCTGACGATCCGGACGGGGACGATATCGCCCTGGACCAGCGCATCGCCGCCGACACGTTAGAGACGCGGGGTCGGCTCATTGCACGCTACGGCGAGAAGGACGCGGCGCAGCTCCTCGAACGCACGAAGCGGTTTGTGCGGAGCAAGCCGGCGCTCGCCCGCATCGTGAACCAGCGCGGGGTGGGCTCGAAGCCGGAGATCGTCGAGGAGCTCGTCGCCTACGTCTTCTCGAACGGCATTCGCTGACATGGGCCGGCGCACCGACACCGAACTCGCAGAGGCGCGCGCCGTCAGTGCCAGCGCCCTCGAAGCGGCGATCGCCGATTTGGGATCCGCGTATGCCGCCTATCGCGAGGCCACGGGCGCGATCGAGACGCGACTCCACGCGGAGCTCGAACGCGCCCTCCATCCGGCGATCACGTTGCACCTGGTGAAGGCCGGCTTCAGCGAGTTCCTCGATCGCAAATTGACGGGACCGGCGCCGTCGCTGGTGTTCGTCGTGGAGCGTCAGCATCGCCGGTCCGGTGTGACGGCTGACGCCGCCCTGTCCGACTAACCGCCCGATTGAGAGACGCCCGATGCCCCGAGTGAAAATGCCGGCCGCCCGGCGACCGCTGACCCCCGACGAGCGTGTCCGCTTCGAGGTCGAGCGACTGCTCAACGCGCGGATGGTCGCGCCGAAGTCGTCGCCCCGTCCGCGGGCCGTGCCTGCACGCGCGGTCCCTCCCCCATTGGGGCGGCCGGGCGTGCGGCTCCTCTCCGCGCCCGGTCCGGTCTACATGGTGGAACTGGAGGCACTCGCGCGGCTCGCCGAGAGGGAGGCCGCGGCGACCGCGGCGACCGCCGCCCTGCCCGCGCGGATCCGGCAGACGAGCCGGAGCCAAAGCCCGATCCCGATCCCGATCCGGTATCGACCGGCGTGCGCGGACTCCTCGAATGGTGAGTTCGGCCGGCCTAGGTCGACCGCCCGCAGATACCCGGGAACGGTGTCACGGATCCGGCGCTTACAAAACTGGCAGTCAACCGGTTGACGGTTTGAGACGTTACGGTGGAACCCCCACCCGGAACCGACCGAGACTTCGCACCGGCGAGCCGACCAGCAGCAGCCCGGAACTGCGGACGCGCGCCAAGAGTGTGCTCGAAAGGGGCGTCGCGCCCTGATTCGATCAATCGGTTGCCATTCACGGACCCGGGGCGCGTGGAAGCCCGGTCCATCCTGACCTGTATGGCACCTTTGACCGACGTTCGCGGTGTTTTTTGCAAATTTTTCGCGTATTCTGACCCCTGACGGTGCCAAGATCCGTCGTGGAGGGCCTAGCGTGCTATTGAGGTTTAGCTTAAGCAACCACCTGTCAATTCGGGATGCTCAGGAACTCTCGCTCGTCGCAACTGCCCTGAAGGAGACTCCTGAGCGCACCGTCCCGGTCGCCGGATTGCCTCATGGCGCTCTTCGGGTGGCAGCCATCTATGGCGCCAACGCCTCCGGCAAGTCAAACGTCCTGAAGGGACTTGCTTTCCTCTCCAGGGCAGTTGAGGTGTCACACCGACACTGGGGTGCTAGCGACAACATCGAGCGGCATCCTTTTCTCCTGGATGGAGAAGGTGACAGTCGGCCCTCCACCTTCGCCGTGGACTTTTTGCTAGATGGTGCACTGTTTCAGTATTCGATTTCTCTAGACTCGGTTCGGATTCTTCACGAGGTTCTGTTCGCGTATCCCAAGGGGCGCAGGCAACTTTGGTATGAGCGAGATGGGAGACATCTTTCGATTTGGGAAGGCGCTCACTGGAGAGAATCAGACCATTCAGAAACTGACCCGACCGAACAGCCTTTTTCTGTCGGCCGCCGCACAGAACAATCACAAATCACTGCTACCCGTCTATGAGTGGTTGGATTCGACGACTTCGGTTTGTCCATTCCCGCAATGTCGAGCTTCGCAAGATGCAGAGTGCGGAACTGTGTCAAACGAACGAGGGACGCGCTGCAGTGCTGCGATTTCTGACGGCCGCCGACTTAGGCATTGTGGGCATTGAAGTAGCGGAGGAAGAGGTCGGAGAGGAGATTTTGCAGGCTCTGGAAGCGATCCGGCCAATCTTCGGAAAAAGAGGCGGAGAAGCCCCGCTGTTTCCGAAGACCGTTCAGAACGTTGCCTTCCAGCATAAGGGAGCGAAGGGAGACGTGAGTATCCCGCTCAACTACGAGTCTGACGGCACTCAAGCGCTCTTCAGGCTGTTGGGGCCGGCAATCTCAGTGCTCAGCACGGGTGGTGTTCTGTGCGTCGACGAACTCGACGCCAGTCTGCATCCGATCCTCGCAAAGGCACTGGTTGCCGCGTTCAACCAACCCGAGTCCAATCCCAAAGCTGCACAGCTAATCTTCAATACCCACGACACGAATCTCTTGGATTCCAACGTGCTGCGGCGGGACCAAATTTGGTTTACAGAGAAGGACTCCGACGGCGCTACACATCTATATCCTTTGTCCGAGTTCAAACCGAGGAAAGGCGAGAATTTCGAACGCGGATATCTGCAAGGCCGGTATGGCGGGATTCCCTTCATTTCGTCTGAGCAACCGCTGCTTGAGGACGAAGCTCAGTCAAGATAGATGGCACCCCGCTCCTTTGGTCGCAGAGAGAGTCTTGCCAGGCGACCCTCCAGGCTCACGCCCCGTCCGAGGATTCTCATCCTCTGCGAAGGCAAATGCACTGAGCCTGAGTATTTCGAGGATATTCGGCGGCACGCGCGGTCACAACTTGTAGACATTGAGATAGATGCATCGAGCGGCACGCCCAAGACGTTGGTGGAGCGGGCCGCAGCTCGGAAGAAGGCTTCAGATCGGCTCGCGCGAAAACGAGATGACGTGACTCTTCTCTACGATGAAGTTTGGTGCGTGTTTGATGTGGATGAGCACCCAAAGCTGAGTGAAGCGAAGGATCAAGCGCAGGCGAACGGGATCCACCTGGCCATTTCGAATCCGTGCTTTGAGCTGTGGCTCGTCTTGCACTTCGCGGACCAACGAGCGCACATCGAGCGTCACAGGCTTCAACGACTTTGTGAGGAATTCATGCCTGGTTACGGGAAGTCTCCTCCCGTGGCAGCACTTCGAGATCGTTACGACGAAGCCGTCCAGCGCGCACGGGAACTCCTCAAGTGGCAGTTTGAGCGCGGGAGCGCCACAGAGAACCCATCCACCATGGTCCACCAACTGACTGAACGCATCCACGAGTTAGGTCGAGACCGACATCTGGCTCGCATCGATGGCGCGCAGCGAGCCTCGGAACGAGCGCGTAAGCCGCGTTCTCGCTGACTGCGCGGCTCAGAAGACACAGGGCGAAGTGTTTTCGCATCGCCTACCCAACGCGAACAAGAGGAGTGCCGATGATCGCCGCAATCTATGCTCGGAAGTCGACAGAACAGAACGGCGTTGCGGACGATCAGAAATCGATCGCGCGCCAGGTCGAGCACGCCCGCCAGTATGCCGAGCGCAAAGGCTGGACGGTCGATGCGGATTGCGTGTTCGTCGACGACGGGATCAGCGGCGCCGAGTTCGCGAACCGCCCCGGGTTCCTCCGGCTGATGAATGCCGTGAAGCCGCGGGCGCCGTTCCAGGTGCTCGTCATGTCGGAGGAGTCGCGCCTGGGCCGCGAGGCGATCGAGACGGCCTATGCCCTGAAGGAGCTCGTGACCGCCGGCGTGCGAGTGTTCTTCTACCTCGAAGATCGCGAGCGCACTCTCGACAGCCCGATGGACAAGGTCATGCTCTCGCTGACCGCGTTCGCCGACGAACTCGAACGCGAGAAGGCGCGGCAGCGGACCTACGACGCCATGCTCCGCAAGGCCCGCGCGGGGCACGTCACCGGCGGCCGGGTGTTCGGCTACGACAACGTCGACGTGCCGGGCCTCAGCGGGAAACGGTCGCACGTCACGCGCCAGATCAACGAGCCGGAGGCAGTGGTCGTGCGTCGCATCTTCGACTTGTGCGCGGCGGGGCAGGGGCTCCGGACGATCGCGAAGACGCTCAACGAGGATCGCGTGCCGACGCCCCGGGCCCAGCAGGACCGACCGTGCGCGTGGATCTCGACGTCGATCCGGGAGCTCCTTTACCGGGAGCTGTATCGCGGGATCATCGTGTGGAACAAGACCCGCAAGCGGAACACCTGGGGCCTCGAAAAGCGCAGCGTGAAGGCGGCTGCGGATTGGATCACGATCGACGCCCCGCACCTGCGCATCGTGACGGAGGCGCAATGGGTCGCGGCGCACGGGCGCCTGGAGCAGACCCGCCAGACCTATCTCCGGGGCACCAACGGCCATCTGTGGGGCCGGCCGGTGGACGGGCACGAGTCGAAGTATCTCCTCACGGGGATGTCGCGCTGCGGGCTCTGCGGGGGCACGATGGTCGTGGACAGTAGCGGCTACGGGCGCAAGCGCGCGTTCTTCTACGTCTGCTCGTCGTTCTATAAACGCGGGCGCGTGGTCTGTCCGAACGCGCTGAAGATGCGGCTCGAAGAGGCGGACGACGCGATCCTCTCGGCGCTGGAGCGCGAACTGCTCGACCCGGACATGCTCCAGGAGGCGGCCGCCCGAGCCGCCGCCCGCGTGGCGGCGCCGGCGGAGGACCTCACCGCGCGCCGGCACGGGCTCGACACGGCGCTCGGCCACACCGAGGCGGCCCTCGCGCGACTGACGCAAGCGATCGCGGAGGGTGGGTCCATGCCGACGCTGGTGCAGGCGATCCGGGATCAGGAACGGCGGCACCAGGCGATCCGGGGCGAGCTCGCCGACCTCGTCCGGCCCCGCGTCGTCCCCCTGAACGTCGCCGAGCTCAAGGCGCGCGTGTTGGAGAAGGCGGAGGAGTGGCGGGCGCTGCTCCGGAAGCACGCGCCGATCGCCCGGCAGATGATCCGGAAGCTGGTGGAGGGGCGGATCGTGTTCACGCCCGACCGGGAGGCCGGGCTCTACCGTGCCCACGTGCCCGGGACCCTGGGGAACTTCTTCAGCGGGATCGTGCAACCACTAGCGATGGCGTCCCCAATTTGCGCGAGTTGGAACCAGCTGGACCGGTGGCTTCGGCAGGTTGAGCGACTTCGACGGGCGGCGTGAAGCCCCCTCGGGGGTTAGAGAACCCTCAGCGCGCGCGCGCTGCAGGGCGGTCGGCTGCCGTCGCGCAAGGCCCGTGCCGGAAGGATCCCGACGCCGACGAACGCTTGCCGCCTGTGCCCGAAACCCGTAGAGTGAGCACATGAGCCTTCTCCGAGCGCGCGTCGAAAACGGCCGGCTCGTCCTGGACGAGCCGACAACGCTGCCCGAGGGGACGGTGATCGAACTCGTTGCCGACGATGAAGGTGACGATCTTGCGGACGACGAGCGCCGCATTTTGCACGAGTCGCTCTCCTCATCCTGGTTATCCGCTGAAGCCGGTCGGCTACGGCCAGCTTCGGAGATTCTCGACGAGCTCCGTCAGCGGCGGTGAGCCGGCAGGTTCGCACTACGCCCGAGGCCGACGCGCAGATCGGCGCCATCGACGATTGGTGGCGCCGGAATCGGCTCGCAGCGCCTGACCTCTTCCTCGACGAATTGGCCGCTTCGTTCGATGTCATTGGCTACACGCCACAAATCGGACGTCGGTATCGGCAATCTCCCGTCTCAGGAACTCGTCGCGTTCTGCTGAAAGGGTCTCGCTTTCACGTCTATTACGTGCCGCTTGACACCGAGGTCAGGGTGCTTGCGGTGTGGCAGGCACAGCGTGGTGTCGGGCCTCCTTTGCGAGTGGGATAGGCCGAGGACGTCTACACGGCGGTGTTGGATGCCGATACCCGCTAACGTCCATGGGGTGCACCGGACGAGTGCTGCTCTCAGCCCTCTACGGTGGCTTTGACAAACCATTGAAGGCCCAGAAACATCTGGGCCTTCTTCACAGATAGCCCCGACAGCTACCGCACCAGCTGGGGCTGGTTTGCCGCGAGCGGAGCAGCCTCCGCCCGCGACACGATCCATGCAACAAGCCGATCATCCGGCATCAGGGCGCTCGTGGCCACTTCGTGAGCGAGCCCCCGCAGCTGTTCCTCGATCGCGGCTTCCGTTCCTCCATAGGACGTGAGCACCGGAACAACGAGGATCCGCCTCTCCTTCGCGATTTCGACTGCGATCAGCCGCCGCAACCGTGCGACGTCTTCCGGTGAGTCTTCGGACCCCGCGGGCGGGAGGGTCGTCGTCAGGATCATGGCGAAGCGACGCGTGCGATTCAGCTGCCGCGCAGCAGCCGGGAGGTCGGGAACCCACCGTTGGTCGTTGCCGGCCGTTGAGCGATGCGAGACGAGCACAACGACTTCCGCGGCCGAGTTTGTGCTGACGTCACGCGCGCGGTCGAGAACGATCTCGCCGGCGACGGGATCGCCATTCAGACCCGCCGTGATCCGCAGCGGCACCGAGGACTTGACTCTCCCACCGAAATCAGACGGCAGCGCGGCGATGAACAGCGGCACGGCCACGATCTCCGAGACGCCACGCTGGACGAGCCGATCAACCGCCGCCTGGATGTTCGGGTTCGTGGCTGACCAAAACGCCAGTTCCGTTGCCTTCTGCTTGTCAACGGCCGCGGCGAGTTGCGTCACGCGATTGCGCCACTCGGGTGTCCCTTCGTCGGCCAGGAGCAGGACGCCCTGCGCAGCGACCACCCGGCCGGGCAGCGTCAGCCCTAGAAGTACGACGCAGACTGCAATTCGAATACTCATCTCGAGACCTCCCCGTTGCGACTGTCCTACGCACTGCCGCAGCAAGTTTTCGTGACCGTGGAATTCGCTATTCTGGCTATCGCCGACGAGGCGCCGCCTTTTTCGAGATGGCCGCGGGCAGCCGCTGCGCTTCTGCGGGGGTTAGAGAAATCTCCGGGTTGTCGAAGGTCGTTTGCAATGTGCGGTAACCCTCGGGTACTTGAAACAGATGCGGCGGCGGGTCGGCACGACGGATGTTCGTGAGCTGATACTCGACAACGCCGGTGCGCGGATCAGAGTGACGACCGGAGATCAGGAGTTGAAGCTCGCTGGACTCCCAGCGTTCATCGATGATTCGAAACGGCCGGTCGTTCCCGACACGGCTGCCGCCCGGAATCGTCGTTGTAATACGTCGTCCAGTCGCTGCGACTCCTGCGATCCGCTGGGTTCCGAGCGACTCCTCATAGATCGCATTGCTGTCGATGCCGTAGCGTTCGAACGAGTGGTCACCACGACCGAACGTGAGGAAATACGGCCCGCCGAGCGACACGGCGAAACCGTCCCCGCCACCCACAGCCTGCGAAGACGACCACCGGCCCCCCAATGCCACTGTGCGTGCGACAGGATCCAACGTGAAGACCCCACCCTTCGCCGGGTCAGGGTAGATTGTGATTCGCGTCTGGCCCTCGGCCGCGGGGTTCAACCCCTCCAGCCCCAGGATCGTCTGCTCGACACGCACACGACCGGTCCGGTCGCGGTAGTAGCGGGCTCTCCCGATGCGCTCGATGCGTGTGCCGTCTCCCAGCACTTGCCGCACCGTTGTGGTTGCGTCCGCGGAAAAGGGCGCATTCGCGACTGGAGGCCCGAGCGGCCCGCCCATGGGCTCCGGCGGCGCCTGAGCAAGTGCCACGGTTGGACTCGCCACGGACAGGCAGAGATACACGCCCGCCAGACTGAGGCTTTGTTTGACCATCACCGCTCCGATTCTTTTCGTTTATGCGATCTCAAGGGGCGCACGAACCGGACGGCACGCGCGAGCCCATCATCGCCCACCATCACCTCGGCAAGAACCAGCTTTGGCACCTGACCCGGCACCGTTTCAGGCCCCTCGATGCCGAAGGAGGTCATCGCCTCTGCAGGGACCTCGAGACGAACGAGACGGCCGCCGCTCATCGGAATCGTGCTGTAGGGCAACGGGAAAAACGCCGTGACCAACTCGCTCTCGGCCGCGGCGGACGGGCCATTGCCGGCTGATACTGCTGTGCCACGATCGAGCGTTGCGAGCTGCCAGATTGGCAGCGCGGCAACCACGATGAGTCCCGCCGCGAGCGCCGCCATCGTCCCCTGCGAGCGCCGCCGCGCGAAGCGCACCCGCCGCACTTCCTCGACCAGTCGCGTTCGCACCGCAGCCGACGTGCTGTGCGCCTCGTCGTCAGCCGCAAGAGTGCGCAACGCTGCCGTGAGCGGGTCTTTCGGGGCCACTTTATCCATGCCTGCGAGGGTACCCATCTTGTTGCCCCCCATCCGCCATCATCGTCGCGAGCAACGCACGCGCGCGGTGCAAGCGTGAGCGCACCGTGCCAATCGGCCGCTGAATCACCTCAGCCACCATCGCGTAGTCCATCTCCTGGAGCTCGCATAGCTCGATCACCTCGCGGTGCATCGGCGGCAAGGACGCCACCGCCGCTCGAATTCCGGCGATTGTTTCGGAGCGCGCGAAGACGTCATGGGGCGTGTCGTTCGGAGTTGGCACGTCCAATTCATCAACGTTCGTCGGTTCGAGAGGGACTCCCTGTTTGGCAAGCCGGCGGATGACGAGATGGCGCGCGATTCCGAACAAGTAGGCCGCCACCGTCCCCTTCGACGGATCGAATCCGCGCGTCTTTAGCACGGCTAGAAACGTCTCCTGGACCACATCATCGGCTGCACCATATCCGCACATCCGCCCCGCGTAGTGGTAGAGACGGCGCTGATAACGGTCAAAGAGCTCGGAGAACGCCGATTCATTTCCCTGGCAAGTGCTGCGGAGCAGTGCGGCGTCATCCACCTCGCTAATGTATTGCTTGCCGGGGCCGGGAAAGTTCCATCGCGTATTCGAGGGCCGTTAGATAGCTCAAATCCAAGCAACAGAACAGCTGGGGACCTGTAGGCGACGAGAGGTGGGGGAAGCGGCGATGCAAATTCAAAAAATCTGACTGAGCGGCCAAGCTAGATCGATACCGAGAGTCGGGACCGCTTGCCACGTCGTCCCCGGAGGCGTATAACGTCTGAAGCAGCCTTCTGGTCGGCTGCGGCCCCGTTGCGTTGTTCAGGCACGCGGGCTGAGTCCACAGCTCGGTCGCTCCAAGGGCCCGAACTTGGGCTCACACCACGACCACGCCCCACACGCCGCGGCGACACGCCCCGGCGTTCCGGCGCCTTCCTGAACCACCCCTCGCAGCCACTGCCAGGGCGTCTTCACGGACAACCCAACAGCAGCACCCACGCAAGGAGGGGCGATGTCTGACGCTCGATGGGGTGATCCGCGCGACTACGGCGAGCGGGATCGCGGCGACGAACGGCCGCGCGTGTACGACGAGCGCGACCGGGACGACCACGATCCGCGCGACGGCCTGATGCACGACCTCGACCTGCCGCGCGGCGAGGAGCGCGAGCTGGTCGTCGACCGCGACCGTGTCTACGAACTGAACGGCGAGGACAGCCGCACGCTGGCCGCCGTCGGCACCTTCCGTGTCGTGCCCGAACACGACCTCGACATCGACCACGGCACCCTCGGCCATCTGCGCGACGAGGGGCTCGTCGAGACCGTGGACCTTGGCGGCGACGAGCGCGGTTTGGTCCTCACGAAGCAGGGCCGAGACCTGCTCGACTCGCACACCCTGGAGCGCGACGACGAGGCCCCGCAGGCGTTCTACGCCGGCGTGAGCCGCCCCCGCGAGATCGACCACGACTCGAATCTCTATGCGACGTACCGGCAAGAGGAGGCCCGGCTCCGGGACGAGCACGGCGGCCTCGAGATTCGGCGCGTCGTCCTCGAGCAGGACTTGAAGCGCGAGTACCAGGAGTTCCTGCAGGACCACAACCGCAACCGCCCCGACAGCGACGGCCGACCCGGACCGCGACGAGGAGGAGATCCGCGACTGGGCGCGCGAGCACGACCTGCCGTACTTCGACGGCCAGGTGCACTTCCCGGATTACCGCATCGAGTACGAGGTCGACGGGCGGGAACGCCACGAGGACGTCGAGCTGTTCACGGAGCACTACCGCGGCGCTCATGCGGCCAGCCACGCACAAGACCGGCTTCCGGATCTACGTCGTCGGGTCCCGCGGCGGCGGCGGCCGTTCCGTGCCGCGTCCGCGCGGCATGGAGGAGTTCCTGTGACGCACGAATACCCGCGCGACCGCACGTTCGACAGCGTCACCGCGGACCGTGTGACGCGCCCTCGCCGGCTTCGGCTTCACGCAACGGCAGCGAGAGTTCCTCGTGACCGTGATGGTCCACGCCGGCTGCTTTCTGGAGCGGCAGTACTGCGCCTTCACGGGCACCGTGCGCGGCCAGAACAGCCGCGAGTTCATCGCCCGGCTCGTGGCCCGAGGATTCGCGCGTGCCATCGAGCCGGGACCGGTGCGACGGGGCCGGCTGTACCACGTCCACCACAAGCCGCTCTACGAAGCGATCGGCCAGCCCGACAACCGCAATCGCCGTCTGCACACCGCTCGGCCGGATGGTCGAGCGGGTGATGATTCTCGATGCCGTGCTGGGCGACCGACGCTGCTGGTGGTTGAGCCCGGAGGGTGACAAGCGGCGGTTCTTCGACCGCGAGCGCGAGAACTGGCTGCGGCCGGAGGACTACCCGCACATCGCCTTCGGGTCAGGTCGCCAGCAGACGATCCGCTGCTTCCCCGACAAGCTGCCCATCGGCATCGAGAAGGACGGACACCAGCGTTCGTCTTCCTCTACCTCGTGAACCGCCGTCTCCCGGTGGACTTCCGCCAGTTCCTGATCCGCCACGCCGAGCTGTTCCGCTTCCTGCGTACCTGGACGGTCCGGTTGCTCGTGCCACGGCGCTTCAGGAAGGCCGTCGCCCTGTACAAAGCGGCGCTCCGCGAAGAGCTCTGGACACCGCTGAACCCAAGCGTCACCAAAGCGCTGGAGACGTACTTTCCCGAGCGGCAGGCACAGGGGGGACACCTCGGCGATCCGGACGATCGCTTCATCAGGGCCGGAGTTCCGCACGCAGGGGATGCCGAAGATCCAGGCCCTGTATCGCGCCTGGCGACGACAGGGAGACCGGGTGCTCTGGCAGGCTCACTCGACCTGCTTGCGTGACGATCGATCGCACGGCTGTTCGGCCGTCGAAGTCGAGCTGCTGAACCGCCAGTACCTGCAGCTCACCGGCACGATGGACCGCGACGTCTGGGCCAAGAGGGGGGCCAAGCGAAAATCGCGTCAGGTTGGCCCCCCTCTTTCGACGCCCTCTCCGGACGGTCCCTCACCCCTGGTGGCGCCATGACGGCGAACCGTGCAAGCGTCTCTATCGCAGCAACTTGCCGCGAGCACGACATCGAGGCGGCGCTCTGTGCCGCCGTCACTGCCAGAGCCGCATGTCGCAGTCGCTGAACCAACGATGGCGTGAACGACCCCGGTGTCCTGCCTTGCGGGTGGCCCCAGGCCTCGGAGACGGGGTCGTTCACGCCATCGTTGGTCGTGCCGCTGTCGCTGTCGCTGCGCACGTGTCGTGCAGGACGAACGCGCCGCTCGCGTGCACAGTGTTCGTGCACGGATTCGCCGGAACAATGCGGGGACGGATCGGACGAGAAATCGGTTCGTGCGCATCGCATGGTGTCCCGGCCGGAACATCAGGTGTCGGATCCGATTCGGGCATCGCACCATCGCGCGTTTGATGCTGGCGCCGTGCTCGGCGTCGTCAATGCTCTTCGCTTCGCTTCGACCCGGCCGTGGCCGGGCCTTCGGGCATTGACAACGCCTGCGCGCGGCACGTGTGGGCTCTTACGCGATGGTGGGTGGCCTGATGACCACTCGAACCAAGATCACTCGAAACGAAGTTGACGCGCGAATCCGCGCAGGAGTATGTTGGCGTCATCACGTCAGTGCCCGCACGGCACTTCCTCCGTTCGCCCCAAGGGCCAACGGAGCGCGCATCCGGTCGTCGCCCTCAGGGCACGACATCGGGCGCCATCCCTCATACATCGCAGTTCGCCGCACGACGACCGACGACGGTTGGTCGGCGCACTCTTGAGCTGCGAACCTCGTGACCTCTCGCGCCGCATCGTCCTCAGGACCACGCGCCGAGAAGGGGATGCGTTCACCAGCGCCCTGCGTGCCTGGTTCTGACTGAACGCAGACAGACGGTCGAACCACACACGATCGTCACCGCGCGGAGCACAGCTCCGCCGGGACGATGCCGGCTCTCAGGCCCGCATCCGCGCTCACACGGACATCGGCGCGTCGACCGCCACATCGACGCGCCGGAGCGCGCCACCCATCCAACACGAATCGTTGCGACTCGCGTTCAAGGGGGAGCGCCATGGACGTTCACCGATCGTACGGAACGAAAGCCGGAACCGATCTCCGTCGCGCGGTGTCGGGAACTGCTCGGCGATGACGCGGACACACTGTCGGACGAAGAAATCTCTCGCAGTCGCGCGTCACGCCGAAACGCTGGCGCATGTCGTGATCGCCCTGGCCGTGCAGGACGGTCGTATCCACTGAGCCGCCGTGCCGAGACGATGTTGCCGCGCAGCCGCTCATGGGGTTAAGCTGCCGCATATGGTCGGCGCGGTGATCTACGTTCGCGTCAGCACAAAGGAGCAGACGGAGAACCTCAGTCTGCCGACCCAACTCCGCGCCTGCGAGGAGTACTGCCGCCGCCAGGGCTACGAGATCCTCGAACGCTTCCACGAAGAAGGCGAGAGCGCCAAGACCACGGACCGCAGTCAGCTCCAGGCGCTGCTGAAGTACTGCCGCACAAATAAGGGCAAGGTCCACTTCGTGGTCGTGTACAACCTCACGCGTTTCGCGCGGGAGAAGTACGATCACTTCGCGCTCCGTGCCCACCTGAAATCGCTCGGCATCTCGCTGCGGTCGGCGACCGAGCCGATCGACGACACGTCCACCGGCAAGCTGATGGAAGGCGTGCTGGCCGCGTTCGCGCAGTTCGACAACGACGTGCGCTCGGAACGCACACTGGCAGGCATGAAGGCCGCGCTGTCGCTCGGGCGCTGGACCTTCCAGGCACCGCTTGGCTACCTGAACGCCCCGAAATGGTCGAACAGCAGCCTCGTGCACGATCCGGAGCGTGGCCCGCTGGTGAAGCAGGCGTTCGAGGATCTCGCGACGGGACATTTCACGACGCAGGAAGTCATCCGTCGCGCCACGGATGCCGGCCTGCGCACGCGGCGAAACCGTCCGCTCTCCCCGCAGACCTTTGGCAACATGCTGCGGAACCGGATCTACATCGGCCAGGTCGAGAGCCCGGACTGCGGCGTTTCAGCGCGCGGCGATTTCGAACCGCTCATCGACGAGGCCACGTTCTACCGCGCGCAGGCGGTGCTGGACGGCCGCGTGACAGTGGCAGCGCCACGCCAGCGAAATCATCCGGACTTTCCGCTACGTGGCTTCGTGCGTTGCGAGACGTGCGGCCGGCCGCTCACGGGCAGCTGGTCGAAGGGCCGGAACGGCCGCTACGCCTACTACCACTGCCCGCGCCGGTGCCGGGCGATCAACGTCAGCAAGGCCGTGATGGAAGGCGCGTTCGTCGATGAACTGGCGCTCCTCCAGCCGACAGCGGGCTACATGCGCCTTGTCAAAGACCGCATCCTCTGCGTCTGGCAGCAGCGGTGCGCCGAGGCCGGAGAGCGGACGGCGGAGCAGGAGCGACGGGTCAAGGCGATCCGTCAGAAGCTCGACCGGCTGGACGAGGCGTTTCTCTACTCGGAATCGATCGACCTCGCCACCTACAGCCGCCAACGCGACAGGCTCCGCGAGGAGCTGACGCTATCGAAGATCGACCATCACACCGAGGCCGTCGACGAACTCGACGTGGAAGGCATCCTGGCGTTTGCAGAGCGCATCCTGCCGCGTGCCTCAGACCTGTGGGTGCAGGCGTCGCTCGACTACAAGCAGCGACTGCAGCAGCTGTTTTTCCCGGAAGGAATCGCGTTCGACGGAAATCGATTCAATCGAACCGCCGTAACCGCATCGCTTTTCAAGTACTTGGCGGCGGGTGAACAGGCCGAGGAAAATTT
>CAVQXJ010000026.1:0-34425 GCA_963717745.1 uncultured Acidobacteriota bacterium
TGCTATGCCTCGCTCTGAGCGGGTTGGCCGGCGCGTCTGCCAGCCAGCCCCCGCGGCCTGACACCGCCGCCGCGCAGCCCCCGGCCGCGCTGAAGCCCACCGGCGGACGCGGCCTGACCGAGGTGCACGGCATCAAGGTCGGTCATCACACCTGAGTGAACGGCCAACTGGTTGCACGGTCATTCTCGTCGATGGCGGGGCGCGCCCGGCGGAGTATCGCAGCGCGGCGGCGCGCCCGGCACTCGCGAGACCGACTGCTCGGCCCGGCCAACATGGTCGACAAGGTCAACGCCGTCGTCTTCTCCGGTGGCAGCGCCTACGGACTCGATGCCGCGCAGGGATCGTTCGATATCTCGAAGAGCGCGGCCTCGGCTGGAAGGTCGCGCCCGGAGTCGTCCCGATCGTGCCGGCGGCGATTCTGATCGACTCGTTCGGCGGCATGCCGAAAATTCGTCCGACGGCGGACTGCGGCTACAAGGCGGCGGAAGCGGCCAGCTACGCGCCCGTTGCCGAGGGAAATGTCGGTGCCGGCGCCGGCGCAACCGTCGGCAAAATGGGTGGCCGCGGGCTCGATGAAGGGCGGCCTCGGATCCGCGGCGATCACCCTTCCCAACGGGCTCGTTGTCGCGGCGATCGTCGCCGTCAATGCCGTGGGGCGACACTCCACCCGACCCCACCACCGGCCAGGTCGTAGCCGGCGTGCGCACCGCGGACGGCAAGGGGCTCGCCGACGTCCGCAAGCTGCTTCGCTCCGGTGATCTCGGCCGTCGCACGGCTCCGCGCGCCGGCGAAAACACGACGAATCGGTCTTCGTCGCCACCAACGCGCGCCTGACCAAGACCGAGATCAACCGCGTCGCCACCATGGCCGACGACGGATTCGCGCGAGCGATCAATCCGTCGCATACCACCGGTGACGGCGACACCGTGTTCGCGCTGGCAACCGGTAAATGGGACGGCCAGGCCAACGTCGCCCTGGTCGGTGCGCTTGCCGCCGAAGCGATGGCGGAGGCGATCGTCCGCGCGGTGTCGAAGGCCGAGTCGATCGAAGGCATTCCGCCCCCGCGAGAGCTCGGCACCGTTCCTGCCCGTATCAAATGACGATCTCCCGCTTCAGCCGTCGTCAATTCGTCCGGACCGGCCTGAACGCCTGCGCGGCCGTTCAACTCACCGGCGCGCCGGCGATCGTCAAGTCTGACGCCGCCCGCCCGGCGATGCTCCAGGGCGTGGCATCCGGTGACGTCACAGATGGACGGGCCGTCGTCTGGAGCCGCAGCGATCGGCCGGCACGCATGCTGGTCGAATACTCGACCAGTGACCGGTTCCAGACCGTCCTGCGGCGGACCGGGCCGGCAGCGCTCGAATCCACCGACTTCACGGCCCGCGTCGTGCTGACCGACCTTCCTCCGAATCAGCGGGTCTTCTATCGGGTGACCTTCCAGGACCTCGCGGATCTGCGCGCGGTCAGCGAGCCGCAAATCGGGAGACTCCGGACTCCGCCGACGCTCGCGGCACGCCGCGACGTCACGCTGTCGTGGTCGGCCGACACCGTCGGACAGGGCTGGGGCATCAACCCGTCATGGGGCGGCCTCCGCCTCTACGACACCATGCGGCGGGCCGAGCCCGATCTGTTCATCCACTGCGGCGACACCATCTACGCTGACGGCGTGCTCCAGCCGGAAGTCAAACTGGACGATGGCTCGATTTGGAAGAACGTGGTGACCGAGGCCAAGTCGAAGGTGGCGCAGACGGTGGACGACTACCGCGGCAACTACAAGTACAACCTGCTCGACGATCACATGCGGAGGTTCAACGCGGAGGTCCCGCAGATCTCACTCTGGGACGACCACGAGGTCCGCGACAACTGGTACGAGACCCGCGACTTGAGCGCGGACGACCGCTATCAGGTCAAGAGCATGGCGCTGCTCTCGGCCCGCGCGCGGCAGGCCTTTCTGGAATTCAATCCGATTGCGCCGCATGCCGACGACGTCCAGCGCATCTACCGGACGATTCCATACGGGCCGCTGCTCGACATCTTCGCGCTCGACCTGCGCAGCTATCGCGGCGGGAACAGCGACAATCGGCAGACGGCGCTGACGCCGGAGTCCTCACAGTTCGGCAGCGCGCAGTTCGCGGCGGTGAAGGCCGGGCTGGCGGGCAGCCGCGCGGTGTGGAAGGTGATCGCGACCGACCTGCCGCTGGCTCTGATCGTCGCCGACGGCAAGGAGCGGTTCGAAGCGTTCGCCAACGGCGACAAGGGTCCGCCGCTCGGCCGCGAGCTCGAGATTGCGGAGCTGCTCCGCTTCATTCGCGACCGCCGCGTTCGCAACGTGGTGTGGATCACCGGAGACGTGCACTACTGCGCCGCGCATCACTATGACCCCACGCGCGCGAAGTTCACCGAGTTCCGCCCGTTCTGGGAGTTCGTGGCCGGCCCCCTGCACGCCGGCACGTTCGGGCCGAACACGCTCGATCCGACGTTCGGGCCGGAGGCCAAATTCAACGGCGTCCCTGCCGGCCTCAAAGGCAACCGGCCGCCGAGCGATGGCTATCAGTTCTTCGGGACGATGAAGATCGACGCGCGGACGCGCGCGATGACCGTGGGGCTGCACAACCTGGCGGGAGCGGTCATTTACAAGGTGGAGCTGCCGGCGGAGCGGTGAGGGCTGACCCGCTATCCGTTGTCCGCGGTCCCCGCAGCCCTTCTCCGGCACCAGCGGCTCATTCAGAAACCGCACGATCGGCATCACCGCCTTGAACGTGGCCAGCAGCGTCGGATAGAACGCGGCGCTCGTCGCGAGCTCCGGCTCGAACTCGCGGCCGGCGAGAAAATTGCGGTGCTTCAGATACGCTTCCGCGGGATCGTCCTTCGAGAATCCACGCGGCACCCGCGACAGCCGCTCGCCTTCGAGCGCGTCGAACGCGCGGCGGAACGCCGCCGCACGGGTCAGGCGATGCAGCTCGGGATGCGTGTCGGAAATGTGCTGGCGGATGCGGGCGAGGTCGGCGGACTCCGGCGCATAGAATCCGCCGCCCATCCACACCCATCCCGGATTGACCTCGACATACAGCCCGGCGCTCCGGCCGCGCGGCAGCCCGCGCCAGCGGAACGACGCGGCGATCTGGGTCTTGAGCGGGGTCTTGTCGTCGCTGAACCGGGTGTCGCGATAAATCCGATAGATGCAGCGCTTCGGCGACGCATCGAGCTCGGGCGCGAAGCGGCCGAAGTCGACGGCGAGGCGCTCGATCACCGCGATCATCGGCGCCCGGACGTGCTGCTCGTAGTCGTCTTTGCGGGCGCGGAACCAGTCGCGGTCGTTGTTGCGTTTCAGCGCGCGGAGAAAGGACAGTGTTTTCGGAGTGAACGACGGTTGCATGCCTGGGTATGGTTGAGGGTTGGCTTTCGCCTTAGAAGCTGGCTCAAAAAGCCACGACATGCGAAAAGGGATCGACGTTCTCCCTTTCCCTTCTCCCTTCTCCCTTGACAGCCGGGGCTATCAGCCCGCTAGGCGGAAGGCGATCGGGCTGGAACCGCCCCGAGCCCCGGTCCGGTCAACTGGCCGGTCTTCATCAGACCATCGTGGATCGTGAACAGCCCGGGAAATTTCGCTTCCCAGGGCGCGTTGGCGGATGGCACGAACTGCCGGCCGTTGGCTTCGATGCCGGCATTGCCCGGCACCCGTGCGGCGATCCCGGCCGAATGAATCAGTGACGCGCCCGGGCACGTCAGATCCTGCACGCAGAGGAACATCCCGAACTTCTGCGCCGCCGCGGCCAGCAGCATCGCGTGCGTCTGACCTTTGCACGCCTTGAGCGCCACGCCGGTATAGCCCATCTCGCGCGCGAGCAGCAGCGACTCGAGATCGGTCAGCGCCTCGTCTGCGACGATCGGACACAGCTTGGCGGCTTCGTGCATCACGTTGTCGCGGTCCTTCTTCAGATCGCGCTGGGTGGGCTGCTCGATGTAGAGGATGCGGCGGAAGCCGGACGGCGTCGCCTCACGCACTTTGCCCATGAACTCCAGCAGGTACCCGACGTTGGGGCATCCCTCGTTGAAGTCGAGCAGATACTTCCAGTCGGTCACTCCGCGTGACGGCAGCACCCGCGCCACCACGCGATCGATCCGAATCACGCGGTCGAGATCGGCCGGCAGGTTGCCGCCGTTCAACTTGATCTTGAAGCGGATCAGGCCATCGCGGCGGATCCATTCCTCGAGCGTGTTCGGCAGGCCGTCGTTCAGGGGCTGCTTCACGTCCGACGGCTCGATCGGATCGCTCGCGCCCACCGAATGAAACACCGGCATCGTCGGCCGCGGTTTGGACGGAATGTAGCGATCCAGGTACGCGCCCTTGAACGGCGAGCCGAGATCGCGGGACAGATCGCCGTTCATGAAGTCGCGGCCGTAGGTCGCATACGCGCTGACGCCGAACACCTTGCCATAGGCGTCGTGGAGCGCCGCGTCGAACGGGCTGGAGACGACCAGGGTGCAGAGCTTGGGAATCGGCGACGGCAGCGCGCGGCGCTGGCTGACGGCCGCGGCGGCGCGCAGGAACTCCGGATCGAGCACCCGCGCCAGGTCGATCGGATGGCCGCGCTCGGTGCAGTCGGCGGTGATCCGCCGCAGATCGTCGGCGAGCGCGCGCATCGCTCCGAGCGAGACGTCGAACGGCACGTTCGGAAAGGCCCAGGCGTTGCCGAGCGGCATCGACCCGAAGCCCCAGGCTTCCTTGCCGCCGTCGGTGCGGACGCGCACGTCGACGTTCAGCAGCGTGACGTCCGAGACGGTCCGCCCCCCGAATTGATACGGTGCGCGGTAGGTGAAGTCCTCGAACTGATGCCGGACTTCGAGAATCTTGATGTCGGTCGGCTTGGCGGCAAACACGGCCGGCGCTCCGCCCGATCATCGCGGCGACAGGCGGGGCGAGCGCCGCGCCTTCATCCACGCGCGGCGGGTGGGGTGGGGCACCGAGAATTATATCGGCGCCCGGGTAGCCGGGGGGCTTGAAGCCCCCCGGCCCACAAATGCGAGTCTCGCTCCTGCCCACCGTAGCGCGAAGCGCGAAGTGGGAACCCGCGGACGCAAGCCGGGAGCGTCAGCCCCCGGCCTGGGGTCTTAGTAGCGGTAGTGATCCGGCTTGTACGGCCCCTCGGACGGCACGCCGATGTAGTCGGCCTGCTCCTTCGAGAGCGTCGTCAGCTTCACCCCGAGATGATCGAGGTGCAGACGGGCGACCTCCTCGTCCAGGTGCTTCGGCAGGATGTAGACCTTCTTGCCGTACTTGTCGTTGTGCTGGTGCAGCTCGAGCTGCGCGATGACCTGATTGGAGAACGACGCCGACATCACGAAGCTCGGGTGGCCGGTCGCGCATCCGAGGTTCATCAGGCGGCCTTCGGCGAGGATCATCACGCTGTGGCCGTCCGGGAACCGGAACTCGTCGTACTGCGGCTTGATGTTGATCCGCTCGACGCCCTTGTACTTCTTCAGGCCGGCCATGTCGATCTCGTTGTCGAAGTGGCCGATGTTCGCGACGATCGCCTTGTCCTTCATCCGCGCCATGTGGTCGGCGGTGATGATGTTGAGGTTGCCGGTCGCGGTGATGAAGATGTCGGCGCGCTCCACCACGTCCTCGATCGTCTTGACCTCGTAGCCTTCCATCGCCGCCTGCAGCGCGCAGATCGGGTCGATTTCGGTGACGATGACGCGGCAGCCCTGGCCGCGGAGCGCCTGGGCGCAGCCCTTGCCGACTTCACCGAAGCCGAACACCACCGCGACCTTGCCGCCGAGCATGACGTCGGTGGCGCGGTTGAGGCCGTCGACGACCGAATGGCGGCAGCCGTAGATGTTGTCGAACTTGCTCTTGGTGACCGAGTCGTTGACGTTGATCGCCGGGAAGAGCAGCGTGCCCGCTTCCATCATCTGATACAGGCGGTGCACGCCGGTCGTGGTCTCTTCGCTGACGCCGCGCAGGTCCGCGGCCACCTTGGTCCAGCGTGACGGGTTTTCCTTCAGCTCCTTCCGGAGCAGCTCGAGGATGACGCCCCATTCCTCGGGCTCGCCATCGGCGTTGAACGAGGGGACCGCGCCCGCCTTCTCGAACTCCACGCCCTTGTGCACCAGCAGCGTCGCGTCACCGCCGTCGTCGACGATCTGGGTCGGACCGGAGCCGTCGGGCCACATCAGCGCCTCGCTCGTGCACCACCAGGTACTCGTCGAGCGTCTCTCCCTTCCACGCGAACACCGGAATGCCGCGCGGATTCTGCGGGGTGCCGCCGGTCTCGGGGCGGCCGACCACCACCGCCGCCGCGGCGTGATCCTGGGTCGAGAAGATGTTGCACGACACCCAGCGGACGTCGGCGCCGAGATCGGCCAGCGTCTCGATGAGGACGGCCGTCTGAATGGTCATGTGCAGGCTGCCCATGACCCGGGCGCCGGCCAGCGGGGCCTTGCCCTGATAGCGCGCGCGGAGCGTCATCAGTCCCGGCATCTCCTGCTCCGCCAGCCTCATCTCCTTGCGGCCGAACTCCGCCTGCGACAGGTCACGGACCTTGTATGGCTCGCGGCCCGCACGGGCGGCCGCTTCGAACGCATGCATCTCACCAACTGCAGTACTCATTTCGAGCTACCTCTCTCCTGATCGTCTCAACTGGTTCCTACCCGGTCTGTGGATATCTTGCGGGCCGTCGCTACGAACAGCGCCGGGCCTTTGGCGCCGCCGTCCGGATCGAGCGCGGACACCCGCGCCTGCTCGAACCCGGCCACCGACAGCAGCCGCTGCACGTGATCTTCGGAAAAGCCCAGCCATACATGGCCCATCTGCTGCCGGTACTCTTCCCGATCGTGCGGCAGCATGTCGGTGACGAGCAAGCGCCCACCGTCACGCAGCGCTCGAGCCGCCGCCGCCAGCACGGCGGCCGGATCGGGCGTGTGATGCAGCACCAGCATCAGCGTCGCGGCGTCGAGCGAGCCGTCGTCCACCGGCAGCGCCTCGAGCTCGCCGCGGCGGACCTCGACATTGGGCCAGTCACGCAGCCGCTTGCGCGCCGCCTGCAGCATCTCGCCGGAGCGATCGACCGCGATGACGCCGGTGACGAATGGCGCCAGCGCGGCCGCCACCTGACCGGTCCCGCAGCCGAGGTCGCCGACGATCCAGCGTTCGTCGAGCAATCCGCCCAGCGCATGGAGGTGCGAGGCGCGGCCGAACAGCTCCTCGCGGATCTTGTCCCACCGGCCGGCGCCCGATTCGAAGAACTGCTGCGAGGCGGTCTGACGCCGCGTCATCACCGACTTGACCCGCCGCGCGTCCTGGTCGACCGCGGAGGTGCCGGCGACCTGCTCCCGCAGCAGCGACCAGAGCTTGCCGTTGGTCGCCTGGGCCGACTGCACCGCGCTGTAGTAGCGGCTCGTCGCTTCGCGGCGCGAGGTGACCCAGCCCGCGTCCGCCAGCATCTTGAGGTGACGGCTGACCGTGGACTGCGGCAGCTGCAGGATCGCGCACAGCTCGGTGACCGTCAGCTCGTGGCGTTCCAGCATCGCCACCATGCGGCTGCGGACACCGTCGGCCAGGAGCGTGAGGTCATCGAAGATGGCGGCTTCCATCCGTATATCCGGATTTATTGTTTCACCGGATGACAGTCCTGTCAATTGTCAATGATGTGCAGCCGCGTGCTCAGGCAGTCCCGGTTGGACCGGGAATGACCCTGCCAGTTACCAATAGTCACGCCCGGAGTGCCAAGGTTTCCTCAGCCGTTACCAGACCCCAGCCATTACCAGAACGGGGCGGCGGACCGCCAGGCCACGGATTCTCCGCGTTTTGCTGGCAATTGTGCGGCTGGTGGCGAGTGTGCGCGGCCGCGTGCGCTCTGGCACTCGGCTCGCTATAGCGGAGTAGGACGTCCAGTTGCCGAGCTGCGGCAGAGGTCGCCTACTTATTATGAGAACCCGGCTATTTCATCGTTCGCTGATCTTCACGCTCGGGCTGCTGTGCCTGAGCTCCCTGCCCGCCACCGCCCAGGATCGCCTGTGCGATCCCGGAGACGAGGACTGCCGCGCCATCCTCATCAACTACATCCGAAACGAGACCGTCCGGATCGACGTGGCCTTCTGGTTCATGGAGGACGCGCGCTACACCGCCGAGCTGATCAAGAAGCACCAGGCGGGCGTCCCGGTCCGGGTGCTGATGGATCCCCGGGCCAATGCCGACTATCCGCTGAATCCGGCGCGCCTGAGCGAGCTTGCAGACCGCCGGCATCCCGATGCGGAAGCGGCTGACCAACTACATCCTCCACTGGAAGATGATGCTGTTCCACGGCCAGAACGTCGTCGAGTTCAGCGGCGCCAACTACAGCGCGGATGCGTTCCGTCCAGGGACGGCGATCCCCTACGAGAACTACACGGACGAGGGGATCTACTTCACCGGCGACACCGCGATCGTCAACAGCTTCCGGACCAAGTTCGACGACCACTGGATCAACACGACCGAGTGGGCGGACTACGCCAACATCACGATGCCGCTGGTGCGCAGCTACGACATCTTCCCGAAGGATCCGTCGCTGAACTTCCCGCCGCTCGAGAACTATCGGACGCGTTCGCTGAACGCGTACAAAGCGGAAAAGCGAAAGATCGACGTGATCATGTATCGCATCACCGACCGGCAGCACACCGACACGATTCTGGCGACGGTGGCGCGGGGCATTCCGGTGCGGCTGATCACCGAGCCGGTGCAATACCGCCTGCCGAGCCGGATGTGGCACTCCTGGAACGTGGATCGCCTCTACATGGGCGGCGTGCAGATCAAACAGCGGGTGCATGCCGGCCTGAACCATCAGAAGTCGGTGATCCTCTACGACCAGAACGGCACCATCGCCGGCGACCAGAGCATGGTGATTTTCGGGTCCTCGAACTGGACCAGCCCCTCGGCGAACGGACAGGTCGAGCACAACATCTTCTCGACCAAAGCGGGACGTCGTCACCTGGTTCGTGAATCAGTTCGAGCGGAAGTGGAACAACACCGGCGGCATCGCCGAGAACGCCGACTTCGTACCGCTCCCGCCCGATGCCCCGAAGGACCCGGTGCCGGCGGCTGGCGCCACCGGCGTGGGGACCACACTTACCCTGAAGTGGTACGGCGGTCCGTGGGCCCATCTCTACGACCTCTACCTCGACACCAACTCCTCCTTCACCAACCCGCAGGTGTTCACGGATCTGCCCGAGTTGCCCAGCAAGACCGAGAACAGCACGTTCAGCTATACCCTGCCGGTGACGCTGGTCCAGGGGACGACCTACTACTGGAAGGTCGTCGGCAAGACGATGGCGCTGAAGACCAAGACCAGCGCGGTGTGGACCTTTACCACTGAGGGCGTGGCGCCGCCCCCGCCGCCGACCGGCAGCGCGGAGATCGTGCTGTATGCCTCGAAGGCGCCGCTGCGCGTCGGCGCGTGGCAGGTCGAGCCCGACTCCACCGCCGCGGGCGGGGCGAAGATCCGCAACCCGAACGCGGGCGCGGCCAAGATCACGACCGCCAGTGCGAACCCGGCCAACTATTTCGAGCTGACGTTCCACGCTCAGGCGGGCGTCGGCTATCACCTCTGGCTGCGCGGCCGGGCCGACAACAACAACTGGGCGAACGACTCGGTCTTCGTGCAGTTCAACAACTCGGTGACCAGCACCGGCGCCCCCATCTATCGGATCGGCACGACCAGCGCCGCCGAGGTCAACCTCGAGGACTGCAACGGTTGTGGAGTCGCCAACTGGGGCTGGCAGGACAACGGCTACGGCCTCAACGTGATGGGTCCGCTGATTTACTTCGCGACCGCCGGGCCGCAGACCCTGCGCGTGCAGGTGCGCGAAGATGGCCTGTCGATCGACCAGATCGTGCTGTCGCACGAGATCTTCGTCAGCAGCTCACCCGGGGCGTTGAAGAACGACACGCAGATCCTCGCCGAAGACGACGGCAGCGACGGGCCGCCGCCCGACGACCCGCCGCCGCCGGACGACCCGCCGCCCCCGGACACGACCTTCAACGAGATCGTGCTGTATGCGGCGAGGAATCCGGTGCTCGGAAGCGGCTGGGCGATTGAAGCCGATACCAGCGCCGCGGACGGCTCGAGGCTGCGGCATCCCAACGCCGGCGCCGCGAAACTGGCCACGCGCCCTTGCGAGCCCGACCAACTATTTCGAGCTCACGTTCAACGCCGTGGCCGGCAAGTCGTATCGCCTGTGGATCCGCGGCAAAGCGGACACGAACACCTGGGCCAACGACTCGCTGTTCATCCAGTTCGACGGCAGCGTCGACGACCAAGGCGTGCCCACCTGGCGCATCGGTTCGACCGCGGCCGCCGACTACAACCTCGAGGACTGCAGCGGCTGCGGGCTCGCGGGCTGGGGCTGGCAGGACAACGGCTGGGGCGTCGGCGTGCTCGGGCCGGTGGTGCGATTCGCCGCCGACGGGCCTCAGACGATCCGCGTGCAGACCCGCGAGGACGGGCTGTCGGTCGACCAGATCGTGCTGTCGGCGGTCGCCTATCTGAATACGGCACCAGGGCCGCTCAAGAACGACGGGACGATCCTGACCCGCACCCAGTAGGTCGACGGCAGCTGCCGTGACCACGACGGTTCCCCCTTCGAGAATTCGCGCGCTCAACGCGCATCCGCTGAACCGGCGCGGCGACTTCATCCTCTACTGGATGGTCGCCGCGCGACGTACCCGCTGGAATTTCGCGCTGCAGCACGCCGTCGATCTCTGTGTCGAGCTCGATGTCCCCCTGCTGATCCTCGAGCCCCTCGACGTCGACTACCCCTGGGCCAGCGATCGGCTGCATCGCTTCGTGCTCGACGGCATGACCGCGAACCGGGCGGCGTGCCGCCGATCGCGCGCGGCCTACTATCCCTACGTCGAACCCGCGCCGCGGCGTGGCGCGGGCCTGATCGCGGCGCTGTCGCGGTACGCGTGCGCGATCGTCACGGACACCTTCCCCGCATCCCTCATCCCACGGATCACGCGGGCGGCGGCTGACGAAAGCGCCGTGCGGGTCGAGGCGGTCGATTCGAATGGATTGATCCCGCTGTCGGCGCACGGCCGCGCCTTCACGACCGCGCGCTCGTATCGCGCCTTCGTGCAGCGTGAGCTGCGGCCCCATTTGCGCGAGTTCCCGGTCGAGCACCCGCTGCGAGCGCTGCCGCGCGGACCGGCGGCCAGCTTCCCGTCCGCGATCGCGAAGCGGTGGCCGGCGGCGGCCACTGTGCTCGATCGCCACGCGCCGCTCGCGTCGTTGCCGATCGATCACACTGTGCCGCCGGCACCCCTCCGTGGCGGCGAGCTCGCCGGCCGGCGCCGCCTCGCCGCCTTCGTCGAATCGGGCCTCGCGCGATATGGCCGCGAGCACAACCACCCCGATGCGGACGGCACGAGCCGGCTGTCCCCCTACCTCCATTTCGGGCACGTGTCGGCTCACGAGATCTTCTCCGCCATCATGACCGCCGAGCGCTGGACCACGCGGCGCCTGTCACCGCGGGGTGGTGGCGCACGGGACGGATGGTGGAACGTGAGCGACTCCGCCAACCTCTTCCTGGATCAGCTGGTGGTGTGGCGGGAGCTGTCATTCAACGGGTGTGAGTGGATAGCGGACTACTCCGCCTACCCATCGCTACCGCAGTGGGCACGCGACACGCTCGAGACACACGCCGGCGATCCCCGCCAGCACTACCCCTTCGAGACGCTGGACGCCGCCGCGACCGGCGATCCGATCTGGAACGCCGCTCAACGGCAGCTGATCGAGGAAGGATGGTTCCACGGCTACCTGCGGATGCTGTGGGGCAAAAAGATCCTCGAGTGGGCACCTGATCCGCCAACGGCGCTCGCGTGGATGGAGGCGCTGATGAACCGCTACTCGCTGGACGGGCGGGACCCGGTCTCCTACGCCAGCTTCGGGTGGGTCCTGGGGCGCTACGACCGTCCATGGCCGCGCCGGCCGGTGTTCGGAACGGTGCGCTCCATGTCGTCGGACAGTGCACGGCGGAAGCTGAAGATGAAGCAATTTCTCGAGCGCTACGGCCCAGCTCGCCAGGCCGCGACAAGGCCGAGGGCTGCTAAACAGCATTGCTGACTGCACCTCATCCGGTCCTCGCCACAAGGTACGTGTTGTGCAACCCGCCCCATGTACACAGGTCGAGTGATGGTGATCTGTGTCCCGCGGCGGGCAAGCCGCCGGGTTCGGACAAAGGAGCGCGAATGAGCGATGGAATGAAGAATCTGATGGTGACGCGCGGCGAGAACAGTGTCTGGGACAAGCCCGGCTTCGGCGCCACGCTGTCGACCTATGACCAGGAGCGATGGATGACCGCCACGTGGGCGTCGGTGCTCGCGATGCTCGGCGCCCGTCGTGGCGGATTTTTCGGGGGCCTCCTCGCGATGACCGGTCTCGTCCTGACCGTGCGCGCGGCGATGGGCCGGCGTGATTTCAGCGCGGCGCGCCAATGCGTCAATCGCTCCCTGCAGGATCGCGGCTGGCGCGAAAAGGACATCGTCTCGGCAACCTCGGACGACTCGTTCCCGGCCAGCGACTCGCCGTCGTGGACGCCCACCGCCGGCGCACGCGCCACCAAGTAGACCCCACATGGAGCAGACCATGGCTTATTTGGAGCTGGAATTTCCTGGTGACCCGGGCGAGGCGCAGGTGCGCAGCAGCCAGAACATCAGCGACGTCGAACGCTGGATTTCGATGGCGGCGGGCACCGGGCTCGCGCTGTATGGTCTGAGCCGCCGGCGCACGGCCGGCTGGGTCATGGCCGCGCTCGGCGGCATGCTCGTGCAGCGCGGCGCCAGCGGGCACTGTCAGACCTACGAAGCGTTCGGCATCAATACCGCCGGGACCGGAGAGGATACTCGCCGGGTGCTGAGCGGGGCCCGCGGCACCCATGTCGCCGAGAGCGTCACCATCAATCGCCCGATTGAAGAGCTCTACCGCTTCTGGCGCAATCTCGAAAACCTCCCGCAGTTCATGCAGCACCTGGAGTCGGTCGAGCGGACGACCGACACCTTGTCGCGCTGGCGCGCCCGCGGTCCCGGCGGCAAAGTGGTCGAGTGGAACGCCGAGATCATCAACGAAGTGCCGAACAAGGTGATCGGCTGGCGGTCGATCGAAGGATCGGAGGTCGTCAGCGCCGGTTCGGTGAACTTCGAGGATGCCGGCCCCGGACGGGGCACGCACGTTCGGGTGCACATGCAGTACAGCCCGCCCGGCGGGAAAGTCGGGGCGGCCATCGCGCGGCTGCTCGGACGCGACGCGGCCAGCGAGATTCGCGAAGATCTGCGCCGGTTCAAACAGATTGTCGAAACCGGCGAAGTCCCGACCACTGAGGGACAGCCGCGCGGATGAAAGCGCTCTGCTGGTACGGCACCAACGACGTGCGCATCGCGCAGGTTCCGGAGCCGAAAATCCTGAACCCGCGCGACGCGATCGTCAAGGTCACCCTCACCGCGATCTGCGGGTCGGATCTCCATCTGCTCGACGGCTTCATTCCGACGATGAAGCGCGGCGACATCCTGGGCCACGAGTTCATGGGCGAGGTGGTCGCGGTCGGACGCGAGAATACCAAGCTCAAGGTTGGCGATCGCGTCGTCGTCCCGTTCACCATCGCCTGCGGCCGGTGCTTCTTCTGCGATCGGCAATTGTGGTCGGCGTGCGACAACTCGAACCCCAACGCCTGGATGGCCGACAAGCTCTACGGCTTCTCCTCGTCTGGCCTGTTCGGCTACTCCCACATGATGGGAGGCTACGCCGGCGGCCAGGCCGAATATGTGCGGGTGCCGTTCGCCGACGTCGGGCCGATCAAGGTTCCGCCGCAGCTGTCCGACGAGCAGGTCCTCTTCATCTCGGACATTTTTCCCACCGGCTACATGGCGGCGGAGAACTGCAACATCCAGCCAGGCGACACCATCGCGATCTGGGGCTGCGGACCGGTCGGGCAGTTCGCGATTCAGAGTGCGTGGATGCTCGGCGCGGGCCGGGTGATCGCCATCGACCGCGAGCCGGAACGGCTGCGCATGGCGGTCGAGCAAGGCAAGGCCGAGACCATCGACTACGAAGAAAACGACGTCTTCGAGACGTTGAGGGAGATGACCGGCGGCCACGGGCCCGACGCCTGCATCGACGCCGTCGGACTCGAGGCACACGGGACCGGCCTGGACTACTACTACGACAAGGCCAAGACCGCGACCTTCATGGCGACCGATCGGATCTCCGCCCTGCGCCAGGCGATCCACGCGTGCCGCAAAGGCGGCACGGTGTCGATCCCCGGGGTGTACGGCGGATTCCTCGACAAGATGCCGTTCGGCGCGGCGTTTCACAAGGGCCTGACCCTGAAGATGGGCCAGACCCACATGATGCGCTACATGGGACCGCTGATGGAGCGCGTCGCGAAGGGGGAAATCGATCCCTCGTTCGTGATCACCCATCGGCTGCGCCTGGACGATGCGCCGAACGCTTACAAGATGTTCAGGGCCAAGCGCGACGACTGCATCAAAGTCGTGATGAGGCCTTGATCCCTGACGCTGTCAAGGGACAAGGCAGAAGGGAGAAGGGAGAATTTTGCCTTTTGCTTGCCCTTCACTTTGCCTTCTTCTCCCTTATCCCTTGTCCCTTATCCCTTGACACGCGGGCCCTCGTTGTCCGCCCGCTCACCTAAGTCTCGTTGTTCAGCACCGCGGCGCGATCGCTGAGGGCCGTCACCCACGACGGCGCCCATTTCGATTCGCTCTCGCGGCCGCGTTTCGAATGATCGCCTTCAGGGCCGCCACTGCCTGGCAGCAGGCGGCTCACCATCATCATCAGGCGCGCCATCAGGTCCGGGGCCAGATCGTTCAACATGATCGCGCTGCGGGCCGGCAGGGTGAGGGTCAGCTCCGGATCGCCGTGGGCGCAGGCGGCGAGGATCTGGCTGGCCGCGCGCTCGGCCGCGATCGAGAACCCGGGCAGCGCGTCCGCAATCGCGAACCACGCGTATTCGGCTTCGTGCTGCCCTTTGACGTAGGCGTTGACCGGCGACCCGGTCCGCATCAGCCCGGGCGAGACCGTGGTGACCGCGATACCCGCCGGCGCGAGCTCGGCGCGGACCGCGTCGGACAGGCCGGTCAACGCGAACTTGCTGGCGGAATACGGCGCCAGGTGCGGGACCGCCACCCGTCCGCCGATCGAGCCGATGTTCACGATCCGCCCGAAGCCCCGCCGCCGCATCACCGGCATCAATTCGAGCATGAGGTGCAGCGGCCCCCAGAAATGGGTCGCCATCGCATTCTCGAAGTCCTCGTGCTGCATGTGCTCGAGCGGCCCGACCTGAATCACCCCGGCGTTGTTGATCAGGACATCCACCGCCCCGCACTGTTCCAGGATCTGCGCGACCGCCGCGCGCACGTCGGCCTTGCGGCGAACGTCGCACCGGATCGCGATCACCTCCCCGCCGTGCTCCTCCTCGAGCAGGCGCCGCGCGCGATCGAGCTCGCGATCGTCGCGGGCCAGCAGCACGAGACGGGCGCCCTGAGCGGCCAGCTGGCGGGCCATCACCAGGCCCAGCCCGCGCGAGCCACCGGTGATCACGACCACCCGCCCGCCGAAGTCGATCGCGCGCCGCTCGCGCACGATCCGGGCGCCGACGAACGCGGCCGCGACGCCGGCGGCAAGGCCCACCATGAACCGTTGATCACTCGTCATTTCGAAGTCCTCCGGGCACCGGTTCCCACGACTGCTTCGGCCCCCTCCAGATGCCGCCGAAGCACGAGCGCATTGCGTGGTGCGTGACCGCCCATGTCGTTGTTGAAATAGACGTAGGCGTGGCTCCCGTTTCGCACCGACCGTTGCAGCCACTCCGCCCAGTCGGCCAGCCTGGCGTCAGGATAGCTGCCGTTGTAACGCGCCGATGCGCCGTGGAACCGGAGGTAGACGTGCGGCCCCACGCGCAGTCGGCCGGTCGCCGAGCCGGGCATGTCGTGCAGACAGAGTGACACGGCATGGCGCTCGAGCAGAGCGTAAACTTCAGAGGTATACCAGCTCGGCTCGCGGAATTCGATGACGTGAACGGCGTCGCGCGGCAGGATCGCCAGAAAGTGCGCCAGCCGTTCGAGGTCGACGGTCCAGCCGGGCGGCAGCTGATATAGCACCGGCCCGAGGTACCGGCCGAGCGACCGCGCCCGGCTGAAAAACCGATCGACCGGCTCCTCCGGATCCTTCAACTTCTTCATGTGAGTGAGATAGCGGCTGGCCTTCACGGCGAACAGAAATCCGGCCGGCGCCCGCGCCGCCCAGTCCGCGAACGTCGCCGCTTCGGGCAGGCGGTAGAAGCTGTTGTTGACCTCGACGGTGTCGAACACCGATGCGTAGTGCTCGAACCACTGTTTGAGCCGGAGCGCGGTTGGATAAAAATTGCCTCGCCAGTGCTTGTACTGCCACCCAGAGCATCCCACCCTGACCATCAGCACCGGCCGTCGCAAGCGGTATGCCCGTCCCGGGGGGGGCCGACCCCGGCGCAAGGAGCCATGCAGATGCTGAGTTTTGGGGAGTTCGAGAACGTCGATATCCGGGTCGGGCGGATACTCCGCGCTGAGCGGTTTCCCGAGGCCCGGAAGCCTGCCTACAAGCTGACCATCGACTTCGGCCCGGAGCTGGGCACCCGGCGCTCGTCCGCGCAATTGACCGCCCTCTATCAGCCGGCGGATCTCGAAGGCCGGCTGGCGCTCGCGGTGGTCAATCTGGCACCGAGACAGATCGGCCCGTTCGTGTCGGAAGTGCTGACATTGGGAGTGCCGGACGCGAATGGTGCGGTGGTGCTGTTGCAGCCGGAGCGAGAGGTGCCGCTCGGCGGCCGGATGTTCTGAACCGCCCGAATTCTGTAAGCTTCCGCATGCCCAACCGTTACTCCTTTGCGCTTGCGCTCCCTGCCTGCTTGCTCCTGATCGCCGGATCCGCGGCTGCGCAACCACAGCGCGGCGCCGGCCCCCGTGCCGACGCCATCCCCTCGATCGGCGATCGCACTACGGGCATGAAGAAGGTCGACGGCTTCTTCCCGATGTATTGGGATGATGCCGGCGGGCGGCTGTTCGTCGAAGTCCCGAAGCTCGACACCGAGGTGTTGCACTCGACCGGGTTCGGCACCGGGCTCGGCTCGAACGACATCGGCATCGACCGCGGAGCCTTGACCGGCTCGCGGATCGTCAAGTTCGAGCGGGTCGGACCGCGCCTGCTGATGGTGCAGCCGAACTATCAGTACCGCGGCACCAGCAAGAATGCCGCGGAAGTGCGCGACGTCAACGAGGCGTTCGCGCGCTCGGTGCTCTGGGCCTTCCCGATCGCCGGCGCCAGCGACGGCCGGGTCCTGGTGGACTTCACCGACTTCCTCGTGCGCGATGCCAACGACGTGGCCGGCCGGCTGCAGCCCGGTTCATATCGGTTCGAAGCCGGCCGCAGCACGGTCTACATGCCGATGACGATGGGCTTCCCGAAGAACAGTGAGATGGAGGCCGAGCTGACCTTCGTGCGCCAGCCTGGCGGCGGGGCGGCGGGTGGCGGCGGGCGCGGCGGCGGCCGGGGTGGTGGTGGCGGCGGTTTCCTGGAGGGCGTCGGCAGCGTGGCCGCGACCGCCGAAGCCGCGAGCATCCGCGTGCATCACTCGATCGTCGAGCTGCCGGACGCGGGGTACCGGTCGCGCGCCTACGATCCGCGCTCGGGCTTCTTCGGCCCGTCGTACGAGGACTTCGCCGCGCCGCTCGGCGAGCCGATGACCAAGCAGTTCCTCGCCCGCCATCGACTGAAGAAGAAGGATCCGGCGGCGGCGGTCAGCGAGCCGGTGCAACCGATCATCTACTACGTGGACCCGGGCGCGCCCGAGCCGATTCGATCGGCGCTGATCGAAGGCGCCGGGTGGTGGGATCAGGCGTTCAGCGCCGCCGGCTACCGGAACGGCTTCCAGGTGAAGCTGCTGCCCGACGGGGTCAGCTCGCTGGACATCCGCTACAACGTGATCAACTGGGTGCACCGGTCGACGCGGGGCTGGAGCACCGGCGGCAGCGTGACCGACCCGCGAACCGGCGAGATCATCAAAGGCGTCGTGACGCTCGGCTCGCTGCGCGACCGCCAGGACTACCTCATCGCCGAGGGACTGCTGGTGCCCTACAAGACCGGCGACGAAACCCCGCCCGAGCTGCGCGAGTGGGCGATTGCGCGGATCCGCCAGCTGGCCGCCCATGAGGTCGGCCATACGCTCGGCCTCGGCCACAACTATTACGACAGCGACGCCGGCCGCATCTCGGTGATGGACTACCCGCACCCGCTGGTCACGCTGAAAGCCGACGGCACGCTCGACTACTCGAAGGTCTACGCGGCCGGGATCGGCGAGTGGGACAAAGTGGCGATCCGATACGGCTACTCGGACTTTCCCCCCGCCACCAACGAAGCCACCGCGCTGCAGGCGATCCTCGACACCGCGTGGAAGGCGGACCTGCGTTACATGACGAACCAGGACACCAGCGCGAACCCGCGGGTCGATCAGTGGTCGAACGGCACCGACCCGGCCGCCGAGCTCACCCGCATGCTCGGCGTGCGCCGTGCGTCGATGGAGCGATTCGGCGAGCAGGCGATCAAACGCGGCCAGCCGATGGCGCTCATCGAGGAGGTGCTGGTCCCGCTCTATCTGCACCACCGGTATCAGGTGGAGGCGGCGGCCTCGGCGCTCGGCGGCATTCATTACATCTACGCGATGCGGGGCGACAGCCGCCAGCCGGTGAAGGCGGTCTCGGCACGGGAGCAGCGGGCCGCGCTCGACGCCTTGATGGCATCGCTGAAACCGTCGGAACTGGCCCTGCCGTCCGCCGTGCTGGGCGCAATCCCGCCGCGGCCGCCCGGATTCGGCATGCACCGCGAGCTGTTCCCGCGTAACACCGGCCCCGCGTTCGATGCGATCACGCCGGCGGTCGTGGCGGCCGATCTGGTCATGGGCGAACTGCTCAATCCGGCTCGCGCGGCTCGCCTGATCAACCAGCGCGCGCTGGATCCCACCTTGCCGGGGCTGGAGACCGTCATCGAACGGCTGCGTGACGCGACGCTGCGAAAGCAAGCGCGCTCCGCGTACGAGCGGGAGATCCTCCGGGCGATGGAACACGTGCTCGTCGAGCACCTGATGACCCTGGCCAGCACGGCGTCAATGCCGCAGGCCCGCGCCATCGCAAGCTACAAGCTGAAGGCGATGATGACCGAGATGGGGACGCGTGGATCGCTGGTCGAGACCCCCGATGCCGAGGCCCAGGTCGCCAACGCGCGCTACCTGGCCGACGAGATCAAGCGGTTCCTGGAGCGGCCCTCGCCCCCCGCGCAGCGGCTGGCGGTGCCGGACGCGCCGCCCGGGGCGCCGATCGGACAGCCGGCGATGGAATGGCTGAAGCGAACCTTCGGGGAGTGCAGCGGGTGTTGAGAGAAGTTTCCAGTTCCCAGTTCCCAGTTTCCTGTGACCGGCGAACTGGGCTCTCGTGACTGGCTACTGAAAACTGGAAACTGACAGCGCCCCAAAAGAAAGCGCCCGCTCACCGAGAGGTGGCGGGCGCCAGATCCTCGATCGGGGCGTGCGGTTACGCCACGCTCCGCTTGGCCTTTTCCTTCGCGGCGGCATCCTCGGCGACCCCGAGGCGGTTGTCGACCGACGCGGCACCGAGCGCCCGGGCCAGGATATCGGCGCGGCGCCGGTCGAGCGGCGAGCGCACCATCCCCGACAGCACCACGTGACCATCCTCGACTTCGACCGTGACATACGTCCGGCGACGGCCCGAACCGGTCCAGAACACCGGATCTTCCTCGATTCGCTCCGTAATCAGCTGCTGGAGCTCCTCGTCTTCCAGGGGTTCGGGTCTGTTTCGTGCGTTCACACGGGGGCGCATAAGCCTTCCTCCTTCGCCGACGGCTATGAAAAATGCTGGGGCGTAACCACTATGACGCTCAGCCAACCGCGGGGGATCGCGGCACAGCTGAGGTAGGTTGAATCACCCAATAATATACAACGTTCGAGCCGTTTTGTCCCTAGTGCTTTCGGACTATCTCCGCAGAACCTGTAACCAATTTTTCTCCTGATCTCCTGATCGCCAGCGTTGAAATGGCCCGAGCCGCCCATCCAAGCGCCCCGATGCTCGCGGCGTCCGGGTGATTTCAGGGGCAAACCGGGTGGTTCGCTGGCCTGTGAGCTTTTACAGGGAGAGCAAGAGGGTTTCGCACAACGCTACGAACGTCACCGCTGAAACCAATACGCCAGCTTGAACATCAGCACGTCATCGCCGGGCGCCGAGAACGTGCTGCCGAGGTCTCGCCGCAGCACGAACTGCCCGGGGTGACGCTCGTCCTGCCGCTGTTCGGTCCACACCAGGTAGAGGGCGGATCCCGGCCGCCATTCCCACCGGAAGATCGCGTTCAACCGCAGCGACTTGAAGTTGAAGTCGGGATCGTCGAACCCGAACGTGGCGCCACCATCGGCGGGGTTCGCGGTGTACCGCTTTGCAATCGGATCGAAGGTGAGCCGCCCGGGAGCGCTGTCGAGCGCCGTGAAGTCGAACGTGCGCGGGCGCGCGAACTGCTTGAAGCCGGTGTAGCGCCCGACCGACACCAGCGGCTGCATGTAGACCTGGAGCGACATCTTCGGCGACATCACGTAGTTGACCCGGGTCTGGAGGCTGAACTCCCGCTGATCGAGGGTCGAGAAGATGTAGCGCGAGCCGAAGGTGTCGGCCGCGGCCGGATCCGCGAAAGTGTCGACATACTGCGACAGAGTAGTGGGTGCGCTCGAAACTGGGGCCGGCTGAGATCTCGAGCGACGACGCCGGCCGGTAGCGCACGTTGAGGCTCAGTCCGCGGCCCCAACCGCCCGCCTCGTCCCGACGGTTCGAGAGGCTGAACCCGACCGAGACCGGCTTGCGGCCATCGCTTTCGATGCCGACGGACTCATCGTGGGCCGACAGCTTCCGCATGGAGGGCCCGCCGCGCGTGGCCCGATCGTCCTCCGCCGCCCGGAACAAGCCGAGGTTGGCGAAGATCGTCCAGTAGTTCTTCAGCTCCACGTTGCCGAACATGTGGACGCCGTCCCCTTGCAGCTCACGCGCGAAGTTCCACGTGTACCACTTGGCCGCCGCGAAGAACCGGCGGCGCACGAAGCGCGTGACCTTGGGGTTGTGCCACTGATACACCGCGTGCATCCCGGCGCGATCGGCGGCGAAGGTGAAGCCGGCGTCACTCGAGTCGAAGCCGGGGCTGACCGCCCACAACGCGGCGTTGACGGTGTGGATCCCGGCGTTGCGATTCAGGTTGACGCTGCCGGTCCAGCCGTTGAGGGATGTCGCCGCTGAGTCGAGCTCCACGTGAGCAGCATCGGGTCGACCGAAGTAGCGTTGCGACTGGTTCTGGAGCCGCGTGATCGCCCCGGTACTGCCGGTCAGATGACTGCCCGCGAGGCCGCCGGTAATCACCCAATCGCGCTTGGCGTCGAGGAACACGTGCCCGTCGACACCGCCGACGTAGGACTGCGCCGCCAGATCGGCTCGCAGCTCCGGCTCCCGCAGATCGCGGTTGACCGCCGTCGCCAGCGCCCCGACCGCGGCCCGCCGTCCGAACTCGCGCTCGACGCGGCCGACGAAGTAGTTGGTGATCGGCTCGACTTCGGTTTCGCTGCGTTGAAGGCTGGTGACGGCCTTGGCCCACTCGCGCCCGGTCACCGCATCGAGCGCGCCGAGGCTCCAGCCGTTGCGCGTCTTTCCGGTCAGCTTCGCCGCGCCCAGGATCGTGGTGGCGGTCGGCTTCTCGACGAAGTCGCCGCTGGCGTCCCCCTGCGGCGATCGCCCGATGCGCCGGGAGTAGAAGAGCATCGGCTCGGCCCGATTGAAGCCCCAGAAATTGTTGGCGCCGGCACGGCCGAAGTTGCTGAAGATGTTGGCCCCCTCGATGAAGAACGGGCGCTTTTCCTCGAAGAAGGTTTCGAAGGCGGTCAGGTTGACCACCGCCGGATCGACTTCGACCTGGCCGAAGTCGGGATTGATCGTGGCGTCAATCGACAGGCTGCTGCTGACCCGATACTTCAAGTCGAGCCCGGCGCTCGCGAAGGCACGAGCGCCGTCGTTGAAGGGATCGCCGGCGGCCGGTTCGACATATTCGGCGCGACTCACCAGATACGGCACCAGCTCCACGGTACGGCGCGGGGCGACGCCATCGAGCCCGTCGAGATGCCCCATCCGCGACGCCATGCCGCTTTCGGTCTTCGGGACCAGCACCAGCCAGGCTTCCTCCTTCTTGCGCTGGATGTAGCGCATCGCGTTGATGCCGAAGGTGAGCTGGGTGGATCGGGAGAACCGGAGCTGCGAATACGGGATCCGCATCTCGGCGGACCATCCGGTGGCGTCGATCTTCACCGCCGATTCCCACACGGCGTCCCACGAGTTGTCGGTCCAGGAGTCGTTGTAGATGGTGGTATCGCTCTGCACGCCGGCCGCGCTCACCGCGAACCCCGCTCCGGTCAGGTGGTCGTGGTGTGGGTCGAGCATGAGCGTGAAGCTGTCGGCCTCGGCGCTCTGGTCGCGACGGGCCAGCTGCCTCGCGATGCGCGCCGGTTCGCGGTCGTGCATCCGCGCCGCCACATACAGCGCGTCGTCGTCGTAGGCGATGCGCAGCTCGGTGGCTTCCGACACCGGCTTCCCTTCCTCCGGATCCCGCTGGGTGAACGTGGTGACCGGCGCCGCCCGCAGCCACACCTCGTCGTCCAGGAGGCCATCGACGACGATGGCGGATGATGCGCGAACGGAATGGACGACCGGGACGGAGGCATGGGAGGGGCCCGTCTGGGCAGCCGACTCGGCCGCGGCCGCGATGACGACCGCGCCCACGACCGACGCAAGCCTCTTCCTCATCAGTAACTCACCTTGGACGACAACCGGCGGGTCATGGTTTGGGAGGACGGTGAGAGATAGCGGCCGTTAGCCCGCCGCGGTTGATATTGTTTACACAAACTGGCTAGACTCGCGCCGCGGCGAGCGGTCGGCGCCACGGCAAGCGGAACAATCGATCGGAGTCACAGATGGCCCAGGTAACGACGAATGCCCCCGTCCACGACGTCGTGGTGGTTGGATCCGGCGCGGGCGGCGGCACGGTCACGAAAGTGCTCGCTGACCTCGGCGTTTCGGTGCTGCTGCTCGAGGCCGGACCGATGCTCAACATGGCGGATCTGAAGGAGCACATGTGGCCGCATCAGGTCCCTCACCGCGGGGCGGGCGCGCGGGGCCAAGCCTACACCGGCGGGCCGACCGGTTTCACCTACAGCGCCACCTACGGCGGCGCGCAACTCGAGGGCGAGCCGTACACCGTCGCACCTGGCAGTGACTTCTCGTGGTTCCGGTCGCGCATTCTCGGCGGCCGCACCAATCACTACGGCCGGGTGACGCTCCGGATGGCCGACTACGACTTCAAGCCCAAGACGACCGACGGCCTGGGCTTCGACTGGCCGATCAGCTATCAGGATCTCGCGCCGTACTACGACAAGGCGGAGCGGTTCATCGGCGTCACCGGTTCAGTGGAGGGCATCAGGAGCGCGCCCGACGGCATCTTCAACCCGCCCGGCGCGTTGAAGGCACACGAAGTGCTGATCCAGAAGTCCTGCGGCAAGCTCGGCATCCGCGCGGTGTCGTCGCGCCAGGCGGTCACCACGGTGGCGAGGAACGGACGGCCGCCGTGTCACTACTGCGGGCAGTGCGGCCGCGGCTGCATGACCGCGTCGAACTACGCGGCGAGCTACGTCCAGATCTTCCCGGCGATGAAGACCGGCAAGGTGCAGGTCATCGCCAACGCCATGGCGCGCGAGCTGATCACCGATGCCAGCGGCAAGGTCACCGCCGTCTCCTACATCGACAAGACCAGCGGCAGCGAGCGGCAGGTCCGGTGCCGGACCGTCGTGCTGGCCGCCAGCTGCTGCGAATCGACCCGGCTGCTGCTCAATTCCAAGTCGTCCCGCCATCCCCAGGGACTCGCGAACTCCTCGGGCAAGGTCGGCCGCTATCTGATGGACACGGTCGGCTTCAGCATGTCCGCGATGGTGCCGGCGCTGTCGGGCATGCCGCACTACAACACCGACGGCTACGGCTCGCATCTCTACGTGCCGTGGTGGATGTGGGATCGCCACAAGGAGCTGAACTTCCCGCGCGGCTACCACATCGAAGTCGGCGGCGGCTACGGCATGCCTGGCGTCGGCTCCTTCACCGGCGTCGTCAATCGCACCGAAGGGTACGGGGTCGCGGATGAAGCAGGCGATCCGTGACGAGTACGGCACCTCGGTCGGTCTGTCGGGCCGGGGCGAGATGATTCCGAACGAGGACTCGGTACTGCGAGATCGATCCGACCGTGAAGGACAAATACGGCATTCCGGTGCTGCGCTTCCACTGGAAGTGGAGCGACCACGAGCTCAATCAGGTCCGCCACATGCAGCAGACGTTCAGGGCGATCCTCGAGGGCATGGGCGGGCAGATTGCGGCCGGCGGACGCGGCGGACGCGCCAACCTGCCCGCGAATCCCCCGGCACAGACCGGGCAGCGCGCCGGAGGTCAGGCGCCGCAGACCGGACAGGCCGGCCCCCAGACGGGACAGGCCAACGCACCGGCCGGGCAGCCGACGACGATGGCGCAGAGCGCGCCGGCCAATGGCGGCGTCCCCATCTCGCGCGGCGGCGCGATCATTCACGAGGTCGGCACGGTGCGCATGGGCGACGACCCGCGCACCAGTCCGTTGAACAAGTACTGTCAGGCGCACGAAGTGAAGAACCTGTTCGTCGCCGACGCGGCGCCGTTCGTCAGCAACGCCGACAAGAATCCGACCCACACCATCGTGGCGCTGGCGTGGCGCACCGCCGAGTATCTGGCGGAAGAACTGAGGAAGGGCAATGTCTAACAACCTGTCGCGCCGTGACGCGCTCAGACGGCTCGGGCTCGTGCTGATGGCCACCGGCGCACTCGACCGGGTCGCCGGGCAGGAAGTCCACGCCATCGTCTTCGGCGAGGCGCAGGCCGCTGCCGGGCCCTACACGCCGAAGTCGTTCACGCCGGCCGAATTCCAGACCCTCGAGCGGCTGACCGACCTGATCATCCCGGTCGAAAACGGCGCGCCGGGCGCCGTCGCCGCGGGGTGCGCCGCGTGGATCGACCTGATCTCGAGCGAGAACGATCAGCTGAAGAAGATCTACAAGGGTGGTTTCGCGTGGGTGGACGCGGCGATGAAGCCCCTCGGCGCCGCCAGCTTCGTCGGGGCCACGCCCGCCCAGCAGACGGCGTTGCTCGACCAGATTGCCTACCGTCGCAACCAGTCGCCCGAGCTCGCCCCGGGGATTGAGTTCTTCAACTGGGTCCGCCGCATGACCGTCGACGCGTTCTACACCAGCGAGATCGGCATCAAGGACATCGACTACCGCGGCAACTCGCCGATGGGGTCGTATCCCGAGCCAACCGAGCCGATTGCCTACGTGTTGAAGAGAGTGCCGACTAGTTAACTCGCGCGTACCGCAGCCGCCCTCACTTTTCCAGGATGCCCTTGCGTCGCTACATCGCTCTCGCCGTCGCCGCCCTCCTGCTCGTCGCCGGCCTGATCGTCTGGCGAGCTTCGAAAGCGGCAACGCCACCTGCGCAGTCAAGTCACGCGTCCGGCCATGGCCACGCGACAGCGGCCGAGACACCGGCGCCCCTCATCAACGCCTCCAATCCACCGGGCCCTGCACCGGCCGGCATGATCTGGGTGCCCGGCGGCACGTTCTGGATGGGATGTAGCGACTGCGGCATGGCCGACGCGGAGCCGCTGCACCTCGTGACCGTCGAGGGCTTCTGGATGGATGCGGCGCCGGTCACCAACGCGCAGTTCGAGAGGTTCGTGAGCGCCACCGGTTACGTCACGATCGCCGAGCGGCCGCTCGATCCGAAGCAGTTCCCCGGCGTGCCGGTTTCCAAGCTGGTGCCCGGATCGGCCGTGTTCGTGGCGCCCAGTCGCGTCGCGTCGCTCGACAACCCGATGCAGTGGTGGCAGTACGTCAACGGGGCGAGCTGGCGGCGGCCGGAAGGACGCGACAGCTCGGTGGCGGGCCGCGCCGATCATCCGGTCGTTCACGTGGCATGGGACGACGCGGTGGAGTACCTGAAGTGGGCCGGCAAGGCGCTGCCGACCGAAGCGCAGTTCGAGTTCGCGGCGCGCGGTGGACTCGATCGAAACCGGTTCGCCTGGGGCAACGACCTCCATCCACACGGACGCGCGCCGGCGAACATCTGGCAGGGACGCTTTCCGGTGTCGAACACCAGCACCGACGGCTTCCGCGGCACCTCGCCGGTGACCGCGTTCCCGGCCAACGGATTCGGTCTCTACGACATGGGCGGGAACGTCTGGCAATGGTGCGCCGACTGGTATCGGCCCGACTACTACGGCACGATGCCGCCAATCGCACGAGAACCCCACGGGCCGGCCGACAGCTTCGATCCCGCCGAACCGGGCGTGCCCAAACGCGTCCAGCGCGGCGGGTCGTTCCTGTGCTCCGAGGAGTACCTGCACCCGCTACCTGGTCGGGAGCCGCGGCAAGGGAGCAACTGATAGCGGCGGGTCGAACGTCAGCTTCCGGGGCGTGAAGGCTTCCTGAAGCCTTGTCCCTTGTCCCTTGACACGGTCGGCCAATGTCATTCCGACCGCAACGCGATTGCAGGATCGACCTGCGCCGCGCGGCGCGCCGGGGCGTAGACGGCAAGCTCGGCGATCGCGATCAACACGGCCGCCGAGACGGCGATCGTCATGGGATCGGCCACCGCCACGCCGAACAGCCGGCTCGACACGAGGCGCAGCGCGAGAACACCGCCCGGGATCCCCAGCGCGAGTCCGGCGCCGACGAGCGCCGTGCCATCCCGAATCACCCCTCGGAGCACGATCAGCGGCGAGGCTCCGAGCGCCAGCCTGATGCCGATCTCCCGCCGCCGGCGCTCGGTCGCAAAGGTGAGCACGGCGTACAGGCCGAGCGCCGTCAGCAGCATGGCCAGCGTCGCGAAGAACGCCGACAGCCTCGTGATCAGGCGCTCCTGGAACAGCAGCGACGACAGCTGCCCCTCGACCGTATCGATGCGCAGGACCGGCAACGACGGCTCGAGCTCGCGCAGCTCGCGGCGGATCGTCAGCGCGAGCGATGCGGCCGGTATCGTCGAGCGCACCGCCACGCACATCGACCGCGACAACCGCTGCAGGTTCTGCCCGGGCGGGTAGTACAGCATTGGCCCTGGCGGCGTCCGCGGACCGGCGTGCCGCGCGTCGGCGACGACGCCGACGATCTCCAGAGCGGACGGGGCGCCGGCGATGCGGATCCGGCGGCCAATGGCGTGCACACCGCCGAACGCCCGGCGCGCGAACGAATCGCTGACGATGACGACCGGCGGCGCGTCGTCGCGATCCCCGGACGTAAAATCGCGCCCCTCGAGCAGCGACTGCCCTACCGTTCGAAAAAAACCCGCCCCGACCGTCATCGTCTTCTGGATGCGAATCGGCGTGGCATCGCTGCCGTCGACACGGACCAGCGGACCTCCACCGGGCGCAGGGCCGAGCACCCCTTCGACCGACGCCGCCACCGACTCGACACCGGTAATTGCACTCAAGCGATCGCGCACGCTGTCCCACAACGCCTCGAGGGCCGGGCCACGGCGGCCGGTCGGCCCGGGCAGCGTCCACACGAGCAGCAGCTGCTGCCGGTCGAAGCCGAGATGCTCTGATCTCAGCGCGCTGACGCTCCGCATGAACAATCCCGTTCCGATCAGGAGCATCGTCGAGGCGGCAATCTGACCGACGATCAGGACGGTGCGCGCGCGGGGACGCCTCGACAGGCGCGGTGCTTCAGAACTGCGGCGATTGAGCACCGGCAGCAGCAAGGATCGAGATCCGCGCACCGCGGGGAAGAGCCCGAAGAGTGCCCCCACGGCGAGCGCCAGGACGATTGTGAATCCGATCACGCGCCAGTCGAGCGTCGCGTCGAGCTCGAGGGCCGGGGTGCCGTCGGCGATCGTCGCCACCGGAGCCGACCGCACGAAGCTGGCGAGCCCATCAGTGCCCCACGCCGCCACGAGCAGGCCGCCGACCGCGCCGAGCGCGGTGAGCAGGAAGTTCTCGGTCATCAGCTGCCGGACCAGCCGCCAGCGTGTCGCGCCGAGCGAGAGGCGGACCGCCAGCTCGCGATCGCGAGTCGCGGTCCGCACCAGCAGCAGATTGGCGAGGTTGCCGCAGATCACCAGCAGCGTCAGCGCTACCGTGCAGACGAGGATGGTGAGAGCCTGGTTGAGCGACGCGCGCTGCGGTGAGTACCCGCGCGCCGCGGACACGAGCTCCAATCGCGCATCCCTGCTGACGCCAGACCTGAGCGGCGGGGCGAGCTGCATCTGGCGATACAGGGGATCGGCGGCGGCTCGCGCCTGGGCCGGCGCGACTCCGTCCGCGAGTCGCGCGATGAGCTTGTATTGAATGCGGCTCGCGACGTCGCCGTCGGCGGCGGGAAAGATCCCGGGCGCGGCGGCGGCCGCCACCCACACGTCGGTCGGCCAGCCTACCCAGTCGCCGGTGAAGCCTCGGGGCGCGATCCCGGCGATCGTGAAGGCGCTGCCGTTCAGCCGGATCTCGCGACCAATCGCGGCCGGCGAGCGATCGAATTGCCGGGCCCAGTAGCCGTCGCTGATGACCGCGACCGGGGACGCTCCCGAGCGATCGTCGTCCACGAGCACCGCGCGTCCGGCGCGAGGCGCGATCCCGAGCACGCGGAAGTAGTCGCCGGTCACCAGATTCACGCGAAGCGCTTCCGAACGCGTCGGATCGGTGGCGGCCGTGGACCCATCGTAGGCGTCGGCCCACGACGTCGCCGCGACGCCGTCGAACACGCCAGAGCCGATCAGTTCGCGAAAGCGCTCGAAATCGGAGTGGCTGAAGTTGTACTGGCGGACGCCGTCGGCGAACAGCTGTTCGGGCGTGACCAGCCGCTCCGGGCGGGTGACAGAGAGCGGCCGCAGGACGAGCGCGTCCACGACGCTGAAGACCGTGGCGGTGGCGCCGATGCCGAGCGAGAGCGACAGGATGGCGGAGGCGGCGAACGCCGGGGTCTTCGACAGGCTGTAGGCGGCGAACCTGATGTCTTGGCGAACCTCGTCCAGCACGTTTGCCAGCATAGCTCCACCTCCTGGCCTGGGGCGGCTGAGGGCTGGAGGCAAAGTCGGTGCCTGACGTTTACCGGTGGAAAACAGCGATGTCGATGCGCAGAACCGGCCGGCCTCGGACAGCGTGGTCCCGCGATCGAACGGCCGATGAACGGCCGATCAGTGCTCGAGCGGAATGCTCACCAGCAGGGGTGCGAGCAGGAGCACCGACGCGTCGGCCCCTTTCTCGATCCGCACATCGGCGAACAGCTTGCCCTTGGCGGGCGGCTGCGACTCGAACGTCAGCGTCGCGGTCTTGATGGTGGCGCGGCTGCCCGTCTCGGGATGCTCGATGATCTGGAAGCTGAACGCGAGCCGCCCCGGGCGCTTGACGCCCGCGGGCTCGGCTTCGCTCACCGTTCCCAGGAGGGTCGCGCCAGACGGTACGAGCTCGACGCCGTTGGTGGCGACCAGCGGGCGCAGCAGCCGCCCCTCGATGGCGTCGGCGCGCTGGCTGCCGTTCGACGACAGGGGCGTCCTCAGCTCGATTGATATGGCAGTGCCCGCGGCCACCTGGTAGTCGTGGGAGCGCGGGCTGCGGCCGGAAGGCTTTCTGGACTTGCCGGCGGGCGTGACCGCTCCGGAAGCCGGTGGCTTCGATTGCGCGGCGCTGAGCCCCGAATTCAGGACAGGGCCAGCGACGAATACGCAGGCGGTCAGCACGACGATCCCGGTGACGCACGAGTAGCCAGATTTCACGGAAGCGAGCTGTGCAATGCACGTTCCGGCATGAGCGCGGGATTACCCCGCAAAATCGCCAGATTTGGTGGTTGGCTGGCTGTTCGCCTTCAAAGTTGGTAGCTGACTGCCGAAGTTGTCATCGCGTCGCGCGTCGGGCGGGCGCCTGCCGCGCCGTCTTGTCCGGCGTAGCTTCTGGAAGGCGGAAGCGCGCCGCGCCGTAGCGCGGAGCGCGAAGGCGGAGCCTGCCGCGCCGTAGCGCGGAAGCGCGAAGGCGGAGCCTGCCGCGCCGTAGCGCGCAGCGCGAAGGCGGGTCACATCCGCCACCCGACGGTCGCGGTGAAACGGATATGCGGCTCCCAGCCAATTCGCACTTCCGGCGCGACGAAGACCCGGCGGCTGACGTTGATTCGAGCCCCTCCCCCGAAGCTGACCGCACCCTCTCGATACCAGAAGTCCCCGGACCGGAAGAACGTCAGGCGGCTGACCATCAGACCGCCGTCGGCGACGAAGTACGGGGAGACCGCCCGGTCCCGCAGGAAGTCGACGACGACTTTTCCCGTCAGGAACATGTCCTGGTCATCGACGCCGCCGGCCATGTAAACGAATTCCGGCCCGACGCTGAGGTGCGGCGCCACGTCCCATCGCACGGCAGCGCCGACGGTGCCGTGCGGGATGATCGACTCGTCCACGAATCCGGCAAAACCGCCGGACACTTCGATCACCCGCCTGGAGAGGTCCTGCGCCGCGGCGAGGCCTGGAATCGCCAGCAGCCCCACGATCACCGAAAGAATGCGTTGTTTTCGCACTGCGGCCTCCCCACCTTCGCGTCCACGCCGTAAAGGCGCAGAACCGGGGGTTGGAGGCTCACGGGAGCCGCGGTTCGCGGTTCGCGGGTTCGAAGGTTCGCGTGCCTGCCGCACCGTAGCCCTGGCGGAGGCAGGTTCGCGGGGTTGCAATCCAATGCTAGATTCCGTTGATGACCTCGCACGCGATCCTCACCACCGTCACCGAGCAGCCCGGCATGCTGCACGCCATCACCAAAGTCCTGGCGGACCATGCCGCCGACATCAAGTACGTCGACATTCACGGCGGCGACCCGCTGTCGGAGATCTACCTGGAGTTCACGCTGCCCGACGACAGTGCGGCGGCGGTGATCGACGATCTGCGCCAGGTGACGGGGGTGGCGAGCGTTGCGGAAACGCCGACCTTCGGACGGATCTACGGCAAGCGGGTGATCGTGATGGGCGGCGGCGCCCAGGTCGGGATGGTCGCGATGGGGGCGATTGCCGAGGCCGATCGCCACAACATCCGCGGCGAGCGCATCTCGATCGACACGATTCCGCTGGTCGGCGAGCTCGAGCTCGCGGCGGCGGTCCGGGCCACCGCGCGGCTGCCTCGCGTCAAGCTGCTGGTGCTGGCCGGGTCGATCATGGGCGGCGAGATCACGGCGGCGGTTCACGAAGTCCGCCGCAACGGGCTCCCGGTCATTTCGCTGAACATGGTCGGCAGCGTCCCCGACGCCGCCGACCTGGTCGTCAGCGATCCGGTCCAGGCCGGGGTGATGGCGGTCATGGCGGTGGCAGACACCGCCAAGTTCGATCTGATGCGGCAGCAGGGGAGGAGATACTGATCACGGGGTACGATGTCCCCATGATTTCCAGTGAGCTTGACGGTGTGCGTCTCCCACCGTCTGTGATCCCCGCGGCGGCCAGCGCGCTGCCGCGAATCGATGTGGCGACGCCGCACGCCACCGCGCAGGTCTATTCGCACGGCGCCCATCTCGCAGCCTGGCAGCCGGCGCATGCTGGTGCGCCCGTGTTGTGGATGAGCGCCCACAGCGTCTTCCGTCGTGACAAGCCGATTCGCGGCGGCGTGCCGCTCTGTTTTCCATGGTTCGGCCCTCATCCGAGCGACCGGGCCGTGCCGGCGCATGGCTTCGCGCGCATCAGCCCGTGGACGCTGTGTCAGGCCGTGGAGGCGGCGGACGGCACCGTCGCCCTCACGTTCCAGCTGGAAGCCGACAATGCCTCGCCCGTCTGGCCGCATCTCTTTCACGCTGATCTGCATATCTTCATCGGCCCCTCGCTCCGGATCGATCTCGACGTCCACAACCTGGACGAGGTGCCGTTCACGTTCGAGGAGGCGCTCCACACCTACCTCGCGGTCAGCCGCATCGACCAGATCAGCGTCTCAGGGCTGGAGCACACGCACTATCTCGACAAAGTGGGCGGGTCCGAACGGCGGCGACAGACCGTCAATCCGATCCGCTTCACGGAAGAAACCGATCGCGTGTATCTCGACACGACATCCACTTGCGTCGTCGACGACCCCGGCCTGGCGCGACGCATCACGATTGCGAAGCAGGACTCCCGGTCCACGGTCGTCTGGAACCCATGGATCGACAAGGCCAGGGCGATGCCGGACTTCGGCGACGACGAGTGGCGCGGGATGTTGTGCATCGAGACCGCGAACGTCGGCGAGGCGGCGATCACGCTGCGGCCGGGAGACCGGCACACGATGAGCGCGATCATCAGCGTCGAGCCGGCGTAGTAACGTGACGATCGGTCCGGCCCGGCGCGCCACCAGCGCGATGTTTCTGATCTGCGGGACGGCGACCTCGAGCTGGGCGCCGATGGTGCCGTTCGCCAAGGATCGCCTCGCTCTGGACGAGGCGGCGCTGGGCTTCATCCTGCTCGCGTTCGGCGGCGGCTCCACCGTGGCGATGCCGCTGGCCGGGATTGCGATTCACCGCTGGGGCAGCCGGCGCGTGGTCCTGATCGCCGCGCTCGGGACCTGCGCGGCGCTGCCGTTCCTGGCGGTGCCGATCACCCCGCTGCTGCTGGCGATGACCCTGTTCGCCTTCGGCGCCGCGCTCGGCGCCCTTGACGTGGCGATGAACGCCCAGGCGATCGCGGTCCAGCACGCGGCGGGCCGGCCGATCATGTCCAGCTTCCACGCCCTCTTCAGTATCGGCGGCATTGCCGGCGCCGCGCTGGTCAGCACGTTCCTGCGGAGCGGCCTCGGCCTGGTCCAGTGTGCCGTGATGATTGCGATGGTCATGGCGGTCCTGGCCATCGTCGAGCAGCGTCGCCTCGTGAGCGACCTGGGCGGAGCGGACGCGGGGAGCTTCACGATCGTGCCCAAGGCCGCCGTGCTGTTCCTCGGGGCGCTCTGCTTCATGACGTTTCTCGGTGAGGGGGCGGTGCTCGACTGGAGCGCGGTGTTCCTGCGCGAGCACCGGCATGTCGACGTGTCACTCGCCGGGATGGGGTACGCGGTGTTCTCGGTGGCGATGACCGTGTGCCGGCTGACCGGCGACGCGATGACGCACCGGTTCGGATCGACGCGGATGCTCCGGGCCGGCGGCGCGCTCGCGTGCGCCGGATTCCTCGCCGTCGCGCTCGTGCCTTCGACGTTCGCCTCGCTGGCCGGCCTGGCGATCGTCGGTATCGGCGCCGCGAACATCGTCCCTGTGCTGTTCAGCGGCGCCGGCCGGGTGCCGGGCGTGCCCCCGGGGATCGCGCTGGCGACGGTGACGACCATCGCCTACGCGGGTCTGCTGCTCGGTCCGGCGCTGATCGGCTTCGTGGCCGACGCGACCAGCCTGTCTCTCGCATTCGTGCTGGTGGCCGGGCTGTTTGCGGTCGTCTCGCTCAGCGCCGCGCGCGTCCGGTGATCCACTCTGCTAACATCGCCAGCGAAAAACGATGCCTGACCTTCATCGAGCCTTCATCCCTGTTGTCGCCCTGCTGACCGTCGCCAGCGGCCTGTACCTCGACACCCGGCGCGCAGGCGCCCAAGCCGGGCGCCGCGGGCGGGTCGACGGAGTGGCCGACCTACGGCCATGACCCGGGTGGCAATCGATTTTCTCCGCTGACCCAGTTGACGCCCGCCAACGTCGGCCAGCTCGAAGTCGCGTGGGAGTACCACATGCGGCCGACACCGCCTCCCGGCACGCCCCCGCCGCCACCCGCGGCGCCGGGCCGCGGCCGCGGACGCGGGTCCGGCTTCGCGGTCAGCGGGACGACGCCGCTCGTGATCGACGGCGTCATGTACTTCACCAGTCCATACGGCCGCGTCGTCGCCCTCGACTCGAGCACCGGCAAGGAGATGTGGGTGTTCCAGGTGCCGTCAAGCGTGCCGGCGTCGCGGGGAGTCGAGTACCTGGGCGGGCGACGCGAAGACCCCGCCGCAGATCGTCTTCGGCTCGAGCGACGGCCGCCTGTTCTCGCTCCACGCGAAGACCGGCGAACCGAACGACGCGTTCGGCGACCACGGCGTGATCACCCTGAACACGCCGGAGAATCTGCGGGGAATGCCTGGGAACAACGCCCTGAGCTCGCCGCCGACCATGTACAAGAACCTGATCATCACTGGCGGGCGCACGCAGGAAAACCCGCCGCGCGGTCCGGCCGGCGACGTGCGGGCCTGGGATATCCGCACCGGAAAACTGGCGTGGACGTTCCAGTCGATTCCCCGCGCCGGCGAGAAATTCAACGACACCT
>CAVQXJ010000027.1:0-232279 GCA_963717745.1 uncultured Acidobacteriota bacterium
CGAAGTCGCGGCGGGAGACGGTGACGCTGTCCTGCCGGCCTCCAGACGCAGCCATGCGGCCTGCGCGTCGACGGGCGTCGGGCGGCACCCGGACGCCGACACGACGACCGCCAGGACGGACGCAGCAAGACCGACAGCGCCGCAGGCCGGCCGGCGGCAGAGTGTGAAGAGCATGTGGGGCCCCGTTTCCCGATATCAGACGGGCGGGCACGGCGCTTGGTTGGTAGAATTTACGCGCAAGACCCGCGACACGCCGGATGAGACGGGTCGTATCCAGGTATTTGACACCGAAACGAGGGGAATGGGGTCAAATCCCAAGATCCAAGCTCCAAATCCCAACCACTCCCAACTCCCAACTCCCAACTCGCAACTCCCAACGCCAACGCCCCCCCAACCTCAACCCCTAACCCCAGCGCCACCTCCCAACGCCAAGGGCAAGGTCGCCGAGACCGACGGCACGTGGGGATTTGGCTTGGAATTGGGAACTTGGGATTTGGAGTTGGGATATTGGAGCTTGGGAATGATTGGGATTTGGAGCTTGGAGCTTGGGATTTGACGCGAATGCAGGGTCACTCGTGCCGCAGCGCCGTCAGCGGATCGATCCGGGTGGCCCTTCGCGCTGGGATCGCGCCGGCCAGCCAGAGCCGCCGCAAACATGGTCGCCGCCACGGCGGCGAATGTCGAGACGTCGGTGGGGGTGGTTTCGAACAAGAACGGACTCAGCAGCCGGGTCGCGGCGGCGGCGCCCGCCGTTCCCAGCACGACGCCGGCTGCCCCGAGCCACAACGTGCCTCGCAGCACCATCCAGATCACCGACCTGGGGCGGGCGCCGAGCGCCATCCGGACCCCGATCTCGTGGGTGCGCTGGGCCACGGAGTACGCCAGGACCCCGTAGATGCCGACTACGGCGAGAACCAGCGCGAGGAATGCGAAGAGGCCCAGCAGGCGGCTGTGGAATCGCGGCTCGGCGGTCGCGGAGAACAGCACGTCATCCATGAGCGCGATCGACGTCGCGGCCTGATTCCGGTCGACGGCGCGAAGGGCGGTCCGAAGCGCCGGGACCGCGCGTTCAGGATCGGTCGTGGTGCGAAGCGCGTACGACATGTGCGACAGGAACATCGGCCGCTGCACCTGCTGATACGGCGTGTAAATCGCCGGCCGGGCCGGCTGCGTCGGTCCCCACTGCCTCACGTCGTCGACGACGCCGACGATGGTCAGCCAGTCGCTCTGCAGGGACACGCGCCGGCCGATGACATCCTCGCCCGGATCGAGATACCGGGCGACGGTGCGGCTGACAATCGCGACCGGGTTTCCCGCGGCGTCGTCATGTGCGTCGAACTCGCGGCCGTGCACGAGCCGGATCCCCATCGCGGCGAAATACCCGCCGCTCACCGCCGGCTTGTCCACGATGAAATCGGGGGCGCGGCCCTGACCGTCGGCGCGGAAACCGCCGCTCATGTGCATCGTGCCGAGCGGACGCCAGTTCACCAGTCCGACCGCGGCGACGTCGGGTACGGTGCGCAGCCGCTCGAGCAGGCCCTGATGGAACACGTGCAGCCGCGTGGCGTCGGGATAGGTCGCGTTCGGAAGATCGAGGTTCAGCGTAATCACCCTCGTCGCGTCGAAGCCCGGGTCGACCGCGCGCAGGCGAAGAAAGCTCTTGAGAAGCAGGCCGGCGCCGGCCAGGAGCACGAGCGCGACCGCGATCTCGGCGACGACGAGCGTGCGGCGCAGCCGGTCCTGGCCGCCGCCGAACGATCGGCTGCCCGGGGCCAGCGCTTGGGCTGACCGCCGGCGGGTGAGCCGCAGCGCCGGGATCAGACCGAAGGCAAGCGCGGTGACGAGCGACGCGCCCAACGCGAAGGCGGCGACCCAGCCGTCGAGCCGAATCATCTCCAGCCGCGGGATGCGCCCCTCGGGCGCGAGCGAGAGCAGCGCGGGGACGGCCCAGCCGGCGAGGAGCACACCGGCGGTACCGCCGGCGAGCGCGAGAAGGGTGCTCTCGGTGAGCAGTTGCCGGATCAGCCGCGCCCGGGTGGCGCCGAGCGCGACCCGTACGGCGATTTCGCGCTGGCGGTGCGAGGCCCGCGCGAGCAGCAGGTGGGCCACGTTCGCGCAGGCAATCAGCAGCACGAAGATCACCGCGCCCGAGAAAATCGTCAACGGCTGACGCACGCGGCCAACCAGCATCTCCTTGAGCGGCAGCAGACCAACGGTCCACGTCGCACCGTCGGCAGGCGGCGGCTGCGGCAACTGGCGACTGATGGCGTCGAACTGCGCGCGCGCCTGCGCGATGGTGATCCCCGGCTTCAGCCGGCCAATCACCGGAAACATCAGCGAGTTGCCCTGGGACAGCTGCACGGTCTGCGGCACCCAGGCCGCGGCCCGGCTCGGAAACTCGAATCCCCGAGGCATGACCCCGATCACGACCCTGCGGACGCCGTTCAGCGTCACGTCGCGGCCGATCACCGAAGGGTCGGCGCTGAAATGGACGCGCCACAACGGTTCGCTCAGCACCACGGTCGGCTCGGCGCCGCTCCGTGCCTCGTCGTCGGTGAAGGTTCGTCCGAGCGCCGGTGCGACGCCGAGCACCGCGAAGAACTCGCTGGTGACGCTGCCGGCCTTGACCAGCACAGGCTCAGCGGCGCCGGCCAGGCTGCCGTCGAAGGTCGAGAAGGTCGCGAGGCTGGCGAACGTGGTGTTGTGGCTGCGGAGCGCCACGTAGTTGTGATCCGAGAGCGACGGCTCGGTGACGAACGGGTTCCGGGGCGACATCGCCACGAGGAACAGCCGATCGTGGTCGGGGAACGGCAGCGGCCGCAGCAGCACGCCATTGACCACGGCGAACATCGCCACGCTGGCGCCGATGCCGAGCGTGAGCGTCGCGATCGCGGCGAGGGTGAAGGTCGGTGATTGCCGCAGGCTCCGTGCCGCGTAGCGAGCGTCCTGCACCAATTCGTCGACGAGGTGCACCCGCCGGCGTTCGCGGCACTCTTCCCTGCGCTGCTGCAGGCCACCCATCGCGATCAGGGCGGCGCGGCGCGCCGACTCCGGCGACATGCCGCGTGTGACGTTGTCCTCGATCAGGCGCTCGAGATGGCTTTCCAGCTCTTCGTCGAGGTCCCGATCGAGCGCGGCCCCGCGGAAGAGCGACCGCACGCGCATGGCGATCACATGTGCCCAGCGATCGAACGGCATGGCGTTCCTTTCCTCCAGGTTGGAGTGCCGACGTGTCAGGCCTGGTCGAGGCGCATGACTCCGCTGATCGCCGCCGAGAGGCGATCCCAGTTCGCGGCTTCCTTGTCCAGATGCCGCCGGCCAGGCCGGGTCAGGGCGTAGAACTTGGCCCGGCGGTTGTTCTCAGTGGGCTTCCACTCAGCGGTGATCCAGCCCTCGTTCTCGAGCTTGTGGAGCGCGGGGTACAGCGAGCCGTCGCTCACCTGCAGCACGTCGCCGGAGATCTGCCGCAGGCGCAGACCGATGGCCCAGCCGTGCTGCGGCTCGAGCGCGAGAATCTTGAGGATCAGGATATCGAGCGTGCCCTGGACGAGGTCGGATGGTTTGCTCACAGGCGTTCCCTCGGTTACCGAGAGGCGACTATACGACTTCTCCTCTCGGTAAGCAAGGGGAGCCTCGCGCTACCGCGGGTTCGCGGGTTCGCGGGCTTGCCGCGCCGTAGCCTTGGCGGAGGCGGGTTCGCCATTCGGCTCGCGTGCGATCTCGCGCGGAGCCGAGTCGAAGGGTCGATTCAGCAGGCGTAGGCGAAAAGAGCGATGAAGAGCAGGAGGACGACCAGCGCGATGACGCCATGCTGCCAGGTTGGCGCGAAGCCAGGCGTGAAGACGGGCGGGGGCGGCACAGGCCTGGCCGTGACCGGCGGCTTCGACTGGGAGGTGGAAGGCTTCGGCGCGGGCGCGCTCGCCGACGATCGGCCGGCCGGCGGTCGCTCCGGCGCCGGTCGCTCGTCGCGCGGCGGACGGGTCTCGACGACGGGCTGAACCGGCGGCACTTCGGGAACCGGCGTCGCCACGGCCGCGATACCGCGGGCGGTTTCCTCGCGGCGCCGCTTGAAGCGGCGCAGCTCGGTCTCGAGCTCGGCGATGACTGGCGCCACCAGCTCCTGCGGCGAGAACTCGTGCAGCGTCGCGAGCGCACCCTGATGATCGCCGGCGATGAACTGGCGGCGCGCCTGCATCGCCACCGCGGCAGCGCGGCGGCGCACATCGCTTTCGATCCGTCGCGCGGCGGCGACATCGGGAGCAGGAGCGGCAGGAGCGGGAGCGGGGACGCGTTCGCGCTCCGGCGGCGCCTTGCCCGGAATGTGCAGGACGGTAGGGGCGATGCCGGGGTCGTCCACCATCGGCCGAGGACGCCGCTGCAACTCGTCGCGCTGGCGGACCAAAGCCTCGTGCGCCCGGCGCTGGCGGTCCGCTTCCTCTTGCGCACGCCGCTGCCGATCGGCTTCGTCTTTGGCGCGCCGCTCCGCTTCGCGCCGCTGGCGTTCGAGCTCGCGCTGCTCCGCCTCGATGACGGCGAGCGCATCGCGCACCAGCTCGACCTGTGGATCGAAGGCGCGCAAGGCGGCGATCGCGCCGGTGTGATCGCCGCGCTTGGCCCGCTGCTGGGCGTCGCCGACGGTGAGCTGCGCCCGGCGCTGGATCTCGTTCTGCCGCCGCCGTTCCTCGAGGCCGAGCAGCGCCCGCGCCTTCAGCGCGAGGGCGTCCTGCTGCCCCGGATCCTGATCCAGCACCTCGGTCGCCGCTCTGATCGCCGAGTCGAAGTCGCCGTTGTCCAGACGCTGCCGCGCTCGCTCGACCACGCTCGCGACCGCGCGGGCCCGATCACGCGCGGTCCGCTGTTCCTCGCGCCGTGCCGCGACCTCCTGCTGCAGCGCCTGAGCGTCGCTCGCCTCGGGCCGGACCTGCAGCGACTGCGCGATCAGGTGTTCCGCGGCCGACAGCGAGCCCCTCGACAAGGCCGATCTGGCGTCCGTCAGCCAATGCTGGACCTGCTGGTCTTCGAGCGCGACGTGCGCGGTGTGCAGGGTCTCGAGCGCCCGCGGCTCACCGGTGTCGAGAATCAGCGCGAGCTCGCATTGTTCGATGGCCGCGTCGAAGCGGCCGGCCTGCAGGTGGTTCCTGGCATCGGCAATGTACCGATCGATCTGTTCCGCGCGCCGCCGGGCGAGCGCCTCGCGGGACGGCAGCCGCACACCGCCGACCGGAGTGTGCCGGCCCGAGGCACTGCCGCTGTCGGAACGCGCGCCGGCCGAGTGCGGCGTCGGCGGCTCCGGGGGCGCGCCACCCGGGGCTGGACGTTCGACCCGCACGGTCGTCGAATCGGACAGCGCGACGATGTTGTCCTTCGCGCGGACGCAGGCCGCCGCGAACGCGCCGAGGCTCTGATAGCGCTTCTCGGGATCCCGCTCGAGCGCGGTGTTCACGATCGTCTCGAGCTGCGGATCGATCATCGGGAACAGCTGGCGGATCGGCCGGGCGCTGTCGTGCGCGATCCGGTGCATCACGACGTGCGGCGATTCGCCCGAGAACGCCTTCTGCCAGGTCAGCAGCTCGTACATGACCAGGCCGACCGAGAAGATGTCGCTGCGGTGATCCGCCGGCTGCCCCATCGCCTGTTCCGGCGACATGTAGTGCGGGGTGCCGAGCATCGCGCCGGCGCGGGTCAGGCCGCTGGACGCGGCGTCGGCGACGATCCGGGCCAGCCCGAAGTCGAGGATCTTGAGCGTGCCGTCCGACGTCAGCATCAGGTTGGCTGGCTTGATGTCGCGATGGATGATGCCCATCTTGTGGGCGTGGCCCAGCCCCGCGCACAACTGCAGCATCAGCTCGAGCCGGCGGATCAGGCGCAGCGGCGCCCGGCGGCGGATGACCTCGCCGAGCGTCTCACCGTCGATGTATTCCATCGCGATGAACGGCTGGCCCTGGTCCTCGCCGACGTCGTAGATGGTGATGATGTTCGGATGGGCGAGCCGGGCGGCGGAACGGGCTTCCCCGGCGAAGCGCTGCTTGATTTCGTCGTTGAAGACCGAGAGCACCTTGATCGCGACCGTCCGGTCGAGGACCGGATCCCGCGCGAGGTAGAGCAATCCCATGCCGCCTTCGCCGAGGCGATCCATGACTTCATACCGACCGATTCGCTGCGGAAGGGGAGGCTTCACGACCTTGATTCCAGCTACAGCAAAGCGCGCACCGGTCGGATTCTGACATGGATGCCGCACAGGTCGAGGGATCGTCATCCTGGCGGCGGGAAAAAGTCTGACTCACGCACGTCTTTCGTCTGCCCCTTTCGCGTTGGCTGAGTCAAATCCCAAGCTCCAAATCCCAAATCCCAACCACTCCCAACTCCCAACTCCCACGTGCCACTCTCAAGTTCAACTCCCAAAGCGAGCTTGGGTGAAGTTGGGAGTCGGCTTGGGAGTTGGGATTTGGGAGTGGTTGGAGCTTGGGATTTGGAGCTTGGGATTTGACGCAACACAGTCCCCAGCCGCTGAAACACCGTGGTAACGTGAGGGCCGCCGCCCGGCCCGGCCGGTGCGCGGCCAGCCTCCGCATCCATGTCGCCGACGCATTTTCCGGAACGAATCGGCCGCTACGACATCCTCGATCGGATCGGGTTCGGCGGCATGGGGATGGTGTTTCGCGGCCGCGACCCGCACATCGGACGGATGGTCGCGATCAAGCTGCTGCGGGTCGCCGACGAGGACCTCCACGATCGCTTTCTCCGCGAGGCGCAGTCCGCGGGCAGCCTCAAACACCCCAACATCGTCACCATCTACGACTTCGGCGAACACGAAGGTGCCCCCTACATCATCATGGAATACGTCGAGGGGACGACCCTCGCCGAGCACATCAAGCAGAACATTCCGCTGACCCTGGCGCGGAAGCTCGAGCTGCTCGAAGAACTGGCCGCCGGCCTCGAGTACGCGCACAACAAGGGCGTGGTGCACCGCGACGTCAAGCCGGCGAACGTGATGGTCGACCGCGAAGGCATCCTGCGCATCCTGGATTTCGGCATCGCGCGGATCACCGATTCCGGCCTTACCCAGACCGGCATGATCATGGGGACGCCCAACTACATGTCCCCGGAGCAGGTCGAGGGCAAAGCCAGCGACCGCCGCAGCGACATCTTCGCGGCCGGCCTGGTCATGTACGAGCTGCTCTCGTACCACCAGGCGTTCCCGGGCGAGACCATGCACCAGGTCATGAACGCGATCGTGCGTCAGACCCCGGTGGCACTGCGCGCGCGGGTGCCCGATCTGGATCCTGCGCTCGAGACCATCGTCAATCGGGCGATCGAGAAAGACCCGGCCAGGCGTTACCAGACCATGGCGGCGATGGGGACCCACATCGCGCGGCTGCGCTCGAAGCTCGGCCCGGACGAGGAGCCGGCGTTCGACGAAGGCACGATCATGAGCAGCCCTGCCTCGGCGATGCCGGCGCGGACCGACCGCCACGTCATCGAGCAGCGCCGCGCTGAACGGATCCAGACGCTCCTGAAGACCGCGCACCGCGCGCTCGACACCGGCCGCTACGTCGAGGTGCTCGACGCCTGCGAGCAGGTGGCGCTGATCAGTCCCGAAGACGCCGAGGCCGGCGCACTGATGGAGCAGGCGCGGGCCGCCCTCGATCACCAGCAGGTGGAGCAGCTGATCGGCGAAGCCCGGAGCTGTCTCGCCGAGGGCGACGTGCCGGCGGCCGCCGAACTGGCGCGGCGGGCGTTGGGTATCGACGCCGAGAACCCGCAGGTCAGGGCGCTGGTCGACGAGATCGGCGCGATCGAACGCGACGAGCGGGAGCGCGCCGGGCGGGAACGGGCGATCGCGCTGGCGATCGACAAATGCCGCGACGCCGCCCTCGCCGGCGACGCCGAAGGGGTGATTGGCGCGGCGGAGGAAGTGCTGGCGCTCGACAGCACGCACGCCGAGGCCCGCGACCTGCTGGACGAGGCCCGCGGGCTGATCGAGGCGCGCCAGCGGGAACGGGAAGCCGAGCGGCGCGCCCGCGAGGCGGTCGATCGCGCCCGGCGCGAGTTCCAGGACGGCCGCCACGAGGAGAGCATCGCCGAGCTCGAACGCTACACCCCGTCGCATCCGATCGTGGTGCGCGCGCTCGACGAGCTGCGCTCCGAGCGCTCGGACTTCGAGCGGCTCAAGCGCGAAGCGGAGCGGCAGCGGCAGCGCGAAGCCGAGGAAGCCGCCGCGGAACGGCAGCTGCAGATCGCGGTCGGGCTCTCGCGCGCGGCGATCGCGCTGACCGAGCAGCGATTCGCTGACGCCTCGGCCGCGGTCGACGCGGTGCTCGCGCTCGAGGCCGCGCATCCGCGAGCCTCGAGTCTGCGCGAGGAGATCGCGGCGGCGATCGACGCGCGCCAGCGGCAGGAAGAGGCCGATCGGCGAGCGGAGGGCGCGATCAAGGAGGCCGAGGCGTTGTTCGAGGCCGGGGATCACGCGGCAGCGCTCGATCTGCTGTCCGCCCAGCCGGCGGATTCACCGCGGATCGTTGCCGCGATCGCACGCCTGCAGCAGCGGCAGCGTTCGACCAGCGACCGCGACATGGAGGCGCGCCGCGCCGAGTACGAACGCCGGGCCGCCGAAGCACTCGAAGCGGCACGCGTCAGGATCGCAGCCGGCGAGCACCAGCTCGCGCTGGAGGAGCTCGAGCAGTTCACGCCGTCTCATCCCGACATCGACCGGACGGCGCGCGATCTCCGGCGCGAGATCGAACGGCGCCGCGAGGCCGAGTGGGTGGCGGAACAGACCAGCGCGGCGTCCGCCGAGATCGATGCCGGCCGGTTCGAGGAGGCGCTGAGCCGCTTCAATCGCCTGCCGAGGACCACCCGGGATCTGCCGGAAGTCGCGGGGCTCCTCCAGCGCGCCGAGGCCGGAGCCGCCGCGGTCAGTGAAGCCGCGCGGGAACGGCACGCCGCAACCGCGCAGCTCGCCGAGGCCGAGGCCGCCGCCGACGGCTGGGAGCCCGCTCGCACCCTCGCCATCCTCCAGTCTCTCGAGCCGCGCGTGCGGGCCCGCGCGGATTTGCAGGATCTGACGCCGCGGCTCGAACAACTCGCCGTCTTCGCGCGCCGGCGTCAGGACCTGGTGCGTCTGCTTCAGGAGTCGAGCGCGCAGCTCCGATCGGGAGCGCTTCAAGGGGCGCTGGCGACCGTCGAACGCGCGCTCGCCGAAGAGCCGCAACTGCCGGGAGCGACCGAGCAGCGCGCGCGCATTCAGGCCGCCATCGCCGCCGAGGCACGCCAACGAGAACAAGACGCGGCGGCGCAGGAGGCGGTCGGCGGCGCCCGCAAGCTCGCGCTCGCGGGACAGCTGGCCGACGCCATCGCACTGCTCGAGCGGGCCGACACCAGCCACGCGGCCGTGGCCACCGCGCTCACCGATCTGCGTCAACGGCGGAGCGAGGTCGAGCGCCGCGAGCGTGAGCAGCGCGACCAGGACGAGAAGCGCGCGCAAGCGAGGAAGTCGGAGATCGCCGCGCTGCTGAAGCGCGCCCGGAAGGCGAAGTCGCCCGACGCCGCGATCGGGCTGCTGCGCAGCGTGCTGGAGCTGGACCCGGAGAACGCCGACGCCCAGGACGCGCTCGCGAAATATCAGGAACAGCGAAAAGGCCCGTCGGACGCGGCCGGCACCGCACCACCGCCACGATCGAAGAGCCTCTGGGCGATCGGCGGTGTGGCCTCCGCGATCGTCGCGCTGCTCGTCGTCGGCTACGTGATTCGCAACCGTCCGCCGGAGCAGCCGGCCACGGCCGTTCCACCGGTGGTCCCGACCACGATTCCGGTCGCACCCGCCGCACCAACGACCACAGTGCCCGCCGCGGCGCCGCTACCGCCGACGACGATCCCGCTGACCACTACCATTCCTCGTCCCGGCGAACGGGGCGCGCGATCATCGCAGCCAAATCCCGTTCCCGGCACCGGTCAGAAACCGCTCCAGCCCGAGCAGACGCCCACGCCGACCGTCCCGGTGACCTCGTCCATGCCGACAACGGTCCCCACGACGACCGTCGCAACGACCAGCGTGCCGCCGACAACCACGACCGTGGCGCCGGCACCGGCCGCACCGTCAATCAGCGAATCTGCGGCGCGCCAACTGCTGAATGGCTACTACGGGGCATACAAGGCGAGGGACTTCAACGCGCTGCGCGACGTCTTCCCTGGCGCCTCGCCGCTCCACCGCACCCGGCTCGAGGCGCTGCGCAAGAACTTCGAGTCGTGCGATTACGAGATGAAGGATGTGGACGTGACCCCGGTCTCCGATTCACGCGCGTTCGCCCGCGCCGACGTCAAGGAGGTCTGCCGCCCACGCATCCGCTCGCCCAACATGACCATCGAGGGACCGCGGACGTTCGAGTTCGGCAAGAACGCCGAGGGGCGGTGGGTGGTCACGAACGGGCCGGTGTAGCGGGCTCTCGGCGAGAGACTCGCCCGCGTCGCCCGCGATCTCGGACGGGCAGATTTCCTGCGCAGTGATGCGGGCCAGCACGGGTGCCGATATATCTCACCCAGTCATTGCTATCTGACCCAGTCATTGCTGAGGTGAGCACTCGAACCATCACTGTAGTCGTCGCGAACACGCTCAAGTGTGCGGTTTCGGATCTCGAGTCAATTTTCCGCTGCTGCAGCGGAGATTGCTACGGATCACCACTTGCATCCCGCCACTCCACTCCCGGGGCGACCTCGTTGGCCCGGTGTTCGTCGATTCCCGAGCGCGCCAATCAATGTATCGTCCTTACCCCCTTCGCTCACGAAGCCGGCATGACCTTGCCCTGTGGCCTGGAGCCGGGATGTATCTCGCGATCCTCGTCACGTGCGGCCTGCTCATTCCGGTCCGGGTCTCAGGACAAACCGGACCGGCGGCTCGTCCCACCATCCGCGAATTGAAAAAGCTGAGCGTCGAGGAGCTGATGGCGCTCGACGTCACGTCCGTGTCGCGCATGGAAGAGCAACTGCGGGAAGCCCCTGCCGCGGTCTCGATCGTGACCGGTGAGGACATCAGGCGATCGGGCGCGACGATGGTGCCCGAGGCGCTGCGGTTGGTGCCCGGGCTGCACGTGGCCCGCCGGAGCTCCGGTTCGTGGGTCGTCGCCGCGCGCGGGTTCAGCAGCATCAACTCCGAGAAGCTGCTGGTGTTGAGCGATACACGCAGCGTCTACACGCCGTTGGTCTCGGGCGTCGCATGGGACGTTCAGAACTACGTGATGCAGGACATCGATCGGATCGAAGTCGTGCGCGGTCCCGGTGCGACGCTCTGGGGATCGAACGCGGTGAACGGTGTCATCAGCATCACCACGAAAAGCGCCAGGGACACGCAGGGGCTGTACGCGGAAACGAGCGGCGGCGCAGAGGACCGCTTCAGCGTGGCGGCCAGGTACGGGGCGGCGATCACCGATCGAGTCTTCTACCGGATTTTCGGCCGGTACTTCGACCGCTCCGCCACACTCGGCTCAGTGGCCGGCAGCCCGGACGACTGGCAGGCGGGCCATGGCGGCTTTCGCCTCGACTGGGAGGCCAGCGCGCGTGATGCGGTGACGGTGCAGGGGGACGTGTACCGCGGTGATGTGGGACAGGTCGCGCCATCCATCATCATTCTGGGCCGTCCCGGTCCTGATGGGCCGCTCCGTATCGCCGTCGGGGGTGGGAACGTCCTGGGCCGCTGGGAACGCAAGGTGCGCGACTCATCGGAGCTGCAGCTTCGCGCCTACTACGACCGGACCCACCGGAACGACCCGATGTTCGTCGACGATCTCGATACCGTGGACGTCGATCTCCAATACCGGCAGCCGCTCTCGCCGCGGCAAGCGCTCACTTGGGGCGCGAGCTACCGGCTGATGGCGCACAGCAATACCGGCGCCGGCGTCTTCTCCCTTCGACCGGCCACCGCGACGGATCAGCTCGTCAGCGGCTTCGTGCAGCATCAGATCCGAGTGATGCGCGCAGTCCATCTCACCGCCGGGACGAAGCTCGAACACAACGATTTCAGCGGCGTCGAGGTGCAGCCGAGCGGCCGAATCTCCTGGCAGCCCACGTCCGCCCACTCGACATGGGGCGCCGTCTCCCGCGCCGTGCGCGTGCCGACACGCGTGGAGCGAGACATCTCGGTAGACGTGGGCGATCCGTCGGCTGCCGTCGTTGTACGGCTGGTTGGCAACCGGGAGTTCGAATCAGAAACGCTGGTGGCATTCGAGGCCGGCTATCGCTGGTCTCCCAGCCGAGCGCTCTCCATCGACCTCGCGGGGTTCCGCAACCGTTACCGGGAGCTCGCGTCGCTCGAGCGGGGCGAGCCCTTCGCCGAAGAGGGTGGCGGCCGCCTCGTCATCCCGGTGCAGAACGAAAACCAGAACTACGGGACCACTCGCGGCATCGAGGCGTTCGTGACCTACTCACCGACGGCCGCATCCCGGATTTCAGCGAGTTACTCGTTCCTTCGGATGGATCTGCATGCGAGGGGCGAGGATCTGAACCGGGGCGTCGCGCTCGAGGAGGCCACGCCGCGCCATCAGCTCGGATTCCGATCGTCGTTCGACCTGCCCGCGCGATTTCAAGTCGATGCGCTGTTTCGGGCGGTGGGGGCGGTGGACCGCGTGCCTGGAAGCCTCCCCGCAGAACGGATCCCGCCCTACGCCGAGCTCGACGCCCGCGTCGCCTGGCTGGGTTGGCGCCGGGCCGAGATCGCCCTCATCGGACGCAACCTGCTGCGCGGTCATCACGCGGAGTTCGGCGTCCCGGGCACGCGGACCGAGGTCGAGCGCAGCGTGCAGGGACGGGTGGCGTGGGGCTTCTGACGATGCGCCCGGGTCGCACCGCGGGCAGGTGTACGGCGCTCGCCGCCCTGTCGGCGACGCTTCTCGGCGTGGTCGGTGTGCCTGCGGTGGAAGTCTCGCTCGAGTATCAAGTCAAGGCGACCTACCTGTTCAACTTCGTGAAATTCGTTGAATGGCCACCGGCCGCGGATGCGGGTCCCCTGACCATCTGCGTGGCGGAACGGAATCCTTTCGGCGATTCGCTGCGCGAGGCGATCCAAGGGGAAAAAATCGGCAGTCGCCCCCTCGAGACGCGAGTGGTCAACCAGCCGGATTCGTCCTGTGATGTCGTGTTCGTGCCCCGCGGCACGGCGGCGGGGCGGTATCTCGAGGCATCCCGCGACTCCGCGACGCTGACGGTCGGCGAAGACGCCGGGTTCCTGACCAAAGGCGGCATCATCAACTTCATCGTCGAGCGCGGCAACGTCAGGTTCGAGATCGATCCGTCGGCTGCGAAGCGCGCCGACCTCCGCATCAGCTCGCACCTGCTGCGACTGTCCCGTGCGGCCACCGGCCGAGGCTGAAGATGCGCCGCTTCCGCGACCTCTCGATCCGCCGCAAGCTGCTCGTCATGTCGGTCGTGTCGAGCGCCGCCGCCGTGGTGCTGGCGGGCTCCGGCTTCCTGAGCTGGGACATCATCCGCTTCCGCTCCGATCTTCGCCGCGACTTGACGGCGGCCGTCAATCTCCTCGCTGAGAACAGCGGCGCGCCGTTGATGTTCAGGGATGATCGGGTCGCGCGAGAGATTCTGAGCGGACTGCGCTATCAGCCGCGGATCGTGACGGCGTGTCTGTATGACCAGAACGGCGCTGTGTTCAGCCGGTATCAGCGTCCCGCCGGCGCGGCGTGTCCGGCGTCCCCCGTCGCCGTTGGCAGCCTCGGCTGGGACGCGTTGGAGCTCGTCGGTCCGGTCATGGTCAACGAGAAGCGGGTCGGGTCCATCTATGTCCGCCGTGACCTTACCGATCTGTACGAGCGGCTTCGTGTCGCCGGACTGACCGCCCTCGGCTTGCTCCTGGTGGCGACGGCCGGCGCCCTTCTGATGACGACACGTCTCCAGCAGTCGATTGCGGTGCCGCTGTTGACGCTCGCGCGGACCGCTCGGGAGATCTCCACGACCCGCGACTATTCAATCCGGGCGCAAGCGGCTGGCAAGGACGAGATCGGCGTGGTCGTGGCAGCGTTCAACGAAATGCTGGATCGCACCAAGGAAGCGCTCGATCGGGAGCGGGGTGCCAACCGCTTGAAGGACGAGTTCCTCGCCACCCTTTCGCACGAACTGCGGACGCCCCTGAATGCCGTCCTGGGCTGGACGTCCATGGTTCGCTCCGGTCGGCTCGACCCGGCGACCCACGCGCACGCCCTGGAGACCATCGAGCGAAATGCAAGGGCGCAGGTCACGCTGATCGAGGACTTGCTCGACATGTCGAGCATCGTGAGGGGCGCGCCCCGCCTGCGCGCCCGCACCGCCGACCTCGCGGCGATCGTCGACGCCGCCGTCGACGTCGTCAGACCGTCAGCCCTGGCCAAGGACCTCGTCATCTCACTCTCAGTGGAAGCCAGACCGGCGCTGACCCACGGAGACCCTGGACGTCTTCAGCAGATTGTCTGGAACCTGTTGTCGAACGCGGTGAAGTTCACGCCGCCTCGCGGCACGATTGAGATCCGGCTCTCTCGCGAGAACGGGCATCTGCTGTCGGTTCGGGACACTGGATGTGGCATCGACCCGGCGTTCCAGCCCTTCGTGTTCGATCCCTTCCGCCAGGGCGACGGGACGAGCACTCGCGAATTCGGTGGCCTTGGGCTGGGCCTCGCGATCGTGAAGCAGCTGGTGGAACTGCATGGCGGAACCATTCGCGTACGCAGCCAGGGTCCGGGAGAGGGTGCCACGTTCGAGGTCGGGCTTCCTTCCGTCATCGACCGCCGCTCGGCGGAGGAGGCGCCTTTGCCGAGGGACGACGTGCCGCAGCCGATGCCCGTGAACTCCCGGCTGTTGCACGGCTTGAACGTTCTGGTGGTCGACGACGAAGAAGACACGCGACTACTGCTGTCGGCGACCCTGACCCAGTACGGCGCCACGGTCACGACCGCGTCGACGGTCCGGGAAGCGCTCGCATCCGTAGACCGGCACTTGCCAGCCATTGTCCTCAGCGATATCGGGATGCCTCACGAGGATGGCCTCGAACTGATTCGGCAGCTGCGCGCCCGTCCCACTGCCAGGGGCGGGAGCATTCCTGCGGTCGCGGTCTCGGCGTATGCGTCCGTGAGCGACGGCCTCGCTGCGGAAGCCGCCGGCTACCAGGCGCACGTCGCGAAGCCGTTCGAGCCGTCGGAGATTGTCCAACTCGTCGCTCTTCTCAGCCGCTCGAACCTCTCGACGGGCTCGACGGGGCCGCGTACGGAATTGTAAGAGTCGGCCCGGTCGCTACCAGCGAAACGCCGTGCGGGCCGCTGCGGTGCCGAGGTGTCCAAACAGCTCGGTCGCCTGCTCGATCGCAAGATACGGAATATCCACGCGGTGTGACGCGTCGCCGGCGCCGGCCGTGTCGACGCGGATGGACGCCATGCGATGCCGTCGATCGAACGGCGACTGCGTCATCGACACGGCCTGCACCTTGCTGAAGCGCGCGACCGTCATGTGCCGCCAGATCCATCCGGTGCGGAACAGCACCGCGCCGTCGATGACCGCCCAGCCGAGGTGCGCCGTGTAGATGCGCGCGCTGATCCAGCCCCACGCGCTGAAGACCGCCAGGACGGCGACCGCCCACCATCCCAGGACGAACGCCGACAGCAGCGCGCCAATCAGCGCGAGCACCAGCCGCGCACGCAGCTCGCGGCCGGAACGCGCCCGCCGCCGGCCCCTGCCAGACCGGTGTCCTCGAGGCTGAGGTCGGGCAGCGACGATGCGGAGCAGGGCGGGCAGCTCCGGCTCGTCGATGATCGGCGCCAGCGATTCGCGCCCGCGCGCGGCCTGTCCTGCCGCGTCACCTCCCGCCGTTTCGACCTTCGACCGAGGCCCGATCGAACCAGCGATGAATGAGCCCGCGCCGGACCGTCAACGTCTGAATGCGGTGCAGCGGCACCGTCGCCGACACGCGTGTGAGCAGGCCGTACTCGGTCCGCAGATCGGCGCCGATCGAGCGTCAGCCGGAAGCCGTACAACCGCACGATCGCCCAGACGACGGAGAGGATCCGCAGCACGATCAGCAGCCCGACGATCGCGGCGCCCGCCCTGAAGAGGTCGTCGAAGGGCAGGGTGCCATCGCGGAAGATCGAGACGAGCACGCGACGCACGGCACCCTCCCCGGCCACATCGATGCCGACGCGGCTGACCGCGCGCCCGAGCATGCCCGTTTCCCAGAGCAGTCCGACCACGGCGCCGACCAGCACCGCCGCCCGGTTCTCGATGAGGCCCAGAACGGCGAGGTCGCGGGGCCGCAGCGCCAGAATCGTGTGGTCGGCGTCGGCCCTCCGCGTCGTCAGTGCCGCGCGCGATCGATCGCTCGTCGAGCACCCGCCGGCGGATCTCCTCGTACGCCGGCCACGAGACCACGCTGAGCGTCGCATCCGCCTCCGCGCCGCTGCCCGTGTCGACCCGGACGTCGACCACGCCGACAGCCGATGCATCGCGTTCTGCACCGCATCCACGTTCTGGACCCGCGAGTACGGCACGTGGCGCTCGTTCTTGAAGAACAAGCCGGACCGAATCACCAGCTCGCCGTCGCCGAAGGTGTAGGTGAAGGTCAGGTAGCGGACGACGACGTAGAGCGCATACGGAATCAGGAGGGGCAGCGCGTAGATCTGCCAGGCCGTTTCGCGCGACCGCGACCCCAGCACCAGCGCAATGATCACGGGCGCCGCGAACTGCCGCAGCTGCCCGGCGAGCAGGAACAGCAACGACCACGGATGCAGCCGTCGTTTCTCCGACCACGGCCCTTCGACTCCGCTCAGGGCGGGCGGCGGGTCAGACGGCATCGTCGCCGCCGGACGGCAGCAGATGATCGCGGATGCGCATCGCCCGCGCGTGGCTCAGCCCGGGCAGCTCGACCTTCGCGTGATCGGTGCCCGCCGTGTAGACGACCAGCGTGCCGAGCGCATACGTCCGCTGCAGAGGCCCCTGGGACACATCGGTGTGCTGGACGCGCGACTTCGGGACGTAGATCGTGCTGCGCCAGACTACTCCGCGCCGAATCTCGATGCCCTGTGGCTCGACGCAGTAGAACGTGTGGCGGTACGCGATCTCGGGCCACCGGTGGGACAGCCACGCCAGGAACCCGCCGACGCCGATCGTCAGCGCCAGGCCGAGCGCGATTCGCCACGGCCCTCCGAACAGGTTCACGATCAGCTGGATCAGCAGGCCCACGCCGACCACCGCGGTGAAGATCCAGGACGCGATCCGCTCGACGCGGATCGTGTTGGGATCGAGCTGCCGCAGGACGCCGTCGGCGATCGGGGCCGGGGCGACCGGGGGATCGGCCGCAGGTGCGGGTGCGGGCGGGGGCGTGGCGTCGAGCTCGGTCATGTGGACCCAGAGCCGTGATGCCCATCGTCCACGGAAAAGGGACTGAGAAGATTCCCTGATTCATCCCACTGCACGTCGACCTCCGACTTCGAGCTCGACTTGCCGGAGGCGGGCCGAGTCGATCAGCGCGCGCAGGTTGGGGCTGATCGCCAGTCGATCGAGCTCCAGCGTATTTCGAATCCAGCCGAACGTGACTTCCGCGGGATCCAGTCTCCCCGCGGTCGCGGCGACCCACAGCAGGCACGCGCGATCGCTGGGAAAGGCCGCGGGGACGCGAATGCGCGACGGGACGCCCGCGCTCAGGGCGTTGATCCGGGTCGGCTCCCAGTCGATCTGCCGCACGAGCCGTTCAGTTGTGACGTCAGCCATCCCGATCCCCATCGCGTTGCCATCGGAGTGCGCGGCGAGGCTGCGGACAAAGATCCGGCCGATCGACGGCAATCCGGGCCAGGGGTTGTATTCGCCGCTCGGCCCACGATTGACGACCTTCGCGTCCATGCCGGTGCCGCTGATGTTCTTGCCCATCTCGTCGACGATCAGGACGTCGAGATCGCAGGGCAGCCTGGGCATCCAGGACTTCGCCAGCGCGAGGTGTTCTTCGTCGCGCCGTTCCATGCCGTCGGCCGGGACGGCATCGAGCCGTGCGGTGTTGTGGTGCGCGTCTTCGACGATCGCCAGGCCGCCAATCATCTTCCCCGACGCCAGGACCCGGCGGCCTGCCGTGCGGATGACGTGCTCCATGCCGAGCCGCCGGGCATGCGTGTGGTACTTCTGCGCGCCGGCGAACTTGCCGAGACCGATGGCCATCATCTTCATGAGGCCGCTCTCGAGCCGGCCGTCGAAGGTGGTGTGCCACTTCACACGCGTCACGATCATGACGCCGTCCGCCGCATGCGCCGCGGCATCCATGAACACGTCGATCCCGTCGCCGGTCTGGCCGAGTGACACGACGTCGGCGCGACTGACGACCGGGCAGCCCATTGACTGTTCCGTGATCCCGAAATGCGCGAGGACCTCTGCCTGTCCTTCGGCAGTCGCCGCACCATGACTGCCCATCGCCGGGAAGAGAAATGGGGACATGCCGTGAGCATGCCAGTAGTCCACGACGCTCCGCACGATGATCGGGAGGTTGGCAATGCCCCGGCTCCCCACGCCGATGGCCACGCGAGCGCCGGGCTGAAGCCGCGCCGTGAAGCCGCTGCGCTCGAGCTGGTGCCGCGCTTCTGCGTGGACATCGGCCAGCCGGAGATCGGGGAAATCCTGACGAACGATGAGCAGGCGGGACGGAAGCATGGAGCTTGCGGACTAAAAGCGAAATGAATACTGGAATTTGGCGGACACCTTGCTGTCCTGCGTCCGGAAGCGCAGGTTGCCGTCGTCTTCCCGGATCCATCCCTGGTTGAAGGCGAAGAAGAGATCGCTGCCGGGTTGCAGCGTCCAGCGGACGCGGCTCTGCCAGCCCATGTTCCTGGACCGGTTGTCGTACTGGATCAGATTCGACAGCGACAACCGAGGCGTCGCGGCGTAGCTGACATTGGACGTGAAGATGCGCGCGCTGAAGTGGCCTTCCGGGAGCCGGGCAAATGTCTGGTTGGTGCTCACCGTGACCGTGAACCGCGGCGGCACTTTGTAGGTGAGGCTCGTCGTCACCTGCTCCGCTCGCCCGGACCAGTAGCCGCCGTAGGTCAGGTTGACGCTGCCCGACAGCCGCCGCTTCGTGGCCGTCGACAGCAGATTGCTCCTGAAGCGCGTGAAGCGGTACTCGCCCGGCAGAAGGAACACGTCCGGCGAAATCTCGAACGGCTCGAAGAGACGCTCGTAGGTGGGATTGAAGTCGAACATCCCGTGAAGGTTGTCACCGGAGCTCAGGTGCCAGTCGAGGAGCGTCACGTACAGGTCCCAGCTCTCGACCTCGCCGTTGTCCAGCCGCGTGAAGCGCGTGTAGTACACGTCGTGGAACATCTGCTGGACGTTCAGGAAATCCTTCGGCCGCGGGTTGTAGCTGCCGGCGACCCTGAGCAGGCGCACGTTGTCGCGCTGGACGAAGCCCAGCGCCGGCTTGAAGTTCTCCTGTATTTCCCGGTAGGCGATCTGCGCGTTGAACCTGTCGTTCGGATAGTGCGCCGAGAAGCCGTACGACCAGTCGCGCCCTGGTGCGCCGTCGTTCACGCTCTTCACGGCGTAGCCGTTCACGACGAAGTTGTTCGGCCGGCCCAGGAAGCGTGAGGTGGCCAGGCGCATGTCGGCGCCGTAGGTCTCGCCCGACCGTCCCTCGGCCGGGTGGCCGCCCGTGAAGATCGCGCCGACGTACGACTGCTGAAACAGGTTCCGCTTGACGCGGGCGACCAGGAAGTTCTTTTCGCTGACGATCGGGAGATCGCCGGGGAGGACGCCCGGGAGATCGCCGGTGCGGACGCCCAGGAGACCGACGTCGGTGCGGCCGGCGGTGCCGGTCAGCTTGATGCCGGCATCGATGGGCACCTCCTGGCCGCCAAGCAGGCCGATCTGCCGGCTGAAGAACGGATACACGTCGGCGCCGGCCGGAGGGATGCCACCCGCCGGCTCGGGCCCGATGCTGGCGAAGTTGAAGACGCCGGCGCCCTGCAGGAAGAAGGACCGCTTCTCCGGAAAGAGCACCGAGAAGCGCGAGAGATTGATCTGGCGCGCGTCGACTTCCGTTTCCCCGAAGTCGGTGTTGAAGGTCGCGGTCAGTTTCAGGCTGGGCGTGATGTTGTAGAACACGTCGAGGCCGGGCTTTCCGGTGGTTTCGTCCTCACCAGGAATGCGCAGCCAGCGCCCCGCGAGAAACGGCCGGACGTCGAGGCCGATGCCCTGCGTCAGGCCTTCGAGGTTGGTAATCTCCCCCGCCTCGGACAGCTGATAGAGCTGCGTGGACAGACGGGCGCCGGACCAGCGATCCTCCTCCAGCTTTCGATAGACGTGCCGGGCGATATTGAAGCCCCACACCGTGCCGGCGGACGGGAAGCTCAGGCTCTTGAACGGAATCGCGAACTCCGCCGTCCATCCCTGGTCGGTCCGTCTGGTGCGGACGTCCCAGATGGCGTCCCAGTCGGCATTCAGCTGCCCGCTGGCGACCAGGCCGTCGACGAGCGCCCCCGACGGATTCGTCGCAAAGTAGAAGGCGCTGCGCTGATCCCGGAACGTGTCGAGCAGGATCTCGACGCGGTCGTCGGAGGCCAGGCTGGCATCGCGCGCCATCTGCGTGCCGATCACCCGCCGCGGCTCGGAGTCGAACGCGACGACCCCCACGTAGAGGTACTCCCCATCGGAGAGGAGCGTGACGTCGGTCCGTTCCGTGGGAGGCAGCCCCTGCCGCGGCTGTCGCTGCGTCAGATCACCAATGGTCGGGGCCGTTTTCCAGATCGGCTCGTCGAGCACACCGTCGATGGTGATCGCTTCCGTAGTCGACGTCACAACGGCCGACTTCGTCGCAGGCGGGGGGAGCATGGCTTGCTGAGCGTGGGGCGGCGCTCGCCGGTGACACCGCCAGCCACGCAGACAAACAGGCCGCGGCACGCGGCACGAAGCGCATCATTGTGTGGCAGAAGTCTATCAGCGCCCCGCTCACCGCGACGCGGACCGATACGGCATCAGAACGGTTCAGAAACCGATGGCCGCCAATGTCCGCCGGGAATATACTGCCGGCCATTCATTTGGCGACAGTGTTTCGTTCGGTGGTCGTGAGTCGCCGGAGCCTGCAGCTGAACGCTAGCCCACCGACTCAGGAGACACCCGATGTCTAGCTCGCGAATCGATCGGCGGACCTGGTTTCGTGGCTTGTTCGGCGGGTCGGCGGCGCTCGGCCTCACAGCGGCGTGGGGCGCGCAGCGGACCGATGCGGCGCAGATTGGACCCAAGGACAAGATCAAGGTCACCAAGATCGAGAGCTTCGTCCTCACGAACTCGTGGGTCTTCGTCAAGATCTCGACCGACGCCGGAATCACCGGATGGGGCGAGATGCTCAAGGACGACGCGAAGGCCTGTGCGGCCGGCGCGCTGGAAGTCGGCGACTATCTCATCGGCCAGGATCCACTCAAAGTGGTCTTCCACTGGCAGGCGATTCATCGCGGCGCGTTCTACCGCGGCGGCCCGATCAAGACCGCGATCTCGAGCGGGATCGATCATGGCGCTGTGGGACATCACCGGCAAGGCCTACGGCGTGCCCGTCTACAAGCTGATGGGAGGACCGACCCGCGACCGGGTGCGGGTCTACGGCACCCCCAACGCGGCCAACGGCGTGAACGCGATGAAGGTGCAGCTGCGCGGCACGACGCGTGCGCCGTTCAAGTACAACGAAGGCCAGAAGATGGTCGACGAGGTCTGCGAGCGGTTCAAGGCCCTCCGCGAGAAGCAGGGACCGGGCGTCGACATCGGCGTCGAGTTCCACGGCGCGATCCAGCCGCCGACCGCCATGGTGCTGATGAAGGCGCTCGAGCCCTACTCACCCTGGTTCTACGAGGAGGTGGTGCAGGCGCTCAATGTCGAATTGATGGCGGAGCTGGCGAAGAAGACCCACATCCCCCTCGCCACCGGCGAGCGCATCTTCACGAAGTGGGGATTCAGGGACATCCTCGAGAAGCGCGCCGCGATGATTCTGCAGCCCGACGTGTGCTACGCCGGCGGCATCACGGAGCTCAAGATCATCGCCGGCATGGCGGAGACGTATTACACGCCGATCGCACCGCACAATCCGCAGGGCCCGTGCTCGCTTGCCGCCAGCCTCCAGATCGCCGCCTCGGTCCCCAACTTCCTGATCCAGGAACGCGGCGACAACGAGCACACGAACCTCCTGGCCAAGCCGATGCCGCCGGTGGTCAACGGCCATCGCCCGCTGCTCACCGAACCGGGACTCGGCATCACGATCGACGAGGACAAGCTGATGAAGCAGGTCGGCGAGCCGCGACCGTACATGCCGCAGTTCGACGGCGACGACGGCTCGGTGATCGACTGGTAGCGAAGCCACATCGAGGCCCGTGTCGCCGTCCGGTTCTCCGCCAGCGGGCGCTTCGGCCGGCCCTCAGGAAATCGCTTCACCGGCCTGGCTGAAATCGCTGCTGAATCCACGCGTTCCACAGCGGTGCCTCGCGCGCCGCTACGGCCGCGGCGTGGTCGCCATAGAGGTAGAGCCGGACAGGCACACACGTGGTGCCTCCCATCGGCATCGCGAAGAGATGAGCGATACCCGGGGCTGGCGCCTCGAAGGCGCAGCAGCATTCGGGATCTGCGTTCTTTCCGACATCGAGATGTGGAACGTCCATGTACGGATCGACGAGGAGATGCGGTTGAGGAAAGCCGGAGAGCGCCAATGCGATCCGCGATTCGATTGCCGCGTTCAACCGGTCCCTCGACATCGACCTGGTTCCGCTCGCCACGCAGATTCAGAGCTCGATCATCCGCCCGCGACTGCTCGCGGCACTGGGCGGCGGCTTTGGCGCGATCGCCGGCCTGCTGGCCGCGCTGGGCATCTATGGCCTTCTGTCCTACTCGGTCGAAATACGCCGACACGAGATCGGCATACGGATGGCACTGGGGGCGGATCGCCGCAGAGTGGCGGCCGTCGTCCTGCGCGAGGCCGGCTGGCTGCTCGGCCTGGGAAGCGCCGCTGGACTGGCGATTACACTGGCGTCGGGCCGGGCGGTAGCAAGTCTGCTGTATGGATTGCCACCGAACGATCCGACGACACTGGCGGCAACCGTAGCGAGCCTGGTGACGATCGGCCTGATAGCGGCCTACGTGCCGGCACGGCGCGCCGCAACGGTCGATCCGTTGACCGTCATCCGGCAGCCGTAGGTAGGAGCTAGGAGGTGGAGATAGAAGGAGGCATCGTGGCTTCCGCCTTCAGGAGGAAGTTCAGCGCCGGCGGCAGCCTTCCGGCTGAAGCCGGAAGCCACACACGGCCTGTCTATGCGACTCGCCGTGTATCAGAACGACCAGTCGATCCCCGCGACCGGCGTGATCTTGGCGCGCAGGCCGTCGTTCTTCAGCGAGGTCAGAACGCTCGCGGTCAGGAGGAACCGGCGCCAGACGTTCCATTTCGCGCCGGGCACGATCCAGAAGCTGTTGATGCCGCCGGACTGGCCGACCAGCGCGTCGACGGTGCCGATCGTCGAATTGCCGAACGTCTGGTAGGCCAGCTGGCCACCACCGCGCAGCTGCCGGCCGACGATGTCCACCAGCACCGTGAGCTGCGGATGGGCGTCGATTTCGACGCCCGCGGCGTACTTCAGCTGGTGGCGGATCGACACGTCGCCGGTCTCCGAGATCGGCAGTTCCTTCGACCAGAACTCGAACCCGACGTTGGCGTGCGGTGAGATCCGGCCGCCCTTCGACCACACCAGCGCCGCGGTGGTCCGGGTGATGTCGAGGCCGCGCAGCTCGTCCTTGTCGCCGGTCGGCAGGCGGACGTCGAAGGCCGCCGCGATCCCGCCGTCGGTCTGCCGCCAGAGCAGGTACTTGCCGAAGATCCCCATGTCGCCGATGCCCCAGGCCCGGGCGCGCGGCACGGTGAGACGCCCTTCGGTGGTGCCGTTCGGGCCGAGATAGAGGCCCTCGGCCCCGAGATCGACCCTGACCCACGGCACGATCACGCCGATGTCGAAGCTGTCGGTCACGCCGACCTGTCCGAACGCGGCGACGGTGTGCGTGTCCAGGTTGACGTTCAGCGCCGTCGACGACACCCGCGGCAGCGCCGGCGAGTTGACGTTCTTCGCCAGCAGCAGCTGGTTGCCCTCGAGACTGAAACCGCCGAGGGAGTCGTACGAGGTGTAGACCCAGTTGGCGCCGATGCTCACTTTGGCGCGGCCCGCCGTCAGGCTGCGTTCGGCGAAGGCCGGCCCGAAGCTCGAGCTGGATCGTTTGTACACCTGCAGCAACGGGTCGAACGTGAACGTGAACCCGCCGGTGGATGTGCCGAGCGGGGCGGTCACGACTTCGATGCTGGTGAGCGCCACGATCGTGGACGCCGACTGCTGGCTGCCCAGGACCCGGGCCGCTTCGCCGAGCGCCTCTCTGACGGAATCGAACTCGGTCGTGGTCTGCGCCGTCTGCGCGTGCGCCGCCGATGCGGTCAGGCCCAGCAGAACAATAACGACGACTGCCGGGAAGTGCGGATATCTGGTTCGCAAGAAGACCTCATAGCAAATCGTCGCGGCACCCTCTGGGAACGGCCGAAATCGTCAATTTTGAAGGCGCGGAGTCTATCAACCGGAACCCGGGCGGTCAAGCCGAAGGAACCCGGCTCCTTGCGTTGCCCGCGAATAGTTCGTAGAATCCGCGCCTTCGATGCGCCGCCATTTTCCTCTGTTCGTTCTCGCGATTCTGCTCGCATACCTGTCGGGGTGCGGCGAGGCGCCGAGCCGTCCGTCGGTCATCACCGATCGTCCGGTGAACCCGCCGAAGACGAGCGCGCGCTACATCCAGGTGCCCTGGGATATCTCGCTGTTCTTCAACATTCCCGGCGGCGCCATCGTCTCCGGCGCCACCACCGCCGCGACGCCTGGAGCCGCCGCCGAGGGGGACAACCTCACCGGGGCCTACACGAACAGCAACGGATTCGGCGGCACGCTGAGCGGCGTCCTCACCGGCAATCTCGAGAGCGGCACGTTCAACGGCTCGCTGAAGACGATCACGCCGAGCGGCTGCACCGCGGAACGGCAGTTCTCCGGCCCGGTGACGACCCAGACGCTCAACTGGTCGCCGGGCAACCACCTGAACGACTGCGGCGGCACCTCGCCGCTGGCCGGGCAGATTCAGGTCACGGCGGCCCCGCCGAGCGCCCCGCCGCCGTGCACCGTACTCGTCGGTTGCGAGCGAGACCAGCTTCCCGGCGGCAGGCGGCACCGGCACGGTGACGGTGACGGCGGGGACCGGTTGTACCTGGTTCGCGACGCTCGAGCGCGGCCTTCGTGACGGTGAGCGTTGCGCAGGGCACCGGCAACGGCAGCGTGCAGTTCACCGTCGCCGCCAACGGCGCGAGCACGGCGCGCACCGCGATCGTGGTGGTCGCCGGCCAGAGCTTCACCATCACCCAGGCGGGCGCGCCGGCGCGGGTGTGCAACTACGGGCTGAACGGGACGGGGCAGACGTTCAACGCCTCCGGCGGCCTCGGCGGCGTCGATATGCGGACAGCGAGCGGGTGCGCGTGGCAGTCGCAAAGCGACGCGCCGTGGCTGACCATCACCGGCGGCAACTCGGGCACCGGCGACGGCACGATCAGCTTCGCGGTCGCGGCAAACCCGGGCCTCGGCCAGCGCGTCGGCACCATCACCGCCACCGGCAACCTGATCTTCACCGTGACGCAGACCGGCTCGTGCGTCTACGCCGTGACGCCGCCGGCCCCGTCCTCGTTCCCCGCTGAGGGGGGCAGCGGCAGCGCCACCGTCTCGACCACCGCCGGCTGCAGCTGGACGGCCGTGTCGAACGCCCCGTGGATCACGCTGACCGGCGCGATCTCCGGCACCGGCAACGGGACCGTGCCGTTCGCCGTCGGCCGCAATACCGACGCCGCGCGCGGGGGCACGATGACGATCGCCGGCCAGACCGTCAACATCACCCAGGCTGTGGCCACGGTGGGGACGCTCTCCGGGACCATCACCAACTCGTTGAACGGCGGACCCGTATCCGGCGCCACGGTGACGGTCGGCAACCTGACGGCCACGACCGTGACGAACGGGACTTACACGCTGTCGAACGTTCCGCTCGGATCGCAGACCGTGCGGGTGAGCGCAGCGGAGTTCGTCAGCCGATCGGACACCGTGGTCGTCGGGTTCCAGACCACGCACAACGTGCCGCTGACGCCCGCGACGCCGGTGCTGACGTTTGCCTTCAACGCCAACCCGATCTTCCCGAACGAAGCGGACCGGCACTGCGGCGAGCCGGAGAACCGTGGTGCTGGAGCTACACGAACGTGCTCCGCGAGTCGGGCGGGGCAACGCTGACGGTCACCGAGTGGGAGATCAGTCTCTACGACACGGAGGGCGGCCTGTTCCAGCACACCGTGTTCACTGCGGCTGATTTCGCGCGGTTCTACAACGGCGCCACCGGCGTGCCCGCCAACGGAACGGCCACCGGCGGCGCGATCGTCTGGTTCGGAGCGTCGTCGGGGGGAACGATCGAGATCGTGATCTCGGGCGTGGACACCTTCAACCGGCCGTACCGGTTCGTGTCGGTGCCGCGGCTGTCCGCACAGGAACGACCGCAACTCCTGCGCACCGCGCCGGGCGGCAGGTCGACGACCGCCCCACCGCCGCGGCCGCGCGGGGGGCAGTAGAGTCCTCGGATGCCGCTGAGCAACCGGCCGCTTGGACTGGTGACCGGGGTAATTCCCACAACGGATTACAGGAGGGCCAGGAGATCAGGAGAAAACAACTCTGTTTTTGTTTTCCTCCTGGCCTCCTGGCCCTCCTGTAAAAGTTCACCGGCCATCGAATCAGCCATTTCGCGGCTGAAAGCAATCGGATGCAGCGAGTCACCCGCCACTCGAGCTGACGACCGAGACACTCAACAGCGATTCGCTGCGATCGCCGCGGCGTCGTAGGCGAGATTCGACGCCAGCCATTTCTCGGCTTCCTCGACCGGCATCCCCTTGCGCTTGGCGTACGACTCGAGCTGGTCGCGATCGATCCGGCCGACATTGAAGTACTTCGCCTGCGGGTGCGAGAAATAGAGTCCGCTGACGCTCGCCGCCGGCAGCATCGCCGCGTTCTCGGTCAAGGTGATCCCTTGACGGCCCGCATCCAGCAGATCGAACAGCTTGAACTTCTCGCTGTGATCCGGACAGGCCGGATAGCCATAGGCCGGGCGGATGCCGCGATACTTCTCGGCGATCAGCTCGTCGTTGCTCAGAGGCTCGCCACCGCCGAAGCCCCAGTCCTGCCGCGCCTGCGCGTGCAGATACTCGGCGAATGCCTCGGCCAGCCGATCCGCGAGCGCCTTGACCATGATCGCGTTGTAGTCATCGTGGTCCGCTTCGAACCGGTGAGCCAGTTCGTCGGCGCCGAGCCCCGTCGTCACGGCGAACAGGCCGATGTAATCGGGCACCCCGGTCTCGCGCGGCGCAATGAAGTCGACCAGGGATCGGTTCGGCTTCTGATCGGCAATCACTTCCTGCTGCCGCAGCATCGGCAGGCGGGCCAGCTCCACCCGCCGTGAATCGTCGGTGTAGACAACGATGTCGTCCCCCTGGCTGTTGGCCGGCCAGAACCCGTAGGCGCCGCGCGCGGTCAGCAGCTTCCCGTCGATGATCTTGCGCAGCAGCGCCTGCGCGTTGTCGAACAGGTCGCGGGCGGCAGCGCCGTACTGCGGGTGCGAAAGGATGGCCGGATAGCGTCCCTTCAGCTCCCAGGCGGTGAAGAAGAACGTCCAGTCGATGAACTTCACCAGCTCCTCGAGCGGCACGTCGTCGAGGTAACGGCGCCCGAGGAACCACGGCGAGGCGATTTCGTGCTCGTCCCAGTCGATGCGGAGCCGGTTGGCGCGGGCGCGCTCGTACGACAGCAGCGGCTTCTCGGCGCGGCCGGCGTACTTCTCGCGCGTCTCCGCCTGGGCGGCGCGGTTCTGCCGATCGGTCTCGTCGCGCCTGGCGCCGAGCAGGCTCGCCATGGCGTCGACCGCACGCGACGCGTCGAGGACGTGCATCACCGGTCCGCTGTACTCCGGCGCGATCTTCACCGCGGTGTGCTGCTTGCTGGTGGTCGCGCCGCCGATCAAGAGCGGCATGGTCATGCCGCGGCGGGTCATCTCGCGCGCCACCGACACCATCTCGTCGAGCGACGGCGTAATCAGCCCGCTCAGGCCGACGATGTCCGCGTGGTGCTCGATCGCCGCGTCGAGAATCTTGGCGCCGGGGACCATCACGCCAAGATCGATGACTTCGTAGTTGTTGCACCCGAGGACCACGCCCACGATGTTCTTGCCGATGTCGTGGACATCCCCCTTGACCGTGGCCATGACGATGCGGCCCTGCGCCGACGGCGAACCGGAACGCCGCTTCTCCTCTTCCATGTAGGGCAGCAGGTAGGCGACCGCCTTCTTCATCGCCCGCGCGCTCTTGACCACCTGCGGCAGGAACATCTTGCCGGCGCCGAACAGGTCGCCGACGATCTTCATGCCGTCCATCAGCGGCCCTTCGATGACCTCGAGCGGCTTCGGGTACAGGTGGCGGGCTTCCTCGACGTCCCGCTCGATGAAATCGACCACGCCGTGGACCAGGGCATAGCTCAAACGCTGCTGCACGCTGGCCTCGCGCCAGCCGAGGTCTTCTTCGCGCTTCTTGCCGGCGCCCTTGACGGTGCCGGCAAACTGCACCAGCCGCTCGGTCGCATCCGGCCGGCGGTTGAAGATGACGTCCTCGACCTGTTCGAGCAGCTCCTTGCCGATGTCCTCGTAGACCACCAGCTGGCCGGCGTTGACGATTCCCATGTCCATGCCGGCTTTGATCGCGTGGAACAGGAATGCCGAGTGCATCGCTTCGCGGACGATGTCGTTGCCGCGGAAGGAGAACGACAGGTTGCTGACCCCGCCGCTGATCTTCACGCCGGGGCAGGCCGCCTTGATCAGGCGGGTCGCCTCGATGAAGTTGATCGCGTAGTCGTTGTGCTCCTCGAGGCCGGTGGCAATCGCCAGGATGTTCGGATCGAAGATGATGTCGGTCGGATCGAACCCGGCCTGCCCGGTCAGCAGCTTGTAGGCGCGCTGGCAGATCTCGACCTTGCGCTGAATGGTATCGGCCTGCCCGACCTCGTCGAATGCCATCACCACCACGCCGGCGCCGTAGCGCTGGACCAGCTTGGCCTTGTGCAGGAAGTCCGCCTCCCCTTCCTTCAGGCTGATCGAGTTGACGACGCTCTTGCCCTGCACGCATTTGAGCCCGGCTTCGATCACCGACCATTTCGAGCTGTCGATCACCACCGGCACCCGGGCGATCTCGGGCTCGGTCGCGATGTAGTTGAGGAAGGTGGTCATGGCCTGCTCGGAGTCGAGCATGCCTTCGTCCATGTTGACGTCGATCAGGTTGGCGCCGCCCCGGACCTGCTCCGCCGCGACCTGCACCGCTTCCGCGTAGTTGTTGCTCTTGATCAACCGGGCGAACTTGACGGAGCCGGTGACGTTGGTGCGCTCGCCGATCATCTGGAAATTGCTGTCGGGCCGGATGGTCAGCGTCTCGAGACCGGAGAACTGGGAGTAGTGTTCGGCGGTGGATCTTCCGGCTTTAGCCGGAAGATCCAGCCACGAGTCCGCCGGCAGCGGGCGCGGCGGCAGTCCCTCGATCGCCTTGCGGACCGCCGCGATGTGATCGGGCGTGGTGCCGCAGCAGCCGCCGACGATGTTGGTGAAGCCGCTCTCCACGAAGTCGCGCAACAGCCCGGCGGTTTCCTCGGGCAGCTCGTCGTAGCCGCCGAAGGCATTGGGCAGGCCGGCGTTCGGATAGACGCTGACGTAGCACTCGGCCATCTGCGCGAGCTCGGCGAGGTACGGCCGCATGTCGCGAGCGCCGAGCGCGCAGTTGAGGCCGACCGTGAACGGGCGGGCGTGCCGGATCGAGGTGTAGAACGCGTCCAGGGTCTGGCCCGACAGGGTGCGGCCGCTGCGATCGGTGATGGTCACCGAGATCATCAGCGGCAGGCGGAGGCGCCGCTCCTCGAAGACGGTCTCGATCGCGACGATCGCCGCCTTCGCGTTCAGGGTGTCGAAGATGGTTTCGAGCAGCAGCAGATCGACGCCGCCGTCGAGCAGGCCGCGCACCTGCTCCTCGTACGCGGCACGCGCCTGGTCGAAGGTCATGCCGCGGAACGACGGATCGTTCACGTCCGGCGAGATGGAAAGGGTGCGATTCATCGGCCCCAGCGACCCCGCCGCGAACCGCGGCCGGTCAGGCGTCTTCGCCGTCCACTCGAGCGCCGCCGCCTTGGCGAGCCGCGCACCCTCGACGTTCATCTCGTAGACGAACGCCTCGAGCCCATAGTCCGCCTGCGCGATGGCGGTGCTGGTGAAGGTGTTGGTCTCGACGATGTCGGCGCCGGCGGCCAGGTACTCGCGGTGAATGCTGCCGATGACGTCCGGCCGCGTGAGGTTCAGAAGATCGCTGTTGCCACGCTGGTCCTTCGGCTGATCGGTGAACCGTTCGCCCCGGAAGTCCGCCTCGGTCAACTGATGACGCTGGATCATCGTGCCCATGGCGCCGTCGAGCATCAGGACGCGATCGCGCAGCACGTCGTGCAACAGGGCGAAGGCCGGGGAGAGGGACGAATCGTTCGGTGTAGTCATCGGGATGTCATCGGGACGATCGCGGCCGGGCGGCGGCGCTTTTGAGGCCGCTGGCAATCAGGACGGTAAAGGGATCGCCGGCCCGGCGCGCGCCGACCGACACTTTCACGTCGGCGAGCCCGGACTGCTTCAGCAATTTCGTGAGCGACGCGTCGGAGAACCCGCGCCACCGATCGCCCAGGCGTTCGGCGACCCACTCCTGCGCGTGCTCCCGGAGGTCGAGGACGAGCACGCGGCCGCCGGGGACGACGATGCGCGCCGCTTCCGCCACCGCGACTGCCGGCTGGGCGGCGTGGTGCAGTGCCTGGGACAGAATCGCGAGATCGACGCAGGCGTCGCGCAGCGGCAGCTGCTCGATCTCCCCTTGCCGCCAGGTGATGTTCCGCACGCCACGGCGGCGGGCCAGCCCGCGCGCGCGTTCGAGCACCGGCCGGGATCGATCGACGGCAATCACGCGCGACGCCCAGCGGCTGGCCTCGACGGTCAGATAGCCGTCGCCGCAGCCGAGGTCGGCGACGCGCCAGGCCGGCAGCAGGTGGCCGAGTGCCCGCGCCCACGCCGCCCAGCTGCGGCCCGGCACCAGCTGCCGCTCGCGCGCGTCCGGACCGCTGTGCTGGTCGAAGTTCTCTTTCCGCAATCGCCGGACTTCTTCGAGCTTGGCCGCGTCAGCCCGGCCGTCAGGCGAGCCGGCGGTCTGCTCGAAATGGGCCTGCAGCAGCGGCCAGAGCGGCCCGAAACCGTTGTCCGCCTGCTGGAGCCCGGCAACGAGCCGGTACCACGTGTAGACCCCTTCCCGCTGTTCCACGATCAGCCCGGCTTCCTTCAACATCCCGAGATGCCGCGACACCCCGGACTGCGCCAGCCCGAGGATGCTGGTGAGCTCCGACACGTTCAACCGCTCCGCGGCCAGCAGCCTGAGGATCCGCAGACGGGCGTCGTCGCCCAGCAGACGGAAGAGGGGAGTACCGGACAACACATCTATAAATCTACATGTGTTGATGTGTCTGAGTCAAATCCCAAACTCCAAGCTCCAAATCCCAACCACGCCCAATTACCAAGCCCCAAGCCGAAATCCCAAATCCCAAATCTGCACGGGTAAGACCATCGGTTCCCAGAGCGTTGGAGTGATCGGGATTGGGAGTTGGGAGTTGGGAGTTTGTCTTGGGATTTGGGATTTGGGCGTGGTTGGAGCTTGGGATTTGGAGCTTGGGATTTGTCTCAGCGCGCTTTCAACCAGACCGCCAGCTTCGGCCCCTGCACCGACGCGGTGCGCGCGCAGGCCGTGATCCGCTCGAGCGACTGCTGCAGCGTGCGCTCGGCGTCGGGGACCTTGTGGGTGCTGAAGAACGTCTTGATCTCCGCCGCGGTGCCGGTGTCGCAGAACGACGCCAGCGCGCCGACGACGATGGTGTTGCCGACGAACTCGCCGGTTTTCTTCTGGATGTCGGCCCATCGATCGCGCACCAGCTGCCACGCCAGGCGCTGGGTCTCGCCGTTGGCGAGCATTTGCGCGAGCACGTTCTTGGCGTCCTGGGAGCGGACCTCGTCCGAGAGTGTCAGTTCCATGGTGCGGCGCACCAGCGCGGGATTCGTGAAGGCGGTCAGCGCGTAGAGATACCGATAGCGCTCCGCGGGTGCGGTCGCCGCCTTGCTCTTTGCGAGATAGCGGTCGTAGAGCGCGGCATCCCCGTCGACCCCGGCGAGATTGATCAGGACAGCAATCAGCGTCGAATCGACCGAGCCGGTTTTGTCGAGCTCCTGCAGGGCCAGCGTCCGCGCCTTCGCCAGCACCTCGGGAAGGCGCGCGGTGCCGCCGGCAAGTCCGACCACGCTGGCACGCAGCGCTTTGGTCTCGTCGTCGGCGGCGGGCCGGGCGTCCAGCCCGACGTCGGCCAGCGCTGACGCGATGAACTTTCCCAGCCAGGCGCGATAGCTGTCGCGGGTCGCCTCGGTCGTGAACTCATCGCCGACGATTTCAAGCAGGCCCGTCAGCGTGGCCATGACGCTGGCGGTGCGCTCGTCGCGAAACCCGGATGCCAGATCGAGGAACGTGCCGACGTCGTGGCGGCCGGCGCGCACCAGCGCCCATTCGTCCGACAGCACGGTCATGCGCTCGGCCGGCGAGAGCATGCCGATCTTCTCCGCCATCGTGCGCACCATGTCGGGCGGCGCCGCGGAGCGGTAGTAGCCGCGGGCGCCGGCATTCCCCATCACCCAGGCGGGGCAACCGTCGAACGAGACTTCCTGCCGCTTCTCCCGCAGCAGCTCGCAGCGGATGTCGCCGGCCGAGGAATGGAGACAGATCGGAATCTGCCAGAGCTGTTTGGCGGCAGCAGGCGTGGCCTGCGTGGGATCGCGGAAGTAGCGCTCCTGAGAGAGGACGGCCCGCGCCCCGCCAGGCGCGCACTTGAGATCGAGGGCGATGAGCGGCAGCCCAGGCTGATCCACGAAGGCGGCCATGACGCGATCGACCGGCTTGCCAGTGACGGTGGTCAACGTTCCCCAGAAGTCCTCCGCGCGCGCGTTGCCGTACTTGAACTTCTCGATGTAGGCGTTGACGCCTTTCTGGAAGTCCTGCTCGCCCACCCACTGTTCGAGCATCCGCAGCACCGCCGCGCCTTTCTCGTAGGCGATCGGATCGAACAGCTCGCCGATCTCCGCCGGGGTCGACGCCTTCGAGCGGATCGGCCGCGTGGCGCGCAGCGAGTCGAGGTTCATCGCGGCGTGGTTGTCCTGGACCTCGTCGAGCTCCACCTTCCAGTCCGGCCGCCAGGCTTTCAGCGGCTTGCTCATCATCCAGTTGGCGAAGCCCTCGTTCAGCCAGATGTCGTCCCACCACTGCATCGTCACCAGGTTGCCGAACCACTGATGCGCGATTTCGTGGGCGAGCACCCCGGCGATAGCCTTGCGTTGCCCGACCGACGCGTCGGGCGCCGCCAGCAGCAGCGTCTCGCGATAGAAGATGGCCGCGGTGTTCTCCATCGCGCCTGCGGCAAAGTCCGGGACCGCGACGATGTCGAGCTTCTTGAACGGATACTTGATCGCAGTAGTAGCGGTTGCAGGTACTCGACAATCTTCTGCGTCGATTCGAGCGCGAAGCCGGTCAACTGCTTCTTGTCGGGGGTCGCACAGATCCGCACCGGGATCCCGTCGGCGCTGCCGGAGTTGCACTCGAAGTCGCCGACCGCGAGCGCCACCAGATACGTGGACATCTTCGGCGTGGTCTCGAACTTGACGGTGTGCTTGCCGGCGGCCGGACCCGGAGTGTCGGAGACCACGGCGCCGTTCGAGATGGCGTGGTCCTTTTCGTCGATGATCGCCGTGAGGGCAAAGGTCGCCTTGAACGCCGGTTCGTCGAACGACGGGAACATCCGGCGGGCATCGGTGGCTTCGAGCTGGGTGACCGCGTAGCGGCGATTGTTCGCCTTGCTCAGATAGAGGCCGCGGAGGTCGTCGTTCAGGATCCCTTCATAGGCGATGGTCAGCTCGGCGTCGCCGGCGGGCACCGCGGCGGGAACCCGGAAAGTGGCTTGTTCCTTCGTCGCGTCCAGCACGACCTCGGCCTTCTGCGTGCGGCCGCCGGCGCTGATCGACGCGCCGCCGAACTTGATCTCCGCCGCGTTCAGCACGATCGTGGAGGATGGACTCGCGAGGCGGAGCCGGATGACGACGTTGCCGCCGAACGTGGCCTCGGCAAGCCTCGGCGTCACCGTGATGTCGTAGTGCAGCGGAGTGACGGCCGACGGCAGCCGTTGCGCCGACGCCGTGACCGCACCAAGAAGGACCAGCGCCGCGGAAAAGGATGCAGTTCGCATGGAACTAAAAGTGTACCGTAGCGGTTCCCCCGCGGCGGCTCTGGTGGTGGCACACGGCGCGGGTGCGGGACAAAGCAGCCCGTTCATGGTACGAACCGCGGAGGGACTCGCCGCTCGGGGCATCGTCACCGCCACGTTCGACTTCCCTTACATGACCGCGCGGCGCAGCGGTCCCGACCGGCCGCCAGTGCTCGAACAGGCCTGGCGCGACGCGATCGCACAGGCGCGCGCCGAAATGGGCGGGCTGCCGCTGTTCATCGGTGGGAAGTCGATGGGCGGCCGGATCTCGTCGCAAGTCGCGGCTCAGGGCGTCGACGACATCGCCGGCCTGGTGTTCCTGGGCTATCCGCTCCATCCGCCTGGAAAGCCCGAACAGCGCCGCGACGCGCATCTCCCCGCGGTCCGTGAGCGGATGCTGTTCGTGCAGGGGACGCGGGATGCCTTCGGCACCGCTGATGAAATTCGAGAGCTGCTGCCGAAGCTGAAGCGCGCCACGGTGCACGAAGTCACCGGCGGCGATCATTCCTTCAAGATTTCGGGGCGGGGTGCGCCGAAGCCAGACGCCGTGTTGGATGCCATTCTGGATGTCGTGCGCGAGTGGATGGCGCGGACGAGCTAGGGAAGAGCCGACTGAACCTCGACGTTCGGGGCTCGGGGTTCGGGGCTCGGCGCTCATTCGGAATGCGCGGCGTTGGCCAACCCCCGAGCCCCGAGCCCCGAGCCCGGAGCCCGAGCCCCGAAACGATTGCTATAGTTCGAAGATGCGTATCGTCGATTGTTTCAGCCCCTCCGATGTGGCCGTGCCGCACCCTCCGGCGCGGACCCGCAACCGGCTCGAGATTCCGGACCGGTTCAAGTGGAACCTGGATGACATCTTTCCGGGCTGGGCGGAGTGGGAAGACGCGTACCACCTCCTCGAGAAGGGCATCGAGCGGTATGCCGCGATCAAAGGCACGCTGAAGGAGGGACCCGATCGCGCTGCTGGAGGCGTTCCGGCTGTCCGAGCACCTGGGCCAGCTGGCATATCGGGTGTGGTACTTCCCGTCGCTTCGCTACGACGAGGATCAGCGCGACAACACGGTGAGCGCGCGCCGCCAGCAGGTGCAGCTGCTGTTCGCGCGATGGAAGCAGGCGGAGTCCTGGTTCAACCCCGAGCTGCTCGGCATCCCGATCGAGACGGTGCGCGGCTGGATGGATTCGGTCGAATCGCTGCGGCTGTACCGCTTCGCCATCGAGGATCTCTATCGACAGCAGGAACACGTCCTGGACGAGGCCGGCGAGCGCTTGATGTCGCTGGCAAGCCGCCTGTCGTCGGCGCCGAACGAAACCTATTCCGCGCTCTCCACCGCCGACGTCAAGTACCCGACGATCACGCTGTCCACCGGCGAAGATGTGGTCATCTCGTACGGGCAATACCGGGCCTTGCTCGCGACCCGGCGTGAGCAGTCGGATCGCGCGCGCGCATTCGAGGCGCTGCACGGCACCTATCAGTCGACGATCAACACCTACGCCACGCTCTACAACGGCGTGTGCCAGCGCGACTGGTTCCAGGCGCGCGCCCGCGGCTACGCGAGCACGCTCGAAGCCGCGCTCCACGGCGACAACATTCCGACCGCGGTGGTCGAGAACCTGATCACCTCGACTCGCGCCGGGGTCGAGCCGCTGCGCCGCTACCATCGGCTGCGCCGCCGCGCGCTCGGGGTCCCGACGTATCAGGTGTACGACTTCTCGATTCCCCTGGTCACCTTCGACAAGAAGTACCAGTACGACGACGTGCTGGCGCGGATCGTCGAATCGGTGGCGCCGCTCGGCGACGAGTATCAGTCACGGATGAGGGAGGGCTTCGCCGGCGGCTGGATCGACGTCTACGAGAACGACGGCAAGCGATCGGGCGCCTATTCGGCACCGGTGTACGGCACGCATCCCTACATGCTGCTCAACTACACCGATACGCTCGACGACGTGTTCACGCTGGCGCACGAGATGGGGCATTCGATGCACACCATCCTGTCGCACCAGACCCAGCCGTTCATCTATTCGAGCTACACCATCTTCGTCGCCGAGGTGCCGTCGACGCTGAGTGAAGGGCTGCTCCTCGACCACATGCTGGAGCGGTCCACCGATCCGGCCGAGCGGATCGTGCTGTTGCAGCATGCGATCGACAACATCGCCGGGACGTTCTACACCCAGGTGATGTTCGCGGACTACGAGCTGCGCGCGCACCGCCTGGTGGAGAACGAGCAGCCGATCACGGCGGACGTGCTGACCGAAACCTACAAGCAGCTGCTCGACGACTACTACGGCGATGCCGTCGACCTGAATCCGCTGACCGGCCTGACGTGGGCGCGCATCCCGCATTTTTTCAATTCGCCGTTCTACGTCTATCAATACGCGACCTGCTTCGCCTCGGCCGCGCGGCTCGCTCGAGAGATCGGGCGCGGCGAGACACCCGCGGAGCGCGCGGCCCGCGAGCGCTATCTGAAACTGCTGCGGTCGGGCGGCAACGACTATCCGATGGAGCAGTTGAAGAAGGCCGGCGTCGATCTCGGGCAGCCCGATACCGTCGACGCGATCGTGAGTCAGCTCGACGTGCTGGTCAGCCGGCTGGAGACGGAGCTGGAGGCCTCATGATCGGCGTCGAGCGACAGCCGCGTGTCACGAGCGCCTTCGGCGCTGGCCGCCTCCGGCGGCACGACGAAACGACGACACGACGACACGACGAAACCCTTGTGAGTCTCTTCGAGGGATTCTGCCCGTTGGCGTCGACCGCGCTTCGCGCGGTGCAGGAGTGAGGGTCGGGAGTGGATCACAAGTAGCTCTCAAAAGACCCCGGCTACTTGTGATCCATTCCGACCCTCACTCCTGTACGCCGGCCGGCAGGCCGGCGTCGACGCCAACGGGAGAGCCGCTGATATTCGCCGGGGCACCAGGGATTACCTGGATGATCCATCGTGGCCTGTTCACACGAAGGTCATCACAACGTCGTTGTCGTCGTGTCGTCGTGTCGTCGTGCCGCCGAAGGCGGCAGCGCCGAAGGCGCCGTGGCAGTGGCTGTCGCTGATAGTCGGGTCACGGTTGTGACTCGCGCGGCAGGGCGCTGTCCGCATTGATGGGAGCCGCAAGCGTGCCGGTCCCACGGGCGAGCGCGGCGGCGCCGAGCAGCAGCGCCGCGGCGGTGCCGTATGCAGCGCCTTCGCCGACCCGCTGCAGCAGCGCGTTGCCCCAGATCGGACCGAGTGTGCGGCCGAGGCTCTCGAGCGCGCCGGCGGCCCCCTGGACGCGCCCCTGCTCGCGGCGATCGGCGGCGTTGCTCACCAGCGCGATCAACGTCGCATTGCACAAGCCGATGCCGATCGCCGCCGGCACCAGCAGCGCGACGAACAGCGGCACCGTGTAGGTCAGCGCGCTGCCTCCCCACCCGAGCGCGGTGAAGATCAGGCCGATCATCAGCGTCCGCTGGGTGCCGAGCCTGCGCACCACCGGACCGACCAGGCCCCCCTGCACGATCACGCCGAGCGCCCCGAAGGCACTGAACAAGTAGCCGGTGTGCGTCGCGTCGAAGCCGAAGCGCCGCGCCCCGAACAACGCGAACGTCGCCTGGTAGACCGCGAACGACATCCAGTAGATGAAGTCGATCGCGAACAGCCGTCGCAGCGCCGGGCGATCGCCGAGCTCGCGGAGCGCCCGCCACGGCGAGCCGCTGCCAGCGTGCGCGCGATGCACGGTCTCGGGCAGCCACCACCAGGCGAGCACCGTGGCGGCCATGGTGATGACGGCCGCGGCCCAGATCGGGGCGGTATAACTGATCTGTGACAGCGTCGCGCCGAGCGCCGGCCCGACGATGAATCCGAGACCGAAGCCGGCGCCGAGAACGCCGTAGGCTTGCGCGCGGTTCTCCTCGGTGGTGATGTCCGCGATGTAGGCCCGCGCCGTGGTGATGTTCCCCCCGGACAGTCCGTCGACGATGCGCGCCGCGAACAGCAGCACCAGGCTCTGGGCGACCGCCAGCATCACGAAACTGATGACCGTGCCGAGCAGGCTGAGGATCAGCACCGGCCGGCGCCCCCAGCGATCCGAGAGGTCGCCGAGCAGCGGCGACGCGATGAGCTGCGCCAGCGAAAACGATGCGAAAAGAAAGCCGATGACGATCGGCGACGCGCCGAAGGTCCGGGCGTAGAACGGCAGCAGCGGGATGATGATGCCGAAGCCGACCAGGTTGACGAAGATCGTAAGGAAAATTACCAGGAGTGGTCGCGACATGCGGGGCAAGGGTTACGGCATCACCCGTACACCCTTGATCACCACCGGATCCAACGGGACGTTCTCGTGCGGGCCGTTACGATGCGTTTTCACGGCCGCAATCCGGTCGCACACCTCAATTCCGCTCAACACCCGACCAAAGACCGCGTAGCCGAAGTCTTCCGGCGAATAGCCGTGATGATCCAGTTTGATGCGGTTATCCGCGATATTGATGAAGAACTGCGCGGTGGCGCTGCGGAGCGCCTCGGTACGCGCCATCGCCAGCGTGCCCCTGACGTTGCTCAACCCGTTGGTCGCTTCATTGCGGATCGGCGGGTGGGTGGGTTTCTCCACCAACTCGGTGGTGAATCCACCGCCTTGGATCATGAATCCAGGAATGACGCGATGGAAGACCGTGCCGGGGTAGAACCCCTCCTTCACATACTGCAGAAAGTTCTGAACCGACACCGGCGCGCGGTCCTGGTACAGCTCCAGGGTGATGTCGCCGAGCGAGGTCGAAATGAGCACGGTTGGATTGCCCGGCGCGGGTGTCGCGGGCTGGGGTGGAGTGCCGCCAACCGTCTGAAAAAGGACGAGAAACGCAAGAGCCGTCAACGGGGTGGTCACGTTCCAATCGTATCAGCGGGATTCGCGCCGGGGGGGTCGTGAAATCCGAGTGCGCGGATCCGGCGTAGCCCTTGTGGATTCAATTGGATGGATCGTTTGTGGCAGATGTGTGGCGAGGGGCGTAGCATTCTCTGAGAGCACCGCGGCTTTTCCGGCCGCCGGTGTGCGGCAAACATTTTGCGAGGTGTGCGCACACGTCGCGCCCCTCGCGGGAGATCCACATGCCGACAGGTCTCGAGAACGAACAGAAAGAGCTGGCGCAGTTCATCCGGCAGGGGTCGAGCCGCGGACCGCAGTGCTTCGGCAGCTACTTCGACGAACAGGGCGGTTCGTGCGCGCTGGGGGCGGTGTACGAGGGCGTGTACCACCTGCCGCGGGGTCACGGCAAGTTGATCCCGGATCATCTCGAGCGGCTGTTCCGGTGCCTGGACGAGGTGACGAAGCGCTGTCCGCAGGGATGCGCCAAGCGGCTGCCGCTGGCGTCGATGATCGTGCATCTGAACGACGACCATCGACTGACGCGCGAACAGATCGCCGAGTGGCTGACGCAGGAATCCAACGGCTGATTTCTTGAGCGAGGGCGAGCAACTCCCCGATGTCTTTCCTGGATCGATTCAAGCCGCAGCCGCGCTGGCGACACAGCGATGCCGCCGTCCGTGCGGCGGCGGTCGCCGAGATCGCGGACGACGACGGATCGCTCGCCACGCTGCGGGAGCTGGCGGCATCGGACGAGGACGTGCGGGTGAGACGCGCAGCGGCGGAGCGTCTGGAGCAGGCGGCCGACATCCTGCCGCTGGTCCGCGCCGAACGAGATGAGGACCTGCGCCGGGCGCTGATCGAACGGCTGGCGGCGATCGCGATCGCGCCGGACGCCGCCGACGCGGCGCTGGCCCTGGAAGGCATCGAGGATCAACGGCAGCTGGCGACGGTGGCGAAGAGCGCGCCCCACGAGACGGTCCGGAGGGCGGCGCTCGGTCGCGTGCACGACGTCAAGGCGCTCGGCAGCGTCGCGCAGGCACGCGTCGCATGGGGCGACGGCGCTCGACGCGGTCGCCCGCCTCGCCGATTCCGCCGAGCTCCTCAACGTCGCGATGAAGACGGAACACAAGGATGCGGGAATCGCCGCGCTCGAACGCGCGGTCGAAGCCCACGACGCCGGCGGGTTGCGCGACACCCTCGAAACGGTGGCGGCGAGAGCGAAGAACAAATCGGTCGCAAAGAGGGCCCGGGGAATGATGCAGGCATTGGACGAAGCCGAGGCCGCGAAGCGGCTCGCGCTCGAAACGTGGCAGCAGAAAGTGGCCAGCCTGGTGGCACGCGTCGAAACACTGGCGCCGCACTCGGCACACGCCGCGACGGAACTGGAATCGACGGAAGCCGAGTGGGCGGCGCTCGCGACCGAGCCGGCTTTCGAGCTCGACCCGAACGCGGTCGCGCGCTTCGAAGCGGCCGCGGGTGCGGTGCGGGCGGCGCTCGCGGAGCAGCAGCGCCTCGAAGCCGAACGCCGGGCCGAGGACGAACGGCGTGCCGCGCGGCGGGCCAGCCGCGCCGCGCTGATCGAGCAGGTCGACACGCTGCGCGGCGAGGACGCGCTCGAGCAGCTCGCACGTCTCACCGAGGAGTGGGCCGCGTTCGATGCGAACGCCGGCGATCCGGACGCGGACACGATGCAGCGCGCGTTCGACACCGCGGCGGCCGGCGTCCGGCAGCGCGACCAGGATCGGCTCGACATGCACCAGACGCTCGCGCGCCTGGAGGCGATTGCCGGCGACGCCGAACGTCTGAGCAGCGAAGAGAACCTCCAGCGCGAGCCATGGACGGCCGTCGTCGCCGAATGGACCAGCCTGGTGCCGCGATCCGAGGGACTGGACGAAGCCGTTCGCGAGCGCTTCGATCAGGCACTGGCTCGAGTGCGGCAGAAAGACGAGGAGCGGCAGGCGGCGGTCGAGCGAACCGAGCGGCAGCACGTGCAACGCCTCGAGCAGCTGATCGAGCGCGCGCAGAAGCGCAGCGCCGCCGAGGACCTGACATTGCGCGAGGCGGATCGCCTCGCCCGGGATCTGCGATCGGCGATCGAAACGCCCATCGAGGGGAACCGTGAGGCCCAGCAGGCACTGGTCGAACGCCTGCGCGCCGCGGCCGCGGTGGTCGCGCCAAAGCTGCACGACCTGCGCGAGATGGACGAGTGGAAGCGGTTCGCCAACGCGGCGGTGCAGGAAGAACTGATTGCCAAGGCCGAAGCGCTGCGGGTCAAGTACGGGTTCGACGCGGCGGAGGGACCGAAGGAAGAGGATCTCGACAAGGCGGCGCGCGAGCTCCACGACATCCAGGAGCGCTGGAAGAGCGTGGCCGAAGCGCCGCGCGCCCAGGCCCAGGCCCTCTGGCATCGCTACCGGCAAGCCGCCGATCCGGTCCAGGCCCGGCTGCGCGAGTTCTTCTCGCACCGCAACGAGGAGCGCAAGGGCAATCTCGACAAGAAGCTCGCGCTCATCGCCCGCGCCGAGGAGATCGCCGACTCCACCGACTGGATCAAGACCGCCGACGAGCTGAAGAAGCTGCAGGCAGAGTGGCAGCAGGTCGGTCCGGTGCCGCGCCAGGACACCAAGACCACCTGGAAACAGTTCCGCGACGCGTGCGACCGGTTCTTCACCCGGAGAAACGCCGATCTCGCCGAGCGCAAGGAAACCTGGTCGGCCAACCTCACCCAGAAAGAGGCGTTGTGCGCGCGAGCCGAGGAGCTCGCCACCTCGAAGGACTGGGAGCGCGCGGCCTCGGAAATCCGCCGGCTGCAGACCGAGTGGAAGAACATCGGTCCGGTCCGGCGCAACAAGTCGGAAGCGGTGTGGCAGCGTTTCCGCACCGCGGCCGACACCTTCTTCGATCGCTACAAGCGGCGGGACGAGATCGAGCTCGAGTCGAAGCAGGCCGATCGCGAACAGCTGGTCGCCGAGCTCGAGGCGCTGGGGCCGGCCGAAGGCAGCGGCTTGAACGGCGCCGATCCGGCCACCCTGCTCGAACAGGTCCGCTCGCTTCGCAGCCGCTGGAACCAATCCACACCGGTGGTGCGCCAGGGCGCGGATCCGCTCAGCGCCCGCTTCGTCGGCGCGCTCGAGCGCACGCTGCTGACCCATCCCGAGGCGTTCAAGGGCACCGAGCTCGACATCGAGCCGAACCGCCAGAAGATGGAGAAGCTGGTGACCCGGGTCGAAGGGTTCCTGAACGAAGCGGCACCACCGCCGGCCAATTCCTCCCAGGCCCTGGCCGACATGCTGCGCGAAGCGCTCGCCTCGAACACCATCGGCGGCCGCGCCGGCGAAGAATCGAAGTGGCGGACGATGGCCGAAGACGTGCGGCAGGCCCAGGCGTCATGGAGCCGGCTCGGTCCGGTGCCGGGCGAGAGCGGCAGCGCGCTGAACGAGCGCTTCCACAAGGCGGTGACGAGGTTCTTCGATCAGTACCGCCGCAAGGTCCCGCCGCAGCAGACCGCGCCGCGCGGCGCGCGGCCGGTCACGACGAGGTAGCCACTCAAATCCCAAGCTCCAAGATCCCAAGCTCCAACCACTCCCAATACCCAAATCCCAAATGGCTTGGGACTTGGCGGTTGGGAATGGTTGGAGGTTGGGATTTGGGAGTGGTTGGAGCTTGGGATTTGGAGCTTGGGATTTGAGATACCGCGCTCATTTCGCGCGGTACTTGACCTTCCCCCCCACGACCGTGTAGCGCACCTCCGCCGACGGAATCTCCGCTTCCGCCACCGTGAGAATGTCCTTCGACAGCACCACCACGTCCGCGTACTTCCCGACCTTCAGCGTCCCCTTCGACTCCTCTTCGAACGCGGCGTAGGCCGGGTTGACGGTGTAGGACTTCAGCGCCTCGATCCGGCTCATTCGCTGATCGGGATGGAACACCGAGCCGTCGCTCAGTTTGCGGCTGACGGTGGCGTAGTAGCTGGCGATCGGGCTGACGTCTTCGACCGGCGCATCCGTGCCGTTGGTGACGAGCGCGCCGGACTGCATCAACTTCTGCCAGACATAGGCGCCTTCTTCGGCGCGCCGGGCGCCCAGCCGCGCGAGGACGTATGGGGCGTCCGAGGTGCAGTGCACGCCCTGCATCGACGCGATCACGCCCATCTTGCCGAAGCGGGGAATGTCGGCGGGGTGGAGGTGCTGCGCGTGCTCGACCCGCCAGCGGAGGCTCCGGCCGTCGCGCCCTTTGAACGCCTCTTCGAAGATGTTCAGCGTCTCGCGATTGGCACGGTCGCCGATCGCGTGGACGCACAGCTGGAAACCGTGCTCGAGCGCCAGCTTCGCGGTTTCGGCGATCTCCGCCACCGGTGTGGTGTTCCGGCCGGTGTCATCGGGCTTGTCGGCGTACGGCTCGAGCAGCCACGCGCCGCGCGAGCCGAGCGCGCCGTCGATCGACCTCTTGATCGCACGGACGGTGAGGAAGCCGCCGCCGTAGTCGATGGTCTTGTACTTCGCGAGGTTCGCCGCGAGCGCCTGGTTCCCGACGCGCAGCATCACCCACAGGCGGTTGGCGATCTTCCCCTCGTCGATCATCGTCTTCATCAGATCGACCTCGGCGAAGCTCGAGCCGGCGTCCTGGAACGACGTCACCCCCTTGGACACGACTTCGGCGGAGGCCAGCTCGAGGATGCGCCGCCCGCGCGCCGCCGCTTCCGCGGGCGTGGGGTCGGGCTCGCCGGTGCCGGCGCGGATCAGCCGCGACGCGGTCTCGCGAAACATTCCGGTCGGTTTGCCGGTCGCGTCCTTGAGGAAGTCCCCGCCCGCGGGATTCGGCGTGGCGGCGTCGACATCCGACAACTGCATCGCCTTCGCGTTGGCAAAGCTGGCGTGACCGCTGGCGTGGGTGAGCAGCACCGGATTGTCCGGCGACACCCGGCTGAGCGTGTCGTGCGTGGGGAACCCTTCGACGCTCGGAGCCGGCGGCGCCTTCCACTTCTCCTGATGCCAGCCGCGCCCGTAGATCCACTGCCCCGGCTTCGCCTGCTTCACCGCGGCGGCGACCATCCCCACGATCTCGTCCCAGCTGGCGGCCTTCATCAGGTTCAGCTGCAGCTGCGCCTGCCCGACCCCGTTGAAATGCCCGTGCCCTTCGATGAATCCGGGGATCACCAGCTGCCCGCCAACGTCGATGACCTCGGTGCCCGGCCCAACGAACCGCTTCACGTCGGCGTCCGATCCGAGCGCGACGATGCGCCCATCGCGCGCCGCGAGGGCGCGCACCTCCGCCGGCGTTTCCAGCGTGACGATCTTGCCGTTGAACAGCACCAGGTCTGCGGGCGCGGCCGGCTGGCCCTGCGACACCATCGCGCTGGCGCCGGCGAGTGCCGCCGCGACTACTGTGAACACGCCGACGATCACGTTCCGAATCACGCGTTTGCTCCTTTAGTGGGGCCTGACGCTTCTTCGCTATTCGCGGCGCTTGGCTGCTTGGATCAGCGACGTGTAGCTACCAGCCGGTTTTACAGGAGGCAGGAGATCGGAGGTTTTGTTTCGAAAAAGCTTGCCTCCTGCCTCCTGTTAAAAGCAGCGCGGCGAGCCAGCTCGAGGCTGATCCAAGCACCGTCGCGTCGAGCCGAGGGGTTACCCGAACAGCCGCTGGAAATTGCCCGAGAAGATCTTTTCCTGCGCCTCCGGCGCGACGCCGATCGCATCGAGCGTCGCCTTCTGCTGTTCGAAGATCTGGCGCTGCCAGCCGCGCGGGAAGAACGACGAATCGGTGCCGAAGAGCAGCCGATCGGGTCCGACCACCTCCAGCGCCTGACGCATGACCGCTTCGAGCGTGAGGCCGGGATGGTATTTCACCCAGCCGTTGGTGCTGGAGGTATCGAGGTGGATGTTCGGGCACTGATCGGCCGCCATCAGTGTTTCGCGGAGGAAGCCGGCGCCGAAGTGCGGAATGATCACCGGCACCTTCGGAAAGCGCGCCGCGACGGTCGCGAGCGCCAGCGGATCGCCGAGCCGCAGGTTGAACGGCGACGGCAGACCGAGCCTCTTCCGCACTCCTACGGTCAGCACCCCGCAATGCACGAACACCACGGCGCCGCGTGACGCCGCCACTTCGAACGTGGCGGTCACCCGCTCGTCGTCCAGGCGGTAATGGTGCATGGCGGGAAACAGACAGACGCCGCGCAGCTTCCAGTCGCTGAGGGCCCGCAGCAGCCGCTCGGCGGCGTCGGCCGCCGACGGGTTGAGCATGAAGAAGCCGACCAGCCGCGCCGGATGGCGGGCGATCGCCGCCGCCACCGATTCCTCGTCTCCGGGAATGCTGGCGATCAGCGCGGCGCGCGCGACCTGATGCCGATCGAGCTCGGCGACCCAGCGATCGGCGAGCGCGCCGGGCGGCCCCGGCGGATCCCAGCCGAGCAGCGTCGAGACGACCGCGGCATGATCGCCTGGCGCAATGTCACGGCGGTCCTTCGCGAGAATTTCCAGGAACCGTGACGAGAAGAAATGGCAGTGGACGTCGCAGACCTGCACCGGCGGATTCTAACAGGGTGATGAAACCCCGCGGTCAAGGGAGAAGGGAGAAGGCAAAAGGGAGAACGCTGCTCAACGCCGCAGGATCTGGACGATCACCCATGAGTCGCCCTTTGGCTCGAGCACGAGCACCTGGTTCTCCGATCGCTCTTTCTGGTCGGAGCGCGTGAACTCGTGGAACACGACCACCGAGACATGCTGTCGGTTGGTGGCATCCGAGGCAATCCGGGTGATCCGGATCCGCATGTTGTAGTCGGCGCCCTTCTTCCCGAGCACTGACAGGACCGCCTCCGGCGCGGTCGGATAGGCAGCGAGCAGGGCGGCGCGATCACCTCGGCTCATCGCTTCGGCGTACGCCTCGATCACGGGGTCGACCGAGGGAGCGGAGGCCTGAGGACGCGGCGGCGGCGGTTCGCGGATCGCCGGGGTGACCGCGGGACCAGGCTCAGTCGAAGAGGTCGACGAGGTCTCCGCGGCAGGCGCCGGTCCCTCGAATGGTCGCGGGATGGGGCGAGCCTGCACTACAGCTGGCGCGCCCGTCACACAGCTGGCGAAGAGAGCGGCGGCGCCGAGATACGCGCGCGCCGAAGCCACGGCGTCGCCCTCGCGGGACAGCGAACCGGCCCGCTCGGCCATGTCCTCCGCCTGCTTGAACTTCCCGAGTCCCGACGCGCCTTGCTTGAGCGCCCGCGAGCGCTCGCCTGCGACCCGGCCGCGCGCCTGCTCAACGACCTTCGCGGCAACGGAACGCAATGCCTGGTCCTGCGGCGCGTAGCCGAGCGCTCCCATCAGCGTCGAGAGGGCCTCCTCGGTCTCCCGCTTCGCCAGGTGCGCCCGAATCCGGTTCCTGTCCGCCACCAGTCGCTCGTTGGAGGCTGCGGGCTTCACGGGCGACGGCGGTGGAGCGGCTTCTGGCGCCGGAGGAACAGCCGTGGGCTCTGGACGGATGGTGGTGGCCTCCGTTGTCGCGCCGGCTGGTTGGCCCGCCGACACCGAGGTGGTGTCGGGTGGCGCAGGGGCAGTCCGCGCCTCGGCTGGCGATGTCGGGGCTCGCACGCCGGTAGCGTCGGGCGCCCGCGGCCGGTCGCGGTCGCCGACAGGCGGCGCCGCCGGTGGTGAGACCCCCCGCTGCTTCCATCTCGCGACGACGCCAGGCCCGAGCCAGAGCGTAGCGGCGACGGCCACGATCACGATCGCCGCGGCGAGCAGCACCCGCGGTTGTGCGGCCGCCGCGACCGCGGCGCGGAGCCGTGCGGGGCTCAGCCGACGCGACAGCCGACGCTGCTCCTGGCGCAGCGCCTCGAGCACCTCGTCGACCTCCGGATGACCGGGCCCGAACGTTTCCAGCTTGCGCACCGCGCCGGCGACGTCGCCGGCCGCGGCCAGGTTCTGTCCGTGCATGATCGCCGAGCGTGCGGCATCGTCGTGCTGCTGCCTTCGCTCGGCCGCGTTCACCCGGGCGCGGAACTCCTGGAAAATACTGGCGGATCCGAAGGTCGCTTCGGCCGCGTCGAGTGCGGCGGCCGCCTCGGTCAGCTCCTCGCGATCGAGATAGCCGCGAATCCGCTCGACCGCCTGCTGCAGATCGCGGCGCCGCTGCTCCTTCGTCCGCTGCCGCTCGCGCGCTTCCTCGCCGCGGCGCTCGGCCTCGCGGAGCGCGCGGTCGTTCTGCTCGGCAATCCAATCCCGCAGCTCGCGCAGCGCCGCGGTGACCCGCGGGTGCGGCGGAGAGAACCGCTCGAGCCGTTCCACCGCCGCCGCTGGTGTTTCCGCGAACTCCAGCCGCGCCTGCGCGATCGCGTCGTCGGCGAGCTGATCCTGCCGCCGCTCGACCTGATGGCGAAGGTCCAGGACGTGCGCCCGCAGGTCCGCGAACTCGGCGCCGGCGTCGTACGATTCGTCGATTCGCTTCAGCTCTTCTTCGGCGTGGTCGAGATCGCCGGAGGCCATGGAGTTTTCGATGGCCCGTCGCGAGCGAGTCAGTGCGTCGGCGCGTTCCGTGTCCCGCGCCCGCTCCGCCTCCGCGCGCCGGGCCTCTTCGTCCTGCCCGCGCGCGAAGTCGCGCGCCGCCTGGTCGTCGAGGACCTTGCGTAGCCGCCCCTCGAGAGCGATCGCCCGCTTGTCGGTGCCATCCACCTGCAGTGCGTCGCACGCCTCGCCCCACGCCTCGGTCAACTGGCCGTTGGCCAGCAGCACCGCCGCCGCTTTCAGGTGCCCTTCGAGCTTCTCGCGGACGGTGCGGCGCCCTTCGTCGATCAGGTGCTGGTGTTGAATCGTCAGATCGCGCAGCGCGTCGGTGATCTCACGACTCGCCGGATCGAACCGGCGAAGCATGTCGAGTGCCTGCAGGCGCTGGCCGCCCGCGAACGCCGCGTGAGCGGCGGCGACGACATCGTGCGCGAGCCGGTCGTCGGGGAAATGGTTGGCACTGTCGATCCCCTTCAGGCTGCTGCCATCGGGCTGCGGTTTCGCCGCTTCGATGTCGAAGATGCGACCGTCGGGAGCGCGCAGGTAGAGCACCGGCGTACCCCATTCGACTTCACGGCCGGCGGCGAAGATCGCCTTGCGGGCCTCGGTGAGCGAGGCGTCGATCGGGTACCCGTCCGCGAGGGCGCCGTAGAACTCGTGGGCGAACCGGCTCGCCACGTCGTCCGCAATCTCGAACTGCATCGCGATGACCGCGGGGATGCCCTGCTGGACGAGACTCTGTGCCGATCCGGCGAACGGATCCGTGCGGGAGGTTCTGGCGCCCTCGCAGGCGTTCAGAATGGCGACCCGGAGCGACTCGTGATCGTGGAGCAGCATGCCGAGGAACTGGCTGTCGACCTTGTGGCCACGCTTGTTCTCGGCCTCGAGGACGAGCACGCCCTCCTGCTGGGCCTGGTCGAACTCCCCATGCCCGATGAAGTGAAAGATGTGGTAGGTCTGGCGTCGAAGCCGGCGTTGCAGCGCCTCGAGGCTGGCGGCCTCCAGCCGCTCGATCGCGAGCTGCCCGGCGGCCACCCGATCCGCGAGCGATTCATTGAGCCGCGCCCATTCCCCCTCCACGTCCAGCGGCTGAAAGTCGCTCGGGCTGGAGATCATCACCAGCACGCGGATCGGCGGTTTGACGGCGATCGGCTGGATCCGCTCCGGCAGATCCATGTAGCGGACGAGCGGCGTGTGGACCGACAGCGCGATGAAGCGATTGACGGAGCGGTTGTACAGGAACTCCCACGGGATGTCGACCACGCTCGGATCGCCCAGGCGCAAGCGGATGCGAAGGCCGGCGTTCTGGCGGCGGGCCTCGTCGATGCTGCTGCGGAAGCACGCCTTGACGTCGCCGCTGAAGACGGCGTCGAACAGGGAGGCGCCGAACGTCTTCGCGGTGTTCATCTCCTGCGATTCGACGCGGCGGGTCTGACGCCGCGTCCGCCCGAGCCGGAGCAGGAAGTTCTCGAGCTTGTCGTCGGAGAAGGGCAGGCAGAATTCGGCCGTCGCCTGGCCCGCTGGTGAATTCAGCACCTGCGCGCGAAGCTTTTCGCCGCTGCGGTCGATCAGGAGGTCGAAGTCCTGGTAAATCATGGACCCGCCTTGGGTGCCCGTCTCTCTTTCGGGCGTTTACCCCTATTACGTGAGTGGCAGATGATACGCCGTTCTAATGGACGGCCGCCGGTGAGATTTTGTGCACTGATGAGCTTCCGAACAGTCGGCGGATGCCCTCAACGGCCAGAGCGGGTCTGACCCTCCCTCCGGATCGCGGACCGCGGACCGCGAACTACCCTGCGAACTTGTAGCCGAGGCCGTGGACCGTGAGGATGTATTGCGGGTGTTTCACGACCGGCTCGAGCTTCTGGCGCAGCCAGGCGACGTGGACGTCGACGGTGCGGGTCGACGGCATCGCGTTGTAGCCCCAGACCTCGTTCAGGAGCTCCTCGCGGGTCAGCGTGGCGCCGCGGTGCTCGATGAAGTAGCGCAGCAGCTGGAACTCGCGGGCCGCCAGCTCGATCGGCTGGCCGTCGCGGGTGACTTCGGCCTTGCGGAAGTCGATGGCGATGCCGCCGAACTGGTAACCGTCGGCGGGCCGCGCACTCACCGGGGTCCGCCGCAGCTTGGCTTCGATCCGCGCCAGCAGTTCCATCATTTCGAACGGCTTGGTCACGTAGTCGTCTGCGCCCAGCTTGAGGCCGACCACTTTGTCGACGACCTGGCCGCGGGCGGTCAGGACAATCACCGGGGTGTCGGTGCCGCGGCGCCTCAGCTCGCGCAGAACGTCGAGACCGTTCATGCGCGGGAGCATCACATCGAGCAGGATGAGATCGAACTGGTTCGACGCCGCCCGTTCGAGCCCGCTCTCGCCGTCGGCACTGGTCTCGACCGCGTACCCTTCACGAGTGAGTCGATCGGTGAGCGTCAAGACGAGGCCGGGCTCGTCTTCGACGAGCAATACGCGCCTCACGACAGGCGTGAGGCAGACGACGCGGCCTCGGTCCCCAGAGACGAGGGCTGTCCTGCTGCCTGCTGGCTGGCCGCGGGCAGCCAGACGGTGAACTGACTGCCGGTACCCTTCGCACTCTTCACGCCGATCCGGCCGCCGTGGGACTGCACGATGCGCTGCACGAGGCTGAGCCCGAGGCCGGCCCCTTGCACCTGCGCGGCGGCGACGTCGGCGGCACGGTAGAAGGGCTCGAAGATCCGCGCCTGGTCCGCGGGCGCGATTCCGATGCCGCGATCGCTGACGGTTACGCTCACCCCGGAGCCGGAGCGGCGCCCCTCGACTCCAATCCACCGTCCCTCGGCGCCGTACTTGATCGCGTTGCCGACCAGGTTCTGAAACACGCGGCGCAGCGCGGCCTCTTCGCCTGCGACCGGTGGCAGATCGGCAGGGATATCGACTTGGAGGTCGAGGTGCGCCGACTCGATCAGAGTGGCCGACGAGCGCAACACCGCATCAAACAGCGCGGCGATGTGGACCGGCGCGACGGCCGGCGGCCGCTGACCGGAATGAATGCCGGCGAGCTCCAGGATCTGTTCGACCATTTCGGTGAGCCGCCGCCCTTCGCTCCGCACCAGCTCGCCGTATTTCCTCACCTGCGCCTCGTCTTTGATGACGCCGTCGGCGAGGTTGTCGCCCGCGGCGCGGACCACCGCCAGCGGAGTCCGCAACTCATGGGACACGGTCGCGACGAACTCCATCTGCTGGCGGGCCAGCTCCTGCGAGCGGCGCATCGACGCAGCCATCAGCATCATGCTCGCCCCGAGCACGCCGAGAATGCTGGTGCTGACGAGCAGGTTGCGGCGGCGAACACTCTCGACCGCCGCCTCGAGCGATCCGGCAGGATGCTTGATCAGCAGCCGCCATTTCGGCGACACCACCGGACGGGGACCGGTGACGCCAGCGACCCAACCTCGATCGCGGATCGCTCCGACCTGGCCGGCCACCGCTGCCGGCGAACGCCCCTCGCGCACGATCACCTGCGAGAGCGATCGGGTCGCGCGCGCGCCAGGAGCGGCCGTCCCGGTTACGGGGACCCCATGACCGTCGACTGGCAGCGTGAACGTCGTGAAGGTCTGCATCCCGGCGGTGGCGCCGGGACCCGTCAGCGCCGAGAACCGGCGGACATCCGCCACGAGCTCCGGGAATTCCTGCGGCCGCACCTGAAAGAGCTCGGCCGCCGCATCAGCCCGGGTCGTGGCATCCGGCGAGAACGCCGGCGTGGACTGGTAGACCGGCGCCCCGGCGGCCGCCTCGACCACCGCGAGCTGATAGCGGATGTTCTCGGGGTCGTCGCGGAAATGATGGGTCGTGAGCGTCGGCAGCATCTCGCCGGTCATGACCTGGCGATCCAGGAGTAAGACGATGTACGAGATCGAGGCGACTGGAGACAGCCGCGCACCGTGCGGCGCCGCGGTGTTGAAGAACAGGAGCGGAGGGGACGCGTTCGGCACCACAATCGCCGGGCCCTGCTCCCAGACCGCGGGCGTCATCATCCGCACCACCATCGATCCGCTCGGCGTCTTCTCTTCGCGCGTGTCCGCCAGTTGCGCACGAAGCGGCGCCAGTGCGCCGGGCCAGTCGACCCGTTCGAGCACCCGCGTCGCGGGAACGAAACGCTGCAGCGTGGCGGGGGCGTTCACCTCGGCGGTCGCGACGTAGATGTCGCGGATCAACTTCGGATACCGCGCGGTCGCCTGCCAGCGCTCGTAGCGGCTGGTCAGGCGCGTCGGAAGGCTCTGATCGGCGGCGACGCCGGGCAGACCGGGTTCGGCCTGAAACAGCATGTACGCCAGCGTCAGCTCGCGATCGAAATCGAGCGCGAGCGCATTGCCGCGGGCGGTGAGCGTTGTGGTCATCCGCTCGCGCTCCGCGGCGCTGATCCGCCCCAGCCAGCGGTACTGCAGCGTCGCGAGCAGCACGATCAATCCGAGCAGGGCGGCCGCGACGACCATCGCCGGCGGCCTGAACCGGCCTCGCATGGGACGAGTCTACACGCAGATTCCGGCCGGAAATTGGCCTGAACCGCAGGTTTTACGTCCTTAACAATTTCTTTGCCCAGCCTTAACCATTGGCCCGGTTCGAACCGCCATCATCGGTCGTCAGATGTTTGCAGCAGCGGAGGCGGCCTGATGACGGACCCCGCCGTGTCAAGGGAGAAGGGAGAAGGGCGACCCTTGACACGCGGGGTTTCATCGGCCAGTCCGACCCCGCCAATCAATGAGGTCCCACGACATGAAAAATCGAATCGCGCTGTCCTGTGCGCTCGCGCTGGTGCTCGGCACTGGCGGTACCGGGGCGGCCGGAGACGGGAAGGCCACCGACGTCCTCACGGCCGCCCGCAAAGCCATCGGCGACAAGAAGCTCGACGCGCTGAAGACGCTCTCGGTCGAGGCCTCGGTGCAGCGGAACGTCAACACGATGCAAATGACCTCCGAGGTCGAGATCCTGCTGGAGCTGCCCGACAAGTACGTGCGATCTGAGGTCGGCTCCGGCCCGATGTCGATGGCGATGAGCAGCGGCTTCGTCGGCGACAAGGCGATCCGTCCGGCGAACGCGACCTCCATGGCTGGTGGGGCGATGGTCATCCGGATGGGCCCCGGCCCCGGCGGGCCGATGCCGTCAGGTGAGAAGCCGACACCCGAGGAGCAGGAACGCATCGACAAGCAGATGCTGCGCAACGCGCGGGTGGATATCTCGCGGCTGATGCTCGGCTGGTTCGCGTCCACGCATCCGGCGCTCGCGGCCGAATACACCTACGCCGGAGAGGCCGAGTCGCCGGATGGCAAGGCCGACGTGATCGACGCCAAAAACGCCGACGGCTTCAGCGCCCGGCTGTTCATCGACCGCGAGAGCCACCTGCCTTTGATGGTCACCTATCAGGGTCCGCAGCCGCGGATGATCACGGCCGGTGGCCCTCCTGGCGGAGGCCCGGGCCGAGCCGGCCGGGGCGCGCCCGGCCCCGAGCGGCGCGAGATGACTGAAGACGAGCGGAAACAGGCGCGCGAGGCCGCCGAGAAGCAGATGCAGGAGCTGCGCAGCCAGCCCCCCGCGATGGTCGAGTTCACGTTGTTCTTCGACGACTGGCGTGAGGTCGGCGGTATCAAGTTCCCGCACAAGATCCGGCGGGCCTCCGCCGGATCGACCAACGAGGAGTGGACCGTCGGCAAGGTCAAGGTCAATCCCAAGATCGACGCGAAGAAGTTCGAGGGCTGAGGGCCAGACCATGAACGTCAGACGCACTCAGGCTCCATTCGTGAAACGCAGCGGCACCCCATCCCCTCCGCCCTCCCCAACCCTATCCCCCCCGCCCCGCCCTCGGTGCCCCGCTGGCGCACGGGCTGCTCGGACTGTGGATCCTGGCGCTCGCCGTCACAGCGGCGGACGCCCAGACGCGGCCGCAACAGCTGGGAACGGTGCGGGTCACGGTCAAGGACCCGAGCGGCGCGGTGATCCCGGGCGCGACCGTGCAGCTCACCCGAGCTGATGACACGGCAGCGGCGGGGAGCGCAGCTCCGAATACTGCCTCACAGGTCATGTCCGATGGACAAGGCGTCGCCCATGCGAGCGGCCTTGCGCCCGGGCGTTATCGTCTGGAGGTCACCTTTCCCGGTTTCGAACCGCACATCACCCCGGAGCTTCGCGTGCGGGCGGGTGACAACCGCAAGGAGGTGACGCTCGCGATCCGCAAGATCGACGAGAGCGTCGCGGTCGGCCGCGATCCGCAGACCAGCGCCTCCGATCCGAGGAGCGATCGCTTCGGCACGGTGCTCACGCGTGAACAGATCGATGCGCTGCCAGACGATCCCGACGAAATGGAGGCGGTGCTCGAGGAGATGGCCGGGCCGGGTGGCACGATCCGGGTCGACGGCTTCCGCGGCGGCAAGCTGCCACCGAAATCGCAGATCCGCTCGATCCGGTTCGCCAGCGGGATGTTCGCGGCCGAGAACCACGGCGGCGGCATGATGTTCGTCGACCTCTCGACCCAGCCGGGCCTCGGACCGCTGCGCGGCGGCGCCGACGTCACGTTCCGCGACGACGCGCTCAACGCGCGGAATGCGTTCCAGCAGGAGAAGGGACCCGAGCGGAATCAGCAGTACACGTTCAATCTCAGCGGGACCCTGTTGAAGGAGCGGACCTCGTTCTCACTGTCGCTCGGCGGCGCCACCCTGTACGACTCGGCCAACATCTTCGCCGCCACGTCGTCTGGCCGGCGCACGGACACGGTGCGGCGTCCGAGCGATCGGATCAATTTCACCGGCCGCGTCGATCACGCGCTGTCGAAGTCGCACACGCTGCGCGCGATGTTCCAGCAGAACGACAGCGATCAGCAGAACCTCGGCGTCGGCGGATTCGACCTCGACGATCGCGCCTTCAGGCGCACGTCGCGCGACAGCATGCTGCGGCTCGCCGAAAGCGGACCGCTGGCCCGCGCCTGGTTCGGCGAATCGCGGCTGCAAGTGCGATGGGCGGACACCGAATCGGCCGCCTTCCTCGAGCAGCCGGCGATCCGCGTGCTCGACGCCTTCACGTCTGGCGGCGCCCAGCAGGACGGCGGCCGCACCGCCACCGAGATCGAATGGGCCACCAACGTGGATTGGGCGCGTGGGCGGCACGCGGTGCGGTTCGGCTCGCTGGTCGAGGGGGGCCGCTATCGCAGCGACAACCGCTCCAATTATCTCGGCACCTTCACGTTTGCCAGCCTCGCCGACTATCAGGCCGGGATCGCCTCGACTTACACCCGGCGCGATGGCGATCCGCTGGTCGACTACTCGCACTGGCAGGCCGGACTCTTCGTGCAGGACGACTGGCGGGCGCGCCGGAACCTGACGCTGAGCGCCGGACTGCGCCACGAAGTGCAGACCCACCTCGGCGACCGCTTCAACCTGGCGCCGCGCGGCGGGCTGACGTGGTCGCCGTTCAGAAGCGGCAAGACGACCGTCAGGGCCGGCGGCGGCATCTTCTACGACTGGCTCGAGGCGGAGGTCTACGAGCAGACGCTGCGCGTCGACGGCATCCGCCAGACCGATCTCGTCGTCCTCAGCCCCGGGTATCCCAATCCATTCGACGGCGGCCGGTCCGACGTCCTGCCGACCAGCAAGTACCTGCTGGCCGATTCGCTGGCGATGCCTCGCCGCAACATGGTGAACCTCGGCGTGTCGCAGCAGCTGTCGCCGGTGATCGGGCTCAACCTGAACCTGATGCACATGACCGGCTCCAACCGGCTGCGTGGTCGCAACACCAACGCGCCGCTGAACGGCATCCGTCCCGATGCGGCAGTCGGGAACGTGACCGAGGTGGAGTCCACCGCGCGGGTACGCGGCACGCAGATGCACACCGGCCTCAACATCAACGTGCCGGGGCGGCGGATCATGATCTTTGCGAACTACTCGTTCGTCGATCAGAAGAACGACGCGGACGGCGCGTTCAGCCTTCCAGCGGATAGCTACCAGCTGGCCGCGGACTGGGGCCCGGCGGCCGGCATTCCCCGCCACACGGCCAGCGCGGTCGTGAATCTCCCGCTGCCCTACCGGTTCCGTCTGGGCCTCACCAGCTCGGCGCGGTCGGGCACCCGCTACAACCTCACCACGGGGCGCGACGACAACGGCGACACCGTGTTCAACGATCGCCCGGCCGGAGTCGGCCGCAACAGCGCCGTCGGCAAGGGATCGTGGGACCTCGCGGCGCGTTTGAGCTACACGTTCGGGTTCGGCGACCGCAGCGCTGCCGGCCCGGGCGGCGCCGGCCCGATGATCATCCAGCGGGTGGGCGGTGGCGGGAGCGCCGGCGACCTGCTCGGTGGGCTGATGGGCGGCGGCGCCGAGAACAAGCGGATCCGCATCGAGCTGTTCGCCTCGGCGCAGAACCTGCTGAACAGCGTCACACCGATCGGCTACTCGGGCGTCATGACGTCGCCGTTCTTCCTGCAGCCGACCGCGGCGATGCCGGGACGGAGGATCGATCTCGGGATGAGAGTGGGGTTCTAGAGAGCGGGCTGGTGAAAAGACCCCGCGTGTCAAGGGAGGAAGGGAAAAGGGAGAACTAGGGAGGCCGGTCGAAGATCGGGGTGAAAGGCCCGTCCCGCGGCTAGGACTGGCGGCTTTCACCCAGAAGGTCGGGCGGCTTCCCTTGGGAGTTGGGAGTTGGAAGTTGGGAGTTGACATGCCGCTCCCCGTGCACCCGGTCGATCATCAGGAAGTACGGCAGCGCCAGCGCCGACAGTCCCGCCGCCACCGCGAATGCGGTGCGAAAGCCGAACCGCTGAATCAGCCAGCCGATCGACGTCGACCCGGTGCCGATGCCGGTGTCGAACGCCGCCAGAATCGCCCCGAACGCGGCGCCGCGGCGTTCCGCCGACACGCCGCGCATGACGTAGCCGACGTAGTTCGGATACGCGGTGCCGAACCCGACGCCGAAGATCAGCGCCGAGGTCAGCATCCAGAACCGGCTGCCGCCGATCGCGAGACACGCCAGGCCGACGCTGATCATCACCAGGCAGGGGATGAATACGCGCTTGTGGCCAATCCGATCGCCCAGGTGGCCGGTGAACGGACGGGTGCACAACACCACTACCGCCAGCGCGGTCAGGTAGATGCCCTTCGGCGTCGTGCCGCTGGCATCGGCGTACATCGCCGCGAAGCTCGTGATGCCGCCGTACCCGAACGAATACAGGAACAAGGTCAGCGACGTCACCAGCACCCGCCACTCGAGCAGGCCGCCGCCTTTCGAGCGTGACGCCGCCACCCTCGGCTGCTCGTCGAGGATCAGGGCGATCCCGAGCATCACCAGATTCAGGACCCCCGCCAGCACGCAGAGCCAGATCCAGCCGTACCTGTAGATCACGAACCCGACGCTCGGCGCCACCGCCACCGCCGCCATCGTCGACATCCCCCAGTAGCCGATGCCTTCGGCGCGGCGACGCTCCGGCAGCATCTGGGTCATGTAGGCCGACGACGCCGACAGCAGCCCCGACCAGAACACCCCCTGCACGAGCGCGAGCGCCAGGATCAGCCGGTAGTCGGTGATGACCGCGTAGGCCGCGGCGAACACCGACAGCGCCGCGCTGCTGATGATCAGCATGCGGCGATGGCCGATCCGGTCCGCATACGCGCCGGTCAACGGAGCCGAGAACGCCGACGAATACGTCAGGACACCGAGGAACAGGCCGGACGCGAACGTCGACCCGCCGAGGTCGATGATGTGGAACGGCGCCGTCGGAAGCAGTTGGAACGCCGACAGGAAGACGGTGAAGGTGAAGCCGCACATCACGAAGAAGCGCGGCGTGAAGAGACGATCCGGGGGCATCAAGGGATCGTACTCGATGGAATCAAATCCCAAATCCCAAGCTCCAAATCCCAACCACTCCCAACTTCCAAATCCCAAACCGAACTCCCAACCCCCAACTTCCAACCGCGAGCGAATTTGGGACTTGGGAGTTGGGAGTTCCTTGGGGAGTTGGGAGTGGTTGGGATTTGGAGCTTGGAGCTTGGGATGTGATTCGCTATTCCGCTTTGAGCGCCCGCACCGGATCCACGCGGGTCGCACGCCATGCAGGCACTAGGCTGGCGGCGATCGCGACCGCGGTCAGCGTCGCGGCCACTGCGGCGAAGGTCGCGGGGTCGCCAGGCTCGACGTCGTGGAGCAGGGTACTCATCAGCCTCGACAGCGACGCCGCGGCCGCGAGCCCGATGACGATGCCGACAAGGGATAGGGCGACCCCGCTGCCCAGCACCAGCCGCAGCACCTGGCCGCGACCGGCGCCGATCGCGAGGCGGATGCCGATCTCGCGGGTCCGCCGGCTGACGACATACGAGAGAACACCGTAGATGCCGATCGCCGACAGCGCGAGCGCCAGTGCGGCGAAGGCGCCGAGCAGCATCCCGGTGAACCGCGGCGCCGACAACGTCGCCGCCACCACGTCGTCCATCGTCCGGACGTCGGCGACCGGCAGGTTGGGATCGAGCGTGCGAATCGACTGCCGCACCGCGCCGGCCAGTCCGCGCGGATCGCCTTGGGTCTTGACGACCAGGGTCATGCTGCGAATCGCATTGCCGAGCGACTTGTGCCACTGCGTGTGCGGCACGTAGAACTTCTCCTTGATTGTCTCGGTGATGCCGTTGTGCCTGACGTTGCCGACAATGCCCACGACGGTGACCCAGGGCCGGTCGGCCCCGCCGCCGCCGATCTTGAAGCGCCCGCCGACCGGGTCGCGGCCATTCCAATAGAGCCGCGCCATCTCTTCGTTGATCAGGCCGACCAGCATCGTCTCGGACCGGTCGGCGGCGGTGATCGGCCGGCCGCGGACGACGCGTTCGCCGATGCTCTCGAGATATCCGGGAGTGGCGATCTGCCAGTCGCCCTTGGCGCCGGTTCCAGGGGTGGGGGTGTAACCCTCGATGCGAAGACCGAAGTCTCCGATCGTCGAGGCGAGCGGCAGGGCGCGCACCGCGCCGGCACTCGCGACGCCCGGCAGGCTGCGCACGTCGTCGGTGAGCCGCGAATAGAAGCTCACGACTTGTTCCGGCGTCTGATAGCCGGCTGCCGGCAGCGACAGCTGCATGGTCAGCACGCGCGACGGATCGAAGCCGAGGTTGACCCGCTGGAGCGACCACAGGCTTTTCAGCATCAGGCCGGCGCCGACGAGCAGCACCACCGCGAGCGCCATCTCGACGACCACGAGGCCGCTGCGGAAGCGCTGGCGCGCACCGCCGCTCGACGCGCCCTGCGCACCGTCCTTGAGCGAGTCGGTCAGATCGACCCGCAGCGCGCGCAACGCCGGCGCCAGGCTGAAGGCGACGCTGGTGATGACCGCGACGATCGCCGTGAACAGCAGGACCATCAGGTCGAGCCGCACGGCGGCGACCCGGGGCACGCTGGCCGGATTCCACCAGGCGACGAAGCGCACGCCGGCGAACGCGAGCGCCAGGCCCAGCGCGGCGGCGGCGCCGGTCAGGACCAGGCTCTCGGTGAGCAGCTGCCGCACGATCCGCAACCCGCTCGCGCCCAGCGCGGCGCGGACGGCGATCTCGCGCTGGCGTCCCTCGGCGCGCGCGAGCAGCAGGTTCGCCACGTTGGCGCAGGCAATCAGCAGCAGGAACGCCACCGCGCCGAACAGCAGCCAGATCGCGCGGCGGACGGAACCGACGACTTCGTCGGTGAGCGAGACCGTCACCGTGTCGAACTGCATCTGACGGGGATAGAGCCCTTCGTCGGTCATCGCGCGGGCGATGCCACGCAGCTCGTCGGCCGCCTGCTGCACCGTCGCGCCAGGCTTCAGCCGCGCCGCGGCGAACAGCCCGTGGCTGCCGTGGTCCATGCTGGCGGGATCCATCTGAAGCGGCAGCCACAACTGGCTCGGTGCGGGGTTCTGATAATCGGTGGGGAGGACGAAGTCGTCCGGCATCACGCCGGTGACCTCGTAGGCCTGGCCGTTGATCTGGATGGCGCGGCCGGCGATGTTCGGATCGGCGGCGTATCGGCGCGACCAGAGCGCATGCCCGAGCACGACGAGACGCGGACCGTTGGGCACGTCTTCAGCCGCGCTGAAGGTCCGTCCCAGGAGCGGCGCGACGCCGAGAGTCGAGAACAGGTTCGCGGTCACGCCGCCCGCGGCGACCCGTTCCGGATCGCCGTCGCCGGTCAGGTTCACCTGCCCGTCGCCCCACGCCGCCACCTCGGCCAGCGTGGTCGCACGCCGGCGATAGTCGACCACTTCACCGGTCGCCACCCAGGTCTTTTCGAAGGCGGTCCACTTGCTCCAGATCATGATCGCGCGATCGGGCTCGCTCCAGGGCAGCGGCCGCAGCAGCACCGCATTGACGACGCTGAAGATGGCGGCGTTGGCGCCGATGCCGAGCGCGAGCGTGAGGATGGCGATGGCGGCAAATCCCGGATTGCGGCGAAGGGCGCGCGCGCCGAACCGCAGGTCGTGGACGGTGGTCGCGATCAGGGATGGTGCGGGCATGTCGGGCTTAGACGAGTCCTGGGAGGTGAATGTTGGGCTGTTTGCTAAGATTCGGGGATGACTCAGGATTACAGCGGTTTCCGGCCATCGAAGATCTGGCGCCGCATGACGGCGGAGCGCCGATCTGCCGCCGCCGAGCTCTTCTGGGGCGACGAACAGTCAGCCGAACAGCAGGTCGAGGCCTGCGCCAGCATCGCGACCCAGATGAAATTCCGCGCCAAGAGCGTACTGCAGCTGCCGATCGACAAGAAGACCCGCTACCTCGTCGGGCTGCCACAGATTTCCGACACGGTCGCCGCGCGCGCGCTGGTCAATTACCACCTCGGACGCCAGCGGCCGATGATGGCCGACTTCCTCGACGGGCTCGGCGTCGCCCATGAGGAAGGGCTGATCAAGGAAGAGACCGTGGTCAAGCCCGAAGCCGAGAAGCTGCGCGCGGCGGTGGAGCAGGTAACCGCCAAGTATCCGGCGGACGACGTCGCGCTCTACTTCTCGACGCTGGTATCACAGGACCCGGACACGTGGGAGGGGTTGGCGGAGCTGCCGGAGACAACGGGATAAGCGAGGAGTCGCGTGACTGCGGCTCAAACGATTGCCTCGTGTCTGAGCTTCCCCATCACGGCGATTTCGAGGGCGGCGCGCTTCCCCGTTTCGATTGCTCCGTTCATATATCCCTGCCACCGATCGCTCGTGTGCTCCCCGGCAAAGACAACGCGGCCGGCGGGGCGTGCGAGCCAGGAGCGAAGGGCGGGGTCGAACGTGGGATCGAACACCGCGTACCCTCCCCTGACCCACGGGTCGCGATCCCACGAAATGGTCGTCGCGTCGAGCAGGCGCGACGGCCGGCCGAGCCAGGACAGCCGTCGCACCAGGCCGGGCCACCCCTGATCGCGGATCAAGGTGCGCACGTCGCGCGCGGCATTGCCGCCCGCCAGCAGACTGAGGATGCCGGCTCGTCCAGACTGCTGCTCGTTGCCGTCCCACACCGCGCCGGTCGGTTGATCGCTGCCGTACCCGGCCGGATGGCCGACCCTCTTCCAGAACCTCCGCTCGAACTGCAGCAGGACGCGAGTCGCCGGACCGTACCGCAGGGCGGCGATTGCACGCCGCTGCGGCTCGGGCAGCGCCGGCGTGAAGGTGACCTTGCGCAGCGTCGTTGCCGGCAGCGCCATCACGACATAGTCGGCGCTCACTTGCTGCGCCCGCCCGTCGTCCATCCCAATGCGCAGCACGGAGCCGCGTCGCGCAATGCGCGTCACCGCGGTGCCGAGGATGACCCGGCCGCGCAGGCTGGCCGCCAGTGCCGCCGGCAGCGCGTCGTTGCCGTCGCGCAGGCGGTACACCTTGGCTTCGCCTGGAACCGCGTCGGACGCGAACTGATCGACCAGCTGCAGCAGCGAGAGATCCTCAGGGTCAGCGAGAAAGAACCCGCGCAGACCTCGCAAGCCGGCGGCGAGCCCCGCATCGAGATGTGACGACGCCATCCAGTCGGCGACCGACTGACGTCCGAGCCACTGGGCGACCGCCGAATCCCACCGCTTGCCTGCAGCCCTGTACATATCGACCAGCGGCGCCAGCCGTGCACCGACGCGTTCGAAGGTGTCGGGCTGGGTTCGCACTTTCTATGCGGCCGCCGGGCGACGAACCGTAAAAGCCCCAGCCCTTGCGCAGAATCCGGGTGGTCGCGAGGCCGAATTCGGCAGCGGCGTCCAACACGAGTGACTGTTGAGCCTCGATCAGGTCCGCACCGGCTTCCGCGTGCTGACCGTGCGCGAAACCGCGTAACGTGTGCACCCGCCCGCCGACGCGGTCGCGCGCCTCGACCACGGTGACCTCGGCGCCGGCTCGCTCGAGATACCGCGCCGCGGTCAGCCCGGCCAGACCCGCTCCGGCGACGACCACCCGCACTCGGGACATCGATTGAGCATACCCTCACGGTCGCGGGTTCGCGGTTCGCGGGTTCGCGGGTTCGCGGTCCGGGGCAATTTGCGGCGGCGTGCCTATACTTGGGTCGATGAGACCGAAGCCAGGCCGACGATCGACGGCCGCGTTCGACCTCGTTAGAACACTGGGCTTGCGGCTGCCTGGAGTCGAAGCCGGTGCGAAGTACGATGGCTCGCCGGTATTGAAGGTCGCTGGCTGCTTCATGGCCGGCGTGGCCACTCACCCGTCAGCCGAGCCCGACACCCTCGTCGTCAGGGCTCGATTAGGGGATCGGGAGCTCCTCCTCGAAGAGGAACCGAAGACTTACTACGTCACTGACTACTACGTGAAACATCCGGTCGTGCTGGCGCGCCTGGGGCGACTCGATCCGGACGCGCTGCGCGACCTGCTGGCTTCTTCGCGAAAGCTGACGTTGGCGAAGTCGGTGGCCCGCAGCCGCGCTCCATTGGGAAATGAATGTAGGGCGGGGTCTTCAGAATCCCGCCGCGAACCCCCGAACCCGCGAACCGCGAACCCGCGGACAGCGGTCCGCGAACAGCGGCAGCGGACCGGGGCAGTAGTTAGAAGCGATAGACAAAATTCACGACTGGAAAGGCGAACGCCGTGCCTTGTGTGACCGCGACCGCGATCACGAGGTCGGCGGCCAGGCGCTCGCCGAAGAAGCGGACGCCGCCTGAGGTCACCAACGTTGAGTCCCACACGTAGTTCTCGGTGATGAACTTGAGGTTGCGGCGGACCGGCACCTCGCCGCCGACCATCGCCACGGCGCCGGCGACGCCATCCGAGCTGTAGGCGATGCCGGTGCCAAGGGTGAACGCGCCGCCCGGTCTTTCCTTCGTGAACACCGCGTAGCCGACGCCGACGCTCTCGCCGCCGGCGAACGCGTGCAGCGCGCCGACCGCGGCGGAGGCGGTTTCTCCCGAGTAGACCTGCAGCTTCGGCGAGATCCAGTAGGGCCGGTCCCAGTCGTCGAACGCGAATATCAGCGGCGTCCCGCCGCCAATCGAAAATCGGTCTGTCACGCCGACCTGGACGAACGGCACGATGCCCTGGTACACGCCGAGGTAAGCCTGCCCGCGCCCTACGGAGCGCGCCGTCGGTCCGAACGCGAGCCGGGTGTCGTTCGGGTCTTCGCGGCGGAACTCGCCGCGAACCATGCGCCCCAGCACCGGCCGCATCGAGACGATCCGCGCCTTCGGCGTCCTGAGTGCGGCGCCGGAGGTCGTGCGAAAGAGGATCTCCGCCCCGTCCTCCTTCTCGACCTGACCATAGACGCGTGACCCGTCGTTCAGAACCAGCTCGAACACGGACTGCACGTAGGGCGAATGCTTCTCGCGGGGTGACGCCGAGGCGGTGATGGCCGCCGAGAGAACGACGATGGCGAGCGTCCCGATGATCGACGTCTTTGTCTTCATGATGTGCTCCCGAGCAGGCGTTCGTGGTGCGTGAGCCAGTCGCTGCGGAACACCCCGCGCGGGTCGCACTGGCGCTTTTCCTGGAGGAACTCGATGATGCGCGGATGGCTGGCGAGCAGCTGCCGCGCGGTCGCCCAGCGGTGATAGGTCAGGTAGTAGCTGCCGCCGAACTGAAGGGCTCGATCGATCAGGCGACGGAAATCGCCCGCGGCTTTCTCGATGCCGTCGGCCGTGTGCTCGACGTGCAGGTTGAAGACGATGCACGCCCAGCGCTCGCGCGCCCACGCCAGCACCGTCTCGTCATCACGCTCGATGATCCGGATGGTGCCGTAGATGATGTCGACCGCGTGCTGCTTCGCGTCGGCGCGGACCGCGTCCATGAAGTCCGCCAGCTGCAGACGGGGAACATAGAGCTCGGTGATCATCTCGCTGCCCTTCGCAGGAGTGCCGGGCTCGGCATCGAGATCGTCGTGATACGACTCGGGATAGTCCGAGAGCTGGTGGGTATCGCTCCAATAGAGCTGGCCGTCGGTCGCCATGTAGTAGCGCGAGTACTCGGCGAAGGCGCGCGACTTGTCGGTGTGGGCAAGCCGGAGCAGGCGGCGCCATTCGGGGGCGCCGAGCGCCAGTTGTCGCTCGGGCAGCGGCACGTCGGGCGCCACCGGCCGGTAGCAAGAGAACACGCCGGCTCTCAGGAACTCGCGCGACGTCGGGTCGGTCGCGAACTGGCAGTCGCCGAATTCGTAGCCTTCACGAACGCGGCGGTCGAAGAGCTCCGGCAGATCCTCGACGTTCACGATCGTCACCCGGCGCTCGATCTTCTGCCGCCGCTGCAGCCGCAGCGTCATCGTCGTCACCGGCCCGAACAGTCCGTAGCCGCCGGCCGCCAGCGCGAACAGCCGCGGGTTGGTCGTGCGGCTGCAGGTCTGCGGATGGCCGGCCGGGTCGAGCACCGTGAACGACTCGAGATCGGCGACGAACGGACGCAGCCGGAGGCCGCGTCCGTGCACGTTGGCGGCGAGCGCGCCGCCGAGCGTCAGGTGATCGGCGCCGGTCTGCTTCTGGATGATTCCCCACGCCTCGGGCTGGTCGGCGAAGGTCCACAGCAGGTGATTGATCAGCTGGACCCAGTCGATGCCGGCTTCGACGGTCACGAGCCCATGTTCGGCGTCGACGTCGATCACCCGGTTGAGTCCGGTCATGTCGACCAGGGTCGAACCAGTGCCGAACTGCTGTCCGCCCATCGCATGGCGGCCCCCGCAGATGCTCAGAGTCTGACCGGCGCCGGCGGCGGCGGCGACCAGCTCCTGCAGCTCGCCGGCGGCTCGCGGACGGATGATCCGGGCGACCGTGGTCGAGTTCAGCCGCGAGTGGATGTCGTTCACCACGCAGGCCGGACGGCGCCGCTCGCTGTCGGCGCGGCCGTGGAACCGGCGGGCGGCAATCGTCGGGGCGTCCATGCCCTGGATGATCGGGCCTGGACCGGTGAGAAGTCCTGAAGGGGTGCTGAAGGAAGGCTGAAACCTCGTGTCGCGGCCGGGACACTAGCTGCTACCGGGCGCGCTCGGTGAGCTTGGACAGCACCCCGGCGAACGCGGCTGTCCCTCTCAACCGATCGAGCAGCGGCTCCACCGGGATGGTCCAACCGGTGAACGAGGACTCCGCCTTGTCGAGCAGGCGATGCAGCACGAGCACGGCCTCGTCTCGTTTGTCCCGGACGGCGAGCAGGAACGCCTCGACGATCGCGGCTTCGCCGCTCCGCCCGCCGCGACGGAGCGATTCGATCGCGGCCGTGGCGCGGCTGAACGCCTCATCGGCGGGGGCACGGTCGCCGTCGCGGCGGAGCGCGGTGCCCAGGCCCACCAGCGACCGAGCGTGGTCGGGAAACAGGGCGAGCGCGCGGCGGAATCGCGACACGGCGGCATGGGCGTCGCCGGTGGCCAGATGCGCGAATCCGGCGCCGTCGTGCGCGTTCATCGCGAATTCGGGGGCGTACAACTGCCCCGCGCCGGAGGCGATTTCGCGATCGAATTCGAGCAGCGCTTCGGCGGCGTCGCCCCTCGCGAGCCGCACCAGTCCGAGCAGCCAGTGCAGGCCCTTGGCCGGATAGCGCTGTTTGAGGTGGGCCTGACGGTCCTGAACGATGGTGCCCTCGCGCAGCACCGACTCGGCACGGTCGAGGGTGCCGCGGGCGATGTGGACCATGGCGCCCTCGAAATGCGAGAACGGAAAATCGGGATAGAGCTCGATGGCCCTGCCGACCGCCTGCAGCCGTTCCTCGCCCCACGCGGCGTGCGCCAGCCGGAACTGGTTCCCCCAGTAGCCGGGCTCGAGCGCGGTGGCGCGCCTCGCCGCCGCCAGCGCCTCCACGGAGCGTCCCGCGCTGACGAGCAGAAAGGCGAGCGTCGCATGCCCTTCGGCCAGATCGCGCTCGAGCTCGATCGCGCGCCGGACGTGATCGATGGCTCGGGCCAGCAGCGCGCCGTCGGGCTGACTGTGCGCCCGGGACATCTGGTACTGGAAGAACCTGGCGTTCCCGAGGCCGACCTGCGCCGCCGCGTATCGGGGATCGAGCGCCACCGCCCGCTCGAAGTCGGCGATCGCCGCCGGCACCACCGCCGCGTCCAGCGACTCGAGCCGCACCCGCCCTTCCGTGAACGCCTGATAGGCCTCGAGGCTGCTGGTCTCGCGATAGTGGCGCCGCTCGGCCGGCCCCGGCCTCCCGGCTCCCAGCGCGTCGATGAACTGCGACACGATCCGATCCTGCAGGTCGAACACCTGATCGAGAGGACCGTCCGCCTTCGTGTCCGCCAGGCACTCGCCCGATCGGGCGTCGACGATCCGCGCGGTGATCCGCAGCCGGTCGCCGGCGCGCTGATAACTGCCGACGACCGCGCGGTCGATGCCGAGCAGTTCCCGCAGCGGGACGAGCTCGCGTCCGACGGCGCGGACCGCTTCGGTGACCCTCGCACGGTCGATGATTCGCAGCGTACCGCGCAGATCGTTGGTCACCGTTTCGGCAATGCCCGAGGCGAGCCAGGCCAGTGACGCATCGCCGCTGACGTTGTCGAAGTCCAGCACCGCGACGGTGGGCAACGGCGGCGCCGCCGGCTCGGGCGGCGGAGCCGGGGCCGCGGTCGCCGAAGCCAGCGGCTCGACGGCGGCGATGAAGCGGTAGCCGCGGCGCGCCACCGTCTGCACGAACGTCGGGCTCGCCGGGTCGTCGCCAAGCGCCTGTCGCAGCTCGGACACCGCCTGCGTCAGCGCGTTGTCGGTGACCGCGACGTCCGGCCACAACGCGCGGAACAGATCGTCCTTCGACACCAGCACCGAGGGGCGCGCCGCGAGAAACAGCAGCAGGTCGATGATTTTGGGCGACAGCGGGACGTTCTGCCCGTCGCGCAGCAGCCGATAGGCCCCGCCGTCCACGACGAACGGACCGAAGCGGTAGGAAGCTGCGGTGGGCACAGGGAGGGAGCATGACACGTGCTACGGGCGACGTGCAAAGTGCAACGTGGTGCCACGTGCAACGTACAACGTGCAGTGCGACGTGCCCGGTGCGGCAGCTACAGCCGGATCTCGAACTTCTTGAGCACCGACGGCTGAGTCACCGTGGGCGGATCGTCCTTGCCGAACGACAGGATCGACACGTCGGCCGATTTCGGGCCGATCAGATCGATGCGCGTGACACACCAGTGATCGTCGTCGGCGAACTGCGGCTTCGTTCCGCTGATCGGCCTGAAGAACCCCGTGAAGACCCCGCTGGTCTCGTCGTGCCCATGGCCGCCGGCGCCGTTGACGTGCACGAAGATCCCACGCTCGATGGGCACGATATGTTGATCCGGATCGACCTTCGGCCTGGGCTCGTACCAGGTCGCGTTGTGATCGTGGCCGCCGACGGTCAACGCCGCCAGCGGCGCGCCGTGGTCGTCGAAGAGGCAGTCCCACAGCGCCCTGACCGTGTCGTTGTCGCCATGCTTGCCCCGGCTGAGGCGGCTGTGATGCGCAAAGACGATCTTCGCGCGGCCCGGCTTCTCCTGCAGCACGCGGCGAAGCCATCGCGGCCGCTCGGGATCGCCCACCGGCCAGTGCTCGTCGTTGCAGGGACCGGTGTCCACGAACACCAGGCGCCAGTCCGCGATGTCCTTCACATGCTCGTAGCGCGCGCCGCCCCGCTTCGTGCGATCGATCGGCTGCTCCGATTTCGGCGGCGGGAAACGGCTCCAGAAACCCTCGTACCCGACCGGTATCCGATCCGGGAACGGCGCGTTGGATGGAGTGTCCCAGTCGTGATTGCCCGCGATTTCGCAGACGCCGGCCACGTTGCCGCCCAGCTGCTCGAAGAAGAGCTCGTACTCCGCCGGCGACCCCTTTCTGTAGACGTCGCCGCCATAGACGATCAGGGTGGGCGCCTGCGTGCGAATCCAGCGGACGAGGACCGGGGGCGTCTTGCGATCGGTGCCTCCGCCGTCGGCGAACCAGAAGATGCTGGCCATTAGTGTCCCCTCCCAGTGGTTCGCGACATGACTCCCGGGCGGGGCATCCCGCCTCGCAGCGTTGCTCCTCGCTCAGATACTCCCGGTATCCTCGCTCGTCGCGCCTTGCGATCCGGGCGCCGCGCCCGGGACTCATGCCACGATCCACTGGGACGGGACACTAGTCCACCGCCTTTCGAGGCGCCGGTTTCGAATACGGTTCCGGCTTGGCCCGGCTTCTCGCGGCAGGCGGGCGCGGCGCCCCGATCACGATGGCGGCGTTGGGCACCTTGCCCTTCTCGACCAGCTCCCGCGCATCGTCTATGAGGTGATCGGGGGACGGGAACTGATGCGAGATCAACGTCATCGTGCCGTCGTCATCCTCGAAGGAGAGCTGCCAGAAGCCGGTGTCGTCCTGACAGATGTGCAGTTTCGCCATGTCATACCACCTGCGCGTTCTTCAGCGATGAAAAGTGACTCGCCAGCAGGCCGTTCTGGCGCGCTAGACGGACCTGTCAGCAGTATTTTCCACCCAACAAGGAAGAAAGGGGGTGCACGTTGCACGTGGCTCGGGACGCGACCGCGCGGCCCTCACCGCGGCGCGACGAGCAGCGCGTCGCTCACCTTGCGCGGTCCCGCCGCATCCGACGGGCTGTTCACGACCTGCCCCTGCACCCACATCGTCGTCGAGCCGCCGCCGTCGAGGTTCAGCGCCTGGTTGAGGCCAAGCCTCACCGAGAAGGCCTGGAGCTCGGCGAGCGTCATGCCGGCGCTCAACTGCGGTTGGCGGCCGTCGACCGTCACCAGCCACACCGAGCCGTCGGGACGGGTGCCGATCAGGGTACGCGGGTGCCGGGTTTCGACGAACGACGCGGCGAGCTTCTCGGGTCCCCAGTCGGTCACGCTCCGGCCATCGCGAATCAGCAGGCCCGCGCCGCCCACGATTGCGTCCGCTCTCGCCCACTCTCCGTTCGGCGCGTCGAGCGAGGCATAGGTGGTCTCGAGCTCGACCCTGGTCCCGCGCGTGAGCGCGCTCAAGGGTGGCGGCGCCGTCGATCCGCCGTAGGACAGCACGAAGCCATCGCGGGGAATCGGCGTCTTCCCGGCGGCCTGCGGCGCGCCGGCCACGCGCAGGGGAGTGCCGCGCACGACCCACTCGAGGCCGCCGCGAGCGGTGTCGGTGTGGGCGTGATAGGCGGGGGTGAACAGCATCAACTTGCCGCGGTGACGGGTCGTGTCCACGCCCGCGATCTCCATGCGAGTTTCGGCCCGCGCGCCCCGCGGCAGGCGGAGCGTCATCGTTGCGGTGACCCGGCCGAACACCAGCCGCATCGACGCGCCGTCGCGGACGATCCCGACCGCGCCGCGCGGCCGCCTCGTATCGCTCACCAGCTGGCCGTTGATCTTGTAGACGCCTGCCGGATCGCCGGACGGCAGCAGGAAGAACCCGGCGTTGACGGCGGCCGCCGCCCGATGACGGGCCGCAGTCGCGGCGACGGTTTCGGTGTCGACGATCTCGTCGTTGGCCAGCGCGGCGCGGATGTCGGCGCGGGCCGGATCGGTCTTCAGCAGCCAGATCGAGATCGGTGAAGCCGGATTGAGCAGACTCCGATCGGTCAGGTGGTAGAGCGCGATGCCGGCGGCGACCCGGCGGGGCGCGCCCAGGTCCAGCGCCTGACGCGTGCTCGCGGGCGCGGGCGCGAGCCACAGCAGGAAACAAAGAGCGGCGGTCTTCAGCAGACCACGGGCTGCTGGGTCACGCGATCGCATTCAGCGGACGCAAGAGGTGTCGCGGCCGGTGTATGACGTCACCTCGACCAGCGGCACCGATCGCTTCGCTTCATCGGCCACCGACCCCGAGCCCGTCGGAGGTGCGCCGATGCCGATCCGCACCCGTCCGAGCTTGGCTCCGGGAGGCGACGGCTGCAGATCGGACTTCAGCACTCCATGGATTTCGACCAGCTTCTTCTCCTGCTTCTCCTTCATCTCCTTGAGGAGCTTCTTGTCGCCGGTCAGACGGAAGGTCAGGCCCTGGGTCATCGGCGACACGTCGTCGCTGCCGCCGATGTCGCTCGCTTCGAGCGAGCTGCCCCGAAGGCAGCCATAGATCGCAATGCGATCGCCTTTCTTGGTTGGCACCGGGACCGGCTTGTCCTGTGCGGCCACACCGGCGACCGGCAGCAGCAGGGCGAGTACGAGAACGTGGCGCATGACAGAGCTCCTGGGGTGTGGCATCAGCGTGGTGGCGGCAGCATCCGAATCCGGGTGATCCGCGTGCCTTCCTGGATGGTGTCGACGATCGCCATTCCTGGACGATCGATCTCGCCGATGACGGTGTACTCGAAATCGAGCATGCGATTGTCGGCGAGGTTGATGAAAATCTGCGCGTCGCCGGTGTGATGGCCGCGGGTCGACAGTCCGACGGTGCCGCGGCTGTGCGGCCGGGTCGAGAGCTCGTCCCGCATGAACCTCGCATCGCCGGCGTATTCGTTGGCGCCAGGGCTCCCGCCCTGGACGACGAAGTTGGGCACGACGCGGTGAAACGTGAGGCCGTCGTAATACTTCTCCCCGACCAGGCGCTTGATGCGGCCATAGGCGAGCGGCGCGATGGAGGTATCGAAGCGGATGTCGAAGGAGCGGCCGGTGTCGAGCTCGACGCGAGCCATGAGCGGACGGGTGACGACGGTATCCGTCAGGCCGGTTCTCGGCAAGCGGCCGCGGCGCCGCCGCCCGCTCCCCAGCTCGTCAGGCCGCGCAACGCCGCCGCGGCCTCCTCGGCGACGCGGGGATCGAAGTCAGTGAGCAGCTTCTCGAACACCGGCGCCTGCGCGCGTCCCGCTTCACGAAGACGCTCCATCAGCGCGAGCCGGGTGTCGCGGGACGTGTCGGAATTCTCAGCGGTGATGCGGACCAGCGCTTCGACCAGGGCAGACACCACGTACTTGTCTGACGTCTGCCCCTTGACGCCGATCGCCGCGGTGCGCACCAGCTGGTAGTCGTGCCGTCCCAGTGCGGCGATGAAGGCCGGCTGACTTCGCTCGACGCCGGCGATGCGCTGCAGCGGCACCAGCGTGGCCTCGCGCACGTTGTCGTTGTCGTCGTAGGCGAGCTTCTCGAGCGTCGCGACGTCCTTCAGCGGATCCGCGGCGCGCGCCGCATACATCCGCACCTGCCACAGATTGTGGGTGCGGAACGCCGGGATCGCCATGGCCGCGCGCTCGGGCACACGCTTGGCCGCCGCGACCAGGGCGTGCGCCTCACGATGCCATGAACCAATGTCCGGCGGCGTGCGCAGCTCGCTGAGCAGGCGAGTGGTGAGCGTCTCGGCTTCTTCGCCGGTCACGCAGCGATCGGCCAGCGCATCGATCGCCGCCAGCACCAGGTGCGGGCTGTCGTCGCCGAGCGCCGCGGCAATCGGACCGCAGCCGTTGGCCTTCGGTCTCGCGGCGAATCCAGGCCCGCAGCGCGTCGAAGCGCACCGTCCAGTCGCGATCGTCGAGCGCCTGGCGTACCAGCGCCGTGCGCTCCGCGCCGGTCACCGTCGTCCCGGTGCCGAAGAGTGCGAACGCACCGAGACGGCGGTAGAGGGGAGAGTCCTCGCCGAGCGCGCCGGCGAGCCGTTCGCGATCGACGACGCCGGCAGCCATCAGCGCCGCGAAAGACTCGCGCGCGAGCGGCTCGTCGGCCGGCTTGCTCATGGCCGGCAGCTCCCAGGCCGCGCCCTTCCTCAACAGCGCCAGCGTGTCGGTCGAGAGCGAGCCGAGCTTGCGATTTCGCCGCGCCAGCGCCTCGAGCGCGCGGGCCGACGGTCGCCCGCGGCCCCTGCGGCAGATCGAGGAGCTCGGCCAGCCGCGCCTGGGCGGCTTCGAACTGTTCGGGGGTGCTGTATGGCAGCTGGCCGAGGATCGCTGGTGGAGCGGTCGGGATAAGGCTGGTGACGGCCTGCGCTATCTCGGCGTCGGGCTGATCCGGCCGCGCGTTCGCGCGAAGCGTCAGCGCCAGCGCCAGGTGCGCGGTCGCGGTGGTCGCGGGATCCGGAACGAACCGCGTCAGCGGTACGATCAGGTCGCGCCGCTCCAGCCGGCCGAGACCCCGCAGGTGTGCCTGTCGGCGTAGATCGGCCTGCTCCCTTGCGCCGGCGCCGACGTACTTGACCTTCTCGAACCTGCTGATCGTTTCGAGCATCAGGACGAGACCACTGTCCGAGATCTCCCCGACCTGCTCGAATACCGCGTCCCCGGGCTTGAGCCCTTCCAGGTCGATCGTGCCAGACTCGGTCTGGATCGGCTTCCGGCCCTGGGCGCCGAGCCCCGCTGCCACGACCAGCACGCCGATGACGGCAACGGGGAGCGTCTTCATCGCACGACTATTTGCGGCGGCCCGAATACTCCAGCATCTGCGCCGTCAAGTCCATCGGATAGGAGATCTTCACGTCGGTGATCTTGCCGTCCGCGCCCTTCACCGCTTCCAGGCGCGGCTGCACGAACCCGGTATACGACGGCATGTTGAGCTTCTCGACCCGCGCCACGACCTCGTCTCGGAGCTTGCCGTCGAAGTGCACGCCGTAGGTCTCGAACAGTTTCTTTGACGCCTCGTAGTCCCCTTCGGCCTTGATCCGCTGCACCTCGGCGAGCAGCCGGCCGACGCCCTCGGTGAACGCCTTCGGATCGACCATGACGTAGAAGGTCTTGCCGTCGCGCTCGCGCACGTCGATGGCTTTCGAGTTGGACATCAGCCACCGCACGATCATCTGGCGGTTGCGCATGTGGTCTTCCTCGATCTGGGTGCCTTCGCGGATCCGCCGCAGCTGCGCCAGCGCGTTCCGGGTATAGCCCTCGTACTCGGCGCGGACGATCTCGTCCTGGTCCTTGGCGTCGAGGATCCCCAGCTCGGCGAGCTTCGGGTTGGGAATGAAATACAGCGCGACCAGATCGGCACGCGCCTCCTCGAGCGCGGAGTACTGCTCCTTCAACGCCGTCTGCGGGCTGCCCTTCAGCTTCTCGGAGATCTTCCCGGAGGCGTGACCGATGACCTCGTGCATGTTGGTCGTCAGCTCGCTCGCCACGCTGTTCCACTTCTCGGCGCGCTGCGCCTCCTCTTCGGTCCACGCGAACTCGCGGCGGAACGATGCCGACGTCGACTTGTCGTAGGCGGTGTTCACGTTCGACAGCGACACCGACTTGCTGCCGTGCTTCTCGCGGATCTCCTGATCGTTCGGCAGGTTGATGCCGATCGGCGTGATCGGTCCCGAGTCGCCGGTTTCGATCACCACGTCGATGGCGTTGGCGGTAATGCCACGGACGCCCTGCTTCCGGTATTGAGCGTCCCAGGGCATCCGGTCCTCGAACCACTGGGCGTTGGCGGCGATCTTCTTGATCTCTGCGGTCTTCTCGGGGTTCACGAAGTAGACGAGCGCTTCCCACGATCCCTTGTGGCCGCGCGAGTCCATGTAGACCTCGATGAAGCCGTTGATGGTGTCGACCGGCGAGTCCTTGTCCTGGACCCACGCCACGTCGTAGGCGACGCGGTCGGCGTTCTCGCCGGTGCGGTACCACTGCGCCAGCGCGTTCAACGCCTCCTTCATCGTCGGGGTCGCAAACGGGATCGCCGCTTCGAGGTGTTGAACGATCGACCGGATCTCCTTGTCGTAGCGGCCGCCGACCCGATACACCTCTTCGATCAGCTTGCCGTCCTTCTTCACGACCCGAGAGTTCAGCGGGTAGCGCTCCTTGAAACCCTCGAGATCCTTCATCGTGGCGCCCGACATAGAGGTTGTTGGCGCTCTCCTCCAGGATGTCTTTGCCCTGACCCGGCGTCTTGTTGGTGACGATGGGCTCGAACGTCGCGTCGAAGAAGAGCGGCTGCATCCGCTTCAAGAGCGCGTCGAGCGTTTCGCCGGACTTCAGCGGGAACTTCGCGCCGGCCTTCTGCGCCGCTCTGGCCGCGGCAGCGAACTGGTCGGGAGTCGTCTTCACCACGAACTTGCGGGCGGTCAGGTTGTTGTACGGGCCCGTGTTCAGCCAGAACAGCTTGGTGTAGCGCTCGATCTCGGCGCGGGTCACGGGATCGACTCCGTCGGCGTGGGTCAGAATCTCCTCGAGCACATCACGCATCTCGAGGTTGTGGCCGTAGCGCTGGTCGTAATAGATGTCGCGGCCGGCGATCGCGGCCTGGTAGAGATGCCAGATCAAGGTCTTCTGATCGAGTGGCAGGTCCTTGAAGCCGTCGGCATACAACTGCACCACGGCGGCCTCGTCCACGCGCTCGAGCAGATACTTGCGGGGATCCGGCTGCGCAGCCTCGGCCACGGCCGCGGCGTCCGCCGGCCGTGCCGACGGCACGGTCTCGTCTCCACTGCCTGCTACTCCAACGGCGATCACAAGCGACATTCCTGCTCCAGTCAGAAACCGGTAAATCATGATTCCAGTGTAACCACTTCATCCAGCTGGGGGGTGTGGACGTTCCAGCCGAGCTTTCCCCGGATGGTCGCGGCGAGCGGGTCCATCGCCGCCGGCTCGCCGTGCACCAGGAAGGTGCGTTTCGGCGGCTGCTCGAACCCCCCCAGCCAGCGGAGAATCTCGGTGGAATCCGCGTGCGCCGACATCGATCCGATCTGGGTCACGTGGGCCTGCACCGGAATGGTCTGGCCGTGAATCTTGACCGTCTGCGCGCCGTCGGCGAGCTGGCGGCCCCGCGTCCCCTCGGCCTGGAAGCCGACCAGCATGACCGTGTTTCGCGAGCTCGGCAGCGCGTCTTTCAGATGATGCAGCACCCGTCCGCCCGTCGCCATTCCGCTCGAGGAGATGACGATGGCGGGCATCCGGGACTGGGTGAGCTGTTTCGATTCGTTGGAGGAGGCGATGATCCGGAACCGCGTGGTGCAGAACGCACAGAGCCGCCGTTCGTGGTCGGATTGCGCCAGCCGCTTCGACACGGGCTCGTGCGCCCGCTCGTCGTGCGGGGCCTTGGCATCGCGCAATTCAGGCTGGAGATCCGGATCGAGCTCGTTCAGCCGTTCCTGGTAGCGCGCCAGCGCCTCCATCGCCATCGGGCTGTCGAGGAAGACCGGCAGCACCGGGATCCGCTTCTCGGTCTCCAGCCGTCCGATCCAATACAACAGCTCTTCGACGCGCCCGATCGCGAAGGCGGGAATCACCAGCTTGCCGCCGCGATCGGCGGTCGCCCGGATCACTTCGGCGAGCCCCTCGCCATCGTCGTCTCTTTCGTGGATGCGGTTGCCGTAGGTCGATTCCACCAGCAGGTAATCGGCCAGTGGGACGCTGACCGGATCCGGCAGCACCGGACGGCCGTAGCGCCCAAGGTCGCCGCCGAACAGGATGGTCAGCCCCTCGGTCCGCACCCGCGCGTACGCCGACCCGAGCAGGTGACCGGCCGACAGGAACTCCACCTCGATGCCCTCGGCCACCGGCATCGGCCGTTCGTAGCCCACCGGTTGCAGCAGCGAGACCGCGCGAAACGCGTCCGCTTCACCGTAGAGGGGCAAGGCCGGCGCATGGCGCGAAAACCCGTGCCGGTTCGCGTTCGCCGCATCCTCCTCCTGGATCCGTCCCGAGTCGGGCAGGACGATGCGGCAGAGATCGCTGGTGCCGGCGGTGCAGAAGACGCGGCCGCGAAACCCCTGCATCACGAGCCGCGGGAGATATCCGCAGTGATCGAGATGCGCGTGCGTGAGCACGATCGCGTCGAGTGACGCCGCGGGAATCGGGAACTCCTTCCAGTTCAGCTCACGCAGCTGTTTGAGCCCCTGGAACAGCCCGGCGTCGATCAGGATGCGGGCCTTGCCGGTATCGAGCAGGTATTTCGAACCGGTGACGGTGCGCGCGGCGCCGAGGAAGGTCAGGGATAGGGGCATCAGGGGATTCTGTCAGTTCTCAGTTTCCAGTTGCCAGTTTCCAGTTGGCCGCCGACGGGCGCGGCCCTCACGACGGGCAACTGGGGACTGGGAACTGACACTGGCGCGGGCCTCGTCAACCCGCGCGTTTATACTGTCTGTTTATCCCGGCCGTAGATTCGCATGTCATCCATCCTCGAACGCCTTCAGGCCGAACCGTCCGTCGTCGCGGCCGAACTGCGTCCGCCGCGGGCGGAGCTGGAAACGCGGGCCAGCATGGACGCGTGGATCGACACCTACCACGCAGTCCGGAGCCTGACCCGCGAAGGCACTCCGGTCTTCCTCACCGACAGCGCGGTCGGCCTGAAGGAGGAAGACAACCTGCGGCACCTGGTCAGCAACATCGGCAGCGAGGTGTCGAGCCGGACGGTCGTGCCGTTCCTCACCTGCAAGCATCCGCTCGACTACTGCATCGCCTACGCCGATCGCGCGGTCCAGCATGGGTTCCAGGCGCTGGTGATCCTCGGCGGCGACAAGAGCGTCGGGCCGCCGCGGTGCGTCGAGCACGCCTGGCAGCTCCGTCAGGCAATCCGGGAGCACCAGCCGCGGCTGCTGCTCGGCGGCTGGGCCAACCCGCACGCCAATGTCGCCCACCAGGTTGGCCACCTGCTCGACGAGCACGCCACCGCGGAGTTCTATCTGACCCAGATCGTCTCGCACTACAGCCGCGACCGGGTGCGCGACTTCGTGGCCGAGGCCGATCGGCGCGGCCTGACCATACCGGCCATGTTCGGGGTCTTCTACTATCGATCGGCGAATCCGCGGACCCTCGACGCGTTGAGGAGCTTTCTGCCGGTGCCCGCCGAACAACTGATGGCGGAATTCGCGGCCGGCGTGTCGGCCGACGAGATCTGCGCGCGGACCATCCGCGAGCTCCGTGAGGCCGGAGCGCGGCATTTCTACGTCAGCAATCTGCCGCTGCAGCGCGCGGCACGGACCCTGAGCAGCATCATGGCAAAGGTCTGATCAATGGCTCGCACGTATCGCGCCGGGGATTCGGTCGAGGACTACTGCCGGGCCTGCAAGACGGACCGGATGCACGTCGTCGTCGCCGCCGACAACGAGGGACGGCCGCTGCGCGTGGTCTGCGGATACTGCGACAGCGAGCACAATTTCCGGGGTGGTCCGCGCATCGGCACCGAGGACCCGCCGGCGCGTCCCGCCGCGTCCGGCGGATCCGGCGGTCCAGCGTCGCGCGCACGTCCCGAGCGCGACACGCTGCCGATCGTCAGTGAGCGGGAGAGGAGTGGTCCAGCGATGAGCCTGCAGGCCCCAGACGGCGATGTCGACATCGAGATGCTGCTGCGCCGCATCATCCGTGAAGAGACCGGCATCACACCGGTGACACCCGCCGAGAAGTGGCGTGGCGGCACGATGGTGCTGCGTCCGGGCAACCCCCAGCTTCAGGACAAGTCCTGGCCGATCGAGACCTTCTTCCACAAGGTGGTGATGCTGCGGAACCGGCTGCGGACGCTGGAACAGCAGATCAACTCCACCGACCTCCCGGAAGACGTCAAGATCAAAGTGCAGGGGTATATCAGCGGCTGCTACGGATCGTTGACCAGCTTCAACATCCTGTTCGCCGACGAGGCGGATCAGTTCAAGGGATCGAGCAGCGACTGAACATCGCGGGTTCGCGGGTTCGCAAAACAAGAGGGCTGCGCCTCATTTGAGATGGCGGCCGCCATCGATCCGGATGGTTTCGCCGGTCATGAACGTGGTGTCGAGCAGGAACAGCACCGCCGCGACGATCTCCGCTTCCCCGCCCCATCGCCCGAGCGGCGTAGCCGCCTCGACCGCGCGATAGTCTTCGTCGGTCGTGTCCGGCGGCGCCACGATCGGTCCGGGCGCCACCGCGTTCACCAGGATGCGATCGTCGGCGAGCTCGAGAGCGAGCGCTTCGGTGAGCCCGACCACCGCGTGCTTGGCGACGTAGTACGGAAGGAATCCTTTGTAGCGTGGACGGCCGCTGCGGGCGACCCAGTCGGTGAAATTGATAATCCGCCCGCCGCCCTGCGTCTTCATGTGAGGCACGGCGGCGCGCGCGCACAGGAACGACGCCTTGAGATCGACGTCGATCACCGAGTCCCAGATCCGTTCGTCGGTATCCTCGAAGGTCACCGACGAATACACGGACGCCATGTTGATCAGGACGTCGAGCCGGCCCATGGCGGCGGCGGCCTGGTCCACCAGCCGCTGCGCCTCCTCGCCGCGCGACAGATCCGCCTGATACACGAACGCGCGTCCGCCGGCCGCCTGAATCGTCGCGGCCACACCTTCGGCTTCCGCTTTCGACCGGTTGAATGACAGGGCGACCTGGATGCCGCGCTGAGCGAGCGCGATCGCAATCGCGGCGCCGATGCGCTTGCCGCCCGTGATCAACGCACCCTGGCCGTCAAATCCCAACTGCCAACTCCTCGTGTCCGCTCAATTCTTCCAGCGCAGGCGGGCCCGGCCGGCCGCGTAGGATTCGGCGGAGCGGGCGCGGCGATGCTCGATGGAGAACGCACCAGGGCCGGTGAAGATCAGGCACGACAACGCGGCGATGAGGACGACGTCGTACTCGATGCCATGGCCCTGGCCAGGCGTGAGCGCCCAGTTGATGAAGAAGCCGTTGACCAGATGCACGTTCCAGATCGCGCCCAGCATCGTGATGATCAGCGCCACGGCCGCATACGGCGTCAGCGCGCCGGCCATCAGCAGCAGGCCGCCGAGCGATTCGGTGAGCGCGACCGCCACCGCGAGTGGATACCCTGGCGACAGGCCCATGCTGTCGAAAGACGCGGCCGTCCCCGCCAGGCCGCCGCCGCCCCATATCCCGAACAGTTTCTGGGCCCCGTGCGCCATGAAGGTGGCACCAACCACCAGGCGAAGCACGGCCGGGCCGTACCGGTCCATCCAGCTCCCTTCGTCGCGGGGGCGACACCGCCCCGATCGAGTATTGTGGCATTTATCCAGGGCGCGTGGAGACCCGCGCGCAACCAAGAAAGGCCGCAATCATGTTGTCCCGGCGCCAGTTCCTGAGGGCTTCCGGCACTGCCGCGCTCGCGGCGACGTTCCGCGACGACAGCCAGGCCCGGGCCATGGCCGCCGGGACCGCGGTCCAGAACGACAGCGCCGGCGCGGTCGCGTCGAACGAGGACTACTGGCGCGAGATCCAGCAGGCGTTCACCCTCGACCGCACTCTCATCAATCTCAACAACGGCGGCTGCTGTCCGAGCCCGCGAATCGTTCACGAGGCCTTCAAGCGGTACCTCGACATCTCGAACCAGTCGCCGGTCTATCACATGTGGCAGGTGCTCGAGCCGAACATCGAGACGGTGCGGCGGCGCCTGGCCGCGGAGTTCGGCTGCGATCCCGAGGAGCTCGCCATCACCCGCAACGCGAGCGAGGCCTTGCAGATCGCCCAGCTCGGGCTCGACCTCCGGCCGGGAGACGAGGTGGTCACGACCAACCAGGACTACGGCCGCATGCTCGACACCTGGGAGCAGCGGGTCCGCCGTGACGGCATCAAGCTCTCGAAGGTCTCGTTCCCCGTCCCGCCGCGCTCACACGACGAGCTCGCCGATCGGCTGCTCGGTGCGATCACGCCACAGACCAAGGTCCTGCACTTCTGCCACATCACCAATCTCACCGGCCAGATCTTTCCGGTGAAGCGCATCTGCGACGAGGCCCGCCGCCGCGGCGTCAAGACCATCGTCGACGGCGCGCACGCGTTCGCGCATTTCCCATACCGGGCGTCGGATCTGGGGTGCGATTTCTACGGCACCAGCCTGCACAAGTGGCTGCTGGCGCCGATCGGCACCGGCTTCCTCTACGTCCGCCGCGAGCTGATTCCGACGCTGTGGGCGCTGACGCCGGCCGCGGCCGCGAAGAACGACGACATCCGCAAGTTCGAGGAGATCGGCACCCACCCGGCCGCCAACCACAATGCGATTGCCGAGGCGCTGGCCTTTCACGAAGGCATCGGCATCGAGCGGAAGGCGGCGCGATTGCGCTACCTGCGGGATCGGTGGGCGACGCGGCTCGCGGCTCACCCGAAAGTGCGGATCCACACGAAGCTCGATCCGGCGCACTCGTGCGCGATTGGCACCGTTCAGATCACCGGCGTGCCGACTCCCAACGTCATCGAGCGGTTGTGGACACGCTGGCGCATCATCGCCACGCCGATCGTCCACGCCGAATACGAAGGCGCGCGGATCACCCCGAACGTCTACACCACGCTCGAAGAGATCGACACGTTTGCGGAAGCGATGGAGCAGATCGCCCAGAAGGGCACGGACTAGGGCGGCCAGTATCCGCGATTCTCAAAAATAGAGGGTGAGTCCGACAGTCCACATCGACCCACGATTGGACGGCAGGAAGCGCGTGAGGAGGCCTCCGTCGTCATCCTCGTCCTCATCGTCGTCGTCTCCGAAGTCGAGGAAGGTGAAGCGGTAGTCCCCGTGCAGGCCGGCATGCGGACCCATCCTCAGCTCCGCTCCGATGCCCGCGTGCCAACCGAATTCGCGGGTCGTTTCGGAGGTCAGGGTCTCGTCGCCAGCCAGAAGCTCGACCCGAGTCGAGTACCAGCCACCACCCCCGAGCACGTACGGGCGAAAAGACGCTGCGGACGGGATAGAGCAGCAGCGACGCCTGGATCGGCATCTGACGCACCCGCACGGTTTCGGTGAGGTCGGTGTCGGTGCGGAGATCCAAGGACAGCTCGAAGGCGCTTCGCGGCGACATCTTGGCCCGAATCTGGCCTCCGAAGAAGCGCTGGGAGTCGGTCTCCTCGTCGTCGACGTCGGCCCGTACGAAGCTGATTCTGCCGCCGATGCCGAACGACTGACCCTGTGCCGCGGCCGGCGCGGACGATGCCAGGAGCGTAAGGAACAGGGCCGCGCACACCAATCGAGACTCGCATGATGGTACCTCGTCCGTCGGTCTTATCGGCGTAAGCGTCTGGACAGGATAGAGACGTGACGCGGGGCTGACCAGCCTTCGCTGAAGCTACGGCGATCCGCCGGAGCCTTGGCGAAGGCGGAAGCCCCGCGCTACGAACGTCGGGGATTGGACGTGGGCGCGATTCCGCTCAGGGACGTTCGTACGCGCGGAGCTTCAAGCTCCGCGTCAAAAGAGAACGCGGGATGCGGCCGACCGGAAGCGGAACGTGAAGCACCCTGCGAAAGTGCTGACGTTAGTCGTTGCACACCGTCACCGGACCAGCCCGACGAGGCGTGATACGTTCCGCTCCCGGTCCGCCGCATCCCGCGGCAGACATCACGAAAACTTGCCACCCGAAACGGCGCGAACGTTCCACGCCGACGGAGCCCCCGACGGGAGGATGAGGCTCCGCGGCGTGGACAAGGTGCCCGCGTTCTAGGTGAGCACCTTGATGACGACGCGGCGGTTCTGCGAGCGACCATCCCGCGTCTTGTTCGGCGCGATCGGCTTGTCTTCGCCGTAGCTGATCACGTTGATCCGGTGGAGCGGCACCTGGTGCTGCTCGTAGAGGTAGCGCTTCACGTTCTCCGCCCGCTCGAGGCCGAGTTGGTAGTTGCCCTGCGGCGTGCCGGCCGAGTCGGTGTGCCCTTCGATCTCGATGTAGGCGCCCTTCGGCTCCGCCTTCAGCTGCTGCACGAGCGTGTCGAGCTCGGTCTTCGCTTCATCCGGCATCACGGCCTTGCCGAACTTGAAGTTGCCCTTGTCCTCGCTGAGGACGACTTCGTAGACGAGCCGGCGCGACGCCTTCTCGATCGCTTCCGCGCGGGTGTTCACGGCTTCGGCCGCGGAATACGCCGCGTCGGCGCGCTGCCCGGCAGCGCCCGCCTTGGTATCGACCTGCGCCACGCGCTGATCGACCTGGCCGATCCGCGACTCGTTGGCCTTGGTCCGCTCCTGGTTCTCTTCAACGGATTTCGACAGGGTGTCGACCTTGTCGTTCACCTCGCCGACGTTCGTTCTGACGAATTTCTTCGTTGCGCACGCGGTGGTCCCGCTCAGCGCGAGCGCGAGGACCGGAACGACCAATACGACCTTCTTCATCATTGCCTCCGTCTAAGAACGTCCGGGAAGCCCCGGACGATGCTGGTCCGCTGACTTGCCGCTGTTGCGGCTGTGCTCTTCCGACGATGGTTCACCGCCGCCGTAGCCGCTGCGCGCCCGCACCGTCAGCCGGTCCTTGCGGGTACGAATTTCCAGCGGCCGCCAGCCGGCGCGTGCCGACGCTGCGAAGGCGAGCACGTACTGATGCCGCAGCTCGCCGATGACCTGACGGGCCGCGATGCTCGCATGCGCGGGCGCGCTCGAAATGAACAGCTCGCCTCCGGTCCCGCGCGCGAGTTCCTGGAGATTCGACGCGGCCGCGGTTCGCTGGTCGTCGTCGTTCTCCCTCGGGTCGTCCACTGCCGAGACGACCGCAAGAATGTAGACAGGAACGTCGATGCCGCTCGCTGCCTCCGCCACTTCGTTCGGCGTCATCCGGCTACGGGTGTCGACCCCGTCGGTGATGACGACGACCGCGCTGCGCTGGGGCAGCCCCGACGCGCCCGACTTCGACGCCCCGGCCACCATCCGCGCGGTGGCGGCGATGGCGTCGTAGAGCGACGTCTGGCCGTACGGCTTGTTGACGCCGCCCACCGCCGCTTGAAGCTTGGCCCGGTCGCCGGTGAAGGTCTGGACCTCGCTCAGCATCGTGTCGAACGAGAACACCGCCGCCTCATCACCGCCGGCGAGATTCGCAAAAATGTGATCCGCCGCGCGCCGTGCCTCTACCGTCCGCTGCGCCATCCGCATGCTGCCGCTGACGTCCACGAGCACGGCCACCTTGACCGGCCCGTTCAGCTCAGCCCGGAAATCGACGATCTCCTTGGACTGCCCCGCCTCGAGGACCTCGAAATCCTTCTTGGAGAGGTCGGTGACGAAGCGCCCCTTCCTATCCCGGACCACCGCCGCGACCGACACCATGTCGACCGACGAGCGGAATCGCGGCGCCGCCGGTTCTTGCGGCTGTGGCTGCTGCGACACGTCTGCCCTGGCCGTCGTCAGCGCAAGTGCCACGCTGAAGATGCCCGTGAGCACCCCTCCCCCCGTCATGCCTACTCTCATAGCGAATCCCCTGCCACATGTCTAAGTCGTTGATTTATAACGATTTGGTTTAGGAACGACGGAAAGTGCCGAGCCCGAAACCCCATCAGACGGCGTAAGAATTACATCTTACTGCGGGTTGGGCGTCGTCAGACTTACACGCTGTGACTCATTTGCCAGGGCGACCCGCCACCATTAAGATCCCTCGATGCCTTCCCGCCTATCGGCGAGCATACCGGTTGCCAGTCGTATCGGCGGTTTCGTCTACGCGATCCGCAATATCGTCGCGGAAGCGCGGAAGGTGGAGGCGGCCGGGCGCAAAGTCCGGTACCTCAATATTGGCGACCCGATCACATTCGGGTTCCGCACCCCGCCGCATCTGGTCGAGGCGGTCGAACGCGCCATTCGTGACGGGCACAACGGATACGCGCCGTCGGTCGGCATCGCGCCGGCGCGCGAAGCGGTCGCCGCCGAGTGCACGCGTCGTGGCATGCCGCTCGACCCGGACCGCGTGGTCATCACCGCGGGGACCTCGGAGGGGATCGAGCTCGCCCTTACCGCGCTCGCCGGGCCGGGCGACGAAGTGCTGGTCCCGGTGCCGACCTATCCGCTCTACACCGCCGTGCTCGCCAAGATCGGCGCACGGGCGGTGTTCTACGACACCAGACCCGAACAGCAGTGGTTGCCGGACGTCCAGCAGATCGAGCGGCTGATTGGCCCCGCGACCCGCGCCCTGGTGGTCATCGATCCGAACAATCCGACCGGCGCCGTGTACCCGCCCCAGGTTCGGCGCGAGCTCGTCGCGCTCGCCGACGATCACAACATCCCGCTGCTCGCCGACGAGGTCTACGCCGACCTCGCGTTCGAGGGCCCGGTGGACGCGATCGCCAGCATCGATCCCGATGCGCCGGTCATCACCTTCTCGTCGTTGTCGAAGGCCTACCTGGCGCCGGGGTGGCGATCGGGATGGCTCGCGGTCGGCCGAACCGAGCGCCTCGACGAAGTGCTCGCCGCGATCAAGAAGCTGGCGGACGGACGCCTCTGCAGCAACGCGCCGATGGAGTACGCCATCGTCGCGGCGCTCGACGGCGACCGATCGCACCAGCAGCTGTTTCGCGACGACTTGCGCGAGCGATCGGCGCTGACCGTCGAACGGCTGAACGCGATCGACGGCATCTCAGTGGTCCCGCCGGCGGCGGCGTTCTATGCGATGCCGAAGGTGGAGCTGCCCCCGGGAACCACCGACGCGGACTACGTGCTGGCCCTGTTGCGGGCGACCGGCGTCCTCTGCGTCTACGGCTCGGGGTTCGGGACCAAGCCGGAAGACGGCTTCTTCCGCGTCGTGTTCCTGGCCTCCCCCGGCGAGCTGTTGGAGATATACGGACTGATCGCCGAATTCACGGCGGAATACCTGTGTCGCCCCTGACCGAGGTCTTGGCGGCATCGGGGTCAGACCTGTGTGGGAGCACGGTTTGACCCCCCGATTTCGCGGGACCCCGCGGACTTCAAACCGCTGATTCTCTGGACCATCGCGATGACGGCGCTTGCCGTCATCGTCCTCTGGGCCGCCTACCAGGTCCGCGACGTGCTCCTGATCCTGTACGTCAGCGGCCTGCTCGCGATCGGCTTCAGCCCGATCGTGCGCCTGATCGAACGGCAGCACGTCCTGCCGGTCGGCTCGCGCCGCTTTCCGCGGTGGCTCGCCATCCTGATCCTCTATCTCGGGATCATCGGCGCGTTCACGCTGGTGGGCGTTCTGGTGTTCCCGCCGCTCATCGATCAGGCGCAGGCCCTGTGGGCGGCGAAGGACGAGATGTTCGACAAGGCGCAGGAGTTCCTGATCTCGAAGGGACTGCTGCGCGAGCACCTGACCTTCCGCGAGGCGGTCCAACGTGCGCCTGGCGCCGGGAGCAGCGAGGCGATCGGCCGGACGGTGTTCTCGGCGCTGGTCGGCGTGGCGGGCGGGATCTTCGGCCTGCTCACGATCCTGATCATCACGTTCTATCTGCTGGTCGAAGCCGGAACGCTGCGGAAGTTCCTGATCCAGCTGTTTCCGGTGCGCAATCGCACTCGCGTCGATGTGGTCTCCCGGTCGATCACCGAAAAGGTCAGCGCGTGGCTGGGCGGACAGCTGCTCCTCGCCGGCATCATCGGCACCACGTCGGCGATCGGTCTCTGGCTGCTCGGCATCCCCTTCTTCTACGTGCTGGCGTTGATCTCCGGGATCGGCGAGATGATCCCGATCGTCGGCCCAATCCTGTCGGCGATTCCCGCGGTCGCGGTCGCCGCCTCGGTCTCGGTCAACAAGGTCGTGCTCGTCATCCTGTTCTTCGTGATCCAGCAGCAGATCGAGAACCACGTCCTGGTGCCGAAGGTGATGGAACGGCAGGTCGGGGTCAGCGCGGTCACGGTGATCGTCGCGCTCCTGATCGGTGGCAACCTGCTCGGCATCCCCGGCGCCATCCTCGCGGTGCCGACCGCCGCGATCCTCCAGGTGTTGTTCACGGAATGGATGCGCGAGGCGCCCAAGATAGAGAGTCCGAAGTAGCTGTCCGCCGCGGGTTCGCGGTTCGCGGGTTCGCGGTTCGTAAGATCTTCTGAGTCGGTCGGACCATCTGGGTTGAAGGCGTTGCGATCAGCTGGTTTGCTGCGTCTTCGACCCCGTTGCGTCGTGCGGCTCGGACGGCGAACCGCGAACCCGCGAACCGCGAACCCGCGGACCCCGGACGCTATACTCGGCACATGCGTCTGGACCCCCTCTCCTACCTCGGCGATGAGCTCAACTCGCTCAAAGAGCAGAACCTCTATCGGCGGCTGCGGGTGCTGGATGACGAGCAGAAAGCACACACCTCGGTCGACCACAAGTCGGTGGTCAATCTCTCGTCCAACAACTATCTCGGTCTGACGACGCACCCGCGGCTGCGGCAGAAAGCGCTCGAGGCGGTTCAGGCGTTCGGCGTCGGGACCGGATCGGTTCGCACCATCGCCGGCACCATGGCCATGCACATGGAGCTCGAACGGAAGCTCGCCGAGTTCAAGAAGGTCGAAGCCGTGGTCGTCTTTCAGAGCGGCTTCACCGCCAATGCCGGTACCGTCTCCGCCATCCTCGCCAAAGACGACGTGGTCATCTCCGACGAGCTGAACCACGCCAGTATCATCGACGGCTGCCGGTTGAGCCGCGCCGCGGTCAAGGTCTTTCCGCACAAGGACGTGGATGCCGCGCGCCGGATCATCACCGCGCTGCCGGCCGCCCAGCGGAAGCTCCTGATCACGGACGGCGTCTTCAGCATGGACGGAGACCTCGGGCCGCTGCCGGAGCTCTGCGCGCTCGCCGAAGAGACCGGCTGCATCATGATGGTGGACGATGCGCACGCGAGCGGCGTGTTCGGGAAGAACGGCCGCGGGACCATCGACCATTTCGGAATGCACGGCCGCGTCGACGTTCAGGTCGGCACGCTGTCGAAGGCGATCGGCGCGCTCGGCGGATACGTCGCCGGGACCCGGAATCTCATCGAGTTCCTGTATCACCGCGCCCGGCCCTTCCTGTTCTCGACGTCCCATCCCCCGGCGGTCGCCGCCGCCTGCATCGCCGCGATCGACGTGCTGATGGAGGAGCCGGAGATCATCGACCGGCTCTGGGACAATACCCGGTTCTTCAAGGACGGGCTGGAGCAGCTCGGCTTCGATACCGGCGCCAGCGAAAGCCCGATTACCCCGGTCATCGCCGGCGACAGCGCCCGGGCGATGGCGCTCTCGGACCGGCTGTTCGAGGAAGGCGTCTTCGCCCAGGGCATCGCGTTCCCGACCGTCGCGAAGGACAAGGCGCGCGTGCGGACGATCGTCACCGCCACCCATACGCGCGAGGACCTCCAATTCGCCCTCGACGCGTTCGGCAAAGTCGGAAGGGAGCTTGGACTCGTCTAAGAACTAATGCTCACTGACTCCGACTTCCGGGGGCTCGCGGTTCGCGGGTTCGCGGGTCCGGCTCCATTGTAGTCAGAGGCATTGATGCCAAGCGGAGCGGCTGGTTCCCTCTAGCTCGAGGGTCTTCATAGGCCGGGGCCTTCAGGCCCGGCCGCGAACCGCGAGCCCGCGGCAGGCGAGCAAGCGACGTATCGAAGCGAAAATGAAGTCATCTGGCACCGATCGCGCTCGGCAGTTGTTCGACACGTATACCCGCGATCTGTCTACTGAGGACCTGCAGCGCCTCTTCACGCACGACACCCGCGACGCCTACAAGTTCTTCAGCCGCGGGCTGGACGAGGAGCACGTGGCGGGGCTTCCCTGGTGGAAGCGGGTGGCGGTCCGCGGCCGCCAGGTGTTCGTGGCCTTCACGCTCAAGCTGCCGCCGGCGCGGCGGGCGCTGTATCTCGGGGCGCTGCTGATTGCGCTGCTCGGCATCTTCAAGCTGTTCCGCGGCTTCGCGTTGATGGACCTGCCGCTCGGCACCCCGTTCTTCCAGATATCGCTGCTGGTGCCGGCGTGGGCCGACGGGACCTTCGCGCTGGTCGTCAGCCTGCTGATGGTGAACCTGCTGGTCCTGCTCGAGGTGGCGGACCGGCTGTCGCTGAAGGGCGAGCTGGAAGTCGCGCGGGAGATCCAGCTGGCGATGCTGCCGAGCGGGACCTATACCGCCGCGGACATCGAGATCTGCGGCTCGACCCGGCCGGCGAACACGGTCGGCGGCGATTTCTACGACGTCCTGCCCCTCCCCGACGGCCGGATCATCCTGGCGGTCGGCGACGTCGCCGGCAAAGGCAGCCCGGCAGCCTTGCTGATGGCGCTGCTGCTCGCGATGCTGCGCACACTCGTGGACGAGGGGCTGGAGCCGGAGGCGCTGGTGACGCGGCTCAACTTGCAGATCTGGCGGCACAGTCCGGGCTCGCGCTTCATCACCCTTTTCTACGCCATCTACACGCCCGCCACCGGCGCCCTCACCTATGTCAACGCCGGACAGAACCCGCCGCTGATCCGGCGCGGACCGGGTCGATACGAGCGGCTGCCGGCCACCGGAATCGCGCTCGGGATGTTCGATCAGTCGACGTACACCGCGCTCGAAACCAGGATCGAGCCCGGAGAGATGCTCGTGCTCTACAGCGACGGCATCACCGAGGCCGAGAACCCCGGCGGCCAGCCACTCGAAGAGGCCGGCCTGGAGGTCATTCTCGACAGCTATCCAGACGAGGGGCCGGCCGCGCTCGGGACGCACATCATCAAAGGTGTGGAGCGATACGCGCAGGCGTCGAGGTTCGCCGACGATCTCACCATCCTGATCCTCAAGCGCCGGCCGGTCATCTGAAGGCGTAGACGGTGGTGTTGCCGATCGTCGCCAGCGGCGCGAGATTCTCGATCGCGCGCGGGCTGGCGCCGCCGAACCGCCGCCGGAACGTTTCATCCTCGCCGGTATCCACGACCAGGAACGGATCGTAGCCGGCGTTCCGCATCGAACGGATCGCGCGGTCGAGCGACGCGCGATCCAGCAGATCCCAGCGCAGGGTCGGCCGGTGCGAGTAGTAGCGGAGGCTGCCGCTGTGCTGGGCCGCCATCACGAACGCGGTGCGCGGCAGCCGATCGCGCACGAACGTCCCGACCTCCGGATACTTGCGCTCTCCTTCCCACGCCCGGAGCACGCCGAGCGACGATGCGGTGGTGGCGGACCAGGCGGCGGCGGCGAGAATGAGTGCGGCGGCGGCGGCAAGCGCGAGGGTCGGCATCCATCGGCGTGCGGCGGAGAGCACCACGCCGGCGGCGAACAGCAGCATCAACGGCAACGCCGGCAACAGGAATCGCGTGTAGGACCATTCGTCGCGCCGGAAGGATACGTATGGCAGATACGCCACGAACACCGCCGCCGCGAAGCCGTACGTGATCCAGCCGAACGTGCGGGTCCGCGCGGGCGCGCGGCGAAACCAGAGCGGTGCGAGCAGCCAGAGCCACAGCAGCGGCGAGTGCGCCATCGTGAGCCAGCGTGGATACCGCTCGAGATTCGGCCTGATGTTGGACCACTTGAACAGATCCTCGAACGACCCGTAGCCGGACCCCAGCGGCGAGCCGTACCGGACGTTCTGGACGAACCCGAGCGCGATCAATCCGGGCAGCATGCACGCCGCGCACAGCGCCATCCGCGACACCGTTCGCGCCGCCGATCCCTCCTCGACGGTTTCAGGCGGCGTCTTCAGACCCCTCCGGGGGGCAGTCGCGCACGTGAGCACCACGAACCCCAAGAGCGGAGCCAGGTTGGGCCTGATCAGGACCGCCAGCGATGCCACCACGCCGGCGAGCATCGCGCCGGCGGTGGTCGGCCGCCGCGCCAGCAGCAGCGCGGCCATCCAGCACGCGGTCACCGGCACGTCACTCATCGGCTGCACCGCCTGCAGCAGGAAGGTCGGACTGACGGACAGCAGCACCGCGGCGAACGTGCCCGCCGCCGGATCGTCGAGCTCACGTCCGAGCCGGACGCACAGCCACACCGTCAGCGCCGCGCACAGCGGGACCACGAGGAAGACGGCGGAGGGGTGAATCCAGGTCAGCGGCATCATCATCAGCGGCAGGCCGGGCGGATAGACCGGCACCAGTCTGCCGGGCTCGGGCCCGCGCGTGAACGCCAACGGGGTCAGGGTCGCCGGGATATCGGGCCAATCGAAGGCGGGATGCGATGGCATCGTCTCGGTGAGCCGGCCGTGGGCGAGGAGCTCCGCCTGGCTGATGTAACCGAACGAATCGGCGCCGCCCGCGGCGTAGGTGCCGAACCCGAACGCCGCCGCCGCGGTCCACAGCACCGCGAGCACGGGCAGCACGGTGAACACTCGCGCTGGGATCCCGGCGAGCGCCTGGCGGAGCACGAAGAGGCCCGCCACGGTCAGCGCCCCCGCGATCGTCGCGGGACGCTCCCAGGAACGGGAGCGGACCGCGATCCCGCCGATCCGTGTGTCGATCCCGCCGGTCAGGGCGACGAACAGGGCGAACAGCGCCGCTACCAGGGCGAGCGTCAGCAGAACCGCACCGCGGCGCCGGACCGTCACTCGTCCCACACCTGGTCCCGGCCCGCGGCCCCGACCCCGCCCGAACCCCGAAACCCGAGCCCCGCGTGCCCGCCGTAGCGCGGAGCGCGAAGGTGGGAGCCCCGAGCCCGTTCGCCTTTCCGCCCCCGCCCCCGTGACAGCGGGTCTAATATTGAACCGCTCATGGTGCTGAGGGCCCTCCTCGTGCTGGCGTTACTGGGCCCGGCGTCGGCCGCCGCCCAGCCGCGCAGCCTTGGCGCCGCGACCACGGCCGCCGGGAAGCTCGATCCCGTCGGCCGCGCTGGTCGAGCAGCTCGAAGCCGCGGCCGCGACCGGCAACGCCGCCGCGATTCTGGCGCTCGGCGTCACCCCGACCGTGCCGGGCCTGCAATACTTCGCGTCGATCGCCGCTCCCGCTCCCACCCGCGTCATTATCAAGGAACGCGACCGCGTCGCCCTCGAAACTTCTGGCGATCGGCTGCTGATCGAGGTCTTCGCCGAGTACCGCGGCGAGTCCACGATTACGACCTGGCGCGTCGATCTGGCGGCAGCCGCCGCCCGGATCGCCGCGGCGGATCGCCGAGATGGAGCAGCTGACGATTGTGAGCGGGCTCTTCAAGCTCGCCCTCAACCGCCTGAAGCAGTTCACCGTCCACAACCTCACGGTCACCAGCACCGACCTGACGCTCGAGATGTCGTCGGGATCCGCGTTCGTGGCCGAGACCGACGAGGGGGCCACCGCGGTCGTGCTGCTCGGCCGCGGGCGGATGAAGTTTGCGCCGTCGGACCCGGCCGAGCGGACCCAGGTTCGGATCTTCAGCGGCGAGGAGCAGGTGACCGCCGACTTCGACGCGGCGTTCGTGCGGGTGCCGCCGGCCGAGTTCGCCGGTCTGTTCCCGGCCTCGGCGATCACGCCCCGGAGCGTGTCGGCCAGCGACGTGCGGCGCGCCTCCGACGTCTTCGATGACTACGTCGGGCAGACGTTCAACATCGATCTGCGCGACCTGAGCCGGGACCGCTGGTCACTCGTGCCCACATCCGGCGATCTGATCGTGGAGGTCCGGACCCGCCGGCTCGGCAGCCTCACCTACGCGCGATCGATGAAGGACGCCGAAGACATTTCGCTGTTCGAACGGAAGCGCCGCCGCAACATCGCCGTGTATGCCTCGCGACAGAAGCTCAGCACCCGCGGCCGCTTCTACGGAGAGGACGAGCTCGTCGAGTACGACGTGCTCCGCCACGAGCTCGACGTCGCCTTCAGCCCCGATCGGCTCTGGATCGAAGGGGTGTCGACGATCAAGGTCAGGATCCGATCGGTCGCGCTCTCGTCGATCACGCTGCGGCTCGCCGAAGCGCTGACGGTTCGCGACCTGTCTTCCGACCAGGGCCGCCTCCTGTATCTGCGGGTCATCGGGCAGAACAGCGTGATCGTGAACTTTCCGACCTCGCTGCGCCGCAACGCCGAAATTACCCTCCGGCTCACCTACAGCGGCCGGCTGGAACCGCAGCAGATCGATCGCGAAGGCGTGGTCCTCGACCCGCAGGGGAACGTCCAGCAGGAGGACGTCTACATCCCGGTCGAGCCGCAATACATCTACAGCAACCGGAACTACTGGTATCCGCAGAGCACCGTCACCGACTACGCGACCAGCCGTCTTCGCATCACGGTCCCAGCCGAATTCGACGTGGTCGCGAGCGGCACCGAGACCGGGCCGCCCGTGCCGGCTCCCGCCAGCGGCCGCGGGCCAGCGCGCGCGCAAGCTGTACGTGTTCGAGGCCGACCGGCCGATGCGCTACCTGGCTTGTGTGATCAGCCGCTTCACCCGGGTCGCGAGCCGCGAGATCTCGATCCCGGCGGCCGGGACCGGAGCGCCTCCACCGCCGCTGACCCTGAACGTCGTGGCCAATCCGCGGCAGGTCTCGCGCGGCCGCGCGCTGATCGACCGCGCCGCCTCCATCCTCGAGTTCTACGGAGGCCTGATCGGCGAAGCGCCGTATCCCAGCTTCACGCTGGCGCTGACGGAGAACGATCTGCCGGGAGGCCACAGCCCGGGCTACTTCGCCATCCTCAATCAACCGCTGCCGCTCTCGCCGTTGGTCTGGCGGAACGATCCGGTGGCATTCGACGGCTACGCGCCGTACTTCCTCGCCCACGAGATCGCGCACCAGTGGTGGGGACAGGGCGTCGGCTGGAAGAACTATCACGAGCAGTGGCTGAGCGAAGGCTTCGCGCAGTACTTCGCGGCCCAGTATGCCGCGATCGACCGCGGAGACGAGGTGTTCCGCAACATGCTGCGTCAGATGCGGCGCTGGGCGATCGAACAATCGGATCAGGGCCCGGTGTATCTCGGGTACCGGCTCGGGCACATCAAAGCCGAGAGCCGCGTGTTCCGCGCGGTGGTCTACAACAAAGGGGCGATGGTCCTGCACATGCTGCGGCGTGTGGTCGGCGACGACAAGTTCTTCGCCGGCATCCGGGAGTTCTATGGCGCCTGGAAATTCCGAAAGGCCGGCACCGACGATTTCCGGGCTGGCGATGGAGAAGGCGTCGGGGATGGATCTGAACGCGTTCTTCGAAGGATGGATCTACGGATCGGCGGTGCCGAGTCTCGGCTTCACCTCGACGCTCACGCCGGCCGAGGCCCGAATCCGCCTCGAACACCTCGGAGCGGTGATTCCCACCCCGGTAACGGTTTCGATTGTTTATCCGGACGGCTCGGTCGAAGAGACGGTCGTCGTGGTGAACGAGAAGGTGGTCGAACGGACGCTACCCCTGAAAGGGCCGGTCCGCGCGATCGAGGCCAACCGGGACTACGGCGCCGTGGCGGTGATTCGCTAGTCCCCCGCCGCGGGCCGCGGGGCTCACGGCAGATAGATCGCGGCGACCCGTGGCTCGCCGTTCCGCTCGAAGGGCTCGAAGACCACGATGAACCTGGACCCGGAGTACTCGTAGAAGCGGGTCAACCGCTCACCGAGCGTCCCGCGATCGATCTCCTGACGGCCGCTCTCGGCGGCCCGGCCGAGACTGGTGGCGACGAATGCCGCGGTCTGGCCGACGCGGATCTCCTTGCCATCGAGGAAGGGCAAAACCGGCACCGAGACGGCGCGGGGCGGCACCGCCGCGGGCATCGACGCGGGCAGCGGTCGGGCCGCCGGCGTTTCGGCGAGGACTCTGGCCGGACCGCGCAGTTCCCGCACGACCAGCGACGCGACCGCGACCGTCGCGAACAGGAACCCTGCAGCGATCATCCATTCGATGACTGGCGCGAAGCGGATGCGACCTGGAACACGGACGGCGTCCATCGAGGCCTCCCTGGCTGGGTAGGTTGGCCGAAGAGGGGCCCACTGTAGATCAATTCCCCCCTGAACGCTATGATGAAAGGCTTATGGAAAGCGTCACGCTGACGATTGACGGCAAGGCCGTTACCGTACCCAAAGGCAGAACGGTCCTGCAGGCTGCGATCGAGAGCGGCATCAAGATCCCGTACTACTGCTATCACCCCGGCCTCGGCATCGATGGCTCCTGCCGCGTCTGCATCGTCAAGATCGAGAAGATGCCGAAGCTCCAGACGTCCTGCTCGACGCCGGTGGCCGACGGCATGGTGATCTCGACCGACACGCCCGACGTCGTCGAGGCCCGCGCCAGCGTGTTCGAGTTCCTCCTGATCAACCACCCGCTCGATTGCCCGGTCTGCGACAAGGGAGGCGAGTGCCCGCTGCAGGACTTCTCCTACAGCTTCGGCCCGAACGAGAGCCGGATGGAGTTTCCGCGACGGGTGTTCGACGGCGAAGGGGTGCGCGCCGACATCGACTTCGGGCCGACCCTGATGCTGAACCGGAACCGCTGCATCCTCTGCACCCGGTGCGTCCGATTCATGCGCGAGGTCGAGACCGACCCGCAGATCAGCATCGTCGATCGCGGCTATGGCAGCGAGATCGCGACGTTCCAGGAGGAGGGCGTTCATTCGCTGCTCTCCGGCAACCTGATGGACGTCTGTCCGGTTGGCGCCATCACCACTCGCGACTACCGGTTCAAGGCCCGTCCGTGGGACAACCCCGATGCGGTCGACACGATCTGCACGCTCTGCGAAAAGGGCTGCAACACGACGGTGTGGCTCAAGGCGAAGCCGGAATGGGCCAAAGGCGCGCAGCTGATTCGCATGACCCCGCGGTTCAATCCGGAGGTCAACAGCTACTGGATGTGCGACATCGGCCGCTTCGACTATCACTGGATCGAAGGAGATACCCGTCTGCAGCGGCCGCTGCTGCGCACCGAGGCCGGTACGCTCGAACCGACCGACTGGCGGAACGCGGTCACGAAAGTCGCGGACCGGGTCACCGCCGCCGGCGGGGGCGCGGCGCTGCGTTTCTTCGTCTCGGCGCATGCCTCGCTCGAAGAGCTCGCGCTGATCGGCCGGATGGGTGGCGCGCTGGGCGTCCCCGAAGAGGGAGTGGCGGTCTCGTGGCGCCGGCGCCACAAGCCGCAGCCGCCGAACGTCAAGTTCGGGATTCCGGAAGACGACGCCCCGAATGTCATGGGGGCGATGGATCTGGGCTTTCCGGTGAAGCGCGGGGCCGATGGACAGCCGGATCTCTCGGCGTTCCGCACGCAGGTCGAAGCCGGACAGGTCAAGGCGCTGTACGTCTTCGATCCGGGGCCGGAGGGGTCGATCGGGGATGTGTCGTGGATCGTGGACGCGCGCCGGTCGGGCAAGCTGCCTCACCTGATCGTGCAAGGCGTCCTGCTCACGGATCTCGCCCAGGCGGCGGACGTCGTCCTGCCGGGTGCCAGCTGGGTGGAGAAGGACTCGGCGTACGTCAACGGTCAGGGCCGGCTCCAGGGCGCCGCCCGCGCCATCGCGCCGCCGGGCGATGCGATGGAAGACTGGCAGATCTTCGTGAACGTCGGCCTGGCGCTGGGCGCCCCGCTGACGTTTACGTCGAGCCAGGAAGTGCGTGCCGAGATCGCGGCGGCGCTGCCCGGTAACGATCGCTACAGCGGCCTGACCGGCCTGTCATTCGCGCGCCCGGTATCGGCGCGCACCTGGCTGCAGGCGTCCAATCCTTCCGAACGCTGGAAGTGGGATTTCATGTTCCAGGACCTGCCGCCGGTGAAATTCGAAGGCCGGCCCGGCATCCCGGTGTCGATGACGGGCATTCCGCTGACAGAAGTGAAGTAGTTACCAGTCGCCAGTCGCCAGTAGCCAGTAGAAGACACGGAATTCAGAACCGGAAACTGGCCACTGGAAACTGGCCACTGGAAACTGACCCCTATTTCGGCTGGCTCAGATTGATCGCGTCGACCACGGCTGTGTGGTTGCGCGCCGCCGCTCGCGACAGGGGGGTCTTGTCCTCCACATCGACGACGTGCGGATCGGCTCCGCGCGCCAGCAGCGCCTCCACCACCGGCAGATATCCGGCTTCCGCGGCGATGTGCAGCGGCGTGTGTCGGCCCGCGTCCGCGGCGTCGACATCCGCACCGCGAGCGATCAGGAACAGCGCAACCTCGACGTGACCGCCGGCCACAGCGGCATGCAGCGGCGTGTTCGTGAGCGAGTTGCGGGACACCGCGGCGAGGCTGGCGCCCGCTTCGAGCAGGCGTGCGGTGGCATCGAGATGGCCGAAGAACGCGGCCAGGTGCAGCGCGGTCCAGCCGTCGTAGGCAAACCCGCCGACGGCGGCGGGATCGGCGAGCGCACCCGCCAACTGCTCGTCGCGGCCCAGGGCGGCGGCGGCAAAGACGTCAAGGGGATCGCCGGCGGCGATCTGGGCGTCGGCGATGTCGTCGGCGATCTCGCGATGACCGCGATAGAGCGCCGCCATGAGTGCCGATTCTCCGCTCTCAGCGCGGGCGCCGGCGGCGGCACGATCGCCCAGGATTTCCTTCACTCGGGATCGGTCCCCGGCCTTGGCCGCTTCAATCAACTCGCTCATTCGTCTGGCTCCCTCCAGCCTAGGACCAGCGTCCGTAGTCCAGTCACCACTTGACCAGCAGCGCCCGGGGGCGGATGCCAATCTCGATGGTGTCTTCGGCGATGCCGGGCTCGCCGTCGACGTGATACTCGATCGGCCCTTTGCACCGGATCACCGCCCGGCGAATCTGACGCACCGTCACCCGCGGGGCGCGCTCCGCGGTGCCTTTCGCCAGGTGTCGTGCGTGCCAGAACCGGGCCAGCACGGATCGATCCTCCACCAGAGTCACATCGAGCAGCCCGTCGTCGAGCTCGGCCCGGGCACAGAGGGTGATGCCGTTGCCGTATTCGCGGCCATTCGAGAAGGCGATCAGCAGCGCGCGGAGCGGACGCGATTCGCCGTCGAGCTCGACTTCGTACTCTCGCGAGCTGTAGCGCCAGCCTTCGCGGATCCCAATCAGGACGTACGGCCACAGGCCCCGCGCGCCCCGAGGACGGAGATTGAACAGGCCGGCGATCCGGGCGTCGACGCCGATGCCGGCGATGTTGAAGAACGGCCGGTCGCCGAGCAGCCCGGCATCGATCGGACGCGGTGCGCCGTCGAGCGCACGGTCGAGCGCGGCGTGCGAATCCATCGAACAGGCGAGCGCCGCGGCGAGGCCGTTCCCGGAGCCCGCCGGCACGAGACCGAGCGCGGTTGCGGTCCCGAGCAGTGCCGCGCCCGCTTCGTTCACCGTGCCGTCGCCGCCCCACACGACCACGAGGTCGGCGCCGCTGTCGGCCGCGGCGCGCGCCAGCTCGCGTGCGTGTCCGGCGCGCTCGGTGAAATGAATACTGCCCGAGAGCTGCCGCCGATCGAGCGCCTCCGCGACCAGCGCGCGGCGTCGTTCGGCGACGTGGCGGTCCGCGCCGGCGCCGGAGATGGGGTTGATGATCGCGACGACTCTCACGATTCACTGCTATAGTAGCGTCGCTACATGAGCCTCGGGAGACGTTCATGAAGAGTCGCGCCGTTCGATTCGCGCTGCAGGCGCTGTTCGTGGCGCTGCTCGCTGCGGCAGGCTACGTCGTGTGGCAGCAGGAATCGAAGAGCGTCGAGGTGGCGAACGCCGCCCGGGCATTTGAGGAACGCGCCCACGCCCTCACACGATCCTTCCTCGAAATCAAATCCGCTCAGCCTGGGTACGTCGCGGCCGGTCAAGGCGAAGACTACTGGCTCGCGCGAGTGGCAGCGCTCGTCGGCAGCACCCGCGACGGGCTGACGTCCCTCCAGCCCCAGGCCCGCATTCCCCAGGCGCGCACCGAGATCGACACCGCGATCGCCGCGCTCGAGGATTTCGGTCAGATGGATCGGCGCGCCCGCGAATACGTCCGCGGCGGCCAGCGGCTGCTGGCCTCGGACCTGGTGTTCTCGGATGGCATCGAGAAGATGGACGCGGCGGCGGCAGCGCTCGAGCGGGCACAGGCGTCCGAAACAGCCGCCGCCGATCTCGCGATCGCTGCGCTCCGGCAGGAACAGCTGCTCGCGGTCGGGGGCGCGGCCGCGCTCGGCCTCCTGATCGTGTTCGTGCTGGTGCCGCTGCCTCGCAGTGAAGCGCCGGCCATCACCGACTCACCTTCCGCTCGCGAAGCCACGCCGCCGGCGCGCGCAGCAGCGCCGCTGTCGATCGCTCCGGCGCCAGCGCCTGCGCCGCCCAAGCCCGCCCCTGTCATGACGGCGGCACGGGCGCGGATGCCGGCCCTCGCCGGCGCGTTGGCCAATGCGGCGAAGCCTGCCAATCCTGGTGTCGATCTGGCGGGCATCGCGGCGTTGTGCAGCGACCTCGCACGCGTCTTCGACACCCGTGCCCTGCCGGCCGCACTGGAGCGCGCCGCCGCGCTCCTCAATGCATCAGGGTTGGTGATCTGGGTCGCGGATCCGGATGGCCGCGAGCTGGCGCCGGTGATGGCGCACGGGTATCCGCAACACCAGCTTTCCCGGATGGGCACGATCCCGAAGGACGCCGAGAACGCGACCGCCGCGGCCTTCCGGACCGGCCTGGTGCAGATCGTCAAGGCCGACGACATTTCGCACGGGGCCATCGCCGCGCCGCTCCTGTCCCCGTCGGGACCGGTGGGTGTGCTGGCCGCCGAACTGCTGCAGGGCGGCGAGCGGCGCGACGGCACGCTGGCCGCCGCCGCCATCGTCGCCGCTCAGCTCTCCACGCTGATGGGTCCGCCGCCCGCCCGCGCCGGGGCCAAGACCGAAGTGACGGCCCGAATCTAAAGCCCCCCTCCTTAGAGGATCGTCCTGAAGCTGCGGCGTCGATCGGTCCGCTCGGCTTTTCCCTTGAGCGTGACCGTTTTCTTGTCGCGCATCACGCTGATCGTGAGCTCGTCTCCGTCGTCCAGGTTCTGGAGCCGGCGGCGCAAATCCTGCGGTTCGCTCACCGAACCGCCATTGAGGCTGGTGATCACGTCGCCCGCCTTCAGCCCGGCCTTTGCCGCCACCGAATCATCTGAAACGGACGTGACGAGCACTCCGTCCTTGGTGCCGAAGTATTCGGCCAGCTGCGGAGAGAGCGAATCGATCGAGATGCCGAGGCGGCCGGCACGGCCGAGCATGCCGTCGAAGTCCCAGGCCATGGGGGGCGACGGTGGGGTCGGCGGCGTGGGACGGTTGGGCGGGCTCGGCGGCATCGGCGGCGGCGGCGGGATCGCGCGCGGCGCCAGACGGTAGCGGAACTCCCGGCCCCAGTCGCCGAGATCTTCGAGTCCGCGGAAGCTGAAGCTGCTGTCGTCGCGCGGGGTCACCGAGACCGTCGTCCGCTGGCCGTCGCGCTGAAGAATGGCGCCGACGGTTCGCCCTGGGGCGGTTTCCTGGACCAGCCGCGTCAGCTGGCGCACGCTCCGGACCCGCTCGCCGTCGAACTCGACGATCACGTCCCCCTTCCGGATGCCGGCCTTTTCCGCGGGGCTGTCGGTCGAGACCTCCTCAACGAGGACGCCGGCATTCACGCCTTTCGCGTTCTTCGTGTCGCCGTCTTCGACGTCGCGGATCGACACGCCGATCCGGCTCCCACCGGTCAGGATTTCGAGCGCGCGCGACCCTTGCGCGCGCGCGACCCGGGTCTGGCCATGGGCGGGCGGGGCAAGGGCCGCACCCACGCCCGCGGCCGCGACGGCAACCGCGGCGACCGCGGCGGTTTTCCACCTGTTCATATCGTTCTCCTCTGAGGGCTCGTGGTCAGGAGCGGGGCGGCGCGATCAGGCGCACGAGCGCCGGAAAAAGCGGACCGCGGGCGTCGGCCCCGGCAAATCCGTGTAAAACGCTGCAGAATTGCAGCAGCACCGCGAATAGGACGACGCCCTCATCCAAAAGGTTGTGGCGCCGGTGACCGATACTTGATGAAGCCGCTCGGTGTGCAGGAGTCCGGTCGCATCCCCGGCGGCCAGTTGAGGTGGTATCGATGCTGATGTGGATGGTCTTGTCCCTGGCGATCTCCGCCGCGCCCCAAGCCACAGGCGCGCAGCCCGCGGCCGATTCCCGCGCCCAGGCGGAACAACTCGCCCGCGCCGGGTCGCATGCCGCGGCGCTCGAGCGGTTTCAGGCGCTCGCCGCCGCCAACCCCGATGACGTCGACGCACGAGTCTGGATCGGGCGGCTCCACGCCTGGATGGGGCATCCCGACCGGGCGGTCGGGGTCTACGAGTCGATCATCGCCACCCACCCGCAGCAGCTGGACGCGCTGATCGGCCTGGGCGACGCCCTGGTGCAGACCGGCCGGCTCCGCGAGGCGGGCGAGGTGCTCAACCGCGCCGAGGCCCAGGCCCCCGAGAACGCCGGCATGCTCACGGCCCAGGGGCGCTTGCACCGGCTCGCCGGTCATCAGGACCTCGCGCTCGCCTACTATCAGCGCGCGCTCGCGATCGAACCCGCGTCGACCATCATCGGTGCCGAGTTGGCCGCGCTGCGGCGCGCCCGCGCGCACCGCATCGAACTGGGCTACTTCCTCGAACACTTCAACATCGAGGACACGCCGGACCCGCAGGCCGGCACCGGGACCGTCAATCTGCGCGTCAACGACCGGCTGCGGGTCGCCGGCACCGTGCAGCACGAGCGCAAGTTCTCGGTGAATGAGACCCGCGGTGGCGGCGGCGTCGAATGGTACCTGCGGCCGGCCGTCCAGCTCCACGGCGGCGCGCTGGTCGGTGGCGACGGGGTGATCCTGCCGAAGGTGGACGGGTACGGCGGAGTGAACGTCACGCGGGGCCGCGCCACCTGGAGCTTCGATCTCCGGTTCGCCGAGTTCGCCAGTGTCGACGTGCAGATCGGCGGGGCCGGCGTCCGCCTCGCGCTGCCGCGCGAGACCTCCGCCTGGGTCAACTACTATCGCTTCGCCACCGACTACCCGGTCGGGCTCGCCGACATCGTCCATTCGTGGGCGCTCGGCACATCGGGCCATCCCGGCCCCGGCTGGACGCTCGGCGTCGAATACACGCGTGGTCCCGATCAGCTCGAGATGCTCACGATCGATCGGACCGGCGCGTTCGAGTCGAACACCTACTCCGCATTCGTCGAGTTCCTGCTGACCCCGATGTTCTCCGGCCAGGCGCGCTACGACTATCAGGATCGCCCCGAGGACGTCCGGCTGCACCGTGCGACCTTCAGAGTCGTTCATCGGTTCTGATTGCCCGCACTGGGCGTGCAGCTGAAAGCACCCGGCTGCCCCGAGTCAACCGGGCGCTTGGAGTAGCGACCGGGACAATCCGCAACGCCCGCGATCACAGGAGGGCCAGGAGGTCGGGAGAAAATCCGTTGGTTTTCCTCCTGATCTCCTGGCCCTCCTGTTAAACGCACTGGCCCTCGAGACACCTCGAGTGCGGCTGAAAGCACCCAGCTGCCGCGAGCCACGGGGCGCTTGGAGTGGCGACCCGGCATCAGGATCCCACCCCGTCCAGCATCGAGGTCAGCCGCCGTCCCCGCCAAGTGACGCTTCGCACCGACAGGCGCTTGTTTTGCAGTGATTTCTGCGGGCATGCGATTTGATGTCTACCTGTGCGGTCGCGCGGAATCAACGGGGTGCGTTAACTCAGGCAGGCGCTGGCATCGCCGCATCCCGTCTAGCAAGTTTCTCGATTTCGCGCGGCCATTCGTGTCTCTACGCACCAGCTCGAACGAACTCTCGTTGCGGTTTCCCAAAGGCACATCATGACCAGAACGCCGATCGCTCGACTCGCCGCTCCGCTCGCGCTCGTGTTGGCTCTCGGCGGCTGTGCGCTGCGGAGTCCGTCGATTGCCGATATCAAGTACAACCCCGGCCGCTATCAGGACCGCACCGTCTCGGTCGAAGGCGTGGTGACGAGCTCGTGGGGCGTACCGCTGGTGCCGTTCAAGCTCTACAAGATCGACGATGGCACTGGTGAGGTCACCGTGGTCGCCAACAATGGAAGAACGCCGACCAAGGGCTCGCGCGTGCGGGTGAAGGGACGCGTGAGCGACGTCGCCACCTTCGGCGGTCAGTCCGTCGGCCTGCACATCGAGCAGAGGGATATCGACTTCAAGGGCCGCTGACGGGGGAACGGGAGACAGAAGACAGAGACAGAAAACGGAAGACAGGAGGTAGGAGGTAGAAGCTCGTCAACTTACCACCGCCTGTCGCGGGTTTTGTTTTCTGTATTCTGTCTCCTGTCTTCTGTCTCCCGTCCAACGTCACTGAGTGATGCGCACGACGACGGCGGTCATGTCGTCGTTGGGCGGCGTTTCGCCGCGCCATTCGGCGACCGCGGCGAAGATGGTGTCGACGAGCGCCTTGGCCGGGAGCTCCTTCGATCTGGCGACGACCTCGATCAGCCGCTCGCCGGTGAACTCCTGCCCCTGCTCGTTCATCGCCTCGAACACGCCGTCGGTGCAGAACACGAACACGTCGCCCGCGTGCAAATCGAACGACGCTTCGTCGTACACCGAGCCCTGGAACGAACCGAGCGGGACCCCTGGTAGTTCGATCTGCGTGCAGCCTTCGGATGAACACCGGATCGGATAGGGCAGTCCGGAGTTGGCGAGCGTGATGGTCCGGCGCTTGAGATCGAAGATCGCGTAACAGAGGGTGCAGTAGTACTCCTCCAGCTGCCGCTGATGGAGGATGGTGTTCACCGACGACAGCACGCCGGCGGGGCTCGATCGCTCCGGCAGATATCTCCGGCGGAAGGTGCGGCCGCGCACGAGCTCCGCCGCGAAAGCGCTGTAGAGCGCCGCCGGCACGCCCTTCCCCGAGACGTCGCCGACCGCCACGATCAGGTTGTTCGAGTCGGGCGCGAGGTACTCATGAAAGTCGCCGCCCAGCTCCCGCGCCGAGGCGAATGCCCCCGCCAGCTCGACCCCCTTCAGTCGCTTCGGCGGTGCCGCCGGCAGGAGCGCCGCCTGGACCCGCTGCGCGAAGCGCACTTCCTTCTCGAGCCGTTCCTGCGTGGAACGGACTTCGTCGTACAAGCGTGCGTTCTCAATCGCGACCGCCGCCTGGCTGGCGAGCAGCGTGAGAATCTCGACGTCGCGCTTCGTGAAGGCGTTGAGCTGCGGGCTCTCCAGATCCACGACGCCGATACAGCGATCCTTCAGCAGCAGCGGTATCGCCAGCTCGGAGCGCACGTCCGGCACCAGATTGATGTAGCGCGGATCCTGTGACACGTCGGGCACCAGGACCACTTCGCGGTGAAGTGCGGCGTAGCCCACCAGGCCTTCGCCGAGGGCGACCCGTGGCACTTCCACCTTCTCGCCGTATTTGACCGCCAGCTTCATTTCCAGCTCGTTGTTGTCGTTCACGAGCAGGATGCCGAAGGTGCGGTAATCGATCACCCGCTTGGCGAGCTGTGCGATCCGCGCGAACAGCTCGTCGACGTCGAGCACCGAAGCCACCTCGTGGCCGATCTCGGCGAGAGTCTCGAACGCCTCCGCGTCCAGGCGGCTCTGTTCGAACAGGCGCGCGTTCACCAGCGCGACCGCCACGTGAGCCGCGAACTGCGTGACGATCGCGACGTCATGTTCGGTGAACTGTCCACGATGGTGGCTGAGGATGTTCAACGCCCCGATCGACCGCGACTTGTGCCGGAGCGGCACCACCACCTCGGCTCGCATGCCGGGCACGAACTCGACGTAGCGCGGGTCGGTCGTGACGTCGTTCACGAGCAGCGGTTCTTCGCTGGCGACCGCGGCGCCGACCAGACCGATCCCCGGACGCAGCCGGATCGCCTGTTCAGGTTCCGGGTACCCGACGGCGTACGCCAGCCGCAGTTCCCCCCGCCGTTCGTCGAGCAGGTACACCGCGAACGCTTCGAACGAGATCAGCCGGCCGATCAGCTTCGGGATCTGACGCAGCAGCTCGTCGAGATCGAGAACCGACGTAATCTGGCGGCCGAGGTCGAAGAGGGTGGTGACGAGCTCGCGCTCGCTCGCGGCGGGAAGGCTGGGCGCCGGGGCCGGCGTGCCGTCCGATGTGTTTCCGTGACTCACTGAGCGGTGATGATCCTTCCGTGCGCGGCTGCGGGGCCGCGCGATCCACAGATTATACTTGGAATTACCGCATGGACCTGACCCTACCGCTCGACTACTCGGCCATTGAACGCATCCTGCCCCACCGCTATCCGTTCCTGCTGGTGGACCGGATCACGGAATTCGAGCCGGACAAGCGAATCGTGGGCATCAAGAACGTCACCCTCAACGAGCGGCACCTTGTCCGTTCGACCGACGACCCGCCGGTGCTGCCGCCCACCGTCCTCACCGAGGCGATTGCCCAGGTCGGGGCGATCATGATCCTGGCGAAGCCGGAGAACCGCGACAAGCTGATCTTCCTGGCGGGCATCGAGCGGGTGCGGTATCGCCGTCCGGTCCACGCCGGGGACGTCGTGGAGATCGAGGCGACTGTGCGGCGCCTGCGAAGCCGCATGGGCCAGCTGCGCGGGATCGCCCGCGTCGACGGCAAGGTGGTCGTCGAGGGCACGATGACCTTCGCCCTCGGACCCCGCAGCGAAGGCCGGGCGCGGGGCGAGCGGAATGAGCCCGCGTCAGGGAGAAGGCAGAAGGGATAAGGGAGAACTTATCCCTTCTCCCTTGTCCCTTCTCCCTTGTCGGCGTCAGCACCCGACGCCGACGTCTTCGACCGCACGATCCCCACGCCAACCAGCACCAGCGCCGCCGCGGCGGCGATTCTCAGCGTGAACGGCTCGCCGGCAAAGAGCACTCCCAGAGCGACCGCGATGATCGGGTTGATGTAGGCATACAGCGAGACCAGCGACACCGGCAAGTGTCGCAGCGCGTAGGTGTAGGCGACGAAGCCGCCGATGGCGCCGATCGTGGCGAGGTAGACGAGCGCCGTGGTCGTTCTCGGGTTGAACGCGACGTGCGACCACTCGCCCCGCGCCAGTCCAAGGGCGCCGAGGAACACGCCGCCGGCGAACATCTGTAGTGCGGTCGTGCCGAGGACGTGATCCTGGCGTGCGAACCGCCGCGAGTACGCCGACCCGAGTGACCACCCGAACGACGCGATTTGCAGCAGCACCACGCCGAGCAGGAAGCGGCGGCTGTCGGCCGAGCCCATGCTCAGCTCAGGCCAGACCAGCACCACGATTCCGAGGAACCCAACCACTAATCCGACGATGGTCTGCGCGCCCAGCCGGTCGCCGCTGCCGCTGGCCCGCTCGACTCCGGCCATCCAGAATGGCGCGGTTGCCACCAGCACCGCTGCCAGCCCGCTCGGCACCCACAGCTCCGCGTAGGCGACGGCGCCGTTCCCGACGAACAGCAGCAGGAATCCCATCAGCGCGATGCCGCCCCAGCGCGAGCGCGGCGGGCAGCGGTTCCCCGCGCAGCCGAAGATAGATCACGAGGATCGCGGCCGCGATCAGCCATCGCATCGCCGCCATCGCTCCCGGCGGCATCGTCTCGAGGGTGATGCGGATGCCGAGGTAGGTCGTGCCCCAGATGACACAGACCGCGAGCCACGCAAAGTACGCCAGCCGCTTTTCGCGCGGTGTGGAAGGAACGCCCACGGTCGCCTAGACGAATTGGAACGGCCCGCGTCCCAGCCAGGCGCCGCCGTCGACCGTCAGGACGTCGCCGGTGATGTAGCCGGCGTGGTCCGACACCAGGAACGCCACCGCGTCGGCGACTTCTTCCGGCCGGCCCAAACGCTTCAACGGCACGGCGCTGGTGATGCGATCCACGGCCTCCGGGGAGTCCCAGAGTTGTTTCGCGGCGCCCGGCGATTCCACCGCACCGGGTGCGACCGCGTTGACCCTGATGCGATGGGGTGCCCACTCGACCGCCAGCGTCTGCGTCATCGACATGACCCCGGCCTTCGCTGCCGCCGAATGGATGGTGCCGGCGTTGCCGGTCCAGACGTAGTTGGCGAGGATCGACACGATCGACCCGCCGGCGCCGCGCTGAATCATGTGCCGGCCGACCGCACGCGAGCAGTAGAACGTGCCATTGAGGACGATCCCGACGACGGCGTTCCAGCCGTTGGGGGAGAGGTCCTCCGCCCGGCAGATGAAGTTGCCGGCGGCGTTGTTGACCAGGATGTCGATGTGTCCGAAGTGCTTGATCGTCCGCTCGACCAGCTCGTCGACCTGCTCCGGGTTGCGGACGTCGATCTGGACGGTCAGCGGATCGAGGCCGGCATGACGCAGCGCCGCCGAACCCGACTCGAGGTTGACCGAGTTCCTGCTGCCGATCACGATGCGCGCGCCAAGCTCGCCAAGCCGCTTCGCGACCGCGAGCCCGATTCCCGTACCGCCGCCGGTCACCACCGCGACTCGACCCTTCAGCATCGCCGGACCAAACATCACGAGTCAGATTATCCCAGGACGCCGGTGTTACCATACGGCGCGGTCTCCACACGTGCCCATCGATCCCGCCGCCAGGTCGCCTGCCGCCACGCCCGCCGCCGAGACATTCGCGCGGCTCTTCGAAGCGGTGCACGAAGGCGTCTACATCGGCGTCATCGATCCCGCGGAGAACGCGACCCTCTTCGCCAATCCATTTCTCAAGCTGATGTTCGGCTACGCCGCGGACGCGCCGCCGATCGACGTGCGTCCGTTCGAGACCGACCGGTTCGTCGATCCACAGGCGCGCGACCAGTTCCTCGATCGGCTGCGCCGCGACGGTGCGGTCACCGACTATCTGCTTCGGCTGCGGCGCGCCGATCGCACGCTGATCTGGGTCGAGGTCACCGCGCACGCCGAAGACAGCGGCGGACCGGACGAACTGCGGATCGAAGCGCTGATGCGCGACGTCAGCGAACGGAAGCGGCTCGAGGATCAGGCGCGCGATCTCTATCAGCAGCTCCTGCAGGCCGAGAAGCTGGCCGCGCTCGGGCAGACGATTTCAGGCGTCGCGCACGAGCTGAACAATCCACTCGCCACCATCCTCACCTGGGCGGAGCGTCTGTCTCAGCGTCCGGTCGACGAACAGACCCGGCGCGGGCTCGACACCATCCTCGGCGAGTCGGAGCGGGCCGCGAAGATCGTCAGAAACCTGCTGACCTTCGCCAGGAAACGTCACACCACGCGCGCGATGGTCGACCTCAATCAGGTCGTGCGCGAGACGCTGGCGCTGCGGCGATACGAGCAGCGCCTCAGCAACATCAGCATCCTCGAAGCCTTCGCCTCGGGACTGCCCAGCGTGTTCGCCGATCCGCACCAGATCCAGCAGGTCATGCTGAACCTGATCATCAACGCCGAGCAGGCGATGCTCAGCGCCCACGGTCGCGGCACGCTGATCATCCGCACCTGGCACGATCCGCAGAAGGACGCGGTCGTCCTCGAGGTGCACGACGACGGGCCGGGGGTGCCCGAAGACGTGCAGCCGCGCATCTTCGATCCGTTCTTCACCACCAAGGACGTGGGCAAGGGCACCGGACTCGGCCTCACCGTCGCGTATGCGATCGTCCAGGAGCACAACGGCCGGATCACCGTGAAGTCCGGCGCCTCCGGCGGCGCCTCGTTCTACGTCGAGCTGCCGGTCGGCACCGCGTCCTTGAAGCCCGCGGCCAGCGGCCCGGATCGCTCGCCGCTGGCAGGCGCCGGCGGATCGGTGCTGGTGGTGGAGGATGAGGCCGCGCTCGGGGCGGCGGTGTCCGAAGCGCTGGTCGATGCCGGCTTCAGCGTGACGCTTGCCAGCGACGGGATCGAGGCGCTCGACCGGCTGAAGGAGCGCCCCTACGACCTGATCGTCTGCGATCTGAAGATGCCGCGTCTCGACGGCGCGTCGTTCTATCGCCGGCTCGAAGCGGAGCACGCGGCGCTCGCACGCCGCGTGCTGTTCGTGACGGGAGATGTTGCGGGGACGGAGGCGGAGCGGTTTCTCGAGGAGACGGGCTGTCGATGGCTGCCTAAACCCTTTCGCTTGAAAGATCTGCTGCGCGTCGCCGCCGAGATCCTGGCCTGATTTCCGCCTTCGCGCCTTCCGCCTTCGGCCCTTGCGCTACGGCGGACAAGCCGCGCTTTCCAGTCAGCGCGCGGCGGCGACCTGTGGCTCGGACATGCGGTTCCGCACGCGCGGGATCGGCTTGACCGGGACCTTGTACGGCAACACCACGCCGCGGTTGCCGGACGCGCCTGCCTTCGCCATCTGCATCCGCCGCATCGTCTGCTGGAAGGCGACGATGGCCGGCCGGAGCGCCTCGGCCGCATCGGCGCTGGCCGAGTCCGCGCCCAGGAACTTCTTCAGCCGCTGGATCGCGCGGGCGTGCAGCTGCGAGACCCTCGATTCATTGACGCCGATTTCGGCGCCGATCTGTTTCATGGTGGCTTCGGCGTAGTAGTAGAGCGCGACCACTCGACGCTCGCGCGGCGGCAGCGAGGCAATCGCCGCGCGGATCCGGTCGCGGACTTCCTTCTGCTCGAATGCGCGGTCCGGCGCGGTCGGCTCGGAGGGTACGAGAGCGGCGGGCAGCGTGCTGCCGTCGACGTTCTCGCCGGCGGAGAGCGGAGACGTCGACTCGATGGTCGTGATGCGCACGATGGTCCGGCCCAGTCGCGCCTCGTCTGAACCCATGCGCTTGGCCAGGTCGGCCAGGGACGGTTCGGCGCCGAGCTCGCGGCGGAGCTGCTCGCGGGCGGCTTCGAGCTGCCGGCGCTGCCGGCGCACGCCGCGCGGCCACGCGTCGCGGCGCAGCGCATCGATCATCGCGCCGCGGACACGGCGCTCGGCGAACGTCTCGAACTTGATGCCGCGCCCTTCGTCGAAGCGACAGGCCGCGTCGATCAGTCCGAGCATGCCGTCCTGCACGAGATCGCCGAGCTCGATCGAATGCGGCATCGAGGCGGCGACGCGCCGCGCGAGGGACTCGACGAACGGAAGGCCGGCCGCAATTCGCTCGCGCTGATCGGGTTCGAGTGGCTGACGCATTCGGGTCTCTCTTTCGTGGCCGGCTGCCCCTTGCAGCGTCGGTTCGGCGCCCTGAACGGCGCCTGCATTCGAGACCCATAAAGCGCAACGGTAATACCAGGCCAAAAGCGGCGATAAAGCGAAGACAGGGAAACTCCCTATGTCGGCTTGTAAATCTATGCGTCGCCGTATGTTAGCGGTGGAACCCACGGGAAGATCGCGGCAGAACGGTGCAGTACCGGCCCTCGCGGACCGTCAACGTTTTGACTCTCTCGACGAGGCCCTGTCAAAACGTTGGCGCGTTTGGGTGAGGAGAGACGACTGTCGGCGGGGGAGTTTTGGCGGGGCCTGGACCACCTTCGCCAAGGCTACAGTGGTCCGCCATAGCCTTAGCGGCGGCGGAAGGCCCCGCCTTCAGCGGGTCTGGATCCGGATCTCCCGGGCGGTCGTGAGGGCGTCGAGGACGCCCGAGACGATCTGGGTGGCGCGGGCGCGGCTGACCTCATCTTTCAGCTTCGCTTCGAGGAGCTCCGCGTTGGCCAGGATGATACCGAGCTGGTTGTTCAGCCGGTGAAAGAGCAGCCCCAGATCCGGCGACTCGTTGGACGGCGACCCGGAAGTCACGTCGGCAGCGGGCATCATGAGGCTTCTTTGGTGGTCAGGTCGGTGCGGCCGGGCTGACGCCACAGCGTATCGACGAAGATTCTCACCGAGCCGCCGGCGGTGCGGATGTACTCCACCTTGCCGCTCGCTATCCAGTTGTAGATCGTGCGGCGGCTGACGCCGACCAGCTCGCACGCCTTCATGATGGAAATCGTCTTGCGATCGTTCATTTGATGCGCAACCTTCTGAGGTTCGGTGAGTGTATCGGAGCGGCAAACACGACCCTGTAGAGTGACGAAGCGCAGTTGTGAACGAGCCGCCCATCTCCCCGCGTTGACCCCTCCTGTCTCGCGGTGTCACAATACCGCCACTCGTCCTAAATGGCTGATACCCAAAAACATCTGCTGATCGTCGACGACGAGGGCACGCTCCGGTCGGCGATTGCGGAGCGGTTGGCCGACCACGAATTCACCGTGGTTGAGGCGGGCAGCGGCGAAGAAGCGGTGCAGCGGCTCACCGAGTTCGCCTTCGATATCCTCATCACTGACCTTCGGCTCCCGGGCATCGGTGGACGGGAGGTGCTGGAAGCGGCCCTCGAGCGGTATCCCGACATCATTGCCATCGTGATCACCGGCTACGGGACCGTGAAGGACGCGGTGGAAGCGATCAAACAGGGCGCCACCGACTTCGTAACCAAGCCGTTCCAGTTCGACGCGCTGCTGCACGTGGTCCAATCGGCGCTGGAGCAGCGCCGGCTGAAGTCCGAGAACGCTTACCTGCGCTCCCAGCTCGAGGATCGGTATCGGATCGACGGGCTGGTCGGCAGCAGCCGGATCATGCGCGACCTGTTTCAACTGCTGGAAACCGTGGCCGCGACCTCGAGCACAGTGCTGATCACCGGCGAGACCGGCACGGGAAAGGAGCTGGCGGCGCGCGCCATCCACCACAACAGTGCGCGGCGCTCGAACCGGTTCGTGGCGCTGAACTGCAGCGCGATTCCGGAAACGCTGCTCGAAGCCGAGTTGTTCGGACACGCCCGCGGCGCCTTTACCGGTGCGGTCGGCACCAGACAGGGGCGCGTGGAGCAGGCGCACAAGGGCACCCTGTTCCTGGACGAGGTCGGCACGATGAGCCCGTCTCTCCAGTCGAAGCTCCTGCGGGTGCTGCAGGAGCGCGAGTTCGAGCGGGTCGGCGACTCGCACACCATCAAGATCGATGTGCGGGTGGTGGCGGCGACCCACTCCGATCTCGCAAAGATGGTGGCGGAAGGGACGTTCCGCGAAGATCTCTTTTACCGCTTGAACGTGCTGCCGGTGCAATTGCCGCCGCTTCGCGAGCGCCGCGACGACATTCCGCTGCTGGTGCAGCACTTCCTGCAGCGCCTCACCCAGGACTCGGGGCGTGGCGCCATGACGGTGTCGCAGGAGGCGATGCGCCGGCTGATGGCCTATCGGTGGCCGGGCAACGTCCGGCAGCTCGAGAACACCGTCGAACGCGCGATTGCATTCACCCAGGGGCGATCGGTCGTCGACGTCCACGATCTGCCGCCCGAAATCCAGAATCAGCCGGTCGTCGTCGAAGGGACCGAGCCGTGGCTGCCCGAGGACGGACTCGACTTCGAGCGCTACATCGAGGCGATCGAGCTGTCGCTGATCAAGCGGTCGCTCGAGCGGACCCAGGGCAACAAGCGCCAGGCTGCCCGCCTGTTGAACCTGAAGCGGACCACCCTCATCGAGAAACTGAAGCGACTCGAAGCAACGGAATAAATGCCTCCACGTTTTGCCTACTGGACGATCATCGTCGAAGGAAAGCCCACGGCGTTCCGCGCCAGTGAACGCGACGAGCTCGTGCCGACGTTCAAGCAGCTGCAGGGGAAACATCCCGACGCGGTGATGATGTGGTTCGCCAAGGGGCGGCTGTGGGCATCGCCAGACGAGGCACGCGCGGCAGAGGGGGTCAGGGGAGAGCGGCGAAAACCGGATTGGCGGCCGGGCGGAGAGCATAAGGATCCGCGGGCACGGTTCGACATTCCCCGCGACGAGAAGCGGCGGCGCTTCGCGGAACGGCTGCGCCGGGACCACGCCGGACCGAAAGCGCCTGAAGGCGATCGGCCGCCGGACAGCGGCTGGAAGCCGCCGGCGCGCAGTGAGGGCCCACCCAGCGCGGACCGCGGCGCGCGCGCTCCACGCGAGGACCGTCGCGACCGCCCGCCACGCGAAGTTCGCGGCGACCGGCCGCCGCCGCGCGAAGATCGCGGTGCGCGACCGCCGCGGCAGGACGAGAATCGCGGCGACCGCCCGTGGCGACCGAGCAGGCCCGACTGGAAACCGAAGCCACCGGGAGCCCGCGGTCCCACGTTCGGGGACCGTCCGCGCGCCCCACGCGAAGACCGTGGCGACCGCCCGCCGCCACCGGCGCGCGCAGATCGCGGTGCGCGACCGCCACGGCAGGACGAGAATCGCGGCGACCGCCCGTCGCGACCCAAGCCGCCCGGCTGGAAGGCGAAGCCGCCAGGTGACCGCGGCCCGCGACCTCCTCGCGACGACCGCGGCACACGTCCGCCGCGCCAGGATGAGAATCGCGGCGACCGCCCGTGGCGCCCGAACAAACCCGACTGGAAGCCCAAACCGCCTGGCGACCGGGGGCCCCGTCCGGATCGCGGCGATCCGCGGGCCCGCGACGATCGTGGCGCGCCCCCCGCGCGCGACAACCGTGGCCCACGCCCCGCCGCGAGGATCGCGGCCCCCGCCCGCCGCGCCAGGACGAGAATCGCGGCGACCGGCCGTGGCGGCCCAAGCCGCCCGGCGACCGCGGTCCGAAAGGCGGCGGTGGCGGGGAGGGGCGGCCCTCCGGATTCAGGCCGAAGGGTCCTGGCGGCGCCGGTGGGCGTGGCCCCGGCCGTGGCCCCGGCGGCGGCGGTTCCGGGGATCGCGGGCCGGGCAGTCGCGGGCCAGGAAGTCGTAGCCCCTCGGGTGGCGGCTATCGCGGACCGGGCGGCAAACCGCCCGGTGGACGCGGCCGCGGCGGAAGCGGCGGCGGCTCGCGGTGATCACCCACGTCGTCCTGTTCCGCCCGCAAGCGGCGATCGCCGCGCCGCAGAAAGCTGCGATTCTCGCGAGCCTCCGGGGCGCGGTCGAACAGTGCGAGACCGTTCGCGCGAGCAGGATCGGCCGTCGCGTCCGCCATGGGCTGCCCGGCTACGAGCAGCAGATGCGCGAGGACTTTCAGTACATCCTGGAACTGGACTTCGACGACGTCGCAGGGCTGCGCGCCTATCTCGAACACCCGGCGCATGAGGCGATCGGCGGGTTCTTCACGAGCGCCGCGAGCGCGTCGCTGGCGTATGACTATGAGATGGTGGAGTTACGGGACGCCGACGTTCGTAGCGCGGAGCGTTAGCTCCGCGTCAGAATCGCCGATTCCACGGCCGTCTCTCTTAAGAAGAACTCTTCGATGATCTCCCGCAGCTGCGGGATGGACTCCGCCGCGTTGATGGCAACCCGCAGGTGCGAACCGTTGTCCAGCCCCTTCGTGTACCAGGAATTCAGCGCGCGCAGCTTGTTGATCACCCAGCGTTCGCGGCCGCGCGCGGGCACGACCGCCGACGCGTCCTGCCCGGGCGCCAGATGGCGGAACCCGGCTTCCTCGTCCACCCGCTCCTTCATCAGCAGATCGACGTAGTCGAGAAGGAAACGCCCCCGTTCGACGGGAGAAATCTCGCGCGGCGTCCGGCCGGCCGCGAGGTCCGCCGCCTGCTCGAAAATCCACGGGTTGCGCAGTGCGCCGCGGCCGACCAGGACGCCACGGGCGGAGCCGCCGCGCAGCCGCTCGATCATCTGCCGCGGCTCCACGCAGTCGCCGCTGCCGAACACCGGGATGCTCACACACCCGGCTACCATCCCGATCAGATCCCAGTCCGAGAACCCTGAGTAGGACTGCGCCGCCGTGCGTCCGTGCACGGTGACGGCGGCCGCGCCGGCGTCTTCGACCCGCTTCGCCAGCTCGGGCGCGTTGATCGCGTTCGCGTCCCAACCGGCTCGCATCTTCACGGTCACCGGAATGCGCACCGCCCTCGCCATCGCACGAACGATCGAGGCCGCCTGCTCCGGCTCGCGCATGAGGCTGCACCCGGCGCTGTGCTTGGCGATCTTGGCGACCGGACACCCCATGTTGATGTCGACGATGTCGGCACCCATGCCCTCGACGATCTGGGCGGCGGCCGCCATCGTGTCGGGATCGCCCCCGAAGATCTGGATCGAGACCGGCCGTTCTTCCTCGGTGTACTCGGCGTATTCGAGGGTGCGGTCGATGCCGCGCACCAGCCCTTCCGAGCTGACCATTTCGGTGACGACCAGCCCGCAACCGCCGTGACGCTTCACGAGCCGCCGAAACGCGGTGTCGGTCATCCCCGCCATCGGCGCGAGCGCGAACGGCGGGGCGAGATCGATGGCTCCGATTTTCACCCTTGGGCCTTCGCCGATTCCTGGATCAACTGGTCGTACGCCCTCTTCAGCTCGGCGTTCTTCCACTCGATGATCGCCTGGCCGCGGACCCGGGCGAGGAACTTGCGCACTTCCTGACGCTGCCGGTCGGTGTGCACACGCTCCGCCACCAGATCGCGGACCTCATCGAAGGCCTGCACCGAGGTCTCCTTGAGGGTTTCGAGCTTCAGAATCTGATACCCCTTGGCGACCCGAATCGGCTGCGTCACCTGGCCCGGCTTCATCGTCTTCAGCAGCTCTTGCAGGGGCTCGGAGAGCTCGTTGACGTTGATCGGCCCGATCAGACCACCGGTCGACTTCGACGCCGCGCTCGAGACCTCGGCGGCCACCTTGCCGAAGTCTTCGCCGGCCAGGATGCGCTGACGGATCGCCGTCGCCCGCGCGCGGGCCTCGTCGTCCTCCGCGACGTTGATCCCTGCCTGACCCTTCTGCGTGGTCGAGGGGGACTCCGTCAGAATCTCCCGCAGCGTCACGTTGGCCGGCTCGGTGAACTCCTGGGTGTGAGAGGCGTAATACTGGCGCGCTTCCTCTTCGGTGATGGTCAGCTTCGAGCCGACTTCCTCGCGCTGCACCTGCGAGATCATGAACTGCTTCTCGACGTTCTTGCGGAGGTCGTCGATGGTCATGCCCTCCTGCTTCAACGCACCGTGGAACTTCTGGTCGTCCTCGAGGTTCTGTTCCTTGCGCAGGGCGGTGAGCCAGTCCTTGAACTGCTCGTCGCGCAGCTTGTAGCCACGCTCCTTCGCCAGCTGCACCATCAGCAGCTCGTCGATCGCCTCGACGAGAATCCGTGGCGTGACCTCCGCCAGGGTCTTTTTCAACTGGTCGTCGTTCTTCATCGCCTCCGGGCTGACGTCCTGGTTCATCCGCTGGCGGATGGCGGCGATTTGGCGGTTTTCGAGCTCGGTCTTGGTGATGATGTCGCCGTTCACCTTGACCAGCACCTGCTCGATGATCTGGGCGCGGAGCGGCACGGAGAGGGCCGCGACCACAAGGAGGCATGCACCGCGACGGATGTGATTTCTCATAAGAGTGCTAAGTCGCTGAAACACAATATCTTACCGCACCAGCCCGCCTGCGCTCAACTCGCGCAGCAAGCCCGAAACCCGAGTGAACACGCCACCTTCGGCGCGGGGATCTTCCTTGGCCGGCCGGAGAATCTCGTCGCGGGAGAACCCCGCGGTCACCTCTCCGGCCCGCGCGCGCGCCGTCCACCAGGATCCCGCCGCGACCGGATCGGTCTTGGCTTTGCCCTTTCCCTTGACCACCGCCGCGGGCAGCGGCGCCGGCCGCCGGCTCTCCGCCGGCACGGCCCGCAGGTCCAGCTTCAACGTTCCGGGCGGGATCAGGACGACGTCGCCGCGCTGCTGGACGACCCGGAACAGCCATTGCGGGTCCAGCTTCGCTTCGGGCCTGAACTTTAGGACGACGGTTTGGGCTTCCCGGTCGATGGATTCGACGCCGATGCGGTCCGCCATCAAGCGGATCGCGGCGTATTCGGCCAGATTTCGCACCGAATCCGGCGGATTGCCGTACCGATCCCGCACTTCGTCCATCAGCCGGTCGAGCTCGGCATCGGTCCGCACCGCCGCAAACCGCCGGTAGACGGTCAGCCGCTGGTTCATGTCGGGGATGAACTCGTCGTCGATGCGCAGGTCGACGCGCAGATTGACGTTCGCGCGGACGTCGTCCTCGATGTCTTCGCCCTTCAGCTCCTTGATGGTCTGCTCGAGCAGCTTCATATACATGTCGAAGCCGACCGCCTCGATGTGTCCGCTCTGCTCGCCGCCCAGCAGGTTGCCGGCGCCGCGGATCTCCAGGTCGAGCGCCGCCACCCGGAATCCGCTGCCGAGGTCGCTGAACTCGCGGATCGCCGCCAGACGCTTCTTCGCCACGGGGGACAGCGACTCTTCAGGCGGAATCAGCAGGTAGGCATAGGCGCGGCGATCGGACCGGCCGACGCGGCCGCGCAGCTGATAGAGCTGCGACAGCCCGTAGCGATCGGCACGGTTGATCAGCATCGTGTTGGCGTTGGGGATGTCGAGGCCGTTCTCGATGATCGTCGTCGCCAGCAGGACGTCGTACTTGTGGGCGACGAAATCCACCATGACCCGTTCGAGCTCGTCCTCACCCATCTGCCCGTGCGCAATGCCGATCTTTGCCTCCGGCACCAGCCGCGTGATCAGGGCGCCGAGCGAGTAGATGGATTCCACGCGGTTGTGGACGAAGTAGATCTGGCCGCCGCGCTCCATCTCGGTTCTGATCGCGCGCGAGATCACCGCCTGATCGAATTTCACGACGTTGGTCTGAATCGACAGCCGATCCTTCGGCGGGGTCTCGATGATCGACATGTCGCGGATCCCGGCGAGCGACATGTTCAGCGTGCGCGGGATCGGGGTCGCGGTCATGGTCAGCACGTCGACGCGCTTACGCAGCTGCTTGATCCGCTCCTTGTGCGCGACGCCGAAGCGCTGCTCCTCGTCCACGACGAGCAGTCCGAGATCGCGGAACTGCACGTCCTTCGAGAGCAGCCGGTGGGTGCCGACGATGATCTCGACCTTGCCCGCGACCAGGTCGTCGAGCGTGGCTTTCTGCTCGGCCTTGCTCCGGAAGCGGCTGACCATGTCGATGCGCACCGGAAAGGCCGCGAACCGGTTCTTGAGGGTCTTGAGGTGCTGAAACGCCAGGACCGTGGTCGGCGCCAGGACCGCGACCTGCTTCCCGTCCATGACCGCCTTGAATGCCGCGCGCATCGCGACCTCGGTCTTGCCGTAGCCGACGTCGCCGCACAGCAGCCGGTCCATCGTCGTCGGCGACTCCATGTCGCCCTTGATGTCGGTGACGGCGTTGACCTGATCGACGGTCAGGTCCCACTCGAACGCGTCCTCGAACTCCTGCTGCCAGTGCGAATCGGTGCTGAAGGCGTGACCCGGCACCGCCTTGCGAGCGGCGTAGAGCTTCAACAGCTCCTCGGCCATGTCGCGCATGGCCTTCTTGACGCGGGTCTTCGCTTTCTCCCACGTGGTGCCGCCGAGCTTGTCGAGCGCGGGGCGGGCGGCCCCGGTAAAGCGCTGCACCAGGTCCAGGCGTTCGACCGGAACGAAGAGCTTGTCGTCGCCGGCGTAGTGGAGCTCCATGAACTCCTGCGGCTCGACCCCGAACCCGATGCGCTTCAGCCCGACGAATACGCCGATGCCATGGTCGACGTGCACGACGAGATCGCCGACCTTGAGATCGCGGAAGTCGGACAGGAAGGTGCGGGTGGCCGAGCGGCGGCGTTCATGAACGTTCCGCTCTTCTTCGAAGACGTCGGTCTCGGCCCACAGCTGGAGGGCGGCCTCGGGCAGCCGGAATCCTCGCGAGAGGAAGCCGGTGCCGACGAGGACCCCGGTGCGATGGGCGTCTTCCGCACGCTCGATCGGCACCGCGAAGATGTCGTAGTCGGCGAGGAGCTCGACGGTCCGCTCGGCGCGGCCCGGAGAATTCGCGATGAACACGATGGTATCGCCGCGCTCGCGGCCGCGGCGGATCTCGGCGGCCCAGTCCTGAACCCGGCCGCCAAACTCCATCGCAGGCTGGCAGGACACGTGACGGCCTGATACGGGTGCGTCCGGATCCCCGGCAATCTCGAGGGTCTCCAGTACGATCGCGCCTTCCAGCCACTTTGCCGCATCGTCCCATCCGACGATCAGCTCCCGCGGCGGCGCACTCCGGCTCCCTTTGCCAATCGCTTCCTGATAACTGGCTTCTATCTGCTGGGTCAGTTTCTCCCCGTGAGCCTGGACCTCGTCTGGCTCGGAAACCAGGACGGTGGCACGCTGTCCGATCCGGAGGTAGTCGAAGATCGTCGAGGAACGATCCGGGGCCTCGTTGTCGGGATCGGTGGCGATCACCTCCTGCAGCGGTGCGACCGCGGCTTGGTCGAGCACGGCGGTGGAGCGTTGCGTCGAGGGATCGTAGGAACGGATCGACTCGATGGTGTCTCCCATGAATTCCAGCCGCAGCGGCTGATTCGCGCCCGCCGGATAGAAGTCGACCACGCCGCCGCGGACGCAGAACTCTCCCGATTCGTCGACCGGATCCTGACGGGTGTACCCGGCTGCCGCGAGCAGATCGCCGAGATCCATTGGCGAGATGTCCTGGCCCGGCGTCAGCGTCAGCGATACCGCGCCGAGCCGGCCGGGCGCGCTGACGCGCGGCAGCAGGGCGGCCGCGGAGGCCACGATCAGCCGTGCCGGATGCGCGGCCGACGCCAGCGCGTGGAGCGCGCGTGCTCTGGCCGAGGCGATCTCGAAGTGCGGTGCCAGACCGCGGTAGGGGTCGACCTCATGCGAGGGGAAGGGCAGGACTACCCGCTCGACTTCTGCATCCGACAGCCCTTCGAGCGCGGCGAAAAAGAATCGCGCGTCCAAGGTGGTCCGTTCCACATCGCTGTCGGTCGGGACGACCAGCAGGGTACGTCCCCGCGCGGCTGATGCCGCGGCGTACATCGCCTTGGCCGACGGGGTCAGACCGGTGATTCGAGGCGCGTGCGAGCCGATCCCGAGGCGGCCGGCGGCCGTCTTCAGAAGCGCCCGGAGCGTCAGCGAACTGGAGGTATAGGTGGTCATCGAGCGGATTCCGGTGCCGGCCGGAACTCATGATTGTATCTGCGTCAAATCCCAAGCTCCAAATCCCAAGCTCCAACCACTCCCAAGTCCCAAAGGAACCCCCAAATCCCAAATCCCAACCCGACTTCCCCGCAGAATCGCCCGCGATAGGACCCCTCGTTTGGGAGTTGGGAGTTGGGAGTTTCCTTTGGGATTTGGTGGTTGGGAGTGGTTGGAGCTTGGGATTTGGAGCTTGGGATTTGATCCGTCTAGCGCGCTCGTATTCTTTCCACCAGCGCGCTGGTCGAATACCCCTCTTCAACCGCGATCCGGACCACCCGTCCGCCGCGGGCCTCGACGACGTCGCGGCCGACGATCTGATCGGCTGGCCAATCGGCCCCCTTCACCAGCACGTCCGGTTGTACGGCCTGGACGATCTCCGCGGGAGTGTCCTCGCCGAACACCGTGACCGCCGCGACGCAATCGAGCGCGCCGAGCAGTTCCGCCCGTTCGAGCTCCGGTGTGATCGGACGGCCCTCGCCTTTGTTGCGCCTCACCGAGGCATCGCTGTTCAGCGCGACGATCAGGGCGTCGCCGAGCGCCGCGGCGTCGCGCAGATAGCGGATGTGGCCCGGGTGAAGCAGATCGAAGACCCCGTTGGTGAAGACCACCGTCCTGCCCGAGGCCCGCAGGTCCGCCGCATAGTTGGCGGCCTGCTCGCGACTCAGGATGGGCGCGGCCGAGGACTCCCTCATGCGGTGTCCGATGGACGCGTCAGCCTGATGCCCTCCGAAAACCGCCATCGATGCGGCGGCCGGTAGATGCCGACGTCCTTGGTGCGCGACTTCACGCGAAACGTGTACAGCAGACGGTGATAGTCGTATGGATAGCCGTCCAGTTTGTGGACCGCGACATCGACCTTGTAGGTGCCTTCGACAAGATCGAGGCTGTCGATCGTGAAGATGACCTCCGCGTCTCCGAGCAGCCGCTCGCTGGTGTAGTCCTCGAGGTTGGTGTTGGTGCCGTAACAGCAGACGCCTTCCGCGTTGAACAGGCCGAGCCCGATCACGAAGTCGTCGATCGGCAGCGGCGCGCGGAGGCGGATCCGGATGTCGAAGACGTCGCCGCTGTGGAAGACGTGGCCGCGCTCGCCGTCGCCGCTCGACAGCGAAACGTCGGTGATCTCGACTTCACGCGATCCCCAGCGCCCTTCCGCCGCGTGGAACATGTTCGACGGGGCGACCGCGGTCTCGATCGGATGATCCGGCAGCACCGCGGAAGCCGGCTCGTCGGGCGAGATGCTGACCGTCGACTCCTGCGCGCGGGCGTCGCCGGCGGCGAGCTGCACTTCCTCGCTCACTTCCACGTCCGTGATGTAGGCGCCGACGATCCGCTTCGGATCGCCCATGCCCTTCTTCTCGCCTTGATCGAGCCACAACGCCTCGTCGCAGAAGCGTTCGACCATCGGCAGCGCGTGGGTCACCAGCAGGATGGTCCGGCCGCGGCGCTTGAACTCCGCGAACTTGTCGAGACACTTGTGGGTGAAGCCCTCGTCGCCGACCGCCAGCACCTCGTCTACGAGGAGCACATCGGGATCGACGTGGATCGCGACCGCGAACCCCAGCCGCATGTACATCCCCGACGAATAGGTCTTGACCGGTGCGTCGATGAAGTCCTGGAGCTCGGCGAACTCGACGATCTCGTCGAATCGCCTGGTGATCTCCCGCTTGGAGAGACCGAGCATGATCCCGTTGATGAACACGTTCTCACGGCCGGAGATCTCCGGGTGGAACCCCGCTCCGAGCTCGATCAGCGCCGAGACCCGCCCGTTCACGGTCACCGTGCCCTGCGACGGCTTGGTGATTCCGGCCACCAGCTTGAGCATCGTGCTCTTGCCGGAGCCGTTGCGCCCGATGACGCCGAGGGTGCAGCCGGCGGGCACCGTGAACGACACGTCGCGCACGGCGGTGAAAGTCTCCTCCGGCCTGAGGTCACGGATCAGACTGCCGCGAAGCAGCGCGCTCTTCAGCGTCGCGAACTGTCGCTTGTGCCCGAACTTCCGGTAGACCTTGGTGGCGTGGATGACTTCGATGGCGTTCATGGCCACTCAGACTTCTTCAGCAAAGGTATCCCGCAGCCGGTCGAACACCCAGTAGGCGAACAAAAAGAATCCGATCGAAATCGCGCCGAGCACCAGAAGCCACTTGAGGTGGCCGACCGGGCCATTGAAGAACAGGATCTCCTGATACGTGACCGCGAGATGCGTGAATGGATTGAACTTGAGGAGCGTCGCCTGCCACTTCTCCACGCCAGTCACCGGATCCACGAACAGGAAATACGGATAGATAATCGGCGTGGCGAAAAACCAGAACGTCAGCAGATTCGACAGGATGTCCCTGATGTCGCGGAAGTGGACGGTCAACGCCGACAGCAGCAGGGCGATCGCCGCGGTCAGAATCAGCTGCACCACGACCACCAGTGGGAACAAGGCCAGCTCCGACGCGTTCAGCGGACGCCTATACCAGATGAGGAACCCAGCGAGAATCACGAGACCGAAAAAGTAGTGGACCAGGTTTGCCAGCACGGTGACGATCGGCAGGATCTCGGCGGGGAACAGGACTTTCTTGATCAGATTGCCGCCGGAGATGAGCACGCCCGCGGACTTCGGATAGCGAGGACGAGAACCACGTCCATGGCAGGAGGCCGCAGAACATGAACAGCGCGTAGGGCTCAATCCGCTCGTCGTGCGCCGCTGGCATCACGTAGCTGAAGACGAAGGAGTAGACAAGCAGGAGCAGCAGCGGGTTGAAGAACGACCAGAAGAACCCGAGAATCGACCCTCTGTAGCGTGCCTTCAACTCGCGTGCAACCAGGCTCTGAATCAGACCGCGGTACCGGCCCAGGCGCGCGAGGTTACGGAGCATTGACCTCCAGCACGAGCGCCGTGATGTTATCGGGTCCGCCGCCGGCGTTGGCGGCTTCGATCAGACGCTGGCAGATCTGCTCGAGCGGGAGGCCGCGATCGCCCATCAACTCGGCGATCTGTTCGTCGCTGACCACCGAGAACAGGCCGTCCGAACAGAGCAGATACCGCTCGGATCCCGCCGGGCTGATCTGCGTGACATCGACTTCCGGGTCCTCGCCGCCTGACAGGGCACGGGTAACCACGTTCCGCCACGGATGCTGCCGGGCGGCCGTCGGACTCATCGTGCCGGCGCGCACCTGTTCTTCGACCCAGGAATGATCGTGGGTAATCTGATGCAGCCCGTCGCCGGTCAACACATAGACCCGGCTGTCGCCGACGTGCGCCACACACGCGCTGTCGGTACCGGTCAGGATCGCCGAGGCGGTGGTCGCCATGCCGCGCAGGTCGTTGGAGTCGGCAATCGCCGACCCGATCCGGCGGTTGGCGAGGCGGAACGCCGCCTTCAAGCGGTTGGCTTCGAGGCTGAGCGCGGGCTCGAAGGGGAACGGCCAGGTCCGGTTCTTGTCGGCGCCGGCGGTCTCCTGGATGAAGATCTCGATCGCCTCGACCGCGACACGCGACGCCACCTCGCCGGCCACGTGCCCGCCCATTCCGTCGGCGACGATGAAGAGACCCAGGTCGGGGCGGGTACGAAAGCTGTCTTCGTTGCTGCTTCGGCGCAATCCGGGGTCGGAACTGACAGCCCACGAAAACGTCGTCCGGCTCATCGCGCGGGGCTCAGACGCCTTCCCTGTGTACGCGCTTGAGCCTGGGACCCGCGCCCGAGGCAATTCGCGACGAAACCTGCAGGCGCGTCATCGACTTCGCCAGCGCGATGCGGGCCCGCTCGTAGTCGACGTCCGATTTCTGGTCGAGCCGCTGCGCCGCCCGGGTGCGCGCCGATTCCGCCCGCCCCGCGTCGATGTCTTCCGCCCGTTCCGCAAGCTGGGCCAGGATGGTCACCCGATCGGGCAGCACCTCGGCAAACCCGTAGGCGATGGCCAGGTAGGTGCGATCCTGCCCCTTGCGGTACCACAGCTCGCCGACCGACAGCGCGGCCAGCAGCGGCGTGTGGCCGGGGAGGACCCCGAAGTAGCCGTCGACGCCCGGGATCTCGACCTCGTCCACCTGCTCTTGCACGAGCATGCGGTCGGGCGTGACGATCTGCAGGTCGATGTGTGTGGGTAGAGCCATTAGCCCTTCATCTTCTCGGCCTTCTCCACCGCTTCTTCGATCGTGCCGACCATGTAGAACGCCTGCTCGGGCAGGTGGTCGTATTTGCCGTCGACGATCTCGCGGAAGCTCCGGACAGTATCGGCGATCGGCACGTACTTGCCGGGGAAGCCGGTGAACTGCTCGGCGACGAAGAACGGCTGCGACAGGAACCGTTGGATTCTACGCGCGCGGCCGACGGTCAGTTTGTCTTCTTCCGACAATTCGTCGATGCCGAGGATCGCGATGATGTCCTGCAGGTCCTTGTACCGCTGCAGCACCTGCTTCACGGCGCGGGCGACATTGTAGTGCTCATCGCCGATGATGCGCGCATCGAGGATGCGCGACGTGGACGCCAGCGGATCGACGGCGGGGTAGATGCCCAGCTCGACGATCGCGCGGGACAGGTTGGTGGTCGCGTCGAGATGCGCGAACGTCGTGGCCGGCGCCGGGTCGGTGTAGTCGTCTGCGGGGACGTAGATCGCCTGCACCGAGGTGATCGATCCGCTCTTGGTCGAGGTGATCCGCTCCTGCAGCTCGCCCATTTCGGTCAGCAGCGTCGGCTGATAGCCGACCGCCGAGGGCATGCGTCCGAGCAGCGCCGAGACTTCGGACCCCGCCTGCGTGAACCGGAAGATGTTGTCGATGAACAGCAGCACGTCCTTGTGCTCGGCGTCGCGGAAGTACTCGGCGACGGTCAGCCCGCTCAAGGCGACCCGCAGCCGCGCGCCCGGCGGTTCCGTCATCTGGCCGTAGACCAGCGCGGCCCGCGACTTCTCCAGGTCCTGCATGTTGATGACGCCGCTCTCCTGGAACTCGAGCCAGAGATCGTTTCCTTCGCGCGTGCGCTCACCGACACCGGCGAACACCGAGACGCCGCCGTGCTTCATCGCGACGTTGTGAATCAGCTCCTGGATGATGACCGTCTTCCCGACGCCGGCGCCGCCGAACAGCCCGATCTTGCCGCCGCGCAGGTACGGCTCCAGCAGGTCGATGACCTTGATGCCGGTCTCGAACATCTGCAGCTCGGTCGACTGATCCTCGAGCGACGGCGCGGCGCGGTGAATCGACCAGCGCTCGGCCGACTCGACCGGACGGTCGGGGAAATCGACCGGCTCGCCGAGCACGTTCATGACCCGGCCGAGCGTCGCGGAGCCAACCGGCATCGTGATCGGGGAGCCGGTGTCGATGACCTCCATGCCGCGGCGCATGCCGTCGGTGGGCTTCATCGCCACGGTGCGGACGCGGTTCTCGCCGAGGTGCTGCTCGACCTCGCAGACCACGTCCACGGTCTCGCCGCCGGGACCGGTCGTGAGGATCTTGACCGCGTTGTAGATGGCGGGGAGGTGCCCGGCCTCGAACTCGATGTCCACGACCGGTCCGATGACCTGGACGACCTTGCCGACTTTCTTGTCAGTTGCTGCTGAGGGCATCTCAAAGATCCTCGTCAAATCCCAAGCTCCAAATCCCAAGCTCCAACCACTCCCGAATCCCCAAATCCCAAACTTAACCCCAAACCCCAAATCGCAAATCCCCAACTCAGCTTCCCTGGGGCATTGGCGGTTGGGAGTGGTTGGGATTTGGAGCTTGGAGCTTGGGATTTGACGCTCCTAAAGCGCCCCGGCTCCCGACACCACTTCGATAATCTCTCTGGTGATCGCCGCCTGCCGCACCTTGTTCATGTAGAGCGTCAGGCTCTCGATCATCTCGCCGGAGTTCCGCGTCGCCGCGTCCATCGCGGTCATCTGCGCCGCGTAGAATGCCGCGTTCGATTCGAGCAGCGCCCGGTAGACCTGCACTTCGACGTGCCGGGGCAACAGGGTCTTGAACAGCTCTTCCGGCGCCGGCTCGTAGAGGTAGTCGACCGCGGGGCCGGTCTGCGCGGCACCGGCGGCGGCGTCCAGCACCGTCCGCGGAATCGGCAGCACCTGCTCCACGACCACCCGCTGCGTCATGACGGAGCGGAACTCGTTGTAGGTCAGGAAGACGCGATCGACTTCGCCGCCGACGAACGCATCGACCGCGGTCTGCGCGATGTCGCGCGCGTCCTCGAACTGCAGCTTGCCGAACAGGTTGATCCGCTCGTAGCGGACTTCGAACCCGCGCTTGGCGTAGTAGTCGCGGCCGCGGCGGCCGACCAGGCCGAGCGCCACCTGCCGCTCCGGATGCTCGGTGATGAAATTCGCGGCGGCCTTGATCACATTGGCGTTGAAGCTGCCGCACAGCCCTCGGTCGGCGGTGATCACGAACAGCACGGCCTTGCCGCCGGCGCGGAGCTCGGTCCGCTCGTCGAGCAGCGGATGGGCGGCGGGATCGACCCGGCCGGCCAGGCTGTTCAACACGCGCAGCATCTGGGTGGCGAAGGGCCGCGCGTGCTGAATGCGATCCTGCGCCCGCCGCAGCTTCGACGCCGCGACCATCTTCATGGCCTTGGTGATCTGCTGCGTCGACTTGACCGCGCGGATCCGACGGCGGATATCCAACAATGAAGGCATGGGTGGTTACGCCGCCGCGCCCTTCGTGGCCGCCGAGAACTGATCGGTGAACTCTTTCAGGGCCTGGTTCAGATCGCCCTTGATCTGATCGTTCAGTTCCTTCTTCTCGGCAATCGCCTGGAGCAGCTGCGCGCGCCGGGTGTCGAGGAACTTGAACAGCTCGGTCTCGTAGTCGCGCAGCCGTTCGACCGGCACCGGGTCGAGATAACCGTTGGTCGCGGCGTAGATGATGATGACCTGCTTCTCGACCCCGAGCGGCTGATATTGCGGCTGCTTCAGGATCTCGACCAGCCGGCGGCCGCGATTGAGCTGGCTCAGGGTCTGCTTGTCGAGGTCGCTGCCGAACTGCGCGAACGCAGCGAGCTCGCGATACTGCGCCAGATCCAGCCGCAGCGAGCCGGCGACCTGCCGCATCGCCTTGATCTGCGCCGAGCCGCCGACCCGCGACACCGAGTTCCCGACGTTGATCGCCGGCCGCACCCCCTGGTGGAACAGATCGCTCTCGAGGAAGATCTGGCCGTCGGTGATCGAGATGACGTTGGTCGGGATGTAGGCCGAGAGGTCGCCGGCCTGGGTCTCGATGATCGGCAGCGCGGTCAGCGAGCCGCCGCCCAGCTCCTTCCGCATCTTCGCCGCGCGCTCCAGCAGCCGCGAGTGGAGATAGAAGACGTCGCCGGGATACGCTTCCCGGCCGGGCGGGCGCCGCAGCAGCAGCGAGATCTCCCGGTAGGCCTGCGCGTGCTTCGAGAGGTCGTCGTAGATGACCAGCGCGTGCCGGCCGCTGTCGCGGAAATACTCGCCCATCGCGCACGCGGAATACGGGCTGATGTAGAGCAGCGGCGCCGGGTCCGACGCGCCGGCGGCCACCACGATGGTGTACTCCATCGCTCCCGCCTCTTCCAGCGTCCGGACCACCTGCGCGATCGTCGACTGCTTCTGCCCGATCGCGCTGTAGATGCAGACGACGTCCTTCCCCTTCTGGTTGATGATCGCGTCGACGGCGACCGCGGTCTTGCCGGTCTGGCGGTCGCCGATGATCAGCTCGCGCTGGCCCCGTCCGATCGGCACCATCGCATCGATCGCCTTGAGCCCGGTCTGCAGCGGTTCCTTGACCGGCGACCGATCGACGACGCCGGGCGCGATCCGCTCGATCTCCCGGTTCTGCTTCGACAGGATCGGGCCCTTGCCGTCGATCGGCTGCCCCAGCGCGTTGACCACCCGGCCGACCAGCTCTTCGCCGACCGGCACCGAAATGATCCGGTTGGTCCGCTTGACCGTGTCGCCTTCCTTGATCTCCGTGTACTCGCCGAGCAGCACCGCGCCGACGCTGTCTTCCTCGAGGTTGAGCGCGATGCCGAACACGCCGTGCGGAAACTCGAGCATCTCGCCGGCCATGGTGTTCTCGACCCCGTGCACGCGGGCGATGCCGTCGCCGATCGACACGATGGTGCCGACTTCCGCGACGTCCACGTCGACCGCGTAGTTGCCGATCTGGTCGCGGATGATCTTGGAGATCTCTTCAGCCTTGATGTTCATATGTCTCGAGAAGATGTGGCGCCGCGGCGGTCAGACCGCGCCGGTTTCCGATTCCACCAACCGCTGCTTCAGCCTGTCCAACTGGGTCGTGATGCTGCCGTCGTAGACGGTGCTGCCGATGCGCGCAACCGCGCCGCCGAGGATCGCCGGGTCGACATCGACCCGCAACTGCACCTGCCGGCCGGTCGCCGTCGCCAGCCCCTGCTCGAGCGCGGAGACGCGGTCGGGCGGCAGCGCCACCGCCGTCGTGACCGTCGCCCGCACGATCTGCTGATGATCCATCAGCCGCGAGCGATACGCCTCGGCCAGCTCCGGGAGCAGCACGAGCCGATCGCGATCGGCGAGCAGCAGCAGCAGGCGCGCGAGGACCGGGTGCACCGGGCTGAGCGCGAGCAGGCTCTCCAGGACCGCACGCTTGCGCGAGGCTGGAATCGCGGGATGGGACAGGGCCCGCTGCAGCGCGCTGTTCTCGCGGAGCAGCGTGACGGTCCCCATCAACTCGCGATCGATCTGGGCAAGATCCTGCTGCTCGGCATGCGCCACGTCGAACAGCGCGCGCGCATATCTGGCGGCGGCGGCGCGGCCCGTCATCGGGCCTCCTTCAATTGCGTGGTGTAGCGATCGACCAGCCGGAGCTGATCTTCCGGCGTGATGGTCCGCTTGATGCGCTCCTGCGCGACCGACACCGCGAGCTCGGCGGCGTACTCGGTCAGCTCGCGTCGCGCCAGGCGCAGCCGCATCGCGATCTCGCGGCGCGTCTGGTCGAGCAGGCGGTCCCGCTCGATCCTGGCCGCCTCCGCGATGCGGACCTGCTCCGCGCGCACGTCCTCTTCGCCGCGCGCCTTCAAGGCCGCCAGTTCCGCGGGGAGCGCGGCGATGTGCTGCTGAATCGCCGCGAGCTCGGCCGACGCCGTGCGCCGCAACTCCGCCGCGGCGACGAGATCCTGCCGAATCTGCGCGCTGCGCGAGCTGAGGTAGCCCGCCAGCGGGCTCTTGAGGAAATAGACCAGCACGCCGACCAGGACCGCGAAGTTGAGCAGCTTGGCGATGGCGTCGCGGACGGCGTGTTCCGAACCGTGCGCGGCTTCCGCCTGTCGCGTGCTCGACCGGCGCGGCGCCGCTGGCGGCGCCCTGCGAGGCCGCCGGCGCGGCGGCGGGTTCGTGCCCCTGCGCGGCCACCGCGGCGGGACACACCAGCAGCGCGGCAAGCAACAGGAGGGCGGGCAAACTGACGGGGCGCGTCAACATCTTCTGTCTGGTTCCGTTACTCCGGCACGGCTGATGCGGGATCGAGCGAGTCAGGATGCGCGACCGAGGATGCGCTCGGCGGCCGCGGCGCCCAGCGACTCGGCATCCGCCGCGAGCCGGCGGCGGGCGTCTTCCGTTTCGGCCTGCAGCTGCGCCGAGGCCGCCGCAATCTCGGCTTCCGCCTGCGCCCGGGTCTGCGTCAGGATTTCCGCGCGCTCGGCGGTCGCGGTCCGGCGCATCTCGTCCATCTGACGATAGATCTCGCCGCGCGCCGCAGCCGTCTTCTGCTCGAACTCCAGCGTCGCCGCCCGGGCTTCGCGCGCCGATCGCTCCGCCAGTTCACGGGCCGAACGCGTCGACTCCGCGCGCTGGTCCATCACCCGCTGCACGGGACGGAACAGCAGCCGATCCAGCAGGATCGTCAGCAGCAGCACGAAGAAAATCACCCACAGAACCGACAGATCCGGAAACACCACCACCTCCGGCGCGCGAGACACCATCCCACTGACGGCCGCCCGCTGCGGCAGATAAACGTCAATTTATACCATGGGGACGCGTATGGCGGAGTGATACTGCCGCCTTTGGCGGCTCATGAACCCCGCGTGTCAAGCGAGAAGGGAGAAGGCAAAAGGGAGAACTCAGAGTTACGCCGGACACAGAAGCTTCTCCCTTCTCCCTTGACACGCGGGGCCTGTCATCAGCCCGTCAGCGAAAGGCCCCGCTACAGCAGGATGAGCCTGGCGCCCTGCGGCGCCGTCACTCGACCGATCCGCCGTGTGGCCGGGGCGACCCGTTCCAGCGCATCCTGCGCCGCATCCGCCTGAGCCGGATCGATCGCGACGAGCAGGCCGCCGGATGTTTGCGGATCATGCAGGAGGGTGACCAGGTCCAGCGCGACACCGGGGCGCACGTCGACGTTGGAGCCGAAGTGGTGCGCGTTGGTCCGGCCGCCGCCCGGGATGTTGGCACTGGCGAGCGCCAACGCTCCCTCGAGGACCGGAACGTTGACGGTGTCGACCTCCAGGGTGACCTGACTCGCCACCGCGACTTCCGAGCCGTGACCGACCAGACCGAAGCCGGTGATGTCGGTGCACGCATGGACGGCGCCGGCCGGCAGCGAGAGCAGCGCCTCACTCGCGGCGCGGTTCAATCGCGACATCGACTCCACGGCCGCGCTCACCGCGGCGTCCGGCGCACGCCCGGCCTTGATCGCCGTCGCAATGATTCCGGTGCCGAGCGCCTTCGTGAGCAGCAGCACGTCCCCGGGACGCGCGCCGGCGTTGGTCCAGATGCGGCGCGGGTGAATCTCGCCGGTCACCGCGTAGCCGAACTTGATCTCCTGGTCCTGAACGGTGTGGCCGCCGAGCAGACTGACGCCGGCGCGCTGCAGGGTCTCGAGGCCGCCGGCAAAAATGCGCGCCATGATTGCGACCTCCAGATCCTTGGGAAACGCCGCGATCGCCAGCGCCGTGAGCGGCCGGCCGCCCATCGCATACACATCGCTCACGGCGTTCGCTGCCGCAATCTGCCCGTAGGTGAACGGATCGTCGACGATCGGCGTGAAAAAATCGACGGTCTGCACCAGCGCCCGCTCCTCATCGAGCTGGTACACACCGGCATCGTCCGCCGTCCGATAGTCGACCAGGACACGGTCATCAACAGTCACGGGCAGTCCGCCCAGCACCTGGGCGAGCTCACCTGCGGCGAGCTTGCTCGCTCAACCGGCGCAGTGGGAGTAGCCGGTCAGCTTCTTCACACGTCGACTCCTTTCACTTGGTGGTCATACTGCTCGAACAGTCGATGCAGCTCGTTCTCGTCGCCGAAGTCGATTTCGATGCGTCCGCTCTTGCCCTTGCGGACGATCCGGACCCTGGTGCCGAGAGCGAACCGCAGACGTTCCTCGGCGGCGCGGGTGTGGACGTCTTTCTCGGCCTCGGCCTTGTCGGCGGGGGGAGTAATGGCCCGCTTGACCAGCGATTCGGTGTCACGGACGGACAGCCCCTTCTGCACGATCTCGCGGCCGACCCGCAGCTGGCTGTCTCCGTCCGGCAGGCTCAAGAGCGCACGAGCGTGTCCCATGGTGAGCGCCCGTCCACCGACGTGATTGCGGATCTCCTCGGGCAGCCGTAACAGCCGCACGTAGTTGGCGACCGACGACCGATCCTTGCCGACCGACTCCGCGATCTGTTCCTGGGTCAGGCCGAACTCGTCGCCAAGGCGGCGATAGGCGTGCGCTTCTTCGATCGGATTCAGATCCTCACGCTGGATGTTCTCGATGAGCGCCGCGGCCAGCAATCGATCGTCGGGAATATCGCGAACAACGATCGGGACCTTGAGAAGCCCGGCGCGCTGGGACGCGCGCCAGCGGCGCTCGCCGGCGACGATCTCGTAGCCGTGCTCCGCCTTGCGGACCACGATCGGCTGAATCACGCCGTTCGACCGGATCGAGCGAGAGAGCTCGTCGATCCGCCCGTCGTCCATGTGCGTGCGAGGCTGGAACTTGTTCGGTCGCAGCAGATCGATGTCGACCTCGAGCGATCGTTCGTCGACGACGGGAGCGGGGGCGTCAGGAATGAGGGCGCTCAGACCGCGGCCAAGCGCCGGACGTTTGTCAGCCATGGTGTTCCTTTGCCGGCTCTGGGACCGAGCCGTTCCGTGCGAGGACTTCGCGGGCCAGGGCGAGGTAGGCCTCCGCCCCGCGTGATTTCGGGTCGTAGAGAATCGCCGGCACGCCGTGGCTCGGCGCCTCGCCAAGCCGGATGTTGCGGGGAATCACGGTGGTGTAGACCCGTTCCTGGAAAAACTCGCGAATGTCCCGTGCCACCTGCTGACCCAAATTCGTCCGCTCGTCATGCATCGTCAACAACACACCCGCGATATCGAGGGTCGGGTTGAGGGAGGCGCGGACCCGCCGGAGCGTGGCGACCAGGTCGGCCAGCCCTTCCAACGCGAAATACTCGCAATTCAACGGGATCAGGACCGCATCGGCCGCGACCAACGCGTTTAAGGTTAAAAGACCTAGCGACGGTGGGGTATCGATGAAGACGTAGTCGAAGCGTTCACGGAGCGGCTGCAACAGCGCTTTCATGCGGTGCTCACGGTTCGGCAGCGACACGAGCTCGACTTCAGCGCCCGTAAGGTTCCGGTCCGCCGGCACCAGGCTCATCTGCGGAACAGCCGTGGGAATGACAAAGGCTTCCGGGTCTTCGACCTCAGCGGTTAGCGCGTGGTAGACGGTGCCGGCGGCGGCCGCTTGACCCTTCAGGCCGACGCCGCTGGTGAGGTTGGCTTGAGGGTCCATGTCTACGAGCAGAACCCTCTGTTTGTCGGAGACCGCCAGGGCCGTCGCCAGGTTGATCGCGGTGGTGGTCTTGCCAACGCCCCCTTTCTGATTGGCGACAGCAAGAATGCGTGCAGACATTGGGCAAAACACCTAGGATTTCGTGGGAGCGGGCTAGCGAGAATAACGTGGCTTCGAGAACCGGTCAAGGCTCCACAGCCATTGTTCCACGTGGAACACTCGCACGGATGGGCCGCTTCTCTAAGATCGTCACTCGACTCTGAAGTGTGTCCAGAAGTGGATGGGTTTCGATCCACTGGAGTGGAGGGACCACCATCGGCTCTGCTGGGCCATGCGGTCCGCGAAACAAGAGCACGTGCCCTCCGGGCTTCAAGAACGCCTGAATGGTGTTCAGCATCCGGCCTTCGATCCTGACAGCCCGCATCGTGATCAGATCGAAGGACTCATGAAGCCGGGGTTGTGCCAGCAGCTCCTCCACACGAGTTGTCTCGACGTCCGTCGCGGTCAGATCGAGATGCCGCGATGCCTCCCGCAGAAAAGCCGACTTTCGGACCTTGGCTTCAACCATCGTGAGCTTCAGATGCGGCAGCGCGAGCTTGAGCGGAATCGCCGGTGAACCGCCGCCCGAGCCGACATCCATGAACCTCGCTGCGGCTGGGGAGACATGTCGAGCGGCGAGCAGCGGCTCGAGGATCAGGCGGTCGATTGATTCATCGGGGTCGGCGAGCGATGTCAGGTTGATCTTCTGATTCCAGCGTGACAGCAGCGCATGGAAGGCGGCCAGCTTCTCAGCCAGGTCGTCGCTGATCGATAGCCCGGCACGTGCGGCCCGGCGAGTCAGTCTGGTTGAGAAGTCGCGCGGCGCCACGGCCGAAGGGTATCAGAGGTCGGTCGATCGCTCGCGATGTGAGGACTTGTCGAGGAACGTCGCAATCACCGCGACCGCTGCGGGCGTCACGCCTGGGATCCGGGAGGCATGCCCCAGAGTGATGGGCTTCAGTTCGGTGAGGCGCTGCACCATCTCGCGCGAGAGACCGGGGACGCCAGCGAACTCAAAGTTGTCAGGGATTGGCCGCCCCTCCTGCCGGCGATGGCGGTCGATGTGAGAGCGCTGGCGGCGGAGGTAGCCCTCGTATTTGAAGTCGGTTTCGATGCTGGCCACGTCAAGCGCCGGATTCTCAGAGTCGAGCTCCAATTGAATCTGACCCTCGGACACGAGCGCCTCCAGACGGACGTCGGGCTGTCGAAGAGCTCGCGGCGCAGGGACCTTGACTCCGCCGACCGTCACGCGAGATGCCTCGATAATCGCGTGATTTCTGGCGAAACGCCCCTGACGTTGTTCGAACCGCGACCATCGCTCGTCGTCCACGAGCCCGATGTCGCGGCCGCGCGGTGTGAGGCGCAGGTCGGCGTTGTCGATGCGCAGGAGCAGGCGGTGCTCCGCCCTCGACGTGAACATCCGGTAGGGCTCGAGGCAGCCCTTCGTCGTGAGGTCGTCGATCAGGATGCCGATGTAGCTCTCGTCGCGCCCCAGGACGAAGCCGGGCTTCTCCAGAACAGCACGCGCGGCATTGATGCCGGAAACGATGCCCTGGGCGGCGGCCTCTTCGTAGCCTGAGGTGCCGTTGATCTGGCCGGCGAGGAAAAGCCCGGCGACACGACGCGTCTCGAGAGTGGGGCGGAGCTCCGTCGGCTGGATGAAGTCGTACTCCACGGCATAGCCCGGCCTGAGGAGAACCGCATCCTCGAGACCGGGCAGCGCCTGGACCAACTGCGTCTGAACGTCGGCCGGAAGGCTCATGGAGAAGCCGTTCACGTAGATCTCGTCCACGTCCAGCCCTTCGGGCTCGAGGAAGATCTGGTGACGTTCGCGATGCGGAAACCGCATCACCTTGTCTTCGAGCGAGGGGCAATACCGGGGGCCGATCCCCTGAATCTGGCCGTTGAAGAGCGGCGACAGGCCGATGTGCGCGCGAACAAGGTCGTGGACGCGATCGGTCGTGTAGAGCAGTTGACAGGCGATCTGGGGCCGGTCGATCCGGTCGGTGAGGAACGAGAACGGAACCGGGGGCTGGTCGCCGTGTTCCTGTGCGAAGCGCGACAGGTCGAGGCTGGCTCGCGACAGCCGTGGGGGGTGTTCCCGTTTTCAGGCGCCCCCAAGTGAAGCCAAAGCTCTTCAGCGACTCGGCCAGCTCATGCGATGGAGGCTCTCCAGCTCTGCCGGCCGGCCGCTGTTCGGGGCCGATGTGCACCAACCCGTTCAAGAAGGTGCCGGTCGTGACGATCAGGCTGCGACAGCTGTATCGAGTGCCGTCTTCCAGCTCGAGACCAACGACTCGCCGCCCCTCCGTGAGGATGCGGCCCGCTTTGCCGATGATCCAGGAGAGGTTGGGCACCGCCTGGAGCGCCGTGCCGACCCACTTGCTGTAGACCCGCTTGTCCGCTTGTGCCCGCGGGGACCAGACTGCCGGGCCGCGGCTGCGATTCAGCAGCTTGAACTGAATGCCGGTCTCGTCGATGGCGCGGGCCATCAACCCGCCGAGCGCGTCGATCTCGCGAACCAGGTGTCCTTTGGCGGTGCCCCCCACCGCGGGATTACAGGGCATGTGCGCGACCGTATCGGCTGACAGCGTGCAGATGGCCACCGAGCATCCGAGGCGAGCGGCGGCCCAGGCGGCCTCGACGCCGGCGTGGCCGGCGCCGATCACGATCACCTGAAACTGAGGGGCACTCATGGCTATTTTCCGATGCAGAAGCTCGCGAAGATGTGCCCGAGCAGATCCTCGCTGGTGCGCGCGCCGGTGATCTCCTCGAGCAGACCTCTCGCCTCGTTGATGTCGGCGAGCACGAATTCCTCCGGCGCCCGAGCCGACGCAGCCGATGCCGCACGCTCGAGTGCCGCGCGCGCCCGGGTCAGCAGATCGACGTGACGCAGGTTGGTGACCGCCGGCACGTCGCGCCCCTCCGGCATAGCCCCGGCGATCGCCGAGAGCATCGCCGCACGAAGGAGATCGATGCCGTCGCCATGGAGCGCTGAGACCTGCACCACGTCTCCCTGGACCATGCGCGGTGCCCAGGCAGGCGGAAGGTCCGACTTGTTGGCGACTATCACCCGTGGTGCGCCGGCGGTCTCGGACAACAGCGCCCGATCGTCCTCCGTCAGCGGCACCGATTGGTCGAGGACAAGGACGATGAGCGCGGCGATGGTGCGGGCGGCGGTGGCACGCGCGATACCTTCGGCTTCGATGGCATCCGCCGGCGCGACGCGCACCCCCGCCGTGTCGACCATCGTCACCGGCACCCCTCCGATATCCACGACTTCGGTCACCAAATCTCTCGTCGTCCCTGGCACCGGCGTGACGATTGCTCTCGACGATCCTGCTAAATTATTGAATATAGACGACTTACCTGTGTTAGTCCGCCCTGCGAGCACCACCTGTAGACCTTCCCGCAGCAGGCGGCCGCGCCGCGCGCTGGCCAGAAGCCGATCGATGCGTTCCGACACGACGGTGAGCTCGGAAGCGGCGGAGCCTTCACCGACGAAGTGATAACCCTCGTCCGGAAAATCGAGCGATGCTTCCAGCCGCGCACAGAGGTCGAAGAGTGCCCGGTCGATCTGGCCGATGTCGCCGGTCAGCGTCCCCTCGAGTTGATCGAACGCCGCGCGCGCCTGAAGAGGAGTCACCGCGTCGACCAGATCGCGAACCGCCTCGGCTTGCACGAGATCGATTCGGCCGCTCAGAAACGCGCGAAAGGTGAACTCCCCGGGCTCGGCCAGGCGGGCCCCGAGGCGCATGGCTTCCGCGACCGCGGCCTGCAACAGCACCGGGCTGCCATGCAGGCTGATTTCCGCAACGTCCTCGCCGGTGTAGGAATGCGGGGCGGGGAACACGGTGATCACCGCGCGATCGAAACCGCCGTTCGTGCCCCGGACCTCGGCAAGAGTCGCGCGGCGCGGCTCGAAGGGCTCCGTCCGATCGGTCAGACGCTCGGCAATCGATTGAGCCGAGGCTCCGCTGATGCGCACCACCCCGAGGCCGCCGCGCCCCGGCGGTGTGGCGATGGCCACGATTGTGTCGGTCGTGCTGAACACAGGCGGCCGCTGCTACGCGGGCCTACTTGCGGACCGCGATGATCACGGTCTTCAGAAAGGCGTCGCCGATGCTCTCGGACGACACCTGGGGATCTTCCGCCACCGTCAGGTGCACGAGCCGGCGCGCGTACGGATTGAGCGGGCCCATCTCCTGCGGTGCGCCAGAGGACTTGGCGCGTTCCATCATGAAACGGGCCATCTGCCGCAGTTCGGCATCCTTACCCTTCCGGTAGTCCAGGCAGTCGACGACGAACGAGCGATCGTCTTTCAGCTCGCGGCGGAAGGCGGTGTTGACGATGTGCTGGAGCGCGTCGAGGGATTCGGCGCGGCGGCGCAGCAGCACCTCGCCTTCGTCTCCCGAAAGATCGACCCGGACGCTGTCAGGCGTCTCGCTCACGGATATCTCGAGCGGAACTCCGAGTGCCGTCAGCGTGCGTTCGACGAACGCCTTCACGCGATCGTGCAGTTCCATCACTTGCGCTCCTTCGCCGCATCGGTCTTGCCGCCGCCGGCCTGCTTCATCCGCCGCTCCGCCGCTGCGCCGGCAGTGCGCGGCTGCGCCGGGCCGATCATCCGGTTGGTCAGCACCTGCTGCCCGATCGCCCACAGATTGCTCACGGTCCAGTACAGCACCAGCCCGCTCGGCGCCCAGATGAACATCGTCATGAAGATGAGCGGCATGAACATCATCATCTTCTGCTGCGCGGGATCGCCGGTCGCCGGCGTCATGCGCTGCTGGACGAACTGGGTCAGCCCCATCAGGACCGGCGTCACGAACCACGGATCGTAAGTCGACAGGTCCTTGATCCACCCCATGAACGGCGCGCCGCGGAGCTCGATCGCCACCGAGAGCATCGAGTAGAACGCGAACAGCACGGGCATCGTCAGCAGCATCGGCACGCAGCCGCTCGCGGGGTTGACGCCGCGCTCGCGGTAGAGATTCATCATCTCCACGTTCATCTTCTGACGGGCCGGATCGGTCGTCTTCAGCTTCGCGTAGCGATCCTGAATCGCTTTGACCTCGGGCTGGAGGTCCTGCATCTTCCGCATCGACACCACGCTCTTGTGTCGCAGCGGGAAGATCGCCAGGTTGATGAGGACGGTCAGCCAGATGATCGACCAGCCGTAATTGCCGACGTAAGTGTTGACCCACTTCAGCGCCCGCAGCAGCGGCACCACCAGCCACGCGAAGATGCCGAAGTCGATGGCGCGGACCAGGTCGCCGTCGGACTTCTGCAGCACGTCGAAGTCCTTGGGGCCGGCGAAGAACCTGACCTTCGACGGGGTGGTCGGCAGCCGCGCCGACCAGGAGACGAAGTGGAGGGGCTGATCCGATCCAGGCACCGGCACGGGCACCGGGTCGTACTGCAGCCGGACCTGCTGGCCCGGTGAGACGATCGCCGTCAGGAAGTAGTGGTCGTCGACGCCGCCGAATCCGATGGCGCCCTCGACTACGCGGTGCTCGGCGATCGCGTCGAACCCGACGCGTTCCACGTCCTGATTGAGGTAGTAGATCGGCTGCGGCGATGGCGCATACGTCATCCCGCTCGAGACGCGGCCGGTGCCGAGTCCCGGGCCCCAGGCGATCGACGGCACCAGCGGGGCACTCGCCCGCGTCACAGTGCTGCTGAACGTCACCTCGTACGGACGATCGGGCGAGAACGAGAAGTCCTTGGTGGCCGACAATCCGCTCGCGTCGCGATACTCGAAGCTCAAGGTCCCCGGAGCGCTGGTTGTCGTCAGCGACTCTACGCTGGCCTTGAACAGCGCCTTGTCGAGCACGGAGTTGACCGCCTGATCCTCGGTCACCAGCGTGAACGGTTTCGGCAACCCGGCCGGCACGTTCTGCGGCACGAGCTCGAGGGGTGCACCGTTCTCGGCGTAGCGCTTGAGCCGCCAGCTCGTAATCACGGCGCCCCGCGTGGAAAACGTCACCCTGACATCGTCGTTCTCGACGACGATGTCGCGCGGGGCGGTTTCTCCGACCAGCGACGGAGCGATCTCGACCGGAGCGGCCGGCGAAGGGGTCGGTGTTCCGGTCGTCGTCTGCGGTGCCGCTGGAGGGTGCCTGCTGCGCAGTCGCGGCCGGCGTGGCTTCGGGGAGCGTCGCCGGCCGTTTTGGCGGCGGAAACAGGGCGTTGTAGCCGAGCAAGACGGCCACCGAGAGGGCGACCGCGAGAAAGACGCGTTTTTCCATGAATAGTCAGTCGCCGAATCGGCCGGGCACCGGATCGAACCCGTGCTTCGCGAGCGGCCGGCAGCGTGCGAGCCGCTTCACGCTCAAGAGGGATCCGCGAAGCACTCCGTGCTCGCGCACTGCCTCGACGGCGTAGGCGGAACACGACGGAACGAACCGGCAGGATCCCGCAAACATCGGTGAAAAAAAGAGTTGATAACCGCGGATGGCGGCCAGCAGGATGCGCTGGGCGAGGCTCAGCGGGAGCCTATCCACGAGTGTTCGCCGAGAGACGCTCGACGCCCCGGCGCCAGGTATTGCCGAAATCCTTGGAGAGTGGGGTGAAGTCCGCTGCCAGCAGTTCGCGCTTCGGGATGACCACGAGATCCACCGCAATGGCTTTTCCAGCGGGCGGCGCGAGATGGCGGAAGAATTCTCGGATCAATCGTTTGGCTCGGTTGCGCTCGACCGCTCCGCCCAGCTTCCGGGAAGCAACGATGCCGAGGCGCGCCCCCGGCAGTCCGCTCGGGAGCATCAGAAACGTGAAAAACCGGCCGTGGATGCGGGTCCCCCGGTCGAATACCGTCCCAAACTCGCCGCGCCGCCGGATGCGGCGTTCCTTCGGGAACTGGGACGAGAGCGGGCGCGGGCGAGTCGAGCCATCCCGGGGATCGCCCGAGGCGCGCCGGGCGTCCGGAGCGTTTCCTTCGGTAGCGCACAGGCCGATCGCGCCTTCAACAGCAGGATCGCCATGCGCAGGGTCGAAAGGCACCCCCCCGGCAGGCTCAGGATCGTCATGAGCTGAGTCGAAGGGTGAAGGTGCCGCGAGAGTGCCCGGTCGCTGCAAGAGCTGCCCCGTACAGGGCCTTAAGGCGTTGAAACGGTCAGGCGCTTGCGCCCCTTTGCGCGGCGTCGCTTGAGGACGTGGCGGCCGTTCTTCGTGGCCATCCTCACCAGGAAGCCGTGCGTACGCCGACGGCGCCGGTTATTCGGTTGAAACGTGCGTTTGCCCTTCATACCTGCGGACCCCTAGCGAGACGGAACTATGCCGGAGAAAACCTAGATAGTAGCGAACCCGTCGTCCAGGTGTCAATCAAACGGCAGGCTGGGGGAGGCGATCTGGCGCTGCCCTGGAGGCCTATGTTAGAGTCGCCTCCCTGCGACAGCCAGTGAGCCGTAGGGTCTCCCCCCGAAGTTTTCCACAACTGTGGAAAAAAATGTGGAAAAGCCCAGATTTTCGCTTTGCAACTCCGGCGTAACGCTGGCGTGACGCCCCTTTCCATGAGGCGAAGGCTTGAAACGCCTTATTTTACAGGGGTCTGCGGGCTATCGCGAGGCAAACAGGACGTAACGATCCGGCATTCCGAGGGCGAAAGTCCCGGGACGCCCCAGGCGCCTGAGTAAGAGGATTGATATGACGGGCACGAACATCTGGGACGCCGTTCTCGCCCGGATCGAGACCAAGGTCAACCGGCACAGCTTCTACACCTGGTTCAAGCCCACCGGTTTTCTCTCAGATAAACCCGACGGAATCCACGTAAGGGTGCCGAACTCGCTGTTCCGGGAGTGGTTGACGAAACACTACTCCGGGGTCCTGGACGAGGCCCTTCGAGAAGTCGACCGATTCTGGTGTGGCTGTGCAATTCGTGACAGACGAGGCTGCTGCTTTGCCGGCCGATCTCTCCGTCCCGGCGCCTCCGGTCGCCGAACAGGCCGATCCCCAGGCCGAGGCTGCCGACGCCGCCCAGCCCGGGCTCGGTCCCCGCTACTCCTTCGACACCTTCATCGTCGGGCCGTCCAACCAGTTCGCGCATGCCGCCTGCCGGGCGGTCGCCGAGTCCCCGTCGCGGTCCTACAACCCGCTCTTCATCTACGGCGGGGTCGGCTTGGGGAAGACGCACCTGATGCACGCGATCGGGCACTACGTCTTGACCAACTCCAACCTGAAGCTGACCTACATCTCGTCGGAGCGCTTCATGAACGAGATGATCAACGCGCTGCGGTACGACCGGGTGCTGGAGTTTCGCGAGCGCTATCGCAGCGTTGACGTGCTGCTCGTGGACGACGTGCAGTTCCTGGCGGGGAAGGAAGGCACACAGACCGAGTTCTTCCACACGTTCAACGCACTCTACGACGCGCAGAAGCAGATCGTGATCAGCAGCGACTGCCCGCCGCATGAAATTCCATCGCTCGAGGAACGGCTTCGGTCACGGTTCGAATGGGGACTGATCGCGGACATCCAGCCCCCCGACATCGAGACCAAGGTCGCGATTCTGAAGAAAAAGGCGGAGACAGAGGGTATTCCGCTGCCCGACAACGTCGCGATCTACATCGCCGGCAAGATCAAGTCGAACATTCGCGAGCTCGAGGGCTCACTGATCCGGCTGATTGCGTATGCGTCGCTGACCGGCCGCGAAATCTCCCTGCCGCTCGCGCAGGACGTCCTGCGCAACGTGCTGCAGAACGACGACAAGGCGATCACGATCGAGATCATCCAGAAGTTCGTGTCGGAGTACTACCAGCTGAAGCTGGGCGAGCTGAAGTCCCGGAACAACTCGAAGTCGATCGCGATGCCGAGACAGATCGCGATGTATCTGTGCAAGAACCTCACGACGGCGTCCCTGCCCGAGATCGGCAAGAGCTTCGGCGGCAAGCACCACTCGACGGTGATCCATTCGATTCGGAAAATCGAGGACCTGCGTCAGAAGGATGGAGATTTCAACACACTTATCAACAACTTCATCGAGTCGTTTCGCTGAGCAATCTGACGGCTCAACGGCGTCGCGGCGGGCTTTTCCACAGCCACTGCCGCCACGGCCATGCGGATGGGCTGCGGAAGAAAACCAGGGCGATTTTTTCCACGGAATCGCGCGGAATTTCAGACGCCAAACAAGCCGGCTTATCCACAGCGTAAATATATGAACTGAAAGAGGTTGTTGGCACATCTAAACATTTCCACAACACCTCTTTATTGTTATAATTCTTTCTTCACAAGATCTCCCTGTTGAAGATCGAAGAGATCAGCCACCAATCCGACGTGCGTCCCTCGAGGTCACCACTACATGGAGCTTGTCGTCCGGAAGACAGATCTGTTGCGAGAACTGCAACTCTTCCAGGGGATTGTCGAGCGCAAGAACACGATTCCCATCCTGGCGAACGTGCTCATCGAGGCTGATGGCAACGAGGTGAAGTTGCTGGCGACCGATCTGGAGGTGGGCCTGCGCAGCCGGTGCGCCGCCTCGGTCACCAAAGGTGGGTCGCTGACGCTGCCGGCGAAAAAGCTGTTCGAGATCATCAAGGCCCTCCCCGAGACCGATGTCCGGATCGAGGAGGACAAGAACGGCGTCAAAGTGGCAGCGGATCGTTTCGACTCGCGGATGCAGACGCTGCCGCGCGAGGACTTCCCGACCCTGCCGGATGCCAGTGGAGTGTTCAGCGCCACGCTGCCGCGCGAGGCGCTGAAGCAGATGATCGCCAAGACGCAGTTCGCGATCACCGGCGAGGACACCCGATATTTTCTCAACGGCGCGCTCTTCATCCTGCGCCCCGATTCGATGAGCCTGGTTTCAACCGACGGCCATCGGCTCGCGTTGATCAACGCATCCCGCAGCGCCTCGGCGGACAAGGACAAGGCTGGAGAGGAAGAGGTCCGGCGAATCCTGCCGCGCAAGACCCTCCTCGAGCTCGGCCGGCTGCTGGCCGATGGTGAAGGGGACATCCGCTACGAAGCGGGCGAGAACCATCTCTTCTTCGAGATCGGCGGGCGTCTGCTGATCTCGCGGATGATCGACGGGCAGTTCCCGGCGTTCGAACGGGTGATCCCGAAGAGCAACGACAAACGGATCGAGTTCGATCGGGACCGCCTGACCAACGCCGTGAAGCGGGTGGCGCTGCTGTCGAACGAGCGGTCGCGCGCGGTCAAGTTCCAGATTGACAGCGGTAAGGTCGAAATCGCCTCGAGCAGTCCGGAGTTCGGCGAGGCGAAGGAAGTGCTCACCGTCGAGTACGCCGGCCCGCCGGTCACGATCTGTTTCAACGCGCAGTACGTGCTGGATTTTCTCGCCGTGGCGGAGACGGACGGCGTGAGCCTCGAATTCAAGGACGAAATGAGCCAGGCGGTGATGAAACCGCTGAATGCAGATGGGTACGACTACACCTACGTAATCATGCCGATGCGCGTCTGACGCCTGGTTCCATGGCGGGGTGCAGACCCGCCCTGCAGCGATCATGCGTGGCTGAGCGCCCTCCGCATGTCCTGAACCAGGCCGTCCAGCGGCTGAAGCCACGCGACGCTTCCCGATGCGGGGCGGCCAATCTCGCGACGTCACTGCGCAACGGTACCAAACTACGAATGTCACAACTGGAACCACCGAACGACGATCAGCCGCCGACCGACTTCGACGCCTCTCCCGATCCGTCCCCCGTCCCTGACGACGGCGGCACGGTTGCGGCCGGCAACGGCAACGGGAATGGTTCGGGTACGGACGACTACGGCGCGGACAAAATCAAAGTCCTCGAAGGCCTCGAGGCCGTGCGCAAGCGGCCCGCGATGTATATCGGCTCGACCGGAGCGCCGGGGCTGCATCACCTCGTCTACGAGATCGTCGACAACTCGATAGACGAGGCGCTCGCCGGGCACTGCGATCAGGTCAACGTCACGATTCACATCGACAACTCCGTGACCGTGGTCGACAACGGCCGCGGCATTCCAGTCGACCTCCACGAGAGCGGCCGCTCGGCGGCTGAAGTGGTGTTGACGGTGCTCCACGCCGGGGGCAAGTTCGACAACGACAGCTACAAGGTTTCCGGTGGGTTGCACGGCGTCGGCGTCTCGGTCGTCAACGCCCTGTCCGAGACCCTGGATCTGGAGATCTGGCGCAACGGCCAGGTCTACAAGCAGACCTACCACCGCGGCGATCCGGTGGTCGCGCTGGAGGTCACCGGGACCACGAAGAAGCGCGGCACCAAGATCACGTTCAAGCCGGATCCCGAGATCTTCGAGACCGTCGAATACAGCTTCGACACCCTGGCGCAGCGGCTGCGGGAGCTCGCCTTCCTCAACGGCGGCGTCACCGTCACCATCGAGGACGAGCGCGACGGCAAGTCGCACACCTTCCTGTACGAAGGGGGCATCAACTCTTTCGTCCAGTATCTGAATCAGAACCGGGCGGCGGCCAACGACAAGCCGATCTACATGCGCGGCGAGAAGGACGGCATCGACGTCGAGATCTCGCTGCAGTGGAACGACAGCTATACCGAGACGGTCTACACCTTCGCGAACAACATCAACACCCATGAAGGCGGGACCCACCTCTCGGGCTTTCGCGCCGCGTTGACCCGGACCATCAACTCCTACGCCGGCAAGAACAACCTGACGAAGGATCTGAAGGACGCGACGATCAGCGGCGACGACATCCGCGAAGGGCTGACCGCGGTGGTCAGCGTCAAGATCCCGCGCCCGCAGTTCGAAGGCCAGACCAAGACCAAGCTCGGGAACACCGAGGTCAAGGGCATCGTCGAGGCGATCGTCAACGACAAGCTGGGGGCATTCCTCGAGCAGAATCCGGCGGTCGCCAAGAAGCTGATTGCGAAGTCGGTCGATGCGGCGAGGGCGCGTGAAGCGGCGCGCAAGGCCCGCGACCTCGTCCGCCGCAAGGGCGCTCTCGACAACAGCTCGCTCCCGGGCAAGCTGGCGGACTGCCAGGAGCGCGACCCGGCGCTGAGCGAGCTCTACATCGTAGAAGGCGAGTCGGCGGGCGGGTCGGCGAAGCAGGGCCGCGACCGGCGGTTCCAGGCGATTCTTCCGGTCAAGGGCAAGATCCTCAACGTCGAGAAGGCCCGGTTCGACAAGATGCTGGGCAGCGACGAGATCAAGACCATGATCTCGGCGCTCGGCTGCGGGATCGGCAGCGAGGACTTCGATCTTGCGAAGCTCCGCTACCACCGCATCATCATCATGACCGACGCCGACGTCGACGGCTCGCACATCCGCACGCTGCTGCTGACGTTCTTCTATCGCCAGATGCGGGCGCTGATCGATGCCGGCTACGTCTACATCGCGCAGCCGCCGCTGTTCAGGGCCAAGCGCGGGCGCAGCGAGTTCTTCATCCGCGACGAGCGCGAGATGGAGAAGTGGCTGCTGCGGCGGTCGGCGGAGTCGCGGACATTGGTGCTGGCCGACGGCACGCAGATCACCGGGACCGATCTCGAGGCGCGCCTCGAGAAGCTGGTCGCCTTTCAGAAGTATCTAAAAATCGTCGAGCGCCGCGGACTCTCACGCACGATCGTCATGGCGCTGCTCGAGCGCGGCGCGCACGACCGCGCCTTCTTCCAGGGTGCCGACGGCGTCCAGGCCCTGGCCGACGCGCTGCACACGCAGGTCATCTCCGCCAGCGTCCAGCCAGACGAAGAGAACCAGGCGCACAGTCTGGTGATCGAGGATCGTACCCTCGGCTATCCACGGCATCATCGCATCGACATGGACTTCGTCGGCACCAGCGAGTTCAGGGCGCTGGCCGCCAGCTATCGTGACATCGACGGGATCAAGCCGCCGATGGTCGTGCGCACGGTGACCGCGGCGTCCTCGTCCGAGGAACCGGTGGGCGCCGCGGCCGACGACACCGCGATCGGCGGCGCGCCGCTGGACGATGCGACGAAGCTGGCGGCGGAGCCGAGAACGCCCGACATCAGCTCGATGCCCAAGACCGGTGCGCGCGCGAAGGATGCCGACGTCACCATCGAGTCGCTCGAAGCCCTGGTCGACTATTTCATCGCCGCCGGCAAGAAAGGCTTCGACGTCAACCGCTACAAAGGCCTGGGCGAGATGAATCCGGACACGTTGTGGGAGACCACGATGGATCCGTCGAAGCGCACCCTGCTCCAGGTGAAGGCGGAGGATCACACCGAAGCCGACCTGATGTTCACCACGCTGATGGGCGATCAGGTCGAGCCGCGCCGCAAGTTCATCGAAGACAACGCACTCGATGTGAAGAATCTGGACATCTGACCGGGGGTTCGCGGCGCGCGGGCTCGCGGGTTCGCTTTCGGATCAGATTCCCAGGCTGTAGCCAGCCATCTTACGAACCGCGAACCCGCGAACCGCGGACCGCGGACAATCGACAGCTTCTATGACTGACATCGCCCTGAACAAAGTCCCCGTCAACATCGAAGACGAGATGAAGCGCTCGTACATGGATTACGCGATGAGCGTGATCATCGGGCGGGCGCTTCCCGACGTGCGCGACGGCTTGAAGCCGGCGCATCGCCGCGTGTTGTATGGCATGCGGACGATGGGGCTGGCGTCGAACCGGGCCTATCGCAAGTGCGCCAAGATCGTCGGCGAGGTGATGGGCAACTATCACCCGCACGGCGACGCCTCGATCTACGACACGCTGGTGCGGCTGGCGCAGGACTTCAACATGCGCTATCCCCTGGTCGACGGCCAGGGGAACTTCGGCTCGATCGACGGCGATCCGCCGGCGGCGATGCGGTATACCGAAGCCCGCCCGGAGCCGCTCGCCGAAGCGATGATGACGGATCTCGACAAGGAGACCGTCGACTTCGTCCCCAACTACGACGAGACCACCGAAGAGCCCACGGTGCTCCCGACCACCTTCCCCAACCTGCTGGTGAACGGGTCGTCGGGAATCGCGGTCGGGATGGCCACCAACATCCCGCCGCACAACATGCGCGAGGTGATCGACGGCGTGCTCGCGGTGATGGACCACCGGGCACAGGTCATCGCCGGCGGCGGCGACCGCGCCGAGCTGTTCCGCACCCTGATCAAGACGATCACCGGTCCGGATCTGCCTTCGGGTGGCTTCATCGTCGGGCGGGCCGGGATCGTCAACGCCTACCGCGAAGGACGCGGCGCGATCACCATGCGCGCCAAGAGCGAGGTCGAGGAGAGCAAGAAGGGCGACAAGCTCTCAATCGTCATCACCGAGATCCCCTATCAGGTGAACAAGGCGAGGCTGCTCGAGAAGATCGCCGAGCTCGCCCGCGAGAAGACCGTCGAAGGGATCACCGACCTTCGGGACGAATCCGACCGCGACGGCATGCGCATCGTCATCGAGCTGCGGCGTGGCGAAGTGCCCGAGGTCGTGCTCAACAACCTCTACAAGCACACGCAGCTGCAGACGACGTTCGGCATCATCATGCTGGCGATCGTCGCGGGCCGCCCCCGGGTGCTGCCGCTGATCGACATCATCGAGTATTTCGTCGAGTTCCGGCGCGAAGTGGTGCGGCGCCGGACCGATTTCGAGCTGCGGAAGGCGGAGGCGCGTGCCCACATCCTGGAAGGGTTGAAGATCGCGCTCGATCACCTGGACGAGGTGATCAGGCTGATTCGCAACTCGAGGAATCCGGCGGAAGCCCGCGAAGGGCTGATGACGGAGTTCAAGCTGTCGCAGGTCCAGTCGCAGGCCATCCTCGATATGCAGCTGCAGCGGCTGACCGGGCTCGAGCGGCAGAAGATCATCGACGAGCTGACCGAGATCCTCAAGCTGATCGAGCGGCTGCGCGCCATCCTGTCGAGCGACGAGCTGCTGATGCAGGTGGTGAGGACCGAGCTGAATGCGGTCCGCGATCGCTACGGCGACGAGCGGCGCACCGTGATCCTTGAGGAGGAAGGCGAGCTCCGGATTGAAGATCTGATCGCGGACGAGGACATGGCGATCACCGTGACCAACACCGGTTACGTGAAGCGGACCGCCATCTCCACCTATCGCGCCCAACGGCGCGGCGGCAAGGGGCGGATCGGGATGCGGACCCGCGAAGAGGACTTCGTCAGTCACCTCTTCGTCGCGTCGACGCACGCCTACCTGATGATCTTCTCGGATCGCGGCCGCGGCTACTGGCTGAAGGTCCACGAGATCCCGGACGTCGGCCCAGGCGGCAAGGGCAAGGCGATCGCCAATCTGGTCTCGATGGAGGAAGGCGAGAAGATCGCGGCACTCCTGACGGTTCGCGAGTTCCCCGCCGACGAAGGACAGCAGTTCGTGATGATGGGCACCCGCAAAGGTGTGGTCAAGAAGACCGACCTCTCGGCGTTCAGCAATCCACGCGCCGGCGGCATCATCGCGATGGGAGTCGAGGAAGGGGACTCGGTCATCGCCGTGGAGCTGTCGGACGGCGGCTCGCAGGTGTTCCTCGGCACCAGGAACGGCATGGCGATCCGGTTCCAGGAAAGCGACGTCCGCCCCATGGGCCGCTCGGCATACGGTGTCCGCGGCATCACCCTGCGCGAAGACGACGAAGTGGTGGCGATGGAAGTGGTGAAGGCGGGCGGCACGCTGTTGACGGTGGCCCAGAACGGCTACGGCAAGCGGACCGAGCTCGACGAATACCGCCTCCAGACCCGCGGCGGCGTCGGGATCATCAACATCCAGATCACCGACCGCAACGGCAAGGTGGTCGGCATGGCCTACGTCTACGAGGACGATGAGGTGATGCTGATCTCGCAGCAGGGAATGATCCTGCGGATGAAGGCCGGCGACGTGCGGGTGATCGGCCGCGCCACCCAGGGGGTGAGGCTGATCGAGATGGAAGATGGCGACCAGGTGGTCGCGATCGAGAAGCTGATCGAACGCGACGAGGAGCCGGTCAATGGCTCGCCGTCTGCGGCGGGCGATCCGACCGCTTCCGCGCCGGAGGTGCCAGAGCCACCGGCCGAGGATGAGACGCCAAGCGAGTAGCCAACGGCACTACCGCAACGCTGACACCAACGACGTGCGGGCAGCGCGGGCGGCGGGCCCGAGACACGCGGCGATCGCCACGGCAAGAACGACGGCGACGACCGAGGCCAGGACGACCGGCTGCGCCGGCGTGACGCCGAAGAGCAGCGAGTCGGCGAACCGCGCGGCGACGACTCCGGCGGCCAGGCCGATCCCGAGACCGAAGACCACGGGTGTCAGTCCTTGCCGGACGATGAGCCACCGGACTCCGGTTGGCGGTGCGCCGAGCGCCAGCCTGATTGCCAGCTCAGCCCGTCGGCTTTCCACCATCGCCGACAACACGCCATAGATGCCGAGGCAGGCGAGGATCAATCCCGCCGCGCCGAACGCCGCCAGCAGTCGCATCTGGAACCGCCGCATCGCCAAGGCATCGTCCACGACGCTGTCGAGCGTCCGAACCCGGCGCAGCGGCAGGTCAGGATCGAGCGCTTTCACGACGCGCCGCGCCCCGGCGATGGCGGCCGCGTCGCCATTGTTCCCCCTGACGACCAGCGAAAGACCGTTTCGCGTATTGAGTCCATATGGCACATAGCCCACGAGACCGGGGTCTTTCTCGAAGCCCTGAATCTTCGCGTCGGCCACGATCCCGACCACCTGGAAGACGTCAGCGCGGCCGCGTCGAAAGCTGCGGCCGATGGCATCCTCTCCCGGCCACAACGTCCGGGCCGTGTGATCGCTGATGACCGCGACGGCGCGCGCGTGATCGTCGGGCGTCAACAGACGTCCCCGCAGCAAGGGCAGGCCGATCGCCGCGAAGTATCCGGCGCTCACCTGGACGTGACTGCCGACCGGCTGCGCCAAACCGGGGCGGGCATCGCCGGCGGCGACGAAGGCGTCGACCGTGGCCAGGCCTTCGAGGGGTAGCGCCCGCGCCAGACCCGCGACTGCAACGCCGGGCTCGCGGCGCAGGCCGTCGAGCACGGCATCGAAGAATCGTGCGCGCGATGCGGTATCCGGATACCGCGCGGCCGGCAGCTCGATCGTAGCGGCAACGACCGACGTCGTGGAAAAGCCGCGGTCGACCTGCAAGACGTTCACGAAGCTGGCGACGAGCAGTCCACCGACAACCAGCAGCATTGCCGTGAGGGCCACCTCGCCGCTGACCAGCCATCCCCGGATTGCGATCCACCGCCGGCCCGGCGTGGTCGAGAGCGCGGAGGTCTTGAGCGTGTCGCCGGGATCGGCGCCGGCGGCGCGCCACGCCGGTACGAGGCTGCAGATCAGCGCGCACACCAGCGTGATGGCCGCGGTGACGATGAGCGCAGTCGTGTCGAGACGGACCTCGTCCAGGCGCGGAACCGCAGCGGGAGCCGTCGCCAGGATCGTTCGCAGGGAGATCGCCGCGAGCGCGAGACCGAGTGCGCCGCCGGCGGTGGCGAGGAGAAGGCCCTCCACGGCCACCAGCTGGGCCAGCCGCGCCCGTCCAGCGCCCATGGCGGTGCGAATCGCCAGCTCGCGCTGTCGGCCCGTCCAGCGTGCGCCCAACAAGCCGGCGACGTTCACGCAGGCAATGAGCAGCGCCGCGGCGACGGCGCCGAGCACGAGCCACAGCGGCCGCTGCGCATCGGCGGTCACGGCCGCCATCAGCGGCCTCGCGACTGCATAGGGGTGAATCGACGCCCGCTCGTACTCCGCCTTCGTGAGCGCCGTGAGCTCCGCCTCCGTTGCCTGAACCGAGATGCCGTCGGGCCGGCGCACGATCACCACGTGGTCGAACTCGCCCCACGATTGGCGCGCGGCGTCCGACCAGGCGAGTGGCCGGAACAGCTCGAAGGGATTGTCGACGCGATTCGGCACCGACAACTGCGGCAGCTGCGGCAGGCGGAATGTCGCCGGCAGAACGCCGACGATCTCGACAGGCACGCCGTCCAGCGTGAGGACCCGCCCGATGACGGCGGGATCGGCACCGAGCCGGCGCTGCCAGAAGCCGTGCGTGATGATCACGACCCGGTTTCGCCCCGGCGCATCCTCATCACGGGTGAAGGACCGCCCGAGCGTCGGCGGGATCCCGAGCACATCGAATAGCCCCGGCGAGATTCTCGCGCCGGTGAGCCCCTCGGGCTCGCCGACGCCGGTCAGCGTCGAGGTCGAGGCCACGAGCGCCGCCAGCTTCTCGCAGGTCGTACGGCAGGCCCGTTCCCATGACGTGAACGACCGCGGGTTGACGCCAAGGATTGGCACCCGGTCGGCGATCTCCGGAATCACCTGCTGGACCACGGTGAGACGGTCAGGTTCGTGGTAGGGCAGGGGTGACAGCAGCACCGAGTGCACGAGCGAGAAGACCACCGCGGTCGCCCCGATGCCAAGCGCGAAGGTCATCACCGTGGTGAGGGTGAAGAGCGGCCGGGCCATCAGGGCGCGGACCGACAACCGTGCGTCGCGCAGGAGCTCGAGGAGACGCAGGCTGAGGCTGAATCGGTGCATGGCAGGCTCCAGACGATGAACGGCCACGGTTCTCGGAGCCGCCAGGACCGGGCGCTCCGCGTGCTGAAGGTCGCGGGCAAGGGCCCGCCAATCGTGAATCTCGTCACGTACGCGAGCCTCGGCCTCGGCGGCGGACGCGCCCGCGCCGAGCGCGGCCACGTAAATGTCCTGGAGCTGGTGCGCGACTTCCTCGACGATCTCAGCCTCGCGCGCCGGCGGGCAGGCGAGGGGCGGGAGGTGCTGGCGGACGTAGCCGCGCCAGTCAGGCATGGCTGAAGGCCGCAATCCGGTCGAGCGCCTCGAACAGCGATTTCCAGCCGCGGCGCTGCGCGGCGAGCGCTTTGCGGCCGGCCGGCGTGATGCGGTAGAAGCGGCGGCGGCGCACGCCGGTTTTTTCGACCCAGCGTCCCTCGACCAGCCCGCGCCGTTCGAGCCGGTACAGGAGCGGATAGAGTGAGGGGATCCGAAAGCGAATCTCTCCGTTGGAACGCTGCTCGATCAGCTGCGCGATCTCGTAGCCGTGGCGCTGCTGTTCCTCGACCAGGGCCAGCACCAGCATCTCGGCGCTGCCCTTCTGCAGGTCTCTGGAGCTCACATGTTCCGGTGGCATATGTAGCTTATATATATATGCCGCTGAAACTGTCAATGGAGAGCCGCGATGGCGGCGGGTGACCTGACTAGGCCGGCTCGAGCCTGGCGTACTTGGCGAGCAGCTTCTTGACGCCGACCGAGATGAAGCGCACCGTGATCTTCATGTCGTCGTTGTGCTGTTCGACGGCGATCACCGAGCCGACCCCGAACTGCGCGTGGCGCACCCGCATCCCGGCTCTGACGTCGGTCGCGGACTGGTCCTCGTGCTCGTAGGCGTAGGTCGCTTCCTTCTCCTTGAAATGGGCGGGGCCTTTGCGGCCGTAGGGATTGGTGCGGAACTCGTAGTGGCTGTGCGCGAAGTTGCCGTCGTAGCGTGAGCTCGGTTTGGGTGCGATGCGATCCATGAGGTGCGCGGGCACCTCGTCCAAGAAGCGGGACGGCTCGCAGTTCTGATACTCGCCGAACACCCGCCGCCTCGCGGCGCCGGTGAGGACGAGCTGCCGGCGGGCGCGCGTCATGCCGACGTAGCACAGGCGCCGTTCTTCCTCCAGCTCCTCGAGGTCCTCCGCCGACCGCGAGTGGGGAAACAGGCCTTCTTCGAGCCCGGCGATCACCACCATCGGGAACTCGAGGCCCTTGGCCGCGTGCATGGTCATCATCCAGACCCGCGCGTTGCGATTGCCCGACTCTTCGTCGGCTTCCGACAGCAGCGACAGGCGATCGACGAATCCGCCGAGCGAGGGATCCGGCTCGCGGCTCTCGTATTCCTGCGACGCGGATACGAGCTCCATCAGGTTCTCGAGGCGCTCGTTCGCCTCCTCGCTGTTCTCGTCGCGGAGCGCATTCAGATAGCCGGTGCGGTCGAGCATCTTCCCGAGCACGGTCGCGACCGGCTCCTGGCGGGCGGTATCGGCAAGACCGGTCAGGATGTCGCGGAAGGCGCGGAGTGCGGTGACCGCGCGGTTGGTGAGCTTGGCCTCGTCTATCGCGTAGAGCATCCGCGCCCAGAGCGAACGCGCGGAGATCACCTCCTGGAGCCCGGCGGCCAGCAGCGGCGGCGCATCCGCGGCGACGTCGTCAGCCGTGATGGCCTGCAGCGAGTCCATCACCCCTTTGCCAATCCCCCGTGCCGGCACGTTGATCACCCGCCGCAGGCTGACGTCGTCGTGCGGATTGATGATCAGCTTGAGGTAGGCGAGCGCGTCCTTGATCTCCTTGCGTTCGTAGAACCGGACGCCGCCGATGATCTTGTAGGGGATGCTCTCGCGCATCAGCGCGTCTTCAATCGCCCGTGACTGGTGGTTGGTGCGGTACAAGATCGCGACCATCGACTCGAGATCGCTGGAGCGGGCCTGCTTGATCGCGCGGGAGATGAAGTCCGCTTCCTCGAGCTCGTCGTTGCCGCGGTAGTAGACGATCTTCGAGCCGCCCTTGCGATCGGTCCAGAGCCGCTTGTCCTTGCGGTTGCGGTTCTGGCTGATGACGGCCGACGCCGCGTCGAGAATCACCTGGGTCGAGCGGTAGTTCTGTTCGAGCTTGACCACCTTCGCTTCAGGAAAATCGTGCTCGAAGTCGAGAATGTTCTTCAGGTCGGCGCCGCGCCATTTGTAGATCGACTGATCCGGATCGCCGACCACCGCGAGGTTCCGGTAGACCTCGGACAGCCGCTTGATCAGGAGGTACTGGGGCCGGTTGGTGTCCTGGTATTCGTCCACCATCACGTAGCGGAACTTGTGCGAGTAGTAGCTCCGCGTTGCTTCGGACGACTCGAAGAGGTCGACCGTCTTCAAGAGCAAATCGTCGAAGTCGAGCGCGTTGCAGTCCTTCAAGGCCTGCAGGTACTTCTCGTAGACCTTGGCGATCTGCTCGTCGCGCAGGTTCCATTTCCCCCGCAGCGCGTCCGGCCCCTCCATCCGGTTCTTGGCCTGGCTGATCCTCGACAGCGCCATGCGCGGCGGCACCAGCTTGTCGTCCATCCCGAGCTCGCGCTGCGCCTGTTTGACCACCGCGATCTGATCGGACGAGTCGTAGATCACGAAGTCGCGCGAGAGCCCGATCTTCGGCGCCTCGCGCCTGAGCAGCCGTGCACACAACGCGTGGAACGTCGAGAGCCAGACCCCGCCCGACGCGGTCCCGATGAGGCTCTCCACCCGCTCGCGCATCTCCTGCGCGGCCTTGTTGGTGAACGTGACCGCCAGCACCGAATCCGGCTGCGCGTGGCCGTCGCCGATCAAGTGGGCGATGCGGTAGGTGATGACCCGCGTCTTGCCGGATCCCGCCCCCGCAAGGATGAGCAGCGGCCCCTCACGATGCAGCACCGCTTCGCGTTGTTCGTCGTTCAGCTTGTCGAGGAAATCCATAATTTTTCGCGGGGGGACCTCAGTATACCTGTCGGCACTCACTTCGCTGTCCGTCGTCCGCGGGCTCGCGGTTCGGGGGTTCGCGGGTTCGCGAACCGGAGATGTCCCAGGTTCTCGCCAGCGTTGGTCGAAAGACTCGCGAGATCGTTGGGACGGACAAAGACGAAGGCAACGCTAGCCAAGAACCGGGACACCCAACAACCAAAAGGTCAGGCAGCCAAGAAGCGCCGAGCCGGCAACGCGAAGCCTTCGTTTCTTCAATCTCGAGCGCAGGAGACCGTGGACCACTTGGCCTGTTCTAGCGAGATGCTCCTCAGCCTTGCCCGTGACCGTCTCCGGAAGCATCATGAGGCGGCGCGCAATCTCCATTTGGGTACTCGAGCTCTCCAAGGGAGCCAAGCGCGATTCTCAGATGATGGATATACCTGCCGTCCTCGCCACAGGCCTGCCCTTCTGCGACATTTGAGGGCACCGACACTGCCGACCGGCGCATCTGTGAGGACAACTCGTACCGCTCGTTGTCCGGCAGATTTTTGACCGCCCGATAGACGAGCAGACAGAGGTCCATGCTGACTTGCCACGCATCGAGGTCGCGGTAGCTCTGGATTCGGGTTCTCTCCACGCCGCCTCACAATCTGCAACGCCGTTTTGCAGGAGGAATCGCAGTTTCTGCGACGGCTCCCCGTAAACCATTGAAGGACGTTGCGTGTCCGACGAGGAGAGCAACCCACGTTCCGAACGAGCCTTCGGACGTTCTATTGCCACCGGCCGCGAACCGCGAACCCGCGAACCGCGAACCGCGGACCCCGGACAGCGAGCTCAGGGAACGGAGCGCGAGCAAAGTAGTACCATTCCGGAATGCCCGCGACGCTCTTCGAGAAGGTCTGGAACCTCCACACCGTACGCACGCTCCCCAACGGCCAGACCCAGCTTTTCGTCGGCCTGCACCTGATTCACGAGGTCACCACTCCCCAGGCCTTCGACATGCTGCGGGCACGCGGCCTGGGCGTGCGGTATCCAGAGCGGACCGTCGGCACCGTCGACCACATCGTCCCTACCCGCGACCAGCGGCGGCCGTTCGGCGATGTGATGGCGGAGGACATGCTCTCCGCGCTCGAGCGGAATACCAAGGAAGCGCGGATTCCGCTGTTCGACTTGAGCAGCGGCTCGCAGGGAATCGTGCACGTGATTGGGCCGGAGCTCGGACTGACCCAGCCCGGGATGACGATTGCGTGCGGCGACAGCCATACCTCGACGCATGGGGCGTTCGGCGCGGTCGCGTTCGGGATCGGGACCTCGCAGGTGCGTGATGTGCTGGCGTCGCAGTGTCTGGCGATGGATCCGCTGAAGGTGCGCCGGATCAACGTCTCGGGCCGTCTGATGCCCGGGGTCTTCGCCAAGGACGTCATCCTCGAGATCATCCGCCGCCTCGGCGTGAACGGCGGGGCCGGCTACGCCTACGAGTATGCCGGCGACACCGTCGACCGGATGACCATGGACGAGCGGATGACGATCTGCAACATGTCGATCGAAGGCGGGGCGCGAGTCGGCTACGTCAATCCCGACCAGACCACGGTCGACTACCTGCGTGGCAAGAAGTTCGCGCCCAAGGCCGACGAGTTCGACCGCCGCCGCGGCGTGGTGGCTGAGCATGGCCTCCGATCCCGGCGCGGTCTACGACGACGAAGTGACGATCGACGCTGCGACGATCCGGCCGACCGTGACGTGGGGCATCAATCCGGGGCAATCGGTGTTCGTCGACGAGCGGCTCCCGGCGGCCGGCGATGCGGCGGCGGGAGAGCAGGCCGCGATCTCCGAGGCGCTCGAGTTCATGGGCTTCGGCGAAGGACAGCCGATCAAGGGCACCAAGATCGACGTGGCGTTCGTCGGCTCGTGCACCAATGCGCGCCTCTCGGACCTGCGCGAGGCGGCGCGGGTCGTGCGCGGACATCATGTCGCGCCGAACGTGCAGGCGCTGGTCGTGCCGGGATCACAGGCGGTGCGGGCGGCAGCCGAGCGCGAGGGGCTCGATCGCGTCTTCACCGATGCCGGATTCGAGTGGCGCGGCGCGGGCTGTTCGATGTGCCTCGCGATGAATCAGGACAAGCTCGAAGGCCGCCAGGTCTGCGCTTCGTCTTCCAATCGGAACTTCAAGGGGCGCCAGGGCAGTCCCACCGGCCGGACCTTGCTGATGAGCCCGGCGATGGTGGCCGCGGCCGCGGTGGCCGGCGAAATCGTGGACGTCCGAGACTTCACACATTATGGCGATTGAGCGCATTACTCACATCACCGGGCGCGGCTTGCCGCTGCGCGGGAACGACATCGACACCGATCGGATCATCCCGGCGCGGTTCCTGAAATCGATCTCGTTCGAGGGGCTGGAAACGCACCTGTTCGAGGACGACATCGCGCAGGCACAGGCGCAGCACGCTGGCCATGCCATCGTCGATCCGACCTTTGCGGGCGCGTCGATCCTCGTCGTCAACCGGAACTTCGGCTGCGGTTCGTCGCGCGAACACGCGCCCCAGGCGATCCGCCGCAAGGGGTTCCGTGCGGTGGTGGGCGAGTCGTTCTCCGAGATCTTTTTCGGGAACTCGGTCGCGCTCGGCATGCCGTGCGTGTCGGGCAACCCGGCTGACGTCGCGCGGCTGCAGACGGTGATCGAGCAGACACCGGGCGTCGAGATCGCCCTCGACATCGAATCGCAGCAGCTGCAGTGCGGTGACTGGCGGATGGCCATCTCGCTGCCGCCGGCGGCGCGCGAGTCGTTCGTGGACGGCACGTGGGATGCGACCGGACTGCTGCTCGATCGCTTCGAAGAGGTCGAGGCGACGCTCGCCCGTCTTCCGTACGTCAACGGCTGGCGCTAGACCACTAGGCCGGATTCTTCTCCCCCTTCTCGGGAGGGGGCGCGAGCTGCCGCACCGTCGCCAGGAAGGCCCCGGCCGCGTGCGAGAGTTCCACGGACCGCCGGAACACGAGCCGCACGTGACGCTGGGCGCTGAGCTCCGGGATCTTCACCGCGACCAGCCGTCCCGTTGCCAGCTCCGCCACCGCCACCCGTCTCGGCAGGACCGCGACGCCGAGCCCCATTTCCACCGCGCGTTTGATCCCGTCGAGGCTGGGCAGCGCCACCCGGATGTTGAGCGGCTGGTGCCGGCGTTCGTACAGCCGCAGCACGCGATCGCGCGCCGGGGACGGATCGTTGTGCGCGATCACCGTCTCGGCCCCGACCTCCTGCAGCGACACCCGCTTGCGGCCCGCCAGCGCGTGGCCGGGATGCGCGAGCATCACCAGGTCGTCGTGTCCCAGCGACACTGCCTGCAGCGCGCGTTCCGCCGGAGAGAACGTCAGCACCCCGAAGTCGATGGTGCGATCCAGCAGCGCGGCGGGGATGTGCCGGGAGGGCAGGCGCCGGACGTCGATCAGGACCTGGGGATGGGCGCTCCCGAAGCTCGCGATCGCCGGCAACAGCGAGTGCACCGCGGCCTCGTTGGCGCCGATCACGACCCGGCCACGCCGGACCTCCTGAAGCTCGCGGACCGCCAGCTCGGCATCGGAGGCGAGGGTGAGGAGGCGCGCGGCGTAGTCCTGCAGGAGCCGGCCGGCCTCGGTCAAGGTACCGTCGCGCGACGAACGGTCGAACAGTCGATCCCCGAGCTCTTCTTCCAGCCGCTTGATGGCCTGGCTGACCGCCGGCTGGGTCCGATGGAGCTTCTTGGCCGCCTTCGAGAAGCTGCGCTCAGCCGCTACCGTCGCGAAAACAGCGAGGTCCTGCAACTGCACCGCCTCATCATAATCTATTCTTATATAACTCCAAGAGTTATAAATTGGACTATCATTGCGGAAGCGGTTACAAAGGGTATTGTCTCCGGAGGACCGAATGAAGGCTGACCGGCTCACCATCTTCGACACCACGCTGCGCGACGGCGAACAGGCACCCGGTTTCTCGATGCGAATCGACGAGAAGCTCAGGATGGCCCGTCAGTTGGCGGCGCTGGGCGTCGACTACATCGAAGCCGGCTTCCCGATCGCGTCCGACGCCGACGCGGACGCGGTGCGGACGATCTCCACCCACATCAAAGGGCCGGTCATCGCCGCGCTGGCCCGGTGCAACCGCAACGACATCGAACGGGCCGCCTGGGCGCTGGAGCCCGCCGAGCGGAAGCGCATCCACGTCTTCATCGCCACCTCCGACCTGCACCTCGAGCGCAAGCTGCGGATGTCGCGGTCCCACTGTCTGAAGGTCGCGATGGATGCCGTCCGGCACGCGAGGACGTTTACCGACGATGTGCAGTTCTCGGCGGAGGATGCGACCCGCAGCGACCCCGACTTCCTGTGGCACGTCGTCGAGGCGGTCATCCAGTCGGGCGCCAAGACGATCAATCTGCCGGACACCGTCGGCTACTCGACCCCCGACGAAATCCAGTCGTTCTTTGCCGGATTGATCGGCCGGGTGCCGAGCTCGGATCAGGTGATCTGGAGCACGCACTGTCACGACGACCTCGGCCTCGCGGTGGCGAATACGCTCGCCGCGCTGACCGGCGGCGCGCGGCAGGTCGAGTGCACCGTCAACGGCATCGGCGAGCGCGCCGGCAATGCGTCGCTCGAAGAAGTGGTGATGGCCACGCAGGTGCGCGCCGATCGCCTGCCGTTCACGACCGGGATCGACACGAAACAGATTTTCGCCGCGAGCCAGCTGCTGACGTCGCTCACCGGTGAGGCGGTCCAGGCCAACAAGGCGATCGTCGGCCGCAACGCCTTCGCGCATGAAGCCGGCATTCATCAGGACGGCATGCTGAAGGATCGCCGTACCTACGAAATCATGTCGCCCGAAGACGTCGGCGTCCCGAAAGCGACGCTGATCCTCGGCAAGCACTCGGGTCGTCACGCGGTGCAGCAGCGCTGTGAGGAGCTCGGCATCACCCTCGATCGCCCCGAGCTCGATCGCGTCTACCGCGCGGTCATCACCTACGCCGATCGCGAGAAGGTGGTCAACGACGCCGACCTGCTGAAGATCGTCGAGACCATCCGCACCCCGGGCGCACCCGACGCACCGGTGTTCGCGCCGGCGATCAACGACTTCGCGACCACCCCGGCCGAGAAGGGTTACGGCCACGGCGTGTGACACCCTTCTCCATTCTCCTTCTGCCCGGCGACGGGATAGGTCCGGAAGTCGTCGCCGCCGCGGAACGGGTCCTTCGTGCGGTCGCCGATCGCTACCATCATCAAATCACCTTCACGACCGGCGTCATCGGTGGCGCCGCGCTGAAGCAGGGACTTCCGGCGCTGCCCGACGAGACGCTGGTCGCGGCGCGAGCCGCCGATGGCATCCTCCTCGGGGCGGTCGGTGATCCGTCGTTCGATACCGCCCCCCCGGCGCAGCGCCCCGAAGCCGCCCTGCTGAAGATCCGCCGCGAGCTGGGCCTCTATGCCAACCTGCGGCCGGCGCGGGTGTGGCCGGGACTGGAGTCGGCGGGACCGCTCAAGCCCGAGATCCTGACCGGCACCGACCTGCTGATGTTCCGTGAATTGACCGGCGGGTTGTATTACGGCGAGCCGCGCGGCCAGTCCGACGACAGCGCCCACAACACGATGCGCTATTCGCGGCACGAGGTCGAGCGGATCGCGCGGCGCGCCTTCGAAGCGGCGCGGCTGCGGCGCCGCCGCGTGACGTCGGTCGACAAGGCAAACGTCCTCGAAACGTCGCGACTCTGGCGCCAGGTGACGACCGCGGTCGGCAAGGACTATCCCGACGTCACGCTGGACCACATGCTGGTCGATACCTGCGCCATGAAGCTCACCTACGCGCCGTCATCGTTCGACGTCATCCTCACCGAGAACATGTTCGGCGACATTCTCTCGGACGAAGCCGGCGCGGTGGTCGGCTCGCTCGGTCTGCTGCCGTCGGCGAGTCTGGGAGATGGGGTCGGGCTCTTCGAGCCGGTGCACGGGTCCGCCCCGGACATCGCCGGCAAGGGAATCGCCAATCCGATCGGCACGATCGCGTCAGCGGCGATGCTGCTCCGGTACGCGCTGAAGCTGGAGAAGGAAGCGGCGAGCGTGGAACAGGCGATCGAGGCCGCGCTGCTCGCGGGCCTGCGCACCGCCGACCTCGCCGCCGGCGGCGCGTCGGTCAGCACGACCGAGATGACCGAGCGCATCGTCGCGGCGCTCTGAGCCCCGAGCATCGTCGAGGGGCGACTATTCGACGGTGACGCTCTTGGCGAGATTCCTCGGCTGATCGACGTCGCACCCGCGGCGCACCGCGATGTGGTACGAGAGCAGCTGCAGCGGCACCACCGCGAGCACCGGCGTCAGCAGCGGATGCGACGTCGGGATGGTGATCAGGAAGTCGGTCTTCGGATCGAGCAGATCCTGGATGCTGTTGTTGTCGTCGGTGGTGAGCGCGATCACCGACCCGCCGCGGGCCTTCGCTTCCTGGACGTTCCCCACCATCTTCTCGAAGACGTGGTCGTTCGGCGCAATCGTCACCACCGGCATCGCCTCGTCTATGAGCGCGATCGGACCGTGCTTCATCTCGCCGGCCGGATAGCCTTCGGCGTGGATGTAGGAGATTTCCTTCAGCTTCAGCGCGCCCTCGAGCGCGATCGGGTAGTTGATCCCGCGTCCGAGATAGAGGAAGTCGCTTCGCTGATAGAACCGCCGCGCGATCTCCTCCATCAGCGGCTCGCACTTGAGCGTCTGCTCGATCTGGAGCGGCAGCTGGGTCAGCCCTTCGAGATGCGGCCGCGCCTGATCCGGGCTCAAGGTGCCGCGAATCTGACCGAGATAGACCGCGAGCAGGTGCAGCGCGACCAGCTGTGACGTGAACGCCTTGGTCGACGCCACGCCAATCTCCGGGCCGGCGTGGGTGTAGACGGTCCCCTCGGTCTCGCGCGTGGCCATGCTGCCGACCACGTTGCAGATCGAGATGCTGCGGGCCCCCTTCTTCTTCGCTTCCCGCAGCGCGGCGAGCGTGTCCGCGGTTTCACCCGACTGGGTGATCACGATCGCGAGCGTGTTCTTCGAGACGATCGGATCGCGATAGCGGTATTCCGAGCCGTAGTCCACCTCCACCGGCACCCGCGCCAGCGACTCGATCAGGAACTTCCCGACCAGGGCCGCGTGCCACGAAGTGCCGCAGGCCAGGATCACCACCCGCTCGACTTGTTCCAGGACCGCGTCCGGAATCTCGATTTCCTGCAGGAAGACCTTGCCGCTCTCCACCGACGCCCGACCGAGCACGGTTTCCTTGATGGCGATCGGCTGCTCGAAGATCTCCTTGAGCATGAAGTGCTTGTATCCCGCCTTCTCGGCCATGACGGGATCCCACGACACGCGCGTGCTCTTCTTCGACACCGCGGCGCCGGCGTAATCGGTGAACTCGACGCCCGTCTTGGTGATGATCGCCATCTCCTCGTCGCCGAGGAACACGACGTCGCGGGTGTGGCTCAGGATGGCCGGGATATCCGACGCGACGAAGAACTCGCCGTCGCCCAGACCGACGACGATCGGCGGGCCGTTGCGGACCGCCACGATCTTGTTCGGATCGTCGGCGGAGATCAGCACCAGCCCGAACAAGCCCGCGCATGTAGAGCAACGCGCGTCGCACGGCGTTTTCGAGGCCGTCGCCTTGGGTCTCGCGCTCGACCAGGTGCGCCACGATCTCGGTGTCGGTCTCGGTGACGAAGGTGTGGCCTTCCTGCTGCAGCTGCTTCTTCAGAGCGAGGTAGTTCTCGATGATCCCGTTGTGGACGACCACGATGCGGCCGGTGCAGTCGCGGTGCGGATGGGCGTTCTCCTCGGTCGGCCGCCCGTGAGTGGCCCACCGCGTATGCCCGATGCCGTACTCGCCTTCGAGCGGGACTGGTCTCGATCACCTGCTCGAGCTTCGCCAGCTTGCCGGCACTGCGCCGCAGCTCAATCGAGCCGTCGCGCACCACCGCGATGCCGGCCGAGTCGTAGCCGCGGTATTCGAGCCGTCTGAGGCCGTCGATCAGAATGGGTACGAGCTGTTTCGAGCCGATGTAGCCGATGATTCCGCACATGACGCACTCTATTTCCTGTTCTTCTCGACCCAGCCCGGCTTGTTGGCCTGCCTGCCCCTGCCGATCGCCAGGGCCCCCGGCGGCACGTCCTCAGTGATGGACGAGCCGGCCGCGACGTAGCCGCCCTTGCCGACCGTCACCGGCGCAATCAGCTGCGCATCGCTGCCGATGAAGGCGTCGTCGCCGATCGTCGTCTGATGCTTGGTCTTGCCGTCGTAGTTGACCGTGATGACGCCGGCGCCCACGTTGACCTGCTCGCCGATGACCGCGTCGCCGAGATACGCCAGGTGCCCGGCCTTCGAGCCGCGCCCCAGCCTGGTCTTCTTCAGCTCCACGAAGGCGCCGACGTGCGCGTCTTCACCAATCTGCGACTGGGGACGCAGGTGCGCGAAGGGACCGACATCCGCGCCGCGTTCGACCTGGGAGTCCCTGATCACGCAGTAGCTGTTCACGAACACGTCGTCGGCGATCGCCGAGTCGACGATGCGCACTCCGCACTGAATCTCGCAGCGCGCGCCAATCGTCGTCCGTCCTTCCAGGTAGACGTTCGGATGAATGACGGTGTCCTGGCCGATCGAGACGTCCGGTCCGATGTACGCGGTCGCCGGATCGATGAGCGTCACCCCGCTCGCCATCAGCTCGTCGTTGCGCGCCGCCCGTAGTGCCTGTGCCACTTGCGCCAGTTCCTTCCGGCTGTTCACGCCGAGAATCTCCGCCGGGTCGTCAAGCGTCACCGTCTCCACGGGCGAACCGCGATCGCGGTAGATCCTGACGAGATCCGGGAGGTAGTACTCCCCCTGTGCGTTGGCCGATCCAATCTGCCGCAGCGCGTCGAACAGCGGAGCCACGTCGAAGGCGTAGATGCCGCTGTTGATCTCGCGGATCGCCCGCTGCTCCGTCGACGCGTCTTTGTGCTCGACGATCGCCGCAATCCGCCCGTCGGTTCGCTCGATGCGCCCGTATCCGCTGGGATCGTCAACCACCGCGGTCAGGACCGTCGCCGCGGCGCCCGATGCCACGTGATGGTCGACCAGCCGCTGCAGCGTCTCCGCCGTCAACAGCGGTACGTCGCCCGACAACAGGACGACGGTGCCGATCGCGCCGGCGAGCGCGGCTTCGGCCTGCAGCAGGGCATGACCCGTGCCGAGCTGGGGTTCCTGGAGCGCAAATTGAAGATCCGGCCTGGACCGTAAGGCGGCGCGCAGGGCGTCGGCCTGATGGCCGACGACGATCACGACCGAGGCTGGCGTGACGTGCTCAGCAGTACGCAGCACGTGCTCGATAAGTGGTAAACCGGCGGCCGGATGGAGCACCTTCGGCAGACTGGATTTCATCCGCGTGCCCTTGCCGGCGGCAAGGACCACGAGATGGACGGGAGTCACCGCTTCTTCCGGGTTCGGGCTCGGGCGGTCCCCACGCCGTCGACAAGATCGCGGAACTCGTCGGTGAACCGGAGCGGCTCGAGATCGGGATCCTGCCGCGCGAGGGCGCGGTTCTCGGGATTCAGCGTGATCGCCTGACGCAGGTGCTCGACTGCCTGCACCGACTCGCCGCCTCGTGCGGTGAGCGCCACCGCCATGATGTAGTGCGCATGGTCGCTGTCTGGCGCTCCGCTCAGCGCGCGCCGGAGATGCTCGAGTGCCGTGGCCGCGTCGCCGGCGTTCAAAGCGACGGTCGCCGCATACACCTGCTCCTGTGGGGTCTGAGGAGTGGCGGGGCGCCGGGCCGTCTCACGCTCGCAGACCCGCAGATACAGGTGTGAGCGTTCCTGGAGCTCGCGCTCCTCGGGGTACCGCTCCATGATCGCGCGGAACTGCACGGCGGCTCCCGGGTAGTCGTGCCGCTGGAGCGCGCGCACGCCATTCTCGTACATCGCGAGCGCTTCGTAGTAGCCAGGTTTTCGTGGAGCCGGCGGCGGCGGCGGAGGCGGGTCCGGACGTGCCGCCGGTTTGGCAGCGGCTCGGGCCGGTTTCGGCTGAGGCCTGGCCGGAGCTTTCTCCGCACCACGGCTGGCCGGCCGCGCTTTGAGGGCGGCCGATTTTGCCGGCGGTTTGGCCGGCACCCGCGGTTTCGCCGCTGGTTTGGCCAGCCTGGCCGTGGGTTTCGATGCCGTCGGCTTGACGTTCTTCCGCGGCGATGGGTTACCTTTCTTCTGCCTGGTCTGCTTGGCCATGCAGTTCTATTCGGTCCTTTCGCGCTCGCGCGGGCTGCGTACGGACGGCAACCCGGCTCCCGTCAGGGAAATAGGCCGGATTGGACAGGAAAGGTAACAGAAGGGGTTTCAAACGGCAAGCACGGCTGAATGTCTGTCGCCGCCCCTAGTCCGGCGACGCTTTTTCGAGCAACTGGTACATCTCCCGCGTGCCCACTCGATACTTCCGCGCCAGCAGTTTGACGGCTTCCCGCCTCGAACCCGCCGACGAGTTGGTCATTTCGCCAAATTCTCGAAGCAGCACCAGACGTATCCGGGACATCGATCGGCTGTTCCGGGATCGGCTCCGCCGGGGCGACCACAATCGTGAACTCCCCTCGTGGCGACGTAAGTGTCTGCAAATGCTCTGAGATAGGTCTTACGGCCAATTCCTCGTGCACCTTGGTGAGCTCGCGGCCAACGGCGGCCAATCGATCGCCGAAGATCTCGAGGAGATCGGTGAGCGAGGCCAGGATCCGGTGCGGCGCTTCGAAGAACACCAACAGTCGAGGCTCGTCTTTGAGAGACGTCAGCCAGCGCTTTCTGTCATTAGCCCTAGATGGCGGGAAGCCTACGAAGAGGATCTGGTCGGCCGGCAAACCGGACGCCGAGACCGCCGCCATGGCTGCCGAAGCCCCCGGAACCGGCTCTACCCGGATACCGGCGTCGTGGGCGGCGGCGACCAGCATCCCGCCGGGATCCGAAATGAGCGGCGTTCCCGCATCCGACACGACCGCGACCGAGTCTCCCTGCGTCAATCGCGCGATTAACTCGGGCGTGCGCGTTCGTTCATTGTGTTCGTGCAGGCTCGTCGTCGGGGTCGAGATCGAGTAGTGTTGGAGGAGTCGCGCGGTCCTGCGGGTGTCTTCTGCGGCGATGAGCGCCACTTCCCGCAGCACGCGAAGCGCCCGGAACGTGATGTCCTCCAGGTTGCCGATTGGTGTGGCGACCACATAGAGGATGCCGGCCATCTTGCGAAGGCCTGATTCTACTGCATGTATTCAGCCGAACCCCTGCCCCACTTCGTGGATGAATACCTCGCCTATCTGTACGAGGTTCACCCCACCAACGCCACCTTCGACGGGGTCCATCTGCACGATGACCTGCTCGAGGATCTGGGCCGTCCCGCTATTGATGCGCAGATCCGGGACCTGGGCTCCTTTGCCCGCCGTCTCGCCGCCATCGATCCGGCGCGGTTGACCGACAGCGAACGTCTCGAGCGGCCCGCGCTCGACGCCAACATCCGGGCGCGGCTGTTCGAGCTGGAATCGGTCAGGACCTGGGAGCGCAGTCCGCAGCACTACTCCGACATCCTGGCAACCAGCCTGGCCGGCCAGGCGCTGTTCGCCTACGCGCCGCTCACGGAGCGGGCGCGCCGGATCGTGTCGAAGCTGCGGCAGGTGCCGCGGCTGATGCAGGCCGCGCGCGACAACATCAAGGATCCCCCCGGCATCTTCGTGAAGGTGGGCCTCGAAAGCCTGCGCGGCACGCTGCGGTTCATCAACGACGATCTGCCGCGCGCGTTCAGCCGGCTCGACGATATGCATATCCTCGGCGACCTTGCCGATGCGTCGACCGAGGCGGCGAGCGCGATCGAGCGGTACGTCGAGTATCTCGAGAAGGAGATCGCCCCGAAGACCAAGGGCTCCTTCCGCCTCGGGCAGGACAAATTCGAGCAGAAGCTGCGGCTCGACGAAGGCGTGACCCTGAGCGCCGAGAAGCTGCTCAATCTGGCGATGCGGGAGCTGCACTCCACGCAGGAGGAATTCCGGCGGGTCGCGTCGCGCATGAACGGCGGCGATCCGCTGGCCGCCTGGGCCAAGGCCAAGGACAATCACCCGGCGGCCGGCGAGCTCGTGCCCACCGCGCAGCAGCAGCTCGAAGAGCTGTCCGCGTTCATCCAGCGGAACAACATCATCACCATCCCGCAGGGTGAGCCGGTCTCGGTCGCGCCGACCCCGCGCTTCTATCGGTGGACGTTCGCCAGCATGTGGACGCCGGGTCCGTTCGAATCCAAGCCGGTGCGCGCCTTCTACTACATCACCGACGTCGATCCCGCCTGGCCGGCCGAACGTCAGGACGAGCACCTGCGCGACTTCAACTACGGGGCGCTCTGGGCCATCTCGATCCACGAGGTGTTTCCCGGACACTTCCTGCACTACCAGCACCTGCGGCAGGTTCCGTCGAAACTGCGCAAGTCGATCCTGTTCTCGTCGGCGGCCTTCGTCGAAGGCTGGGCGCACTACTGCGAGCAGATGATGGTCGACGAGGGGTTCCGTAAGAACGACCCGGCCGTCCGGCTCGGGCAGCTCGCGGAAGCCTTGATTCGGCTGTGCCGGTTCGTGGTCGGCATCCGTCTGCACTGCGAGGACATGTCGGTCGAGCAGGGCGTGCGCTTCTTCCGGGAAGAAGCCTTCCTCGAAGAGGCCAGTGCCCGCCGCGAAGCCGAGCGCGGCACCTTCGACCCCTCCTACATCGTCTACTCGGTGGGCAAGCTGATGGTGATGAAGCTGCGGGAAGACTACAAGGCCAAGGTTGGATCGAAATACTCGCTCAAGTCGTTCCACGACACGCTTCTCGGCAACGGCACCGTGCCGCTGTGGCTGCACCGCGCGCTCATGCTCGGTGAGAACAGCGGCGATATGATCGAGTAGCTCGCGAGTACCTATGCCCCTCTACGAGTATCAGTGCGAAGCCTGCAGCCACCGGTTCGAGCGGATCCAGAAGTTCTCGGATCCGCCGATCGAGACGTGCCCGACCTGCGGCGGCGCGGTCAAGAAACTGATCTCCTCGGCGGCGATCCAGTTCAAGGGCTCCGGCTTCTACATCACCGACTACGCAAAGAAGTCCTCGCCTGACGGCAAGAGCCCCTCATCCGGTTCCGGCACCTCGTCTTCGTCTGACAGCTCGTCGAGCTCGTCGTCGACCGACAGCAGCGGATCGAGCGGGTCCAGCGGATCTTCGAGCTCGGGCTCCTCGGGCTCGTCTGGCTCCTCGGCTCTCGGCTCCTCGGCTCGTTCTGGCTCCTCGGGCTCGTCGGGCTCCTCCGGCTCGAAGTCCTGACGCGCCGCGCGCCCGTCGAGGGCGCGTTGGCCGGCCTCCGTTTCCCACGTTCTCGAGAGACTCGGTTTCCCCAGTTCCCGACGGCGCTTCGGCCGTCCGAGCGGTATACGATCGGACACTTATGCTTGATCCTGGTTTGCTCCGCGATCAGATGGACGTGCTGCGAGCGGCGATGTCGCGGCGCGGCATCAAGGCCGACGCCGAGCTGGAGCAGTTGTCGATACTGGAGGCCCGCCGCCGCAGGCTCATTCCCGAACTCGAAGGGCTGAAGCGCGAGCAGAATACCGCCGGCGAGGAAGTCGCGCGCGCGAAGCGCCAGGGGCTCGATCCGTCGTCGGTGTTCGCCGCCAACAAGGAGCGCGGCCAGAAGATCAAACAGTTGGAGATCGAGACCGCCGAGGTCGAGCAGCAGCGGACGGCGCTGCTCATGACCCTGCCGAACCTTCCGCACTCCAGCGTGCCCGATGGCGCCGGCGCGGAGCAGAACGTCGAAATCCGCCGGCACGGCGAGCCCAAGACCTACGACTTCGAGCCCAAGCCGCACTGGGACCTCGGTCCGGCGCTGGGCATCCTCGATTTCGAGCGGGCCACGCGCATGTCAGGGGCGCGATTCTCGGTGTTGATCGGCGCGGGCGCGCGGCTCGCTCGCGCGCTGATCAACTTCATGCTGGAGCTGCACACGACCGAGCACGGCTACACCGAAGTCGAGCCGCCGTTCCTCGTGAATGCCGACGCGCTGCGCGGCACCGGCAACCTGCCGAAGTTCGAGCAGGATCTGTTCAAGATCGCCGGCGACTGGGATCTCTATCTGATTCCGACGGCGGAAGTGCCGCTCACCAATCTGCATCGCGGCGAAATCGTCGACGGGCGGCAGCTCCCGTTCCGGTACACCGCGTACACCCCGTGCTTCAGGAGCGAGGCAGGTTCGTACGGTGCCGACGTCCGCGGCCTGATCCGGCAGCATCAGTTCGACAAGGTCGAGCTCGTGAAGTTCACCACGCCCGAGCAGTCATTCGACGAGCTCGAGTCGCTGACTCGCAACGCCGAGGAGGTCCTGAAACGGCTCGAGCTGCCGTATCGGACGATGCTGCTGTGTACCGGCGACATGGGATTCGCGGCGGCGAAGACCTACGACATCGAGGTCTGGCTGCCGAGCCAGAAGACTTATCGTGAGATCTCGTCCTGCAGCAACACCGAGGCATTCCAGGCACGCCGCGCCAATATCCGCTTCCGGCGTGAGGGCACCGGAAAGGCCGAACTGGTGCACACGCTGAACGGATCGGGGCTGGCGGTGGGGCGCACGCTGATCGCGATCCTCGAGAATTATCAGCAAGCAGACGGCACGGTCGTGGTCCCGGCCGCCCTCCGTCCGTACATGGGCAACCTCGCCCAGATTGCTCCCGTCACCCCACACCAACACTCGTAGGGCGGGCACATTAGATCCGCCCGCCTTTCACCCTTCATATGTGAAATTACCGATCAGCGTATTCAGATCCTGCCGCGCCGTGTCCCGGCGCGTCGTCGTCGTCGCAATGTCGCGTTGCAGGGCGTCGAGCTTGTTCTCCTGCTCATCCAGCTGACGCGTGTAGCGCTGGAGCAACTGCTTCTCTTCCGCGCTGCCGCGCAGCGCTTTCATGTTCTCGCGCAGCCGCTGTTGATCCTGGACGATGGCCGCGCGCTCGGCTTCGAACGCCGCGAGCTGTCGCTCGATCGCCGACAGCTCCGAGCGTTTTGCCACCAGCGGCGCCAGGGCGCGCTGCAGCGCCTCTGAGGTGCCGCCGGCGATGACGAGCTGAGCGCCGAGCGAATCCATGAAGTCGCTGACTGCCACGCGCGTCTCGCCGGCGCGCTCTTCTTTCACGACCAGCGTCACTTCTTTCTGCGGCTCGACCACGACCCGGAAGCGGTGCGCATCAGGCGTTGATTCAACCGGAGTCTGACCAGTGCTCAGTTTCCAGCCGGGCCGCTGGCGGTGTTCGACGATCAGCGTGACCGGCGTGGATTCTTCGCTGCGAGCCCTGTAGGTCCAGCTCGCGCTCTCTTGCGTCTCTTGAATCACGACGCCGTCGCGGGCGCGGATTCGGACCAGTCGGCCGGGCACGGCGTCTACCTTGGCGTCGACGAGCACGCCAACGTCTGCGGCATACGACAGCAGCCGGCGTTCGCCGGGCTTCAACGACGCAATCAGCCCTTCCCCGGCGAACGCGTTGCCGTCGATCACCGAGATGTTGCCGCCGTCGAGGGTGAGGCCGCTGCCGTTGGTCAGCCAGACCGCGCGCAGCGGCCGGCCGCTGCCGGGCGCGCGATTCCACAAGGCGACTTTCTCCGCGGCGATTTCGGTGTTCACGATCGGCACCAGCGCCGACTGGTTCTTGCGCAGCGTCACCGGCTCCTTGATGCGGTACTCGAAGAGATCGCCGAGTGGCGCCGCGGCCGCCGCCTCGCTCTGCCTGGCCATCTGCTCGTTGGCCTGCATTCGCGCTCCTGTGAACACCGTCGGCGGCGCCGCCGGAGAAGCTGGCGGCGGCGGGGCGGCCGGGAGCCCGCCGACCACTCCGCCGACCGTTCCCCCGGGAACTCCAGCTTCGACGCCCCCGCGCCGGACGGCGTCGAGCGTCCTCGATTCGACCAGCGCGCCTTCATGGGTCTGCGGAGACAGCAGCGCCGCTTGCGGCATCGGCACCGTGGGCCGGCGTCCGTAGTACGGCTGCGAAATGTTCTGGATGAACGACTGCGGCGACCCGGCGACCAGCGACAGTTCGACGCCGGTCCAGTCTTCGCCGATCGTGTTGTCGATGATCGCCCATCCCTGCAGCAGCGGCTTCGCCTTCGACTCCTGCTCACGCAACACCAGCCGATACGTGGTCTTCCAGATCGGCACCTCGCTGACGTAGCTGACGAACAGCGGCCGCTCTCCGCTGCCGGACGTCGAGATCACCATCTGGCGCACGTCCTGCTCACGCGCCGATCCGACGACGTCGAGATACCGGGAGACTTCTTCGCGAAGATCGCGGTCGACGATGCGGAGGTGGAGAGAGGGTGTCAGCGTGAAATTGCGTACGTCGCCGGCATCGGTGACCAACGAGACCACGTCCTCGATCACGGGCTCGCCGTTCCTGGCGCGGTTCTGCCGCTCGACGCTGAGCAGCCGCCCGACCGCAGTGCCGCCGGTGCTGCTCGCCTCGATGCGTGCGCCGCGGAGCGCCGCCAGCAGGTCGACCGTGGTCGCGCCCGGGCCGATCGGAATCCTCAGCGCGCCGAGCCGCTGCTCCATCGGCGCGATCGAGTTGTAGCTGATCCCCGTGACCTGGCCGTTGCCCATGTCGATCGTCGTCAGCGACTTGAGCACATCGTTCAACTGCGCGCTCGTGAACCGGATCGCGACGTCCTGCCGGTTGCGGACGTTGCCGAGGTGCTCGAAGTAGCCGACACCGGTCTTGTAGAGCACGACCCGGCGCACGGGCAGCGCGCCAGCCGGCGGCGCCGCCGGTGACTGGACAGCCGCAGTCGCGGGTCTGGTGTCCGGCGGCCGTTGTCCGGCCGGAGCCGGACCCTGCGCACCCACCGACGACGAGATCACGAACAGCAGCGGAACCAGGAGATGTCGCGAGTGCATGCAGCCTCCCTTGCGGTTTAGCTCCCAGAGACCACCCTTGGGGGAGCGCACAGCTTTAGACACCGGGCGGAGGGTCCTGGACGGGTCTGCGGAGTGAGCAGGTATCGTGGGCGCCGGTTGTCGCGACCGCCGCGGTCGCCGAGGAGCAGAATCAGTGGCTGCTTCTGAACCGCCGGCTCGACGAGATCGAGCGCGGTCTGCCGCGGTGAGCAGGCGACGTATCATCTGTCCGCGTGGGCGTGGTGCGCACGCGCTCTGATGACGAGGAGAATGCGACCGCCCCGATCCTTTCCGCTGGTGCTCGCCGTTGCCGCTCTCGTCCAGACGGGCTGGCTGGCACGCGCCGGGGCGACCGCGGGCCCTGCGGATGCCGCGCTGATTGCCAGGGTCGGTGACCGTGTCGCGGCGTACTACCAGCGGGTGCAGCGGCTCATCTGCAGAGAACGATCGACCGTGGTCCCAATCGGAAGCGCCGAGGGCGGGCAGTTTGCCCGTACGGTGGACTCAGAGTTGCGCGTCGAGGTCGACGGCGACACCGAGCCGCGAATGACGCGTGAGGTTCAGCGCATCAACGGTCGCGAGCCGCGCGAGCGTGACAAGACGGACCGCTCCGGCTGCACTGATCCAACCCCGCTATCGCCGGAGCTCCTGGCGTTCTTGCTGCCCGTGCGGCGCGACGATTACAGGTTCACCGCGGTCCGCGACGGCCGCGACCGCGATCGCGCCGCCTTCGTCATCGACTTCGTGTCCGCGCGCCGCACCGGCCGGCCGGAACTCATCGAGGACGAGTACGGACACGACGATTGTTTTGACTGGACGGGTGCGGTCGCCGTCGCGGGCCGCCTCTGGGTCGACGCCCAGACCCACGACGTGCTGCGGCTCGATCGTCACATCATCGGTCCGACCGACGTGCGCGTGTCGTCACGTCTGCAGACCAAATATCGACTCCCAGCCTGGCTGACGATCGATCGCGACGATGTGACGCTGCGTTTCAAGCCAGTGTCGTTCAACGATCCCGACGAGACGATGCTGCTGCCGGAGTCGATCGAATCGTTGACGGTGGTGCGCACCGGACTGCAGTCGACCAGACGCACCCAGGTGTTCAGTAACTACCGGCGCTTCCTGGTCTCGAGCCGGCTCAAGTAGCAAGCCGTCATCGTGACGCCAATAGGACAAGACCGCGTAATTCAGAGCATTTGTCGTAAGATCGAAGGTCCCCGCAAGTGATTGACCTGTAAGGGACGTCCAATGCGGAGAGGTGGCCGAGTGGTTTAAGGCGGCGGTCTTGAAAACCGTTGAAGTCGAAAGGCTTCCAGGGGTTCGAATCCCTTCCTCTCCGCCATCCGCCTCCGCCCGCGCACGGTCGCAGGCGGGCTCACGAGATCGGGCAACCAGCCAGAACGCCACGCATCCCGCCCGAGAAGATCAGGGTCGAGTAAGACTCCGACGTTTGTATGCCGGAAGTGTGGCGAGCAGGGCGACGACGATCAATCCTGCCAGAGATGTGTAGACACCCTTCCTGAAGCTCTCGGGCTCGAAGACGAGCGAGAGTTGGTACTCACCACGCTCGGCGACGATGCCCAGGTGGTCGCCATAGACCCGCAATGTCTGGAGGTCGCCGTTTCGCCCGGTGGCTCTCCAGCCCCGGTCGTATGCTTCGGTCGTGACCAGCAACGCCGGGCCGCTGGCCGAGACGTCCACCAGCATGCGCCCGGGTTCATCGACCGTGAGTGTTGCCTTGGCCTCGATCCCTGGTGTTGCGTGGAAATGTTCAGTGACGAGCGCGGTCCGTCGGATGTCGATGCGGGAGAGCGCATCAGCGCGCCGTATGACTCGCCACTCGGGCACGAACCGCACACGCGGCATCGGGTCAGTGACACGCGTCCAGCCGGTTGCCGACGCTACCCATTGCGTGCCCGACACTCGCAGCTCGTCATCCCTCTGGAGCGTCAGCGAGCGGGCTGGCGCCAAACCAACGTAAGGACGAATCACTCTGAGATTGTGGAGGAGCAGTACGTTCAGCCTGGGAATATCCATCGGATCCGGCCGGTGGACGGTGGAGCCCGGTTCGGCCGGCGGAGGATCGGCCAGTGCCGCAAGCTCACCGATGGTGCGCATCCCCTCGGTGAAGACATACGAGTAGCCCCAGAGGCCCAGATCGAGCACCAGTACCAATGGGAGCACCATCAACGCCAACCGCGAGCCTCTGGCCGCCCCGGTAACCAGGATCGTCGCGGCAGCAACGAACGCGCCACCGATCAGGACGCCGACACCGGAGATCGGCTGGTCTGGAAAAGCTCCCCACAGTTGAGGGCGCCACCACGCGATCGCCCCGGCGGCCGCGCTGATGACCAGCGGACCCCAGAGGTATTTCTGCTGCCGTGACAGGCTTGCGGAGGTCGCGCAGAGCCGCCGGATATCTTCGAACAGGATGGCGACAAGGACAGCGAATCCGAAATGCACGAGCATGATGTGCCGCGCAGGTACCCGGAACTTTCCGACCACTGGCACCATCGTGATCCACTCGTAGACGAAGCCATAGCTTCCCAACGCCAGCAGCACACCTGCAATGGAAGTCGCAACCGCAAAACCTGCCAGGCGTGGGAAAGGCAACTGGTGTCGTCGCAATACGGCCCAGGCAAACGCAATGGTACAGAGCGCGCCACTGTAAATGCCGAACTCGTGAACGACGCGCTGCGCTGGAGCCACGTAAGCACGGTGCAGGAGCAGATACGGAGAGAACAGTTGCAGGATGTTGAGCGGGTGCAGTGAGTAGCTCAGCGCAAAGTCTGGTGGAAACGCCCATCGGGTTGAAGCCGTCAGCAGTTCAAGAGACGGCACCAGTTGAATCCCGCCGAGCATGAGACCCGCGATAGATGCCCCCGCCACCAGGAACAGCCGAAGCACGAGCGCACGGCCACAGATCACCCCGTAGAAGAGGCAGATCCATGCCGACATCATTACGCTTTGTGGGAACCCCAGCAGCGCCTGGGATCCGAAGAGCAGTGAGACAGCGATCAGGCCACGCCGACGAGTGGCAGGATGCTCGGAAAGAGAAAGGTCGATGGCGAGGAGGAGCCACGGCACATGCGCGACCACCGCGATCATGTTGATGTGAGAAAGGTGGAGAAGTGTGAAGCCAGAAAACGCGAATGCTATTCCACCGACGATGCTGGACGCTGCCGTGAGCCCGACGTGTCTCAGGAACCACCACATTCCCGCGAAAGCGAAGGCATAGGTCAGCATCACCTCCAGGTTGAATGCGATCGTCAGCGGAAGCGTCCGGTAGAGCAGCAGGTGAAGCGGATGGAGCGCGCCGATCTGCCCTTCAGCGTGGATGTAAAACCCGCCAAAGAGCTGCGACGTCCAGAGAACGCTGTGACCTGCCAGCAGCGCCCTTTGGTAGAGATAGCGCATCGGCAGGTGCAACCACGACAGATCGTTCAGCGCGAAGATGCGTCCGCTGAGGAGCGGGATCAGCAAGGGGACGAATGAGAGCAGCGCGGCGGCGGACGCGGCGTAGGTGAGGCGGCGATCGAACAGATCGTCAGCCGCATCCGATGCCTCAGGTTTCCGCTGCACGGTCAAGCGATCGCCCGGCGCCACACGGCCAGAATCAACGGCTTCCGGTCGTGGCCAATCAGCTCGTCGACCGCGGCAGACAACGCCTGGTCAGCGGGACGGAGCGGCTGCCCCGACGAAATCGCCGTCATGGAGCAGAACACTAGCAGAAGGGCAGCAGATCAGGAGACTCTACCCCGTTGGGTTCATGCGAAGGATGTCGGACGGCAGGCCGCTACTCACTCCGTAGCGCGATGACGGGATCGACGCGGGCCGCCCGCCAGGCGGGGACGGCGGCCGCCACCAGCGCCGCCAGCAGCAGCGTGCCGAGTGGCAGCGCAAGACTCGAGACCTCGAACGCCGCGACCTCGAACAACATCGTCTCGACAAAGCGCGAGGCGTACAGCCCGCCCGCGAGGCCGCAGGCGGCGCCGATCAGTGTCGTGCCGGCGGTGTCCGCCAGGACCGAGCGCACCGCGCCGATCGAGTGCGCCCCGAGCGCGACGCGGATGCCGATCTCGCGCGTACGCTGTACGACCGCATAGCTCAATGTGCCGTATAACCCGACGGTCGTCAGCACGAGCCCGACCAGTGCGAAAAACCCGGCGAGCAGCGCGAGCAGCCGCTCGCGCACGACCGTACGATTGACCACCGCGGCCTGCGACGTGACCGACGTCACGCGCAAGAGCGGTGTGGCGGCACGCACTTCTTCGCGGAGCCTGGCGGCGATCGTCGTCGCATCGCCGGCCACCCGGACGTGCAGGGTGCGGAAGCTGTCCAGCGGGAGCAGGATGTAGATCGTTGGTGCCGGCGGCTGGCGCAGGTCGTAGCGGACATCCGCCACCACGCCGACGACCTCGTTCGGCGCGCCCGTCCTGCCGAAGCGCGCATCGAACAGCCGGCCGACCGCCGGCTCGCCACCGAAGTAGCGCTTCGCGAAGGAGTCGTTGACGATCACGGTGGTGGGGCTCTCCGTCTCGAGATCGCCGCGGACGAAGGTCCGTCCAGCGAAAAGCGGGATCTTCATCGTCTCGAAGTATCCCGGCGTGACCGGCGCCATCGTGACTTCGATCGCCTCGCGCGCGGTGCCGCGCACGGGGATGTCGTTCCGCCAGGCCCGGCCGAGCACGCTGAACTCGGCGGCGCTGACGGCGGCGACACCCGGCAGACCGCGAAGTCGTTCGAGCACCTGCAGCTGTGCTGCGCGCTGTTGATGTGGCTCTGTGCGCTGTACGGCTTCCCAGGACACCAGCAACACGTCCGACATGGCGAAGCCAGGATTCACGCTGGATAGCTTGACGAAGGACCGCACAAGCAGGCCGCCCACGAAGAGGACAATCAGGCTGAACGCCACCTGCATGACGACGAACGGCCGCATGGCCCGCGCGCGAGCGGAAGCACGCCCACCGCTCGCCTTCAAGGCTGTCATAGGCTCAACGCTCGACGCGCGCAACGCCGCCGCGAGCCCGAGTAACGCGCCGCTCAGCAAAGTCATCCCGCTGATGAACGCGACCAGGCGCCAGTCGACGCGCAAATCGAGCAGCACGGGATCGTCCGCCGACCTGAGCATGCTCACGACGGCCGGCGCGGCGGCGGCCGCGAACATCGCCCCGATGAGGCACGCGACACCGGCGACGATCGCGCTTTCGATGAGCATCTGCTGGATCAAGCGACCGCGTCCGGCCCCCAATGAGAGGCGCAGCGACATCTCGTCCTCACGCGCCGCCGTCCGCGCGAGGAGCAGGTTTGCGACGTTCGAACCGGCGATGAGCAGCATCAGCGCGGCGATCGCGGTGAGAACCCACAGCGGCCGCTGAAACATGGTGCGGAGCCGCGACACGCCAGTCGCCGCGGGTCGTACGTGGAGCGGCGTGTTGATGAAGTGCGCGACGCGATCGGGCGGAGTGTTCGGGCCGAGACTGTCAATCGCGTTTTCACGCCGGAAGTTCGTGAACGCCGCCTGCAGAACGCTGTGCACCTGCTCCGCCGCGACGTCCTCCTTCACGCGTCCAATCACGCGCAGCGTTCGGTACCCGCCGTTACCAAATGCGGACGGGTTTTGCATGGCGTACGGGAGCCACACGTCCGTGGAATAACCCGGCTCCACGCCGCTGAAGCGTGGCTCGGTGACCCCAACGATCTGGAACTGACGATTTTCTTTGGCGTCATGTACCACGAACCAGCGCCCGACGATCCCGGGATCCCCGCCGAACCGCTGCATCCAGAGTGCGTGGCTCAGCACGGCGACCGGATGCGCCCCGGGCCGCTGATCGTCCTGCATCGTCAGCAACCGGCCGGCAGCCGGGCCGACGCCCAGCCGCTCGAACGCGTCACCGGAGACGAACTGCGCGCGCACCGTCTCCCTGTCTCCACTCGCCACGTCGAACGTCACGCGGGGCTTGCTGGGATACGCCATGGCGAACAGGTCGACCCGTCCGCGGCCGACGTCGCGCAGGCGCACGAACGCCGGATCGCTGAACACGTCGTCTTCGGGCAGGTCGGGGTTGGTGCTGGGATATGTCAGGTACACCAGACGTTCGGGTTGGTGCACCGGGAGCGGTCTGAGGATCAGTGCATCGACCAACGAGAAGGCAGCGACGCACGCGCCCAGCGCCAGCGACAACGACACGATCGCCGCCGAGGTCACCAGCCGGTTCTTGAGCAACATCCGTGCGCCCAGGCGCACGTCGCGCACGAGTGAATCGAGCCAGGGCAGCAGCTTGACGTCGCGGCTCTGCTCGCGAAGTCGCAGACGATTCCCGAACTGACGACGGGCCATTGTCTCCGCTGCGTCGCGCGTCATCCCACCGGCGACGAGATCGCGGACCCGGGACTCGATGTGAAACGTCATTTCCTCGTCGAGGGCGCGATCGACGCCGGACGAACGAAACGCGTTCGCTATCCGAGAAAGCCAGGACATGAGTGGCACCTAGGCGGGGAAGAGGGGCAACGCCCATACAGCCAGTCTGGATGTGTCTGCTTACAAAGTTAACTTAGTAAGCTCGCTTAGTATAAGCCGACTGCAGCCGCGCGTGTCAATCCGGCGTTGTGGAGGGCGCTGATGATGGTGGGGAGAATGGATCGGCTGGAGTAGCGCGCGCCTCCCCAGCCGAACGACGTGTTAGGCCACGGTGCTGGCCGCGTCCCCGACGGGGCGGACTTCCGCCGAATCGGCGTCGACGGGGGCGATCACCGGCTCCGGCTGGTGGCGGGCTCGTTTATAGATCCAGAACAAGACGGGGTCGTCGCTGAGCAGCCGGCCGATCGCGAAATAGGCGACGACCAACCCGACCGTGACCCACACGCCCAAATTGAGTCCGGCGTGGGCGATCGCCGCGATCAGCGCGCCGAGGATGAGCTCGGAGGCCGCCAAGCCGGCGCGACGGCCGAGGGTGGCCAGACTCAGCGAGTCCTCGACCAGCCCCAGGCGCAGCGCGCCGGGCGCCCGGGCGCTCAGGGCCGCCTGGGTTTCGGCGCCGTCAGGGTGGATGGTGATCCCGAACGCCGCCTCGAATTCTTCGACCGTTTCGTCCGGGTTCAGCCCAATCACCTCGGCGTAGCTCCGCACGTAGGCCCGGGCGAACAGGCCCGGGGGCCAGCGTGAAGCGTCGCCGGCCTCCAGACGGGCAAAGAGCGACACCGGGACCTTGGTGGTCCGGGATACCGTCTCGAGCGTGACGCCGGCGCGCTCCCGCTGCCGCTTCAGGCGCTCGCCGAAGCCACGGCGATCGGTCACCATGGCTCCTCCTTTCCACGAGCCTGCGCGAGCCAGTCGCCGCTGACCTGGTCGTTGGCGATCCCTGAGGAGCGGTCCCGTGTGAAGTGCGCCAGTACTGCTGCCGCGAGCGCCAGCAGGCCTCCGGCCATTGCGATCAATTTGAAGGTCATTCGATGACGACAGTCTGTTAGCGTTGCGTCGTTCGGGCTGCAAAAACAGGTCCTCGTCCCAGGATCGAATGGGATCGCCGATAGTCGAGCGTGTCAGCATCGAACAGGGGCCAGCGTCGGATTCTACTGCGGTAAGAATTACGCCGTTACAAGTAATTTGATGGAAAATGGCGGGGCGAACGACAGATTTTCGGCCTGGATCGCGGCGCTGGACGAGCGGCACCTCGCCGATCTGCGGCTCCCGGAGGTAGGCCGCGCGCTGCGGGCGCTCTCCTCGTGCTACGTCGAGCGCCGATCGCGGCTCGCGGAGGGCGCTGCCCTCGAAACCGCGGGGAAACGCGCCGCCTTCGCACTTTTCTATGCCCCCCTTCACTTCCAGACGACGGCGCACCTGGTTCAACAGCTGGGGGCCGCGGGAGGAATCCGGGACATCGTGGACCTTGGCTGCGGCACAGGATCCGCCGGCGCCGCCTGGGCCCTGGCAGCCGGTGGTGAAAGTCTGGCTGCATTCGACGGGCGATGCATCCCCGCCGGCGGCGTTGCTCCTCCCTCACATACTCCCGGCATGCTCGGTCGTCGCGCCTTGCCGGCGGGGCGCCTCGCCCGTCTCGGTGCCACGCCAGACTTTCACCACCGACTGCCGGCTCTCCCAGCGCCGCGGATTGCCGGCTTCGATCGCAGCGCCTGGGCAGTCGCGGAAGCGAATTGGACCTACCGTCAGCTCGGCATCCCCGGCCGGGCGACTCGGCACGATCTGACGCGAGTGCAGCTCCAGCCGCGGCCCGGGCTGGGCATTCTCGCGGCATACGCGGTCAACGAGCTGTCGGACGACGCCCGCCGCGGCGTTCTCCCGCGATTGCTGGACGCCGGCGCCCGCGGCGCCGCGGTGCTGATCGTGGAGCCAATCGCGCGGCGTCTGGCCCCTTGGTGGGCCGCTTGGGAAGCCGCGTTCACCGCCGCCGGCGGGCGGTCGGACGAGTGGCGATTTCCATCGATGCTGCCGCCGCGCCAGCGGCAGCTGGCGAAATCAGCCGGACTCAATCCGCAGGAAATGACGGCCCGCACGCTCTTCCTGGCCGGATCCAGCGACCCGAGATCGCCGCGCTAGGACCCCCGCCGCGCCGCTGCTCCGCGAAAGCCCTACGATAGAATCGCAGGCTGAATGGCGACACCCCTTCCCGCGGCGCCCCGCCGCGGCATCACCCTCACCCAGCAGATTTTCATCGGTCTGGCGCTCGGTATCGTGGCGGGATGGGTTGTCAGCACGACGCATCCGGAATGGGCGCCATACTTCCGCCCCTTCAGCCAGCTGTTCCTGCGCATGATCAAGATGATCATCGCGCCGCTGATCTTCGCGACCCTGGTGGCTGGCATCGCCGGCGCCGGCCACGTCAAAGTGGTCGGCCGCATGGGCCTGCGGGCGATGATCTACTTCGAGGTCGTGACGACGATCGCGCTCGGGATCGGCCTCGCCGCCGTCAACCTGATGAAGCCGGGGGTTGGCGTCAATCTGCCGATCGGGCAGGCCAGCGAGATCACCGCGAAGCCACAGACCTGGGACCAGATCCTCCTCCACATCGTCCCCGAGTCGGTCATTCGCGCGATGGCCGAAGGCGACGTGCTGCAGATTGTCGTCTTCAGCATCTTCTTCGCGATTGCGCTCGGCATGATCGGCGAGAAAGGCCGCCCCGTCGTCGCCTGGTGCGAGGCGGTCGCCGAAACGATGTTCAAGGTCACGAACATCGTGATGCACTACGCCCCCATCGGCGTCGGAGCCGCGATCGCCTACACGGTCGGCCACGGCGGCCTCGGCGTGCTCTGGAACCTGGCCTGGCTGGTCGCCACGCTCTACCTCGCGCTCGCCGTGCTGATCCTGGGGGTCTTCCTCCCGATCGCGATCGGGTTCCGGATTCCGCTGCGGAAGTTCGTGAAAGCGGTCAAGGAACCGGCGGTGATCGCGTTCTCGACCACTTCGAGCGAAGCGGCACTCCCGCGGGCCATGGAAGTGCTCGAACGGCTCGGGGTCCCGCGCCGGATCGTGTCGTTCGTGCTGCCGCTCGGATACAGCTTCAACCTGGACGGATCCACGCTGTATCTCTCATTGGCCGCGGTCTTCGTGGCGCAGGCGGCGGGTGTCGAGCTCTCGATCGGCCAGCAGGTTACGATGCTGCTGACGCTGATGCTGACCTCGAAGGGAGTCGCGGGCGTCCCCCGCGCGTCGCTCGTCATCCTGGCCGGGACGCTCGCCAGCTACGGCCTGCCGCTCGAGGGCATCACGCTGATCCTCGGCGTCGATGAGCTGATGGACATGGCCAGGACGATGACCAACGTGATTGGAAACTGCCTGGCCACGGTCGTCATCGCGAAGTGGGAAGGCGAGTTCGTCGAAGCGACCGATCAGGAGCTCGAGATCGCCGCCGCGCGCGGCGAAATCTGACATCGATGATTGGTCTCACCGTCCGCCAGCGCCGCCGGCTCAAGCTCTGGTTCTTCGAAGGTGTCCGAGAGCCCGACGGGCCGCACTCCACCCCGAAGCACGCGCATCAGTCCGCCTGGTGGCGGGTGATGTGCCTGACCGGCGTCGACTATTTCTCGACGCTCGGGTATCAGCCGGGTATCGCCTTCCTCGCGGCCGGAGCCCTGTCGCCGCTCGCCACCCTGGTGCTCGTGCTGCTGACGCTGTTCGGCGCGCTGCCCATGTATCGCCGGATCGCCGAGCTCAGCCCGCACGGACAGGGCAGCATCTCGCTGCTCGAAGAGCTGCTGCCGCGGTGGCGAGGGAAGGCGCTCGTGCTCTGCCTTCTCGGGTTCGCCGCGACCGGGTTCATCATCACGATCACGCTCTCGGCCGCCGACGCCACGGCACACGTGATCGAGAACCCGCTGACGCCGCGGTTCCTGCACCATCCGATTCTGTTGACCCTGCTGCTGCTGACGGCGCTTGGCGCGATCTTCCTCAAGGGCTTCCGCGAAGCGGTCGGTCTCGCCATTCCCATCGTCGCGGTCTACCTGGTCCTGAATGTCATCGTCTTGGGGTGGGGACTGCAGCATCTGTGGCTGCACCCTGAATCCCTCCCGACCTGGAAAAGGATGGCGCTCGCCGAGCACGGCAGCGTCACACAGATGGTCGTGGTCGCCCTGCTGCTGTTCCCGCGCCTGGCGCTCGGGTTATCCGGCTTCGAGACCGGCGTCGCAGTGATGCCGCTCGTCGCCGGCGATCCCGACGACACGCTGGCGCATCCGAGGGGCCGCATTCGCAACGGGAAGAAGCTGCTGACCACGGCGGCGCTGATCATGAGCGTCATGCTGGTCGGCAGCAGCATCGTCACGACAATGCTGATCCCGCCGGCGGAGTTTCAGGAGGGCGGCGAAGCCAACGGCCGCGCCCTCGCCTACATCGCGCACGAGCACCTCGGCGCGGTGTTCGGCACGGTCTACGACTTGAGCACGGTCGCGATTCTCTGGTTCGCCGGGGCATCGGCGATGGTCGGCTTGCTCAATCTGGTGCCGCAATATCTCCCCCGCTATGGGATGGCTCCCGAGTGGGCCCGCGCGAACCGGCCGTTGGTCCTGATCTTCACCGGCATTACCTTTGTCGTCACGGTGCTGTTCAAGGCCGATGTCGACGCGCAGGGTGGCGCGTACGCCACCGGTGTGCTGGTGCTGATGGGATCGGCGGCGCTCGCGGTCACGATCTGGGCCAAGCGCGCCGGACAGGCATGGGTCGGCTATTTCGTGCTGACGTTCATCTTCGGCTACACCACCATCGTCAACATCGTCGAACGGCCGGAAGGCCTCAAGATCGCCACGATCTTCATCGTCGGTATCGTCATCAGCTCGATGGTGTCGCGGGTGCTGCGGTCGACCGAGCTGCGCGTGCACTCGGTCGAAGCGGACGACGTGGTCCGCGCGTTCCTCGGCGATGCGTCGTCCGGTCCGGTCCGGCTCATCGCTAATCGGCCGGACAGCGGCCTGCCCGAGGAGTACGAGCACAAGCTGAAGGAAGCGATGGAGTCACATCACCTGACCGCGGCCGACGCGGTGTTGTTCATCGAAGTCCGTCCCGGCGATGTGTCCGAGTTCAGCGGCGTGTTGCAGGTGTCCGGCGCGACTGTCGATCGCCATCGAGTGCTGCGGTGCGTCAGCCCGGCGATTCCCAACGCGATCGCCGCGCTGCTGCTCTACGTGCGCGATCAGACCGGCAAGATTCCGCACGCGTACTTCGGCTGGACCGAAGGCAATCCGATTGTCTACCTGATGAAGTTCCTCGCCTTCGGCGAGGGAGACACCGCGCCGGTCACGCGTGAGGTGCTGCGCCAGTCAGAGCCCAACCCCCTCCGGCGGCCCAGAATCCATGTCGGTTAGACAGACCGCCGCCTCCTCGACGCCGTGCCCCTTGACGGCGGTCACCTCGAACTGAAGCCTGGCGAACCGCACGGTGTCGCCGACCACCGGGGGACGCCCGAGCAGCATCAGCACCAGGCCGCTCACGCTATCGACGTCTTCGTGCTCGAGATCGAGGTCGAATTCCTGGCCCACTTCATCGAGCCGCATCGTGCCCGGCACGCGCAGCCGGCCGTCACGGTCCCGATAGACCTGCTGGCCGGTCAGGGGGCCCTCTTCGATCTCGCCCACCACTTCCTCGAAAAGATCCTCGACCGTGACCACGCCGGCGGTGCCGCCGTGCTCGTCGATGACCACCGCCATCTGCGTGCGCTCGCGGCGCATCATCGCCAGCACGGTGTCGAGCTGCGCGGTCTCCGGCACGACCGGCACCGCCCGCGCGTGAGCAGCGGTGATCGTCTCCTCGTGAAGGAGCAGGCGCAGCAGATCCTTGATGTGGACCATGCCAAGGATGTGATCGAGGTCCTTCTCGTAGATGGGATATCGGGTATGTGCCGGCTCGGCGAGCAGCTCGCGAATCGCGGCCGGCGGCATGGCCACCGGGATTCCCACGATGCGAACCCTCGGAACCATCACCTGTCCGGCGGTGAGGTCGCCGAACTCGAAGAGCTCCTGGAGCATCTCGCTCGACTCCGATCGCAGCGCTCCCAGCTCGCCGCTCTCCTGAACGATCAGCTGCAACTCTTCCGGTGTGTAGTACTGATCGGCGTTTTGCGCCTGCCGGTTGACCCCGATGCCCTTGAGCAACAGGTTGCCAAGACCGTTCAACGTGACGACGAAGGGGTAGAGCAGGTTCTTCGTCCAGAGCATCGGCGGCGTGATCCAGCAGGCGAGCCGCTCGGCCTGCTGTAACGCCAGCGATTTCGGCACCATCTCGCCGACCACGATGTGGAAGTAGGTCAGGATGGCGACCGCCAGGACGCTGGCGAAGCCGTGCGAGATGATCCAGGCGGGCGCGCCGGACAAGTCGAGATAGTGATAGATCGCATCGGCCACGACGTGCTCGCCGTACATGCCCAGGCCGAGGCTGGCGAGCGTGATGCCGAGCTGCGCGGTCGCGATATAGCGGTCCTGGGTCTGGGTGTCGCGGAGCACCCGCTGAACCAGGCGCGCCAGCCGATCGCCCTGCGCGGCGCGCGCATCGATCGCCGCCCGGGGCGCCCCCACGATCGCGAACTCGGCGGCGACGAACAAGCCGTTCAGGAGGATCAGCACGGTGATGATCGTCAGTTCGATCACCGGGTTTCCTCCTCGCGGCCGCGGGCCGTCCGCCGCGCCATCTTGAACTCGTCGGCGACTCCCCCAAGCAGCTCCGCGACCACGTCCTCGAGCGTGATCAGTCCGATCACGGTTCCGTTCGAGTCGACCACCAGCGCCTGATGGCTGCGCTTCTCACGCAGGAACGCGAGCAGGCGATCGGCGGGCATGTCGTGACGGACGCGGACAATCGGGCGGAGCAGCGCCGCGAGCGACCGCCGGCCCAGGCCGGCGACGTACTCGGCGACCAGGTCCTTCGTGTGCAGCATGCCGACGACATGGTCCAGGCTGCCGCGAAACACCGGCAACCGGCTGAATGGACTGCTGGTGACGATGCGGAGCACTTCCGGCATCGCCGTATTGATGTCGAGCGCGGCGAGCCGCGCCCGCGGCACCATCAGTTGGCTGGCGGTGCGGAGGCCAAGACGCAGCGCACGATGCAGCCGCACCTGTTCTTCCGGCTCCAGCAGCCCGCCGTCGCGGCTCTCCGCGATCAACAGCTCGATCTCCTCAGGCGAGTGGACGTGCCGATGCCCAGTGGATGGGACGCGCAGCAGTCTCAGCAACAGCGCGCCGCTGCCGTTGAGGACGACGATCGCCCACGAGAACAGCCGCAATGACCACTGCATCGGGAGCACCGTGATGATCGCGGTTCGGGTCGGGTCGTGGAGCGCCAGTGATTTCGGGACCAGCTCACCGATGATCATCGCCAGCACCGTGAGGACGAGCAGCACGATGACTGCGCTGGTCGACTCCGCCGTGTCCGCATCCAGACCAAAGACCGCCTGAACCAGCGGCGTCAGCGCCGGCGCCAGCGCGGCCTGGCCATAGGCGCCGAGGATCAGGCTGGAGAGCGTGATCCCGATCTGGGAGACCGCGATGTAGCGATCGAGCTCGTGAGGATCCTCGACGACGGGGAGGATGCGGGCGGCCAAACCGTTGCCGTCTTCCGCGAGCCGTCGGAGCCGGCTCCGGCGTGCGCCGACGGCCGCAAACTCTGCGGCCACGTACAGACCCGTCAACAGAATCAGGAAAGTGATGACGAGCGAAGCCAATAGCATCTGGCCCCGCGATCGTATCGCAAGAGATACGGCCGGGCTGGCGGCGGCTCAGCTTGACCGACTCGTGCCCGCGTCCCAGACTCGACTGAATGGTTCGACGCGCGGTCTGGGTCCCGCTACTGCTGGCGTTGTTCCTGGGCCCAATCACGCTCTCCCGCGCGCAAAACGGCGCCGAGGACGTGGTGTTGCGACCGGGCAGCGGCGCGACAGTCTTTGGCGGATGGACGGTCATCCCCGACGCGGCCGCCGCCGGCGGCACCGCGGTGCGGCATGCGAACGCCGGCGCCGCCAAGCTGACGCAGGCGCTCGCCCAGCCGGTCAACTACTTCGAGCAGACATTCGTCGCCGACGCCGGCATTCCCTACCGGCTGTGGCTGCGCGGGCGCGCCCAGAGCGACAGCTGGGCCAACGACTCGGTGTTCGTGCAGTTCACCACCTCGGTCGAGGCCGGAGTGGCCAAATACCGCCTCGGCACGACCTCCGCGCTCGAGGTCAATCTCGAAGACTGTTCGGGTTGCGGTCTTGCCGGTTGGGGATGGCAGGATACCGGCTGGGGCGTTGGCGTGCTCGGTCCCGAGGTGACGTTCGCGTCCTCTGGCCCGCAGCGGATTCGGATCCAGACCCGCGAGGACGGCTTCACGATCGATCAGATCGTGCTCTCGCCGGAACGGTACCTGCGCACCGCACCCGGGGCGCTCAAGAACGACACCACGTTCGTGCCGCCGGGAGGCCAGTCCCCGCCACCGCCGACGATGGTCCGGCGGCCGTATCTGCAGCAGATGACGTCGAATCGCGTCGTGGTGGTCTGGGCGACTCTGGAAAGCGGCGTTCCCAAGGTGCGCGTGGCCGCAGGTTCGACCACGCGGACGGTCACCGGCACGAGCCGCCTCGTTCCGAACTCGCGCAGCGGCCTCGGCTTCGACTACTACCATCACGAGGTGGCGGTCGGCAGCCTGTCCGCCGCGACCGCTTACACCTATGACGCGACCCTGAACGACGCGCCGGTGACCTCCGCCACCTTTCGCACGGCGCCGGCGACCGGTACCGGCGCCATCGCGTTCGTCGCGCTCGGCGACAGCGGGACCGGGTCACTACAGCAGCGTGAAATCGCGTCGCTGCTGGCCGCGGACACCTTCGATCTGATGGTGCACGCGGGCGACATTGCCTACGGCAACAACGGTGGCACCGGCGACGCCACCTATCGCACGTACAACAACTGGTTTTTCGACATCTACGCGGCGCTGCTCCCGTCGCGCGCGCTCTACACCACCGAAGGCAATCACGACAGCCGGCCGTCCAACGGCAACGGCGTCGCCTACCTGGACGCTTTCACGCTCCCGACCAACGGCGCCTCGCCGGCGTATCCGGATCACGCCGAGCGCTACTACAGCTTCGACTACGGCCGGGTCCATTTCGTCGCGCTCGACACCGAGTTCGCATTCCAGGACGCGACCCGTCGCAGCGAGCAGATCTCGTGGCTCGAATCCGATCTCGCCGCAACGGCACAGCCGTGGAAGGTCGCGGTCTTCCATCGCTCCCCTTACTCGGCGGGAGCCGAGCACGGCTCGGACCTGGTGGTTCGCGGCGCCTTCGGTCCGATATTCGAGCAATATGGCGTGCAGCTGGTCATCTCGGCTCACGAGCACATCTACGAGCGGGCGTTCCCGATTCGCACGTCCTCCAACGGTCAGGCCGTGACCTACATCGTCACCGGGGGCGGCGGCGGTCCGGCGTACGCCGCCGGCACGGCGGACTGGACGGCGTATTCGAGCTCGCGCCATCACTATGTGCGGACCGCGGTGACCGATTGCACGTTGACGGTGCGGGCCGTGGGTCTTGGCGGGTCGGTCTTCGACACCTTCGTGCTCGATCGGTGCAACCAACCAGGCGAAGGACAGGACGTGGTGTTATATGCGGCGGAAGCGCCAATCCGCTCAGGACGATGGGTGGTCGAACCGGATTCGACGGCCGCCGGCGGATCACGGCTGCGGCATCCTGACGCCGCCGCCGCGAAGCTCGCGAGCGCATTGGCGCAGCCGGCCAACTACTTCGAGATGACGTTCAACGCTGAGGCAGGTGTGCCGTATCGCCTGTGGCTGCGCGGCAAGGCGGATCGCAACTACTGGGGCAACGACTCGGTGTTCGCGCAGTTCGACGGCACCGTGGATGGCAGCGGCGTCGCGCAGTTCCGGATCGGCACCACCACCGCCGCCGACATCAACATCGAGGACTGCAGCGGCTGCGGTCTCTCGAACTGGGGCTGGCAGGACAACGGGTGGGGCACCGGCGTCATGGGTCCCCTGATCCGATTTTCACGCACCGGCGTCCAGCGCCTGCGAGTGCAGACCCGCGAAGACGGGCTGGCGATCGATCAGATCGTGCTGTCGCCGAGCAGGTATCTCACCAGGTCGCCTGGGGCGTTGAAGAACGACAACACACTCATCCCTAATCACTAATCCCTAATCCCCCTCCCGAATCCCTAATCCAAGGAGCCCGAATCTCTGATCATTCCGCTCGGAGGGCTGGCAGCGGATCGACCCGGGACGCGCGGCGCGCCGGGAGCAGCGTCGCTACCAGGGCGACGCCCGTCAGGACGGCGGCGACTCCGGCGAACGTCAGCGGATCGGTCGGCGATAGGTCGAACAGCAGCGCGCGCAGCAGCCGCGTCAGCGCAACCGCGCCCGCCAGCCCGCCGATCATCCCGGCCGCGATGATCGCCAGTCCGTCGCGAAGAATCAGACCCAGCACCGCGGCGCGGCCGGCGCCGAGCGCCATCCGGATGCCGATTTCCTGCCGCCGTTGCGCGACGTTGTAGCTCAGAAGGCCGTGCACGCCGATGGCCGCCAGGATCACCGTGAGCAGCGCGAACGTGCCGAGCAGGAAGGCTGTGAACCGCCGCTGCGATACCGATCGCGAGACCGTCCGATCGAGCGGCTCGACCGCGAACACCGCCAGCCCGGGATCGACGTCGTGAATCACGCGCTCCGCTGATGCTGCGGCCGCCGCCGTGTCCATCGCGGTCTTCAGCAGCAGCACCCCCGTCGCCGACGGCATCTGCGACAGTGGCGCGTAAACCGCAATCGGTGGGGCCTCGGTCAGTCCGTGGATCCGTTCGTTCGCCACCACGCCGACGATGGTGCGGGACGCGCCCCAGAAGCGCATCTGCGCGCCCATCGGCTCGCGGTTGGGGAAGAAGCGCTCGGCGGCGGTCTGATTGATCAGGACAACCAGGGAAGACGCGGCAGTGTCCGCATCCCGGAAGGCGCGGCCGCTGATCGTGGCCAGGCCCATGGTCGCAAAGTACGACGGCGTGACGCGGCGAATCGAGATTTCCGGCCAGGTCTGCGATTCTGCTTCGCGGCCCACAATGACGAAGGAATTCGTGAAGCCGGGATCGAGCGGATGATTGCCGGCGATGGCGGCCGACTGGATGCCGGGCAGCCGGGCCGCGCGTTCGAGCAGCGTCCGGGCGAAGGCGTGCTGCTCGACGAAGTTCGGCCACTGCCGGAAGTTCGACGGGTACCGCGCGGCCGGCAGCTGATACTCGGCCTTCAGCACGCCGGCGGACTTGAACCCTGGATCGATCCGCTGGACGTTCCACAGGCTGCGGATCAGCAGGGCTGCGCCGCACACCAGCAGCACGGCCAGCGCCAGTTCGGCGACGACCAGCGTCTGCTGCAGGAGCTTCCGGCCGCGGCTCTGAGACGTGCGGCCGCGCCCGCGGAGTGCCGATTGCAGATCGGCGCGCCCCGCCTGGACCATCGGGAACAACCCGAACCCGATGGCGGCGAGCGCCGAGACGCCGATCGTCGCCGCCAGCACTCGTCCGTCGAGCGAGGCCTCGGCCAGGCGCGGGATGTCGGCCGGCGCCAGCGCGACGATGACCTGGAGCGCGGCGAACGCGAAGCCGATGCCCAGCACGGTCGCGGCTAGAGTCAGGACGCTGCTCTCGACGAGGAACAACCGGGCCAGGCGGGCGCTGCGGGCGCCGAGCGCGCCGCGCACTGCGACTTCGTGCCCGCGTGCGGCGCCGCGCGCGATCAGCAGGCTCGCGACGTTGACGCTGGCGACGAGCAGCACGAGCGCCACCGCGCCGAGCAGCAGATAGAACGCCGGCTCGAAGGGTCCGAAGACCACGCTCGACAGCGGCTCGACGAACGCACCGCGGGCAGCGTTCTCGGGGAAGGCCCGCTCGAGGTCGGACATGATCCGCGTCAGATCGGCCTGCGCCGCGGCGGCATCGACGCCATCGGCCAGACGCCCCATCACGAAGAGGGGATGTGTGCTGCGTGGAAGCACCCTCGGATCGCCTTGCAGCGGCGTCCAGATCTCGACCTCGGTGCGCTCGCCGCGATCGGCGAACGATCGGGAATACGCGGCCCTGGACAGGACCTGCAGCATCCCGAAGTCGGAGCCACGCGGCATGACCCCGATGACCGTGTGGATGCGATCGTCGAGCCGGATGGTGCGGCCGACCGCATCGGCGCGGCGCCCGAGCTCTCGCTCCCACAGCGATTCGCTGATCAGCACGCTCCCGGGCGCACCGGGCCGGTCGTCTGCGTCAGCGAACGTGCGGCCGGCGATCGGCTGAAGGCCGAGCATCGGCAGCAGGCCGTGTGTGACGCGTAGAACGGCCGTCCGCCGCGGCTCGCCGGCGGCCGGCGTCAGGTTCATTTCGCCCGGCAGGAGTACCGCGGCCTGCGCCAGGCTGCGCGCCCGATCCTTGACGTCGAGATAGTCGGGCAGGGATGCCGGCTCGCGGGTGGTGCCGGTGTTGCGGTCGGTCTCCCAGACCATTACGAGCCGATCCATGTCGGCGAAGGGCGCCCGTCTGAGCAGCACGGCGTCCACCACCGAGAAGATCGCGGTGTTGGCGCCGATGCCGAGGGCGAGCGTCAGGATGCAGGCAAGGCTGAAGGCGGGATTCTTCAGAAACGATCGCAGGGCATGCCGCAGGTCGCTCGGCATGACCGCTCAGCGTCCGATCGCACCAAGCGCCCACGCCGCTTGACGACGAACGCCGGACTCCGTGTCTTTCAATGCGGCGACCAGGCCCGTCGTCGCGCGCGAGTCGCCGATGGCGCCGAGCGCCCACGCCGCCTGTTCACGCACGCCCCTGTCCGCATCGCGTAGCGCGTCTACGAGTGCCGGTACCGCGCCGCGATCGCCCATCGCGCCGAGCGCCCATGCGGCCTGATGCCGCACCCGGGCTGTCGCTGTCTTTGAGCGCCTGCGCGAGCGCCGGCGCCGCGGCTTTCGCGCCCATCGCGCCGAGCGCCCATGCGGCCTGATGCCGTACCCGGCTGTCGCTGTCCTTGAGCGCCTGCGCCAACGGCTCTGCCGCGGTCTTCGCGCCAATCGCGCCAAGCGCCCAGGCCGCCTGCTGCCGCACCCGCTCGTCGGTGTCTTTCAGCACTCCGATCAGTCCCTGCACGGCCGAATCGGCGTCCATCGCACCGAGCGCCCATGCGGCCTGCTGCCGGACCGGCGCCTCGCGATCCTTGAGCGCCACGGTCACCGGCTCTACGCCGCGCGGGTCGTCGAGCGCGCCGAGCGCCCAGACCGCGTTCTTCCTGCTGATCCACTGCGGCAGTTGCAGCGCACTGATCAGCGGCGGCACCGAGCGGCTGCCGATGCCGACCAGCGCCGCCGCGGCGAGATGGCCGGGCGTCGTCTGGTTGTCGCGTCCCTGCCACCACCGCTCGCGGCAGACATCGCCGCTGACTTCGGTCGCGTCGCCCAACAGCCGGACCAGGCTGTCGATCGCATCACCGGCGCGGTCGCCCTGATCCTTGAGCTCGCACGCCGCTTTTGCCCGAACCACCGCGTCATTCGAGGCGAGGCCAGAGACCAGCTCCTGCACCGGGCGCTGGTCGGCGGAGACGGCGACGGCCAGAACGCTTGCGAACAGCAGGGCCCGCATGGCTACCTCCATCGCCGAGCTATCGGACTGGGATTCGGATTCGGATTCGGGTTGGGGTTCGGGTTGGGATTTGGGTTCGGATTCGGATTCGGCGAGTGGAACGAGCCGTGGTTGTCGTGGTCACCGCCGCTGATTTCGGCGATCGCGAGGATCGCGCTGCGGCGGACACTGGCGTCCGCGTCCTTCATCGCCTCGGTCAGCGCGGGCAGCGCGCGGGCGTCGCCGATCTCGCCGAGCGCGCGGATCGACCTGCTTGCGGACCTCGACGTTGGTGTCCTTCACCACCGCGACCAGGGCGTCGATCGAGGCCGGATCCTTGAACTCGGCCAGCGCCGACGCCGCGCGGGAGCGGATCTTCGGATCCGCGTCCTTCAGTGCGCCGGTGATTGCCGACGTGGCGCGGCGGTCGCGCGACTCCGACAGCGCCCACATCGCCTGGCCGCGGACCTCCACGTTCTGATCGCGCAGCGCCTCGATCAGCGCCGGCACCGCCCTCGCACTGCGGTTTTCCCCGAGGGCATGGGCCGCCTGTTTGCGGACCTCCACATCCGTGTCCTTGAGGGCGCCGATCAGCGCATCCGTGGCCTCCTCGGCCGGACTCTTCTGCGCGGTCACCGGGCGTGTGCCGGTCAGCGACAGCGAAGGGTTGATGAAGATCAGGCCGGCGCCAAGGAAGATGGCGGTCGACTTGGCCAGCGTGCGAATGAACACCGTCAGCGGACTCATGCGGCCTCCTGCCAGCCCCGTGTCGTCGCGGGGCGTCACTGAAAAAATGCTAGAAAACTAGCACTACGAACGAAGCCACTGCCCTGGACGGCCGCGAACGACCGCCGGCAGGGCGTCAGCAGTTATCGAGCGATTTGTCCGAGGGCGAACGCCGCCTGCCGGCGCACGTCGGCGTGCTGATCCTTGAGCGCAATCATGAGGGCGTCGATCGCTTTTGGGTCGCGGAGCTGACCCAGCGCGAAGACCACCTGTTCACGCACGTCCTTGTCGGTATCCTTGACGGCCACCATCAGGGCATCGAGCGCGGCCTTGTCGCGGATCTGGCCGAGCCCGAAGGCCGCCTGTTCCCGCACGTCGGGGGCCGGGTCTTTGAGCGCCGAGATCAGCGGCTCGACCGCGCGGCGATCGCGAATCTGGCCGAGCGCGAACACCGCCTTCTCACGCACGTCCGCATTCGCGTCCCTGACCGCAAGGGCGAGCCCTTCGACGGCGGCCGGGTCGCGCAGTTGGCCCAGCGCGAAGACCGCCTTCTCACGAACGTCGGCAACCTCGTCTTTCAGGGCGGAAATCAGCGGCTGCACCGCCCGTTTGTCGCGCATCTGTCCGAGCCCGAACGCCGCCTGCTCGCGCACGTCGGGTGACGGATCCTTCAGCGCCTGCACCAGCGGCTCGAAGATCGACGGATCGCGCATCTGCACCAGCGCGTGCATCGCGGTCTCGCGCACTTCCTTGTCAGTGTCTTTGAGCGCTGCCGTCAGCGCGGCGATCATCCTCGGATCGCTCCGGGCGGGCTTGTCGCCGGCCTGCTGTCCGTCGTGCACCGCCGCGAACGGAAGCGCGTGCACGACCGTGGTCGCGACCGCACTGCTCATCGTCTGCGCCGTCGCTTCCCCGATGCCAACCCCGACGCCAACGCCGAGGCCGATGCTCATGCCCACAGCCTGCCCGGTTGCCGCGGCGTCGGCGACGGCGTCGTGCCGCCGTTCCCGATGGTGTTCGTCGGTCTCGGCCTCGCGCTCGTGCTCGACCTCACCTGCGTGCGGCGCGGCCGCGCGATCCGCGGGAGCGCTGCCGTTGCTGTCCGGCACAGCGGGCTGTGGCGAAGGCGTCGGAACCGGCGCGGGCTCCTGCGAGACGACCGCAGGTGCCTCGGTGGTCACCGCGGGAGCTGCATCTGCCGTGGATGACCAGGGCTGCAGCGCGCCGAGCGGCGCTACCGCCGCGCAACACAGCGCCACCGCCGCGAGAGCGCGGCCTCGAGTCATTCCCGACCGCGGCAGACGAGGATCGAGAATCGCGACCAGCCGGCCCTCGAGTTGAGAGCGGTGGGCCATCGCCAGGCTGGCTCCGCCCAGCAGCGCCGGGAAGCGATCGCCGCGCAGCACTCGCGCCATCTCCAGCAGCTGATCGGCGTAGTCCGAGCCGCGGGTGCCGCAGGCGAGCACCAGGTCGTCGCAGGCACGCTCCCGCTCGGTCCGGGCGCGCTTGACCGCAAGCCAGGCCAGCGGGTTGAACCAGTGGAATGCACACGCGGCCTGGCCGAGCACGTGCGTGAGGCAGTCGCGCCGCTTCACATGCGCCAGCTCGTGGAGCAGCACCACGCGAAGGCGGCTCTCCGTCCAGGTGTCCGCAGCGTCCGGCATGATCACGGCCGGACGGAAGATGCCGGCAGCCACCGGCATGCTCGCGCGGCCGCCGCGCAGGAAACGCAGCCGCGGCGTGATGCCCATCTCGTCCGCGACCGCTCGCGCCATCGGCAGCCAGGCGGCGTCGGTGATGTCCTGGGTCCGCCGCGACAGAAAGCGAATCGCCACGAGGCCGACGAGAATGCGGGCGAGGATGACCGCCGCGCCCAGCAGCCACACCGCGCCGAGCATCGTCTGCCACGACACGCCGTCGAGCCAGGACTCGGCGCCGGGCACCGGCATGCTCGCAGCCGCGGGCGGCGCCGTGACGGCGATCTCATTCCCCGTTTCGCTCAGCGCCGGCCGGGCCATCGTGCGAAGCGGCACTGCCGGTTCGCTCTGGTCGGCCACGGCCGGAGCCGGAGCCGGCTCAGCGCCCACCGTCAACAGCGGCAACTGCCACTTGGGCAGCGCGAACGACGCGATCGGCAGGAACAGCGCGCTCGTCAGCGCGAGCGTCCATACGAGATGCCGCAGTGCCGCGGACGCCTGCCGCAGCACGATCGAGGCGGCCGCGGCGGCGAGCAGGATGACGGTGGTCTTCGCTACCGCGTCGATCAGCGGCAGCCAGGCCAGAGCGATTTCCGGGATGGTCATCATTACGCTCCAGTGCGGCGCGCACGATCGATGAGCCGGGCCAGCCGGTCGAGCTCGAGATCGGAGAGCCTGGTATCGGATTCGTCGAGCAGGGCGGACAGCGCCTGTTCCGCCGACCCGTTGAAAAAGGTTTGAAGCACGTGGCGCAGCGCGGTCTTCTTGGCCCGGTCACGCCCGACGGTCGGGAGATAGACGTAGCGGGGCCCGTCCTGCTCGTGCCGCACGTGCCCTTTGTCTTCGAGAATTCGCAGCATCGCCCGGACCGCCGAGTAGCTCGGGGGATCCGGCAGCGCGGCCAGCACTTCAGCTGCCGTCGCGCGACCCTGGGTATAAAGGATGTCCACGATCTGCCGCTCACGGCGGCTCAGGTCGTGGTGGGGTGCCTCACGCATCAGTAATGACTCCGACATGCTTCCTTAGACGGCGGTCCCCGTCGAATGGTGCTGAAAAAATAGCATAGGGGCAAAAAAATAGCACGCGGTTGGTTTTGGAGCCCGTCCGGCCGTAGGATTCGGGGATGCGTACCACTTTTGTCCTGCTCACCGGCCTCGCCGTCGCGTCGGCCGCGCGCCCCGTGTCGACCCAGGACGCCAAGCCTGCGAGTCCCGCCGCGTCGACCACGAAGCCCGCGGCATCCGCGGACCTGCCGCTCGACCTGATCAAGCTGCCGCCGGGCTTCAAGATTGAGGTCTATGCCAGCGGCGTCACCAACGCCCGGGAGATGACTCTCGGCCCGAAGGGGACCGTCTTCGTCGGCTCGCGAAACAAGCCGGCTGGCGACACGGTCTATGCCCTGGTCGACAAGAACGCCGACCACAAGGCCGACCAGGTGCTGACCATCGCCAAGGGCCTCAACGAGCCGAACGGCGTCGCCTTCCACAACGGAGCGCTGTTCGTCGGCGAGATCAGCCGCATCGTCCGCTTCGACAACATCGAGTCGCGCCTGGAGTCGCCGGGGGCACCGGTGGTCGTCAACGACGCGCTGCCGAAGGACACGCACCACGGGCAGAAGTTCATCGCCTTCGGACCGGACGGCATGCTCTACGTGCCGGTCGGCGCACCCTGCAACATCTGCGATAAAGAGAAGGACGACCCGCGATACGCGTCGATCCTCCGGATGAAGCCGGACGGTTCCGGTGTCGAAGTGTTCGCCAGCGGTGTCCGCAATACCGTCGGCTTCGACTGGCATCCCCGGACCCGCGAGATCTGGTTCACCGACAACGGCCGCGACAACCTCGGCGACGACGTGCCGCGCGATGAGCTGAATACCGCTCCCCGCAAGGGCCTGCATTTCGGGTATCCGTTCTGTCATCAGGGGGACGTCAGCGACCCCGAGCTCGGCAAGGCCCGGTCATGCTCCGAGTTCCAGGCACCGGCACGGCCGCTCGACGCGCACGTCGCGGCGATCGGTATGCGGTTCTACACCGGCAGGATGTTCCCCGAGGAGTACCGGAACCAGATCATCATCGCCGAGCACGGATCGTGGAACCGAACGACGCCGCAGGGCTACCGGCTGTCGCTGGTCAAGCTCGATGGCAACAAGGTCGTGTCGTACACGCGGTTCGCCGAAGGCTGGTTGCGCGGCCTGAAGCCGGCGCCGGCCGGCGGCGCGATGGTCGGCGACGTGTGGGGACGTCCCGCCGACGTGCTCGTAATGCCGGACGGCGCGCTGCTCGTGTCCGACGACAAGGCCGGCGTCGTCTATCGCATCAGCTACGGCCGCTGATCGACCCCTGAGACGCCGCTCCGGGTACCGCCCGGTCGAACGGTCGCAGCGGTATGGTAGTATGGCATCAGTATGGTAAAGATGACGTTCACTCTGGACGACGAGACCGTGGCCAAGCTCCGGCAGTCGGCCGCGCGTCTCGAGAAGGCGCAGAGCGAGGTGGTCCGGGAAGCGATTGCGGAGTATGCCGAGCGCGTCGGCCGCTTGAGCGAGCGTGAACGGCAGCATCTGCTCGGCGTATTCGATCGGCTGGTGCCGGCGGTGCCGGCGCGGCCGGCCGCCGAAGTCGATGCCGAGCTGGCGGACCTGCGCGCGGCACGCCGCGCCAGCGGCCGGCGCCGCCGGTGATTCATCTCGATACCTCGGTGCTGATCGACGCCCTCACCGGGCCGCGGCGGTCCGCCTTCGCCCTGCGCCACGCGATTGCCGCCGGCGAGCGCCTGGCGGTGTCGACGCTGGTGCTCTACGAGTGGCGGCGCGGCCCGCGTCACGCGGCGGAGCTCGAGGTCCAGGATCAACTGCTGCCGTCACTCGCCGCGGTGCCGTTCGATGCGGCGACGGCGGCGCGCGCCGCCGACTTGTATCGGGCCGTGAAGCGGCCGCGCGGTCGCGAGCTCGACCTGGCCATTGCCGCCTGCGCGCTGGTACAGGATGCGTCCTTCTGGACGCTGAACGTCACCGACTTCCACGACATCCCCGGACTCGCGTTGTACGCGCCGGCGTCGGGGGACTAGCGGGCTGTCGCTCTCCCGCGTGTCAAGGGAGAAGGCAGAAGGGAAAAGGGAGAACCCGGCACTCGTTCAGCAACCGGCTAGCCTTCCGTCGGCTTCCACGGCGACGGCGGCTCGTCGTCCGGATCGAGCGCCTCCTGCGGCGGCCGCAGTGCCTCGGGCACGTGCTGCAGGTTGAGGCGCACGCGGGTCCAGGTGTGAAAGCGGCCCCGCATTGCGTCGACCAGCACGTCGGCCGGCGCGAGATGCGCGGCGGCCTCGGGATGTCGCGCCCGCCAGCGTTCGAGTCCGGCGAGCGCCATCTTCCTTGCGCGCGGCTCGTCCGATCTCGATCAGCGGGAACTTCGGCGTGCGCCGACGCGACGGCTGGACGCGGGCCGGTTCTCCTGCCTGTTTCTTGTAGTGCGGCGGCCAGGGCGCGTCGCCAAGGCCTTCGCGCTCGTGCCGCGCGGCGAGCTCCAGCAGCGTCTCCAGCGAACACGCCTGCGTCTCCATGTCCGCGTGGCGATCGCCCACCGCCGCGAACCGCACGGGCATCGTGCTGATCGTGAAATCACGGGGATCGCACTCGTCGATCTCATCCCAGCTCACCGGTGCGGACACGCGCGCATCGGCGTTCGGCCGAACCGAGTACGCGGCGGCGATGGTGCGGTCCTTCGCATTCTGGTTGTAGTCGAGGAAGACGCCGTGGCGCTCCTCCTTCCACCACTTGCTGGTGGCGATCGCCGGCGCGCGCCGCTCGACTTCGCGCGCGAATGCCAGCGCCGCGCGCCGCACTTCGCTGAATGTCCAGTCGCGCCGGATGCGTACATATATATGGACGCCGCGCGAGCCGGACGTCTTCGGCCATCCGACCAGCCCCAGATCTCCGAGCGTGGCCCGGACCACTCGTGCCACCTCGCGGATCTGCGCCCACTCGACGCCAGGCACCGGATCGAGATCGACGCGCAGTTCGTCGGGGTGGTCGAGATCGTCGGCGCGCACCGGGTGCGGATGCAGCTCCAGGCAGGCGAGGTTGGCCATCCACAGCAGCGCGGCGGCATCGCGTGGCACCACCTCGTCGGCGCTCCGGCCGGACGGAAAGCGCAGCGACACCACCTCGATCCATGGCGGCCGCGATTCCGGGGCGCGCTTCTGATAGAAGAACTCCCCCTCGATGCCGTTGGGGTACCGCACGAGCACGTTGGGACGTCCGCCCGCCCCGCGGAGCGCGCCGTCCGCCACCGCGAGGTAATAGCGCGCGAGATCCAGCTTGGTGTAGCCGTGGCGCGGAAAGAGCACTTTCTCCGGGTTGGAGATGGCGACCTCGCGATCCCCGGCGCGGATCACTTCCTGTGCAGCTTTAGGCGGCACGTCAGCCGCGCGTCCCAGTCATCAGCCAAGCGTATAGGCATTTCCGCCCGGCACGCTCAGGGGCACGTCCGGGGACTAGTCAAGAAGACTAGGACGCGGGGTACTTCGGATCCGCCTTGATCTCGCGAATCTGCAGGATGTGGCGCTGCGCGTGAGTCGAGATCATCAGGAACCACTGGTAGACGTCCATGTTCCCTTCGAGCAGCTTCCTCGAGCGCAGGTCGTCGGTGGTCTTGGTCGCGTAGTCGTGCATCGTGGCGCGCAGTTTGAGGAAGCGGCCGAGCGGCTCGCGCACCTCCGGCACCTTGCCGGTGGGCACCCGCGCCTCGCCGGTCGTCGTCCGATTCACGCGATCGATGCCGTACCAGAGAATCGCGGCATCAGTCGCTTCGAGCTTCTCGGTATTGACCGGCTGTTTCATCGAGTCGCCGACGCGCTGCCAGTACTGCGGCTCGGCGATCGCCAGGTGCTCGACCACGTCAGTGATCGTCCAACTCTCGGGCGTCATCCGGAAGCGAAGTTGGGCCTCGGACAGGCCTTTCAGCTCGGAGACGAGCCAGGCTTCGGTCATCTCGAGGTGCGCCAGGAGCCGCTGTCGTTCGCCGGCGGTGATCCCTTCGGCGGCCAGCGCGGACGGAATCGAGGCGGCCAGCAGGAGAGCAAGGAGTGTGTGTCGCACGCGCTCGATACTGCTGGACGCGGCGTAGAGGGTCAATGCGGCTCGTCCCTCCAGCCTGTGTCTCATCACAAAGATCGCGCGCCGCCTGGCGCGAGCGATTCTTCAGCGGACCGCTCTGAACCGATCCTCCACGACCGACATGACCGGGCTCAGCCGAGCACCGAGGCCGCTTCCGTGGTAGGCCAGCATCACCACGAAGTGGAACGGACCTTCCGACGTGATGTCGTTGCTGGTGCGATGTTCGGGTGGTTCAGCGCGGATCTGGTCCAGCGTCCTGCTCAAAGCGCCGCTTGCGGTCAGCATCCGCGACCTCTTCGGGCCGGAGAGTCCTCAGCGCGACGAACCTGTCGGTCCGCGTGTCGAGGACCTTGTAAAGGTCCCACGTACCGCCATCGGCGATCGGCTCCACCACTTCGTAATGGAGCATCTGCGCCCTGAAAGCTGCATGTCTTGTGTGTTCGCATGTGATATGCGGCCCGTCACAGCTGGGCAATATGGCGTGTGGGGTGGGGCCTCGTCCATGCCAAAGGGGGCGCTTGCCCGGAGGCATGCCATACGTTGGTCGTATCAATCGCCACCATCCTCGGTCCGCGCTGCCCGATTTCCATCCGCCCTCGCTCCTGCGTCGCCGCGCATGACCGCAGCCCGCGGCGAGCGGTACGCAGCGTGCTTTGACACTGCTGTCGACTGCAACTGTTTCAGGTGATTCCGTCGGACGTCATGCCCCGTTTCACTCCAACGCACCTTCAGCACTTTCCACGGTGACTGTTCTCATATATGGCGAAATCGAAACGTTCGAATCAAACCCCCAAGAAGCCGACCGACGCGGTGCGCACCAGCCGGACGACGGTCAGCGGCCCTGCCGAGCCCGCTCCCGCGCCGTCGCACGACGACGTGGCGGCCAAAGTCGCGGGCACGCAAGAGCTCGCATCGGCCTTTCCGTTCAACGCCAACAAGGCGGCGGAATATGACCCGGCGGCGACGGCCGCCCCGGTCGGCATGTCGGCCACGCCGGCGGATCCGATCGTCGGCGCAAGCACCGTCACTGAATCGAATGCCTCGGAGAAGGTAGGCAGCGGATCGCCGCCGATCGGCGCGAACAAGACGATCGCCCCGCTCGATCGGGTTCGGGTCGACTCCAGCAAGCGGACGCTGACGACCAATCAAGGGGTGCCGGTCGGCGACAACCAGTCCTCGCTCAAGGCCGGCCTGCGCGGGCCGACCCTGCTCGAGGACTTCATCCTCCGCGAGAAGATCACCCATTTCGACCACGAGCGCATTCCGGAGCGGATTGTCCACGCGCGAGGGTCGGCGGCGCACGGCTACTTCGAGTGTTACAAGTCGCTGGCCGACGTCACCAAAGCCTCGGTGTTCGCCGAGGAGGGGAAGCAGACCCCGGTCTTCGTGCGGTTCTCGACGGTCCTCGGCGAGCGCGGATCCACCGACACCGCGCGCGACGTTCGCGGATTCGCCGTCAAGTTCTACACGGACGAAGGGAACTGGGACCTGGTCGGCAACAACATTCCCATCTTCTTCATCCAGGACGCGATGAAGTTCCCGGACCTCGTCCATGCCGCCAAGCCGGAGCCGCACTTCGCAATGCCGCAGGCCGGGACCGCCCACGATACCTTCTGGGACTTCGCGTCGCTGATGCCCGAGATCACCGCGATGCTGATGTGGGCGATGTCCGACCGTGCCATCCCACGCAGCTACCGGACCATGCAGGGCTTCGGCGTGCACACCTTCCGGTTCGTGAACGCCCAGGGCGAGTCGCGCTTCGTCAAGTTCCACTGGTCGCCAGCGGCCGGCACGCACTCGCTGGTGTGGGACGAGGCGGTCAAGATTTCCGGCGCCGACCCCGACTTCCACCGGCGCGATCTCTGGGAAGCGATCGAGGCTGGCGCGTACCCGGAATACGAGCTGGGCGTGCAGATCTTCACCGAGGAACAGGCTGAGGCCTTCACGTTCGACGTGCTCGACGCGACCAAGCTCGTGCCGGAAGAGCTCGTGCCGGTCACGCCGATCGGCAAGCTGGTGCTCAACCGCAATCCGGACAACTTCTTCGCCGAGACCGAGCAGGTCGCCTTCTGCACCGCCCACATCGTGCCGGGCATCGACTTCACCAACGATCCGCTGCTCGCCGGCCGCATTCACTCGTACGTCGACACGCAGATCTCGCGGCTCGGCGGCCCCAACTTCCACGAGATTCCCATCAACGCGCCGATCGCCCAGGTGCACAACAACCAGCGGGACGGCATGCACCGACAGGCGATTCATCGCGGCCGGGTCTCGTATGAGCCGAACTCACTGGGTGGTGGATGTCCGTTTCAGGCCGGCAGTGCCGGCTTCGTCTCGTTCCCTGAACCGCGGGAGCTGGAGGATCACAAGGTACGGGGCAAGCCCGAGCGGTTCGCCGATCACTACACGCAGGCGACGCTGTTCTGGAACAGCCAGACCGACGTGGAGAAGGCGCATATCGTGAGCGCCTTCCGGTTCGAGCTGTCGCGCGTCCAGACCCCGGCAATCAGGGAACGGATGGTCTCGGGCCTCATGAACGTCGCGCCCGAGCTCGCTTCGGCGGTGGCCGAAGGCCTCGGTCATGCGCGAGATGCCGGAGCCGATGCCCAAGGTGCTGAAGGAGCCGGTCGAGCCGGAGGTCGAACGGTCGGCGTCATTGTCGCTGTTCGCGCGTCCCGGGGACGGCACCATCCGGGCGCGGCGCATCGCCGTGGTCGTTGCCGACGGCGTCGACGCTGCGGCGGTGCGGGACATCGCCGACCGGCTGACGGCCGCCGGGGCGGTGCCGCGGCTCGTCGGCAGCCGGCTGGGCGGCGTGGAATCCGCGAGCGGTGATCTGATCGAGGTCGACACCACGCTCGAGGCGACGCCGTCAGTGCTGTTCGATGCGCTGGTGATCGCCGGCGTCGACGCGGACCGGCTGAAGGACGGAAGGGCAGTGGAGTTCCTGAAGGATCAGTATCGCCACTGCAAACCGATTCTGATCCTCGGCGAGGCATCGGCGCTGCTGGGGCGCGCCGGGATTCCGCCGGCGTTGCCGTCCGGCCAGCCCGATCCCGGGCTCATTCACGCCAGGGACCACGCCGACGCGGTCGACGGGTTCATCGCGGCACTGGCCAGACATCGACATTTCGAACGCGAATCCGATCCACCGATCGTCTAGACGACCGACGGCTGAAGGTGGAACAGACCGTCACCAATCACAGGAGAGATAACGATGGCAGAACCCGGTACGCTGCACGATGCATTCATAGATGAACTGCGCGACGCCTACGACGCGGAGAAGCAGCTGATCAAGGCGTTGAAGAAGATGGCCAGGGCCGCGAGCTCACCCGAGCTCCGGGCCGCGTTCGAATCGCACCTGGTGGAGACCGAAGGGCAGGTCGCGCGCCTCGAAGAGGTCTTCGGCACGCTGGACGAGAAGGTCCGCGGCAAGCACTGCGACGGCATCGCCGGCATCATCGAAGAAGGCAAGGGCGTGATGGAGGAGGACTTCGACGAGGCGACGCTCGACGCGTGCCTGATCGCCTCCGGCCAGCGCGCGGAGCACTACGAGATCGCCGCGTACGGCACCCTGGTCGCGTGGGCACAGGCGATGGGCCACACCGACGCCGCCGATCTCCTCCAGCAGACGCTGGACGAAGAGAAGGCGGCCGACGAAAAGCTCACGGCCCTCGCGGAGTCGGGCATCAACCAGGAGGCGGCCGACAAGGCGCATCCTGACGAAGAGAACGAGGACGACGAAGAGGAGATGGCCATGGCCGCGCCGTCGTCGAAGAAGAGCGCTCCGGCCGCGGCGGCCAAGCGCAAGGGCACCCGGCGCTAGACAGGGAGGGTCGGCCCTGCCGATCAGGAGCGGATCGTGCGGAAGGTGATCGAGTAGCGCCGTCGGGCCACGGTTCGGAGTGTGGTGCCCCGGAGGCGCTTCTCGAATCACCCGCCGTCGTGTTCTTTCGAGTGCCGAACACCGCGGGAGGCAGCGACAGTGCCGAGGCGGCTCTTCATCGGAACCGCGGGCTGGTCGATTCCACGCGCATCCGTGTTGCACTTCGGCGGCGACGGATCGCACCTGCAGCGCTATTCGCGCGTGCTGCGCGGTGCGGAGATCAACTCGTCGTTCCACCGCCCCCACGCGCACGCCGTCTACGCCAGGTGGGCGGCGTCCACCCCAGACGATTTCCGGTTCGCGGTGAAGCTGCCGCGCACCATCACCCACGAGCTCAAGCTGCGCCGCGCACGGCTGCCGCTCGAGCGTTTTCTCGAGCAGAGCGCCGGACTCGGAGAGAAGCGCGGGCCACTTCTGGTGCAGCTGCCGCCGTCGCTCGACTACGACCCGCGCGTCGCCGGCAGGTTCTTCGATCTCGTGCGCTCGCAGTACGACGGCGCACTGGTGCTCGAGCCGCGCCATCCGACCTGGTTTTCAGCCGTGGTCGACGCGCTGCTCGTGCGTCACCGGATCGCGCGAGTGGCCGCCGATCCGCCGCCTGCCAGCGGAGCGGACCACCCAGCGGGATGGAACGGCGTCGTCTACTACCGGCTGCACGGCTCACCGCGCAAGTACTGGTCGCGGTATGAGCGTGAGCGTGTCATGGCGCTCGCCACTGCGCTGGGTCAGGTGGCGTTGGAGGCCGAAGCCTGGGGCGTCTTCGACAACACCGCGAGCGGCGCGGCGGCCGAGAACGCCTGGGAGCTTCATGCGCTGATGAACGGTGAGCCCGCGTTCGTCTCGACGCACTGATCAGCCGGCGTTCGCGAGTGTTGAAGTCCGCCGAATGCCCCAACGCACCCATTTACCTGCGGTGATTCGGCCCAGTATTCACCGCATTTCATGCGATGTGTCGTGTCCGGTCCGGTGGGTCGCGAACGCGTGCACTTCGAGGCACCAGAGCGCTAAAAGCAACGCGTTATCGAGATTCGTCTAAGACGCTGATGATTCTCTCGTAGATGACGCGGCCGAGCATCGCACGATAGCCCGCAGACCCCGGCGGCTGGGATAGAACGTCTTCTCGATCGATGAGCTGTGCGGATCGCGATAGATACGATGATCAGGCGCCGCGTGCGTAGATCTATATTGCTGTGATGACGTAAACGGCAGAATCATCGGCGGAATCGACCTGCCGATTGTCAGCCTGACTCAGCGGGCAATGACGCCGAAGCGCTCCACGGCGACGAGGCCGAAGTGGACTGCGGCGAGCCCGCAGACAACGTGAAGCAGGATGTTCAAGAATGCCTGTGAACTGTCACCGGAGCGAATCAGGGTGATCGTATCGAGAGCGAACGTCGAGAACGTGGTGAATCCGCAGAGAATGCCGACGAAGATGAACTCGCGCCAATTCGTGCGCATCGGCAGACGTACGGTGGCAACCAATCCGGCGAGCACACCGATCACGCAGCAGCCGACGATGTTGACAATTACCGTTGCGAGCGGAAACCGCAACAACGGCCATTCCTGATGAACAATCCTGTCACGCCGTGACGAGCAACAGAACCCAGCGCCCCGCCAACAGCTACGGCAATCCACGCGTACATCGAAGCTCCGTTCGCGAACCGGATGAGGATTGGGGATGCGCCAGGTAGGTACTCCTACGGCGCAAGCCCGTAGGAGTCATTGGCCGTCCGGTCGGATCGGCGGTTAGGTGGACTCCACCACCAACGGAAACTCGATTCTAGTCCGCTGCGACGATCGCTACTCGAGTGTGTTCGCCGAACGGATCGCATTTCAGGCCAGCGGTCGAATGCTGCCCTTGCCGCCGACGACCCGAAGCGCACCTGCAGGGTCGAGCTCCACGGTGCGCGAGAAGTCGCGGGATTGCGCAGCGGCAGTGGCAGGGGCAGACAAAAGCACGAGGCTGACGAGCGTACCGATGGCTGAACGCATGGCGAACCCTCCCTGGCGATGCAAATCGGCTTCGGACGACTACACGCTGACTGCGTCCCGCCGAGCGGCTCCGCAAGAGGCAGATGCGTACGCCGTTACCTCGAGTGGTTCAGTCGACACGCGAGGCGATCACAGGGTCGATCCGTGTTGCGCGAATGGCCGGCACCAGTACAGGCCAGCGCGGCCACTCCCGCCAAGGCGAACGCGGTCAGACCGAAGGTGAGCGGATCGGCAGCTGATGTGTCGAAGAGCAGGCCGGCGATGGCACGACTGACTGCCCACGCGCCGAGCAAGCCGAGCACGATGCCGCCGCCTGCCCATGTCATGCCTCCTCGGAGGACCAGCCGACGACCGAGGTGCAGCGGCGCTGATGGCCATGCGCACGCGGATCTCTGCGTTCGCTGACTGACGGAATGGGAAATGACCCCGTAGATGCCAACGGCCGTGCGGAGCAATGCGGACACGGCAAACGCCTGGCCAGCGTCGTCGTCAGGCGCGGCTGCGGCCGTGCTTTCGGCGATCCATTCGTCCAGGCGCGGAGGCCAGGGACCGGCTGAGCGGCGTCGATCACCCGCACCGCCGCACGGATGGACGGCAGGATGGCCTGGAGTGGGGCGTCTGCGCGAATGACGAGGGAAACAGTGTTCTGGGGAAACTGCGCGGAAGGCAGATACAGCACGGCACTCGGATCGCGATCGAGACCGCCGCCGCGCGCGGTGCCTTCGCTTCCACGGATGTCGTCGACCACACCCACGACTTCATGGCTGCGACCCTCCACGTCGAGAACTCGACCGATTGCGTCGGCGTTAGTCCAGAGCCGTCGCGCGAGTCCCTCGCTGAGAATCGCGACCAGCGGCGAACCCGGCTGATCCTGCGCACCGAACTCACGCCCTGCCCTCAGCCTCACGCCGAGCGCTCGAAACAGCGCAGGACTCACGATTTGTTCAACAGCAGACATCGGCACATCCGACGAGCCGCGGGCCACCGCACGGTCGCGCAGCGGGACCCCGCGGCGAACCCCTGGGGCGAACGGGGCGCTCGTCATGAGACCGACCGCCCGAACGGACGGCAGCGACTCGAGCGATCGCGAGCAAGCGTCCGATGGAACGCGAGCGTTGCGGCCGCGTTCGGATACTTCGCACTGGAAACACTCAGGCGTGTGGTCATCACGCCGCTGGGCTCGAATCCGAGGGCCACGTGTTGCAGCCGCACCAGGCTTTGCAGCAGCAGCGCCGCCACGACCACCAGCATCGTTGCGAAACCGGTCTGCGCGACCATGAGGCCGCGCCGCCACAGCTCGCTCGACGAACCGAGGACGCCTCGGCCGCTCTGCGTCAGCGTCGACAGCAGGTTGCACGCGCTCCGCGCGTGGCTGGCGCCATGCCGAAGAACAGCCGCACGCGATGGTGATGAAGAGCCCGAAGCCGAGGACAGTCCGTCGAGACGGATTTCATCGATCCGGGGAACCGTCGGCGGGATCATGGTGCGCAACGCCTGCATCGAGAGAATGGCCACCGCCAGTCCACAGGCACCGCTGACTATCGCGAGCGACACGCTTTCGGTGAGCAGTTGCCGCGCGAGACGCGCGGGGCGTGCGCCGAGCGCCGCGCGGAGCGCGAGCTCCCTCTGGCGGCTGGTGGCACGCGCGAGCACGAGATTGGCGACATTCGCGCAGGCGATCAGGAGAACGACGCCCACCGCGCCAAGGAGGACCAGGAGCGACATGCGCACGCGAGGGTCGAACATCGAGTCGTTCAGCCGCTCGATCCGCACGCCCCAGTTTCGATTCGTAGACGGGAACTCTAGCTCCATGCCGGCAGCGACGACGATGCATCTCGTCCCTGCTGCCGATCGAGTGAGGTCTCATGGCGCAGCCTGGCGACGACACGGAGCGTGTGGTTGCCGCGGCTCTGCGCGGTATCCATCGTCAGGGGGACGAAGATCTGGGCTGCTCCGGCCGAGCCGATCTGTGTGCGTCCAAGCTCTCGGAACACGGCCGGCACGACGCCGACGATGAGATGGGGTGTACCGTTCAGGACGATGGAACGGCCGACGACTGAGCGATCTCCACCAAACCCGCGTACCCACAGCGACTCCGCGAGCACGGCCACGGGCGCGGCGCCGGGCTGTTCATCTTCTGCGCTCAGCGGTCGCCCGACGATTGGCGCGCACGCGGAGCACCTTGAACAGCGAGGCGGTAATGGCGCTGCCCGAGGATGCGCTCCGGGTCACCATGTTCGGTGACCGTGAAGTCCCGCCCGTTGAAGGCAGCCAACGCGTCGAAGCTCTGGGCGCGCTCGATCCACGACAGATAGTTGAGCAGCGACACACGAAAGAACGGCACGCCGCCGGCGCGGGTATTGTCCTCGAATACTTCGACGAGACGATCCGCACCCGGATATGGCAAGGGCCTGAGGAGCAACCCGTGCACCACGCTGAAGACGGCGGTGTTCGCGCCGACGCCCAGAGCCAATGTCAGAACGGCTGCGAGCGCGAGGACCGGCGTCCGCCGCCACGTCCGCCAGGCGTGTCGCACGTCCTGCACGAGCGTCGAGATCTGCTCCCGGGGCGCGGTGCGCGCCAGATCGGCGACGAGCGCCAGCCACACGCTGGCCGCCCCTTCTCCGCGCACGCGGTCGCGATAGAGGTGCGTCATCTCGTCCGGCGTAGTCGTCGGAGAAGTCGCGCGGGTAGAGACGCAGCAACCGTCGATAGACGCGCTCGCCAATCGTGGCTTTGGCCATCGAGGTCCTCGCACCGAGCGACGTACGGGCACGGCGCCAAGTCCTACCGCCTTCGCCTGGCGGAGCAGGGTCGAGAGCCGCGCCGCTTCCGCCTGGGCAACGGACCGCCCGAACGCGGTGATCCGGTAATACCGTCGCCGCTCATCGTCCTCGTCCGGGCGCTGCCGGTCGATGAGCTCGACGATGAGGGCCTCTTCGAGCATGCGCCGGATCGACCCATACAACGTGCCGGGGCTCAGTTTGAGCGCGCCGTTCGTTCGCGCGGCGACGTCCTGCATGATGGCGTAGCCGTGGCGGTCCTGGTCGGCGACCGCGACCAGGATGTGAAACATCGCGACAGGCAGCGGCAGCAGGTCGTTGGGATTGGCCGATGAGAGCGGAGTCATGGTGTATATATAACGCAGCGCGTTATATCCGTCAACGTCCGAGTCTCCCGGTGAGCGGTGCTCGCGGGTCCCGAGCCCTGACTATCGACTACGATGCAAGACCGGATCCGTGCGATTCGCAGGTAAGGTTTCGGGTCGAACCTGCGGGCTACAGAGCAAGGCGGAGTGTCCCAGGGAACAAGACGGCATTGCGAAGAAGACGGGTGGACCGTGGCTGAAGGACTCACACTACTGGCGCTTGTCGTCGCTGCGGTCTTCACCGGCGCGGCGACCTCCGTGAACCTGGTCGAGCATCCCGCTCGACGCACGCTGGACGCGCGTGCCGCGCTGCAGGAATGGCAGCCGGCCTACAAACGCGGCGCCGCGATGCAGGCGTCGCTGGCACTGGTGGGATTTGTGCTGGCGGGGGTGGCGGCATGGCTCGGCGCCGGCGCGGGTGGCAGCCGGTGCCGTCTTGATGATTGCTCCCTGGCCGTGGACCTATCTCGCCCTCATGCCGCTCAACAAGCGATGGCTGGCGATGACGCCCGACGCGGTCAGCCCGGATCTTCATCCGATGCTGGCGCGATGGGAAAGGCTGCATCGAGTCCGCACGGTCCTCGGCGCCGCCGCGACCGCATGGTTATTCTGGGCCGCGCTCATCCGCTAGCTCCTGCCTTACTCGCGCTGGGTGCGCCTGATGAAGTCGAGCATGAGCGACACGGCCGCGGCCGCGTGCGTCTCGAGCAGCTTGTGGCCGGCGTCGAGAACGTGGGCTTCCATCCTCGGCAGCGCCTGCATCCAGGACAGAACCTCGGCGAGCTCAAAGAATGGATCGTGCCTTCCCCAGACCATCAGCGCAGGCGGCTGCCGACGCGCAAGATAGTCGGCGATGGCGTCGAACCGCCCGACGTATTTCCCATAGTCCCTGATGAGCGCCCGCTGCGTGTCCATCCGGCCCGGCAAGTTCATCACCCGCCAGTCCTCCTCCCAGCTTTCGGGCGACATGCGCGCGGCCACGTCCGGCGGAGCACCGGAAATGTATGTACCGCGCGTCCCTTCGAATGTGAGGTGTGCAGTCGCGGCCGCCTCGTTTTCCGGGGTCGGTTGCGACCAGTAGGGGGCTTGCGTCGCATCCCATTGCGGACCGAGCCCGGTTCGATGAGCGTTGCCGTTCTGAACGATGAGGCCCAAAACTCGTTCGGGCGCCTGCATGGCGATGTGGAAACCCACCGGGGCCCCGTAATCATGGAGATAGATGTATCGCGGCCCGATCGAGAGCCGGTCCAGCAGCTCCGAGATGGCTTGACCGAAGGCGGGAAACGAAGGCGACTGCAGCACGTCGGACTCGCCAAAGCCCGGCAGATCGGGCGCGATCACGTAGGCGGCCTGCGACAGCTCGGGGATGACCTCCCGAAACATTCGCGCGGAGCTCGGAGATCCGTGCAGGAGCAGCACGGCGGGCTTGGACGCCTCACCTGCCGTGATGAAGGACAACTCCGTGCCGCCGGAGAGGCGAAGTCGTTGCCGGGTTGCCGCGCGCATCGGACTCTCCCGCCCTACCGAACCCCGCCGACGGCCGGTTGCGCCCGGTGAGCTCGTCCGCCAGCCACTGGTTGACGTCGTCGGTCTGTTCCTGCGTAGTGCGGTGACCGGTGTCGTAGGCGAGCATCAGCCGCTTGGGTGCGGTGATGACGTTGTAGGCGGAGTACATCGACGTCGGCGGACAGGTCTCGTCGTTGAAGCCCCACGAGTAGAGTCCCGGCGCGGTCACCCGGCGCGCGAAGTTGACGACGTCGTAGTACCGCGACGTGGCGATCTTGGATTCGTCGCGGTGGACGTTGGGGCCCTCGACGGCGCGAAACATGTGCGGCCAGCCGCCGGCGCGCTGGTTCAGGTAGCCGGTGACGTCCGCGAGCGCGGGATAGTACGCGGCCAGCCGCGTCACGCGGCGATCGAGCCCCGCGGTGACGATCGCCAGCGCGCCGCCCTGGCTCCCGCCGGTGACTCCGAGGTTGCGGCCGTCCCACTGCGGGAGCGACGTCAGGAAATCGTTGGCGCGCAGCGTTCCCACGTAGACGCGCCGATAGTAATAGCGCTCGCGCGAATCGAGGCCGAACGTCGGGTAGCCGCTCAGGCCGCCGCTCGCCAGGCTGTCGTACACCTCCTGCGGCTGGATGACCGGGATGCCATGGATGCCGATTTGAAAAACGATCAGGCCCCGGCCGGCCAGCTCCGGCAGTCCTCGATAGGGCCGGACGCCGGCGCCGGGCACGCTGAGCAGTGCCGGGTATTTGCCCGCCGCCCGCGGCTGGCAGAGGATGCCGTACAGCCGGCTCGCGCCGCCGGTCAGTCCGACGTTCTGAAGGTTGATCTGGGAGCACTCCGCATCCGCGGTGCCGTAGTCCGGGAGCGGCGTCCACCTGGCATCGAGCGGCAGCGCCGCCAGGCGGGACCGCTCCGCCTCCCAGAACTTGTCGAAATCCGGGGGATTCACCTGGGTTGGCTGGATCTGCTCGGGGGCGAAGCCGGCGGTGCCGACGCCGCGATACGTGCGCCCGTCGATCACCGTGGTGGCGACGAGCCGTAGAAACCCGGGGGCCTTCAGTGTGCCGCCCGCCACGGTCAGTGGCGCCGCGCCAACCACCGCGGTCGACTCCGTTATCGGCGGCAGCATTTCAGGTCCCACGCCGTATTTCACCGGCGCGCCGGCCACCTGATGCCCGTCGCGGACCACGTCGATCCGGAACGTGACCGGTTGTCCGGGTTGATACGTCCAGTCCGGACGATCGGGTGTGACCATGACCGCCACGCGGCTGAACGGCTGACGGATCTGGGCGAGCGGTGCGGCCACCGTCCAGACCGCCGCTACGCACGCGACAATGAGACGAGACGTGAAGGATGAGGGCAAGCGGTTACCGCCTCTCGCTGGAGCGCGCCGTGATCAGGTGAACGGGTTCTCGTCGGCGCTCGGGCCGTAAATCGGCGGCACCGGGACGTCGAGCAGGCGCAGATACACCGACAACTGGCCACGATGATGGTAGGTGTGATTCATCAGGAGCGCGCGCAGCAGCGCGGCCTTCGGCATCGTCATGAGCGTCTTGCCGCCCGCGCTTCCCGTCCACGAGACGCCGAGCCCCGCGTCGCCGATCTTCTGGAGGTTCTCCTTCACTCTCGCCACGCCGCTGTCGTGCGCGGAGATGATGTCGTCGGTGCAGGTGGGGACCGGGCCGGGATCGCCCTTGAATTCGAACTGATCCCCGATCGGCCACCCGGAGATCGCGCCCGGCGCCGTGGCCAGGTGCATCGCCAGCCTGCCGAGCGACATCGACTTCACGTGCGGGGTCCAGGTCAGCTTGTCCGACGGGACGCGTTCGAGCACCCGCCGCGTGGTCTTGGCTTCCGATTCGAATTCCTGTACGAGCTCTGCGATGGTCATTGAGCAGCCTCCTTGGGGCGACACACTATACCCTCGCCGTTCGGTTTTCGGCCGGTGTCTGAAGAGCCAGTGAATATGCCGAGCCGTGCGGCCCACGATCCGGGAAGGTTGGGCACATTGGAGGCCTGGCGTCCAACAGTTGGACCCGGGGACGCCACGCTACCGTGCCCATCCGCACCGGTCGGACCGGCCCGACCACCTGAGCGATCGCCAAAACGCCGCCAAGGTCTGCCGGAGTTCCCCTGTGCCCGTGGGCCTGAGCAACACCTGCATGGTCGAACCCGCGCTTCGGCGAGGCACGTGAGTCGGCGCGATTAGATTGGTGTGTGCGGTTCCTGAATACGGGCATGCTCCTTGCTGTCTCGCGCGACCAGATCTGCGTGGTCGATTGGCAGGAGGAGCGACGTGAGGAGCCTTTTAACGTTATCAGTATGTGGGCTTGCAATTTGGGCGAGCGTCCCCGTGCAGGGGCAAGGCGGAAGAACCTACACGACGAACTTCCCGGCAACCGAAAATCCGATCTCGGAGGGCGGCAACTGGCGGAACGGTCAGCGCGAAGGCGTCGTCTGGAAGGACATTCGCACGGTCCCCGGGCTGGCCTACGGGACACAGGGCGGCTCTCCCCCTCCTTATGACGACTCGACTGCCGTGCTCGGCGGCACGTGGGGTCCGGACCAGACGGTCGAAGCGAAAGTGAAGACCGTCAATCAGAATGGCAGCATCAACCAGGAAGTCGAGATTCGCCTGCGCACTTCCATCACCCCGAACAGTCTGAGCGGTTACGAAATTCTGTTCAAGGTCACTCACGACGGATCGCAGTACCACCAGATCGTGCGCTGGCACGGCCCGCTCGGGACCGCGAGCTGCAACTGGGGATGCGCGTTCTCGGAGGTGCCGGGATCCAGGAACATGCGGGCGGGGGACGGGTTCCCCGGGGTTTACGACGGCGACACCATCGGCGCGAGCATCATCGGCAATCGCATCAGGACCTGGATCATCCGCAACGGCGTCACGCAGGTGCTCCAGGACATCAACGACACCAGCGGCGCCGGTGGGGGAGCATATTTCACGTCCGGCAGCCCCGGCATGGGTTTGTGGCTGCGCGGACCCGCAACCACGCTTGCGGATTACGGGCTCACGACCTTTGCCGCCACCGACGGTGCCGCTCTGCCGGCGCCGGGCGCCCCGGAAAACGTCCGCATCATCAGAACCGCGGCAAGGCATGGTGGGGTGCCGCTTGTGAGCACTGCGGCCGAAGCCTTGGCCGTCTTGCTTCCGGGGCTGGCGCAATACGCTCACTGACAGTTCCGCCGGTTCGCTCACGCGCCGAGCCGCTGCAGCAGCTCGCGGGTATAGCGCACGCACACGTTGAGATCCTCGATCCGCTGTTGTCCCGCGGTCCTGTCCGCGGGACGCGGCGTCGCCGGCTTCGGCGTGCCCTTCTCCGCGATCGCCAGAAAGCGGCTCAGCTCCCAGGCCGGCATGCGGCGCCAGTTGTCCCAGAACTTCTGGTCGTAGATGGCGTGCACCCGCGGATTTCCCGAAACCAGATTTTCGAAGATGATCGGCAACCCCGGCTTGGCCTGGATGAATTTCCGGATCCAGCCGTCGATGTCGACGTTCCCTTCCCCCATGTTCACCCAGCGCACCGCGATTCCCTCCGGCACTTTCCAGACCGCGCTGTCACGAACGTGGCTGGTCTCGGCATAGGGGATCAGCGTCTCGAGCGTCATGTGCGGATCCTCGAGCATCCATACCGGATTGCCCGAGTCGAGACAGACGCCCATCACGTCGGGACCGGCCGCCTCGATCATCATCTTCATCTCGCGCGCCTGGAGGTCTCCGCCATGGTTCTCGACCGCGAGCTTGATGCCGGAGTCGAGAATGCGCGAGCGCATGCCTCGCACGGCTTTGACCATGTTGTCGATGTGCATCTCGATCTGCGGGCGTTCGGGGTCGCCGCCGAGGATGCACCGCAGGCACTTCGCGCCGAAAATCTGCGACGCCGCGAGCGCCCGCGTGACCTGCTCCTCGACGGTCCCCAGCTGCGCGTTGAACGATCGCGCGGTCGGACAGACCGAGCCGAATGCCAGCTGCAGCTTGATGCCGAGCCGATCTGCATGATCGCGAACCTGCCTGACCGCGGCTGGATCGGCCAGCACGGCAGGCGGGAGCGAAATCATCGCCCACGTCAGCTTGATCGAGCTCAGATGATCGAGGACCTGCACCGGCGTGAACTGGTTGCCGCCGATGCTGCCGTCCACCGACCCGAGCTCGACGCGCGTGGCCGCCGGCTGGGCACGGAGAAGCGTGGACGCGTGAACGGCCGCCGCGGCGGTGCCAAGCAGGAATGTGCGTCGATGCATAGGACTCGTTTCCTGTCTGCAGGTCGTGGTAAGAGGACGGGAGCAGTTGCAGATGTTATTACCGTTGCATGCCCTGAGCGGCGTTGGTTTTGCTAGGACCTAAACTTGTGCGTCCAGAACGGTAGCCACGTGCCTACCCGCCAGCTCTGCCGGGGAACGCCACGAGCTCGTGCAGTCTGTCGGCGCCCTCCGATGTGATGTCTAAACCGCCCTCCGATCTCACCCTTCGACACCTCGCCAAAGTGGTCGAGTCCTCGGACGACGCCATCGTCAGCAAGGACCTGAACAGCATCATCGTGTCGTGGAATCATTCCGCCGAGCGCATGTTCGGCTACACCGCCGACGAAGCGATCGGGCAGTCCATCCGGATGATCATCCCGAAGGACCGCCAGGGCGAGGAGGACGAAGTGCTGGCGAGCGTCCGCGCCGGCCGCGGCATCACCCACTTCGAAACGATCCGCCAGCGAAAGGACGGCACGCTGATTCCGATCTCGCTGACGGTCTCTCCCGTGTACGACGACGACGGGCAGATTATCGGAGCGTCCAAGATCGCCCGCGACATCAGCGAGCGCAAGCAGGCCGATCTCGCGTCCCGGCGACTCGCCGCCGTCGTCACCTCGTCGGACGACGCCATCGTCACCAAGAGCCTCCAGGGCATCATCACGTCCTGGAATCCGGCGGCGAAGCGGATATTCGGGTACACCGAGGCGGAGGCAATTGGGCAGTCGATCCGCATGCTGATCCCTGCCGACCGGCAGACCGAGGAAGACACCGTGATCGCCAGGATTCGCGCCGGCGAGGCCATCGAGCACTACGAAACGATCCGGCTGCGCAAGGACGGATCACCGATCTCCATTTCGCTGACGGTGTCGCCACTCAGGAACGACGCCGGCGAGATCATCGGCGCCTCGAAAATCGCGCGGGACATCACCGAGCAGGTGCGTCTCAGAGCGGCTGCCGAGGAACACGCGACGAACACCGCCAAGCTCGCCGAAGTCGGGGCGCTGGTGGCGTCGAGCCTGGACCGCGAGGCGATCGTTCAGAAGGTGACCGACACGGCCACTGAGCTGACCCACGCGGAGTTTGGCGCGTTCTTCTATAACGTCCGCGACAGCGAGTCGGGCGACGCGTACATGCTGTACACACTCTCCGGCGCGTCCAGGGAAGCCTTCTCGAAGTTCCCGAACCCGCGCGCGACCGCGGTCTTCGCTCCGACGTTTCAGGGCCACGGTGTGGTGCGGCTGGATGACGTGACTCAGGACCCGCGGTTCGGCAAGAACGCGCCGTACCACGGGATGCCGCCGGGGCATCTGCCAGTCCGCAGCTACCTGGCCGTTCCGGTCACGGGCGTGTCCGGAGAAGTGCTCGGCGGGCTCTTCTTCGGTCATTCCCGGACCGGCGTCTTCACCGAGCAGCACGAGCGGCTGGCGGTGGGCGTGGCCGCGTGGGCGTCGGTCGCGCTCGAGAACTCGCGACTCTATGTGGAAGCGCGCGACGCCAACCGGATGAAGGACGACTTTCTTGCCGTGCTCTCGCACGAGCTGCGGACGCCGCTCAATGCGATCGTCGGGTACGCCCGGCTGCTGCGCGGCGGCATCCTGACCGGGGAGAAGGCCAGCCGGGGCCTCGAGACGCTGGAGCGCAACGCGACGTCGTTGACGCAGATCGTCGAGGACGTGCTCGATGTCTCGCGGATCGTCTCGGGCAAGATTCGGCTGGACGTGCAACCGGTGGAACTGCCCCTGATCCTGGACAATGCCATCGCCACCGTGCAACCGGCGGCGGACGCCAAAGGGGTGCGCTTACAGACGGTCGTCGATCCGAACGTCGGCCCGGTCTCGGGCGATCCCGATCGCCTCCAACAGGTGGTCTGGAATCTCCTGGCGAATGCCGTCAAGTTCACCCCGAAGGCCGGGCGCGTCCAGGTCAGGCTGCAGCGCGTGAACTCGCATCTCGAGATCGTCGTGAGCGATAGCGGAGCAGGCATCCGCGCCGACTTCCTGCCCTACGTCTTCGAGCGCTTCCGCCAGGGGGACGCCGGCACCACCCGCAAGACCGGCGGATTGGGGCTCGGTCTCGCGATCGTGCGCCACATCGTCGAGATGCACGGCGGGACCGTGCATGCCGCCAGCGCCGGCGAGGGGGCCGGCTCGACGTTCCGGGTGCGGCTGCCGCTGATGATCGTCCACCCGGAGCGGCTGGACGTCCGGCGTGAGCACCCTCGAACCGAACGCCGTGAGCCGCTGGTGCGGCTGGCCGATCTGACCGGCATCCGGGTGCTGGCGATCGACGACGAGGAAGATGCGTTGGCGCTGCTGCGCACCGTCCTGGAAACCGCGGGGGCAGAAGTGCAGACGCTCGGATCGTCGACCAAAGTGCTGGAGCACCTCGAGCACACCGATCCAGACGTGCTCGTCATCGATCTCGGAATGCCGGAAATGGATGGCTTCGAGCTGATCTCGAGGATTCGCGCGTCAGCGGATCCTCGCATCCGGAATCTCCCGGCCGCCGCGCTGACCGCCTTTGCCCGCTCGGAGGACCGAACCAAAGCCCTCGAGCGGGGCTTCGAAATGCATCTGGCGAAGCCGGTCGATCCCGGAGAGCTGGTGGCCTCGGTCGCCACGCTGTTCAGGCGCTCCCACGCCGCGGGCTGATCGGCTCGCGGCGGCACAGCCGGCACACCTCTTCTGATCTCATCGACGCCGCAGGTCCGTCACTTGCACTGGCCCGGACGCGCCGCGCGCTCGGCCACAAACGCGGCTGGCTCGTCACTGGAGGTGTTCGATGAACCGTTCGTTCGTGCGCGCCTGCATTCTCGCCGGATCTTCCGCGTTTCTGCTCCTGATGCCGGCCGCAACGACCGCTGTGCTTCGCGCGGACGGGGCCTTCGACTCGCTCGCTCAGGGCGGGGCCGGCCGTGAATGCGATCCGGCCTCGGCTGAATCTGACTGGTCGGGTAAAAAAGACGACGACTGTGCCGCTGGCGCTGGTCACGCCGCAAATGGCTGAGAACATCGGCCCCGGATCTCATCTGCTGATCGAGATCCCGAACGCGGGCACGTTCGGCTGTACGGCGAACTTCATCTGGGCTGATGGTCCAACTCGTTACCTCGGCGCGGCCGGTCACTGCTTCATCCCCGAGGGCACCACCGCCACCCACGGACCAGGCGCTGACTTCGACGCCTCGGGCGTCAGGGTCAGCGTCTGCGTGAGCAATTGCTCGTTCGGCGGGCAGAGCGGGTTCGTGATCAGCGGCACGCTCGTGACGCTCGGGTCGGTCGCGTACTCGCGGCAGACCGCGGCCGACGGTGATATCGGGAATGACTTCGGGGTGGTCACGATACCAGCCAGCCTCGCCTCGATGGTTCGCACGTCGATGCCCGTGTTCGGCGGTCCGACCACGACCGCACAGGTCGCGCAGGGACAGCCACTGTGTCACTACGGGAATGGCGTCGGCGTCGGCGAGACGTTCCTCACGATGGCGCGGGTCGGCGTCGGCGGCGGCTCGACGCCAGCCTATTGGCTCGGCGATCTGCTCGCCGCACCGGGCGACTCTGGTTCGGCCGTTGTGACTTGTGAAAGCGACGGCAGCGGCGGGCTGCAGGGCCGCGGCGCGGCCGGCGTGCTGACCCACCTCGGCGTCGAAGTCAGTCCACCAGTGATCGATCCCGAGAACGGCACGATTAGCGCGCAGCAGGGTTACGTGTTCGGAACGACGATCGCCCGCGCGATCGAGATGGGTCACGAAGCCGGCCTTTCGCTCAATCTGGTCTTCGATTGACCGGGCTGCCCTAGTGTCGCGTCACCGAAGTCCTGTTACATTCGGCCGGCGCTGCATCCCGGGGCGCGGCGTTGCTCGTCGGTTGCATACGCCCGGTATGCGCCTCCTCGCGCCTTGCGCGCCGGGCGCATCGCCGCCCTCGGTGTGACCAGGACTTCGGTGACGCGACACTAGTCCCCGGGGACTCGCCGATCGCCATCGCTGTTCATAACGGAACAGACACCCGGGCTGTCATCTGCGAACGTCATCCAGACAAGTGCAGGCACGAGCGTTTCCGCGCCGCGCTCATGCACTCTGGAGACGCACATGGCATCCGCACGCGGCGACCGCAAACCCTGCACTCACACAGCTTGCCCGGGCACCATGCAATTTGCCCGGGAGCAGCTGCGTCAGACCTCATCTGCTCCGGCGGCCGAAGGCGGACGCGGTTGGGTGTGCAGCGAGACTCCGGGGCACTTTCAGTCTGAAACGGAGTCAGCTCGGGTCGACAGGGCCCCGGGACGTTGAGACCCGACCCCCCGTCCTACGTGATAAACGTCAGCAGCCGGCCAGTCACGCCGCGGCGTTGGACGGCCATGGTGATGGCGCCGTTCGAGCTCCTGGCCGTGGCATGGACGGCCCCGCTCGTTATTCTGCTGTTGATGCTGCCGATCGGCCTCGCCGTGGCGCTCGCGGTATGGGTTGCTCGCCAGATCTTTTGACCGGCAAGACCAGCTGCTAAGAGGGGTGCATCGCTCGATGCTCAGCCAGCCACTGCTCACTCATCCAGCCGAGGTTGGGAGTGGTCGGGGCGCGCGCGGCGCGCAGCCTGGTCACGGCGATGGTCGTGATGATCAGGGCGGCGCCAATCCCGATGAGGAGCATCATAAATGCAGGCGGCCGGAAGAGTCCGGGACCGCATCACCATTCTGCGCTGTTTTCCGGCACCTGTCTGTGCGGTTGTGCACAACGTCCGCGCACGCTGCCGGTCCAGACCTGGCGGTTACCGGGCGTCGGGATTCCTTCGCCGAAGGAGGAAGATGGCCGACGCGATCGCGAGACAGATCGCCAACGCCGTCCATTCCCCTCGCGTGGCGCCGGTCAGCATCCAGCCGATGACCAGGCACGCCAGCGCGACGACCAGCCCGGGCGCCGGCACTCGAAACGGCGTCCCGCCGGCGCGCACATCACGGCGTCTCAATTCCCACGTCGCCAGACAGCAGGTGCCATAGAGCAGCAGAATCGAGACGTTGGCGAGGATGGCCAGCTGCTCGAACGAGCTGGTGACCGCCAGCCCGAGGACGATCACGCACTGCACCAGGATCGCCACGTACGGCGACTGATGAACCGGGTGGACGCGCGCCAGCCCTGACGGGAAGAATCCATCGCGCGCGAATGCGAACAACGTGCGCGGCGTCGCGAGGATCATCGCCCCGGCATGCCCGAGCATCGAGATTACCGCGCCGACCAGCAGTACCTGCCGGGCCCATCCGCCCAGCGCCACGCCGGCGGCGTCGGCGAGCGGCGCGGTCTTCGACGTCGCCAGGGCCGCCCCGAGCACCCCCTGCGCGACGAACTGCAGTCCGGCATAGAGCAGGGTAATGAGCCCCATGGCGATGAACAGCGCGCGGGGTACCGTCCGTGCCGGATCCTTGACCTCCCCGCCGGGCACCAGCGCGGCCTCGATTCCCGCGAACGCAAACAGCAGCAGGATGCTGCTGCGCGCCAGCGTCGTCGCGTCAGGGCGCGGCCCAACCGCAAAATTATCCAGATCGATGGCGAACAGGCCGCCGGCGAGGAGCAGCAGGAGCGGCAGCATCTTGGCCACTGTCATCACGCCATTCACCCGCACCCCGTGCTCGACGCCGCGGATGTTGACGACAGCAAACGCTGCATAGATCGCGACCAGCACCGCGGCCGATGCGGCGCGCGACGCGAGCGCCGGCACCAGCGCGCCGAGGCTCGCGACCAGCACGGTGGCGACCGCCGCCATCACGAACGTCAGCACCATCCAGAACATGAAGCCCGAGAGAAACCCGACGAAGGGTCCGAACGCGACTTCGATGTAGGCGTACGGTCCGCCGGTCATCGCCACGCGGCTGCCGGCTTCCGCCAGACACAGCACAATCAGCCCCATGGCGATCGCGCAGAGCAGGTAGGCCACCGGCGCCGTCGCGCCCAGCGTGGCCGCCATGTCGGCGGGCAGCCGGAAAATGCCCGCGCCGATCGTGACGTTGACGATGCCGGCCGCGAGGGAGAGGGTGCCGATCGAGCGCCGGAGGCCGGAGTCAGGTGAGGAAGCGTGGGTGGTGGCGGTCACGGTGCTTCGCAGCTTCGCTGTAGGTGCCCGACGCTGCGCGTCGCGCTAGTTGAAGTAGTTGAGGAACGCCGTGATGATGAGCGCGTTGGTGAAGTCGATGAAGAACGCGCCGACCATCGGCACCACCAGGAACGCCTTGGGCGCGGGCCCGTACCGCTCGACCAGCGCCTTCATGTTGGCCATGGCGTTCGCCGTCGTCCCGAGCATGAATCCGATGAAGCCGCTCGACATGACCGCGGACTCGTAGTCGCGGCCCATCAGCGGCCAGACCAGCAAGACCGCCATCAACCCGATCGCCGTCACCTGCACTGCGAGCATGATCGCGAGCGGCGCCGCGAGGCCGACCAGCTCCCACAGCCGCAGCGTCATCAACGCCATCACCAGAAAGATCGACAGGGCCACGGTCCCGACGTCGTCGATGGTGCGCTGTGAAAGACCGAAGAGACCGGTCAGGTCGTCGATGTTGCGAATGACCGCCGCCACGAGCATCGCGCCGATGTAGGCCGGCAGGGTGAGGCCGAGCGTGGTGAATCCGATCGTCAGCCACGATCCCGCCCACATCGCCACGAGGATCAGCACGATCGCCTTGAGGAGGTCGTAGCTCTCGACGTCTTCCCCCTCGGGCACTCTCGTCTTTGCCGGCGGTGGCAGCCCGCTTTCGACAATGTGCTGGGCCACCGGCTGTTCCATCGGTGTCGGTGTCAGGCGGGCGCCGGGAACCCGCCGCACGAGATAGGTGCCGATTGGTCCGCCGAGGATGCCTCCGGACACGATGCCGACCATCGCCGCGGCCACTGCGAGCGTGGCCGCGGCCGGCACGCCGGCGGCTTCGAACTCGGGCGCGAACGCGAGACCGGTCGCGGGACCGCCGGTGAGCGTCACCGATCCTGCGAGCACACCCATCAACGGATTCTGTCCGAGCGCCACCGCGACGCCGGCGCCAATCACGTTCTGCGTGAACGCCATGACACTGGAGAACACGAAGAAGACGACCACCGCCGGACCACCGACGCGCAGGAGCGCGACGCTGGCCCCGAACCCGATGGTCGTGAAGAACGCGATCATCAGCGGCGACTGCAGCGTCGTGTCGAACTTGACCGGATACCCGAGGTAGGCCCGATTGAGCGTCAGGAGGATCGCGACGAGCAGCCCGCCGACGACCGGCGCCGGGATGTTGTGCTCGGCGAGCGGCGTGATGACCCGGCGGATGAAATATCCTGCGAACAGCACCACGCCCGCGAGGGCGACGGTCTGTACCAGATCCAGCGACACGAGCGTCAGTCTACCGCGTCACGGATAGACGCGGGAGCTGACGGGCCACCACGGCCCGTTCCACCCGCGCGCAACTCAGTCCCAAAGGCGGACACCTCGACCCGAGGGCGGGCCCGGAATGACCGGATGCCCGCCCGCGTCGCGTGGCACCCAAGTTGCTCGGGTGGCTTCTGTGACACAGACATTCTTGCACCTGGCAGGCGACGTCCGCTACGCGCTGCGAAGCCTTCGCCACGCGCCGCTCTTCACCGCCGTGGCGGTTCTCTCCATGGCCTTCGGCATTGGGGCGAACACCGCGATTTTCACGCTGGTCGATCAGGTCCTCCTGCGCCGGCTGCCGGTCCCGCACGCCGAAGCACTCGTGCAGGTGAGCGCACCCGACAGCGAGACTTACGGCGGCGGCATGGGCGATGGGACCGAGCTCTCATACGCGATGTACCGCGATCTGCGGGATCACAACTCGGTCTTCTCGGGCATGTTCTGCCGGATGCAGACGTCGATGCAGGTGAGCTACGGAGGGCGGACCGAGCAGGCCACGGGAGAGCTGGTCTCCGGCACGTTCTTTCCGCTCCTCGGTCTCCAGCCCGCGGCCGGCCGTTTGTTCTCGGCCGGCGACGAGCGCGCGATCGGCGGTCACCCGGTGGCCGTGCTGAGCCATGGCTACTGGCGATCCCGCTTTGGCGGCGATCCCGCGGTGATCGGCAAGACGATCGTCGTCAACCATCATCCGCTCGAGATCGTCGGCGTGATCCAGGAACGCTTCGCAGGTCTCGACCTCGCCTATCCCACACAGGTCTACGTTCCGATCGCGATGCAGCCGCAAATGGGGCCGGCGTGGCTGCAACTCGAAGGTCGGCGCTTTCGTTTCGTGCAGAGTTACGCGCGGCTGCGCGATGGCGTGACGGCAGATCAGGCCCGCGCGGCCCTGCAGCCGCTGTATCGCTCGCTGCTCGAGCAGGAAGCGAAGGAGGCCGCGTTCGCGAGCGCGTCAACCGAGACGAAACGCCGGTTCCTCGAGGGCCGGCTCGCGGTAGACGATGCGTCGCGCGGACGTTCCAGTCTTCGAACGCAGGTCACCCAACCGCTCCTGATTCTGCTGGCGGTCGCCTGCGGAGTGCTGCTGATCGTCTGCGCCAACGTCGCCAACCTGCTGATCGCCCGAGGAGCCGGACGACAGCGTGAGGTCGCGCTGCGCCTGGCGGTGGGGGGGAACCGTTCGCAAATCGTCCGACTGATGCTGGCCGAGAGCTTCGTGCTCGCGGCCGCCGGCGCCGCTTTTGGCCTCCTCGTCGCGAGCTGGGCCACCGATGCACTGCTCGGGTTCTTTGCGACGCCCGACGCCACGCTCGCGCTCAGTTCGGCGCCCGACGCCCGAGTCCTGTTCTTCACGTGCGCGCTCGCGATGGGCACGGCGCTCCTGGCGGGCGTGGTGCCAGCCATACTCAGCACCCGCGTCGATCTGGCGCCAGCCCTCAAGGGATCTGGCGGCGCTGTGGTGGAAGGGCAGCCGCGGCTGCGCAAGACGCTGGTTGTCGTGCAAGTCGCCTTGTCGTTCGTGCTTCTTGTCGGAGCCGGCCTCTTCGTCCGCAGCGTCAACAATCTGCTCGCCGTCGATCCGGGCTTCCGCACCGATCGGATGCTGTCGTTTGACTTCCATCTCGAGGCGAGCGGCTACGACGCCGAGCGGGCGCGGATCTTCGCCAAGACGTTTCAGGATCGATTGTCGCGGACCCCAGGCGTGTCGTCGGTCGCTTATGCGTTCCAAGCGCTGCTCGGCGGCGGCGGCTGGGGCATGGGCTTCACGGTCGAGGGCTACAAGCCTCCGTCAGGGGAAAGCGCCGGCTCGATGGCGAACGCGGTCAGCCCGGGCTTCTTCAAGACGATGGGGATGCGGATGATCGCCGGCCGCGAGTTCGACCATCGTGACGATCGCGGGTTCGCCCAGGGCTGGCCCTACACCGTCGCCGTCGTCAACGACACCTTTGCGAAGCGCTACTTCGGCGGCGCCAATCCCCTCGGCCGGCACATCGGCTTTGGCACCGATCCAGGCACCGAGACGCGCATCGAGATCGTCGGACTCGTCGCGAGCTCGAAGTACACCGGGATCCGGGAACCCGATCGCGCCCAGGTGTTCTTCCCCTACCTGCAGTCCAGGATCGAGGGCGTGACCGCCTACGTGCGGACCATCCAGGCGCCGGAGGCCGCGATGGCCGGTATCCGGCGTGAGATGGCCGCGCTCGACTCGAATGTCGCGATCTACGGCGTCACGACGCTCGAGGATCTCGTGGATCGCTCGGTCGTCAACGAGCGGCTGATCGCGAGCCTGTCGGCGACGCTGAGCCTGATGGCCACGCTGCTGTCGGTGATCGGACTGTACGGAGTGATGGCGTACGTCGTCGCGCGCCGCACGCGCGAGATTGGTATTCGCATGGCGCTCGGCGCGGTCGGCGCCGAGATCGGGCGCGGCGTGCTGCGCGAAGCGGGGCTGCTGGTCGGCGCCGGGCTCGGCGTCGGCTTCGCCGCGTCGTGGTGGCTGGGCCGCTACGTCCAGGGCCAGCTCTATGGCGTCACGCCGGCAGACGCGCCGACGATCGCGCTCGCGGCCCTCATGCTCACGACCGTGGCGGCAATCGCGACGATTGTGCCCGCCAGCCGCGCCGCGCGCGTGGCCCCGATGGCTGCGATCCGGGGGGAGTGAAGGGCGATGAAAACCCCGCGTGACAAGGGAGAAGGGAGAAGGCACAAGGAATCGGCGTCACTTTCAGCGCCGACCAGGGCCGCTGCCCGCCAAATGTTAGTATGGTGTCGGGCAGCTGACCAATGAACCAATTAAGAATCACTCTCGGCGTCGCTGTGATGCTCGCCAGCGCTCTTCCAGCTTCTGCACAGGGGCCGGCTGTAGTCGGGCGAATCAAGTCCGCCTCCGGGAGTGTGACTATTGTCCGGGCGAGCGGGGCCGTTGCCGGAGGGGCCGGCCAACCGCTCTACCAGTCCGACTCGGTCAGGACCGGCGCCGACGGGCAGGTCGGCATCACCCTCAAGGACGAAACCCGGCTGGCGCTCGGCCCCAACACCGACGTCCGTCTCGATCAGTTCCTCTATTCGCCCGGCCAGGGACAACTGCGATTGGTGATGAGAATCGCCCGCGGGCTCGTCGCCTATGTCTCCGGCAGGATTGCCAAGCTGGCTCCCGATGCCGTCCGCCTGGAAACCCCGTCCGCCATCCTGGGAGTACGCGGCACGCGAATGGTGATTCGCGTCGAAGCGCCGTGACTTCGAGCGGCGCGCGACTGCTGATCGCGTGTGCGGCGGCGGGGCTGATGGTCTCAGTGGGCTGCGGCGGGAAGCGGGTGAACACGCCCGAGTCACCACAGCTGCAAGTCGTCCTCCTCGAGGATCCCGAGAACCCGTCGGCGGCCACCGTCACGAGCAAAGCCGGCACGGTGGTGCTGACCTCCCCCTACGACTCGACCACCGTGGTCACCGGCCGTGCGCCCTCGGCACCGGTGAAGATGGACGAAGGCCAGGTCAGGCGCGAATTCGGCCCTCTTCTCGCCAGCCTTCCCGCGCCGGCGCAGCACTTCAACCTGTATTTCAGGACCGACACCGCGGAGCTGACGCCGGAATCGCACGCCATCCTCCCCGACATACTTGCCGCGGTCGCGTCGCGGAAGGTGCCCGATGTCGCCGTGATTGGGCACACCGACACCACCGGCGGCGCGGCCACCAACTACCGTCTGGGAATGGCGCGGGCGCAGACCGTGAGAGGGCTCCTGGTCAAGGCGGGCCTCGACGGCAGCCTGGTTGAAGTCGAATCGCACGGAGAGCGGAGTCTCCTGCGCACGACGCCCGACAACACGCCAGAGCCCCGCAACCGGCGGGTCGAGATCACCATCCGGTGACGACCGACCGGGTCGAGGAGCAATCCGCGGCCCGCTCCGAGAGCCGGCGCTTCGTGCTCCTGTGCGGGCTGGCGCCCGCCATCATCACGGTTGCCCTGGTCGTCTTCCGTCCCGACTCCGTCACCCACTTCGACTACGGCGCCTACGACCGGCTGCTCCGCTCGATTCCGGAGAAGCCCCCGGACGGCCGGGTCGCCATCGTCGACATCGACGACGCCAGCCTGTCAAGGATTGGCCAGTGGCCGTGGCGGCGCGACCGCATCGCCCTGCTGATCTCCCGCCTTCGCGAGCAGGGCGCCGCCGTCGTCGCGCTCGATGTCGTCTTCGCGGAACCCGATCGCTCGGAGGCCGGCTCAGGCCTGCCCGCCTCGGGAGACGAGACGCTGGCCCGCGCGCTGCTCGACGGCCGCGTTGTGCTCGGATACGCGTTCACCTTCGGCGACACGGGGAGCGGCCGCCGGGCCTGCGTTTTCCATCCCCTCCCTGTTCCCGTCGTCCAGCCGCAGGCCGGCGACACCGATCCTCTCTTTCACGCCGACGGCGCCGTCTGCAGCCTGCCCGGGCTGGCGCGGGCCGCCGGCCGGTCGGGATTCCTCAACGCCGTCCCCGACACCGACGGTATCCTCCGGCGCGTTCCGCTCGTCATCGATTACGGCGGAGCCCCGCACCCCGGTCTGGCGCTGGCAGCAGTGCTCGCCGCCACCGGAGCCAGCCCAATTGCTCTTCGCGCCAGGAACGAGAACACCACCGCGCTCGAGGTTACATCGGGGACGATCCCCCTCGACGGCCGAAGCAACCTGCTCGTCCGGTACCGCGGACCCAAGCGCTCGTTTCCGTACGTCTCCGCCGTCGATGTGCTGGAGGGTCGCGATACGGGCGCCGTCTTCAAGGACGCGATCGTGTTCGTGGGAACGACAGCGCTCGGCAGCCGGGAAGTGGTTTCGACGCCGCTCGACACGCGATTCGCCGGAGTCGAGGTCCAGGCGACGGTCGCCGACAACCTGCTGCGCCGGGACTTCCTCTCGCGTGCCGAGCACGCGGTGACATTGGAGGCGATCATGGTGCTCGCCCTCGGCATCGCCATCACGCTTCTGGTCGCGAGAGTGGGGCTGCCCCTCGGCACTCTCGCCGGCGCGGTGTTCCTGGTGGCCGTCTGGGTGGTGCTGCGGTGGCAACTCTCGGTCCGGGGTCAATACCTGTCGCCGCTCTTCCCCATGATCGGGATGATGGCGTCGCTCGCCGCGGCCACCCTGGCTCGCATCTCTCAGGAACGGAGCCGCGCGGATCGCGCAACGCACGAGACCGACGTCGCGCAGCGCCTGATGGTGCGCTCGCTGCTCTCGCTCACGGAGATGCGCGATGCGAACACCGGCCGCCACTCGCGGCGCATCCAGCAATACAGCCGGCTGCTCGCCGAGGAGGTGTCGAAGCATCCCTCGTTTCGCGAGTACCTGACGGAAGAGCGGATCGAGCTGCTGTCGAGCCTGGCCCCCTTGCACGACATCGGCAAGGTCGGGGTGCCCGATCACCTGCTGAACAAGCCCGGCGCGCTCACGCCGGACGAGTACGAGGAGATGAAGAAGCACCCGGCCTACGGGCTGGACGTGATCAACAACGCCCAGCGCGACGTGGGCGTCCGCGACGATGCCATCCTTTTGATGGCGAAGGACATCGTGTACACGCACCACGAATGGTGGGACGGCCAAGGCTATCCCCGCGGCCTGAAAGGGACGGCGATCCCTGTTGCGGGGAGGCTGGTGGCGGTCGTCGACGTGTACGACGCGATGACGGCGCGGCGCCTCTACCGCGAGCCGGTGGCACGTGAAGAGGCGGTCCGGATGATCGTCGCCGCCAGGGGCACCCACTTCGACCCGGACGTCGTGGATGCGTTCGTGCGTGTCGCGCCCCGGTTGGGCAGCGTCGCGGGCTGACCCTCACCAACCTTCCTCGAGGCATTTACTACCGTGGCACGAGCGCGATCGCGCGAAGCGGGCCGCCCGAACCGCCCTCGATCTTCATCGGCAGTGCGATGAGCAGCACACCACGGACCGGAAGCTGGTCGAGGTTGGTGAGATTCTCGAAGCCGGGAACGTTCCGCCCCGCGGCAACACGGTGGACCTGGAAATCGGTCGACCGGCCGTAGTCGATCGAGGCCGTGTCGATGCCAAGCGCGGCGACACCGCGCTCCTCGACCAGCAGCCGCGCGGCTTCGACCCCATAGGACGGGAACGACAGCTTCGATGCATCGCCCGGCGTGTCGTCGCCAAGATAGGCCTTCGCGTTCGGCCAGTGGCGGCTCCACCCGGTGCGCAGCAGCACTGCGCTGCCGCGCGCGATCGGGCCGTTCGCCTTCTCGAACGTGAGAACGGCCTCGTGTGTCAGGCGGTAGTCGCGGTTCCCGGCCGCCTCCTTGCTGACGTCGATCACCACGGCAGGAGCCACGAGCTGTTCGAGCGGGATCTGTTCGGTGGTGCGGCCGCTCTCCGAAAAGTGGCGGGGCGCATCGAGGTGCGTGCCGCCATGCTCGGGCGTGCTCAGGCTGTTGGCGGCGTAGAAGAATCCGCCCGGCGTCTGTCCGCTGGCGTCGCGAGCAAGGGCGAACTTGCTGGCCGATGTCGGCCAGTAGAGCGTGTTCGGGCCGAACGCGTGCGACAAGTCGACCATCCGGTAGCGGGACACGTCAATCGTCTGCGCAGAGGCCAGGGCCGAGGCCGCGAGCGCCATCGCGGCGACCAGGGTGCAAATGTTCATGGGGGGCTCCTTGCCTGCCGTAGCCTTGGCGAAGGCGGGCCGGGCGCTAACTATAGCGCCGCTTCCTCTGCGACGGCCACGGTCGTCGAGCGGCTGATGTGCTGCCCCCCGTGAGGTATGCTCCGCATCGCTGCGCGTCCGCTGTTTCCAGAACGCGACCGCAACCTCGGTCCACCGACGGTCACGGTGTCGCGCAAGGTGGCTTCACCCACGACAGGGCGTCTGGCGGCAGACTATGGCCAACCTGACGGGCGGCGGCTCTCTCGATGTTCACCAGAGCGGGCGAGCTAAGGCAGCTTTTACTTTCGGTGTCATGAGAGGCGCTTCGATCTTCCTCCGGCGAACTGCTGATGCTGGCTGATCTCATCTCATTCCGCCGACGATCCGGATCACTCTGGAGACCATCATGGGGGACATGATTCCCACGGCTTCGCCGGGTGCGGTCGAGCTCACGGGTGCGGCGCGCAAGATCCTCTGCGCGGTCCTCGTCGCGATGATCAGCCCGAGCCCGCATCCGGCTGCCCAGTCGTCAGTAAAGGTGACCCAGATCACTCACGGCCCGCGGCACCACTATTTCGGATACATCGGCCAGAGCCGCACCATCCCGTGGAACGCCAGCGGACGGTACCTGCTCGCATTGCAGGTCGGCTTCCAGGATCGGCTGCCCGGCGCGAACGATCCCGCAGAGGTCTGCCTCATCGATGCCCGTGACAACTACGCCATCCGTGTCGTCGATCGGACTCGCGGCTGGAATCCGCAGCAGGGGACGATGTTCTACTGGAATCCGCAGCACCCGGAGACGCAGTTCTTCTTCAACGACCGCGATCCGAAGACCGGCAAGGTGTTCACGGTGCTGTTCGACATCGCCGCGAATGGCGGGAAAGGCGCGCGCGTCCGCGAGTATCGCTTCGAGGACACGCCGGTCGGCAACGGCGGCGTTGCGCAGAATGGCGGTTATTTCACCGCGATCAACTACGCGAGGATGGCGCGGCTGCGCCCGGTCACCGGATACGCCGACGCGTGGGACTGGACCAGAGAGACCGGCGCACCTTCTGACGATGGCATCTTCCGTGTCGACATCGGTACCGGCGAGAAGAGGCTGATCCTGTCGTTTGCGCAACTGAAGGAAGCGCTGCGAGGTACCGTCGAGAATCTCGATGCGCGTCATTTCTTCATCAACCACACGCTCAACAACCGGAACAACGACTTGATCTACTTCTTCTGCAGGGCTGATTTCGAGGAGCAGGTGAATGGTCCGCGCGTGAATGCGGTCTTCACCGTTCGTCCCGACGGCTCCGGGTTGACGCGCCATGAGACCTTCATCGGCGGACATCCGGAGTGGGGCTGGGGTTCCCACGTCATCGGGTCGCACGGCGGGCAGCAGGTCGTCTACGATGCGGCCCAGCAGAAGATCGTGGACTCGCTCGGCGGCAAGGACCTGTTTCCCAACCCCGAGGGGGACATCGCGCTCAGCCCCGACGGAACCTGGTTCGTCAACAGCCATCGCGAAGGCGAGCACCATCACTACACCTTCCTCGAGATGAAGACGCGCCGGGTGGTGAAGTCGCCGCCCGTGTTCCTGTCGACGTGGAACCGCGGACCGCTGCGCCTGGACCCGGCTCCGGCGTGGAACCGTACAAGCGACGCGATCGTCGTGCCGGGAATCGCCAGCGACGGTACTCGGCAGATGTTCCTGCTCGAGTTGTCCCGCTAGTACTCAAGACTGCTGAACGGAACATGCTCTGAGTCCCGGACCTTGTGGAATTGACCGACACGTGGGTCGCAGAACGTTTCGTCTCATTCCGCGACGCGAGATTCAGGAGCGGCGGGCAGCGCTCGGAGTAATCTCCACCCATGCGGATGCCGTGGTCTTCTCTCGCCGTGCGGCGCGCGCTGGTCGCCGTGCTCTTCGCCGTCCCGATCTCGGGCCTCCTGGTCCGCCCGCCACGGGCGCAGACCACGGATCAGCGGTGGTGGCAGCGCCAGCCGATCCGCTTTCTGCAAACCAATCTGAGCGAAACGGACTCGACCGTCGACCCCACGGCGCTCGTCGCGGCGGTCGCCGACTTCGGCGCCAATACCTTTCTGATGAACATGGGCGGCATCGTCGCCCAGTATCCGACGCGGGTGCCGTTTCACTATCCGAGCGCCCACCTTCCGGCCGGCCGCGACTTGTTCGGCGACGTGGTTCGGGAAGCGCATGCGCGACGGATCCGCGTGATTGGCCGGTTCGATCTGAGCAAGACGCAGCGGCCGGTGTTCGAGGCGCATCCCGAATGGTTCTTCCGGCGCGCGAACGGCGATCCCGTGGTCTACAACGGACTGTATTCAGCCTGCATCAACGGCGGCTACTACCGCGAGCACGCGCTGGCGATACTCACCGAGGCGCTCGAGCGATACGAAGTCGACGGCCTGTTCTTCAACATGTTCGGAAATCCCTCGACCGATTACAGCGGTGTCGCGACCGGTCCGTGCCACTGCGAGGCCTGCCAGACGCGCTATCGCGCCCGCCACGGCCGTCCGGTTCCGGCAGCCGCCGACGCCGACTATCGGGCGTTCATGGCCGAATCGTCCCGCGAGGTCGCCGCCACGATTGCCGGGTTGATCCAGCGCAAACGCCCGGACGCGGCCTTCCTCACCTACATCCACGACCACACCGACGGCATCATGTCCGAATCGAACACCTCGGTGACCCGGCCACTGCCGCTCTGGCCCTACTCGGCCAGTGACAACGTCAGCCGGTCGTTCGGATCCGAGCCGGGCAAGCTGGCGATCAATCTGGCGATGAGCTTCATCGACTATCCGTGGCGCTATGCCCACGTCCCCCAGGCCGAGACCGCGCTTCATCTCTACCAGAACATCGCCCATGGTGCGCCGCCCGCCCTCGTTGTCTCGGGTCCGATGGCCCAGCAGGATCGCAGCGGGCTGGTCGCGGCCCGGCCGATCTTCGACTGGCACGCGCGGCACGAGGATCTCTACGTCGGCCAGAAGAACGCCGGACGCGTGCTGCTGCTGGCCACCGGCGACACCGCGTCGTATCGCGGATTCTTCCGCCTCCTGACCGAGCAGCACATTCCGTTCGTGGTGTCCGAGAACCTGCGCTGGCTCGAGGACGGCTCCCGCTACGACCTGGTCATCGTCCCTGGCGCGCCCCCTCCGGCGCTCGAAGGCTTCGTGCGGCAGGGAGGCCGGCTGCTGGTGGCGGGCCCGGCGCCGCCGCCATTGCCAGTCGGGGCCATCGCCGGCCGTCACTCCACGCAGGGCTACTGGCGGATCCACGATCGGAGCAGCTTTCCCTCGCTGAAGGACACCAGCCTGATCTTCATCAACGGCGAGTACCTGCAGCTCGCGCCGCTCCCGCGTCCGCTCCTCACGTTGATCCCGACGGCCATGTTCGGTCCGCCGGAAAAAGTCTGGAGCGACAAGATCGAGACGACCGTGCCGGGTCTCGTCTTCGTGAATCATGGAAGCGGCAGCGCCGCCTACATCCCGTGGGACGTCGGTGGTCTCTACTATCGTCACAGCTCGGAGGCCCATCGCGGTCTGCTTGCCGACGTGATCGATCGGCTGTTGCCGGGCGGACGCCAGCTCCGTTCCAACGCCCACCCGCTGGTCGAGATGACGCTGATGGAGCAGCCGGCGCGGCGCCGATCGCTGATCCATCTGGTCAACGGGACCGGGCACCAGGACACGGCCTACTTTCCGCCGGTCGAGATTCGCGACATCCGCATCGAGCTGGCGAGCGAGGTTCGCCGCGTGCAGGCCGTCGCGCTCGGGCGCACACTGCCCATCGAAGGCAGCGGGCAGCGGAGATGGTTCACGTTGCCGCGTCTGCAGGCTTACGAGGTGCTGGTGGTCGAGTGAAGAGAGCCTTGCAACCTTCCGAACCCTCCTGAATCGATCGGCGCCGTGCGATACACTCGCCCGCGCTCGCGAAGGGAGAGCTCTCACATGCGCAGGATGCGTTCGGTCGCGTTCACGTGAGGGGCCCCTCTAGCGCGCGAAATTGACCGTAATGTTGATCAGCACCGGCACGGGCACGCCGTTGAGTAGAGTCGGCCTGTATTCCCACTGCCGCACGGCGTCGAGCGCGGCCTGATCGAGCAGCGGGATCGAGCGCACGACCTTCGCGTCGAGCACTTTCCCATCCTCTCCGATCGTCGCTTCGATGATGACCGCCCCGCCGATTCGGGCCGACTGCGCGATGGCTGGGTAGACGGGCTGGACGTCTTTGATCTTGAGGGGTGCGATGGATCTTCCCGCCAATGCGAGAGCGGCGCCACGACCTCGCTTTGGCCGTGGCCGCGGCAGCCGGCTTTCGCTTTGGCAGCGGCGGCCGCCTCGGCCTTCTCTCTGCCAGCGACGGCATCGGCTGCCGCTCTGTCACCGGCCTCCTTCGCCGCGGCGGCGAGCTCCCTGGTCCTGTCGTAGGACTTGACCCACTTGGCTTCCTGAGCTTTCAGCTCGGCGTCGAGCGCCGACCGGGCATCCTGAGCAGCCCTCAGCGACTCGGCGGCATACTGGACTCCCGCGGTCGGCCGCGGCCCTGGTCTACCGCGGCCTTGGCCGCGTCCACTTCCGAGGCGGGCGGCGGACCCGCATGAGCGTGCCAGCGAACGACGAGGACCAGGACAATCAGCAGCGATCGGACTATGACGCGCATGGTGTGCTCTACTCCTTGAAGTAGACGGATCGACAAGATGTTCCACCAGTGTCCGGCAACGGGCAGATTCGTAAGCTCGTTCGCACACCGCTCTGGCGAGGTGCTTCTGTTTGACTGGACCGCGCGGCGTGGGCCGATCCGACTCGGGCGCCGTGCGATACACTCGCCGCGCTCGCGAAGGGAGAGCCCTCACATGCGCAGGATGCGTTCGGTCGCGTTCACCATCGCCGTCGCGCTTGGCCCGTCGGCGGCGCACTCGCAGCCGTTGACCACCGCCGGTCAGCCGGCGCGGCTCGAGATCAGGGCCGCCGGCGAGCGGAGCCTGCGCGTCACGCTTGGCCCGGCGAACCTCAAAGGCCCGCTTCCGCCGAATCCGTCGCTGCTCGATCGCGTCCCTCCGGCGCCGGCGGTGAGCCTGTCGAGCCTCTCGAAGCCGGTTCGCAGGAGGATCGGCAGCCTCGACGTCGAGGTCACACCGGGCCCGCTCACGCTCCGTGTCAGGGGCGACGGTGGACGGCTGGTGCAGGAGCTGGTGTTCGAAGCGGATGGCCGCGTGTCGTTCAAGCTCGATGGACAGCCAGTGCTCGGCATGGGCGAAGGCGGACCCCGGCCCGAGCGCGGCCGGCCGTGGCGCGAGCAGCCGGTGCAGTTCGATCGCCGCGGCGCGCTCGACACCATGGAGCCGCGCTGGCAGAGTGACATGTACGGGTCGCGCAATCCGGTCGCCATGCTGCTCGGGACCGGCGGCTGGGGCCTGTTCGTCGCCGCCCCGTGGGTTCACGTGGATCTCCGCGACGCCAGCCGCGGCGTCTTCCTGCCGTGGACGCCGACCGGCGCCGAAGTCACACCGCAGACCGAACGCAACCAGCAGCAGAACGCCGGCAAGGGCCTGCCGCCGATCGACGCGATCGTGCCAGGATTCTTCGATCTCTTCGTCTTCGACGCGAGGGATCCCGCGAAGACCCTCGGCGAGTTCGCCGCGATCACCGGCCCGGCGGTGCTGCCGCCGCGGTGGGCGCTCGGCTACATGCAGTCGCACCGCACGCTCGAGAACGACCGGCAGATGCTCGGGGTGATCGACACCTTCCGATCGAAGCGGATTCCGCTCGACGCCGTCATCTATCTCGGCACCGGGTTCGCGCCACGAGGCTGGAACACCAGGCAGCCGTCGTTCGAGTTCAATCCGCAGGTCTTCACCCGCGATCCCGCGGCGGTGCTCGCCGACATGCACGCCCGCCACGTCAAGGTGGTCGTGCACATGGTGCCGTGGGATCGCGACAAGCTGGCAACGCTGCACGGGTCGATCCCCGCCGCCCCCGGCGAATCGATGGACGACTCGCACATCCAGAGCTACTGGCGGCAGCACGTGCCGCTCGTCAGCGCCGGCATCGACGCGTTCTGGCCGGACGAGGGGGACTGGTTCAATCTCCACGAGCGGATCAAGCGGCATCAGCTGTATTACCAGGGCTCGCTCTCGACCCGCCCCGACGTCCGGCCGTGGAGTCTGCAGCGCAACGGCTACCCGGGCATCGCGCGGTGGGGCGGCTGGGTGTGGTCGGGCGATACCGACAGCGCCTGGAAGACCCTGGAGGCGCAGATCGCGGTCGGGATCAACTACTCGCTCAGCATCGGTCCGTTCTGGGGATCCGACATCGGCGGCTTCTATCCGAACAACGAGCTGACCGGCGAGCTCTACGCGCGGTGGCACCAGTTCGCGGCATTCTGCGGGTCGTTCCGATCGCACGGCCGGACCTGGTACCTGCGGCTGCCCTGGGGCTGGGGCTCGGCCGACATGGGACCGCGCGAGTACAGCAACACCAACGCGCCGATCCCGCCCGACGACCGCCGCAACGTCCTCGAGTCGGAGTTGAACAACCCGGCGATCGAGCCGGTCGTCAAGAAATACTCCGAGCTGCGCTACCAGCTGCTGCCCTACACGTATACCCTGGCGCGCGAAGCGCGCGACGCGGGGCTGCCGCTGATGCGGGCGATGTGGCTGCACTATCCGGAAGACGGGCATGCCCGCGGGCTCGGCACGCAGTATCTCTGGGGACGCGACCTGCTGATCGCGCCGGTGTTCACCAAAGAGGCGGCCGCACGCGACGTCTATC
>CAVQXJ010000028.1:0-37963 GCA_963717745.1 uncultured Acidobacteriota bacterium
TCGGCATCGCCGCGCAGGCACAGGTGTGACCGGCAGTCACACGCGCATTGCGCTATCTTCTTGAACACAAACAGCTTCGCTATGGGCTCACTCCTTGCTGTTGCGGCGGGCATGCGCACACTCGGATTGCTCATCACCCTGCTGGCGGCCTCGCCGCAGGCCGCGACAGATCAGAAAGTCGTCGTGCCGGAAGGCACGGTCATCACCTCGGCGCAGGTCACCGGCTTCGACATCGATCGCCTGAGTCCCGGCCTTCGCCAGGAGATCCGCGGCCTCGCCGGCACACCGCTGAAACAGCAGCGTCTCGACGAGCTCGCCGCGCGCATCGAGGCCGAGCGGCCCCGCTATGTCGCAGCGGTGCGCGCCGTCATGGATCCGGACGGCCAGGCGCGCGTGTTCTTCGTCATGGGCCGCCAGGCGGGGCCCGATCGCGACGACACAACGTCAACGCCCGCTACGTCGTCGAGCAGGCCGACATCACCGGTGTGCCCGACGCCGAGCTGACGCAGGCGCTGCGCGACGACCTGCAGGCGCTCGTCGGCAAGCGCCTCGATTCGGGCGAGGCCGATCGTCTGCAGGAGCGCATGGAGCGCGAGCTTCCACGCTACGAGATCTCGCGGCGCATCCAGCGCGGGAGCGAGGTTGGCCGCATCCGGCTCGTCTACGAGGCGCGCAGGACGAGAGCTGCCGCAGTGGCTGCGCTTCGAGCCGCTGCGATCGAAGGCGCTCTTTCACTCCGAGCAGGGCTGGGGCAGCTACCTGGACCTCGGCATCGGCGATGGCAACATCCGCTTCACACCCCTCGTGGCCATCGACAACGCGGACGACCTCGTCGAGGAGTACTCCGGCTACGGGCTGCGCTTCGAAACGAGGAAACTCGGCACCCGGCGGCTCGGCGCCAGCCTCGAGTGGTCCAGGTTCGATCAGGACTGGCGAGCGAAACGCTGGACGCGCTCGCGTCCACGCCCGAGATTCCACGGCCCTACGAGACGCGATCGACGTTCACGCCCGCTGCTGAAATTTGCCTTCAGCGCGGACCTCAGCATCGCCGCGGGCGTGAGCATCTCGGAGCTGGAGCCGCTCTTCCCGGCAACCGGCTCACGGATGGCGAACGCGGCCGTCGCCTCGATCGGCTACGACCGGCGATGGAAGGAGGGCGACGATCGCGTCGCACCGCGTCGACGCCAGCTTCGGCGTGCGCGCCGGCTCCCGCGATCTCGAAAGCGATCTCTCCTACAGGAGGTATCTGGGGCAGGGCTCGTATCGATACGACTTCGGACGCCATCACGTGATGGCGGCCGGAATGGCTGGAGGGATCACCGGCCAGGCGCCGCTCTTCGAGCGCTTCACGCTCGGCGACTCGACCACGCTGCGGGGCTGGGACAAGTACGACATCGCGCCGGCCGGCGGCGATCGGATGTTCTACTCGTCGATCGAGTATCGCTACACCGGCCTCTCGCTCTTCCTCGACGTCGGTTCGGTCTGGGACGCGGGCACCGAGCGCAAGGTCCGCGGTCTCGACCGGGTTCGGGTTCCACGCGGGGCCGGCATTCCTGGTCGTTGGCTTCCCGCTGAACACCGACAACCTGACCGCCGTCTTCTCGATGGGTCTGCGCATTCCGGGAGTCGGGATCCGGTGGTAGCAACGGCCCGGCGGGCCGTCGCGGTGTTGCTCGCCTTGCTCGTGTGGCCGGCCGATCGCGCTCGTCGGCACAGGCGGTCACGGTCGACACCGTCGGCGAGGCGTTGAAGATCCGCGCGCCCGGCTTCAGCTTCCTGAAGGGAGAGCCGCTCGCGCGGTTGAAAGATGGCCGGTCGGTGCGCGTGGAGCTCGCCGCGATGGTGCTGGCCGCGCCGGGAAAGTCGGCGGCGGCGACGACGCGACGGATGTTCGCGTTGAGCTACGATCTCTGGGAGGAACGATTCGCCGTGACGACGGTGGACGCGCGCTCTCTGTCCGCCTCGCACCTGACTGATGGCTGCCGCCGAGGCCTGGTGCGTCGAGCAGCTGGCCATATCCGTCAGCGCGCTTGGCGCGCTGGGCCGCGATCTGCCGTTCTGGATTCGGCTCGAATACCGTGTCCTGGATGGCGACGGCTCGTCGGATGCGGCGGACTCTGGCTACACGCTGCAGGCGCTGATCGACGTGTTGAGCCGCCGCCGCAAGAGCGAGTCGCCGGCGCCTCTCCTTCGAGGCCGGTCCGTTCCGGCTGCGGCCGCGCGGCTCGTCCCCGCCGCGATGACCCGCCTGCGCAATCGCCTGATCGCCGCCTTCCTCGCGTCAACCCTGCTGCCGCTCGCCGCAACCGTCTGGATCACCACGTCGCTCCTCGATCGCAGCCTGCGCTATGCGACAACCGGCGAGCTCGATCGACTGTCGCGGACGCTCGAGACCACCGCAAAGCAGTTCTACCAGCGGGAACGCGACGCGCTGAAGCAGGACGCGCTCGCGGGGCGGGCACGCCGGCGACGTTCGGCACGGCGGATACGGCCGAGTGGCCCGAGGCGGTCCGATCGTTCTGGGAGAGCGGCGAGCCCGAGCGCTTCGGCGTGTCAGGCGCCAGCGGCGAGCGCGTGGACTACATGCGGCGGGTGGATGGTCCCGGCGACGCCCGGGCGTCGAGATTTACAGCCGCGACCTGGGTGGCGTCAGCATGGAGCAGCTGTCGACCCAGCTTCGGCAGACGCGGCGGCTGGTGAGCGAGATCGATGCGCGCGATCTGCGGCGCGGATTCACGCTGACGCTGCTCGTGCTGCTGGGGGCCGCGTGGCTCGTGTCGCTGCTGCCGCTGGTGCTGCATCGCCCACCGCGTGAGCCGGCCGATCCAGCAGCTCACCGCGGCGCTGACCGGTTTCGCCGGTGGCGACTGGTCGCGGCGGCTGGAGACGGCCGGCAAGCCGGGCACCCGCCGCAGGACGAGGTGGGGCGGGCCGTCGCACGCCTTCAACCACATGGCCGATCAGCTCGAGGAGAACCGCGAGCGGCTCGTGCACCTGACGCGCATGGCGAGCTGGCAGTCGCTGGCGCGCAAGACCGCGCACGAGCTGAAGAACTCGCTGACGCCGATCCGCCTGACCGTCGAGGAGATGCAGGCGCGGCAGCCGGCCCCGAAAACACCGAAGCCCGCGTCTTCATGGACCAGGCCGTCCAGATCGTCGTCAGCGAAATCGAGTCACTCGAGCGCCGGGTGCGGGCGTTCTCCGAGTTCGCGAGCGAGCCGCAGGTGCATCCCGAGGCGCTCGACATCAACGCCGTCGTCACCGAGCGGGTGGCGCTGCTGCGCCCGGTGAATCCGGGAGTGACTTATCGATCTGCGGCTCGACGACGGCCGTCCCCGCGTGCACGCGTCGCCGGACCTGGTGAACGGGATCCTGACCAATCTCCTGAAGAATGCGGCGGAGGCGGCCGGGCCGGGCGGCGCGGTCCGCGTGCTGACGCGGGGAGGGGGAGACCGCGTGGCCATCGAAGTGCACGATTCCGGACCAGGCCTGGGCGAGGAGGTCTCCGCCACGTTGTTCGAGCCGACGATCACGTTCAAGAAGCACGGGATGGGGCTCGGCCTGTCGATCGCCAAGAAGAACGCCCTGCTGTCCGACGGCGACATCACGCTGATTCCCGGCGAGCTCGGCGGCGCCGCGTTCAGGGTCACCCTGCCGTCATGACACGCAAACGGCACATCGTCATCGTCGACGACGAGGCGAACATCGGCAGGTCGCTGCGGCTGATCCTGGAAGGCGAGGGCTACCGCGTCAGCGTGTTCGAATCGGCGGCGGCGTTCGCGAAGGAACGAAGCCGCGCGGCCGCCGACGTCTACCTGCTGGACCTGCGGCTGCCCGACGGCAACGGCATCGACCTGTTGCGGTCGGTGCGGCAGTGGGATGAGCGGACGGCCGCCGTGATGATCTCCGGGCACGGCACCGTTGCCGACGCCGTCCAGGCGACGAAGATGGGCGCGTTCGAGTTCCTCGAGAAGCCGCTCGCGCGCGACCGCGTGCTGCTGGTCGTCAAGAACGCGCTCGAGTGGTCGGACCTGCAGCGCGAGAACCAGCGCTTCCGCGAGCTGGTCGGGGACGCGCCGAGGATGATTGGATCGTCGCCGGTGTTTCAGCAGGCCGTGCAACAGGCGACCCAGGTGGCGCGATCGGATGTCAGCGTGCTGTTGTCGGGCGAATCGGGGACCGGCAAGGAGCTGCTGGCGGCCCACATCCATCGCGAAAGCCCGTTTGCCGCCGGTCCGTTCGTGAAGGTCAACTGCGCCGCCATCCCGACCGAGCTGATCGAGAGCGAGCTGTTCGGCCACGAGAAGGGGGCCTTTACCGGCGCGGCGGCGTTGCGGCGCGGCAAGTTCGAGCTGGCCGACGGCGGCACCATCTTCCTCGACGAGGTCGGCGACCTGCACGAGGCATCGCAGGCCAAGCTGCTGCGCGTCCTGCAGGACGGCGAGGTCCAGCGGGTGGGCGGCGAGCAGACCATCAAGGTCGCCACCCGGGTCATCTCGGCCACGAACCGGCGGCTCAACGAGCTCGTCTCGAACGGGCGGTTCCGCGAGGATCTCTACTACCGTCTGAGCGTCGTGCCGATCCGCGTGCCGGCGCTGCGCGAGCGCACGCAGGACATCGCCGAGCTGGTGCCGTACTTCCTGTCCGAGTTCTGTGCGCGCAACAATTTCCGGCCGCGGACGATCGAGCCGGACGCTGTCGCCGGGCTCGAACGGTACGCCTGGCCAGGCAATATCCGCGAGCTGCGGAACGTCGTGGAGCGGATGGCCATCCTCACGCCTGGAGAGCGAATCACCGCCGACGCGATCCCGCTGGAGGTCCGCGCTGGCCAGGCTCCGCGCGCGGCGACGGGGCTGCAGGAGGTGCGCGACTCGGCCGAGCGCGAGCGAATCCGTCAGGCGTTGGACCAGACCGACTGGAACGTCTCGGCGGCGGCGCGGCTGCTCGACACCGAGCGGACGGCCCTGCACAAGCGGATCCGCACGCTCGGCCTGAGGCGGCAATAGGCGGCCGGACTCGTCCCCGCAACCTCTTACCGCTTCTTCAACCACTCCTGGTATGCGGCGAGGGTCTTCTCGTCTGGTGGGTACGTACCCGGCAGGGCCGCCCCATTCCTGACCCGCTCGATGATGAAGACCTCCAGCAGTTCCTGCGCCTTTGCGGCCGCAGCCACATCGTCTGCCACGTGGCGCGGAATCACGACCACGCCGTCGTTGTCGCCGACGATGATGTCCCCCGGATAGACGGCGACGCCGCCGCAGCCGATCGGCACGTCGACGTCGACGGCGTGATGGTGCACGAGGTTGAGCGGCGCCGAGGCGCCGGCGCAGAACACCTGGAATGGCAGCTCCGCGATCGCCGCGCTGTCGCGCACCGGGCCGTCCGAGACGAGCCCGGCCGCCCCTCGCTTCATCAGTCTCGTCGTGAGGATCTCGCCGCCGGAGGCGGCCCGCTTCTCGCCGCGGCAATCGACGACCATCACGTGCCCCGCAGGGATGGACTCGATGCTCTTCCGCTGCGGATGCTCGGGATTGCGAAAGGCGGCGAGCTCGTCGAGGTCCTCGCGCGCGGGAATGTTGCGGACCGTATATGCCGGGCCCACCAGGTTGCCATCCGGGGCCTTCGTCAGCCGTGAGCTTCCGTGGATGAAGACGTTGCGAAAGCCTCGCTGGAAGAGCTGCGTGCACAAGGTCGCGGTGCTGACCTGCCGCAGCATCTCCAACGTCGTCGGCGCGAGCTCTCTCATGATGGATTCGCTCAGACCCGCATCGCGTGCGGATCATAACCTCTCTATTCCTGTCTGAACGTGACCATTGGGTCGACGCGAACGGCCCGCCTGGCAGGCACCCACGTGGCCAGCGCCGCGACCAACGCCATCAGGGCGGAGGTCGATGCGAAGGCCACGAGGTCAAACGGCTTGATCCCAATCAGCGCGACCGCGAGCAGCTTCGCAAACACCAGGCCCCCGCCGAGACCGATTGCTGCTCCCAAGGCCACCAGTCGCAGACTGGATCCAAATACCGTCCGCATCACATCGCTGCTCACGGCGCCTAACGCCATACGGATCGCGATCTCGTGTGTCCGCTGGCTGACCATCAATGAGACGACGCCATACAGCCCCACGAAGGCCAAAATCAGGGTGAGCGCCGCGATGAGCCCGGCTGCCGCGGCAAGGAAGCGAAACGGCGCATACGTTTGCTCGAGCGACGCTCCGATGGCGCGCACCGGCGCTTTCAAAGCGGGATGAACGGCAACCGCCGCGGTGCGCAGGGTCGACTCGGCCACGGATTCCGACCAGGACGGCGCCCGGAATATCGCGTACGCCGGCTTGGAGCCAATCGGGAGATAGACGTACACATCTTCCGGCCTCCAGAGAAGGCCGACCCTGGCGTTGCTAACGACACCGATGACCTGGCGAGGCACTCTGTCCTCGGCGAGCTGGATTGTCTTCCCCAGCGCCTCTTCGGCGGGCCAGGCGCGAGACGCGGCTCCTTCGCTGACGATGGCGACGGGCGCGTTCGTACTGGTTTCGGCCTCCGTGAAGTCCCGGCCTCGGATCAGAGGAATGCCAACGGTCCGGAAGTACGCCGGACCGACGCTGTTGTACGACACGCGCAGCGCGACGTTCTCGAGGTCCACCTGAGGAGACATCCCGCTCAGTGGCAGTTTGTAGCAGGTGCTCACCGAATCGGACGTCCGGAAGGTCGGCCAACCGCGCCAGGAACTGCTGCGCAGCGCTGCGGTCCAGCAGTGGATTGGATTCGCCAGTCAGACCCGGCGACGCCGAGTAAAGGTGCGCGGTCTGGAAGCCGGGGTCCATTGCCTCGACGAACCACATACTACGGAGCAGAAGGCTCGAACCCACCAGCAGCGCAAGACAGATCCCGACCTGTGCCACCACCAGGGCGTCCCGGAACCGTGATCGCACGCTGCGTCACATTGGCTCTTGCTGAGTTGAGTGCCGGTGTAAGCCCGAACAGAAGCGCAGCGGCGATGGAAATGGCGAACACGAAGGCAAAGATGCGCCAATCCGGGTTCAGGTGAATCGTGAACGCATCCTTGTAGGCCGACGGCAGCGGGACCCTCGAGAGAACCGCCTGATAGCCCAACCGAATCGCCAGGTGAGACGCGGCCAGCCCCGCAATTCCACCCAACACTCCGAGAACCGCGCTTTCGGTGATCAACTGCCGAACCAGGCGGCGATACGACGATCCGACGGCCAGACGGATCTGGATCTCCCGCCGCCGTCCGAGCCCGCGCGCGAGAAGGAGATTCGCGACGTTCGCACACGCGATCACCAGCACCAGACCAACCGCGAGGCTCATCGGCACGACGAGCGGCATGAACTCCTTCAGATTGACGAACGTCCTCGCCTCGGTGATGCTGATTCGCGCGGTCCGGGTCTCACTTTCGCCGATGCCCGCCGCCGGCACGTTGAGCGCGGCGGCAGCCTGTGCCGCGGACACATGAGCATTCAGGCGTCCGTAGAGTCCAACCGATCCATACCCACGGTCGCTGTACAGCCGATCCCCTGGATCGCCGTGCAATTGCCCCCGCATGGCTAGAGGAACCCAGAAGTCCGGCAGGTTCGGCTGAGTGCCGACGAACTCGCTGGCGGCGATGCCGACGACCTCGTAGAGATGGCCGTTGAAGCGGATGCTCCGGCCCACGAGCGCCGAGTCGCCGTTGAACTGCCTGCGCCAGAAACTCTCGCTCAGAACGACGACCGGGTGCGCCCGCGGCGCGAGATCGTCCTCCGGTGTCAGGAGCCGTCCGAGCGCAGGCTGACCCCCAAGCACCGTGAAATAGTTGCCGGAAACCGTCAACCCGAAGGCGAACTGATAGCCCGGGGGAATGATGTCGTAGTCCGTGGCCGCCCGCCCCGCGACGGCATCGCCCAGCGAAACCGGGAGCGGAGCGAGCGCGATCACGCCGGCGAATACATCGCTACGGCCGCGGATGTCGCGAAACTCGGCGATGGAGAAGTTGTGAGGCCGTCCGTGGCGATCCAGCGCAGTCAGCTTCACCAGCGCTTCCGGTTCACGAATAGGCAACGGACGCAGCGCGAACGCGTTGAAGAACGTGAACGCTGCGGTGTTGATGCCCATGCCCAACGCCAGAGTCGCGATCGCAATGGCGGAAAAGGCCGGGTTTCTGCGAAGAAGACGCAAGAGCGAATCGAAGGTCCTGGATCAAGGGCGCATCTCCCGGTTTATGTGTACTACGCAGAACGAGCACCCCGGTTAACAGCGGAGCGTTGAATCCGATCACATCCTACTCATGCTCAATCGCGATGCCGGCCATCGCGCTCGTCGTCACGGTCGTCGTCTCGGTCTTTGCCGCAATGCTTCGCGCAGCGCAGGTTGTGCTTGTAGATATACGCCGCGACGCCGCGTCCCGATCAGCGCCGGCATCCTGATCGAAACGGAAATGGATGCCGCCGTAGACGCGCGCGTCGTTGATGTCCTCCATGATCTGGTTGAACCGGCGGTCGTGGAACGCCACCCCTGGCACGGCGGGGTTTGCCATGGCGATGTCATGACCACCGGCACCTACACTCGCCGCAGGACCTCCGCGGCGCCCTCGCTTCCGCTGGCGTGATTCGACGGATAACTCGGAAAACACGGCGTCAGAATGAACGGCACAAAGGTGGGGTCGCCGTCGGTTCTCGGGTTGCCATCGAGGTCGCCCCACCCGCGGGAATTCTCGCCGCCTGTCCGTCTACCAGACCATTCGCGGGAGGCAATTGAGCATCCCCTGAGCGGCGAGAGGGCGCGATGGCAGTCAATCGGCTGGAGCACGTTCCCAACCCTGGTGTCGTGCAGGTGTCGCCCGGCAACGGCGAGTTCCTGTTTTTCGCTGTTCGCGCCGGCGGCCCGGCGCCGCGGTTTCAGTTCACGAGCAACATCAAGGGACAGCTGCTGAATCAGGGCACCTTTCCCAACCATCCGGCCGACCTCTACGAATGGACCTTTCTTCGCGACCCGTCGGATGTCCAGCAGTTCGAGCTGCTGACGCTCGGGCTGCTGTTCGCGTCGAACGCCGACTACCGCTACGAGGTCACGGTGCGCGGTCAGGCCGGCGACCCAGGGTGGTGTTCGACATCGAGTACCTGGGCGGAGCCGCCGACTTCGACACTGAAACGTTCCGCGTCTTGATCGTGTGAGGAATCATGGCACACCGACCTCCTCTGCTCTGGACGGCGCTGCTCGTCCTCATCCTGACCGCGTCTGCGCAGGCGCAGGACAAGCCTGCCGCGCAGAAGCCCGGATCAACGGACGCCCTGTGTGACCAGGCCGACACCTACGTCAACTGGAAAAGATGCGGAGCACAAGGCCATGGTGGCGGCAAAGGCCATCCCAGCGAATGGCAACGACGTGGCCAACCAGAAAGGAAGCGCCGAGCATCGACAGCTCCTCGACGTCGTTGGTGGACACCAGCTCGGCCAGTGACTTTGCTTCACTTGCGCTGAACCTGACCGGGCTGACGCGCGGGAAACAGGATGACGACGACGGTAGCACCGATTCGGGATCGGTGACTGCGAGCGTGTACAGCCTGGTGGCAGCGATCCGGGGCGTCGCACTGACCGATCCGGTCTTCTACAAGCGCCACACCAACTTGCGCCGGGTCACCCTGACGATCGGCAGCGAGAAGTCGGAAGCCGACAAGCACTTCACTGACAAGCCCGCCACCCAACTCGGCTTCAAGCTCCTGCTCATCAACCATAGGGATATCTATAGTCCGGTGGCGCAGGTCCACTTTGCGGACATGGACATCGCGCTGGCCGACTACACCACGGTCGAGTTGGCGATCACCAACCCGCTAGAGTGCGTCGTCTTTTGGTCCGTGCACAAGAGGGCCGGTCAGAAACCGAGGGCCCCCGTCCTCGATTGCCTGCGGGATCCGGAATTCGAGGCATTTCTCAAGGGCGACCCGCTCGCCGAGAAGAACTGGCCGGCCGCCCGAAAGGTGCTGGAGGCCGACGCGGCGGCGATGACGGCGATTCAGAAGCTGATCGTGCCGCTCGCGGCCGCGCGGGCCGCTGCGGCGGAAAAAGTCGCCGAGGCGGTCGACAGAATCCGGCGCGGCAAGCAGCTGTCCGTCGCTTACTTCACTAAGCAGCGGGAAGACGAGGGAAGCGACGAACATCGGGCCGAGCTGATCTACGATCACGGCCTCAGCACGCGTCTCAATTGGACGGTGAACGCGAGCTTCGACTTCACCGATCGCAAGACCGGCGACGACACCAAGAGCGGCCGGATCGCCACCGAGTTCCAGGCCAAGCTCGGCGGCGAGAGCGCACGGACTTGGAGCGCCCGCCCGGTCATGCTCTCCGGCGGCGGGGAAGCCTCGAAGGAACCGGACAGCGACTTGCTCCTTCGCGTGCAGCTGAAGCTGGTGGTGCCGGTCACGGCCGGCGTCGACATCCCGATCGCCTACAGCTACGCGAATCGCGACACGGATCAATTCACGTCCGGGTCGCAGCTGAAGTTCTACCTGGCGCTCGATCCGGTCAGGCTCCGCGAACGTTTCCCTGACGGTACCAGCCTCGGACGCCGAACATGCAAGCCACATCGACTCGAGTCTCCGCCCTGACCGCCGCCGCCGCTGCCGCCCTCCTGCTGACCGGCTACGCGGTCGGCGCGCGCCAGCTCGATGGTCCGAAGGGCAGCCCGCTGCTGGCTCTGGCGCCACCGGTCGGAGTCGTCGGCGAAGGCGCGTCAAAGATCAAATGGACAGTGACTATCTGCAATCGATACGGAGAACCCTACAGGCCGTCGTTGGGCGCCCGGCGGATGGAACCGGAGCAGGCAGCGTGGGTGCAGTGGCCATCCAGCCGCTCGCCGAGTTGCGGAAGGAAGCGTGCAGCGCCGCGACCATCGAGTTCACCGCGCTCCCGAATCGCCGCTGGGACCTCATCGAAATCCTCGATGGCGGGCGCGGCGGGCCGGTGCAAGTCATCGGCACCGTCGGCGTGACTCGACATGTGAAGGTCGAGAAACTGGCCCTCCAACTGAAGCCCGAGACGACCGGCGCAACCGACATCGTCCTCCGCTCGGTCAACGCGAAGCCCGCGGCCGCGGTGATCACGAATCAGGAGGCGACGCAGCCCGCGGTCCAATGGCACGTCGAGGCCGGACCATGGTTCGGAGGTGGATCGGCGTTGCTCGGTCAGGGGATCCAGTTCCTGGACATGCAACTCCGTAGCCTCGAAGGCGACGGCTCGTGGTGGTGGCAACTCTGGCCGGCATCCCGGCCGGGCCGGCTGACGTTCACGCTCGCGCGCTTCGGCGATGAGTCGAGCGGTCCATTGGTCACGTGGCCGCGCAGCCATTCGAGTCCGCTGAAGCGTCGCCGAGCCGTGGCAGAGCGCCGTCACACCGCGATTGGCCTCAGCTTGATCGTGGTCGGCGGTTTCCTGGCCAACTTGGCCACGGCGGTGCTGCCGGAATACCAGCGCAGTCGGAGGATGCGTCTCCATGACGACGACTCGGCCGAAATGGTTGGCGACTCGCCAGAGGCTTCGAGGGCGTGCGAGTTCGAGCAGGCGGAGGCGGAAAATGAATCCGTGAGGAGCTGCGGGCCATCTCTCCATGGGATCCGGAGCACGGCGCCGCGCTCGACACGATAGAAGCAAGCTGGACTGCTCGAGAAACAACGGTGGTTCTCGACCGGCTGCGTGCCTGGCGACCGTGGGCGTGCAGCAATCGGTCACATGGGCTCGTGGCGCCGACGGGCGGGGAGCTGATGCTCAAGGCGGTGGACAGACTGCGCGGTGTCCCGGCGGATGCCGATGCCTTGCGGCTGTGGGCAACCGAGGTGGACTTCGCCGAATCGATCTGCAATCCGTCCGTTGTCGACCCGGACGTTCGAGCGGAAGTGCTGCGTCGCTGCACCGCCTCTCGACGGCGGTTGCAGGATCGCAACGGACAAAGACTGGCTGCGGCTGAGCGCACTGTGCCGAAGCCGAGTCGGCACTGCGGGCCGTTCAGCAGCTCCATCGTCACAGACCGGCGGACAGCACCGAGCGATCAGCATGTGGACGGTCCACTCTGTTGAAGGCGTTCGATGCGAGCCGCGGCCGGTCCAGCGATTCCTCGAGTTCGAACGCGCTGGCAGGAGGCGAATGGGCGGCGCTGCGCGCGTCGATCAGCGTCTGTCGACCGGGTTGCGCCGACACGATCGCGCGGAGATCATCGCGGTCGAGGCGACTGCGTCGTCGTCGCGTCCTCCAGACGCGCGGCGGGCAGTTCGTGTCGTTCCGGCTGGTTCAGGGCCGGCGCTTCAATGACTCGGGTGTCGTCAGGAGTGGATGTGCGTCTGGATGAGCCGATGGCGCGCCAGCGCGGAGAGGATCAAGGGCTGGACACTGTGGGAGCGCGTTCCGGACGGCCGAAGGCAACCGTGTCGCTGACGATTCAAGAGGAAAGACAAACCGTTGCTCGAGCTTCGCGCGAAGTGCGCGTGGAAGTCGACTCGCTCAGCGGCACATACGTTCGTACCGAAGTTCGTAGGCGGCTGCGACGGTCTCGTCGTTCAGTTCGTCGCGTTCGTCGGCCCTGCTCACGAGCAACTTCACGATCATCGAGACACGCGATCCGTTGTTTGCCGTGCTCATCGTCGTCGCTGCCGGTTCACCGCGAGCATGGCGGAATCAATCGTATCGGCCGGCGCCGCGCGGCTCGGCGCGGCGCTCGGGCTCGCGCAGCTCGGCCTGCGAGCCCTTCGCGCCTCCGGGAGCGACGGGTAGCAATTCGTTGAATCCCTGAGCCACCCGAGGTGTATACGCCGGTCTCGCGGGCGGCGATCTGCCAGTTGCCCGCGTCGATGTTCTGCTCGGCGCTCGTCAGGACGTAGCGGACGCTCGGCGCGCGCGTCTGCCCGCCCGGCATGGCGAGGCTCAGCGCGACGGCGATCAGCAGGAAGAGGACAGGCATCCGGGGCTCGGCGAGCGGAGTAGAACTCACCGTGTGGCCGTCGTCAAGTGGGCGCTCTAGAACCTAGAACGGATTCGACAGGGCGCCACGAATGCGCTCGCGATAGGTCCGGCCGGAAGGGAGGCGCTCGCCCGACTTCAGCTCGATGACGTACTGGCCGTGCGCCACCGACCAGAGCTGCGCAATCCGTTGGACGTTCACGATGTGCGAACGATGGATGCGCAGAAAGCGCTGCGGGATCGAGCACGGTCTCGATCGTGTTCATCGGCACGTGCAGCAGATGGCTCGTGGCCCCGACGTGGACCTGGACGTAGTTCTGGAGGGCCTCGATCCGATCCACGTCGTTCACCGGCACGAAGAAGGTCCGCTCGCCGGACCGGATCGCCAACCGCGCGAGCTGGCGCGGCGGGTTGGCGATGACATCGAGCATGGCCAGCACCTGGCCGGTCTCTTTCTCGTGCGGCGCGCGCTGCAGGCGGCTCGACGCTCGCTCGAACGCCATCGAGAAGCGCTCCTCGCTCACCGGTTTGAGCAGGTAATCGACCGCGGCAATCTCGAACGCGCGAATCGCATACTGGTCGTGCGCGGTCACGAAGATGACCGCCGGCATGTGCTCCGCCCCGACCGCCTGCACGACGGCGAAGCCGTCCATGCGAGGCATCTGGACATCGAGCAGCACCAGGTCCGGCTTCTGCTGACGGATCAGCGCCACCGCTTCGCGGCCGTTGCGCGCCTCCGACACGGATGCGACGCGCGGCTGGCGGCCGAGCAGCAGCTTCAGCCCGTCCCGCGCCAGCGGCTCGTCGTCGACCACGAGCACCGTCAGTCGCATGGGCCGTCCTCCACCGGTCCCCGCCGAAGGGGCAGCGTGATCGTGACGCGAACGCCGCGTGGCGCCGCGTTCTCGATCACGAGACTGGCGTCGCCGTCGTAGAGCCGTTTCAAGCGGTTCCTCGTGTTGGGGATCCCAATCCCGGTGTGCTCGCTTCGAGAGGGCGGCAACCCAGGCCCATCGTCGGAGACGATCAGCGTCAGTGTGCCGTCTGTGCCGACGGCCGTCACGTCGATGCCCACGGCCTCTTCGCTCTCCCCCAACCCATGGCGGACGGCATTCTCGACAATCGGCTGGAGCACCAGATGCGGCACGAGGGCGTCCGATACGGCTGGATCGGCGGTAATCCGCACCCGCAGGCGGTCCTCGAACCGGACCTGCTCGATTGAGAGATAGCGCCGCAGGAATTCCAGCTCGCGCCAGAGCGGCACTTCCTGTGCGTCGACGTCGTCGAGCGTGAGACGAAGCAGGTCGCCGAGCTTCGCGACCATCGCCTCGGCCTGCACCGTCTTCTGCTGCTGGATCAGGACCATGATGGCGCCGAGCGTGTTGAACAGGAAGTGCGGGTGCAACTGCATCTTGAGCGCGCTCAGCTGCGCGGTCGTGAGCTGCCGGGCAAGCTCCGAGGATTGCACCTTGAGCTCGAAGGCTTCCCGTTCGCGCGCCTTGGCGTTCGCATGGAGCCGGTACACGACCTGTACCATCACGACCCCCCAGGACCCGGATGACACCGCCTTGAGGGCCGAACGACAGGAGCACACTGACACCTTCCGCGACAGAGGACGGGGGCACGGCTGACGGGAAGACGCCGAGCACCATGAGGATCGGCGCTTCGATCGCCGCCGAAACGATTGAGAAGACGAGCGACACCGCGGCATGCACGGCCACGTACCCGAGGCGCCTCTCGATGGGGCAGCGCCGCCCGAGCCAGAGGACGGCTGGCGTCAGCGCCGCGCAGACGTACATCGCCGCCATCCAGCCGACGAACACGTATGTCCAGGGAATCGGCTCGCCACGATAGAGGCGGGGGACCGAATCCTGGGTGATGTAGAAGAGTCCCGCGACGGTCCACGCCAGCCAGATTCCCGCGGTGTCCTGGATCTGTTGGCGCACCCGAGGGGACATCACGCACTCATTCTGCCGTGGGTCGGTGGGACCTGCGCCAGGTTTTGACGAAGCGGCCGGGCGCGGTGACAGCGGTAGTCCGACGACGACCCGCGAGGCGCAGCGGGCGGCCGTGCAGGCTGGGCGCGAATCGCACGTTCGTGGTGCGCGCGGTCCGGTTCGGCAGGGCGCCGGCGCGGTCCGTCAAAAAGCGCTGTCGGCCCAGCCAGGCCCGCCCCACCATCACGACGATCAGTTGAACGGGAACAGCCTAAGGAGCGACGTGATGGGTTATCTCACTGTAAGGATCTGCGGAGTGCTGACATTGACAGGGGCCATGACGGGGGCAGCCGCGGCGCAGATGCCGGCGGACATGGCGAAGAAGGCACCGGACATCGTTCCAAGCAAATCGGCGAAGCCGTCGATCGCGACATCGCGAGAAGCCGTGCGGCGACGGAGCGGTTCAAATCAGCCGAGACTGCCGTGGCCGCGGGCTACGCGGCCGCGACCAACTGCGTGGAACATCAACCCGACGGCGCCATGGGCTATCACTTCCAGAACAACACCTTGCTCGACACGACCCTCGACGTGGAACGCCCGGAGGTGCTGGTCTACGAACGCAAGGCCGACGGCACCTTCAAACTGAACGGCGTCGAACACCTGGTGCCGATCTCGGCGTGGACCGCCGCCGAGCCCCCGCGCATCATGGGCCAGTCCCTGAAGCGCGCCGACAGCCTGGGCATTTGGTACCTCCACGTCTGGACCTGGGAGCCCAGTCCGAACGGGCTCTTCGCGGACTGGAATCCCCGGGTGAAATGTGGGACCGCCGGCGAGGCATCATCCAGGAACGACCAACAGCCGGTGCCGTACCCCAAGGGGTTCCGATCGTGGACCGTCGTCAAGTCGCTGGTCATCGGGCCCGGCCACGATTCGTTCGCCAAGCGGGGCGGCATCCACCATTACTACGCCAACGACAAGGCCGTGCTCGGCTACCGCACCGGGACCTTTCCGGACGGATCGATAGTGGTCGACGAAGCCGTGTTCACGAAGGACGGCGACGGTCGAGCGAGCGGCATCCTGCTCGAGGGCGACCGGCGGTTCCTGGACGTGATGGTGAAGGACGGACGGCGCTTCGAGACCACGGGCGGTTGGGGCTACGAGCACTTCGACCGTGACGACCGGGCCGGGCGGCTCTCGGACAGCGAGCGAGCGGCGTGCTCCGCCTGCCATGCGAAGGCGCCGGCCGATCACGTGTTCAGCCGGATGCGCCCGTGAGGGGGACTCGCCACGGTTTCGAGGCTCGTCTCGAGCTTGCAGAGCTTGACGAAGACCGAAGACATTTTTAGAACCCGTCGGAGCGTCACATTTCTTCAACGCAGTCCGTCATGGTAGTGATGGTCCAGAATGCACGTGCGGGACGTGCATCAGGGGGAGCGACAACAACCATGAAGCAAGCGGCATCAAGCATGAAAGAGAAGAGCGGCTCGAAGGCAGGAACGGGAGGAGACTCTCCCTCTCAGCTGATCGACGCGAGAATCGAGGAGCTGAGCGATTGGCGAGGCGAGACGCTCGCTCGGGTCCGAAATCTGATCAAGCAGGCCGACCCCGAAGTGGTCGAGGAGTGGAAGTGGAGAGGGGTTCCGGTGTGGTCGCACGCCGGCATGATCTGCACCGGTGAGGCGTACAAGAATATCGTGAAGATGACCTTCGCCAAGGGCGCCGCGCTGGCGGACCCTTCAGGCCTCTTCAACTCCGGTCTCGAAGGCAACACCAGGCGTGCCATCGATGTCCATGAGGGCGACAAGATCGATGCGAAGGCGTTGAAGGCGCTCATTCGCGCCGCCGTGGCCCTGAACACGTCGGCGCGAGCCGCGGCTCGCCCCGTCCGCGCTCAGAAGAGGCCCAAGAACGCTCGAGGGACGCCGTGAAGACCGGCGGAATGAGCTGTCTCAGAAAACGAACCGCAAGGCCAGCTGCACGATCCGCGGCGATCCGTTCGGCATGACGGTCCCGAACGCGTCGTTGATCTGGTTGCCCAGCTGATCGAATCGCGCCTCCAAATTGACGGACTGCCAGGTCGGGTGATTGAACAGGTTGTAGAACTCGGCGCGCAGCTGGACTTCACGCGAGCCACCGAGTTTGATCCCCTTGGTGAGCGTGAGGTCCCAGGTGTTCAAGCCAGGCCCGAAGAAGTGCACGCGGCTCGAATTGCCTTCGTCACCACGGCCCGACGGGCGAACGAAACACGAGGTATCGAACCAGCGTTGGTGCGACCGCTCGCTCCTGGGAAGGATCGGATCGCATCCGGGTTTGATGCTGATCCGCCCGGCGTCGCCGCCGCCCGTGAAGTCGAAGTTGTCGGTCGTGGTGAAGGTGACGGTTTCCGGAGCCCCGGTCGTGAAGCCGGCGACGACCGCGACCTGCCAGTGGTTCAGCAGCGGGCGGAGCGCACGGGGCGCCCACGGCGAGGGTGGAATCTCGTAGACGCCGTTGAGCGATAGCACGTGCCGCCGGTCGCCGGCGGCGTAGTCGTAGGTGTAGGCCAGATCGTGAAAGTTCGGAATCCCGACGGTGCTCTTCGCGACGGCCAGCGTGTAGGCGGATCCAAACGCCAGCCCTGAGCGGACGCGCCGGTTCGCCGTGACTTGCAGCGAGTGGTAGCGGCTGTAGCCGCCATTGGTGCGCAGGTTGATCGCGCCGTATCCGATGAGCGGCCTGAGGAAGTTGTCGGGCAGCGGGCTCGCCGGGTTGGTCGGGTCCGCGTTGGCCGGATCGAAGCGCGCCCTCGGCGCAATCGGGTTGATGTTCAGGTTGTTGCGCAGGTTCAGGTAGCGATTGCCCACGTACGCCACACTGAGCGTCGTCGCTCCCCCCAGGTTCTGCTGCATCTCGAGCGAGTAGGTATAGGCGGTCTGCGGTTCGTAGTCATCGAATGCCACCGGGTTGATTGGCGAATCGAACGCGGCCGTGCCGCTGAGATCGGGGATCCGTCCATAAAGGAAGGTGGAGACGCGGGAATACGGCGCGAATCCAGGAACGTTGCGCCCCAGATCGGCCGAGGGAGGCAGCAGATCCTGCAGGACGCTGAAGCTCCCGCGGATCGCGGTCCGCCCGGCGCCGCCTACGTCGTAGGCAAAGCCAAAGCGTGGGGAAGCGATCACGGCGGGCGGCCGCGACGGCATGAACGTCAACCCGCCCGCGGGCAGGGGACCCTGGTCGGTCACCATGCCGTTGTTCGCATCGCCCGAGCGCGGGACGAGGAATCCGATCAAGGTGGAGGGCACGACCTGGCCGGTGCTCTGATCCAATCCGACCCTGACGCCGTTGACCATCGCCGGCCTGAACAGCCGCGGCGCCCGGCGGAGGTCCCAGCTGTCGGGGACGAAGGCCGCGCCGATCAGGCCGTCGGGCAGGCGATAGGGCTCGACGTGCCCGAAACGAACGCCGAGATCGAGCGTGAGGTTCTTGAGCGGTTTCCAGGTGTCCTGGACGAACCACTCCCAGATCGACGCCTGTGCCTTCTGCTCGGTCTTCAGGTTGGTCTCCTGATACTGGTTGTAGTACCCGAGCAGGGCGTTGGCGAAGGCATGGTTCGTATTGAGCGGGTTGATGTTCACCGCGGTCTGCGAACTGAAGTTGAAGCAGCCCTGGAAGCAGGTGCCCTGCGGCCCTTCACTCGTCGGGTTGAACTCGTACAGCAATCCCATCTTGAACAGGTGACTGCTCTTCGACCAGGACAGCGTGTCCACAATCGAATAGCGGCCGTCGCGGGCGGCGATGGGATAGCGCGTGTCGTAGGTGATGGTGGCGCCTGACGGCACGCCGGGATAGCTGATCGCCGGCACGATGCCGAGCACGTTGGCGCCGGGAAACAGCTGGAAGCCCGGGATGCCGACGGCGCTCGTCAAGTGGCGGTCGTCCTCGCTGTCGGGCGCGGTCTCGCGCATGACGCGGAACGACGCGGACGCCTCGTTCACCACGTTGGCGCCGAACGTACGCGTGTAGGTCGTCTGCAGGCTCTTCTCGCTCTTCGTGTAGCCCTGGCGGTGGAAGTTCCAGTTTCCGCCGGCGCCGAAGGTGCCGCCGTAGCCGATCGTGAGCGGATACCAGTCGCGATACCGCACCGTCAGCCGATCCTTGGCGGTCGCGTTGAAATCGACCTTCAGCTGGTCGAGGCGCTTCGTCACGTCGCGAATGTCCTGATCTCGAGAGTTGTACTGGCCGAGACTGACGCTCCGGTCCGTGAAGTTCGGCTCGGGGAACTGGTTCAGGAGCGCGCGGCCGATCGCATCGAACCGGTCGGCCGGGATGATGTTGCCAGGGAAGCATCCCGGCCCGCCGGTGGTGGCACTGCAGGCGCCGGCGCGCAGCGGGTCGCGGATGAAGATCACGCGCCCGTTGGTGTCGAGCGTCTGGGAAAAGTCCCCCTGCCGCTCGAGCGCGGTGGGCATCGTCGACGAGCGTGCCCCCTGCGGTTCCTTGTTTTCCCACATCTCACGCGTGTAGAAGAAGAACATCTTGTTGCGCAGGCGCGGTCAACACCCGGGGGATGAAGACCGGCCCGCCGAGCGTGCCGGTGAGGGTGTTGTAGCGGTAGTACGGCTTGGGCAGACCGTTGATCTTGTTGATCAGCGGCGTCGCGTTGAGGTCGTCATGCCGCTTGAAGAAGGCCAGGCTGCCGTGGAAGTCGCGGGTGCCGGACTTCGACGTGAAGCTGATCTGGGCGCCGCCGCTGCGGCCGTACTCGGCCGCCATGCCGCTCGACACCACCTTGATCTCGGCAATCGCATCGATGTTGATGATGCTGACGTGGGCGTTCGTGTCGGCGTCGTTCGCGATCATGCCGTCGAGCATCACCGTGCTGCGCAGCAGGCCGCTGATGTTGGGTACCGGCGCCCCGTTGGTGGCGCCGAGCGAGGCGGTGTTCAGGTCCGCCTGCACGCCCGGCATCGTCCGAAGCAGGTTCAGCGGATCGCGGCCGCGCGCGACGAGTGCCTCGATGGCCCGCACTTCGAGGACCGAGTTCTTCTCGGCGTTGGCGGTCTGGACGACCGCACTCTCGGCATAGACGGTCGTGGACTGGGTCAGCGCGCCGACGCTCAGCGTGAGGGTGCCGGCGTTGTAAACCTCACCGGACCGCAGCTGGATGCCGATCCGCTCGACCGTGGCGAACCCCTCCAGCGCCAGCCGCAGCGTGTATTTGCCGAGCGGCAGCGCCGGCATCGTGAACAGGCCGACCTCATTCGACACCGTGGTGCGAACGTCGTTCCGCTCTTCGTTCCGGATCTCTACCGTGACACCCGGCATGCGCAGCCCCTGGTCGTCGAGAACGACCCCGGTAATCGTGCCGGTGGTGAGCTGTTGCGCCCACCCGGGCATGGCGTGGCCGACGGTGACCGCGCACATCGCCACGCCGATGATGAACCGCATGTCGCATCCTCTCCTTGCCGCATGCACGCGGCGCGTCGGCCGCGTTCTGGGCGGTTAACAGGTGCAACAATGTATTTATTAGATAACGCGTTGTCAAATTCCGCGCGCGTGAACCGCATCGTGCGGAGCAGCTCTTGGAGGTGGACGGAGGCACCGGATCTCAAAAACGGAGCAACGGAGGCAACGAAGCAAGACAGAGAAAACAAAAGATGTTTTTTCCGTTTCCTCCGTTGGCTCCGTTACTCCGTTTTTGAGATCCGTTGCCTCCGTCAAGCTCTGCGAGGCGCTCGTCTTGCGGCAGTTCTGGTATCGTACCGGCGCGTGTCGATCCAGGCGCGAAAGAACCAGCCGAAAGCAACGCTCGTCCCGGTCAAGACCGGTTGGGGGCAGGAGCGCCGCGGGAAGCGCGAATCGCGTGTCGACCAGGCATACGCCGAAATCCGCCGGCGCATTCTGGACAATCACTACGCCCCAGGGCATCACGTCCTCGAACAGGAGCTGGCCGCCGACCTCGGAATGAGCCGGACGCCGGTCCGCGAGGCATTGGTCAGGCTGCAGAACGAACGCTTCGTTCAGCTGATCCCCCGCCACGGGATGCGAGTCGTCCCGCTCTCGATCCAGGAGCTGAGAGAAGTCTACGAGGTTCTGACCTCGCTCGAGTTGACGGCCATCGAGCGGTTGGCCCGGGCGGACCTCGACGAAGAGGCGCTCGCCGCGATTGAAAAGCCGGTCGACGAAATGGATTCGGCGGTGAAAAAGAAGGATGTGGACGCCTGGGCCCAGGCGGACGAGCGCTTCCATCGCATCCTCGTGACACTCTGCGGCAATCAACGGTTGGCGGCGATGGTCGAAACGCTCTGGGAGCAAAGTCACCGGGCGCGGATGACGACGGTCCGGCTGCGGGCATCGCTCGACCAATCCAATCGCGAACACCGGGCTCTGCTCGATGCCATTCGACAGGGCGACTGGCGTCAGGCCCGGACTCGACATGCGAAGCATCGCGAGCGAGCGATGGCGGAGATCGTCAACCTCCTCCACCAGACGCGACTGGGGAGCTTTTGAACTGACAGCGAAGCCGTCGGAAGTGACCAGTGCGGCAGGGTCGCGCCGCTGACGTTCGTGCGAAAGCGGTACAAGCAGGTGGCGTGGAGCGAACCCAGATAGACGGTCCGCCGATCCGGCCCTCCAAATGCCACGCTGGTGACTTGCTGCAGCAGCGTCCGGGGAATCCTGCCGAGGTGTTCCGCCGCCATGGTGCGCGAAGCGAATGCCCGCTCCACCCGATCGACGAAGTCGGTATTCACATCCTCCAGAACGATCTCGATTCGGTCATCGTGGAATCGCAACAGGCGATTGCTCACGAGTGAGGTGACCCACAGCCCGCCCTCTTCATCGAACGCGAATCCATCAGGAAAGAATCCGTCGCCCATGGAGAACACGATTTCAGCGGCGCCGAGGACTCCCGGCGCTCGAATCGGAAAGCGCCGCACCCGTCGCCCAAACGTCTCCACGACATACAGCCACTTCCCGGTTGGATCCGGTCGAACTTCGTTGGTGTAGCCCAAGCCGTCCGCGACGATGCGCGCGCCCTCAGCATCGATCAGCACGACGAAGCCGTCAGCCACATCCGCTCGCCAGGCCTGCTGGCGTGGAAACATTCGCGTACTGACCGAAATCCAGATTCGATCCTGCTCGTCGACCGTAACGAAATTCGCCGCCGGGAGCGGAACCCCGTCGACTTCGGTCAGGACGGGGGTGAGCAGGCCCGAACGATCCAGTCGCCAGACCCCTCCGTCGTCGCCGAGATTCGCGATCAGAAACGAGCCGTCGGACGTGATGGCGATCCCGTTCGGACGCAGATCCACCGTCGAAGATGCGGCGCGCCAGGTGTGGGTCTGGCCATCCGAGTGCACGACCGTGACGCCGCCCGGCCACTCCGGCACGAAGACATCGCCGGAGCGTGTGGCAAGAACGCATTCCGGCCGGTTCAGTCCCGTCCCATGGGCTTCGAGCGCGCTGACGGGGATGGGCGGTCGATTGACATTGAATTCAACAACGTATACGATACGCTGCCATTCGGTCAACAGTAAGACACTGAGTTCCTGGGCGCGATTGCCGACGATGTTACCGGGGGCACGGATCTCGCCTCCGTCCTCGCCGCGGCGGATTGAGGGTTGTTCAAACTATCGGCACGGCCGCGATTCCCTCTGGCGCCGATGCGGTCGTAGTTTCGCTGAAGATACGCACGGTCGCCGCCGGGCTTGCCCGATCCAGCGCGGGACAGGCGGCCGAGGCGCTGCGAGCCGCCGGGGCAGAGCAGATCTACTTCAAGTACTGCTCGACCTTCGACTCGACCGATGACGGCAACATCGGGCCGGTGATCGACGAGCTGCTCGCCCGGCTCCAGGGCACGCTTCTCGATCGCGTGCCCGGCCTATCCGGCTCTGGCGCGCACGGTCTACGCCGGCCATCTGTTCGTGGGCAATCAGCTCCTCTCCGATTCCTCGATGCGCCATCACCCGCTGACGCCGATGAGCGACGCGAATCTGGTGCGAGTGCTTGGCCGGCAAATGGGCTCGCCGATCGGATTGGTCGAGTTGGCCACCATCGAGGCGGGCCCGCGCGCGGTCGCCAGCCGGTTCGCCGACCTCGCCGCCGACGGCTACCCGGTTGCCATTGTCGACACGTTGTTCGATCGTCATCTCGATGTGGTCGCCGAAGCGAGCGCAGGGATTGCGGCTGATGACGGGCGGCGCGGCCTTCGGCGGCGCCCTCGCGCGCGTGAACGACCGCGCGCGTGAGCCGAGGGAGAATGATCGGAACCTGTGCGGTGCGCGCCCCGATCGCGATGCTGAGTGGAAGCTGTTCGGCCACGACGCTCTCGCAGATCGAGCGGGTGGCTGGACGTGGTGCCGACGCGCGAGATGGATCCCATGAAGATCGCCGAGAACCCTGACGAACTGCCGCACCTCATCGACTGGGCGTGCGACCAGGTCGCGGCCGGCAGCGTTCTGCTCTATTCGAGCGGTGAGCCAGGCAAGGTGCAGTGCCGTTCAGCAGCGTCTCGGCCAGACGTCGGCGGCGAGTCTCGTCGAGCAGTCCTTCGGCTCGCTCGCGGTAGCACTGGCCGGCCGCGGTGTCAGGACGTTCGTGGTTGCCGGCGGGGAGACATCGGCAGCCGTACTGCAGGCTCTGGGCATCCGCGTGCTCACCTTCGGCGACGAGCTCGACCCCGGTGTCCCCTGGGCGCTGAGCCTGGAGCCTGAGGGCTACGTGTTCGCGCTCAAGTCCGGGAACTTCGGCAGCCCAGACTTCTTCGCAAAGGCCCTGGAGCGCGCACGATGACCGAGCAGGAGGCGCGAGAGGCGCTCGTCGAATATGGGCGGTCGCTCTTTCTTCGCGGGTACAGCTGCGGCACCTCAGGCAACCTGAGTGTGCGGTTGGCCGGCGGCGGCTTTCTCATGTCGCCGACCAACGTCTCACTCGGCCGGCTGACCGTTGACACCCTCAGCCGGCTCGATGTCGACGGCCGCGCATCTCTCCGGCGCGGCGCCGACCAAAGAAGCGTGGCTGCACCTCGCCATGTATGCCGCGCGGCCACAGGATCACGCGGTGGTGCACCTGCACTCGACTTATGCGGCCGCGCTCTCCTGCCGCACCGATCTGCCGCCAGACGATGCGGTGCCGCCGTTGACGCCCTACGTGATCATGCGGGTCGGGCGCGTGGCCCTGGTGCCGTACAGCCGCCCCGGGGACACCACGCGCGGCCGGCGCGATCCGGCAGCTCGCGGCGGCGCACCGGGCGGTCCTGCTGGCGAACCACGGGCCGGTGGTCGCCGGGCGGGATCTCGAGACAGCGGTCTCCGCCGCCGAGGAGTTGGAAGAAACGGCGCGGCTGTTCTTCATCCTGGAAGGACGGCCCTATCGGCCGCTCAACCGGGAACAGATCGACGACGTGCAGCGGGTGTTCGGCAAGGGGTAGCCGCGCCAGAGGTGGCGGCGGGGCCGCGGGTCCGCGCTCCGCGGGTTCGCGGTCCGATGGTCGCGGCTGGTTAGAGGCAACGAGCCGCCTGGACCGGCACAGACCTTCGGATTACGGAATCGAACCCGCGACCTGCGCGTGACCGCGACCGCTGTGCGATAACGCATACGTTACGAGCCGCACGTCAGGCTCGGCGGACACTTCAGGGGTGGGTATGCGCGAGTTTCAGATAGCAGTCTTTCCCGGCGATGGGATCGGCGGCGAGGTCATGCAGCCGTGTGTCGCGCTGCTCGAGGCGGTCACCGAACGGGTCGGGGGCTTCGCGCTCCGCTTCGCCTTCTTCGAAGCCGGGGCCGAGCTGTACCGGCGCACCGGCGAGGCCCTTCCGGCGGCCGCGCTGCAGGGGGCCGAAACGGCGGACGCCATCCTCCTCGGCGCCATGGGACTCCCCGACGTCCGGTATCCCGACGGCACCGAAGTGGCTCCGCATCTCGATTTTCGCGATCGGTTCGGGCTGTATGCCGGAGTCCGGCCAATCCGGGTGCTTCCGGGCGCGCCCACGCCACTGGCGGACGCCCGGGCGGCGCACATCGACTGCGTCCTGATCCGCGAGTCGACCGAAGGCCTGTTCGCGTCCCGCAAGATGAGCCGTCGCGACGGCCCGGACGTGGTCCTGGACACCCTCCGCGTCAGCCGCGGCGTCACCGAGCGGTTGTGTGACTTCGCGTTCCGGCTGGCGAGGCAGCGCCGGACCAAGGGGAGCGCCGGCCGGGTCACGTGTGTCGACAAGGCCAACGTGCTGCCCTCGATGGCGTTTTTCCGCAGCATCTTCCTCGAGCGGGCGGCGTGCCATCCGGACATCGCCGCCGATTGCATGTACGTCGATGCCACCGCGCTCCGGCTGGTGCGCGCCCCATGGGAGTTCGACGTGATGGTGACCGAGAACATGTTCGGCGACATCCTGTCGGACCTGGGCGCGGCACTCATGGGTGGCATGGGGATGGCGCCATCCGCCGACGTCGGCGACCGCCACGCGGTCTTCCAGCCGTGTCACGGGACGGCGCCGGATATTGCCGGACGCGGCGTCGCCAACCCGACCGCGATGTTCCTGTCGGCGGCGATGATGCTCGAGTGGCTCGGCGAGCACCACGACGTCAGCGCCTGCCGGCGCGCGGCGCGCGAGTTGACCCAGGCGGTCGAGCGCACGTTTGGCAGCGGCACGTTGCGCCCGGTCGAGTTCGGCGGCACCGCCGATACCCAGGCGATCTTCCGCCGCGTGCATGAAGAACTGACCCGGCATCCGGTCACCGCGGATTCGACGGCCTGAGACCCGCGGCCCCGGTCTCTCGCCGCAGCCGAATGCCGCGTCAAATAATAAATACGAAATAAAACTCGCCAATACATTCAGCATCGGACACGCAAACCGGCCGATTCGCCAGTGCAGGAGGACAGTCCATGGGTGTAGCAGAAGTTCCGCAGCGACGCCGCCCGGACGGTTGGAGCGCCGTCGCCCGGTGCGTGGCTGGCGGCGTTGGCGGTGCTGCTCGCATCTGGCGGCATCGCCGCGGCGCAGCAGGCGATTTCCACCGGCACGATCACCGGCATCGTGCATGACGAACAGGGCCTCCCCATTCCGGGGGCGCTGATCGAGGTCACCAACACGCAGACGCAAGAGCAGCGATCCACCGTCTCGAACGCCAGCGGCATTTTCAACGTCCCGGCGCTCGTCATCGGGCGCTACAAAGTCAGGGTGAGCTTGACCGGGTTCGGCGCCGTCGAGCGAGTCGACATCCAACTGCAATCGAATGAAATCCACAACGCCGGCACGGTCACGCTGAGGGCCGGGCATCACCGAGACCCTGACCGTGACGGCTGACGCCATCGGCGTGCAGACGTCGACCGCGGTTCGCACCTCGGTACTCGACACCTCGACGATTGACACATTGGTCTCGCGCGGTCGCGATCCGGTCCGTCTGCTCAACTCGCTGCCGGGCGTCGATCCCAACATCGGCGGCCTGATCACCGGCGGCACCATCGGCACGAACCTGCCGACGATGCAGGGCACCGCCGGGTTCGCCAGCTACGTCGCGATCGACGGCGTCGGCTCCTCCGACGGCGACACCGGCAACAACAACGGCATCACCAGCATGGACGCCATCCAGGAAATCCGGGTGGTGATGAACAGCTACACCGCGGAGTTCGGACGCAACACCGGGCCGCAGATCAACGTCGTCACCAAGTCGGGCGGACAGCGGTACTCCGGCAGCCTCTCGACCTACATCCGTCACGAGGCGCTCAATTCCAATACCCTGGCGAACGAGCGTCTCGGGCTGCCAAAACCGATTGCGCGCTTCTACACCGGGGTCGGGACGCTCGGCGGCCCGGTGGCGCTCCCCGGGGCCGGGAAGCTCAAGCGGACGTTCTTCTTCTATACGGCGCGAGAAATGGGACACCAAGCAGCCGTCGAGCCCCAACACGAAACAGATGCCGACGACGGCAGAACGGGCCGGCGATTTCTCTCAGACGACGCAGACCAACGGCAGGCGCCTTTTTCATCCGTGACCCCCTGCGGAGCGGGACGTGCAGTCCGACCGCGGGCGGCCCGGCGTGTTTCCCGGGCAACGTCATCCCCGCCGATCGGATCGATCACGCTCGGCCGCGCCTTTCTGAACCTGTTCCCCACGCCGAACTTCTTCGACGTCAGCGTCAGCAACCGGCAGTACAACCACGCCGATACCGACATTCCGAACGTGTACCGGACGCTCCATCAGGTGACGATCGACCACAACTTCACCGACAACGACCGGGTGTCGACCAAGTACAGACACTGGCGTCCGAATCGGGAGGCGACGACCGGGACGTTCGGCATCAACTCCAACTGGAACCATTTCCGCAGCCAGTACGCGCAGAAAGAGGACGCGATCACCGTCAACTACACCCGGCTGATGACCAGGCAGCTGGTGAACGAGATGTCGTTCGGGTACCGGAACACGCCGGAGGTCGCGCCGGTCGACAGCATGCCGGAGCCGATCGCGAAGCTGCAGCGCGAGCCCAACGGGCTGGGTTCGCTGGGGTCGCTCTACAACACGCCGACGCTCAATCAGCTCGACTTGTATCCGCAGCTGACCTTCACCGGCGTGCCGGGGACGCCGCCCAACGTCGCGTGGGATGCGCGGTTCCCCATCGATGCCATCGACCTGCGCTGGAGCCTCCAGAACAACATGACGTGGACCGCGGGGCGGCATCTGGTGAAGGCCGGCATCTACTACGAATACAACATCAACAGCGAGGGCTTCAGTGCGACCTGCTTCTCGGGCTGCCTCGACTTCACGTCGAACAGCGTGATTGCGGCGCAGAACCCGTTCAACACCAATCATCCCTACGCGAACGCGCTGCTGGGGTATTACACGACCTACGCCGAGAGCAACAGCCGTCCCTTCCGCGGCGCCAACCAGTGGAACCTCGAGTGGTTCACGCAGGACTCGTGGAAGGTTCGGAGCAACCTGACGCTGGAGCTCGGCGTGCGCTTCGCCTCGGGACGCCGTGGCACCTCAATCAGAACGGGTGGAAAGGGTTCAACCCGCCGCCGGGAGAGCGGGCGGCGGCCTGGCTCGCCGAGGCCTACGGCGCGGGGCGCAATCCGGTCCTGTACGTTCCGGCGTGCGCGCCACCGCGCAACCACGTGCGCGGCCACGGCGCGGCTGGCGAAGAATCCGCTCACCGGCGCCGTTCTGCCGAACTCCGTCGCGCTCATCGGACAGCTCTTGCCGAACAGCGGCGACTTCTTCAACGGATTGATTCTCGACAACGATGCGCGCTCGAACGACGGCACGTTCCAGCCCAATCCCGGTATCCGTGCCCAACCCCGACTGGGCTTCTCGTGGGATCCGACCGGCCGGCGGCAGACGGCGATCCGCGGCGGCTACGGCATTACCGAGCAGCTCTTCGACGCCTCGGGCAGTTATGCGGGCACGTTCCCGTCGTCGGTGCCGGTCAGGCTCCAGCCGACCCTGTACTATGGCGCGCTGTCCGATCTCGCCAGCGTGCCATCGGTGTTCTCGCCGTCGCCGGTCACCGGATGGACACAGACGGGTGGCCGCACCCGGATGACCCACAATTTTTCGATCGAAGTGCAGCAGAACGTCGGATTCAGCACGGTCGTCACCGCGGCCTACGTCGCCAATCGCCAGCGCGGGCTGCTCACGACGCGGGATCGGAACCTGGTGCCCGAGCGTGCCCGCTTCGACCCCAGGAACGCCGATCCGAGCAGCGCGACCGGAGCCTCGCTTCCGGACGCCTTCCTGCGACCGATCCCGCAGTTCACGACGGTGACCGAGCGCACGCGCGAAGGGGTCACCGACTACGACTCGTTGCAGGTGACGGCGAACCATCGTCTCACCGGCGGCGTCGCGTTCGGCACCGCCTACACGCTGTCCAAGACCAATGAGCATGATCAACGCGCTCACGGTGTATCTGGATCCTCGTGACCGGTCTCTACGCCTACGACAACAACGACCGGCGGCACATCCTCTCGTTCCAGGGGTCATGGAACGTGCCGAACGGCAGCGGGCTGTGGAAGGGCCGCGGTCGGACGGGCGCCTGCTCGACGGCTGGCAGCTGGCCGGCGTCGGATTCTGGCGGAGCGGCACGCCAGTGACGATCACCTACACCACGACCGATGTCGGCGGCGGCGACACCATGGGCGGCGGCGACCCGGTCCGGGTTTCGATGGTCGCGGGATGCAATCCGATTCTGCCGAGGAGCCAGCGCACCGAGGACCGCTGGTTCGACACCGGCTGTTTCGTCCGCACGCCGGTCGGCAGCTATGGGGACTCGCCGCTGAACAACGTGCGTCAGCCCGGCAACATGAACCTGGATCTGTCGATGTCGAAGAGCTTCGTGCTGCGCCACGGTCACCGGCTCCAGTTCAGGGCCGACGCCTACAACGCGCTCGGCGTCAGCACGCGGACCCTCAACACGGCCACGACGACGACCAACACGACCGCTCAATTCGATCCACAGGGCAGGCAGGTCAACTCGGACTTCGGGCGGCTCGCCCTGCCGACTGACGAAGCGCGTCAGATCGAGCTGTCGCTGAAGTATTCGTTCTGATCCGCCTTCGCCTTTAGCGGAGGCTACGGCGGACAAGCCGGCGGACCGCAGACGAAGATTGCAGAGGAGATGACAATGGACAGGCGACGGTTCCTGGCGATGGCGGCGTTGCCTGCTCTGTATCCGATTGGCGCGCGCGCCCAGACGCGAAGGACCGAGCTGACGATCAAAGGCGATGCCTTCCTGATCAACGGTCGCCCCACATACGCGCGACGGATGTTCAACGGCAAGCGGGTCGAAGGTCTCCTCATGAACATCCGGGTGGTTCAGGGCATCTTCGACGACCTGAATCCCGAGACCGCGGCGCGTTGGGTCTACCCCGATACGAAACGGTGGGATCCCGACCGCAACACGAACGAGTTCGTGGCGGCGATGCCTGAGTGGAAGCGACATGGCGTGCTCGCTTTCACGATCAACCTGCAGGGAGGCAGCCCCGGGTTCCCGGGCGGACGTGGCGCGGAGGGAGGCGGCGCAGGGGCGAGCGCGCCTGGTGCCGAGCCGCCGCACCTGCCGCCGAAGCCCCGCGACCGGAGCCGTGGGGCCGTCGACCGCCCCGCCGCCGGAGGCGAGGGCCGAGGCCGTGGGCGAGGCCCTGCAGGGCCGCAGCTCGAAAACAGTGCCATCGATCCGGAGGGCAATCTCCGGCCCGCGTACATGGCGCGCTTGAAGCGAATTCTCGACCGCGCGGACGAGCTCGGGATGGTGGCGATCGTCGGTTACTTCTATTTCGGGCAGGACCAGCGCTTGAAAGACGAAGCGGCCGTCAGCCGGGGCGGTCCTCAATGCCACGAACTGGATCCTCGACGCTGGATATCGCAACGTCCTCGTCGAGGTGAACAACGAATGCAACATCGCGTACGACCACGAAATCCTGAAACCGGCGCGAGTGCCTGAGCTGATCGAGCTGGTGCAAAGTCAGACCCGGAACGGCCGCCGGCTGATGGTGTCGACCAGCTTCGGAGGCACGAACTCCAGCGGCCACGCGAGCACCCGGACACGCCGGTGACCGCCGCGGTGGCGAAGCAATCCGACTACCTGCTGATCCACGGCAACGGTCCGAACGACCCTGCGCTGATCAAGCGGTGCATCGCGGCGACGCGGGAACTGGCCGGCCGATCGGTGCCAGTGCTGATCAACGAGGACCCGAACTTCCACTTCACCGAGGCCACCAATCACCTGCTCGCTTCTGTCGACGAGTACACGTCGTGGGGCTACTACGAGCAGGGGCAGAGCAACTACCAGGATGGATTCCAGAGTCCCCCTGTGAACTGGACGATCAACACGGACACCAAGCGCCAGTTCTTCGAATTGATCAAGAAAGTGACGGGAGTCAGAAGACCGGGACCCCGAGATTGACCATGAACAGGCCAGCGAATACGCTACCGAACGCAATGGGCTCGACTGACTGGAGTGATTGTTGACAGGAGATGGTGTGCGACGTATCCCTGTCTCTTTCGCTGAGTGCTCTGGCGCTCCTCGGCGCAATCGTCGGAGCGCGAGATTTGGAGCAGACGCCGACCGCGCCGGCACCCGCCGCGACGACGGCTGGTCCTTCCGCTCAGGCTCCTGCACCCGCGCAAGGACCTCCCGGCCGCGGACGTGGTGGCGGCGCTCCGCCCCCGGCCGGACGCGGTCGAGGACGGGGGTTCGACGAAGCCGCGATCACGCGGGCGAAACCGGTGTTCGCCGCGCAGTGTGGCTTCTGCCATGGGAACGACGCGCGGGGCCGCGCCGGCGGACCGGATCTCGCCCGCTCGCTGGTGGTCCTTGCCGACACCGGAGGGAAGGAATTGACCGGCTACATACGCACCGGACGTCCGGATCGGGGCATGCCCGCGTTTCCCGGGCTGACCGACCAGGAGATCACGGACATTGCTGAATTCCTGCATGAGCGGCTCGAGGCCGCCAGGAGTCGCGCCGCGACCGACACGATGGCCTCGCTCGTGGGTGATGCCAAGGCAGGCGCGGCGTACTTCAGCGGTCCGGGCCGCTGCGCGACCTGTCATTCGGTCTCGGGCGACCTCGCTGGAATCGGATCGAAATACGATCCGCCCACACTCCAAGGGCGAATCGTGAACCCACGGCCAGGTGCCGGTCGAGGGCAGGCGGCGGTGGTGTCCCCGCGCGCCGCGCGGTCGGTCACGATCACGCTCGCCAACGGCCAGACGGTCTCGGGGACGCTCGACTTCGTCTCGGAGTTCGCCGTCACGCTGATTGAACCGTCAGGCGCGCGCCGGACGTTCAAGCGCGACGGCGACGTCCCGAAGGTCGTCGTCCACGATCCCCTTCAAGTGCATTTCGACATGCTCCGCACCTTGCGCGACAAGGACATGCAGGACGTGACCGCTTATCTCTGGACACTCAAATGACGCGCTCATTCCTTGCATTGATCCTCTCCGCCGCGCTGAGCGCCATCGTCGTGGCGGGTCAGGGTCCCGGGCTCACGCCAGCGCAGATTCTGAAGCCCTCGCCGGACTCATGGCCGACGTTCCACGGCGACTATTCCGGCCGGCACTACAGTACGCTCGATCAAATCAACAAGACGAACGTGAAGAGCCTGTCGCTCGCGTGGACGAGCAGGCTCAACACGTCGCTGCAGGGCGCCATCATCGGCGGCAAAGGACCCGAGCCCGCCCCCGGTGTGGTCCCGAACGCGAACATCAAGGCGACCCCGCTGGTCGTGAACGGCATGCTCTACCTGGCGACGCCGAACAACGCGTACGCCATCGACGCGAGGACGGGGCGGCAGGTCTGGCACTACTACTGGAAGAGCCTCGGCGGATCGACGATTGGAAACCGCGGCCTGGGCATGTGGGGCAATTACCTGTTCCTGGATACGCCCGACCAGCATCTCGTGTCGCTCGACGCGGCAACCGGCAAAGAGCGTTGGAACCAGCAGAAGGCGGACTACCGCGGCGACCTGTACGCGACAACCGCGCCAACCGTGATTGGCAATCGCGTCTTCACGCCCGCGGGCGGCGACTACACCGACGTGCCGGGCTGGCTCGAGTCACGGGATCCGGAAACGGGTGCGTTGCAGTGGAAGTGGTACGCCACGCCGCGCGCCGGTGAGCCTGGAATTGAGTCGTGGCCGAATGCATTCGCCGCCGAACGCGGCGGTGCCGCCCCCTGGCAACCGGCGACCTTCGACCCCGAGCTCAATCTGATCTACGTCGGCACGGGGAATCCGCAGCCGGTGCTGATCGGCGACAGCCGGCCCGGCGACAACCTGTGGACCTGTTCGATCGTGGCGCTGAACGCCGACACGGGCAAGATGGCGTGGTACTTCCAGGTGTCGCCTCACGATACGCATGACTGGGACGCCACCCAGACCCCGGTGCTGTTCGATGCCGTGGTCAACGGCCAGCGCCGCAAGCTGCTCGCGCAGGCGAGTCGAAACGGCATGTTCTTCCTGCTGGATCGCGTGACCGGCGAGAAGGTGTTGTCGACCCAGTACCTGCCGTCGGCGAACTGGTCGCTGGGTTTCAAGCCCACGGGAGAGCCCATTCCAAACCCGGCCAAGGAGCCCCAGGTCGGCGGAGCGCTCGTGTCACCTCACAACGGGGGCGCAACGAACTGGGCCCCGCCGTCCTACAGCCCGCAGACCGGACTCCTCTACGTCAACACCGTCGAAGGCTACGTCGTCCACTACCGGATCATCGGTCCGGATCAAGTGCCGAACGGCTACGGTGGCGGCGTCGAGCAGGCCGTCGGCGGCCACGGCGCCGCACTTCGCGCCATCGATCCGCTGACGGGCAAGGAACGGTGGGCGCACAAGTATCCCGCCTCGGAAGGCACCGCCCCCCGTCCGGAGGCTTTCGGCGGCTTGCTGACGACGGCCGGAGGCGTGCTGTTTGCCGGTGGATCCTCTGGCCACGTGATGGCGATGGATGCCAGCACCGGAAAGATCCTGTGGCACTCGGGATTGGTCCAGCAGATGAGCAACACGCCAATCACCTACATGCTCGACGGGGTGCAGTACGTGCTCGTGGCCGCCGGCGACACGCTGTACGCGTTCAGCATTCAGCGCTGATGGGCGGTCATGCCGGCGCGCGTCTCGTCTTCGGCCTGCTCATCGCGAGTGCGCCGGCCGCCTCGTCCACATTGCTAGAGGGCCCGGCCTCTGCGATGAGCGTTACCGGCGGTGTCTCACACCCGATGAGGCTCGCCGAGGCGCGCCCCGTGCTCGCGGCGCTCGGGGACAACGCGCCCGCAGGCCTTCGCGACCTGACTGGAGCGGATGCTGAGCTTCGCTGGTCGGCCTGGGTGAAGCAGCACGACGCCACCATCCGCCGCCGCATTGCGGCAGGCGACGAGGACTCAGTCGTCAACCTGATGCTGTATGGCACCAGATTCACCCGATGGCCTCGGGCGACGCCAGATGCCCTTGCTGCATCAACGGCAAACGTGCCGCTCGTGCAGGTCATGGACGGCCGGGTGGCGGATCTCGTCACCGCCATCGAGTCCCCGGGTGGTGATGAACGCCTGCAGTTCGTGCGCCACGTCGTCGAGCGATACGGCCTCGAGGTTGGTGCAGCTTCTCGTGCGGCGACGCGCCGATATCTCGTCGAGTTGCGGTCGCGCGTGCTCCTGGAGAATGAGCGATACTCCCGCCGTCTCGCCGCCGTCCCCGGGGCGGACGTTTCACAGCAACGCGCGGCGCACGCGACGCTCTACCGCGACCGTGGTCTCTCGTCCGATACGTCGCTGCGCGTCGACTTCGCCCTCGAGCGGGCGCTCGCCGCCCTGCGCGATCGCGGCGAGCTCGCGCAGCGTCCGGTCGGGCGCGTCGCGGTTGTCGGCCCGGGGCTCGACTTCCTCGACAAGGCGCAGGGGTTCGACTTCTACCCCGTGCAGATGATCCAGCCGTTCGCACTGGCCGACTCGCTTCGGCGTCTGGGTCTGGCGGAAGGCCCGGCGGTGACGGCGCTCGACATCAGCCCGCGCGTCATCGCGCACCTCCGCGATGCGCGGCAGCGCGCAGTCCGGCGTGAGTCTTACCGTCTGCATCTGCTGCTCGAGCAAGACCGGGCGGGTTCGCGGCTGGATCCGGCACTGGTGCAGTTCTGGCGCCGTTTCGGCGATCGCATCGGCACTGGAACAGTGGGCGAGACCCCGGCCGGCGACGTACGGGCGCGCGCCGTGGACGTTCGACCGGCGGCGGTGCTCGACGTCAGCGGCGTGGAACTGAATATCGTGCTCGAACGGCTCTCGGATCGCGAGATGGCGAGCCGGTACGATCTGGTCGTCGCCACCAACGTGCTCGTCTACTACGAGCCGTTCGAACAGGCGCTTGCGGTCAGCAACATCGCGAGCATGCTCCGCGGTGGCGGACTGCTCCTGACCAACCAGCCCGTTCCACTACCGGCGGCGTGTGGCTTGTCGCCAGTCCTGATCATGTCGGTCGGTTTTGATCGGGTTCAGTCCGAGACGGGATCCCACGAGCGTGGCGACTCCATTTTCGTGTACCGGAAAGCGTGACCGGCGAAGGGAACGCGCGTGCACCGAGAGGCGAGACAGTATGAGAGCAGGACTTGTGAGTGCGGCGGTTCTGATCGTCGCGAGCATCCCGATCCAGAGCGCATGGCAGCCGGGCGCATCGAACGCCGCGGCGATTTCCGGCGAGCTGCGTCAATGGCACAAGGTCACGCTGACCTTGAACGGCCCACAGGCGAGCGAAACGGACAGCAGTCCCAACCCGTTCACCGACTTCCGGATGACGGTGACCTTCACGCACGAGTCCGGCACTCCGCGCTACGAGGTCCCTGGCTACTTCGCCGCTGACGGCGACGCAGCGAACACCTCCGCGACGTCTGGCAATAAATGGCGCGTTCACCTGTCGCCGGACAAGACTGGCCGTTGGAACTGGCGCGCGTCCTTCGTCGCCGGGCCCGGCGTGGCCATCACTCCCGGCGCCGCCGGGCAAGCGGTGGCTCCGGTGGACGGCGCCACCGGATCGTTCGAGGTGACCGCGTCGAACAAGGCCGCACCCGATTTCCGCGCGAAGGGCCGGCTGCAGTACGTCGGCAAGCACTATCTGCGATTCGCCGGATCTGGTGAGTACTTCCTGAAGGCAGGCCCCGACTCGCCGGAAACGCTGCTCGCGTACGAGGATTTCGACAACCCGCGCACGCTCAAGACCGCGATCCACGCTTACGCGCCGCACGTCCAGGATTGGAAGACCGGTGATCCCACGTGGGGCAAGGCCAAGGGCAAAGCGCTGATCGGCGCCATCAACTACCTGGCGTCGAAAGGCATGAACGCGATGTCCTTGATGCCGTACAACGCCGGGGGAGACGGCGACAACGTCTGGCCCTTCGTCGATCGCGACGACAAGTTCCACTACGACGTCTCCAAGCTGGATCAGTGGCAGATCGTCTTCGATCACGCCCAGGCCAAGGGCATCTACCTGCACTTCAAGCTCCAGGAGCAGGAGAATGATGACGGCACGGGCGGCGGCATGGGTGGACGGGGCGGCGGGGGGGCGGCGCGCGACCCCGCGGGCGCCGCGCCGGAAGGCCGTGGTGCCGGGGGACGAGGGCAGGCCGTGCCGCCCCATGTCCGGTGCCCGCCTCGCTCGACTGTGGTGACACCGGGCGCGAGCGCCGGCTGTATCTCCGCGAGCTGATCGCCCGGTTCGGCCACGAGCTCGCGCTCAACTGGAACATGGGCGAGGAAAACACCCAGACGACGGTGCAGCAGCGCGCGATGGCGCAGTACATCCACGACGTCGACCCCTACGACCACATCGTCGTGGTGCACACCTTCCCGAATCAGCAGGAGGACGTCTACCAGCCGCACCTGGGGCAGACCCTGCTTCAGGGCCTGTCGCTCCAGAACTCCTGGAATGCCGCGCACCAGCAGACGGCCCGCTGGGTTCGCGGATCGGCGGCGGCGGGCGTGCCGTGGGTGGTGGCGAACGACGAGCAGGGATCGGCGAGCACCGGCGTGCCGCCGGATCCGGGCTACCCGGGATTCACGGGCAAGGACAATCAGGGGAACACGGTCCAGTCGCTCCACGACATCCGGAAGCTGACGCTGTGGGGCAACCTGACGGCCGGCGGCGCCGGCGTCGAGTACTACTTCGGCTACGTCCTGCCGGACAACGATCTCACCCTCGAGAATTTCCGCAGCCGCGACAAGTCGTGGGACTACGCACGGATCGCGCTGGGGTTCTTCCGCGACGAGAAGATTCCGTTCTGGGACATGACCAACGCGGACCTGCTGGTCGGCAACTCGACGAACGACAACAGCGTCTTCTGCTTCGCGAAGGCCGGTGAGGTCTATCTGGTCTACCTGCCCAACGGCGGATCGGCGGCCCTGGATCTCGCCGGGGTCACCGGCCAGTTCAACGTCAGCTGGTTCGACCCGCGCAGCGGCGGCGCCCTGAAGCGCGGTTCCGTCGCGTCGGTGACGGCAGGCGGGAAAGCCGCGCTCGGGATGCCGCCCCAGCAGCCCGGAAGAGGACTGGCTGGTTGTCGTCCGCCGCTGAACCGCAATGGCGGAGCCACGCAGACTGCGCGGCGTCGGGATCGGCGCGGGATATTTCGCCCCGTTTCAGTACGAGGCGTGGACCCGCATCCCGGAAGTCGAGATCGTCGCGATCTACAACCGCACCGAGGAGCGCGCCCGGGCGCTGATGGCGCAGTACGGCATCCCGCGGTTCTACGGCGACTGGAAGGAGATGCTGGACCGCGAACGTCCCGACTTCGTGGACATCATCACGCCGCCGGAGACGCACGAGGAGATGTGCGGGTTCGCGGCGGCGCGCGGCATCCACATCATCTGTCAGAAGCCGCTGGCGCCGACCTACGAAGCCAGCCGAGCGCATCGTCGTCGACAGCGCGGCGGCGAAGCGTCCGGTTCATGGTGCACGAGAACTTCCGCTGGCAGCCGTGGTATCGCGCGATCAAGGACGTTCAAGCTGCGCGGCGACATCGGCGACTTCACGCACATCCATTTCCTGATGCGGATGGGCGATGGCTGGGGCGAGGACGCATACCTCGCGCGCCAGCCGTTCTTCCGCGAATACCCGCGTCTGCTGATCTACGAAACCGGGGTGCACTTCATCGACACGTTCCGGTTCCTGCTCGGCGACGTGGCCAGCGGTGGTCGCCGAGACGAAGCGACTCAACCCGGCGATCCGTGGCGAAGACGCGGGACAGGTGCTGCTTGAAGTTTCGCAACGGGTCGACGGCGATCTGGGATGCCAGCCGCTACAACGAATCAGAAGCCGACAACCCGCGGTTCACATTCGGCGAGCTGCGGATCGACGGCACGCGCGGTCATCTGACGATGGACGCGAGCTCGACGATCCGGGTGAAGCGGCTCGGCCAGGCCGCGGTCGAACTGGATTACCCGCGCGAGCGAAAGAACTTTGCCGGGGACTGCGTGTTCTTCCTGCAGCGGCATTTCGTCGACTGCATGTTGTCCGGCAAGGAGTTCGAGTCGAGCGGGCACGACTACCTGAACAACGTGCGCATCGTCGACGCGGCCTACGAGTCGGCGCGGACGGGGAGCTCCGTCCGAGTCGCATGAGGGCCAGTTGCGCGGAGATCAGACTTC
>CAVQXJ010000029.1:0-269996 GCA_963717745.1 uncultured Acidobacteriota bacterium
CTCGGACTCCGCTTCCGGATGTCCCGTCCCACTTTCGCCAGGGCGACCATGATGCGCTCGAACTCCCGCGCGTATTCGTCGCTCGACATGAACGCCTTCTTCACCTGCAGCTCCTCGACCTCGGCGATGAGCGACGCCCGCCGGTGCAGCAGCTCCACCAGCACCTCGTCTGTGGGAAGGGCGCCCGCGGCCGCGGGCGCCAGATAGGTGCGGCTCGAGACCGCGCCGTCGAGCCCCTGCGCGGAGGCTTCGCGGCCGACGCCGTCGCCGTTGTCGTCGAGCAGCGGGCGCTCGGTCGGCAACTGGCCGCGCTCCTGGTAGTAGCGGCGGACCGCGCCCGCGGCCCAGGCAAACGCTTCCCACACCGACGTCCGGCCGTTCTTGTCGATGTCGGCGCCGTCGTCTCCGAAGGCGGCGATGAAGTACTCAGGGAAGACGGTGTCGAAGCGCTGCGCGACCGAGTCGGTCGCCGAGATCACGATCCGCCGCGGGCCCGCGAGCCGTTCGATGAAGGGCGAACTGGCCGGTGCGCTGTTCACGATCACGAGACGCCCGGGCACGCCGCGCAGCATCGTTGCCCACTCCGCGACTTCCAGATCGGGTCCGACCAGATTGAACTTGGCGTGCACGCCGTCGAAGGTGCCGTGGCCGACCAGGAACAGGAACAACAGGTCGTCCGGCTGGAGCTGCGATCGGCGATCCGCGATCGCGCGCCGCAGATTCACGGCCGTGGCCGCGGTGGTCTCCTCCGCCGTATCGCCCAGCGTCGTCACGTGCGCGGCGTCGAATCCGAGACGCTCGATCAAGGCCTGCGACAGCGCCTTGGTCCAGCCGCTGTACTGTTGCGCGTAGGACGCGCCGCCACTCGCGCCGGCGACGATGATGGCGTAGCGGTCCTCGGCAGCGGCGGCGCTGCCCATCGCGAGCAGCCATACGAGCGTGAGCGTGGCAGACCGGCGATTCACCGCAGCCCCCACCGGCGCCGCAGCGTCCATTCGGCCGCGAGCAGCACGACGATCAGGCCGAACGACCAGCCGTTGTGCCAGAGATCGCGGCGGGACGCGACGCGCGCGGCGGGCACCGCGGCGCGCAGCTGCTCGACCAGACCGGCCATCTCCGCGGGCTGGATCAGTCTGCCGCCGGATCCGCTCGCCACGCGCTGCAGGACCCGCAGGTTGAGACGCGGATCGGTCATCTCGCTGTCGGCACCGCCCACCAGCAGCGAGACCGCGGCGGTCGTCGTGGTTCGACCGTTGACCCGGACCTCCCCCACGGCCCGGTAGACACCCGCCCCGCCTGGCCGCTGTTTCGCGACGAACACCCCGTCCGCGAGGCCCGTGCCCTCTGCAGCCGCGGGCAGCGTCTCGACGCGGCCGTCCGGCGAGGTAATGCGAACCCCGACGGTCGCGCCTCGCAGTGCCTCGAAGTCGGCACCGCGTGCGGCGACGCGCCAGGTCACCAGCTCGCCGGGCGTCGCCGCCGCGGGGGCGGTCAGACTGAGCGGATCGCTCGCGGTCAGGGACAGCCACCGGACCGACTGGCGCCAGAACGTGTCGTAGGAGCGATCGTTGGCCGGCAGCATCATCCGCCAGCGCCACGACGCCTCGCCGGTGAAGACCATCGACCGCCCGACGCCGTAGCGCTGGACCGCGACCAGCGCGCGGGAGGCGCCGCCGGGGCCACTGGTCACCGCCAGCACGTTCGCGCCGGGGCGGGGGCCGCCGACCGACGACACCGACGCGAGCGCGGGAACCACTTCCCAGCGCTTGCGCGTCTCCTCGATCGCGCCGGTCAGCTGCATGATGGGATGCGCCTCGCCGGCCGCGGTCAGCTCGACGCGGTTGGCCCCACGCGTCGATCCTGTCGAAGCCTGGAGCACGCCGCGCCCGCGGTCGGACAGATCGAGCGGCAGCACGTCTTCGAGGGCGGTGTCGGCCAGCCCGTTGCGCACGAACGACTGCGCGCCGAGCACCAGCAGGCCGCCGCCGCGCTTGCCGACGAAGTCCCGCGTCGCCTCGAGCTGATCGGCGCCGAGCGCGGCCCCTTCCATGTTGGCGAGCACTACGGCGTCGTAAGCGAACAGTTCCTCTCGCGATGCCGGATATCCGGACGCCAGCGACGCGCTCCGGGCGGCAGCGGCCTGGATGTAGAACGTGTCGCCGCCCTGCTCGTTCTTGCCCTTGCGGACCACCGAGTCAATCGCGAGGCCGCGGTCGCCGCTCCAGGCGCGCTGCAGGAACGAGTGCTCGAACCCGGGCGCGCCCTGGACCAGCAGCACGCGGCGCGGCCGCGACGCCGGCTGCACCATCACGCTGCGGGTGTTGTTCTCGGGCACCAGCTCGCCGGCAGCGGCCGGGATCTCGATGGTGTAGACCGTCGCCGCGTCGCGGCTCGCGGTCACATGGAACACTTCGCTCACCGGCGCGCCGTCGGCCGCCGGAATGGCGCGGCGGACTTCGATCGGCCGGCCGTTCTCGAGCAGCCGCAGCTCGATCGGCGCGACTCCATGGCCATGGCTCACCGCGGACGCCGCGAGATCGAGCCGCGAATCGTCCAGCACCGCTTCAGCCGCAGTGACGCTCAGCACTTCCCGATCGCGTCCCACCGTCAGCGTGCCGATCCCGATCGGAAAGACGGGGGCGCCGGCATCTCCAGCGCGGTTGTCGGCGGCGCTCGTGTCGCCACCGTCCGAGAGCAGGACGATCCCGGCCACGGTCTGGCCGCGAAAGCGCTCTGCGGTCTCGCGAAGGGCACCGGTCAGATCGCTGCGCGGTGCGGAGGCGGTCAACGACTGCGCGGTTGCGGGCGCGAGGCCGGCGCCGAATGCCAGCACCTCCGCACGGAAGCCGCCGGCCAGCGCCGGCAGGATTTGCGACTCGAGCAGCTGGCGTGCGCGATCGATGCGGCGCTGACCATCCGCGTCTTCGATCGCCATGCTCCGCGACACGTCGATCAGCACCGGCACCACGGTGTGCGTCGCGTCATCCCGGCTTGTGCGCGCCACCGGGCGCATCAACAGGACGACGACCAGCAGCAGCGTGATGAACCGCACGGTGCTCAGAATGGTCCGGCGCGGAGTCGTGACGCGCGCTCGCCAGTAGGCCAGCCCGGCGGCAGCGCCGGCGCCGAGGATGACCAGCACCAGCGCCCACCACGACAGCGGATTCGCGAAGGTCACGTCACTTCTTCTCTGGCGGACGCCGCACGGCGGGTTTCGCGATCGACTCGAAGTAGCGGGACACGACCGGACGATAGGCGTCGGGAATCCGCTCGTTGCCGCCGCCGCTCAAGCGATCGGCGGCCTTGGGGGCAAGACGGGCGGATGCCGCCGCCTCGAACTGCTCGAGCGCGAGATCGATGTCCTTGCGCAGCGACTCCCAGCTGCCGAAATCCTGTTTGAACGACTCGTTGCCGGGCGAAGAGAGGCTGTACTCGTGCTGTTCCGGCGTCGAGCCCCCGAGCCCGCGCTGCTCGGCGCGCATGCGGCCCAGAGACTCACGCGATCGCTGCAACTCACGGGCGTATGTCTCGCGGGCCTGCTGGACCGCACCCGACCCGTTCCCGGAATCCCGATCCCTGCCCTGCCTGACGTCCGCCCTGTTCGCGGCCCCGCGCGGCACCGGGGCTCGGCGTTCCGGCGCGGCCGTCGCCGGACCGGCCGGCCGCGGCCTGTGCTTCCGCGCTGCGGAGTTGCTGCTCCAGCCCGTTGAGCCGGTCGCGCATCTCACGGGTGCGATCCAATTGGTCAGCGAGCTTTCGTCCGTCATCCGGCCCGCCGCCGTTCAACGCATCGGCGACCGACTCGAGCGTGCGGGTGAGCTGTTGCTCGCGTTGCGCAGTCGAAGGCGTCGCGCCAGCGGTCTGACGCTCCGTGCCGGCTTGCGAGGCACCGGTTCCGGCCGCGGCGCGATCGCGCAGCTGCTGCGCGGACTCGCGCATCCGGGCACCCGCCTGCTGTCCCTGAAGCTGCCGCCCCGCCTCGCGCAGCGGCGCGCCTTCGGCGCCGGGCGCACTCCGCTCGGCGTCGCGCGCCCCTTCCTGCAGCCGGTCGATCCGATCGGCGAGCTTGTCCTTCTCCGCCGCCAGCCGTTTGAGCGCATCGGCGGTCGCGCGGTCGGTGCCGCTGCCGGTCCGCTCCTTCTCGAGACGCGCTGCCTCGGCGGCGCCGCGACGTTGCGCGTCGGCGATCTGCTGCGCTTCCAGCCGCAGCTCGCCGGCGGTGCGCTGCCGCGCGTCGGCGCTGGACCCGCGCATCTGCCGTTCGAGCTGCCGCAGCGCGTCCGCGGCCTTTTCGCCGCTGGCCGCGGCGCCGCCGGCGTTCTGCCGCTGCATCTCGTTCGCGGCGCTCCGCATCTGCTCAGCCGCCCGCTGCATGTCGCCGCTCGACCCGGAGGACGCGCCACCGCGCCCGCGGCCGGCATTCGCCGAAGCCGAACGCTTGACGTCGTTCTGCAGTGCCTCCGCCTGCTGGCGCAGCTCCTCCTGTTCGCGACTCAACTGCTCGAGTTGGCGCTTCAACTCCTCGGCGGGAAGACTGGCGCCAGCCAGCTCGCGCTGGCGCGCCGCCAGCTCCGCCTGGCGGCGGGCGAGCTCGCGAATCCGGTCGAGCAGCTCGCTCTCGTTCTGCGGCGGCGTTTCGGCCGCCTGCGGCGGCGTCTCATAGTTGGTCCGCTGCTGCCGCTGCAGCTCGCGATCGAAGAGCGCCGACAGGTCCCGATCGCTGCGATTCGATCCTCCCTGACCCGCGGCGCTCGCGGACTGCTGCATGACCTGACGGCGTCGCACCTCCGCCTGCGCCTGGAGCAGCCCCCGGAGCGCCGCCATCTCGTGCTCAATGGCGTTAGCGGTCCTCGCGCCCTGCAGGTGCTCGACCGCCTGGGCCATCGCGTCGATCGCCGCCGCGACCGGATCACGGCCGCCGCCGCGGCCGCTAAAGCGCGGAGGCTGGATGCTGTTGTGGAAACAGCCCGCGCGCCCCGCGCGGGCCGCGGCCCGCGATCTGCTCGGCGCGGCCTTTCAACTCCGCCTGCGCGTCGGCCACGGCCTTCAGATCCTCGGTTGATCGTCCGGCGCCCGACCGGCGCTCCAGATTCCAGGTGGCGTTGATGATTTCCTTCTGCGCGGCGATCAGCGTGTCGATCTGGGTGGCCGAGGCGCCCGCGCCCATCCCCTGGCTCTGCGCCTGCACGAACTCCTCGTTGAACGGCTTCACCTCGAGGAAGAACATGTCGCTGCGAGTCTCGCTCGACCGCTTGCCGCGCGCCACATCCCGGGCGCGAGCGTAGTAGGCGATCACGTCACCGGGCTGCACGCCCAGCTCCTCGGCCGCGATCAGATGCGTGCCGATGCGCGCGACGTCCGTCCCCGAGACCTGCGTGAAGGGCACTGTCTTCGCGGCGCGGCCGGCCACGCTGTAGACCAGATCGAACTGCGCGATCCCGTAGTCGTCGTCCGCCCGCGCCTCGACCGCGACTTCCTGCAGCGGCGTGATGCCCTGATCGTCGGTGGGCCGCACGATCTGCACCGCCGGCGGTCGATCGTCCATGACCCGGATGAAGTACTCGACCTCCCCTACCGATCCCAGACCATCCGCGTCGGTCAACCGCACGCGGTACCCACCGTCCGCGGCGAGCACGAGCTCGGCGGCCGCGGTCCGATCGTGCGCCTGCATCGCGACCGGGGTGCCACCCGACATCGCCAGCTCGCCCGACGCCAGCGCCTTGTCCGCGTGCACCAGCAACCGCACCCGGGTTCCAGCCGGCGCATAGACGTCGCCGCCGTTCTTCTCGTCACGCGGCTTCAGGCCGGTGAACTCCGGGTATTCGTAGGTGAGGTCAATCGAGGTCACGCGCGGCGGGAACAACGCGGTCACCGAGAATGCGCGTGATGCCGACGAGCCCGCGACGACGCGATACTCGAAGCTGCGATCGACCGATGCGATGGTGTAGCTGAAACCATCGCCGGATGCCGACATCGGCACGGTTCGCTGCTGACCGTTCGCGCTCACGACCAGCGACGGCGCCAGCGACAGGACGCCCACGCCACGCCCGCGGACGGTCGCGGCGATGCGGAGCGGCTGGCCCGCGGCGACCCGGGCATTGCCGGTCGAGACGTCGATCTGAACCGTGTGCGGGAACCAGGCGACCCAGGCCGTGGCGCCGGCGCGCAGCAGGGGCGCTTTCGCCAGGACGAGGGCCACCGCCAGCAGAGCGACGCCGGCCAATGCGGTCAGCCCTGACCTGCGCAACCGCTCCCGCGGAACGACCGCCGCCGGATCGATATCGCGCAGGGCGCCGAGCGCGCGATCGATGAGGAGTGCGCCGAACCCCCCGGTGTGCTGCTCGGGCGATTCAATCACCCGGACCGCGCTGGTCAACGTGTCGCACAGCGCCGGTGCAACCTCCGATGCGCCGGTCCGCTCTTCGACGAATCTGGCGACCTGGCAATCGTCGGGGCGGCGCGGCATGCGGAACACGACGATCAACGCGGCCGCCACGGAGGCGGCGGTGGCCACTGCCATCAGGGAGACCAGCCGCCAGCCGGTGGGCGACACCAGCCACGCGGCCACGGCCGCGGCAACGATCGGCACCGCGGCCGCCGACGCCGCGCGCGCGACCGCGCCGAGCGCGGCGAGCACGAACCACCGGCGCCTGATGCGCGCCAGCAGCGCCCGCAGTTCGTCGTGTCCTTCCATCACTTCGCCGTTCTCCCTTGTCCCTTCTGCCTTTTCCCTTGACAGCGACGTCACCCCGTCCGCCCGACCATCGATTCGCCGACGAGCGCCGCCAGCATCAGCAACAGTCCGTACCGCCAGAGGTTCTGCGTGCCTTCGGCTTGCTGCGCCTGGCGTTCCAGCGGCGGGCCCGGCGATGCCGCGGCCGGCGCGGACACAGCCGCGAGCCCGGCCTTGAGCTCGGCCGGCGTCAGCGACGCGATCGCGCTCTCGCGGGGATCCACATTGACGGTGATCCGTCGTCCGTCTCCAAGCGTCTGCACACCCGGCTCCGGCCGTCCACCGGACGGCACATCCGCGATCGCATACTCGCCCGGCAATTCGGTCAGCGCCGCCGCGTGGCGCACCGCTTCGATCACGAACGGCACGAACGCCTGGTTCAGCGGAAAGTCGTTCCACCGCCGATCGATGTCCGACGTGAACAGCACCACCCGGCCATTGCCTTCGCGGCGCTCGAGCAGCGCCGGAGATCCGTTGGTCCACCGGGCCGCGACGTCCCATCCATCCGGCCGCACCTTCCAGGTGCGGGCGAATCGCACCTGACCCAGGTTCGCCGCCAGCCCGCCAAACGGACGGAAGATCGGATGGCGCAGATCGGTCGCCGCCAGCACCGCGCCGGCGGCTTGTTCGGTCGCCGAGAAGTCCGGCCAGGACATCGCCGCCGCCACCGCGGACGGATCGATGTCCGCCGATGCGGCGATCAGCAGACCGCCGCCCTGCCGCACGAAGGTGGCCAGGCGTTCGCGCCCGCGCCGATCGAGGTTGCGGGTGGAGAGCAGCATCAACACCGACTGCTGTGCCAGCTGCTCGGAGTCGACAGTGCCGAGCGCGGCCGGGGACGCCGTCTGCACGTCGAAGCCGGTCTCGCCGTCGGCGGACTGCAGCACGCGAGTCGCGTAGAACCCCGACTGGTTCGCCGCGTCGGCGACGATCGTCACGTGAGGCCGGCCGGTCGGATCGAGCAGCAGAAATCGGCGATTGTCGAACGGGAATCCCGACGGCTCGTCGATCTCGGCCGACAGGATGCCGCGGGCCGGCGCCCGATACGGAACGATCACCTCGGCGCTGGACGAAGCCGGCACCGCAAACGGCGCGGTCGCGGCCGGGCGATTGTCCACGGCAAGACGAGCGGTACCTGAGACGGCAGCCGCGCCCGCATTCCGGATCTCCATGCGAATGCTGTCAGCATCCCGGCGGAGTCGCGTCACCGCGAGGTTCCCCGCCGGCGCGTCGACCCGGCGCGCCTCGACCTGGAGCGACGACGGTACCGTGGCCGGCGCCGCGCTCTCCCAGCCACCTCGCTGCAGATCGCTGACAATCACCAGCCGTGCCTCGTCTCGGTCGCTCAGCTCGATCGCTCGCTCGAACACCGGCGCCGAAGCGGGTCGACCCATAGGTCGGCCGCAAGGCGTCCACCGCGGCGCGGGCCTCGCCGGGACCGCCCGGCATCGCGACCACGACCGCTCGATCGTCGAACGCGATCACCGCGATGCGCCGGCCCCGGCCGGCGGCCGCGATCGCGCTGCGCGCCTCGGCCTGCGCCCGTTCGAACTGTCCAGGAGCGGCCATGCTGTAGGAGCGATCGACGGCAATGATCTCGATCGTCGGACCGCCGGCGCGCCGCGGTCAGGTAGGGCCTCGCAAACGCCGCGGCGAGCAGCATCAGCGCCGCCACCCGCGCCGCGAGCAGCAGCAGATCGCGCAGCCGCCGGCGCCGCGTCTGCTCGAGCGGCGAGCGGCGCAGCAGACGCACCGCGGTGAACGGCACCTCCGGCGCCACGTCGCGCCGCAGCAGGTGCAGCACGATCGGGATGGCCGCGGCCAGCGCGCCGATCAGGAACGCGGGATAGAGGAAGGACATGGCGTCTCGCTACTTCCGCCGCTGCCGCGCGGCGAGATAGGTGAGCAGCGCGAAGTCCAGCGGCTGCGAGGTGTCGATCTGCACGTAGTCGATGCCGGCGCCGCGCAATCCGCGGTCGTACTGGAGCGTCAGTCCGGCCAGTTGACGCAGATACGACGTTCTCACCGCCGCGCCGTCCGCGAGCAGCTCTTCCTCGCTCTCCACGTCGCGAAACCTGGCCGGTCCCTGGAACGGGAAGGTGAGCTCGTGCGGATCGAGCAGCTGGAAGACGATCACTTCCGAGCCGCGGGCTCTCAAGTGGCGCAGCCCCTTGATCACCGGCTCGGAGTCCTCCAGCAGGTCCGAGATGACGACGATGAGGCTGCGCTTGACCAGCGCCTCGGCGAGTTGCCGGAGCGGCCGCGCCGCGCCGGATCGCCGCCCGGGCTGCAGCCGCTCCAGCGCCAGCAGCAGCGCGTGGAGGTGGCCGCCTCGGGCCCCGGCCGGCAGCCTGAACGTGATGCGGTCGTCGAACGCGATCAGTCCGGTCGCGTCCCGCTGCCGGTGCATCAGGAACGCCAGCGACGCCGCCAGCACCGATCCGTATTCGAGCTTGCTCATCGGCGCCGACCCGCGGTACGCCATCGAGGCGCTGACGTCGAGCAGCACGTGACATTCGAGGTTGGTTTCCTCCTCGAACTTCTTGACGTAGTGGCGATCGCTGCGCGCGTAGATTTTCCAGTCGAGCGTCGACAGATCGTCGCCGGGGAGGTATTGCCGGTACTCGGCGAACTCGACGCTGAACCCTTTGTAGGGACTGCGGTGCAACCCCGCGAGGAAGCCCTCGACCACCGTCCGCGCCTTCAGCTCCATCGTCCCCAGCCGCGACAGGACTTCGGGGTCGAGAAAACGCAGATCGCGCGAGGGAGCGGGGGCGGCCATGGCTACATTCCGCTGCGTGGGGTCGGGACCGCCTCGAGGAGGCGTTCGACGATCGTGTCCGACGTGACCCGCTCGGACTCGGCGTAGAAATTCGGGATGATGCGGTGCCGCAGCACCGGCCGCGCCAGCGCGCGGATGTCGGGCACCGACACGTGATAGCGGCCGTTCAGCAGCGCCCGGGCCTTGCCGGCGAGGATGAGCGACTGCGAGGCGCGGAGGCCGGCCCCCCACTTCACCCACTCGCGGACGAAGTCGTGGTCGCTCTGGCGGCCCGGACGCGACGCATCCACCAGCCGCACCGCGTAGCGCGCCACGTCCTCGGACACCACGACCTGCCGCACCAGCTGCTGGATCTCGAGGATCTCGGCGCCGCTCAACACCTGCGACGGCGTGTGCGTCACCGCGCTGGTGGTCTGGGTCACGACCCGCACCTCCTCGTCTTCGGGGAGGTAGGTCATGACGATGTTGAACATGAAGCGATCGAGCTGGGCTTCGGGCAGCGGATAGGTCCCTTCGAGCTCGATCGGGTTCTGGGTCGCCAGCACGAAGAACGGCCGTTCGAGCGGATAGGTCCGGCCCGCCGCGGTGACGTGGTACTCCTGCATCGCCTCGAGCAGCGCCGCCTGCGTCTTCGGCGGCGTGCGGTTGATCTCGTCGGCAAGGAGGATCTGGGCGAAGATCGGCCCCTTCACGAACCGCAGCGAGCGGTGCCCGTCCTGTTCGTCGAGCACCTCGGTGCCGGTGATGTCGGCCGGCATCAGGTCCGGCGTGAACTGGATCCGCTTGAACGAGAGATCGAGGATCTGCGCGACGGTCTTGATCAGCAGCGTCTTGGCGAGACCCGGCACGCCGGTGATCAGACAGTGGCCGCCGGTGAACAGCGCCATCAACACTTCGTCGATGACGGTGTCCTGCCCCACGATGACCTTGCGGATCTCGTCGAGGATGCGCTCGCGCCCGGCGGCGACCCGTTCGGCGACGGCCGCGAGATCGGTCGAAGGCGTGGGCATGTGCATCAGTGGGTCAGCGAATAGACGATTTCGTTGATTTGCATCCGGTAGGCCTGCGCCGTGAACTTCACGTATCCCGGATATTCGGCGGCGTTCGACCATTCCCAGCCGTCGCCCATGTCGGTGTTCCAGTTGATGAGGACCATCGCGCGGCCGTTGTCGTCTTCGATGGCGCGCAGCTTCGCCTCGAATCCCCCCTTCTCCCAGGTCCGGCCCTGCAGGAACGAGCCGAGGCCGGGCGTCTGCGGATAGCCGTCGATCTGGTAGAAGCAGCGATAGATCGGATGGCTCGCCGGCAGCTCGACGATCTTGCGGTTCGGGAACACCCGCTTCATCTCCCGCTGGAGGTTGTCCCATTCGATCGGCCCGTGGAAGTCGTCGAAGGTGAGCGTGCCGCCGCGCAGCAGGAACTCACGCAGGTTCGCGACTTCCGTTTCTTTCATCCGGAGGTTCCCGGGCTCCACGATGTAGATCCAGGGGTAGTTCCAGAGGCTCGGGATCCTCGAGCGTGAGCACCACCGGCTCGTTGACCTGAATCGACGTGACGGTGCGGAGCCGGCGCGACAGGTTCTGCTCGGCGGCGGGAAAATCGATGGTCCAGGGCTCGTCGTAGATGTCGTAGCGCCGGCCCGGGGGGAGCGTGAACGCGTCGTAGCGGATCCGGGCGAACGTCCACTGGAGGCCGGCGAAGCGCGCGTCGGGGCCGGACCGCCGGCTGCGCGTCCAGCATCGTCAGCGCTCCCAGCGCCAACAATCCCACGCCCGCCGTCAGCACGCGCACCTTTTACTTTGCCTCGACCGCTCGCAGAAGCAAGTCCTGCGCCCGTTCGAAGGTCGGCGCGATCTCCAGCGCGGACAGGGCCTCCTTCTTCGCGTCGGCCGGTCGTCCGGCCAGCAGATAGGCTTCCGCCAGATCGCAGTGGGCGCCGGCCTTGTCCGGGACGTTGGTGGCCAGCGCTGCCTTGAATTCACGGGCCGCGATGCCGGCGTTCTTCCCTTTCAGCGCCAGCCGTCCGGCCCCGCTGTGCGCGACGCCGTCGAAGGGATCGAGCGCCACCACGCGGTCCCAGGCGAATCGCAGCACGGCCTCGTCGCCGCTCTTCTCCGCCAGCGCCGCCAGCTTGCGCGCGGCGTCGATCGCCGTGTGATCGTGGTCGAGCAGGGCCCGATACGCCTTGATCGCCCGAGGGACATCGCCGAGCTTCTCGGCCAGACGGCCCATGACCGCGTGCGGACTGCCCTCGCCGGTCGCGACCGGCACCAGCGCGGCCGCACGCTCGAGCGGTTCGAACGCGGCCTTGTCGCCGGCTTCAGCCATGGCGCGCCCGAGCACGAGCTGCGCCGAAAAGCTCGAAGGATCCGCCTCGGCAGCGGCCTTCAACTCGGCGAGGTTTCCCTGGGGCTTCGGCGCGCTCGGACCATCGGTCGAGGGACGTGCGCGCAGCGCCGACAGCAGCCCCGCGAAGCGTGTTTCGATTGCCGCATCGAAGCTGGCCTGCAGCTTCTCGGTGGACGCGCCCAGTCCTTTGGCGAGCGCCGCCTCACCCTCGAGACCCTCTCCGTAAGCCACCAGCAGCCGCCGCAGCGCGTCCTGCCCGAAAGCGGTGACGATGTGGTCGACGAGCAGCGACGCCTGGTAATACGCGAGCGCGATGGTTTCGGGACGCGTGAAGCCGGCATTCAGATCCTTGAGCTTCAGCGTCTCCTTTCGCTGCAGCGCCATCGCGAACGGCACTTCCATCTCCCGGCCCCATTCCAGCCGGGCCTTGTTTTCCTCGTAGACCGAGATCCCTTCGGTCAGCCAGCGCGGCACCCGCTGATTGGAGAGCTGGAGCGTGACGACGTGCGTCAGCTCGTGCCACAGCGTCGCCTGCCAGCGAGAACGTGCCCGGCTCGCGGGCCTTGGGCGAGTCCATCGTCACCACCCGCCCGAAGCAGGCGCCGAGCGCGCCGATCATGCCCGGCAATCCCAGGGTGCGGACGGCGAAGTCGTCGTGTTTCGGGAACACTTCGATGAGGATCGGCCCCTTGAGGGTGACTTGATACTTGGCCGACAGCGTCTTCACCGCGTCGTGCGCCAGCGGGATCGCGTACTCCCGCATGATCGGCGCCTCGCCGGGATCGAACTTGAAGATCAGATCGCCGCTCTTTTCGACGACAAACTTGTCGAGCGAGTCGAGCAACGACAGCAGGTTGTAGGTGACCTGGTCGAAGGGGTCGGCGTTGAAGGACCGCTCCAGCGCGCGCTTGGCTTCCACTTCGTCGCCGGTCCGCATCAGATGCATGCCGAGATCGCCGTAGGCGCGGTTGTTCGCGGGATCGAGCGCCAGGGCACGCCGGGCCAGCGCCACCGCCTCCTCGAAGCGGTAGTTCCGGGCCGCGAGATCGGCGGCCACCCGGTAGACGTCGCCATAGGCGGGATTCACGGCCAGCACCCGCTTGACCTCGGCGTCGAAGGCGGCCGGATCGTCCCGGACGTAGCCGATCGCCGCGAGCCACGACCGCGCTTCCAGGTGTGACGGATTGATCTCCAGCACCGTCTGAATCTTCGCGCGGGCGTCGTCGTACTTGGAGTTGTTGAGATCGAGCTCCGCGAGCAGGAGATGGGCGTCGGCGAGCTGCTTGTCGATCTCGAGCGCACGCCGCGCCGAGGCGGCGGCGGCCGGCGGATTCTCGTCCGCCAGCACGCGGGCCAGGCCGGCGTGCGCCGGCGCCCACTCCGGCTCGGCCTTGATGGCGTCCTGCAGCGAGCGAAGCGCCTCGGGCTTGTTGTACTTCTCGAGAAACAGCAGGCCCCAGGCCGCATCGATCGCGGGGTCGGCGGAGGCGCCGTTTGCCGCGCGATAGAGCGTATTGGCATCGCGCGGCCGGCCGAGCGCATGGGCAGCGCGCGCCGCCACGGAACAGCGCGTCGCCGTCCGGCCCGTTCGATCCGCGGTCGAGCACCTGGCTGAGCAGCCGGGTGGCGGCCTGCGCCTGTCCGAGCTGCTGAAGGAGCAGGCCGAGCTGGAGCGCGGCTTCGCCCCCGGGGTCGCGCTGCGCGGCCGGCTCGAGAATCGACGTCGCCTCGGTGTACTGCCCCCGCACGATGGCGAGCTGTCCGAGCACCGCCGCCGCGGCGGGATCACCCGCGGGACGTTGTTTCGCGAGCGATTCGGCCTCAGCCGCCCGCCCGCGCGCGATCGCGCGGCGCGTCATCGCCGAGAAGCTCTGCGGATCCGACGGCGTGTTCTGACCGGCGTACGCGGGAGGGAACGTCGCCCAGGCACATAAATAGAGAACAAAGGCGATGCTGGGGCGAAGAAACGCCTTCGAGACAATGAGGCGACGCGGGGTGCGCATGTTCGTCCTGGGTCGGTCAGTCGGCCTGGCCGCGATTATAGAACGCGGCTACGTGGCGGAACGGGCTTCATCACCCGTTAGACGTCGATTGGCTGTGGTAGGTCGCTGCAGGCTCTTCGGGCAGTCTTTCGCTGTCACGCTGCATTCATGTCCACGGCGCCTGCTGGCGCTGGCGGCCTGCGGCCGCACGACGACACGACGACACGACGACAACGACGTTAGAGCAACGGCCACGTCGCCGCACGCTGCGCAAGCGTCGGCGTCAACCGCCACCGCTGGCGCGACGCAGTCCCGTGTTGAGAAGTGACTGCACGATCGCTCTAGGGTCCGTCTCAGTTGACGTCGTGTCGTCGTCGTCGTCCGTCGCGCGACTTGTCCGCCGTAGCTTCAGCGAAGGCGGAAGCGCCAGCGCGCCGCAGGCGCCGTGGACACGAAGGCAGCGTGGAGGCGAAAGGCGGTGGAATCAGAAGAGCTCGCGCCACGTGAAGAACAGGGTGGCGACGAGCCCCTGGAGCACAGCGAACGCTGCCACCCATCCCGGCACCGACTGCGCCGGCAGGCGCGCCGCGAGGGCGATGAACACCGGGAACAGCGTCGACGAGATGCGGCCCATCGAGAGGGCGCCGCCGGCGAAGATCGGCGGGACCAGGTTCAGCAGGACGAACAGGCCGTAGGCGGCGCCGAGACGCCTGAACACCGGGACCAGCAGGACGATCACGAACAGCACCGCGAGCGTGTTCAGCACGTCGAAGGGCACGCCCTGCGAGACGGGCATCAATCCTTCGGTGGTCAGCCACTCCCAGCCCTGCGCGATCGGCCGGGTTCCCCACTCCCTGCCCCACGCCCCCTGGATGCGGGCCCATGCGAACCAGACGCCGGTCAAGTTGCGGAGGTAGGCCGTGAACACCAACATCGCGAGCCCCGGCATGGCCGCCACCAGCAGCCGCTGCGCGAATGGCACGACCGGCGCCGGCGATGCCCGGATTCGCGCGCCATTGCTGCCAGATCTGCTGCAGCGCCATCACCGCCAGAGGGACGGAGACCAGACAGCCATTCGGCCGGCTGAAGCCGACCAGCAGGCCGAACACCGATGCCGCCACCCAACGCTGCCGATGAAAGTGATAAAAGGCGCCGACCGATCCCAGCAGGAACAGCCCTTCCGTATACGGCGCGTTGAAGAACGCCGCAAATGGATAGGCGGCCAGCAGCAGCGGCGCGGCACTGGCCGCACCGTCGCCCACCAGCAGGCGTGTCAGACGCGCCAGATACACCAGCGCCAGAAGGAACGCCGCGAGCGAGATGAAGACGCCGGCCCACAGCGCCCGCACCATACGCCGCTCCCGCGGCAGGCCCGGTTCACCAGATCCGATCAGTTTGCCGACCGGCCGCATCAGCATCGGCAGCGCTGGAAAGAAGGCGAAGTTCCGCTGCCGCGAGAACTGACGATCCCACTCGTAGCCGTCGAGCGCGATCGAGCCATACCAGCCGGCATCGAACCGCGCCGGCAGGTTCCCGAACGGATCGGACACCAGCGTGAAGCTGGCCTTCGGCGCCAGCCCGATCGTGACCACGGCGAAGTGCGCGACGATGAAGACGGCGAGGCGGGTCGAGACGAATGCGCGGACCGCGGCAGCGGTGTCCGGCGACGAATCGAGGCGCGCCCGCCAGACCGCGAACGTGGCGAGGATCCCGGCACCGCGAAAGAGTGCGTGGCGAAGCGCCAGCACGACGAGCGACGCGACCAGCAGGACGGGAATCGGCGGCAAGCCGATCCGGATGCCGAAATACACCTGACGCCCGGCCACCACGACGAGAGCCGCGGCCGCCAGCAACACCAGCGTCAGCGCGTCGAGCAGCATGGCCGTCCGAGGAGGACGGACCCGCGCCGGCGAAGCAGCCTCGTCTGCGATCACAGCCCTCCGAGCGCCCGCTCTTCGACCCGGATCCGGGCGAGCATCAGACTGCCGAAGACGAGCAGCGAGGCCACACCGGCAATCGGGGCGGCGCCGATCAGCGCGGCTCCAACGATCTCACCGGCGACGCCGGCGTAGTTCGGATGCCGCATCAGGCGGTAGGGTCCGCCGGCGATGAGCGGCTGCCCCGGCGGCACCAGCACACGAAACGTCCAGCGCGGGCCCAGCGTGGCGATCGCCCAGTACTTGAGGCCCTTGGCGAGCGCGAAGAGGCAGGCGCCGGCGATGAAGGAGGCGCCGAGCGGCGTCGCGCGCAGCCAGGCCTCGCCGGCGATCGCGACGAAACACCCGGGGTAGGCGATCTGCATCACCCGATAGACGTCGCCCGGCGGCTCGGTCGCCCCCAGCGCGAGCAGCGCACGATCGTGCCGCCGCGATCGCCGCGCCTCCCCGATCATCGGCACGAACGCCACGAGCGCGACCACCGCGGCGCGAATCATCCGGCGGCCACGTCTCCGACGTAACGGATCACGTGACGCAGCGGCCACGACGAGAGCCGCGTGGCACGCGCCGCGCCGTGAAGCGCCGGCGTCGAGCCGGCCAGCGCGCGGAGCAGCCGATTGAACCGCAGCTTCGCTCCAAGCTCCTGCCGCCGACGCACTCCAAGCCGCAGGTGCGCGCCGGCCAGGTCGCCGCGGGTGAGCGACTCCAGACACTCCGCGGCCGCCAGCTCGGCACCGCGGATCGCCAGCCGCAGGCCGTCGCCGGTCATGGGATCGATGAATCCCGCGGCGTCGCCCGCGAGCAGCAGGCCGGCCATCCCAGGGACGCGGCACTCCACCGCCAGTGGACCCAGGCACACCGGGCGGGTTTCGAGCTTCGCAGCGGCGAAGCGGTCGGCCAGCTCGGGCTCGGTCGCAACCGCGCTCGCCATCAGCGACCCCGGATCACGAAGCGCCGAACGATCCGCGGTCACGACACAGACATTTGTGAGGCCATCCGGCAGCGGCGCGACACCAATGTAGCGACCCGACCGCACGTGCATTTCCCCGCGCGGCGCCAAGCCGGTCACCCCGGTGAAGTACCCGCCGACCGCCCAGCGCCGGGGCGCGCGCGCGTACCGCGCCAACCCGAGCGCACGCGCCAGCCGCGACGACCGGCCGTCCGCCGCGATGACGAAGCGTGCGCCCATCTGCCGCGACCCGCCGCTCCCCTCGACCGTCACACCCGTCACCTGCCCTCGGGCATCCGTCACGACGTCCTCGACGCGCGCGCCTTCGACGACGGCGACGCCGGCGACGGCGGCCGACTGCAGCAGCCGATGATCCAGGACCGAGCGTCGAATGGCGCGACCGATCACGCCCGCAGGATACCAGCCCTCGACACGGACCGCGCCGGGGCCGGTGACCAGCATCCCGCGGATCGGCAGTCCGTCGTCAGCCGGATGGAGCGCCAGCCGGGCCAGCAGCGCGATCGCGCCTGGATTGAGGGTGTCGCCGCACAGCTTGTCGCGTGGAAACGTCGCGCGCTCGAGCAGCCGCACCCGCAGCCCGGCGCGCGCCAGCAGGATTGCCGCGACCGCGCCGGCGGGGCCGCCGCCCACTACGATCACGTCGTCCACTGGAGACGTCTCGTCAAATCCCAAGCTCCAAGATCCAAATCCCAACCACTCCCAAGCTCCAAATCCCAAACAAGTCCCAACCCCCAAATCCCAAATACTCCCAAATCCCAAATAACTGCCAACTCCCAAATCCCAACGCTCCCGGAGCTCCCGAGACCCGCTCTCGAAGGTTGCGTCTGGACATTTTGGTTGGACGTGGAGCCTTTGGGATTTGGGAGTTGGGAGTTATTTGGGATTTGGACGTTGGGAGTGGTTGGGATTTGGAGCTTGGAGCTTGGGATTTGACGATGCTCGCCCCAAAACCATCGCACTATTCTTAGACCCGAAACCCAGGCAGTTGCAGAGCACCGCGCGCGGCGTGGCGGGACGGCCGACCGTCGGGATCAGGTCGAGGCCGTAGTCGGGATCGGCCGTCTCGAGGTTGATCGTCGGAGGCAGGTAGTCGTGGGTCAGCGCGAGGACCGACGCGACGATACCGGACGCACCGCTGGCGCCCTGGGGATGGCCGATCATCGACTTCGTCGACGACCCCGGCACGTCCTGCGCGCGCGCGCCGAACAGCTCGCGCACGCATCGGGCCTCGGTCGCGTCGTTGAGCACGGTCGACGTGCCGTGGAAGTTCACATAGCCGATGTCCTCGACGGCGTGGCCCGAGCGCTCGATCGCCAGCCGCATCGCGCGCACGATCTGTTCCCCGTCGGGGTTCATCTGAACGCGGTGGTAGGCATCGCAGGTCGAGCCGTATCCATCGATGGTCGCGTAGATCCGCGCGCCGCGGGCGCGGGCGCGATCCTCGCGCTCGAGCACCAGCATGTAGGCGCCCTCGCCGAGCACGAAGCCGTCGCGGCCGCGATCGAACGGCCGTGACGCCGCCGCCGGATTGTCGTTGTAGCGCGTGGCGACGACCCGCATCTTCGAGAAGCCGAAGATCATGCCGGGGGTGACGCAGGCGTCGGCGCCGCCGGTCAGGATGGCGTCGGCCTCCCCGCTCCTGATCAGCGACGCCGCATACGAGATCGCATCGGTGGAACTGGTACAACCGGTGGACACGACGTGGCTGATGCCGTGGAGCTCGAGCGAGATCGAAATCTCGCTGGAGATCATGCCGACGATCGACACCGGGATCGCATACGGCGTCACGCGCTTCCAGCCGTCGCCGAAGAACTCGGCGTATTGCCGCTCGGCGACGTCGATGCCGCCGGCACCGCTGCCGACCAGCACCCCGGCGTTCGGCTCGTTGAGCCGCAGGCCGGCGTCCGCCCACGCTTCCCGCGCGGCGATCACCGCGATGAGCGACGCCTTGGAATACCGGCGGGGATCGGCCTTCCCAACCGGCGGCGCGTCGCCGGCGCGGTCCAGGACGACGGTATCGTCATCGATCGTCACCGGCGGCACCGGCGCGGCCACGGTGCACGGGAACGGCGAGGCGTCGAAGTCGACGATGCTGCGGGTCGCGCTGCAGCCGCGGCTGACGTGCCGCCAGAAGCAGTCGCGGCCGACGCCGTACGGGGAGACGACGCCGATGCCCGTGATGGCGACGCGGGGACTGCCGTTGCGGGACATAGCGCCTATAATACCCACCCTCGTGCGAGCGACCCGACCGACCGCACCGCCAGCGCGCGCCCCGGTCGGCGCGCTCGTCTTCGCGTGGGCCGGTGCCGCGGCCTTCGCCGGCTCGTTATTGTTCTTCTTTTACTGCTATCTAGTCCGATTCGGCAGCCTCGTCGCGCCCGGCCCGATCGCCGCGCCAATCGCGATCGACGTCGTCCTGTTCACCATCTTCGCGCTGCATCACAGCGTGTTCGCCAGGCCGGCGGTCAAAGGACGGGTGGCCGCCCTGCTGCCGGCGCCGCTCGAGCGGTCGCTCTACACCTGGATCGCCAGCGCGCTGTTCCTGGTGGTCTGCGCCGCGTGGCGCGACGTCCCTGGAGAGCTCTATCACCTCACCGGAGCGATCGCCGGTGCGGGATACGTCATTCAGGCGATCGGTATCTGGCTGACGGCGCGGAGCTCGGCGCGGCTGGATGTCCTCGATCTCGCTGGGGTGCGTCCGGTCTTGAATGCACGGGGTCTAAAGACCCCGCGCCTACAGATTACGCCGCTGCTCTTTAAGGTCTTCAGACCCCGGGTGTCCCCTGACAGAGAGTCCCCTGACCCGGACCACGTGCCGCTCGTCACTACCGGGCTCTACGGCTTCGTCCGGCACCCGCTCTACTTCGCGTGGACGCTCGTCGTCTTTGCCGCGCCTCACATGACCCTCACCCGGTTCACGTTCGCCGCAGTGAGTACCGCCTATCTCGCAATCGCCATACCGTTCGAGGAGCGGGCGCTGGCGCGCCTGTTCGGCGCGCAGTACAGCGACTATCAGCGCGCCGTGAAGTGGCGGATGATTCCCGGTCTGTACTGAGCACCCTGACCGGATTTGTGATGCGCTTTCGCCACTCGAATGTGTCCGGCGGTGATCCCGATCGCCACGGACCTGCTGACCCCGGGTGGGCTATGATCGCCGGGATATGACGGCCGTGATGCCCTCGACGTTGGTCACCCCGGCACACCTGGCAATGTTGGTAATCGCCGGATAAGCAACCCATGGCTGAGCCTGCGCCGAATCCGGCACTTCCTTCCGAGCTCCCCGTCGTGCCGCTGCGAGATGCGGTGGTACTGCCGCTGACGGTCGCACCGCTTGGCGTCAACCGGCCGATCTCGATCGAAGCCGTCAACCGGGCGCTGGCCGGCGATCGGCTCGTCCTCCTGCTGATGCAGAAGTCCGAGGCCGAGGAGCCGGGCCTCGACGAGCTGCACCGCGTCGGCACCGTCGGCGTCATCCGGCAGATGGTGAAGTCGCCGGGCGGCATGCGCGTGCTGGTCGAAGGGCTGGTGCGGGTTCGCGCCGAGTTCCTGAGCAACGATGCCGGCGTCCTGACCGCGCTCATCAAGACCCTGCCCGAGTCCTCGGACCGCACCATCGAGATCGAGGCGCACGTGCGCCGGCTGCAGGAGCTCGTCGATCGGGCGCTTTCCCTCGCCACCGGGCTCTCTGCCGACGTCAAGACCCTGGTCTCGTCGATCGACGATCCGCTCCGCATCATCTACATCCTCGCGAGCCTGCTCGACATGCGGGCCGAGGACAAGCAGAAGCTGCTGGAAGAGAACAGCCTCACCGTCAAGCTGGACGCGGTGGCGATGGCGCTCACCCGCGAAATCGAGGTGCTGGAACTGAAGGGGCAGATTCAGTCCAAGGCCGAGAAGGAGATGACCGACGCGCAGCGCGAGTACATGCTGCGCCAGCAGCTCAAGGCGATTCAGTCTGAGCTCGGGGAGGGCGAAGGCGAGGCCGTGCAGCTCCGCCAGCGGGTGGTCGACGCGAAGCTGCCCGAATCAGTGGCGAGCATTGCCCTTCGCGAAGTCGACCGTCTGGAGCGGATGACGCCGGCATCCCCCGAATACCAGATGATCCGCACCTATCTCGACTGGGTGCTCGACGTTCCCTGGGCGACGACGACCGAGGATCGCCTCGATCCGATCGAGGCGCGACGGGTCCTGGACGAGGATCACTACGACCTCGACAAGGTCAAAGAGCGGATCGTCGAATACCTGGCGGTGCAGAAGCTGCGGCAGTCGCAGGGGGATCAGGGCGGCGAGCGCAGCGCGGCAAGAATTCGCGGCCCGATTCTCTGCTTCGTCGGCCCTCCCGGCGTCGGCAAGACCTCGCTCGGCCAGTCGATCGCCCGCGCCATGAACCGGAAGTTCGTCCGGATCTCGCTCGGCGGCGTCCGAGACGAGGCGGAGATCCGCGGGCACCGGCGCACCTACATCGGCTCGATGCCCGGACGCCTTGTGCAGGCGCTGAAGACCGCGGGCTCGGCCAACCCGGTGCTGATGCTCGACGAGATCGACAAGGTCACGGTCGGCATGCAAGGGGACCCGTCCGCGGCGCTGCTCGAGGTGCTCGACCCCGCCCAGAATCACGCGTTCCGCGACAGCTACATGGAGATTCCCATCGATCTCTCGCGGGTGCTGTTCATCGCCACCGCGAACCAGCTCGGGACCATCCATCCCGCGCTGCTGGATCGGATGGAGCTGATCTCACTGAGCGGCTACACCGAAGAGGAAAAGGTGCACATCGCGCGGCTCTACCTGGTGCCGCGGCAGCTCGAGGAAAACGGCCTGCAGCCCGAGCTGCTCCAGATCACGGACGATGCCCTGCGGCGGGTGATCACGGAATACACGCGGGAAGCCGGGGTGCGGACCCTGGAGCGTCAGATCGGCACCATCGCCCGCAAGGTGGCGGCGCGGGTGGCGTCAGATTCCAGCCACACCGCGATTGTCGACGCGCGCGAGGTCGAGACTTTCCTCGGTCCGGCGAAGTTCAGGCCGGAGACGGCGTTCCGGACCTCCCGTCCCGGCGTGGCCACCGGCCTGGCCTGGACCGAGGCCGGCGGCGATGTGCTCTTCATCGAAGCCTCGCTGATGCCGGGCACCGGGCAGCTCATCCTCACCGGTCAGCTTGGCAGCGTGATGCAGGAATCGGCGCGCGCGGCGCTCAGCCACATCCGCCAGCAGGCGCGCGAGCTGGGCATTCCGTCTGACTTCCTCGCCAAGCAGGATCTCCACATCCATGTCCCGGCCGGAGCGATTCCCAAGGACGGACCGTCGGCCGGCGTCACCATGGCCACGGCGATCGTGTCGGCCGCCCGCGCGATGCCGGTCGAAGCCGACGTCGCGATGACCGGCGAGATTACGCTCTCCGGCCTGGTCCTGCCGGTTGGCGGGATCCGCGAAAAGGCGCTCGCGGCCCGGCGCCACGGCATCCGGACCATCGTCTTGCCTGAAATGAATCGCGTCGATCTCGCCGAGCTGCCCGCGGAAGTGCGCGAGGACATCACCTTCGTGCCCGCGTCGACCCTCGAGGACGTCCTCCGGATCGCGCTGCCCGCAAGTGCGGCTGTGTAGTTGCCAGTTGCCGAGTTGCCAGTTGCCAGCTCAGTGCTCTCCGCAGCAAGAACTGGTAACTGGCTACTGGTAACTGGCTACTGATAACTGGCTACTGGTATCTGGCTACTGACTCGCGTCACATGCCCCCCTCCGTCGTCTTCTACATTTCCGGCCATGGCTTCGGCCATGCCATCCGGCAGATCGCCATCATCACTGCGCTGCGCGAGCGGGCGCCCGATGTCTCGATCGTGGTTCGCACCGCGGCGCCGGAATGGCTCTTCACGCGGACCGCGACCGGCGCCTGCCCCGAGCACCGTCGAGGGGCCTCGACCTTCGTGGCGGGTGAGACCGATACGGGCGTGGTGCAGATCGACAGTCTCAGGCTGGACGTGCGCGAAACCGTCCGCCGGGCGCGAGCGTTCCTCGATCGCTTCGACGAGCACATCTCGCGCGAAGCCGCGTTCCTCCGCGCGCGCGACGCGACGCTGGTCGTTGCCGACGCGCCGCCGCTGGCCTGCGCCGCCGCCGCGGCCGCCGGGATCCGGTCGGTCGTCTGTGCGAACTTCACCTGGGACTGGATCTACCGCGACTACAGCGAGCAGCCCGGCGTCGACGCCATCGTGAAGCAGATCGGCGAGGCGTATGCGACGGCAGAGGCCGGGTGGCGGCTGCCGCTCGGCGGCGGATTCGACACGATCGATCCCATCATCGATGTGCCGTTCGTGGCGCGACACGCACGCGCGGACCTGAGCCGCGATCAAATCCGGCAGCAGCTCGGGCTGCCCGGCGATCGTCCGCTGGCGCTGGTCTCGTTCGGCGGCTACGGCCTTCACCAGCTACCGCTCGACCGTCTCGACTGCCTGAAGGAGTGGGATGTCGTACTGACCTCACGAGGACCGTCGGACATCGCGGGTCCGCATGGCGTCCACGTGGTCGCGGAGGAACATCTCTATGGGGCCGGCCTCAGGTACGAGGATCTCGTGCACGCCGTCGACGTCGTGATGACCAAGCCGGGCTACGGGATCATCGCCGACTGCGTGGCGAACGGCACGGCGATGCTCTACACCTCGCGGGGGCGGTTCGTGGAATACGACGTGATGGTCGAGCAGATGCCGCGCTACCTGCGCTGCCACTACCTGGCGCTCGAACCGTTCGAAACCGGCCTGTGGAGCGAAGCGCTGCGAGCACTGATGGGAACTGCGTTTCCACCGGCGCGATGGCGCACCGACGGGGCGGAGGTCGCCGCGGGGATGATTGCCGAGCTGATCAGTGCGCCTTGACGGCGGTCACGAGCGACCAGATCCTCGGGAAATTCACCTTTTCGATGGAAATCGGCTGAAGGTCGGCTTGCGCCAGGAACGCCGGCAGGTCGAGGTCTGCCTTGAAACCGATGTGAATGGTCAGCGGTGAAATCGCCCGCTCGAGCCGCGACAGGATCGGGTTCGGGCTGAGGAAGTGATTGAGGAAGACAATCCGGCCGCCCGGGCGGCAGACCCGGCGCATCTCCTGCGCGACCTTGATCGGGTCGGGAACGACGCTGATCAGGTAGGGCGCGTACACGATATCGAATGAGTCATCCGCAAATTTGAGATCGGCGGCATCCATCTGCAGCAGCCGCAGCGAATGGGGCACGTCCTTGCGGGCGGCGCGCTCCCTCGCCTTCTCGAGCATGGACGAGGAGAAATCGATGCCGGTGACCGTGGCGTCCCGCGGATACAGCGACAGGTTGATGCCGGTGCCGACGCCGACCTCGAGCACGCGGTCCTGACCGGTGATGCCCATGCGCTGGATCGCCTGTAAACGGCCGGGATGCAGCGTCGGGCCGAAGGTGATGTCGTACACCTTCGCGAGCTTGTCGTACACGCCCTCGACAAAATCGTTCTCGACGGCAATTACCGAGAGCGCGCGCGAGCCGGCGTCGGTTCCGGCAACCAGGTCTTCTTCGCGCTCTGCTTTACGGTCGAATAAGGCCATTCAAGTTCCTTCAAGCTGCCTGCAAGTCGAAGACCGTTAACGTTTTAAGTACGACAGTTGGCGACTATACCCCGACCGTCAAGGGGGGGCAAGCGCCGAAAACACCCCGCCGGGCCTCAGAACGCGCCCCCTTCCATCACCTGGAGCGCGGCCTCGATCGCCCCCGCCCCGGTGGAAATCTGCAATCCCTGCACGAGCGGCCGGATCTCGCTCGCAACTTCGCGCGCAATCAGGATGCCCTCGGCCGCGGCCCGGCCGTCGTTCTCGGCCCGGCGCATGCGCTCGACGACGGCGGCGGGGACCTGCACGCCGGGCACCTCGTTCGCCATGAATTCCGCGTGGCGCAGGCTTTCGAGGGGCATGATCCCGGCCAGGATCGGAATCGGCGTGCCGCCGATCTGCCGCAGGACGGCACCGAACGCCGCCGCGTCGAAGACCGGCTGGGTGATGGCGAACTCGGCTCCCGCCTGCACCTTGTATTCGAAGCGACGCAGCTCCGCGGCGACGTCGAGCGCTCCGGGATTGAGCGCCACGCCGATGTGAAACGCGGTGGGCTGGCCGATCGACTGCTCGCCGATGTCCATTCCCCGATTCAGCCGGGCGACGACATTGGTGAGGCCGATCGAGTCCACGTCGTACACGGCCGTCGCGTCCGGGTAGTCGCCGATGCGGGGGGGATCGCCGGTGACGATCAGCAGATTGCGGATCCCCATCGAGTGCGCGCCGAGCAGGTCGGACTGCATCCCGAGCAGGTTCCGGTCCCGACACGCGTAGTGCAGGATCGGCTCGATGCCGGCCTGCTGCCGCACCACGAGCGACGCGGCGAGCGCGCTGAGGCGCGCCGTGGCGCGAGGGCCATCGGGGATGTTGACGAAGTCCACGCCGTGAATGCGCAGCTGCCGCGCCTGCTCGACGAGCGCGGCCGCATCGTGGCCGCGCGGCGGGATCAGCTCGACGCTCACCACGAACTCCTGGCGGGCGAGCGCGTTGCCCAGCCGTGACTTGGCCGGCCGCGGCACCGGGTCGACCGCGGGCGCGGCCGGAGCCGGCGCCACTCCCTTGCGGCCCGTCGCCGTCAGAGCCGGCCCGGCGGCGATCGTCAGCGCGCGGACCGCCAGCTTGATCTCCCGGATGTGCTCGGGTGTCGTGCCGCAGCAGCCGCCGACCAGCCGCACGCCGTTCGTCACGAAGCGGCGCGCGTACGACGCCACGTACTCGGGCGACGACAGATAGATGTTCCGTCCTTCGATCTCGCGAGGACGTCCGGCGTTCGGCTGGGCCGACAGCGGCACATGCGCGACCCGGGACATCCGTTCAATCGTCTCGAGCATGCCGGCCGGTCCGACGCTGCAGTTCACGCCGATCAGCGTCGCGCCGAGCGCTTCGAGCTGCGGCACGAACGCCTCCGGCGGCGCGCCGTCGAGGGTGTTGCCATCCTCTTCGGTGGTGACCTGCGCCACGATCGGCAGATCGGAGAGCCCGCGGACCGCGCGGATCGCCGCGGCGATCTCGTTGACGTCGTGAAAGGTCTCGAGCACGAAGAGATCGACGCCCCCTTCGAGCAGGCCTTCGACCTGCTCCCGGAAGTACGCCTCCGCCTCGTCTACTCCAGTCTTGCCCCAGGGCTCGATCCGGATGCCGAGCGGGCCGATCGAGCCCGCCACGAACGCCTGCTCGCGAGCCGCCTGCCTGGCGATCTTCGCTCCCTGCGTGTTGATCGCCTTGACGCTGTCGCCCAGCCCGAACGGCGCCAGCTTGACCCGGTTGGCGCCGAAGGTATTGGTTTCGATCACGTCGGCGCCGGCACGGACATAGGCCTGGTGGACCTCGGCGACGAAGTCGGGCTGGGTCAGGTTCAGCTCGTCGAACGACCGGTTGAGGAAGATGCCCTTGGCGTAGAGCATCGTGCCCATCGCGCCGTCGCACACCAGTACGCGGCTGGCGAGGGCGTCCGTGAATGAGGGTCTGGTCATTGATGTCGTTCGTACTCGAGCGTGCGCGGGTCAATCAGCAGATAGGAATCACCCACCAGCTCGAGGCCTACCGATGTGACGCCGTCGCGCGCCTGTTCGGTGAACCGGTGATGATGCCCGAACAGGTGCAGCCGCGGCCGCATCGCCGCGAGCACCTCGTTGATCGCCGTTTTCCCGGCATCGTTGCGGCGCGCGCCGCTGCCGGCGAAATACGGACGCGGCGCCTCGTGCGTCAGCAGGACGTCGACGCCGGTCAGGGCCTTGCACGCGTCGACTTCTTCTCGCACGAAGTGCCGCCGCTTGTCGGCGAGCTCGGTGGCCTTCGCCGAGCCCTTGCGCGGATGCGGCAGGGCCGCCGCCGGCGTGTCGTACCACGAAGGCGCGAACGTCCCGCCCAGACCGGCGACCCGCAGGCCGTCGAGGTCGATCGGTCGAGCGTTGGGCAGGTAGTGCAGATTGCCGGGAAAGGTCCCTGCCTCGATCGCGTCGAACTGTTCGTTGTTGCCTTTGATCCAGTAGAGCGGGGCCGGCAGAGCCTCATACCGGCCCTCGGCATCCGCGAGGTCGCCGACACAGAGCCAGAACGGCACGTCCGGATGCCGTGCCATCACGCGGCGCGCGCTCGCGAAGTCACCGTGGATGTCGCCGAGAGCGCCGAAGACCATTGCCAAAAATGCCAAAAATGCCAGAAGTGCCAAAAATTGTTGCCGAGGCGCCCGCTGTGGGCAGTTCACATTCTTGGCATTTTTGGCATTTTTTGGCATTCCTACTGTGCCGGAGGCGGCGGAGCCGCCGAGGCCGGCACCAGCAGATCGTGCTTGTCCCAGATGAAGTCCTTGTTGCTGTAGACCGCGAGCTCGTAGTCCTTGCCCATGAAGATCGCCGACACCGGGCAGGCCTCTTCACAGTAGCCGCAGAAAATGCAGCGGGTCTTGTGGATCTGGTAGACCTTCGCGTAGCGCGGGCCCGCCTGCACGCTGCCGTCGTTCTCCGCCGGCTCCAGGTAGATCGCATCGGCCGGGCAGGCCACCGCGCACAGGCCGCAGGCCACGCACTTCTCCAGCCCGTTCTCGTCCCGCATCAGCACCTGCTTGCCGCGCCATTTCGGAAACACCGGGACCTTCTCGTCCGGATAGTTGACGGTGATGGGCTTCCGGAAGATGTGCTTCAGGGTGGTCGCAAAGCCGACGAGAAACGGACGGATCATCCGGTGATCATAGCAAGGAGCGGCCAAAAGGGGAACGTGGACGCCCGGCTCAGGCGCGGTCAAGTCGCGCAGAATGCTATATTTAGCCATCAATGCACCAGAACAGGCTCCTCACGCCTGAGCAGTTCCTGCTGACCTTGATGGCGCAGCTCGCCATCGTGGCGGTGCTGGCGACCATGCTGGTGCGGTTCCCCTGGTTCCGGCGGATTCTACTGACCGAGAAGCGCGACTGGCCTGAACGGCTGATCTTCGCCGGCAGCCTCGGGCTGCCCCTGACCTTCGGCGTGCTCTCCCGTCTGCTCCTGAACTACGACGCCGCGGATCTCACCCTCGCCGGGTCTTTCCTCGCCGGCCTGCTCGCCGGCCCCTACGCCGGCGCCATCGTCGGGGTGATGGTGGGCGTGCCCCCCTTCTTCGCCGGCGAATGGATTGCCCTGCCCTTCGCGGTGGGCTGCGGGTTCGCCGGAGGCGGTTTGCGGGAGATCTGCCCCAAGGAAGCGATCTGGCACTTCTCGCCGCTGTTCTTCACCGACCTGCACCGCAACGTGTGGCGCCTGGTGCGGCGCTTTCAAATCGACTGGGTGGTCATTCTTCTGGCCGCGCCGATCGGTCTCGAGATCATCCGGCAGGGGCTCGGCCACCGGTTCCATGCGCCGGAGCGGATTTTCTACAACGCCCCGCCGAACCCGTCCAGCTGGTGGATGCTGGCGCTGGTGATTGTCTCCACGGTCCTGTGTGTGGCGGTGCCGATCAAGATCTGGAACAGCGCCCGGATCGAGCACCGGCTGCAGGAACAGGAGAAGCTGCTGATGGCGGCCCGCCTGCAGGCCCTCGCCAGCCAGATCAATCCGCACTTCCTGTTCAACACGCTCACGTCGATTTCGTCGCTGATCCGCTCGAAGCCCGAGACCGCCCGGATGCTGATCGTCAAGCTCTCCGGCCTGCTGCGGCGGCTGCTCCGCAGCCAGGAACAGTTCGTCACCCTGCGCGAGGAGCTCGAAGCGATCGACGAGTACCTGGACATCGAGAGCATCCGCTTCGGGCCGCGGCTCCGGATCGAGAAGTCGATCGACCCGGCCAGCCTGGAAATCGTCGTGCCGAGCATGCTGCTGCAGCCGCTGGTCGAGAACTCGATCAAGCACGGCCTGTCGCCGAAAATCGGTGAAGGGCGGATCACGCTCAAGAGCACGCGCGAGAACGGGCACGTCATCATCGACGTCATCGACAACGGGGTCGGCGTCAGTTCCGCCCGCGCCGAGCGGGTGCAGGCCGGCGGCATCGGTCTGCGGAACGTGAACGAGCGGCTCCGGGTCATCTACGGCGCCAACTACCAGCTACAGCTCGACAGCGTGCCTGGCGAAGGCACCTGCGCCCGGATCATCATTCCCGAACTGGTGGTGCCCGCGAGGATGAGCGCATGATGGAAGCGACCGGCAGCATCCGCGCCGTCGTCGTGGACGACGAGCAGCTGGCACGCGACGAGGTCTGCTTCCTGCTCGGGGAGATTGCCGGAGTGGAGGTGGTCGGGCAGGCCGCCAACGGCCTGGAGGCCCTGCAGGTGATCGAGTCGGAAAACCCCGACCTGGTGATGCTGGACGTGCAGATGCCTGGCCTCTCCGGGTTCGAGGTCGCCCGCCGGCTGGCCGAGTCCGGCTCCGAGACGCAACTGGTGTTCGTCACCGCGTTCGACCGGCACGCGATTCAGGCCTTCGACGTCAATGCCGTCGATTACGTGCTGAAACCGGTCGAAGCGGCACGTCTGACCATCGCGGTGGACCGGGTCCGCCGCCGCCTGGCGTCGGAACGGGGACCGGTCAAGCCCGCGGCCGGGGAGCTGGATCGGCTCCTGCAGCTGCTTTCGCAGCGTTCGGAGCATCGCGAACAGCTGGCGGTGAAAATCGCCGACCGTTTCCTGCTGATCCAGGCCGATGAGGTGGTTCATGCTTCGGTGGAGGACGATGTCATCAGGGTTGTAACGAACAGCTTGTCAGGAACGTCTAACTATCGGACACTGGATGAGTTGCAGGCGCGGCTGGATCCTGCGGTATTCTGGCGGGTCCATAGGTCGCACCTCGTCAACATCAACAAGATCAAGGAAATCGTCCCCTGGTTCAGCCGTAACTACATCTTGAAGATGAAGGACCCCAAGGGCAGCGAGATCCCGGTCAGCCGATCGCAAACGAAGCGGCTTCGCGAATACCTGAAGCTATGAGCCACCACGACGACGACGCCGACGTTTCCCCTCCGGTTCCCGACGGTCCGGTCGTCCTCCCGACGCCCGAGCCGCTCGTGCCGGCCGAGCCGTTGCCATTGAGCGCGGCGCCGCCGAGCGAAGGGATCCGGTCAGACTTCGTCGCCGCTCCGCTCGAGCGGGAGGCCGTCCCGCCGGTCGAACCGTCGTGGCGCCACATCCTCGCCACGCGTCCCACTGACGTGTCCGCCGAAACGCGAAGCGCGGAGGCGGAAGAGATGCCGGTGGAACCCCCGGTCGACACCACCATCGGGACCCTCGGAGACGAGCCGATGGGCGGCGCTCCCGGGGAAGATCACCATGTCGAACCGTCGGAGCCGGAACCGGCATCAGAGCTTCGCACTCTGCCGCTGCCGCCGCCGGATCCGCCGCAGGTGTCGGTTGCGAGCCGGGTCGGCGAAGAACTGTTCGCCTGGCTCAAGACACTCGCCTCGGCGGCGGTGTATGCCACGCTGATCGTCACGTTCGGTTTCCAGGTCGCCCGCGTCGAAGGCCAGAGCATGGCGCCCACGCTCGCCGATCAGGATCGCCTGATCGTCAACAAGCTGGCGTATCGCATCGGCGCGCCCCAGGTTGGCGACATCGTGATGCTCTACTACCCGCTGAACCCGGACAAGTCCTTCGTCAAGCGGGTGATCGCGGAAGAAGGGGACCAGATCCGCATCGTCGACGGACGCGTGTTTCGCAACGACGTGCCGATCAACGACGACTACGTCCCGACCGAATTCCGGAGCCACGACGACTACGGCCCCCAGGTAGTGCCGCAGGGCTACTACTTCGTGATGGGGGACCATCGGAACAACAGTTCCGACAGCCGCCATTGGGGCTTCGTGCCGAAGAAATACATCATCGGCAAAGTGCAGCTGCGGTGGTGGCCGATCCCGCACGCGCTGGTGTTCTAACACCTGACACGCCCTGACTTCACGCTCGCGCGGGGTTTCCCGCGTTCTCGTTCGTGTTCTCTTCCTCAACCTGGCAGTGGCCGGGGCGAAGCTGATCTTCGGCTACGCCACCGGCGCGGTCAGCATCATCTCTGATGGCGTGCACTCGCTGACCGACTCGGCCTCGAACGTGATGGGGCTGATCGGGCTGCGGATCGCCGGCAAGCCCCCGGACGCCAACCATCCCTACGGCCACCGCAAGTTCGAAACCCTGGCGGCCGCCGGCATCTTCGTGTTCCTGCTGCTGGTGGTCGTCGAAGTGGTGCGGAACGCGTTCGGGCGGCTGCGAACCGGAACCGGCACGCCCGAGGTGACGGTGGTCAGCTTCGTGGTGATGGGCGTCACCGTGCTGACCAACCTGCTGGTGGTCCGCTACGAGAACGGGCAGGGGCGGGTGCTCAAGAGCGAACTGCTGCTCGCCGATGCGGCGCACACGCGCAGCGACGTCTGGACCTCCTGCACCGTGCTGCTGTCGCTGGCGGCCGTCCGGCTCGGCTACCCGGTGGTCGACGCGATCGGCGCGCTGGTCGTCGCCGTTTTCATCGCCCGGGCCGGTCTGTACATCGCCCTCGAGTCGTCGAACATCCTGGCGGACCGGGTGGTGCTGAACGAGGCGGAGATACGAGACGTCGTGATGCGCGTGCCGCAGACACTCGGCTGCCATCACATCCGAACGCGAGGCACGTTCGATTACACCTTCCTCGATCTCCACGTGTGGTTCGCGCCCGACACCACGCTCTACGAAGCGCACCGGCTGTCGCACGTGGTGAAGGATCGCTTGATGGAGGCGTTCCCGCAGATCGCGGACGCGATCATCCACATCGAGCCGCCGCCGCCGCCCGGAGAATAATGCGGCGGCGAAATCCCAAGCTCCAAGCTCCAAATCCCAACCACTCCCAAATCCCAACTCCCAAATCCCAATCGGAGTGCCTGTGGGAGTTCGTTTTGGAGTTGGGAGTTGGGAGTCCTTTGGGAGTTGGGAGTTGGGAGTCCTTTGGGAGTTGGGAGTTGGGAGTCCTTTGGGATTTGGGCGTTGGGAGTGGTTGGGATTTGGAGCTTGGAGCTTGGGATTTGACCCCTACTCCCCGTACAAGGACTCAATCTCCGCCGCCCACTTTTCTTCCACGACCTTCCGCTTGACCTTCAACGACGGCGTGAGCTCCCCGCTGTCGATCGAGAACTCGCGCGGCAGGATCGCGATGCGCTTGATGCGCTCGAACTGGGACAGCTCGCGGTTGAGGGCGTCGATGATCTCCTGATACAAGGCCCGGACGTCGGGCCGCTCCACCAGCTCGGCGCGTTCGGCGGCACTGGGGCCGGCGTGAGGCGACGGCGTTCGCCCGAGGTCGCGCAGCCGGCGCTCGAGCGCGGCGAACTCCGGCACGATCAGCGCCGCCGCATACTTGCGGCGGTCTCCGAGGACCACCGCTTCGGCAATCAGCGGGCTCTGCTTCAGGACGTTCTCGATCGGCTGCGGCGCGATCTTTTTTCCACCCGAGGTAACCAGCAGGTCCTTCTTGCGGTCGGTGATGCGCAGATAGCCTTCGGCGTCGAGGCTGCCGATGTCGCCGGTGTGGAACCAGCCGTCCTTGATGGCTTCGGCGGTAGCCTCCGGCTTGTTGTAGTAGCCGGTCATCAGGTTCGGACCGCGAGCGAGGATCTCGCCGTCGGCGGCGATCCGCAGCTCGACGTTGGGCAGCGCCTTCCCCACCGTGCCGCCGCGCGGCGCGTCCGGCGGGTTCACGGTCAGGATCGGTGCGGTCTCGGTCAAGCCGTATCCTTCGATGATCGGCAGGCCGACGCCGTGGAAGAACTCGGCGATCGACAGCGACAGCGGCGCGCTTCCGGACACCAGATACTTGATGCGTCCGCCGACCCCGTCGCGAATCTTGCCGAATACCAGCCGATCCGCCACGGCCCACTGGAGCGAGAGCAGCGGCGAGGCACGGCGGCCGCGGAGCAGGGCACTGCCGCGCGAGGCCGCAACGCCCATCGCCCACCGGAACACCGCCGCCTTCGCGGCTGAAGCCCGCCTGACCCTTCTCGAAGATCCGGCCGTGCATCTTCTCGTAGACCCGCGGCACCCCGGTCAACACCGTCGGCTTGACCAGCCCCACGTCGCGCCCGATCGTGTCGAACGACTCGGCGAAGATGATCGTCACCCCGCGCAGCAGGTAGATATAGGAGACCAGCCGCTCGAAGCCATGGCTGAGCGGCAGGAACGAGAGCGCCACGTCCTCCTGGTGCACGTCGAGCGCATCGGCGCCGGCCACCAGGTTCGCCACCAGCGCGGCATGCGTCAGCATCACGCCCTTGGGCTCGCCGGTCGTGCCCGACGTGTAGATGATCGTGGCGAGCTGCTCGGGCTCCACGCGCCGCGCCGCGTCGCGAAACTCACGCGCCATCCCCCATTCAGCGACCAGCCGCGCATGCCCGCGCTGCACCACGTCGTCGAACGACAGGACCGACGGACTGGGCTCCGCGCTGTCGTGATCGATCAGGATGACCGCTTCGATCGCCGGCAACTGGTGCCGGATCTCCTGGATTTTCTGTAGTTGGGCGCGGGTCGATACGACCGCGATGCGGGCGCCGGAGTCCTGGAAGATGTAGCGGGCCTGGGACGCCGAGAGCGTCGGATAGATCGGGACGGTGACCGCGCCGGCACCGATCACCGCCAGGTCGGTGAGGATCCATTCGGGGCGGCTCTCCGAGACGATCGCCACCCGATCCCCGGCTGCCATCCCGAGCGCCGACAAGCCGAGCGACAGATCGCGAACCTGTTCGAACAGTTCCTTGCTGGAAACGCCCTTGATCTCGCCGCCGCGGATGCGCCCCATCACGAGCGGCTTCTGGAACCGCCCCATCACATGGAACGGCAGATCGGCGATGGTGCGAACGTCGATCTCGGGCTCGGCAGCAGGGAGCGTGGACACGGCGAAATTATAGGTCGTCCGCGATCCGCGGTCCGCGATCCGCGAGTTCTCCCTTTTCCCTTCTGCCTTCTCCCTTGACGCGCGGACGGCCCGCTCAGTACCCCGCCCGCTTATCGACGACGTTCAGCAGCGGCTGGCCCGCCGCGAACCGCCGGCGATTGTCCGCGAACAGTGCGATCGCGGCATCCCAATGATCGCGACGGAAGCCGGACACGTGGGGGGTGATCAGCAGATTCGGCACGTCCCACATCGGGCTGTCGGGCGGAAGCGGCTCGGTGTGGAAGACGTCGAGCGCGGCGCCACCGAGCGCCCCTGATCGCAGCGCGCGCGCCACCGCGCCCTCGTCCACCAGCGCGCCACGACTCACGTTCACCAGTATCGCGTCCGTCTTCATCCGTCCCAGCTCGGGCTCGCCGATCAGCGCGCGTGTCTCGGCGGTCTGCGGCGCCGACAGCACGACGATGTCGGCCGAGGGCAGCAGCTCGGAGAGGGCCGCTCGGGGATGAATCGCGGCCACGCCCGGCACTGCGGGGCCGTCGGGACGCCGCCGGATCCCCGTGACGGTCGCGCCAAGCGCGTTCAGCCTCACCGCCGTCGCCGCGCCGATGGCCCCCAGGCCGACGATAAGGGCATGGCTGCCGGCAATCGTGCGATTCCCGGGCGGAGACGCGATTTCGTCCTGCGCCCAGACGTGGGCGGCCTGGCGCGCCAGCGCCGTCGGCAGCCGCCGGAACAACGCCAGGACGACCGCGATGACGTGCTCAGCCATGGTGGCGGCGGAAGTGCCGCGGCCGTTGGTGATGGTGATCGAGCTCCGGATCATCTCCGGATGAAGCATGTTGCCCACGCCCGCTGCAGGGCTATGGATCCACTGCAGGCCGGGCGCTGCGGCAAGCTGCTCGGGCGTGATGTGGGAGGCGAACGCGATGTCTGCCGCGGCGATCAGCCGCCGGCCCTCCTCGTCATCCGAGGCATGCAGGACGGTGTCGCCCGGAAATGCCCTGCGCAACGCGTCGACGTACGAGGGGGGTATCGTCCAGTTCCGGAAGGGGCTGTGAATGAGGACGAGGATCGTCACGCCCGATAGTGGCCGCTTCGACCACCCCGCTTCTCTTTCAACCGGATGTCGGTGATGACGATGGCCTTGTCGATGGCCTTGAGCATGTCGTAGATGGTCAGGGCGGCGACCGAGACCGCGGTCAGCGCTTCCATCTCGACACCGGTCTGGCCGCTCGTCCGCACGGTCGCCTCGATGGTGTAGCCGCCCGGCGACGGCGCGAGCACGACGTCGGCAAAGGTCAAGGCCAGCGGATGGCAGAGCGGGATCAACTCCGACGTGCGCTTCGCCGCCATGATGCCGGCGAGGCGTGCGGTCTGGAGGGGATCGCCTTTCTTGAGATTGCCGGCGCGGATCTGCCGGCGCGTGCGCGCCGACATCAGCACCCGGCCGGTGGCGATCGCCTCGCGGGCGGTGATCGCTTTGTCGCCAACATCGACCATCCGGACACGGCCGTGCTCGTCGACGTGGGAGAGGGTTGACCGGGTTCCCCCGCTCTTATTCCCCATCGGAGTGACCCTGGGCCAGGAAGAACGACAGGCTTTCGAGCGACACGGTCAGATCCACGCTCTTCACCTTCACGTCGGACGGCACTTTGAGTGTGCCCGGTGAGAAATTCAGCACGGCCTTGATCCCGGCCTCGACCACTTCTTTGAGCACCGCGGGGGCCGACAGCGCCGGCACGGCGATGACCGCGATGGCGATGCGCTCTCGCCGCACGGCGCGGCGGAACGTGCGGACGTCCAGGATCGGCACGCCGCCTCGCGAGCGCTGGCCGATCTTGTCGCGCTGGATGTCGAACAGCGCGGCGATCTCGAAGCCTTCCTCACGGAATCCAGGGTAGTCCGCCAGCGCCAGGCCGAGGTTCCCCGCCCCCATGATGGCGACCCTGATGCGGCGGTCGACGCCGAGGATCTGGCGCAGGTGCGAGCGCAGCTCCTTGACGTAGTAGCCGACGCCGCGCACGCCGAACTCTCCGAAATTGGCGAGGTCCTTCCGGATCTGCGCCGCATTCAGATGAAACTGCTCCGCCAGGACCTGCGACGAGATCGTCTTCACGCCGTCGGCATCGAGCGAATTCAGGCACCGCAGGTACACCGACAGACGGTTGGTCGTCAGTTCCGAGACCGGTTCGAGCCCGTCCTTCAGCGAGAACGCCGCGGCGGCGGCTTTGTTCTCTTTTGTCACAAGCTTCCGATTCTATCCGCCTTCCGCCTTCGCGCTTCGCGCTTCGGCGAGACAAGTCGCGCGGCCCGCCGCACGGACCACGACGGCGCGCCTGCGCTAGAATCGCGGACTTATGGCCCACACCCCCCGACCCGCTCCCGCGCCGAGCGACGCGCGCGCGACCTTTCAGCCGTATGTCCCGGCCAGCCAGTCCCCCGCGGAGTTCACCGCCAAGGCGATTGTGCTCGGCGCGATCTTCGGGCTGATCTTCGGCGCCTCGACGGTGTATCTCGGCCTGCGCGCGGGCTTGACGGTCAGCGCGTCAATCCCGATCGCGGTCCTCGCGATCTCGGTGCTGAAGCGCTTCGGCGGCTCCACCATTCTCGAGAACAACATCGTCCAGACGATCGGATCGGCCGGAGAGTCGGTGGCGGCGGGGGTGGTCTTCACCGTGCCGGCGCTGCTCTTCTTCGGCGAGCGCGGCACCGGCTACTTCAACTATTTCCAGATCACGATGCTCGCGTTCGCCGGCGGCATTCTTGGCGTCCTGATGATGGTACCGCTGCGGCGCGCGCTGATCGTCAAGGAGCACGGCGTCCTCCCCTACCCCGAAGGGACGGCGTGCGCGGACGTGCTGGTCGCGGGTGAGCGCGGCGGCGCGCTGGCGAAGACGGTCTTCATGGGGCTCGGCGTCGGCGCATGCTGGAAGGCGCTGTCCTGGATCGCCCAGGTGTTCCCGACCGAGGTCGGCCGGTCGCTCGGCCGCACCGGGGTGCTCCCGAACGCCACGCTCAACGTCGACATCTCGCCGGAGTACATGGGCGTCGGCTACGTGATCGGACCGCGGATCGCCGGCGTGATGTTCGCCGGCGGCGTCCTCTCGTGGCTGGTGCTGCTGCCGCTCTTCAGCATCTTCGGCAACTACCTCACGGTGCCGTTCCCGCCAGTTCCGCCGAGCGGGCTGCGCATCGACCAGATGTCTCCCGGCCAGCTGTGGAGCGCCTACATCCGCTACACCGGAGCGGGCGCGGTGCTGGCGGCGGGGCTGATCACGCTGGCCCGCACCATTCCCACTATCGTCTCGTCGTTTCGCGACAGCGTCCGCGATCTGAGCGCGAAGAACGCCGGCGGAGACGGAAGGACCCGCACCGAGCGCGACATGCCGATGACGGTGGTCCTGGCCGGCACGCTGCTGCTTGCCCTGTTCCTGGCGCTGGCCCCGCGCCTGCCGACCCAGGGCAACTTCGTCGCCTCGATCCTGGTCGTCATCTTCGGCTTCTTCTTCGTCACGGTCTCGTCGCGGATCGTCGGCCTGATCGGGTCGTCGTCCAATCCGATCTCGGGCATGACCATCGCGACCTTGATCCTGACCTGCACGATTTTCGTGGCCCTCGGCTGGAAGGGCGAGTGGTATTCGCCGATCGCTCTCTGCGTCGGCGCCGTGGTGTGTATCGCGGCGGCGAACGGCGGCGCCACGTCGCAGGATCTCAAGACCGGTTACATCGTCGGCGCGACGCCGATTTATCAGCAGTACGGGCTGATCATCGGCGTGATCGTGTCGTCGCTGATCATCGGTTACACCACGCTGTATCTGCACAACGTCATGACCATCGGCTCGGACGCGCTGCCCGCGCCACAGGCGACGCTGATGAGCACGATCATCAAAGGGTTGCTCAGCCAGAACCTGCCCTGGGGCCTGGTACTCGTGGGCGTCTTCATCTCAGTGACGCTCGAGCTCTGCGGCATCCATTCCCTGTCGTTCGCGGTCGGGTCGTACCTGCCGATCTCGACCACCGCGCCGATCTTCGCGGGCGGCCTGGTACGGGCCTATGTCGAGAGGAAGACCGGCAAGGTCGAGGAATCCGAAGTGGGCTCTGGCACGCTCTTCAGTTCGGGGCTGATTGCCGGAGGATCGCTGGCCGGCATTCTGTACGCGGTGCTCTTCGGCCGCGGCATCATTCCAGCCGCTGATGGCGATGGAGCCCTGGCGCCACTCAGCGCCGCCCTGCACGACGGTACCGGCGGCCTGATCGCCGGCGGCCTGCTCTTCTTCGCCCTGGGCGTCGTCCTGGCCCGAGTCGGACAGAAGAAATTGGACTAGCGCTTTCCTGACGCCGATACCTCTCCAGAGGCGTAGGGCGGATCGTCGGCGATCTCCCCCTCGCGCCGGGAGGGGGCATGCTCAGGGGCTGGGCCGGGATTGCAGTATCTGCCATCGTCTTGCTGGGATCGACGCCGGTGCTCAGTCGATCGCCGGCCACCTCGCTCGAGGCGCTCATCGCCGCGCCTGATCGCTACGCGAACCGCGCGGTGACGGTGACCGGCCGCTTCCGTGGGCGCGCCGTCGGCGACGCGAGCGCAACGCTGCCTCCTCCCCCGAACCGAAGCCGGTGGGATTTCCTGTTGAACGAGAACGGGGCGGCGGTGTGGGTCACCGGGATTCGTCCAGCCGGGTGGGACTTCGACCTCGATCCGCAATCAGCCGCCGACGCCCGCAAGGGCCCATGGCTGGAGGTGACCGGAACCGTCCGAGTCGCCGGACGCGCCCGGTCCTGCTCGACCGCCGCGGTCTGTGACGACGTGTGGATCCAGGCGAGCGACCTGCGCGCCGGGCGGGCGCCTGAGGCGGGACTCTTCGAGCTCCCGATCAGACCGGCCGTGCAGCCGGCGGTGGTCGTCTTCAACGATCCCGTGAAAGACGAGGCCGACGTCGCGCCGGCGACGAGCATTCGGCTGCAGTTCTCGAGAGCCATGATCCCCGAGACGTTCTCGGAGCGGATCCGGATTGGCTACGCGTCAGGGCTGGGGATGCACTCGACGGGCGCGCCGCCGATTCCGACATTCAGCGCGCTCTATTCCGACGCGACGCGCTCGCTGGCCATCACGTTCGCGGCGCCGCTCGCCCCTGGGCGGACGGTCCGGATCGAGCTGCTCGAGGGGATCGTCGCGGCCAACGGCCGCGCGTTCGAGCCGTGGGGCTTCTCGTTCACGACGGGTCGATAAAATCAGACCGCGGGTTCGCGGTTCGCCGGCCTGCCCGCCGTAGCCTTGGCGGAGGCGGGACGGCGCCACCGCCGCCTCAGCGCACGGAAGATCCATCCCGCGAAGATCGCCATCAGCACCACTCCCACCAGCACGATCAGCGCGGCCGCCAGCGGGTACTTGAGGGCGATGAAGCCGAGCGACACCACGAAGAGGTCTTCTCCGAAGCTCAGGGCCCAATTGGAGAACGGCTCAGGGCTGGTGTTGGCAACGGCCCGGGTCCCGGCCTTGGTCAGATGCGTGCCGGCCGCGAGGGTGCCGCCCAGCAGGCCGATGAGGGTTTCAGTGGCGGGGCTGGCGTCACCGAGGGTCTGCACCGCGATGACCGCGCCGCCGAGCGGCCGAATCACGGTGTGGACGGCGTCCCAGATCGAATCGACCCAGGGGATCTTGTCCGCGATGAACTCGATCGCGTACATCGTGAGCGCCACGCCGATGATGAGGTCGTTGTCGAAGACGCGGTACTGGGCGGGCAGGCTAACCCAGCCATAGCGCGAGGCAAGTCCCAGAATCGCGACCGTTGCATAAAGGTTGATGCCGGCCGCAAACGAAAAGCCGAGGGTTCGTCCCAGTCCCGCCAGCAGCTCGATCATGTGACCGTCCGTCCCTTCAGGCTTTCAATAGACGTTCCACTTCGGTTCTGACGGTGGCGACCAGGTTCTCGCGGTCATCCATGCCCAGCCCGGCCGTCGGAATCGGTTGTCCAAACGATACGCGAATCGTGACCGGCTGGATCCAGGGGCTCCCCTTCCGCATCGCGTCACGCGCCCCTTTGATGGCGACCGGGACGATCGGGGCTTGGGCCTTCAGGCCCATGACGAAGCCCCCTTTCTTGAAGGGCAGCAGGCTGCCGGTGCGGCTGCGGGTCCCCTCGGGGAAGATCAGGAACGAGTGCCCCTCGCGCAAGGCCTGGGCCGCCCGCTCGATGGCGGGCAGGCTCTGATCGCGGTTGCCGCGCTCGAGCGGCACGAAGCCGGCGAGGTCGAAGGCCTGTGTGAGAATCGGCAGCTTCCGGAGCTCCGACTTGTAGAGGACCCGCAACCGCGGGAACAGGGCGCGGAGCGTCAGGAATAGAATCGGCGGCTCGACGTTGCTGGCGTGATTGACGGCGTACACCGACGCGCGATCGCGTTGGATGTGCTCAGCGCCGGTCACGGTGTAGCGGATGCCGCTCGTCAGCAGCCCCAGCCTGACGCCGAACGCGCCGACGCGGTACAGGAGCGACGGGTTGCGGAGGATAATGGCCATCAGCACCGCGGGCGGTCCGATCGCCAGCACATAGAGCGCCACCGCCACGTAGGTCAGGATCGAGCGGAGGGCGGTGGTCATCACAAAAAAAATGCCGGAGCCTTCCGGCTCCGGCTGATATGGCGACAGGGTTCCCTCGAACTGGAAGGTCAGGACGCCCGGGCGGTGCGACGGGCCGAGACCCGCGTGGTCGGGGGCGGAAGCGCCTTGGCGGCCTTGGCCCGCGCGATCGACCGGTTCTTCATCGTGAAGCAGCGCTCGAGCGCGTGATCGACCTTGGCCTCGATCTCTGCGGTCTTCTCGTGGGCCACTTCCGAGATTTCGGAGATGACCAGGAACTTCGCACGGTCCAGCATGCGCTTCTCGCGGAACGAGAGGTTCTTGGAGCGTGCCAGAAAGGTCAGGCTCTTGAGCACCTCGACCACATCGTAGATGGAGCCGGTGCGCATCCGGTCCGAATTGTCCTTGAAACGTCCTTTCCAGTTCTGGTGGTTGTCGATTTTGCCGTCGCCGAGCAGTGTGAACAATCGATCGATCTCTTCGTCGCCGATGGCGCGCCGAAGCCCAACCCCGTCCACGTTGTCCACCGGAACGAGCACTGTGGTTTCGTTCGCAACCATCTTGAGATGGTAGAACCCGCAGGTGGTGCCGAGGATGGTTTTGGTTTCGATGCCCTGAACGACGCCGAGTCCGTGGTTTGGGTAAATGACCTTGTCACCAACCTGGAATGTCACGTGTCCCCCACTGAAGTAAGTTGGCTAGGCTAGGTGTGCGCCTGAGAAGTAGACAAAAGTATAGCGGATTTTGGTGCATCCGGCAATCGAGTTGGCGGTTTTTCTCAGCATTTTCGTGGACCTTCGCTGCTGAGGTAGGCCCGCGGGCCGCTCCTCGGCGGCCAGGCCGGTGAGGACCAGCGAGCTGCATAAGTGACAGCCTCCCAAGCCTTTGCGGCCGAATGCCCGATCCCGGGTCACAATGGTCAGGCTCTATGATCACCACCCTCCGTCCCCTCGCCGCAGCCCTCGCCGTGGTGGCCCTGGCGGCGTCCCCCCGTCCGTCTGCCCAGATCCGGGTCCCTTATGTACCCAGCCCCGCGGAGGTCGTCGACCGCATGCTCACGCTCGCGGCGGTCACAAAAGACGACGTCGTGTTCGATTTGGGGAGCGGGGACGGGCGAATTCCGATTGCGGCGGCGAAGAAGTTCGGGGCACGCGGTGTCGGCCTCGACATCGACCCGCGGAAGATCATCGAGTCGCGGGCAAATGCCAAAGCCGCCGGTGTCGAACAACTCGTGGAGTTCCGCGAACAGGACGTTCTCACCGCCGACATCTCGCAAGCGACCGTCGTCACGCTCTACCTGCTGTCGTCGGCGAATGCCCAACTGCGGCCGGTGATCACCCGACAGCTGCGTCCGGGCACGCGGATCGTGTCCCACGCATTCAGCATGGGCCCGACCTGGCCGGCCGACACCATCGATCGATTCAAGACCCCGACCGGCGACGAGATCACGATCTATCTGTGGAAGTTCGACGGGAAGTTCAGGCCGTGAGTCGCGAATCGAGCAGTTGCCAGTTAGCAGTAGCCAGTAGCCAGTTGAGTCGCGGGGGCTGAAGGGTGTCAGGCAGTGAATCGTGAACGGGGCGCTGACGTCACCACGCCCCGTTCACGATTCACTGCCTGACACCCTTACGACCCGTAGCGCGCCTGCGCCAGGTCGACGATCTCTTCCACCAGCTGCGTGTAGGTGCGGCCCGCCTTGCGCGCGGCCATGGCGAACTCCGCTTTCGAGGCCAGCCATGGGTTCGGGTTCGCTTCGATCACCGCGACCCGGCCGTCCGGCCGGAGCCGCATGTCGATGCGGGCGTAGTCCCGGAGCTCCAGCGCCTGATAGGCGGCGAGCGCCGTGGTCTGCAGCTGCGAGACGGTGTCGTCCGGGAGATCGTCGGGCACGATCGACTTGGTATCGCGGTAGGCGCCGGTGCCCTTGGCCCACTTCACTTCCGCGCCCGCGATCTTCGGCCGCCCTTCCGGCAGCTTCGAGAGATCGAGCTCGACCACCGGCAGCGCTACCGGGTTCTCGTTGCCCAGCACCCCGACATACATCTCCCGGCCTTCCACGTACTCCTCGATCAGCACCGGCGAGTTGAAATTCGCGTGCAGCCAGTCGATGCGCTCCATCAGCTCCCGGATGGACGACACCACGGCGTTGAACTCGATGCCGATCGAGCCATCCTCGCGCGCCGGCTTCACGATGACTGGAAACTCGAGGTCGTGCGAGAAGTCGAGCCGGCCGCGGTACGAGCGCGCGAAAACCGGCGTATGGATGCCGTGGAATTCGAGGATCTTCTTGGCGACCCCCTTGTCCTGCGCGTAGAGCAGACCGTGCGAGCCGGATCCGGTGAAACGCTTGTCGATGAGCTCGAGGTAGGCGGCGATGCAGTAGTCGGCGGTGTCGTTGCCGGCGAACGACTCGGCCAGGTTGAACACGAGATCGCAGTCGACCCGGGCGAGCGCGTGCAGCGACTTCAGTGATCCGTCGAGCACGTGAAGCGTGGCCTGATGACCGAGTTTGCCGAGCGCCTCGGCTACCTCGTCTTCGACCTCTTTCTTGTCGAGCGTGCGGGTGAGCGGAGCTTTGTCAGCTCCGGCGACGCCGTTCGACTCGTCGGGCTCTTCCCACCGATCGTAGACGACGAGAATGTTGAGTGTGCTCACGCCGAAGGAGATTATAGGACGCCGCGGCGTGACTCTGGACCGCTACCCGCTTCGTTCGCGCCGGAAGATCATCATCAGCTCCCTGGCGGCGCGGTGAATCTCCCGCACGTCGCCGTGCCGGGCGTCGCCTTCTTCGATCTGCGCCAGCAGCAGTTCGCTGAACCCGACGATGACGGCGATGTGATTCTTGATGGCGTGCTCGGTCTCCGCGTCGAGCACGAGCCCGGTCCCCTTGCGATCGTCTTCTCGGGTCATTGCGGCACCCGTCCATCCGGCGTCTGGGGCTCGTCGGACTGGCGGACGGCCTGCGCCTGCTCCAGTTGATCGACCTGCACCGGCAGCTCTCGCAGCGATAGGTTGGCCTTCATGTCGTAGCCCGCGGCGCCACGCTGCTGCGCCTGTTCCTTATCGTCCTCACGCGACGAGTTCGAGAGTATCACCACCGGGATGGCGGCCGTCTCGGGCTGATGCCGCGGCGCGGGGATGGTCACTGACCGTCTCGTTGGCCGAGTCGGTCATCGATGACGCGCAGGAGCGCCGCCACGTCGAGAGGCTTGGTCAGGTAGGCCACCGCGCCGGCCGAGAGCAGCCGCTGCTGCTGGCGCAGCGTGGCATCGGCGCTGAGCACGGCGACGGGAATGCGCCGGGTGTCGGGATCGGCCCAGATGCGGTGCAGCACTTCGCCGCCGCTCATGTCCGGCAGATGCAGGTCGAGCAGAATCAGATCGGGAGGCGCGGTGCGCACGGCTTCGAGCGCCGCCTCCCCAGTGGACACCGTGGTGAGGCGCACGCCCGGCCGGCGCGCGAGCAGCCGTTCGAGCAGCCGGATGTTCGATCGATTGTCCTCGACATACAGCACCGCGCCGCTGACGTGGGTCGGGATGTCAGGGGTCTGCGCCACCGGATCCGGTTCGTGGACCGCCGGGGCAGCCGTGACCGGCAGCTCGATCCAGAACGTGCTGCCGGCATCGATCGCCGAGTCGAGGCCGATCCGGCCGCCCATGGCTTCGGTCAGCCCCTTGGACAACGCGAGGCCGAGGCCGGTGCCTTCGACGCCGCTCTGCTCCGCGCCCAGCCGCTCGAATGGCTGGAACAGCCGCATCTTCTTGTCGGCCGGAATGCCGGGCCCGGTGTCGCGCACCAGGATCCGCACCAGGTCGTCGCGGCACTGCCACGCAGACATGCACCGATCCGCCGTCGCGGTTGTACTTGACGGCATTGCTCACCAGATTGACGAGAATCTGATTGAGGCGCTGCCGATCGGCCCGGACGTGCAGGCCCTCGGCGTCCTGGTCGTTGGTGATGGTGATCCGGCGGCGCGTCGCGAGCGGGCGCACCAGGCTGACCACGTGCGTCACCACCTCGTCGACCGGGACCGGCTCGGGCGACAGCGACAGCTGCCCGACTTCGATCCGGGCGATGTCGAGCACTTCGTTGATCAGATCGAGCAGGTGCCCGCCGCCGCGAAGGATCTGCTGCACGCCTTCGGTCTGGTCGGGCGTCAGGGTGTCCATCTGCAGAATCTGCGCGAAGCCGAGAATCGCATTCAGCGGCGTGCGCAGGTCGTGGCTCATTCGCGACAGGAAATCGCTCTTCGCGCGGCTCGCCCGCTCCGTCTCGAGTTGCGCCAGGCGCAGCCGCTCGGTCGCCGCACGCTGCTCGGTGATGTCGATCGACAGCCCGAGCAGCGACGCCCGCACGTCCTCGAGATCCGCGCGGCACGCCTCGAGGTTGAGATGTGCCGCGGCCAGATCGTCGGTCCGCTGCCGCAGGTCACGTTCGAGCGACTCGACGTGCGGCCTCCTGATCGCTGGCATCCCGTTCCTGCTTCTCGTTGTCACGCCGTCCATCCCGTCGGGCCGCCGGCCACCCGGTCATCCGGCCGTGCAACCCCAGCACACCCGGTGCCATCGAATGACGGCGACCAATCGGCATGGGATCGCGGGCCGTGGAAATGTGTGGTGGTGGCGGGCGAAGCCATCGTACCGACCGGGCCGCGGACTGCCTATCCGTATTTGTCCGACATCGGAGAAAAATGCGTAGACTCGCGACGTATCTCAGGCCCGACTGTCGGTGTTCGTCCGACAGCGAAAATCGGATGCGCCGCGCACCGGCCGAGGCAGAATAGGCGCGGATGAGATCCGCGGCATCGACCGGTCCCACTGCTCGACCGATCCACGCTCGGTTCGTCAAAGTGCTGCGTCAAGCCCCGATGATGGTGTGGATGGCCGACGACACAGGGGCCGTCACGTTCGTGAATCGAAAGTGGCTGGCGTTCACCGGCCGGCACTCTCGAGACGAGCTGGGAAACGGCTGGACGGCGTCCGTCCATCCAGACGATTTGCCGCCGCTCCTCGATGCCTACCACCGCGCGGTCATCGATCAGCGGCCGCTGCTGCTCGAGTACCGGCTGCGCCGATCCGACGGTCTCTATCGGTGGATCTGCGATTGCGCGCTGCCGCTCCACGAGGACGATGGCGAGTTCGCCGGCTATGTCGGTACCTGCGTCGATGTGACCGGTCAGCGCGAGGGCACGGCGGCGCTCGAGCGCACCGTCGAACATCTCCGGCTGGTCGCGACCCATGCCGACGAGATGATCTATCGGATCCGGATTCGCCCCCACCGTCATCTGGAGTACATCAGCCCCGGCGTCGCGCGGGTGCTGGGACTGTCGCCGGCCGACGTGATGGACGCCCCGCTCAAGGCGATCGCGCGCATCCATCCCGAAGATCGCGCGCGGCTGCGCGAAGTGATGGTGGCGGTGGTCGATCCCGCGACCAGGGTCACCCTCCGATGGTGCCCGCCCGATGGACGGATCGTGTGGGCGGAGCACCGGCACTTGCCGGTATTCGACGAGGACGGAAACCTGAGCGCGATCGACGGGGTCGCGCGGGACGTCACCCGCCAGCGGGAGCTGGAACAGGAGCGCGATGCGCAGATCGCGATGCTCGACGGATTGATCGCGCACATGAGCGACGGGGTGTTCGCCCAGACCGGCGACAATCAGGTCGCGGTGGTGAATGCCGCGTTCAGCCGGATTTTCGACCTGCCGCCGACGCCGTGGCCGGCCGACGCCGCGCCGATGCTCCGCCGCCTGGCCCGCGAGCGCCTCGAGCAGGCCGGCGAAAACCCGCCGGCGGACGGCGGCGACCTGCTGCCCGCGGGCGAGCTCCGGCTCAAGGACGGCCGGATTCTCGAACAGCAGCAGTTCTCCGTGCCGCTGGCCGACCGTCAGGTGATTCGCGTCTGGCAGTTCCGCGACATCACGCTCCGCAAGAATGAAGAGGAAGAGCTGCGCATGTCACGCCATCGGCTGCGCAACCTGTCGGCCCACCTGGAGGCCGTGCGTGAAGAGGAACGACGCGCCCTCGCCCGCACCCTGCACGACGAAGTCGGCCAGCTCCTCACCGGCATCCGGCTCGAAATCGCCGGCGCGGTCGAGCGCTTCCGCCAGGCTGGGACGCCCTCGTCTTTCCCAATCGTCGATCGACTGCAGGCGGCGGTCGGCCTGATCGATCTCTCGGTCGCGAGCGTACAGCGGGTTGCGACCGCGCTGCGTCCGCCGATCCTGGATCACCTCGAACTGTTGTCGGCGATTCGCTGGGAAGCGGCACTCTTCAGACGGCGGACCGGCATCCGCTGCCGGGTCTCCGCCCGATCGCTGCGGATCGAGAGCCGCAGCCACACCACGGTCCTGCACCGGATTCTCCTCGAGGCCCTCACCAACGTCGCGCGCCACGCCAACGCCGGAACGGTGTGGATCTTCTTCCGGCAGCGGCGCAACGGCGTGGTCATGGAGGTCCGCGACAACGGCAAGGGCATTCCCGAAAGCGCGCTGACGAGTCCGGGCTCGATGGGCCTGCTCGGGATGCGTGAACGGGCGCTCGCGGCGGGCGGCGAGCTCCGCATCAGCCGTCGTCCCGCCGGCGGCACCAGCATTGTCGTCACGCTCCCGCTGAGCAGCGAGGATCGCGTGCGCACAGGATCCGCCGATGTCTAGAATTCTGATCGTCGACGATCATCCGGTGGTGCGTGAGGGGATCGGCCGCGTGCTCACCGACGCCATCCCCGACGCCACGGTGGGAGCGGCGGACGGGGCCGCGCAGGCGGCGATGATGATGCAGCAGGAGGGGCCCTGGGACCTCGTGCTGCTCGACCTCACCCTGGACGGCGACGACGGAACGGTGGTCCTGCGACGGCTGCGCCATTCACATCCGGAGGTGCCGATCGTCATCATCAGCATGCACCCGGCCGAGCAGTTCGCCCGGCGCGTGATCCAGGCCGGCGCGGCCGGGTACATCTCGAAGGGCAGCAACCCGGCGGATCTGGTGCGGGCGGTCAAGCAGACGCTGAGCGGTGAGCGCTACATGCCGCCGGAGCCTCTCACGCCCGACCGCGGCACCCTGCCGCACGAACATCTCTCGGACCGCGAGTACCAGGTGCTGCGGATGATCGGGCAGGGCCGGACCGTGTCCGAGATCGCGACCGAGCTCTCGCTCAGCGTGAAGACCGTCAGCACCTACCGCTCGCGCATCCTGGAGAAGATGCAGTTGCGCACCAGCGCCGAATTGATGCGCTACGTGATTGCGCATAAGCTGGTGCCACTCCCGCCAGTGTGATCGGTCAAGATCATCGGCATCGAGAGGCCAACCATGATGACCCGCAGCCGGCTGTTCGCCGCAATGACCCTGTTCGCGTTCACGTTCTGCGCTGATGTCCAGGCACAACCGGCGGCCGGGCCGTCACCGGTCGGCCATTGGGTCGGCACCCTGGACGTCGGTCCAGGACTCGTAATGGAAATCGATCTGGGACGCCAGGGTGACGGATGGCGCGGCACGATGAGCGTCCCGGCACAGTTGTCGAAAGGCATTCCGCTCACGAATGTGACGGTCAAGAGCTCCACCGTCGAATTCGCGATCAAGGGGGCGCCCGGCGATCCCGGCTTCACCGGTACGCTCTCCGCCGACGGCAAGACGATCACCGGCACCTTCAGCCAGGGCGGCGGATCGATTCCGCTGGTGCTCGCCTGGAAAGGCGAGCCGCAGTTCGCAGAGGCGGTGAAGAACGCCGCGGTCTCGCCCGGGCTGGTCGGGTCGTGGGAGGGCACGCTCGACGTCAAAGGCACGATGCTGCGGCTGGTGCTCACGCTCGCGAATGGCGCCGATGGCGCGACCGGGAAGCTGGTGAGCCTCGATCAGAACAACTTCGAGATGCCGGTGGCGCAAATCACCGAGGAGAGATCGCGATTGAAGCTGGCCATCCCGATGGTGAGCGGCGGCTACGACGGCGAGGTCAAGGGCGGCGAGATTTCGGGCACGTGGACGCAGGGCCCGCTGACGCTGCCGCTGGTGTTCAAGAAGCGGCCTTAATCACGCGCTCCGTGCGGAGTAAGGGGCACATCGCAGACGTTGCACGATGATGCATCTTCGCCACACGCTGCGGTTCCTCGCCACGCACAAGTCGTTCACCGCCGCGGCGGTGTTCACGCTCGCGATCGGCCTCGGGGCGAACACCGCCCTGTTCGGCCTGATCAACCTGGCGCTGCGTCCGCTCGACGTCCCTCAGGCCGAGCAACTCGTCTCAATCGCTGCACAGACGCGAGGCGACGACACCGGCGGATTCCAGTACCAGTTCTCGCTCGAGGCACTCTACGACCTGCAGCGCCGCTCGACGACGCTGTCGCACGCCTTCGGCGTGATGCCGCGGTTGGGCGGTCTCTCCTCCGACGGCAAGGCCGCGCAATTCTTCTTCGCCGCGGTCAGCGACAACTACTTCCCCGCGCTCGGCATCGACCCCCATCTCGGGTCGCTGTTCACGCAGAAGTCGGGATCGCCGGCCGCCGTCGTGCTCGGTCATACCTTCTGGGTGAAGCATTTCGGCGCCGATCCGGCAGTCATCGGCCGGCGGGTACGCATCAACGGCCGCCCCGCGGTCGTCACCGGCGTCGTGCCCGAGGGTTTCCGCGGCACCTTCCTCGCCGTCGAACTGGATGGCTACCTGTCGATCGAGGATCTCGGACAGATCGAGCCCGGGGTTCTGCGATGGCTCTATCACAACCGGAAAGCCACGCCGGTTCAGGTGTTCGGGCGATTGCAGCCTGGCGCGAGCGCCGCCGCGGCAGAGAAGGAGATCGATGCCCTGCTCCGCAGCCTCGGCCGCGAATATCCCGACACCGACGGCGGCCGGACGGCGCGGGTGGTGCCGGAGCCGCTGGCACGGCCGCTGCCGCTCGAGGCGGTCACCCAGGCGATCCCGCTGATTCGAACGCTCGGCCTCGCGCTGGCCGCGCTGGTGCTGCTGATCGCCTGCCTGAACGTGGCCAATCTGCTGCTGGTGCGGGCGGCAGCGCGCCAGCGCGAGCTCGCGGTACGCTCGGCACTCGGCGCGAGCGCGGCGCAATTGATCTGGCAGATGGTGCTCGAGGGTCTGGTCATTGCCGGGTTCGGCGGCGTGGCCGGCGTGATGGTCGGCCACCTCGTGTCTCGGACCGTCCTCGAGCGGCTGGATCTCGGCGCCGACCTGCCGTTCGCGATTCACCTGGGCTTCGACCTGCCGGTGTTCGTCTACTCGCTGGTCGCGACCATGGTCGCGGGAATCGCGATCAGTGTGTGGCCGGCCTGGCGGGCATCACGAGCCGACGCCCGCGCGGCGCTGCACGACGGCGGCCGCTCGCAGTCGGACGGTCGGGACCGTCAGCGCCTGCGGAGCCTGCTGGTGATCGGGCAGATCGCCGGCTCGCTGGCGCTGCTCACCGTCGCCGCGGTGTTCGCGCAGACGCTCGCCGCGGCGAAGAACATCGATCTCGGGTTCGACGCCGATCATCTCGTCACCGTCCGGCTCGACGCGCGGCAGATCGGCCTGGACGACGAGCGGGCCGACGCCTTCTTCGACGACCTCCTGCACCGGGTCCGATCCTGGGGCGACGTCGCGGCGGCGGCGGGCGCCTTCAGCGTCCCGATGAGCTATCTCGCGGGCGGCGGAACGCTCTTCGTCGAGGGGCAACCCACACCGCCCGGGACGCAGCCGCCCGCCACCTTCCTCAACTACGTCGGGCACGACTACTTCGACACGATGCAGATCCCGATCGTGCGCGGCCGCGCCTTCGCGAGAGACGACGAGCACGAGGTGCCCGCCACCCGGCATCTCGCGATCGTCAACGAGGCGATGGCCGAGCGCTACTGGCCCGGGCAGGATCCAATCGGCAAACGGCTCCGGGTGTACGGAGCGTCCGAACCGCTGCTCGAAGTGGTCGGCGTCGCCCGCAACGCGAAGTACGTGCTGGTGTTCGAACAGACGCGGCCGTTCGTCTATCTGCCGCTCGAGCGGTCGATGAAGCTGCGCACGCTGCACGTGCGGGCGAAGGGCGATGCCGCCCTGCTGGCGCCGCGGCTCGAGCGCGAGATCGCCGCCATGGCGCCGGACCTGCCGATCGCCGACCTCAGGACGATGCGGCACTCGCTCTCGGGGATCTTCGGATACTTCATCTTCGAGCTCGGCGCGGTGCAGGCCGGCGGCATGGGGCTGCTCGGCCTTGCGCTCGCGCTGATCGGCGTGTACGGCGTCGTGTCGTTCGGGGCCAGCCTGCGCACGCGCGAGGTCGGCATCCGCATGGCGCTCGGTGCGCAGCCGGGCGACGTCCTGCGGCTGATCCTGGTGCAAGGCGTCCGCGTGGTCGCGATTGGCCTCGTCTCTGGAGTGGCGATGGCGTGGCTGCTGGTGCGCACGCTGACGAGCCTGGTGCCGCTCGCGCGTGCTGACTGGATCACCTTCGCCGGCGCCGCGCTTGGGCTCGGCCTCCTCGCCACGTGGGCGTGCTACGTGCCGGCACGGCGGGCGACGAGCGTCCCGGCGATGACGGCGCTGCGGCACGAATGAATCCCTCATCCCTCATCCCTCATCTCTCCTCGCTGGCGGCTTGCTCGTTTCAATCATGAAACGGAGCCATTTCCCGAATTGACAGCCTCCTCTCGGACCTCGACTCCCGAATTGCAGTCTCGTTGCCGAGGTGTGCCAGAACGGAACGCGGGACAGCCGTCTCGACCGTCCAACCCTCGGCCAATCGGCCGATTCCGGCTGGTCTCTGGCTTGCGGAAGGACGTGTCGCTGCGTGGTGTCCCTGGGCCTTCTTCTATGTTTCACTCACGAACCCTTGCCTGCCTGACCGTCACCCTGGCATTCGTGTGCCTGGCTGGCGGCAGCGGTGAGACGCAGGGGCTGCGCCGGCAAGGCGGGCCGCTCGATTGGTCTCATGGGCGCATCGCGGAGAGCCGCCGCCCGAACCGCGAGCGCAGCCTGTCGAGGAACTGGCGCTCGTACCGAAAGCAGCTGCGGATGGACGCGGCTCGGGGCGATGCAATCCGGGCCGGCAGCCTCGCGGCCGTGGAAATGCCGCCGCCGCCCCCGACCGGGCTGCGGATCGTGACCTCCTCGCCGGCGCCGACCATGCCGAGCGGCCCGAGGCCCGCGCCTCTCCCGGCGCAGCCGAACTGGACTGGAACCTGCGCACCGGCGGGTATGGAGCGGTCGTCGGCTATCCGGCGAAATACAACTTCGACATCGGCGCCAGTAACTGCACCGACGTGATGTATTTCACGGTCGATCAGGCGGGCACCGCGTCGGCCGTGAACGTCATCGCGATCACCAACTCCTACGGCCACTGCCCCGGCAACTCGACCGGCAAGACGCCGACCGTGAAGTTCGGGCTGCGGCTCACCTCCGGCACCGCGACGTCGCCGGTGCCCAGTCTCGACGGAAAGACGCTCTACGTCATCGAGTCGCGTCGCCGACGCGGCATGATCCTCCACGCCATCAACGTCGACAACATCGTGTCGAATGTCGGCACCTACAACTTCACGACCAACGTCTGGTCGAACGCGCACACGCTCGCGGCGCCGAGCGGCACGGCATCGAGCGAACAGAAGTTCCAGCTGACGTTCACGGGCGTGGCCAACAACGTGTCGTCGCCGTTCCTGGACTATGCCACCAACCAGTTGTTCTTCGGCGACTCGGCCGGCCGTGTGCACCGCGTGCAGAACGTCCATACGACCACTCCGACGGTCGACGCCGGCAACTTCCCCCTCAACTGCGGCACGCAGCCGCTGCAGTCCCCGGTGTTCGTCAACGACCAGGTCATCGTCAGCAGCGCCGACGGCAAGCTGTACCGGATCAACACGACCGGGCCCGGGCCCTACACGTGCGTTGCTTCAATCCAGGTGGGCGCCGGCACGACGACCGGCGGCGGCCTCTCGGCGCCGATGGTCGACGTCACCAACAACAAGATCCTCGCCGCCACCAACAGCGACGCTTACTACGGTCTCCGCGGCGTGGTGGCGTTCAACCTGATGTTCACGGCCGGCGAGGTTCCCTCGTCGTGGATCGGAACCGGACCGGCCAGGTCCGCCCTCCCACCGGCAACGCCGACTTTCGACGAGGACTTCTGGTCGGACAACAATGGGAGTATCTACGCGGCCGGCGGTCCAAACTCCGGCGAAGGCACCTACCTGGTGCGCATTCCCTACAACGCGGGGACGCTCGGCGCCGCCCCCAGTGGCTACGCGACGCTGACGCGGTCCGGCAGCGCCGCGAGTGTGGCGGTCAGCCCGATCACGGAGTTCCTGACCGCGAGCACGGCGGTGAACCCCGACTTCATCTATGTCGGCGGCAGCAGCGGCACCTACACCTACCTCAATCGCATCAGCAGCAAGTTCGGCGGCACGGTGACCTCTCCTGTCAGCATGGCGGCCTCATTCGCCGTGGCCGGAGGCATCAGCTCCGGCATCTCGATCGACACCCGGACTGCGGCCGTCACCGGCACCACCGCGACGGCCAACGTCTACTTCGGCACTCTGGGCGTCGCCTCGTCGTCCACGCGGAGCACGATCGTCCAGCTCGCCCAGCAGTTCTGACGCCGGTCCAGCAGTCGCCCGCGAGCTCAGCGGTCCCGTGCAGCGTAGGGCGAGGTCATCAGACCAAGCCTAGCCGCGCACGCTGCAGCGGCCCCGCGAATGGTATAGTCGGATGTTCGCCTGCCCTGAGCCATCCCGCGTGGTGCGGGTTCCTCATCACAGTCGAGGAGGAGTCAATGGCCGCATTCTTCATTTGTCCCCGTTGTCAGTCGCTTGGCTTGAGCCGCCGGCAGCTCGCCGATCACGCCGTCTTCGAGTGCCGCTCCTGCCATGCACAATTCCCCACCGCGTCGAACAGCAGCCGCCCCGATCAGCCGACCCGGAAGGACGCTCATGCGCAGTCCGTCCGCCAGGGATCTGAGGCCGGCGAGCCTTGACCGCGAAGCCGACACGGGAGAAACCGCCAGTCGTGGAATTCCGAGACCGCGGTGCATCGGCGGGCCAGACTGGCACACCTATTCCTGGACGGGTCCTAAGGGCCGCTGAACCGTCAGCACGTCCTGGTCGTCACTGTGTCCGCTCCACCAGCCCCCACGCCGGACATCGCTGATCACGAGCCCCTTCTCGTAATGGATGCGCCGCACGAATGCCTCCTCGTAGGCCACCGCCGCTTCAGGAACCTCCGCGCTATGAAGGCGGCACATCCCGGAGGGATGCGCCTCGTCGAACGACATGAAGCTCCGATGCTCCTCGACTCCGGCGCGGGTGTCGTCATTCAACAGAAAAAAGCTGCAGACACACGTGCCGCCCGGCGCCAGCACGCGCGCGATCTCCTGCACGTAACTCTCCACGTCGGCGGGCAGCATGTGCGTGAACACCGAGGCGAGCAGAATGTAGTCGAAGCTCCCGTCAGCAAACGGGAACCTGAACTGATTCGCGGGCAGTGCGCCACCCGGGTTGTAGGCACCGCTGCTGACGTCGGCGCGGTGGAAGCGGAATGAGGGAAACCTTGGCGTGATCGCCTGCTGGCACCACTGCACGGCCTCAGGATGGATCTCGATGCCGTCGAAACCGCCCTGCAGGTATCCCGTCAACGCCAGCGCGAGATTGCCGATTCCGGATCCGACATCGAGCACCCGGTGCTCGGGCCGCAGGCCCCGGCTGACCAGCTCGACTCGCGCCTGCTCCCCGGCGCGATCGAACGCAACAGGATCCCAGGTGCGGTAGTAGTAGATGCGCAGATGGGCCGGGGGCAGCAGGCCGTCGCGACTCGAATGGACGAATGGGTCAACCACGGTCGCCGCCCGGTTGACACCCCGGCGCACGAGCCCCGCCAGGCGCCGCCAGGCCGGCCGCCGCTTCACTGGGGATGCGCTGGACTGATCAACCGACATCGACCACCGGACACTCCTGCACGGCCGCGAATCGCGGCGTCATCGAGCTGCCGCGATCTGGTGATGTTCAAGCGGCCCATGACTGGATTGTAGCGGGAGCAGGCCTCATTCGCGGTCCCTCCCCTTGGCTCCCTCTGCGTCTTTGCGGGCGCGCCTGATGTTTGCGGCTATCCGTCGAAGATCGGCTTGTTGCTGACGCGAATATTTCACGGCGTCAAAAAGCTCGGTCCATCCCAGCGCGGCAAGCTCACGGCGGAGTTGGGCGTCCGCCTCACCATCATCAGGCATCGGGTCGCCGATGCTAGCCCAGCACATTCCGCAAGTCCGTCAGGTAGACGACACTCTTGCGGCGCGGGTCAGGAAGCGGCCGGCGAGGTCGTTGACTTCGTCATTCCATTCGTGGCCACACGCGGCGGTCACGGCTGTGACGTCGGCGCCACGCAGGGTGAGCGACGCCGTGTCCTCCTCGAACTGCGCCGCCCGATACCATTCGTCGGACACGCCTCGCACGAGAAGGATCGGAGGAAACACGACCGCCGGATCCTGCGACAGTTCCGGCGGGACGTCCCCGCCCACCGCGATGATGCCGGTGGCACGCCGCGGACCGCGACACCCGGCCCGGTACGCCATCGCCACTCCCTGCGAGAAACCCGCCAACACCACCGGCATCGCATCGTCGTGTGGCACCGACTCCAGGGCGGCCGCGACATAGGCGAGGTTGTCGGCGATCGCGTCTTCGCGGTCCTCGTGCGTCATCCAGCAGGCGATGACCTGCCCGGAGCGGCGGTCGTAGAAGCGGTGCAGCGCCTGCACCGAGACCAGCGTCCACGAAGCCGATCCGGGAATCGCCTTCAGCCGCTGCATCTGAATGGTCGCGGTCTCTCCGTAGCCGTGAAAGCCGACCAGCACGCCTCGCCCCGCCGCGGCACGAGCCGGCCGCGCCAGCACCCGGCCGTGCGTCATCGTCGGAACGGAGTGAACCTCGACGTCGTCGTCACCCTTCTCAGTCAAATCGGTCGACCCCCGGGATTTTGAGCTACCACTGCGCTCGGATGCCGGCGGTGGCGCCGTGTAGATGTGGCGTGATCTGGAAGCGGATCGTCGTCGTCGATCGCCGGTAGACAGTTCGGTTGAGGCTGACCAACCAGTCAATCGCGAGGCCGACACCGAGACCGACCGCGGCCAGCGCGACCAGCGCACGGTCGCCGTCACCGCTTTCGGCGTTCACGATAATTCTCACTGGGATGCCGAACGTCACGCCCGTGGCGAGACCGATGATGCCGCCCAGTACCGAAGCCGTTGCGCCGGCGACGCACGCGCTCCAGGTCGGAATAGGGAATCGCCACCGGGCCGCCGGAGGACTCTATCGTGAGGACATCGGCGCCCGCCGTAAGTAACCGGCCTTCGATTGGGTCCTGGCTACGCAGGTCGATGGTGAGACGATCGCCGCGACGGGTCGTGCGTTCCAGTGTGTCCCGCGCATCCTGCGCTGCGGCAGTGGAGACTGCGAAGAGCGTGATCGTCAGTGCTGCCGCCAGTTGCCGTGTCATGACCCGTCTCCTTGATCGCGTCGATCCGATTCAGATCGCCGGGGCGGTCAGAGCAACCGCCGCCGTTTTCAGAGAAGGCGACAAAGGAGCCTCTTGCAGCTCACGCGCCGCGGATGCGGAATGCCACCTTCTCCGGCAGATCGACCGAGACTCGTCCCGATCCCGCGTTCGTGTCATGCGTCAAGAGCATAGCCGCATTGACTCAGCTGTGACGGGGGCAGAATCGAGACGTGTCAGAGAATTGCTTCGCGAGGCTGGCGGTCGAGAGCTGCCGAACTGGTACCTACACTGGCGAGGGTCAATCAATACGGCTGGCGCTGGAGATTACGACGCCTGCTCTATCGCGTTGGATAGCTGACGAGGTAGCCCGAAGTAGCCAGTGTCAGGCAGTGAATCGTGATTCACGATTCACTGCCTGACACACCTGCTCCCTGGATCGCGGTGGTCTGCAACCCAGCGACATCTACGGCCCTGAGCAGCCGGGCCGCCTGTGTTTCACGACGGTTGCCCATGGCGCGGACGCCGAGGACCTGGTTCTTCACGAATCGAGAGAATTTGATCGCGCGCGAACCGTGGAAGCCGGCAACCTCTGACGTAGAGCACCAGTCCGGCGAGCACCACTGATGGCAGGAATAGCCGAACCAGCTCCTCAACGCCGCGCCGCAAGAGCGGAACCCTGAACTGCTGCAACGAAAACGGGCTGAGAAGCTGCGCGCCGTGAGATACCGAGGTGAGCGAATCGAGGCAACCGTGGGTCGCGGTCGCGGCGGCAATGAACAGCAACAGCCGAAGACGTGCGCCCCTCCACTCGGGCCGTTTGCGAACGATATAGGCACTCGTGAGACCAACCAGACCGGCGAACGTGAGCGAGTGCGTGAATCCCCGATGTCCGCCGAGAAAGCCGACTCCGCTTGGCCCGACGATGTCGAGATCGGGCATCACCGCACAGACGGCCCCCGCGACCAGGAATGGTCGCAACAGCGGCCGAGGTGCGGCGAGCGATCCAATTGCGATCGCGACGGCTGCATGCGAGAAGAGCGAAGGCACGGATCGTTTTTGGGCCAAGAACGAGAATCCGCCAGTCCAGGGCTGTCCAACCTTTGCTATTCTGCCGCCTCAACCTGCGACCCTTCACACAGGAGACCAGCACCGATGGTTTGTCGAACAATTGGTTCTGCCTTCGCGATCATGCTCGCCGCGTCGAACTTGACGGCGCAGGGTCTGACGAACGACCAGATCCAAGAATTCGCCACGACCATCATCCGGAGACCACCGATGAGATGCGCCGCCACGGTCGCGGCCGTGATGATTGCTGCATCGCCTGTCGCCGCGCGCCAGTCTCCTGTCGACAACCTCTTCGTGCTTGAAGGCAACCCGCGTCAGGAGGCCACGACCGCTCCGCTCACACTGACGTTCGCGCAAAGCGCGATCACGGTTCCGGCGAGCGATGTTGATCAGGCGCTCACGATTGCGGCACGCGGAATCGCTGAAGGAAACCTGTCGCGGCTCTTCGTCCTAAAAGTGGTCTCCCGCAACGTCCAGCAGGCAACCGCCACGCCTTGGCACTTCACGCTCGCATCTGGCGCCACCGTCACGGTCCCGCCTGCGGCGGTGAACGAACGGGTGACAATCCTGCTGCGGGACCAGGTGCTCTCAGGTGCAGTCGCCGGCGCACCGAAGGGCGCGGCGGGGCCGCAATCGAGTGCGGCAGCCAAGTGCGTGGCCGAGTGGCCGGATGATTTCCGGATGCGAGCCTACTGCCAGGAGCGCCAGCGCGAGGGGGCTGCTGCGCTCGCCGGGAGGTCAATGACGTCCGCCGACGAACGGACGATACGGTCGAAGTGCGAACGTGACTGGCCCGACGACTTCAGGATGCGGAATAACTGCGAGGAACAGCAGCTCAAGGCGTTGCGCTCGATTCGATGAATCAGACTCCCCGCCGAGCCACCTGGAACGGTCGCCCGGGCCAGCTTCCACACCCACGAACTCGGCTGAGAGCTGACGCTGGAATCCGGGCCGATGCTCCAGACCCAGGTGTGCCGGAGCGGGCACTCGGGCCCTTTCACTTCAGCGCGTCGAGCTCGGCGCGGGTGACCCACACGTTCTTCGGATAGAGCGCCTTGAACCGGCTGGGTGCGTCGGCGAACGTGTTGCCCTCGAAGACGACCGTCAACGGCACGCGGCCCACCGGCGTCGGCCCGCAGTAGTTGACGCCAGGCGCCGCACACACCAGGCGCCCGGTCGTCATCTTGGAATTGCGAACCACCATCGGCCCGACCGGCGTCCTGCTATCCATCAAAAATAGCGAAGTGCCAGTCATCGTCACGGTCTCGTTCTCGAAGAGGACCTCTGGCATTCCGCCGACCACGAGCGCGAAGATCCCACGGCCGTTGTAGGTTGCGCCGTCGATCGTCCAACGGTTGCCGCGGAAGACGACCCCGCTCGTCGGCTTCGGTGTGACGCTGTTGTAGTCGGAGCCCATCAACTGGAGCCCCTGCGCGCAGCGCTCGATCGTGTTGTTTTCGAAGAGGACCGTCTCGATGTATTGCCCGTTCTTCGGGGTGATGACGATGCAGCTCCCGTCCTGCGTCGCGCCGGCGATCGCGGTTGACACCGCGCGGTAGCTGCCGTTGATTCGAGAGTTGCGAACCGTGCAGCGTTTGCACGCTTTCAGCTCGAGGACAGTCTTCGGCGCGACGCGGGTCTGCTGCTCGCGCCAGATCTCAGGCTTGGTCAGCGTGACGTCGTCGAGTAGGACGTCCGCGACGACGCCCTCCGGGCAGTCCTTCACCTGGAGCCGATCGCCGCCGGTGAGGAAGTTTTCGGAGCCCGCGACCAGCGTGCCGCCAAGAACTGACACCGGCCCGCAGGTGTTGAGGACCGCGATCGCCTGTGAGTCTTGCGGATTGACCTCTCCGCTGTAGACGTCGAGGATCTGCGGGTTCACGATCGTCGCGTTGGCGTTGACCTCGATCCCACGCTTGCCGCGGTGTGTCGAGACGAACGGGTGCATTAGGCGGATCCGCTTCGGGACGAGCGCCGCAGTCCCCTGCGTGGTCGCGTCATTGTCCCCGAGCTGAAAGGCCGCGCCGTCCCAGCCGGACAGCCCGCCGCAATCGTTGAGAGTGACGTCGTCGACGCCAGGTTTGATCCAGAAGGCAGGCCCGGTCGCGCCGGTGACGATCGACCCTTGGCAATTGACGACGGTCCCGCTCTTGGAGATGACGAACCGCGCGCCGGCGAAGGTGCCGGCCTTCGGGAGGTTGATGGTGCCTCCACCGTCGAGCGCCGCCTGCAGGTCGCCCCCTTGCGGCACCGACACGCCCGCCGGCATCTTATCGATGACCGCCTGGAGCTGCCGCTGCACGGTCTCGAGCTGCTCGCGAAGCTGCCCCGGGTCGGATGCGTGCTGCCGCTGGACCGGTGCGGAAAGGAGGAGCGCGACGATGAGGCCGACGACCTTGATCATGGTTTTCTATTCCCCGGTGCTGCCCATCTGCCGCTTCAACCGCGGCGCGCCCGAGCGAGTTCAAACGCGCGCAGCCGCCGGACGTTGATCTCGAGCGCCGCAACTGGCGCGTGCGAGACGGTAAGGGCGGATGGTCCGACGGACAGTATCTGAACGATGACGCGCTCGCGGCGTGGCAGCTCTACGCCGACACGAACACATGGGGCACCGGCGAGACCGACGACGACGCCGAGATCCTACCAGCCGCCGGCTGGTCGGCAGAGAAAGACGAGCGCGGCCGCTACATCTCGCGGCCCTACCAGGACTACCCGACTTCCGTCGTTGAGGCATGGGCCCGACCAATTGCGGACCACGCGATCGAGCGATTCCTCGTCAACCGTGACCGGGAGGTACGCCTGGTGGCTGAAGTCGATGGTGCCCCCGTCGGTATTGGGGCCATCGTGGTCAGCAACTCGGAACTGCGTGCGTGCTACGTAACGCCAACTGCCGCCCGACGCGGAGTGGGCTCCGCTCTGGTTGCGAAGATCGAGCAAATCGCTCGTGAACACCACCTCGACTACCTAGAACTGGAATCTTCAATCACGGCCGAGCCGTTCTATTGCGCCTTAGGTTACCGGGTCGAAAGCCGTGGGGAACATGTCCTTTCGTCAGGTGTGCCCATGGCCGCGGTGAAAATGCGAAAGCGACTCGAATGACCAGCACCAGGCGGCTTCGCGATCCGCTGATAAAATCGATTGGGCTCAATGCTCTCGACCCCCATGCGGCTCCTCCGGATTCCGGAGCCGTTCGATCATCCCGACTTCACCTTCGAGCCGTAACTGGACGGCTTCCGGGCGCGGGCTCACGTCCGCGGCGACCGCTGCGAGCTGGGGTCGAGGAACGGCCACACGTTCAAGAGCTGGCCGCAGCTCGCCGAGGAGATCGCGCACCCGGTCCGAGCGCACAACGCGGTGCTCGACGGAGAGATCTGCTGCCTCGAACCGGACGGCCGGACCCACTTCAACACGCTGCTGTTCCGCAGGACGTGGGCCCCACTTCTACGCCTTCGACGTCCTCTCAGTCGAGGGTGAGGACCTGACCTGTCAAAGCGAAATAGAAATGTCCCCGTTCCGCCCCCCACAGGGAACCCGCATCCCGCGAAATAGGCGTATTCTCCGACATGCGTTGGGGAGGTTCGTGGAACGACCTGATCGGTGGAGGCAACAGTGTTCGAGCGGTTTACAGAAGAAGCGCGGCGATGCCTGTTTTTTCGCCCGCTACAAGACGGCCGAACGCGATGGGTCTGAGACCACTGACGAGGACCTGCTGCACGGACTTTCTCTCAGTGCTCCAGCCACTATCGAGCTGCTGGGCGGCGTGGCGGCTGACGCGCTCCGGTCGACGGAGTCAGGGGAGCAGTTCTGGACTCGAATGCTGGAGTCCCGCGAAGAGTGGGTACCGCACAGCCGCAAAGAGATCCCGTTCTCGGTGGTGGCCACGCACGCGATGGAGACCGCTGTGGCGGAGGCTGATTCGCTCCTACACAAAGCAGTCGGGCCGGAGCACATGCTCCTGGCTCTCTTGCGAGATGAGACGACCGATGCGGGGCGACGGCTGCACGAAGCAGGGGTGCGACTGCCTGATTTCCGGTTGCGAGTGAAGGCGCAGTGGGAAGGCGGACCCACTGCCTAACTAACGTGAGCCGCCCCGCCCGTCGCCGCGATGACGGCGCCGGCGCACCGATACACAGTCTGACTATCCCGCAGGGAACGGCCGTGTCCTACGGAATGCGGCGAAACGTCCGGCGCGCAGAACGACCGTTCCACTGTCCCGCCATGGTATTTCCATCGCTAGACAAGGCGCCGGTGAAGCGACCCAGAGTTTGGTAATTGGGTGCTTCGTTTTGCAAGACCATGCGGTTCGGATCCGCTGACACCACTTCCATCGATCGACCGAAGCGTTGAGACTTGGTACGGTCCGTTATGAAGACACTACTATTCATCCAGGCAGTGAGCACTCCGTCCGACGATTGAACGATATGAATCCGAATGGACGGCGCGGGCGCGGCCTCGGGTAATCCTTCCCAAACGCCACAGAGGCTTTTCAGCGACACATCGTTAGCAGGACGTGGCCGTTGAAGCACCACCTGACGTCGGACACCGTCGAGCACCCACTCGCCGGTCCAACGAAGGGTATCGGGGTCGAACGTGGCTGTCAGGCCGGCGACGATAAGCTGACGGCCGTCGAACTGCGCGGCATAGCGCGGCGGCGAAACGACATGCCATCTCCGTGTTCCGCGACCATCCTGCCGATGGTAGACCAGCACTTGAACGGTCTCGCGCGTGAGCCCGTCGGCCGTTCCCTGGTTGATCATCACCAGGATGCCGTCCACCCGCGGCCCGGTCGCGAACTCCCAAGGACCACTTAAGAGTTCTGGCGGAGCGACGGTCACCTGTCCGTGCGCTGGGACGGTCAGCCAGATTGCCAACGTCGCCGTCACGCTTAACAGCGTCGACCTTGCAGCGTCGGAACTGGGCATCATCGAACGCCAATTATCATGCACGTCGATCTTAGACACCGTTCGACCCGTCACGGACGGAACCAGGTGACGCTGCTGCCGGACTCGCGGATTCGGGCGCAGATCGTGGCGAAGGCGACACCATAATCGCGGAGGCTCGTCCCACGTCACGCGCGGCGCGTGCTCGTAGCCGCCGCGCGGCCGTCGACTTCGAGACGCGCACCCAGCCGCCGCCCTGGCGCGTCAGGCCAGGAACCGCGCCGTCGGGTTCCGTTCATCGGCTGGTAGCGGCAGTCGATGCGGCAGGCCATCGAGGAGGGCGTCATCCTCGGCGTCCTGCAAAACTACACCACGTACAAGCTGGCATTCCGACTAGCCCACGAGGGGCACGACTACGACAACACCGAGGTGGAGCGCAGCACGGCGCTGAAGAAGATCATGGGCTGGGTGCGGCTCCACCCGTACAACATCGCGCAGAAGGTACAGATTGTGGTCGAGCACTTCCGCGAGCATGTGGCGCCACTGCTGGACGGCCGCGCGAAGGCGATGGTGGTGGTCGGCAGTCGCGTGGAGGCCGTGCGCTGGAAGCTGGCGATCGACCGCTTCATCGCGGATCGCGGGTACCGGATCGGCACGCTGGTGGCGTTCTCGGGCGAAGTCACCGACACCGGGTCGGGCCCGGACGCCTTCACCGAGCACAGCTCGATCCTCAACCCAACCTACAGACCGCCGCGGCCACGCTGGATTCCGCGGCAGGGACAATCGCAGGGACAAAATCCAAATCGGGGAGGGTGTTCGGTTCGCGCGTGCCGCTAAGTGATTGATTCTACGTGGTGCCGGAGGAGGGGGTCGAACCCTCACTCCCCGAAGGGAACGGGATTTTGAGTCCCGCGCGTCTGCCAGTTTCACCACTCCGGCCCGAGGGGAACACTCAGTATACCGCCACCCGCGCGTCGTTCGAGCAGCTCCAAGGCAAGTGGTAGGATGCCGGCTTTCAGCTTTCTCACAGGGGGACCTTGATGCGAACGAACCATGCGTGGTCGGTGCGGATTGGCGGGCTGGCGATGATCGCGGTGACCGCCGGCTGGATGTCGGGCGACGAGGTGCGGGGGCAGACCAGTCAGCTGTCCTCGACGGCAACCGTCCAGGCGGGGCCTGCCGCCCGGCCGGTTTGCGGGACGAGGCCCCTGACCGATGTCGAGATCGCGGCCGACGCCGCCCGCGTCGTCGCGCTGAAGAGCCGCCGGGGGAGCCAGAAAGCCGGCGCGCTCATCACCATCAAGACCTACGTGCACGTCCTGCACGATGGGCCCGAAGGGCGCCTCTCGGAGCGAACGATCCGGGACCAGATCGCCGTGCTGAACGCCGCGTACGCGACGCGCGGATTCCGCTTCGAGATGGCGGCCAGCGTCCCCGGCAATCCGAATCCCGACTACACCGACAACGCCGCGTGGTTCAACGACGATGAGGCCGCCTACAAGACCGCGCTCAAGGAGGGCTCGGGCGACGATTTGAACATCTACACCAACAGCGGCGCCGGGTTTCTCGGCTACGCCTACTACCCGACGATCGTCGGCTCCGCGTTTGCGGTGCTCGACGGCGTGGTGCTCGCGTATGGAACGCTGCCCGGCGCCGACCAGCCTGGCATCAGCGACATCCCTGGCTTCATCTACAACCTTGGCGACACCGGCGTGCACGAAGTCGGTCACTACCTCGGACTGGCGCACACGTTCGAAGGCAAGTGCTCGACCTACAACGACGGCGTCGACGACACGCCGGCCGAGAAGTCACCGGATTTCTTCTGTACGGTCGGCCGCAATTCCTGCAAGGACGGCAACGCGCTGCTGTCGCTCGATCCCATTACCAACTTCATGGACTACAGCGACGATCTCTGCCTGATCGAGTTCACGGCAGGACAGGCCGAGCGCATGAGCCTCCAGTGGGCGCTGTACCGCCAGGGCCGCTGAGCTCGATATTGCATGGAGAGCGGAGCCCTCGGGCCCGTCAGGGTGACAGTTGTCCGGCCCGATCTAGAAGCTCCGATCCGCGATCAGGCCTTCGGATGAGGGATTCGGGATCGGGGATTCGGGATCAGGGATTCGGGAGCGATTAGGGATTAGAGGGCGGCACCCGACCGATGCCGCCCTCCCCCTCTACCAGCTCAGTCGCCACACGATCTGCCCCAGCCGGCCGCCCGGATCGTAGGTCGTGTTGATGTCGGTGTAGGCGCTGGTCACGCGGAACACGTCGTTGGCGGTCAGCGGCGCGTCCGGGGTCAGATCGAACGCGTGATTGAAGTTCGCTGAGTCGAACACGTTCTGCATTTCGAAATCGATTTCGACGTACGCCTTCCTCGCGAACGGGAACCGCTTCTTGATGCGCATGTCGACCCGGGAGAACATCGGGCCGCGGAGCTTGATCTGCCGCGCCGCGCAGTCGCCGACGTAGACCGAGAGACACTCCGGACTGCTGAGGGGCGCGATGTAGCGACCGGTCGGCGGCCCTTCGGCGCCGTATCCGGTGGGCGACGTCGGGTCGGCGTTGAACGCCCGGCGGGTGTTGTCGACGATGTCCTGCGGGAAGCTCCAGACGGTGGTGGTGCCGGTCGCGGAGCGTTCCACCCGAATATTGAACGCGTCCTGCAGCTCCTCCTCGGTCATCCCTACGATCCGCCCTTCGTGCGTGGAGTACTGCCGCGTCTGGAAGCGCGCAATCCCTGAGACATCCCAGTTGCCAAGCAGCGCGTTGATCACGCCGCTCGTGTTCGCTCCGAAACGCCGCCCCCGGCCGAACGGCAGCTCCCATAGCCAGTTGGCCTTCAACGAGTGCGGGATGTCAGTGCTGCTCAGAAACACCGGATCGATCCGTACCGACCGCGCCGCGGCCGGCAGGAAGGTGAACGCCGACTGCGCCTTGTTCGCGAGCGTGTAATTGCCGCTCACCATCAGCCCGTGATGACAGGCGGCGCCGCAATTCGATCTGCATGCGAGTGATAGCGCGTGCCGTTGACCGAGCGGGTGATGTTCGCCTGCGCCACGCCGGGGTTCATCTCGAAGAAATTCGGCGCCAGCCCCGCCGCGATCGCGTTGGCGCGCAAGGCCAGGTTCGCGTGCAGGTCGTTGGCCGCATCGTCTGGATCGGGCTCGTAGTACCCGAGATGTCCGGTCCACGCGGAGTTGCGGAAGTTCGCGCTCGAGTAGCTCGCCGGGTTGCCCGCCTGCGCGGCGTTCAACCCCTGGAAGTAGGCGAGGTAGATCGGCAGCGGGATCGTGCCGGTCCCCGGCCCGCGGTAGGCGAACGAACACGTGCCGGTCGCGGCGCACCCCTGCGCGACGTGGGCCGCGAGGTTGGCCTGCGCGGCCTTGAACTCGGTGATGAAGCCGTTCTCGAACAGCGTCTCCTCGTTCCAGTCCTCGGCCGCCCAGGCCTTGTGATTGCGGTTGCCGACGTAGCGCACTTCGAGCGCGGTGTCGCGGCCGAGCGACCGCTGGAGGCCGACGGAAAACGACTGGACGTACGGCGTGGCGATGGTGGGGTCGAAGACGTTGAGCCCGTTCGACGGCAGGGCCGCAATCGGATAGACCGGCGACCGCGGGAACGCCGGCGGTCCGAGACGGCCGCGGTCGCGCAGCAGCACCGGGGCGGTCTCGCCGGCGGCGAGCATCGGATAGCCGGTCGTGTAGTTGCGGGTAGCCGCGATCTCGCCCCCCGGATTGCTGCCATAGAGCGCCGAGAAGCGATCGAGGCGCTCGAGGCTGTGGCTGACGGCGTAGCCGGCCCGGACCGTCGCCTGTTCCGGATCGCCGAGCAGCCGGCGCAGGATGCCGCTCTGGACGTTCGGCCGCCACGCCACGCCGGCGTTGGGGGCGAGATTGTTCCAGTCGATCCCATAACCGGCGGTGCCCGGGGTGAACGCGGTGTAGGTCGGCACGAAACCGGCGCCGCCGCCGAGCGTTCCGGGCTGAAAGAGGTTGCACTGGCGTCCTCCGGGTCCGGAGCCGATGCCCGACACACCGCAGAGGTCCGCGATGGTGGCGGTCGACCAGGCGTTACTCAGCGGCGTGAACGGACGCCGGATGTCCCAGCGCAGCCCGTAATTGACCGTCACCGAGGGGGAGACGCGCCACGAGTCCTGCGCGAACGTCGACAGCGAGCTCATGCGCGACCGCTCGAACAGCTCGCCGAGATAGACGTACTCGCCGGTGGAGGGATCGAGCCGGGCATTGCCGGTGACCGCCGTCACCCGGCCGGTCAGGATGGCGTAGATGTTGCGCGCTTCGGTGAGCGCCGCGGGAGACGCCCCTGGGAAGTTCGTCGAGTCGAACATGGCGTTGGCCGGATCGTTGGTCTGATCCACGGCCATCGTCAGCGTCGGCACCAGTTCCCACCGCTGCTGGTTGTGTGTCAGCTGCAGGAACGATCCGCCGAACGAGAAGCTGTGCGAGCCCTTGAGCCAATTGAGCGTGTTGTCCAGGTTCCAGTTGACGGTATTCCGCGGCCCCGGGGCGTTGTGGTTGGCCACCGAAGGGTCGGTGATCAGCGGAAAGTCGAGACGATAGCCTCCCTGATCGGCGAACATGCCGGCCGAGACGCCGGCGTTGAACCAGTTGGGCGACCACTGCCAGCCGCCCCGCAGTTCGTTGACGAGCGTGGATCCGAGCGTCGACCGCAGGCCGAGCGACCCGGTCGTCCGGTTGGACGTGAACGACGACATCGCGGGCAACCCGGGGAATGTCGATTCAGTGTTATTCAGCAGGTCGGGGCTGGTGAGGAACCGCTGCCACCAGTAGGTGCCGGTGAGCCGGTGCGCGTCGGTGAGGTTGACGTCGACGCGCCCGGTCGGCGCGTACTGGTTCAGCCTCGCACCCGCCTGATAGTCGTAGCTCTGCGTGTTGGTCGCGTTGGGCGGGGTCGTCACCGATCCAGTCTTCCCGGTCGCGCCGCGCATGTTGGCGAGAATCGTTGCGACTGTCGGATCGATCGTCGCGGTCTGCTGACTGCGCGCCGCCACCTGCAGCAGGTCCACGGTCGTCGTGCCGGCCGCGGTGAGATAGGCGAATACGCCGCGTTGCGCATCGGGATTCAGGATCGTCCGAGTGCGCGTCGCTTCGCTCGGCTGGTGGAGGTGCTCGAAATTGAAGAAGTAGAACGCCCGATTGCGGCCGTCGAACAACCCCGGGATCACGATCGGTCCGCCCGAGCGCCCGCCGTACTGGTGGACGATGACCTGGTTCTTCTCGAGCCCGTTGATCTCGTTGAAGACGTAGTTGGAGTTCAGGCTCGGGTGCTTGAAGTAGTGATAGAGGCTGTTGTTGAATTCGTTGGTGCCCGACCGGGTCGTGAAGGCAATCTGCACCGCGCCGGGGCCGCTCACCGCTCCGGGGGTCGCACCCGTGACCGTGACTTCCTCGACCGCGTCGAGCCGCGGCGTGACCATCGAGAAGAAGCCGTCGATCGATTGCAGCTGGTTGCCGGTGGTCACGCCGTCGATTGTGACGTTGATCGTATTGTTGGGAAGGCCGCTGAAGGTGGAGCCCCGCGGTCCGGCGGTGGTCTCGACGCCGGGCAGCATCGCGGCGAAGTAGAGCGCATTCCTCGAGGGCACCGGCAGCTCGGAGATCTGCTCCACGCCGATCGTCGCGGTCACCGTCGTCGACTGGCTCTGAATCAGCTCCGCGCCGGCCTTGACTTCGACCGTTTCGGAGAGCGACCCGACTTCGAGCACCGCTTTCACGCTGGCCGCGGTCGCGGTCAGCACGCGGACGTCGTTGACGACCGCGGTCTTGAAGCCCTGGAGGGTCACCGTCACGGTGTAGGTGCCGACCGCGATCGCCGGAAACGAGAAGGTGCCGGCCGCATTCGTCACGGCGTCGAACGACTCGCCGGTCGCGTTGTTGCGGGCCACGACCGAGGCACCAGGGATAAGCCCACCGCCACTGTCCACGACCACGCCGGAGACCGACTGGCCCTGGGCGAAGGCCGCCGGTGCAGACACGCACGCCAACACGGCTGCCGCGAGCAGCCGCCGAACCGCGCCCATCATGCCCTCCTCCTTCAGTCTTCAGTGATCAACACGGGTTTCCCAGGGACGACCCGCGAACGAGACTGTAGCGGATGAGGAACGCTAAGCTATTTGGAATGTGACCGATAGAGTGACGAACCGTGTGTCCAACCGTGTGACGAACACCCGTCGGGATCGGTGTTCCAGGGCCGGCGGCTGTCACGCCGTGATCGTATCCACGGCGCCTGCGGCGCGCTCCCGGCCTTCGGCTGCCTTCGGCCGGTCACGACGAGACGACGAACATCCTTGTGGACTCACTTCGACGGACTGCTGCCCGCTGTCGGCGCCGCGCGCTGCGCGCGGCCGCCAGCGGGGAGAGCCGTTGATATTTCAGCTGTTGCCTGGGAACAACGTTCTCTTACGTCGTAGTCGCCGTGTCGTCGTGTCGTCGTGCCAGCGCGAAGCGCAACCGTGACCGCGAACAGCGTGCAACCGCTGCCCCCTCACCGCGGGGCGAGGCGCGGCGCGGGCTGGGGCGGGCGCTTGTGGCTCAGCTCGGTGCCGGTCGTCGAGACGTAGTACTTCGCCAGCATGTTCGGCCGCTCCCACGCGGGTAGTGCGCGGCGGTCACGCAGGAGCCGCAGGAACTCGGTGGTGACCTGCGCGAAGTGCGCCTCGTGGCCCACCCGCAACGAGTCGGGGATGGCCACGTGGATCTCCGCTCCGCGCTCCTCCACCGCCACGCCGGGGAACTGCGGCTGCAGGGCCACGACGCGGGCGCGGACCGCGCTGAGCACCGCTCCGCGATCGCCGGCGCTCGACGCCACGACATAGAGCTCGGGGCGCAGCTGGTCAGCCTGGGTCTGCCGCACTTCGACCTTCGCGCGCGAGCCCTTGTAGAACGCGTAGTGCGTGTCGCCCGCACCCGGGGCCGGCTCCCAATCCCAGATCACGTTCAGCTTGGTATGAACGCCGCGCAGCGTGTACGACACCAAGGTGTTGCAGAAATATTCGAGGGTGCCGTTCTTCACCACCGGCGCGAGGAACGTCGGGAAGCCCGGCTCGCCGGTGACGCGGCGGAACTCCGCCTCAGGAATCGGAGTCGCCCAGCGCTGCGCCGACAGCACCTTCGCATCCTGCCGGTAGTCGAGCGCCTGATCCGGAAACAGCGTCCACTGCACCAGATCGACCAGGTGGGTGCCGACGTCGTTGAGCCCCTCGCCCTGCTGCGTGTTGTCGAAGAACCAGGCCGGGCGGATGTTCGGCGCTCCGGCGACCATCTTCAAGAGGAAGTGCACGCTCTCCATGTAGACCGCCGGATCGGCCTCGGTCCCCTTCAGCGGCTCGCCGAACACCGCCCGGTCGTTCACCAGCGCCCGCTGCAGCAGCGAGGTGATCTCGAACCGCTCGGTCATGATGTCGTAGGCGACCACGCCCGCCTTGTCCGCTTCCACGAGGGTCGATTCGAGCTGTGCCAGATCGGACGACTTCAGGATCCACGGCTTGTCCGCGAGGACATGGAGGCCGGCCCGGACCGAGGCCGCGATCTGCCCGATCTTGACCGGGTTCCGGCCCGACAGCACCACCACGTTGCCCGGCCGCTCGCGGAGCATCCGCTCGAAGAAGTCGGTGGATGTGTGCACGTCCATCTTCCAGACCGTCGGCTGGGCGGCCCGCTGGTTGAACGCGGCAACCCGCTTCAAATGCGCGTCGAGGTCGCCGCCCGGCGGCGCATAGACGTCGACCTTGGGATCGACCCCGGGATACATCTCTTTCTGGACCAGCGCGGCGTGGAAATGGCCGGGATCGACGGTCATCAGGCGGACATCTGACATGGTTCTCCGGGGCTCCTGGGCGGTGGGACCGGTTGGGAATGCCAAAAATGCCAGAAGTGCCAAACATAGCGGGGCAAATCGCGCCCCGACTTTGAATATCGCCAATGCTGGCATAGTCGGCGTTCGTACTTTTGGCATTCTTGGCATTCTTGGCATTTTCGGCACTCTGGGCAATAGCGAGCGGCCTCAACGTCAGAGCGGGCTGCTAGGGTAGAATGTAGTGTTTTACCCGCCGAAAAGGCGCTCTCTGCAGGGTCCACGATGATTTCAGTGAACGGCATCTCGATGCGGTACGGCTCGAAGGTCCTCTTCGAAGACGTCACCACGACTTTTTCGCCAGGCCGCCGCTACGGCCTGACCGGCCCCAACGGCGCCGGCAAATCCACCTTCATGAAGCTGCTGACCGGCGAGCTGCAGCCGCAGAAGGGCACGGTCGTCCGCCCCGAGAAGCTGGGCGTGCTCCGGCAGGATCAGTTCGCGTTCGATCCGTATCGGGTCATCGACACCGTCATCATGGGCAACGCGCGCCTGTGGTCGGCGCTCGAGGAACGCGAGCAGCTGTACGCCAAAGAGACCATGACCGACGAGGAGGGCATGCGGCTCGGCGAGCTCGAAGGGATCGTCGGCGAAGAGGACGGCTACAGCGCGGAGAGCGACGCGGCGATTCTGCTCCAGGGCCTCGACATCCACGAGGAGGTGCACACCCGTCCGATGTCCGAGCTGCAGGGCGGACAGAAGGTCCGGGTGCTGCTCGCGCAGGCGCTGTTCGGCCAGCCACGCGCGCTGCTGCTGGACGAGCCGACCAACCACCTCGACCTGGACTCGATTCACTGGCTGCGCGAGTTCATGAATCACTACGACGGCACGCTGATCGTGATCTCCCACGATCGCCACTTCCTCAACGACGTCTGCACCCACATCGCCGACATCGACTATCAGACGATCATCACCTACACCGGCGGCTACGACGACATGGTGCTGGCGAAGACACAGATCCGCTCGCGGGTCGAGTCCGAGAACGCGCAGCGCGAGAAGAAGATCGCGCAGTTGAACGACTTCATCGCGCGCTTCGGCGCCGGCACCCGGGCCAGCCAGACCACCTCGCGGCGCAAGGAAGTCGAACGGCTGCAGACCACCGAGCTGGCGCGCTCGAACATCCAGCGGCCCTACATCAAGTTCACGATGAACCGGGCGTCAGGCCGCACCGTGCTCGAGGCCGCCGACGTCAACAAGGCGTTCGGCGATCTGAAGGTCGTCACCGACTTCTCCACCATCATCACCCGCGGCGAGAAGATCGTGCTGGTGGGCCGCAACGCGCAGGGTAAGACGACGCTGCTGAAGGCGCTGCTCGCGGACGCGCCCGGTCTGCCGGCGGCGCCGGCCAATATCGACAGCGGCAAGATCCGCTGGGGACACGAGGTGTCGATCGGCTACTTCTCGCAGGATTCCACCGGGGAGATCGCCAAGGGGATGACCGCGGTCGAGTGGCTGCACCAGTTCGATCCGGACGCCCACCGTCAGGACATTCACGGGCTGCTGGGTCAGATGCTGTTCACGGGCGAGGAAGGCCTGAAGCCGACCGACGCGCTGTCAGGCGGTGAGACGGCGCGGCTGCTCTTCTGCCGCATCATGCTGCAGAAGCCAAACGTCCTGGTGCTGGACGAGCCGACCAACCATCTCGACCTCGAGTCGATCAACGCGCTCAACGTCGCGCTGCAGAAGTTCGAGGGCACCATTTTCCTGGTCACCCACGATCAGGATCTGATCGAGGAGGTCGGCACCCGGGTGTGGCACTTCAACGACGGCCACATCGCGGACTTCCGCGGCACCTACGAAGAGTACGAACCGACGCTGGCCTGAGCGGCCGGCGATTCCGTCCGCTGACTGCGCTCGTTGCGCTGCCGTCTCTTGGACGAGGCGCGCACGATTCCGAGACACCGGTTCGCGTCCTGCAGGGCCGCCGCGGGCGACGCGGCGCCCTGCGCGTGCAGCCGCGCCAGGCACACCACCAGCGGCGCGAGCAGCAGCGCGTACCTGGTGATCCGCGCGAAGGGCATGGCCGGAGCATCGCAAAGCTGATACCGGCCGTTTCCCTGAGCAAATCCGCAAGGATCTTCCGTTCGACCACCGGAATCGATTACATTTCCGGCAGGCCGCGCACGTTCAGCGCGGCAGACGAGCGTGCCGTCATGAACATCCTGCTGCTGTCGATGCCGGATTCCTTCGAGCACACCGCGCCGGTCACGATGCGGATGCCGAATGGCGCACTGGCCTCCCTCGCCGGCAACGTCGATCCGCATCACTCGGTGCGAATCGCCGACTTGCTGCTGGTCCAACGGCGCGTCGCCGCGACCATCGAATCGCTGGTCGCGGCGGCTCCCCCCGACGTGGTCGGCCTCTCGATCATGACGTTCCAGCGCCACACCGCCCGGAAGGTCGTCGCGCTGCTGCGCACCCTCTGCCCCACCGCCCGCATCGTCGTCGGCGGCTACGATCCGTCGCTGGCGACCGAGATTTATGAGCATCCGGCGTGGGACGTCGACGCGATCGTCTGCGGCGAAGGGGACATCACGTTCCGCGAGCTGCTGCGGGCGTGGGAGGCAGGACGGGAACCGGCCGGCGTGGCCGGGCTGAGTTATCGCACCACCGCCGGATTCGTCAGAACGCCGCCCCGCCCGGCGAGCCGGTTGGGCGCGGACGAGGTGCGGCTGCCCCGCCGATCGGCCAGGGCGCTCGACGGCTACACCTTCCTGGGCCGCCAGATCGACGTGGTCGAGACCTCGCGCGGGTGCACCTTCGACTGCAGCTTCTGCTCGATCATCGAGATGCGCGGCCGCAATTTCTACAAGTGGACGATCGAGCGGGTGATCGCCGACCTCATCGATGCGCGGCGCCGCGGCGCCCGCGCGATCTTCCTGGTCGACGACAACATCACGCTCGACGTGCACCGCTTCGAGGCGCTGTGCCGGGCGATCGTCGACGCCGGGCTCCACGACATCGACTATATCGTCCAGGCGATGACCTCGTCCATTGCGGCTGCCGGAGAGACGCTGGCCCCGCTGATGCGCGCGGCCGGGTTCCGATATGTGTTTCTCGGCATCGAGAACGTGCTCGACGCCGATCTTGGATTCCTGCGCGCGCGGGCGAAGAATGCGCGCCGCGGCGGGGCCCAGCAGGCGGGCAACGCCACCCAGGCGGCGATCGATGTCCTGCACCGTCACGGCATGTTCGTGGTCGGCGGGCTGATCGTGGGCAACCCGTCGGACACCAGGGAATCGATCGAAGCGAACCTCGACTTCGCCCGGCTCCACATCGACTGGCCCTATATTCAACACCCCACGCCGTATCCGGGCACGCCGATGACCGCCGACTTCCGGAGCCGCGATCTGATCGTCAACGAAGATGTCAGCGAGTACGACGGCACCACCGCGGTGGTGCGGAGCGAACACCTGTCGGCCGACGAGATCGAGTTCATGCGCTGGCGCGCGGAACGCTGGATGAAGCTGGGCCACTTCTGGCCGGTGCTGCGGCACAGCCCGCGGTTCGTCCTGCGGCACGGTGCGGCGATGCTGGCGCATACCTTCCGTGGCAGCTCGCTCCGCTCGATGTTGGGGTTGGAGACCGAGCGCGAAGTGTTCGAGCGATACCGACGAATACGCAAGAACGAACGCGACTATCTCCCATCCGTGCCGGAGATCCCGCACGATCGGATCGCGCTCGCCTAGCAGCGCGCTGACGAAACTTTCGTTTCTACGCACGAACCTGTCGATCGGCTGCCCCGTCACGCGACCTGCGGGAACGGCGCGGTAACCGCTTATTCCTGCCGATCCAGCCACTTAGACGAATCCCACCTCACCGGCCTGATTCCTGCACTGCGGGGCGGCGGGCCGCGTGGCCGAATTTCCTGCGAAGAGACAAGAAGGTCGTTGAATGTTTCGGATGCTGAATGTCTGTGCCCGGCGCGCGATGATCGCGGCGTTGGCGGTGGTAGTCGGGTCGGTTGCGGCGAGTGCCCAGACAGTAGTGGATGCGACGGCCGCGGAGTTCCAGCCGTCGGTCGATCACTATACGACGGTCAACGGGACCCCGCTGGTGACTTCCTATCTGCTCCAGTTCTTTCCGGTGGGATCGTCGTCGGCCTCCCACTCGATCGACATGGCGAAACCGGCGCTTGACAGCGACGGTCTGATCCGGTTTCCGTTTGTGTCGCGCCTGACGACTCCGCTGGTCGCCGGGACGACGTATCAGGCGACAGTATCCGCGGTCGGGCCGGGTGGAACCGCGGCCAGCGCGCTTTCCAACCCGTTCACGACCTCGACTCCGTGTGCGCCGTCGATCTCGGCGACGTCGGTGACGATCGCCGCCACGGCGTCGACCGGCAGCGTCTCGGTCACGGCCGGTACCGGCTGCACGTGGACCGCCGGATCGAACGCGAGCTGGCTCACGGTCACGTCGGGCGCAACCGGCACGGGATCGGGGTCGGTGGGATACTCGGCGGCGGCAAATGCGGCGACGGCGGCGCGCACCGGTACGATCACCATCGCCGGCCGCACCTTCACGGTCACGCAGAACGGCACGCCAGCCTGCACCTACGCCATCAATCCGGCGACCAGAACCTCGATCGCGGCGGGAGAATCGACCAGCGTCAGCGTGACCACGCCTTCGACCTGTGCGTGGACCGCCGCGAGCGGCGCAGCCTGGATCGCCGTCACCGGGGGCGCGAGCGGCACGGGCAACGGCACGGTCAACATGACCATCACGGCGAACTCTGCGACGACGCAGCGCACCGGGACCGCGACGATTGCCGGCCAGACCTTCACGGTCACACAGAGCGCGCAGCCCTGCACCTACGCCATCAATCCGGCGAGCAGAACCGCCATCGCGGCGGGCGAATCGACCAGCGTCAGCGTGACCTCGCCTTCGACCTGTGCATGGACCGCCACGAGCGCCGCGGCCTGGATCGCCGTCACCGCGGGCGCGAGCGGCACGGGCACCGGCACGGTCAACATGACCATCGCGGCGAACTCCGCGACGACACAGCGCACCGGGACCGCGACGATTGCCGGCCAGACCTTCACGGTCACACAGAGCGCGCAGCCGTGCACCTACGCCATCAATCCGCCGAGCAGAACCGCCATCGCGGCGGGCGAATCGACCAGCGTCAGCGTGACCTCGCCTTCGACCTGTGCGTGGACCGCCGTGAGCGGCGCGGCCTGGATCACTGTCACCGCGGGCGCGAGCGGCACGGGCACCGGCACGGTCAGCATGACCATCGCGGCGAACTCCGCGACGGCGCAGCGCACCGGGACGGTCACGATTGCCGGCCAGACCTTCACGGTCACGCAGAGCGGCACGCAACCCTGCACCTACGCCATCAATCCGGCGAGCAAAACCGCCATCGCGGCGGGTGAATCGACCAGCGTCAGCGTGACCTCGACTTCGACCTGTGCGTGGACCGCCACGAGCGGCGCGGCCTGGATCACTGTCACCGGGGGCGCGAGCGGCACGGGCACCGGCACGGTCAATATCACCATCGCGGCGAACTCCGCGACGGCGCAGCGCACCGGGATCGTCACGATTGCCGGCCAGACCTTCACGGTCACGCAGAGCGCGCAACCCTGCACCTACGCCATCAATCCGGCGAGCAGGACCTCGATCGCGGCGGGCGAATCGACCAGCGTCAACGTGACCTCGCCCTCGACCTGTGCGTGGACCGCCACGAGCGGCGCGGCCTGGATCACTGTCACCGGGGGCGAGAGCGGCACGGGCACCGGCACGGTCAGCATGACCATCGCGGCGAACTCCGCGACGGCGCAGCGCACCGGGACCGTGACGATTGCCGGCCAGACCTTCACGGTCACGCAGAGCGGCGCGCAACCCTGCACCTACGCCATCAATCCGGCGAGCAGAACCTCGATCGCGGCGGGCGAATCGACCAGCGTCAACGTGACCTCGCCCTCGACCTGTGCGTGGACCGCCACGAGCGGCGCGGCCTGGATCACTGTCACCGGGGGCGCGAGCGGCACGGGCACCGGCACGGTCAGCATGACCATCGCCGCGAACTCCGCGACGGCGCAGCGCACCGGGACCGTGACGATTGCCGGCCAGACCTTCACGGTCACGCAGAGCGCGCAACCCTGCACCTACGCCATCAATCCGGCGAGCAGAACCTCCCCCGCCGCGGGAGAATCGACCAGCGTCAGCGTGACCTTGACCTCGACCTCGACCTGTGGGTGGGCCGCCGCAAGCGGCGCGGCCTGGATCACTGTCACCGCGGGCGCGAGCGGCACGGGCACCGGCACGGTCAGCATGATCGTCGCCGCGAACTCCGCGACGGCGCAGCGCACCGGGACCGTGACGATTGCCGGCCGGACGTTCACGGTCACGCAGAGCGGCGCGCAAGCCTGCACCTCCGCCATCAATCCGGCGAGCAGAACCTCCGTCGCCGCGGGAGAGTCGACCAGCGTCAGCGTGACCTCGACCTCGACCTGTGCGTGGACCGCCGCGAGCGGCGCGGCCTGGATCACCGTCACCGGGGGTGCGAGCGGCACGGGGAACGGTACGGTCAGGATGACCATCGCGGCGAACTCCGCGACGACCCAGCGCACCGGCACCGTAACGATTGCCGGCCGTGCGTTCACGGTCACGCAGCAAGGCATGACGTGCACCTATACGGTGACGCCGGGCAGCCTCTCGGTACCGGCCGCAGGGGTCACAAGCACGCTCTCGATCACCACGGTCGCAGGTTGTGCGTGGACGGCCTCGGGCATGCCGTCGTGGGTCACAATTGCCACAACTGGCCTGAGTGGTTCGAGGCTACTGTCCTACACCGTGGCCGCCAATACCGGTCCGGCGCGATCCGCGACGCTGACGGTCGCGGGGCGGCCGGTCGTGGTGAATCAAACCAGCGCTCCGGTGCCCCCGCCGCCGGGCAACCTGCGGGTCGTGCCCCCCGGAACTCAGCGGGACTAGACTTCACGACCCTTACTTTTCTACACACAAAGCGGTCGATCGGCGACGCCTGACGCTTTCAGCTGGGAACGCTCCGCAGCTGCTTAGCGCTTATGGTCGAGCCACTTAGAGGAATCCCAGCTCAGCTGGCGTGATTTATGCAAGGCGCCGGGCGAACCGCGGGCCGTTCTGCCTAGGGGAACGTGAAGGGATTCGTTGATGGCTCGGATGGTCTGTGCGCGCCGCGCGATCGTCGCGGCGCTGTTTATGGTGCTCGGGTCGGTTGCGGCGAGCGCGCAAACGGTGGTTGACGCCACGGCCGCGGAGTTCGAGCCGTCCCCCGATCACGCCGCAGTCGTTGACGGAACGGCGCTGCTGACCTCCTATCTGCTCCAGTTTTTCCCCTCCGGATCGTCGTCGCCCTCCCACTCGATCGACATGGGAAAACCGGCGCCGGAGGGCGACGGCCTCATCCGGTTTCAATTCGCGTCCCGCCTGACGATTCCGCTGGTGGCGGGGACAACGTATCAGGCGCGGGTCTCGGCGGTCGGGCCGGGGGGCACCGCCGCCAGCGCGTTATCCAACCCGTTCACGACCTCGGCTCCCTGTTCGCCCTCGATCTCGGCGCCCGCTGCGACCATCGCCGCGACGGCGTCGACCGGCAGCGTTTCGGTCACGGCCGGGACCGCCTGCACGTGGACCGCCGCATCAAACGCGAGCTGGCTCACGGTCACCTCGGGCGCATCCAGCAGGGGGTCGGGCCCGGTCGGATATTCGGCGGCGGCCAATGCCGCCACCGCGGCGCGCACCGGCACGCTCACCATTGCCGGACACACCTTCACGGTGACTCAGAATGGCGTGGTCTGCACCTCCACGATCAGTCCGGCGAGCAGAACCTCCATCGCGGCGGGAGAATCGACCAGCGTCAGCGTGACCTCGGGGTCGGGTTGTGCGTGGACCGCCATGAGCGGTGCCGGATGGATTACCGTGAGCGCGGGGGCCAGCGGCACCGGCAACGGCACGGTCAGCCTGACCATCGCCGCGAACTCCGCGACGGCGCAGCGCACCGGGACCGTGACGATGGCCGGCCGGACGTTCACGGTCACGCAGAGCGGCACGCAAGCCTGCACCTACGCCATCAATCCGGCGAGCAGAACCTCCGTCGCCGCGGGAGAATCGACCAGCGTCAGCGTGACCTCGACCTCGACCTGTGCGTGGACCGCCGCGAGCGGCGCGGCCTGGATCACCGTCACCGGGGGTGCGAGCGGCACGGGCAACGGCACGGTCAGCATGACCATCGCGGCGAACTCCGCGACGACACAGCGCACCGGGACCGTGGCGATTGCCGGCCGCACCTTCACGGTCACGCAGCAGGGCACGACGTGCACCTATACCGTCACGCCGGGCACCCTCTCGGTGCCGGCCGCAGGGGTCACGAACACGCTCTCGATCACCACGCCGGCAGGTTGTTCGTGGACGGCCTCGGGCATGCCGTCGTGGGTCACAATTGCCACAACTGGCCTGAGTGGTTCGAGGCTACTGTCCTACACCGTGGCCGCCGAATACCGGTCCGGCGCGATCCGCGACGCTGACGGTCGCGGGGCGGCCGGTCGTGGTGAATCAAACCAGCGCTCCCGTGCCCCCGCCGCCGGGCAACCTGCGGGTCGTGCCCACCGAATCTCAGCGGGAATAGCACTCACCGTTGAGGTTTCGGGAACGTGTTCCCGTCTGTTCCACGTCATACTATTCATGACGAGGGACACGATGATGCGACGATTTGAACGGATAGTGTCTGTTGCCGCCATGGTCCTGCTGATCGAAAGCGGCCTGGCGGCACAGACACACGGCGAGCCGGAGGAGTTCAGCGCCTTCGCGATCAACATGGGCGCCAGGACCGGCGGCGGCACCGCGCAGTTGATCATGACGGTCAACCAGTGGAGCACGCAGGCCGAGCGCGACGCGCTCTTCACGACCCTGCGCGAGAAAGGGTCTGAGGCGCTGCTGAGCCAGCTGCAGCGGGCCAAGCGGGTGGGGTCGCTGCGCACCCCGAACAGCATCGGCTACGACGTCCGGCTCGCGCTCGAGGAACCGGGCAAGGACGGCGGCCGGCGCGTGCTGCTCGTGACCGACCGGCCAGTCGGCTTCGCCGAAGCGACCAGCCGGCCCCAATCGATCGACTATCCTTTCACCGTCATCGACATGCAGATCCCCCGCGAGGGCCGCGGACAGGGGACGATGTCGATTGCGGCCAAGATCATTCCCGCCGGCAAGACCATCCTGATTGAGAACTACGACACCCAGCCGGTTCAGTTGAACCGCATCGAGACGAGGAAACTGACGAAGAGATGACCCCGAGACGCTTGATCGTTCCGATGCTGATGGCTGCCCTGGTACTCGGCGGGGCGGCCTGCGACACGACCCCGACCGAACCTTCGACCCCTCGCGGGGAATACTCCCAGACCGACGTGCGGGTGGGTACCGGCGCGGAAGCTCTCCCCGGCCGTGCGCTGACGGTGAACTACACCGGCTGGCTCTACAATCCGACCGGCCAGGACGGAAAGGGGACGCAGTTCGATACGTCAATCGGCAAGACGCCATTTCCGTTCACGCTCGGCGGCACCGATGTGATCTCCGGATGGAACCGCGCGGTTGTGGGTATGCGGGTCGGCGGTCTCCGCCGGTTCGTGCTGCCGCCGGAGCTGGCTTACGGAGCGGCGGGCAGTCCCCCGTCCATCGGGGAGAATGCGACGCTGGTCTTCGAAGTCGAGCTGCTCAGCGTTCAGTAGCGGGTTCTTCCGCCAGGCGGAAGAACCCGCGTGTCAAGGGAGAAGGCAGAAGGGAAAGGGAGAACTCACACCGCCGAGACGTCGACCGGCGCTTCAGCGGTCAGCGTCTTCATCGACGCCTCGTTCCAGCGCGCGTACGATCCGAGCGTCTTGACCCACTTCGCGGATTCCGCGAGGTGGGTCAGCGCCCGGCCGCACCGGACGTCGGTCCGCCCCGCCGCCAGGTCGACATAAAACAGATATTCCCAGGGCCGGCCGCGCATCGGGCGCGACTCGAGCTTGGTCATGTCGATGTCGCGCAGCGCGAACACGCTCAGCGCCTTGAACAGCGCGCCGGGCGCGTTCGGCAAGGCAAACACCACCGAGGTCTTGTCGGCGGTCGCCGAGCGCCTGCGGGTCGCGCGCGATCAGCAGGAAGCGCGTGATGTTGTCGCGGTAGTCCTGAATCGCCGCCTGCAGCACCGACAGCCCGAAGATCTCGGCGGCGCGCGCCGAGGCGATCGCCGCGGTGTCGGTGAGCTTCTGATCGCGAATCAGCTGGGCGCTGCCCGCGGTGTCGTAGGTGGCGACGATCTCGACGTTGGGCAGCTTGCGCAGGAACTGCTCGCACTGCGCCAGCGCCTGCGGATGCGAGCACACCCGCCGGATCTGCGACAGCTCGGTGCCCGGCAGCGCCGCGAGATGGTGCACCACCTGCAGCTCGGTCTCGGCCACGATCGGCAGATCCTGCTCGAGCAGCAGGTCGTAGTTGCGGTGGATGCTGCCGCCGATCGAGTTCTCGATCGGCAGCAGGCCATGCGACGTCCGTCCCTCGGCCACTGACGCGAACACGTCCTCGAACTGCTCGCACGGCACGGTCTCGACACCGGGCCAGGCCCGCTGCGCAGCCATCTCGCTGTAAGCGCCGGGCGCCCCCTGAAACGCGATTCGCATGATCCTCTCCTGACCGCCGGCCCACGCCCCACGCCTCACGCTGTGCTGCACGCCCCACGGGCCGCTCCGCGGCAAGGCACGACGATACGACGACACGACGATACGACGGAAATGCCTTGGCCACGACGGAACGTCGAGGCATCTCCCAAGTGCCCCTCGGACGCGAGCTGCTCGCACGGCACGGATCATCGCGCTCGATCCTGTTGCGCTCCGCGCGAAGCGCGGCGCCGCCAACGGCGGGAATCCGTCGACGTGACTCACAAGGCTTTTTCTTACGTCGTCTCGTCGTGTCGTCGTGTCGTCGTGCGGGCCGAAGGCCCGCCCCCGCCGAAGGCGGCCGTGACTGTCGCCGCGGATCAACTCCGGCGCCGCGAAAACCGAAGGTCCGCCGGCCGCCGACTCAGTACTTCGGCTGCTTCGGATCGACCTGATCGATCCAGGCCAGGATGCCGCCTTTGAGGTTCTGGGCGCGTTCCAGCCCCTGCTGGCGCAGTAGCTGGGTGGCCTTCTCACTGCGGCCGCCCATCTTGCACTGCACCACGATCGGCCGGCCTTCGGCCCCGGCCTTGATCTCCGCGACCCGCGAGGCGACCTGACCCAGCGGGATCAGCACCGAGCCGGGAATGCGATTGATCTGGTATTCCTGCGGCTCGCGCACGTCGAGGATGTAGGGATTCTTCCCCGAGTCGATCGCCCGCTTCAAATCCAGCACGGTGATCTCGAAGCCCTGCGGCATCGCGGGCGCGGGCGCGGAGGCCGCCGGTCCAATGCCGCAGAACTGGTCGTAGTCGATCAGCTCGCGCACGGTCGGATGGTCGCCGCAGACCGGGCACTCCGGGTCGCGCCGCAGCTTCAGCTCGCGGAAGCGCATGCCCCAGGCGTCGTACAGCAGCAGCCGGCCAATCAGCGTGCCCGGGGCGCCGAGCAGCAGCTTGATCGCCTCGGTCGCCTGGATGGTGCCGATCACTCCCGGAAGCACGCCGAGGACCCCACCTTCCGCGCAGCTCGGCACCAGCCCGGGGGGCGGCGGCTCGGGATAGAGGCAGCGATAGCAGGGTCCGCCCTTGGTCGCGAACACCGACGCCTGCCCCTCGAACCGGAAGATGCTGCCGTAGGCGTTCGGCTTGCCGAGGATCACGCACGCGTCGTTGACCAGATAGCGGGTCGAGAAGTTGTCGGTGCCGTCGAGGACGATGTCGTACTGCTTGAACAGCTCGAGCGCGTTCTTCGACGTCAGCGCGGTCTCGTACGATTCGACCTTCACCGTCGGGTTCAGCGCGTTGATCCGCTCGCGGGCCGACGCCAGCTTCGACCGGCCGATGTCCGGCGTGCCGTGGATGATCTGACGCTGCAGGTTGCTGACGTCGACCGCGTCGAAGTCGATGATGCCGAGCGTGCCGACGCCGGCGGCGGCGAGGTACAACGCGGCGGGCGAGCCCAGCCCGCCCGCGCCTACGCACAGCACGCGGCCGGCCTTGAGGCGGCGCTGCCCTTCCGGTCCGACCTCCGGCAGGATCAGGTGCCGGCTGTAGCGCTGCACTTCCTCGTTGGTCAGCTCGGGCAGCGTCTCGGTCGCGACCGGCGCGCCGCCGGCCACCGACGGCACGATGCTCAGGACGTCACCGTCCTTGAGCTTGGTGGCCTCGCGCTCCAGATACCGGATGTCGTCGTCGTTGAGATAGACGTTGACGAAGCTGCGCAGCTTGCCTTCCTCGGAATAGAGGTGCTTGCGCAGGTCGCCGTAGCGCGCGGTCAGCGACGCCAGCAGCTCGCCGACCGTCGTGCCATCCACTTCCACGGCGTCCTGCTGGTCGGTGTAGGGACGCAGCGGCGTCGGAATCAGAACTCGATAGGCCATCTAAGACTCCTCGATACCCGCACGGCCCCCGTGCAGCAGCTTCACCGACGACAGTAGCTTTCTGCGCGTCGAACCGTCCATTTGAGACTCCTCGAAACCCTAGATTTCCTCGAATCCCGAGCGGTCTTCGAGCAGCCGCCAGGATTTGAGATCTTCGGCGGTGCCTTCGCGCACCGCCAGGATGATGTAGGTCATGTTCGGCCAGGCCTGTGACAGATCGGTCTGCGAGGGCCGGGCGGGATGATCCGGATGCGAATGATAGAACCCCGCCAGCGAGCCGCGGCACTCACGCGCCCGCGCTTCAGCCATGCGGTAATCCTCGGGTCCGATCAGGAAGCGGCGGCGCGCGCCCTCCGCGGTCGTGTTCGGCAGCCGGAATGCCTCGACGATGGTATCGCCGGCGGCGATCAGCGCGCCGCAGCATTCGTAGGGATAGGTTTCCACGCCGTGGCGACGGATCTCCGCTTCAGCCTCGACATCCAGCACCGGCATCAGCGCGTTTCTCCCTCCCAGAACCGCTCCGTCAGGTAGCGCGTGCCGCTGTCGGGAAACACCATCACCACGACACCCTTGCGGATGCGCGCGGCCAGCGCGAGCGACGCGGCCAGGGCGGCGCCGCTCGAGACCCCGACCAGCATCCCCGCTTCCGAGGCCAGCCGCCGGGTGTATTCGTAGGCCTGCTCGGTCGAGACCCGGACGTCTTCGTCAGCCAGCCGATCGTCGTAGATGCCCGGCCTGATCGCCGTCTCCATGTGCTTGAGCCCTTCGACGCCGTGCATCGGCGAGTCGGGCTGGACCGAGATCAGCCGGATGTCCGGATTGTGCTCCCGCAGCCGGCGCCCGACCCCCATGAAGGTGCCGCTGGTGCCGAGGCCGGCGACGAAGTGCGTGATCCGCCCCTCGGTCTGCTCGATGATTTCCGGCCCGGTCGTCTCGTAGTGGGCGCGCCAGTTGGCGTCGTTGTTGTACTGGTCCGCGTAGAAATACCGCTGCGGATCCGCGGCGAACAGCCGGCGCGCCTCGCGGATCGCGCCGTCGGTGCCTTCCATCGGATCGGTCAGGATCAGCTCGGCGCCGAAGGCCCTCAGCGTGCGCGTCCGCTCGGGCGTGACGTTGGCCGGCATGCACAGCTTCAACCGGTAGCCGAACGCCGCCGAGATCATCGCGTAGGCGATGCCGGTGTTGCCGGACGTCGCATCGAGAATGGTGACCCCGTCGCGCAGCCGTCCGGTGCGCTTCGCCTCGCGGAGGATCGACGCCGCGGCGCGGTCCTTGACCGACCCACCGGGATTCTGGAATTCCGCCTTGGCGTACAGCTCGACGCCCGGCGTCTCCGTGCCGAACCCGCGCAGCGCGGATCAACGGTGTCCCTCCGATGAGATCGATCATCGAAGCAGGCGCGAACGGGCGGGTCGTGGTCATGCCGCTGACGCGGTCAGGCGCTGCACTCGCCATCCATCACTTCCGGGTTGAAAGCATGGTCTTCTGCCAGGTCGATGAAATCGGTTTCCGTCGCCGCCTCGGGACTCAGGTTCTGGAGATCCGCGAGTAGCGCCTTCACGCGCGGAGCTTCCACTCGCCGGAAGAACGTCAGCGGTGCTTCCGCCGGCGCTCCTTCATCCCGATACAGCTGTATCAGGCGCTCGAGCGCGATCGGCACCCGCCGCGCCGGCACCGTCGCGATGTGCCGTCCGAACGTGGTGATGCCGCCCTGCACGCCGCCGCCCACCATCACGAAGTAGTGCGGCGCCGGCCGTCCGCCCACCTTCCGCAGGCTGCCCTGAAAGCCGATTCCGGCGATGTGGTGCTGACCGCACCCGTTCGGACAGCCGCTGATCTTGATGTCGAGGCCGGGAACCGCGGCGACCAGATCCGGACGGTCGTCGAGGGTGTCGGAGAGCAGGCGGCCCAGCCCCCGCGACTGCGTGACCGCCAGCTTGCACGACTCGGCGCCGGGGCAGCTGGTCACGTCCGCGAGCGTCGAGGCGCCGGCGCGGGACAGGCCGGCCGCGGCGAGGCGGCTATACAGCGTCGACAGCGATTCCTCGGGCACCCAGCGCAGCACCACGTTCTGATCGGAGGTGATGCGGACGGTGCCATCGGCGAACGCGAGCGCCAACTGACCGAGCACCCGCAACTGGGCCGACGTCAGGTCGCCCAGCACGGTCGTCACCGTCACCATCGCGTAGCCTGGCTGCTTCTGCAGGCGGACGTTGGTGCGCGTCCAGTAGTCGTAGCCATCGGCGGCATCGCCCTGTAAGACGGGCTCGACGCGGGGAACGATCCCGGGGCCGGTGACCTTGCCGCTCATGACCGCGGCGGAAATGTCGACCGCCGCCGGCACCGTCGCGCGTGCGGCCGGCGCCTGCTCGACCGGCGGATGCTCGGGATCGAACGGCAGCCGCGCGCCCCCCTCCAGCCTGAACGCCTCGAGCTCCGTGTCGAACGCCACCTTGAATGCGTCCCAGCCGATCGACCGGATCAGGAACTTGAGACGATTCCGCTGCTTGTGCTGGTAGTCGCCGTGCTTGTGGAACACGCGGATGACCGCTTCGGCGATGTTGAACATCTCGCCGACCGGGGCGAACTCGAACAGCTCGTTGCCCGAGCGGGTCAGCGTGGCGGTGCCGCCGGCGACGGTGACGCGGAATCCGCGCTCAGTGCGCCCGTCGACGGTCCGCATCCGCGCGATCCAGCCGATGTCGTTGATGGATGCGCCGATGTGATCGTGGGCGCAGCCTTCGAAGGCGATCTTGAACTTGCGCGGCAGCTTGGCGCTGAGCGGATGACGCAGCAGGTAGCGCGTCAGCGCTTCAGCGTAGGGCGTGACGTCGAACGGTTCATCGGCGGCGACCCCGGAGTAGGGGCACGCGGTGATGTTCCGGACCGAGTTGCCGCATGCCTCGCGCGTGGTCATGCCGGCATCGGCGAGGCGGCGCATCGCCAGCTCCACGTCGTGCAGCTTCAGGAAGTGCAGCTGAATGTTCTGGCGGGTGGTGATGTGCCCGAACCCGCGCGAGTACCGCTCGGCGACCTCGGCCATGGCTTCGAGCTGCGGGACGTCGAGGATGCCCTGCGGAATCTTCACCCGCAGCATCGACGCGTCAGTGGTCTGGCGCTGTCCGTAGGTGCCGCGCACCAGCCGGAAGGCGCGCCATTCATCGGGGCCGATCTCGCCACTCTCGAACCGGCTCAGCACGTCCACGAACTCGTCGACGTCCGCCTGCTTGGCGAATGACAGCCGCGCCCGCCCCAGCGTGTCTCGATCTTCGGTTGCCGCCATCACATTCTCCCCATTACCGCGCTACCGCCGCCAGGCCGGTGTCGTCCACGTCGTCCTGGCCGGACTGCTGATTGAAGTCCGCGAGCATCGCGCCGACCCTGACCACGTCGCCGATCACGAGGGTGCCTGGCCGGTCGCTCTCACTCTGATTGGCGGCCTCGCCAAGCTCCGCGAGCGTGCCCGTCCACAGCTCGGCCCCGTCGGTCGACGCGCCGCGGATGATCGCCGCGGGCGTCGCCGCCCGCCATCCGCTCCCGATCAGCGTGCTCGCGATGCGTGCCGCCGAGCCCAGCCCCATCAACACCACGACGGTCGCGGTGTGAGGCCCGAGCGTGGACAGCACCGGTTCGTAGGCAGCCGGCGCATGTCCCGAAACCACGACGAACGCCGCCGCGACTCCGCGATGGGTCACCGGAATGCCGGCGAGCTCCGCGGCAGCGACCGCCGACGAGATGCCCGGCACCACTTCGAACGGAATGCCCGCGGCCACGAGCGCCAGCGCTTCTTCCCCGCCGCGGCCGAACACGAACGGGTCGCCGCCCTTCAGCCGGACCACGCGGCGCCCGCGCTGCGCGGCGCGAATCATCAGCCGGTTGATCGATTCCTGCCGCATGGCGGGACGGCCGGCGCGCTTGCCGACGTAGATGCGCTGGGCGGCGCCGGCGAGCCCGAGCACTTCTGGATCGATCAGCGCGTCGTACAGCACCAGGTCGGCGTGCTCGAGCCGCTTCATCGCGCGGCGGGTGAGCAGATCGGGATCCCCCGGACCGGCGCCGACGATCGCCACCGAGCCCGCGGGGAGTCCATCCTTCAGTCGGGTCACCTCAGCGCCCCTCACCCGCACCGACGACGATGCGACGCTCCGCGTAGAGCGCATTCAGCGCGTCGAGCAGCAGGGGACGGCGCTCGGCCATCGGAACCTTGCGATCCAGCCAGTCCCGCCGGGCCTCGCGGGCGCAATCCATCCAGCGATCGAGCTCATCGGGGAGCAGCGCCTCGAGCGCTTCCCTGACCAGGCCCGCCAGCGCCGGCGCCTCGCCGTCAGTCGAGATCGCAATCGTCACACCCGCCCGCCGCACCACCGCGCCGGCATACGCACTGGCGTTCTCCACGTCGTCCACCGCGTTGACGAAGATGCCTCGCAGATGCGCCCCGGCGGCCACTTCGCGGTTCACTTCGGGAGGGGCGGCCGCCACCACGAACGACACACCATCCAGATCGGAAGGACGGAACGCCCGCAGCGCGGTCGTCACCGGTGCGGCGGCAATCTCCTCGAGCACCGCCGGGGCCACGACGGTCACGTCCGCACCCGCGTCGAGCAGGCCACGCAGCTTTCCGGCGGCCACCGGGCCGCCGCCGACCAGCAGGGCGCGCCTGCCTTCCATCTTCAGGAATGTCGGAAAAAGCATGGTCATGGCTTCAAAAATGAAAAAGCCCGGAAGGCTTGCGGCCTGCCGGGCTGTGGTCTCTCGCTTTTGCGTGGCGCTTATTCGATTCGCATCTTCACCAGAGCAAGACCTCAGCCGCGACGGGCCCATTGGCCCTCACGCAACAACAGGCGCAGGTCTTGACCACGGGAATCATCCCAGCAGAGTACCCGGCGGCACCTGATGTGTCAAGGGGTTGAGGCTACGGGCTGAGGCTACGGAGGTTAGGGAGGCACCGGATCTCAAAAACGGAGCAACGGAGAAAACGGAGGGAACGAAGAAAACTAATTTTTCTTTTCCGTTCTCTTCGTTAGCTCGGTGCTCCGTTTTTGAGATCCGGTACCTCCGCCACCTCCGTCGCCTCTTGCAGGCACGAGCTGGCGAGCGACACATAGTGTCCAATCGCGGCCTCCAGCTCGACCAGATGCAGGTGCTCTTCGGAGGTATGGGCGACCAGGAACGAGCCCGGCCCGAACAGCAGCGGGGTGCCCCAGGCCCTCAGCAGAGGAATATCGGTCGTGAACGGGAAGACCGCGGTCTCCACCGGGCTGGCTGGCCACGTTTTCAGCCGGACGTGTGGCACTCGCAGCACTTCCTCGAACTCCACCAGCGGCTTCAGCCGTTCGAGGAGCGCCAGCAGCGCTTCGGGCGGGCCGATGGTGCGGAACATGACCTCGGCGCTCGCATGCGGCGAGATGACGTTCGGGGCAACCCCGCCTTCAATCAACCCGATGCTGTAGTAGGTCCGTCCGAGGTCCGGATCGCCGGGCATCTCGATCGCTCGCAGCTGCATCAGGGCGTCGAGGAGCTTGTCGATCGCCGAGACGCCGTATTCCGGGGCCGCGGAATGCGCAGCCCGCCCGGTCGCGCGCAGCCGGACACGCAGATTTCCCCGGGTCGCCAGCGCGAGGCGGCTGTCGGTCGGCTCGCCGTTGATCAGGAACTGCGAGCCGATCGGATTGGCATTCGCCACGTCCGCGCCATCGCTGCCCCGCTCCTCGCCGACCACGAACAGCAGGCCGACCCGCGTCTCTCCGGTCTCACGCAGCCGCTCGACGGCGGCGACCTGCGCCGCCAGGATGCCTTTCGCGTCGCACGCCCCCCGGCCATAGAGCCGGTCGTCCCGCACCGAGCTCGCAAAGTAGGGCGGCACGCAGTCGTAGTGGGTTGACAGCACGACCACCGGATCGTCGATCGTCGCCACCACGTTGCAGCGCCCGTTGCTCACCGGTTGCTGGTCGACGCGGTAGCCGAGCGAGCGGAGACTGCGGGTGAGCCACTCTCCCGCCTCCTGCTCACACCCGGTCGTGGAGTCGATGTCAATCAGGTCGCGCGCGAAGTCGACCGCGTTCATCGGAGGCCCTCTTCGAGCGCCGTCCGCGCATCGGTCTGCTCGTCCCGGTACTTGACGATCACCGGCGTCGCGAGCGACAGCCCCCATTCCGGCCCTCGCCCGCTCGTCACCTGTCGCGCCCCCGGCACGACCACAGCCCCCTCGGGAATGACCAGCGGCGCGCCGGGTTCGGCGCGGATGATGCGGCCGTTGGGCAGGTCGTACACCGGCGTCGAGCCGGTGATCACGGTGCCGGCGGCCAGCACGGAGCGGCGCTTGACGATTGCCCCTTCGTAGACCCCGCAGTTTCCGCCGACCAGCACGTCGTCCTCGATGATCACCGGCAGCGCGCCGACCGGCTCGAGCACCCCGCCGATCTGGGCCGCCGCGCTCAGGTGGACGCGCCGGCCGATCTGCGCGCACGACCCCACCAGCGCGTGTGAATCGACCAGCGTTTCGTCGCCCACGTAGGCGCCGATGTTGATGTACATCGGCGGCATGCAGATGACCTTCTGCCCGATGAACGCCCCGTCCCGGACCGTCGATCCGCCGGGGACGATCCGGACCCCGGCCTCGACGCCAAGAGGCTTCAGGGGAAGCGTGTCCTTGTCGAAGAATGGCCAGCGGCCATGATCAGCCGAGGCGTCGACCACCCGGCCGAACCGGAACCCCATGAGGATGCCCTGTTTGACCCAGGCATTCACCCGCCAGCCCCCTGGCGTCGACGGATCGGGTTCGGCGGCGCGGACTACGCCCTGTGACAGCGCGGCGCGAAGCTCGGCGAAGATCGATCGCGCCAGCTCGGGATCGGTTGACGAATCCGCGACCAGCGCCGCCACCTGCTCCTGAAGTGTGGCTGCGGTCATCGGGTCGCGGCACCTGCGGTTTCGAAGATGTGCGCGGCGGCCAGCCCATCGAGGATCCGACGGCGCGACGCCTCCGACGGAGGCACCATCGGCAGACGATACGTTTCTTCGAGCAGCCCCATGGCCGCCATCGCCGCCTTCACCGGAATCGGATTCGACTCCACGAAGTTGGCGGTCATCAGCGGCATCAGCTGACGGTGAATCTGCCGCGCGGCGCGGAAATCCCCCGCCTCGGCGAGCTCCACCATCCGCACCATTTCGGCGGGCGCCTCGTTGCCGATCACCGAAATGATCCCGTGACCTCCCACCGCCATCAGCGGCAGCGTCAGGGCATCGTCGCCCGAGAGCACCAGGAAGCCGTCTGGCACCGCGCGGCAGATCTCGCACATCTGCGACACGTTGCCCGATGCCTCCTTGACGCCGGCGATGTTCGCGACCTGGCTGAGTCGCACGAGCGTGGCGACGTCGACATTGCAGCCGGTCCGGCCCGGGACGTTGTAGACGATGATTGGCAGTCCCACTTCGCCGGCGATGGCGCTGTAGTGCTGGAACAGCCCTTCCTGGGTCGGCTTGTTGTAGTACGGCGTCACCGACAGGATGCCGGCGGCGCCGAGCCGCTTCATGCGCTGCGCCGACCGAATCACCTCGCGGGTGTCGTAGCCGCCCGCCCCGGCGAGCACCGGCACCCGGCCCGCCGCCGCTTCAACCACCAGCTCGACGACGCGAAAACGCTCGTCGTCCGAGAGCGTCGGGCTCTCGCCCGTCGTGCCGCAGGGGACGAGGAAGTGGATGCCGCCATCGACTTGCCGCCGCGCGAGCCGCGTGACGGCCGCTTCGTCGACCAATCCGTCTCGCCCGAACGGTGTGACCAGAGCTGTCCCGCATCCGGTCCATTGGGTGCGCATGTTTCTCTCGCTCCTTTTGATTCCTGCCGTTCCCGACCGTGTTCTATCGGGCGGGGCTGGCAGGTGATAAAACGTCGCATGTCAAGGGAGAAGGGACAAGGGAGAACGCCTTCTCCTTATCCCTTCTCCCTTCTCCCTTCTCCCTTGACAGCGTCAGCCCCCCGAATCCCGAGTACGTCCCGCATCGTGAACCAGCCCTGCTTCCCTTGCACCCACTGCGCGGCCTGCAGCGCGCCGCGGGCGAACACGGCGCGATCGCGCGCGGTGTGGGTCAGCGTGATCGTTTCCGCCACCGCGTCGAACCCGACGGTGTGCGTGCCGGGGATCGATCCGGCCCGCGTCGACGATACGTCGATGCGATGACCATAGCCGCTCGTGCGCATCGCCGATTCGATCGCGAGCGCGGTTCCGGAGGGCGCATCCACCTTCGCCGCATGGTGCAGCTCGTGCAGCCACGCGCCGAACGCCGGCTGATCGCGCCAGAGCTCGGCGGCGCGCTCGATCAGCGACAGGAACAGATTGACGCCGACCGCGAAATTCGGGGCCGCCACCACGCCGATCCCGCGCGCTTCCGCTTCGGCCCGGAGCCGCGGCTCCTCCGCCTGCCATCCGGTCGCGCCGACGACGATGTTCATGCCGCGCGCGGCGAGCCGCGGGAAATTGGTCGGGACCGCCTCGGCCAGCGAGAAGTCGATCGCCACGTCCGCCTGCGGCCACGCGTCCGGCTGCGCGGCGTTGTCGATATCGACGGTGCCGGCGACTCGAAATCCGTAGTCGGGCGACAGCGCCTCTACCAGACGCCCCATTCTCCCCCGCCCGACGATCAGCAGCGATGCGGTCACGACGCCAGGCCGCGCGCCGTGGCCGCCGCCTCGCGCGCGAAGAACGTGTCGTGCAGATGGTTCATCGCTTGCGCCGCCACACCGTCCTGCAGCACGACGGTCACGTTTCGCCGCGACGCCGCCTGCGACACCATGCGCAGCGGGAAGTGCTCGAGCGCTCCCAGGATGCGGATCGCGAGCTTCGGATCGCGGCGCAAGCCGTCGCCGACCGCGCAGAGAATCGCCATGTCGTGCTCGACGCGGACGTCGGCGAAGGCCGACAGCTCCTCGACCAGCTGATCCAGCCGGCTCGCGTCGTCGATGGTGACCGAGATGCTCACCTCCGAGGTGCTGACGACGTCGATCGCGGTCCGGCAGCGCTCGAACACTTCGAAGACGCGCCGGAGGAAGCCGTGCGCCATCAGCATGCGCGTCGAGGTGATGTCGACGACCGTGATGTGACGCTTGCACGCGAGCGCGGCGAGCGGTTCGTCGACCGGCGAGCTCGCGGTGATCAGGGTGCCGCCGCCGTCGAACTTACGGCTGTTCAGAATCTTGACCGGGATGTTCTTGGAGACGGCCGGGAGGATGGTGCTCGGGTGCAGGACCTTGGCGCCGAAGTAGGCCAGCTCCGAGGCCTCCTCGAACGACAGCCTCGGCACCACATGGGTCGACGGCACGACCCGCGGATCCGCGGTCATCATGCCGTCGACATCGGTCCAGATCTGAATCTCGGACGCGTCGAGCGCGGCGCCGAGAATCGCGGCGGAATAGTCCGACCCGCCCCGCCCGAGCGTGGTCGTCACCCCGTTGATGGTGGCCCCGACGTAGCCGCCGACGATCGGAATGCGCCTGGCCGCCACATGCGGCGCCAGATGCGCCGCGACCGCTGAGGCCGTTTCCGTGGTCAGCGGCAGAGCGCATCCGAACGTGTCGTTGGTGATCAGGACCTGACGCGCATCGACCCATGCCGCGGGAAGCCCGGCGGCGCGGCAGGCCGATTCGGTCATCCGGCTGCTGAGCAGCTCTCCGAATGCCGCGACCGCGTCGCGGGCACGGGGCGAGGCGTCCCGGAGCGTCGCGATCGCGTGGAGCAGGTTGCGCAACTCGGCGATCTCCGTCGCAATCACCTGACACAGCGGTTCGGCATCCGCGACGATCAACCGGGCCACCTGCTCGTGTCGCTGCTGCAGTTCCGCGACGCCCGCCTGCACCATCGTCTCGTCGGTCGCGGTGGCCGCGGCGGCGGTCGCCGCAAGGCTGAGCAGCCGGTCGGTCACGCCCGAGAGCGCTGACACTACGACCACGGCGCCGGCGTGCGCGTGCGCCGCCGACACGTGGCGCACCAGCCTGCCGATCGCCTCGGCGTCGCCGACTGACGTTCCGCCGAATTTCAGGACCACCGGACCCGCACTCATCAGACCTCCATCGGCTGGGCCTGAAGGCCCCGCCGGACAACCGGGCAACTCGGCATTCGTGGCTTCCGCCTTCAGGCGGAAGTTCAACGGCCGGCCGCAGCCTTCCGCCTGAAGGCGGAAGCCACACGGAATTGTTTCCGACAAACAAAAACGCCGGCTCTGTCAGGTTACAGAGCCGGCGTCGGGTATCGCTCGCGTTGAATTGTCAGATCACGCGCAGGTACACACCGCCGGCCCGCCGGGTTTCTTCACCCGCTTTCGAGAGGCGACGGCGGACGCGCATGTCCAGGAAATCATTTGCGCAAAAGTATACAAAGCGGCACGAACAGCGTCAACCACCGATCAGCGAACGATGTGGAGATTCTGCGGCGCGGCAGGCACGCCGATCACCCGCAGCACCACTCCCCGGCTGTAGCTGACGATGAAGAGCTCGCCGTCGTGGTCGGTGCCGAAGGCGCTGATGTTGCCCAGCACCGAGGCCCCTCCGAGCTCCGCGGTGTGTTCGACGATGCCGGAAACCTTCGCCTCACCCCCGGCCAGGGTCAGGCCCAGTGACCAGACCCTCCCCGAGACGAAGTCCGCGAAAAAGTAGCGGCCGCGATAGTCCGCTCGCATCCCGCGGCCACGATAGACGATGCCGCCGGTCACCGACGAGCCCTGCGTGCGTCCGTACTCGTGGATCGGATCGATCAGCGGTTGGGACGCTGCCGGCCGATCGGTGACGTTGTCGTGTGCCCCTTCGCGGTTGCGCCAGCCGTAGTTGCGACCGGCCGCACCCGCCGGTTCGTAGTCGATCTCCTCGAAGCGGTTTTGACCGACATCGCCGATCACCAGCGCGCCCGTTCCTTCCGGTCCCACGTCGAAGCTGTAGCGCCACGGGTTGCGCAGGCCGAGGCTCCAAATCTCCTTCCGAACTGGCGGCGCGGCGCCGATGAAAGGATTGTTGCCGGGGATGACGTATCCGATGGCGTGACCGTCGGGGACGTTCACGTCGATGCGCAACATCTTGCCGAGGAGCGTCGACATGTTCTGCGCCCGATGATCCGGGTCGTTGCCGCTTCCGCCGTCGCCAAGGCCGATATAGAGGAAGCCATCCGGCCCAAAGGCCAGGTGTCCGCCGTTGTGGTTCGAAAACGGCTGCTCGATGATGCCCGGCCCTCCTTCATCGAACCGCAGATCGAAACGGCCCTCCGCGGCCCCGTTGGCCCCCTTGCGAAACCGCGCCACTACAGTGTGGCCATTGGCGTTCGTGAAGTTCACGAAGAACCGGCGGCTGGTGGCGAAGTCCGGCGCAAGCGCCAGCCCCAGCAGACCGCGTTCGCCGCCGATCGTGATCGCGCCGCGCAGATCGAGGAGATCCTCCGCGAACGCGCGGTTGCGCACCACACGGATGCGGCCGGCCTGCTCCACCGCATAGAACACCGTGCGATCGGTCGGGTCGGCCACGAAGGCGATCGGGTTCTGCAGGCCAGAAATGATGGCGAACCCGTGGATCGCGGTCGGCGACTGTGACGCCGCCGTGGCGCTGACCAGCGTAATCGCCGCTGCGGTGATGAGCGTTCTCATGGGTGAGTTAGGATCCGTGCTTCGCAGGCACTATGGCCCGATTGTCGCCCACCTTCCTTCTGATGTCACTGCTGGCAGCCGCCTGCGGCGGTACCGACGCGGCTACTCCACCGAGCTCGCCACCCCCATCCGGATCGGGCGACACCGTCACCGGCCGCGAGCGCTTCGGATGGACCCAGCCCGCCAGCGAGAGCGATGCCGGCCTGCTGCAATTCGCGGCGTACGTGGACGGCGTCCGGCGCGTGCTCGAAGGCGCCTCCTGCACCGCGGGCGGCGGAGGCAACCTCGACTGTTCGGCGCCGCTGCCGTCGATGACCGCCGGCCGTCACACGCTCGAACTGGCCGCGTTCTACCCCGCGGGCGCTACCACCGTCGAAGGACCGAAGTCCGCGGCGCTCCAACTCACCATCGCGGCCGTCACCGCGGACAACGGCGGGTCAGAAGCTGTGAGCCGCGAGGTCCCGCCCCCGGAGAACGGCTCCGTCGCTGCCTCCGATGGCAGCGAGCTTGTCGCGGAAGTGCTCGGCGCAGATCTGCTCGACCCGGTCGACGTGGCAGTCGACCCCGCCGGCCGCAGCTTCGTGGCCGAGCGCACCGGAGGCATTCGTATCTTCGATCCGGATGGATCGACCGCCGATGGCGATCGCACCGACGATCTGTCGACGGCGCGCGACGCGGACGCATCCGTGCTCTCCCTGGCTCTCGCGCCGGACTTCGCCGACTCGCATCTCGTCTACGTGTTGAAGGTCACCCCGGGAGAGGACGAGTCGAAGGTCATCCTGGTGCGCTATCGCGAGTCCGACGGGCGCTTCGGCCAGGCCGCGGTGATCGCCTCGGCCGCGATCGCGGGATCGGATCCGTCCGGCCTGATCCGCTTCGGACCCGACGGGGCGCTCTACGTGGGCCTGGGTTCGCGAACCATCGATCCGGACACGCGACGGGCCTCCGTTGACGGCGGCCGGATTCTTCGCCTCACCATCGACGGCCGGACTCCGCGCGACAACCCGGGCTCCTCACCGGTCTACTCGAGCGGACATCGCGATCCGAGCGGTTTCGCGTGGCACCGCGCCCGGCGCACCTTCTGGGAGGTCGAAAGCGGCGTCGACGCGGACGAGGTGAACACGGTGCTGGCCGGCGGCGACTATGGCTGGCCTCTGGCGAGCGGGCGCACGCTGGCCGCGAGCACGAGCGCACCCAAGGTGCTGTTGCCCGCCGGCACCATCCCGACGGGCATGACGACCGTCGACGACGAGCAGAGCCCGCTCGACTCCGATCTCATCGTGTCGTCGCTCGGGCTGCAGGATCTGCTCCGGATCGAGATGACTGAGGATGGCCAGCCAGCTGAGGCCGAACCTGTACGCCTGCTCCAGGGCCGCTTCGGCGCCATCGGCCAGGTCACCGCCGGACCCGCCGGCGCGCTCTACATCGTCACGCGCAATCGCGACGCATGGGGCGCGGGTCACGACGTGCTCGTGCGGCTGAGTCCTGAGAGGTTACGGAGGTAACGGATCTCAAAAACGGAGCAACGGAGCCAACGGAGCAAACGAAGAAAACGGAGAATACAAAGGAAGGTTTTTTCTTACACAAAAACACTAGTCTTCTTCGTTTCCTCCGTTGGCTCCGTTGCTCCGTTTTTGAGATCCGTTACCTCCGTAACCTCCCTGACCCTCGCGGCAGCTCCCGTGTGGGTATCGGCTGACGCAGCAAAGCGGACAGTCGCGTAGAAACTGCGCGAATCTTCTTCACATCCCATCCGTACAACACCGAGCCCGGCCGCAAATAGCTGGCGAAACGCTCGTTGAGCTCGCCGTGGCACTCTCATTGCTCCTTTGGCTCCCAGCAGAAATATTCAAGATTGCTCAGGGAGGAGCCAAGCAATGAAACGTTCTACAGCGAATTGGACGACAGCGATCGCAGCTTCGGCGCTGCTCGCCATGCCCGTCGGAAGCTGGGCACAGCAGGCCAGCCCAACCCCCTCGCAGACGTCTCGCCCCGCGGGCGCGCAGGCGGATCAGAAGGGATCGGCGAACGAGCACCTGCGTCAGGCCGAAGCCGCGTTGAACGATATTCCCGCGGCGTCGCTCACCGGCACGGCAAAGACCAAGGTCGCTGAGCTGAAGCGTCATATCGCCACGCTCAACAAGTCGGCTGGCAAGTCGGCGTCCGCACCCGCCGGAAAGGCGAACTGGAGCACGGACGTCGCCGCCGCCGATCGCATCCTCACCGATCTCCTCGGCGCAGGGAGCACGACTGGCGCGACCGGGACCAGCGGCGCGACCGCGGCGAAGCCTGCGGACAAGACCGCCCCGATCACGCTCGACGAAACAGCCAAGAGCAAGCTCCAGGACGTGCGAACGCACCTCACCGCGTTCGCCGCATCGATGAGCGGCGCCAGCAGCGCGCCGGCCGCGAGCACGCCGAGCGCTGACGATCCGTCATCGAGTGCGAGCGCGTCGGCGGCGGCGGCCACGGCGCCCAGCGCGAGCGCCAGCACGACGGCCTCGCCTTCGAGCCCGGCCTCTGCATCGCCGTCGAGCCCGTCAGCGGCGCCGGCATCGCCTTCGAGCCCGGCGACTCCTGCAGCAACCCCCAGCGAGCCGTCAGCCAGTGCTTCGGCAACACCGTCGGCTCAGGCCCAGAGTGCCCAGCCCGCGCAGTCGGTCGACACCGATAACGTCAAGCGTCACCTGACCGCGGCGCGCGATTCGCTCAGCCAGCTCACCCAGCTCCCGGCAGCGGCCCAGCTGACCGGGGATTCCCGCACTCAGGTCTCGCAGCTGATCTCGAACTTCAACGAGCTGATCACCACGAAGACCGAGTGGCGCGCGTCCTACGGCAAGCTTCAGGCAAACCTGAACGCGCTGGTCGGCGAGAAGGGCGAGGCAGCCCCGGCGGCCCCCACGGCGCCAGGGACCGGCACGCCGGGTGCGGTCGGCACCTCGGGCACGACGGGCCTCGATCCGGCGATTCGCGCCAAGCTCGAGGAGTTCCGTGCGCATCTGAGCGAGTTCGAGAAGGCTGCGGGTGGTGCAGTGCCGACGGCGTCAGCGGCGGCATCGACGCCAGCAGAGTCCGCCACACCAGCAGCCCGTACGCCGGACAGCAGCGCGGCGGCAGCCCCCGCAGCCTCGCCGAGCTCGCCGGCCACGGCGTCGCCGGCCACGACTTCGCCGAGCGAACCGTCACCCGCCGCCCCTACCGCCAGCACCACCTCGCCGAGCGCGGCTTCGAGCACGTCGCCTGCCGCGAGCGCCACGCCCCAGTCGGCGTCGCCGGCGGCGCAGTCGACAGACGCCATGCGCCACATCGAAGCGATCGAGGCGATCCTGAATGGTGGGTCGGCGTCCTCCAGCGGGCCGACTGGAACCAGCGGTTCGACGGCGGCCAAGGCAAAGACCACGTCCTCGCCGAGCTCGCTCGACCGCGAACAAATCGAGAAGATCCGCGAGCACTTGAGCGACCTTCGGAAGTCGCTGAACAAGTAGGCTCGCGCAAGCCACGACGAACAAAAGCCGGTTTCCGAAAGGGGCCGGCTTTTGTTCTTTGGGGCGTGTCAGTTTCCAGTTCCGTTCTGGGCTTCGATCGCCCGGAAACTGAGACTGGAAACTGACAACTGGGAACTGGCAACTCCCACGCGAACGAATGGCAGAATGTCCCCATGCCACGAGTGCTCGGTGTCGCGGGGATCGTCGTTCTGACGGCATGGGTGGGATTTGGGGCAGGCAACCCCCACGCGCGTCTGACAGACGCGGACGTTGCCTGGGATCGCGGCGACTATCCACGAGCGTTGATCGAGTACCTGGCGCTGCTCGACGGCTCGCCGGCCGACGACGTCTTCGAGGCGATTGCGCTCCAGACCGGTGAGCTGTTCAAGACAACGGAGCTGACGACTGACGGCGGGGCGCCGCGCTTCTCGCCCGACGGCCGGTACTTGACCTACGAGGTTGGCCGCGGCGTCACACGCAAGACCCGGCTCGCCTCTGCGGACACTCCCACCACCACGATCGCGGAGCTTGGAGGCTACGGCGCCTCGTTCTCACCGGACGGCAGCCAAATCGCCTACCTGCAACAGGCGGCCGTTCCCGAATTGCAGCGGATGGAAAAATCCGCCGAACAGGCCGATGGCACCGAACGGACGCGCCTCACCGCAGAGCTGACCGCGGCCAGCGAAATCGCGGCTCGCATCACCATTCGCGATGTATCGAGTGGGGCCGAGCGCGAAGTCGATACCGGCGGCCGCCGCAAGAGCGCCCTCCGGCTCGCTGCCGATGACACCGTTCTGTTCACCGGAAGCGAGGGAACCGGCGTCGAACAGATCTTCGTGATCCAGACCGGTCGTCCTCCAGCCGCCGTCACCAGCGGCGAGCCCGCCAAAGTGCTTCAGGACGTGAATTCGAACGGCACCGCGGCGCTGTTCACGAATCGCGCCCAGGGCCGCCGCGGGGCCGGCGCCGGGGCGACCCCGCGATTCGGTGTGATTGCCCTGCCGGCCGCCACCGCGACCGTGATCGCCGGCAGTGCCCCCGCCTTCTCCGGCGATGGGCGGATGGTGACCTACGTCGCGCGAGCGGACCCGAACATACAAGTGCTCGTCGCGCCGGTGACGAGCCCGGACAAGGCCACCGCCGTCCGGACCGGCGTCGACCGGGCGGACGCGCCGGCGCTGTCGGCCGACGGCAGCCGCGTGCTCTTTCAGCTGATGCCGAAGGACGATTGGGAGCTCTACGCCGCGCGCAGTGACGGCACCGGCGAGCAGCGGCTGACCCGCGAGATCCAGCACGACTTCTGCCCCCGCTTTCTCGGCGACGGCCGCGTGCTGGGCTTGATCGGCGAAGCGCGGCATCGCCGCTCGTACATCTACGACGCTGCCACCGGGCGGCGCATCCGGCTGTTCCACAACAACACCGTCCGCACGATCGCGCCCGAGTACGCGTGGGTGGCCAACCGCGACGGCACGAAGGTGCTGATCGTGGCCGAGCGCGACGGCGACACGGTGTCGCCCGAGCGCGGCGTCTACCTCACCGACCTGACGCGAAGGATCACCCGCGACGAGCTGCGGGCGCAGGCTGGCGGCGAACCTCGCAGCCGAAGCAAGCGCTGCGGGCCAGGGGCAAGCGTCTGTTCGCGCCGATCGCCGCCGCCGTGAAGCGGTGTCGTGGCCGGCGCGTCGACCAGCGCGCATCTTCGGCTACGAGAAGGCGCTGTTCGACTTCGACTCGAAGCACATCACGCGGCCCGGCAACAAGCTGGCGTCCGCGTATCTGTTCGACACTTACAAATCATTCGGCTACGCGCCCGAGTATCAGTGGTTCGCGCGCACCGAAGCGCGCTCGGCGGGCAGACGGCCAACGTCGTCGCCACGCTGAAAGGCACCGTCAATCCCGAGCTCGTCTACGTCGTCAGCAGCCACTACGACTCGGTGGCGATCGGTCCGGGCGCCGACGACGACTCGTCGCGGGACCGCCGCGCTGCTCGAAACGGCGCGGATCCTCGCCGGGCATCCGCAGCCGGCGACGATCGTGTTCGCGTCGTTCACCGGCGAGGAAGCGGGCCTGCTCGGCAGCCGCGAGTTCGTCCGCCGCGCGGTCGCGGACAAGCTGCAGCATCGTCGGCGCGCTCAACAACGACATGGTCGGCTGGGCCAACGACAACCGCCTGGACAACACGATCCGCTATTCGAATCCCGGGCATCCGCGACGTCCAGCACGCCGCCGCGCATGCAGTTCACGCAGCCTGATCACCTACGACGCGCTCTACTACAAGAGCACCGACGCACACGCCTACTACGAAGCCTACGGCGACATCGTCGGCGGCATCGGCTCGTATCCGGTGCTCGGCAATCCGCACTACCATCAGCCGCACGACATGCTCGAGACCATCAACCACCAGCTGGTCACGGAAGTCGCCAAGACGACGGCCGCGACGCTGATGCTGCTGGCGTCGAGCCCGTCGCGGCTCGCGGACCTGAAGGTGGACGCCTACCAGCACGGCACCGCGACGCTATCGTGGACGCCGGCACCCGAGCTGGGGATCACGGGCTACACCGTCGCCTGGGGCACGGCGGCGAAGCCGGCGGCGCAGCAGGTCCGCGTGACCAGGGCGGCAGCATCGATCAAGGTCGAGCCGGGCACGATCGTCTCGGTGAAGGCGGTCAACCAGCGAGGCCTCGAGAGCTGGGATTCGGCGCGAGTGGTGGTGCGCTGAGTCGCGGTTCCCGGGTTCGCGGGTTCGCGGGTTCGCCGCACAATCAAAACTGAAAATAGATGAAATCCAGCGAGGCGCGGCTGCGCAGCAGCAGGATCGCGGCGAACGCGAGGCCGCAGGCGACGCCTTGAACGGCCGCGCGCGGCCACCCCGGCGGCGCGATCGGCGCTGGACGGCGGACGCCGGCCTCGTCTCGGTGATATTCGACCCAGATGCTCTGCACCCAGAGCGGGAGCGAGTACACCAGAGTCAGCAGAAAGAGATACAGACCCGCGTCGCGGTCCGCGGCGGGCGCTGAAAACGGCGACAGCGTGAGGTCCCTGACGATCGCCGACAGCTCGGTCTCGCGGAACAGCAGCCACCCCACCAGGGTCAGCACGAACATCCCGGCAATCTGAGCGGCCGTGCCGAGCAGCCGCAGTGGCGAGCGTGCTGCGACCGCCACCGGCGGTGCCGGCTTCAGGATGCGGCGTGCGCGGGTCAGGACCAGCAGCACGCCATGGTAGACGCCCCAGATCACATAGTTCCAGCTCGCGCCGTGCCACAGCCCCGACAGCAGGAACGTGACCAGCACGTTGCGGGCCCACTTCGCCTCCCCCTTCTTGGACCCTCCGAGCGGGATGTAGACGTAATCGCGGAACCAGCTCGAGAGCGAGATGTTCCAGCGCCGCCAGAAATCCGCGGGCGTGCGAGCCAGGTACGGATGATCGAAGTTCTCGGTCAGCTCGAAGCCGAGCCACCGCGAGGTCCCGCGGGCGATGTCGGTATAGGCGGAGAAGTCCGCATAGATCTGGATCGCGAACGCGAAGACCCCAGCCCACAGCAGCGGGAATGTCGGATCGGCGAGCGCGAACACCTTGTTGGCGACCACGCCCACGTTGTCGGCGATCACCAGCTTCTTGAAGAAGCCCCAGCAGATCAGCCCGAACCCGCTCTGCGCCAGGTCGATCGAGAACCGGCGCGGGGTCTCGACCTGCGGCAGCAGGAACGACGCGCGCTGGATCGGCCCGGCCACCAGGTGCGGAAAGAACGAGACGAACGTGGCGAGATCGAACAGGTTGCGGCGCGCGTGGAGCTCACCTCTGTAGACGTCGATGGTGTAGCTCATCGCCTGGAAGGTGTAGAACGAGATCCCGACCGGCAGCAGGATCCGCAGCGTCGGCTGATCCCACGGCAGCCCCATCGACGCCAGCGCCGCCGCCACGTTGTCGACGAAGAAGTTGAAATACTTGAAGAACCCGAGCATGCCGAAGTTCGTGGCCACGCTGAGCCACAGGAACTGCCGGCGCTGCTCCGGGCGCGCCTCCATGCCGCGCGCGGCGCAGTAGTCGATGATCGTCGAGGTCGCGATCAGAATCAGGAACCACGGATGGATGTAGCCGTAGAAAAAGTAGCTGCCCGCCAGCAGGAAGATGTTCTGCGGACGGTGCGGCAGCCACCAATAGATCGCGGTGAACCCGAGGAAGAACAGGACGAAGTCGAGACTGTGAAAAATCACTGCCCGGCCGGTGCTCCGGTGACGCGAGGCACGGGTCTGAACAGCACACGCAGGCGCTCGTAGAACAAGCGGGTATACGCGGCGCGCGCGTGGCGGGCGATGTGGTCCCCGTCCTCGTACATGTCGAGCGCGATCGCCGGATCGCCGGTGTCGTCGTGCAGGATGCCGCCGCGCGCCTGCACGTATGCACGAAGGTCACGGACATACTGCTGGAGCGCAGGCGACTGCACTGGCGGCTGGCCGCCGATCGGCCGCCGCTGCACCCGCACCAGACACAGCTTGAATCCGCCGCGCTGGGCCTCGCGCAGCAGCAGCGGCAACACTGACCGGTTCACCGCGGCGCCGAAGTCGGTTCCGGCATCCGCCGCCATGTCGGCCGCCTCCATCACCCGCAGGTGATCGAGCCCGAACCGCTGGTTCGCGAAGTCGAGCAGCGCGGCCCGGCCCTCGGGCGACGGCGCGACCCACGACGCCGGGGTCCGCGCCACCACGGGCTCGACCGCACGCCGCGCGGCATCCACTTGATAGACCCGTTCGACCGCCCGATGCACGGCGTAGAGCGGACCATCGAGCGCCGACTGGACGACGTCGTTGAGCTCCTCTTCGCGGTCGCCGGCAACCATGTCGAGCGACCAGCGGTACTGATCGTCGAGCCGGAACATGACGTCGGTCAGGTTGGTGTCGCGAAAGAAGATGAAGACGACGCGCGGCTTGATGCCGCTGGCGACGACCCAGTTCTTGAGCGCGAGATACCAGAACGCCGACCCCGATCCGGCCTGGAGCAGCGGCGCCACCGGCACGCCCGACAACTGCGAGAGGACGCGCTCGTCAATCCGCGTCCCGGCCATCGAATCGCCGATGACCACCGCGCCAGGGTTCATCTGCTGCAGCTCGGGAATACGCGCCGCGTGAAACGGGCGCGAGCGGTGTCCGGGGAACGCCGGCAAATAGGGCACCCGGGAGCTGGCGTCGGCCGAACCGCCGTGGACCAGCCTGATTGCCAGCGGGACCGCCAGCATCAGGACGATCACCGCGATCAGCTGCACGACTCGGGACTGGGAACGGGACGAGGGCGTGGCGCCGTCAGCCTGCGTCATCGGTTGAGAGAGACCCATCCCGCCTGATGCTCCGCCACGAACCGGGCACGGCCGGGCGTCGCTTCGACGACGGCGTACCATTCGTGATCGCGGCCCGACATCTGGACCACCCAGTGGACGCGATCGTTGACCCGGATCTGGCCGAAGGGCAGCATGTACGAGACGCCGCGGCGATCGCAGTAGGTGACGACCGCGTTCAGTTTGACCTTCACCTTCTGGCGCGCTTCGTCATGATGCGCCCAGCCGCTGACGAACGTCTCCAACCCGCAGCCATCATCCTCCGGCTTCACAGGATACTTCTTGGCGGCCTCGACGTAGGACATCCGCTCGTCGCCGGTGGCCAGTGACGTCACGTACCACGCCTCGAGAGTGAAGGGAACCTGGGCCCGGACGTCGCGTTTGAAGGGATGGGTCCACCGACTGGTGCCGCGGATCGTCCCGATGGTCTTCTCCTCGGCCTCCTCGAATGCCTGGCGCAGCCGGGCGTTGAAGTCCTTGTGCACCGGGCTGAGCGGACTGACCGAGACGATCGGCGTCAGCGGCGCCTCACCGGCGACCGCCAGACCCAATTTTGGAAAGGGCAATTCGAATGGAGGCGCCAGCGGCAGCACGGGCGGTTGATTGGTCCGGAAGCCGAGCTGCCGGGCCAGGCCGATGGGCACCATCACCGGCGACGACAGCGTCAGGCTGCGGGGCTTGTCGGCAAGCGGGGTCCACAGCTGCCAGGGTCCGGGCGCTTCACCGCCCCACCAGTCGCGCGGAACGCTATCGAAATTGACCGGGAGCTCGACGCTGGCGCCAGGGTAGAGGGTTGGCCAGGGGGCCGACCATTTCCGGCCGTTGTAGGCGGCGAACGGTAACAGGACGCCGTCGGTCCTGACCACGGCGAGCATGAGGTGATCGGGCCGGCTGGCGGAGGGCTGAGCCCCGGGCCTGCGAGACCGCGGAGCGAGGACCAACGCCGTCAGTGTGCCGAGCGCGCACAGCAGGGTGACGGATCGACGCGCGATTCGCAATCCAGGTAGCTCCGGCTAGCCGTGAGAGTGTTTCGCCGCTGGCCCACGGCCGAGGAAGGGTCAGCGACGGTCCAGTATCTCCCGAACCTTGGCCAGCAGCTCATCGCGCGAGAAGGGCTTCGCGAGAAAGTCCTCCGAGAATTCCAGCTCGCTGCCCCCGGCATAGCCGGAGATACACAACAGTTTCAGGGTTTTCCGGCGGGTCCGCAGCTGGCGGACGAGCTCGGTGCCCCCCATGAACGGCATGCGCAGGTCCGTGAGCAGCAGGTCGACCGAGTCACCGTGCTGATCGAACAGCTTCACGGCTTCCTGGCCGTTGCGCGCTTCATGGACTTTGTAGCCGGCCCGCGAGAGCGCGTGCGAGAACAACTGGCGCACCGCCGGCTCGTCTTCGACGAGCAGGATGGTTTCCCGCCGGGCGTCGCCGTCCGGCGGGCCGGGCGGCTGACGTTGCGAATTGGCGAACATTATGACCTCACTGATGACACCGGATGGCCCAGTCGCCTGCAACTCCTAGACCGCTTCAACTGGACGCCTGATGCTCCACCTGTTCACGTTTGAGCCCGGCCCGCCGCTCAAGTGTGCGCTCGACCAACCAGCAGAGCAACGCCCAAGTCATCCCGATGAGCCACCCCGCGACGACATCGCTCGGATAGTGGACGCCCAGCACGACCCGGCTGGCCCCGACCAGGAACGTCACGAACATCGCAATGGTGATGCAGTAGTACTTCGCCAGCCGTCCTTCTGCGATCCGCATGAGCAGCGCACCCAGGGTCAGGTAGACCGCCGCCGAGGTCAGGGCATGCCCGCTCGGGAAGCTGGAACTGACGACCTCGCGCAGGTGGGGCACGATATCGGGGCGGGTGCGCGCGAACGCCGCTTTGAGCACCCAGTTGAGGATCCAGCCGCCGACGCTGGCGGTAAAGATGAACAGTCCGTTGCGATACAGCCCGTGCAGGCAGAGATAGCCGGTCACCGCCAGCACGGTCAGGCCCAGCACCGTCGGGCCGCCCAGCGCGGTGATATCCTGCGCCCCGCCGATCAGCCACCAGGGCCCCCTCAGCTGACTGGGATCGCCCGGCTGCCGAAGCGAGCTCAGCACCCACTCGTCGAACTGGCGGGTGTCCCCTTCCATCACCTTGTCCGCGAGCGTCGCGAACATCCAGATCAGGGCGAGGACGAGCACCGCGCCCCCGAGGATCATGAGCTCCTGGCGATCGCGCGGGCGTCTGAGCCGTGGGCGGCGCACGCTACTTCGCCCGCACCATCAGGACCGGAATCGACACACCGTGCCGCACACGGTCGGCCGTGCTGCCGCGCAGCAGGTCCTGGAGGAAGCGGTGGCCGTGGGTGGACATCGCAATCAGGTCGACCCCCTCTTCCGCCGCCACGCGCACCAGCTCGGTCGCCGGGTCCCCCATCGCCAGGCGCCCGGCGCACACCATGCCCCGCCCGCACATGTCCGTGCACAGACGCTCGAGGTAGGCGCGATCGTCACGCATCTCCTCCGACTCCCGCAGCTCGAGGTCGTTGAAATGCCGGGCGGCGAAGCCGTCGGCGACGTGGACCAGCAGCAGACCGGCGCCGGTGAGCCGCGCCAGCCCTTCGATGTGCTGCAGCACGGCCTGGTCGGCGGCCGAATTCTCGATGGCCACGAGGATCTTGCTATACATCGCTCAAATCCCAAGCTCCAAATCCCAATCCCAACCACTCCCAACCTCCAAATCCCAAACCAGACTCCCAAGCTCCAAATCTCAACTTGGCAGCTTGGGATTGGTGGCAGTGTGGCTTGGGATTGGGAGTTGGGAGTTGGGAGTTGACATTTGGGAGTTGGGATTTGGGAGTGGTTGGGTTTGGGATTTGATCTTGGGATTTTAGAAGAGCGTCTGCCACAGCATCCAGACGTTGAGCGCGGCGATCACCACCGCGGTGGGCCAGGCGAGCACCAGCATCCAGCGCGGCGCCACGAGCGCCCCCATCTTCCGCTTGTCGCCGACGAAGATCACCAGCGGGAAGACCGCGAACGGCAGCTGCAGGCTGAGCACGACCTGGCTGAGGATGAGGAGCGCGGCCGGTGCCCTGCTCGCCGTAGCAGCGCCACCGTGAACAGCGCCGGGATGATGGCGATCAGCCGCGTGATCAGCCGGCGGAGCCAGGGACGCAGGCGGATGTTGAGGAACCCTTCCATGACGATCTGGCCGGCGAGCGTGCCGGTGAGCGTCGCGTTCTGTCCGGAGAACAGCAGCGCGACCGCGAACAGCGTGCTCGCGAGCTGCGTGCCGAGCAGCGGCGCCAGCAGCAGGTAGGCATCGGCGATGTCGGCGACGTCCTCGTGGCCGGTGCCATGGAAGGTCGCGGCGGCCATCACGAGGATCGCGCCGTTCAGGAACAGCGCCGACATCAGCGCCACGGTCGAATCGATGCGTGGCGAAGCGGACCGCTTCACGCCGGCTCGAGACATCGTCGCCATACTTGCGGGTCTGGACGATCGACGAGTGCAGATAGAGATTGTGCGGCATCACCGTCGCGCCGAGGATGCCGACGGCGATGTAGAGCATCTCGGGGTTGCGGGCGATCTCCGGATCGGGCACCAGCCCGCCGAGCACCGCGCCGAGATCGGGCCGGGCCAGCGCCAGCTCGATCGCGAACGAACCGGCGATGCCGAGGATCAGCAGCACGACCAGCACCTCGACATACCGGAAGCGATACTGCTGGAGATACAGCACCAGCAGCACGTCGAGGCGGTGAGGCACACGCCCCAGAACAGCGGCAGCCCGAACAGCAGATTGAGGGCGATCGCCGAGCCGATCACCTCGGCGAGATCGCAGGCGGCAATCGCGACCTCGCACAGCAGCCACAGGACGATCGTGACCGGCCGCGAGTAATGATCGCGGCAGGCCTGGGCGAGATCGCGGCCGCTGACGATGCCGAGGCGCGCCGAGAGCGCCTGCAGCAGGATCGCCATCAGGTTCGACAGCATGATCACGCTGAGCAGCGTGTAGCCGTAGCGCGAGCCGCCGGCGAGATCGGTCGCCCAGTTGCCGGGATCCATGTAGCCGACGGCGACGAGGTAGCCGGGGCCGGCAAACGCGAGCATCTTGCGCCAGAAGCCGGCGGTGATCGGCACCGGCACACTGCCGTGCACTTCGGGCAGGCTGACGGTTCCGGCGCGCAGGCGCCAGCCGCGGTCGGCGGGGGGGAGCGGGGGCGGGGGCGGTGCGTCCGCGGCGGCGGAATCGGGCGGGTCCGGCATCTGCACGATAACGTTACACGAGCCGTAATATCTTTTCCGAATCGGTAAGGATCGCCGCGGCGTCGATCGCGACGGCGCGGGTTTGCTGGAATAACCGCCGATCGGCGACGGGCCCGGAGGGGCACGGCGCTTGCGAACACGTCAGGTTCAACAACTCATGTCTTGTCGTTTCGCCACTTCATTTCTCCGCGGCGCGGGCCTGTTCGCGTGGCTCCTCGCCGTCCTCGTCGCCTCGCCGGTCGCCGCACAGACGCCTGACGCCAGCAGCGCGCCGCCGCCTCAGCCGGCGGAGGTCGAGCTCAACCTGATCAATCTGCCCACTACCCGATCGCTCGACCGGCACCAGAGCTATTTCCGGCTGACCCATCGGTTCGCGCGCGACCTGCGCCGCGGGAGCTTCGGGTCTCTGGCCGAGGATCTGTTCTCGCTCGACAGCGGCGCGATCATCGGGCTGGAGTATCGCTTCGGCCTCACCGACAACCTGCAGGCCGGCGTGCACCGATCGATTCTCAGCCGGACCATCGAGGTGTTCGGCCGCTACGACGGGTGGCGGCAAAGCGACACCCTGCCGGTGTCGCTGTCGCTGGTCGGCGCGGTCGAGGGGCTCGACAACATGACCGAGCACCATCAGCCGACCATCGCCGCGACGATCTCGCGGGCCTTCGGCTCGCGGCTGGTGCTCTACACCACGCCGGCGTTCGTCTGGAACACCGCCGCGGCCGACTTCCTGGCGGGACACGACGAGCACGACCACGACGGCGTCGGCGAACCGGAAGTCGTGGACAACGCCGAGGACAACACCCTGCTGCTCGGTCTCGGCGGGCGGTTGCGGCTGCGTCCGTCGGTGTTCGTGACCGGCGAGCTCACGCCGCGGGTGACCGGCTACGGCCCGGGGGCCCACACCTGGGGCTTCGCGCTCGAGAAGAAGACCGGCGGCCATACGCTGCAGATCAACTTCACGAACTCGTTCGGCACGACCTTCGGCCAACTGGCGCGGCTCGGCAGCGAGCACGACGTCTATCTCGGCTTCAACGTCACCCGTTTGTTCTAACCGCCGGCGCCGCCGCCGGCGGGCCTTTTCACAGGGAGAGAGTCACAATGCGACGAGTAGGATTCCTGCTGATCGTCCTGGCACTGGTCGCCGGATGCGACGACAACGACAACCCGAACGGGCCCACGACCGGGCCGATCGTCTTTACCGCCACGCTGAGCCCCGCCAACGAGGTACCGCCGATCACCAGCGCGGAAGACACCGGCCGTGGTTTTGTGATCATCACCTTCGACGTGCCCCGAGACGGCAGCGGCGCGGTCACCGGGGCGGGGAACGCGACGTTCGAGATCCAGACGTCAGGCTTCCCCGACGGCACCCCAGCCAGGTTGGCGCACATCCATCCGGGCGCAACCGGGGTCAACGGAGGGGTTCTAGTCAACACGGGTCTCACGCCGGCTGACCCGATCACCATGGGCAGCGGCACCGTCACCCGCACGTTGACCGCTCGCGGTTACCCAGGTGGACGCCACCAACATCGTCGCCAACCCCGGCGCGTTCTACTTCAACGTCCACTCCGCCAACCACGCGGCCGGCGTGATGCGCGGCCAGCTGGTCAGACAATAGAAGGCCGGGAGTCCAGCGCTCGCTCCTGATACGATTCCCCTGTTCCGCGTCGGCGACCGGCCGGCGCGGGCCTTTGCACAGGGAGAAACAGAAGAGATGCGAAGACTGGGATTTCTGCTGGTCGTCCTGGCGCTGGCCGCCGGGTGCGACGATAGCGACCCTCCGACCGGTCCGTCGACCACCGGACCGATCGTATTCACGGCGCAGCTGAGCGCGGCCAACGAAGTCCCGCCGATCACCAACGCCGAGACGAACGGCCGCGGCAACGTCACGATTACCTTCAACGTGCCGCGCGACAGCAGCGGCGCGGTCACCGGCGGTGGAGGGGTGACGTTCGCGATGCAGCTGAACGGTTTTCCTGCGGGTACCGCTGCAATCGCCGCACACATCCATCCCGGCGCCGCAGGCACCAACGGGACCGTCCTGGTCGGCTACCACCCTCAGTGCGGCAGCCCCCGTCCTCATGGGGGACGGGACCGCCAACGTCACGGTGACCTCCACCCCGGAAATCACGCAGGCCAACGCCCAGCAGATCGTGGCGAATCCGGCCGGCTTCTATTTCAACGTGCACACGCCGTTGAATCCAACCGGCGCGATCCGAGGTCAGCTCACCAGAACGCAATAGATCCACGGACCGCGATCCGCTGTCCGCGGGTTCGCGGTTCGCGGGCTCGCGGTTCGTCGACAGAGCCGATCGAGCCAGGTGGGTCGAAGACGCCGCAACCAGCTGGTGATGGGGTCTTTCACCCAGATGGTGCGAACGGCTCTGAAGGGTTTCGAACCGCGAACCCGCGAACCGCGAGCCCCCGGACCCGCCTTCGCGCTACGGCGCGGCAAGCTGCGAGCACGTCACTGCCGCGGCACGCTTCGGTCCGCGCCCTTCCCCCTGAACCAGCGGTAGGCGTACGGATCGAGCTGGATGACGTGGCGGCCGTTCTCATCCGCCTGACAGTCGTTGGTCCACAGCAGATCGGTCAGGAACGCCGAGCCGGCGATCCCGGCGTCCAGCCTGGCGACGCGGCTCTGCGGCGTGAAGTTGTGGACGATGATCAGCGTGTGGTCGCGCCAGTCGTAGCGCATCGCAGCACGCCCGGCGTGCCCGCGTCGAGAATCTTCCAGTCGCCCCAGCTGATCTCCGGGCACTCCTGCCGCATCCGGATTTTGCGCTCGATCCAGTTCAGCAGCGAGTGCGGATCGCGCCGCTGCGCCTCGACGTTCACCCTGCTGGTACCCGTAGATCGGATCCGATGATCACCGGGCGCACGGTGCGCGCCGCGGTCGAGAAGCCGCCGTGGCGGTCGCCCGACCACTGCATCGGCGTGCGCGCGCATTCGCGCTCCGGCAGGCAGGTCGTCGCCGATGCCGATCTCGTCGCCGTATTGCAGCATCGGCGTCCCCGGCAGCGTGAACAGCAGGCTGAACGCCAGCTCGAGCTTGCGGCGATCGTTGTCGAGCATCGGCGCGAGCCGCCGGCGGATGCCGCGATCGTAGAGCTGCATCTCCTTCGACGGCCCGAACGCATCGAACACCCGCTGGCGCTGCGCGATCGGTCAGCCGGCCCAGATCGAGCTCGTCGTGACTGCGCAGGAAGTTGCACCCACTGCGCCGCGTGCGGCCGCTTGTAGGTCGCTTCGAGCGCCTGCACCAGCGGCCGGATGTCGCCGGTCGCCATCGCGTAGAAGAGCCGCTGGTTGACCGGGAAGTTCAGCATCATCTGCAGCCGGTCGCCGAGCTCGCCGAAGTACTCGAGGCTCTCGTCGGGCGGCACGTTGGCTTCGGCGAGCAGGACCGCATCGCGCCGCCGCCACTGCAGGAAATCGCGCATCTCGTGCAGCAGCTCGTAGTCCTTGCGCGGCGTCACCCCCGCGCCCTTTGCTCGATCAGGAACGGCACCGCGTCCATGCGGAATCCCGAAACGCCCAGCTGCAGCCAGAAGCCCATGATCCGCTGAATCTCGTCGCGGACCGCCGGATGGGACGTGTTCAGATCCGGCTGGAACTCGTAGAACCGATGGAAGTAGTACTCGCCGGCCACCGGGTCGCGGGTCCAGGTCGCTTTCTGCACGCCGGGGAACACCATCCCTTCGTTCCAGTTCGGCGGCGCTGCTTCGACCACACGTACCAGTCGCGGTACGGCGACGACGGATCCTTCCGCGCCGCCTGGAACCAGGGATGGCGATTCGACGTGTGGTTCACGACCAGGTCGACGATCACGCGCATGCCGAGCTGCTCGGCGTGATTCATGAACTCGATGAAGTCGCCGAGCGTGCCGTGCTTGGGATGCACGCTGTAGAAATCGGCGACGTCGTAGCCGTTGTCTTTGTTCGGCGAGGGATAGAACGGCTGGAGCCACAAGCAGGTGACGCCAAGCCCGGCCAGGTAGTCGAGCTTGCGCGTCAGGCCGCCGAAGTCGCCGATGCCGTCGCCGTCGCTGTCCAGGTATTTCTCGACGTCGAGGCAGTAGATGATCGCGTTCTTGTACCAGAGATCGTCAATCATTTGGCCCTTCGCTGTCCGTGGTCCGTGGTCCGTGGTCCGTGGTCCGTGGTCCGTGGTCCTTGGGGCCAGGAGCAATCCGTCGGCCATTGCTCGCGAGGGTTTCGGACGACGGACTACGGATCGCGGACTACGGCTCTCCGATCATTTTCCTATCGCAAATAAATGCCGCTCCCCTCGCACATACATCGTGTTCCCGGCGAGCGCCGGCGTGGCCATGAGCGGCTCGCCCATCGGATAGCGGCCGAGGATCTCGAACGTCCGGCCGGCTCTGATCACGAAGATGTCGCCGTCCTCGCTCGACAGGTAGAGGCGGCCGCCCGCCAGGACCGGCGAGGCGCTGAAGCCGCTGCCTTCGTGTGGAATGCGCTGGCGGTAGACCTCTTCTCCCGAGCGCAGATCGTAGGCGTCGAGCAGGCCCTGGTTCGCCAGGACGTAGAGCACACCGTCGTGGATCAACGGCGTCGGCATGTACGAGCCACGGCCCGTCTTGCTCCACAGCACGTGCGCATTGGACGAGTCGCCGCCGCGCAGGGTGATGTCGCCGGCCGCGCCCGGCTTGATCGCGAAGACCGGACGTTCCGGCGCGCGGCCGCTGGCGACGACGATGACGCCGCGGGTGAATACCGGCGTCGGTGCGGTGATCTTCGAGCTGCCGCCCAGCCGCCAGCGCTCGACGCCGGTGTCGGGATCGTAGCCACGAATGAAGTTGGACGCGTTGGTGACGAGCTCGGCGGGCCGGCCGTCCTGGGCCGGATACACCGTCGGCGTGCCCCATGATGGCAGTTCGCTGCGGACCGTCTTCCACACCGTGGCCCCGGTATCGATGTCCGCCGCCAGCACGAACGACTCGTTCTGGGTGTCGCACTGCACGATCACGAGGTTCTTGTAGATGATCGGCGAGCTCGCCGTGCCCCACTCGTATTCCGGCAGATCATAGGCGCCAGTGTTGAGCACGCCGAGATCCTTCTTCCACAGCAGCCGGCCGTCCATGTCGAAGCCATAGAGGCCTTGCGATCCGAAGAACGCCACGACCCGACGGCCGTCGGTGGCGGGCGTCGCATTGGCGTAGGTCGCCTTGATGTGGCGCTTCTCGCGCGGCACGCCTTCGTAGGCGGTCTGCTGCCAGACCACGCGGCCGGTGCCGCGGTCGAGCGCCATCACCACCCACCGCTGCACCGATCGATCCTCGGACGCGGTGCCTTCCCCATAGAGACCGGGCTTGAACGTCGCCCCGCCACGGCTGCTGACCGCGGTGGTTACGAACACCCGATCGCCCCACACGATCGGACTGGAATGCCCGAGGCCGGGCACCGCCACGGTCCACCGCACGTTACTGCCGTCCTTGACGTTCCACCGATCCGGCAACCGCACGTCGTCGCCAACACCGGACGCCGATGGCCCGCGAAACGATGGCCACCGATCGCCGCGCTGCGCGGTGATGGGCTGGATGATGACGACGAGGAGCAACGCCAATGTCGCGAGCAGAATGTGAGGCATCGAGGCAACAAGCAGAACGTTATACAGGGCGCCACTGCCAGCCACCGGGGCGCTTGGACTGGCAAACGGGGTAATTCCCACAACGGATTAACAGGAGGGCCAGGAGATCAGGAGAAAACAAACTCATTGGTTTCCTCCTGAACTCCTGGCCCTCCTGTTAAGTTCACCGGCCATTGATTTGCCCATCTTGCTGCTGAAAGCACCACGACGCCGCGAGGAGCGGGGCGCTGGGACTTGACGCCCGATTGCGACACCAACCGAGGGGCCGCCGGCGCTCATCGAAGATCACCGCCGCTTCGGGGTCAGCCGGATCTCGAAGATGCGCGGCCACAGCTTGCCGGTGACGAAGAGGCGATCGCCGGCGGCGTCATAGGCGATGCCGTTGAGCACGGCATCGCGGGCGGCCTCGCGAGGGTCGAGCAGGCCATGGAGATCGGCCCAGCCGGTGACCCGGCCGGTCTTCGGCGCGATCATCGCGATCCGCTCGGTCTGCCAGACGTTGGCGTAGATCTGCCCTTTCACGTACTCCAGCTCGTTGAGGTGCGCGACCGGCGTGTTGCCGTCGCGAACCACCAGCGTGCCGGTCTGCTTCAACGTCTCCGGATCGAGGAACCGCAGCGAACCGCTGGCGGACCCGTCGCTCATGATCAGACGGGTCGCCGTCGTGGGTCAGGCCCCAGCCTTCGCCGGTGTACGTGAACGTCCGCTGCTGCTGGAAGGTCTGGCGGTCGTAGACGAAGCCCGAGTCCGGACTGCCAGGTCAGTTGGATGATCCGGTTCTTCCAGACCGTGATGCCTTCGCCGAAGTGCCGCGCGTCGAGCGGCTGCACCTGCAGCACTTCCCCGCTCGCCAGCTGCACCTTCCGGATCCCGGAGCGGCCGTTCAAACCCGTGCTTTCGTAGAGGACGCCGTCGACGTACTCCAGCCCCTGGGTGAACGCCTGGGGATCGTGGGGATAGCTCCGGACGACGGTGTAGCCGTAGGCCGTGGGCGGCGCGCGCGGTGGCGGCCTTCTGCGCCGATGCAGTCCAACCGCCGGCGGCGCACGCTACACCAAGAATCAGAATTGGTGCGCGCATCGGAGTACTGTATCAGTGCTCCCGGCCTTCGCGCTCCGCGCTACGGCGGACAAGCGGATGCTCGCTCTTTTGAAGCGACCAAACATGAAGAGAATTACCTCTCTCCTGATTCTTGTCACGCTGGTCCTCGTCGCTGTCGCTTCCGCGACGCGCTCGGTCCAGAGCCGGGCGGTCGCAGGCCCGTCCCGCGGCCAAGGGCTTTACGGTGCGGCAGGACGTCGCGGCCGGCACGATCGCAGTGTTCCGCGCCGGCGGCCGCACCGCGGTCGTCACCCAGCACGCTCCACCGGCTCAGCGCCCCTACCTCCACCCCATCGTCCCGCCCGACGGCCGCGGGGTGCTGACCGAGGACAAGCCGGCGCACCATCCGCATCAGACCGGCTTGTATTGGGGATTCACCCGGTTGAACGGGCGCGACTACTTCCACAACCCGGGCGCGCAGTTCTGGCGGCGGGTGTCGGCGACCGTGCTGCAACCGGCGGGAGACGAGGTGCGCTGGCAGACCGTCTACGACCTGCTCGACGAGAGCGGACAGGTGGTGCTGACCGAGACCCAGCGCTGGGCGATGCGCGAGAAGAACGGCGCATTTCAGCTCGACCTCATCTGGCGCGGTGAGGCGAAGACCGACGTCACGATCGGGAAGTACGACTACGGCGGCTTGTTCCTGCGGATGCCGTGGCGCGACGGGATCAAGGGGGAAGTGATCAACGCGGCACGGCAGCGCAACCAACGGGCCGAGGGCCAGCGCGCGATGTGGGTCGACGGCGCGATGCAGGTGGAAGGGCGCGACGACCTCGCGCACATCGCGATCTTCGATCACCCGGACAACGGCGGCTATCCGCAGACCTGGCGCGTCGACGATCAGCTCGGCTTCGGCCCGGCGCGATCGCGCACCGCGGACTGGACCATCGCGCGCAACCAGACCGAAGTCATCCGGCATCGCGTGCTGGTCTACAGCGGCGGTCCGCTGAACGACATCGAGATGACCGCGCGCTGGAGGGACTACACCAACAACGCCACCACGACGGTGCTGTGGGGGATCGCACAGCGCGAAGGCCGCCAGGCCACGCTGCTCACGCCCGAGCAGGCGGTCGCGGCGATGACGACCGTCGACGGCTATTCGGTCAATGCCTGGGCGAACGAGCCGATGATCACGCAGCCGATGGCGTTCTGCTGGGACGACCGCGGCCGCCTGTGGATCGCCGAGAACCGCGACTACGAGTCGCGCGTCGCCGGCTTCTCGAATCACGGCGACAGCCGCATCCTGATCCTCGAGGACACCGATCGCGACGGCGTCGCCGACAGCCGCAAGGTCTTCCTGGAAGGGATTCCCTTCCCCGCGGCGATCGCGGTCGGATTCGATGGGCTGTTCCTCGGCGCGCCGCCCAATCTGCTGTTCGTCCCCGACCGCGACCAAGACGACAAAGCCGACATGGCCGACATCCAGGTGCGCCTCACCGGCTGGGGCATCCAGGATCGCCACGAGACCATCAACAGCCTGCACTGGGGGCCCGACGGCTGGCTCTACGGATTGCAGGGATTCGCGACCAACTCGAAGATCCGCAAGCCGGCCGGCGCCGGACGGATCTACAAGACGAAAGAGCCGTTTCCGGACGTGATGGCCGGCGACGGCGTGCCGATCAACGGCGGCGTGTGGCGGTATCACCCGACCCGCGACGTGTTCGAGGTGGTGGCGCACGGCTTCAGCAATCCGTGGGGCATCGACTACGACGCCAAGGGGCAGCTGCTGATCAGCGCCTGCGTCATCCCCCATCTGTTCCACGTGATTCCCGGCGGCATCTACATGCGCCAGGGCGGGCAGCACTTCAACCCGTACGTCTACAGCGACATCCAGACCATCGCCGACCACCGGCACCGATCCGCGCACGGCGGCGCCCGCATCTACCAGTCGGACGCCTTTCCACCGTCGCAGGCCGGCCGCGTCTTCATGGCGAACATCCACGAGCACGCGGTCCTCTCGGATGTGCTGGTGCGCAAGGGATCGGGGTTCACCGCGCACCACGGCGACGATTTCATGATGGCCAACAACGCGCACTGGATCGGATTCAGCCTCGAGATCGGTCCCGACGGCGCGCTCTACGTGCTCGACTGGCACGACGGCGACATCTGCGGTCAGGACACGCTGCACAAGGACACCGGCCGGGTCTTCCGGATCGCGCCGAAGCAGTCGCTGGCCCAGTCGTGGCCGGGCCGCTACGCCGATCTCCGCCAGCTGACCGACGCACAGCTCGTCGCGCTGCAGGAAAGCCCCAGCGACTGGCATGCGCGCCGCGCCCGCGTCATCCTCCAGGGCCGCGCCGCCGCGAACAGGCTCGCGCCCGACACCCACGATCACCTGCGACGCCTGTTCACGACCACGGCCAACGGGGACTGGCGGCTGCGCGCGATGTGGGCGCTGCACGTGACCGGCGGCTGGACGCCGGATCGTCTGGCGCAGTCGCTGGAGGATCGCGACGAATACATCCGCGCCTGGGCAGTCCAGCTCCTGACCGAGAGCGGCACCCCGCCCGCGGCGGTGCTCGACCGCTTCAGCCGGCTCGCGCGCGAGGACGCGTCACCGGTCGTCAGGCTCTACCTGTCCGCGGCGCTGCAGCGCATCGACAAGGCCCAGCGCTGGCCGCTCGCGACCGAGCTGATGTCGCGCGGCGAGGACGCGGACGACGAGAACATCCCGAAGCTGATCTGGCTGGCGGTCGAGCCGCTGGTGAAGGACGAGCCCGCGCTGGCCCTCGAGCGGGCCTCGCGGAGCAACGTGCCCCTGGTCGCCCGTTTCATCGCGCGCCGCGCCGTCGACGCCGATGCCATCGCACCGGTGATCGCCGCACTCGCGACCACCCCGAAGACGCAGACCAGCCTGCTCGAAGGCCTGCGCGACGGGCTCGAGGGACGCTTCGATCTCGTGGCGCCGCAGAACTGGACCGCGGTCTACGCCCGGCTCAGGCGCGCCGATGCCCGCACCTCGGCCCTTGCGGTCGAAGTCGCACAGCAGTTCGGCGACACCGAGCTCGCGCGCCAGCACCTGGCCACACTCCGCGCCCGCACCAGCCCCCTCGCCGCGCGCCGGAATGCCCTGCAGGCCCTGACCGCACAGCGTCGCCCGCAGCTGACCGCCGAGCTCCCATCGGTGCTGGACGATCAACCGCTGCGCCTCGACGCGATCCGCGCGATCGCCGCCTACGACGACGAGTCGCTCGGCCGGCTGCTGATCGGTCGCTACCAGACCTTCAATGCGGCGGAGAAGGCCGAAGCGATTCAAACGCTCACCGCCCGCCCTCGCTACGGGCGAATGCTGACCGACGCGCTGGCCAAGAACGTGGTCCCCAAGGGGGACATTCCTGCCTATGCGTCACGGCAACTGCTCCGGGTCGTCGGCACCCGCTTCGTCGAGGTGTGGGGACCGGTCGAAGGCATCGCGAATGCGGAGAAGGCCTACTCGAGGTACCGCGGTCTGCTCAACGACACCGCGATGACCGGCGCCAACCCGAAGAACGGCCGCGGCGTGTTCCAGCGCACGTGCGGGGCCTGCCACAAGCTGTACGGCGAAGGGGGCACGCTGGGTCCGGATCTGACAGGGACGAACCGCGCCAATCTGAGCTGGCTGCTGTTCAACGTGCTCGAGCCGAACGCCGAGGTGCAGGACGCCTACAAGATGCTGGTCGTCACCACCCGTGACGGCCGCACTTACAGCGGCAATGTCGTCTCGGAGAACGACCGCCAGTTGACCCTGCGCGTGGTCGGCCGCGAGGCGCCGGTGGTGGTCACGAAGTCCGACATCCAATCGCGCGATGCGACCTCCGTGTCGATGATGCCGCCCGCACTGCTGGACACCCTGGCCGACAGCGAAGTGATCGACCTGGTCGGATATCTGCGGACGACCCAGCCGGTGAAGTGAGGGTGCCGAGTTCGAGCGTTGTTCGCTGTCACGCTGCCTTCGTGTCCACGGCGCCTGCGGCGGGCTGGCGCTTCGCGCCAGGACGAGACGACGACACGACGACACGACGAAACCTTTGTGAGTCACTTCGACGGACGCTGCCCGTTGGCGGCGAGAGCCGTTGATACGTGGATTGCCGCGCGCACGTCGGGCACTGAGGAGATGCCCCGACGTTCCGTTCGTGGCCGGAGCATTTACGTCGTGTCGTCGTGTCGTCGTGCCGCCGCAGGCGGCCGTCGCAGCGAACGGCGGTCGAAGAGATCAAGCGGTGGCCTACTCCGCCCGCAGCGCGGTCGTCGGATCGATTCGCGCGGCGCGGCGAGCCGGGATCCAGGCGGCGACACCGCCCGCCAGGAGCAGGATCAGCGCCGCCCCCGCGAAGACGCGAGGGTCGCGCGCGGCGACGTCGAACAGCTGCGCGGTGACGAGCCGACCGCCCGCCCAGGCGAGGGCCAGGCCCACGAGCACGCCGACGGTCATCACTGCCACGCTTCGGCCGAGCACGAGCCGGGTCAGTTGCCAGGGCTGCGCGCCGAGGGCCGAGCGGATGCCGATCTCGCGCCGCCGCCGCGTCACGCCATAGGCGCCGACCACCGCCAGCCCCACCGCCGCGATCGCGGCACACAGGACGCCGAAGATCACGAACACAGTCGTACCGAGGCGCCACGGCCTCAACATCGCCGTGAACACCTCGTCGAAGCGGTGGACGGTGACATACGGCAGTTCGGGGGCAGCGGTCTGCGACTCGCGCTGGATCGTGTCGAGCACAGTCTCCGGGTCGCCGGTGGTCCGGACCAGCAGGATCCGGTCGGAGGTGTCGCGGGGCCGCGCGTCGATGGGCAGGTAATAGGCCGACGCCCATTGTTTCGTGGGACGAATCGAGGGGAACAACCGCGCATCGGCGATCACACCCACGACGTCCGTGCAGGGATGATCCCGGCCGCTCAGGTAGAAGCACTTGCCGACCGCAGGCTGTCCCGGCCAGTAGATCCGCGCCATCGACTCGGTGATGACCGCGACCGATTGCGCACCTTCGCGGTTTTCCTGGTCGGTGAACAGCCGCCCTGCCACGAGACGCATCCGCATCAGAGCGAAGAACGATGGATCCACGCCGTTGCGCAACGGCATGTCATCGCTCGAGAAAGGCCCCGGTGAGGCCTCTCGACCCGGCACGTCGATCACCGTGAACGAGCCGCTCGCCATCGGCGCATTCTGGATGAGGGCCGTCGATTCGACTCCGGGCAATCGGGCGAGGCGTGCCTGGATCGCACGATGCGCCGCATGCGTCTCCCACGGGCGGCCGACTTCGGAGAGGTTGCTCGTCACGACCGCGACCCGGTCGGTCTGCATGCCGAAGTCCTGATGGCGCGCCTTCCAGAGGCTCAGCGCGAAGAGCGCCGCGGCAATGATCAGCGGCAGGGAGAGCGCGACCTGCGCGCCCGAGAACACATCGATCAGCCGCGACGGGCCCACGCTTGCGGCCGGCACCGGACTGAGGGCACGGCGCGTGGTCAGGCGGAACGCCGGCGCCAGACCGAGCAGGAAGGCTGCCGCCGTGCAGAAGATCACGGTGACGAACACCAGACGCGCGTCCACTGGAGCCGCGAGTGCGGCGAGGGGGGACAGGAACTCACGCCGCATCAACGTGCCGCCGGCGATCACCACGACCACGGCGAGGACGCCGGCGCCACAGGCGAGCAGCGCGGCTTCGAGCAGGACTTCCCGCAGCAGTCTGGCCCGGCTGGCGCCAAGCGCGGTCTTGATCACGAATTCACGATCGCGGCGCAAGCCGCGCACCAGCAGCAGATTTGCTACGTTGCCGCAGGTGATGAGCAGCACCAGGATCGACATCCCGGCGACCAGGGTTTCGACTCTCACTCCAACGGGGTTCCCGGGAGCCCGCGCGGGCCGCAAGTCTCCGAGGACGAGCACGTTGCCCTTCTCCCAGGTCTGGGGCGTCGCCCGATAGGCGGCGGTTGCCCGATCGCTGGCCGGTTCCCGGGTGACGCCGTCCCGCACGCGCGCGATCAGCTGAAGAAACGGGAACTGCGTTTTCCACTCCGCCCCGTAGCCCGCCCTGCCTCGCGGCGCGAGCGGCAGCCAGACATCGGCCGCTTTGTAGTCGATCCCGGCAAAGCCCGGCGGCGCCACCGCCGCGATGCTGTAGGTGTCGAGACCGAGACGGAGCGGTTTGCCAAGGACGTCCGCAGCACCGCCGTATTCCTGCTGCCACAGCCGATGGCTGATGACGACGGCGTCCTCGGCGCTGCCGGGCCAGGATCCAAGTCGCGGCTGCATGCCGAGGACCGCGAAATACCCGCCGCTGTGCGCCACGGCCTCCACTTGTCTGGCGCGCGCGCCGCGGCCGAGCGACAGCGACTCAGTGAGATAGATGGCGGTGGAGTCGAAGTCGTCGGAGCCGGTGAGAGCCTCGAACGTGGCGTAGCCCGTTCGGTCCATGTACGAGCGCCCGGGGCCGCCGACATAGACCCGCGACACCCGGTCCGGATCGGTCACGTGCGCCGGCGCGCGCAACAGCAGCCGGTCGAGCACGTCGACCATGACCACCGCCGATCCAATCCCGACCGCGAGGATGAGCGTCGAGCCGAGCGAGAGGAGTGGAGTCGCAGCCAGCCGCCGCAGCCCCTGACGAATGTCCGCGACTATCTGTCCCATTGCTGCTCCGTAGATGAGAGCTCTGGCGAGCTCGATGGCTGGGACCCTGGCCGTTGATCTTGCCGCAGCCGGAGCGACCGGCCAAGAGGCTTCTTGCGAGGTTTGCTCGTCAGAGCGCCGGTCGCGTGCACTTTGTTACGATAGTGACTCCTCCGTCCTCGCCCTGGAGTCTTCATGTTCAGAGCCGCCACCGCCGGTCTCGTCGCTCTTCTCTTCATCGTCGCGCCACTCGGCGGGCGGGAGCCGGTCAACGACGAGGTCAATGCCAGAATCCGGAAGGAGGCGCGCGAGCACTCGTACATCCTCCGGACCGTGCACTACCTCACGGATGTCTACGGTCCGCGGCTCACCGGGTCGCCGAATCACAAGGCGGCCGGCGAATGGGCGATCAAGCAGATGACCGAATGGGGTCTGACGAACGGACGGCTCGAGCCGTGGGACTTCGGGCATCCCGGATGGCTCAACGAGCGATTCTCCGGCTTCATCGTCTCGCCGGTGAAGGACAGCCTGGTCGGCGAAGTGCTCGCGTGGACGCCGTCGACCAACGGCACGGTGTCGTCGGACGCGGTGCATATCGTGCCGCCCGACCGCCCGACCCAGGCCTTGTTGACGAGGTGGATCGCCGAAACCACCCCCAAGGTCAAAGGGCGCATCGTCCTGGTCGGCCGCCACACGATGGTGCCGGTGACGATCAACAAATCGCCGCTGCGTCGCGACGACGAGCAGCTGCGGCGGCAGTATCAGAGCGACGGCGGTCCGGGACCGCAAGGGCCACAGGGCCCGCGCGCCAACACCGCGCCCACCACCGAGCCCGGACAACTCGGTGCCACGGCGGTCGCGGAACAGATCGACGCGATGCTCGTCGCGGCGGGCGCGCAGGTCCGGGTCAACGACGCCGGCCGGGATCACGGCCAGATTCGCGCTTTCAACAACCGGACGTTCGACCTCGCCAAGGCGGTGCCAACGGTGGTGCTGCGCAACGAGGACTACGGGCGGATCTCGCGGATCCTCGCCGACGGCACGCCGGTGCGGCTCGAGTTCACCATCGTGAACCGGACGTACCCGGAGGGCCGGACCTCGTACAACACCATCGCCGAGATTCCAGGGCACCGACAAGAAGGACGAAGTCGTGATGCTCGGCGGCCATCTCGACTCCTGGCATAGCGCCACCGGCGCCACCGACAATGCGATCGGCTGCGCGGTGATGATGGAAGCGGCGCGCATCCTCAAGGCGATCGGCGTCGAGCCGCGGCGCACGATCCGGGTCGCCCTGTGGAGCGGTGAGGAGCAGGGGCTGCTCGGCTCGAAGGCCTATGTGAAGGAGCACTTCGGCACCTACGAGAACCCGAAGCCGGAGTTCGCGACGTTCGCCGGCTACTTCAACGTCGATTCCGGCACCGGCCGCATCCGCGGCGCCAGCGTCTTCGGCCCGGACGAGGCCGCCGCCATTCTGCGGGAAGCGTTCGCACCATTCGAAGACCTCGGGATGATGGGCGCTTCGGCGACCCGCAGCCGCCGCTCAGGCGGCACCGACAGCACGTCGTTCAACGAAGCCGGACTGCCGGGGATCGGCCTCAGCCAGGACCCGATCGAATACGGTACCTACACCTGGCACACCAACCTCGACACCTACGAGCGCATCATCGAGGAGGACGTGCAGAAGTCGGCGATCGCGATTGCGGCCGCGGTCTATCACCTGGCGATGCGGGATGCGATGCTGCCGCGGTTCAGCAAGGAGCAGATGCCCGCGGCAGGCGGACGGTGAACGTCGTGCCCTCGCCCTCGATCGAACGCACCTCCAAGGTGCCCTCGTGCGCATTCACAATCTGCCGGGAGATATAGAGGCCGAGCCCGATGCTGCGGCCGGCCGGGCTCGTGTCGGTGCCACGTTCGAAGGGCTCGAACAGGCGCGCGAGATCCTCGGGCGGGATCGGCGTCCCCTCGTTGTGCACGTCGATGGTGACGAAACGCCCGTCGCCCCGCGTGGCCAGCCGCACGACACTCGACTCGGGGCTGTGCTGGAACGCATTCGCAAGCAGATTGCCCATCACCTGAGCGATGCGGTCCGGATCCCAAATGCCGGTCTCCTCTCCTTCGTGGGTGAAGGTGCCCTTGCGTGACGGCTGCGTGAGCAGGACCTCGTCGAACACCTGACGGGCGATCTCCTTGATGTTGGCGGGCTGTCGGCTCACCGGGATCCGGCCCATCACCCGCGCGTGCGTGAAGTCGAGAAAATCGCCGATCAGCCGCACCGCGCGCTCGGAGGACGAGGTGATGCGCCGCACGATCCCCTCCTGCTGCTCGTCCAGCTGTCCCCTCTTCAGCAGCAGCGAGGTGGCGATGCCGATCGCGTTCAGCGGATTCCGGAGGTCGTGACTGACGATGCCGATGAGTTGCTGATCGAACTCGGCCCGGCGCCGCAGCTCGTCGCGGGCGCGTGTGAGCTCGTCCATGTCGGTGTTGGTGCCGAACCATTTGACGATCCGGCCATCCGGCCCACGGAGCGCGAGCGCGCGGGCGAGATGCCACCGGTACAGCCCGTCGGCACGGCGCAGCCGGAACTGGCATTCGTACTCGCGGCCCGTTCGCAATGACTCACTCCAGCGGCTGACGCACTCGGAGAGGTCGTCGGGATGCACCGAGGCTCGCCATCCACTGCCCAGCACCTCCGCTTCGGACGTACCGAAATACTCGAGGACTCGTTGGTTTACGAAGTCGAGGTCACCGTCCGCTCGAGCAGTCCAGACCTGCTGCGGAATCGCTTCGGCCAGGAAGCGCTGCCGGGCTTCGGCATCCTCCGCTTCGGCCCGGGCCTCGCGCTCGCGTTCGAGCAGCGCGTTGCGCTCGGTTTCCTGCCGCATCTGCTGCGTGAGGTTGGCCCGCTCGATCCGCAGCGACTGGTTCGCTTCCTGTACCTCGCGCGCGCGTTCGAGCACGCCTGCCTCCATCCGGGTCGTCCGATCGGAGGGGACGGGATGCGAGGCAGCCTCGCGCCGGCGCTGCAGCTCCGTCACGTCCACCGTGTGTTGCAGGACATAGGCCACGCGGCCGTCCTCTCCGAGAATCGGCGTGTGGGTGGCGCTCCAGAACCGATCATCGGTCTGCGAGCCCCCGTCGCCCGGTCTCGGGACGCGGTAGCGGATCAGCGCGAGCACATCGGGCTGGCCGGTCGCGACCACGCGCTCCAGCGACTGCCGCAGCAGCGTGGCGCTCTCGTTGTCGGGATGGGCCCGGTCGTGCGGAAAGGCCTCGAACAGATTGCGTCCCAGAATGTCCTCGAGGCGCCGCCCGGTGACGTGCAGATAGGCATGGTTGGCCGCCACGCACCGCCATTGCGGATCGAGCAGCATGTAGGGATTGGGGGAACGCTGGAAGAGGGCCCGGAAGTCTACTGGGGGTGGTCATGCCCGGAGGAACAAGCTTACCGCAAGCCCCAGCGCCGGCTCGGCCCCCTGAACGCGGACTCAGGAAGCGGCGATGACCGCGACGAACGCTTCGCCGAGATCCTCGGCCTTGCGGGCGCCCACACCGCGGACGCCGAGCAGAGCCGAGACCGACGTCGGCTTGATCCGCGCCATCTCGCGCAGGGTCGTGTCGTGGAAGATCACGTACGGAGGCACGCCTCGCGATCGCGCGATGTCCAGCCGCAGCGCGCGCAGCCGCTCGAACAAATCGCGGTCGACGTCCTGCCACGACTCGGTTTCGATCTTCGCGCGCCGGGGGGCTTCGCCGCGGACCGGGCGCCGCTGCCGCGCCAGCGCGAGATCCGGCGCCGCACCAGGATCCTTGAGGAGCGCCACGCCCGTGTCGGTCAGCGCGAGCACCGGATACTCGTCCTCGGTCTGCCGCAGCAGCCGGTGCGCAATCAGCTGCTCGATGTAGCCGCGGATTTCAGAGATCGACGCCTCGCGCAGCAGCCCGAAGGTGGTCAGCGCCCCATGTCCCCGCGCCGTCACCTGCTCGGTTTCGGCGCCGCGGAGCACGTTGGCGACATGGCCGGCGCCGAACCGCTGCCCCACGCGGGCGACGCACGACAGCACCTTGCGGGCCAGGACCGCCGGCTCGCCTACCGACTCGAGCTCATCGAGGCAGAAGTCGCACGCGCCACAGTTCTCGCGCGGGTCGGTCTCCCCGAAATAGGCCAGCAACTGCTTGTGGCGGCATCCGACCGACGCGGCGTATCGCTCGATGTCGCGCAACAGGCTGCGGCGCGCCGGGGTCAGCTCGCCGTTGCGCTCCAGCATGACACGCCACTTCATGAAGTCCGCGGTCGAATAGATCAGCACGCACTCGGCTTCCAGCCCGTCGCGGCCGGCACGGCCGGATTCCTGCTGATAGTGTTCGAGCGACTGCGGCGCGCCGGCGTGAACGACGAACCGGACGTCCGAGCGATCGATGCCCATGCCGAACGCCACCGTCGCCACCACCACGTCGGCATGCTCGTCGAGGAACGCATCCTGATTCCGCGCGCGCTCCTGATCCGCCAGCCCGGCATGGTACGGCTTGGCCCTGATGCCGGTCTCGCACAACCAGGCCGCGAGCGCATCGACCTCGCGCCGCGAAGTGCAATACACGATGCCGGCGTGGCCGCGGTGACGGGCGAGCACGTCCTGGAGCTGCTTTTTCAATTGCGCGCGGCCGAGCACCCGGTAGACCAGGTTGGGGCGGTCGAACGAGCCCACCAGCTCGATCGGATCGCGCAGCGCGAGCTGGCTGGCGATATCGCGGCGCACACGCGCGGTGGCGGTGGCCGTGTATGCGTGGAGGCTGACGCCGGGAAACACCTCGCGCAGGCGCGCCAGCTGCCGGTACTCGGGACGGAAGTCGTGCCCCCACTGGCTGATGCAATGCGCCTCGTCTACCGCAACGAAGCTGACGTCGCACTGCGCCAGCTGCGCCAGGAACGACTCGCTGCTCTCCCCCGCCAGACGCTCAGGCGACACGTAAAGCAGACGGTAGCGCCCGTCCCGCATGCCGCGCATCACGGCCGCGCGCTCCTCCGAGGGTAGCGAGCTGTTGAAGCAGGCCGCTGCCACGCCGTTCGCGGTCAGGCTGTCCACCTGATCCTTCATCAGCGAGATCAGCGGCGACACCACGACGGCCAGTCCGGGACGGACCAATGCGGGGGCCTGGAAGCACAGCGACTTTCCGCCGCCGGTCGGCAACACCACGACCGAGTCGCGCCCGCCCAGAATCGCGTCCATCGCCTCGCGCTGGAGCGGCCTGAACGTCACGTACCCCCAGTAGCGGCCGAGCACCTCCAGGAGCTGATCCTGATCCATCTACACGCCTTCCAGAATCAGCAAGGTGCCCTCGGACGTCGCCTGCCGGATCACTTTGGCTTCGGCGTACTCCGGTGAGCTCCACCAGTTCCGGGCGGCTTCCATCGACGGAAACTCCAGGAGCACCAGCCGCGTCCCATGCCACTCGCCTTCGAGCACTTCGACCTGACCGCCACGCGCGATGAAACGGCCGCCGAACCTGGCAAGGGTCGGCGACACGAGGCGGCGATAGTCCTCGTAGCGGACCGGATCCTTCACCGTAACGTTGGCGATGACGTAGGCGCTCATACTCTTCCCGTACTTCGCAGTCCGCGGGCTCGCGGTTCGCGGGTTCGCGGGTTCGCTCCCCGGCTGAATTCGCCGCGGGCCTGAAGCGCGGGGGCTGCAGCAGGTTGCTGAAAAGTGACGCAGTTCTCCCTTTTCCCTTCTGCCTTCTCCCTTGACACGCGGGGTCTCATCAGCCTGTTAGACCCCGCAATCATCCACCGCCCACGATCAGGCTGCAGCAGGTTACCGCGCCTTCGGCTTTCGCCAGTTCGGACACGTCCACCGCGTGCACCTCGACAACGGCCGCCAGCCGCGCGTTTGTCCGCGGGTAGGCGGCGGCGCAGACCACCGTGTCGCCAATCCTGAGGACGTTCGCTGCCGCTGGCTCGGAAGGTGCGACCTCTATGATCTCCTGATCCGGGAACATCTCGCCATCGACCCACTCCGGGTTGATCAGCACGACGCCTGGCGCGACTTCGGTGATGGCGGACTTCAAATGCAAACACCCGTCCACCGGCACGGTTCGCACCGCATAGCCGTAGGAGGACACCAGCGCCGTCAGCTGGTGGACACCGGCGGCGTTCGTGCGGGTCCCGGCTCCCACATAGAGCGTCCGTCCAAGCCGCAGCACATCGCCGCCGTCCAGCGTGGCCGGCTCGCGGAGGAACTCGAGTTGACGGAAGCTCCCCAGAGTTGACGCGACCGCGGCGGTTTCAGGCCGTCGCGAGGGGGCGCCCGGTCGCGTGATCACCGCAATCTCGTCGAGCACGATCGCGGCGTCTTCCACGAACACCGAGTCGGGCAGCTCGTGCGCCACTGGCACGGTGACGACCTCGCACCCGAGCAAGGTGAGCGTGCGCTCGTAGTCCGCGTGCTGCGCGCGGGCCTGCGCGAGGTCGATGGGAACGCGGGCGAGATGGGTCAGCTGACACGCGGTCAGTGCGTCGGGGACGGGACGGGTCAGGGCGATGCGGGGCATGGGTGATCAATTCGTAGCGACAGCCGCCTGCCAAAACCTACAGGAGGGCCAGGAGGTCAGGAGAAATCATTTCTTTCTCTTGATTGCTTCTGCTCAGTCCCAGGGAATACTGAAAATGAATTTCCTCCTGACCTCCTGCCCTCCTGTTAAAGCTCTTGGCAAGCGGCTGCCGGTCGAACATCACTCAAGGCTAATGGATGCCGCCCGACTCGCCCGACAGCTCCTTCACCACATCGCCCAGCACGCCCTTTGCATCGCCGAAGACCATCAGCGTGTTGTCGGCGTAATACAGCTCGTTCTCGATCCCGGCGAAACCGGGGTTCATCGAGCGCTTGATCGCGATGCACGCCTTGGCCTTGTCGGCGTCGATGATCGGCATCCCGAAGATCGGGCTCGACTTGTCATGCCGCGCCGCTGGATTGACCACGTCATTGGCCCCGACGACCAGGACGACGTCGGTTTGAGGGAGGTCGTGGTTGATGTCGTCCATTTCGACGAGGGCGTCGTAGGGGAGCTCCGCTTCGGCGAGCAGCACGTTCATGTGTCCCGGCATGCGCCCGGCGACGGGGTGGATGGCGAACTTGACGTCGATGCCGCGTTTGGTGAGCTGGTCGTAGATCTCGCGGACCCGGTGCTGCGCCTGGGCCACGGCCATCCCGTAGCCGGGAACGATCACCACCGAGCCGGCGTTCTCGAGGAGGTCCGCGGCGTCGCGGGCGGTGCCGCTCTTGGCGGTCCTGGCCTCGCCGGCCGCGGCGGCGGCCTGGACCTGCCCGAAGGCGCCGAACAGCACGTTGGTGAACGAGCGGTTCATGGCGCGGCACATGATGATCGAGAGGATCAGGCCCGACGATCCGTCGAGCGCACCGGCGATGATGAGCACCTTGTTCTCGAGCACGAACCCCATCGCGACGGCGGCCAGGCCGGCGTAGGCGTTGAGCAGCGAGATCACCGTCGGCATGTCGGCGCCGCCGATCGGGATGATGAGGAGCACGCCGAACACCAGGGAGAGGACCAGGATGATGACGAACAGCCACCACTGTTCCGGGTGGGCGACCAGGTAGATTGCCGAGCCGGCGGCGATCGCCAGCAGGCCGAGATTGATGATGTTCTGTCCCTTGTAGGTGATCGGGCGGGTCGGGATGATTTCCTGAAGCTTGCCGGCGGCCATCAGGCTCCCGGTGAAGGTCAGGCCGCCCAGAATCACTTCGATCGCGATCGCGAAGGTGCGGAACGGCGTCAGCTCGCCCTCAGGCATCCACAGCGCGTATTTCGCTGAACCGACCAGCGCCGCCGCCAGCCCGCCGAACGCATGGGAGAGCGCGGTCCGCTGCGGCACCGCGGTCAGGGGCACTTTCGACAGCGGCACACCGATCGCCGTCCCGATCACCATGGCGACGACGATCCAGAGGTATCCGACGATCTCCGGATCGAGCAGCGTGCCGATGATGGCCAGGGCCATGCCCGCGACGCCGGCCGCCACCCCGCGCCGGGCGGTGGAGGGATGATTGAGCCAGCGCAGCGACAGGATGAACAGGACCGCGGCCAGCAGGTAGCTGGCCTGCGTGACGTGCTCAGCCATTACTGGCGCCTCCGCTCACGGAACATCCGCAGCATCCGGTCGGTAATCATGAAGCCGGAGACGATGTTGGTCATCGAGGCGGCGACGGCGATGGTGCCGAGGATCGTGGTGAAGGTGGTGTGCTGCTGGCCCGCGACGAGGATCGACCCGACCACGGCAATCGCGGAGATCGCGTTGGTCAGGGACATCAGCGGCGTATGCAGCAGGCGCGAGACGTTCTGGATGACCTGGAAGCCGACGAACGTCGCCAGCACGAAGACGAACGCCATGGACCATAAATCGAGTTGTGGATGCATCGGTTCTCCGGACCGGGAAGCGGCCAGCAGCGGATTGTAGTTCAGGAAGGCGTGAAGTGACGCCTTCGCCAAGGCTACGGCGCCCAAGGCAGAATGGGAGCGCATGCTGTACGAGACCGTGGACGGCCTCTTCTGCGATGCCGGAGGGTTCCACATCGACCCGTGGAATCCGGTGGAAAAAGCGGTGATCACCCACGCGCACGGCGATCACGCGCGCCCCGGGAGTGCGGCCTACCTGTGCGCCGCGCCGGGCGCGGGGCTGCTTCGGCGCCGGTTCGGCGCTGACGCGGCGGTCGAGTCGATCCCCTACGGGCAGCGCCTGACGCTCGGCGGGGTGACCGTCAGTTTTCATCCGGCGGGACACGTCCTGGGCTCGGCGCAGATCCGCGTCGAGGGCCGCGGCGGCGTCTGGGTGGCGGCGGGCGATTACAAGCGCGCCGCCGATCCGACCTGCGCGGCGTTCGAGCCCGTCCGGTGCGACACCTTCATCACCGAGTCGACGTTCGGCCTCCCAATCTACCGCTGGGACACCACGCCGAGCCTGATCGCCGACATCCGTCACCTGGTGGCAGTCGAACGCCGCCGAGGGGAAGTCGTCGGTGTTGTTCTGCTACAGCATCGGCAAGGCCCAGCGGATCCTCGCCGAGCTCGCGCGCCACACCGATCGGCCGGTCTTCGTTCACGGCATGATGCTGGCCATGATCGAGGCGTATCGCGAGGAAGGCGTGGCGATGCTGCCGGTCGTCCCGGCCACCGACCAGCCCCGCGGTACGTCGTTCGCGGGAGAGCTCATCCTCGCGCCGCTACCGGCGCGCGGCACGCCGTGGATGCGCCGTCTCGGCACCCACTCAGATGGCTTCGCTTCCGGCCTCATGCGCATCCGCGGCATCCGTCGTCAACGGGCCTTCGATCGGGGGTTTGTGTTGTCGGATCATGCGGATTGGCCGGCGCTGCTGCAGACCATCGAGGAGAGCGGCGCCAGCCGGGTGCTGGCGACCCACGGCCACGCCGAGCCGCTGGCGCGCTACCTGCGCGAGCAGGGGCTCGATGCTGGCGTGATACGGACCGCCTGGGAGGGGGAGGCGGTCGAGGACTGAGTCAAATCCCAAATCCCAAATCCCAAGCTCCAACCACTCCCAAACGCCAAATCCCAAGGTTGTTGGAGATTCGGACTTGGATTTGGGACTTGGGATTGGGACTGGGATTGGGATGTTGGGAGTTGGGAGTTGGTCGGATTTGGAAGTTGGGATTTGGGAGTGGTTGGGATTTGGAGCTTGGGATTTGGGATTTGACGATGTTCCGGTTCTCTGACCTCTTCGAGTCCATCGACTGCACCACCTCGACCAACGCCAAGGTCGCGGCGATGGCGCGCTACTTTGGCGAGGCGCCGCCGGCGGATGCGGCGTGGGCGGTGTTCTTTCTCACCGGACGCCGCTTGAAGCGCTTGCTGCCGTACTCGGCGATCCACGAGTGGGCCCTCGCGGCGACGGGACTGCCGTCCTGGATTCTCGAAGAGTCCTACTCGGTGGTCGGCGACGGGGCCGAGACCGCGGCGCTGGTGCTCGATCAGCTGCCGGTGGTCGAGAACCGCGCGCCGCTGTCGCTGGCGGCGTGGGTTGAGGAGCGCATTCTCTCGTTGCGGACCATGGACCCGGAGACGCAGCGGGAGCGCGTGATGGTGTGGTGGGCGCCGCTCGATCGGCTCCAGCGATTCGTGCTGCTGAAGATGATCACCGGCGAGCTGCGGGTCGGGGTCTCGCAGACGCTCGTGGTGCGGGCGCTCGCGCAGGCGTCGGCGCTTCCGGTCGCGACGGTGGCGGCGCGGCTGATGGGCGACTGGACGCCGACCGCGGAATGGTTCGCCTCGCTCGCCTCGACCGAGGTCACCAACGTCGACCAGTCGCGCCCCTATCCGTTCTTCCTGGCGTCGCCGCTCGAAGACGACGCCGCCACGCTCGGCGATCCGGCGGACTGGGTGCTCGAGTGGAAGTGGGACGGGATCCGCGCGCAGCTGGTGAAGCGGGGCGGGGCGATCCATCTCTGGTCGCGCGGCGAAGAGATCATCACCCACCGTTTCCCGGAGATCGTCGCCGCCGCCACCCACCTCCCCGACGGCATCGTCCTTGACGGCGAAGTGCTGGCGTTTCGCGACGATCGGCCGCTGCCGTTTTCGGCGCTGCAGCAGCGGATCGGGCGGCAGAAGCAGGTGGCGCAGATGGCGCGGGCGGTGCCGGTGGTGTTCATGACCTACGACCTGCTCGAGGAGTGCGGGGAGGACATCCGGCCACTGCCGCTCAGCGAGCGGCGCGAGCGGCTCGTGGCGCTCCTCGGCCCGCCGACGGGTGTGCTGCGGGTCTCTCCCGCGGTCACGACCACGACCTGGGAGGCGCTGGCGGCCGAGCGCACGGAGTCGCGGGCGCGCGGGGTCGAAGGTCTGATGCTCAAGCGCGCCTCGTCTGCCTACGGCGTGGGCCGGAAACGCGGTGACTGGTGGAAGTGGAAGATCGAGCCGTACTCGATTGACGCCGTGCTGATCTACGCGCAGCCGGGCAGCGGCAAGCGCGCCAGCCTGCTCACCGACTACACCTTCGGGGTGTGGGACAACGGGCAGCTGGTGCCGGTGGCCAAGGCGTATTCAGGGCTGTCGAACGAGGAGATCGGCGAGGTCGATCGATGGATTCGGCGGCACACGCTGGAACGGTTCGGACCGGTGCGTCACGTCGAGCCGGTGCACGTGTTCGAGCTCGGCTTCGAGGGGATCGCGCGCTCGCCGCGGCACCGATCCGGCATCGCGGTCCGCTTCCCCCGCATGCTGCGGTGGCGCAAGGACAAGCGCGCGGAGGACGCGGACACGCTCGACAACGTGCGGCGCCTGCTGGAGTCTGTGACGCCCTGACGCGCGCGCTACCTTAGGCGGCTGTTCACTGTCCCGCTGCATTCGTGTCCACGGCGCCTGCGGCGCGCCCACGGCCTTCGGCCGTGCACGACGACACGACGACAACGACGTTATGCTGCGGCCACGAGGGCAGGTTCGGGCATCTCCCCAGTGCCCTCGAGTGCGAACGTCCGGGCACGTTATCAACGGTTCTCCCCCGTTGGCGGCGACGCCGGCCTCGGCCGAAGTTGACAGGAGTGAGAAAGGTTTTTCATTACAGTCCGTGATCGCTCGTGATCGTCCGATCTCGCTCCTGTCCCGCGCGCAGCGCGGCGCCGCCAACGGCAGCTCCGTCGAAGTGACTCACAAGGGTTTGTCTCGTCGTGTCGTCGTCTCGTCGTCGCGAAGGCGGAGCGGAGCGCCAGCGCGCCGCAGGCGCCGTGGACATGAAGGCAGCGTGAGCGGCGAACAGCCTCCCGAAGAGACTCACCCCGACCAGGCGCGCCTGTAAGATACGCCGATGTCGAACTGGCTCCGCGTCATCGTGCTGATGACGCTGGTGATGGCGCCGGCGCTGCTCTCGGCCCAGCGCGCCGCTCGCCGCGATGGTCGCGTCGAAGAGATCACGATTGCGCAGATCCATGCCGCCATGAAAGCCGGACGCGCGACGTGCCGCGGGCTGGTCGACGAGTACTTGCGGCGCATCGAGGCGTACGACAAGCGGGGGCCGGCGATCAACGCGATCGTCGTGATCAACCCCGCCGCGCGCGATCAGGCCGACGCGCTCGACCGCCGGTTCTCGGCCGGTGGCCTCACCGGATTGCTCCACTGCGTGCCGGCCATCGTCAAGGACAACTTCGAAACCGTCGGTCTGCAGAGCGCCGCCGGCTCGCTGGCCCTCGAAGGCTTCGTGTCGACCCGGGATGCGTTCCAGGTGAGGAAGGTGAAAGAGGCCGGCGCGATCGTGCTGGCCAAGTCCAACATGGCGGAGTGGGCGTTCACGCCCTACGAAACGGTGAGCTCGATCCTGCCGGGATACACGAAGAACCCCTATGCGCTGGACCGCGTCACCGCAGGATCGAGCGGCGGCACCGCCGCCGCGATCGCCGCGAACTTCGGCGCCATCGGTCTCGGGAGCGACACCGGCAATTCGATCCGCGGTCCCGCGTCGCATCAGGCGCTGGTGGGCATCCGGTCCACGATGGGCCTCACCAGCCGCGCCGGCGTGGTCCCGCTCAGCCTGCTCGCCGACATCGCCGGCCCGATGACCCGGACCGTGGCCGATGCCGTCGCGGTGCTGCAGGTGATCGCCGGCGAGGATCCGGCCGATCCGTTCACCGTGGACGGCTCGCCGATGGAGTCGTTCCGTCCTGGCGGGCGACCGGCGACGATCCCGACCTACGCGACGGCACTGAACCGCGACGCCTTGAAGGGCGCGCGCATCGGCGTGCTGCGCCAGGCCTACGAACGTGACACCACCGATCCGGAGATCGTGCGGGTCTTCACGGCCGCCGTCGACGCGATGCGTCGGGCGGGGGCGACCATCGTCGATCCCGCGCCGGTGCCGCTCGACGACGTGCGGCGGAGCGCCGGCGCCGGCCCGTGCGGCGGCTTCAAACACGACATCAACCAGTATCTGGCCGGCCATGCCGACCGGATCCCGGTCAAGAGCCTCGCGGACATCATCAAGTCCCGGCGATTTCATCCGACCGTGCAGCGGCGGCTCGAGCAGGCGCAGGAGGGAGCCGAGAACGGACCGTCGACCCCGGCGTGCCAGGCGGAAGCCGAGTACCGCCGGCAGGTACGAAAGGCGGTCACGACGGTAATGGATACCCAACGGCTGGCGGCATTCGTCTATCCGACCTGGAGCAACCCGCCGCGCCTGATCGGCGATCTGAATACCCCGCATGGCGACAACAGCCAGTTCTTCTCGCCGACCACGGGCTTCCCCTCGATCCAGGTGCCGATGGGATACACGCGCGGCGGACAACTCCCGGCCGGCGTGACGTTCTTCGGACGCGCCTGGGACGAGACGACGCTGATTGGGCTGGCCTATGCGTTCGAGCAGCAGACCAAGCACCGCCATCCGCCGGCGGCGGCGCCTGAGCTGAAGTGAGCGCATTTCGCTGTCACGCTGCATCCGCTATCACGGCCCTTGGGTGGCCCGCCTTCGGCGGGCACGACGACACGACGATACGACGACAACGACGTCATGCTGCGGCCACGAGGGCACGCTCGGGCATCTTCCAAGTGCCCTCGAGTGCGAGCGTCCGGGCACGTTATCAATGGTTCTCCCCGTTGGCGCCGACGCGGCCTCCGGGCCGACGTTGACAGGAGGGAGGACCGAAATCACAAGCAATCGGGGCCTTCAGGATTGCTTGTGATTTCCCGATCCTCACTCCTGTCACCGCGCAAAGCGCGGCGCCGCCAACGGACGTAATCCGTCGAAGTGACTCACAAGGGTTTGTCTTACGTCGTGATCGTCGTGTCGTCGTCTCGTCCTGGCGCGAAGCGCCAGCGCGCCGCAGGCGCCGTGGACAGCGAAGGCAGCGTGACAGCGAACAGCCCCCCGAAGAGACTCACCCCGCCAGGCGCGCCTGGCGGACGATCTCTCTCAGGCTCGGCCGCGCACCCGCGCTGAGCAGGCCGATCCGGAACAGGCGTCCGCCGACCCGGAGCGCCAGCCAGGTCGAGCCCAGCAGGACCAGCAGCGAGCCGGCAATCTCCCACCAGGCCAGGAGCGCCGCGTCGTTGCTCGCGCGCAGGATGACCACCGGGCCGGCCGTGAAGGGAATCCAGGTCATGACCTTCGCGACGGTGCCGTTGGGCTCGCGGATCAGCACCGCCATCATCATCATCGGCAGCGCGGCGGTGAGCGACCACACCATCGCGAGCTGCTGCGCCTCGCGCATGTTGCTGCCCAGCGAGCCGGTGCCGAGCATCAGCCCGCCGAAGAACAGGAACGCCATCACGAAGAATGGCAGCGCGAGCGACAGCGCGAGCCAGGGCACGTCGACGCGCGACGACATCAGCATCGGCACCACGCCGAGACCGGTGACCATCAGCATCGCCAGCCAGACCGCGATCTGCAGCAGCCCGGCGGCGCCGAGGCCGAGCAGCTTCCCCGCCAGGATCTGGTCGGGGTTGGCCGACGCCAGCAGCACGTCGACCACCTTGTTCTCTTTCTCGGTGGCGGTCCCCTGCATCAGGTATCCGGAGGTCATGAGCACCGAGAGCAGGAACAGCACCATGAAGATCAGCGGCAGCGCGAACCGCACGATCGAGGCCCCGGCTCCGCCGTCGCGGACCTCGCCGGTCCGGGTCACGGCGAAGCCCTTGGTCCCGGTGATGGGCTCGAGGATGCGCGCCGCGGCTTCGGGGTCGAGGCGCTGTTCGACCAGCCGCCGGCGCAGCAGATCGGCCAACCCCCGGCGCGCGTCCGACCCCGAGATATTGACCGAGTCCGACGAGTACGACTCGATCCGCCCCTCGCGCATGTAGTCCTGCGGGATCACGAAATAGCCTTTCAGGCTCCGCGCGGCCAGCGCGGCGTGGGCCGCGTCCTTGGTCGCGAACGGACTGAACACGAAGCGGTCGGCCGCGATCGCCCGATCGAGCGCTTCGCTCTGGCCCGCCGCCGTCAGTGCCTGCCGCAGGTCGTCCGGAATCTGAGCTCGGGTGCCTCCCTTGACCTCGCGATCGAGCCGCAGCACGCCCGGCTGGTCGACCACTCCGTACACCGAGGGCGTGCGGCTGCTCTTATCCGCGTAGTACGCCGGCACCGCCACCACTCCGCCGTAGGCGGCCATGAACAGCGGCATGCCGAAGGTGGCGATCAGATATCCCGGTCGTTTGACCGCGGAGAGGAACTCGAAGGTGGCGACCGTCTTGATCTTCTGCCAGCCGTTCATGCGCGTCCCTCCCGCACCACTCTCACGAAGATGTCTTCCATCGGCGCCAGCAGCGGCTCGAAGCGATCGACCGCAGCGCCGGATCCCACCAGCGCCGCCAGCACTTCATGCGGCGGCGTCCCCTCGGCGAGCAGCAGACGCCAGCTCCCGTCGCCCTCGTCCGTGACCCGCTCCACCGCGGGGACCGTCGGCAGCGGGCCACGGGTATGGACGCGCACTTCAGGCAGCGAATGCCGCCGCCGCACCTCGTCTACGCCCCCGTACACCATCAGCTGTCCCTGATTGATCAACGCGACCCGATCACACAGCTCTTCGACCTGATTCATGTGGTGGGTCGACAGGATCGTGGTCCGGCCGTTGCGGCGCCGCTCGAGCAGGAGATCCTGGACCATCTGCACGTTCACCGGATCGAGGCCGGTGGTCGGCTCGTCGAGCACGCAGACCTCGGGATCGCTCAGCAGGATCGCGGCGATCTGGACTTTCTGCGACATGCCCTTGCTGAGGCGATCGACCTTCCACGTGGCGACGTGCGGCAGCTCGACCTTCTCCAGCCACGCCAGCGAGCGCTGTCGCGCCTCGGCGCGGCTGAGCCCCTTGAGCGCGCCGAAGTAGGTCATCACGTCGACCACCGCCAGCTTGGTATAGAGCCCGCGCTCCTCCGGCAGGTACCCGAGCCGGTCGAGATGCTCGCGCCGCCGCGGCTCGCCGAACACCAGGACGCGGCCACGATCGGCGCGGATGATGTCCATGAGGATGCGGATCAGCGTGCTCTTGCCGGCGCCATTCGGACCGAGCAGCCCGAAGATCTCGCCGCCGTTGACGTCGAACGAGACCCCGCGCAGCGCCACGGTCTGTCCGTACGCCTTCTCGATGCCGTCGAACACTACGATCGGAGTGGCCACCCAGACGCTCCCGTGCGGACGCCGCCTACAAACGCGAAACGAAGTTCGCGGATTATACGCGGTCCGACTGGCGAGGGCGGCAGGCCCGACTTCGCCGCCCGCCCACGTTCCCCGCGGGCGGCTACGTCGAGGCAAGTCAGTTGGCGGCGCCGTTCGCCAGCCGGCACAGGAGCAGCGCGGCGCGCTTGGTCTGTGACGGCAGCGTGGCGAGGTCCGCGGTCTCCTGTGGGGTGTGGTCGCTGTGCCCCATCAGACCGATGCCGTCGAGGATCATCTTCACGTGGCTGGCGGCGAACGAGACATCCGCCGCGCCGGCGCGATCCGGATTGACCGCGGTCACCGGTCCGGCGCCGACGTCGCGGCTGGCCTGATCGTAGAGCGCGAGCATCCGCTCGTTGCCGGCCGTGGGGGCGAGCGGCGGGTAGCCCTCGTCGAAGGTCAGCGTCGACTCGGCGTGCGGCAGCGACGCCGCGACGATCTGCAGCATCCGCTCTTTCGCGCGCGCCAGCTGTTCGCCGGACAGGGTGCGCAAGTCCCCCATCGCCATCGCCTGCCCGGCGATCACGTTCTCCTTGCCGGCCGCGCTGCCCCGCGCCAGCGCGGGATCGAGATCCACCGCGGTCCCGCCGAGCATCACTCCGGGATTGAAGGTCAGGTGCGGCTCCCCCGCGAGCGTCTCGCGGAAGCCGTTCAGGATCCGCGCCGCCTCGTAGATCGCGCCGGCGCCGATGTCCGTCCGGAAAATCTGCGACGAGTGCGCCGGCTTCGCCTTCACCCGCAGCTGCCACCCGGTGGTCCCGCGCCGCGCGATGACCGCGGTCTTCGGGTCGCCGGGACCATTCTCGAAGCCGATCGCGATATCCGCCCCCTTCGCCGCGTCGATGAGCGCCGCGCGCGCGACCATCAATGGCTCGCCGGTCAACTCTTCATCGCCGGTCATCACCACCGTCACCCGCAGGCGATCGAGCACCCGGGCCGCATGCAGCGCCTTCAACGCGTGGATCATGACGACGTCGCCGCCCTTCATGTCGATGATGCCGGGGCCGCGCGCGGTGCGGTCGTCGATGCGCTGGAACCGTTGGAACGGGCTGTCCGGCTCGAACACGGTGTCGAGGTGCCCGATCAGCAGGACGCGAGGGCCGCTGCCGCGACGGTCGGCCACCAGATGCCCGGCGCGTTTGAAGGGCGCGCCATCAATCCATCGGCTGGTAAACCCGAGCGCGTCGAGCTCGGCGCGGAAGACGTCGCCGACCGCGCGCACCCCCGCGAAATTCATCGAGCCGCTATTGATGTTCACCACCCGCTCGAGCAGCGCCAACGCCTGCGGATTGGCGGCGTCGACGGCCGAGACGATGGCCCGTTCCTCTGGCGTCACGCGCCCTCCTTGCGTTGCCGCTGGTGGCGGCTGACGCGGCCCGGGGACCGCAGCGGCCTCGGCGAGCCGCTGCACCGTGCCGAGCACCACTTCCACCGCCTCGATGTAAAAGGCCCGGGGAATCTTGTCAGCGGTGTCCGTCGGCTTGTGATAGTCGGCATGGTCCTCGACGCCGAAATAGAGAAACGGCACCTTCGCGTTGTGGAACGGGCCCTGATCGGACAACTGGGTCCAATCATCCCGGGGCGAGCCCCCAGGCTGATCGTGGCCGAAGCGGACGTCGATGGCGCGTCCCTTCGCGGCCGCTTCCACCAGCGGCTTGAGGGCCGGATTCGGCGTGGCGCCGGCGACGTGGAGCACGTTGTTGTCCCCGCGGCCGACCATGTCCATGTTGAGGATGGCGAAGATGCGATCGAGCGGCACCGGCGGGTGCTCGACGAAGGCGCGGGCGCCCTGGAGGCCTTCCTCCTCCGCGTCGAAGGCGACGAATACCAGCGACACCGGCGGCGGCCGGGTCGTGAACCACCGCGCGACTTCGAGGATGGCCGCGACGCCCGACGCGTTGTCGTCCGCACCGGGGTGCATGGCACCGTTCCTCACGCCAACGTGATCGTAGTGGGCACTCACCAGCACGTAGCGATCGGGAGTCTTGGTCCCGGGCAGCAGGCCGACGAGATTGGTCGCGTCCGGATATTCCTTGCCGCCGCCGCGTCTGCTGCTGAACGAGAACTTCTGTTCGAAACCGCCGCCAATCGGCCGAAGCCCGAGCTGCTTGAACCGTTCGAGGATGTAGGCCTGCGCCCGTTTGTTGCCGGCGGTCCCGGTGAGCCGGCCTTCCATGTCCGGGGCCGCGAGCACCTGGACATCCTTGATGAGCCGATCGCCGTCGACCCGCGCGGCAGCCTGTGCCGCCGGTGCGGGCGCCACGGCCTGCGCCGCGAACAGGGCCGTGCGGTGAGGACGATCGCCGGCCGCCAACGCCAGCGCGATCAGGACCGCGCCGATCAGAGCGCGACAAGGCGGGCGCATGCTCATCGGTCGATTGTAATCTCGTCCGCAGCCCGCGATCCGCGGCCCGCGGCCCGCGGTCCGCGACCGCAGTACAGAAAAATGGGCCGGCAGAGTGCGCCGGCCCATCGATCTCCGAGTGAAGCGGCTACCCTACATACCGCAGCTGTCGCCGGTCGCCCGGATCGACTTCACCTGGAACGACTGACCGCTGGCAGACGCCGAGGATCCGCTGGCGCCCGCTGGGCTGCTCGGGCTGCTCGGGCTGCTCGAGGCGCCCCGCGCCACGCTGCCGGTGACTTCAACCTTCTTGCCGACGTTCTTCTGAAGGTCCTGACTGTCCCCGCCAACCAGCTTGTACGTCGTACCCGCCGCCCCGCTGGTGCCGGTGGCACCCGGAGCCGCTCCGGGGGCGCCCGCCGGCGAGGACCCCTTGGCCATCGTTCCCGTCGTGGCGTTGTTCAGCACGAAACCCGCACTACTGGCCCCAGCGGACGGGCTCGCAGCGCCGGGGGCAGTGCTCGCGCCAGCCGGTGCGGCCGCGAGACAGCCTGTCACCGTGATCGTCTGCGCCGAGTCGCTCGACTGTGCGGGACGCGATGCAGGGTCCCCGCTCGCCGGCGGCTGCTGCGCAGCGGCGCCCGTCGCGATCACAGCGCTCAGCAATGTGCCGAAGATGATTTGACGTTTCATATGCGTGCCTCCAAATGTGTCTGTCTACTCAAACGGCGCCGAAGGATTGGCCGCGTCAGGGGGATGCACCTGAACGCTGGTGATGGGGAGCCGACTCCGACGCCGTACCCTTCATCCAGCACTGACCGTGCCGAGGAATACGGTTGAGCGACGAAACGCGAGTACACACATGTTTTTGGCGAAGTCCGCCACCGTCGCGGCGGCGAGCCCGCCGTCGCCGTTGTATGCGATCCGAACGCGGCGGGGGAAGAGTTATACGATTTGGGAGATTACGAACAGCCGGGGTGTTTTCTGGGGGACTAGGCTCTTCCGTACGCGCCGTCGGCGCCGCGGGTCAGGAAGCCGGCGTCGACGAGCGCGTCGAACATTCCCTGGCAGCGGGCATCGCCGAGCGACCAGATCTGGCAGGCCTGCTGGCAGGTCAGCCGGAGACCTGGCGTATGGGCATATCCCCCAAGGATGGCGTCCAGCGCCGATCCCACGTCCGCGTATGCACAGGAAAACGTCGACATCATGCGGGCCCCCTGAGGGTTCGGACGAACCCTACGGAACTCGGTGCTGCGTCCACAAAGCAACCAGCGTGCCGAGGCAGAGCTAAACCTGCGAGGCCGCTCGGCCGTCTGAGCACTGAAGATCACCGATGAGGCAGACGACCGCGATGGGCGGAAAAACGTCAGGGACGGGAGCGTGACATGGGCCTGTGGTTTCGGAAACGCGCGCCGGCAGCCGCCAAAAGCGACGAAAGCCTGCCGATCATCCGGCTGGAGGGCGTATCCAAGACTTTCAAGGGTGAATCGGACGACGACACGGTCGCCCTCGACAATGTGTCGATGGATATCAATCGCGGGGAGTACGTGTCGATCTCGGGGCCGTCAGGCTGCGGCAAGTCGACATTTTTGTCGATCCTCGGGCTGCTCGAGACACCCACGTCTGGAACCTATTGGTTGAACGGGCGGCGGACCGATCAGCTGACCCCGGCCGAACGGGCGCGGGTGCGCAGCCTCGACGTCGGTCTGATATTCCAGAGCTTCAATCTGATCGGGGATATGAGCGTGTACGAAAACGTCGAATATCCGCTGACGCTTCGGGGGAAGTCGGCCCAGGAGCGCGCCGAGCGGGTGCACGCCGCGCTCGACCGGGTCGGGATGACCGCCCGGGCGAAGCAGCGCCCCGGCCAGCTGTCGGGCGGCCACCAGCAGCTGGTGGCGATCGCGCGGGCGATCGCCGGCGAACCGCCGATCCTGCTGGCGGACGAGCCGACCGGCAACCTGGACTCGAAAGCCGGCGACGCGCTGATGGCGATGCTGTCGGAGCTGCACGCCGGTGGCGCCACTCTCTGCCTGGCGACCCACAATCCCGACTACATCGCGCTCGCCGAGCGCCATATCTATCTATTCGATGGGAGAGTGGCGGCTGCGCCGAGCTGACGGTGGTCCGCGGTTCGCGGGTTCGCGGTTCGCGGGTTCGAAGGGCTACCAGCGCTCGCTTCGCCTCGCGCCCGATAACCAGAGGCAAACGGCTGCTTGGATCGGCATCCAAAGACTGATTACCTGTGTGCCGAACCCGCGAACCCCCGAACCGCGAACCCGCGGACTACCTCGAGGGCCTCCATCAACGCGGACACCGAGCTCATCTCCCCTGCTGTCTCGCGATCCCCGCGCGCAGCGCCTGGATCGTCGCCGGCGAGCCGATGAACAGCTCGTCGGGAAACCGGGTCGCGTGCTTCAGCATGTCGGCGTAGATCACGTCGCTCTGATACAGATTGAGCCCGAGGCCGGCCAGATACTGCAGCCGCAGGTTGCGATCGCGGTTGATGATCGCGTCGGTCATCCACGGGTCGAGGTCGGGACGCCGGCCGGCGTAGGTCGAGAAGAGATCGGTCGCCGAGAACATGCCGATCTCCGAGAGCGAGTGGGCGACCCGGGCGTATTGCGGGCTCTTGAGCGTCGCCTCGATCCGATCGACGTCGATCTTGAGCGGCTCGGGGGTCCCCATCAGCACCAGGTCGTAGCCGGCGCCGTTCTGGGTGTTGCCCCAGACCACGCCATAGGGAAACGCTTCGAGGAACGTCGCGATCTCGCTCTTCACCGCCGCGGGATTGCTCTCGTACAACTGCACGAACAGCGTCATCACTCCGCCGGGGTTCAGGTGCTGCTTGACCTCTTCGAAGAACTCGCGGGTGTAGAGCGCCGCGGCTCCCTTGACCCAGGGGTCGAGCGGATCCGAGGTAATCGCATCGAACTTCTCGTTCGTCGTCATCAAAAAATGCCGGCCGTCGTCGAGCACCAGCCGGGTCTTCGGATTCTTGTAGACGTCGAAGTTGTGCGGCCCGAAGTGCTCGGACGCCATGACCGGTACCAGCGGCTCGATCTCCGCGATCGTCACCTGCTCGAGCCGGGGCTCGATCGAGACCGCGCCGGCCGTGACCCCCGCACCGAAGCCGATGACCAGCACCTTCTTCGGATCCTTCGGAATCAGCGTGGTCATGTGGCCGAGCATGCGCTGGAGGCGCATGTCCTGCGGCTCGCTCGAGGCCTGCACCTTTCCGGCGTTGTGATAGTTCAGCACGCCGTTCGACAGCCGGGTGACCGCGATCGACGCGTTCCAGCCTTCGCGCATGTCGATCACGTCGGCCTGACCCAGACGGCTCGCGGCATATCGGCCGTAGGCGACGAGGATGGCGGGGACCGCCCCGACGTTGCGCGCCAGCCATGCGGCCAGCATCGCCGCGCCGACGATGAGGATCGTGCCCCCGAGACGCATCCGGCCGCGGGCCGGCCCGGTGTCGGATGCTTCGCTCGACGCGGCATCGAGCGCGATCAGCGACGACATGACCGAGAGGACGATGAGCAGTTGCTGCGCGCGCTGGCTGCCGACCCAGACCACGAGCAGCATGCTGGCGGTCAGCGAGCCGATGATCGCGCCGACGGTGTTGGCGGCATAGACGCCGCCCACCAGCTTCGCCGGATCCTGGCGGCCGTTGGCGACCGACGCGAGCGCGAGCGGGAAGCTGGCGCCCCACAGAATCGCCGCCGGCAGCATCACCCACAGCGAACGGACCAGATCGAGCTGGAAGGTGAACCAGGGGCTGCTCGACGTCGACGGATCGATCGGCCAGTACGGCAGCGACTGCGTGAGCATGTAGGCCGCCCAGGCAATCGCGCCGGCGAGCAGCATCTGCACCCAGGCCAGCGCCAGACGCGGTCGGGCCATGTTGCGCGCGAGCGCGGAGCCGACGCTGCTGCCGATGCCGAGGCCGAACAGAAAGACCGCGAGGATCAGCGAGAAGGTGTAGACGGTGCCGCCGTAGAGCAGCGACAGGATGCGCGTCCAGATCACTTCGGCCGCCAGCGCGGTCATCCCGGAGATGGCGATGGACACGTAAATCGCCGTCGCCCCCTTCGGCCGGACCGCGGGAGCCGCGTCCTCGACCGCGGGCTCGTAAGGGGCGGTCCGGGCGATGATCAGCGCGATCACCGCGACCAGCACGTTCAGGCCGACCGCGGCGAAGGTCGCAATCGCCATGTCGTGCACGCGGAGCAGATAGAAACCGGCGGTGAGGCTGCCGATGACCGCGCCGGCGATGTTGCCGCCGTAGAAAAATCCAAGCCACGACACGCCCTCCGGCGTGGTCTGGACCCAGCGGGCCATCGCCGGCAGGGTCGCGCCCATCAACAGCGTCGGGGGCAGCAGACAGATCGAGGCGGCGACGCCGCGCAACAGGATACCGATCACGCCGGTGCCGGCAATCGACGTATACAGGCCGGTCAGCAGCGGCATGCCGAACAGCACGAGCACCCCGATCACGCCGATCCCGAGCTCGAGGTAGGCGTAGACCTTCAGCGGGTGGTGGGCCGCCGAGATCCGCCGGGGCAACAGGATGCTGCCCAGACACATGCCGCCCATGAAGGTGCCGAGCAGGACGCCGAGGGAAACGGCCGAGGATCCGATGGTCAGCTGCAGGAGCTGGAACCAGACGACTTCATAAATCAAGGCCGCACAGCCGCTGCCGATGAAGAGCAGCAACAGTGCAGGCAGATACCGGCGCGCGGTCATGCGTACACCTTAGAGATGTTTGTAGGGCGGCGTCTCCGGACCCCGCGGCCAACAATTATTTGTTGTGTCAGCCTGGGGACAGAGGGGCCGGGCTGGGACTGCGGATGGTAGCACGTGTCATCGTGCGTTTACGACGCCGACTCGACCGGTGTTACGGCAAAACGGCCGGTTTTTCACGCGGGCTGACGCCCTCTCGCTGGGATTCGCTGTCACGCTGCAATCGTGCCACGGGCGCCTGGCGGCGCCTGGCGGCCTTCGGCCGCACGACGAGACGACGACACGACGACAATCGTGGCCGGTTGCTCGTGTTAGTGCGTCGTTGTCGTCGTCTCGTCGTGATCGTCGTGACCGGCCGAAGGCTGCCGAAGGCCGGTTGCCCGCCGCAGGCGCCGTGGCACGATCGCAGCGTGACCGCGAGCAGCGCCCCGAAGAGACTCAGCGCCCGCTCCGACGGCGATATGATCCGGCTGACATGAGTCTGTTGAGCCGCCGCGGGTTGACGTGTCTGGTGGGCGTCTGGGTCGCAGCCCTCGCGACCCTCCTGGGCACAGCGGATCAGACCCAGCCGCCCGCCGGTCCTCGGATCGTCGCCGTCGGCGACATCCACGGCGAAGGCCCTGGGCTGGTGGCGATTCTCCAGGCGGCCGGATTGATCGATGGCCAGCAGAAATGGAGCGGCGGCACCGCGCGGCTGGTGCAGACCGGCGACATCACGGATCGGGGCACCAACGTCCGCGAGGCAATCGACCTGCTGATGCGCCTCGAAGGGGAGGCGCGTCGCGCCGGCGGCCGGGTCGACGCGCTGTTCGGCAATCACGAAGGCATGAACGTCCTTCACGACTTCCGCGACGTCTCGCGGCAGCAGTTCGAGCGCTTCGCGGACGCACGTTCGGACGAGCGGCAGCGCAAAGCGTTCGAAACCCATGCCGGCATCGCCAAGCGTGCCGGCGCGACGCTGGATCGCGATGCCTGGAACCAGGTGCACCCGCGCGGCTCGATCGAGTACGCCGAGGCGTTTGGCGCGTCGGGCACCTACGGCCGGTGGATCCGGGCACGAAAGACGATCCTGCAGATCGGCGACACGCTCTTCATGCATGCCGGCCTCACTCCGGATCGCACGATCACGGTCGAAGAGGTGAATCGCACGGTCGAACAGGAGGTGCGGAACTGGGACGAGCTGGTGGCCGCGCTCGAGCGGGCGCGGGTCGCCGCGCCGTTCTTCACGCTGCAGGAGATCATCAACGCCGCGCAGGTGGAGATCGGCAAGATCGGCGTGGCTCAGAAGACCGGTGAGCCGCTCGCCGACTACGTGACGCCCGACTTCCTCCGCCGGCTGCAGTTCCTCATGAACTTCGAGAAGCTGGCGCTGATCGAGGCCGACGGTCCGTTGTGGTATCGCGGACTGGCCACACTCCCCGACGATCGACAGCCCGCGGTCGAGGCGCTCTTGAAGCGCCACGGCGCCCGCCGCATTGTCCTCGGCCATACGCCGCAACTGCCGGAGGCCCGCATCCGCACCCGATTCGGCGGGCTGGTCGTGCTGATCGATACGGGGATGCTCACGAGCCATTTCAAGGGCCGGCCGTCGGCGCTCGAGCTACAGGACGGTCGGATGACGGCCATCTACACGGGCGGCCGCGAAGTCTTGAATCGCTAATCGCTAATCCCTAATCCTGAATCGCGAATCCTGAATCCCAAATCCTGATCCCCAATCCAATCGACGAGTCCGATCGGCGGCACGGGCGGGCTTGTGACTGTGGATTCGCGATTAGGGATGCCGGATCAGGGATTGAGGATTCGCGATTCAGGATTAGCGATTAGCGATTAGCGATTCGAGTGTGCTCCGCCGCGAAAGCCCACTGATCCGCGAGCTCCGCGATGCGTTTGTCGGTCGGCCGGTAGCCGTGCGAGCCCTGCGTCTCGATTCGGATCAGCACCGGCCGATCGCATCCCTGCGCGCGCTGCAGCGTCGCAATGAACTTGAACGAGTGGCTGGGGACGACGCGGTCGTCGTAGTCGGCGGTGCAGACCAGTGTGGCGGGATAGCATCGGCCGTCGACCACGTTGTGCAGCGGTGAGTACGCCCGCAGAAACGCGAACTGACCGGCATCCGATGCGCTGCCGTACTCGGTGACCCAGGCCCGGCCTCCGGTGAACCGGTCATACCGCAGCATGTCGAGGACGCCGACCACCGGCAGCGCCGCGGCAAACAGATCGGGGCGCTGCTCCATCACCGCCGCGACCAGCAGACCACCGTTCGATCCCCCGAGCATCGCAAGATGCGACGGCGAGGTGTAACGCTCGGCGACCAGGTGCTCGGCGACCGCGATGAAGTCGTCGAACACGTTCTGTTTCTGCTCGCCCATGCCGGCGCGGTGCCAGGCTTCGCCGTATTCCGATCCGCCGCGGACGTTCACGGTGATCCACATGCCGCCGCGCTCGAGCCACGCCGGCACGTCCGGCCGGTAGGTCGGCAGCATATCCACCGAGAAGCCGCCGTAGCCATACATCATCGCGGGCGTGGCGCCGTCGCGCGGCAGCGTCACCGGGGCGGTGACGAAGAACGGCACCCTGGTGCCGTCCCGGGAGGATGCGAACATCTGGCGGGTCTCGTAGCGGGAGAGATCGACGGGGGCTGACGCCGGTTCGAACACCGACAGGTGGCTGGTGGCGAGGTCCGCTCGATAGACAGTGGACGGGTGGAGCGGCGACGTGAACATCAGCCACGCGTCGCGATCGGCGCTGCGTCCATCGAGCGCCGTCACCACGCCCGGCGCCGGCAGCGCGAGCCGGCCGAGGGGGGCGCCGGTCCAGAGATCGAGGACGTCGATACGGCTCTGGACATCGACGAGTGATTCGGCGACCAGCCGTCCGCCGGCCAGCACCACCGCACCGAGCCGATGGGGGCGCTCGGGGACGACCACCCGCCACCCGGTGGTCGTCGGCCCGAGATCGAGCGCCAGGACGCACCGGTTCGGCGCCGCTGCATCCGAGCGCACGAACAGCGTTCCCCGCTCGACGCCGATCGGCGCGTACTCGGCGCCATCGGTCTCGACCACGGCGCGGATCGGCGCGCGCACATCCGGCGCCGCCGGCTCGCCCAGATCGGCCACGTACAACCGATTGCTGTTGGTGGCCCCTTCGAACAGCGCGATCAGCAGGTACTGGCCATCCTCGCTGACCGTGCCGTGCACGAACCAGGCCGGCAGGTCGGGCTGCGCGAATATCAGCTCGTCCTCGGACTGCGGCATGCCGATGCGGTGGTAGTAGAGCGCATGACCGGAGAGCGCCGCCTCGTAGGTTTTCCCGGCGGGCGGCTCGGGATACCGCGAATAGAAGAACCCGCGGTTGTCCCGCGTCCAGGCCAGGCCCGAAAAGCGCATCCAGTGGACGCGATCGGCGAGATCCTCTCCGCGCGTGAGATCGCGGACGTGGACGGTCTGCCAGTCGGCGCCCCCTTCGGCCAGCGTGTAGGCCAGCAGTTGGGCATCCGGTGACGGCGCGATCGCCATCAGCGCGACGCTGCCGTCGGGCGACAACAGGTTCGGATCGAGCACGACCGACGGCGGGGCGATCACGCCATCGCGCATCAGAACCACCGCCTGCTTCTGCAGACCCTCGTTCTTCTGGTAGAACAGCCGCCCGCCTTCGACGATCGGCAGCGACGTCTTGGGATAGTTCCAGAGCTCGGTGATGCGGGTCCGAAACTGCTCGCGCAGCGGCAGCGAGGCGAGATAGCGCGAGGTCACGCGGTTCTGCGCATCGATCCACGCCCTGATCTCGGGCGCCTCGAGCGCCTCCATCCAGCGATACGGATCGTCCACGCGATGGCCGTGGTAGTCGTCTTCGACGTCACCGCGGGGGGAATCAGGATAGTCGAGGCGCACGCTTGGCAATTGTCGCAGTTTTGACCATGCTTGAAAGGTGAAGACACTCGAGGCGCGCGGCGCGGTGCTGCGGTACGTGCGTGAGGGGACTGGCGTACCGGTGATCCTGGTGCAGGGCGTCGGCCTGATCGGCGAAGGATGGCGGCCGCAGATCGACGGCCTGCGCGATCGCTACGCGGTGGTTGCGGCCGACAATCGCGGCATCGGCGGCAGCACGTTCAGCGGGACGGCGCTCACCGTCGATGACATGGCGGCGGATGTGCTCGCACTGGCCGACGCCGAGGGCTTCGATCGCTTCCACCTCGCCGGCCACTCGATGGGCGGCCTGATCGCCCAGGCGGTGGCGCTGCGGTCTCCGCAGCGGGTGATCAGCCTGGCGCTGCTGTGCACGTTTCTCCATGGCCGCGAGGCCGCGCGCCTGACGCCGGACATCCTCTGGACCGGCCTCCGCACCCGCATCGGCACGCGCGCGATGCGCCGCCGCGCCTTCATGCAACTGGTCATGCCGGACGCCTATCTCCGGAGCGCCCCGCCGACGCTCGCCGGCGATCTGGCCGTGCTGTTCGGGCACGATCTCGCGGACCAGCCGCCGATCGTGATGAAACAACTGCGGGCCGCCTCGCGGTTCGACGTGAGCGCCCGCCTCGGCACGCTCACCGGCACACCCACGCTGGTGGTCGCCGCCACCCACGACCGCATCGCCCTGCCGGCGTTCGGACGCGCCCTGTCCGAGGCGATCCCCGGCGCCCGCTACGTGGAGATCCCCGGCGCCGGCCACGGCTGCACGATCCAGTGCGCCGACCGCGTGAACGCGCTGCTGGTCGATCACTTCGAGAGAGCGGCTGCGGCACGATAGCGGCGCCCTTCGCCCTTCGCTGTCACGCTGTCTTCGCTGTCCACGGCGCCTGCGGCGCTGGCCGCCTTCGGCGGCACGACGAGACGACGACACGACGACACGACGAAAACCTTTGTGAGTCACTTCGACGGACTCCGCCCGTTGGCGTCGCCGCGCTTCGCCCTGCAAACGCCGGCCCGACCGGGCCGGCGTCGGCGCCAACGGAGAGAACCGTTGATACTTAGCCGGCTGCCTGCACTAAAGAGCACTCGGAAGATGCCCAAACGTTCCGTCGGGGCCCGAGAATTTACGTCGTGTCGTCGTGTCGTCGTGTCGTCGTGGACGGCCGAAGGCCGTGGCGCGCCGCAGGCGCCGTGAACACGAGTGCAGCGTGACAGCGAACAGCGCCACTATCTAGCGATCTCCGAGCTTCTTCAGCTCTCCTTCGATCGCCTTCATCTCGGCCAGCAGGTCATCCAGCCGGCGCCGCGACTCGGACCCGATCTTCTGGTCGGCGCCTCCCTCGGCGCGCGTGATGTTGCCCAGTTGATCGAGCAGCATTCCCTGCTCGTAGGTCCCTGGCGCGGTCACCAGGCGGGCCCACAGGCGCTGCAGGGGGTGCGTGTACGCGACGTCGTTGATCGACTGTCCCGGTCCCGGGGAGCGCGCCGGCTGGACGTCCGCCTTCTCCATCGCCTGCAGCGTCTGGGCCCGCAGGCGGTTCGCGTCGGCCATCGCGTCGCGCACGCGCAGCAGGAAATTCTGCTGCTCGACGAGATCGGCGACGGTGATGCCGTCCCTGAGCACGTCCGGATCGACCTGCACGTCGAATCCGGCCGTGACCGGTTGGACACCGGCACCTGCTCCGCCCGCGGGCGTGAGCGTCGCGAGGTATTTTCCCGGCGCTGCCAGCGGGCCGTTGTCCGACCACCGGTAGTCCCACAGGTAGCGGTTGTGCCCCGGACGCGTGGTGAGTGGCGCGGCGCCGCCGCGGCCGCGCCCGCTGGCTGGCGCCATGTCGGGCTCGGCAGCCGGCGCGTCGGCGGCGATGGCGCCGCGGCCCTGACCGCGCCTGCCTGCCCCGGTCTCGACGGTTCTCACCACACGGCCCTGCGCATCGGCGAGGGTGAGTCTCAGCTGACCGGCAAAGCCTTCGGGCAACACGTAGTCGATCGCGAGCGACACCGGCGGATACTGCGGCGCGGCGCCGCGTCCGCCGCCGGCACGGCGGTAGCGGACACGAGTCGACGGCCGGAGCAGGGTCAGCCGGCCGTCGGAGACTGCCCATCTGTCGCAGCGGTGCGATGTCGTCCATGATCCAGAACGAGCGACCCATGGTGGCGATCACGAGGTCGCCGCGGTGCACGCGGATGTCCGTGACCGGGGTCGCCGGGAGGTTCTGCTGCAGCGCCTGCCACCGCGCGCCGTTGTCGAACGAGAGGAACACGCCGAACTCGGTGCCGGCGTAGAGCAGGCCCGCACGCTCCGGATCCTCGCGAACCACTCGCGTCGGATGATCCACCGGGATGCCGTTGTCCCCGCTCGTCAACTTCGTCCAGGTCGTACCGTAATCGTCGGTCCGATAGATGTAGGGCTTCAGGTCGTGTTCGCGCAGATACCGGTAGACGGCGATGTACGCCGCGCCCTTCCGCAGATGCGACGCGTCGATGTTCTGGACGCGGCCGCCGGCCGGGAGATCGGGCGGCGTGACGTTCTTCCAGGTCTTGCCGTTGTCGCGCGTCACGTGGACCGGCCCATCGTTGGCGCCGACCCAGATCACGCCCCGCTCGAGCGGCGATTCGTCCATCGAGTAGATGCTCGAATAGACCTCCTCGCCGGTGACGTCACGGGTAATCGGGCCGCCCGGCACCACCTGATACGCCTTCTCGTGCGCGGTCAAGTCCGGGCTGATCACCTGCCACGTCACCCCGTCGTCGATCGAGCGGTGCAGGACGTGCGACGCCTGGTAGATCGTCTTGACGTCGTGAGGCGACACCATCACGACCGTCTGACGCGGAAACCGGAAGCGGATGTCGTCCGGGTGATGACCGTAGCGGTCCTGCGGATAGATCCACCGGCCCTGGGCCTGCCCGGTCACGACGTTGAAGCGCTCGACTTCTCCCTTGCACGCGCCCCAGATCACGCGCCCGTCCGGTGTCGGCCAGATTCCGCCGGTCTCGCACCCCGACGCCTGCGTCCACGCCTGCGCCGGATGATCGAACCCAAACCCCGCGGCCGGCACGCTGGGGACGACCACCGTCGAGTTGTCCTGCTGTGGTCCGTATAGCAAGTAGGGATGCTGCTCGTCGACCGCGACCATGTAGAGCTCCGCGGTCGGCTGATTCAGGATGCTCGACCAAGTGCGGCCGCTATCGGTGGTCACGTTCGCGCCGCCGTCGTTCGCCTTGAATCGCGTAGGCGGGATTGTCCGGGTTGAACCAGATGCCGTGGTTGTCGGCATGAGGCGTCGGCACGGCACTGAAGGTCCGCCCGCCGTCGCGCGATCGCAGCAGGGTCAGCGCGCTGACCCACACATCATTCGGGTCCTTGGGATTGACGTCGACGTAGTGGAAGTAGAACGGACGGCTCCGAAGATTGGCCGCAGTGTTCACGACCTGCCACGACGCGCCCGCGTCGGCCGATCTGTACAACCCGCCTTCGGCGCCCGGCGCCTCGACCATCGCGTACACGGTGCTGGGTTGACTGCGCGCGATGCTGATGTCGATCTTGCCAATCAGCGTGGACGGCAAGCCGTTCGACAGCTTGTGCCACGTCTCGCCGCCGTCAGTCGACTTGTAGATGCCGCCCTCGCTGGCCGGGCCGCCGCTGATGATGTCCCAGCCTTTCCGGAAGCCGCGATACATACCCGCATAGAGCTCATTCGGATTCTCATAGTTGACCGCCACCACCCGCCCGCCGGTCTCCTCGTTGACGAACAGTGTCTTCTTCCAGGTCTTGCCGCCATCGGTCGTCTTGAAGATCCCGCGCTCGGGATTGGGCCCGAACGGCGATCCCAGCGCCGCCAGCCAGACGACGTCGGGATTGGTGGGATGAATGACGACGGCGCCGATCTGGCCGGAGTCTTTGAGACCCACGAAGTGCCAGGTGCGCCCGGCGTCGGTTGACCGGTAGACCCCGCGGCCGATGATCACGTTGCTGCGGATGGCCGCGCTGCCGGTCCCGACCCACACCACATTGGGGTTCGACTCGGAGACATCGATCGATCCGATCGAGCCGGTCGCGATCTGGCCGTCGCCGAGCGGTGTCCAGTCGGTGCCGCAGTTCTCCGTCTTCCAGACGCCGCCGCCGGTCGCGCCCATGTAGTAGGTGCAGGGCTGGCTGCGCACACCGGCGATCGCCGTCACCCGCCCGCCGCGGGTCGGCCCGACGTTGCGCCACCTGAGATCCGGAAAGGCGCGCGTCTCCGGGCCGGCCCCTTGCGCCGGCTGCGCGACCACGGGCCCCGCCGACTCCACCGGCGCGAGGAGCGCTCCAACCACCACGGCCACCGCCGCGCTCAGCGCGATACGAAGCCCGAATACTGCATGAGGCATAGAGCCTCAGTGTCGCATGAGCCATGGTCCGGCGCTGTTCGCTGTCACGCTGTCTTCGCTGTCTTCGCTGTCTACGGCGCCTGCGGCGCCCTGGCGCTTCGCGCCAGGACGACACGACGACAACGACGTAACGACAAAACCGTTTGTGAGTCACTTCGACGGACGCTGCCCGTTGGCGTCGCCGCGCTTCGCGCGGTGAACGGAGTGAGAGCCGTTGATACGTGGATTGCTGCCGGCAGCCCAGGGCACTACGAGATGCCCGAACGTTCCGTCGTGGCCGGAGCATTTACGTCGTTGTCGTCGTGTCGTCGTGTCGTCGTGCACGGCCGAAGGCCGTGGCCCGCCGCAGGCGCCGTGATCACGAATGCAGCGTGACCGCGAACACTGCTTGTCTAGTGCAGACACAGCGTGGTACACCGGGGGTGTGCCCGAATTGCCCGATGTCGAGCTGTATCTCCACGCGCTCACGCCGCGCGTGATCGGGCAGCGGGTCGAGGCGGTCCGGATTGGCAACCCCTTCATCGTCCGCACCTACGACCCGCCGATCGACGCCGTCGTCGGACAGACTGTCCAGACGCTCCAGCGCCTTGGGAAGCGGATCGTCTTCGGCATGGAGGACGGGCTGTTCGTCATCGTCCATCTGATGATTGCCGGCCGTTTCCGCTGGCGCGAGCGCGGCGCGGCGATCCCCGGCAAGGTCGGATTGATTGCGCTCGACTTCGCCGCCGGCACGCTGCTGCTGACCGAGCAGGGCTCGAAGCGTCAGGCCTCGATCCACGTGGTGCGCGGCCTGGCCGCGCTCGCGGACCACGACCCGGGCGGCCTCGAGGTGATGACCGCCGATCTGGCCGGCTTCGCGCAGCGGCTGACCGCCGAGAATCACACGCTCAAGCGCGCGCTGACCGACCCGCGGATCTTCAGCGGCATCGGCAACGCCTATTCCGACGAAATCCTGCACGCCGCCAGGCTGTCGCCGATGAAGCACACCGCGGCCTTGACCGACGACGAAGTCGAGCGGCTGTTCCATTTCACGCGGGCGACTCTGCAGGGATGGGCCGACCGGCTCAAGGCCGAGGCTGGTGAGAAGTTTCCCGAGAAAGTCACCGCGTTCCGCCCTGACATGGCGGTGCACGGCAAGTTCGGAAAACCATGCCCGGTCTGCGGAGAGCCGGTGCAGCGGATTGTCTATGCGCACAACGAAGCGAACTATTGCGCGAGCTGCCAGACGGGTGGGCGGCTGCTGTCGGATCGGGCGCTGTCGCGCCTGCTCGGGCAGGACTGGCCCAGAACGCTCGAGGAAATGGAGGCACGCCGGCGCGGCTGAGCCGGTTGGCGGCGATTTCGCGCCTTCCAGGATGTGGACACCACCGGACTCTTTCAGCGATGGATCAGATTCAACGGCGTGGGCGCCCTCGGGACCGGACTGCAACTGGCGGTCGTCGGCGCGCTGGTGCGCGGTGCGGGGGTCCACTACTTGTGGGCGACTGCGATTGGCATCGAGGCGGCGGTGCTGCACAATTTCTGCTGGCATGAGCGATGGACGTGGCGCGACCGGGAGGCGGGATCGAGGTCCGGGCTGGCCGTCCGTCTGGTCAGGTTTCATGCCGCCAATGCCTGCATCTCGCTCGCGGGAAGTCTCATGCTGACCCGGCTGCTCACCGGCTCGCTCGGCGTCGATCCGATCGCCGCCAACATCGTCTCGATTCTGGCCTGCGGCGTGTTGAACTTCGGTGCCAGCGAATGGCTGGTGTTCCGCCGCGCCGCCGCGGTCGCGACGCTCGTGCTCGCCGTGCAGCCCCTGACGGCCGCGGAGCCGGTCGCCGATCTCGCCGCGGTCGACCTTCGGGCCCATACGCTGCAGGCGTGGACCGCCTACGAGCAGCGGGTCGACGCGCGCTACAACGCGGCGCCGGCAACCGGAGGACCGTTCTTCGCGCTCGACGCGTTCGGCGACAAGGACTGGCGCGCGGCCGCGATCAAAGGCGGCGTGGCGATGTCGCGGATCGGCGCCGCACGCCCGGGCGAGAGCCAGCCCTCGGTCGAGGACGGCAAGATTCATCACTGGACCGGCGCGATCTTCGTGCCCGGCCTCACCATCGACCGGCTGATGAAACAGCTCGCCGACCTGGCGGGCCAGGAACAGCGCCACTACGAGGACGTGCTGGCGTCGCGGCTCCTCTCGCGCGACGGCGACCGGTACCGGATCTTCATGAAAATCCGGCGGTCCAAAATCATCACCGTCACCTACAACACCGAGCACGACGTGCTGTATCGCCGGATCGGGACGTCACGCACCGCGGCGCGCAGCGTCGCCACCCGGATCGCGCAGGTCGACAACGCCGGAACCCCGCAGGAGCGCGAGCTCAAGCCGGGATCCGACAGCGGATATCTGTGGCGCCTGAACGCGTACTGGCGCTACGAAGCCACCGACGGCGGCGTGCTGATCGAATGCGAGTCGGTGAGCTTGAGCCGCGCGATTCCATTCATGCTGCGCCCGTTCGCCACCGGCACGGTCGAAGGCGTCGCCCGCGAGTCCCTCGAGCGCACGCTCACCGGCCTGCGGCGCTATCTCACGACCAAATAACTTCCGCCTGAAGGCGGAAGCCACGAGAGGACATTCGCGGTCCTGTGGCTTCCGGCTTCAGCCGGAAGGCTGCGGCTGCCCCAGCCCGGCGCGAATCTCCGGCACTTCGACGGTGCGGATGCCGTGGGCAGGGGACTCGACCGCGGCCACGAGCGCGCGGATCATCTGATCGTGAGTCACCAGGCCGAGCCGCTCGGCGCCGGCTCGCCACGCCGGGATCAGCCTCGCGGCGGCGTAGAACGGCACCAGGGCGTACGCCCACCGGTGCCCTTCGCCCAGCACGTACCACGGACGCAGGACGGTGGCGTTGAGACCGGCCGCGGCGATCAGCGCTTCCCCCTCTGAGCGCACCGCGATGTAGGCGTGCATGATCGGGGCAGGATGCGCGACGCTGACGTAGACCATGTGTCCGACCCGGGCCGCGGTGGCGGCGGCGACCGCGGCACGAATCGAAGGCAGGTCGACCTTCTGGAATTCGGCGGCCTTGGCGGGACTGGGGTGGGGAGTGCCGACGAGGTGGACCAGGGTATCGGCCGGTGCGACCTTCTCCATCCAGTCAGCGGGGTCGAGGGCATTGCCGGTGACGCTTTGGGCCCCAGCCGGCACCTTCGTCTCCGAGCCAGGACGCGTCAGCGCGCGCACCCGGTGCCCGCGTCGGATCAGCGCGTCAATCAGCGCTCGGCCCAGATAGCCGGTGCCGCCGGTGACGAACACCTCGCGGGTCACTTGAATAGATCGTCGAACGCCTTCCGCGCGCTGGTCGGCGGCGCGACCGTCTTGGTCTCGCGCTCGACCGTGGTCTTCGGCTCGAACTCGGTGCAGGTGTTCTTCACGTCCTTCGGCGAAATCCGCAGGGGAATCGGGCGATGGCATTCATAGGTCGCGCTGGCGTCGAAGTGGGTGCACTGCGCGCAGGTGTGCAGATCGGTGCCGCAGCGGGCGCACTGGGCATCAGGACTCCAGGCGGTCGCGGCCGTCAGCTCGTTGCCGCAGCGTGCACAGCGCACCGCCTCGCGGAAGCCGGGCATGCTGAAGGTCTTGGGGCGATCGGGCGGCTGTCCGCGCGGGGCGTACTCCTTCTTCGCGGCCGGCGTCTGCTCCCGCCGCGGCTCGCGCGGCTGGTCCTGGTATCCCCGCTGCCGGTATTTGCGATCAGACATCCTGGTTCCTTCTGGCCCCCGCCCATCCCGCGCTCTCGGCGGCGCGATCGATCGCCGGATGGAAATACAGACTGTCGGCGAATGCCTTCATCATGCGGCGCGCGCAGAATTGCGGCGCCGCGCTGACAATCGCCTCTTTGACGATCGGCAGCCAGTGCTGCGGCACGCCGCCGCGCTCGCGATCGTAGAACGCCGGCACGATCCGGCCCTCGAGCAACTGGTAGATTGCGCGCGCCTCCGCGGCCTCGCGCGCGACCGGATCGCCGCCGGAAGCCGACTCGACGATCCAGCCGTTGTGACCGGTCCAGCCGCCCGGCCACCACGCATCGCGGCTGCCCAGATGCGGCGCGCCGTTGACCGCCGCCTGGATGCCGCCGATCAAGGCCGGCGCGCCGCGGCGCGGCGTCCCCAGCCACACGTCACACCCCTGCACCAGCAGGCGCGCCACATGGAGGTCGTAGTCCTCGAGAAAGGCGAGCCGCCCCCCGAATGCCGGATCGAGCGCGTGACGGAACAAGCGCTGCAGATGATGCTTCCCCGCGTCGTCGGCCGGATGCGCGCGCCCGGCGAAGACGAACTGCACCGGACGGCGCGCCGCGGTGAGGATCTGCGCCAGGCGGGTCGGATCGGTGAACAGCAGCTCGGGCCCGCGGCCGTCGCCGAACGGCTGCGCATAGCCGATGGTGAGCGCCGACGGGTCGAGCAGCGTGCCGAGCGCGACCAGGCGCGAGCCGCTGGCCCGTTCACGCGACCAGCAGCGCCTGGCCCGCATCCGCATGAACTCGATCAGGTAGCCGCGCAACCGCTCGCGCACGTCCCACAACACGTGATCCGGAACGTGTCGCAGCGGCAGCCACGCCTCGGGATCGTCCTGACGCTCACGCCAGTCCGCACCCACCGCATCGGCAAAGACCGCCGCCAGATCGCTCGAGACCCAGCTCGGAAGGTGAATCCCTTCCGACATGGAGCGAAACGACTGCGTCGGTCTCGACGTCGCCGGGTCACTGGCCGAACGCTCACCCGCCGCGACGGCGTCCGGCAGCACCACGGCGCCGCTCGTGGCCGCGCCGAACACCGAGGGATGAAACGCGGCCCCGCGTGGGGTCTCGAAGTGCCCGAGCCGCAGCACCGGTTCGCGATAGCCGGCCAATCCAAGCCAGGCTGTGCCGAGATGCCGATCGAGCGTGGCGAAGCTGAACGCGTCCTTGCGGGGGGCGTCGGGATCGCGGGTCGAGTAGACGGTGCTGCCGCGCACTTCCGCGAGCGCCGCGTCGAGCGTCGCGCCCTGCCCCACCAGCCGGTTGATGCGTTCGAGCGATACGAACGCCGCCAATCCTTCCGACAGGTGCCAGACCGCGGGCGCGATCGCCAGCGCCTCGAGGGCCGCGACTGCGCCGGCCCCGAGCAGGACTGCCTGGCGCGCGCGCACCTCCGCATCGTCCAGGAACCAGCCCGACGCCAGCTCCCGATCCCAATCGGTATTGCCGTCGACGTCGGTATCGAGCAAGTAGAGCGTGACCCGCCCGGCGCGGACCTGCCACACGGCGACCTTCACCTCGACCGCGCCAATCCGCACCACCAGATCGCACCGCCCGCCGTCGGCGCGCAGGGCGGGACTGATCGGGGCGTCGGACCAGTCGATGTATTCGTAGGCGTCCTGCTGCCACCCTTCAGCGGACAGCCGCTGATGCGCGTAGCCGCGCGGGTACATCAACGCGACGCCGACCACCGGAATGCCGAGATCGCTGGCTTCCTTGAAGCATTCCGCGGCCATCACGCCGGCGGCGTCGGTCTCGATCGGCAGCGACTGATGGAGCGCGACCCGGGGCGTAATCAGCGCCACCGCACCGGTCGCCTCCGCGGCCCGCCGCGCCCACCACGTGCCCGCCCCGGCCCGCCCGACGTCCAGTCCGGCCACCGCCGCATCGTAGAGTGACAGGAAGTCGGGATCGGACGCCGCATGAGCCAGCCGCTCCGGTTCGACCAGGTGCAGCAGCAGGACAGGGTTGTGATCAGTGAAGCGCCAGAGCGGATAGTCGAGGTCGCGAAACACTTCGCGCGCATCGGGATGCCAGCTCCAGGACAGGTCGTAAGCCAGCTCGTTCAGTCGGCTGATCCGCGGCGGCAGAGGAGGCAGCGGCACGTACCGGTCCATGGTGGCGATTCGCGAATCATAGTCGAATCCCTAATCCCTAATCCCTGATCCCGAATCCATAATCCCCAATCCCTAATCCGAATCCCTAATCCTGATGGGCGCGCGCAGCCGGGGCGGCGATTCGCGAGTGATCAGGGATTCGGGATTATGGATTCGGGATCAGGGATTTCAGATTAGGGATTAGGGATTAGGGATTTTAGCCGACCGGTCGCCAGAGGAACCCTCCGCGACCCTTCCCCGTATCATGGGCAATGCCTATCGCACGCCGTGCGGTCGCCCTCGCGTTCCTGCCGGTCCTCCTCGTCGGGGTGTCTGGCTGCGACATCGTCACCGCGGATCTGAAGGCGCGCGAGACCGCGGAGTGGCGGAAGTCCTATCAGTTATCGCCGGGCGGGCGGGTCGAGATCCGCAACGTGAACGGACGGATCGACGTGCAGCCCTCGACCGGGAATACGGTGGAAATCGTCGCGCTGAAGAGTGCGCGCGCCGGGACCTCCGAGGCCGCCAAGGAGGCGCTCGACCGCATCGAGATTCTCGATACTTCGAGCGGCGAGCTGGTCAAGGTCGAGACGAAGCAGCCGCGGGGCGGTCAGTTCATGCGCATGGTCAACACCGAGGTGCGCTACACCGTGAAGGTGCCGGCCGCGGCCGACGTCGACTTCTCGACCGTGAATGGCGGAATTGAAGTCAGCGGGCTCACCGGGCGCATCAGGACCGAAACCACCAACGGCGGCATCGTCGGCCGCGGCATCGGCGGACCGATTGAGGCGACGACCACCAATGGCGGGGTCGAAGTGGAGGTGACCCGCATTGCGGACCAGGGCGTCAGGCTCGGGTGCACCAACGGCGGGATCACGCTCCGGCTCCCTCAGGACGCCAGGGCCACCATCACGGCGAGCGTCACCAACGGCGGCATCAGTACCGGCGGGCTGAACCTCGACAAGTCCGAGTCGTCTCGACGACGGCTCGAAGGGCGGCTCAACGGCGGCGGTCCGCCGGTGCGCCTGGAAGGCACCAACGGCGGCATAAGCATCGCCGGCCGCTGAACCAGCACACTAGCTCGCCTTTCGCTGCTTCCCGGTCCGCGTCAGCCGCCGCTGGAGCAAGTTGAGGACCGCGGCCTCGGGCGCGGTCAGCCGATCGACCGCGCGCGAAATCTTCCGCGCGCGTTGAGCGATCATCTCCAGCATCGATCCATCCAGATAAGAGTCGAGCACCGCCGGGTGGATATAGGACTTCCGGCAGACCGCCTTGGTGTTCCCCAGACGCTTCGCCACCTGTTCGATCGCCGCGACGATGTTCCGTTTCGCTTCGGTGTCCGAGGTGAACGCCTCGAACTCGCGGAGCAACTCCGCGGCGAGGACGGTGCCGGCCCATGTTCTGAAGTCCTTCGACGTGAGCTCCTGTCCGGTGACCTCCTTCAGGTAGGCATTGACGTCGCCCGACCCGACCGTCTGTCGCTGATTGTTCTCGTCCACGTATTGAAAGAGGTCATACCCGGGCAGATCGCGGCACTGCTTCACGATCCTGGCGAGCTTGTGGTCCTGCAGATCGATCTCGTGCTCGACACCGCTCTTGCCGCGGAACGAGAACCGCACCCGCGTCCCTTTCACGTCGACGTGCCCGTCCCGCATCGTCGTCAAGCCATACGACCGGTTCGACCGTGCGTACTCGTCGTTGCCGACGCGAATCAGCGTCTTCTCGAGCAGCTGTACGACCGTGGCCAGCACCTTCTCGCGCGGCAGTCCCTGGCGGCGGAGATGCTCAGCGGTCTTCCGGCGAATCATCGGCAAGGCGTGAGCGAAGCCGATGACGCGGTCGTACTTCGTTTCGTCGCGCACTTCGCGCCAGCGAGGGTGATAGCGATACTGTTTGCGGCCGCGGGCGTCGCGCCCGGTCGCCTGGAGATGGCCGCGCGCGTCCGTGCAGATCCAGACGTCGCGCCAGGCCGGCGGGATGACCAACCCGCGGATCCGCGCGAGCTCCGCGGCCGCTCGGACCCGTTTCCCGCTGGGATCGACATAGGCGAACGCCCTGCCCCGTCTCGTCCGCCGGATGCCGGGCTTGAGGTCGGTGGTGTAACGGAGACCGGCGGCCTTCGCCGATTCGATCGGCAGCGCGGCCACGACGCTCGCCGGAATGCGCTGGGATGCCGTCATCCCCGGACGGTATAACGGCTTAGCAGCCGGTGATGAGAGTCTGGCTGCATTCGACGGGCGATGCAGCCCCGCCCGTCTCGGTGCGACGCCAGACTTTCACCACGGGCTGCTGTGTTAGCATGCGCGCGGCCGACCCGCTCGAATGAAGTGCCCATCATGTGATTCGCCCCGCCTCCATCCGTCGCGGCTGCGGGGCCTCCTCGAAGCCTTGCGTCACCGGCTCAGCGATCTGCAGCCGTATCGTTGCCACGATTGCAGCTGGCGTGGCTGGCGTGCCATCGAACTGCCGCCCAGCCAGCCCGACACGCGCCCCGACGATCTGCGTAGCGGCCGGCCCGGCACGCCGGTCCCGGCCGGAGACCTCGACCCGCTCGATCCGAACCGCTGACGCTGCAAACCGCGATCCGCTGTCCGCGGTCCGCAGTCCGTAGTCCGCAAGACCTTCAGCGTCGGTCGAACCATCTGGGTTGAAGGCGTTGCGATCAGCTGGTTGCTGCGTCTTCGACCCCGCTGTTCGAGCGGTCCGGACCGCGGACCACGGATAACGGACAGCGGTTAGCGGTATCGTTGAGCATGGCACGTGTGGTGATCGTGGGCGGAGGATTTGGCGGGCTCTACGCCGCGCGCGCGCTCCGGCGAGCGCCCGTGAAGGTGACGGTCGTTGATCGGCGCAACCATCATGTCTTTCAGCCGCTGCTGTATCAGGTGGCGATGGCGGCGCTCTCGCCGGGGGAGATCGCCTCGCCGATCCGTTGGATCCTGCGTAAGCAGCGGAACGCCGAAGTCATCCTCGCGCAGGCCACCGGGGTCGACCTGGCCGCAAACCGGCTCCTCTTGAAAGACGGCGTTGTCGACTACGACTTCCTGATCGTGGCGACCGGCGCGGCCCATGCCTACTTCGGCCACGACGAGTGGCGGCGCGTGGCGCCCGGGCTCAAGACGCTCGAAGACGCGCTCGAGATTCGCAGGCGTGTGCTGCTCGCGTTCGAGCGGGCGGAGCGCGAAACCGATCCGGACCGGCGAGCGGCGCTGCTCACCTTCGTCGTCATCGGCGGCGGACCGACCGGTGTTGAAATGGCGGGCGCGCTCGCGGAGATCTCGCGTCATTCGCTGGCGCGCGATTTCCGGCATTTCGACCCGGGATCGTCCCGCATTCTGCTCCTCGAAGGCGGCCCGACCATCCTCAGCGCCTTTCCCGAGACGCTGCGCCAGGCCGCCATGCACGATCTGCGGCGGCTTGGCGTCACGGTGTACACCGACTCGATCGTGACCGATGTCGCCGCGGGGAGCGTCGCGATCGGCAGCGAGTCGATCCGCGCGGAAACCGTGCTGTGGGCGGCCGGGGTGTCCGCGTCGCCGCTCGGAGCGGCGCTCGGCGTCCCGGTCGATCGGGCCGGCCGCGTCAAAGTGCTGCCGGACCTGACGATTCCCGGCGCCCCGAACGTGTTCGTCATCGGCGATCTCGCGACCCTCGCGGGGCCGGACGGCCGGCCGCTGCCCGGGGTCGCGCAGGTGGCGATCCAGATGGGAAAGCACGCGGTGCGCAACATTCTGCGCGCGCTCGAGCACCAGCCGCTGCGGCCGTTTCATTACCAGGACCTCGGCAACATGGCGACGATCGGCCGGGCCTCGGCGATCGCGGACTTCGGCCGGCTTCGGCTCAGTGGATTGCTGGCGTGGCTGGCGTGGCTGTTCGTGCACATCCTCAATCTGATCGGCTTCCGCAACCGGCTGGTCGTGTTCGTGCAGTGGGCCTGGGCCTATTTCAGCTATCAGCGGTCGATCCGCTTGATTACCGGTGACGATCGCGAGTGAATCGGGACCGCCGCGAACGCGCCGGGTGCGAGTCGTCAGCATGCTGGCGGTCGCGGTGGCGCTGGCGGCGGCCGTCGCGCCGCTGCCCTCCGCGTGGATCGAGCGCGTGTACTCCCGCGGACTTTATCCACGCATTCAATCCATCGTGACGCCGGTGTCGTCCCTCACGTCGATCGCGCTGCTCGACGGCGCGGTCGCCATCCTGCTCACCACCGCGCTCGTACTCCTCATCCGCCGGGCACGCACGCACGGCGCGCGTGCCGCGTGCATCCGAGCACTCGCCGCGGGCATCGTGACCGCAGCGATCGTGTATCTCTGGTTTCTACTGTTCTGGGGGCTCAACTACCGGCGGGTCCCTCTCGAACAGAAGCTGGTCTACGACCCGTTGCGCATTACGCGGGATCAGGGACTGCAGCTCGCGCGCACCGCGGTCGAACGTGTCAACGGGCTGGTGGAAGGAGCCAAAGCCACCCCGCCGGACGACCTGACGCTGATGAAGGCGCTGAACAGCGTGCTGGCGAGCCTGCGCGAGACGCCACTCGCGATCGAACCGCGGCCGAAGCGATCGCTGCTCACGCTCTACTTCCGCCGCGCCGCCATCGACGGGATGACCGACCCCTTCTTCCTCGAAGTGATCGTCAATTCCGATCTCCTGCCGTCGGAACGGCCGTTCGTGCTGGCCCACGAGTGGGCCCACATCGCCGGGTATGCCGACGAGTCCGAGGCGAACTTCATCTCCTGGCTGACGTGCGTGCGGGCCTCACCGGCGGCGCAATACAGCGGCTGGCTCGCGGCTTACCAGCACATCTCGAGCGGCCTCCCGCCCGCGGATCGGCGGATGCTCGCCGCCACCTTGAGCCCTCCGGTGCGGATGGACCTGGCCGCCGAACGCGAGCGCTTCGGTCGATCGAGCCCGGCCGTTCGCGCCGCGGCCCAGGGCGCCTACGACACGTACCTGCGAGCGAATCGGATCGAGGAAGGCATCGCCAACTACAACGCGGTCGTCCGCCTGATGCTCGGCGTGTCACTGGACGACCAGGGAAACCCGAAGCTCCGATGAGACTCGCCGCGGGTTCGCGGTTCGGGGGTTCGCGGGTTCGCAGGCTCCCAACGCTCGATTCGCCTCGCGCCCGCTAACCAGAGGCAACCGGCTGCTTGGATCGGCATCGAAAAGAGACGACTACCCGTGTGCCGAACCCGCGAACCGCGAACCCGCGGAGACGTCAAGCAACCGGCATACCGTTTGCACCCCGCTAGCTCATGGCAATCAGTAACCGACTTGCTCGCTGGGGGACGGCACGGCTGTCGCGGAAGATGTCCCGGTCGATACCGATTCTCGGCGCGGCCATCGCCGCCGTGACCGTCGTCGCCACGATACGGCGCAAAGGGGTCATCAGCGGGGTGCTGGATACCGGCCTGAACGCGATGCCGGGCATCGGCGCCGCGAAGAATGTGATCGAGATCGCGCGCGGGCGTGATTTCTTCCCGGATCGGCCGAGGCCGAAGGCCGTGCCGGTGCCGCGGATAGGTAGCGCGAGGGTCCGATAGTCGCCAGTTACCAGTTACCAGTCACCACTTTCGAGCTCGGGTAAAAGCCTCACCACTCAGAACTGGAAACTGGAAACTTCCAGGCGGCTGGGTGTCACCGGCCGCCGTCAGACTCACCGCCCGGCCCCGACCAGCATCCACCCTGCCCAGTTGATGGGAGCGGCGGTTTCCGGCGTCGCTCGTAGCGCCCGCTCGGCGGCGGACAACGCGGCCGAGGGCGTGTCGCCCGCCTGCAGTCGCGTGTAGAGCTCAGTCATCAAGCGATCGCGCGCGGCAGGCGGGGCCCCCCAGCGTGCAATCACCAGCGACGGCACCCCCGCCGCCAGCCATCCCCATTCGAGGACCTGAGCCGCCGCCGCGCTGTCACGCATCGACGTCGCGGCACCGTCTGACAGCACACCGACGCGTGCCGGCGACGTCAGGTTCATCACCTCCCGCAATTCGAGAGCCCCATCATCGCTGGCATCCGCAGGCTGGGCAGCGGGACGCGCCGGCGCGGCATCGGATGCGGGAGGTTGCGGCTGGACCGGAGGCGATTCAGGCGCCGTCAGCAGGACTGCCGAAAAGAGCGGGCTCGCGGCGTTGATTCGGAACGGCGCCGCGAGGTGGACGCGATCGGCGCGCGACAGCGCCTCTCGCACCGCGCGTTCCGTCGCCGCGCTGCCGGCCAGACTTTCTTTCGCATCCGCCTGCCCCGCACTCGCCGCCGCGAGCTCCCGTGACGCGTCGTCCGCCGCACGCAGCGTCCATGCGGGCGCCACCTGCTTCATCACTTCGATCCGCGACGGCGTGAGCGCAGGGGCACCGACGACGAGCAGCGATGTCCCTGAGCCCGGCACGCGCTCCATCGCACCGGCCGCCATCAAGACTGATCCGGCCAGCACGACGGTGGCGTGATCGGCCAGGTAGCCTTCACCCGACGGCAGCGCCTGGAACGGCACCCGCCAAAGGATCTCGTGCGGGATGATGACCACCCGCGCAGCCGCGTCGAGCCGAGTCACAATCGGCGGCGGCAGCAGCGCGGTCAGCTTCGAGGCCACCGTCCGCCACGCCGCGGGATCGGCCAACGTGGACGGCTGCTGCATCGCCGCGGTCAACCCGGCAATCTGACGGCGCTCGAGCGGCACCACGTAGGCTTCGACCGGCGAGCGTTCCTGATCGGAGGTGTCTCCGGAGTCCGCCGGCACCGCTGCCGTCGACGCCAGCACCAGAAGGTCCTCGTCATCGAGCACGAACGACACCACCATCGTGTCAGGCTCGAACTGCGATTTCAGATCGGGCGGGGCGAACGGCGCCAGGCCGCGCCAGCGCGCCAGGTCGGGCAGCCGCTCGAACAGACCGCGCATCCAATCACGGCGCTGGATGGTGGCATCGGCCAGCGACTCGCGCAGCGACGCCAGGCGGGCGGCATCCGGCTTCGGCAGGCCTTTCTCGCGGGCAATCCGGGCGAACAAGGTTGCCACCAGCGCGGCGAGCCGGCGCTCTTCCCCGCGCTCCTCCGCGGTCATCCCGCGGGCGATGTCGCGCTCGTTGGTCGCGAGCGCGGCGCGCAGCTCGACGAGGTGCAGGCGCTCGGAGGAGACGAAGGCGCCCCGCGCATCTCCGGTTTCGGCCTGGAGGATGGCGAAGGTGGCGACCGCTCGAGTGGCATCCGCGGGCAGACTCACGGACGGACGATCCAGCGCCGCGGCCTGCATCCGGTCCAGCGCGGCGATCGCGGCGCGCGCGACGCCGAGCGCGCGCGGACGATCGCCGAGCCGCCGGACGGCTCTGGCCTCCGCGGTCAGCGCACGCCACAGCACGTCGTCGTTGTCCATCACCACCGCTTCGCTGCGCGCCTGCGTTGCCGCCTCCACGCCGCCGGCGTAGTCCTTCGCGCCGACCAGCGCCTCCGACAAGCCGATCTCCGAGCGCGCCATCTCCTCGCGGAGGGTCAGGACCTTGAACGCCTCGATCGCCTTCCGGTACGACGCCGCGGCGTCCCAGAACTTGTCCTGCGCCGACTGGGCGAAGGCGAGGCCGGCCACCGCCCGGGCGGCGCACTCGGGATCGCCGGCTTTGGTGCAGATCGCGCCGCTGCGGGTGTAGAGCTCTTCGGCGACCGGAAATCGCGCCGCCACCAGCTCGGTGAGGGCCAGCCCCTGCAGCACGCGGCCGACATTCGGCATGTCGCGCGTCGCTTCGTAGTGGCCGCGGCTCTCCTCGAAACTCGCGCGGGCCGCATCGAGATTCCCGAGGCGGAAGTGCACTTCACCAATGCTCTGCGCGACCGGCGCGAGGCGGGCCCGGGCAGTCGCGAGGCGCTTGTCGGTCCGCACCGCATCGAACGCCCCGAGCGCGGCCGCATAGTTCCCTTCTGCGCTGTAGACGCGGCCCAGCCCCTCCAGTGCGCGCGACTCGCCGTCGGCGTTGAACATGGTGCGGTGCAGGTCGAGCGCGCGGCGATAGGCGGCGATCGCGGCCGGGAAGTCTCCCTGCAGAAATCCGATGTTGCCGATGTTCAACGACACGAACGCGATCCCGGCGACGTCGTCGGTCTTCTGGTGCAGCGCGAGCGCTTCCTGAAAGCGGGCCAGCGACTCGGTGTATTCCGCGTACGAGTAACGGATGGTGCCGATGCCGGCGAGCGCCGCGGCCATTCCCGCCTCGTCCTGACGCTCACGCTCGAGCGTCAGCCGTTGTTCGAACGCGGCGAGGGCTTGCGGAAACTGGTTCTGGAAGTAGAACGCATTGGCGACGTTCTGCAGCGCTTCGCCCTCTTCTCGCTTGAGCCCACCGCGGCGGGCGACCAGGACCGCGGCTTCGTAGACCTCCTGGGCACGCCGATAGTCGTTGCGCATCGCGGCCGCCCCGGCGATCCGCCCCAGGGAGCTGACCACCTCGCCGCCGCCGATCTCGGTCTCGGCCGCGAGCACTTCCTCGCGCGCCGTGTCGGTCTTCGCCTCGAGCAGCGCCGCCGCGACGTCGTCGGAGGCCGGCCCTTCGCTGAGCAGCTTCCATTCGCCTCCGGCCTTCTCCATGCCAAGCGCAACCGTCGTGGTGTAGCTGGTGACTATCGGCGGTCTTCCGTCCGGTCTGGTAGAGGTACGGGTGCGGCGCAGGCTCACGCGCAGCCGCGCGGTCTCGCCGCTCACCGACGCACGGGTGATCACGACGTCGGAAAAGGTGTCGTCGCCGGTGTCGAAAATGTATTTGAGCTGCAGCTCGCGCTGCCCCGACGCAGCCTTGGGGCTCCACAGCGCGAGATATCCGGCGAGGTCTTCCTTTTCCTGCGTCTCGTAGAAACGGGTGACCAGCGCCGCCAGCGCCGGATCGACGTCAACCGCGGCCGGAGGCGCCGCTATCTGCAACGCGAGCACGAGCGCGGAGAACAACGTCACAGGTCGCGATCACCCAGACTGAAGCGGAACGTCACGGTCATGAGCACTCGCACCGGGATGCCGTTGAGGAGGGTCGGAGTATATCGCCACTGCTTCAGGGCGGCGAGCGCGGCGGCGTCGAGCAGGGGCACCGACCGGAGCACCCGAGCGCCGGTCACGAAACCGCGCTCGTCGATCATGGCTTCGAGAATGACCAGTCCCTGGACCCGCGCCGCACGCGCGATCTCGGGATACTGCGGCGCCGCGTCCTGGATCTTGCGCGGCTCCCGAATCGCACCGCCCGGCCGGTAGGCCTTCGGAGCCTCCGGCGTCGGCGGGGGCGGCGGGAGGTCGACGAGCGGCGCGGCGTCCGTCGAGAAACCATCCGGCACACCGACCGCCGCGCCGACGTCGCTGCCCAGGCCTTCGACGACCGGCCCCATCGCCGGCGCCACTGGTGTGTGCTCGATGCGATCGGGTGCCGAGGTCGGGGCGGCGCGGCTGATATTCGCGACCGCGGACACCGCGCGCAGCATCGGCGGTGGAGGCACCGGCGTCACGGCGATGAACTCGCGAATGCCGGCAACCGGCCACGGCGTGGGTGCTTCCACGCCGGTGGCAAGAGGCACGATCAATGTGAGCAGAAACGCCGCCACGTGAGCGGCCGCCGACACGGGGAGCATGAACCAGCGCATCGGAGGACTCCTTGCCCCACCGTAGCGCGAAGCGCGAAGGGGGGCTTTCGTGATCGTCACGAGCGGCCGCTCCCCAACTAAGACACCGCCGCGGTGCGGCGGTTCCTAGTGCGACTGGTCAGCGCGCCATGCCGCCGAACAGCGCCGCGCCGAACGTCAGCGCCATCAGCGTTCCCCAGAACACCAGATAGACGACGAAGCCGATCAGGACGACGATCACCGCCTTGAAGGTGTCGGCGTAGTCGAGCACCGCCTTGACGGCTACGACCATGGCCGCCATCGACCACAGCCAGATGATCGGTGTGAGCAGAAGGGCGATGAACCCTCCGAGAAACGGAATGATGCTGACCACGCCGAGGAGAGCTGGTGACGAGGCAAAGGCGATCACACGGAAGGTTTCCGCGAAATCCGCGCTGGTCGCCGGATCCGGCATGAGCTTGGTGCCCACCAGCCAGACCACCACCGACCACAGCAGGTAGCCGCAGATCGCGATGACGATGGCAAACGCCATGCTGCCGAACCCGAGCCGCCAGATACTGCCGAGGCTGCCGGCCAGCCCGGCGAGTGCGACGATGCCTACGGCCTGCCCCATCGCCGTCGGATCGCGTTCGATATCCTCGAAAGTGTTCGCGTCCAGCTTCAAGGCTCCCACCACGCGTTCGGCGAATGTCATGTGTCCTCCAGAGCTCCAGATTGGCGGCTCAGTCTACCCCAGCCTGGCACTGCACTTGCTGTTTCAAATTCGGGAGCCACATCGATCGATCCGACGAGCCGCCTCGTCTCCGATCCCGATGACTCCCTGTCCGGCTCAGGCACGCATATCAGCGCCAAATAGCACCAGATCGCCTCGCAGCTGGCCTGGGAACGGCTTGTGAGGCGCGCGGGCAGACCCGGAGGACCCCCATCGAGGGCGATGTCACGTCTAACCGTGCGTCGTCCTCTCTCGATTGCTGCGGACGTCAACGCCCATCCCCAACTCCGCGCCTCGGGGAGACTACGAAGGCACCGGATCTCAAAAACGGAGCACCGGAGAAAACGGAGGAACCGGAAAAGAAATCAATAATTTTCTTTTCCGTTCTCTTCGTTGCCTCCGCTGCTCCATTTTTGAGATCCGGTGGCTCGATAGACTCCGCCGTCTCGAGGCCCCTGCGGGGCGATCGAGGGCGTGAGTTGGATGCGATAATCCCCTCATGCCTTCGTCTGAAACCTGGGGCCGCTCCACGGTCCGGTCTGCCTGTCCGCTCGATTGCCCCGACTCGTGCGCCATCGACGTCACCGTCGAACAGGGGCGCGTGGTCAAGATCGACGGGACCCACGACAACCCGGTGACGCGCGGCTACATCTGCGGCAAGGTGCGCCGCTTCACGGAGCGGCTCTACGGCGAGGATCGGCTGCTCTATCCCGCGGTGCGCCAGGGGGCCAAGGGACAAGGGACCTTCCTGCGGGTCACCTGGGGCGAGGCGCTCGATCTGATCGCGAAGCGCATGACGGACCTGCGCGAATCGAAGGGGGCTGAAGCGATCCTGCCGTTCTGCTACGGCGGATCGAACGGCCTGCTCACGCAGGACACCAACGACGCGACGCTGTTCCGCGCGCTCGGGACCTCACGGCTCGCCCGCACGGTGTGCGCCGCGCCGACCGGCGCCGCCAACATGGGTCTCTACGGGAAGATGGCGGGCGTCACCTATCAGGATTACCCGCAGGCACGGCTGATCGTGTTGTGGGGCGTCAACCCCGCCGCGTCGGGGATCCACCTCGTCCCGTTCCTCCGCGAAGCGCAGAGAGCCGGGGCGCGACTGGTCGTCGTCGATCCGCGAACCACGTCGCTGGCGAAGCAGGCCGACCTGCACCTCGCGGTGCGTCCCGGCACCGATCTGCCGGTCGCGCTGGCGCTGCACCGGTTCCTGTTCGAGGAAGGCCACGCGAACACCGCCTTTCTCGCCGACCACACGACGGGCGCCGACCAGCTGCGTGCGCGGGCCGGCGAATGGACGATCGAGCGGGCGGCGGCGGAAGCGGGCATCGAGGCGGGCGAGCTGCGCCGCTTCGCCGAGCTCTACGCCGCCACCTCGCCGGCACTGGTCCGATGCGGCTGGGGGCTCGAGCGCAATCGCAACGGCGGCAGCGCAGCGGCGGCGGTCCTGGCGCTGCCGGCGGTCGCCGGCAAGTTCGGCGTCCGCGGCGGCGGGTTCTCGATGAGCAACTCCACGGCACTCGGGATCAAGGCCGCGGCATGGATGGACGACGTCCCCGAGCCGCAGACCCGCATCGTCAACATGAACCATCTCGGACGCGCGCTGCTCGAGTACGACAATCCGCCGATCGACCTGCTGTTCGTCTACAACTGCAATCCGCTGGCGACGATGCCGGATCAGAACCGGGTGCTGAAAGGGCTCGAGCGCGAGGACCTGTTCACGGTCGTGTTCGATCAGGTGTTCACCGACACCGCCCGTTACGCCGACGTGATCCTGCCGGCCACCACCTTCCTCGAGAACTACGACATCGCCAAGGCGTACGGCCCAATCGGCCTGCAGCTGGTGCGCCCGGCGATCGAGCCGGTCGGAGAATCGCGATCGAACCCGGAAGTGTTCTCGGCGCTGGCCGAACGCCTGGGGCTCGGCACCGCGGAAGAGGAAATCGAGACGCTGCTGCGAATCGGCGGCCGGCTGCCCCAGCCGCTCGGCTCCGAGCTGATGGAACAGGGCTTCGTGACGCCGCCCCACGGCGGGGCGCCGGTGCAGTTCGTCGACGTGTTCCCGCTCACGTCGGACGGCAAGGTGCACCTGTGTCCGCCGGAGCTCGATAGCCAGGCCCCCGGCGGGCTCTACGCCTACCGCGACGATCCAGGCACCGGCCGATATCCGCTGGCGCTGATCTCGCCGGCCAGCGAGAAGACGGTGTCGTCGATGCTCGGCGAGCTGCGCGCGCGCGCGGCGATGCTGCAGATGCACCCCCACGACGCCGCGGCGCGAGGGCTGACCCAGGACGATCCGGTGCGCGTCTTCAACGACCTCGGCGAGGTGCAGGTGCCGGTCGCCGTCAACCAGGACATGTGCCCGGGCACCGTCGCGCTCCCGAAAGGGCTGTGGCGCAAGAGCACCTACAACGGCTCGACCTCGAACGCCCTGGTGCCCGACACCCTGACCGACCTCGGCCGGCGGCGCCTGCTTCAACGACGCGCGAGTCCAGGTCGCGCTGCTGGGGAGACACTAGACCCGGCAGCAACCCTTGGCCGCTCGGAGTAGCCACCGGGCGCTTGGAGCGGCAACCGGGGTCGCTCGCAACGCTCGCGATCACAGGAGGGCCAGGAGATCAGGAGAAAGAAAAAATTGGTTTCCTCCTGAACTCCTGGCCCTCGTGTAAAAGCTCACCGGCCCCCGAGTCACCCGGATTGCTGCTGAAAGCACCCGGTTGCCGCGAACCACCGGGGCGCTAAGCAGTCAGTAGCTGAAGAAGAAGATCAGATCGATCCCCGCCGCGCTCGACGCGGCGCTGGCCGATGCGGTTGGCCGAGCCAGAGGTCTCCGGGGCGGCGGTGGCCTGCAGGCGCAGGAAATCGGCGAGCTGATACTCCAGCAGGAACTCGGTGACGTTGCGCTCGCCGAACTGCTGCCGCAGCTTGAAGAAGGCCTTGTCCGCTGACCTGCTGGCCGAGCGTCAGCCCCGCGCCGAGATCCCCCTCCTCCGTCGTCGTCGTGATCTCGAAGAGATCGAGATCGAGCGCGCGGCCGATCGAGTCGCCGAGCGGCGCGGCAAGGAAGCCGGTGGCGATGCCGCCGGCGGTCGCCGCCAGCGACGAGCGCTCGCCGGTGCCGAGCTCGTTGACCGGCCGGTTGAACACGATCAGCGCCAGGATGTCGGACTCCTCGAGCGGCGGGTTGCTGGTGAGCGACAGCTGCGGCGCCTTCGCCGTGCCCTGCACCCGGATCCGCGCCTCGACGCCGGTGTTCGGAATCAGGCGGGTGGCGGTGATGTCGAGCGCGGGGTTCGGCTGCGGCTCGCCCAGGAACCGCAGCGTCCCGCCACGCTGCAGGTCGAAGCGGCGGCCCTGGAATTCGTAGGTGCCGCGCACGGTCTCGACTTCGCCGAGCAGCAGCAACTGGCCGTTGGCCGGCTTCACGATCTGCAGGTCGCCGCCGACCGTGATGTTCATGTCGCCGAGCGACGCGCCGGTCGGACCGCCGGGGCGGAGCTTCTTGCCGCGCAGCACGAGGTTGTCGGGAATCGTCAGGCGCAGATCGAGCTCGACCGGCGCGAACGCACCGCTCGGTGCCGGAACGGTGCCGGCTTCGGCCTGGGCTTTGGTGCCGGGCACGTTGGGCGTGGTCTCGGCGCGCCGCAGCGCGGCGTTGGTCGCGTCCTGCGCGCTCGTGCCGCTCTCGAGCGGTGCCCTCGGCGGACACCACCGGCGGCAATTCGTCGATCGCATACGGGTCGTAGAACAACTGCAGGATCCGATCGACTTCGAGGCGGGCCGCTTCGAGCCGGACGGTGCCGCGGATCTGCGGCCGGCGCAGCTCGCCGGTGACCTTCAGGTCGGTGTCGACACCGACATCGCCGAGCTCGTTGTCGATCACTTCGAAGTTCCGGGCCTGGATCGCCAGATTCACGGCGCCGACCTGACGCGCGTGCACCGCGAGATCGCCCGACACGTTCAAGCGTGTGCCCTTCCTCGTCCACGATCGCGAACTTCTGCAGGTGGACTTTTTCCGGCTCCAGATCGATCCGCGTATTCAGTCCCGTGTAGGAGATGCCGACCGCAGGCACGCCGAAGGCGCCCCCCTTGATGTCGATGATGGCCCTGCAGATGCGGATCCTCACCCGACCCGGTGACGTGCACGTCGGCTTCGAGCGTGCCGGCGACATCGGTGAGCTGGGTGGTGAACGCCTGGAGGATGCCGAGGTTCAGCGCGGTGCTCTGGACGTGGACGTCGATCCGATCCGCCGCGGTCTCGGCCACGTGACCGCCCTCGCTGCTCTTCTTGAAGAGCGTGGTCGGGACCGAGCCCTTCGCGGTGATCGCTTCGGTGGGCGACTGCTGCAGCGTAGCGTCGAGCCCGATGCGATTCCCGGTGTAGTCGAGGTCGGCTTTGAGCGACTGGTACTTGTAGCTCTGGAACGCGCCGTTGACGATGTCGACGTGGCCGTCGACGAGCGGGTTGGCGACCGTGCCGGAGATCGTCGCGTCGGCCGACAGCTTCCCTGCCAGGCCGCGATTCATGAGCAGCAGCGTCTCGAGCTGCTGGAGTCGACATTGCGTCGCCTGGACCTTGATCGTCGCCGGCCGGCTTGTCTCCCTGCAATGCGAAGGCGCCGTTGACGGTCAGCGCCTGATCGCCGCTGGCCAGCCGCACGTTCTGCAGCTCGATCCGGTTCTGACCGTACTTGACCGTCGCTTCGGCCCCGGCACCGTGCGCCATTCGACCCCCTGGGTGCGGGCGGCGAGCTGCGGCAGATGGATTTCCTGGTGGTCGGGATGAAAAATCACGTCGCCGCTGGCGTCGAGCTCGCGCTGCTGCTCCTTGATGTTCGTCGTGAACTGGAGCCGCTCCCCCTCGTAGGTCGTCTTCGCGGTGACCGCGTTGAGCTGCATGCCGCCGACCTTGACGAACGTGGCGGACGTGTCCGCCTCGACGTGCGCCTTCTTGAAGTCCAGATCCGGCACCGTCACCGTGTACTTGCTGTTGGCGTCGAGCGCCTGGTTCTTGCCGAAGCCGAGATTGCTGCCGTCGAGCGTGCCGGTCGTCTGCAGCGACGCGGCGTTGCCGGTAATCGTGCCGTCGAGAATCGCCGCTCCCGCCAGTTCCTTCTGTCCGGCGAGCGCGCCGAGATCGGCGATGTCGATCGCCTCGAGGTGGTACTTCAGGTTCGACGCGGAGCTGCGGTCGAGCGCCACCCGTCCCGAGGCCTCGAGCTTGACGTCCGGTCCACTGACCTGCAGGGTCTTCAGATCGGCGATTTCGCTCGCGTATCGGCCGTCGACCCTGGCGCGTGTCGATGGCAAGACCACCGATCGACGATGGCTCCAGCGCGACCGTGCCTTCGGCGGTCAGAGCCGCCGGGGTGATCGGAGCCGAGATGTCGGCAATCTGCACCGTGATCTTCGTCGTGCCGGTGACCGTGCCCTTCAGTTCCGGGCGGTTCGCCAGGGTGGCCGGGATCGAAGCCCTCGAAGCGGCCGTCGGCGGTCACCGACAGGGCGCCGTTGGCGAGCTTGGTGTCGTAGCTGAGCTGCGGGAGGCGGCCACCCATGAACGTCGAGTCGCGAAGCGTGCCGCGCGCGTCGACGGTGATCGTCGAGGTCCGCGACCCGGCGGCGCGGCCGGTGGTGCGCGGCACCGATCCGCTCACCTCGAAGTCGCCGTTCAGGGTGCCGTCGTAGGCCGGCTTGTCGAGCGCCGCAATCTTCATCACGCGGCCGATCCGCGGCACGTTCAACCCGGCCACAGTGCCGCGCGCCGCATACGAGATCCCGGCGGCGCCGGTCTTGAACTCGGCTGATGTCCCGTCGCCAATCGTCGCCCCTTCGACGGTCGATCGGTTGAGGAGGGCGGTGCCGGAGATCTCCGGACCGGTTCCACCTTCGCCCTCCGTGCTACGGTGGACAAGCCCGGCGACGTGGTACTCGGCGACCGAAAGGTCGGTCGCCAGCTTCGGCACGTCCAGATTCGCCGGCAGGTCGCGCAGGTCGACGCCGTCGGCCTTGCCGCGCAGGTCGAACGCCAGCCGCCGCCCCGGCGCCGGCAGCGCGATGAAGCCCTTGGCGGTCGCGGTGCCGCCGTACGCCGCGGCGCCGGCGTCGAGCGTCAGGCGCCCGTTCGCGAAGGTGCCGGTGGCGCGGGCGTTGCGCGCCTGATAGCCGGCCGCGACGACGGCCGGTCCGCGGAACGCGAACGACCCGCTGAGCCGATCGATCGCCGGTTTCGCGGCCGGCGCGCTCGCGAAGCGCAGATCGATCTGCGCCTGCCCGGTGATGTCGCTCCGCTGGGCGGGGTCCTTCAGGAGCGGCGCGAGATTCAGCCGCTCGACCTCGACGTTGCCGCTCGCGGCCAGGTCCGGCGTCTTCACGTCCGACGTCACCTGCCCGCGGATATTGCCCGCTTCCGATTGCACGGTCAGATCGAGGACCAGCCTGTCGGCGGGCCCCGACGCTTTCACGTCGAACGTCGGATGCAGCGCGTACTCGCGCGCCGCCGGGATCACGCGGCCGATCTCCGGCAGCGAAACCGTCCCGGTGGTCGTGACCTTGAGCACCGGCGTGGCGAGATACCTCTCGACCACACCATCGATGGTCAGCGAGCTTTCCGCGGTCTTGATCGACATCGACTCGACGAACAGGTTGTCGTCGCGGACCGCCAGCTTGCCTTTCAACTCGGTCAGCGTCAGGTCAGGCGACGAGGCGCGCATGGTGAGGCGGTCGATGACCACGGAGTAGTGCACCGGCGCGTAGGCGTAGGAGGTCTTCAGATTCAGCGCCTCGATGGTCGTCGGCAGCACGTACCCGGCGGCGCCCACACGATCGGCGATGGTGACCCGGCCGTTCACAATCTCGATCGACTGCAGCTCGATCGGCTTCCGCGGTCCTTTCCGGTCCGCCTCTTGCTCCTGCTCCTTCACCAGCCGCCCGAGATTCCAGCCGCTCCGATCCCGCTCCAGTGCGATCGCCGGTTCGACCAGCTTGATCTCGTTCAGGATCACGCCCTTCGAGACGATCTGGAACACGTTGTAGTCGACCTGGACGATCTTGGCCGCGACGACGCGCGACCCCGACACGTCCACCGCCAGGTCGCTGACCTCGACGCCGAACAGCAGGTTGCCGCCGATCCGGCCAATCGACAGCTCGCCGTTCAGGTACTGTTTGGATTCGCGGACGATGTAGCGGCGGAGCCAGTCGCGGAACCAGGGCGTCTGCGAGACGATCAGCGCGAGCGCGACGATCCCCACCATCAGCGTGCCCACCAGGGCGACGACCTGCAGCACTCTGCGCAACGCTCTCAACGAAGCCCTCTGCTACGTGTTACGTGCCCCGTCCGGTGGCACGTGCAACTGTGCTCCTGGCGACGTGCGGTGCACGTCGTACGGCACCTCGCATCGGACGTGTTACGTTTCACGCAGCCTGTCGGACCGCACGGTGCCCTGAGCGCTGTTGCACGTAGCACGTTAGAACGCCTGGCCGATGCTGAAGTGGAAACGGAACCGGCGCGGCTCAGGCTTGCCGTTGACGAGCAGCCCCTCGATCCGATTCAGCTGATAGCCGAAATCGGCGCGAATCGGGCCGATCGGCGTGTTGTAGCGGAGGCCGGGACCGACGTCGTAGTGCATGTCCTTCAGGTTGAAGTCCCACGGGTTCGTCCAGACGTTGCCGCCGTCGACGAACAGCACGGCGCCGAGCTTGCGCCAGACCGGCACGCGGATCTCCGTCGAGAAGTTCGTGAACGTGTGCCCGCCGATCGGCAGGCCGAAGCCGCTCAGCGGCGCGACGTCGAAGCGGCCCCATCCCCGAAGGTTGGTGGCGCCGCCGAGGAAGTAGCGCTTGTAGAAGGGGACGTTCGCGAGGTCGCCGTCGCTCGGATCGATCGAGCCGCCGCGGGCGCGCACGGCCAGCACGGCCTTCCCCGCGACCGATAGATAGTAGCGGCCCTCCGCCGTGACCTCTTTGTAGTCGTAGTCGCCGCCGAGCCACGATCCCGCGTGCTCGAGATGCATGGCGGCCATGTAGCCGCGCCTGGCATCCAGGACGTTGTCGGTCGTGTTGCGACCGCCGTCGAAGCTGAGCGACGACCGCTGGCCGCTGCCGACGCCGCCCTGTGTCGGGTCCAGACCGAGCGCAATCAGATCGTCGCGTTGAGAGAAATCCGCGATGATGCGCGGATCGATGGTGAAATCCTCGAATTCGTTCGCATAGGTCAGCGACAGCGTCATCGCCGGCCGCGACGAGAACACCCGGCCGCCGGCGCGTCCGAGCTCGCGCGTGATCGACACCTTGCCGCCGATGTTGTCGAGCGTGAACGATCCGGCTCGTCGTTGTGCCACATCTGGCCCTGGACGCCGACCGTGAAGCGCGGGCTCAAGAGATACGGCTGCTTGAACTCCAGCCTGACGCCGCGGTCGAGCCCCGAATAGCGCGCCCGCACGCCCGCCGTGCGCGCGCCGCCGAAGAAGTTCACGTGGCGCCAGTCCCCTTCGACGCGTCCTCTCTCTTCGGTGCCATACCCGAGGCTGAAGTTGACCTTGCGATGCTTGCCTTCGGTCACCGTGATGCGGGTCGGGATCTCGAGCGGCTTCTCCCCTTCTTCTCGCGCCGGCTGGACGTTGGCGAACTGGAAGACCTCGAGCGCATAGAGCTTGCGCTGGCTCTCGAGCAGCTTGCTCTGACGGAAGATGTCGCCCTGCTTGAACGTCAGCTGGCGCTGGATGACGTGGTCGCTGACGCTCGAGTTGCCTTGGATGTCGAGCGCGCCGTGGCGGGTCAACGGGCCGATGTCTGCCGCCAGCGTCACGACGTGCTGGCGCTCGCTCGAGCCGGGGGCTTCCGCCAGCCTGACCGTCGCGTAGGGATAGCCGGAGTCCTTGAGCTGGTCGAGCGCGGCCTCGCGGCTCGCCTGCAGCAGCGCCCGATCGAGCGGCTGGCCGGCCTTGAGCGGCAGCGCTGCCTCGAGCCGCGCCCGCGGGATCGGACGCAGCGCGTCGAATCCCGTCAGATCGACGCGCTCGACGACCACCGGCTCACCTTCAGAGATGGTGAGCACGATGGCGACAGCGGTCTGATCGGCGCTCAGCTTCACGTCGAACGACGCGACCTTCGCGTCCGGGTAGCCGCGATCGTGATAGAACGCCGCGATTCGTTTCAGGTCGGCTTCGAACTGCTCGCGGCTGAAATACTGCTTCTCTCCCCACGGAATTTTCGAGCTCGGGCCGGTGGCCAGGACGGACTTCAATTGTCCAGCTGTCACCGCCTTGACGCCGTTGAACTTCATGCTGGTGACCTTGACGCCCCCCTGTTCCTTGCACCCAGCCGCCCCGACCAGGGTAGCGAGCAACACAGAAGTGGCGACAAAGCGGACGAGCACGCGCGCAGACATGGTCACCACAGGCGTATCCACAGGCTGTGCCATTCCCGCACGATCGCGGCGCTTCGGGCGTGGGTGATTCGGAGGGGCCTGGCGACAAAACAACGCCGCCGCGCCCGAAGGCAGCGGCGGCGTCGAATCCTTCAGTTGTGAAGATTATTCGCGGGTGATGTCGGGCTTTCCCGCCGAGATGGCGAGCATGATCCCGAGGCCAATCGCGATGACCACGCCGATGACCACCCACATCGCCGCGATGTGCCGGAGCGCCCCGCCATACCACAGGGCGGCGAGCGCTCCGATCACCAGGATCGCGTAGCCGATCAGGTAGAGGTGGACGAAGCGCATGACTCCTTACTGCACGCGGACGAGCAGCGCGGCCCGGCGGTTGAGGCGCCGTGTTTCCTCGCGAGCGTTGTCGTGCTTCGGACGCTCCTCACCGTAGCTCACGGTGCGGAGCCGGTCGGCGCCGATGCCGCGTCCCGCCAGGTACTCGCGGACCGCTGTCGCACGCCGCTCGCCGAGCGCGAGGTTGTATTCGGCCGTGCCGATGTTGCAGGTGTGGCCTTCGATCTCGATCCGCAGGTCGGCGTTCTCCTGCAGCGTCCGGATCGCCTCGTCCAGGGCCCGGGTCGCTTCCGGCCGCAGCGAGTAGCGATCGAAGTCGAAGTGCACGTCCTCGAACACGATCTCCTTCCGCGCCGGACGAATCACCTGAATCGTGACCGTATCGCTGGCCGTGCCGCCCTTGCCATCGGCCACCGCGACGGTGACCTGCACTGGCCCTTCCTGCATCGGGGCGGTCCAGGGCGTCTGACGATCGGCAGGGGCGGTGAACTTCCCGGCCGGGGCGCTCCACTTGTAAGTGAGCGGGTCGCCGTCCGGATCGCTGGCGTCGGCGGTCACGGTCGAGGTGCGGCCGACTTCCACCGTGCAGGGTTCGCACCGCGCGCGCACCGTGGGCGGCCGGTTCGCGACGTCGCGCGACGGCGGGGGCGGCGGTGGCGGCGGGGGCGGCGGCGGCACGTAGATGCGCACGCCGGGGTGATACCCGAGCCGCAACTGGAAGCCCAGCGAGTCGCCGGTCTCGTCTTCGAACGACCCGAACTCCGAGCGCCCGTCCATCTTCACCCGGTAGTTCAGACCCGCACCGGCGAAGATGCCCTTCTTGCTCTGCCAGGTCAGGCCGACCGAGGCATTGAACGGCGAATCGAGATTGGTCGACCCCGGGGCGATCGACCCGTCCTCGCCAATCAGCGACCGGGACAGCGTGAGGGTGTCGTCGGTATAGGCCTCGCCGTGCAGTTCAGCGGTCAGCCGCAGGTTCTTCCGGCTGGGCAGACCGAGGCCGACGCCCCAGCGGATCCCGTTCGAGATCTCGACGTCAGCCGGCTTGCCCCGGACGATGACTCCGCCGTAGCCCGAGACCTCGACCCGCTCGTTGATTTCCTTGCTGACGATGGCGTCGAACGCGAAGTCCAGCTTCCCGGTGCCCACGCCCTCGTCATCGTCCTTCGCGGTCGGCAGCTTGACGAGCGCGCGGAGGCCGAACGCCACCGGCTTCTGTTCGAACTGGGACGCGAGATTGAACTTCGCGCCGACCCAGACGTCGCCGAACTGGTTTCCCGACCATCCGCCCCTCACGAAGGGATACTCGTTGGCGACGCCGCCACCCTGTGAGTTGAAGAAGATGGGGCGTGCGTCACGGTCGATGCGCCGGACTCCCTGCACCGCGCCGAAGATTTCCACCTTGCCGCCCAGCCCCGCACCGAAGGTGATCGGCCAGTTGGATACGTCGGTGAAGCCTTCGTTGTAGTCGAAGTTCACGCGGTACAGGCTGAAGGACCAGCGCTTCGCCGGCAACACTTCGCCCGTCGGCACGAACCACAGTCCCGTGTCCCCCATGAAGGTGGTGGTCGCGGGCCGCGTTTCGGCCGGTGTCATCATGCTCGAAGCCGCCGGGTCCTGCGCCCCCGCCGGCTGCGCACCTTGAGGCGACGTCGTCGCCGGCTGCTGGCTCCCGGCCGCAGCTGACGTTGTCTGTGCAGAAGCCGTCGCGGCCATTGCCACGACTGCCACGACTATCGCCGTTGATGCCCGTTTCCACATACGCAACGCCTCTCTCTCTCACACACTACTGCCCGCTGAACTCCTCAGGACGATCGGATGCCGGCCCCATTACAGCCGACGGTGCACCCGAGGGGCTCTCGATCAAGCCGGCCACGTCCGCCGCGGCTGATCTGCCCTCCCTTGCGACCTGCTGAGCGCGCTTCCTCGGACGTCCACTCGTGGGCCGTCCCTTTCTGATGGGCGGCACGGCCACCCTTGCTGGCGATCTCCCGCTGCTTCTCGGGCGACATCGACGCAAACCCACGGCGCTCTTTGCGTTCGCCGTTCACGATTCGACCCTTTGCGGCATCATTCATATCTTGTCTCTCGCTGGAGGCTCCCGTTCCAGACTTGTTCGCCACGACCAACGGTGGGCGACCGGGTTCAGCCGGAGGGTCCTGGACGGGAGCAGGTTGCGGTTCGTCGGTCGGAGTGACGGGCGCGACGGGTTCGTCCCGCGGGTCTCGTTCGGTTTTGTCGTCCTTGGTCACACGCAATTCCTCGACACTACTGCTAACGTCGGGCTTTGTAATCAAACGCCGTGCCAGCATTTGTCCCCACGCCGGCCAAGGCAGCGGGGCAATTGCTTCGAAAAACTGGGGGACGATCCCGAAACGTCGAGACGCCACTCCGTCTTGCAACGATTCACTACACCCAACCTTACACATGAGGTTATGTTGGGGGCCCGACATTCGAGGTATCGGCCGACCGCCGCCAAGCCTGTTAAACTCCCCTTATGAGCGCCAGTGAAGGACCCCCATCCGGAAGCCCCGGCAAGCGTATGGTCTTCTGCCAGAAGATCCAGCAGGAACTGCCCGGGCTCGACGCCCAGCCGTGGCCCGGCGAGCTCGGCCAACGCATCTACGAGAATATCTCGGTTGATGCGTGGAAGATGTGGGAAGAGCGCATGAAAATGATTTTGAATGAGTACCGCCTCATGCCGTGGCAGAAGGAGGCGCAGCAGCTCATCACCAAACACATGGAGGAGTTCTTCTTCGGCGAAGGGGCGGCGCTGCCCCCCGGCTACGTCCCTCAGCAGGCGAAGTAGCCCGGTCCCGGACGACCCACCTCAATCGCGGGCGCGATGGTGAACGTCAAGTGGCGGTGGGCCTCGCGCACCGCCGCTTCAGCGATCGCCGCCTCCGCCGCCCGCGCGAAAATGAATCCCAGATAACTGCCGCCTTCCGGCAGCGGCTCGATCAGTTGATCGATCTTCGCGGTGATCCGTACCTCTTCGACGAATGGGTGGGCCCGGGCCGCGTCCTCTCCCGCGACCCGCTTGAACAGGCCGCGTGCCGGAATCGGGATCATCATCACCGCGGCAGCGCTGGCTTCGCGCGACACCTGCGACAGATCGTGGCCGAGCGCGTGGCGCAGCAGCACGTGCTCGAGCGACGAGTGGCCGCCGGCGCCAAAGCGCAGGACCCGCGAACAGAGACCGCCGATCGGACGCGCCGCCACTTCGAGCACGAACACACCTGCCGCGTTGACGCGACACTCGGCATGCACCGGCCCGTGCGTGAGGCCGAGTGCAGCGGCCGCGCGGTGCACGGTGTCCACGACCGCCCGCTCCTCAACCGCCCCCAACCGTGAAGGCGTGACGTAGATCCGCTCCTCGAAGAACGGGCCGTCGAGCGGGTCGGGTTTGTCGAAGACCGCGAACGGCGTGAACTGCCCGTGCGTCAACACCCCTTCGATCGCGTACTCACGCCCTGGAATGAACGACTCGATCAGCAACTCGTCTTCGACGCCGGAGCGCTGGGCGCGGATCTCGGGTCTGGCCAGCAGCGCCGAGAGGCGGCGGAACGCCGCGATCAGCTCACCGGGGGTGTCGGCGCGGATCACACCGCGGCTCCCCGACAGGGCCACCGGCTTCAGCACGACCGGATACCGCAGGCCCTCCATGCGGGCCGCAAGGTCGGTCGCCGTCGTGAGCCGCTGAAACGCCGGCGCCGGCAGTCCGGCCTGCGCCAGACGCTCGCGGCTCAGATGCTTGTTCGCGCTCGCTCGCGCGGCGTCGGGCGCATTGCCAGGCAGGCCGAGTGCCTTCGCGACCCGCGCCGCCAGCACGACCGGCCGATCGCCCACCGCGAGAATCCCGTCGAGCGGCCGATCTTCAGCCGCCGCGACGATCGCGTCGAGCGAGCCGTCCTCGTCGTAGAACCTGACCGCAATCGCCTGGTCCCGCCACGGATCGTCCAGCGTGTGGCAGCGATCGGTCGCGAAGATCAGCTCGACGCCGAGCTCCGACGCGGCCTCGCCAAACGATCGCAATTGGTAGCCGGTGGTCGTCGACAGCACCAGCACCCGCCCGGTCATATCAGAGCCACCTGCTCTGTCGACGGCTCCGCTCAACAGTACCAAGGCTCGTCCAGATAGGGGATCGCCGCGCGCGCGCGACGGGGCGTCTCGCGGCGCAGCACCGATGGGCGCCCGGCCGCGGCATGCGCCGCCTCCCAGACCCGCGAGAACAGCTCCTGCCGATCAGACATCAGCCGCCTGCCGACCATCGCTTCGAGCCGGCGCTGCAGCGCGTCCACGTCCGGGATCGCGTGCCGCCACGGGTAGATCAGCGATGATGCCGAATAGGGCTCGACGATCGCCCGCACCTCGTCCAGCTCGAGGAGGCGCGAGCCTTCGGGAATCAGCAGCCGGATCACCAGCTGCACCGGCGAGACGTGGTCCACGAGATCGAGTGCCTCGATCGACTGCAGCAGCTCGCAATACCCGTCGAGCGTCGTCCACGGCGTGAAGGCCACGAACGTCGGGACGAGCGTGAGCCCCGCCTCCCGGCTCAACGCGGCCACCCGTTCGAACCCGGCCCGCGTGTGCCCCTTCTCGAGCCGCTCCAGCACCCGGTCGTCGATCGATTCGACGGCGGAAGTCACGAACAGACAACCGGTGTCCCGGAGGAGCGGCATGATCGCCGGATCCGCGAGCAGGTGCTCCACTTTGATCGTGACGTCGTAGGTGATTCCGGGAAACGCCTGGCGGAAGGCGGCGATCACGTCGCGCGCGTGACGGGGGCCGTTGAGGAAATCGGGATCGCCGAAGGTGATGTGCCGCGCCCCTGCGGCCACCTGCGCGCGAATGTCCGCGAGCACGATGTCGATCGGGACGATACGGAAGCGGCCGTCGTAGACCGGAACGATTGGACAGTGCCGGCAGCGGTGCTTGCAGCCGCGGCTCGCCTCGGTATAACCGGCGACCACCCGCTGATCGCCGAGCCGGAGCGAGGCGTACTGCGACAGCGGCGGCAGCCCGGCTCGGACCGGGATGCGAAAGGTGACGCGGGGCACCACCGGGCGGGGATCGCCATCGACAGGCACCGCCGCCAACCCCGCGACCCTTCGGCTCCGCTCAGGGCGGGCCGGCAGCTCTCCGCGCACGGTTCGCACGAGATCGTCCTCGAACTCCCCGCCGAGGATGTCCTCGACCCCATGCTCACGGAGCAATGTGGCATTGAGCGGTGCATAGAGCCCGTACGCGGACAGCCGGGCCCGCGGATTGATCGCGCGGATCCGGTCGACGACCGGGAGGGCCAGCCGTGTCGCCGTGTGCATCGGCAGGAAGAACGCCACCGCATCGCTCTCGGCGACCACCGTCTCGTCGAGCCGCTGCTTCGCGAGATCGAGACACCGCACCTCGACCCCGTCCGCCTCCAGCGCCGCCGCCGCCGACGCCAGCCCGAAGGGCTGCCGGCCGAGGTCGTAGGTGGAGATGAGGAGGGCCCGCACGGCCTTGATTGTCCCATGTCGCGGGTTCGCGGTTCGCGGGTTCGCGGTTCGCCACGGCAGCGAGCTGATAGTGGCCGCTGTTCGCTGTCACGCTGCCTTTGTGTTCACGGGCGCTCCGCGCGGGGCACGACGATACGACGACACGACGACAACGACGTTATGCTGCGGGCACGAGGGCAAGTTCGGGCATCGTCCAAGTGCCCTCCGATGCGAGCGTCCGGCCACGTATCAATGGCTCTCCCCGTTGGCGGGCAGCGTCCGTCGAAGTGACTCACAAAGGTTTTTCTTACGTCGTGATCGTCGTGTCGTCGTCTCGTCCTGGCGCGACTTGTCCGCCGTAGCGTCAGCGAAGGCTGAAGCGCCAGCGCGCCGCAGGCGCCGTGGACATGAAGGCAGCGTGACGGCGGACACCCTCCCGAAGAGACTCAGACGGCTCTGCGGGGCGCGCTCGTGAGCGTCAGCGCGATCAGCGCGCCCACGGATGCAACCAACGCCGGGTAGATCGTCTGGATCCCGAGCGGATAGAGCGGCGCGTCCGCGCTCCCGCGCGCCAGGGCGGCGAGCTCCCACAGCAGGGTGATCGACATGCCCGCGGCGATCGACCAGGTCCCGGCGCGGGGTGTCACGGCGGGCCAGACCAGCGCGGCGATCAGCGCGGGCGTGATGCCGGCGCCATACATGGTGTAGGCCCAGAGCGCCATCGAGAGCACGGTCGGGAAGAAGCTGCTGGCGGCCAGCCCGATGGCGCCGAGCGCGACGATGGCGATGCGGGTGGCGAAGACGGTGTGGCTGGCGGGGGCGGCAGGGTTGATGGAGCGCTGATAGACATCTTGCGACCAGGTTGGTCGCCGGGCTGAGCAGCATGCTGCTGGCGGTGGAGACGATGATCGCGGCGCAGCCCGCGAGCAGGAGGGCGCCGATGATGGAGGGCAGCACGTCGACGGCGAGCCGCACGACGATGGCTTCCGAGTCGGCGACGCCCAGTCCCGGAATCTGCGCGCTGCCGAGCAGGCCCAGCGCGACGATCATCGATTCGACCACGATGGTGCCGACGATCCAGCCGGCGACCGAGCGCCGCGCGGCGCGTTCGTCGCGGGCCGAGAAGAACTTCTGATACATGTTGGCTTCGCCGAGCAGCAGGCACAGCGTCGGCAGGAACAGCCCGAGCGCCTGATGCGGCGCCAGCGCGCCGAACACCGTGACCTGATCCGGCCGCACCGACGCCAGGGCCGGCGCCACGCCTCCCGCGCGCCCGAGCACGTAAACGAGCGCGATGCCGATGCCGCCGAGCATCATCAGGCCGTTGACCACGTCGAGCCGCGCGATCGAGCGCATCCCCGCCGCGGCGGTGAACAACACGCAGAACGCCGCGGTGATGGCCGCGCCGGTTGCCGGATTCAGACCGGAGACGAGGTGCAGCAGCCGGCCGCCGCCGCGGAACTGATAGGCGGCGATCGCGGTGTACGCGAACACGATGGTGATCGTCCCGAGCAGCCGCGCGGCACGGCCATAGCGGAGCTCCAGGATGTCGGGCACCGTGAACTGCGCCAGCCGCCGCACCCGCGGCGCCAGGAAGAAGATCACCGCGATCCCGACCCACGCGCCTGCCGACTGCCACAGCGCGGGCAGCCCCACCCGGTAGCCGAGCCCCGCACCGGCGAACAGACTGCCCGAGCCGATCCAGGTCGACAGCAGCGTGAAGACCAGCACCCGCGCCGGCAGCGCCCGGCCGGCGACCATGAAGTCGTCGCTGCTGTTCGAGCTCGAGCGCGCCCACCACACGCCCATCACCGCCAGCGCGACGAGGTAGAGGAGGACCGCGGTCAGGTAGAACCACATTGGGGAGTAAACGCTAGCATGGCCGTCCGCGATCCGTGGTCCGCGGTCCGCGACCGAACCGCTCGAGCCAGCGGGGTCGACGGCGCGGCAACCAGCTGATTGCGAAGCCTTCAGCCCCGCTGTCTCGAACGACTGAGAGATCTTGCGGACAGCGGACTGCGGACCACGGATCGCGGACCCCGGTTATGCTCTTACCTCATGGCTATCCCCACCGACGCGGCGCTCGCGACGCACGACCGGGCGTTCTTCGGGCATCCTCGCGGGCTGTCGACGCTGTTCTTCACCGAGATGTGGGAGCGCTTCAGCTACTACGGCATGCGGGCGCTCCTCATCCTCTTCATGACCGCGTCGGTGTCGAACGGCGGACTGGGCTTCGACACCGCGGCCGCGGGCGCGGTTTACGGCCTCTACACGTCGATGGTGTACATGAGCACGCTGCCGGGCGGCTGGCTCGCCGATCGCGTGATCGGACAGCGACGGGCCGTCCTGTACGGCGGCATCCTGATCGCCTGCGGCCACTTCAGCATGGCCTTCCCCACCCTGGCGACTTTCTACCTCGGCCTCTTCCTCATCGTCATCGGCACCGGCCTGCTGAAAGGCAACGTCAGCGTGATCGTCGGACAGTTGTACGGCCCGCGGGATGTGCGGCGGGACGCCGGGTTCTCCATCTTCTATATGGGGATCAATCTCGGCGCCTTCATCGCGCCGCTGATCTGCGGGTATCTGGGGCAGCGGGTCAACTGGCACGCCGGTTTTGCCGCGGCGGGCTTCGGCATGGTGATCGGCGTGGTGCAGTACGTCCTCGGCGGACGGTACCTGGGTGAGGCGGGGCTCCAGCCGGCCACCGCCGCCTCTCCGTCGGCGCACGAGACCGCCCGGCGTCAAGCCGTGATCTGGAGCCTCGTGCTTCTCGCGATCGCGGTGATCATCGGCGGCGGCACCTACACCGGCGTGCTCCCAATCACCGCCACACAGATCGCCGATGGCGCCGGCTACCTGCTGCTGGCCATCTGCGTGCTGTTTTTTGGCTGGCTGTTCCTCGGCGGCGATTGGACCCCCGAGGAACGCAAGCGGCTCTACGCCATCGGCGTGTTCTTCCTGGCGGCGGCGCTCTTCTGGTCGCTCTTCGAACAGGCCGGTTCGACTCTCAATCTCTTCGCCGACCGTGACACCCGCACCACGGTGCTCGGCTGGTCGTATCCGAGCAGCTGGTTCCAGTCGATGAACTCGATGTTCGTCTGGGGGTTCGCTCCGGTGTTCGCGTGGCTGTGGCTGTCGCTCGGCCGCCGCGGCAAGGAACCCTCGACCCCGGTCAAGTTCTCACTGGGTCTGATGCTGGTCGGCGCCGGATTCGGGATCCTCGTCATCGCCGCGCGGCTGGCCCAGGGTGGAGTCCAGGTCAGTCCCCTCTGGCTGACGGTGGTCTACCTGCTGCACACCTTCGGCGAGCTGTGCCTCAGCCCGGTGGGCCTGAGCGCCATGACCAAGCTGGCCCCGGCCCGGATCGCCGGCCTGATGATGGGCGTCTGGTTCCTGGCCACGTCGGTGGGCAACTTCATCGCCGGGCGCCTCGCCGGTTTCTACGAGTCGATGCCGCTCCCGACGCTCTTCACCAACGTCGCGCTGTTCGGAATCGTCGCCGGCGTGCTCCTGTTGCTGATCGCGCCGCCGATAAAGCGGATGATGGGGGAAGTCAACTGAGACCGCGGGTTCGCGGTTCGCGGGTTCGCGGGTTCGGACGGGATTCAGGATTCGGGATTCGGGATTAGTGATTCAGATTAGGGATTAGGGATTAGGGATTCAAGTGCTCGAGAAATATAAACAGAAGCGGAACTTCAAAGCGACCCCCGAGCCTGCCGGCGACCTGACGCTCGCCGCGGAGCGCGCGAAGACCGCGAAGCCTGACAAGGGCCTCTTCTTCTGCGTCCAGAAGCATCTCGCGAGCCACCTGCACTACGACTTCCGCCTCGAGCACCAGGGGGTGCTGCTGTCGTGGGCCGTGCCGAAAGGGCCGTCGCTCGATCCCAAGACCAAGCGACTGGCGATGCACGTCGAGGATCATCCGTTCGAGTACGGCACCTTCGAAGGGGTGATCCCCTCGGGCTACGGTGCCGGCATCGTGATGCTGTGGGATCAAGGGACCTGGACGCCGGAATCCGAGGACGTGGACGCGGCGTTGAAGAAGGGGGACCTGAAGTTCACCCTCGACGGATACAAGTTGAAGGGATCGTGGGTGCTGGTGCGCACCGGCGGCCGCTACGGGTCGCGCGGCGGCGATGCCCGCAGCTGGCTGCTCATCAAACACCGCGACGACTGGGCCGGCGATGTCGACATCACTGAGTTCGCGCCGCGCAGCGTGAAGAGCGACGGCGAGCTCGAAGACATCCTCGCCGCCGACAATCCCGACGTCTGGGTCTCGCACCGCCCCGCCGAAGGGGGCGAAGCCGGCGCGATGCTCGCGAAGATCATCGAGCGCGCCGCGGCACTGAAGGCGGGCCGAAAACCGCCGGCGACCGCACGAAAGGCGGCCGCGCCGAAAGCGCCCGCACCCAAGAAAGCCGCCGGAGCGGTCAAGCCCTCGAGGAGGACGGCCGCGGCTCCGGCGGCCAAGTCCCCACGAAACACGACCAAGGCCTCTCCCACACCACGAAAGGCATCCGCGAAAGCACGCGCATGAAAAAAGCAGACGTCATCCTGTTCAGCGGCGGCGCGCCCGGCGCCGAGGCCGCCTTCGGCGAATGCGCCGAGCGTCATGGCATCGAGGAAGTCAACTTCACCTTCGACGGCCACACCATCGCCCGCCACCGCGGCGTGCGGGTGCTGAATCACGAGGAGTTGCAGGCTGGCGACGTCAGCCTCGGGTACGTGTCGCGGCTGATGCACCGCCGCTACACCGACAGCCCGCAGATCCGGCGGGTGCTGCAGACGCTGTGGTACCAGGTCAACAACGGCCAGGAGATTTACGTGGTCGGCGTGATCCAGGCGGACGACACCGTGCGCGGCGGCACCGGTTGGGGGGCGGAGTTCGCGAAACTGTGCAACAAGCCGTTGTTCGTGTTCGACCAGGAGAAGGACGGCTGGTTCGCGTGGAGCGACGAGGCCTGGCAGCCGCTGACCGAGACGCCGATCATCACCCACGCGCACTTCACCGGCACGGGCACCCGGCACGTGCAGGACAACGCCAGGCGGGCGATCGACGACCTGATTACGAAGTCGTTCGAGGCGTCACCCTCCGATCACTCGACATAGGCATCGATCGTTTCGATCGACCCGTCGGCGCGATGCTTCAGTTCGGTGACCTTGTAGATGAAAATCCGGCCGTTGAACACGTGCGCGGAGGGATCCGCGGTGTAGAGATCGCTGACCAGCGGCTGGGTGAGGAACTTTCCCACCGGCTTTGGTTGCATCGGCGACGTAGCCATTCGGGCCGCGCGGATCGGACTCGGCCACATCCCGACACCGGATACCATCACCAGCACTGCCACCGCAACGGCCACCCCGTGCATCGTCAGCCGGGGTCGAGGCCAATCAGAAGTGCGTGACGAGTCCGCGTGTCGCTGCTGCATCTCTCCTCCAGACGCCCGTCCCGCCTCCGCCAAGGCTCGGCGCGGCAGGCAAGTATACGTGGGCATATTCCACCGGATGTAGGGGGGGCTTTTCGCAGCTTGTGAAAATGGGCGGCGACTAGCGCGGGGGCTGAAGCCCCCGCGCTACAGACGGTAGGGCAGGGCCTTCAGGCCCCGCCTGAACACGGCCCACGGCCCACGGACAGCGGATTGCGGCTGTGACAATTCGAAGGCGGGCGTTTCGTTACTGCCGGAACCGTCGTATAACGGCCATGATGCGGGGGCGCCGGATCACTTCGACCGTTCTCATCGGCGTTGCGCTGCTCGGCACCGTGGTCGCGGCGCAGCAGTTCGGCCGCGGCCGAGGCGTACGCGCCCGTCTCGCGACGGCGCAGGATTTCGACGGCCGGTTCAATTTCTGCCGGCTGATGTACACGAGCGTGGTGCGCGAAGAAGGCGGAATGGGCTGGGGGACCGACTATCCCGGCGCCGATCAGAATCTATCCATCCGATTGTCCGAGCTGACCAAGACCGCGGTCAGCCGGGGGGCCGACGGCGAGCCCAACCACGTGGTGGTCCGCGCCACCGACCCTCTTCTGTTCCAGTGTCCCTGGGTGCAGATGTCGGATGCCGGCACCGCCGGCTTCACAGACGAGGAGATCGCCCGGCTGCGCGAGTACCTGCTGAAAGGCGGGTTCTTGTGGGCCGATGATTTCTGGGGCGACGAGGCGCTCGAGCATTTAAGCGTCGAGCTCTCGAAGATCCTGCCCACGGACGACTACCCGATCCGCGACATTCCGCTCACCCACCCGATGTATCGGACGATGTTCCAGGTGGTGAAGCTGCCGCAGATTCCGTCAATTCGAATCTGGCGGCCGTACCGGGTGACGTCGGAGCGCGGCGCCGCGACCGAGGTCGTCCACTTCCGGGGGATTGCCGACGCAAAAGGGCGATTGATGGTGCTGATGACGCACAACACCGACATTGCCGACGCCTGGGAGCGCGAGGGTGAGGATCGCGATTATTTCGTGAACTTCTCTCCCGACGGGTATGCCGTCGGCATCAATGTGCTCCTCTACGCGATGTCGCACTAGTCCGTGGTTCGTGGTCCGTAGTCCGTTCGCTGCTCTACGGACGACGGACTCCGGTCTACGGTACGACGGCCTTTCTCACAGATAGCGCACGCGCTTCACACCACCGGGTAGCACGAACACCCGAAGGTTGTTGCCGTCGCCGTCGGCGGGACTGACGAAGAAGCCGGTGCCGTCGGTGCGATAGCCGAGCGTCGAGCCCACCATCAGCTCGCCGTCCGCGAAGGTGATCTCGACCTTGCGCCCTGAAGGACGCTCGACGAACGTCCGGCCCTCCACGTAGTCCGGATCCCCCTCGAAATCGCGCACGAAGAACACCGCTTTCAGCTGCTGCATCGGCACCATCGACGTCTCCGCGCCGGGCGTGATCGACGGCGTCAGGTGGAAGAACGAACGGGTCGGATGAAAATCCTGACAGAAGCCTTTGAGCAGCGTCCCATCGAGATAGCGCACGACCAGCTTGTTCCAGCCGGAGCCGGTGGCCGCGTGGGCACCGGCGGGTGGCACTGGCGGCTGCGCGGCGGTCTGGGCCGCGACCGTCTTCACGGGCGACAGCGGCGCGGCGGCGGGCCGGGCCGTCACGGGAGCGGGAGTCGCCCCTGGTGCGCTCCGCACCACCGGCGCCGGTTTCGGCGGGCTGGCGCTCGCGCGCGCCGGAGTCGTCACCCGGGCCACCGCCGCGACCGTTCCTGCCAGCTCCCGTGCCACGAGCTCCAGCACCGCATCCGGTGACTCGCCACGCTCGACGGCCGTCCGGATCTCGGCCATGACCCGGGCCAGTTTTTCCGGGTCCGGACTGCGGGCCGCAAGCTCGCGAATCAGCTTCACGACTTCATCGCGGCCGGCGGAGTCCTCGCGCAACGTCACGGATCCCTGTGACGGGGTTCCCGGGATCTGAATCATCCGGTCGAACACACACGCGCCGCGGTAGACCAGTCCCTGCTGCTGCACGCTGGTTACCTCGCAGCGCAGCACGCGGAACGACGCCGTCTCGGTCACGCCGCGGCCGCTGATCGTGAGCACCGCGTTCGATCCGGGACGGAGCGGGGCGCTGGTCTCGAACTGCGCGCCGCCAGCCGACAGGTCGATCAGCGACAGCACCGGTCCGAACCGGAGCCGCGCCGATTTCAGCCAATCGAGCTCGTGCGCGCCGAGACGTTCGTGCACACGTCGATCGCGCCCTGAAGGCTCTGGTATCTCTCCGAGCAAGGCGGCGAGCACCGAGGGCGACGGTGCGTCGGCGAGTGCGATGTCCGTAGTTGGCATGTTCGAGTGTCCGGTGTAGACAAGACAGCAATGGAAGTACCAGCCAAACTCGAACGCTCAACGCGTATATTCAGGCGTGAATACGCGAAATCCTGGCGGGGCCACTCGGATGCTGCCGGCGCGGGGTGTCCCGTTACGGCACACCCCGTGCAGGAGTGAAACAGTCACGAGCGCTCGTCCAACTCCACCCACCGCGCGAGGAGCGCGTCGAGCTCCCGCCCCGCCGTCTCGAGGCGGGTCATGACCGCACGAATGCGATCGGGGCCGGACTTGTAGAAATCGGTGGACTCCATCTCGGTCTTGAGTCCCGCGTGTTCCGTCTCGAGCACGGCGATCCGCTCCGGCAACGTGTCGAGCTCCCGGCGTTCCTTGAACGACAACTTCCGCTTGGCAGCGACGACGGCGTCTGCCGCAACAGTGGCCGCGCCGCGGGCGGGCCGGCTGGCCGACTCCGGCGTCGCCCCGCGACGGCCCGTTCCCGCCGATGACTGTCGCAGATAGTCGGCCCACCCGCCGACGTACTCGCGGACGACCCCGTCCCCTTCGAACGCCAGCGTGCTGGTCACGATGTTGTCGAGGAACGCGCGATCGTGGCTGACGAGCAGCACGGTGCCGTCGAACGCGCCGATCAGCTCTTCCAGCAGCTCCAGCGTCTCGACGTCGAGATCGTTGGTCGGCTCGTCGAGGACGAGCACGTTGGCCGGCTTCGCGAACAGTCGCGCCAGCATCAGGCGGTTCCGCTCGCCACCCGACAGCGAACGTACCGGCGACTGCGCCCGCTCGCGCGGAAACAGAAAGTCCGCGAGATACCCGACGATGTGCCGAGGCTGGCCGTTGACGAGAATCGTGGTGTTGCCCTCGTTCACGCTGTCGGCGATGGTCGCGTCGGGATCGAGCTGTTCGCGCTGCTGATCGAAATAGGCAATCTGCAGCCGTGATCCCTGCCGCACTTCGCCGGTGTCGGGCGGCATCTCGCCGACCAGCAGCCGCAGCAGCGTGGTCTTGCCCGAACCATTCGGACCGATCAGGCCGATCCGATCGCCCCGGAGGATCCGCTGCGAGTAGTCGCGCACGATCGGACGGCCGCCGAACGACTTCGACACGCGCTCCGCTTCGAACACCAGCTTCCCGGTGCTCTGCCCATCGTCGACCGCGAGCCGGACCGGGCCGGATTCCGCACGGTAGGCGGCGCGCTCGGCGCGGAGCGCCATCAAGGCGCGGACACGCCCTTCGTTGCGGGTGCGGCGCGCCTTCACCCCCTGGCGCAGCCACACCTCTTCCTTCTCGAGCTTCTTGTCGAGCCGCCCGAGCTCGCGCGCCTCGGCTTCGAGGGCGGCGTCTTTCTTCTGAAGATAGCTGGCGTACTTCCCGGGCCACGAGGTCAGCCGGCCGCGATCGAGCTCGACGATCCGGGTGGCGATGGCGCTGAGAAATGCGCGGTCGTGGGTCACGAAGAGGATCGCGCCGGGATACCCCTGCAGATACTCCTCGAGCCAGCGGATCGCATCGATGTCGAGATGGTTGGTCGGCTCGTCGAGGAGCAGCAGATGCGGCTCCGAGACCAGCGCCCGTCCGAGCAGCACGCGACGGCGCCAGCCGCCGGACAGCTCGCTGACCCGGCGGTCGGCGGGCAGCGCCAGACGCGACACGATCAGCTCGACTTTCTGTTCGAGCCGCCAGCCGTCACGCTCCTCGAGCGCGTGCTGCAGCTGGCCGAGCCGTTCGAGATCGTCGGCGATGATGGGTCTCCGCCATGCGGGTGGCGGTCTGGTGGTAGTCGGCAACCAGGCTCCCGAGATCGCCGAGCCCGGCGGCGACTTCCGCGAACACCGTGCGGTCGACGGCCACCGGCACATCCTGATCGAGGCGCGAGATCCGGAGCCCTGGCTCGCGCCAGAGCGTGCCGGCATCGACGGCCTGATCGCCCGACAGGACGCGCAGCAGGCTGCTCTTTCCCGACCCGTTGCGGCCGATCAGGGCGATGCGCTCGCCGTTGTCGATCTGAAGATCGGCATCCTCGAAAAGCGGCAGATGTCCGAACGCGAGTCCGGCGCGCTGCAGGGCAAGAAGGGGCATAAAGGGTCAAAAAAGACGACGGGCGAGGACGGCCCAGATGGCGTGAGCGAGGCGGCGGCGATCGTGGCGGGCGATCTCGCCGCACCAGAAGTCCCCGGTCACGACCTCGCAAGTGTCCGGCACGTCGCCGAGCGTCAAGGGCCGCTTGTGCTCCACGCGGTAACTCTCCAGCGTGGCCTCCGACGGCAGCGAGGTGTTGACGACGACGACGTCGATGGGCCGGCCGATGATGGCGCTCATCTCGCGCACCGCCTCGCCGGCGGTGAAGTGCCACATGCCGCGCCCCTCGGTCAGGAGATTGCTGACGAGCACGATCGGGCCACGAACCTCCCGGACCGCCTGGGGGGCGCCGCGAACCAGGAAGATCGGCATCAGGCTGGTGTAGAAGCTGCCGGGCCCGATGATCGCCGCGTCGAACTGCCCGATCGCCTGCGCGGCCGCGGGGTGCAGATTGACCCACGGTTCGAGCCAGAGCCGTGCGATTTGATGACCGGCGGATTGCCCGGCGTCGACTTCGACTTCGCCGCTGGTGGTGCTGCCGTCGCCGTACTGGGCGCAGAGGCTGGCGGACTCGACGCTGACCGGCCACACTTCCCCCTTCACGCCGAGCAGCGATCGCAGGCCTTGCACCGCGGCCAGAAAATCGCCGCTGTATCGCTCCATCATCGAGAGCAGGAGGTTGCCGCCGGTGTGACCGCCGAGCGCGTTGGGGATCGACAGGCGCGCGAGCAGCAGCCGGCGCGCTTCGCGCTCGTTGCGCGCCATCGCCAGCGCGCAGCGAAGCACGTCCCCCGGCGGCAGTACGCCAAGCTCATCGCGGAGTTGTCCCGAGCTGCCGCCGCTGTCGAACATGGTCACGACCGCGTTCAGGTGCAGCCATGGATTGGCCTTCAGTCCGCCGAGCAGGTTGGGGAGACCGGTGCCGCCCCCAAAACAGCCGATGTTGAGCCGGCGCAGTTCCATCTCAGCCCATTATCCGTGGTCCGCAGTCCGCGGGTCGTCAGTCGGGCTCGCGAGTCCGCAGTCCGCGGTCCGCAGGCGATCGCGGCATCGCGGGTCGCGGACGCCGTCAGACACAGGCTGATCGCAGCGGCCTTCTCGCCCAGATTGGCAGCGAGACGGCTTCGTGCGGTCTGCCGGACCGCGGACCACGGACTGCGGGCCGCGGATAGCGAAGCAGTCATAATGAATGGATGCATCCGGCACTCGAGACGCTGTCGGCGGATCTGCGGCGGATTTTCGGCGCCCGCCTGCAATCGCTGGTGGCGTACGGCGCTCCCGACGATCCCGATGGCGTGCACACGCTGGCGCTGGTCGATCGGCTGGACTTCCACGACCTGACCGCGTGCGCGCCACGCACCGGCGACTGGCGGCGCGCCGGCGCAGCGGTGCCGCTGCTGCTGAGCCGCGAAGAATTCCTCCGGACGCTCGACGTCTTCCCGGTCGAGTACGGCGGGATCATCGCGAATCATCGGCTCATTTCCGGAGAGGACATCCTTGCCGGGCTGCAGGTCAGCGAAGCCGACCTGCGCCGCGGCTGCGAGCTTCAGGCGAAGAGCCATCTCATTCACCTGCGTGAGGGGTATGTCGAGACCGGCGGCAGTCCCCCGCTCGTCGCCCGGCTGGTCGCGGCCTCGGCGCCGGCCCTGTCGGCGCTCCTCGCCAACCTGCAACAGCTCGACAGCGGCGCGGCCGAGCGGGCGGGCCTGACGCCGGCATTCGTCCGTGAAGTCGCCGCCGCGGATGCGAATCACATCGCCGATCCCTCGGCGCTGCTGGCGCGCTACCTGATCGCGGTGGAACGACTCTGGCAAGAAGTGGATCGCTGGAGAGCGTGAGCGAACCGTATCCGACATGAGCCCGATGAGCGCACGGTGCCCGCCTCGCTGGGCCGCGCGCCCTGGGCGTTGACGTCGTCTTGCGTCTATGGCGCCGGCCCGGTCGCGCACGCGCAGTCGGCGGCGCCGCCGGCGCTGACCAGCGCCGGTCAACGATTTCGCCAACGTCATCGACGCTGCCGACGAGCGTGAGCTCGAGCGCCGGATTCTCTCGCTGCAGAAGGCGTCCGGCGATGTCGTGGTGGTCGCGACGGTGCCGTCGATGGAGCCGTTCACCGACATCAACGACTTCGCCGTCCGCATGTTCGAGAACGGCGGCCGCGGGATCGGCCAGAAGGGCAAGGACAACGGCGCGCTCATCGTCCTCGCGCTGAAGGAGCGCCAGGTCCGGGTCGAAGTCGGCTACGACCTCGAGGAGTTCATCACCGACGGCTTCGCCGGCGAGACGATCCGTCAGGTGATGACGCCGGAGTTTCGCAACAACGCGTACGGGGCGGGACTGCAGGCGGGCACCACGCGGATCATCAACCGCATCGCCGCGCGCCGCGGCGTGGAGCTGCAGGACGTGCCGCGCGAGCGCCAGCCGATCAGCGCCCCCCGCGGATTCGGCGCCTGGCCGGTGATCCTGATCGTCTGGATCATCATCACGATGCTGTCGAACCGGCGGCGGCGCCGGCCCGGCGGACGCTGGGGCCGCGGCCCCTGGAGCGGCTGGAACAGCGGCGTCGGCCCGTTCGGCGGCGGCTTCGGCGGAGGATTTGGCGGCGGCTTCGGCGGCTTCGGGGGTGGTGGCGGCGGAGGCGGGGGCTTCGGCGGATTCGGCGGCGGCCGGAGCGGCGGCGGCGGCGCGAGCGGCAGTTGGTGAGTCATGTCAAATCCCAAGTCGCCAAGCTCCAAATCCCAACCACTCCCAACCTCCAAGTCCCAAGAACTAACGCCGAACGACCAAATCCCAATGGGAGTTGGGCTTTGGGAGTCTTTGGAAATTGGGCTTTGGGTCCGCTTTGGGATTTGGAGGTTGGGAGTGGTTGGGATTTGGAGCTTGGGATTTGGGATTTAGAGTCAGGAGATGGATATGCAACGTCGATGGTTCATGAAGGCGGCACTGGTGCTGGCGGCGGCCACCGCATCAGGCTGTTCATACAACCGCTTCACGGGCTCGGAGGAAGCGATCAAAGCCCAATGGGGGCAGGTGCAGAACCAGCTCCAGCGGCGCAACGATCTGATTCCGAACCTGGTGGAGACGGTCAAGGGCTTCGCCGCGCAGGAGCGGGACATCTTCACCGCGATCGCCGCCTCCCGCGAGAAGATGGCCGGAGCAAAAACGCCAGACGAGACCATCAAAGCCGCTAACGAGCAGTCGTCCGCGCTGGCGCGACTGCTGGTGGTGGTCGAGAACTATCCGAACCTGAAGTCCGACGCGAACTTCCAGCGGCTGATGGACGAGCTCTCGGGCACGGAGAACCGGATCGCGACCGAACGGATGCGGTACAACGAACGGGTTCAGGAGTTCAACACCTTACGCCGGCGCTTCCCGTCGAACGTGACCGCGAAGGTCTTCGGCTTCAAGGAGTACCCGTACTTCGAGGCGCCCGCGGCGGCGCAGCAGCTGCCCAAAGTGAATTTCGGCCGCTAGCGGTCAGCACGCTGGTCTGACCCCTCGAGCAGGAGCGAGAGACGATGGCGTTGCGGGATGCGCTGTTACCGGAATTCGACCATGAGATGGCGACGACCAGGCGACTGCTCGAGCGCGTGCCCGACGCCGAGCTCGGGTGGAAACCGCACGAGCGATCGATGACGCTCGGACGGCTCGCCGCGCACATCGCCAATCTCCCCTATTGGGGCAGCCTGACGCTCGAGACCACGGTGTTCGAGCTCGATTCGCTGCCGCCCGACAGCCAGCGCCAGCTCGCCGACTCGTCGGCGGGGCTGGTCAAGGAATTCGACGGGAAGGTGGCCGCCGCACGCGCCAAGCTCGCCGCGGCACTCGACGCAGAGCTGCTCATGCCGTGGACGCTGAAGAAGGGCGGGCAGGAGATGTTCACGATGCCCCGCATCAGCGCGCTGCGCAGCTTCGTGATGAATCACATCATCCATCATCGCGGTCAGTTGAGTGTCTACCTGCGGTTGAAGAACGTGCCGCTGCCGTCGATCTATGGGCCGACCGCGGATGAACAGTAGGAGTTCTAGTCTAGTCTAGCGGGCTGATGAAAACCCCGCGTGTCAAGGGCGAAGGCAGAAGGGAAAAGGGAGAACTCAGAAAGCCATGGCTGAAAATAGAAGCTTCACGGTTGTGCCTTATCCCTTATCCCTTGTCGGCATTACTTTTCAGCAGCCTGCTAGGGCGGAGCTCGGGACTCGGGGCTCTAGGCTCGGCACTCGCGACTGGGCGCTCGTGCTCGTGCTGGCCGCGGTGCCCTTCGTCCTGCTCGCCACGGCCAATTCCGCCGGCTACCGCTACGGAGCGTCAGACCTGGCGTTCTATGGGCCGGCGGTGATGCGGCAGCTCGATCCGGATCTGTTCCCCAACGATCGGCCGATCCTCGATGCGCAGGCGCATCTCACCTTCATGGACGAAACCGTGGCGGCGATCGCGCGGCGCACCACGACCGACCTGCCGGCGCTGTTCCTCGCCCTCTATCTGACGACGCTGGTGCTGCTGGCAGCGGGAATTGCCGCGATCGGGGCCGGTCTGTATCGCAGCCGTTGGGCGGTCGCGGCCCTGCTCGCCGCAGGCACACTGCGCCACGCCATCGCCAAATCCGGCACCAACAGCCTCGAGGGCTACTTCCATCCGCGGCAGCTCGCGTTCGCATTCGGCGTGATCGCCGTAGCGGCGTTCCTGCGCGGACGTCTGGTGTTCTCGGCGCTGGCGCTGGTCGCCGCGGGATCGCTGCACCCGACCACGACGCTCTGGTTCACGGTCTGGCTGTCGGTCGCGACGATCGCCACGGCGCGGGCCCGATGGCCGGTGCCGATCGCGATCGCGGTGGTGGCGATCGTCGCCTGGTGGACGTTCGCCTTCGGCCCGCTGGCCGGCCGGCTCACGCTGATGGATGCCGAGTGGCTCGAGGCGCTCTCGGAGAAGGAGTACCTGTTCCCCCTTCGGTGGCCCCTGTCCGCGTGGATCACCAACCTGGCCTACCTACCGATCATTCTGCTGATCTACCGCTGGCGTCGCAGGTCCGGGCTGGCCGGCGACCATGAGCGAGGCCTGGTGACCGGGTGCCTGTCGCTGCTCGGTGTGTTCGCGATCGCGCTGGCGCTCAATGCGGCGCGGGTGGCGCTCGCCATTCAATTGCAGCCCGCCCGCATTTTCTGGATGCTCGACTTCACCGCCACCATCTACGTGGTCTGGGCGCTCGCCGAGGGCGGAGTGACATCGCGGATCCGTCCCGCGATCGTCGCCGCGACGATCGCGCTGCTGGCGATCGGGCGCGGCGGCTACGTGATGCGGGTCGAGTTCCCGAACCGTCCGCTGTTCGAACCGGCGGTGCCCGGCGACTGGGGCCGGGTCGCGGCCTGGGCGCTGACCACGCCGAAAAACAGCGGCTGGCTCGCCGATCCGATGCACGCGGCGCGCTACGGCACCAGCCTGCGGATGGCCGGGGCGCGGGATGTCTTCGTCGAAGGCACGAAGGACGCCGCCATCGGCATGTACGATCGAACGATTGCGTTCCGCACCCGGGACCGGCTGCGGGAGATCGCCGACTTTCCGGCAATCTCCGTCGACATCATCCACACGCTCGGCACCCGCTATGGACTGACCTACGTCGTGAGCGAACATTCCTTTCCCCTGCCGCTCGCCTTCGAAGCGGGCGCGATCCGCGTCTATCGCATTCCCTGAATGTCGGACTACACCCCACGATTCACGCGCGGCGGTGGCCACTGGATGACCATCTACTGCTGGGGCCGCGCCCGAAGCTTTCCGCGGCTGCCGGCACCCGAGGAGCGGCTGTTCGACGTGGCCCCCGATACGCGCGTGCTCGCCCACTGCCACTGGCAGCCGGGCCGCTCGGGCCATCCGCTGTTGATCCTGCTGCACGGCCTCGAGGGCTCGAGCGTCGCGCACTACATGCGCGGCTGCGCCGACAAGGCGTTCGCCGCCGGCTTCAACGTGATCCGCCTCAACCAGCGGAATTGCGGGGGAACCGAGCAGCTGGCGGCAGGGCTGTACCACTCCGGCCTCACCCACGACGCCGAAGTCGTCTTGCATGAGGTCGCCGCACGCGACGGCATCACCGACGTCGTGATCGCCGGCTATTCACTCGGCGGGAACCTGGCGCTGAAGCTGGCCGGCGACTATGGCGACGCGCCGCCGCCGCAATTGCGCGGCGTGGCGGCGGTCTCCCCGGTCATCGAGCTCGAAGCCTGCGTGCGCTCGCTCGAGCGGCGGCCGAACGCGATCTATCAGTGGAATTTCGTGCGGGGGCTGAGAGCACGGATGCGCCGGAAGGATCAGTGCTTCCCCGGCCGCTTTCCGCTCGATCGGCTGCCCGCGGTCCGAACGGTCCGCGAGTTCGACGAAGCGTTCACCGCGCCGCATTTCGGCTTTGCCAGCGCCGAGGACTACTACCATCGCGCCAGCGCCATGCGCGTCGCCGGCCGGATCCGGGTGCCGGCGCTGGTGATGAGCGCGGCCGACGATCCGTTCGTGCCGGCCGGTCTGTTCCGCGATCCGGCGCTGACATCGAATCCGCACGTCCGGGTCGTGGTCACGCCGCACGGCGGCCACTGCGGATTCCTCGAGCCTGCCGGCGCCGACGACGGCTACTGGGCGGAGCGCCGTATTGTCGACTTCGCGGCGGAGGTGTGCCGGCGCGCGGCAGGCTAAACTTTCCCGATGCCGCAACGCGTGCTGGTCGGAACCTCCGGCTACAACTATCCGGAATGGCGCGGGACCTTCTACCCCGAGAAGTTCAGCACCGACAAGATGCTGGCGTACTACTCGGCGCGCTTCACCACCGTGGAGATCAACTACACCTTCTACCGGATGCCCAACGAGAAGCTGCTGAGCGGCTGGAGTGCCGGCACACCCGATCGGTTTTCGTTCACGCTCAAGGCACCGCGGCGCATCACGCACGACTCCAAGCTGCAGCGCTGCGAGGAGCTGACGCAGACATTCTGCCGCACCGCTCAGGCGCTCGGCGACAAGCTGGGCGTGCTGTTGTTTCAGTTGCCGCCGACGTTCAAGAAAGACGTGGCGGTGCTGCGCGACTTCCTCGAAGTACTGCCGGAGGGCACCCGCGCCGCCTTCGAGTTCCGCCATCCCTCGTGGCACGATGCGGATGTCTTCGACGCCCTGCGCACCCGCCGCGTCGCGCTCTGCTTCGCCGACAGCGAGAAGATGAGCACCCCGATTGAAGTCACCGCTGACTATGCGTACCTGCGGCTCCGAGACGAGGGGTATCAGCAGGCGGACATCGAGCGCTGGGCCACGACCGTGGCGATGCTGCCCGGGGTGACCGACGCGTTCGTCTACTTCAAGCACGAGGAGCAGGGCCTCGGCCCGGATTTCGCGAATCGCTTCATCACCGCCCTGCGCCAGGCGCTTGGCGGGGCGGGTGAGGTCCCTGGGGGATTCCAGTAGCCAGTAGTCAGTTGCCAGTTGCCAGTAGGAGAGAACTCCTGGAAACTGCCAACCGACCGTGAAGCTCACGAGAGTCGCGTACGCGGGACTTCACTGCGCGGATGCGGACAACCGCTCCGATGATCAGGACCGTCCGCCATTGAGCTAACTCCCTGCGCGTTCTGATGTTGCTTCAGCACATCGCGGATGGCAGGCTTTTCGCTGGCGCTGATTTCATGACTCAGGATTTCAGGCACGCGTCCGCTCGCTGGCGCGCAGTCCCGGATTCGCCGCCATCGCCATCCTCACGCTTGGCATCGGCATCGGCCTCAACACGGCCCTCTTCAGCATCATCAACGTGATGTTGTTCAAGCCGCTCGCGGTGGAGCGCGGCGACGAGCTGATCTGGCTGTCATCGGCCAGCACCAAGCCGAACGGTCCGCGGGGCAACCTCACCTACCCGGACGTGACCGACCTCGATGCTCTCGACGTGCTCCGTGGCGCGACGGCGTTCGGCTTCTTCCAGGGCAATCTCGCCGCGGACGGCGGCGCGCTGCGGCTCAACGCCCAAGCGGTCATGGACAACTTCTTCGACGTCGTCGGCGTTTCCGCCGCGCGGGGGCGGATGCTGGCGGCATCGCCGGCCGCTGCCAGCGAGCGCGGTGTGGTGATCAGCGACGGAATCTGGCAGCGCCTGTTCGGTGGCCGTGACGAGGCCATCGGCCAGGCGGTCAAGATCAACGGCCGCGATTTCACCGTCGTCGGGGTCGCCCCGCGCGGCTTCAGGGGCGTTGACGTCAGTGAGCACGCGGACCTGTGGATTCCACTGACGCTCGTTAGCGAAGCGGACCCTGACAACCGCAGTCCTCTGAATCGACATTCGTGGTGGCTGACGGGTGTGGGAAGGCTCGCGCCTGGCGTGACGATCGATCAAGCCGCTGCGGTGGTGCGCGAACGGGCCGCCGCGATCGCCAGAGATTTCCCGGACTCCCACGACGGCTTCACCGTGCAGGTCGCCCCGGTGCGAGGCATCAACCCTGGCGACCGTGACAAGGTGAAACCCCTCGCCGCGATGCTGCTCGGCGTGACTCTGACCGTGCTGCTCATCGCATGTGCGAACGTCGCGAACCTGCTGGTGGTGAAGGGGGTGGCGCAACGGCGCGAGATCGCGATCCGGATTGCACTCGGCGCCAGCCGGTTGCGGCTGCTCAGGCTGCAGCTGGTCGAAAGCGGCGTGCTCGCCTGCGCGGGAGGCGCGTCCGCCCTGCTGTTCTCACTCTGGTTCACCGACGCTCTTCTGCAGTTCACGGGGGTAACGATCGACGCCACGCTGGCGCCTGATCGGCGGGTGCTCCTGTTCACGTCGGCGCTCAGCCTCGCGACCGCGGTCGTGTTCGGATTGACGCCGGCGCTGAGCAGCTCGAACCTCAGGCCGGCCCCGGCGCTCAAGGGCGCGAGCGGCTCTGGAGACGCGCGCAGCCGATCGCGGCTGCAGAGCGCCCTGGTCGCCGGTCAGCTGGCGTTGTCGATGGTGCTGCTGCTCACGGCGGCACTCTTCCTGAAGAGTCTGGCCGTCGCGCGCAGCGTGGACGTCGGGTTCGATCCGCGGGGCCGTGTCGCGCTCGCCTTCAACCTGAAGATGCACCGCTACACGCCCGAGCGCGCCGACGGATTTCAACGAGCGCTCCTGGATCGAGTGCGATCGCGCGCGGGCGTGCACGCGGCGACTCTGGCCACCTTCGTGCCGCTGGGAGGGCGGGTCTCGATCGGCGGTCTCACGCTGCCCGGCCGCCCCGCAGGATCCGGACGTGGCGCTGCCAGAGGTCGCCTTCAACCAGGTCTGGCCGCAGTTCTTCGAGACGATGCACATCCGGATCGTGCACGGACGACCGCTGACCGATGCCGACATGCGCGCGCCACGGACGACCGCGGTGGTGAACCAGGCGCTGGCCGACCGGCAGTGGCCTGGCCAGGACCCGGTCGGGCAGCGGTTCAGTCTGGGCGGTCCGCGCGGGCCTTTCCTCGAAGTCGTCGGCGTAGCGGCCAACACGATCGTGGACGAGCTCGGCGAAGCGCCGATGGCCATGGCTTACCTGCCCGGCGGCAGCATTGACGACGACGTCGCGCTGATCGCGTGGGTGGATGGAGAACCGGGCGACGCGCTGCGGGCCCTCGAGGCGGACGTGCGGGCGCTCGACGGCAGCATCGCCATCTTCGATCCGAAGACGCTCGAAGCGCACATCGCCGACCGGATGAATGGCGAGCGCGGGCTGAGCCGCATGCTGTCAGTGGCCGGAGCGATCGCGCTGGCGCTGGCCGCGCTGGGCCTTTACGGTGTCGTGAGCTACATGGTGGCGAGACGCACCCGGGAGATCGGCGTGCGGATGGCGCTCGGCGCCGGCCGAGCCGGGTTGGTCCGGTTGTTCGTGGCCGATGCGGCGCGGCTGGCGCTGATCGGTGTGGCGTGTGGGCTGCCACCGGCCTTCGGCGTGACCGCAGTCCTGGCCAGTGCGCTGGTTGGCGGACAGGTCGGGGATCCGCTGGCGATCGGCGCGGTCACATCGGTGCTGGTGGTCGTGGTCTTGACCGCCGCCTACATTCCAGCGCGGCGGGCGATGCGGGTGGATCCGGTGGTCGCACTTCGCGCCGAGTAGGAGCGCGGTGTCAAGGGAGAAGGGAGAAGGGAGAACGGCGAACGCGATTGCAGACCTCATCCATCTTCGCCGCGAGACTTGCTCTGTTTCGAGTTCAGGATAATGGTCGAGACGATCAATCTGAGTTCCTCGGCTTCCTGGATCAACGCCGCAGTGAGCGTTCCGAAGCGCTTTGGTTCAGCATCTCGGAGTTGTCGCAGCCAAAATTTGGCTTCCCTGATCTCCTTCAGAGCGATGCAATTCTTGTTGATGAAGTCCGGCTTCGTCTGGCCGTCGCCCGCCTCCTCGAGATTCGACCCCACTGATCCTGCTGCGTCCACCAGCTGATATACCAGCCGATTCAAAACGAAGTCGTGGAGAGTTACGACCTGTCGCCCGAACGCGACGACCTGCCGGGTAAACAGATAGGTCCGCTCTCGGATGTCATACGGCTTGCCGCTCATGCCGGAGAGAAATGGCAATCCGCGGACCGAACAGAATTGCCGGCGAATCTGAAAAGCAGCCCGAGGAAGTTGCAGAAGCAGCCAAGGTGAAGCGTGGTCGAAAGTGGCACAATCTGCCTTCTGCCCTTGCCTGAGTTCTCCCTTCTCCCTTATCCCTTCTCCCTTGACACCCGCAGACACAACAACAGCCAGGACACCGAAGCGCCCTGGCCCTTGTCTCCAGAATGACCCGGTCCTAGAAGCGGACGCCCGCCGCGAGAATGAAGGTGCGTCCCCCGTCCATGCCCTGGCGCGGCCGTGCGTAGTTGGCGTTCGCGGTGGCCTTGCCGAAGTTCGGTCCCGTGACGTAGTTCAGCGGCAGCCCGTTGGCGTCCTTCGGTCCGGTCAGGTCGGCCGCAACCGTGGTATCCCACGCGATCAGCTGCTGGTTGTTGAACATGTTCAACACCTCGAGCTTCACCCAGGGACGCAGCGACTGCCACACCGGCACGCCGTAGGTCACGCCGAGGTCGATCAGCGCGTAGTCCTGGAACTCCTGCGATCCCCGCGCCCCGAAGAACACCGGCTGACTTGACGGCAGCCGCACGTAGCCGGGGTTGACGCTCTGCGCCGGGGTCAGCGCCACCGCCGCCGCGACCAGGCTGAAGGTGCGCGCCGAGTTGTAGCGATAGAGCGGCGCGATGTCCAGCCGGCCGAACTGATTCATGTCGAGGCTGTAGGTGGCCCACACCCGGACCTTGTGGCGCTGGAAATCATCGAGGCGCCCCATCGGGAAGCTGCGCTCGGCGACGAAGATCTCGGGATTGTCGGCGATCAGCGAGGGAATCGCCGGGTTGTTCGCCGCTTCGCCCTCGAAGTTGCCGTCGTTCTCGAGCTGCACGCCCCACTGGCCGTTCACGGCCAGCGACGCGTTGAACCGATACGCGCCCAGCATGTCGAGCCCCTGATATTCACGGCGCGCCAGGTCGGTGTTGGCGTAGACGATGTTGTCGAAGGCGGCCGGCAGGCCGTTCAGCGTGATGGTCGTGCGTCCGCCGTCCACCGTGATGAAGTCCTCGACGAAGTCGGTCGCCTTGCCGATTGACGTAGGTGGCGCGGACATAGCCCTTCTGGCCGATCTCACGCGCCAGAGCCACCGTGTACTCCTTGGTCAGCGGCGCGTGAATGTCGTCGGCGAAGAACACGTTCGCGGTCGGGAAGGTGCCGCTCACGGTGGTCGTGTAGTTCGCGGGATCGAACCCCGCGGTGAACCCGCGACCATCGCCGGCCGGCCCGGTGTACTGCATCACGTAACGATCCGGGTTGCCGACGCTGGCGTTCCGCGAGAACTGGACGTCGTTGTACTTGCCGGCGTAGTGGCCGTAGGTGCCCTGGAGAATCGTCTTGCCGTCGCCGGTCAGGTCGAACGCGGCCGCGAGCCGCGGCACCAGCGTCTTGGCGTCGACCGTCGAGACCCCGCCGGTGGCGTTGCTGCTCACCGCTTCGAACCGGAGGCCGAGGTCGAACGTCAGCCGGCGCGCCGCCACCCAGTGGTCGGTGACGAAGAGCGACGCCGTGGTCAGGTCGATGCTGGCGCCGCGCTGCGGCTGCCACACCTGCACGCGCGAGACGCCCGGCGTGAACCGCGGAATCAGCGCGCCGTTGGCGTCGAGCTCAGGGCGGTTGTTCGCGTCGAGCTTGTAGTCGGTCTGGAACACGTAGCCGGTGGACGTCTGCGAATTGCCGCCGACGCGGGTCGAGACGAAGTACTCGAACCCGCCCTTGACCTCGTGCGTCCCGGCGCGGCGCGACGAGAGCATCTGCGAGACGCTGCCGGTCAACTGGCGATTGTTGCGCTGTTCCGGGTCGGTCGAATCGAAGTACGGCGCGTTGTACTGCACGCCGCCCGGGACGCCGGCGGTCGTGCCGCGGGTCATGATCGGCGAATCGAACACGCTGGTGCTCGAGCCGCCGGCGTTCTGCAGCTTCCAGTTCTTCTGCGAGTACTGCGCGGTCGCGAAAGTGCGCGACCCGAGCACGCCGCGCCAGCTCGCCACATAGAGGCGATTCAGCGTCGACGGCGTGGTCATCGCCGCGGGATCGATGCTGCCGCCGAACGCCGGCTGCACCAGGTCCGTGCGGTTGTCGATGACCGAGCCCTGCAGCGTGTGGCCGCTGGCGATCGTGCCGGTCAGCTTGCCCTCGTACCGGGTGTTGTCGTTGCGGCTGGTATAGGGGATCCGGGTCTGCGCGAACGTGCCCTGCGTGGTCGTCCGCTCGATCCGCGAGCCGCCGAAGAACCACACGCGATCGCGGACCACCGGACCACCCAGCGTCGTCTCATAGGTCGGCGACAGCTTGCTGGCGCGGGTCGTGCCCACGCTCTTCTCGAGCGGCGTCTCCACACCCCAGGCCGGGTTGGTGAAGTTCGAGCGGAACGCACCGGAGAACAGGTTGCCGCCGCTCTTCGTGATCACGTTGACGACGCCGCCGCCAAAGCGGCCGTACTCGGCCGAGATCCCGGAGGTCAGCACCTGCTGCTCCTGAATCGCGTCCTCGATGAACAGGTTGTTCGGCTGTCCGAGCACGTTGTCGTTGATGTCCACGCCGTCCATCAGGAACACGTTGTCGTAGGCGAAGGCCCCGCCGATCGTCACCTGATTGTTGTTCGGCGTGTTGTCGGTGAGTCCGGGCGCCAGGTCGGCAAGACCGAACGGCGTGCGGGCCACCGGCATCAGCGAGAACTGCTCGGCGCGCAGGTTGAACGCGCCGGCCGGCGAGCTCACCGGCGCCGGCCGTGCCCCGTTCACAATGACCACTTCAGCGACCGGCGCAATGCTCAGCACCTGATCCATCGTCACCGCGCCGCCGAGCGGCACGCGTGCGGTCCGCTGCACGCTCGACATGCCATCCATCTCGAACTTGACGGTGTAGCTGCCCGGCGGCAGGCCCGGGAAGCTGTAGACACCGTTGATGTCGGCGACAGTCGTGCGCTCACCCTGGAGCGACTCGGAGACCACCGTCACGGTGGCGCCGGGCAGCCCGAGGTTGTCGGACGAAGACAGCCGGCCACCCAGGGTGCCGGACTGCTGCCCCTGCGCCATCGCCGGAGCGGCAACGCAGAGAGCGGCGAGCAGAAATGCGAACAGACGTTTCATGACCGAAAAACTCCTTGCGACGGACGAAGCCGGCGCGACGATCCACTGCGGGGATTGACTGGCTGGTCAGCACGCGACGTGCCAGTACATTCCTGTCGATGAAATGTCGGATTTCGCTCGACAGTCCGGGCCTGTGGGATGAGTGACGGGAGGAGCAATCGGCCCGGGAGTGTGCCGATTCGAGACGTGCTACACGAAATTCGTGAGGGCTGGAGTCAAATCCCAAGCTCCAAATCCCAAGCTCCAACCACTCCCAAATCCCAACCTCCAAGGAAATCCCAACAACCAAATCCCAAGCCACAGATTCGCGAACCAGCGGGGTTGGGATTTGGTCGTTGGGCGTTATTTGGGATTTGGGAGTTGGGAGTGGTTGGGATTTGGGATTTGGAGCTTGGGATTTTAAGAGGCTCGCTTCCGGCTGCGCGCCACCGCGAGCCCCAGCATCCCGAGCCCCCAGGCGGACATCGCCAGCGCCTGCGGCCACAGCAGCTCGAGACCGATGCCTTTCAGGAAAATGCCGCGGACGATCACCAGGAAATACCGGAGCGGGATCAGGTAGGTCACCGGCTGAATCGCGCGGGGCATGTTCTCGATCGGGAAGATGAAGCCGGACAGATAGAGCATCGGCGTGAGGAAGAAGAACGTGGACGTCATCATCGCCTGCTGCTGGGTGTCCGAGATCGTCGAGATGAACAGGCCGAGCGCGAGGGTGCTGAAGACGTAGATCGCCGACATCGCGAGCAGCAGCAGCAAGCTGCCGCGCAGCGGGATCTGGAACCAGCCCACCGCGACCGCGACCACCAGCAGCACGTCCACCATCGCGATCAGCCCATACGGCAGCAGCTTCCCCACGATCAGCTCCCAGCGCCGGAGCGGCGTGACGTTCAACTGCTCCAGCGTCCCGAGCTCCTTCTCGCGCACGACCGCCATCGAGGCGAGATTCGCGGTCACGACCAGCAGCACCAGCGCGAGCACTCCCGGGATCATGAAGAACCGGCTCTCCAGCCGCGGGTTGTACCAGACGCGGATGCGCGCATCGATGGCCGCGGCGGACGCGGGCGTGACAGCGCCGGCCAGTTCCTGCGAGTAGCCGCCGATCAGGCTGGTCGCGTACCCGAGCGCGACCGTCGTCGAATTCGAGTCGGTGCCGTCGGCCACCACCTGGACGGTGGTGCCCGCCCGGCTGTCGAGCGCCGTGCCATACCCGGCCGGGATCGACAACGCCAGCCAGGCGCGCCCGCGCTCGAGAAACGGCTCGATCTCCGCGACCGTGGTCACGGTGTCGACCACGCTGAAGTTGGGCGAGGCGTCGAACTTCGAGATCAGCTCGCGGCTGTGTGCCGTGCGATCGCCGTCCGCCACCACGACCGGGACATCGTGGATGTCGGTGGTCGCCGCATAGCCCAGCAGCGTGAGCTGGATGATCGGCGCGACCACCACCACGCCGAACAGCCGCGGGTTCATCCGCAGCTCGAGGAATTCCTTCCACACCAGGAAGCGAAGGCGTTGCATTAGTACCCTCGTGTCAAGGGAGAAGCGCTTCTCCCTTCTCCCTTCTCCCTTCTCCCTTGACAGGCGGCCTGTTCATCCGCCTGTCAACGCCGCTCCCGCGCCAGCCGCAGCGACGCCAGCGACAGCATGACCCCGGCATAGATCGCCAGCGCCGCCAGCGGGCCGATCAGGTGAGTGACGGACGCGCCTTTGAGGACGATGCCGCGGAGCGCCACCAGGAAGTAGCGCGCCGGCACCACGTTGGTGATGATCTGGAGCGCCCGCGGCATGCTGCTGATCGGAAAGATGAAGCCCGAGAGAATCAACGTCGGCAGCAGCGAAATCAGCAGCGCCATCTGGAAGGCGACCTGCTGGCTGTCGGCGACGGTCGAGATCACCAGGCCGGTCGCCAGCGCGCCGATCAGGAACAGCGACATCGCCAGCAGCAGCGCCAGCCAGTTCCCGCGCATCGGGAGACCGAACAGCACCATCGACGCCAGGATGATCAGCGCCGCCGACGCCAGCGAGATCAGGAAGTAGGGGACGGTCTTGCCGACCACGAAGGCAAACGTGCCGATCGGCGCCATCTTGATCTGCTCGAGGGTCCCGCTCTCCTTTTCACGAACGATCGACAGCGCGGTCGACGCGACCGCGGTGATCATCGCGATGTAGGCGATCAATCCGGGGACCAGGAACAGCGTGCTGCGCAGTTCGGGGTTGTACCAGATGCGCGGCTCCACCTGGATCGGCGGCGCCAGCTGCACGCGCCCGGGCAGTTGGCTGCTCGCGTCACGCACGATGCTGAGCGCGTACCCCATCACCGTGGTCGCGGTATTGGCGTTGTCGCCGCTGATCAGCACCTGGACGGTGGCGGTGCGTCCACCGGTCACGTCGCGGCTGTAGCCCTCGGGGACCACCAGCACCGCCCGCGCGGCATTCAGATCGAGCAGCCGCTCCGCTTCCGCCGGCGAATACACGGCGGCCGCCAGATCGAAATAGCCGGAGTTGACGAATGACGACACCAGCGCCCGGCTCTCGATCGAGCCGTCGCGATCTTCCACCGCCAGCTTGATGTTGCGGATGTCGAAGTTGAGCGCGTAGCCGTAGAGCAGCAGGAAGAACGCCGGGATGAACGCCAGAATCATCAGCGTCCGCCGATCCCGGGCGATTTGCCGCAACTCCTTGCGATACACGGCGAGGACGCCACGCATTTCGGCTATGCCCCCCGTCCGGCCTTTTCGACGACGTCGAGAAAGACGTCTTCGAGGGACGGCGACACGCGCTCGACCGTGGAGACCGTGATGCCAGCCTCGGTCAGCCGCCGCGACAAGGCGGCCGTGTCGAGGTCAGGCTGTCTGAACACGGCGTGGACGGCGGTGCCGAACAGGCTGGTCTTTTCGACGTCCGGCATCTGGTCCAGCATCTTCATCGCCGCGACCGGATCGGCAGTGCGGACTTCCGCGATCGAGCGGCCGGCGAACGCCTGCTTGACTTCGGCGGTGGTGCCAATCGCCGCCAGGGCACCCGCATGAATCAACGCGACCCGGTGGCAGCGCTCGGCCTCGTCCAGGTAGTGCGTGGTGACGAGGACCGTCACCCCCGCCTGCGAGAGGTCGTCGATCAGCCGCCAGAACTGACGCCGTGCCAGCGGATCGACGCCACCGGTCGGCTCGTCGAGAAACAGGATCGGCGGCTCGTGGAGAATCGCGCATCCGAGCGCGAGCCGCTGGCGCCAGCCGCCCGACAGGTCGCGCGCCAGCGTGGTTTCGCGCCCTTCCAGGCCGGCCATTTCGAGCACGAACCGGCGCCGCGACTCGATCCTGGTGCCCGTCGAGTCCGTAGATCCCTCCCCAGAAGCGGATGTTCTGGTCGACGGTGAGCAGCTCGTACAGCGAAAACCGCTGCGACATGTAGCCGATCCGCTGCTTCACGCCTTCGGGATCCGCCGCGACGTCGATCCCGCCGACCAGCGCCGTGCCAGACGACGGCCGCAGCAGCCCGCACAGCATCCGGATGGTGGTCGACTTGCCGGCGCCGTTGCTGCCGAGGAAACCGAAGATCTCGCCGCGTGCGACCGTGAACGACAGATTGTCGACGGCGAGGAACTGGCCGAACCGCCGGGTCAAGCCACGGACCTCGATCGCGGGCGCCTCGCCGGAGGCCGGATCGGTCGTCATGGCCGCCCGAGGGTGCGATCCAGCCGCGCCGCGGCCAGCCGTGCCCCGGCGATCGCGCGGGTGCGATCCAATTCGGCCTGGAGCACGCCGGTCTGCGCGTCGAGGACGTCCGTGCTGGTCGCGACGCCGGCGGTGAAGCGCTCGCCGACCACACGCTGCGCCTCGACCGCCGCGCGCACCCCGTCTTCGGCCGCCCCGATCGCCGCCAGCGCCGAGTCCACGTCGAGACGCCGCTGCTCGACCTCGAACGCGAGCTGCCGGTCGAAATCGGCGCTGCGCGCGGTCAGCACCCGGGTGTTCGCCGCGGCTTCCGCCTGTTCGGCGCGGCGCCGGCCGCCGTCCCAGAGCGACCAGCTCACGTTGATCGAGGCATCCCAGGAGTCGTGCCACTCGTCGATGCGCGGAAAGATGCGCGGGTTCGGACGCGCGTAATCGTATCCGCCCGCCACCGAGACCTGAGGTCGGGCGGACGCTGCTGCCGCCGATTCCCGCTGTTGCGCCCCCGATATGCGGCTGGCGAGCGCCCGCCGCTCGGGTCGCTGATCCCGTGCCGCATCGAGCGATCCCGGCGGTGGCGGCGCCGCGGGATCCAGTTCGACCGCGGCCTCGATGGCGCGGCCGCTGTCGTCGCCGATGGCGCGCCGGAGGTCGGCCGTGGCCACCTGCCGCAGATTCCGCGCTTCGATCGCCAGCAGCTGCTGATGCGACCGGTGTGCTTCGGCGGTCAGCACTTCGTTGGGAGGAATCAGGCCCTGGTCCAGGCGGCTGCGGAGATCGCGCAGGTGCGTATCGAGCGCGTCGAGCGCCCGCTGCACGACCACTTCGGTCTGGGACGCGGTCACCAGCGCCCAGAAGGCGCGCGCGGCTTCGAGACGTGCGTCGAGGCGCGCCGCGGCGACGTCGAATCCGGCGGCTTCCCGCTCCGCGCCGGCGGCGCGCGTGAGCGCGGCCTGCCGTCCCGCGGTATAGATCGGCCACTGCAGATCCATGCGGGCGCGGTAGTTGTTCGGCACGTCCGGGTAGAGCGCCCGGACCGGCTGGTTCGGCAGCGCGAGCGTGTACTCGTCGACGTGGTTGGTGCGCGTGTAGCCGCCGAGGAGCGCCAGCGCCGGGCGCGACGCCGCCTCGCGTCCCGCCTCCACCGCCGCGGCGACCTCGACCCGCGCCTGGAGCTCGGCGACCCGCAGGCTGTTCTGCGCGGCCCGCGCCAGCGCTTCGTCCAAGGTCAGACGAAGCGGGGCCTCCTGTGCGAGGGCGGGCGCCGCCATCGCCATCAGTGCGAGCACGAATCGAAGATGCGGTCGACTCTCCACGGCCTTCCTCAGCGAGCGGATGGCGCGGCCGCGGGCGCCGCCCCGGCGCGCGACACGAGGTGGATGAACACGTCTTCGAGCGACGCCGGGATCGGCCGCACCCCGGCGACCTGGATCCCGGCCCGCTCGAGCGCGGCGGTGACGTAGTGCACGCCGTCGGCCCGGCGGTGCCGCAGCCGGACGTGGGCGCGATCGCCGAACAGCTGCACGTCCTCGACCTCCGGGATCGCGGCGAGCGCGTCGACCGGAGGGCGGGTGCCCACCGCCTCGACCTCGATCAGCGAGCCGGGCAACGCCGCCTGCAGGGACGCCGGATCGTCGAGCGCCATGAGTCGCCCCTCGTGGAGCAGCGCGACCCGCGCGCACCGCTCGGCCTCGTCCAGATACGGCGTGGCCATCACGATCGTGAGCCCCGCCGCGAGGAACTCCGACAGCAGCTTCCAGAACTCGCGCCTCGACACCGGGTCGACACCGGTGGTCGGCTCGTCGAGCAGCAGGACCTCGGGGCGGTGAATCAGCGTGCACGCCAGCGCGAGCTTCTGCTTCATCCCGCCCGACAGCTTGTCGGCGCGCCGGGTGCGGAACGGCGTCAGCTGGGTCAGCGCCAGAAGACGGTCGCGCTCGGCGGCATAGCCGCGAACGCCATGAATCTCCGCTTGAAAAGCGATGTTCTCGTCGATCGACAGATCGCCGTAGAGCGAGAACCGCTGCGACAGGTACCCGACCATGCCGGTGATCGCGCCGTGATCCGACACCGGATCGCGGCCGCCCATCCGGATCGTTCCGCCGTCGGCGTGCAGCAGTCCGCAGGCGAGCCGGATGGCGGTGGTCTTGCCGGCGCCGTCCGGTCCGATCAATCCGAACATCTCGCCGCGGCCGATCGCGCAGGCTGACGTGATCGAGCGCGGCCACCGTCCCGAACCGCTTGCTCACGTCGTCGAAGACCAGGGCGTCGCCGGTCATCGCGGGATCTCCGCTTCGACCGGCATGCCCGACTTCAGGATGCCCTGGCGGTTGTCGGTCGTGACCTTGATCCGGAACACCAGCTTGGTGCGCTCCTCGGCGGTCTGCACGTTGCGCGGCGTGAACTCCGCCTTGGGGGAAATGAAGGTGATCCTGCCCTCGAGCCGCTGCCCGGCATCGGTGACCAGGGGAATGGACTGGCCGATCGTCAGCCGCGGCACCACCGGCTCGTCGACGTAGACGTTCGCCCAGGCGCGATCGAGATCGGTGATCACCAGGACCGGCGTTCTGGCGTTGACGATTTCGCCGGCATCCACCAGCCGTGAGGTGACGGTGCCGCCGACCGGCGCCATCAGGCTGGCGTCCGAGATGTTCTTGCGCAGCGAGGCGAGCTGCGCGTCCACGGCTTCGATCCGCGCCTGCGCCGCGGCGAGCTCCTCGCGCCGCGCACCGGCGTTCAACCGGGCCACCGCTTCGGTGGCGGCGCGTGCCCGGTCCTTCGCCGCCGACACCCGCGCGGCGGCGACGTCTCGCCTGGTCACCGCATCGTCTCGCTGCTTGCGCGAGCCCGCCTTCGAGGCCAGCAGCGCTTCGAACCGTGCGACGTCGTCGGTGGCCGCACGCAGCTCGGACTCGGTCGCGGCGACGTCGCCCTGGGCCGAGTCGGCCTGGGCGCGGGCCTGCCGGACCTCTTCCGGACGGGCGCCGGCCTGGAGCAATCGGAGTTGCGCCTGCGCCTGGGCGCGCTCCGCTTCCACGCGGCGCACCACGAGGTCCGCATCGCTGGTGTCGAGCCGGACGAGCAGGGTCCCGGCGGTCACCCGGTCGCCCTCGTCCACCTTGATCTCGAGCACGCGTCCGCCGACTTCCGGCGCGACCCGCACCTCGGTCGCCTCGACATATCCCGAGGCACGGATCGGCCCTTCGGCTCCACCCCGGCGGCACGCCGCGCTCGGCCCGACGCCGATCGCCGCGACGACCGCGACCACTCTCTAACAGCGTCATCACATCCGCCCCTCGACCAGCGCCAGCGTCACCCGCTGCACGTGCGCCACCACGTCGTCTCGCGTGAACTGCGTCGCGCCGGCCAGTCCGGCATGCTCCAGCTTGCGGCGGACCCCGGCGCTGGCGAAGAACAGCAGCAGCGGACCGACGATGCTGCCGTGGACCAGGAGGGGGTTGACCTTGCGGAAGCGCCGGGTCCGCACGCCCTCGTGAAGGATGGTCACCAGCCCCTGCACGATGCCCGCGACTTCCTGGAGGGTGGCGGCGCCGAGGTGGGCGCCTTCTTCGGCGATTTCACGAAACCAGATCGGCGGGAAGTGCGGGCGCGCCTCGGCGGCGTGGGCGATCGCCTCGACGAACTGCTCGAGCTTCTGCGCGGGCGTGGCCTCGGAGGCGGCGACGGCGCGGATCCGCTCGCCCACCGCGTGGAACATCTCGCCGAGGATCTCCTGATAGAGCGCGGCCTTGCTGGTGAAGTGGTAGTAGATCATCGCCTTGTTGACGCGCGCGGCGCGGGCGATGCGGTCGACGTTGGCGCCGGCAAAGCCGCGCGCCGCGAACTCGGCGGCCGCCGCCACGAAGATCCGCTCGCGGCTGCCGGCCTCGGCGGGCGCCGGGCCGCGCGTGCCGGCGCGGCGGGCTTTGGGGCGGTTCGGAATGCGGGTGGTGACCATGAACTAACCAGTTAGTTAGTACTGACTAACCGGATAGTTAACCAACGACGTGGCCATTGTCAAGCCCGGGTTCGGCGCGGGTTCGGCGCTCGGGGCTTCCGGGTGAAAATCGTCGCAAACTGGCTCATTCGCAGGCATGCGAGCATTTACAGGAGGGTCAGGAGATCAGGAGGTTTCATTGGTCCTCAAGAAGAATTCTCCTGAACTCCTGGCCCTCCTGTAGATCGCCGGCGTTGGGACCAGCCTGAAGCGTCTCCAAGCGGCCGGCTGTCACGAGCCATCCGGGTTGGGAGTTGGGAGTTGACAGCGCTAGCGCCTACAACAGCTTCGCGAGCCGCGCGTAGCCCGCCCGGCTCACCGGCAGCCGCGTGCCGTCGCGCAGGATCGCGACCCGGCTGTCCTTGGCGTAGAGCTCGACCCGCGCGATCCGCTCGATGTTCAGGAGGTAGGAGCGGTGGATCCGCACGAAGCGCGCCGGATCGAGCTGGGGCTCCAGCGCGCCCATCGTCTGATCCTTCAGATACTGGCGGCCCTCGGCCTTGAAGCAGACGTAGTCGTCCTGCGCCTCGACGTAGTCGATCTTCTCGACCGGAATCACGTGGACCTGCGAGCCGTCGCGGATCAGCACCCGCTCCACCGGACCGGTCTTCGGCCGCGCGTCGGCGACCAGATCGTCGATGTCCACGGCGCCCTCCTGCGCCTGCAGCCGCATCCGCACCCGCGTCAGCGCCTCGGCCAGCCGCTCCTCGCTGAACGGCTTCAGCAGGTAGTCCACCGCGTGGACCTCGAACGCGCGCAGCGCGTACTGGTCGTAGGCGGTCGTGAAGATCACCGGCACCTGACGGCCGATCAGCTCCAGCACCTCGAAGCCGTTCAGCTTCGGCATCTGCACGTCGAGAAACATCAGATCCGGCGACAGCTCGGCTACCGCCTTGACCGCATCGAACCCGTTGCCGCATTCGGCCACCACCTCGATGCCCGGGTGGTGCTTCAGATATTCCCGCACCACCGTCCGCGCCAGCGGCTCGTCGTCCACGATCACCACCCGCAAGGTCTCGGCGGTCATGCCGTTTCCCCGACCGTCACCGGCAGCGCCAGCTCGACCCGCCACCGTTCGCCGCGCTCCTCGGCGACCAGCGTCGCGGCGGGACCGTGGAGCGCGCGCAGCCGGGCGCCGACGTTCGCCAGCCCCACCCCGGTGCCCGGGCGCTTCGGCCGGTCCGGATCGCACGGATTGTCGACCACGATCCGCAGCCAGCCGTTGTCGCGGGCGGCGGTCACCTGGACCGTGCCCCCCTCGAGCAGATGAGCGATGCCATGCGTCACGGCGTTCTCGACCAGCGGCTGCAGCAGCAGCGGCGGCACCAGACAGTCTCCGGCGTCCCCGGCATCGACCACCACCGACAGCCGATCGCCGAATCGGACCCGTTCAATCGCGAGAAAATTCTCGATCAACGCCACCTCGCGTGACAGGGTGATGCGATCGGCGCCGCCGAGCGCCACCGTCTGCGCGCAGAAAGTCGCCGAGCAGCAGACACATCCGTCTCGCCCCCTGCGGGTCGGCCATGGTCAATGCGCTGATCGAATGCAGGCTGTTGAACAGGAAGTGCGGATCGATCTGCGCGCGCAGCGACCGCAGCTCGGCCTCGCGCGCCAGCACCTGCCCCTGCAGCCCGCGCCGGAGCGCGTCCTGCGACGCCTCGAACACGACCAGCACGTAGCTGACGGCGAGCGCCAGCAGATAGAGCAGAATGCCGGTGCCGAACAACAGGGTCTGGGTCGCGGCGAACGTTCGCTCCCCCTGCGCCGGCCACCGCGTGGCGATGAGCGCCAACCACCCCCGGCCGAGCACCAGCCACATCGCCGACGACAGCACGGCCGCGCCGAACGCCGTGGCCACGACCCGAATCACGCCGGTGCCGGCGAGCGGCATCGACCGCGCGACGTACCAGGCCGACAGACAGATGAACGAGTACGCGACCGCCAGTGGCAGGCCGGCGCCGAAAGCGCCGGGCCACGGCAGGCCCCCCTGGAGCGCGAGGACCGCCGCCAGCAGCACCCCCATCAGCAGCCACAGCAGCAGATACACCGCAAGATGGCTGCGGCGGGCCAGAAGCGGATACATGCGTCAGTTCGTCAGTTCTTGATTTCCACGCCCGCCATCACGACGAACCCCCTGAGCACCAGGCGGTGCCGCGAGGCGCCCTGCGGCGGCCGCGTCTTGTCGTCCACACCGCCGAGGATGGGGGTCACCCTCGACACCACCGTCCAGTCCGGCGGCACCCGAAGCTCGATCCCGCCCCACAGCGCGAAGATGTCGATCACCGCTTCCCCGTCGATGCTCGCATGCCGGAGGTCGATCTCGCAGCCCCCCATCATCGCCGTCAGCTCGCCGCCGCGAAAGGCCGCCGAATTGTTGCCGCGCGACACGCCGCCGAGGAGCGCCGTCACCCTCATCACGGCGTTCGAGTCCTCGATGAGGCGCCGCCGGGGACCGGACACACCTTGCCAGACCAGGAACAACCCGCAGAACACCAGCAGCGCCGGCCACATTTCCCAGAGGCTGACCCGGACGAGGGCGGTCTGTTCGAGCAGCAGCCACGTGCCGATCACCACGAACATGAACCCGCCAAAGGCCCCGCCGGCCCCATCGCGCGAGCTCCAGACCTTCACCAGCCCGAGCGCGATCACGGCCGCCGGCCAGAACCGCAGGTAGCGCTCGGCCTCCAGCACCTGGAGGTTGTCGAGCGTCATCACCACCCCGACCAGGCTGACGAGGAGACCGACGAAGAGTTGAGGGGTGAAGCGGAGGATCGCGTCGGGGGATGGATGCTCGGGAGGCATGCTCGACGATACCCGGGCGGGCCTCGACTTCGGCGGGCGTTCCGGCGAACCCTCGCCGGTGTCCGGTGAACGGCGTGGAACGCGCTACTTGTCCGGCAGACCCGCCTCGCGGCGGGCTCGCTTCAATGCGGCCAGCGCCTCGTCCACTTCCTTCTGGCCGCGTCCTTCTGCCGCTCGGTCACCGCGTTCTTCAACTTGTCCATCGCCTTGGTGACCGCCCACTGCAGCGCGAACGATGTCGCGGCGACGACCAGCGCCTGCTTGTTGTCGAAGGCGGCGTAGCCCTTGACGTCGGTGGGCGTGACGAGGTCGAGGAATTCCCGATGGGTCATCGCGCCGAGCGGCGTCGGCCCCTTCCGCCAATCCGGTCCGAGGATGTCGTCGATGGTGGGACTGCGGCTGAACACCTGCACCCGAAACACCGGGCGGACGCTCTCCGGCCGGATCGCCGCGGGACGCGAGACCGCCCGCCGGATCTTGCCGATGTTGACCGGCAGCGCGTCGGCATTGATGGGCGTTGCCGGTGAATCCGTGGCAGCGGGCGCGGGCGGCGCTGCGGGCGGCTCTGTCTGCTGGGCCGCCGCAGCGCTGGCCCAGCCGAGCAGCACCGCCAATCCCAGGACCGTGATTCTTGGAAACCCCATCGGAACCTATTAGGACGCCACGCGCGTGCGCACGGCTTGTCCGCGAGCGGGACAGTTCTGTCCGCAACTGGACAGCCCCGCCACCGCAAAACCAGAGCTTCGCCGCCATTTCCCAGGATCTTTCGACGTTCCGGTTCGGCACGACGATGGCTCTCAGGGTCCGGGCAGCCCGTGATCCGACCAACGACACTCCCTTACGATCGCACGAGCGGCCCTGGGAAGCCATGCTGAATCAGTTCCTTCACGACCTCCGCTACGCCGGCCGTATGCTGCTCAGAGCGCCGGCGTTCGCGGCGATCGCCATCCTCACGCTGGCGCTGGGGATCGGCGCGAACACGGCGATCTTCACCGTGGTCAACGCCCTGCTCCTCGGCCCGCTGCCCTACCGTGACCCGGCACGGCTCGTGACGGTGTGGCAGGACATGCGGGCGCGCGGCGGGCCGGCCGACGAATGGGCGACGCCCGGCAACTACGCCGACTGGCGCCAGCAGACCGGCCTCTTCAGCCAGCGTGGCGGTGATCGCCGGCTGGCGCCCCACGCTGACCGGCGCGACCGAACCGGAGCCGCTGCCGGGCGAGCAGGTCTCGCATGACTACTTCACGGTTCTGGGCGTGCCCGCCGCGCTCGGCCGCGGCTTCCGCGAACAGGACGACGTGCCGGCCGCCGCGCGGGTGGCGATCATCAGCGACGGGTTGTGGAAGCGGCGGTTCGGCGGGTCTCCGGCCGTGGTCGGCCGCACGCGTGATGCTGAGCGCCGAGCCGCACGAAATCGTCGGCGTGCTGCCGGCGACGTTCCGGCCGATCGTGAACGCGTCGGCCGACGTCTGGCGGCCGTTGCGGCTGAACCTCGCCAATCCGTCTCGCGGATCGGTCGTGCTCCGCACCGTGGCCCGTCTGGCCGATGGCGTCTCGCTCGAACGCGCGCAGAGCGACGCGAGCGCACTGGCCCGCCGCCTCGAGGCGCAGCACCCGCGGTTCAACGAGAAAGTCGGCTTCCTGATCGTCCCGCTGCACGATCGGGTGGTCGGGGACATCAAAGGCGGACTGATGGCGCTCGCCGGATCGGTCGCCTTCGTGCTGCTGATTGCCTGCGCCAACATCGCCAATCTGCTGCTCGCCCGCGCCTCGTCGCGAGGACGCGAGCTGGCGGTGAGGACCGCGCTCGGCGCGGCCCGCGGACGGCTCATCCGGCAGTTGCTGACCGAGAGCCTGCTGCTGGCCGCGCTCGGCGGGCTGGCGGGACTCGCGGTCGGCGTGTGGTCGGTCGACGCGCTGGTGGCGATCGCTCCGGCCGGGACGCCGCGCCTGAACGAAGTCGCGCGTCGACCCGGCCGTGTTCCTGTTCGCCGCGACGCTGACGGTCGTGACCGGGCTGCTGTTCGGTCTGGTGCCCGGCGCTGCAGGCGTCGCGCGACGATGTCGCACAGCCGCTGAAGGACGGCGCGCGAGGCGGCGCGGCGGCGGCGGGCCGCGGCGTGCGCCGCGCGCTGATCGCCGCGGAAGTGGCGCTGGCGCTGATGCTGCTGACCGGCGGCGGACTGCTGCTCCAGACCTTCGCCCGGCTGCAGTCGGCGGACCTCGGCTTCGATCCCCGCCAGCGTGCTCGCCGGCTTCGTCAACCCTCCACGCGCCGGCGGCTACGACACGATGGCCAAGCACCTCGCGTTCTACGACACAGGTGCTGGAACGCGCGAGGGCGCTGCCGGGCGTGCGCCAGGCCGCGCTGGCATCGGTGCTGCCGCTCAGCGGCGACAGCGACACCAACTTCGAGATCGACGGACGACCGGCGGCGCGTCAGCCCGTCGCAGACGCCGGTGACCTGGTATCGCCTGGTCAGCGCCGACTACTTCGCGGTCGATGGGGATGCGGCTCGTGCAGGGGCGCGCCGTCGCCGACGCGCGACGCAGCGCCCTCGGTCGTCGTCAACGAGACGTTCGGCCGGACGCTATTTCCCGGGCGAGGATCCGATCGGCCAGCGGATCCGCTTCGGCGGCGCCGAGAGTCCGTGGTTCACGATCGTCGGGATCGTGGCGGATGTGCAGGGTGCGCGGCGCGCGGGAGCCGGCGCGCGTCGAAACGTACATTCCGTACTGGCAGATCACCGAGCCGGGCATGAACGTCATCCTGAAGGCCGACGGCGACCCGGCGCTCCTCGCGGCGCCGTTGCGACGCGCGGTCGCGGAGCTCGATCGCACCGTTCCGGTCGCCGGCATCACGACGCTCGAGGCCATCGTCGGTGAATCGATCGAGCAACCGCGATTCCTCGCCCTGCTCGCCGGGGCGTTCGCGGCGCTCGCGCTGATCCTGGCGGCGGTCGGCCTCTACGGCGTGATGGCCTACACGGTGTCGCAGCGCACCACCGAGATCGGGGTCCGGATGGCGCTCGGCGCCTCCACCGCGGAGGTGTTCGGGCTGGTGGTCGGCGAGGGCCTGAAGCTGACCGCCGTCGGTCTCGCGCTCGGGGTCGCCGGCTCGGTGGCGGTGGGCCGGCTGCTGACCGCCCTGCTGTTCGGGGTCGGCCCGGCCGACCCGCGGACATTCGCCGTTACTGCGGCGATGCTGGTGATGGTCGGGGCCGTCGCCTGCGTGATCCCGGCGCGGCGGGCGACCGGGCCGATCCGATGGTCGCGGTACGGGGCGGAGTAAGATTAGGCTGCTAGGCAAGACACGGCCGGCTCCGGCGAGAAACCGTTCGACACCGCGGCCCGTCTAAGAGGCGAAAGGTACAGACCACATGGCGTTTTTCTCACGTTCGACCCCGCCCGCACCCACGCCGGTTGCCGATGCGCTGCCCTCCGACACCGCGCTCGCGCCGAACGTGCTGATCGGGCTTCGCAACATCGAAAAGTCCTACGCGCACGGCACCAGCCGCAGCTACGTCCTGCGCCGCATCAACGCCGACATCAAGGAAGGCGAGTTCGTCTCGATCATGGGGCCGTCGGGCGCCGGCAAGTCCACGCTGCTGCACATCATCGGAATGCACGACAGCGCATGGACCGGCGAGTACTACTTCCTCGATCAGCCGGTGCACAAGCTCGCCGCCAAGGACCGCGCGAAGCTGCACAAGCAGTACATCGGCTTCGTGTTCCAGAGCTACCACCTGCTCGACCATCTGACGGTCTACGAGAATCTCGACATCCCGCTCTCGTATCGCGACATCAAGAAGTCCGACCGCGAGAGCATGGTCTGCGACATCCTCGACAAGTTCGCCATCGTCGGCAAGAAGGACCTCTATCCGAATCAGCTCTCGGGCGGCCAGCAGCAGCTGGTCGCGGTGGCACGCGCGGTGATTTCAACTCCCAAGGTGATTCTGGCTGACGAACCGACGGGCAACCTGCACACCAGTCAGGGCAAGGAAATCATGGAGCTGTTCCGGAAGCTGAACGAGGGCGGCACCACGATCATCCAGGTCACGCACTCAGAAGCCAACGCCGCATACGGCAGCCGGATCATCCAATTGCGCGACGGCTGGGTCGTCGACGAATAGCCCCGGGGTCCGTACGCAGGAGGGGCCGGCCTCAGTCGCGGGCCGGCCCCTTCTGCATCTACCAGCGCGGCTCTTTCCTTTTGCCGCCGCTGAAATCGTCGCCGCCACCACCGCCGCCGCCGCGATTACCGCCGCCCCCACCAAATCCTCCACGGCCACGACCGCCGCCGCCGCCCCCACCGAAGCCGCCTTCAGGCTTCGGCCGCGCCTCGTTGACGACCAGCCCGCGGCCCTCGAGCTGGAACTCGTGGAGCTCGCTGATGGCCTTCTGAGCCTCCTCGTCCGTGGTCATCTCGACGAACGCAAACCCGCGTGCGCGGCCGGTCGCCATGTCGCGCATGACGCGGACATTGTCGACCTTCCCCGCACGGCTGAAGAGTTCGGTGAGCTGATCCTCGGAAGTCGTATACGGTAGGTTCCCGACGTAGAGTCTCCTGCCCATGCTGTCCCCTTGCTCCTGCCGAAAATGATGCGCGACCTTCACAGCCACGAACCAACCACCGTCGCGCTGAGGCGGCCGTTCCCGTGGGACGCTGACGCGGTTTGTGCGGGCCGTGCCGCGCATCAGGCAGCGGCGCCCAATCGGCTGCAGATGAAGCAGAATGCATGCCGTTGCTCGCAGGGCTGACGGCCTGTAGAGTCAGAGGGATGCGAGCCTGGCAGAAACGACGACCGATTTGGCGCCTGGCGATTGGCGGAGTCATCCCAATCGCGTTGGCGCTCAGCTGCGCCGCCTGCCGTCCAGCCGGCCGGCACTACGAGCTGAAGGGACAGATTCTGGCCGTGGATCCCACTCGTCAGGAGCTCACCATCAAGCACCAGGACATCCCCGGTTTCATGCCGGGTATGACGATGGCGTTCAAGGTCGGGGACCGGCGTCTGATGGACGATCGCATCGCCGGCGAGCTGGTGACCGCCACCCTCGTCGTCAATGACAGCGAGGTGCACCTGCGCGCCGTCACTCGAACCGGTTTTTCGGCGGTGGAGGACGGGCACGCGACCACTCGCGTGATGGATCTGGTGGAACCCGGACGCCCGGTCCGCGATGCGGCGCTCGTCGACGAGACCGGCACCCGGCGGCGGCTGGCGGACTGGCGGGGACGGGTCCTGGCCGTCACGTTCGTATACACGCGATGTCCACTGCCCAACTTCTGTCCGCTCCTGGATCGACACTTCAAGGCCGTGCAGACCCAGGTGCAGCAAGACGGCAGTCTCCGCGATCGCGTCCAACTGCTGTCGGTCAGCTTCGATCCGGACCACGATTCGCCGGAGGTCCTGGCGAAACGGGCGGCCGCGCTGGGCGTAGATCCCGCGGTCTGGCACTTCCTGACCGGCGAGCGCGAGACCGTCGAAACGTTCGCCGCGCAGTTCGGCGTCTCGGTCGTCCGCGACACGTCGCCCCCCGACGCAATCGAGCACAACCTCAGGACCGCCATCATCGATGGCGAAGGCACGCTGGTGACGACGTTGAGTGGCAGTGAGTGGACCCCAGGCGACCTGGTAGCGGAGCTCCGGCGTGCGCGCGCGAAGCGTTGAGCGTCCCGAGCGGACGGCCTTCACAGCCGCGGAACGGCGGCTGATCGATCGGCTCACGACACCACGCGCGGTGCAGCACTTCTTGAACCGCCTGCCCTACAACAACGAACCGGCCGGCGAGACGTTGCGGAGCTTCCGCGGTGTGGTGCGCCACGGCACCGCGCATTGCCTCGAAGCGGCGCTGTTTGCCGCGGTGGTTCTGGAGGCCCACGGATACCCGCCGCTGGTCTTGAGCTTCGAGTCGATCGACCGGCTCGATCACGTGATCTTCGTCTACCGGACCGCGACCGGCTGGGGCTCGGTCGCCCGGTCGCGCGATCCCGGCCTGCACGGCCGGCGTCCGGTGTTCACCTCGCCGCGGAATCTCGCGCTGAGCTACGTCGATCCGTATGTCGACTACACCGGCCGCGTCACTGCCTACGCGGTGGTGGATCTTCGCGTGATGGGGACCTACGACTGGCGCCTCGGCGACGTCAATGTGTGGAAGGTGGAGCGGATGCTGCTCGACTGGCCGCACCGCCGGATCCGAACCTCGAACCGCCGCATCGCGCGATGGCGCGCGCGCTACCGGGCATTCAGGCGGCAGCATCCGGATCGGAAACCGGTGTTCTATCCGCGCCGCGATCGCTGGACGGCGCTGCCGCCAACCTCGGAATAAATCCCAAATCCCAAGCTCCAAATCCCAACCACTCCCAACTCCCAAATCCCAACAGCCAACTCCCAACTGCCAAATGCGCTCGCCGTTGGCAGTTGGGAGTTGGAAGTTGGGTTTGGGATTTGGGAGTTGGGAGTGGTTGGGATTTGGAGCTTGGGATTTGGGATTTGATTAGTCGAGATCGAAGTCCCGGGTCGGCTTCGTAATCGGCTCGTCGTGCGCCTGCTTCAAGGCCTCTTCGAAGCGCTTCGACAGGGCATCGCCGCGGTTCCGCTCCGCGGCCACCGAGTCCTGGAACAGCGCCTCCCGGCGCGCCGCTTCCTGCGCGAGGATCTGCTGAGCGGCGTCGAGCTCGGGGCGATCGGCGCGCACCGGCTCTTCATGACGAACGATCCGTCGCAGGTTGCCATCGACGACCAGCGTCGCCCGGCAGCACGGACAGGTCGTGGTGAATTCGGACTTGAGCGTCATGATGAGTTTCCTTTGGAGCCCGCACCACGCACCGGGACGTCGCACGTAGCACCTGACACGTTGCACGTTTATGATATCCGGATGCGCGTGGGTGCAGCCGCTGCCGCGATCATGACCGCCACGTTGTTCACCAGCGCCGGCGCTCTCGCGCTGGCTGAGGCGCGCGGGGCCGGGCCAAACCAGAGGAAATCCCCGGAAAAAGCCCAGCCTGCCTCGATCGCCGGCATCGTCACCGCTCAGAGCACCGGCGCACCGGTGGGGCGGGCTCGCGTCATCCTCTCCTCCCCCGCGCTCCCGCAGACACGGGTCACTCTTTCAGATGCGCAGGGGCAGTACGCGTTCAGCGGGATCCCCGCCGGCGAGTACGACCTGCTGGCCGTCCGATCGGGTTACGCGCTCGTCGGCGGGTCGGCGCGTGGCGCGCCGGTGCGGGTCGCCGCCGGCGAACGGCGGACCGGGGTCACGCTGGTCCTGCAGGCGGCCGGGACGATCCCGGGCCGGCTCCAGGACGAGGACGGCTCGCCGCTCGCGGGCGCGCTGGTCGAGGCGCTGTCGTTGCGGTTGCCGGAAACCCGGAAGCCGCTCCTGGCGGCGGCGAGCGCCTACACCGACGATCGCGGCGAGTTCAGGCTCAGCGGTCTGCCGGCCGGACAGTATTTCGTGATCGCGCGGGATACCGCCTTCGAGAGGGCCGGCGACGACAGCGGGGCCCTGCGCTATCCGCCCACCTACTTTCCCGGCGTCGTGGTGGAAACCGAGGCCAGGCCGATCTCGGTCTCGGCCGGCGCCGACAGCGCGCGCGCGGAATTCCGCATTCGCATCGTCAAGCCGGCGAACGTCAGCGGCGTGCTGCAAGCGCCTGACACGCGCGCGCTGGTCAGCGGCGCCGTTGTCCTGATTCCTCGCGATGGGATGACACTGCACCGCTCGGCGTCGGAAGACGTGGAGATTCGCCCGGATGGGCGATTCATCTTCCGAAACGTGCCTCCCGGCAGCTATCAACTGCGCGCCCGCGCCGCGACCGATCCCTCGCAGGTGCTCCTGTTCGGCAGTTTCGCGGTCCAGGTCGAGGCCGACCGCGATGTGCCAGAGCTGATCGTCACGATGGCCGCCGGCGCCGTGCTGGACGGCAAAGTCGAATGGATCGGCACCGGCGCGCAGGCGGCCGCCAAGCGCAGCCGCCTGCGGGTGCGGGCCCCGTTCGCGGACGGCACCAGCTTCGGCGACGCCCTGACCGGAGACGTCGCGTTCGACGGCACGTTTCGCCTCAGAGGGGTGATGACGGGTTCGCACTTCTTCTTGATTGAAGGATTGCCCGACCCCTGGGCGCTGACGCGGGTCCGGGTCCGCGGCCGGGAATCGGTGCTGCAGCCGATCGCGCTCCACGAAGGAGAACAACTGTCAGGCGTTCGATTGGTCGTCACCACCACGGTGACCGAGGTGTCCGGCGGGATCGCGGACGCCGGCGGGCGTCCGGTCGCCGACGCGCTGATTCTGCTGACGCCGCCCGGCGCGGTCGAGTGGTCGCGGGGCGATCCGCGCTTTCACATGGCGCGGTCCGACCGGGCCGGCCGCTATCGGGTGCGCAGCCTGCCGCCCGGCGCGTATCGCATTGCCGCACTGATCGCGGTCGATGAGCTCGCCGCGTGGCGGCCCGAATGGCTGGCACGAATCGACGCGCACAGCCGGTCCTTTGTCGTGGCCGACGCGGCGGTCGCTCAGACGCTCGACCTCGTGGCGGTTTCCCCGCAAGCGCTGCCCGCGGCTATCAGCCGCTGATGGATTGGCTCCAGATCGCCGGCGCGGTCTTCCTGACCTGGCTCGTCCTGGTCTTCCTGTTCACGCCGCATATCAACTATCACCTCAGTCGCCGCACTTCGGTGCACGCCGACGAATTCCTCTACACGCTGCAGTCGACCTGTCAGGCCGCGCTCCACCACGGCAACCGGGTGACGGTGTATACGAATGGGGCGCAGTTCTACCCGGCGATGATCGAGACGATTCGCCAGGCGACGCGGTCGGTGAACATGGAGTGCTACATCTTCCAGCCGGGCCGCATCGCCGATCAGTTCATCGACGCCCTGTCGGATCGCGCGCGCGAGGGGTTGAACGTCACGATCGTGGTCGACGCGATCGGGAGTCTCAGCTTCTGGGGACGGCCGGTGCGGCGGCTGCGCGCGGCCGGTTGCCGGATCGAGTCGTATCAGCGGCTGCGATGGTACTCCCTCGCCCGCTTCAACAACCGCACCCACCGCGAGCTCCTGGTGGTCGATGGCCGGATCGCCTTTGCCGGCGGCGCCGGCATCGCCGACTGGTGGGCGTTTGCGACAGGCCGCCGTCCACCCTGGCGTGACACCATGGCGAAGTTCGAGGGGCCGATTGTGGCGGCGCTGCAGGGCGTGGCGGCCGAGAACTGGCTGGAGTGCTGCGGCGAAATCCTGACCGGCCCGGAGTATTTCCCGAATCTCGATCCCGCCGGCGACGCCACCGCGTTCGTCATCCGCAGCTCCCCGTCGGATCGCGCGACCGTGTCGCGCGTGGCCTTCCAGCTGCTGATGGAGGGGGCCGATCGTGAAGTCTGCATCAGCACGCCCTATTTCCTGCCCGACCGGGCGATGCGGCGGGCGCTGATCGACATCGCGCGGCGCGGGGTCGCACTGTCGGTGATCGTGCCAGGGCGCCGGACCGATCAACGATGGGTGCGTCTGGCCAGCCGGCGGATGTGGGGCGAGCTGCTCCGCGCCGGCGTGAGAATCCATGAGTACCGGGCGACCATGACCCACGCCAAGATCTTGATCATCGACGGCCTGTGGGCGGTGCTCGGCACCACGAACATCGACAACCGGTCGTTCGAGCACAATGACGAGATCAACGTCGGGGTGAGAGATACGACCGTGGCCGCGCGGCTGATGGAGGATTATGTCCGCGACCTGCAGGACAGTCGGGAAGTGACACTGCCGCTGTGGCAGCAGCGGCCGTTGTGGGAGAAAGTGGCAGGCCCCTTCGTCTGGATTCTGGAGCGGCAGCAGTGAGCGAGCTCAAGGCAGCACCGCATCTCGATCTCCGCATCGCCACCTACAACATTCACCGGTGCCGGGGCATGGACCGCCGCACCGCGCCGCAGCGGATCGCGGAAGTCCTGCGCGAGATCGACGCGGACGTGGTGGCGCTCCAGGAAGTGATCGGGGCCGGTCCCGCCGGCGCCGGACAGGCGGAAGAGATCGGCGCGGCGCTGGGGATGGGCTGGGTCATGACCTCGGTGCGGCACCTGCGCCGCCACCTGTTCGGCAACGTGATCCTCAGCCGCTACCCCATCGCCCACCACAGTCAATACGACCTGTCGTGGAGGACGTGCGAGCCGAGAGCCTGTCAGCGCGCCGATCTGGATCTCGGTCCTGGCCGCGTCCTGCACGTCTACAACGTGCATCTCGGCACCGCGGTGCTCGAACGCCGCTATCAGGCGCCGCGCCTGGCGTCCTACGTGCACGATCACCGGATCCGCGGCCCGAAGATCATCCTCGGCGACTTCAACGAATGGATGCGCGGGCTGGCGACCAAGACGCTGTCCTCGCTGTTCGAGAGCATCGACATCCACTCGCACCTCAAACGCCGCCGCACCTATCCGGGCATCTTCCCGATGGTGCACCTCGATCACATCTACTACGAGGGCGATGTGGAAGTGCACACCGTGGAGCTGCCCCGCCACCGCAAGGCGCTGATGGCGTCCGACCACTTGCCGCTCGTGGCCAATCTGCGCATCGGATTCAAGTAGGGCCGCCTTCCGCCGCCGCTACAGCCAGGGCGGACCACCGGAACCACCCACCACCTCCTCGCGTATTGACGAGATAGATGTCAAAGTGATATCACTTTGACATCTCGTCAAGGGAGGATCCGATGATTCGTGAGCTGAAGTACGAAGCCATGGCGGGGCTGCCGATGCTCCTCCTGTTTCTCGTCGCCGGAGCGCTGGCGATCGCCGGGTTCGTCAACGGGGTCGCGGAGGAATCACTGCTGCTGGCCGTGGGATCCGCCCTCGCGTTCGTGCTGACGGTGTTCCTGTCGGCCGGGCTCTTCGTGGTCAATCCGAACGAAGGCCGGGTCCTGCAGCTGTTCGGCGACTACGTCGGCACCGTCCGGATCGCCGGACTGCGCTGGGCGAACCCGTTCTTTACCAAAAAGCGGATTTCGCTTCGGGTGCGGAACTTCGAGAGCGCGCGGCTCAAGGTCAACGACAACGAGGGCAATCCCATCGAGATCGCGGCGGTGGTGGTATGGAAGGTGGTCGACACCGCCGAGGCGGTCTTTCAAGTGGACGACTACAACAACTACGTGAAGGTGCAGAGCGAGTCGGCGCTGCGCAACCTCGCGACCAGCTACACCTACGACACCCACGACGACGCGCAGATGTCGCTGCGCAGCCACACCGCGGCGGTGGCCGAGCATCTCAAGAAGGAGATCCAGGAGCGGCTGTCGACCGCCGGCGTCGAAGTGATCGAGGCGAGGATCAGCCACCTCGCCTACGCCCAGGAGATCGCCGCCTCGATGCTCCAGCGCCAGCAGGCCGGGGCGATCATCGCCGCCCGCCAGCGCATCGTCGAAGGCGCGGTCGGCATGGTCGAGATGGCGCTCGAGATGCTCTCGCGCCGCGACATCGTGACGCTCGACGACGAGCGGAAGGCGGCGATGGTCAGCAACCTGCTGGTGGTGCTGTGCGGTGAGCGCGCGGCGCAGCCGATCGTCAACACAGGGACGATCTACCAATAGGGATCGTCGTGGCGGACCGAAAGCCGTTTCTCCTGCGGATCGACCGCGAGGTCATCGACGCCCTGCAGCGATGGGCGGACGACGACCTGCGGAGCCTCAATGGGCAGATCGAGTACTTGTTGCGGAAGGCGTTGAAAGAGGCGAAGCGGATTGGAGAGGATCAGGAGCGGGGGCGTCCGAAACGCGGACGATCTCAGGACTCTTCGTAGTCCTCTTCAATCGGCGGCAGCAGCCGCGTCGAGGGCCGCAGCGCCTCGCGATGATCGAAGAGCGGCAGATCGCGCACGTGGAGCGACAGCGGGCAGCCGGGGCCTTTCTGATCGAGCACTACGGTGACCGGGCTGCCTTCGACGCCTTCACGGAATCCGATCCGGCATCCACAAGCGAGGCGCGCGTGCGTGAAGCCCTTCAACATCGTTGACGGATCATACTACAAGAGCCCCTGGATCTCCCGCTCGAGCATCTCCTTGCTCATCGCACCCATGTGCTTGGAGCAGATCGCCCCCTTGCGGTCGATCATGAACGACGTCGGCAGCGCCCAGAGCTCGCCGTTCGCCTCCGCGAGCGGCGGATGCTCGAGGAAGATCGGATAGTTCATTTTGAATTCGGTCATGAACGTCTTCAGCTCCTCAGGCGAGGGATTGTCTTCGCTCAGGACGCCGAGGATCACGAATCCCTGATCGCGATACCGCGCATACGCTTCCACGAACTCGGGAATCTCCAGCTTGCACGGCCCGCACCACGTCGCCCAGAAATTCAGCAGGACGACCTTGCCCTTGTAATCGGTGAGCTTGACGTCGGCACCGTTGGGGTCCTTGAGCGTGAAATTCAGGTTCGCCGCTCCCTTGGCAGCACACGCCGGTCCGGAACCTGAAGTGGTGTTGCCGGCGACCGGGGCACCGCCGGTCGCGGACCGATGAGCGTCAGGTCCGCGAAGGAGCGGGACCGCGAACAGCGCCACGCCCAGGGCGGCCGCCGCGGCGGCAATCCACCGCTTGCGCCCTGCGGTGACAGCGTCGCTCTCGACGTTGGGATCGATTCCGCTCGTCGGCTCGGGAGTGGGCTCGACGGGAGTCGGGGGCACTTCGGGTGGTTGATACTCGTTGGTCATCGATTCACTCGACGGAGCGTCGAACGTAGACGGCGGCGTGCTGCAGGTCGGGCAGACGCCGGCTCGCGACGACCGCGTAAGTCCGCTCGCGCGCGGTCCACACGATCGCATGCTCGCCCAGGCGGTTCACATCATGATCATGCGCCGCGTCGGCGGCGCGATCGAAGCGATAGTTGAGCACGTAGACGGACAGCGGCTGGCCCCGCCATCTGTAAAAGATATGAGCCACTCGCCCGCGCGACGACCCGCACCGCCGGACTCCGAGCAACTGCAACTGCTCCGACGGTGAGGACGCGGCGACCTTGAGCGCCCACCCCGCCGTCTGCTGCCAGGTCTTGCCGACCAGCGTCACGTCGGGCGAGGAGGAGGCGTCCGGGGGAAACTGGAAACACTTGAGGTGGTCCGCGGCGAGCTGCGCCGCGTAGGTCTCGACGCTGCTGCCCCAGCCGAACAGCAGAAACATCCCGAGCGCCACCACCACCGATGCCGCGACCGACATCGACATCCACGGCCGCCTCACGAGGTGCCTGGCACCATGCGACCACGGTCGTTGCGGGGCGCAGCGACGGCGGAGCTCCCCGGGAGCGCAGCCGCGGAGGGCGGCGCGCCGGGCGCAGACGAGAATCGTGCGCCGCCTGCTCGCCCAGGGCACGTGCGCGGCACGGCGGACACGCCTGCAGGTGGGCTTCGATCACCAGGCGCGCCTCGGCGGGCTGCTCGCGGTCGACATACTCCGCGAGCTTCGATTCGATGTCGCGACAGTTCGCCATCAGCTCCACCCGCCCCCGGTCACACCACGTCCGTTTGTTGACGCGCGGCGGTCCGCGTGCCGGCGAGCCGCTCGAAGAGCAGCTTCCGGCCCCGCGAGATGCGCGACATCACCGTGCCAATCGGCACCCCGACGATGCGCGCAATCTCCGCGTACGAGAATTCTTCGACGTCCCGGAGCCAGACCGCCTGTCGAAACGCGTCCGGCAGCGAGTCGAGCGCGGCCTGCAGATCGACGTCCAGCGTGTCGCGCGTGAGCAATTGTTCGGGGGTGTGCTCCTGCGCGACCAGATCGGCAGCCTGCTCCACCGTCTCGCTGTCGACGTCGATCGGGCTCCGGACGTCGTGCCGCCGGAGGTTCCTGAACGTGTTGTGGAGAATCGTGAACAGCCATGCTTTGAGATTCGTCCCGCGCTCGAACTGTCCTGAAGCCCTGAAGGCCTTCAGGTACGTCTCCTGAACCAAATCCTCGGCGTCAGCCGGGCGGCGCGTCAGCCGAAGGGCGGTTCCGTACAGGCTGTCGACATAGGACAGCGCATCGCGCGTGAACGCGTCTTCTGGTTCGACGTCGGAGTCGGACGGCGGTGGGCGGCGGCGGAAGGCCATCGACGGTTCCGGCGCCCCCCGTCCGCTCCGCACACGAGACGACCTCGCGCGAAGCTCCGGCGCGGCCCGTCAGCGACCGATTTCGGCGGCGGGCACAGCAAAAAGAACACCGGCGGGGAGCGCCTTTATTCCAGACGATTGTACTCAATGGCCGAAAACGATTACGGTGGCCGTTCACGCCAGAGGACAGCGGGCGCGAGGAGGGGCGGAATATCAAACGATTCAAGCGATTGCGAGCGGCACCAGCCTTGCTCAACGGGCGCCCGAGCGTGCTCAACCGGCCCCCAGCAGGTCTCCGGATGTCCGTCTTCGAGGACGGTGCAGCCGGGGGACGCCGTGATTGCCGCAGCCGTCTTAGCTACAGTAACATCGGCGGCGCCAAGAGAAAGCGACGCGTACGCAGCAGGGCTGCCTGCCTCCGCTGCTGTTTGTCGAGGTGAATCATGCGTAACCGCAGCGCACGCAGGCTGGCGCCTGCCGGTGTGGTTCGGTCTGCCGTCGTTGCCACCGTTCTGCTGTTGACTGGCGGCCTGGTCGCCGACGCGGTCGCGCAGACGCCGTATGTGCCCTATTACGGCAAGAACAAGATCCGCTACAACAATTTCGAGTGGCACATCTACACGACGGATCACTTCGAGATCTACTACTACCCGGAGATTGAATCCCACGTGGAGCGGGTCACCAGCTACGCGGAGAGCGCGTACCAGCAGGTGAGCTCCGATCTGAAGCATGACCTGGCCTTCAAGATCCCGCTCGTCGTGTTCAAGACGCAGAGCGAGTTCCAGCAGCAGAACATCGAAGCGAGCGAGCTGCCGGAAGGCGTGCTGGCGTTCGCCGAGCCCTACCGGGACCGGATGGTGCTGCCGATCGACGAGCCGTCCGACGCGCTGTACCGGCTGATCACCCACGAGCTCACCCACATCTTCGAGTTCGACATCATCCCGCGCTCGCTGCTGCGGCGCGGACTGCCCCTCTGGGTCGACGAGGGTCTGTCGGACCACATGACCGGCTACTGGAACGCCTTCGACCTGATGACCGTCCGCGACGCGGCGATCTCGGACAACATCCCGCCGATGAGCGACTTCCAGGGCGCCGCGTTCGTCGACGGCCGGCTGCCCTACAACCTCGGGCACGCCGCGTTCGAATTCATCGAATCGCGCTGGGGCAAGGAAGGGCTGCGGCAGTTCCTGTTCGCGCTGCGCAAGAACGTCATCGGTGGCGGCGAGAGTGCCTACGAAGAGGCCTTCCGCCTCAAGGCGGACGAGTTCGACGAGCAGTTCGACAAGTACCTGAAGGATCGCTTCAAGCCGTTCCGGGACAAGGAACGACCGCAGGATTACGGCAAGAATCTCGCCCCGAAACGCGACAAGACGCCGTTCGTCGCCGTCGTGTCGATTGAGGCCTCGCCTTCGGGGGATCTGATGGCTGTCGGGGCCTTCAACCGCAAGGAGCGGAGAGCTCGACATGATTCTCATGTCGACCAAGGATGGCCGCGTCATCCGCAACCTGACCTCCGGGTTCAACAAGGACAAGGGCTTCGAGTACATTCGCACGCCCGGCGGCTTCCGCAGCAACGCCGTGCCCTGGATGTCGTGGGCGCCGACCGGCGACCGGATCGCCTACTTCGTCCGCACCGAGAAGGTCTCGAGCCTGATCCTCCAGAACGTGGTCACGCGCAAGATCGAGAAGCGGTTCGAGCTGAGGACCGTGGACCTGCCGGAGTCCCCGGACATCAGCCCTGACGGCAAGCAGATCGCCTTTGCCGCGCTCAACGGAGCCATCGGCGACATCTTCATCCTCGACACCGACACCGGTCAGGTGCGGAACCTCACGAACGATCAGTTCGGCGACTTCTCGCCGACCTGGGCTCCCGACGGGAAATCGCTCATCTATCTCGCGCGCGTGAGCGGCAACGACAAGCTGTTCCGCTGGGATCTCGCCAAGGGCGCGAAGACGCAGCTCACCTTCGGGACCCACGACGACGGCGGCGCGCAGTTCGTGGATCCCGACACCATCGTCTTTCCGTCGACGGCCCTTGATCCGAACCAGCCGATCGACCCCGAAGTGGCGCGCAACGGCAACATCTTCAACATCTGGACGCTGAGCCTCAAGACCGGCGAGCTCAAGCAGTACACCGACACGCTGACCGCCAACGTCTCGCCCATCGTGCTGAAGGACGAAAAGGGCGCGACCAAGATTGCCTTCGTCACCTACTACAAGGGCGAGTACGGCATCCACACCCTCAACCGCGAACAGGCGATCAACACCGTGGCCAGTGCCGATTTCGGCTCGCCGGGGCCGATCATCGATTTCCAGGCGCCGCTGACCCACACGCTGGTCAAGCAGAACGCCCGGAAAAAGGGCACCTTCGAGAAGCTGTTCCTCGAAGGGCGGCCGCCGGTGAACGTGGGCGTGACGAGCGGCGGGGACCTGTTCGGAGGCACGCAGGTGACCTTCACCGACGTCCTCGGCGACAAGCAATTCAACATGTTCGCCGCCTCGGTCTCCCAGTACCGGACGATGTCGTTCTCGTACGTGAACCTGTCGCGGCGGTTCCAGTACGCGCTCCAGGCGTATTCGCAGACGCAGTTCTACTACGGCTACAACCCCGGGCTGCTGTTCGCGATGGAGTACGGCTACATCAACCGCGACCTCGCGCAGGCGACGCAGACCGCGCGGGGCGCCACCGCCTACGGCATCTATCCGCTCAACCGCTATTCGCGGCTCGAGCTGTCGGCCGGACTCCTGCAGTTCAGCCAGCAGTACAACGAGCCCGGGCTGCAGGAGCTCGCCGACCAATACCAGCAGCAGTCCTATGGCCGCACGCTCTTCAACACCGGCACCTTCATGCCCTTCGGGCTGACCTACATCCAGGAAACGACGGTTTTCCGGGAGTACGGTCCGCTCGCGGGCAACACCGTGCGGGCGGCCTACGAGTACGCGCCCAGCGCCGGCAAACTGCTCTCACGGCAGACCGCTGACATCGACGCGCGCTACTACATGCGCCTCGGCACCAACGGGGTCCTGGCCTTCCGCGCCAAGGGGTTCAAGAGCTGGGGCGAGTTCCCCGGCTACATCTACTTCGGCGGCAACTCGGAGCTGCGGGGCTACGAATACCTGGAATTCCTCGGCAACAAGGCGTTCTTCACCAACGCCGAGCTGCGATTCCCGCTGATTGAAGCCGCTCTCACGCCGATCGGCGTGATCGGTGGTCTGCGCGGGGTGATGTTCTTCAACTTCGGCGGCTCCGGGTTCGAGGGGCTGCCGATGACGGTCTGGAGCAAGAATGCACAGACCTTCACCCCGCTCCTCGGCTACCAGCCGGATCCGTTCTCCGTCACCGGCTCGACGCCGGTGTTCGGTCCGCCGATCGACGTGTCGGGCTTCCGGCTGGTCGACAGCCGGGCGTCGTACGGCGTCGGCCTCGAGACGTTCGCCCTCGGGTTCCCGATCCACTTCGACTGGTCCTGGAGAACGCTGTTCAACAAGGGCTGGGAAGATCTGGTCTACGCCTACCCGGCCGCCTTGGACGGAGTGCCCCGGCGGCAGCGACTGGCTCCGGAAGGTCAAGTTCTCGCTGTGGATCGGCTACGACTTCTAGAGAGTCGACTCCATTGCCAAAAATGCCAAAAGTGCCATGAATGCCAAAAGTGAAGAGCAGGCCAACGCCAACGGCCGTCCACCAGGCAATTTTGGCAATCTTGGCATTTTTGCCATTTTTGGCATTTCGTGATGTGCCCCCGTCGTTGTGAGGACACGGTGCGGCTGCTGGTGGAGTACCTCGAACGCCAGCTGCCGCCCGATGTCCATGCCGATCTCGAGCGCCATCTCTCCGGATGTTCCCGGTGCCTCGCGCAGCTCAAAACCTACGAATCGACCGTTTCCCTGCTCCGGAGTATCCACGAAGAGGACCTGCCGGCCGAACTGCGTTGGACGTTGAAGTCATTCCTCGACCGCAACTGCGGCAATTGACGTGATCCGAGGATTCTCCCTTCTCCCTTTTCCCTTCTCCCTTGACACGCGGGGTTCCTTCTCAGCCCGCTGAGATGCAACCGAAGCCGCCTGCCGAGTCCGAGACCGAGATGGTCCAGGTCGTCCTGCCGAACGACGCGAACCCGCTCGGGTTCATCCTCGGCGGGACGGTCATGCATCTGATCGACATCGCCGGCGCGATCGCTTCGCACCGGCACACCCGCAGCCTGCTCGTCACGGCGGCCGTGGACGGACTCCAATTCCTGCACCCGATCAAAGTCGGCGATCTGATCATCCTGCGCGCGCGGGTCACCGCGGCCTGGAGCACGTCGTTGGAAGTCGAGGTTGAGGTCTTCTCGGAGGAAATACTGACCGGCATGCGCCGGATGACGAGCCGTGCCTACCTGACGTTCGTCGCGGTCGACCGGGACGGACAGCGCCTGCAGATCCCGCCGTTGATTCTCACGACGGACGACGAACGCCAACGCGCGGCGGAGGCGGCGGCGCGGCGAGTGGAGCGGCTGAAAGCACGAGAGGCGCTCGAAAGACGCCCCGCTTAAGCTTCCTTCCGGCTAACAAAAGATCTCCGAATATCGCGACTTTGCAGCCGGTACCCAAAAAACGCTGGAAAAACCATAAAACCTGGCTGGCCACGCTCTTGCGTTATTGGGAGCATCGCCGCCTGGGCATCCCAGGGGCGATCACGGCACCCTGCGCCGGCCGGCGACGTGACGAGCCCTCACGCCGCCGGCCTTTTTCGAGCCCGCCAGAACCGTTGTGAGCCGCCACCGCGCGTCCGTTCGTTCCCAGGCCGCCGGCGGTGCAGTTTGATATCGGAATTTCGGGATAGACAGGTGTGTACGTAGAGCCACCGACGACGTCGCCGCGGATGTCGGCGCCGTCGTCGGTGGTTAGTTCGTGCGTCGAGCTAAATCGGTGGGTGTCCGCTCAGCACACGTGCGCGGGCCCCGGAGCGTCAGTGCGTTCGGCCGGCGCCTCTTGCGCGGGGAGGCACCGGAACTTGAAGAACGGCATGTGGCACTGATGCTTCCGCAGGAAGTTCAGGAACGCCTTGTAGTCCTCCGCCGGCATGTTGAACAGCTGCAATACCAGCCGATAGCTGCCGCGGGTCTGAGTCAGTCCCTTGGAAACGATGGCGCGCATGTCGTCACGCGTCATGTCTCTCGCCGTGAACAATGGATGAACGGCGGACCAGAAGGACTCTCCGTCAACGACCATCTTGTCGTAGAGCTCGTCGGCGCGGCTGCGAACAACCGGGGCATCGCCGGCACTGGTGCGAGTCCGACGGCGGGAGAGCCCGAGGACTTCAGCCGGGAGATCCCCTTCGTCTACGGCGCCGGAGTGACTTCTCACCACGAGCCGCTCGACCAGGTTCTTGAGCTCCCGAACGTTCCCTGGCCAGTCGTAGGCGATCAGCGCGGCGCGGGCGGCGGCGGTGAGCTCCGGTACGGCGGTCTGATGACGCTGCGAATAGGCCTTGAAAAAGTGGTCGAGAAACTGCGGCACGTCTTCGCGCCGCTCTCGCAAGGGCGGAATCTTGATGTGCAGAACGTTGAGCCGATAGAACAGGTCCGCGCGAAACTCACGCTGGGCGATCTGATCGGCGAGGTCACGATTGGTGGCGGCAATCACCCGCACGTCCGTGGTGGCCTGCATCCGATCGGCGCCGATCCGCCAGATTTCGCCATTTTCCAGGAACCGCAGCATGAGGGCCTGCATCCGGAGGCTGGTCTCCCCGATTTCGTCGAGGAAGATCGTGCCGTTGTTGGCGAGCTCCAGCAGCCCTGGCTTATCGCGATACGCGCCGGTGAAGCTGCCGCGCGTGTGACCAAAGAGCTCCGATTCGAGCAAGGAATCCGGCACGGCTGCGCAGTTCAGCGCGATCAGCTTGACGCCGCGCCGCCGGCTCTGCTGATGAATCATTTTGGCAACGACTTCCTTGCCAACACCGCTCTCCCCGGTGAGCAGAACCTTCGCATCGGATCGGGCAGCGTCACTGATTTCCGATTCCAAATAGCGAGCGACAACGGACGTTCCTATCAGCAGCTCTCCGGACACGATATGCCTCACTCCAGGATCGTACTTTCCTCTGTCCGAAGACACAGGGAGCCCGTACGATGCACCGGGAAAACGGGCGCGAAAGTGCAGCCCTGCGCCCGCGGGCCAATCAACAGATTGTCTGATGTGGGTAAAGAGTAACCGGAGTTGCCCGCCGACTCAAGCGTTTTCTGCGTCAGCACGCCCCGCCGACCCCTCTTCCCCCGATTAAAGTCCAGGTCCACGACGACTACTCGTGATAGAGACGGCCACGCCGCGAGAGTTTCCCCATCTCCTAACGACTTTGGCATTCGCCATATCGGGGAACGCCGCTTGCAGTATAGCTGAGATAGCGCCCGGCGATCGCGCGCTGCTGCCAGCAGGTCAGGGGCGATCGCCGGGCAACGTGGGTACATGCCCACCTATACGTAAGTTTCTCCGCAGTGGTCGCGCTCGGAACGCCTTTCGTGTAGGCGCCCTTTCCGCTCAGGCGCACAGACGAGCCATCTGAAGCTTGGATGACCCCACATCGTGGTGGCCCCTGAGGCGCTTCGATACCCGTCTGCCGATTCGACTCATCGTCGTGGGATGGGGCCGCGAGACCCCACTAGGAGCCCAGGTTGTTTTCGACCCCTTCCGTGACGGACGACCAGTTGCAGGCGATGTGGCGGGCTTGCAGCGAGGTCGCGGCGCAACCTGACGCTCGTCAGGCTGCCGGCGCCTGGCCGAGCGGCTGTCGGAGATCCTTCACCGGCCAGCCTTGGTGTGCCGTCGCGACGTCTCGCCTTGGACAATCATCAGCGCTCCGGCCATCGCCACCGATATCATTCCCCCCGCCGTGGGCGCGCTCGACCAGGCCCGCCCCTTCTTGCATGGCCCCTATCGAGATCCTTCGTGGTCCAGAGGGCTCCGCCTGGACGGCCGTCCCGCTCGAGGAAGACCTGCCGTCACAATCGCTGCTGCTGCTGCCTGGCGACTGGACCAGCGGCCGACCCTCGGAGTGGTTGCCTCGATTCGCCTCTACTGCGTCAATCGCGATCCGGCTGGCCTCGGCGCGAAACACTTCCAGGTCAAGCGAACTGCTCGCTGCCGCCGTCCACGCCTTTGCCCGCAGATTGACCCAATTGAGCGGTGACCGCACGCTCCACCAGTGCATCGTCGACACGGCCGCGCAGCTGACGGACGCGCAGTTGGCCGGCCTGTCGATGTATCAAGCCCATGAAGGCGCCCTCTCCGTCGCCGCGACCTATGGCTACCCGTCCGAGTCGGTTGGCCACGTCCGCATCGTCCCCGGATCCGGCATCATCGGCGGGGTGTTCGCCTCGAAGAGGCCACTCCTGGTGCGCGACACCGCACAAGTGCCCGGACTGACCCCGCGGAGCCAGCGCTACAAAACGGGGTCATTCATGGCGGTGCCAATCATCGCCAACGACAACGCCCTCGGCGTGGTCACCCTCGCGGACCGCCGCGATGGCCGGCCCTTCACGAGGAACAACCTGACGGCGATACGGATGATTTCGACCTTGTCGTCGCTGGCGCTGGTCCGCGAGCAGCTGACGAAGCGGAGCGACGAGCTGGCCCGAGCCGCAGCCATCGACTCATTGACCGGCATGTTCAACCGCCGCTATCTGTACACCCGGCTCAACGCCGAGCTCGAGCGCAGCCGCCGGAGCGGCAGCTTGCCCGCCGTGATGATGATCGACATCGATCTGTTCAAACCCATCAACGATCGAATGGGGCACCAGGGCGGCGACCTGGTGTTACGGAAGGTCAGTGAGATTGTCCGGCGTTCCATCCGAGCCTCTGACGTGTCGACACGGTATGGAGGGGATGAGCTCTGCGTGATCGTGCCGGAACATTCGGCCAACGCCCCAGAGACTGCCGAGCGGATCCGCCAGCGAGTGGAAGCTTTCCGCTGGGACTCGCTCGGGCTGCCAGACAACTTTCTACGTGACCGTCAGCATCGGGGTGTGCACTGCGGAGCCCGGCGAGTCGGCGGACAGCGTGCTGGGACGAGCGGATCAGAGCCTCTATGAAGCCAAAGCGCAAGGGCGTAATCGCGTGTCTTCTTGACGCGTCACGTTCCCGGAGGTTCGTCTGAAGTTCGCCATCACGCTGCCTTTTCTCCCATGAAGGCGAGACGGCGGCAACGCGAGACGCAAAAAGCACAATGAATTCGCGTTCGAGTGCGCATTTCTACCGGGAACGGCGATTGCAAAATCGTTGGAAGGCCCCCGTTCGCTTTATTCAGCAGTCGCGTCAATTCAAAGGAATCGACAAAAGGCAATGGAAATTCGATTCATCTCGTCACTGACCGCCGAGGATGAGGATTTGTTTGCTCCGGCAGTCCTGAAAGCCGTCAGTGCGCTCCTCGACCAGTTGCCGATTGCCTATACCCTCCGCGTCGAGACCAGCGGGGCGCAGGTTTACCAGCACACGCACGTCGCACCCGAGCAGGCCGCGACCAACGTCGCTACAGCCCACAACGTGAATGTCGCCTTTCACAGCTCGCGTTTCACTCCAGGGACTAGCTGACCGTCTCGAGCCACTCCACGAACCGCCGAAGACCGACTTCGAAACCGGTCGCGGGCTGATAGCCGAGCAGGCGTCGCGCTTTCTCGATGGCTGCCCACGTTTGCGGGACGTCACCGGATTGCTCGGGCTGGCGGTCGATGATGGCTGGCCGCCCGAGGGCCGCCTCGAGCCCCCGAATCATTTCCTCCAATGAGATCGTCGCGCTGTTGCCCAGGTTGACGACTTCGAATGGCGATTGCGCGTAGGTCATCGCGGCCACGATGCCGCCGACAATGTCATCGATGAACGTATAGTCGCGTCTGGTCGAGCCCGCACCGAAGACGGGGATCGGCTTGCCTTCGCGAATATGCCTGGCGAATTTGTGAATCGCGAGGTCGGGTCTCTGCCGGGGACCGTAGACCGTGAAAAAGCGCAGGGCGACGAAGCGGATGCCGAACAGGTGGCTGTAGACGTGGCCCAATAGTTCGCCGCTCACCTTGGTGCTGGCGTAGGGGCTGATCGGCAGCAGGACGTGATCGTCTTCGGACCATGGAACGCGAGGGTTGATGCCGTAGACGCTGCTGGACGACGCGAACACGAACTGTGGGATTCGCAGCTCCCGAGCGAACTCCAGCATATTCTGCGTTCCGCGCACGTTCACTTCCTGGTACCCGATCGGGTCCAGAATCGACGGCCTCACGCCCGCGCGCGCCGCGAGGTGAACGATCACATCGAACCGCCCGCCGCCGGTCACGGCGGGCTCGCGGAGCGCCGCAGGGTCGCGAATATCAGCCTCCGCCAGGCGATACTGCGGATTCCGCCGGTGTTCCCGAATGTGCGCCTCCTTCACATCCCGCGGATAGAAGGGATCGAAATTGTCGATTCCGGTCACGCCCCAGCCGTCGTCCAACAGACGATCGATGAGGTGACTCCCGATAAATCCGGCAGCGCCGGTCACGAGCGCACGTCGAGACATGAACAATTGACCTCGCAGGAATGCTAGCAGTTTGGACCCGCCTGACCGCAACCGCCTCTGCGTCCCCCAATTGCGGGAACTTAAATCACCCTTACGGTAGACTTTTGGCTTGTGTGACCCCGAAATTCTGCCCTTTCGATGGTTTCCGGCGGCCGAATCCTTGCGAAGCACCCAGCCATGTACGTGATCGAATGGGCGCTGCTGCACAGAGGCCGGCGCCGCGGGACCGGCAGCACACCCGAGCCCGGGGTCAGGACGTCACCCCAAGCTGGCCTGATCGGCCGCACCGTTTGGGTGCTTGGCCTGACCAGTCTCCTGACGGACATCTCATCCGAGATGGTCGCCAGTATCCTGCCCGCCTACCTCGTGCTCTATCTCGGGTTGAGCCCCCTCGCCTTCGGTTTCATCGACGGACTCTACCAGGGCGCGGCCGCCCTCGTCCGCGTGGCCTCAGGCACGCTGGCGGACCGGTGGCAGCGACACAAAGAGGTCGCCGCGGCGGGTTATGGAGCGTCGGCGCTGTGCCGGCTGCTCATCCTCGCGGCCGGCAGTGCGTGGAGCACGATTGCGCTTGTCGTAGCCCTGGACCGGATCGGCAAGGGCATACGCACGGCTCCCCGTGATGCGCTGATCGCGCAGAGCACCCCGAGAGAGTCCTTGGCCACCGCGTTTGGGGTGCATCGCTCCATGGATGCCGCCGGCGCGATGCTGGGCCCCATGGTCGCATTTGGTCTGCTCATGGCGGCGCCGACAGGGTTCGATTTGTTGTTCGCCGTCAGCTTCGGATTCGCCCTGCTCGGCCTCGGTGCGATCGTCTTGTTGCTGCCCCCCACGGTCCGGCAGCAGGGAGTCGATCGGCCACGGCAATCGATTCGCAGCCTGTACTCGACTCTGGCCGAGCCACGATTCAGGGTGCTGGTCTTCGCCGGCTCGGCGCTGGGGTTGGCAACGATCAGCGACAGTTTCATCTTCCTGATGCTGCAGCGCCGGCTCGGGATGGCGGCCACGGCGTTTCCCTTGTTCTACGTCGCCACCTCGTTTTTCACGGCGCTGTTCGCGTGGGTCTGTGGGCGCGTGGCCGATCGCATCGGCCGGCGCCATATCTTGATTGGAGGCTACGTCCTCCTCGCCGCCGTCTACGGACTGCTGCTCATCCCGCCCTCGAACAATGTCGGCCTGGCGATCCTCGTGCTGGCGCTCTTGGGTGGGTATTACGCGGCCACCGAAGGCGTACTGACCGCCTTGGCGTCGGCGGTGCTTCCTGACCAGCATCGCGGCGCGGGACTCGGGGCGCTGGCGAGCGCAACCAATATTGCACGGCTCCTGGCCTCGATTGCCTTCGGCTGGATGTGGACGGTTGCGGGTATTCACTCGGCGGTAGCGGTCTCGCTGGTCATTCTGCTGGTCGCGATCCTGGGCATGGCCTGGATGATGAGACGGGTCGACGACCGTGGCTGAGGACACCAAGCCCCTTTCGTCGGTCCGCCGGTTCGCGCTGCTCTGCGTGATCGTCGGAATCGGCGTGGCCGCCTTTGCCGTGTACTCGCACCGCCGACAGATGGGAGGCGGCGACGGGCCGGTCGCACCCGTCGACCCGGCGGCAGTGGCCGAAATACGGCGACAGCCGCACCTGCTCTTTCGGATCACCGCCCTGGGTGCCAGTTACGGGCGTGTTGGCCTGGTCAGTTTGGCGAGGCCGACCGCACCACCGCTGGTGAGCGACCTCAGATGCGATCGGGTGCACGCGTCGGCACGCCAGGGACTCTGCCTTCAGGCCGCTCGAGGCGTTCTGACCACTTACCGAGCGATCGCCTTCGACGCCCATCTGGTCCGACAGTTCGACTTTCCGCTGCAGGGGGCGCCGAGCCGGACCCGGGTCTCCGCCGTGTCGCCGATGGGAGCGTCGACGGTCTTCGTGAGCGGCGACTCATACGCCGGAGGCGCATTCTCGACCCGGACGACGCTCTACGACCTGGGCTCGAACGCGATGGTGGGAGAGCTCGAGTCGTTTACGGTCAGGAAAGACGGGCAGCCCTTCAAGCAGCAGGATTTCAACTTCTGGGGAGTGACATTCGCCGACGACGGCGATCGGTTCTACGCAACGCTGGGAACAGGCGGCGCGCTGCTTCTCGTCGAGGGATCGATTCGTCATCGCGCAATGTCGGTCGTCGGCAGCGACGTGGAGTGTCCCATGCTGTCGCCGGACGGCACACGCCTGGTCTTCAAACGGCGCATTTTCGAGGGGGGCCGGCTGACGTGGCGCCTGCGGGTTCTCGATCTGCGTTCCCGGTCGATGACAGACCTTCAGGAGATGCGGAACGTCGATGATCAGGCCGAGTGGCTGGACGATCGCCACATTCTGTACGGATTGCCCCGTCAGGGGACCGGTTCATCCGACGTCTGGTCGGTCCCATCCGATGGGAGCGGCGCCCCCGAGCTGTTGGTTCGTGACGCGTCCTCTCCCGCCGTGGTGCGAGTCCCATGAGTGTCTGGGCCGGAATCGCGATCTGGTTGATCCTTCACGCCGGCGCCTTCGTCTGCCCGATGCACGCGGAAGTCACGTCGGCATTGCCGGGCTCATGTGGCAAGTGCGGCATGCCATTGATGCGGCGGCCTGATCCGGCCGCCCCGGAGTACGACATGCGGGTTCACGCGACGCCCCGCGGGTCCGGAGCGATGCGTCTCGATCTGACGCTGACGCGCGCGGACGGATCTGCTCCTCCGGCGTTCATCGTCACTCACGAGCGTGAGCTGCACCTCTTCGTCATTGCCAGCGACCTGAGCTCGTTCGATCATGTCCATCCCCGTCGGGCTGGCGCAGGTCGGTACCTCCTGGATCTCCCGATCCGACAGTCCGAGGAATACGTCGTCTTTTCGGATTTCGTTCCGAGCGATGCCCCACCGCAGCTGCTGCAGCAGATTGTTTCGGTGCCCCGCGCTCAGGCGACCAAGACGGCTCGAATCGTCAAGGCCCCCGTGACAACGGTGCAGACCGTTCGGGGGATGCGCGTCAATCTCGAGGCCGAAGAGGTACGCAACGGAACGCCGGCGCTCCTGACGTTTACGTTCACCGATGCCGAGACCGGGGCGCCCATTGAGGACCTAGAGCCCTATTTGGGTGCAGCCGGCCACTTGTTCTTCACTGACCCTGAGTTTCAGATGGCAGCGCACAGCCATCCACTCGAGGAACTGCGGTCAGCCCGCGTCCGCTTCCTGGTGCGTTTCCCTGCGAGCACCATCTTTCGTATATGGCTTCAGGTTCAACGTCGCGGCGACGTGATCACGACCGAGTGGACGGTCAACGTGCCGGTCGACTGATCAACAGTTCAACCTCACACGAAGAACCCTCTACCGCCAGCCGCCGCTGGCGGAGATCTGCCGGCTCTCTCAGCCAATAGGTTCGACGAAGTGGATAGGCGCGAGCGGTGAAGAGCGCTATCCGCCTGCCGCCCCGGTCCTCCTCTCTAAGGGCGATCGGAGAAGCGCCGGGCGAAGAGGGACGTATAGCGTGAACGTGCCCGGCTATCGGGCTGGCCGTCCCGCAAGGTACCGAGAGCACTTCCAGCCGCCGCGAGGCCTGCCGCGCCAGCCACAGACGCAGTCGCGACGGCTGCCGCTTCGGCACACGCACCCGACCGTCCACCTCGAGGGTGCGGCGCGACGTTTCAACAATCAGCGTCGCGGACCCGATTGAGAGTGCCGTTCCGGCGGGGAAATTCTCGCCAGACAGCCCAGGGATCCACGTCCACAACCTGCGTCCGGCCCCGTCGCCGAAGAGCGCTTCGCGGAGTGTCGGGTCACCAGGCTCGAACCGCCAAGCGACGACACTGTCACCCGCGTCGGCCGGGATCCGGATGATCTGACGGTCGACACCGGTGGGGCTCGATGGCCCTGTCAGCTCGAGTGCGATCGACCGGCCCTCCGGAAGAGGGAGATTGGCGAGATTGGCGCCAGCAGCAGGCACCGGAGCGAGCATCGGTGCACCCCGCGGCGTGCGGGATTCGACCCAAGAGGCAATCTGAGAGATTTGGAACGGAGAGAGGGACGGATCCCGCTGGAAGCGATTCACACCGCGGGCCGGCGCCCAAATGGGCATCCGGCGCGCCATGACGGCCGCCTTGACGGCCGCGGCGTTCGCCACCACATCCTCGTAGGTGGCCAGCCGCGGCAGTGCCGGGCCATCCGCGGCATGGCAGGAGGCGCAGCGCGCGCGGATGAGAGGTTCGACGTCGCGGGTCCAGGTCAGGGAACCAGCGGGATCGTCTGCGACCGCCGAGAGCCCGATCACGAAAAGCAACAGGATCGGCGCTACTGACAATGAAACGGCAGCCGGCCTCCGAGTCTGATCCCGGCGAAGGATGGTCTGCGTCAAGCGGTCTTTATTCACCTCACCGGCAGGCTTCGATGGATACGGAACAAGGTCGAAGCCAAATCGCAGGTCTCTCAACGGTACATCCTTTGCGCGTCGAGGCGTCTATGCTCACAACAGCCGGCAGTCCGACCCCTCAGCCGCCGCCCGTGACGTCACTTTCCGGAGTCACGGCACCCCGGATCGTTGCAATCGGCGGCGGAACAGGACTTCCAACCGTGCTCCGAGGGCTGCGGCACGCGGCAGAGACGTTCGCGTGGAACGGGCTGACCGATAGCGTAACCGCCATTGTGACCGTAATGGACGACGGCGGAAGTTCCGGGCAATTGCGGCGGTCGATGGGGATTCTGCCGCCTGGGGATATCCGCAACTGCCTGGCCGCCCTGGTGCGAACCCCGTCGGTCCTTTCCCGCATTCTCCATGATCGTCTCCCTGGAGAAGGCACACAGGCTGGTCATCCGATTGGCAACCTTCTGCTCGCGGCTCTGACGACGTCAGAGGGGAACTTCCTGCGTGCCGTAAGAATGCTTGGCACTCAGATGGACATTTCGGGGCGCGTCCTGCCAGCGACCATGGAGAGCGTTCACCTGGCGGCAGCGTTTCAAGACGGGAAAACCGTCCACGGCGAAAGCGCGATCACGGCGCGCCGAGGACGGAACCGTCGGTTGACGCTGGAACGTCCGGTTCGGCCACTACCCGACGCCATCGAGGCCATCGTGAACGCAGACATGGTCGTCGTCGGACCCGGCAGTTTGTACACGAGCATTCTTCCCAACCTGTTGGTCGATGGTGTGGCTGCGACCCTCTCGGCGGTTCGAGCTCCTCGGGTCTATGTCGCGAACCTCATGACAGAACCTGGAGAGACGGATGACTACTCTCTGGACGACCATCTTTGCGCCATCCGGGAACACACGGGATTCGAGCTATTCGACTACGTCCTGGTGAACCGCACCGCGATTCCGCAGACGGCGGTCGCCGCCTATGCGTCGGATGGTGCCCATGTCGTACCCGTGAGCCGCCAGCAGCAGAACGTCGGCAACGCTCTGGTCGTCGCCGCAAACCTGGCCACCCTCACCCACTGCGGTCAGATTCGACACGACCCCGTCGAACTCGGATTGGCGCTGGCCTCGTTGATTCACTCGCACGGGCCTGCGGTCTTGGGCACCCGACCCCTCTAAGTTAGCAACCGGCCAGGCGGGCTCGCGCACTAGCAGCGTGCCGATGAATCGTCACCGCGGCGCGAGCCTGGGCTCGCGGCGTAATGCGGCGATCAGCGGAGCCTCGCCGGCGGCGTGGGCACCCGCCGATTCCTTGAGCACTTCCGGCCGGCGCCTGCTTCAGGCGCAGGTGGAACGGCAGAAGAAAGTCTTCCCCTGGGATGTCAGAAGACGAGCGCTGATCGACGCGGGCCGAGGCCAGACATTCGAAATCTCTGGCAAATTTGACGTTCTTGCCGATGTGGCTACCGCTCTTTTTCTATGGCAGTGCCTTTGCTCTCTCACTGGACATCGGTAACAGCCCCGTTGCGAGAGGAACCCGCGATGACGCGAGTTGAGGTCAGAAGTGTGTTCAGCGCTCACGTCGGAGCACTGGCCAGGTTCGCATACGGCTTGGTCCGAGGGCACATCGAAAGCGTCGCCGCTCTCGGGGGTTTGCTCAGGGGACACCGACGGTTTGCGGACTTCGAGGAGGAGAAGTGGTGAAATTTACGTCCCTAGCGCTGGCGATTCTCGGCACCATGGGGCTGGCAGCTGCACCAACAACCGGGTTTTCGATCACACCAGCAGGTTCTGAGGCGGCTTCGGCACTGCTTACTGGGACGGTGCTGCTCATGCTGGCGATGGCGGCGCGTCGCGTTCCGGTCCGAAAGCAGTAGGCACCAGACACGCCGGCAGTCCCAGCATTCGTGGGCTGGGTCGCTGTTCACGGCAGGAGATACCCTTGTTCAAGATCCTGAAGACCTTCGCATTCGCTTCGACGGTTCTGCTGGGCGTCGTGGCAACAGCGGCGGCGAGCCCGATCAGCCCTCTGAATAATCGACCCATCGTGCTGGGTCCGACGCCATCCGGCGAGATGAGCCTTCAAGCAATCCTCGACGTAATGCTCGGTAGCGGCGCCGTCGACGCCGTCGACGACCAGAATCGGCCGGCATGTGGGGTGTACGGTGTCGCCAGCCTCGGTGGCGCCCACGATGGCGTTCGAGTTCACGGCGAACGCGGCAAGCCAGGTGCTGGGTCTCTGGTCCGGCACCGATACGAGCAACCTGAACCTGGTCGACCTGTTCTTCGGGCCAGCCGTCGGGCAGAACAATGTGGATGCGGACGGGTTCGTGAGCGCGGCCCTGTTGAAATGGAACGCGGCCGGGCAAGTTGAGCATCTCAGGTGACGACTGCGTACACTGCAGTGAACTGCGGCAAGTTCGACGGGATCAACCCGAATGCGTTCGGCTTCTACCTCCGAACGGCGGACGGCGGGCCCACCTACTTCACGGCCGATCAGTCTGAACGGCTGGCGACGCTCGGAGCCTTGCCTACCGCGACGGCAACACTCGCGACTGGGTGCTGGCGTTCGAGGACGGGGACGACGGGGATTTCAACGACGCGGTCATCAAGGTCGAATCGCTGAACCCCGTGCCAGAGCCCGGTAGCCTGCTCCTGCTCGGCGGCGGTCTGGCGGGACTGGTTCGCGCGGCACACCGGCGTCGGAAAGGCACCTCCCCGCATAGCCAACGCCGAACCGCGTCGTCATTCAAACGGGTTCGCCCCTTTCCGGGGTGGACCCGTTTTCTCTTTGGACGCTCCCCCATGTCGGATCTGGTTCCGCTGTCTTCTGGCGTCACAAAACGGAACCTTAAGTCTCCATATCAGGTAACTTTCGCCTTCATCGCCGCGGACGCGGAACCGGTAACAATCTGCAACCTGTTAACACAGTGTGACTTGCGTGATTTTGCCGGGAACTCAGCGGATGGTGACGCAGTTGCACCTCACGCAGCCTAAATGACCTCAGTTTGGAGAACTATCCAGCGTCACTGGCAGCTCTGTGCCCTCGTGGCTGGATTCCTCCTGCTGTACGGCCGAGTCCTCACGCGCCTGGCGGCGGACTGGTGGACCGACGACAACTACTCCCATGGCTTCCTCATCATCCCGATGGCGCTGTACTTCGCGTTTGCGCGGCGCGACGAACTGCGGGCGGCCATGCCTCGACCCAACGCGCCGATCGGGCTCCTCGTCATTCTGGGCAGCCTCACGCTCCTCGCGGCCGGGACGTTAGGGGCCGAGTTCTTCCTCACCCGCGTCTCCCTGGTCGGAAGCCTCGCAGGCACGGTGATTTTCCTGTTCGGATTTCCCGTGCTGCGCCTCCTCCTGTTCCCGCTGGGGTTTCTGCTGTTGATGATTCCGATCCCGGCAATCGTCTTCAACCAGATTGCCTTTCCATTGCAGATGCTCGCGTCCCGGTTCGGGGAGACGGTCGTTTCTGCCGCCGGCCTTCCCGTGCTGCGGGAGGGCAACGTCATCGTGCTCGCGTCGACCACGCTGGAAGTGGTGGAGGCGTGCAGCGGCATCCGCTCGCTGGTGTCGCTGCTCTGCCTCGGGATCGTTCTCGGCTACTTCTCGGATCCGCGGGCTGGGGTGCGGGTCTTGATCAGTCTGTCGACGATACCGGTGGCGATTCTCTCGAACGGCCTTCGGGTGGCCGGAACCGGGATCGCCGCGCACTACTTTGGCCCCGCGGCTGCTGAGGGTTTCTTCCATACCTTCTCGGGATGGCTCTTGTTTGGTTCCGCATTTCTGATGCTGGTCGGGATCGTGCGGCTCGCGCGAGTCGTGATCCCCGCGCCGGCCGGCGGCCAGCCCGCCCCACAGTTCTCATGAGCACTCGGTCCCGATCCCTGTTGTTGTGCGTGCTTTTCGTCGGCTGCTGGGCCGCTTTGGGCATCAGGGCCCGCACCAGTACCCTTCCGCCACGGCTGCCACTGCTCGGGCTGCCGATGACCATTGCGGGCTGGGAGGGCCGTGCGACGGCCCCGCTCGAGGCCCGCGTGCTGGCCGTCCTCGGCGTCGACGATCACCTCACGCGGGTTTACCGGAATCACGCGGGCCAACAGGCAGGGCTGTATGTGGGCTTCCACGCGTCGCAGCAGCAGGGAGCGTCGATCCACTCGCCGATGAACTGCCTGCCTGGTGCCGGCTGGCAGCCAGTGTCGACTGGACGCATCGCGCTGCCGGACCGGCGCTCGAGTGGCACCGCCCCGGATCGTGACGGTCAACAGGGTGCATCATCCAGAAGGGCGAATCCCGACAACTGGTGCTGTACCTGGTACCAGAGTCAAGGCCGCGTTGTCGCCAGTGAATACGCGGCCAAAGCGTACCTCTTCCTCGACGCCGTCCGAAGTTCCCGCAGCGACGCCGCCCTGGTGCGCATCGTCGCCCCGATCGGTGACTCGGCCGGCGCCGAATTCGCAGCGCAGGAAGCCGCGACCGGGCTCGCAACCGCCCTTCTTCCGGTACTCGGACGGCATCTTCCCGAATAGTTCAGCAGAGTCACTATGCGTTCCAGATTCACGTCACCGCTCGCCATGCTCCTTCCCGTGCTGCTGTCAGTCTTGGTCACGTCATGCGGACGCGACCCAGAGGTTGTCAAACAGCAGTACCCTGAGTAGCGGGAATCAGTACTTCGAGAAAGGCCAGTATCGCGAAGCGATCATCGAGTACCGCAACGCGATCAACCTCGATGCCCGCTTCGGCGAGGCGCGGCGCCGGCTGGCCGCGGCGTACCTTCGAAGCGGCGACGCGGCCAAGGCGCTGCCCGAACAGGTTCGGGCAGCAGACCTGCTGCCGCAGGACGCCGACGCACAGTTGGAGGCGGGAAATCTGCTGCTGCTGGCCGGCCGCTTCGACGACGCGAAGACGCGGGCCCGCGCGGCACTGGCGCTGGTGCCGCAGAGCACCGGCGCGCAGGTGCTCCTCGGCAACGCGTACGCCGGTCTGAAAGACTTCGATGCCGCCATCGATGAGATCGAAGAAGCGCTCAAGCTCGATCCTGACCGCGTGAATACCTACACGAGTCTCGGGTACCTTGCAGCTCGCCAAGGGGAACAAGGAGGCAGCCGAGGAGACGTTTCGGCTCGCGGTGGCCCGCCAGCCGCAGTCCGTGACCGCGCATCTCGGCCTGGCAACGTTCTACTGGACCATCGGCGAATCGACCAAGGCCGAGGCCGCATTCCGCGCCGGGCTCACGGCATCGCCGCGCGACTTTCGCGCGAACCGCGCGATGGCGGCGTTTCTCGTAGGGACCAATCGGGTTCCTGAAGCCGAATCCTACCTGGTGGTCGTCGCCGACACGGCGCCAACGGCCTCGGGACGGATCACCCTCGCGGACTATTACCTCGCCACCGGCCGTTCAGAGGATGCGGCGAAACTGTTGCGTCAGGTCGCGGCCGATCCCAAGTTCGCAGCGCTCGCGAACCTTCGGCTCGCCGGCATGGACTTCCGCGCCGGGCGACTGGATCAGGCGAACACGCTCGTCGACCAGGTGTTGGCGGCGAACAAGTCGAGCGTCGACGCGCTGCTGCTGAAGGCCAGTCTGCTGGTCGCGAACCGCCAGCTCGACGAAGCCGCAAAGCATGTGGAGACCGCGGTCGCGGCGGATCCGCGGTCGGCTCGCGCGCTCTTTGCGCTCGGGAAACTCGAACTGCGTCGCCGCCGCCAGGACGAGGCGAAGAAGGCGTTTACCGAGGCCCTCCGTCTGAACCCCCGCGCCGCTGATGCCCAGACAGAGCTCGCCCGCCTGTACCTGGCCGAAGGCGCGATCGACAAGTCGATTGAGCTGGCCCGCCAGGCCGTCAAGAACGACCCCGCGGCAGCCGATGCGCGATTCATGCTGGCCCGTGCATTCCTCGCGAAGCGCAATGGCGCCGAAGCGAAGCCGATTCTGCGACAGCTGCAGAAGGACTTCCCAAAATCCGCCATGGTTCCGACCCAGCTCGGCATGGTTGCGGTGCTGAACAAGGATTCGCGCGGCGCGGCGCAGATGTTCGAACAGGCGCTCAGCCTCGATCCAGATCACCTGGAGGCGACGGCCGGCTTGGTGAGCCTGGACCTCGCCGCGCGGCGATTCGACGCGGCCCGGGACCGCGTCGCCGCGCGAGTCGCCCGATCGCCTCGCAATTCACAGGCCCTCCTACTCGCGGGGCGGACCTACGAGGCGAGCGGCGACACGCCCGCTGCGGAAGCATCCTTCCGGAAGGCAGTGGAGACCGACCCCGCGAGTCTCGACGCGTATCGCGCGCTGGGGCGGCTCTACATGCGAACCGGCCGGCTGACTGAGGCGCAGAAGGAATTCGAGAGCGTGGCCTCCCGTCAGTCATCCCCAGTCGCGGCCCTGACGGTGGTCGGCATGATCCAGCAGTCGCGAAACCTGCCGGACGATGCCAGGCAGACCTACGAGCGAGTCCTTCAGTTCGATTCCAACGCGGCGGTGGCGGCGAACAATCTGGCGTGGATCTACGCGCAGGGAGACGGGAACCTCGATCTTGCTCTGCAGCTGGCGCGAAGCGCGAAGACGGGCCTGCCGAAACGGCCCGAGGTCGCCGACACGCTGGGATGGGTCTTGTACCGCAAGGGACTCTTGCCGCAGGCCATTCGCGAGTTCGAGGAGAGCGTCGACCGGCGAACCGCTGCAATCCCCAGTACCAATTCCATCTCGGCCTGGCGTATGCGAAGAATGGCGATTCCGCGCGCGCGCAGGCGCGCCCTCGAAACCGCGATCCGGCTCAAGCCGGATGCCGGAGACGCGGCTGAAGCCAGCCGGATTCTCGCGACGCTCGGGAACGGCTAGCGGAACATCGCACGTCTGATCGGCCAATCGAATACTCCGCCGCGCAGGGCTTTTGTCCTCCGAGGCGCTGACTTTCTCGACCGAGCGAATTGCATCCCTGTATTGCCCTCGGCAAACACTGAGATAAGCCGGTTGTCAGCGTAACACCGACGACAGTTGATGGCTGTGACCTTGCTGAAGCGGGCCTACGACCTATCCACGGGTCTCAGCCTTTTCCGGATCATACGAATGTCTCAATCAGCCCTGTCGGGTCGACGCGGCCTGGCGCACTTTGCGACCGCGGTGTCTCTCGCTGTTCTTGGCGCCGTCGGGCGGTGGCCTTGATCGGCGGTTCACCGTCGCAGGCGCAGCAGCCAGGCCCCTGCGATCCGCCGAACGGCAACCCGATCGTCTGCGAGAACCAGCTAGGCCGGGCAATCCCGCGAGCGAATGGGACGTCGACGGCGCCGGCGACAGCACCATTCAGGGCTTCGCCACCGACATCAGCGTCAATCGGGGCCAGACGGTCAGCTTCAAGATCGACACCGACGCGCGTCGACCTATCGGCTCGACATCTATCGGATGGGCTACTACGGCGGCATGGGCGCCCGCAAGGTCGCGACGGTCATCGCCATCGGCGACGCTGCCGCAGAACCAGCCGGCCTGCCTGACCGACGCCGCCACCGGCCTGGTCGACTGCGGCAACTGGGCGGTGTCGGCGTCGTGGGCGGTGCCCGCCGACCGCGGTGTCCGGCATCTACTTCGCCAAGGTCGATCCGCACCGACACCGGCGGCGCCAGCCACATCGTCTTCGTCGTCCGCGACGACGACGGGCACTCCGACCTGCTCTTCCAGACCTCCGACACGACCTGGCAGGCCTACAACCAGTACGGCGGCAACAGCCTCTACGTCGGCGGCCCGACCAGTCCGGGCCGCGCCTACAAGGTCAGCTACAACCGGCCGTTCACGACGCGCGGCGACGTCGCCCGAAGACTGGGTCTTCAACGCCGAGTACCCGATGGTCCGCTGGCTGGAAGCCAACGGCTACAACGTCAGCTACTCCACCGGCGTCGACACCGACCGCCGCGGCGCGGAGCATCCTGCGAGCACAAGGTGTTCCTGTCGGTCGGCCACGACGAGTACTGGTCGGGCGCGCAGCGCACCAACGTCGAAGCGGCGCGCGCCGCCGGCGTGCACCTGGCGTTCTTCAGCGGCAACGAGGTGTTCTGGAAGACGCGCTGGGAGAACAGCATCTCGGCGCCGGCGACCGCCGTATCGCACGCTGGTCACCTACAAGGAGACCCACGCCAACGCCAAGATCGATCCGCACGCCAACGTCTGGACCGGCACCTGGCGCGATCCCGCGCTTCAGCCCGCCGGCCGACGGCGGCCGGCCCGAGAACGCGCTGACCGGCACGATCTTCCGCGTCAACTCCGGCACCGCCGGCGATCCAGGTGCCGGCGGCCGACGGCAAGATGCGCTTCTGGCGCAACACCGCGGTCGCCAACCTGGCGCCGGGCGCGGTCGCCACGCTGCCGCACGGCACGCTCGGCTACGAGTGGGACGAGGATCGTCGACAACGGCTTCCGCCCGGCCGGGCTGATCCGGCTGTCCGACACCACGGTCAGCGGCGTCGACTACCTGCAGGACTACGGCTCGACCTACGCGCCCGGCACGGCCAACCACGCGCTGACGCTCTACCGGCACGCGAGCGGCGCGCTGGTGTTCGGCGCCGGCACGGTGCAGTGGTCGTGGGGGCTCGACAGCAACCACGATCGCGGCGTCGGCGGCGCCGAGCCTGGCGATGCAGCAGGCGACGGTCAACCTGTTCGCCGACATGGGCGTGCAGCCGCTGACGATGCAGGCCGGGCTGGTCGACGGCGCCGCGCCTCGACCGACACCGCGGCGCCGACCTCGACGATCACCTCGCCGGCCGCCGGCAGCGCGGTGCCGCGCCAATGCCACCGTCACGATCACCGGCACGGCCGCCGACGACGGCGGCGGCCAGGTCGGCGGCGTCGAGGTCTCGGTCGACGGCGGCGCGACCTGGCACCGCGCCACCGGCCGCGGCAGCTGGACCTACTCCTGGCAGACCGGCGCGCCGCGGACGGTCACGCTCCGCAGCCGCGCCGCCGACGACAGCGGCAACATCGAGACTGCCGGCGCACCGGCATCACGGTCACCGTCGGCACCGGTACCGTCGACCTGCCCCTGCTCGATCTGGACGCCGCACCCAGGCGCCCGACCGCCGGCCGCCGATCAGCGACGCGCAGCGCGGTCGAGCTCGGCACCAGGTTCCGATCCGACGTCGACGGCTACATCACCGGCGATCCGCTTCTACAAGAGCCGCCAGAACACCGGCCCGCACATCGGCAGCCTGTGGACCGACGACCGGCACGCGTGCTCGCGACCGTGACGTTCACCGGCGAGACCGCGTCCGGCTGGCAGGAGGCCACGCTGCCCGACGCCCGGTGGCGATCACCGCCAACACGACCTACGTCGTCTCGTACCACACCGACTCGGGCTACTACTCCGGCGAGGACGGCTACTTCGCCGCCGGCGGCGTCGACAACGGTCCGCTGCACGCGCTGCAGGACGGCGTCGACGGCGCCAACGGCGTCTACCGCTACGGCGCGAGCGCGTTTCCCGACCGAGACCTACGACAGCGAGAACTACTGGGTCGACGTCGTCTTCGTGACCTCGGTCGGCGCCCGACACGACGCCGCCGATCGGTCAGCGTCGTCGACGCCGGCGAACGGCGCCATCGGCGTCGCCGCTGAACACCGCGGTGACGGCCACGTTCAACGAGCGATGAACGCGGCCGACGATCACGCGGCGCGACGTTCGAGCTGCGCGACGCCGAGCAACGTCCTGGTCGCCGGCGACGCGTCACCTACTCGGCGGCGACCCGCACGGCCACGCTCACAGCCGAACGCGGCGCTGGCGTACTCGCACGACCTACACGGCGACGCGTGAAGGGCGGCAGCAGCGGCGTCAAGGACACCGCCGGCAACGCGCTGGCCGCCGACTTCGTCTGGTCGTTCACGACCGCCGGCCCGCCGCCGCCGCCGCCGACCGACGGGCCCGGGCGGACCGATCCTCGTGATCGGCTCCGAGCGCGAATCCGTTCAGCCGGTACTACGCGGAAATCCTGCGCGCCGAGGGCCTCAACGCCTTCACGCGTCACCGACATCGCCGCCGTCACCGCCGCCGATCGCTCGGCGGCTACGACGTGGTGATCCTCGGCGACATGCCGCTGACCGACGACGCAGGTCACGATGTTCACGAACTGGGTGACCGCCGGCGGCAACCTGATCGCGATGCGGCCCGACAAGAAGCTGGCGTCGCTGCTCGGCCTGACCGACGCGGCCGCGACGCTCGCCGAAGGCTACCTGCTGGTCAACACCGCCGCCGCGCCCGGCGCCGGCATCGTCGGCCAGACGATGCAGTTCCACGGCACGGCCGACCGCTACACGCTGAGCGGCGCGACGCGCGGTCGCGACGCTGTACTCGAACGCCGACCGCGGCGACCGCCAATCCGGCGGTGACGGTCGGCAGCGTCGGCACCGCCGGCGGGCAGGCCGCCGCGTTCACCTACGACCTGGCGCGGTCGGTCGTCTACACCCGGCAGGGCAATCCCGGCCTGGTCGGGCCAGGAGCGCGACGGCATCGCGCCGATCCGCTCCGACGACCTCTTCTTCGGCGGCGCGCAGCCCGACTAGGTCGACCTCGACCAAGGTCGCGATCCCGCAGGCCGACGAGCAGCAGCGGCTGCTGGCCAACCTGATCGGCTTCATGAACGTCGACCGCAAGCCGCTGCCGCGGTTCTGGTATTTCCCGCGCGGCGAGAAGGCGGTCGTGGTGATGACCGGCGACGATCACGCCAACAACGGCACGGCCGGCCGGTTCGACATCTACAACAGCAACAGCCCGCCGGGCTGCAGCGTCGCCGACTGGGAGTGCGTCCGCGCCACCTCCTACATCTTCCCGAACACGCCGATCACCGACGGCGCAGGTCGCGGCGTTCACCGGCGCAGGGCTTCGAGATCGGCGTGCACATGTGGATGAGCGGCACCGGATCGACTCGCGATGGACTGCAACGACTACACGCCGCGCTCGCTCGCCGCCGACTACGCCGACGCAGCTGGCGCAGTTCGCCGCGACCTGTTCCCGGCGCGTGCCGGTGCCGCGACCAACCGCACCCACTGCATCGTCTGGAGCGACTACGACACGCAGCCGCAGGTCGCGCTGGCGAACGGCATCCGGCTGGACACGAACTACTACTACTGGCCGGGCACCTGGGTGCAACGACCGTCCCGGGTTCTTCACCGGCTCGGGCATGCCGATGCGCTTCGCCAAGGCCGACGGCACGATGATCGACGTCTACCAGGCGGCCACGCAGATGACCGACGAATCGGGCCAGACGCTACCCGTTCACGGTCGACACGCTGCTCGACCGCGCGCTCGGTCCGGAGGGCTACTACGGCGTCTTCGTCGCCAACATGCACACCGACACGGTCGGCGCATGCGGGCTCGGAGGCGATCGTCGCGTCGGCGCAGGCGCGCGGCGTGCCGGTCATCTCCGCCCAGCAGCTGCTGACCTGGCTCGACGGCCGCAACGGCTCGTCGTTCGGCAACATCACCTGGAACGGCACGACGCTGGGCTTCACGGTCGCGGTCGGGGCGGGTGCCAACGGTCTGGAGGCCATGATTCCGACCGGGGTCGGCGCCTCTGACCTGACCGGCCTGACCCGCAGCGGAAACCCGTGTCGCGTTTCGAGTCGAGACGATCAAGGGCGTGAGCTACGCGATGTTCGCCGCGGCCGCGGGGCCATATCTCGCGATATACGGCGTCGACACCACGGCGCCCGCGATCAGCGGTCTGACCGTCAATCCCGTCGGCGGCAGCGCCGCTGTGACGTGGACGACCAGCGAAGCCGCTGACGCGCGGGTCGACTACGGAACCGCGCCGGACGCCCTGACCCTGACCGCCAGCGCCCCTGGTCTGGCCTCGACCCACACCATTACGCTGAATGGCCTGACGAGCGGCACGACCTACTACTATCGCGTGCGGTCCGCCGACGGTGCTGGCAATGCGACCACGAGCCCGAATCCGCCAGGGCCGCCGGCGAGCTTCACGACCTCGACGCCGCCTTCCTTGAACTGCCCGTGCAGCATCTGGCCGACAGCGCCGGTTCCTGCCGTCATCACCGAACAGGATGGCAGCGCCGTCGAGTTGGGCGTCAAGTTCCGCAGCACCGCAAGTGGCTTCATCACGGCCATCCGTAGGCGACGCAGATGACCGCGAGAGCTTCAGCAGTCGCACCTGGCTCCGTCGACGCCCGACGCAGCACCGGCATCTGGCGCGACGCGTTCGGCCGCCTGGCCAAGAACCGGCTGGCCGTCCTGGGCCTGGGATTCGTGATCTTCCTTGCCGTCCTGGGCATCTTCGGTCCGCGGTTCGCGCCGTGGCCGTACGACTCGCAGGATACGCCGGCGTTGATCGCAAACAAGTTCCTGCCCCTCGTGCCGTTCCAGAACCCCGCTCACCCGCTGGGCACGGACTCACTCGGGCAGGACATCCTGAGCCGGCTGATGGACGGCGCGCAGATCAGCCTGAGCGTGGCGCTCGTCGTCCAGGTCGTCGTGCTGTTCATCGGGACTGCCCATCGGCGCGATCGCCGGCTGGTTCGGCGGTCGCCTCGACACCTACCTGATGCGCTTCACGGACGTCATGTACGCGTTCCCGACCTGCTGCTGATCATCCTCATGTCGGTGGCGTTCCGCGATACCGCGTTCGGCCGGCTCTCAGCGGCCTGTTCCTGGTGTTCGTGGCCATCGGCCTCACGTCCTGGGTGACGGTGGCGCGGCTGGTTCGCGGCCAGCTGCTGTCGCTCAAGGAGATGGAGTTCGTCGAGGCGGCGCGAGCGATCGGAGTCCGCGACCGCAACATCGTGATCGCGCCACCTGCTGCCGAACGCGATCGGTCCGATCATCGTGGCGGTCACCCTCGGCATCCCGGGCGCCATCCTCGCCGAGGCCACGCTGGCCTACCTCGGCGTCGGCGTCCAGCCGCCGCGCGCGTCGTGGGGGAGCCTGATCAACGACGGGTCAACTACGATTCGCTCGTACCCCGCACCTGGTGCTCTTCCCGGCATCATGATCGCAACGGCGCTGATCAGCTTCACATTCCTTGGCGACGGGCTGCGCGACGCGCTCGATCCCAAGCTCAAGGGAAAGCAATAGGTTGGGCCCATCCAGCGGACACAGGCGTCCGTGGAGCCGAGCGGCTACGAGTCGATGTCGAGCTTCCGACGAGCTCGCCACAGAGGCTGCGCGAGCGCGAGGTAAAGCGCGCCAAGGCAGAGAACCTGCTCGAGGTCACGTAACCTCTCGACGCACTTCTTCACGCCGGACGGCGTCGTTCACGCCGTCGACGACGTCAGCTTCGAGCTCGGCTACGGCGAGACGCTCGGGCTGGTGGGCGAGTCGGGCTGCGGCAAGTCGGTCACGGCGCTGTCGCTGACGCGGCTGGTGCCGGACCCGCCGGGCAAGATCGTCTCCGGCGAGATCCTCTTCGAGGGCGTCGACCTGCTCAAGCTGTCCGACCGACGAGATGCGCAGGCTGCGCGGCAAGGACATCGGCTTCATCTTCCAGGACCCGCTGACCAGCCTCAACCCGACGCTGACCATCGGCTTCCAGATCTCCGAGTCGATCCGCCAGCACATGGGCCTGCCAGCGAAGGCGGCCAAGCGAGCGCGTCGTCGAGCTGCTGACCAAGGTCGGCATCCCGCGTCCGAGGGACCGCCTGAACGACTACCCGTTCCAGTTCTCGGGCGGCATGCGCCAGCGCGCGATGATCGCCATCGCCCTGTCGTGCGACCCCAAGCTGCTCCTCGCCGACGAGCCCACGACCGCCCTCGACGTGACCATCCAGGCGCAGATCCTGGAGCTGATCCAGCGCCTGTCCGACGAGTTCAAGACGGCCGTCCTGCTGATCACCCACGACCTGGGCATCGCCGCCGGCATGTGCGACCGGATCAACGTCATGTACGCCGGGCGGATCGTCGAGACCGGCACCGTCGACCAGATGTTCGACAATCCGCGGATGCCCTACACGTGGGGCCTGCTGGACTCGCTGCCGCGGCTGGACGACAAGCGCGGCGGCAGGCTGCGCACCATCGAGGGCCTGCCGCCGCTTGCTCATCCGACTTGCCCGACGCGTGCCGGTTCAACCCCCGCTGCCCCTACGCGCGCGACGTGTGCCGCGAGAAGGAGCCCGAGCTGACGCTGCGCGAGGAAGGCCACTTGGCGCGCTGCCACGGCCACTGAGCCGGACGGGTGGATCCCGATGACGGCCCGACCTGCCGACACGGCGCCACGACGCCGACGACGCGAGCGGCGACGGCCACAGCGCAACCTCGTCGACGTCGAGAACCTGAAGGTCTACTTCCCGATCCGCGCGGGCATCTTCCAGCGCACGATCGGCTCGGTCAAGGCCGTCGACGACATCACGCTTCGAGGTCCGCCAGCGGCGAGACGCTCGGCCTGGTCGGCGAGTCCGGCTGCGGCAAGAGCACGACCGGTCGCGCCGTGATCCGGCTGCGCGAGCCAACGAGCGGCACGGTCCGTTTCGACGGCGTCGACCTGCGCCAAGATCGACAAGAACAAGCTGCGCAACGCTGCGCCGCCGGATGCAGATCATCTTCCAGGACCCGTACAGCTCGCTCGACCCGCGCATGACCGTCGGCTCGATCATCAGCGAGCCCATCGAGACCCACGACCTGCACGAAGGGCCGCGCCAAGCGCGAGCGCGTCGCCGAGCTGCTCGAGATGGTCGGCCTCGACCCGCGCTACGTGAACCGCTATCCGCACGAGTTCTCGGGTGGCCAGCGCCAGCGCATCGGCGTCGCCCGCGCGCTGGCCGTCGAGCCCGAGTTCATCGTCTGCGACGAGCCGATCTCCGCGCTCGACGTCTCGATCCAGGCGCAGGTGCTCAACCTGCTGACCGAGCTCCAGCGAGCGGCTCGACCTGACGTACCTGTTCATCGCCCACGACCTGTCCGTGGTCAAGCACATCAGCGACCGGGTTGCGGTCATGTACCTCGGCAAGATCGTGGAGCTCGGCCCCGCCGGACTCGCTCTACACCGGCCCCGGCGCACCCGTACACCCGCGCGCTGCTGTCGGCCGTGCCGGTGCCGGACCCGGTGGCCGAGCGACGGCGCAAGCGCGTCATCCTGAAGGGCGACGTTCCGTCGCCGGTCAACCCGCCGTCGGGCTGTCGCTTCCACACGCGCTGCTGGCTGTACGAGCGTCTCGGCAAGCCGGAGAACTGCCGCACCGACGATCCGCCGCTGCGAGTCCTCGCAGGGCGACCACCGCGCCGCCTGCCACTACGCCGAGGAGGCGCTCAAGACGGACGTCGGCATCGCGCACGTGACCGAGCGGCCCGATCCGCCGCGGCACGCCCGCCGGCGGCGCTCAAGATCGCGCACAAGCCAGAGGCGGCGCACCTCGCAGCGCCGTCGACCGATGGAGGCGGCCCTCGCGCCGACGGCGTGGAGCGAAGAGCCGCCCGCCGCGATCCCGATCGACTGGGCCAGACGCGGGCGCCAAGCCCGACGACGAGAGCCCGCCCAGCTAGAGCGACTAGCGGTCGCAAGCCGACCTACCGCAGCCGGCGCTGAGCCGCCGTCGCTTGCGGCTAGCTGACCGTCTCCTTGGCGGTTGCGGTCGAGCGACTTCGCGGCTCTGCTCCGCGTAGTGACAGGCGGCGCGCGTGCGTCCGACCGCGCCGGATGGCCGGCGTAGCTCGGGCTCGACCGTCGCGCAATCTTCGGGCTGGTCCGAGCTGCTCGTAGAGCCAGCAGCGCGGGTGGAAGCGGCAGCCCGGCGGAATGTTGATCGGGCTGGGCACGTCGCCGCGCAGGATGATGCGCTGGCGGCGCGCGTCGGGATCGGGCAGGGGGATCGCCGACATGAGCGCCTGCGTGTACGGGTGGCGCGGGTCGGCGTAGGTGCGTCTCGCGGCCGGCCTCCTCGACCACCCGGCCCAGGTACATCACCGCCACGCGGTCGCTGATGTGCTCGACCACGGCCATGTTGTGGGCGATGAACAGGTAGCGTCAGGCCGAGCTCGCGCTGCAGGTCGCTTGCAGCAGGTTGAGCACCTGCGCCTGGATCGAGACGTCGAGGGCGCTGACGGGCTCGTCGCACACGACGAGGTCGGGCTCGAGGACGAGCGCGCGGGCGATGCCGATGCGCTGGCGCTGGCCGCCGGAGAACTCGTGCGGATAGCGCCGCGCCTGGTACGGCGCCAGGCCGACGAGGTCCATGATCTTCGTGACCCGCTCGCGCCGCTCGCGCCGGCGTGCCGATGCCGTGGATGCGCAGTCCGTCGCCGATGCTCTCGCCGATCGGCGAGCGCGGGTCGAGCGACGCGTACGGGTCCTGGAAGATGATCTGCATCCGCCGCCGGAAGGGCTTCAGGCGCGGCGCCTGGAAGCTGCGTGATGTCGGTGCCGTCGAAGAGGATCGAGCCGGCGGTCGGCTCGATCAGGCGCAGGATCAGCCGCCCGACCGTGGTCTTGCCGCAGCCCGACTCGCCGACCAGGCCAAGCGTCTCGCCGCGCTGGATGTCGAGGTCCACGCCGTCGACGGCCTGCACCTCGGCGACGGTGCGCTGGAGGATGCCGCCCTTGACCGGGAAGTGCTTGACCAGGCCGCGCACCTCGACCAGCGGCTGCGTCGCACCGACTGCGGCGCGAGCTCGCTCGAACGGCATCCGCGCCGATGCTCGCGACGGTCATCAGGTCGCTGCACCTCGGCGGCGAGCGGCGGCCGTCCAGTCGGGCGCCTCGTCGGAGCGAGTGGTACAGCCAGCAGCGCACGCTGTGATCGGCGCCGGCGCGCGCAGCAGCTCCGGGTGGATCTCCGGCGCCGGCGCGACGTTGTACTCCTCGCGCGCTGCGCAGCGCGGCGCGAAGCGGCAGCCCGTGCGGCAGGTCGATGAGGTTGGGCACGCATGCCCGGGATGACCGACAGCTCGTCCTTGGGCTGGCCGAGGATCGGGCACCGAGCCGATCAGGCCCTGCGTGTAGGGGTGCAGCGGCTTGCGGAACAGCGTGCGCGTGTCGGTCTGCTCGATGATCTCGCCGGCGTACATGACCGCGACCCGGTCGCACATCTCGGCGACCACGCCCAGGTCGTGGGTGATGAGGATGATCGCGGTGCCCGGTCTCGCGCTGAAGGCGGCGCATCAGGTCGAGGATCTGCGCCTGGATGGTGACGTCGAGCGCGGTGGTGGGCTCGTCGGCGATGAGCAGCTCCGGCTCGCAGGCGAGGGCCATGGCGATCATCACGCGCTGGGCCATGCCGCCCGACATCTCGTGCGGGTAGGCGTCGAGGCGGCGCTTCGGATCCGGGATGCCGACCATGCGCATCATCTCCATGGCGCGCTCGCGCGCGGCCTTGCGCTTCATGCTGCGGTGCGCCTCGAGCACCTCGCCGATCTGGTAGCCGACGTCGAGGACCGGGTTCAGCGACGAAGTCGGCTGCTGGAAGATCATCGAGATCCGGTTGCCGCGGATGCTCGCGCATCTCGCTCTCGTCGAGCTTCAGCAGGTCCTGGCCGTCGAACATGACCTCGCCGGCCTCGATCACGCCGGGCGGCGCGATGAGGCGCATGATCGACAGCGAGGTGACGCTCTTGCCGCAGCCGGATTCGCCGACGAGGCCCAGGATCTCGCCGCGGCGGACGGAGAAGTCGATGCCGGTCACGGCACGGACGGTGCCGTCGCGCAGCTTGAACGAGGTGCGCAGGCCGCGGACGTCGAGCAGGACCTCGCCGTGGACGCCGCGCGGCCTGGCCGCCGCCTCGGGGACGAGCTCCTCGATGACCGTTTCGTCGAGCGAGGGCGCGATCGCCGAGGTCGTCCGTGGTCGGCTCGGCGCGTTCCTGCGTCATCGGCTGAGCCGCGGATCGAAGGCGTCGCGCAGGCCGTCGCCCAGCAGGTTGAAGCCGAGCACGGTCAGGGTCAGCGCGACGCCGGGAATGAAGACGAGGTAGCGGCGACGTGAAGAGCTGGTTGCGCTCGAGCCCGATCATCGAGCCCCACTCCGGCGTGCGGCGTCTGCGCGGCCAGGCCGAGGAACGAGAGCGCGGCGATCTCCAGCACGGCCGCGCCGATGCCCAGGGTGGCCTGGACGATGAGCGGCGTGATGCGCGTTTGGAATGACTCGGCGGCGCAGGATGCTCAACGGGCGAGTCGCCCAGCGCGCGTGCCGCGGTGACGTAGTCCTGCTCGCGGACCGTCAGCACGGACGAGCGCATGACGCGCGCATAGATGGGCACGGCCACGATGCCGATGGCCAGCATGGCGTTGTCAGCCCCTTGCCCAGGATCGTCACGACCACGATCGCCAGCAGCAGCGCAGGGAAGGCCAGCAGCATGTCCATCAGGCGCATCAGGATGTTGTCGAGCCGATCCGCCCACGAAGCCGGCGACGGCGCCGATCGAGCGTGCCGACGACGATCGACCAGACCGACCGTGATGAAGCCCGACGGCGAGCGACACCCGGGCGCCGTGGACGACCCGGCTGAATTCGTCGCGAGCGTTGCCGTCGAGGCCGAAGAAGTGCTGGGACTGCGTCGGCAGGGCAGCCCAGGAGGTGGATGCACGGCGGCCATGCGCGGACCTGCGCGCCCGGTTCGATCCCGAGCATGACGTTTGTCGGATCGTGCGTGGCGATGCACGTCGGCGAAGATCGCGACGAGTGAACAGGAAGCGAGGATCGACAGGCCGATGACCGCCGAGCGCTGGCGCAGGACGCGGCGCAGAGTGGTGCCGCGCTGGCTGCGCGTCGCGGAATCGCCCATGGCCGTCTGGATCAGCTTGCCGCTGCGTCGAATTGCTCGCGGCTGCTCACGACAGTCGCACCCGCGGGTCCAGGAAGCCGTAGCTGATGTCGACGAGCAGGTTCACGACGACGTAGATCATCGCGACGACGAGCGACAAGCCCTGGATCACGATGTAGTCCCGTCCGGTGATGGATTCGTAGATCGTTCGGCCGATGCCGGTCAGGCCGAAGATGGTCTCGGTCAGCACCGCGCCTGATAGCAGGGCGCCGATCGATAGGCCGATGACGGTCACAACAGGCAGCAGCGCATTGCGCAGTCCATGCCTCAACAGCACTATGCGCGGCCGCATGCCCTTGGCGCGCGCAGTGCGCACGTAGTCCTGGCCCAGCACCTCGAGCAGGCTGGAGCGCGTCATGCGCGCGATGATCGCCATGGGGATCGTGCCCAGCGCGACAGCCGGCAGGATCAGGTGGCGGACCGCGTCGATGAACAGCGCGGAAGTTGAACGGTCAGCAGGCCATTGACCGTGTACATGTTGGACAGGAAGTCGAGCACCGTCCGCGGTGGGCCGCCGAGAGTCGGCCATGCCCCAGGCCTCGGCGATCGGGACTCGGCTGGAATCCGGGCGCCAGCCGGCCCGACGGCGGCAATGACAGGAACGTGTCCTTGAAGACGATCGCGAAACAGGTAGGCGAGCAGCAGGCCGAGGACGAACACGGGGATCGACACGCCGAGGTTGGCCACGAACATGGTGCCCACGTCGGCGGCGGAGTTGCGCCGGTACGCCGAGATGATGCCCAGCGTCATGCCGACGAGATCGGCGAAAAGCAGCGCGTACAACGTCAGCTCGACCGTGGTCGGCATGCGCTCGACGAGGATCTCGGTGACTGGCTGACCCGTCTTGATGGACTCGCCCAGGTTGCCCGTCGCGAGGGCGCGTAGGTACAGCAGGAACTGGACCGGGAGGGGTTCGTTCAACCCGAAGCGCTCGATTGAATGCGGCGCAAGTCACCGCGTTGGCCTTTTCCTGGAGAGCGGCGCGGCACGGGTCACCCGGGATCACGCGCGCGAGCAGGAATACGATCGCGACCACCCCGAGCATGACCGGGATGCTGGAGAGCAGCCGTCGGATGAGAAAGCGGATCATGACCGTGCGGTCTCAGTAGCGTCGATGGGACGAAGGGGTCCGGAGTGTCTAACAAGGCGGGGTGAAGTCGAAGGGGCGCCGGCCATGCGGCCGGCGCCCCTTCTGAACAACGCTTGGTGGCGCTCGCCTACTCCTCGCAGGCGGGCTGGCCCTCAATGCCGCACGGTGCGGGCGGGTTGAGGAAGCCTCCCCACAGGCCCGGCCAGTACTCGAACGCACCAGTGTCGCCCGATGTGGAGCGGCTGACAGGTTGTCCCACTGGGCGGAAGTGCGACGAGGACGTCCTTGGCCTCGAAGGTCGCGCCGTCGTGGTACGTGACGCCCTCGCGGAGGTCGCACGTCCAGACGGTGAGGTCTTCGTTGGCGTTACAAGCCGTGGCCAGCGCCGGGATGGCGGCTGTGCCGTTGGGCTCGAAGCCGTACAGGCCTTCCATGACCTGCTCACAGGCGCGCAGAGCTCTCGCCGTCCGACTCGTCGGCGCAGTAGAGACTGCCCGGCTCGCCCGTCTGCATGAAGATCGATCTGGTCGCCGTGTGACGCCGAAGGCTGCATCAGTCCGAGCAGCTCGTTGCTAAGCGGTGAGATCTGCTGGTTGCCGACATCGGCAAGGTAGGCGTTCGCGAAGCCCGCGTGCGAGATCGGCACCATTGGCACCTGCTCGCGCAGCGCGTTGTTGGCTTCGGTGTAAGCCGCGGTCCGCGTTGGCTCATCGGACGTCTGACCGCCCGTTGTCAGCGATTCGAAGACCTCCGGGTAGCACGCGCCAAAGGCTGCCGTGCATCCCGCGCCGAAGTGGTACGTTTCCGTGGCGGCTGGCGCTGCGTAGGGCCATCGAGGCCCGGTTCGAGCTCGCGCAGACCCTGGCGGTGCTGGCGCTCGTGCTGTCCGTGGTCGGTGCGGTCCGGCTCAACAACGGCGCCGGCGGTGCGTCGCGCTCGCCGCGCAGGCGGTCGGCGCGGCGGCGCTGCTGGCGGTGATGCTGCGCCGCGCGCGGGTCGCTCGGCCGCGACGTCTGGACCCTGGGCCTGGTCGCGGCCGGCCTGCTGCTGGCGACCTCGCTGCGCGGCTGGGTCATCACCGGCCACGACATCCAGGCCGAGTTCCTCGCCTTCCGGCTCACCAACGACGCCCAGAACTGGGAGCTGAGCGCGCTCCCGAACGCCTACAACGCCTGCCTCAGCGTCAACATCCTGCCGACGGTCCTGGTGCAGGCCACCGGGCTGTCCGGCGAGCTGGTCTTCAAGGTCCTGCTGCAGCTGGTCTTCGCGACCGTGCCGGTGCTGACCTACCTCTCTCGCCGGCGCGCTGGTCCCGCCGCCGGTGGCGCTGGCCGGTGCGGTCCTGACGATGGCGTTCCCGACCTTCTTCACCGACATGCCCTACCTGGTGCGCCAGGAGATCGCGTTCTTCTTCCTCGCGCTGATGCTGCTCGCGGCGACCGAGCCGGGGCGGACGCGCGGTCACGCACCGCGCGTGCTGGTCGCTCGGTCCTCGGCGTGGGCGTGGTCCTGTCGCACTACTCGACGACGTACGTGCTGCTGATGGCGCTGGTGTCGCGCTGCTGGCGCTGGTGCGCTGGCCGGTCGTGCGTCGCTCCGCCGCGGCGGCACCGGCCGCAGCGCTGCCGCCGAGCCGCTGGTGCTGCTGCACCCGCTGGTGGTCGCGCTTCCTGGTCGTCCGCGCTGGCGTGGGCCGGGCCGATCACCCACACCGGTGGCCACGCCAGGTCGGTCGCGAAGGAGACGATCGCCGCGATCACCGGCAAGGGCGTCGACGGGCCGGGCTCGTCGGACGCGTCGTACTGGATCTTCTCCGGCGACCAGACCACCCCGCGCGAGCGGATGGACCTCTTCGTCCAGGAGACGATCGCCTACCGCGACGCCAAGATCGCGCCGGAGGACCAGGTCATGCCCGACCCGGGGGAGCGGGTGCTGTCGCCGCGAGCTGCACGAGCAGAGCCCGGCGGCGCTCACCCCGTCGGCCGGGCCCTCGACGCGGTCGGGCTCGACCCGGTCCACGTCAACAGCGCCGTGCGGTTCGGCTGTGCGGTGCTCATGCAGGTGTTCGCGCTGGTCGGCATGGTGTGGCTGTTGCTGCGTCGCCGGCGCCACCCGGCGTGGCCGTGCCGCGGCCCCTCGCGGGAGGTGGCGTTCCTGACCTGGGGCGCGATGGGCGGGCTGGCGCTGGTCGTGCTGGTGCCCAACCTGTCGGTCGACTACGGCGTGCTGCGTGCCTTCCAGCAGACGCTGCTGGTGATCGCCCCCGTGATGGCGATGGGCATGTGGGTGCGCTGCGCCCGGTCTCGGTGGCGGCCGCGCTGCCGGCGCGCTCGTCGGCGTCGTACCGGTGGTGCTGCTGCTCGTCCTGGCCGGCGTCCTGCCCGCGCTGCTCGGTGGCCAGCAGCAGCGGATGGCGCTGGCCAACGCCGGCACCTACTACGACCGGTTCTTCGCCTCCGACTCCGAGATGCAGGCGATGGGCTGGCTCGGTCGGTCGACCACGCGGACCGGACCAACGAGCGAGATCATCGCCAGCCGCAACGTCAACGTGCGGCTGCTGGCGCTCAGCGACAACCGCGCCCCGGTGGCGGACCGGCTCTACCCGACGCTGCTGTCGAAGGACGCCTACGTGTTCGTCGACGCGCAGATCCTCGACCAGGGCGTCTCGACGGTCTTCTTCACCGGTGACCTGCTCACCTACACCTACCCGCTGGAGGTCCTCGACCGGCGGCTGGACCTGCTCTACAGCTCGCCCGACGAGCAGGGTCTACCGATGACCGCGCGCGCTGATCGCGAAGCTGCGCGCCGCGCGCGACGACCAGCTGCTGGGCAACTCGGCGCTGATCTTCCTGACCACGGCGCTGATGGCCGGCGGCGGCGCGCTGTTCTGGGTGATCGCGGCGCGGCTGGCCTCGCCGGAGGACGTCGGCCTGGCCGGCTCGCTGGTCGTCGCCGGCGACTCGCTCGCCCTGTTCGCCCAGCTCGGGCTCAACATCGCGCTGCTGCGGACCCTGCCGATCAGCTCGCGCAAGGCGGCCGACGTGCTCACCGCCTCGGTCGCTGTCGTGCGTCGCCGGCGCCGGCTTCGCGCTCGTCTACGCCTGCTGCTGCCGGTGACCTCGCCGCACGCTGGCCGACGTGCTCTCCTCGCCGGTCACGATCGCGCTCTTCTGCGTGCTGGTGGCCGCGACCGCGCTCAACGTGCTCACCGACAGCGTCTTCCTCGGCATCAACCGGGTGCGCGACTACCTGCGGCTCAACGGCGATCCTGCTGGGCGTCGCCAAGTGCGGCACTGCCGTTCCTGCTCGCCGGCGCCGGTGCGTTCGGGCTCTACGGCTCGGTCGGCGGCGCGGTCCTGTGCTGCGCGCTCGCCAGCCTCTGGGTGATCTTCCGGCACGTGCCCGGGCCGCGCCGGCTGACGCCGTCGCCGGAGCTGCTCGCCACGCGGCGGCTTCGCCGCGGCGGGCTACGTGACCTACGTGCTGACGGTGCTGCCGCTGCTGGCGTTCCCGCTGATCGTCATCAACGCGCTCGGGTCCGCGCAGGGCGGCGCCTACTTCATCAGCTTCCAGGTGGTCGGCCTGCTGCACGCCGTGGTGCTCGCGGTCGCCAACGCGGCGTACGCCGAGTGCGAGCGCGCCAGCCACCGTCGGCACGCGGTGGCCCGCAAGGGCGGGCTGACCCTGGTCGGCCTGCGCGGCCGCGGGCTGCCTGGCGATGCAGGTGCTGGCGCCGTACTTCCTGCAGATCTTCGGCGACGCACTACGTCGAGTCCGGCACGTCGACCCTGCGGGTGCTCGCGCTTGCGGCCGTCGCGCGCGGCGTTCAACTACGCGGGCGCGATCCGGCTGCGGCTGGCGAGCAACCTGCGCGGCGATGATCCTCGTGCAGCTGCGAGCACCGTCGTGATGCTGGTGCTGGCCGGTCGAGCTCGCCCCGCGCGGCACGGTCTGGGTCGCGGCGGCCTGGGGCATCGGCCACGCCGTCGGCGGCGTCGCTCGGCTTCGTCGTGACGTCGACGGTCGCGCGCTTCTCCGACGACGCGCCGGTGCGTCGACGGAGCACCCGAGCCGGTGACGCTCCATGAGGAACCGCCTCCGCAACGTCGCCGCTGGCGGTGGTGCTCGGGTCGCTCCGCGTCACGCTGCGGCGTGCTGTCGCGCGTCGTCCCCCAGACGCGGTCGGTCGTGGTCGCGGTCTTCCCGGAGACCGAGGGCAACGGGCTCGAGGCCGCGCGTGCGTTGGTCCGCGGTACGACGGCCGCGTGGTCTGGCTGCGCCGAGGCGGCGCCGTGCCGGCGGAGGTGCAGGCGCTGGCCGACCAGGGCATGGTGCTCGTGCCGATGGCCAGCCTGGCCGGGCTCTGGGCCTACCTGCGCGCCGAGGCGGTGTTCTTCACCCACGGGCTGTACGGCAGCCCTCGGCCCTGCGCCGCGCAAGCCGATCGTCAACCTGTGGCACGGCGACGGGCCCAAGGACATCCGGCCCGACCAACGCGTGGGCGCGCGATCGCGAGCACCTACGTGGTCGGCAGCACCGCGCTGTTCACCGACTTCAAGGCCTCGGCGTTCGAGCGTGCCCGGCGGACCACGTGCTGGTCACCGGCAACCCGCGCACCGACCAGTTCTGGCGGCCGGTCGACGCCGGAGCGGCTCGCGCGGCTCGGCATCACCGGCGACTTCGTGGTCTGGATGCCGACCTTCCGGCGGCCGCGCGCGGTCGGCGCGTGCGGCCGCGTCCGACGACGCGGCGCTCCGGCGAGGACGGGCACGCCGAGCTCGGCGCGCTGCTCGACGGGCTGCGGGCACGCGGCCTCCAGCTCGTGGTCAAGCCGCACCCGATCGACGCCGACCGAGCGGCTCTGGGCCGGCGTGGTCACCGTCGACGACGAGGACCTGGTCGGCCGCCGGCGTGAGCCTCTACGCCCTGCTCGGCGCCTCGCGGGCCTGGTGACCGACTACTCCAGCGTCTGGGTCGACTACCTGCTGCTCGACCGGCCGATGGCGTTCTCGGTGCCGGACCGCGACGTCGTACGACCGGGCGCTCTCCCGGCCGACATCCTCGACTGGGTGCCGGGCGAGGTCGTCGACCTCGACCACCGGCCGTTCGCGACGTTCTTCGCCGACCTCGACGCCGCGGGCGTGCTCGGCGCCGGGCAGCGGCGCGAGGTCGCCGCGCGGATCGGCCTGAACCCCTCGCCGACCGCCGCCGACGACCTGGTGACCGCGCTGGCAGAAGCAGGAGTAGTTGGCCTGCGGCCTGACCATCTCAACCACCGAGAGGTGCCGAGGCGCGGCCGACCAGCGGCGGGCGCAACACGTCGCTGCGGGGACGGAGGAACGGGCGCTCCAGCAGGCGGTAGCTGAGCACGGTGAGGCCGATGGTCGCGACCACGGCGATCAGGCCGAGCACCGGCTTGGAGAGGCCCAGATCGG
>CAVQXJ010000030.1:0-39035 GCA_963717745.1 uncultured Acidobacteriota bacterium
GCCGCACAATTGCCAGCAAAACGCGGAGAATCCGTGGCCTGGCGGTCCGCCGCCCCGTTCTGGTAATGGTTGGGGTCTGGTAACGGCTGAGGAAACCTTGGCACTCCGGGCGTGACTATTGGTAACTGGCGGGGTCATTCCCGGTCCAACCGGGACTGCCTGAGCACGCGGCTGCACATCATTGACAATTGACAGGGCGGTCATCTGGTGAAACAATAAATCCGGATATACGGATGGAAGCAGCCATCTTCGATGACCTCACGCTCCTGGCCGACGGTGTCCGCAGCCGCATGGTGGCGATGCTCGAACGCCACGAGCTGACGGTCACCGAGCTGTGCGCGATCCTGCAGCTGCCGCAGTCCACGGTCAGCCGTCACCTCAAGATGCTGGCGGACGCGGGCTGGGTCACCTCGCGCCGCGAAGCGACGAGTCGCTACTACAGCGCGGTGCAGTCGGTCCAGGCGACCAACGGCAAGCTCTGGTCGCTGCTGCGGGAGCAGGTTGCCGGCACCTCCGCGGTCGGCCAGGACGCGCGGCGGGTCAAGTCGGTGATGACGCGGCGTCAGACGGCCTCGCAGCAATTCTTCGAATCGGGCGCCGGCCGGTGGGACAAGATCCGCGAGGAGCTGTTCGGCCGCGCCTCGCACCTCCATGCGCTGGGCGGATTGCTCGACGAACGCTGGATCGTCGGCGATCTCGGCTGCGGGACCGGTCAGGTGGCGGCCGCGCTGGCGCCATTCGTCACCGGCGTCATCGCGGTCGATCGCTCCGGCGAGATGCTGCAGGCGGCGCGCAAGCGGCTGCGTGACTGGCCTAATGTCGAGGTCCGCCGCGGCGAGCTCGAGGCGCTGCCGGTGGACGACGGCTCGCTCGACGCCGCGACGCTGATGCTGGTGCTGCATCACACGCCCGATCCGGCCGCCGTGCTGGCGGCGGCGGCTCGAGCGCTGCGTGACGGTGGTCGCTTGCTCGTCACCGACATGCTGCCGCACGATCGGGAAGAGTACCGGCAGCAGATGGGTCATGTATGGCTGGGCTTTTCCGAAGATCACGTGCAGCGGCTGCTGTCGGTGGCCGGGTTCGAGCAGGCGCGGGTGTCCGCGCTCGATCCGGACGGCGGCGCCAAAGGCCCGGCGCTCTTCGTAGCGACGGCCCGCAAGATATCCACAGACCGGGTAGGAACCAGTTGAGACGATCAGGAGAGAGGTAGCTCGAAAATGAGTACTGCAGTTGGTGAGATGCATGCGTTCGAAGCGGCCGCCCGTGCGGGCCGCGAGCCATACAAGGTCCGTGACCTGTCGCAGGCGGAGTTCGGCCGCAAGGAGATGAGGCTGGCGGAGCAGGAGATGCCGGGACTGATGACGCTCCGCGCGCGCTATCAGGGCAAGGCCCCGTTGGCCGGCGCCCGGGTCATGGGCAGCCTGCACATGACCATTCAGACGGCCGTCCTCATCGAGACGCTGGCCGATCTCGGCGCCGACGTCCGCTGGGTGTCGTGCAACATCTTCTCGACCCAGGATCACGCCGCGGCGGCGGTGGTGGTCGGCCGCCCCGAGACCGGCGGCACCCCGCAGAATCCGCGCGGCATTCCGGTGTTCGCGTGGAAGGGAGAGACGCTCGACGAGTACCTGGTGGTGCACGAGCGAGGCGCTGATGTGGCCCGACGGCTCCGGTCCGACCCAGATCGTCGACGACGGCGGTGACGCGACGCTGCTGGTGCACAAGGGCGTGGAGTTCGAGAAGGCGGGTGCGGTCCCCTCGTTCGACGCCGATGGCGAGCCCGAGGAATGGGGCGTCATCCTCGAGCTGCTCCGGAAGGAGCTGAAGGAAAACCCGTCACGCTGGACCAAGGTGGCCGCGGACCTGCGCGGCGTCAGCGAAGAGACCACGACCGGCGTGCACCGCCTGTATCAGATGATGGAAGCGGGCACGCTGCTCTTCCCGGCGATCAACGTCAACGACTCGGTCACCAAGAGCAAGTTCGACAACATCTACGGCTGCCGCCATTCGGTGGTCGACGGCCTCAACCGCGCCACCGACGTCATGCTCGGCGGCAAGGTCGCGGTGGTGTTCGGCTTCGGTGAAGTCGGCAAGGGCTGCGCCCAGGCGCTCCGCGGCCAGGGCTGCCGCGTCATCGTCACCGAAATCGACCCGATCTGCGCGCTGCAGGCGGCGATGGAAGGCTACGAGGTGAAGACGATCGAGGACGTGGTGGAGCGCGCCGACATCTTCATCACCGCGACCGGCAACCTCAACATCATCACCGCCGACCACATGGCGCGGATGAAGGACAAGGCGATCGTCGCGAACATCGGCCACTTCGACAACGAGATCGACATGGCCGGCCTGAAGAAGTACAAGGGCGTCGAGCGGATCAACATCAAGCCGCAGTACGACGAGTTCCGGTTCCCGGACGGCCACAGCGTGATGATCCTCGCCGAAGGCCGCCTGATGAATCTCGGATGCGCGACCGGCCACCCGAGCTTCGTGATGTCGGCGTCGTTCTCCAATCAGGTCATCGCGCAGCTCGAGCTGCACCAGCACAACGACAAGTACGGCAAGAAGGTCTACATCCTGCCGAAGCACCTGGACGAGGAGGTCGCCCGTCTGCACCTCGATCATCTTGGTGTGAAGCTGACGACGCTCTCGAAGGAGCAGGCCGACTACATCGGCGTGCCGTCCGAGGGGCCGTACAAGCCGGATCACTACCGCTACTAAGACCCCAGGCCGGGGGCTGACGCTCCCGGCTTGCGTCCGCGGGTTCCCACCTTCGCGCTTCGCGCTACGGTGGGCAGGCGCGAGACTCGCATTTGTGGGCCGGGGGGCTTCGAAGCCCCCCGGCTACCCGGGCGCCGATATAATTCTCGAGTGCCCCACCCCACCCGTCGCACGGCACTGAAGGCCGCACTCGCCACGCCTGTCGCTGCGATGATCGGGCGGAGTGCCGCCGTGTTTGCCGCCAAGCCGACCGACATCAAGATTCTCGAAGTCCGGCATCAGTTCGAGGACTTCACCTACCGCGCACCGTATCAATTCGGGGGGCGGACCGTCTCGGACGTCACGCTGCTGAACGTCGACGTGCGCGTCCGCACCGAGGCGGCAAGGAAGCCTGGGGCTTCGGCTCGATGCCGCTCGGCAACGCCTGGGCCTTTCCGAACGTGCCGTTCGACGTCTCGCTCGGAGCGATGCGCGCGCTCGCCGACGATCTGCGGCGGATCACCGCCGACTGCACCGAGCGCGGCCATCCGATCGACCTGGCGCGGGTGCTCGATCCGGAGTTCCTGCGCGCCGCCGCGGCCGTCAGCCAGCGCCGCGCGCTGCCGTCGCCGATGCCCAAGCTCTGCACCCTGGTCGTCTCCAGCCCGTTCGACGCGGCGCTCCACGACGCCTATGGCAAGGTGTTCGGCGTCAGCGCGTATGCGACCTACGGCCGCGACTTCATGAACGGCGATCTGTCCCGCGATCTCGGCTCGCCGTTCAAGGGCGCGTACCCTGGATCGCTATATTCCGTCCAAACCGCGGCCGACGATGCCGGTGTTTCATTCGGTGGGCGCGAGCGATCCGATCGAGCCGTCGGACGTGAAGCAGCCCTTGAACGACGGCCTGCCGAACACGCTCGAGGAATGGATCCGCCGCGATGGCCTGATCCGCTTCAAGATCAAGTTGAACGGCGGCAACCTGCCGGCTGATCTCGATCGCGTGATTCGGATCGATCGCGTGGTGGCGCGGGTGCTGCCGTCACGCGGAGTGACCGACTGGAAGTATCTGCTCGACTTCAACGAGGGATGCCCCAACGTCGGGTACCTGCTGGAGTTCATGGGCAAAGTGCGTGAGGCGACGCCGTCCGGCTTCCGCCGCATCCTCTACATCGAGCAGCCCACCCAGCGCGATCTGAAGAAGGACCGCGACAACGTGATGCACGAAGCCGCCAAGCTGTGTCCGATCGTCGCAGACGAGGCGCTGACCGATCTCGAGTCGCTGCTCCTCGCGCGCGAGATGGGCTATACCGGCGTGGCGCTCAAGGCGTGCAAAGGCCAGACGCACGCGATGCTGCTGGCCGCGGCGGCGCAGAAGTTCGGGATGTTCCTCTGCGTGCAGGATCTGACGTGCCCGGGCGCGTCACTGATTCATTCGGCCGGGATCGCCGCACGGGTGCCGGGGAATGCCGGCATCGAAGCCAACGGCCGCCAGTTCGTGCCATCCGCCAACGCGCCCTGGGAAGCGAAATTTCCCGGGCTGTTCACGATCCACGATGGTCTGATGAAGACCGGCCAGTTGACCGGACCGGGGCTCGGGGCGGTTCCAGCCCGATCGCCTTCGGCCTAGCGGGCTGATGAGCCCCGGCTGTCAAGGGAGAAGGCAGAAGGGAAAAGGGAGAACGTCGATCCCTTTTCGCATGTCGTGGACTTTTTGAGCAAGCTGCTAAAGGCGAAAGCCAACCCTCAACCGATACCCAGGCATGCAACCGTCGTTCACTCCGAAAACACTATCCTTTCTCCGCGCGCTGAAACGCAACAACGACCGCGACTGGTTCCGCGCCCGCAAAGACGACTACGAGCAGCACGTCCGGGCGCCGATGATCGCGGTGATCGAGCGCCTCGCCGTCGACTTCGGCCGCTTCGCGCCCGAGCTCGATGCGTCGCCGAAGCGCTGCATCTATCGGATTTATCGGGACACCCGGTTCAGCGACGACAAGACCCCGCTCAAGACCCAGATCGCCGCGTCGTTCCGCTGGCGCGGGCTGCCGCGCGGCCGGAGCGCGGGGCTGTATGTCGAGGTCAGTCCGGGTTGGGTGTGGATGGGTGGCGGATTCTATGCGCCGGAGTCCGCCGACCTCGCCCGCATCCGCCAGCACATTTCCGACACGCATCCCGAGCTGCATCGCCTGACCCGTGCGGCGGCGTTCCGCCGCGCGTTCGACGCGCTCGAAGGCGAGCAGCTCTCGCGGGTGCCGCGTGGGTTCTCGAAGGACGATCCGGCGGCCGCGTATCTGAAGCACCGCAACTTTCTCGCCGGCCGCGAGTTCGAGCCGGAGCTCGCGACGAGCGCCGCGTTCTATCCGACGCTGCTGGCCACGTTCAAGGCGGTGATGCCGATCGTGCGGTTTCTGAATGAGCCGTTGGTGCCGGAGAAGGGTTGCGGGGCCGCGGACAACGGATAGCGGGTCAGCCCTCACCGCTCCGCCGGCAGCTCCACCTTGTAAATGACCGCTCCCGCCAGGTTGTGCAGCCCCACGGTCATCGCGCGCGTCCGCGCGTCGATCTTCATGGTCCCGAAGAACTGATAGCCATCGCTCGGCGGCCGGTTGCCTTTGAGGCCGGCAGGGACGCCGTTGAATTTGGCCTCCGGCCCGAACGTCGGATCGAGCGTGTTCGGCCCGAACGTGCCGGCGTGCAGGGGGCCGGCTACGAACTCCCAGAACGGGCGGAACTCGGTGAACTGAGCGCGCGTGGGGTCATAGTGATGCGCGGCGCAGTAGTGCACGTCTCCGGTGATCCACACCACGTTGCGAACGCGGCGGTCGCGAATGAAGCGGAGCAGCTCCGCAATCTCGAGCTCGCGGCCGAGCGGCGGACCCTTGTCGCCGTTGGCGAACGCTTCGAACCGCTCCTTGCCGTCGGCGACGATCAGAGCCAGCGGCAGGTCGGTCGCGATCACCTTCCACACCGCGCGGCTGCCCGCCAGCCCGGCCTTCACCGCCGTGAACTGCGCGCTGCCGAACTGTGAGGACTCCGGCGTCAGTGCCGTCTGCCGATTGTCGCTGTTCCCGCCGCGATAGCTGCGCAGGTCGAGCGCGAAGATGTCGAGCAGCGGCCCGTATGGAATCGTCCGGTAGATGCGCTGCACGTCGTCGGCATGTGGCGCAATCGGATTGAATTCCAGAAAGGCCTGCCGCGCGCGGGCCGAGAGCAGCGCCATGCTCTTGACCTGATAACGATCGTCCGCGCTCAAGTCGCGGGTCTCGTACCAGTTGTCGCGGACCTCGTGGTCGTCCCAGAGTGAGATCTGCGGGACCTCCGCGTTGAACCTCCGCATGTGATCGTCGAGCAGGTTGTACTTGTAGTTGCCGCGGTAGTCGTCCACCGTCTGCGCCACCTTCGACTTGGCCTCGGTCACCATGTTCTTCCAAATCGAGCCATCGTCCAGTTTGACTTCCGGCTGGAGCACGCCGTCGGCGTAGATGGTGTCGCCGCAGTGGATGAACAGATCGGGCTCGGCCCGCCGCATGGTGTCGTAGAGGCGGAGGCCGCCCCAGGACGGGTTGATGCCCCAGCCCTGGCCGACGGTGTCGGCCGACCACGACAGCGTGACGTCGCGGCGTGCGGCGAGAGTCGGCGGGGTCCGGAAGCTCCCGATCTGCGGCTCGCTGAGCGCGCGCAGATCCGCCAGGTCCTGAAAGGTCACCCGGTAGAAGACCCGCTGATTCGGAGGAAGGTCGGTCAGCACGACGCGCGCGGTGAAGTCGGTGGATTCGAGCGCTGCCGGCCCGGTCCGCCGCAGGACGGTCTCGAACCTGTCGCTGGTCGAGTATTCGACCAGCAGGCGTGCCGGCCGATCGCTGCGGCTCCAGACGACGGCCCGGCCATCTGTGACGTCACCGGATGCCACGCCCTGGGGCATCGCCGGACGGGCGGCGTCAGACTTGACGATCGCCGGCGCGCCTGTGAGTTGAACGGCCGCGCAGGCGTTCAGACCGGTTCGGACGAACTGACGACGGCTGACCCGTGTGAGCGTCATTTGATGCGGGCCGGAACGGTGCCGAGCTCTCGCGCGGATGGAATGCCTTCGATCGACTCGGCCTTGGAGACCGCGCGCACGATCGCCTCCGCTACCGCCTCGGCGGCCAGGGCGCCGATGACGGTCACACTCGCCTGGCCCTCCCATCGTCCGGTCGCGAGCGCGAACACGGTGTCGCCATCGCCAGTTGTATGAGACGGGTTGATCGCGCGCGCGAACCCATCGTCTGCCATCAGCGCGACCCGATTGATGTCCGTCTTGGTGAGCCGGGCATTGGTGGCCACGACGGCGAGCGTCGTGTTCTCGCCGGTGCGCGGGGCCGCGCCCTGGCCCAGCGTCCCCGCGCGCAGCAGCTTGCGGACGTCCATGAGGGACTGGCCGTCCGCCGAGCGCACGCCGGCGATGACCTGGCCGGTCTCGGAATCGACGATGTCCCCCGCGGCGTTGGTCGCAACCAGAGCGGCCACGATCAGGCCGTTGGGCAGCGCGATCGCCGCCGAGCCGAGTCCGCCCTTCATCGCGCCCCGGCCACCCATCTTTCCGACCGTCGCGCCGGCGCCCGCTCCCACGTTGCCTTCCGACACCGGGCCGGCGCTGGCGGCGGATGCCGCCTTGTAGCCGCAGTCGGCGGTCGGCCGCACATCGGGCCGCTTGCCGACCGGAAGATCAAACAGAATCGCCGCGGGGACGATCGGGACGACACCGGTGGAGACCCGCCAGCCCATCTTGTGCTCTTCGAGGTAGCGCACCACCCCGATGCGCGCGTCGAGGCCGTAGGCGCTGCCGCCGGCGAGCACGATCGCGTTGACCTGGTCGACCATGTTCAGCGGATGCAGCAGGTCCGTTTCGCTGGTGCCGGGGGCGCCGCCGCGCTGCGACACGCCGCCCGGAACGCCTTCGCCATCGACCATGATCACGGTGCATCCGGTCGGCCGCTCCGGCAACGTGTGGGAGCCGACCTTGATGCCGTGCACCTCGGTCAGCCCGCGGCCGCCGGTAGGCTTCAGCGCGGCCGGGGGCTGCGCGGCGGCGGTGTCAGGCCGCGGGGGCTGGCTGGCAGACGCGCCGGCCAACCCGCTCAGAGCGAGGCATAGCACGATAATGGTCCGGCGCATGGTCATCTTCCTCATGTGGCGCCCGGGTCTTCAGACCCGGGCGATCCACAATAGCGCGTTCGACCGCGGTGCGCATCACGAACGCGTGTCGTTACCGAACCGCTGATCGATGTCGAGGCTCGCGCTTCTCCTGGTTTATGCCGCCGCGCAGGTGGCGCTCGGGCTGTGGATCAGCCGCCGGCTGACCGGCACCAAAGATTTCTTCGTCGCCGGACGTCGGCTGGGCGCCGGACTCATCTTCAGCACGCTGCTCGCCGCGAACATCGGCGCCGGCTCGACGGTCGGGGTGGCAGGCATCGCCTATCAGTACGGCATCAGCGCTACGTGGTTCGTCGCCTCGGCGGCCCTCGGTTCCTTCGTCCTCGCGTTTTTCGTCGGGCCCCGGATCCGGCACCTGGCCGCTACCCACGATCTGCGCACGGTCGGCGATTTTCTCGAGTGGCGCTTCGACCGCCGCGTGCGCGCCTCGATCGCGATCCTGCTGTGGATCGGTACGCTGGCGATCCTTGCCGGCCAGTTCCTCGGGATCGCGTTCCTGCTCGAAGCCGCGCTCGGCCTGCCGCGGCTCGTGGGCTGTTCCATCGGCGGGGCGGTCGTCACGGCCTACTTCACCGCCGGAGGACTGAGGTCGGCGGCGGTGGTGAACGTGGTGCAGCTCGTGGTGAAGATGGTCGGGTTCATGGTGGCGTTGCCGATGGCGCTGATGGGCATCGGCGGTCTGGCCGGGCTGCGTGCGGCGGTGCCGTCGCCAGAGATGTGGAATCCCTGGCAGAACGGACCCTCGGGCTGGATGTATCTCGCCATGCTCACGCCGGCGTTCATCGTCTCGCCGGGCATCCTCCAGAAGGTGTACGGCGCGAAGGACGATCGAGCAGTGCGCGCCGGCGTCGGGCTGAATGCGCTGGCGCTGTTGATCTACGCACCGGTCCCGGTCGTTCTCGGCATGATCGCGCTGGCGAATCATCCCGGTTTGGCGGCCCGCGATCTCGCGCTCCCGACGCTGCTGATGCACGACGTCCCGGCGTGGGTCGGCAGCCTCGGCCTGGCCGCCCTGTTCTCCGCCGAGGTGAGCGCGGCCGATGCGCTGCTGTTCATGCTCGCGACGTCGCTGTCGCAGGATTTGTATCGACGGTTCATGAACCCCACCGCCACGGAAGCGCAGGTGCTGCGAGTGGCCCGGCTGGCCGCGGTCGCGGGTGGGATCGCGGCGATCGCGCTGGCGGTGGTGGCGAAGACCGTCATCGATGCGCTGACCATCTTCTACACCTTGCTCGGCGTCAGCCTGTTCGTGCCGATGATGGCGGGGTTGTACGACCGCCGGGCCACTCCGGTCTCCGCGCTCGGTGCCGCGGCCGCCGGAGTCGGACTGGTTCTTGTGGTGCACGTCTCCACGGGGGGTAGGGGAGTTGGAGGGTTGACGCCGGCCATGACCGGAATCATGGCCGCCGCCATCGCGTTCGCGATCGTGCGAGGGATGGCCCCGCGGAAGCCGGCGACCGGATCAGCGGGGAGTTGACTGAGGTACCGGATCTCAAAAACGGAGCAACGGAGAAAACGGAGGTCATCGGAAAAGAAAAATAGTTTTTCCGTTGTCTTCGTTGGTTCCGTTGCTCCGTTTTTGAAATCCGGTACCTCGAGATGCCTCCTCTGCCTCGAGGCTCAGTCCCAAGAAGTGCCCGCCCGTACAAAAGCAGGGCCGCGTGCAATCACGCGGCCCCTTCGAACCGAAGCCTAGAACACGAACCGGAAGCCCACCTGGCCGACCCGCTGTTCGGGCTGGCCGTTGTCCCCCGCGTACGCGTTCGGCTTCATGAACACCGGGTTGCTGCTGTGCGCAGCCGCCGAGCCGGTGAAGACCGAGGCCGACGAGACCGCGCCGACGCTGAACGCGGGGTTGATGGCGTTGAACATGTTGAAGATCTCGCCGAACACCTCGACCCGGACCGAGCCGCGGAACGGGATGGTCTTCGCCACGCGCAGGTTCATCTGCGACAGCGCCGCGCCGCGGCCGCAGTTGACCGTCTCGCATGTGCCCATCTCCTCGAAGGTGGGCACGCCCGCATCGTCTACCCCGTTGAAGCGGTAGGCGGTCGGATAGATGTCGTTGCTGACGCCATCGAGGTTGTTGTCGTAGCCGTACCAGATGTGCATCGGCAGCGCCGAGCGGTAGCGGAACACCGGGGCCACCGTGATGCCCCACGGCGCCTGCAGGATCGCGCTGATCGTGAACTTGTGGCGCGCATCGGTCCGCGCCGCCGGTCCGTTCTGGACGTCGCTCAGCGGGTTGGTCGAATCCTGCACCAGATTCGTGGTCAGCTCGTCGACCGCCTGGCCACCGCGGCCGGTCGCCTTCGCCAGCGTGTACCACGCGTTCAGCTGGATGCCGTTGGTCATCCGGCGGCGCACCCCGAAATTGATGCCGTCGTAGCGCGACTCCCCGATGCTCATATTCATCGTCGGGTTGGCCGGGTTGAGCGGCAGATCGGCGTATCGGCGCGGCCCGTTGCCGCCCGGGATGGCGAGTCGCGTGTTCAGCGGCCAGCGGACGCCGAGGTCCCTGCCGTCGGAGTGGGTGTAATCGATGTCGAGAACCGTGGACCGGTCGAACTCATGCGACCACCCGATCGATGACTGCATCGTGAACGGCTGGCGGATCTGCGGCGCCGCCACGTTGGAGCTGTAGAACGGTCCGTTCGGGTTTACTTCGTTCAGCGAGGAGATATTCGAGACCGGCTGGCCGAACCTGAACAGGCTGCCGTCGGCATTCCTGATCCCCTGAGTGTTGTTCACGTCGAACACGATGCCCGACCCGCCCTGCGCGCTCAGGCCCGGGAACAGGATGTTCGCGTTGGTGAAGCCGTAGTCGTAGTAGATGCCCCAGCCGGTGCGGACGACGTCGCGGCCGTCGCCGCGCAGGTCGAACACCGCGCCGACCCGCGGCTGCCAGTTGTTCTTGTCCTCCTGCGCCTTCTTGCCGAACTCGTCGAACCCGGGGACGCCGTCGAAGCGGCCGGCGGCCGCGGCGCCGGTCAGCGCTACGAAGTTCGGAATCTTCGACTGATCGATCAGGAAGCCGGTGACCAGGTCATAGCGCAGGCCGGCGTTGACGGTCAGCCGGTTGGTCACGCGCCAGTCGTCCTGGATGTAGAAACCGTACTGATCCATCGGCAGGTTGGCCGATGCCCCTTCCTTGTTGCGCGTGACGCGGCTGATGCGTCCGTTCAGATCGTTGTCGATGAAGGTGTAGGCATAGTCCGCGCTGCCCGAGGCGAACGTCACATACAGCTTCGGCTCATGGATGAAGTTGGCGCCCGCCTTGAAATCGTGTCCGAGCCCGCCCAGGCCAGTCACGTGCCAGGAGAAGTCGTCCCGGAACTGGTATTTGCGCTGCGCGGTGGTCTGCGGCGTGTTGGTGTTGTAGCCCATCGTCACGCCGTTCGGGAACGTCCGCTGCGGCGAGGTCGTCCGCGCGTCGATGTGGTTCTCGAAATCGGCGTACTGGAAGATGAACTCGTTCAGCTTCGAGCCGCCCAGGACCCAGTTGTGATTGATGTTGACCGAGTTGAAAGTGTTGGTGCTGTCGCCCCAGTTCTCGGGCACGGCGCGCGGGCCGGCATTGTAGACCTGCGAGTTGGTGTTGATGCCGTAGCGTACCGGCCATGAACTGCGACGCGGATATGTTGTCCGAAATCTTTCCGGTAAACAGGTTCTCCCGGCTCGGCGTGGGGAAAACGCCGTCCTTCGCGGTCTCCAGGCCGAGCGTCGTCACTGCCTGCTGAGTGTCCTGCTGGGTCCGCTCGTAGGCCCCGAAGAAGTGGGCGCGGTTCTGGACGATCGGGCCGCCGAACGACCCGCCGTACTGATACCGCCGGTATGGCTGCTTCCCGACCTTCGCGATTTTCTCGTTCATCGTCTGCGCGTTCAGATCGCTGTCGCGGAAATTCGTGAACAGGCTGCCGCGCATCCGGTTGGTGCCGCTCTTGGTAACGATGTTCATCACCCCGCCGTTGCTGCGGCCGTACTCGGCCTTGTAGCGCTGGGTGACGAAGTTGAATTCCTGGATCGCTTCGAGCGGGAACAGCTGGAGCAGGCCGCCGACGGTGTCGTCGTTGTTGTCGCCGCCGTCAATCTGGTAATTGACGTTGCGGCCGTTGCCGCCGGCGATCTGCGGCGAATACTGGGTGCTCTTGGTCGGATCCGAGTGGAAGCCGAGGCCGACGCCTGGGATGGTGATCGCGGCGTTGGCGAACTGCCGGCCGTTGAGCGGCATGCTCTCCATCCGCTCGACGTCGACCACGCCACCGACCGACGACGAGGTGCGCTCGATGAGCGGCGTGTCCCCTCGGACTTCGACGGCTTCGGCCAGCGACGCGACCTTCAGGGTGACCGGAATGTCGAGGGTCTGGCCGACGCTGATCACGATGCCCTTGCTGTCGATCTTGCTGAAGCCTTGGAGCTCGGCGGTGATGTCGTAGGTGCCGACCGGCAGCGCGGTCAGGCGATAGATGCCTTCACCGTCGCTGACGGTCGTGCGCACGAACCCGTTCGCGGTGTTCCGCGCCGTCACCGTGACGCCGGGCACGGCCGCGTTCTGATCGTCGGTGATCCGGCCGCTGATGTTGCCGGTCGTCTGTTGCGCAAACGCGGGGGTGCTCAGCACCAACGCAACCAAGCGCGTAAATCATCCTTCTCATTCCTGCTGGCCTCCTTGGACCATGGCGGGGTTCAAGAGACTCCGCCCTGCAGCTCCGCCGTCCGCCTGTCTTGTGGGGCGGGGCCTCTCAGGCTCCGCCGCGACCATCGCTCCGGATGCTCAATAATGCAGTGTCCCGAAGAAATGGGACGATTGGTCGGCTGCAAGGGACGCACCACGGCGGTTGGGACGAGTCGCCAGGTGAACAGGCCGAAAGTGCTGATTTTGTGGCCCGATCTGGGACCAATTGCCGCCGGGACCGGGCCCCGCCGCCCACGCCGATACGATATCTTGAATGGGGGACGGGCGCCGGGACGAAAAGCCGAAGCGGCGGGCTGCCGGGCCTATCTCACGTCGGTCAGTAGCCGTTGAACCTCGGGCCGCTGCGGCGCGTCCGCCGGCAGCCGGCGCAGCAGCTCCTCGGCCTGGCGCGCCGCGGCCGCCCGGTCGCCGGCGCGGGCGTGGGCGACCGCGAGATTGAAGCGTGCCTCGTGAAAGTCCGGATCGATCGAGAGCGCCCGCTCGAGTGGCGCGACCGCGTCGGATGGGCGGCCGCCATCGGACAGCACGATCCCGAGGTTCGCCAGGACCACAGGATTGCCGGGTTCAGCTCCATCCGCGGCCCGCAGCTCGCTCGCCGCCGCCTCGAACCTTCTCGAGAGCGCGTGACACCGCGCCATCCCTAGATGCGGATCGGCCCCCGGCATCCCGCCGGCGATCGCCGCCCGGAAATGCTCCAGGGCCTCCGGGCAGCGCCCGGACTCCGACTGCGCGAACCCGAGCCGCATGTTCGCTTGAGGGTTCGCCGGATCCGTGGCGAGGATGCGTCGCAGCGCGGCCTCGAGCTCCTTGCCGCGCAGCTCGCCCGAGGTCACCCGCGCGATTTCCCCGGCGAGCTCACGCCGATCCTTCGGATCGGCACGCGTCGCTGTCGGGGATCGGCCGGCGCCGACATAGCCGAGCGCCTGCAGCCGCGACGCGCTGTCGGGGTCGGCGGCGGCGCGGTCGCCGAGCTGCGAAGACGAGTAGCGCTCCACCCGCTCACGAAGCGCCGTCAGCCTGGCCGGTTCCGCCGCTGCGAGATCACGCGCTTCGCCGGCGTCGGCGGCCACCTGATAGAGCTCCGGGCGGGGCGCCTCGATGACTTTCCATCCGTCCTGACGCACGCTGCGGAGCGGGCTCCATCCGAAGTCGAGCAGCGGTGCGAACGATTCCGCGTACAGCGTCCGGCCTGACGTCGATTCACCGTGGAGCGCGGGAGTCAGATCAACGCCGTCGGCATCGAACCCACCCAGTCCGGACAGCCGCGCCAGGGTCGGCGCGACGTCGACCAACGACACCGGCGTGTCCACCACTCGCTTCCCGATCGCCGGGCCGGCGATGACCAGCGGCACCCGCAGCGTCGTGTCATATACGAAGATGCTGTGCGCGATCTCGCCGTGCTCGCCGAACGCTTCACCGTGATCCGCCGCGATCACCGTCAGGGTCCGGTCGGACGCCTCGCCGAGCGCTTCCAGCAGCCGCCCAACCTGCCGATCCGCCTCCGCCACCTCATCGTCATAGCGCGCGTCGACTGGGCGGGTGTCGGTCGGCGCGCCATAAGGCGCGTGCGGTTCGAACAGGTGGACCCATAGAAAAAATCGTGCGGTTCCGAGCCCGCGCAGCCACCCGATCGCGTCGTCAACCGCAATGCGGGCGGGCCGCTCGTTGGGGAGGACCCCTGCGTTCCGGGGCATGCGATCGCCGTAGGTCTGAAACCCACGCATCAGGCCGAACCGGCGATCGAGTGGAAACGACGTGACGAACGCGCCGGTCGCGAAGCCGGCTTTCGTGAAGGCTTCCGCGAGCAGCGGCACCGTGTCGTTGACGCGCATGCCGTTGTGGCGGGCGCCGTGACCCGGCGGATAGCGGCCGGTCATCAGCGATGCGTGCGAAGCCAGCGTGATCGGCGCGGTCGCGTAAGCGCGATCGAATCGGGTCCCGCGGCGCGCCAGGGCGTCGATCACCGGCGTCCGCGCCCGCGCATAGCCGTAGGCGCCGATGCGATCAGCCCGCAGCGTGTCGATGGTGACGAGGACGACGCCGCGCGGACCCGCGGGTGCCGCTGGTGCGCGCTGCCCGGAGCACCCGCCCAGTGTGGCCGCGAACACGATGAGCAGCCAGGCGCGCACGCACGAAGCGCTCACCAATCGAGGGCATGATTGTTGCGATGAATCACGTCCTACAAGGAGGCACCACAGCATGGCACGTGGAGACGACGGCACTGAAGATCTCATGGACGACGATGTAGACGATGGTGGCGCAGTAGATGGGGGCGCTGACGGTGATATGACGGATGTCGAGACGGACAGCGGTTCGTCAAGTGGCGCGGCCGGCGCATCGCTGGCGGGTGGCGGCGGGTCCTCGTCTGGTGGCTCCCGCAAGAGCAGCGCGGTGCGCAAGACCAGCGGCGGGTCGTCGAAAGCCTCGAAGGGCGGATCACGGAAGGCCTCGAGCAGTGGAACGCGCAAATCCGCTGGAACGAGCAAATCCGCTGCGAGATCTCGCAAATCGGCGAGTTCCCGTTCGGGCGCCGCGAAGAAGTCCGCCGGCGGCTCGCGGGGGGCGGGAAGGGCGGGCGCGCGCAAGGCGGCCGGTGGCTCACGCAAGGCTGTGGGTCGCTCGCGGTCTTCATCCGCGGGCTCGCGAAAGTCGACCAGAGGCGCGGGCAAGAGCACTCGGAAGTCGGGGGCCCGAGCCTCCACCGCCGGCTCCCGCAAAGCTGCAGGCAAGAGCGCGAGCAAGAAGCGCTGACGATCGGGTTGAAGACACGGAGCCGCGCCGCTCTGCGGCTCCGTCTTCAATACATACTCCTGCGACTCAACTCGCTACGGTTCACCACGGGCTGCTAAAACCACCGCTTCGCCCACACGACCGAGCCGACGGCCGCGTGTGTCCATGCCGCCACGCCGTACGCTCGCGCCGCTTCGTAACCGCCCTTCAGCGTGAGCTCGGGCGTCAGCCGGTAACCCGCCGAAATCTCCATCGAGTTCCTGGTCTGGCGCACCCGGCTCGCCCGCACCAGGGCCGGTGCCGAGGCGTGCGTGAAGCGTGAGGCCGCGAAGATGCGCGGGGTGATCGTCTGCACCCCCTGGAGATACAGCCCTCGCGACACCGCCGGCGAGCTGGGGCTGTCGAACGCGTCCCGCACCCATTCGGCGGTCAGGCGCGTGTACCGGAACGCGTATTCAGCCTCGAGATTGAAAACGGTGGCGTTGCCGTCGGCGATCACAGCCGTCTCGGGCAGGCCGTAGTAGTCGGTGTCGGACGCGCGCCGATAGGGACCGTGCGCGAACCCGGCGCCAAACCGGAGACCGGGCGCCGGTGTGACGCCGCCGCCGGCGATGAATTGCGCCGCCGGGGCCGGGTTGTTGCGCGCGAAAATCTTGCGATAGCGGGCGGGTGTCCCGTCGGTGATGCCGGTCCGTGCGTCCCACCACGAACCGGACGCGCTGAGCACGGCCCCGATCGGATAGCCCCCGGCGAGGATTTGCACCCGGTCCGACTGTCCATCGAACAGCGGCAGCCGGCCGAAGTAATAGAACGGGGAGCCGACGAGCGGGTTCAGGTCCTGGCGAAGCTCCAGGGTGCCGAGTCCGAGTGGCGACGAGATGATCCCGGCGTCGAGGCGCACCCGTTCGGCAGGCTGATAGCGGATCTGGGCCTGGTAGAACAGGAGGTCCCAGTCCCCACCCGGCAGGCGCCTGGCCCACGGCCGGACGATGACGTCGAGCTTGTCGTTGACGCGGACGGTGGTCGAGAGATCGAGGAAGACGAAGGGATCGTCCACTGCCTCGGACGACGTCGTGACCGCGGCGACGGCTTCGAACACCATCCGGCCCGACTGGAGACCTTGTGCCGACGCCGGTGCGTGATCGAACGCTGCGCCGAGGACGATCAGCAGGGCCAGTCGCGTCAGGGACCGCAGCTGGGGTCGCACCAGTCAGCTCCGGGAGGTGACCAGCGCGAGTCGCCGGGGCGCCGACAGCGCCGCGACATCCACCGCCGGGTCGGAGATCGCCGTCGCGGGGCCGCCCACGGCGACCGCCTGCACCAGCGCATGGACCACTTCCGCATCGAACTGCGTGCCCGCATAGCGCCAGAGCTCGCGAACCGCATACCCTGAATCGAGCGCCGGACGATAGGCTCGGGCGCTGGTCATCGCGTCGAACGCGTCGGCGACATGGACGATCGCGGGCGAGCATCGGGATCTCGTCGGCGGTCAAGCCATGAGGATATCCCCGTCCATCCGGCCGCTCGTGGTGCAGCTCGACGATGGGGAGGTGCTGGGTCAGGAACGGCACAGTCCGCAGGATGCGGGCGCCGAGCGCGGGATGCTCTTTGATCAGTTCGAACTCCTCAGCGGTCAGGGCGTCCGGCTTGCGCAGGACGTTATCGCTGATGCCGATCTTACCGATGTCGTGGAGCAGCGCGCCAAGTCGCAGTACGTCGAGGTCCTCGGTGGCAAGACCCATCTGCCGTCCGACCGCGACCGAGATCGCGCTGACCCGCTCGGAATGGCCGGCGGTGTACGGGTCGCGGGCGTCGAGCGCCAGCGCCAGCGCCCGGATCGCGCCGACATAGGTGCACTGCGTTTCCGCCTCGGCTGCGGAGACGGTTTCCATCATCGAGTTGAAGGTCCGCGTCAGCGCATCGACTTCGAGGCTGGACCCCGTGGTGGCCAGCGCGCTTTCGAAAGTCCGTGATTGCGCCATGTCGGACAGGGATCGCGCCAGGGTATCGATCGGCCGCGCCAGCGTTCGCGCCGTCCACAGGCTCACCAGTCCCGCCACCCCGAACGCGGCCACGCCCAGCCAGATCATCGGCCCGAGTGCGGTGCTGATCGCTGGCCCGACCGCTCCGTCGATCGAGTCGAGCGTGTAGACCGTGGCGAGGCCGGTCTGGACCACCAGGCGCACCGCGTACTCGGCGTCGGCCAGTCTTACCGTCGCAGCCGCGGGCAACTGCTGAATCAGGGTCGCGTTCAGCGCGCGCGCCGCCGGGTCCGGCAGTGTCGTCGCGATGACCCTGCCTTCCGAGGTCACGAGCGTGCTCGCTCCCGACAGCTGCGACATCCGCAGGGCATACCGGTCGTCCATGGCGGTCGCGACGCTGAGCGTGCCGATCACGACGTCCTGCAATGCCAGCGGCGCGCTGATGCGCCGGAAGACGCCGGACGGCAGCGTGACCACGCTCTCGCGGTCCTTGGCGCCCGGCGGGGCCATGAAGGAGGGCCAGCCGGCCTGATGACGACCCGCGACCGCCAGCACCATGCCGTCGGAGTCGCTGACCGCCAGCACGTCGGGCTGAATCTGCGCGGCCAGCTTCTCGAGCTCGCGCTCGATCGTTCGAATCAGCTCGGCGCGGGTGCTGGCGTCGGAGCGGCGAATCTCGGCCTGGTAGATGTCGATCGCCGCTTTCAGCGTCGGGCTCTCGGCCAGGACGTCGACCTGCACCTGCAGTTCGTGCGACTGGAGCTGCTCCAGTGCCGACAGCATGCGCTGGCCTGCGGTGAGCTTGTCAGTGACCGTGGTCCGGACGTAGCGGCTGCCCTGGATGCCGATCAGCAGCAGAACCGCGGTCAGGACGATCGCCACGACGGCAAACATCGCGAGCGAGGTCCGGACGACCAGGCGGGGCGTGCCGAAGAGGCGGCCGTTCATCGTTCCGTGTCCATGGGCAGCGCGAACTCGACCCGGGCGGTGCGTCCGGGTTCGACCTTGATGATGTTCGTGCTCTCGCCGATCCGTTCGTGCCACGCGCTGATCTGATAGCTCCCGGCCGGCACCTCATCAAGGGTGAATCTGCCGTCGGCGCCGGGGATGCGGAAAAACCCGTGGTCGAAGACCATGATCGCCGCCGTCATGTGCGAGTGAATGTGGCAGTAGACCTTGACCAGGCCCGCGTTCGGAAACCGGCGGTTGCGCGATTCCCCCTTCGGGTAGCGGCCGAGGTCGAAGGTGGCGCCGCGCGACAGGGAGAACACGTTGTGGAAGAACGGATCGGTGTTCGGAAAGTCGATGGTGGAGCCCGCCGTGATCGCCACAACGCGGGGCACGAACGCTTCGTCTTTCTGGGTGATCGTCGCGTGCATCGTGACGGGCTCGGCGCGGCGCGGCGGGTTTTTCAGAAAGACGATGACGTTGGCGATTTCGGAAGCTTTCGGCTGCGGCCGGCTGACCCGCCGCGAGGGATAGACGCCTGACGGAACGGCGCTGGCCGGCGGCAGGACCAGGCGCACCTGGCCTTCGATGCGGCCGAGCGAAGTGGATTGACCGGCCGCGCCCGCGACTGTCAGCGTGGCCAGCAGGCACACCACCACGTGCAGCGCGGTGGCGCGAAAGGAGACACAACCGTACAAAGGTGTAACCGACGCGGAAGTCTCCAACCCGAAACCCTCGTGGCGCGCTACCGGGATGTTGCTGATTCTACGTGGCATTACCCGATTCCGTTTACGAATCGGGCCTGGAAGGTCCGAGAGCCATCAGGCAGGCGCCGTGCCGGCATCGGCCGCCGCCGGTTGAGGCAGATGGGGGGTGGTCCGGAACTGGAGCAGTTCCACCAGTTCGGGCTGCATGAAGGTGAAGTCATCGGCGATGTCGAGGCAGATCAGGCGATCGAGCGATTGATGTCCGGTAAAGCGGCGGCGCAGCGAGCGCCGCTGCTGGTCATCCATGATGAAGATGAGATCCGCCCACGCCAGCATGTTGGCGTTGACGCGGGCGAGCGCGTCGGCGGCCGTGCCCGCCGATCGGACGTCGAGGTCGGCGCGCTTGCTGAAGATGCGCTCCGCGGTCGGGCTGCGCATGCGATTCTGCCGGCAGAGGAACAGCACGCGGGTCGGCAGAAGAGCGCACATGCGAATCGGCTAATCTTAGTGGATGCGTCACCTCATCAGCGCCGCGCTGCTTGCTGCGGCCGCGTCCTGGCTCCCGATCGCGCCGGCGATCGAGGCCGAACAGAACCCCCCGGCCCCACCGGCGGCCGCGGTCGAGCGTCATCTCCAGAACCTGCGCAAGCTGACCAGCGGCGGCGAGAACGCGGAAGCGTACTTCTCGAAGGATGGCAGCCGGCTGATCTTCCAGGCGACGCGCGCCGGCTATCCGTGCGATCAGATCTACACGATGAAGCTGGACGGATCGGATCAACGGCGCGTCAGCACCGGGACCGGCCGCACGACCTGCGGATACTTCTATCCCGCCGGCGACGAGATCCTGTTCGCGTCCACCCACGAGACGGCCGCCGCGTGCCCGCCGCGTCCGAGCTTCGAACGCGGCTACGTCTGGCCGATCTACGCCGGCTATGAGATCTACCGCGCGAAGGCGGACGGCTCGAACCCGCAGCCGATCACCAGGTCGCCCGGCTACGACGCCGAGGCCACGATTGCGCCGGACGGGCTGATCGCGTTCACGAGCGTCCGCGACGGGGACATGGAGATTTACACCATGCAGGCGGACGGCTCCGGCGTCCGTCGCCTCACCACCCGCCCGGGCCCGGACGGCGGCCCGTTCTTCTCGTTCGACGGCCGGTCGATCGCGTTCCGCGGGCGCGCGCTCGAGGCGGGCCAGGAGCTGGATGAGTATCGCGCCCTGCTGAAGGACGGCCTGTGGCGTCCGACCTCGCTCGAGCTCTTCGTCATGGATCGCGACGGCCGCAACCTGCGGCAGGTGACGAAGCTGGGCGGCGCCAACTTCGCCCCGTCGTGGCATCCGGACGGGAAGCGCCTGATCTTCGCGTCGAACGTCCACGACCCGAAGGGGCGCGACTTCGATCTTTATCTGGTCAATCTCGATGGCACCAGCCTGGAGCGCGTCACGTACAACGGGACGTTCGATGGCTTCCCGATGTTCTCGCCGGACGGGAAGCACCTGGTGTTCGCGTCGAACCGCCAGGCCGGGGCTGAGGGGGAGACGAACGTGTTCATTGCTGACTGGGTGAACTGAGTCGGGGGCCTGCCGCGCCGTAGCCTTGGCGGATTCGGTCCGCGGGCTCGCGGTTCGGGGGTTCGGTCGGGGTAACTTGATCAACCAGCCGGCTGAAGGCGCATTTGTAGGGCGGGGCGCCCCAGACTCGCGGCACCTGGGTGCTTTCAGTCGCGGACGGGTAATTCGACGGCCGGTGAGCTTTACAGGAGGGCCAGGAGTTCAGGAGGAAACCATAGTTTTTTATCCTGATCTCCTGGCCCTCCTGTGATCGCGAGCGCCGCGAGTAACCCCTGGTCGCGAATCCAAACCGCCCGGTTGTGGGTAACCCGCGCGAACCCGCGCAAGGCGACGGCGGGGCAAGCCCGCGAGCCCGCGAACCGCGAACCGCGGCCCGCGATTAGTTGCGAAGCGCGGTCATTGGATCGACCGCCGTTGCCGTGCGCGCGGGGATCCAGGCGGCGACGAGCGCGACGGTCATGAGCAGCGCCGCAGCGACCCCGATCGTGAGGGGATCGACGGGCTCGACACCGAACAACAAACCGCTCAGCAGCCGCGAGAGGGGAATCGCGGCAAGACCGCCCAGCGCCAGGCCGATCAGCGCCATCACCGCGCCTTCCCCGAGGATCATCCGGAGGATTGCGTGCCGTTCGGCCCCGAGCGCGAGCCGGATCCCGAGCTCGTTGGTGCGCTGGCTGACCGAGAAGGCGAGGACGCCGGCGACGCCGACCGTCGCAATCGCCAGGGCCAGCAGCGCGAAGAGGCCGATGAGGATGGCGTTGAGCTGCTGCGGCGCGATCGTTTCATTGCGGATCTCCTCGAGCGTCTGCACGTGATCGATCGGCCGGTTCGCGTCGAGGCTGCGAATCGTCTCCACCACTCGCGGCGCGATCCGATCGGTCGACCCGGCCGTCCGGACGAGCAGCGTCGACTGCGCGCCGGTCTGCGCGTCGGGCCGGTACATCGTGTGGAGCGGCGTCCGCTCGATCCCATCGGCGCGCGAGTCGGCGGCGACGCCGACGATCTCCGCGTTCGGCGCCCAGTTGCCGTTGAACTGTTTCCAGCTGAGGCGCCGCCCGATGGGACTCTGATCCTTGAAGTAATAGCGCGCCATCGACTCGCTGAGGATCACCACTGGGGGCCCGGTCGCGACGTCGCTCGGCACGAACGCGCGGCCCGCTTTCAGCCGCGTGCCGACCGTCTCGAAATAGCCGCTGCTCACGATGCGGGTCACCGTCTTGGGGGCTGAGGCGACCGCCTGCTGATCGGCGCCATCGACGCGGAACTCCTGCTGCTGCGGGAACGACCCGGCGAGCGGCGCCGCCGAGGCCATCGCGGCCCCCTGCACCGTCGACTCCGCCCTGACCCGATCGAGCACATCGCGCGAGAACTGCAGCCGGCGCTCGCGGTTCATCCCGCTGAAATCGGGCGCCTCGAGGCTGAGCACGTTGGCGAGGTCGAACCCCGGATCGACCGCATAGAGCTGCATGAGACTGCGCGTCAGCAGTCCGGCGCCGATCAGCAGCGTGAACGAGGCGGCGAGCTGGCTGACGACCAGCGCCCGCTGCGCGCGGCGGCGGCCAACGCTGCCGGTGGCGCGGCCGCCGCCGCTGGCCATCGCCTGGACCGGATTGTTCAGGAACCCGAGGCGCGGGGCCCACGCGAACACGAGCGCCAACCCGATCGACACCACCAGCGTGAAGCTGAGCACCCAGCCGTCGAGGGCGATCTCGCCCGTTCGGTTGGTGAAGCGGCTGGTGTACTTGGTCAGCAGGCCCAGCCCGGCGACCGCGAGTCCGAGACCGAGCGCCCCGCCGACCACCGACAGCACCAGGTTCTCGGCCAGCAGCTGCCGGCGCAGCAAGGCGCCGCGTGCGCCGAGCGCCGCGCGGATCGCCATCTCGCGCTCGCGCTGCACCAGGCGGGTCAACGTCAGGTTGGCGACGTTCGCGCAGGCGATCACCAGCACGAAGACCGTGGTGATCAGCAGGATCAGCAGCGTCGGCCTGGCCTTGGTCGTGAGCTCGTCCTTCCACGGCGTGACGACCGTGTCGAATCCCTGCGACTTCGGATACGCATCCGAGTAGCTGTCGTGCAGCCGGGCGGCGATCTGCCGGAGCTCGGCCTGCGCGGCGCCGGCCGTCGCGCCCGGCGCCAGCCGCGCGTAGACGTCGGTCATGCGATGCCGGCGCTCGTCCTGCATCGACGCGCTCACGTAGTGGTCGTTCGCGGCGTAGTTGACGTAGAAGTCCTGCTTGCGCGCCGTCGCATAGTGCGCACCCGGCTCGAGCACCCCGACGATCAGCGCTTTCTTCACCGTCAGGTCCAGGATCTGTCCGACCACCGCCGGATCCGATCCGAACATGCGCTGCCAGTAGCCGTAGGTGAGCACCGCGACCGGCTGCGCCGTCTTGCCCTCGTCTGTGGGCAGCAGCATCCGCCCGAGATGCGGCCGCGCGCCGAGCAGTTGGAAAAAGTTCGGCGTCACCAGCCCGCCGGTCGCCCGATGCGGGTCGCCGCGTCCGAGCACGTTGAAGGTCCAGTCGCCGAACTCGATGAACTGGTCGATCGTCTTCGCCTGCGCGCGGTAGTCCGCGACTTCCGCGAACGAGAAGCTGGTGTCCTCGACCCCCGCCGCGACCTGCGGCTGCCGCAGATGCATGATCCGATCGGCCTCGGGGTAGGGCAGCGGCTGCAGCAGGACCCCGTTGATGACGCTGAAAATCGCCGTGTTGGCGCCGATCCCCAGACCCAGGGTCAGGATGAAGGCGAGCGAGAATCCAGGCACGCGCGGCAGTGCGCGCAACGCCAGGCGAATGTCGGTAATCACGGTGACTCCTCAGGCTGTTGACGTTCCTAGTGTAGGACGTCGACAGAAGCAGGAGTGTATACGAGAACGAGCGTCAATCAATGGTTTCCCATGATTTTTGGGGGATGGGCGATGTGACGAGGGCCCGTGGTCCGTGGTCCGCTGTCCGTGGTTCATGGTTTCGCGGTTCGCGGATCGGGACTGGCTGGTGACAGGGGCCTGGCGTGAAACTCGCGGCGCCGGCGGCGGTCGATGGGGTGAGCCGCGCACCTGCTTTATCCATGTCGTGCGGATCGGCCAGCCTCGACCAGGTCGCGCCAGACGCTCGCACGGCGTCGACACCGCTGCACTACAATCAACGTCCGCATGGCCGTGCACTTGGAGCCCGGTGCGACGCTGAACCAGTACCGCATCCTCGGCCTCATCGGCAGGGGCGGCATGGGCGAAGTGTACGCGGCGGACGACACGCGGCTCGGGCGCAAGGTCGCCATCAAGATTCTGCCCGCCACACTGGCGGACGACCCCGAACGGCTCCGGCGCTTCACGCAGGAGGCAAGAGCCGTCTCGGCGCTGAACCATCCGTCGATCCTCACGATCTACGACGTCGACGAGGTGGGCGGGCATCCATTTCTCGTCACCGAATTCATCGCCGGGGACACCCTGCGCGCGCGGATGCGTCGCGGAACGCTGGAGGTGCGAGAGGCAGTCGAGATCGCCTACCAGGTGGCCGGGGCACTATCGGCGGCGCACGCGGCGGGCGTCGTGCACCGCGACGTGAAACCCGAAAACATCATGCTTCGCGACGACGGCCACGCGAAGCTCCTGGATTTCGGCCTGGCGAAAATCGCGCAGGATGCCGCGGGCAGCACGGACGAAACGATCGAGGCCGTAGGACCCCGGACGACTCCGGGAGTCGTGATGGGGACCACGGCGTACATGTCGCCGGAGCAGGCGCGCGGTCTTCCCGTCGATGCCAGGAGCGACATCTTCAGTCTCGGCGTCGTGCTGTACGAGATGGCCGCGGGCCGGCCGCCGTTTCAGGGCGAGACGCCGAGTGACGTCATCGCGGCGATCCTGCGCGTCGATCCACCGGCGATTGCCGGTCTGCCGCCCGAGCTCGAGCACGCCCTCCGGAAAGCGCTCGAGAAGGACCGCGACGAGCGCCATCAGACGGCGAAGGATCTCGCCGCCGATCTCAAACGTCTGCGGCGGCGGCTCGACTCGGTTGGCGGCACCCCTGGTCCCGGTGCCGGCGCGCCGGTGCGGACATCGACGCCCGGCAGCGGCGGCGCGGCCACCGGCGGGGGCGTGCCTCACGGCAGCGCAACCGCGTCAGACGCCGAACCGACGAGCACGGTCGCAGCCCCGCGGTCATGGCGAGGCCTGGCGGTCCTCGCGAGCATCGCCGCACTCGTCGTCATCGGTGTCGCCGGCTTCGCGTGGCGCGATGATCTCGGGCGGTGGTTCGCCAGCGCCGGCACGGGCGTGGGCACTGGCGTGCCGAACTTCGACGACGTGACCATCGAGAGAGTCACCGGGCTGGGAGTGGTGCGATCACCGATGATCAGCCCTGACGGCAAACTTCTCTCCTATACCAGGACCGAGGGTGCTGAGAACGCCATCTGGCTTCGCCAGATGGCGACCGGCAGCGTCGTGAGGGTCGTCGGTCCGACGCCGGACAGCATCCACAACCTCCAGTTCACCCCGGACAACAACTTCCTGTACTACAGCCACAACACCACGACTCGACCCATCCGCTACGCGCTGATGGCCGTGCCGGCGTTCGGCGGCCACGCACGCGAGATTGCGGAGGGCCGCTTCTCGCGCGTGTCGTTTTCGCCGGATGGCAAGCGCTTCGTGGCAAGACGCGGTTCACCGACGAACTGGGAGCTCGTCATCATGGCCACTGACGGTTCGGGCCCGGCGTCCGTGATCGCCATCAGACCGACGACTTCACCGGCGTTTGTGTCGCCGTCGTGGTCGCCGTCAGGTGACGAACTGGCCATGATCAACATCGAGTTAGTGCCGGCCGGAATCCAGATGAACCTCCAGTTCATGAAGCCCGACGGCACCGGAGCACGAACGCTGACGCCAGGTGGCAATCCCCGGCCGATGCTGGATGAGATCGCATGGACGGCAGGCACCGACGCACTCCTGGCGACTGGCGGCGGCACCTCGAGACAGATCCTGCTCATTCGCACGGCCGACGGCCGTGTGGAGCAGGTGACCAACGACGGCCACGACTACTCGGCTCTCTCGTTTTCCCCGGGGTCCGGCGCCATTGCGACCGTGCAGACCACCCACCTCGGGTCGATCTGGATCGGGCCGGCGGATCGTCCGGAACAGGCCCGGGAGGTACCAAGCCGGCTCGGCGAGCTCGACGGCTTTGCGGGCCTGTCGTGGCTGAACGATCGAGAGCTCGTGTTCAACCGGACCATTGGCAACCTTTCGACGCTGTGGACGATGCAGGCGGATGGCACTGGAGCGCGCCAACTGGCGCAGGGATCCCTGGCAATCGCCACCGATCCGAGGGCGGACCGGGCCGGGCGCGCGGTCGTCTTCCAAGGCATCCGCGAGGTCGGGATCCTCCCGGAGGTCTACCAGCTGACCTTTCCCGACGGCCGTGTGACGCAGCTCACGCGCGAGAACGGTGCGAACGCAGGGCGGTCTGCCAACGGGCGCACGGTGTACTTCCGGCGGTCCACCCAAAAGTCACAAGAGGAGATCGTGCGGGCGGCTGCGGACGGTGCTCCCGCGACGCGGGTCTTCGAAGCGCCGACGATTGTCGACTATGCGCTGTCCCCTGACGGCAGACAGATCGCCGTCATCGCCATCGCGAGTGTTGGCGCTCCCCGGATCATCAGCCTAGTGCCAACCGAGACCGGTGCTGCACGCTCGATTTTTACCAGGTACCTGCCGCGCTCAGCCAGGTGCGGTGGTACCCGGCGGGCGACGCGCTCCTGTTGAACATCGACGAAAACCGTCAGACGAACCTGTTCCGGCTCGAGCTGGCAGGGGGACCTCCGCGTCAGTTGACGCGCTTCACGCGCGGCGTGGTCCTGAACGCCGAGATTTCGCCCGATGGCCGCCGCATCGCGTACCACCGTGGCATGACGGAACCGGACATCGTGCTCGTGAAGCCGAGGCGCAAATGAACGCCGGCGTCCCAGGCCGACCACCGGCTGCCGTCCTCGATGGCTGCGTCGTTGAACCGGGACAATCGTCATCCCTCCGTTCAGGCGCTTCACCCGTGCTTGTTTACCCGCTCTCTTCGGGGCGCGGACCGTCGCGAGGCCGAGTCGCGGGCACTGCTTTTCCTCAAGGTTCTCCTAGGAGGTCGCGCCTTTGCGCTCCGCGAACGGTCGGAATCGCAGTGATTTCTTCAATCGCAGCGCCAAAGAATCTGTGACAGCCGATCGTTCTGGGACAGTTTCGGGACAGTCGGATTAGTGGATGGTTCCCACTTGCGTTAGACTCCGAGGGATTTCTAGTCGGGGCGTAGCGCAGCCTGGTAGCGCACCTGCCTTGGGCGAAGACGATCTAGTTCTGTCGCTTCCTTCGCGTTCGACGATTTCCTAGCATTTCCAACAATTCGGGGTATCTGCTTTCGCTCAAGACAGATCCCGAAACGGGTCAACACGATGCCGAATTGGATCTATGATCACATCGCGGATGCGCAGCTCGCTGTGCGACGCGCGGTGAGCGTGGAAAGACGACTGGGTCATGGAGGGGGCAATGGCTGAAAACGGAATTCCCTGGCGGCGCGACGCCGAGAAGGCACTCGACGAGGCGAAACGCAATGGTAGGCCGGGGCTCGTCGACTTCACCGCCGCGCCCATGTGAACGGGCTGCGCTCGGCTGGAAGCCGAGGTGTACCCCGACGAGCGGGTCGTGAGGCTCGTCACCTCTGAATTCCTCCCAATTCGCGTGCACGTGCGCGATCCCGACGGCCTCTACGCTCGGGTGAGCGAGCAACTGAACGTGCACTGGACACCGACGGTCCTCATCCTGGACGAGGACGGCGTCGAACGGCATCGCATCGAAGGTTTCCTTCCCCTGGACGACTTTCTCGCGCACCTGAAGCTCGGTCTCGCCAAAGCCGCATTTCAGCGAGGCGCGTTCGAAAACGCCGAGCGACGGTTCCGCGAGGTGCTTGCGGAGCATCCGCAGTCGGAACCCGCGCCAGAGGCGCTGTACTGGGCCGGCGTGGCCAGATACAAGGGGAGGAACGATGCGAACGCCCTGGCCGAAACAGCGCAGGCCTTTACCACGCGGTATACCGACTCCGTTTGGGCCAAGAAATCGTCGGTGTGGCGGGCGGGGTGACGTCCCGCTGTGATAGGCACCGAGACCTCAACGACCTTCAGCGGCGAAAGAGCCGAACCAGCTCGCTGCGGGTTCCCGTACCTATCCCGGGGGCTCGGTCGGCGACGTGGCGCAACGGGGGCACGTCGCTGCCATAGACGAGGGGCCGAGGTAGGCGGGATCGTCGGATAGCTGCCAACCGGCGTTGAGCAGCGTGACCAAACGTTGCCGCGATCCGTCCGGACCACCAAAGACGCGTCACAGGCCCATCGAACAGTCAACGTCTGTCCCGCCATCCATCGATTATCCGACGAGACGTTTCGTCGCCGGCACCCACGGCGTCGGCTCGCAATGCGGAAAAAGGTTGCGCTCTGGACCTAGCTCGGCTGTAATGCCGCGGCCAATGCCTGCCACTCGGCTCCGCGTTCATGTCGCGGTGCTGATCGGATATTCCTGTGTCGCCTTGTTGTTCGCGTGGCCGCTGCCCGCGCATCTAAGCGACTCATTCCCCGGTGACCCGGCCGGTGATGTTGGCGTGTATGTCTGGAATCTGTGGGTTTTTCGCTACGAGCTTGTCGAGCATCACTCGTTTCCTTTTCTGACCCGCTCCATCCTGACCCTCGAGCCGACCGCAGTCCCTCTGACGCTCCACAACTACACCACCGCTGCGAACGTCGTCGGGATTCCGTTGATCCAGGCCTTCGGACTGGTCGCGACCTACAACCTGCTCACGATCGGAAGCGGAGTCCTGGCCGCGTACGCGATGTTCGTGTACGCCCGCAGACGGACCGGAGACGCGGTTGCCGCCTTCGTCGGCGGGTTGCTGTTCGGGTTCAATCCGTTCATGACGGCGCGGGCGACGGCTCACTTCAGCTTGATCCAAGTGGCGCCGCTTGCGATCTTCGCCCTCCTGATGTTGAAGATGTTCGAGCGCCCGACGCTGCGGATCGCGGCGGGCGCGGGCCTGGTGGTCGCGTGGGCTTTTCTCTCGGATCCCTACTACGGCGTTTACTGCCTGCTAATCGTGCTTTTCATGGTCGGCTACGCACTGACCGCGGTCGAGCGCCGGCCCGCTTCAATCCACAGCACCTGGTGGCGACTGCTGATCGACCTCGTTCTTCTTTGCCTCGCCGGACTGATCGCCGGCATCGCGCTCCGAGGCGGAGGCCGTTTCGTGATTTTCGGGCTGCGGGTCAGCATGACGCAACTCTATACACCGGTGCTGATCTTCACCGTGTTAGTCGGCGTGCGGGTGTGGATGCTGGTTCGGCCGCGATTTGCCTGGCGAGAACTGTTCAACCCAGCGCATCTGCGGCCGCTCATTTTCGGGGCGGTCGCGTGTGCGGTCGCTCTTGGGCCTGTGCTTTATGCGATGAGGGAACCAGCGGCCGGACGGCCGTGGCGCGGGCCTCGGGTGCTGTGGCGAAGCAGTGCCCCGGGGGTCGATCTTGCCTCGTGGATCACGCCAAACCCATTTCATCCGTTGTGGGGATCCGGCGAGAACGGTTGGCTGTCAGGGTTGCCCAACGGCTTCGAGGAAAATGTCACATCGATTCCATGGGTGGCGCTCCTCGTGATCGCTTTCGCGGCGAGAAGGGCCGCGTTTCGCGGTGCCGCAGGTTGGTGGGTGTTCACGGGACTGTTCGCCGGGCTTTCCCTCGGGCCGTTCGTTCGAGTGTTCGAATTCAACACCTACGTGCCAACTCCGTGGGCGCTGCTTCGCTACCTCCCAATCGTGGGCGCGGCACGCATGCCAACCCGAATGACCGTGTTGGTAATGCTTGGCGTGTCGATGCTTCTCGCGCTCGCGCTTGCGCATCTGCGCCGGCGGTCCACCCGACCGCGCGTTGCTGCGTTGGTCGTCGGAGTGCTGCTGATCGTCGAGCTGTGGCCCGCTCCGCGGCCGCTATTTTCTGCGGAGATCCCTGCGATCCACCGCATTATTGCCGCCGACCCTCGGCCGGTGCGGTTGCTGAATCTCCCATTTGGTCTCAGGGATGGACTGAGTACGCGAGGTGCCTTCTCGGCGAAGAACCAATACTTCCAGACGCTACACGAAAAGCCGTTGATTGGTGGTTACCTGTCGCGATTGCCGGACGGGACGATGACGCGCTACCGCGGGAACCGGGTTTTGCGAGTCTTGCTGCGTCTCAGCGAAGGTCGACCGCTTGACGAAGGTATGAAAGAGGCGGCGCTGGCGTCCGCCCCGGCGTTCGTCGAGCGAATGCAGCTGGGGTACGTGCTAATAGATACGGGACTTTGTTCGCCAGAACTCGTAGAGTTCGCGAAGCAGGCGTTTTCCCTCACTCGGGTGGCCGCCGAAGGCCCGCTGGAGCTGTATCGACCGGGGCTCCCGCAGTGAACAGGACACTCGTTGATCGCCGAGTCAGCCCACCGCGCCGAGCAGCACCGCGGCCGTCAGCCCGCGCCGACTACTCCAGGACGACAACTTCATGATCCAGGATCGAGGCGATCTCGAGCGAGGCTTTGCCACCGGCGACCGTGACCGCCGGCGCCGCGCCCGAGACCAGCAAGCGTGCCCGCGGCTTCGTCTGCCGGGCCGGAACCGGCATCGTCACCTTGAAGGGCCCGACACGAATGAGCTCGTCGATTGGGGCTCGCCACGTCGCCTCGCTCGTGAGGTTGACGACGTGGAGGATAGTGCGGCCGGGCTGCTCGTAGAGATGGCAGTCGACGAAACCGGTGCCGTCGACCGCCAGCGGAACGGTCTCGTTCGCGACCCACCGCACGATGTTGGCGATCAGCCGCGCGTGGTCCGGCAGGTGTTCTCGCGCGTAGCGCCGGTCGATGTCGGCCGGGAGGTACGCGACGCGCGACGCGCCATGCTCTGACAGGACGAGGCCGGGAATGTCGCTGGTCGGTTGACGCATCCAGGAAGTCTCGGGCGGATAGGTCGGGAACGGCGGCACGAACGTTCGGGTGACGACGCCGAAATTCCAGGGTCAGGCCGTCCCCGCAGTGTATTTGCTCTTCGTCGTGGACAAGAAGGGCGTGCCGAGCGTTGGCCACCGCGTTGATTTGAAGCCGTAGGCCGTACTCGAAATTCGTCACTGGGAGAGGTCGTCGAATTCCGACGACCTCTCGTTTTGTACGGTCGTCCTCAGCGGATCGCACAGCGACGGCAGCGGACGACCCGGATGTATCTGCGTCACTCACTCTCAGCGACGCGAGCCTTCATTGAACGTTCGCGTTCACGCTCGCGTCTCTGTTCAGAGTGAACGTGCACGTTCTCGTCTTGTTGCCGTTGCTGGAACAGGCGCCGGACCAGATCGCGTCGCGGCCGTTGGTCACACTCAACGTGATCGAGGTCCCGGCCGAAAATGACGCGGAGCCAGTCGTGCCGACGTTCACGTTGATCCCCGCCGGGCTCGATGTCACACGCTCGCCGGTGCGTCCGGTGGCCGTCAAGGTCAACGTCGCAGACGCCGCCGGCGGGTTCACAGTCAGGGTTGCTGTTCGCGTGGCGCCGCCGTAGCTAGCGGTGATCGTGACCGGCGTCGCCGATGCCACGCTCGACGTCGTCGCCGTAAAGATCGCACTCGTCGCGCCCGCGGCGATGTTGACGCTCAACGGAACCCCGGCCGCGGCGCTGTTGCTGCTCGACAGCGACACCAGCGCGCCACCCGACGGCGCGACGCTCGACAGCGTCACGGTCCCCATCGAGCTCGCGCCGCCGGTCACGGTCGCCGGGCTGACGCTGACCGCTTGCAGGCTCGCCGGCGGCGGCGCGGGCGTGACGGTGAGGGTTGCCGTGCGTGAGGCGCCTCCGTGGCTGCCGGTGATCGTCACCCCGGTGTTCGCCGCCACCGAGGATGTCGTCACCGTGAAGGTGGCGCTGGTGGCACCGGCGGGGATCGCGACGCTCGCCGGTACGCCCGCAGCGGCCGTGTTGCTGCTCGTCAGCGAAACCAGCGCGCCGCCCGATGGCGCGGCTGCTGTCAGCGTGGCGGCCCCCGTGGACGAATTGCCGCCCGTGACTGACGCCGGGTTCAGGCTCACCGCGCTGAGCGATGGTGGGCCGGCGGCGGTCACGTGTGCCCGGACGGCCACCCACTCGAGGAAGAAGTCGCGCGAGGTCGAGCTCGCGACGTTGATGATCCGCAGCCGGAAGTCCGCATTCGTGAAGTTCGCCGGCGTCCAGGTGCGGCCCCAGGCATCCGCTGGGCCGCCCAGCGTGAACGACGTCAGAGCCGTTCCTAGGGTGGTCGTTGCCTTCGTCGCGGTCCACGTCGCTCCGCCGTCCCACGAGAGCTGCACACACATTCTCGGGGCGCCGGAAGTGCTGTCGGCGCGCGCGTCGAGCCGGACTTCGATGCCGGCAATCGACGACCCGGCGGGAACTGCGAAACCGAAGTTCCAGAAGCGGTGGCGGTCCTTGCCAGTATTCGTACAGGACGTACTCGTGCCGGTGCCGCTGTTCGTGTCCGTGGCAACCGCCGCATCGTCTCCCTGAGCGTTCGCCGGGCCCGATTCGAACCCGTTGCCGTCGCCGCCAGTGTCGGACGCGTTGACGGTGGGACTCAGGAATCCCGGCGAGCCGCCCCCGCCTCCTCCGCCTGCAGGCGTGACGGTCAGGGTACCGCTGCGGGTGACCGCCTCATGGGTCGCCGAGATCTGGACCGTCGTCGTCGCCGCCACCGATCCGGTGTTGACCGTGAACGTGGCGGTCCGCTGGCCGCCCGGCACGATGACGCTGTTCGGCACCGTCGCGACGAGCTCGTTGCTGCTCGCCAGCGTGACGAACGCGTTGCCGCTCGCCGGACTCGCCAGGGTCACCGTCGCCGTCGACGAAGCGCCGCCGGTGATGGTGCTCGGATTCAGCGTCACAGACGCGACGGCCTGCGAGACGCTCAGGAACAGTCCGCCGTCCACGGTGACGCCGCCGTGAGATGCCGTCACACCCACGAACGTGAACTGCGACACCGGGCTGGTGTCGGCGGTGAAGTTCACGCTGGTTTGACCGGCCGGGATGGTGACGCTGGCCGGCACGGTGACGAGCGACGTGTTGCCGCTCGACAGCGCGACGACGGTAGCGCCGCCGCCCGGCGCCGGGCCATTGAGGGTCACCGTGCCGGTCGCCGGCGTGCCGCCCGGTATCGTGCCGTTGAACAGCAGCTGGCCGAGCAGCGTGAACAGCGTGATGTCGGCGTTTGCCGTGGCGCCGCCGTAGGTCGCGGACAGCCTGACGTTGGCCGTCGCCGTCACCGGGCTCGACGTGATCGGGAAGTTCGCCGTCGTCTGACCCGCGGGTACGGTAACGCTCGCCGGGATCGTGACCGGTACGGTCCCGGGGCCGCCGCTCGAAAATGCCTTCGACAGCGCGACCACGGCTCCGCCGGCCGGCGCCGCGCCGGTCAGCGTCACCGTCCCGGTTGCCGAAGCCCCGCCCACCATGGAATCGACATTGGCGCTGATCGCTTTGGCGGCCAAGGCACCGCCGGGCGTGATCAACAGCAGCGCCTGCCGTTCCGGGCCGGTGCCGATGCGCGCGAAGATGTTCAAGTTGAACTGCGAGGTCACCGTCGAGGTGCTGATGGTGAAATCGGCAGTGGTGGCGCCGGCCGGCACCGTAATGTTGTGGCAGCGTGACGACGGCGGGCAGGGCGGAGTGTTGCTGGGAAGCGTTGCCGGTGCCGAGTCGATCACCGACACTTGTACGACCGTCGCGGTGCTCTGCGCCGAGCTCAGCGTGATCCGCCCCACGGCCTGCGTCCCGCCCACCACACTCGTTGGCGAAACAGACACGCTTTGCAGCAACGGCGGTGGCGGCGTCGCGCGCACGGTGAGCACGTCGCTGAAGCTGTAGCGCCCGTCGCTGAGCGTGACCGTGACGTCGGTGTCGGTGGAAACGGGATTGCTCTCGAAGAAGGCCTGAAATCCAAACAGGTTTTCGGAGACAGGCGCCACGATCGTCTTGGATGGGACGATCGTGGGATGGCTGCTCGTCAGCTGCAGCGTTGGGCCTCCCGCTCTCGAGAGGCCGCTGAGATCGACCTGCCCGAAGGTCTGCTCGCCGCCGGTGATGGGATTCAGGCCGGAGATGAACCAGTCGCCGAGCGTCGGGAGCGCCACGGCCGGGGCCGGCGTCGGGGGATACATCGCCATCCACGCCTGGCCGGCCCGAGCGTTGGTGATGAGGAGCGGTGGAATGGACGCGTTAAACCAGAAGCCGTCAACCGCGACGAACTGAACGGTCGGCACGTAGGAGGTGGCCACGTCGAAGGTGACGCTCGTCGCCCCGGTCGGGAAGGTGATGCCGCCATGGGGGAAATCCGAGACGTTGAAGTCAGGGTTTCGGGGCTGCAGGGATCCCACCTCTCGATCCGGCCCTTCCTCGGCGGCGGCGCCGGAGAACACGATGCTCGCCGGCACCCGGTCCCCGCTCTGGAAATAATTGCTGCTGGCCGACACCGGGTTCGGCCCGGTGGTGGCGCAGAAGTCGTTGTAGCGGGATCCGCTCGGCGGCACGCGCCGGCAGCCGATCGTGCATTCCTGGTGGAACGTGCAGGTGCCGAAGCCGGAGGCACCCGGCGGCGAACAGCTGAAGAGAATGCCCGGTTCGCCGCCGATCGGCGCCACACCCCCGCACATGAGGCCGTCCCACTGCGTGTTGGCGCCGGCGGTCGAGCCGCTGTCGAAGTCGGCGGGGCGTGGCTGCGCCGTGATAGTCAGCGCGGCGGTCCGCGTCGTGCCGAGCGTGGCGGAAATGGTGACGCCGAACGAAAGCCCGCTATAACGCCGGTACCACGGGTTGGTCCCAACGGAGAAGGTTGCCGTCGTCTGACCTTCGGGTACGAGGACGCCGGGCATTGTCGCCGCCAGCGCGACGTTCGAGCTGCTCAGCATGACGAGCGCGCCGCCGGCCGGCGCCGGAGCGCCGAGCGTGACGGTGCCCGTCGACGGTGCGCCGCTGCCGCCGGTAATCGTGGGTGGATTCAGCGTCAGCGACAGAACCGAGCTCTGACCGGCCGCGGAGCCCGGCCAGAGCAGCGTGGCAGCGAGCACGAGAGACAGAGGCGGCACTGCCGCGACGGCGCGGGCGAATGCAAGATGGCAACGTCGGGGCAACTTCACGGCTCCTCCGTCATGGTGTCAAGCGCCGCCTGAGCAAGACGGCGGGGGTCGACGATCCCTGGCGTGACGAGGACAGATTCAGCGAATCGGCTGGCGGCATGCCCGGGCCCGGCTGGATGAAAGCGCAAGGCAAACCGAATACCAGAGCGCAACGCCGGGACAACAGTCATTTCCGAGTGTGGAGCGGCGTCGCCCTCTCGTCAGCGCCCACGCGGATGCGCGGAGCGAAAAAGTCGTTACGGTCTGCGTAAGCGATGGCCCGCAGTTACGACGCGGTTGCCCCGAAGCGGGGCAGACCACGGGGTTCTCCTAGGATCGGCGGCGTGGTCGTGAGCCAGGTGCTCACGCTCTATAACCCCCGTCGTTACCTCTATCTGGAGAAGATCAGCGTGAGCCTAATGTTTTCTTAGATCGACCCCATGTTTCTTCGACCGCAGCGCCGGAGAATTTTGAGACAGTCGATCGTTTTGGGACAGTTTTGGGATAGTCGGGCGGTTGAGGATGGCAATTTGCGCTAGAATCCTAAGGTAATTGAAGTCGGGGCGTAGCGCAGCCTGGTAGCGCACCTGCCTTGGGCGCAGGGGGTCGCTGGTTCGAATCCAGTCGCCCCGACCACTTTCCTTAGAAATCCTCGTAAGTCCCACTCCTGGAATGAGTTCTCGGCGCGAGCTCTGCGCGGGCTCGTTCGCCGCGAATCGCCCCCGCACGCCCGTTTTCACCACAAAGTGGTCACAAAATTGGTCACAAAAAAACCGCCTCTAAGTGATGCAACTGCAGGCGCTTGTTGGCGAAATCCCGTCAGAAAGGGCCACGCACGGCTCACCCGGTCACTCCTGTCGCAGGTCCTGTGGCCGTACAGCACCCATCCCAACTCGTCTTCAGGAGGCTCTATGGATCTCTTTGATCTCGATCCCCGTTGGTCCGACGACCCGCGCGACGACAGCCAAGACGACGCCCACAGGGAGGACGCAGACAGAGGGCTGGAGCCAGGCGGGCGCGGCGCCTCGTCCGACCCGCTCGAACGTGACTCGCGGGATCCGCGCGAGGTCTTCACGCGCGATCTCGACCTGCCGCGCGGCCCGAACCGCGAGCGCGTCTGGGGGCGTGACTTCCACGTCCTCCTGCGCGGCTCGGAGTCGCGTGCCCTCGCTACCGTCGGGGCGTTCCGGGTCACGCACGCCGACGATCTCCGCGACGGTCGAGGCCTGTCACTCGATCCCCGCAACGGCGACCTCCGACATCTGCGCGAGCAGAAGCTCGTCCGAACGATCCCGATCCCCGAGGGCCGCTCGGTCGTCGTCCTCACCGAGCGTGGCCGCGACGTCCTCGAACGAAATCGGCATGAGCACGGCCAGCACTTCTACGCCGGCCTCCAGCGCCCCCGCGAGTTGCTCCACGACGCCAAGGTCTATCAGGCGTACGAGCGCGAGGCCGAGCGGCTGCGCGAGGATGGTGCGGTCATCCATCGCGTGATGCTCGACACCGAGCTGAAGCGCGAATACCAGCAGTTCCTCCAAGAGCACAACCGCGGCAAGTCCGACAGCGACGGTCGTCCCGATCGGTCACCCGACGAGATCGCACGCTGGGCGACGGACGACCACCTCCCGGAGAAGGACGGGCACGTCCAGTTCCCCGACGCGCGCATCGTCTACGAGGACCGGGACGGCCGCGAGCACACGCGTGACATCGAGGTGGAGACGCTCAACTACCGCGGCGCGCACGCGGCTTCCAAGGCCGCGTCTGGGTTCAGTCGCCACAACGCCGCCGGCATGCGCGTCGTGGGCTCACGTGGGGCAGGTGGCGGAGGCAGCCGTCGCGGCGGCGGCGGATTCGCCTTCACGGCAAGCACCGGCCGGACGGGTGGTCGCCCTCCCAATCCGAGGCTCATAGAGGAGTTGTTGCGATGAACTTCGATCACGCCGTCGGCACCATCGTCTCAAAGGGCTTCACCGAGCGGCAGGCGCGATTCCTGGTGCTCGTGGCGCGTCACTCCGGCGTCTGCGTCATGCGCCGGTCCTCCGCGTTCGCAGGCGTGGTCTTCGGCCATACAACGCGGAGGTTCTTCACCAAGCTCGAACGCCTCGGTTGGGTCTCGACCTACGACTGCGCGCGCAAGCGGGCGCGCATCTACCACGTGCGTCATCGCGAGTTATACGAAGGCATCGGCGATCCCGAGTCACGGCTGCGTCGTCCGCCGGCCGTGCCGCGGGCGCTCGAGCGCATCATGCTGCTCGACGTCATCTGGTGTTCGCCAGGGCGAGGTCCCAGGCCTCGGCCGTCTCGTCGGCGTCGGCCGGGCGGAGCACAGTCAGCCCGGGGATGGCCCGGAGCGCGGCGAGGTGCTCGACGGGCTGGTGGGTGGGGCCGTCCTCACCCAGGCCGACCGAGTCGTGGGTGAACACGTAGACGACCGGCTGGCCCATCAGCGCCGAGAGCCGCAGAGCGGGCCGCAGGTAGTCGGAGAACACCAGGAAGGTGGACACCACCGGGCGGAACCCACCGTGGAGGCACATGCCGTTCTGGCCACGGAGCCATGGCGTGCTCGCGCACCCCGAAGTGGATGGTCCGGCCCGCCGTAGCCCCCGCCGCCACGGGCGGCCCGGGGAACCGGTGAGGTCGACTCGGCCAGGTCGGCCGAGCCGCCGACCAGTTCCGGGCAGCAGGTCGGACACGGCGGTGAGCTCTTGCCGGAAGCGGCGGGCCTGGTGGCCAGTGATCGCGCCCGCCGCGAACGGCGGCAGTGCGTCCGGGCACGCCGCCGGGCGGGAGACGTGCGCGGGACGGTCCGCGGCGGTCCCGGGATGGTGACGGCCGGCACGTGCACCCGCTCCCACTCGACGCGCGCCTCACAACCGCCGGCGGCCGGCCGGCGGCGGCGACGCGGACGCGGTGGGGACGGTGAACGGCTCATCAGGCCAGCCGAAGCGGACCCTCGTGAGGGCGATCCGCCGCGCCGAGCGGGGCGCCGTGCGCGGCGGAGGTCCCCGCCTTGTCGGCCCCGTAGCCGATCGTGGACCGCACGGGGATGAGGCTCGGCGCGGTCTCGCTCCGGGCGTCCTCGAGGGCGGCTTCCAGGCCGGCGATGTGTCGCCGTCCACCGGTCCGGTCACGTGCCAGCCGTACGCCGTGAACCGGCCGGCCGCGTCTTCGCTGAGCGACGGCCGTGCCGGCCCGTCGATGGTGACGCCGTTGTCGTCGTAGAGCACGATGAGCCGGCCCAGTCCGAGGTGGCCGGCCAGCGAGGCCGCCTCGTGCTGAACCCCTCCATGAGGTCGCCGTCCGGCGAGCACGAAGGTGGGTGGTCGACGACCGGTGCTCGGCCGTCGTTGTAGCGGGCGGCGGGCATCCGCTCGGCCAGCGCCATCCCCACCGCGTTGGCCAGCCCCTGGCCCAGCGGTCCGGTGGTGGTCTCCACGCCGGGGGTGTGGCCCCACTCGGGATGGCCCGGTGTGGCCGAGTCCCACTGGCGGAACCGACGTAGTTCGTCCAGGGGCAGGTCGTAGCCGGCCAGGTGCAGCAGCGAGTACAGCAGCATCGACCCGTGCCCAGCTGACAGGACCAAACGGTCACGATCGGGCCAGTCCGGACCGGACGGGTCATAGCGCAGGTGGCGGCTCCACAGCACCCAGGCCGTCGGGGCCGCGCCGAGGGGCATCCCCGGATGGCCGCTGTGCGCCGGCTGGACCGCGTCGGCGGCGAGGAAGCAAGGATGGTGACGGCGAGGTCGTCGAGATCGGTGCCGGCGCCGTCGGTCCGCAGCGTCGAGGCGGCCGTCATGCCGCGCTCCACTTCCGCGCGCAGTGCGGCTGCCCGGTCGGCGACGGTGCCCGGCCCGGTGAACAGGGCGGACCCGGCGCAGAACGCCGTCGCTCCAGCTCTGGCCGCGGCCCCGACGGTCGACAGGCCGATGCCGCCGTCGACCTCCAGCTCGACGGCGAGGCCGCGGCGGTGAATCTCCCGGCGGGCCGCGGCGATCTTGGGTTCCATCTCGGGGAGGTCGCGCTGCCCGCCGAAGCCGGGATCGACCGTCATCACCAGCAGGAGGTCGACGAGGTCCCACACGTGCTCGACGGCGGCGAGCGGCGTCGCCGGGTTGAGCGCGACACCGGTCAGTGCCCCCAGCTCGCGGATGCGGGCCAGGGTGCGGTGCAGGTGGGTCACCGCCTCCGCGTGGACGATGACGAGCTCGCAGCCCGCCTCCACCCAGCGGTGCAGCATCGGGTCCGGGTCGACGACCATCAGATGTGCCTCGAAGCCCATGCCGACCAGATCGCGGGTCGCGGCGATGATGTCGGGACCGACGGTCAGGTTCGGCACGA
>CAVQXJ010000031.1:0-206539 GCA_963717745.1 uncultured Acidobacteriota bacterium
CAGTTTAGATGGCTCGAATCCCTGACTCCCAGCCACGAAATTCGCCCTTGTGTTTTCAACAACTTGCAGCACAGGGTGATTTCACTCTAGAACTCGCGCGTGTCGTCGCATTGAGCTGTGCTTCTGAATCGCCGTTCTTAGCGCCTCAGAAAAGCGACACGCCGGTCATTTCAGCGAGCCTGGCGGAGAGCTGGTCTTGAAAGACTGGGTCTTCCACTTCCTTGGCCGGGGGCAGCGGTCGGCGGTGATGCCAGTATCGGCCGCTGACAGTTGCCGCGGGATCTTCGCTCACGGCAAGCCATGTTTGCGTGAGATACCCCTCTTCGAAATCGTCCGGCGCACTCGCCCCGCCCATCTTCGTCGCAACCCACCCGGGATCGACGGCATTGCTCAGCACGTCGGGCCAGCGTCGTGCGACGGCGAACGCAAGTGCAGTCAGATAGAGCTTGCTGTCTGAGTACGCCTGACTGGAGTTCCAGCGCCGCTCGCTCCAATCGATGTCTCGCAGGGAGCCGGAGCCGCCGCGGTGCATCCCGCTACTGAGGTACACCAATCGGCGGGGCCGTTCCATCAGCGCCGTGAGCACATAGGGTGCGAGGGCGTTGACGGCAATGATGGTCGGGTGGCCCTCTGCCGTCGGTGATCGGCCTTTCGTCGAATACGCGCCGGCGTTGTGAATGACGGCATCCATCCGTCCGAGGGCGTTCACCTGGTTCGCGACATTTCGCGTGTCAGTCGCGCTACTCAGGTCGCCTATCACGACGCCAGCGGACCGGGGAGCGAGGTCGTCGAGCGCCGCCGCGCGCTCAGGAGATCGCGCGTGCAGAACGACCTGGTGACTCTTTTGGATCAGAGCCTGTGCTGCTGCTCGGCCCAGGCCGTCTGTGCTACCGGTGATGAAGATCCTCGCCATGCTGCGATCACAGGCTAGCTTGCGCCGGACCGTCCTTCGTACTGCTCTGCCGTGACGTGCTCCAGCCAGTCCACCGGCTTCCCATCGAGCTTTTCCTGAATCGCGATGTGCGTCATCGCCGTCGTCGGTGATGCGCCATGCCAGTGCTTCTCGCCTGGCGGAATCCAGACGACGTCGCCCGGCCGAATCTCCTCGACAGGCCCACCCCATCGCTGGGTGCGGCCAACGCCGGATGTCACGATCAGCGTCTGGCCAAGCGGGTGGGTGTGCCACGCCGTCCGGGCGCCGGGCTCAAACGTGACGCTCGCGCCGGCAGCGCGGGCCGGAACAGGCGCGTCAAACAACGGATCGATGCGGACTGTTCCGGTGAACCACTCGGCGGGTCCTTTCGCCGACGGTTGTGAACCACTGCGCTTGATTTCCATCTCACCTCCTGGCGTTGCGGCGGACGCGCGGACGAACGAGAACGTCAGGGTCGCAAGTGCCGTCTGCAAGACGGAGCGCCGCGACCACCCAGCTTGCCAATTCGTTTTTGTGTCTCTCGTCATGACGGACCGCCTCAGAAAACTAGTCCTTGGAAAATAGGACTCGAACACTGCGCGGCCCGAGCGCCTGTGGCAGGTCGGAAGGGTCGTCCACCCGACCAAGGCGGGTGTACCAGTACGACGATTGAAACGTCAGGTAGAAGACCACCAGGGTGTCCGCGCCATACAACATGAGATCGCCATTCCGGATCGTTCCTGGTCGGTTCGCCTTCGCGGGTAGCGGTTTCGGCAAGTCGGCGTGCTTCTCGTTGCCATTGAGCTCGCTCATGTCCAGCGTCAGCGGCAGTTGCGCTGCGAACGCACGGGCGGCGGCGTTGTCGGTCAAGGTGACGGCGAAGCGGCGTTCGCCGACGGTCATCCACATACGCAATTCCTCCGGTTGTGCAGATACCGCACCAGCCACCGGGACGAGCAGGCTGAACAGCAAGATCAGGCTGCTCATGGTTACTCTCCGTCTTGGCCAATCTGCGCCATCTGCCTCGCATCCATGCGGCCGCCATAGATCTCGATCCGGGAGAAGGCCGTCTCGATCTCGCGAAGGTCCGCCGGCGTGAGTTGGACCTTCACGGCGTCCAGGTTCTCGCGTAGGTGATCCATCTTCGTCGTGCCAGGGATTGGAACAATCCAGGGCTTCTGAGCCATCAGCCACGCCAACGCAATCTGCGCGGGCGTCGCGCCCTTCTTGGCACCGAACGTCCTCAGCAGCTCGATGATCGGCTGGTTGTTCGTCATGACCATGGGGGAGAAGCGCGGGAACGTCGCTCGCAGATCGGTCTTGGGGTCGAAGGCAGACTGTGCGTTCACGTCCATTGTCCCGGGCAGGAAGCCTTGTCCCAGCGGCCCCCACGGAACGAAGCCGATGCCAAGTTCCTCACAGGCTTGAAGGACGCCGTTGTGTTCCGGACTTCTTTCGATGAGCGAGTATTCGGTCTGGATGGCGGACACCGGCTGAACCGCGTGCGCGCGGCGAATGGTCTTCGCGCTCGGTTCCGAGAGGCCGAAGTGCAGCACCTTCCCGGCCTTGATCAGATCCTTGATCGTGCCGGCCACGTCTTCGATCGGCACGGTGAGATCGACGCGGTGTTGGTAGTAGAGATCGATGCGGTCGGTCCTGAGGCGCTTCAGCGATTCCTCGACGACCCGCCGGATGCGCTCCGGCCGGCTGTCCAACCCGTTCGTGCCGTCGATCTTGAAGCCGAACTTGGTGGCGATGGCGACCTTGTCGCGAACCGGCGCGAGGGCCTCGCCGACCAGTTCCTCGTTGACGTAGGGGCCGTAGACTTCCGCGGTGTCGAAGAACGTGACGCCTCGCTCGTGGGCGTCGCGAATCACACGGATGCCCTGGGCGCGGTCCACACCCGGACCGTAGTGGCCGCCGCTGAGGCCCATGTTGCCGAAGCCAAGCTCCGACACCTCCAAGCCTCCCAACTTTCTGGTTTTCATTGTGTATGCCTCTCCCTTGATGTTTTGCGTTGATTGAGCCGCGGCGGAGCTTGCCCACGATGCTGCGCTGACAGGCAGCGCCGCACCCGCAGCCGCCATGACCGCTACTTTCAGGAAATCGCGCCGGTCGGAGGTCACGCTGGACTCTTCTTTGGCGTCACGACGGTTGATGGCTTTCCTGCTCATGTTTCGATGCCTTTCCTGAACAATCCGGCCGTCTCCTACTCGCCACGACTTGGCCATTTCGTTCGAGAATCAGCGTATCGCTCTCTCAACGACGTGAGTAGACGGTAAAATATGAAAGGGTTATTGACGAGGATCGAATAATGGTGCGAGACGAACTCAGTGTCCTGTCAGCGTTTATGGCCGTTGCGGAGGAGCGCAGCTTCACGCGAGCCGCGAAGCAGCTGAACATCTCGACGTCAGGGCTCAGCCATGCGATTCGGCGGCTGGAGGAACAGATCGGCGTGCGCTTGCTGACGCGGACGACGCGCAGCGTGTCGCCGACGGAAGCCGGCGAGCAGCTCCTCGCGCACCTGAGGCCGGCGCTCGCGGACATTCGAGGAACGTTGACCACGCTGTCCGGCTTGCAGGCCAAAGCCATCGGACGCGTACGGCTCTTATGTCCCCGGCTTGCGGCGAAGACCGTTCTCGCCCCGAAGCTCGGTCAGTTCGCGCGGGACTACCCGGACGTTGCGCTCGAGGTCACGACCGACGACAGCCGTGTCGACCTCGTGTCAGCCGGCTTCGACGCGGGCATTCAGTTCGGCGAATACATTGCGCAGGATATGGTGGCCGTTCGCGTGTCGCCGGATCTTCGGCCAGCGATCGTTGGTGCGCCCGCGTATTTCTCGTCACACCCCAAGCCGACAGCGCCGCGAGACGTGCTGCAACATCAATGCATCGGCTTCCGTCACCGAGGCGAGAGCAAGTACCGGTGGGAATTCGATAAGGGCGGTCAGTCGATGGCGATCTCGGTCAGCGGGTCGCTCCTGGTCGATGACCTGGATCTCATCATTCAGGCCGCTCTCGACGGCGCCGGCCTGGCGTGGGTGGCGGAAGACCGCGTAGAGTCATACCTCGCGAGTGGAGCGCTGGTGCGCGTGCTGGAAGATTGGTGTCCTCCGTTCCCTGGCTTCTTTCTTTACTACCCGAGTCGGAAGCAGCAGCCGGCGGCGCTTGCGGCAGTCATCGATGCGTTTCGCTTGTAGGAACTGGCGGCTGGGAAGAGTGGCTCGGCCTTAGGCTGCACGGATGAGCCAGTTGCGGAAATCGTCCCTGACACCCAGCCAGAGCGAACCAATTCGCGATAATTGGAATAACCCAAGACCGTGCCATGCGTTGCGAGTTCTAAGAATCGGCTCTCAGCCGCAGAGGCCCCTTTGGCAAGTCCCGGAACAGACAGCGCGAGGGGCCTTGCCGCAAATCTAGATCTTCTTCAGATACGCAAGGAGCGCTGGGATTTCGGCATCAGTGAATGGACCGAACGGCGGATTGATAAAGGCGGACGCGGGTGCGAGCACCTTCCGACGCGTCAGCAGGGCCTGATAGTGCTTCAGTGCACGTCTTCAAGCGTGTCAGGGCTGTTGTCGTGGAAGTAGGGCGCGGTGCGGCTGATACCGCGAAGCTGCGGGATATCGAACACGCCTGACGAATGGAACGCCGAATCGGCATCGCTCACACTCCCCGACAGCAGCATTCTGCCAGGATCGGAGGTTGTGATGCGCTCCTTTGCGCCGTCGGGAAGCGTCAGCTCGTAGGTTCGAACGTTGCGCGCCACGACAAGCGCAGGCGCCAGGACATCCGCGAGCGATTGTATGGCTTAGACTCGCCGCATGGGACTCTTGACCTTCAGCATCAACGTCACCCTGGACGGCTGCGTCGACCACCAGGAGGGAATCGCCGACGACGAGACACACGCCTTCTTCACCCGCCTCATGGACGAGGGCGGGGCGATGCTGTGGGGCCGCGTCACCTACGAGATGATGGAGAGCTACTGGCCGGCGGTCGCCCGCGGCGACGAGGAGGCGCCGCCGGCGATGCGCGAGTGGGCGGTCAAGCTGGAGGCCAAGCCGAAGTACGTGGTGTCGTCGACGCGAAAGGACTTCCCGTGGACCAACAGCCACCACATCGCCGGCGACCTGCGCACGGGCGTGCAGAAGCTCAAGGACGCGACCCCGGCCGGCGTGCTCCTCGGTAGCGGCAAGCTCGCGACCGAGCTGGACCGGCTGGATCTGATCGACGAGTACAAGTTCCTCGTCCACCCCAGGATCGCCGGCCACGGCCCGACCCTGTACCAGAGCGGGCTGCCCAGCACGCGACGGCTCGAGCTGGTCTCGGCGAAGCCGCTCCGCAGCGGCGCGGTCGCCATGCACTACCGGCGCGCGCGCTGACTCATCTGCCGGTTGCCTTTCGGGCAGCGGTGGCTGTAGTTCACGCCCGCCGTCCCTAGACCGAGTGCAGGGTCGGGCACGCGCACCCACACCGCCAGCCCGCTGGTCGTTGCGCCGACTCGCACCCGAGAGGACCAGGAGCGTTGAAGGGAGGAACGGGCGACGCCGCCCATCGTCAGCAAGGCGAGCCCAATCCCGAGCGAAGCCGCCACGGATCGAGAGGGCGCGCGCATCCTGATCAGGAATTGTGCACGTTTTCCACGTCGAATGACGCCGAGACGGTAGTTCCGGCCCGTCACGACGAGACGATGATTGGGCACACCGGCCAGATACCAGGGTTCGCTGCGATGGTCGGGTACCTGCCGGCGCGTGACGTGACGATCGCGGCGCTCGGCAATGACGACTCATTCGATGCTCGGGTGGTCGGCCGACGTCTGGCGGCCATCGCCATCGGTGCGCCCTACCGCGACGTCGCGCCAGTCGCGGTCGCGGCGGAGACGCTGCAAGCGCTGACGGGACAGTACCGCATCGACGAGGCCACGGTGCGAACGCTGACGGTGAAGGACGGCCGGCTGTATGCGCAGCGCGGCAACGGCTCGATTCTGCCGCTCCAAGTCACAGCTGAGGGCCGTCTCCATTTCGACCCCGACGAGTTGAGCTACTTCGTACCGGTTCGCGATGCGTCAGGCCGAGTCGTTCGGCTGGACTACTACCAGGACGGTGAAGAGCCCGCTCAGCCGCTACCTCGGGTAACGGCGCAGCCGCCGTGGTCCTGGCGCCAGTCCGCTCGGCGTGCGCTGACCGATACGACGACTCCTGCCTCTGACGAAGGGCCAGTGCAATGGGTTGACTCGGTAACCGAGCGAGGGTGGGTGAAGGCGCGCAACGTGGAAACCCCCACCCTCGTGGTGCGGACCGCCATCGAGCGCCGCGGGTGAGCGCCATCGATCCGATAGGCATATGTCTGCGTATAATCCGCACATGCGCAGAAAGCCCGACCGCCTCGTGCCCCTCGAACGGGACATCTGCGTCGCCGCTTTCCATTTGAGCAGCCGCGGCATTGACGAGTTCCACGGCTATCAGCTCGCAAACATTCTCAAGGTCGGCGAGAGCCATCGTCTGCTGACCGCCTACGGCACGGCCGTAATCGCGGCGGCACTGTGGGTGGCCGACGTCGCGCAGGTTGAACCACCGGACCTTCCGGAGGGGGTCCAGGCGATTGCCTATCCCCCGCCGCCCCCACCCCGGCGGGGCCAATCGCGGAGATAGGGCGGCTCAATGCAGGCGCGACGCATCGCCGCGGTCTTCTCCTCGCTCGCCCTGCACCTGCTGATCGCGCTCCTGGCCCTTCGACACGCACCGTCGCCAATCAGAACAACGTTGCCTTCGTCGCCCAAGCCCACGGTCAAGTTCTTCGTGGCGCCCGTGGACGACGAGACGTTCCCCGGTTTGAAGGCGCTCGAACCAGTCAGCGAAGACGACGCACTGGCGAACACCAGGGACGCGCCGCGGCTCACCCTCGAGCGATCCACGTTCAATGTGGCCAAGGTGAAAGCCCACGCGCACGTGTTGTTTCCTTTTCTGACCCCAGGGCTCTCATGGGCGCATCTGCCGCTCGTACGCGAAACCGAGAGACACGAGAGCCTTGAAAACCCTCTCACGCGGCCATCCGCAAGGAAGCGGGAGGACGCCAATCGCCCGCTCGTTCTGGGAGAGCTCGCGCTTCAGGCGATGGTCGACAAGTCGTGGTCGCGGCGAGATCGGTGGACCGCGTTTCAGCCAATCATCGCGCTGGCGGAAAGTCATAGCGCCGACGATGGAGATCTCCCGGCCCTCTTGCAACGCTACCAGCGGCAGAATGCCCTGCAGCCGTATGAAGACAAATCCACCCGAGACCCGCGATTGTGGGCTGAGCTGGAGCTTGCGGCCGATCACGTCAACTTCATCGGATTCTTGCGCCGTTACGCGTCCGAGCGCGGGTCATCGAAGAGTACGACCGAAGTGTTGTTCCTCCTGGACGATCTGGTGCACTCGAGTCGCAATATTCTCGACACACTCTTGACGATCGATCCGCAGCAACACCTGGCGCGAACGCACAAAGAGAACCCGATCGCGTACAACCTCGTCGTCGAACTGCAGCGCTACTACAGAGAGGAGCTCGTCAGGCGAGGCCTCACGTCAGACGGGGCCATAGATGCGTTCTACGACGACGTGCGGTTGAGGATCCTGATGGGGATCGTGAACACGTCGGGCGGCTATCGCGTGAACGACGCGCGGTTTCTGATCGGCGCGATTCATTGGCGACAACGCCGGACGGAAGACGCTCTCCGCTGGTGGCGCCAGCTGACTGTGGACCCCATCGATAACGACGCGTCAACGTATGCGCAGATCATCGATGCCCTGGCAGCGAATGGATCGACACAGGATCCTTCCCGCCGGAACGCCGCACTGCAGTCGAAGATCAAGACCATCCTGTCGCGCGACCACATTCGGTGGATCGGGTTTTCGTTCGACCGCCTGTGGAAGTTCGGCTACCGCTTCGATACATACTGAGTAGCCGATGTGCACCTGCTGGTTGGGCTTCGTGCCAGGATCCGCATCCCAGGAGCGCTGGCAGCATCCAACGCATCCCAACCACTCCCGGGATGCCGACCGTCGCCAGAGGACATCCCGCGGCAGGAACGCTTCACATATCGCGGTGACAGCCCGGGGCCCTCGCAGCTTCGACTAAGAACCCGCTGCAGGATCGAAGTCGAACACGACGCGGTCAATGATCCAGCTGGTGCCCTCAAAGTCAGGGCGTAGCAACAGCGTGGCATCTCCGCCGCCGGTCAGTGAGGCGGACTTCAGTTCGGCCCCGGTGAGTCCGTAGGCAAAGGAACCGACGAACTCGAACGGGACAGTGATGGAAACCGGCTGATCGCTCATCGGCGGCATCGTCACGGTTCCCGAGAACTGAATCCCCGCCCTGCTGTCAGCGTCGAGACTACCGACGTCGTCGTAGGTGACACCGCGCAGTCTGCCTCGCCCGGAAGATCGTTCCCGGTCCACTGGGCGTTGAGATCCACGGTCGTACCGGGTGCGCATTCGGGAAACTGACACTGATCATAAGCGTCGAAAAACCCGCCGCTGATGGCAACTCCGGCCGTAAATGCGAACCCTTGCGTACCCGATACGTCCAGCTGCCCATCGCCTGCCTCGAAGGAGAAGGTCCCCCGCTTGATGACGACGACGTCGTCTGCGGCTGTCAGCAACTGGCCTGCAAAGACCGAAAGGATTGCGGCGACCGCCAGGGTGCTAGCTCGTCGGTTCCTCAACATGCGTCAACCCTCCAATAACATCAGTGGTGAAGTGGACATTCGTGACCTGCGTGGCAGCGGTGCATGCGAGCTACATGCCGGAGTCAAATGCCAGGCTCAGCCGCTCGCGCTTGAGTGCAGAGCCGTCCGCATCGTCTGGCGCTCAACGATCTGAAGTCGACATGGTGCTGAATTTCTTCAGAATGGGAATTCTCGGTATCGTTTTGATGAATCGGCACACTCGTTGATGTCAAGCGACGACGCTGAACTTTCATGCCGCGATTTGCCGTGATCGAAGCCCCGTCGATTCTCGGTCTGCGTCCGACTGGGGTCGAGCGGCTGCCTGAGGCGCTGTTGCAAGCGGGTCTGAACGATCGGTTGGCGGCACGTCATGCCGGACGCGTCGTCCCCGAGGCCGCCTATGATGTCGAGCGCGACTCGACGACGTTGACGCTGAACGCGAGCGGCATTGCTTCCTATTCCCGAAGGCTGGCGGACGCGGTTGGTGAGGTGATCGAAGGCGGCGAATTTCCGGTGGTGCTCGGCGGCGACTGTTCGATCCTGCTCGGCAACTTGCTGGCGCTGAAGCGACGAGGTCGCTTCGCCTTCCGGGTGGGCTGTCCTGGGCAGAGCTGACCACGGCGTTGCGCCTTGGCATCGAGTCGCGGCGGATGGTCGGCCTCGAGGTGACGATCTACAACCCGATGCTCGATCCGGATCGGACGGCGGCGCGCGGACTGGCGAAGGTTATTGGCGACGCGCTCGCATGATGGACCGGCGGACTCCCCTCACGCCTCGAACAGCACGCTGACCGACTTACCGACCATGCTATTAATGCGCCCCGCCGTCCTTGCCGCTCTGCTCCTCATCGCCGGTCCAGACGCCCGCGCCCGCGGTGTCGGTGCCGCTCGATCTCACGCGGGTGCGGCCGGGTCCGATCGGCGTCGTTCGCGACGAAGACTCTGTCAGCTGACGTGGCCGGACGAGACGGCGCGGGTCTGGCGCGCGACGTTCTCGCTCGATCCCGCGCAGCCGCTCGATCACCTCTATCGGGCCCGACGGCGAGCCCGTCGTCCGCAGCGCCGGCCCGTTCTATCGGGGCGAGACGGGAAAGCGCCGCGGCGGGTGGGACGCGTTCTTCGACGATCCGACGAGCCATCCCGAGGGGACGCGCCACGTGCAGAGCACGTTCACGCTGCGCGCCGCGACGGCTCGCAGCGTTGGCGAACGGGTGGAGATCGTGTTCGACGGCTTGCGGATGGGCAGCTTCGACGGCGGCCTCGCCTACACGTTCTATCCTGGCAGCCGGCTTGATTCAGCAGGAAGCGGTCGCTGACCACCTACGAGGCCGACGTCGCCTACTACTACGACGCAGGACTCGAGATGGCCGCGGCCGCGGATCGCCAGCCGGGCAACAACATGCGCACCGAGGTGGCCTACTACGACACCGACGGCGTGCTGCGCCGCACCACGCTGAACGGGTTGCAGCCCGAACGCGTCGCCGGTCCAGGCGCGCTACCGCACGCTGGCGCTGAAGACGGCCGGCGGAAGCGTCGCGGTGTTTCCGGCGCCGCACCAGTACTTCTTCCCGCGCGACTTCACGTCGAATCTGGGCTTCGTCTGGCATCGCGCGTGGCGCGGGCGCGTGTCGCTCGGCATCAGGCAGCTGCGCGACGAGAACTGGCAGTTCTACCCGTGGGTGAACGCGCCGCCGGGACGGCCGCAGCGCATGGGCGTGTTCTTCCTGCTCTCCGCTGGCGCGCCGGAGACCGCGCTGGCGCACGTGCTCCGCTACACGAACGGCGATCGCTTTCGACGCCCTCGACGGCTACAAGACGCTCAGCACGCACTGGCATCTGGCTGACACCGTTCAGGCGATGGCCAACGGGCTCGACTGGACGCCGCCGTTCAAGCCGGTGCTGAAGGCGATGGGCGTCGACGCCTCGATGATCATGGACTTTCACGGCGATGGGCACCCGAACGATCTCACCGATCTGCGTCTCGACGAGCTGCACGCGTACTTCGCGGCGCTCCGCGCCCAGTCGGATCCGGACTTCCTGCTGATTCCCGCCGAGGAAGCCAACGTGCACCTGGGCGGACACTGGGCGGTGGTGTTTCCGAAGCCGGTGTACTGGTTCATGAATCGTCCCGAAGAACAGGCGCGTTCTGTCTCGACGCACCCGAAATACGGGACGGTCTACAGCGTGGCCGACGCGAAGGAGATGCTCGACCTCGTGCGCCGCGAGGGCGGCTACATGTACCAGACGCATCCGCGGACAAAAGGGTCGACCGGATTTCCCGATCGGATTCTGGCGACCGATTATTTCCGCGATGCCAGCTACCTCGGCGTCGGGTGGAAGGCGATGCCGTCGGATCTCTCGTCGCCGCGTCTCGGCGATCGCGCGTTCGACCTGGTCGACGAGTTGAACAATCAGGGCCTGCGCAAGCGCCTGCTCGGCGAGGTGGACGTGTTCCAGTTCGACCATACGCACGAGCTCTACGCGCACATGAACATCAACTACATCAAGCTCGATCGCCTTCCCGCGTTCGATCGATGGGGAGACGCGCTGGCGCCGCTCGCGAAAGGCGAGTTCTTCACCACGACCGGCGAAGTGCTCCTGCCGGAGGTGGACCTTGCCTCATCGTCCGCCGGCCGAGATCGTGGCGAAGGCTCGCGTGCAGTGGACGTTCCCGCTTCAGTTCGCCGAGATCGTGTGGGGCGACGGTCAGACGACGCATCGCGAGGTGATCGAGCTGGCGGACACGCGCGAGTTCGGCAGCAAGACGTTCGAGTGGCGAGCCAAGGCGAACGGCTGGAAATGGGCGCGGGTGGCGGTGTGGGATGTCGCCGGGAATGGCGCGTTCGTGAACCCGGTCTGGCGCCGGTGATTCACCACTCTGATTAGGCCCGGGAAAACTGCTATGAGGGGTTGGCAGGTCCGACTCGCTTGATCGCGACCTGGGCTTCGCCCGTGCTGAGCCTCGCGGTGCCTCGCGCCTCCGGCTCTGCCAAGTTCGTCGTCAACTCGGTGGCAAGAGCTTGCTCCTTGAGCCACGGACCAAACTCCGTCAGCAAGGGATCGAGATTGACGTTGACCTCTTGTCTGAGCAGCTCACCATGAGTGGTGATGACGGCTGGATCAACGCCGGCGATCTGTAGAGCGTGCAGAGGATGTCTATGCTTGATTCCCAGTCGCTCGCGAACTCCCCTGGCAAGCCTCACGATTCTGCGCACATCCTCGTGAATTCAGCCCGGCTCTCGTTGCTGAAGTGAGTGGCCTACTCGTGCCGCAGCGCAGCCAGCGGTGCCACGGTCAACGCCGGCCGTGCCGAGAGAAACGCCGCGCCCAGGACGGCGCTGGCGAGGACGACGGGCATCGCGATGAAGACGGCAGGATCGAGGGGCGTCAAATCGAACAACATCTGCTGCAGATAGCGCGTCAGCATGGCGCCACCGGCGACGCCCGCGGCGATGCCGACCGCCGCCAACAGCAGCATGTCGCCGACGATCGCACGAAACACCTGGAATCTCGAGGCGCCCAACGCCACCCGAATGCCGATCTCACGCGTTCGACTACTGACGGCGAAGGCAATGCCCCCGTAAATGCCGACAACCGCAAGCGTGCCCGCGATCAGCGCAAACAGCCCGAACATTCCCGCGTAGAAGCGCGGCTGGAGAATCGAGTTCGAAAGGATCTGTTCCATGGTCGCGATGCGGTCGGGTGCCGTCTGCGGGTCCACTCGTTGACGATCCTCCGGATCGCCGGGATCAAAGCTGGTCGGCGGGATATCGGTGCGCACGGCGAAGTACGGCGAGGAGTGACCAAACAGCGTGTCGTCCGCGCCCGATCGCTCCAGGTTGACAAAGATCTCAGGGCCGGGAGGGTCTGCCAGGCCGGTCTCTCGGGCATCCTCGACAATTCCGATGATGTCCCAGGGAACGTCGCCGGTGTAGACACGTGTTCCGACCGGGTGCTCGCCGAGCAACCCACTCCGCGCGAGCGTTCGGTTGATGAGGAGGCTGTGCGGCCGGCCGACCGGATCCGCGTCGGAGAAGCCGCGCCCCTCGACAACGGCGATGCCCAACGCGGCCAGGAAGTCCCGGCTGACGAGGTGCGCGACCGGGAAGTCCGGTCTTCCGTTGATACCCGGCGGCGGTGGCGGTGGAGGCGGGCCGATGGACTGGCTCGGCGCGGAACGCGGACTGAGGGTCACGTGCCCGAGATTGCTGCGAGTGAGCGGCAGGTGGTCAGCGTACCCGGCGGCCCGCACGCCTGGGAGACCCTTGATGCGCGCGATCAGATCCGCGGAGAACCTCAGTGCTGACTGATTGGGCGACAGGGGAACTTGAAACGTGAGGACACGCGTCGTCGCGTAGCCGGGGTTGACGCTCGAGAGCTTGAGGAAGCTCCGGATCAGCAGTCCACTGCCCAGGAGCAAGACGACCGCCAGGCCGATCTGCACGACGACAAGCAGCGCGCGCCCGCGCGAGCGACGGAACAAGTTGAACCCCGGCGCGGACAGGCTCGTCTCGCGCGCCAACTCGCCACGCGCCTCGACATGCGATTGCCACAACGCCGGCGCGAGCCCGCACGCCAGCCCAGCGACGACTGAAACGCCGAGGGCAAACAGCAGTACCGTCCCGTCGATGCCGACTTCGTGGAGACGCGGCACGATGGATGACACGCCAAGGTCCTGTCGCGGCATGCCGGCGCCGAACACCCGAAGCCATCGCACCCCGCTCACCGCCAGCCAGATTCCCGCGAAACCGCCGACAAGCGTCAGCAGCATGCTCTCGGTCACGAGTTGTCGCACCACCCGGCTGCGGCCCGCACCGAGCGCCAGCCGAACCCAGATCTCGCGTTCGCGCCTGATGCCTCGCGCGAGCAGCAACCCACCGACGTTGACGCAGGCAATGAGCAGTACGAACCCGACCGCGCCGGACAGGATCACGAGAGGCGTTTTCGCGCCGGCGATCAACTCATCGTGCAGGGCGACGACGAAGAACCGCGTCGGGATCGGCTCCGAACGGAGGGGGCCAGCGCCCTTGGCCGCGCCCCCGCTCGGTGGAGGTGGCGGTCCTGCACCTGGTCCTGGCGGAGGCGGCGGAGGGCCAGCACCGGGCCCTGGCGGAGGCGGCGGAGGGGCGTCCGGCAGCGGGATCCTGGCGGAGGCGGAGGTCCAGTCGGCGACGGCCCACCAGCGGAGCGGCGCTCCTCCCGCGCGAGCCGCATCAGGTCGTTGACCTCCGTGCTTGCCGTCAGGAAAGAGGCGCCGGCGGTGAGGCGCCCGACGACCGCGACCGTTGCCCGGGTCGCCAGACGAAGGGCGTCCAGAACTCCGCGTCGGCGTTCGGAAACTGAAAGCCGGGACGCATGACGCCGACAACCTCGTATTGAATGCCGTCGAGCACGATCGTCTTTCCAAGAATCGCGTCGTCAGCACCGAGACGGCGTTGCCACATGGAGTAACTGATGACCGCGACCCGGTCAAGGCCGGCCGCCTCTTCCCGTGGCTCCAGTAACCGGCCCATCAGCGGCGTCGCTTCGAGCATCGCCATGACCTGGGGCGATATCCGAACGCCGTTCAGATGGACGGCCTCCCCGCGTCCGCTCAGCGTCACAGCCTCCGTGATCGTAGGTACCCAGATTCGACAGCGTCCGAGAGCGGGACCGAAGGACCTCGAGATCCTGAAAGCTCACCGGAGCGGCAGACGTCTTGATGCCGCTCCCATCGTCTGGATCGAACTGGATGGCGATCCGGACAAAGCGATCGGCACCGGGATACGGCAGCGAGCGGAGCAGCACGGCATGGACGACGCTGAAGATGGCGGTGTTGGCGCCGATGCCGAGCGCGAGGGTGCCGACGACGACCGCGGTGAACCCCGGCGCGCGCAGGAGCGCGCGCGCCGCGAATCGCGTGTCCTGCCGGAGGTCGCTGAGCCAACGGAACGACCGGGCATCGCGATGTAGTTCCTTCGCCTGCGCAACCCCGCCGAACGCGCGTCGAGCCGCCAGGCGGGCCTCGGCATCGGTCAGCCCCCGACGCTTGTACTCGTCCTCGAGGACACCGAGGTGCGCCGCCAGCTCGCGTTCGAGCTCGGACTCAGCGCGGTGCGGTTGGAAGAAATGGACGAGACGAAGCAGGAATCGTCGAAAAGTAGCCATCGCTACGGCTCGTTGAGCAGAAGAGCGTCGACAAATCCGGCCAGACGTCGCCACCGCTCAGTTTCCTTCGCGAGCGCGCGCGTGCCTGCCTTGGTGATGCTGTAGTACTTCGCCTCGCGATTGTTCTCGGTCCTGCGCCAACTGCCCTGCTCGACTTAGCTAGACATCCAAGTGAACCACGGCGCAGACCATGCCATTGAAGTACTAGGCTGTCAAGTGGAGTGACCGGCCGCGGCGTACCCGGATCGCCTGCGACGGAAATCGGTGTCAATCGAACCGCCTGCGACGCTCAGCGCTGGTTTCGTGTCACGTGCATCTCGAAGTCGATCGCGGTCACGCGCACGCGAGCACCTGGTCATAGGACCGGTCATGGGTCGCCTCGCTTCTCTTCCGCTCACGACGGCGTCGCTCGCGATCCTCTTGCAGGCGAGTCATCGATCGAACATTCGCGTGGTCTGTCCGACATCCCTCACGCCTCGAACAGCACGCTGACCGACTTGCCGACGTGGATGCGTCGAATCGCTTCAGCGAGCAGCGGCGCAATCGACAGAATCTTCATCTGCGGCAGGCGCTTCTCGGGCGGAACCGGGACCGTGTCGGTCGTGACGATCTCCGCGATGTCGGGCTGAGCGCTGAGCCGCTCGATCGCCTTGCCGGTGAACAGGCCGTGGGTGCACGCCACGGCGATGCGCTTCACCCGGCGCTCCCGCAGCTTGTTCAGCACTTCCAGGATCGTGCCGCCATTGGCGATCTCGTCGTCCAGAACGATGACGTTCTTGCCCTCGACGTCGCCGACCAGGGTGTCGATCACCACGCGATCGTCGCTCACACGCTGCTTGCTCCCGGCGGCCATCGGCAGTCCGAGAATGCGCGCGAAATGCGAGGCCGCCTTGGCGTTGCCCAGGTCCGGTGACACCACCACGGTGTTCTTCAGCCGCCGCCGGCGGAAGTGCCCGGCCAGCACCTCGAGGGCGTTCATGTGATCGACCGGCACGCTGAAGAATCCGTGCACCTGCGGCGAATGCAGCGTCATGGTGAGGACGCGGCTGGCGCCGGCGGCGACCAGCAGATCCGCCACCAGGCGCGCGGCGATCGAGATGCGCGGCGCGTCCTTCTTGTCGGATCGGGCGTACGCGTAATGGGGAATGACCGCGGTGATGCGCGCCGCCGACGCGCCTCGTGCGGCGTCGAGCATGAGGAGCAGCTCCATCAGGTGGTGCTGCACCGGCGACGACAGCGGCTGCACGATGAACACGTCCGCCTGGCGGCAATTCGCGCCGAGCTGCACGCCCAGGCAATCGTTGCTGAACGTCGACGTGGTCGACCGGCTGAGCGGCACCTTCAGACGCCGGCAGAGTCGCCCGGGCCAGCTCGGGATGGGCAGACCCGCTGAAGACGACGATTCTGTTCATGCGGAGACAGGATCATACCCGACCGCCAGCACCTCTCAGTCCTTCAGGATCACCGCCGGATCCAGGTTCAATCCCTTTCGCGCGGCGGCCGTGGTTGCCGCCAGGGTCACACTCAGCAGCGCGCCCGCAATGATCGCGAATGTCAGCGGGTCCCACGGGCTCACCCCATACAAGAACGCGGCAAACAGACGCATGATTGCGGCGGCCGTGCCGGCACCGACGATCAGGCCAGCCAGCACCAGCACGGTCGTCCCCCCGGCGATGGCACGGAACACCTGCGGCCGGCGGGCGCCGAGCGCGATTCTGATGCCGATTTCCTTGAGGCGGAGCTCGCAGGTGTAAGCCACCAGGCCATATAGCCCGGACGCGGCGAGGACCAACCCGATCAGACCGGCAGCCCCGAAGACTGCCCGCGCCACTTGCGCCGGAAACAGCGAGAAGGCCATCGCGCCCCGCATCGTCGTCACTTTCTGCGGCGCCACTTGCGGGTCGATGTCACGAGCCAGCCGGAGAACATCGGCGAGGACCGGGTTGGTGCCGGTCTTTGATCGGACGTGCAGCGTCAACTGCGCACCCCTGCGTTGAAGGGCCGGAACCACGACGAGTGGTCCAATCGCCCCACCGAACGATTCGTACCGCGCGTTCGCGACCACTCCAACCACTTCTCGCGGCGCCTGCTCTCCGCTGATGCGCAGGCGTCGTCCGAGCGCACTGGTGTGGGGCCAATAGCGACGCGCGAGCGCCTCGTTGACGATGGCCACTCCATGACTGTCGGCGCGGTCGGCGTCGGTGAGCTCCCGGCCCCGAAGCACCGATTGCTCGAGCACGGCGAAATACCCCTCCGACACGCGGTTGTAGGCCACGGTCATGCGTTCCGGCGCCGCCCCCGGCTCCGCGTCGGCGTTGGTCAGCTCGACGCTGCCTCCACGGTCTCCCATGGGCACGAAGTCGGCGAGCGCGGCCCCCGTCACACCAGGCAGAGCACGTGTACGGTCGAGCAGTTCGCGGTGGAAGATCCCGCGCCTGACATCGTCGTAGCCCGGCAGCTCGAGGTTGAACGATAGAACGGAGAGGCCATCGGGATTGAACCCGACATTCAGCTGGGCCGCCTGCACGAGGCTGCGGGAGAGCAGCATGGCGGCGATCAACAGCGTCACCGACAGTGTGACCTGCGCCATGACCAGCGCCCCGCGCAGACGCGATCGCCCGCGGCCCGTCGAGGTTGGTGAGGCCTTCAGTCCAGCGACGAGATCGACCCGGGTGGCCTGAAGCGCCGGAGTCAGACCGAAGATCAGCGCGGTCAGCACGCTGGCCGCGATCGTGAAACCGACGATGCGGAGGTCCAGACGCAGGTCAGCGAAGACCGGCGCCCCGGTCGGGCCCGGCACCAGGACCAGCGCGTTGATCAGCCGAAGCGCCCCCGCGGTGAGCAGCAGGCCGGCAGTCGCGCCGGCCGCCGCCAGCAGCAGACTCTCCACCATCAATTGCGAGATGAGCCGCGCACGGCTCGCTCCAAGCGCCAGCCGGACGGCGAGCTCGCCTCGCCTCGCTGTTGCGCGAGCGAGCAGCAGGCCGGCGACGTTCGCGCCGGCGATCAGCAGCACGAGAGAGACGATGCCGAGCAGAAGCCAGAGAAAGGTGCCAATCAGCCTGGCCACCAGCGGGTGCGCGCCTCGCGCGGGAGCGACGGTGAAGCCGCGGCCCTCGGCGCTGCCCGGATCTTCGCGGGCGAGCTGTCTGGCGAGGATGTCGAGCTCGGCGGATGTCGACGCGAGTGATTGGTCCGGCCGAATGCGCCCCATGAGCATCAACGACGGCGGTTCGTCCTGCCGCCCGTCCGCGGTGAGGACGCCAGCCATCAATCGATGGAATCCACAGGTCGACGCTCACGCCGGGGAACGTGCCGCGGAACGCCGGGGGTGCGACGCCGATGATTGTGAACGGACGGGTGTTGATGGTCACGACCCGGCCGACGGCTCCACCATCCGCGTTGAACCGGCGCCGCCATAAGCCGTCGCCGATTACGACCACGGGAGCGCCGCCGGGCTGCTGGTCGTCGTCAGCCGTAAACACGCGGCCGCGCGCCGGTGAGATGTCGAGCGCGACAAAGTAGTTGCCGGTGACCACTTCGCCAGACACGATCTCCGCCCCTTCGGACCCTCCGAGCGTCAGTGGCCTGATCTGCTCGCCAAATACAATCGACAGGGTAGAGGCGTGCTCGCGAAGATAGCGGAAGTCACGGTAGGAGGAGGTCCGGAAGCTGCCGTCGCCGTTTCTCGAGCGGCCGATCCGCACCACATCACCGCGGTCCGACGCCACGACCGGCCGGAGCAACAGCGCAGTGACGACGCTGAACGTCGTGCTGTTGACGGCGATCGCCAGCGCCAGCGATGCCACGGCCGCCGACGCGAACGCCGGCGCGCGGCTCATCTGCCGGAGGCTGTAGGCAACGTCGCGTTTGAGCCAGGCTAAATGACTCAGCATGACGGGCTAACAGGTTGCTGAAACAGTGACGCCGACAGGGGATAAGGGAGAAGGGCTAACCCCCACTGATCGCTCCCCGGCGAGCAGCGAGCGCTCCGGCTGCCGCGACGACCGCAGCGATGGTCGCCGCCGTGGGCAGGCCACCGAGCGCCCACAGGAAACCCGGCGGATAGCGGTCCAGGGGAAACCAGATCGTTGGCAGCAATGAGAGGGCCGCGATGGTCCACAACGCGCCGGCTGCCAGGGCCGCCGCGCCGTGCACCACACTGCGCTGCGCCACGCCGAACAACCCGGCCGCCGCTCCCAGCAGCAAGGCGAGGGCGCCGCCGATGCCGATCACATACGCTTTGAATCGGCCGAAGTCGCCGGTCAGCGCCACCGCATATGCGACGAGAAGCCGGTCCTCATCGACCGGGCCACTCGCGCCGAACTGGCTGAAGGGTGGGGCCGCATAGAAGTCGTGAAATCGCCACCCGCCATATCCGACGGCCAGCGTCACTGCGGCGCTCCAGAACAGGGCGGCGACGACCGCGCGCCCGGTCGGTGACGACCACCGCTCGCGGGTGTAAGCGATCAGGAGACTCACGACGGTATCGGCCAGCGTCGCCAGCCACAATCGGCACAGCCCGGAAACCCCCGAGACTCTGCTCACGTCGCGTGTCAGGTCGCCGAAGGCCTGGATCATGTCGTCGCCGAACTCCAGGCGGAATTCGCGGGGAAACGCCTGGACCATGAGCGGATAGGCCCGGCGTGAGCACTCGGCCGCGGCGTCGGTCAGCCGAGGCCTCACGAGCGTCCTCCCCGGCCCTCGCGCGCTGGGACAGTAACCGGCGGCCGCGGGCGAGCTTCACCAGGGAGACCAGACGTTCGGCTTCGGAGACTGCCGCGGCCCGGCCGGCCGAGGTCATCCGATAGTACCGGCGCCGCGCATCGTCGACCGCGGGATCGACCTGCGATTCCACCTCGCGGATGAAGCCGTAGTCGAGCAGTCGCTTGATCGCCGTGTAGAGCGTGCCCGGACCGAGCTGCACCGCCCCGTCGCTATCGGCCGCGACCTGCTGCATGACGGCATAGCCGTGCCGATCCGCATCGGAGAGGGCCAGCAGGATGTGGAATTCCGCCGGAGTGACCGACGCGGACTGCACCGAACGAAGCGTGGGCTTGGCCATCTGTATCGCCTGTCGACAGAGTAGAGATACTATGTCGACAGACGACTGAGTGTCAAGCGAACCGAGATTGATCCGTCAACCGGGCGTCCGCGCATTCGGTCGACGATAAAATCGTCGGTGCCATGGCCGTCACGATTCGTGAGATGCGACCAGAGGACGCACGCCGCTTTCTGGAAATCCATCACGCCGCCGTTCGAGGTATCGCCGCCAAGGACTACCCGACTTCAGTCGTTGAGGCATGGGCGCGACCAATCACTGACGAAGTGATCGAACGATTCATGGACAACCGTGACCGGGAGGTACGACTGATAGCTGAAATCGATGGTGAACCGGTCGGCATTGGCGCCCTCGTGGTCAGCAATTCGGAACTGCGGGCGTGCTACGTGGCACCGAGTGCTAAACGACGTGGAGTTGGGTCCGCTCTCGTCGGGAAAATCGAACAGATTGCCCGTGAACACCGCCTCGGCTACCTGGAACTGGAATCTTCAATCACAGCAGAACCGTTCTATTCGGCGTTGGGTTACCGGGTCGAAAGCCGGGGGGAGCATCTCCTTTCGTCAGGTGTGCCAATGGCCGCCGTCAAAATGCGAAAGCGACTCGAATGACCAGCCATCACTCCTGCCGTAGCGCCACCATCGGGTCGACGCCCGCCGCGCGCCGCGCCGGCAGGTAGCACGCGACCAGCGTCACCACCGCCAGCAGGACCACCACCGCCGCGTAGGCCAGCGGATCGCCGGCCTCTACGCCGAACAGCTGGCTGCGGAGCAGGCGTGTCGAGCCGATGCTCGCGGCGACACCGACGACGAGGCCGATCAGCACCAGCCGTCCGCCCATCGCCAGCATCAGGCCGAGGACGTGGCGGCGGGGGGCGCCAAGCGCCATGCGCACGCCGAGCTCGTGGGTGCGGCGGGTCACGTGGAACGACAGCACGCTGTAGATCCCGGCCGCCGCGAGGGCGAGTCCGAGCGCCGCGAACGCGCTGAACAGCGCCATCGTGAAGCGCGGCTGCACGATGTCCTCGCCGAGGACTTCGTCGAGGGTGAAGGGCCGGCCAAGCGGCTGCTCGGGGTCCATCGCCCGCACCTCGGCGCGCACCGGGTTGAGGAGTCAGGTTGGGATCGCCGGCGGTGCGCACCGCCAGCGTCCGGCCCGGCGTCGCGACGATGGTGTAGGGAATCATGACCGCCGGAGCCGGCTCGGAGCGGAGGCCGACGTTCCTGGTGTTGCCGACGATGCCGACGACCGTGACCTCGGGTGGGCGCGCGGTGTCGATGAAGGTTCGCGGCGGGGCGCGCTCGAGCAGGCCGAGCCGGAGCCGCGAGCCGATCGGATTGTCGCCGGCCGGCCACAGCTTCGCCGCCGCCTCGTTGATCACGGCCACGCGATCGCCGCGGCGGACCTCCGACGCATCGAACATGCGTCCGCCGCGCAGCGGGATGCCGAACGTCCGCAGCTGATCGGCGGCCGCCAGGTTGACATTGATCCGCTTGTCATCCTGGGCCACCTGCCCGGCGAAGGCGTATGGCGACTGGTTGCCATAGAACGGCAGTCCGATCGCCACCGCCTCGACCCCTGGCAGGCCACCGACCCGCTCGACCAGCTCGAGCATGAAGCGATTCCGTTTGTCGAGGGTGTCGAACTTCGCCGGCGGCAGCGGCACGCCGATGGCAAGCACCCGTTCAGGATTGATGCCCGGATCCCTGTTGTGCAGGACCAGAAAGGTGCGAACCGTCAGGCTGGCGCTCACCAGCAGCACCACCGACAGTGCCACTTCGATCACCACCAGCAGGTTGCGGATGCGGCTGCCCTCCGCGCCGGCTCCGGTGCTGCGCGACGCCTTGAGCGCGCCGGTGACGTCCGTCTTCGACGTCTGGAGCGCCGGGGCCAGGCCGAACACGATGCCGGTCAGCACGGCGATGCCGAACGCAAACAGCAGCACCGGCACGTTGATCTCGACCCGCGACTCGTTCGGGACGTAGAACTCCGGCATCAGCGCGACGATCGAGCGGATCGCCACGAAGGCGAAGACGATGCCGGAAACCCCGCCGGCCACCGAGAGCAGGACGTTCTCGGTCAGCAGCTGCCGCACCAGCCGGCGCCGCGCCGCGCCAATCGACATGCGCACCGCCATCTCGCGGGCGCGCGTGGTGCCGCGCGCCAGTTGCAGGTTCGCGACGTTGGCGCAGGCAATCAGCAGCAGGAACGCCACCGCGCCGAGCAGCAGCCGCAGGCTGGTGCGCATCTCGCCGCTGGCGACCGTGACGTCCAGGTAGTTGCGCAGCGTGCTCGTGAAGCCCTGCTTCGGGAACGTGGCCGGCTTCTCCGCCGCGATCTGAGTCATCAGCGCCGCGAACTGCGGCTCCGCGATCGCCTTCGTCACTCCTGGCGCCAGCCGCACGATCGGGATGATGAACTGCAGGTCGGTCCGGGTCGGCGACAGCGGCAGCCAGAAGCTTTCGCTGCCGTACCAGCCGAACCGCGGCGGCATCACGCCGACGATGGTGTGGGGCCGGCCGTTCAGACGCAGGGTCCTGCCGAGCGCCGACGGATTGCCCTCGAACAGCCGGAGCCAGAGCTTGTGGCTGAGCACCACGACCGGCTCGACCTGGCCGTCCGCCCGGATGTCCGACGGCTGGATGGTGCGGCCAATCACCGGCGCCACGCCGAGGAAGTTGAAGGCGTTGCCCGACAGCAGCACGCCGCCGAAGCTCTCCGGCGAGAACTCTCCGGTCAGCAGGACGGTCTCGAGCGACGTCGCCATCACCGACGAGAAGGCCGGCACCTCGGAGAGCCGCTGCAGCTCGTCGAGCGAATGCGTGTGCCCGCCGCGGCCGTCCACCGCCCGCACCTGCAGCGCCCAGATCTCACCGGGCTTCGCATACGGGTACGGGGAGATGATGACCCCGTAGATCACGCTGAAAATGGCCGACGTCGCCCCGATCCCCAGCGTGAGCGACAGCAGCGCGACCAGCACGAACGCGGGACTGCGGCGGAACGAACGGATGGCATAGCCGAGATCCTGAACCAGCGGGTCGAGCCAGCGTCGCATACACGTCTCCTTCAAGGGCCGGTCGTTTAGACGTCAGAGGCGGTGGTTGCGTTGGGTATCGGTGAAATTGTCGTTTCCAGTTTCCAGTTTCGCAGTTGGCAGCTTGCAGTTCAGCCGGCAGTTTCCAGTCAGCGAGTCGCCGTGTTCGCGCCGCCTTTATCGCGAGCCATGAGAGCTGGAAACTGGAAACTGGCGGCTCGAAACTGCAGCATGATCGGAGCTCTCGCGCCGTGCGTGCCAGCGCCCCGGCGTGGGAGGAGAAGGAGACCGGTCATGGGTCTGACGGTCGCGGCGCGCACGTCGATAGCGCTGATGCTGGCCTTGCTGCTGCCCGGCTGCACCACCCCGCTCGAAACGCTGGGACCGACGCCGCCAGACGAGGGCATCACCCTCTATCTCCATGCCGGCTTTGCCGGCACTTCACAGGCGATCAATCGCGATGTCGGCGACCTCGCCAAGGTCGAGGGGCCCTGCACGCGAGGTGAAGAAGGTGAGAAGCCGACCTGGAGCGACTGCGTGTCGTCGGTCCACGTGGTCTCGGGATGGACGGCGACGCTCTATCGCGACCGCGAGTACAAGGGCAACAGCGTCACGCTGACCGCGGACTCGCCCAACCTCCGCGAGCTGCCCGGCCCGTGCGACGGCAGCTTCAACGACTGCGTGTCGTCAATCAGGGTATCGAGGCAGTAGCGGCGAACCGGCGGAAAAAGCTGGTTGGCTTCCACTGCGGCCGCTCCGGATGATTCGCCACCGCGGTCGACAGCGCACCGACGAACCGGGTGAAGGTCACCGCCGCGTCGAAATCGAACGGCTGCTGCAGATCGTCGGACGGCGCGTGATAGCGCTCCTTGGTCCAGGCGGCGTCGATCGCGGCTTCGCGTGATCCCGGCTCGACCCCGACCTTCATCGCCACCGCCGGGATGCCCTGCCTGATGAAGCTGTACTGATCCGATCGGGTGAACCGGTTGCGCTCCGGCTGCGGATCGGCCTTCACGCCGAGGCCGCTCGGCGTCGCGACGTCGCGCACCCGATCGCCGAGATCGGACTCGTCCAGTCCCAGCACCATCACCGACTTCATCGGATAGAGCGGCAGGAACATGTCCATGTTGATGTTGGCGACGAGGGCGGATTTCGGGACGGTGGGATCGCCGCCGAACACGCGCGAGCCGAGCAGGCCGTGCTCTTCCGCCGTCACCGCGACGAACAGAATCGATCGTTTCGGCCGCGTGGCCGCGGACGCCAGCGTGCGCGCCACCTCGATCAGCGTGGCGATGCCCGATGCGTTGTCCATCGCGCCGTTGTAGATGCGGTCGCCGTTCACCGCGGCGCCGATACCGACGTGGTCGAGATGGGCGGTCAGCACGACGTGCTCGCGCGCCAGTGCCGGATCGCTCCCGGGCAGCAGCGCGACGACGTTGTCGGACTCGAGCGCCGCCGACTCGATCGTCACCCGCGCGCGCAGCGACGACGGCAGGGCGAAGCGCGGCAGCGGCTGTTTCGCGTCCGCCGCCGCGAACAGCTCCGCCAGGGAATGGTCCGATCCCGCGAACAGGCGGCCGGCGCTCGCCGGGTTCACCGCCGCGTTCACCTTCATCCCCGCGAGATCGTTGAAGCGCGGATCGACGAGGGTCATCACCGGATTCAGGCGGCTCGGCGCCGTCCGTTCCCACGGCTGTTCGGAGGTCTTCGGGTTGGAAATGGCAATGCTGCCGATCGCGCCGGCGGCTTTGAGTGCGCTCCAGCGGACGCCCGCCTGCTGATAGTGCGCAACCAGCGGGCCGGTGACCGCGGCCGGCGTGCCGGCGATGTAGACCGCGACCTTGCCCTTGAGATCGATGCCGGCAAGATCGTCGTACCCGGCGTCCGGAGCGGAAAGCCCGTACCCGGCGAACGCCAGCGGCGCCTCGACCGCGGGCGTCAGCTCGGCCCGCAGGTTGATCGTCACGTCGTCCCCGAAGCGAAGCACGTCCTCTTTGCCATCGCGCACGAGCGCGACGTGCGACCGGTCCTCGAGGATCCGCCGCCGTGAGAAGGCCACGCTCTGGAGGTACCCCTTCGATCCGGCCGGCTTCAGCCCCGCCTTCTCGAACTGGGACACGACGTAGTCGACCGCCTTCCGGTAGCCGTCGCTGCCGGTCTGCCGTCCCTCGAGCCCGTCGTCCGCCAGCGTTCGGACGTGATTCCACCATCGCGTCTGTTCGTCGCCAGCCGGCTGAGGGTGTTGTGCGAGACCGACAGTGGTGAAGAGCAGCAGGGCGATCGCAGCCCCACCGCGCGCGGTGGTGATCGGTGTCATCCGCAGATCATACCTAGCCCTGCCTCACTCGCCGCCTCCCGCCCGGGCTTTGGCGATGCGATCGAGGAGCTCCTTGGCCCGCTGCCGTTCGCTGTCAGTGTTCGCGAGCCGCTGCGCCGCCTCGGCCTGGGCCGCGGCTTCGTCGTATTTGCGCAGCCGGACCAGGACGAAGGCAGCGCGCAGGCGATGCACCGCTTCGAGCGGCTCCAGTGTGACGGCACGCAGCACCAGGCCGGCCGGCTCGCCGACGCCCAGCGCCGCGCGAATCTCGCCGAGCCACGAATACGCGCCGGCGTCGCGGGTGTTGAGGCTGGTGGCCTTCGCCAGGTAGCCTTCGATCGCCTTGAGCGTGTCCTGATCGGCGTTGGGCCGCCAGGTCAGCGAGGCGAGCCGGTAGTGGGCGTATCCGCTGGTGGAACCGGCCTCGAGGGCCTTGGTCAACGCCTGTTTCGCCTCGTCATCCTTGTTTTCGTGATCGAGCAGCAGCCCCTCCGCCTCGTAACTGTCCGGCGCTTTCGGGTCCTGGGCGCGGGCTTCAGCGATCGCGGCACGGGCCTCGACGGGACGCCGCATCGCGACGTGAAACAGCGCGCGAGTGCCGGCGCTCTCCGCCGTGCTCAGCCGGCGCACCGGGATCTTCTCGCGCTCGACGCTGAGGTCGATGTTGACGCGCCGCACCAGAAACACCTGCTTCTCGAAATACATCCGGAACGCGAATTCGAGGCTCTCAGCGGTCCCGAGCGTCTCCTGAAAGGCCGCGGCCGCGTCCTTGCCGGTGCTCACCGCCTGAGCGAACGCGTTCAGCTTGTCGGCGCGTGCGCCCTTGTCGTCGAACATCAGGAAGTGGACGAACGCCCACGTCTGCGCATCGAAAGTCTCCGCGCCCTCTTCACGAGTCAAGGCCGGAGACTGACGTGTGGTCGTCAGCAGCCGGGCGAGCCGGGCCCGGGGCCGCTCACGCAACGCCTGAAGGTGCCAGGGAATCGGCGCGCCGATGACGATGTGGTCGTTCTTGACCAGCGTGTTGCTGAGGACGCCGCTCAGCCCGCGACTGAGCCAGAGCGGAAGATCGGGGCTCAGGCTCTGCATCATCACCAGGCTGATGTAGGAAAAGTACGAGGTGATGTAAGGGTTGACGTTCCCCTGACTCTCGATGTCAAGGCCGGTGCGGATGGCGAGGTAGTGCCGATCCGGACCGCTCACCCAGACGCTCGCCGGCCGAACGCCCCCGCGCGTTTCCCAGTATTTGGGGGCGAGCGCACGCATGCTGTTCTCGTCCTTGACCGCGATCACGGTCAACGGCTTGTTCAGGTCGACACGGGCCCAGGGCCACAGGGTCGCCATCGTGCTGCGGACCTGCTCGAGCTGCCAGGCCAGCGACCGGGTATTGCCGTCGCTGGCGTCCGAGATCACGGTGAAGTGGGGGGTTTTGAGCTCGCTCCACTGATCGGCGGCCGCGGCTACCCGGGGCGCCGCAAGAAACACACAAAGCAGGCAGAGCCGGGCGGATCGGACCATCGTCGTGTCACCTCGTAGCCGGGAGTCTCACCGGCGGAGCGGCCGCCGCCGGGCGCGAAGCGCCGCCCTGAGGATAGACGACCAGAGTCCAGCAATTCCGGCCCGCTACTCCATCCGCAGCGCGACCAGCGGATCCACGCGGGCGGCTCGCCGGGCGGGGAGGTATGAGGCGGCCAGTCCGGTGGCGATCAGCGTGGCGCTCACGGCAAAGTAGATCCGGGCATCGTGCGGCTGAATCTGGAAGAGAAACCCCGCCACGAACGCCGCCAGGACCCACGCCCCCGACAGTCCAAGGGCGAGCCCTGCGCCGAGCTGCACCAGCGCCTGTCTCAGCATCGACCAGAGGATGGTGCCCGGGACCGCACCGAGGGCCATCCGGATGCCGATCTCGCGGGTGCGGAGCACCGCCGCGTAGGACATCACGCCGTAAATGCCGGCGCAAGCGATGACGATCCCGAGCGCGCCGAAGAGATTCAGGAGCAGCATGTTCAAGCGGCGCTGCGCGGTGAGGGTGTTCAGATACTGCGAGAGCAGGTGGATGTCCGGCAGTGCGAGGTCGGGAAAGTGTGACCAGATCTCGGACTTGACCGCCGGCAGCACGGTGCCGGGATCGCGCGACAGGCGCAGGACCAGCGTGGCGCCGGGGCCACGCATCTGATCGATCGGGATGAACCCCTGGCGCCGCCAATCGGTCTCGGGCCCTTCGTGGCGGATGCTGCCGGCCACACCCACGATGCGCCGCGTGCCATTGAACTGGATGGTGCGTCCGAGCGCGCTCTCTCCAGGAAAGTACTTCCGCGCCGCCGCCTCATTGATGATCGCGACCGCCTCGCCGCCCTCCCGGTCATCGCGCGTGAAGTCGCGGCCCTCGCGGAGCGGCACCCGTATCGCGCGAAAGTAGTCGGGTGAAATCGCATTGAAGTCGAGATCCTCGTCTGCGGGGAGCGACCGGCCGGGAATCGTCAGCTCAATCGTCTGAAAGTAGCCGCTCAGCGGCACTCCGCCCCTGACCAGCGCCGCGACTTCCACGCCAGGCATGGTCCGCACCCGCTCGAGGATGGCGTTGAGCATCGCGGGGTGGCGTGCAAGGGCCGACTCCCAGTTGAAAGCGCCAACCAGCGGCCTGATCCGCACGGTGAGGACATTGTGGGGATCGAGCCCGAGATCCACTCCGGCAACGCGCTTGAAGCTCGCCAGGAACAGCCCCGCGCCAACCAGCAGGATCACCGCGAGCGCGACCTCCATGACCACCAGGCCGGAGCGAAGCCAGCGTTCCGTGCCGGTTGCCGTGTTCGCCCGGGGTCCGGGCGCCAGCGCGCGGCCGCCCGAGGGCCGAGACCGATGAAGGACGGGGGCCGATCCAAAGAGCAGCCCGCACGCCACGGCGACGGTGATGGTCACCGCGAGCACCCGGAGATCGATAGCGATGGCGGCCACTCTGGGCACGTCGACGGGCATGGCGGCCCGCAGCGTTTCCACACCGGTCCAGGCGACGAGCGTCCCCAGCGCCGCGCCGCCAAGCGACAGCAGCACGCTCTCCACCAGCAACACGCGCAAGAGATCCCAGCGTGAGGCGCCGAGCGCGGCGCGGATGACCAGCTCGCGATCGCGGGCGCTGGCGCGCACCAGCATGAGATTGGCGAGGTTGACGCAGGCGATCAGCAGGACCAGCCCGACCGCCGCCAGCAGCATCAGCATCCAGCTCCGGACGCCCCGCGTGACGTACTCGTGGAGCGGCTCGACGATGGTCACGCGATTCTCGAACCAGCGCGGCGTTTCGGCGGCGAGCTGGGCGGTGATCTGATTCATCTGCGCCTGCGCCTGTTCCAACGAGCTTCCGTCGCGCAGGCGTCCGATCACCTGGAGGCGGTAGGCGAAGTCGTTGCCGCGCACCTGCTCATCGTCTCTGAACACCTGCGGCAGCCACACCTCGGTCGGACGAACCGCCCCAACGGGGAATGCGAAGCCGGGCGGCATCACACCAACGATCTCGAAGTCCGCGAGCTGACCGCGCAGACGGCTGCCGACGATGTCTGGCGCGCCGCCGAATCGCCGCTGCCAGAGGCTGTGGCTGATCACCGCCACCAGGGCCCGCCCGGTGACCTCGTTGCCGGCGGTGAACGGACGCCCGAGGAGCGGCTGGGTGCCGAGCACCGAGAAAAAATCCGCGGTCACCGCCTGCGCCTCGAGCGTCTCCGGCTCCCGGCCGTCGTCGTTCTTCAGGCTGACGCCGGCAAAGCCGATCGCGGCGATTCCCGTGAAGGCCGTCTGCCGGACGCGCCAGTCGCGAAAGTTCTGGGCCGCGACCAGGTTCAATCCATCTGCCGATCCCGTCTTCACGTTCAGCTCGCCGATCGCGACCAGCCGATCCGCGTCGACGAACGGCAACGGCCGCAGCACGACGGCATCGACGACCGAGAAGATCGCCGTCGCCGCGCCGATGCTGAGCGTGAGTACGGCGAGGGCGACGACCGTGAACGCCGGTGTGGCCCGAAGCGATCGCACGGCGTGGCGGATGTCGCCTCGCCAGGTGTCGAACGACGTCAACCGCACCTCCCGGGTCGCTTCCGCGGACGGTGTTACTCCGCCGAGAGCCGCCAGTGCGATGCGCCGCGCTTCAGACGGCGACAAACCGCGGGCAATATTGGCGTCGATTTCCTGCTCGAGATGGAAGGCGAGCTCCTCGTCGATTTCGGTGCCGATGCGGCGACGGCCGGTGATGCCGCGCGCGTAAGCGACCAATCGGTGCAGCATGGTGACCGTGTCAATGTCTTCGAGGCGGATCGCCCGCTCAATCGGCGTCGAGCACCAGGCGCATCGAGAGCGTGAACTGTTCCCAGGTCCGGCGTTCGGCCTCGAGCCGGCGCCGGCCCGCCGCGGTGATCGTGTAGACCCGCGCCCGCCGGTTGTTCTCGGACGCCGTCATCTCGGATCTGACGTCGCCGCGCAGCTCCAGCCGGTGCAGCGCCGGATAGAGCGATCCCTGGCTGGCGCTCAGGCCTTCAGCGGACGTTTGCCGGATCCGGTTCGCAATGCCCCAGCCGTGATTGGGCCCGATGATCAGGATGCGGAGCAGCAGCAGATCCAGCGTGCCTTGCAGTAGTTCAGTTTTCCCCAACGCTCTCTCCTCTCGAACTGCGAGAGGAGCGTAGACCATCGACCTGTCGGAGGTCAAGGGGAGGCACACCGAACCTCAGGACCGCCAGGGGGGCGCGGTTACCAGAGTACGCGGGCGGGATACTGGACGATCAGGGGATCGGGGGTGAGGATGGCCATCCCATGCACGATCGCCTGGCAGACGAGGATGCGATCGAAGGGATCGTGGTGCAGTGCCGGCAGCCGTGCGACATGCAGTGCGGATTCCTCGTCTACAGAGAGGGTCGCGATGCCGTGCCGCTCGCGGAGCGACGGAATCAGCCGCTCCGCCGGCGCCGGCAGGGGCAGGCGCCCGAGAGCCTGCTTGATCGCGATCTCCCACGCCGACGCCACGCTCAGGTAGACCTCGTTCTCGGGCGACTGAAAGATCGATCGCGCCTGGACCGAGAGCGCCTCGGGCCTGCCGATCGCCCAGAGAAACGCGCAGGTGTCGAGCAGGACTTTCATCGCCTGCCGCGCGGCTTCCGGATCGGAGGCGCGGGAGCGGAGAAGCGCTCCGGCGCTTGGGCGGCCGTCGAGGCGCCGGACGTCTGCGCACCGTAGAACCCGGCGATCACGTCGTCGGGCAGCGGCTCGAAGAACGCCTCGGTGATTTCAATCGGCGTGCCTCCGAGCGGCCTGGGCTCGGTGCGGACGACGCCCAGGGCCCTGAGCTCGGCGACCGGCCGATTGCGACGGCAGATGAGGATGGTTTCTCCCTGCTCGACCAAGTCTACGTACTCGGACAAGCGCGCCTTTATGACGTTGATGTTGACCATCTTCATGGTCAGAAAGTAGCACATCGACACCCAAAAGGCGAGGAACGTCGAGCCACGGGGTCGTTATGATGGGTGGCCTGTGAAACCGCGAGAAATCATCGGACGCACTCGAATGCCTGACGGCACCGAACTGACGCTGACCCATCACGTCAGCGAGCTCGTCATCGAGGCGGGCGGGCAGCTGCTGATGTCGAGCCGCAGGCATGGTTCGGAGGACGCGCTCGCGACGCTGGGGTGTACCCGGGCGCGGGCGCTGAAGGAGCCGCGCGTGCTCATCGGCGGGCTCGGCATGGGCTTCACGCTCCGCGCCGCGCTCGACACGCTTCCGCCGGGCGCACGCATCGTGGTCGCCGAGCTCGTGCCCGCGGTGGTGGAGTGGAATCGCGGCCCGCTCGGGCCGCTGGCCGGCCATCCGCTGGACGATCCCCGAGTCCACGTCGACATCGGCGACGTCGCCGCGACATTGCGCTCGAGCCCGCGCGGCTTCGACGCCGTGCTACTCGACGTGGACAACGGTCCGGCGGCGCTCTGCGCCCCCGGCAATGCGAGCCTGTACACCGAGCATGGGATCGCCACAGCGCGCGCCTCCCTCAGGCCGGGCGGGGTGCTGGCGATCTGGGCGGCCGGCGACGTCCGCCAGTTCGGTCGGCGTCTCCGGACGGCCGGGTTCACCGTGGTGACCGAGCGGGTGAGGAGTCACCGCGGGAAAAGCGGTGGGCGTCACAGCATTCTCGTGGCGCACGTCACCGGCTGAACCGCGTCACTCTTCGAATCCACTCCACCATGCGGCGCTTGTAGGTCGTCCACGCCGGGTGGCCCTCCCAGTTCTCCAGTCCGTGCGGCGCCCCCTCGAGCGAGATGACCTCGTGCCTCGCACCCACGTCGGTCAGCTTCCCGGAAAACGCCTGCGCCTGGGCCCACAGCTGCTCACCAGTACCGTTGATCAGCAGCAGCGGCGGCATGTTCTTGTGGGCCTGGTAGAGGGGCGAGTATTGCCGCAGGAGCGTTCGGGCGTCGTCATCCAGCACGTCACGCCGGAACAGCCGCACCAGCAGCGAACGCGGCGACGCGTCCGTCACCATCGCGGGAAAGTCGTAGACGCCGTAGAACGACACCACGCCGGCCAGCGACGGGTCTTCGGTCGCGATCTGCGTGACCATCTGCCCGCTCGCGGATTCGCCGATCAGCACGATGCGGCCAGGATCGATGTTGTAGCGGGCATGCGCGGCGCGAACGGACCGAATCGCCTCGCGCACGTCGGCGAGCTGTTCCTGATGTGTCGAGCCGGGCGTCAGTCGATAGTCGATCGAAAACCACGCCAGCCCGGCTCGAGCCAGGGGCTCGAAGAGCGGGGTGACATACGTCACCTTGTCGCCAGCCTCCCACCCGCCGCCGTGCACGACAATCACCGCGGGAACCGGCTTGCTCGTGCGAGGAACGAACGCGTCGAGCCTCAGCAGCGGCGACTCACTGTAGACGAGGTGTTTCATCAGCGCCGCGCGTACGGTCGGCCGATACGCTTCGGCCGGCACCGGAGCCACCTCCCAAAGCCACGCCTCCATCTCGCGCTTGTAGCTCCATTGCGCGGGCCACCAGTTCTCGCTCCGATGGCTGGCTCCGTCGACTTCCACCAGCCGGCACCGTCCGTTGGCCCGCACCACGGCCGCACAGTACCGCTGCGCCTGATCGACCGGCACATCGCCGTCAGCGCTTTCCGTGGACCACGAGCAGCGGCGCCACCGCCGATGGGAGGTGTGCGAGGGGAGACGCGCGGGCGAGCAGCGCCGCATCATGGCCCTTCGTGAGAGCCGGCGTGGCGGCGAGGTCGTAGTACCCGCCGATCAGCACCGCACCAACCACACCCGGCGGGCGCTCGGCTGACAGCAGCGCAGCCAGGTGGGCCCCGGAGTCCTCGCCCAGGAGCACCAGCCGATCGCCATCGACGCCGAAGTCCCGAGCCCGACAACGAATGAACGCGAGCGCGGCCCGAAGATCGGCGAGCGAGTCGGCGAAGCGGTTCAGACCACCGAGTCGATAGTCGACCGAGAACCAGTTGTAGCCGGCCCGGGTCAGCGACTCGAGGATCTGTCCCACGTGCGCGACCCGGCTGCCCGAGGTCCAGGTCCCGCCGTGAATCACGACGACGGACGGACGAGGGCCCGCACCCGGTTGAACGTAGGCGTCGAGCGCCAGCCCCCGGGCATATGGGATGTCCCCCTTGACGCCCGGGACGATGTAGTTGCCGTCGGCATTGCGAACGCGCAGCGCCGGGCAGGGCTGCGCCAGCGCTGGTGCTGCCAGCGCGAGCGCGATGATGAGCGGAAGGATCCGTCCTGTCATGGTTGGCAATGTCGCGTCGCCGGCTGTCCAGCATACGCTCACGCGGCGGCGCGTCCGGCTTTGACGATCCTGCAGACCGGCCCGTACACTCGAAGGTGGCACCCACCATGGCGGATCCCAACGACGCGGCCCACCTCACGCGTCTCCTCCACGAATGGCGGGACGGCAGTCACGATGCCCTCGACCAGCTGATGCCGCTCGTCTACGACGAGCTTCGCACGCTGGCGGCGAGACAGCTGAAAAACGAATGGCGCCACGATCGCCTGCAAACCACCGTGCTCGTCAACGAGGCCTACCTCAAGCTGTTCGGACAGCGTGAGATCGACTGGCAGAACCGCGGTCACTTCTTCGCCCTGGCGGCGCAGCTGATGCGCCGAATCATCGTCGATCATGCCCGTCAGGGACTGCGGCAGAAACGTGGCGGCGGCGCGTTGGCGGCGGAGCTCGACGACGGAGTGCCAGCGCCTGACCAGCCGGTCGACGCGCTCGACGCGCTCGATCTCGATCGGGCGCTACGCAAGCTGGAGAGTCTCGATCCGGATCAGGCGCGCATCGTCGAGATGCGATTCTTCGGCGGCTTGACCGTCGAGGAGACCGCCGGCGCCCTCGGCATATCTCCGGCGACGGTCAAGCGGGAATGGGCGCTGGCCAAGGGGTGGCTCTACCGGGAGCTCTCCGGCGGTGACGGATCAACGCTGTCCTGACGTAGCGCCGCCGACACGGCAACCTCGCTTCAGCAGTGCGAGAAACCGCGGCTCGGCGCGCAGCGGGTCGAGCGTGGGGATGACCCGCATGGTGGCGGTCATGAAATCGCCGTCGGCGCACGCTTGTTCGAGCCAGTCGAGCGCCGCGGCGGGGTTGCCGGCCTGCGCCAGGATTTCGGCCATATCGAAGGACAGCACGCCCTCGGATCTGGACTCGGCGAGCTCCTGCTCGAGCCGCTTCTGCCAGTACAGCCTGCGGTCTGTGGTCGATGCCGCGATCAGGAGAGCATCGGAACGGCCGCTGTCGAGACCCACCAGGCGCCGGCGGATCTGCCGGGCTTCGACCGCCTCCTCGAACAATCCCTTCTCGTCGAGCGAGCGCTTCAGATAGATGTAGACCTCGGGAAAATTCGGATCCAGGTCGATGACCTTCCGGCATTGCTCGATGGCCTCGTCGTAGCGGCGCGCCAGATACAGAAGGTGCGCCTCGACCGAGCTCACGATCAGGGACACCGGATCGTTTTCGGTGGCGCGGCGGATTTCGGCGAGCGCCTCGTCGTGGCGGCCCATTGCCGAGAGCAGCTCGGCGTACCACTGATGGGCGGTGGCAGATCCAGGGTTCAGCGCCAGCGCCCGGCGGAGCTCCGCTTCGGCACCGGCCCAATCCCACTCGTAGAACTGTTTGACGTAAGCCACCGAGGTATGCGCTTCAGCCAGCGCGGCGTCCAGTTCGAGGGCGCGCTCTGCGGCCGCGCGCGCCTCCGCATAGGTGTCCCTGGGCAGCTCACCGTGATACTCCGTCAGCAGCCCGTAGGCATCGGCCAGTCCTGCGTGTGCCGCCGCGAAGTCCGGCTGCTTCGCGACGGCCTGCCTGAAGTAGTCGATGCTCCGCCGCAGGTCGTTGACGGTTCTCTTGTTCAGGGAATACCGGCCCTTGAGGTACAGGTGGTAGGCCTCAGTGTCGAGATTGCCGGCGCGTGCGAACTGGGTCCGCTCGGCCGGCGACAGCCGCAGCCGCAGCCCGTCGGCGATCTGCTGCGAGAGCTCCGCCTGCAGGATCTGCACGTCGTCGGCGTGCCGCCGATACTCGTGGCTCCACAGCTGCCGGCGATCACGCGTGTCGATGAGCTCGACACTGACGATGAGACTTCCGTCCCTCTGCGCGATCCGCCCGGCGAGGATGGTCTCGACGGCCAGCTGGCGGCCGACTTCGAGCGCATCGATTGGTTTTCCCTTGTAGCTGAAGACGGAGTCCCTGGCGATCACCCGGATCTGCGTGAGCCGCGAGAGGCGCTGGATGATGTTCTCGGTCAGGCCGTCCGAGAGGTACTCGAGATCCGCACTCGCTTCGGTGCTCGTGAGCGGCAGCACGGCAATGGATTTCAGCGGGGGTCCGCCCTGAGCCCCGTCGAAGGGCCCGTCCGTGCGGCCGGCGCGATACCGTTCGACGCTGGCCGCTATGGCGACGGCGAGGACCGCGAGAGCGACCGCAGGCCACGGGGCGGCGCGCCGACGTTTCCCGATGTAGTCGCGCACCCGGAACGCGAGCCGTTCGCCGCGAGCCGTGACCGGCTGGCCGGTGAGATGTCGCTCGAGATCTTCAGCCAGGGCGTGGGCCGTGGCGTAGCGGCGGCTCGGATCCTTCCGCAGGGCGGTCATCACGATTGCGTCGAGATCGCCGGCCAGACGGCGCCGGCTCGCAGCCGCGCCGGTGCGTGCAGCGATGGCCGCGCTCGGCAGCGGCGGGATCTGCTCCGATACAACGCGTTCTGCCTCCTGCCGGCCGATGCCCTCCAGCGGGTACGGAGGAGATCCGGTCAGCAGCTCATACAGCAGCACCCCCAGCGAGTAGACGTCGCTGGCGGCCGTGATCGGTTCGCCTCTTATCTGCTCGGGGCTCGCGTAGCGCAGCGTCATCGCCTGCGCGAACAGCGAATTGTCAGCGGCGAGCGTGCCGTCCTGCGGATCGAGGAGCGTCGCGATGCCGAAATCGAGCAGCTTCGGCACGCCGGAGCGGGTCACCAGGATGTTGCCCGGCTTGAGGTCCCGATGGATGACCCGGTTCTGGTGCGCGTGGTCGACCGCCTCGCAGACCGCGCGGACCAGCTGAAGGCGCTGCTCGACCGGCAGGCCGTTCTCGTTGCAGAAGACGTCGATGGGCAGGCCTTCGACGTACTCGATGATGAAGTAGGGGCGCCCGTCCTCGGTGCTGCCGCCGTCGAGCAGCATCGCGATGTTGGGATGATTCAGGTCGGCCAGGATCTGGCGCTCGTGCAAGAAACGCCGGACGATGGCGTCGGTATCCATCCCGCGTTTGATCAGCTTGATCGCGACCCGCCGGTGATACACGCCATCGATCCGCTCGGCCAGATACGCGGCACCCATGCCGCCGCGGCCGAGCTCGCTGATCACGCGGTACGACCCGATGCGCCGGCCGACAAAGGCATCGGACGGGTCATCGGTCGCGGCGAGGACGGCCTGTGCGCACTCGACCGTGAGGGCGGATGTCTCGAACAGATGTTCGGCCGCCAGGGCGGCGCCGAGGAGCGATTGCACCTCGCGCCGGAGCCCGGCGTCGGTGCATCGTGCGGCGACGAGGCTCTCACGCTCGTCCTCCGGAACTGCGAGGGCGTCGGTGGTGATCGCCTTGACGCGCTGCCACTCTTCGCGGGTCATCCGTTCCTGTCGTACGCGTGATTCGGGTTGAAACGGGCTCAACGGCCCCGCCAGTATAGTGGCCACTTCCGCGTCACGGTCACCGACGCGACCGTCGTGCCGCTCGAACTGGCGACTGGGGATCTTCGCCACGCTCGCGATCACAGGAGGGCCAGGAGACCAGGAGAAAGAAAAAGTTTGGTTTGCTCCTGATCTCCTGGCCCTCCTGTTAAGTTCACCGGCCCGGCGCATTGCCTATATGCGGCTGGAAGCACCCCGATGCCCCGAGCGGCCACGCCGTTGGGCGTTGAGCCGCTCTGCCCCTGAATCGCGCGTATAGCCTCGTCCACCGGAATGCCACTGCCTGGGACCCAGCGAACGACTTGTTCCGCGGCAGCTTCTCGTTCGTATTCCGTGAGCAGCGTCGAGCGCGCGGTGATCGGTGGCGCGCGGAGGTGGCCGAGGCAGATGCGATCCCGGGACGTGGTCGTTGGCGAGCGCGATCGCGCGACGCTCGAGGGGTGGATCCGCGCGCCCACCACGCCGCAGCGCACGGCGCTTCGAAGCCGCCTGGTGCTTCTGCTCAGCCAGGGTCTGTCGGCGCGCGAAGTCGCCCGACGGCTCGGGGTCAGCCGCCACACGGTTGATCTGTGGCGTGAGCGCTACCTGGACGAAGGCTGCGAGACCCTGACCCGCGATCGGCCGGGGCGCGGACGGCGGCGGTCGGCGTCGGCGGCAGGATGAGCCCGCAGGGACGACAGTGCGCAGAGATTTGTCGCCGCCAGGCAGGTCTTCCGCCGGCGGCTCTCGGGCGAGGCGGCACACGGCGCGGAATTGACTTGGCCAGCGTCTTCGCCCCTCGACCCCCGCAGATCGCGCGCGAATGCCGCGGCGGGGACGGGTAGTGGCCAAGGCAACTCGTGAACCCGCAAAACGGGCGTTCGGCGGCAGACGACTTGCGATGACTCGCCGCGCGGCAGACCCCGGGGGAGAGCACATGGGGAACGACCGACCGGCCGGCAGTGATCAGTGTGTCCTGATTCGCGCGACCACTCGCGCATCACATCCGATTCCAACAAGGAGGCAGTCCATGAAGGCAGCGAGGGGTATCTGCAGCGCCGCAGGCCGCGTGATTCTCGGGTACGCGATGGTGCTGGCGACAGTGACGATGGCCAGCGCGCAAACCGTTCCCGCCGCGCCGCCCGCCGGTGGAGCGCGGGAAGGCATCACGGTTCACGGACGCTGGGTCGTGGAAGTGCAGAACCCTGACGGCACCGTGGCGTCGCGCACCGAGTTCAACAACGCGCTGTCGGGCGGCGCTCAGCACATCGTCTCGCTGCTGGGCAAGCAGGGCGTCGCGGGCCGGTGGGTGCTGTACTTCTCGAGCACCGGCAGCGACCTGTCGCCGTGCCAGGGTGGCACCGGAGGCACGTTCCCGAACTGGTGCCGCATCATCGACAGCCTGACCAGCAACCCCACCAACGGCAACGCGGAGTCGAAGGATCTCGTGGTCACGCCGGCCGGGAGCAGCCTGTCCCTCACGGGCACGATCACCGCGCTGTCGAATGGCGTGATCGGCCGCGTCGCCACCGGGTTCGCGGTCTGCACGACGGCCACACCCATCGCCAGCTGCAACGTGGCCGGCGGCGGCCCGCTCTTCAGCGATGCCTCGCTCGGGTTCGCCGGCAAGCCGCCAGTGGTGCCGGTCGTCGCCGGTCAAATCATCAAGCTCACCGTCACCTTCACCTTCTCGTAGGCGCACGCTTCCCTACTCATATCCAAGGGAGTGGAGGGCATCATGGGCGCCGGAAGTCGAAGTGTTCGTGCCGCGCTGGCGGTCGCGTGCGTCGTCGCGCTGTGTCCGCCGCGTGCGGGCGCGGCCGGCGGAGAGCGGGAGGGATCGACGCGCCCGGGCGCGGGCACGGCTGCGCCGGTCGCGGCGCCGTCGCGCACTCCGCGACTGCCGCTTCAATTCGAGAAGACGTCCGGCGATGGGGGACCTGCGACGTTCGTGGCGCGGGGGCCCGGTTACGACCTGACCGTGACCGCAGCGGAGGCGGCGCTGACGCTGCGCAAGGCCGGTCAGCCGGCCGCCGGCCGCTTGCGCATGACGCTGAGCGGCGCACGGCCAGCCTCGCCGATCGCGGGGCTCGACCCGCTGCCGGGCAAGGTGTACCACGCGACGTCGGCGTCTCGCGGCACCCTCAGCGGCAACAGCGCGTTCCGACAGGTAAAGTCCAGCGGTGTCTATCCCGGCATCGACATCGTCTACTACGGCAACGAGCGCCATCTCGAGTTCGACTTCCTGGTGGCGCCGCGACACGACCCGAAGAAGATTCGCCTGGCATTCTCCGGCGCCGACCGCGTCACGCTCGCGCCCGGCGGCGAGCTGTCGCTGCGCGTGAACGGCGAAGACGTGCGGCTGAAGAAGCCGGTCATCTATCAGGACCGGAACGGCGTCCGTGAGCCGGTCGCCGGCGGCTATCGCATCCTCGACGCCGCGAAGACGCAGGTCGGATTCCAGCTCGGCGCCTACGACCGATCGCGTCCGCTGATCATCGACCCGACGATTGTCTTCGCCACGTATCGCGGCGGGACGGACGCCGAGCTCCCGCGCCGGATCGAAGTGAATGCCCTCGGCGAGGTGTATCTGTTCGCCGACAGCCGCGATCCGTCCACGCTGCCAGTCCACACCGCCACGCAGACCGTGCCGCTGGCCCCGCCGCAGCCCGGCTTCGGGCAGTGCTTCCTGACCAAGTTGTCGCCCGACGGCGGCACCGCCTTCTACACCGTAATCTTCGAAGGGGCGCAGTGTCAGGCGATGTCACTCGGACCGGAAGGGCCGTTGGATACGCGGAAGGTGCACCTCCAGGTCGGCACCAGCTTCCACTATCAGCGCACGCTCACCGAGAGTCCCACCAATGGGCTGACGATCGAACCGCTGCAGGGGGCGTACGACGTGTGCGTGACCGACCAGGGATCGTGCGGGCCGGTCGAGTGGATGCGGACCGACCTGGATGGAAACGTGTACTTCATCATGTCGTACACGCCGCTCGGCATGACGCCTCCGGACTTCGTCTACGAGCTCAGAAAGGTCGACACGCAAGGACAGCCGGCGGGATCGATCCGGCTGATTCAGCCCCCGATCTATGCGTCAGCCGGCGGCAACTTCGTTCACGATCAGATCACTGGCTTCGAGCTGGACGGCCGCGGCTACGTCTACGCGATCGGGTACGGCGCGACGCCCGGCATCATCACGCCGACGCCGAACGCGCTGATGTCCTCCAAGCCGTCAGGCAGCGTCTGCCCCGATCCGATGTTCGGGGCCTGTTACGACGGATTCGTTCTGAAGATCGATACCACCGAGCCGCAGTTCGAGATAGCCTACGCGTCGTACCTGGGTGGCATGTACGATGATCGGCCGTTCGGCCTCGCCTGGGATGCGGTGTCAGCGTCCCTCTTCGTCACCGGCACCACGAGATCGTGGAACTTTCCCTTCACGCCAGGCTCGAGCTCCCCGTTCCCGCCGCAAGGCGGCCAGAGCGGGTTTCTTATCAAACTGGATCCCGACGCGCTCCCGGCGCAACAGGTTCGGTTCGGAACATTCCTGGGTGACGCGTCGCCGCTCGCCGTTGCTGTGCTGGCCGGCGGGATGACGGCGGTGGTTGGCCAGGCCACCGACTATGATGTCGATGCCTGCGGGACCAACTGTTTTCGTCTGGTCGGCTCGTTGTACCCGGCCCGGATCCAGCACGAATCGCGACCGTTCCTGAGCGTGTTCTCGGCCGACGGCGCCACCTTGCCGTTCTCGTCCTTCCTCGACGCGACCGCCGGCGCCAACAGCTTCGTGACGAGTGTCGCGGCCAACGGCTCGCCCATCGTCTATGCCGCGATGACGACGGAGGATGGCGCGCTCGGGACGCCGGGCGCGCTGCAGCCGTCGAACAACGGCGGCGCCGACGCGCTCGTACAGGCGATCGATCTCACCGGGATCGCCGGCGTGACCGATCCGCCGTCGATCGCCTTCACGCCGGCGGTGGTGAACGTGGCCGCGACCGATCCGGTCGGCGGGACCGTGGTGCCGTTGATCTGCGGCCGGCTGTTCGCGTGCACCGTCGCCGAACCGGACGGGGAAGCGCTCACCCACGTGACCTGGTACGGCCCGAACGGCTTCCGCGCTTCCAAGCTCGGCGGGCTCCCGGCCGCAGCCGGCCCGAGCGTGATTCCACGGGCGTACGCGGTGCTGCCGCCAGGCACCCACACTTTCACACTGGTCGCTCGCGACGAGAGCGGCGCGATCGGCACCGGCACCCTGACGGTGAACGTCGCGAGTGTGAACACGAATCCCGGCGCACTCCAGACCGTAGTCCTCACCGACCCGAAGTTCATCGTCAACGAGGGCGGGCAGATCGGGTCCGAGCACCCGGTGTCCGTGACGTTCGACACGGTGACGGCGCCTGGTCTGACGTGGCTCGAGTCGCGCTGGGATCTTCTGCCGCCGCCCCCGAGTACGCTGCAGGCGGGCTCGCCGCCCTACTACTACGAGATCAAGTCCACCGCCGCGTTCACGGGCACGGTCCGGGTCTGCGTCAACATTCGCGGCATGAGCCTGGCGCGCGAGCAAGCCGAGCTGCAGCTCCATCAGCTGGTGTCAGGCGTGTGGACGCCGCTGACGGACCCGAGTGCGCCGAGCAGCGACGAGATCTGCGCCGAAGCGCCGGGTCTGGGCACGTTCGCGATCTTCTATCCACGGGTGCCCGAGACCGCGATCGCCGCGATTGCCGGCACCGGCTTCGCCGAGGATTCGATCGATCCGCCTGGCGGCGATCCGCGAGACGAGTTCCACGATCAGGCGCCGGCGCTGCAGTCGACGCTGACCTTGCCCGGTCGTCTCGCGCTCATGACATCCGGCCACGCTCGGAAGCTCCTCGTGGCCGACAACGGCTACCAATTCGGCGCCCGCATCCGGATGCTGGATCTGGAGACTGGTGAGATCAGCGCCTTTCTGGAGCCGAACGAGTGCTACGGGTTCGGGCCGCTCGCGGTGGATCCGACCGGTCAATTTTTCTACTGCACCAAGCCGGATCCGCAGACCGGTCAGGTCGACATCTACCGGTTCGATGACGAGACCGGGCTGCGGCGCTACGTGGTCTCGGCGCCCGAAGTGCTCGCGATGGTGACCGACGCCGCCGGCAACCTGTTCTACTCCGACGGCAACATCCACCGGGTGCCGGCGGCCGGCGGGGATCCCTCGCTCGTCTTCGCGTTCAACGGCGCCGCGGGCGGGCTGAACCTGCCGTACTTCGATCGCGCGTGGACGATGGCGTTCGACTCACAGGGACATCTGCTGGCCGGCGGCAACACCCTGATTCGCATCGCACCCGGCGCCGACGGACTGGTGAACGGATCGACGGACGAGGCGGCGGCGAAGATCGGCGGCATCCCCGGCGCGGACCTGATTGGTTATCCCGAGCCGTTCACCGGCGACGGCCTGCCGGCGTCGCAGGCCATGCTGCGCTTCACCTACCAGATGATCGTCGCCGCGGACGGCGCGGTGGTCTTCACCGACATGAACGAGCGCATTCGCCGGATCGCTCCGGGCGCGGATGGTGTCGTGAACGGCGGCGCCGACGAAATCGTCCGCACCATCGCCGGCTTCTTCGGCTTCGCGGCCCCCGGTTCGGGCTTCGCCACGTCCGAGTACGCCAACTTCCGCGGACTGGTCGAAGACCCGCTGGCGCCGGGCTCGTTCATCGTGTCGTCGCACGTCGGGCACGCCCTGCTGCGTTTCGGCATCGCGCCGGGCGGGGAACAACCCCCGCCGCCAATGGCCGTCGTCGAGATCACCGAGGCCATCACCGTGACCGATGGCATCGACGTCCTGCCGTCGGCGATTGTCACGCTGACCGAGACCATCGTGGTCGATGACAACCTCGCCGTGCTCCCATCGGCCATGATTGAGCTGACCGAGAACGTCGTGGTCAGCGATGATTTGGTGGTGCTGCCGTCGGCGATGATCACGCTCACCGAGACGATCGCCGTCAGCGACGGAGTCGGCGTGGTGCTTGGCACGCCGCCGGTGCTGAGTCTTCCGGCCAACATCACCACTGAAGCCGTCGGGCCGGCTGGAGCCGTCGTCACCTTCACGGCGACCGCGATAGACGATGTCGATGGACCGGTGGCCGTCAGCTGCGCGCCCGCGTCCGGGGCCGCCTTCGCCCTTGGGGCGACGTCCGTGGCCTGCACCGCGACCGATGCCGCGGGCAGTGTGGCGAGCGGCACGTTCACGGTCACGGTTGTCGACACGACGCCGCCGGTGCTGTCGCTCCCGGCGAACATCGTCACCAGCGCGTCGAGCACCGCTGGCGTTCCCGTCAGCTACCTGGTGCTGGCCACCGATCTGGTCGCCGGTCCGCTGGTAGCCAGCTGCTCGCCGGCGAGCGGCGCGACGTTCCTGATCGGCGTCACGACCGTTAGATGCACGGCCACCGATCCGGCGGGGCACGTCCGCAGCGGAACCTTCACCGTGACCGTGACACTGACGCCTCAGCCGGTCCTGCAGCTGGCCATCATGCCGGCGTTCACGCAGGACGTGAACGGCCGGTACGTTGGCGCGATCACCGTGCGAAATCCCACGCCTCTTCCGGTCACGGCGGTGCAGGTGATCACCGCGATTCTGAACACGACGCCCGCCGCGTCGCTGCCAGTGCAGCTCGGAACCATTGCTCCGGGGGCGCAAGTCAGCACCGGTGTCACGTTCGCGGGCTCGGCTGGCTCCGCAGGCGCAGCGAACACCCTGAGATTGACCGTCTCCTGGACCGGCCGGTCGGTGTCGATCTCGCAACGTGTGACCCTGCCGGCGGCGCCCGCTCCGTTGTGGGGATGGGTCGACCTCCACACTCACCCGATGTCGAACCTGGCGTTCGGCGGCAAGCTGTTCCACGGCGCTCCGGATGTCGGCTCGTTGATGCCGGCGGTGCAGATGGCGTACGACCCACAGTGCCGCTTCGATCAGCGAGCGGTCAACATCAACGAAGCGCTCAGTGATGACGCGCCGACGCACGGCGATCCGATTCAATCGAAGTGCGGCGATTTCGCCCGCAATGCCGCGGTACAGGCGCTGGAGACCTTCAACGACGCGATAAGGCAGCCCGGCCACGCGGTGGGCTTCCCGACCTTCGCGAACTGGCCGCGCTGGAACGACATCACGCATCAGAAGATGTGGGTGGACTGGATCAGGCGGGCGAAGGACGGCGGTCTCCGCGTGATGGTCGCGCTTTCGCACAACAACCGGAGTCTTGCAGAAGTGATTGGCGCCGGTGGCCCGATCAGCGGCGTCAAGGACGACACGGCATCGTCCAACCTGCAGATCGACGAGATCAAGACCTTCGTCGGCCGGCACTCTGATCTGATGAAGGTGGCGCTCACCTCCGCCGACCTCTACCAGATCGTGAAGGACGGGAAGATCGCCATCCTGCTGGGCGTCGAGCTCGACAACATCGGCAACTTCAACGATCTGCCGGGGGTCACCCAGCAGACGGTGGACAACGAGATCGGCCGCCTCTACGCGCAGGGCGTGCGATACATCTTCCCGGTCCATCTGACCGACAACGTGTTTGGCGACACCGCGATCTACGACACGGTGTTCAACTTGGCGAACCGCCGCGAAACCGGGTTCTTCTGGACCGTCGGTTGCGGCTCGCTGACCGGCGAGGTCACCTTCAGGTCGCTCAGCTTCCCATCCGTGCTCACCCCGCTCATTCCGCCCGGCGTTGGCCAGCCCCCGGCGGCTCCGGCCTGCCTGACCAGCGGCGGGACGTTCTTCCTGGGGCACGTGAACGCGCGCAGCCCCAACGGGCTCACCGGACTCGGCGAGCTCGCGCTCAAGGCGATGATGAAGCGGGGCATGATCGTCGACGTCGATCACATGTCCAACCGCGGCGTCGAGACTGCGCTGGGAGTGGCGGAGGCGGTGCCCGGCGGCGGCTATCCGCTCGTGTCAGGGCACAGCGCGATCCGCGACCGCAATTCCCCGGACTTCAGCGCCGAGAACTCCCGCAGCCGGTCGCAGCTGCAGCGGCTGGGGTGCCTGCAGGGGATGTTCGGGCTGGGTACCGACGGTGCGGAGGCTGTCACGTGGGCTCGCCAGTACCTCGATGCCTTCACGGAGATGGGGAAGCCGACCGCGCTGTGCCCCGACAAGTCCGCGCTTGGGCCCGGTCGCGTCGCCTTCGGGACCGACGCCAACTCGATGGTCAGCAGTCCCCGACCGACGATCTTCGACGTGAAGCCCGGCACCGCGCCGCGGTTCACCGACATCTACAATCCCGGCAACCCGGCCAACGACAATCCGCAGCTGCCCGTCCAGAGCCGGAGCACGACCGGGAGCCGGACCTGGGACTACAACTTCGACGGCGTCGCGCATTACGGCATGTTTGCGGACTTCGTGAAGGACATCCGGACCGCGCCGGCCACCCCGTTGATGACCAAGACCGGGAAAGACCTGGTCGACAATCACCTGCTCCGAAGCGCCGACTACTTCTTCAAGATGTGGCAGAAGATCGAGTCGCAGAAGATCAACGTACCGTAAGAGGATTCCATGCGCAAAACGCTAGTCACTCGGCTGATTCGGGTCGCGCTCGCCGCGGCATTCACCATCGCGTTCGCCGATCGCGCGGTGGCCGCGCCAATCCTGTCCGAGCTGCATGTCTATCTCACCGAGGATGACGAGTTCGGCTTGATGGCCAACATCACGGGTGGCGTGGAGGTGCAGCCCGGCGACCTGTTCTTCGACGGATATCAGGTGCTCCTGAACGAGGACGGTCAATCCATCGACCCGTACGCCGCGCCGATGCAATTCAGCGATTCGCCGTTCATGTCACTAGTTTTTTCCTCGCTGTCCGGCGAGCCGGTCAACAGCCTGCCAGATGACACCCTGCTGTTTCAGATCAGTGGATTGACGGCCGGGGCGATGTATACCGGCTCGATCGGGGCGTTCCAGTTCGATGTGAACGACAACTCTTTCCCGAACGTCTGGCGGACGTTCGAGTTCACGGCGTCGTTAGAGCCGGCGCCGGTCCCCGAGCCGAGCACGCTGATCCTGACCGGCTTCGGCATGGCCGCGCTGCTGCGCAAGCGGCTCAGGAAACGCGGTGTCTGACGGCCCCGCGACGACCTGCGGTTCCCGAACCTACTTCGCCGGCGGCGGGGACGCGAGCGTGAGGAGAAATCCGCTCGGCTCGGTCACTTCGAAGGCACGGGATCCCCACTCGGTGTCGTGCGGCTCGCTGGTCAGCGTGACGCCGGCGGCTTTGGCGCGCGCCGCCACCTCGTCGATGTTGTCGCCGACCTCGATGTAGAGCCGCATCCCGGCGCCTTTGACCCGGCCCTGTCCCTTCCTGCCGTCGTCGAGGCTCAAGCCGAGGCGGACGTCGCCGGCCTTCAGCATCAGCCCCATCAGCACGCCTTCGTGTTCCCAGCGGTCTTCGATCTCGAAACCCAGGCCGATGAAGAAGTTTTGGCTTCGCTGCAGGTCGTCGACGGTCAAGCTCGGCATCACGTTCTTCGCGAGCAGTGTCTTGGTCTGTGAATCAGGCATTCGTCCTCTCTCAGGGTCCGCCGCACGCCGGCTCGACCAGATAGCGGATCCGTTTGTGGACGTCGGTGTTGATCGAATGATAGGGCTGCGCCAGGTTGCCCGGGTCGAACAGCGTCTGGCGCATGTGCTCGGCGTCGTCGTAGCCGATGGCGCCGGTGAAGATCGGCAGCAGGTAGTCGACCCCGACCCGCGACGGCTTCATCAGGCGCGGGTCATACATGCTCGGATGCATCTGGCGCGCATGAATCAGGCCCCAGCGGTCGCGGAACCGGTTGGCGTCGTAGCCCTCGACGTGAAAGCCTTTGCCCGGATCGTACTGCAGCACCGAGACCGCATTGGTGCGTCCTTCCACCAGCAGATCCACCGCCTCGGATCCCAGCATCGCCGCGTAGAAGCGGTCGAACAGAATCGGCCGCCCGCCGCGCTGCGTGTGCCCGACTTTCCTGGTGAAGATGGCTTCCCTGGCGGCGCTGCCGCGGCGATACGCCTGGAAGAACCGGTCGCCGAGCCGCTGCATGATCTTCACCCGCAAGGCTTCCGCGGCGCCGCTCAAGGCCAGGTTCCCCGCGGGATCGGTGGACGTCGACTCGGCGCCGAGCTCGACTCCCGCCTCGTCCACGACCCCTTCGCCGCAGACGATCACCACGTTCTTCTGCAGGTCGTAGAGGTGTTTGACCCGTTCGACGAGCAGCTCGGTGTCGAGGGGGTGTTCCGGGACCAGGATGAGGTCCGGCTGGCCGTAAGCGGTCCCGAGCGCGATGTAGCCGGAGTGGCGGCCCATCACCTCGACGATCGCGATCCGGCGGTGGCTCTCGGCCGTGGTCCGGATGCGCTCGACACCCTGCGCGGTGACCAGGACCGCTGTCGCATAGCCGGGAGTGGCGTAGTTGACGATGTGATTGAGATCGAAGACGGCGTCCGACGGCGTCCGGGTGTAGCGCGGCGGGTGGCCGGCCTCCACGGCGCGCGACCATTCGTCCGGCTCGCTGGGGTAGTTCAAGCCCAGGTCGTTGTCGATGGTCTTCGGCGCGAGCACGGTCGGCAGGCGTTCGACCAGCGGCTGGAGGCCGTTGAGAGTGCCATCGCCGCCCACCGCAATCAGCCCTTCGATGCCGAGCTTCTTCAGCCGTGACGTGATCTGGTCGAGCTCGGCGCCCTGATCCGGGTCGATGTAGTCCCGCGACGATCCGATGAGCGTGCCCCCTTTGGTCGGATCGAGCTCGGGAATCGCCTGGAACAGCGGGTTCAGATGCACGTGCGGCACGCGCGGGTTGAACAGGCAGTTGAACCCCTTGATCAGCCCGTAGACCTCGATCCGAAGCTTGTTGGCACGGACGACGGCGCCGTGAATGGTGGCGTTCAGCGCGGGAGTATCTCCCCCGGCGGTAAGGATGGCGATGCGTTTCATGGGCGCGCGTCTGACGAAGCCAAGTTTCCCCGACTGTATCTCACTCGCGGCCCGTAGTCCGCAGTCCGTGGTCCGTAGTCCGTAGCGGTCCGCAGTCCGCGGAACCGATCGAGCCAGCTGGGCCGAAAACGCCGCAACCAGCTGGTCTCGGGTCTTTTACCTGGATGGTGCGAACTGCTCTGAGGTTTTCGGACAACGGACCGCTACGGATTACGGACTACGGACTACGGACTACGGATCCGGGCGAGACACAATAGCGGTATGCGTGTGATCGTCATCGGTGCCGGCATCGGCGGCCTCACCGCCGCTATCGCGCTGCGGCGGAAAGGGATCGAGGTCGAGATCTACGAGCGCGCCGCGGCGCTGACCGATGTCGGGGCGGGGATCTCACTCTGGCCCAACGCGCTCAAGGCGCTCTATCAGCTGGGGATGAGACCGGCACTCGACGCGCTGAGCTTCGTCAGCGCCGACGGGGCGCTGCGCACCGCGAGCGGCGCGGTGCTCACGCGCACCGCCGCGCATGAGCTCGTGGCGCATCTGGGGCTGCCGGTGATGGTGTTCCACCGGGCGGAGTTGATGAACGTGCTCGTGGCCGCGGCCGGCGACATTCCCATACATCGCGCGCATGAATGTCACTTCGTCCGGCAGGATGCGGTCCGCGCCACGGTCCAGTTCGCCAACGGTGCACAGGCTGACGCCGACGCCGTGGTCGGCGCCGACGGACTGCGGTCGATCGTGCGCGAGGGCCTCGGGACGCCCGGCGCGCTGCGGTATTCGGGCTACACCGCCTGGCGCGGGATTGCGGGGTTCGACACGGCGGGACTCCTGACTGGAGAGTCGGTGGGCCGCGGGCAGCGCTTCGGCCTGGCGCCCCTCAGCGGCAATCGCGTCTACTGGTACGCCACCGATAACGTTCCCGAAGGTCAGCGCGAACCCCCGGATCAGGCGAAGGCGAGGCTGACCGCGATGTTCGCGTCGTGGCACGACCCGATCCCGGCGCTGATCCGGGTCACCGATCACGCCGCGATTCTTCGCAACGACATCTACGATCGCGATCCAGCCAATCGCTGGGGCTCGGGCCGCATCACGATCCTGGGGGACGCCGCCCATCCGATGACACCGAACCTCGGACAGGGGGCCTGCCAGGCGATCGAGGACGCGCTGGTGCTGGCGCGCGATCTCGGACAGGGCGGGGACGTCGACGCATCGCTCCGTCGGTACGAAGCCCAGCGCAGGCCGAGGACCCGCCTCGTCTCGATGGCCTCGAGGCGCGCCGGCCAGATGTTCCAGATCGAGTCGCCGGTCGCCTGCCGCCTGCGCGACGCGATGATGCGCCTGATGCCGAGCGCGGTAACCCTCCGAAGCCTGAGCACGATCGGAGGGTACGAAGCACATCTCGATCCGTAGTCCGTAGTCCGTAGTCCGTAGTCCGCGGTTCGCGGGTTCGCGGGTTCGCGGGTCGGTTCAGGGAGTGGGACCAGGGATTCAGGACTCGGGATTGGGGATTGGGGATTCGGGATTCGGGATTCGGGATTCGGGATTAGGGATTCCAGATTAGGGATTAGGGATTAGGGATTGAGAGGTTCGTCAATGCTGCAAGACGCCACGATCCACGTATACCTGCCGGCCTCGAACGTGGCCCGCGCCAGGAAGTTCTATGAAGAGGTGATCGGCCTCACGCCAAAACAGGAGTACGCCGGCGGCGTGGTCTACGAATGCGGCGGCGCGGCGGCGTTTCTCTACCCGACCCCCAATGCGGGGACCTCGAAGGCGAGCCAGGCCTTCTGGCAGGTCGCGGACGTGGAAGCGGAAGTCGCCGACCTCAAGGCGCGCGGCGTCACGTTCGAGGAGTACGACATGCCGGGCATGCCAATGATCAACGGCATCGTCACCGCCGGTGGGGCCAAGACCGCCTGGTTCAAGGACACCGAGGGCAACATCCTCGCGGTGAGCCAGCGGATCTGAGTCTGGTCGAGCGGCAGCCGCTAGCCAAGAGCTCTAACAGGAGGGCCAGGAGGTCAGGAGGAATTTCAACAAAAAGATTTCTCCTGATCTCCTTCGTCTCCTGTGAGCTCTTAGGGGCGGCTGTCGCTCATCTTACGGGCAGCCGCGGCTGATGATCTCACGCCGGCTCTTCGCCGGTGACGAGGCGGACGGCGTCGACGAAGGCCTCCCAGGTCTCCCGCTGGCGCGCCAGCACCCGCCGGCCGTCCGGCGTGAGGCGGTAGAAGCGGCGGCGGCGCTCCCCGGCCTTTTCGACCCACGAGCCTTTGATCCACCCGCGCTCTTCGAGGCGGTACAGCAGCGGATACAACGAGTCGATGTGGAAGACCAGCCGGCCGCCGGATCGGGATTCGATCAGCTTGCCGAGCTCGTAGCCGTGGCGGGGCCGGGCATCGAGTAGCGACAGCAGCAGCAGCTCGGCGGCCCCTTTCTTCAGCTCGCGATCGAAGATCGAGAGGTCAACGTCTGGCATAGCCAGTCAAGCGTACACGGGGACGCCCGTGAATTGCACGCGCGCCACCAAGTGGCCCGCTCGCTGAGTCAAATCCCACGCTCCAAGCTCCAAATCCCAACCACTCCCAACCTCCAAAATCCCAACGACGACTCCCAACTGCCAACTCCCAAACGACTCCCAACTTCCAAATCCCAACGCCCCCAACTTGGAACGTTGGAGTTGGCAGTTGGCTTTTGGGAGTTAATTTTGGGATTTGGGATTTGGGAGTGGTTGGGATTTGGAGCTTGGAGCGTGGGATTTGTCTAGAAGCGCGCGTAGCGTTCCACTCCCATGAGAGCGTCGTTCGGATAGAGATGATCGACGTTGTCGCGGGTCACCAGCTGGTGCTTGACGAAAATCGCCGGCGGCACCGCGCGCCGGCCGAGCAGATCGAGCGCCAGGCGGATGACGCCCTCACCGTAGCGCTCGGGAAAGTATCCGACCGAGGCGATCAGCGGGCTGTTCTCGGCGCGCAGCTCGGCACGGGCGTCAGGCTCGGCGTTCTGGCCGACGATTGCACAGCCGTCGGTGCGTCCCGCTTCCTGGAACGCGCGCGCGGCGCCGAGCGCGCTCGGATCGTTGGCCGCGCCCACCAGGATCCGTGAGGCCGAGGTCTCGCGCAGATGCTTGCGCACGCGCTCGAGCGCGGTCTTGAACTGCCCGTCGCCGTCGATCGAGACGGTGGGCCACGCAGCGGCGTCGTGCAGCACATCGCGCACGCCGGCCGCGACGCCGCGCATGCGGGCGGCGGGCACCGATCCGGCGCGCGCCAGTTCGAGCAGCAGCAGCTGGTCGGCGTGCCCTCCCCAGTGCTGCTTGGCCCACCGCGCCAGCTGACGGCCGGCGAGCAGTCCCGCTTCGTAGTTGTTGGCGCCGAAGTAGGTCGCGCCGGGATGCGGGATGTCGATCGCGATGATCGGAATCCGCGCCTGGTGATAGGCGGAGGCGATCGCCGGGGCCACCGATTCGTCGGTCTGGAACTCGACCACCAGATCGACCCCTTCGCGAATCAGCAGCTGCGCGTTCTTGATGGCGATCCGCGGCTGGTAGCGATTGTCGACGACCACGAGCTCGACCTGGGCGCGCTCGGCGGCCCGTCCCAGACCGTTGCGCACTTCGTCTGCAAACGAGCTGTCCTGCCCCTGGCCGGCGTAGCCGATGCGGTACTTCTTGCGCCGGCGGATCTCGGACGTGACCCGATAGCGGCAGCCCTCCACTTTCTCGATGAAGCCGCAGTGGCGCAGCGTGTAGAGGAGGCGGAAGCACATCCCCTTGGCGAACCCGGTGCGGTCCATCACGTCGCGCAGGCGCAGCGTCTCGCCCGGCTGGCGAAACGCCCACAGGACTTCCGATCCGTGGACCAGCGATTTCACGAGATAGAGCTCGTGGACCGCTCGCCGCCGGGACTCTGGTACGGGCTCGCGAGGCATCCGGGAGTTTTATATACCAAAACTTCTCCGGCCGTCCGCCTCTTTCGAGCTTCCGCTACTATTGCCGATCGGGTCCCACCAGACGGCACAGAATGGCGGTTGAGGCGCCGCGTCCGCCCCTTTTCGGCCGGACGCGACCAGTTTAGCTTGTCAAAACTGTGACAACGCGCCCGAGGGGCCTTGCGCGGCGGCATCGGCGGACCGAGAGTGAGGCCGCACAAAACGCGGGTAGTGACAGAACAGGTGATGCATGTACACGACACTGGTCAGGGTTGCACGGATGATGGTCGTCGTTCTTCTCGCCGGCGCGCCGATCGCGGCCGCGCAGGACGCGAGAGGCACAATCACCGGCACGGTCGTTGACGCCAGCAAGAGTCTCGTTCCAGGGGCGTCGGTGACCGCCACGAATATCGCGATGGGCACGGCCATCTCCGCCGTGACCAACGCCGACGGGATCTTCCAGATTCCCTACCTGATTCCCGGCGCCTACAAGGTGACCGTGGAGCTCTCGGGCTTCAAGAAATGGGTACGTGAGACCGTGGACGTCCGCGTGGCGGATCGCCTGCAGCTCGACGTGGCGCTCGAAGTCGGCGGCACCGTCGAGGAAGTGACCGTCAGCGCCGAGGCCCCCCTGCTCGACACCGCCAACGGCTCGCTCGGCAACGTCGTCGACGCGCGCCGCATCGCGGAGCTGCCGACCGCGCACGGCGATCCGTATGCGCTCATCGGCCTGGCGGCGGGCGTCTCCTACACCGGCTCGGCCCGTCTCGATCGGCCCTTCGAGCCGACCCACATCGTCGGCTACGCGATGGACGGCACCCGCGGCAACCGCAGCGACCTGACCATCGACGGCGTGCCGAGCACGGCCACCGCGAATGCCGGCGAAGTGATCGCGTCCTACGTGCCGCCGCCCGACATCGTCCAGGAGTTCAAGGTCCAGACTGCGACCTTCGACGCCGCGCTTGGCAACACCGAGGGAGGCGTGACCAACCTGAGCATCAAGGCCGGAACGAACTCGCTGCGCGGCACCGCCTACCTGGCCAAGACGCCGAGCGGACTGTTCGCCAACGACTACTTCGCCAACGCCAACAACATCCCGCTCGCCGACTTCACCTACAACCGCTACGGTGGCACCGTGGGCGGACCGGTGCTGTTCCCGGGCTACGACGGCCGGCGCCGCACCTTCTTCATGTACGGCTTCGAGGGCATCCACGAGGCACGGCCGCGCAACAACGGCACGCCGACCGTGCCGACCGAGAAGATGCGGAACGGCGACTTCTCCGAGCTGCTGGCGATCGGGCCGCAGTACCAGATCTACAACCCGTTCACGCGGCGGGTGATCGCCGGCGGCCGGATCATGGCGGATCCGTTTCCCGGCAACATCATCCCGCAGAGCCTGATCAATCCGGTGGCCCGCGCCTCGCTCGAGTACATCGCGAAGCCGCGCACCGCCGGCGGCGCCGACGGCACCGGCAATTTCCAGAACCCGTCGCTGCCCGAAACCATCAAATACGCCACCAACACCATCCGGATCGACCACAACGTGACGCAGAAGCAGCGGGTTTACGGGCGCTACAGCTGGTACGACCGGAACAGCAACTACAACAACTACTTCGACAATCTGGCGACCGGCGAGTGGTTCCTGTTCCTGTCCAGGCAGTTCGCCTTCGACCACGTCTACGTGCTGAACTCGACCACGGTGTTGAACTTCCGCTACGGCTTGAACTACTTCGTGCGCGGCACCGACACCAACCCGGCCAATCACGGCTTCGATCTGACCTCGCTCGGGTTCCCGGCGTCCTACAATTCGGCGATTCCCGACGACATCCGGCGATTCCCGCGGTTCGACATCGCCGGCTATCAGGGGACCGGCTTCGGCGGCGAGTACCGGCCCAACACCACCAACTCGTTCATGGCCAACCTGAACAAGTCGATGGGATCGCACTCGCTGCGGAGCGGCCTCGAGTTCCGGCAGTACGCGGAGACCTCGGAATTCTTCGCCAACAACCAGACCGGCCAGTTCAACTTCGACACGAACTGGACCAAGGGTCCGCTGGACAACTCGAACGGGTCGCCCGGCTCGCTGGGGCAGTCGTTTGCCGCGTTCCTGCTCGGCCTGCCGACCTCCGGCAGCGTCGCCGTCCCGGCGAGCTACGACGAGGCCTCGTCCACCTGGGGCTTCTATGTGCAGGACGACTGGAAGGCGAGCGATCGCCTGACGCTGAACCTCGGACTGCGCTACGAGTACGAGACGCCGCTCGTCGAAGCCGACAACAAGAGCGTGCGGGGGTTCGACGAGACCGCGGTGCAGCCGATGGAAGCGGCGGCGCGGGCGGCCCTCAACAGCGCCGCGACCGGCGTGCCCCTCGACCAGTTCCGCGTGCGCGGCGGCCTGACGTTCGCCGGCGAGAACGGACAGCCGCGCGGGCTCTATGAGACGCCAAAGAGCAACCTGATGCCCCGGGTCGGGGCCACCTACAGGCTGAACGACCAGACGGTCCTGCGCGGCGGCTACGGCATCTTCTACGGGTTCCTCGGCCAGCGCCGCGGCGACGTCATCACCACCGGCTTCACGTCCACCACGACGATGGTGCCGTCGCTCGACAACGGCCTGACCTTCATCGAGACCCTGTCGAATCCCTTCGTGGGCGGCATCCAGCAGCCGCAGGGCGCGGCCCAGGGGATCCAGACGTTCCTCGGGCAGAGCATCACGTTCTTCGATCCGACGCCGGAATCGCCGCGGATGCAGCGGTGGCAGGTCGGCATCCAGCGCGAGCTGCCGGGGCAGGTGGTGCTGGAGGCGTCGTATGTCGGCAACCGGGGCACGCAGATCCAGACGTCACGCAACCTCAACACGACGCCGCAGCACTATCTGAGCACGAGCCCGACCCGCGACCAGGCGACCATCGACTACCTGAGCGCCAACGTCCCGAACCCGTTCTTCAACCTGATGCCGGTGACGGCCGGCACGGCGTTCCGATCCTCGACCATCACCCGCGAGCGGCTGCTGCGCCCGTATCCGCAGTTCGATGCCGTCAACACCACGACCAACGAAGGCAAGTCCTGGTACAACGCGCTCCAGGCATCGCTGCAGAAGCGGTTCACCCGCGGCTACACCCTGGGCCTGAGCTACACCTTCTCGCAGTTCGACGAAGCCACCGAGTTCCTGAATCCGGCCGATCCCGCGCCGACCCGCATGGTGTCGAGCCAGGATGTTCCGCACCGCATGTCGGTCAGCGGCATCTGGGAGCTTCCCTTCGGCCGCGGCCGCCGCTTCGGCTCCAACGCGAATGCCGCGGTTGACGGAGTCCTCGGCGGCTGGCAGTTCCAGGGCATCTACACCTACCAGACCGGGTTCCCGGTCGGGAACTTCGGCAACCTGATCTTCACCGGCGACGTCGACGACATCGCGCTGTCGTCCGCGGACCGGACGATCGCGCGGTGGTTCAACACCGACGCGGGATTCAACAAGGTCACCGCGCAGCAGCTCGGGTCGAACGTCCGTACCTTCCCGATGCGGTTCGACTCGGTGCGCACCGACGACGTCAACAACTTCGACCTGTCGTTGATCAAGAACGTCTCGATCGGCGGCGGCCGGATGTTCCAGTTCCGGTTCGAGTCGCTCAATGCGCTGAATCACCCGCTCTTCCCGCCGCTCAACGCCGCCGGTCTGACCCCGACCGGGGTGCAGTTCGGGTCGATCGTGGCCTCGACGCAGCAGAACTACGCGCGGCGCACGCAGGCGACGGTCAAGTTCGTGTTCTGAAGCCGCGTAGTCCGTGGTCCGTAGTCCGTGGTCCGGGCGGAGCCGCTCGACGAGTCGGGGTGACAGGCGCCACCAACGGCTCGTTGCGCCGGCTTGCACCCAATACTTCTCGAATGACTCCGCGCGGACTACGGACCACGGACTACGGACCGCGAGCACGTAGACATCTATACACACTCTGGCTATACTCGTCGGGTGAATAGCGACGCCGACGATCTCCTGCCGCTCCCGCCCGCCACCTTTCACATCCTGGTCGCGCTCGCCGACGGCGATCGCCACGGCTACGCCATCATGCAGGAGGTGGCCGGCCGCACCGGCGGCGCGCTCAAGCTGAGCGCCGGCACGCTCTATCGATCCATTCAGCGGATGCTCGAGCAGGGGCTGGTCATCGAGGTCGGCACGCCGGCGCGGACGGTCAGCGACGACGAGCGGCGGCGGTACTACCGGATCAGCGGATTCGGTCGCGACGTGGCGACGGCCGAGGCCCAGCGCCTGGCGCGGATGCTGGCGCTGGCGCGGGCCAGCGGGTTCGCGCCGCGGAAGGCCTGATGCGGCCTCTCCATCGCGCGCTGCTGTATCTCTACCCGGCGTCGTTCCGCGCCGAGTACGGCGAGGAGATCCACGCCGTGTTCCAGATGCGGCTGCGCGACGCACCGGGGCCGCTCGCTCGCGCCGTGGTCTGGGCCGGCGCGTTTCCGGAGGTGCTCATGAATGCCGCGGCCGTGCACTGGGACATCCTGAAGCAGGATCTCCGCTACACCGCTCGAACCCTGGGCCGGGCTCCGGGCTTCGCGCTGACCGCGATCGCCATCGTCGCGCTCGCCGTCGGCGCCAACACCGCGGCGTTTTCCGTGACCGACTTCGTGCTGATCCGCCCGTTGCCGTTCAAGGATCCGGATCGCCTGGTCACGATCTGGCAGCGGTCGCCCGGCTATTCGCGCATGGAACTCTCGCCGCCGAACATCCAGGACTGGAAGGCGGCGGCGCGATCGTTCGAGAGCGTCGGCATTCACAAGGGGCTTGGCGCCAATCTGATTGGCAGCGGCGAACCCCTCCGGATCGAGGGGGCCGAGATCAGTGCCGACCTGTTCCCGACTCTGGGCGTGGAGGCCGCGGTCGGCCGCGTCTTCACCGCCGGGGAAGACGATGAGCGCGCGGCGCGCACGGTCATCCTGAGCGATCGATTGTGGCGGAGCGCCTTCGGCGGCGATCCCGCCATCGTCGGCCGCACCATCCTCCTCGACGCCGATACGTATTCGGTGATTGGCGTGATGCCGCCCGGATTCGCCTTTCCGCGGTCGGAGGTCGCCCTCTGGACGCCGCTCGCCTTCACCGCGCGCGACCTCGAGGATCGCACGAACAACGAGATCTACGCGGTCGCCAGGCTGAAGCCCGGCGTGACGCTGGACACGGCCCGCGCCGAAATGGACCTGGTCGCCGCGCAGACCCGGCAGCAGTTCCCGAAAGAGAACGCCAACACCGGGGCCACGGTGTTCGCCCTGCGCGACGATCTGTCGGCGCAGTCGCGGATGATGGTCCTCGCCTTGAGCGGCGCCGCGTTCTGCGTGCTGCTCATCGCCTGCGCCAACCTCGCCAATCTGCTGCTCGCCCGCGCGCTCGGACGTCGGCAGGAAATGGCGGTGCGCGCCGCCATGGGGGCCGGCCGCGAGCGGCTGATCCGCCAGCTCGCGACCGAGAGTGTCGTGCTCGCGGCGCTCGGCGGCGCGGCCGGCGTGCTGCTGGCCGGAGCGATGGTGCCGCTGCTGTGGAGTCTCGTGCCCGCGGCCTTGCCGACCGACAGCACACCCGGCGTCGATCTGCGAGTGATGACCTTCGCGGCGCTCCTCACGCTCGGAACCGCGCTCGCCTTCGGACTGATGCCGATGATCCGCAGTGGAGCGGGGGCGGAGGCGAGCGGGCTCCGCGAAGGTCCGCGCGCGATTGGCGGGCGCAAGGAGAAGCTGCGCGCGGCGCTGGTGATCGCCGAAGTCGCGGCCTCGATCGTGCTGATCATCACGACCGGGTTGCTGGTTCGTACCTTGTGGGCGGTCCAGGCCCGCGACCCGGGGTTCCGCGCCGATGGCGTGCTGACGCTTCGGACGGATCTTCCGGCCGCGCGCTACGCCGTCACCGCGCGCCGCGCCGACTTCTACGACCAGGTGCTGCGGGAGGTGCGCGCCCTCCCCGGGGTCACCACCGCCGCGTATACCAGCGGTCTCCCGATGGTGTGGGGTGGTGGGATCTGGCCGGTCGGGATCACCGGCGTCGAGTTGGAGCGGCGGGCCACCAACACCGCGAGCATGCGGTTCGTCACGCCCGGCTACTTCGCCACGATGTCGGTACCGATCCGCGCCGGCCGCGACGTCAGCGACAGCGACACCATGACCTCGGAATTCGTCGCCGTCGTCAGCGAGTCGCTGGTCAGACGGTACTGGCCCGAGGGGGAGGCGATCGGCCGGCGCTTCAACTTCGCGACCAAGGATCGAACGATCGTCGGCGTGGTGGCCGACGTCCGGGTCCGGGGGCTGGAGCGCGACAGCGAACCGCAGGTCTACCTGCCGCACCGGCAGGTCGACGACGGGTGGTTCTGGGGGTACACGCCGAAGTATCTGGTGGTGAGCGCCGGGGTTCCGCTCGGCCCGCTAGCGGCACCGATTCGCGGCATCATTCAGCGGGTCGATCCGCAGCAGCCGATCTCCGACCTCCGGTCGTTGCGCGCCATCGTCGACAAGCAGACGGCGTCGCGGTCGGTGCAGGCGCGCGTGCTGGCCGGATTCGCGCTGGTCGCGCTGCTCCTGGCCGCGATCGGCATCCATGGCGTGCTCGCCTTCGCGGTGTCGCAGCGAACCCCCGAAATCGGCGTCCGCATCGCCCTCGGCGCGCAGCGCCGCGACATCCTCGTGATGGTGACCGCGCAGGGCCTGCGGCTGGTCGTGGCCGGACTGGTCCCCGGGATGATCCTCGCGTATCTCGCCGGCCGCTCGCTCGAAACCCTGCTGGTCGGCGTCGCCCCCGCCGACCCCTCGACCTTCGCGGTCGCGGCCGCCGTGACCGTGGTGATGGCCATCGCCGGCACGCTCCTGCCGACCCTGCGCGCGGTCCGGATCGATCCGCTGCAGAGCGCTGCGCGCCGACTGACGTCGGTCCGTGGTCCGTGGTCCGGGGTCCGGTAAGATCTTCCAGAGTCAGTCGAACCATCTGGGTTGAAGGCGTTGCGTTCAGCTGGTTGCAGCGTCGTAGACCCCGATGCTTCGAGCGGCTCGGACCACGGACCACGGACCGAGAACCGCGGACCGCGGACTGCGAGCTCAGAATTTCAGGCGAGTCCCGATCCACACGCGCAGGGGAGCGCCGGGGGCGTAGAAGGTCGAGTGTCTGACGGGGAACTCGCCGCCGATGGCGGGGAACGGGCGCGCGACGAATGCGCCGCTGGCGGTGAAGGCGAGCGGGCCGAGTTGGGCCGCGGTGTGGTAGCGGCGATCGAACAGATTGGTCATCTGCGCCAGGATTTCGATCCGCGAGGTGAGGCGATAGCCGGCGCCGAGATTCACGACGGCGTAGCCCGGGATCGACCCCGGACCGAGGTAGTAGGTGCCATCCGGCTCGTGCTGGTTGTTTTCGTTGCCGCGCGCGTACGAGCCGGACACCGCCAGCAGATCGACATCGATCGAGAGCTTCGCGCCGAGCGCCACGTCCGCGTAACTCTTGAACATGTGGCGCGGGATCAGCGGGAGATGGTGGCCGGGCTCGATCTCGATGGCCCCGTCGAGGCCGGGTGCTCCGTCCGCCGCGGCGTCGTTGCTGCGGTTGCTTTCGCCGTTGACGATCTCCTCGCTTTCGTAGGTCGCGGCCAGGAATGTATAGCCGCCACCGATCGTCACGGGGCCGAACCGGCGATGCGCGCCGAGCTCCACTCCCTGGCGGCGGGTCGCGCCGAAGTTCCTGAAATACCCGAACCCGGTCTGGTCGGACAGGACGAAGAGGATGTCGTCATGGTTGTCGGCGCGGAACAGGCCGGCGCTCCAGTTGACGCCGCGGTAGTCGCCCCGGGCGCCCGCTTCCCACGTGCCGGTGACCACTTGCGCCAGCGGCGGATCGCCCGCCATCGCGTTCGGCAGCTTGCACGGCTCCTCCGGATCGGCGCAGCCCAGCTCGATTGAGGTCGGCGCCCGGCTGCCTTCCCCGTAACCGCCGTAGAGATTCAGCGTGCGCATCGGGCTGAAGGTCACCCCGATTGCCGGATTGAAACGTCCGAAGGCGTGATCGCCGTCGAGCGATCCCGCCCCGCCTCCCGGCGTGATCGCGTCGCGGTTGCGAACCGCGCTGCGGTTGTAGCGTCCCGACAGGGTCACGGTCCAGGACGGACCGATGGAGAGCGTGTTGGCCGCGTAGACACTGACCGTCTGAATCAGGCCATCCAGATCCACGCGCGTGTCGAACGGCTCGCCGTCGATCTCGCCGCCAGTGGCTCCGTCGCCGAAGGCGCCGACGCCGGTGACGCTGCGATCAGGATTGAGATAGCCCAGCTCGGTGGACTGCACGAAGCCGACGCGGCTCCGGTCGTAGCCGCCCCCCGCCGTGAATTGATTGCCGCCGCTGGCGAACGCGTCGCGGCGGGTGAGCTGGGCGAACGCGCCGCCGTTGTGCTGCGAGGTGTCGCTGGTGTTGACCAGCCCGTTGCACTTTTGCCGCCGGCTCGTCCTGGAGGAGCACGTTGGCGATGCAGCGCCACGACGGGAACGGCGTGTTGGCCGCCGTGGCGCCACTCGCCGGGACACCGGTATAGCCGGCCGCGGCCAACGCGGCCAGTTCCGCGGCACTCGGCTGGTAAATCGCCTGATCGAGCGCGTCTTCGTTGACGTCGCCGTTGAACGCCTCGGTCCGGATATGGCGGTAGTAGGCGTTCCCCGAGAGCGACAGCCTGCCGCTCACGGTGTGCCGGGTCGTGACGTTCAGCAGGGTCGAGCGGTTCCTGGTGATGTCCGGCTTGGTGTAGACGCTCGCGTAGTCGCGGTCGAGCAGGGCCTGCTCCTGAAGCCCGTTGCCATTCAGCGCGTTGTCCGAGAATCCCGCCCCGACCGCGAGCTCGTGTTGCGGACGCTGCCACCCGACCTTGCCGAAGGCCTGGCGCACCTCCGACGGCGAGTCGTCGCGCCAGCCGTCCTCGCTGAACAGGTTGCCTGCGACATACCAGTGCAACCCGTTGGTCCGGTGTCCACCGTGCTCGGCCTCGATCGACCGTCGCACGTCGCTGCCGTAGGTCGCCTGGACCGTGGTGCCGGCGCTCGACAGCCCGCTCTTGGTCTGAATCGCGAGGGCACCGCCAAGGGTGTTGAGACCGAACAGCGGATTCGACCCCGGCATCACCGTGGTCGTGGAAATCGCGAGGCGCGGAATCAGATCCCAGCTCACGACATCGCCGAACGGCTGATTCAGGCGGACGCCATCCATGTAGACGGAAAGGCCCTGCGGGGTGCCGAGCAGCGGCGAGGCGGTGTAGCCGCGATAGTTGATATCCGGCTGAAACGGGTTGTTCTGGATATCGTTGGCGAAGACGCCGTTGACCCGCCGGGTCAGATAGCCGGAGAGGTCCACCGCACCGGTGCGCTCGAGGTCCTGGGCCGTCAGGAGCTGCACCGGCGCCGGCAGCTTCTCGATCGGCAGATCAACGCCTGGCAGCGGCGCCGACTCGATCACGGTCACCGTCGTCGCGAATACGGGCTGCGGTCCGGAGGGCGTTTGAGGGGGAGTCGATGGCGCCGGTGGCGCCGGCTGCGACGTCTGGGCGCCCGGCACGGACGCGGCGACGGTGAAGATGATGACGGCCGCGGCCAGCCACGCCGATTGTCTCCGCGTCTTCTTCATCCGTCACACCTCATCCGCCAAACCTCCAGGTCGCGTGCCAAACCGGGCGACACCCACTCTTCATATAGTCCGGTTCGGGCCGGATTGTTTACCCAGCTTCCCAATAAGAGCGGGGCCGGCGGTTGTCACGCTGCGATCGTGTCCACGGCGCCTGACGGCGCTGGCGGCCTTCGGCCGCACGACGAGACGACGACGACACGACGAAACCTGGTGAGTCACTTCGACGGATTGCGTCCCGCTGGCGGCGCCGCGCTTCGCGCGGTGGCAGGAGTGAGGGACGGCACGGATCACAAGTAGCACAGAACCGCCCCGGCCACTTGCGATCCGTCCCGTCCCTCACTCCTGCCACCGCCGGCCGGAACGGCCGGCGTCGCGGCCAGCGGGGAGAGCCATTGAGATCAGGTCGAAGGGGGCATTCTACAAAGATGGCTGCGTGTGCCGACGTGGCCGGTTGCTTTCTTAACGTCGTTGTCGTCGCATCGTCGTTTCGTCGTGCGGCCGAAGGCCGCCAGCGCGCCGCAGGCGACGTGACCCGAGGGCAGCGTGACAGCGAACATCGGAGGAAGAGACTCGTGTTCGCGGGTCGGAAAAGATTTTATCTACCTATGTAGAAAAAATTCTACATAGGTAGTAAGATGCGCCCCGATGAATCTCACCTATCCCACCACCCTGGTGCTCCACGCGCTCGCCAACGGGCTGCGGCACGGGTTCGATGTGATCGATGCCACCGGGCTCGCCAGCGGCACCGTTTATCCGATCCTGCGCCGCCTCGAGCGCGAGGGGCTGGTGTCGGCGTCCTGGGAAGATGCCGCGATCGCCCAGGCAGAGCAGCGGCCGCCCCGCCGCTACTACGAGCTGGCGCCGGCGGGCCGGGCGGTGCTCACGACCGCGGCGGCGCGCTACCGGGTCCCGCGGGCGATCGCGTCGCGGGTGCGCCGGCTGCGCCCGGCGAGGTCGTCGTGAGCGCCCGGCTGGCGTTGCGGCTGGCCCGCGCCATCATCCGGGCCGTGGCGGTGCTCGTCCCCGGCGTCGCGCGCGCGGACTGGGTGCGCGAGTGGCACGCGGAACTGCATCATCAGTCCCACCACCGGTCTCGCCAGCAGCCATTCACCTGGAGAACGCACATGGCTCTCATCACCCGGGCGCTCGGCGCCCTGCCCGACGCGGCGTGGCTCAGGCGCCAGTTCACCCTCGATGCGGATGCGGTCCACGATGCCGGCCACGCGGTGCGGATGCTGGTGAAGACCCCGGGATTCACCGTGATCGCGCTGCTGGTCTTCGCCGTCGGCATCGGCGCCGCCACCGCGATCGTCAGCATCGCCGACGCGTTGTTCATGCGGCCGATGGCGGTGACGCAGCCCGAACGGGTGGTCACACTTTGGCAGCACAACCGCGAGACCGGCGCCGGCCGGCTGGACGTGGCGCCCGGCAATGCCCTCGACTGGATGGCGCGCGCCCGCTCGTTCGAGGCGGTGGCGATGGCCGAGCCGATGCGGTTCAACACCAATTTCGCCGGCCGCGAGCCCGACTACGTGTACGCCGCGATCGTCGGCGAACAGTTCTTCCGCGTGCTCGGGACGCCGGTCCTGCACGGACGATCGTTCCTGCCGCAGGAGTACCAGCGCGGCGGCCCTCGGGTCGTGGTCATGAGTCATTCGATGTGGGCCAGCCGCTACGGCAGCAATCCCTCCATCGTCGGCTCGTCGCTGCGTCTCGATACCGGCGACGCGTACACCGTCGTTGGCGTGCTGCCTCCCGGCGTGGAGCTGCGCCCGTTCGACGATCGCGCAAGGCGCCCAGAGCCGATGCTCTGGCTGCCGAAGCAGGGGTTCCTGCCGGTGGAGGCGACGCTGCGGACCCAGGCGTACTGGAACGTGATCGCGCGCCTGCGGCCGGGCGTCTCGGTAGCGGCGGCGCAGGCGGAGCTCACCGCGATCTCGACCCAGCTGGCCAGCCAGTATCCGCAGACCAACGCGCGGATCTCGGCCGAGGTGGTGCCGCTCCGCGCCCATCTCGTCGGCAGTCTGCGCGACGTCCTGCCGATGCTGATCGGGGCCGCGGCGATCCTGTTGATCGTGGCGTGCGCCAACGTCGCCAGCCTGCTCCTGGCGCGCGGCGCGTCGCGCGGCCGGGAGTTCGCGGTGCGCCAGGCCCTCGGCGCTCACCGCTTCCGCCTGGTCCGCCAGATGCTGGTCGAGACGCTGCTGCTGGCGGCCGCCGGCGGCGTGATTGGCCTGGTGGTCGCGCGCTGGGTGCTCGATACGATCGCGGCGCTGCGGCCGCGGGACATCGCCCTCGTCGACGCCATCCCGATTGACGCGCGCGGCGCGGTGATCGCCTGCGGGGTGACGGTCGTCGCCGCGCTCGTCTCTGCGCTCATGCCGGCGATGCAGCTGTCGCGTCCGACGGCGGTTCTCGCGTTGAGGGAGGGCCGGACCAGCTCCCGGCGCGGCCTGCGCGGTGCCCTGGTGATCCTGGAGATCGCCGCCGCGCTGATCCTGGCGGTCGGGGCGGGCCTGATGGTGCGGAGCTTCATCTCGATCCAGCAGGTCGATCCAGGCTTCAGCCGCGACCAGGTGTCGGTGCTCCAGCTGTTCGCGACGCGCCGGATCGATACCGCGCCCAAACGGGTGGTCTTCTTTCAACAGGCGCTCGACCGCATCCGTGCGCTGCCCGGCGTCGTGGCGGCGGGTGCGACAACCTCGATGCCGTTCGGTGAGGCGAGGGTCATCGTCCGGGTACCGTTCGTGGTCGCCGGCCGGCCGGCCGCGTCGGGCGAAGCGGCGATCGCCTACACCTCCGCGATCAGCGGCGACTACTTCGGCGCGATGCGCGTGCCGCTCCTCGGCGGCCGGCTGTTCGATGCCACCGACTCGTCCTCGTCTCGTCAAGTTGTGCTGGTGTCGCGGAGTGCGGCCCGGCAGTTCTGGGGAGACGCCGATCCGGTGGGATCCCGACTGAGGTTCCGATTCACTGGCGCTGGCTACGACGCGGAAGTCGTGGGAGTGGTCGGCGACGTCCGGCACGAGGGGCTCGACTCGCCAGCCGCCCCCGAGGTGTATCTGCCGTACGCGCAGTCGGGCTTCTACGGGCTCACCTTCGTCGTCCGCACCGCGCCGGGCTCGCCGGCCGACTTGAGCGCGCTCAAGGAGCAGATCTGGGCGATCGACCCGCTGCAGCCGATCTTCGACACCGCGCATCTCGACCAGCTGATCTCGAAGACGCTGACCGCCCCGCGATTCCACCTGTTCGTGCTCGGCGGATTCGCGTTGGCCACGCTGCTGCTGGCGACCGCCGGCGTCTACGGCGTGATGAGCTTCTCGACCAGCCAGCGCACGCGTGAATTCGGAGTGCGGCTGGCGCTCGGCGCGACCGGCCGCGACATCGTGGGGCTGGTGGTGCGCGAGGGACTGGCGCTGGCCGGGCTTGGTGTGATCCTGGGCGTGGCGCTGGCGCTGCCGCTGACGCGGGTGCTGCGGACGCTCCTCTTCGGCGTCACCGAAACCGATCCGATGACCTTCGTGGTCGTCAGCCTGGTGCTGGCCGTGGCCGCGCTCGCGGCCTGTTACGTGCCGGCGAGCCGCGCGCTCAGGGTCGATCCAGGTACAGGCGCTGCGCACCGACTGACCGTTCGTCAGTGAGCTCGAGGGCGCGGCGGCGGCTGTCACACTGTCTTCGCGGTCCACGGCGCCTGCGGCGCGCTGGCGCTTCGCGCCAGGACGAGACGACGACACGACGACACGACGAAACCCTTGTGAGTAACTTCGACGGATTGTGGCCCGTTGGCGGCGCCGCGCTTCGCCGGCAGGGCCGGCGTCGCCGCCAGCGGGGGAGAGCCGTTGATATTCCAACGCCAGGCCTACGAGCTTCCTGCCTTTTTCTTAACGTCGTGTCGTCGTGTCGTCGTGTCGTCGTGCGGCCGAAGGCCGCCAGCGCCGCAGGCGCCGTGACCGGCGAACGTCCTCCGAAGAGACTCAGGGGCGATCGAGGACAGGCGCTGCGGATGGACTGATGGCGGGCTGGAACGCATCGGCGCCGGTTTCGGCTTCGCCCGCCCCTTTGGGAATCATCAGCACGGCCCCGACGGCCAGCGTGCAGTAGCCGGCCATCATCAGGAACAGCGGGCGATAGCTGCCGAACAGATCGAACAGCCCGCCGTTGAGCGGATCGCCGATCGCGCCGCCGAGCGCCATCGCCAGCAGGAAGAGTGCGGACAGCACTCCCCGCTGCTGCGGCCGAATCTGCTCGATGAACAACGGATAGGCGTTGACGGTCGGCAGCGTCCAGGCGGCCGATGTCAGCGCGAGCAGCGGCACCATGGCCCCGACCGCGCTGATGCGGTCCAGCACGAGGACGCACGCCAGCATGAGTCCGAAGCCGAGGAGCATGGCGTTCCGGCGGCCGATGCGGACGCCGATCATCCCGGCCGGCAGCGCGCCGATGATCCCGCCCATCGCCCAGGCGATGAACCCGATCGTCACGTCCTCGGGCCGCACCCTGAAGCGCTCGGTGCCGTGGAGTGCGAACCAGGTGGTGAACGACTGGAAGACCATCTGCAGGAGCAGTGACGCCAGGAAGACGGCGCGCACGCCGGGGATGGCGCCGCGGGCCGCCGACCAGCCGGCATCCAGCAACGACCGGAAGGTCGCTTCGACCGCCGTCGTTTCAGGGACCCGCCGTTCCTGGAGTCCCGACGCAAACGCGACCGCGATCGCGAGCACCGCGGCCGCGGCGATGAAGAACGCGAGCTGCATGCCCAGCATGCGGCCCAGCATCAGGAACACGATCGCGCCGACGCACATCTGGAAGGTCACCGACCCGGTGGCCAGCGGCCGATAGCGCGACGGGACGAGGTCGGCGACCAGCGCCTGGAACGGTGACCGCTGGATATTGATCCCGGAGTACAGCAGGACGATGGCGGCGATCAGCCCCCAGAGCCCGAGTCGGGTCGAGGCCGGGAAGAGCGCCATGCCCGCCGACGCCAGGGCAAATCCCAGGAGCACCAGCGGCAGCCGGCTCCCGCCGCGATTGCTCGCCCGGTCGGACGCGAGACCGGCCCACGGCACGAGCAGGAGCAGCAGGACGTTGTCGATCGCCATCACCGCGCCGATCGCGGTTCGATGTTCGCCGAGCACTTCTCGCACCAGCGGTGGGACGAAGGTACTGATGAGCGGTCCGGTGACCCCGGCAAAGAGACCGCCGAGTCCCACCAGCATGCACCTGAAGTAAGGTGTGCGCTCCATCGACCGGCGATGATGGTTGAGATAGCAGTAGAGGTCAATAACGCCAACGGAGTATCGTCTGCGCCATGCGCGCACCTCGACTGGCCGGACTGACCCAGGACTTCCGCTATTCCACGCGCCTCTTACGCCGCCAGCCGCGCCATGCGCTGCTGACGGTCCTGACGCTGGCGCTCGGCATCGGCGCCACGACGCTGCTGTTCAGCGTCGCCTATGGCGTGCTCATGAAACCGTTCCCGTGGCCGAACGGGGAGCGCCTGGTGGTCCTGAACGAGACGCGCGGTGGAAACGCGCCGCGGTTCGGTACCTTCAGCAACGTCGCGTATCTGGCATGGCAGGATGCGCCAGCCACCATCGAAGGGATTGCCGCATGGTCTCAGCGCACCATGACGCTGACCGGGACCGGCGAGCCCGAACGCATTCGGGTGATCGCCGCCACCGCAAGCCTGTTCCCGGTACTCGGCGTGCGTCCGCTCGCCGGATCGTTCTTCGAGCCGAAGGACGAGACGAGTCCGGTGGTGGTCGTGTCCGAACGCCTGTGGCGCCAGCGATTCGGCGCCGACCCCGATCTGCCGGGCCGCGCGGTGGACCTCGACGGGCAGCCCTACACGGTGGTCGGCATCCTGCCCGATTCGGTCGCGTTTCCCGATCGGCAGACGCTCGCGATCGTGCCGTCTCGGGTGACGCCGCCGGGTGGCGTCTCGATGTTCAACGCCATCGCGGCGCTGAAACCCGGAGCCACCGCCGCGCAGGCGATCGCGGAAGGCACCGCACGTGCCCGGCAGGCCCCGGACGGCGGCATGGCGGCGTTCGCGATCTTCGGCAGCAAGGAAGCGATCGGCATCGGCGCGCAGTCTCTCCCCGACGCGCAGACCAGCGACGTGCGGCGGCCGCTGTTCGTTCTGCTGGCCGCCGTCGCGCTGCTGCTCGCGACCGCGACCGCGAACGCGGCGAGCCTGCAGCTGGTGCGCGCGAGCGCCCGCGCCCGTGAGATCACGATCCGCGCGGCGCTCGGCGCGCCTACCAGCCGGCTCACGCGCCAACTGTTCATCGAGAGCCTGCTTCTCGGATTGATCGGCGGCGCGGCCGGCCTGGCCGCCGCCGCGCTGGTGCATCGATCGCTGCCGGCCTGGCTGCCTGCCGATTTCCCGCGCATCGACGCCCTCGCGGTCGACGGCGTGGTGCTGACCTTCGTCCTGGCGCTGTCGATCGGCACCAGCGTCGCCTGTGGTCTGCTCCCCGCGTTCCGGCTTCGGCGCCTCAATCTGGTCCAGGGTCTCGTCGAGGACGGGACCGCGCCAGTCGGGACCCGGTTGCGCTCGCCGGCGGCCCGTTCGCGGATGGCGATCATGGCCGCCCAGGTGGCGATCGCCTGCGTCCTCCTGATCGGGGCGTCGCTCCTCGGACGGAGCTTCGTCGCACTGATCCATGCCGACCGCGGCTACGACGTCACCGACGTCCTCTCCGCCCGGTTGTCGATGCCGTCCTCGCTGTATCCCACCGCGGAGCGGCGGTTCGCCATCGTCCAGCAGGTGCTCACGCGCGTGTCGGCGTCGCCTGGCGTGGTTGACACCGCATTCACCTCGGAGTCCCCGCTCGTACCCGGCGGGTCCACGAGCGCGTTCACGATGCGCTCGAGTACCGACGGGGTCGTCCAGGCCCAGGCGTCGCCGCGTATCGTCAGCCAGGGCTTTTTCTCCACGCTGAGAATCGCGATCGCCGCCGGCCGCACCTTCTCCGACCAGGACACCGAGTCCTCCGAGCCCGTGATGGTCGTCAACCGCGCGTTTGCCGACCGCTACCTCGGGGACTCGCCGCTCGGCCGGCGGATTCCAATGGCGGGATATTCGTTCGGGGACGGCAAGATGGTGGAAGCGACCGTCATCGGGGTCATCCGGACCGTGCGCTACGTCACCGGCACCGAGATCACTCAGCCCGAGATGTACTACTCGTATCGCCAGATGGGGGGGCGGCTGCCGGTGCAGACCGTCACTCTGCTGACCCGCTCGTCCGGCGACCCCGCCGCGGCGGCGACCGTGCTGCGAACCGCGGTGCGCGAAGCGGATCAGCGCCTGGTCGCGGACGTGGTGATGCCGCTCGAGCAGCGGCTGCTGACGACGCTGGCGCGGCCGCGGATGTATGCGGTGCTGCTCGGTGGACTGGCGGCGTTTGCCGCGATCATCGCGGCGGTCGGCCTGTTCGGCGTGCTCTCGTATTCGGTGTCGCTACGATCGCGCGAGCTGGCGATCAGGTCCGCGCTCGGCGCCACGCGCGGTGACCTGCTGCGGTCGGTCCTCCGCCAGGGGCTGACGGTGGCGATCGCCGGGGTGGCCGTCGGGACGATCGCCGCCGCGTGGCTGGCCGGCGTGGTGTCGACACAGCTCTACGGGGTCACGCCGCATGACACGTTCACGTTCTTGACGGTTCCGATCGCGCTCATCACGGTGGCAACGATGGCGTGCCTGATGCCGGCCGTCCGCGCGGCACGGCTCGATCCGTTGCGGGTGCTGCGGTCAGGACAGTAGCCAGCGGATGAAAGGCCCCGGGACATGCTACGTCTGTAGCACTATGCGGACCCGCGATCCTATTCCACCGTGATTCGCCGGGTCCGAACGCTCGCGTGACGGCTTGCCGATGCCTCGAACTTGATCAAGTAGTCGCCGGCCGGGAGCCTCGCCAGCGGCAGCGCGATCACGCAGCCCGCGCGTCGCTTGGTGAACGACTCCGCGGGGTAGGTCGACGGCTGGTCGTGCACGGTCACGCCTTTGGAGTTGAGAATCCGGATGCGCATTGCCACCAAAGCCAGCGGGTCGGTCCGATTGGTGCCCTGATACATCTGGAGAACCGCGCGAACCTGCTCCGTGCGCTTGAAGCCCCGCCGGGTCGTGGTCATGGGTTCGCCGCCGGGTGTGCCGGTGTGTTCGACGCTGACACCTGAGAGCGACAACGGCGCATCGGCATAATTCGGAACCGTGACGTCAGAGAACACACTGGCGACCTTACCCGCGGCAGGATCCGACACCGCCACGCGGACGCCATAATCGCCCGGCGCCAACGGCAGATGTGACTGGACGTCCACCGTCGTCAGCGGGCCCGAGGCACGACCGGCGGTAATCGTGGACGTCTGCCGTGCCGACGCGACACGTCTGCCAACCGCGTCCACCGCGACGATGGCGATGTGCAGGGGGACCGGGGCGCCATCGGTCCCCACGAATGCGGCGACGTCCACGCTGACGCGGACGATCGGCGTCGCAGATTCCGGATTGGCGAACGGCGTCAACGCCAGCGACAGCGGGATGTCGTCGCGGGGCAGCAAGCCGCTGAGCGCGTCGTCGAGAGTCGCTGTCGCGGTTGTTGCCGATCCGTGCGATGCCGTCGCCGGCGGCTCCGCGCGCCCCGCGTAGAGCCGCTGTGAGGCGACGTGGACCCCCTTACGGAGCACCTTGATCTCGACGCGGCGCATGTCGTCCGGCCGTGGCGACCGTCCACGCTCGATGGCGATCACGTAGTAGCCGCTGCTCTCGTCGAGGATCTGCGGCACCATCTGCTCAGGATTGTTCCTTCCTGCAACGACCCGGCCGCCAGTCCGATCGGGCAGGACGCTGAGGTTCTGCCGACCGCTCATAGGGTGCGATGTGCTGCCCCAGACGGCGTCCAGCGCCGCAGGACGCGACCGGTTGATGAGGGTTGACTGCGACGCGTGGGCGGGAGCCGCGGCGTTGACCAACCCCTGCGGATCGATCGAATGAACCGTGAGGTTCGTGCGATCGACGGCCGCGAACATCGCCGTGCGTGCGTCTTCGAGCGGCCTTTCGCAGCCAGTGTCCTGGTAGGCATGTCCAGGCGTCCGGTACGCCTGCCAGAACATGTCGCTGCCGATGAACAGCAGAACCTTCTTTCGCCGCTGGACGGTCTCCACGGACTGTGCGATGCGGGTGATCGCCTCGTGAACGCAGAGACCGCATAAACAGCTCGGGTCGTTCAGCGGCTCCATCTTGAAGCCAGGTAGCTGGTTCATGATGGCTTCGGCCTCCGCGGAGATGCCGGTGCTCGGATCGATCGCCCTGATCGCGCGCACCAATCGGGGCCGGTCCGCGGTCAGATTCTGCACGGCGGGACCCTGCACGGCGCCGTTTCTCGTGGAAACCACCGCTGCGAGATCGTTCGGACCAAGCGACTGGACAGCAGCGATCGCGATGTTCCTGGCGGTCACGGTGGGTTCTTTCAGGGGAATCGAACGGTCCAGGAGGATGACGAGCAGTCGGCCGTCCTCCCTGGTTGCCTGATTCGTCACGGCGTCGGGGGAGACATCGCCGGCCCAGACTGGCGCGGTCGCGGGTGTCCGCGCGAGCGCCACCGGACTAAACGCCCGGATCGGCGTCTCGACGCCGTTGTCCAGCACGGTGAAGTCGGAGGCGTTCAGCCCGTTCACGGGCTGCCGTTTGTTGTCCAGGACGACGACCTCGAGCTGAACCAGTTCGACACCGCTCCGGAATTGCGGGCGGGTCTCTTGCCGTCCGGCAACGATCCCGATCCACGACAGGATGCACAGGCCGATGCGGCTGATTCTGGGCAGGAGCATAGATCGTCGTGGACCTCGAAGCGGGGGCGCTGGCTGCCCCGTATCTTAACCGGCAAGTCCCTTGAAAACGTGACGACGCACACATTCCGGGCGTGGCATCCCTCCTCCCACCCCATCGCAGGCGGGCCGCGAGAACCAGATTGACATGCTACACGTGTAGCATTATGCTACCGGTGTAGCACGTAATCAGACCCGACAAAGGAGACCGGTTGTGCCTTCCCCACCCCACGAGCAATTGAGCCGCCGCGAGCGCGAGATCATGGATGCCCTGTTCGCGCTCGGCGACCGCGCCTCGGCCGAGGAAATCCGCGGCCGGCTGTCCAACCCGCCGACCTCCTCGGCCGTCCGAGCCATGCTGACAAGGCTCGAGGCGAAGGGCTACCTGCGCCATCGCGAAGAGGGCCTGCGCTACGTCTACACCCCCACCAAGTCGCGCGCGAGCGCGCAGCGGAACGCGCTGACCAAGCTGGTTCGGGTGTTCTTCGGCGGATCGCCGCGGCAGACCGCGACCGCGCTGTTGAAGCAGGAGAGCTGGACCGACGACGAGCTCGACGCGCTTCGCTCCGAAATCGACCGCGTTCGTAAAGAAAAGAGGCAGTCATGATGTCGACCCTTGCAGACGCGGCGGTGCTTCTGAGCAACGTTGCGGGTCTGTCGATTCTGGTGAAGGCCACCCTGGTGCTCGGACTCGGGCTCGGCGCCGCGTGGCTGGCCGGGCGCCAGCGTGCGTCACTCCGCCATCTGCTGCTGGCCGCCACCTTCGCGGCGTTGATGGCGCTTCCCTCGGTGCTTCTCTTCGGTCCCGAAGTGTCGATTGCGATGCCGGCCGCCCGCCGGCTCGACGTCCGCGATTCGCAGCAGACAACAGTCGTCCGGAACGACGCGGGCCCGGTGACCCGGGCCCATGCCACCGCGCCGGCCCAGACAGTCGCGGCGTTTCCGAGTGTGGCGGCCCTCGCCGTGAGTCTGTGGGGCCTCGGTGCCATCCTGATCGTCGGCTCGCTCCTGTCCGATCTCTGGCGGGTGCGGCGGGTCGTCCGGCAGGGCTTGCCGTGGATCGATCGACAGCACCGGGTCGATGCCATCGCCGGCGAGAGTGGCGTGCGTAGACCCGTCACCGTGCTGCGGCACGAGGACGTGCCCGCGCCGTTCACCTGCGGGCTGTGGCGGCCGACAATCGTGTTGCCGGCGGATGCGGCCGAGTGGAGCGACGCCGATTTGGACCGGGCGCTCGTCCACGAGCTCGAGCACATCCGCCGCGGCGACTGGGCGGTTCAGCTCGCGGCCCGCGTGGCGTGCGCCTGCTACTGGTGCCATCCACTGGTCTGGGCGGCGTGGCGCCGGCTCTGCCTCGAAGCGGAGCGCGCGTGCGACGACGCGGTGGTGCAGCGGGCGGAGCGGACCGACTACGCCGAGCAGCTGGTGACAATGGCGCGGCGGATGTCGAGCGGTCACGCAGAAGCGGTGCTCGGCATGGCGAACCGGAGCGACCTGGCCAGCCGGGTGACCGCACTGCTCGATGGGTCGCAGCGCCGCGGCCGTGCCGGGCTGGTGCCGACGGCGGCGGCGATTGCCGCGGCGCTCGCGCTCGCGGCGCTCGTCGCACCGGTGCGTGCCGTGCCGCTGTCGCCAGACCAGGCTCGTTCGGCGGCCATGTCTTCGTCGGCGCCGGGCCAGGGCGCGACCGCGTCGGTACGACGCCGGCCGAATGCGCTCGACCGCGCGCTCTATGAAGCCGCGCGCGAGGGAGATACCGGCGCGATGGCCGAGGTGGTCGCTGCCGGTGCCGATCTCAATGCGGCGATCGCCGGTGACGGCAGCCCGCTGATCGGCGCCGCGCGCGCTGGGCGCCTCGACGCAGTGCGATGGCTGCTGGAACGGGGGGCCAGTCCCGACCTGGCGGTCGAAGGCGATGGGAACGCGCTGATCATGGCCGCAGCCGCGGGACACCTCGACGTGGTGACGCTGCTGCTGGATCGGGGCGCGAACGTCGAGCAGGTCGTCCCGCGCGACGAGAACGCGCTCATTCAAGCCAGTGGCAACGGCCGGCTCGCCGTGGTCAAGCTGCTCGTTTCGCGCGGGGCCAACGTCAACGCCCGGGCCTGGGCCGACACCGATCGCCCCGACGGCGAATGGCGGAGCCCGCTCGGCATGGCCCGGCGAGGCCGTCACACCGCCGTCGTGGCGTTCCTGCAATCTGCCGGCGCCGTCGAGTAGCAGGATGAAAACCCCTGCGTGTCAAGGGAGAAGGGAGAAGGGAGAAGGGAGAAGGGAGAACCTCGCCCGCCTTCGGCGCGTCGTGCCAGCGCGAACGTCCGGGTGCTTTCAGAGGCTGATGGGCAATTCGGTGGCCGGTGAGCTTTTACAGGAGGGCAGGAGGTAAGGAGGAAACCAATAGTTTCCTCCTTACCTCCTGACCTCCTGTGATCGTGAGCGCCGCGAGTTGCCCCGGTCGCCATTCCAAGTGCGCTGGTAGTTGGCGACCGCAACCGTGAACACGTTGGCAGTGTGACAGTGAATGGCGCTCCTATCGAGACCCGCGCAGCGTCAGATCGAACAGCGTCTTCGACACGAACACCGCGGTGAAGACGTTGGCGGCCAGTCCGAGCGTGAGCGTGGTCGCGAAGCCACGGATCGGGCTCGTGCCGAACTGGAACAGGATGGCCGCGGCGATGAGCGACGTGATGTGGGTGTCGACGATGGTGATCCAGACGCGGTCGAAGCCGGCGCTCACCGCCGCTCGCGCGCTGCGGGCTCGCGCCCGCTCTTCCTTGATGCGTTCGAAGATCAGCACGTTCGAGTCGACACCCATGCCGATGGTCAGGATCAGGCCGGCGATGCCCGGCAGTGTCATGGTGACGGGAATGACCGCGACCAATGCGAGCAGAATCAGCAGGTTCAGGACGATCGACACCAGGGCGTTCAGTCCCGTCAGCCGGTAGTACGCGAGCACGAACAGGACGACCAGTACGAGGCCAGCTGCAGTCGCAGTGAGGCCGGACCGGATCGACGCGGCGCCGAGACTGGCGCCGATTGTCCGCTGCTCGACGTACTCGAGATCCGCGGGCAGCGACCCTGACTTGAAGTTGACGATCTGCTCGATCATCTCCTCGCGACTGAGGCCTTGAATCTGCCCGTTGGCGTCGATGCGCGAGAGGATCGTCGCCACTGAGGCGACGCGGTCGTCGAGCACCGTGGCCAGCATCCGGTTGACGTGCCGCGCGGTGAATTCGCCGAACCGCGCGCCCGCCTCCTGCTTCAACGAGAACGCGACGGCCGGACGATTGAGCTCGTCGGACGACTGGCGGGCGTCGCGCAGGTCGCCCCCCGAGACGACCGCGGCCTTGCGGACGACGTAGAAGACCGGCGGCTCATCGTCATTGCCGGCCGACGGTCCTGGCAGCAGCAGCAGATCGTCCGGAAGTGCGTGGTCATAGGTCCGGAGCGCCGACTCGCGGTCCGGAAACGGGCCGCGCTCGACCAGCGTCAGCTTGAGCTGTGCGGTCGACTTGATGATCGCCTTGGCGTGCTCGACATCGGCCACGCCCGGAAGCTGCACCAGGATCTGATCCTCCTTCCCATACCGGGTGATGACCGGCTCGGAGACTCCGAGCTCGTTGACGCGCCGCTCGATGGTGCGGATGGCCTGTTCGACCAGTTCGCTCTGCGCCGCGGGGGTCGGCTGACGCCCGGCGTCGGGCTTGACCCGCAACACCAGGTGGACGCCGCCGTTCAGATCCAGTCCGAGTTTGATGCTCCGGCCGGGCGGGTAGATCGCCCACAGGCACAACGCCGTGACCACGGCGATGATGAACACACGCTGGTTCGTACGCATTTCTGATCCTCCGGTTGACACACGAAGACACACCTGTGGCGGGTGGCCATGCGCGAACCGGCGATCAGATGAGGAGCGGAGTGCTGTGCTGCTGACGGAGGCCCCGCGCCACTGGACATTGGGAAAGCCGCGGCGGGGCAGTGGGATGGAGGCCCCAGAAGCCCAGGGCTCCGGCGAGCTCGGCGTGGTGAAGCTGCGATCGCCAGAGCGACTCGGTCAGTGACGCGTGCTGGCGGGGTGCCGCGTTCCATCGCGACGGGGGCGGCTCCGGCACGTCAGAGGCGCTCGCCACGCATGGCGCGGGATCGGCCCAGGCCATGGCTGCCGACGGACACGCGGCGATGCTCTCGGCCACCGTCCACGCGGCGAGGCCGATCAGCGCAGCGAGCAGCAGGCGACGGAGCACTCGACCATTGTGCTCCGGCCCTCTGTCAAATCCCAAATCCCAAGCTCCAAATCCCAACGCCCAATGGAGCCCGATTTGGGGGTTAATTGGGATTTGGGTCTTGGGAGTGGTTGGGATTTGGAGCTTGGGATTTGGGATTTGACTGAAGCCCCCGGCTGGTCTACCGGCTCGAGAGCGAGATCTCGTCGAGCACCGCGCGCGAGGGGAGGGTGGCGGCGAGCCACACGCACTCGGCGATGTCTTCCGGCTGGAGCATCGCGGCGCGCATCTCCGGGGATGGCGGCTGGGGGCGCTTGTCGAGCAGCGGCGTATTGATATCGCGCGGGAAGATCGAGCAGGCGCGGACGCCGTGGCCGCGTTCTTCGGCGTTGATCTGTTGCGTCAATCCGGTCAGCGCGAACTTCGACGCCACGTAGGCCACACCGGCGAGATCACGCGCCATCTTGCCGACGTCCGAGTTGATGTTGACGATGGTCCCGGTGCGTCGCTCGCGCATGCCGGGGAGGAATGCCCGGACGCAGTAGTAGGCGCCGTGCAGGTTGGTGGCGACGACCTGGTGCCAGTCGTCAATCGACAGCTCCTCGAAGCTGCGTCGCGGCACGTTGGTGCCCGCGGCGTTGATCAGGGCGTCGACCGCGCTGAACCGGCCGAGCACCGCCGTGCCCATCGCGGCGACGCTCTCCCAGCTGCTCACGTCGCACGGGAACGCGCTGACCCGGTCGGCGGCCGTGGCGAGCGCCGCGGTCTCGGCGATCGCCTCGCTCCGCCGGCCGATCAGCGCCACGTTCCATCCTGCGCCGGCGAACCTGAGCGCCACCGCCCGGCCCACGCCACTGCCTGCTCCGGTAATCACGGCTGTGCTCACGACATCTCCTCGCGCTCGGATCATGGCCTGCATGCCCCGCGGCTTCAACCTCGCCGGGGTCAGTTTCCAGTTTCCAGTGGTTAGCGACCTCCCCAGATGTGTCGAAGTACGGCGACACGTTCTGACAAGGAAGAACACACAGAACTGACTACTGGGACCTGACCGCTCTGGCTACTTGTTACTGGCTACTGACAACTGACACCCGCGACGTTTCCCCTGCCGCCCCACCCATCTCCAGCCAGTCCAGCTCCTCCTCCACGACATGAAAGGCATCGTCGCCTATGGTGCCGGTGTCGCGCAGGTGGAGCAGCGTCTCGCGCGCCGCCGCGACCGCGCCGCGGCGCAGGCGGTCGTGCGGCGTCCGCGTGGTCCGACCCGTCTTGCCGGCGCGGGCCAGACGCTCGGTGAGCTCTTCGCGGACCGCCTCCGCCGGCGGCGAAGTGTCGCCGGCGATCGTGTCGAGCGCGGATTGAATCGCCCGGGTGCGGGCCAGCGTGGCCTCGCGGCCGACCAGGTCGTCGTCGTGCACGTCGAGCGCGATCAGCAGCGGTTTCAGGCTCAGTCCCTGCACGACGAGTGTGCCCAGGACCACGCAGAACGCGGTGAGCACGATCAGATCGCGGAACGGGAACTCGGATCCCGTGGACGATCCCGGCAGCGCGAGCGCGGCGGCGAGGGTGACGATCCCGCGCATGCCGCACCACGACACGATCAGGCTGCCGCCGAAGCTGGGCGTGATCTCGGTCTCGTGGTGGTCGCCGCCGCGCCCGGCCCGGGCCCGCATCCGCATCAGCGCCGCGCAGGCGAGCACCCAGACGACTCGCACGACGATGACGGTCGCGAGGACGGCGCCGGCGACCAGGAAATAACGCGTCCGCACCGCCGGCTCGAGCGCGTCGAGGACGGGCCGGATCTGCAGCCCGATCAGCACGAACGCCAGCACATTCAGCACGAACACGGCGCTCTCCCAGACCGCGTACGACGGCACGCGCATCTTCGCGGGGACCCAGGCGGGTGCCCGCCTGGCAATCGCGAACGCATAGCACACCGTCGTCAACACCGCGGAGAGTCCGAGATGTTCCGCGAGGATCCACACCCCGAACGTGCCGATGAACTGCAGGATCACGGAGGTCGGGACGTCTTGCACTCTCCGGGTGAACCGCAAGTAGAGCCACGCCAGCACCGGCCCGACGATGACGCTGCCGGCGATGCCGAGGACAAAGGCCGGCACCAGGTTGGAGGCATCGAAGTCCCTGGCCAGGGCCGCGCCCACCGCCACCCGGTACACCAGCAGTGCGGTGGCATCGTTGAGCAGACTCTCGCCGCCGAGGATGGTCATGATCCGGTGCGGAGGCCGCAGCTGGCGGAGAACAGCGGTTGCCGCCGCCGCATCCGGCGGCGCCACTACCGCGCCGAGCACCACGGCAACCGACCAGGGGACGGCCGGCACCAGGAGCACCGTGACCCAGGCCACGGCCAAGGTGGTGACGCCAACCGCGCCGACGACCAGCGCCGTCAGCGGCACCCAGTTGTCTTTGAGATCGCGCGGCGACGCGTCGTAGGCGGCGTCGAGCAGCACCGGCGCCACGAACAGTGCCAGCGCGAGCTCCGGCTCGATGGCGATGGTCGGCCGGTGGGGCAGGAACGCCAGGACCGCGCCGCCCAGGGCGAGAAACGCCGGGTACGGCGCACCAATGCGCCGCGCGGCCGCGGCCAGCAGGACCGCGGCAAACAGGAGGAGGAGGAGCGATTCGAACGCGCCCACGTCAGGTCGCCTATTATCGTCGCGCGGTGGCCCGGGCCATGATCGCGGCCCTGGCCGGTCAGGCAATGAAACCGGTCCCACAGTTGTGGCCGGGCGGCGACGAATTGGCGGACTTCCACGGCCCGGCTGGACAGCGCAAGCTCAAGAAACTAAAATGGTTGACCGGTTTCAACCACCTGGCCTGGGAGTTCCATGACACGTTCGGGATTGTGCGTCGCCGGAACGGTGGCGCTCGCATCGCTGCTGTCGGCCCAGGCGCCGACCGTCGTCTCCCCGCAGCCCGTGGCGAGGCCGGCACTGCATCCGGCCCACGCGCCGGGCAGGGCCGCCGCCCGGCGACCGGCGGCGATCCCCCCCTCGACTTTTCAGAAGTACTGCTTCGAGTGCCACGGCACCAAGAAGCCCGAAGCGGGTCTCAGCATCCAGAAGCTGGTCAACGGGTTTTCGATCGGCGCTCAGTGGCAGCAGTGGGAAAAGGTCGCCGAGATGCTCGAGACCGGCATGATGCCGCCGCTCGACGCCGACGAGCACCCGACCGACGCGGAGCGGACGGCGGCAGCCGCGTGGATCCGCGATTCGCTGACCCGCTACGAGAGCGACCATGCGGGCGATCCGGGGCACGTCACCGTCCGGCGGCTGACCAGCGCCGAGTACGCCTACGCGGTCCAGGATCTCACCGGAATCGACGTGAAGTCCGGGATCGACACGTCGAACGATTCGGTGGGCGGTGAGGGCTTCGCGAATTTCGGCGACGTGCAGTTCGTCCAGGACGAAAACGTCGAGCGCTATCTCGAGGCAGCCAAGCTGGTCGCCGATCACGCGGTGATCGGCGCCGGGCCGCTCGAGTTCTATTCCGATCCCGGCAAGACCGGCCTCGAGCTCTCCGCGCTCAACCGGATCAACGAGCTCTATTCGAACAAGGGCTTCCGCGTGGTGTCGGGCGAGGGGGGCAGGCCGTTCGGTCTCGAGCGCTACGGCAAGGCGCTCTACGTCGCGTGGTATTACAAGCACCGTGTCGCGCTGGGCGATCCCAAGGCGACGATTCGCGGGCTCGCGGCCAAGGAAGGGATCACCGGCCGCTTCGCCGACCACATCTGGAGCGTGGTGAACAAGCCGAACACCGCGTATCCGACCCGCGAGACCGTGGAGCGCTGGACCAAGCTGCCGGCGCCGACCGCCGACATTCCGGCCTCAGTCGCGAAGGGGCGCGCCGGCTGCGACGAGATTCAGCAGTTCCTGACCACCTGGCCCAGCTGGTTCTTCGCGCGCGGCGATCTCGCGGCGGGCGGCGCCGGCGACGAGAGCCCGCTGGCGTTCACCGACGAAACACTGAAGGTCGACTCGACCCGGCGCTTCACGTATGGGATCGGGGTGCGGGGCGGTCGCGGCCGGGGCGGTCCGTCGACGCCGGGCCCCCAGAAGGTCTATCTGATTTTCAACGACGTCGCTCCCGGTGCGAGCACGAACCCGGTGATCATCTGGCGCAATCCGCGGATCGTGACGCGCGCCGTGCCCGCCGGCCGTGGCAACCCCGGCGGCCCCGGCCTCACGGGTGTCACGCCTGTCGCGCCGGCGGCGAGCCCATCGGCCGGTACGGCCACTGCCGTCGCGCCGCCGCCGGTCGCAGCGCCGGCCGCCGGCCGCGGCGTTGCCGGCCCGGTGCTCTCGACCACGTCACTGCGCGCGTGGCTCTCGCCGGAAACCGCGTCCGCGCTGGCATTCGGCACCAGTCCCGACGGCACCGCGCTCGGCCCTGACGACTTCGCGACCACCGGCACGATGTCGTTCACGATTGACGTGCCGCAGTCAGGCAATGTCTTGGAGTTCCAGGCCGACGCCGAGCTCGGCAAGGACCGCAACGCGGTCGTCCGCGTGATGCTGTCGGAGCGGCCGGAAGGCACGTCGCGCGACGCGCTGCAGCGCGTGATTTTCGGCGACCCCAAGAGCACGGGCTACGAGAAGTTCCGCGCCAACATGGCCGAGTACGTCTCCCTGCTGCCGCCGAACTCGCACGGCGAGGCCAATCCCGCCGACAAGGATCCGGTCCCGGCGCCGTTCGACAACACCTACAACAGCCCGGAGCACGATGCGTTCGTGCTGAAAGTGAAGTACCAGCGCAGCGACAGGTTCTTCAGCGAGAACATGGTCGACGGCGCCGATCGAGATCGCCTCAACCAGGCATGGAACGACCTCTTCGGATCGTGGCCGTACCACGACGCGTACCTCGGCATGCTGATCGATCACTACGGCCTGACGCTGAAGAGCCGCCGGATTGACGATCTCGCCGCCGCGCAGATCGCGACCCAGCCGGCCGCGGCGCGGCCCTATCTCACGGCGCTCCGCGCGCATTACGACGAGGTGCGCAAGACCGAGGCCCTTGCCGAGCCCGGTCATGTCAACGATGCGCTGACTTTTGCCAGCCGCGCCTGGCGCCGTCCGCTCACCGCCACCGAGAAGACCAGCCTGCGCGCCTTCTACCAGAAGTCACGCGCGCTGCATCATCTCGATCACGACGGCGCGATGCGCGCGGTGATTGCCCGCGTCCTCGTCTCGCCGGCGTTCCTCTATCGGGTCGAGACCGTTTCGCGCGGTCCCGAAAAGGCCCTCGACGGCTACGAGCTGGCCAGCCGTCTGAGCTTCTTCCTGTGGTCGTCGATTCCAGACGACGAGCTGCGGCGTGCGGCGGCGGCCGGCGAGTTGAACACGCCGGCGCAGCTGGCGAAGCAGGTCAAGCGGATGACCGCCGACCCGAAGGCGCGCCGGCTCTCGACCGAGTTCTTCGGACAGTGGCTCGGCTTCTACCATTTCGATCAGTATCGCGGGGTCGACACCGGCCGCTTCCCCGAGTTCACCGACCAGGTCAAGACCGCGATGTACGACGAAGCCGTCTCGACCTTCGAGTACATCGTCCGGCAGGACCGGCCGGTGAAGGAGATTCTGTTCGCCGACTACACCTTCCTCAACAAGCCGCTGGCGAAGTTCTATGGCCTGCCGCAGGAGGTGAAGTCGGAGGACAAGGTGGTGAAGGTGGATGGCGCGAACGCGTTCAATCGCGGTGGCGCACTCCGTCTCGGCTCGGTGCTGACGACCACGTCGGCGCCGCTCCGGACCAGCCCGGTCAAGCGGGGCGACTGGGTGTTGCGCCGCGTACTCGGAGCGCCGACCCCGCCGCCGCCGGCCGACGCCGGGACGCTTCCCGGCGACGACAAGTCGTTCAACGGCCAGACGCTGCGGCAGCGCCTGACCGAGCACAAACGCAACGCGACCTGCGCGGCGTGCCACCTCCGGATCGACCCGCTCGGCTTCCCGCTCGAAGGATTCGACGCGGTCGGCCGGTCCCGCGCGAAGTACCCCGACGGCCAGGCGGTGGACGACACCGGCGAGTTCGCCGATAAGAAAACCATCGCCGGCGCGAGCGGCCTGCTGGAGTATCTCCAGGGCAAGGACAAGCAGGTGATGACCACGCTCTCGAGGAAGATGCTGGGATACGCGCTGGGCCGAACCATGCTCGCTTCCGATCGCCCGCTGATCGCCGAGATGACGGCGGCTGGCGCCAACGCGTCCTTCTCCGATCTGGCCCTCAGGATCGTCACCAGCCGGCAGTTCCGTTATCGTGCGGACGGCGACGGCGCCGCTGCCGCGATCGCCACTGCCACCAGCAACGCCAAACCTCAGTTCGAGCCGACAGCAGGTACCCGATGAGCATCGACGCACAGTCATTCCGGCACCCCGTCACGGCGTTACTTCCTGCGAGGCATGGGGGTCGCGCTGGCGCTGCCCTGGATGGAGTCGCTGCCGCTCGTCGGCCAGACCGTGGCCGCGGCCAGGGCGAATACGCCGCCGCTGCGGCTGGGGATCGTGTTCTTCTCGAACGGCGTCGAGCCGATTCACTGGTGGGCCAAGGGCGCCGGCGCCAGCATGGAGATCGGCCCGGGACTGCTGCCGATGCTGCCGCATCGTGAGGACATGGTCTTCATTCAGGGCCTGTTCAACCAGACGGCGGCCGTCTCGACCAGCCCGCACCTCGGACGGATGAACGTGCTGTCGGGGGCGCCGGTCAGCCTCGATCCGAAAGAGATCCGGGTCGGCACCTCGATGGACCAGATTCTGGCCTCGCAGGTGGGCAGCCAGACGGCGATTCCGAGTCTGGTCCTGGGCATCGAGCCGAACGAGCTGCGGCTCGAAGACGGGCTGTCGATGATCTACGGCTCCAGCGTGTCGTGGATCTCTCCGACCAAGCCCGCGACCAAGGAGATCTATCCCTCGCGGACCTTCGACCGCCTGGTGGGCGATGGCACCGGCCGCAAGCTCGATCGCAGCATCCTGGACGAGGTGCGGCAGGACTCGCAGAGCCTGCGCCCGCGCATCAGCAAGAGCGACAACGCCAAGCTCAGTGAGTATTTCGAATCGATTCGCGACATCGAGAAGCGGATCGAGCGCGCCTCGAAGGAAGAGCGCCTCGAAGGCTGGCGCCCCACGCTCACGCAGCCCGACATGCCGCGTCCGGCCAACGAGCTGCCGCAGGACGTGCCGGATCACATGAAGCTGATGCTGGATCTGGTGGTGCTGGCGTTCCAGATGGACAAGACCCGCATCGCGACGCTGATGCTGAACAACGACCTGTCGCAGATGAACTTCAAGTTCCTGGAAGGCGTGCAGGGGGCGCTGCACCTCGACCTGACCCACAACGGCCGCGCCGCCGACAAGGAAGCGATGTATCTGAAGACCAATCAGTACCACATCGCCCAGTTCGCCTACCTGACCCAGCGCATGAAGGAAATCCCCGAAGGCGACGGCACGCTGCTCGACAACTCGATCCTGATGTGCACCTCGAGCCTGTTCGACGGCGACGCCCACGGCGCCGGCCAGTTGCCGATCCTGTTGACCGGCAAGGGGGGCGGCACTATCAAGCCCGGACGCATCCTCGACTATCTGGAGAAGCCAGACGATCAGCGCCAGGCATGCCGCCTGCACCTCTCGCTGATGGACCGGATGGGCGTGAAGCTGGATCGGTTCGGCGACGCGACGGCGCGGCTCGAAGGGCTTTAGAACGCCCCCTCTTTCGACGCGCGGTTTCTGAAATACTGACTTCATGATCGAAGTGCGCCCGGTCACTCTTGAACGTGATGGGATCCGGCTGGAGCCACTGACTCAAGACCACGCCACCGCGCTCGGCGACGCCTCCTCTGACGGTCGGCTGTGGGAGCTGTGGTTCACCAGCGTCCCGGCGCCGGACGGCATGGCCGACTATGTCGCGACCGCGCTGACAGGGCAGCAGGACGGGGACATGCTGCCGTGGGCGATTCGCGATCTCGCCAGCGGCGCGATCGTCGGGTCTACCCGGTACCACGACATCGTGCCGGCCATCGACCGGGTCGAGATCGGCTACACCTGGTACGGCCAGAGCCGGCAGCGGACATCGCTCAACACCACCTGCAAGCTGCTGCTGCTCGGGCACGGGTTCGACACGCTGGGGTGCAAGGTGATCGGTCTGCGGACCGACAACTTCAACTTCCGCTCGCAGCGGGCGATCGAAGGCATCGGCGCGAAGAGGGACGGCGTCATCCGCCATCACGCGGCGCGGCGCGACGGCACCGTGCGGGATACCTTCATTTACAGCATCCTGGCATCCGAGTGGCCCGACGTTCGCCGTCACCTCGAGCTGCGTCTGGCGCGGCATGCGTCCATCGTTGACCATCGCTGAATACGGGCGGCGCACGCTTGTCACGGACGCTTCGCTATCAGGGCGACGACACGACGGTACGACGATACGATGTAACTGGTTGATTCGGCTCTTGAACTACTCACGTCGTGTCGTCGTCTCGTCGCGTCGTCGCTCTGATAGCGAAGCGTGCGTAAGGGGGCGGCTGTCGCTGAACAAGGACTCATGCAGCGAATATTCCTTTTCCTGACCGTGGTTTCACTGTCGCTCACCGCCGCGGCGCAAGACGCCGGCCCCGTGCGCCCCGGCATCGAGACATTCCTGGCCGATGTGCCGGCGGTGCTGCGAGGCAAGCGCGTCGGTCTCATCACCAACCACAGCGGGATCGACCGTGAGCGCCGTCCGGACATCGATCTGATCGCCCGGCACAAGGATCTGAAGCTGGTCGCGCTGCTGGCGCCGGAGCACGGCATCCGTGGCACCGCCGACGCCGGCGCGAAGATCGAAGACGAGAAGGATCCGAAGACCGGCGTGCCGATTTTCTCGCTCTACAAGTCGGAGGATCGCGGCCCCACCGACGAGATGCTGCGTGATGTCGACGTGCTGGTCTACGACCTGCAGGAAGTCGGCGGCCGCACCTGGACCTACGTGTCGACCATGGCGCTGGCGATGCAGGCCGCCGCGAAGCGGAAGATCCCGTTCGTCGTGCTGGACCGGCCGAACCCGATTGGCGGCGAGATCGTCGAAGGCGCGCTGCTCGATCCGAAATTCAAATCGTTCGTCGGGATGTATCCGATCCCCGCGCGCCATGGCCTGACGGTCGGAGAGCTGGCCACGCTGTTCAACACGAAGTACGGCATCGGCGCGGAGCTGATCGTCGCTCGCGTGGCGAACTGGCGCCGATCGCAGTGGCAGGACGAGACCGGATTGCCCTGGGTGAACCCATCTCCGAACCTGCGGTCGCTGGCGGCGCTGACCAGCTATCCGGGCTCGGTCTACTTCGAGGGCACGAATCTCACCGAGGGCCGGGGCACCGATCGCCCGTTCGAGCAGATTGGCGCGCCATGGCTGAACGCGCCGCAGGTATCGGCGGCGATGAACGCCATGGGCCTGCCAGGCATTCGCTTCGAGCCGATCACCATGGCCGTGACCGCGACCGCCGCGAAGTTCCCCGGACAAACCCTCCCGGGGATCCGCTTCGACGTTACCGATCGGCAGGCCTATCGCCCCGTGCGTACCGCACTGCTGCTGATCGAGGAGATTCGCCGGCAACACCGGGCTGATTTCGCCTGGGGGAAAACCATCGACCGGTTGACCGGCTCCGACAAGGTGAGGCTCGCCATCGATGCGGGCCGGTTGCCAGCGCTGCTCGAGGAATGGGACCGCGAGGCGGCGGCCTTCAAGGCTGCGAGCCAGGCCCTTGTTCTCTACTAAGGCCTCGCACGGGAATAGAGGCGCCACCTTGGCCGCCGATGCATCCCGCCGGGCTGCGTTGCTCGTCGCTTACATACGCCCGGTTTGCGCGCTCCTCGCGCCTTGCCGGGCGGGCGCCTCGGCGCCCAAGATGACACCTCTATTCGCGTGCGAACCCTAAGCTTCGCGCGAACTGAGCTCGATCCGGGTCTGAATGTCGTCGGCCCGCTGACTGGCGCGGAACTCGATGACTCGGATGTCGACGAGGCCGTGCGTGTAGAAGGGATCTTGCCCCGCGATCGCTTCAATCTCCTGGCGGTTCTTTCCGACCGCCAGGATGATCCCGCCATCCCTGGGAATCTTTCGTCCCGATACCAGGAAATGCCCGGAGGCGTAGTGCTTCTTCAGGAAGGCGACATGCGCCTTCATGTGCGCGTCGATCCGGGCGAGGTCGGCTTTGTAGATCAGCTCGATGATGAACATGTTCTCAGTCCGCTATCCGTGATCCGCAGTCCGTGGTCCGGAACCCGGCGGGGCCGGGAACGGCACTCTCACAGGCGCCACGTAAACACCACGAACGCCATCGTCCCCGCCACGATCGCCAGCCAGCCCCAGCGGCGCGATCCCGGCAATCCCCACCACATATAGAGACCCGAGGCAATCCACAGCACGATCGCGGCGCAGACCAGATCGACGACGACGCTCCAGGAGCGGACGAGCAGCGCTTCCTGGTCGAAGCCGCCGCGCGCGTGCATGCCGGTGAGGAAGTGGTCCCATCGAAAGCGGCGATCCTCGACGGTGAGCCGCTTCTGGTCCGCGAAGTATTTCAGCTGCGTGGACGTCCAGAACGAGTAGACGTAGACGTTCACCTGGGTCGGGCTCTGGCGGTAGGCGCCGAAAGTGCTCGGCTGGATGCCGGCGCGCTGCAGCAGGCCGGCGCCGAACGCCCGCAGGTCTTCGGAGCTCGCCGGGATTGCCGCGTCGACGTCGTGCGCTGCGCGCAGGGTCCACATCGACAATCCCCTGGCGGCGTCGCGGCGCTCGAAATACTGGTTGTGGGCGAAGGGCACCGACGAGATGCCGTACATGAAGAACCACGGTAACAGCGCCAGTCCGAGATACAGGTGCACACGGCGATTGAGGTGGGGGAGGGTCATCGCCACGGCGTCAGATCGTCAGCAGGAACAGCATGAAAAGCCCGGCGCCGCCCGCCAGCGCGAGCGCCCCGAGCGGACGGGTGACTTTCATTTCCCACCACATCCACAGGCCTGAGAGCACCCAGAACACCATCGCGACGATCACGAGATCGACGGAGACCGCCCAGACGGTGTCGAGCGCATAGCCGGTGGCGTAGCCCCGCCGCCGGTGGAACCGCTCGAGCATCGCATTGGTGCGGTGCGGCATTCTCTCAATCACCAGCCGGCGATCCGGTGGCGTGTAGGTGAGCCGCCGCGGTGTGAGCAGATCGTTGCGGGTGATCACGATCGCGCCATCCTTGCGCCGGGTCACGCCGTGGGCGCCGTCGAGGTCGACCGACGCCAGAATCTGCCGCGAGATCGCTCTGAGGTCGGCGTCATCGGCAAAAACCCCTTCGTAGAGCAGCTCACGCTCGCGCTCGAACGGCGGGGCGCTCGCGCCCGAAGCATCGACGAACAGCGCGCGATGGTTCATGGCCGCGGTGCTGAGCGCGTACATCAGCAGCCACGGAAACAGGAACAGCGCCAGGTACATATGGGTGCGACGAACGAGGATCGAGAATCGGGGCATGCGCGTCGAGTGGTGCACGATAGCTGTTGAGCCGCTCGGCGTCAAAGACCTCGCGGCCGTCCGTGGCCCGTGGCCCGTGGCCCGTGGCCCGTGGTCCGTGGCCGTGGTCCGTGATCCGCAAATCCCGAGAGTCGCTCGAACTATCAAGGTCGAAGGCGCTGCGATTCGCTGGTTGCTGCGCCTTTGACCCCCGTTGCGCCCAGCGGCTCGGGCCGGACTGCGGACTGCGGACCACAGACTACGGATCGCGGCTCTTTGATACAGTCGTACGAACATGGCTCCGCGACTCGGACAGATTACGACTGCGCTCTTGCTCGCCGGCGTCGCGGTGGCGACGCCGCTTCTCCTCGGCGCCCGCGCGCGCACCGGGGCCTCTGACGCGCAGGCCCCCGCGCGTGACGCGGCCATCCGTTACGTGCCCGACGACCTGCAGGACACCTCGTGGCTGCGAAAGCTCGGCGACGCGCAGGCCAAGGCCATTCAGGGTGTCTCCGCGTTTCACGGCTTCCGGTTCACGGACCGCCGCGCCGAAAGCGGCATCACCTTCCAGCACCACATCGTCGCCGACGCCGGAAAGACCTACAAGGCGGCGCACTACGATCACGGCAACGGTCTCGCGATCGCCGACGTGGACGGCGATGGGCGGTCCGACATCTATTTCGTCAATCAGGTCGGCGGCAATCAGCTCTGGAAGAACGCGGGCGGCGGAAAGTTCCAGGACATCACCGCCGTGGCCGCGGTGGCCGTGCCGGACCGCGTCAGCGTGAGCGCGTCGTTTGGCGACATCGACAACGACGGCGACGCCGATCTCTACGTGACGACGGTGCGCGGCGGGAACCTGCTGTTCGAAAACGATGGCAAGGGCCGCTTCCGCGACGTCACGGCCGCCTCAGGACTGGCCTACACCGGCCATTCGTCGGGTGCGGTCTTCTTCGACTACGACCGCGACGGCCGCCTCGATCTGTTTCTGGTCAACGTCGGCCGCTATACGACCGAGACCGTCGCCGGTGAAGGCTACAAGTACTACACGGCGTTCGAGGACGCCTTCGCCGGTCATCTTCAGCCGGCGCGCGCGGAGCGCAGCATCCTGTATCACAACGAAGGGGGCACCCGCTTCGTCGACGCGTCGAAGCAGGCGGGGCTGATTGACGTCTCCTGGACCGGCGACGCGAGTGCGGTCGACGTGAACGACGACGGGTGGCAGGACCTGTATCTCGTCAACATGCAAGGGGACGATCAGTATTACGAGAACGCGCGCGGCAAGGGCTTCGTTCGCAAGAGCCGTCAGGTGTTTCCGCGCACCTCGTGGGGGGCGATGGGGATCAAGGTGTTCGACTTCAACAACGACGGGAAGCTCGACATCTTCATCACCGACATGCACTCCGACATGAGTCATCCGACGCCCCCAGAACAGGACAAGGTCAAGTCCACGATGAAGTGGCCGGTCTCTTTCCGCGGCACCGGCAAGACCAGCCTCTGGGGCAACAGCTTCTTCCTGAAAGAAGGGCCTGGGAAGTTTCGGGAAGTCTCGGATGGGATCGGCGCGGAGAACTACTGCCCATGGGGGCCCAGCGTCGGCGATCTCAACGCCGATGGGTTCGACGATGCCTTCATCGCGGCGGGCATGAACTATCCCGAGCGCTACATGCTGAATTCGGTGAAGCTGAACGATGGCGGCCGCCGATTCGTCGACGCCGAATTCGCGCTGGGCGTCGAGCCGCGATCGGGAGGAGTCTCGACGCCGTTCTTCGAGCTCGACGCTTCCGGCGCCGATCGCGGCCACAAGGATGCGCAGGGCGAAAAGGGGCGCATTGCGATCTGGGGCGCCCGCGGGACCCGCTCCTCGGTCATCTTCGACGTCGACGGCGACGGCGATCTCGATATCGTCACCAACGACTTCAACGCGGCGCCGATGGTGCTGGTCAGCGACCTGACCGAGAAGGCCCGGGTCCACTACGCCGCGGTGAAGCTCACCGGCACCGCGTCGAATCGCGATGGCCTGGGTGCGATCGTCAAAGTCGCCGCCGGCGGCGCGACCTATACGAAGGTGTTCGACGGAAACTCAGGCTATCTGTCGCACAGCCTGTATCCGTTGTACTTCGGTCTGGGGGCGGCGGAGTCGATCGACGGCATCGACGTGCAGTGGCCGTCGGGAAAGGCGCAGAAAGTGGCGGGGCCGTTCAAGATCAATTCGGTCCTCGAGGTGCGGGAGCAATAGGCGTGTCTTCTTCCGGCCAATTGTTGCTGAAAGCGTGAAGCGTTCTCCCTTTTCCCTTCTGCCTTCTCCCTTGACACGCGCGGGTTGTCATCGGCCGGTCAGGCCGAAGGTCCCCGCGTGACCGGCCGATACCCAACCCGCGCGTACTCAGGCGCCTGCGGCACGAAGGCGGCGTCGAACCGCGGATCCGGTGGATCGAACGTATTGGCCTTCGGGTCGATGGTGCGCCGGAGGTCGTTGACGTCCCCGTGAATGAATGACCCTCGCACGCCCGCGGCATCGACGATGTCGAGCTCGTAGCGCGGCCCCGGCGAGATCCCGCCCGGCCGCGTGTTCTTCCAGAAGATCGAGTCGACGTAGGTGCTCCCGGAGCCGTCGTCGTCGACCCCGTTCCAGTTGTCCGTGAACGTGCATCTGGTCACCGACACGCGTGACCGCGCGAACACGGTGAGCGCGCCGGAGCCGTGCTCCGGATGGTATTCACCGCCGCTGAGCATGCCCACATAGTCGACGCCCAGATTGGCCAGATTGCCGGCGAACAGGCAGTTCTCGAGCGTCGCGCGGCTGCCGTGCAGGACGTCGAGGGCCGACCCGGTGATCTGCGTGCGGTTGTTCCGGAAGACACAGCTGCGAAACAGCACCGACTCCTGCACCTGATCGAGATGCTCGACCGACACCCCGCCGCCGCAGGGACTGCTGTAGTTGCCGGAGATCTCGACCTGCTCGATCGTCGGGTACGAGCGCGCGTAGATCTTGATGCCGCCACCGTCGGCGTAGAAGAACGGCGTCTTCCGCACATCGTCCGATTCGATCGGCGAGCGATCGCCGGACCCGGTGGTGAAGTTGTTCGCGCCGGTGATCCGGAACCCGCGCAGCACGGTGTTGCGCGTGACGCCGTCGCCGAAATACACGACGTGGTTGACGACGGCAGGGGTAGCTGGGCGCGTCGCGGTCGGCGACCTCGGGATTGGCGGCGGTGAGGGTCACCTCGCCCACTGCCTCGAGCGTGATGCCGTCGTGCCGCGCGTTGAACCAGATCAGCGCCTGACCTTTCGCGCGCGGACGATAGGTGCCGGCGTGGACGAACACCTTCTTGTCGACGGGATCGCGCGCGGCGGCCTCCAGGGCGTCCTGTATCTGCCCGCCGGGGTGGACGTGGTGACCACCCGCCGCGACTCGTCCCTGCCGAGCTGCACCCGGCGCCGGTAGCGCGGACAACGCTACGAGCGTCTGCAGAAACGTCCGGCGATCGGGGCGCGAATGCGGCATCGAGAGATCAAGGCTAACACCCGCGCGGCGCCAGCTTCCAGTTGGCAGCTATCAGCGGTCAATCAGGCGCCGGCCTTGCTCAATGCCCGAGCCGCGAACCCGCGAACCCCCCTTCGCGCTTCGCGCTACGGCGCGGCAAGCCCGGGGCCCCCGTCATTCGCCGGCGCTTTCGACCTTGACCAGCGCCGGTTTCCTGACCCCCGGCCGGGTGATTCGCTGTTTCCCCGTGGGCCGCTTGGTCTTGGTGAACGGCGGCAGCTTGACGGCCCTTCCCGTCTTCGCCGACTTGTAGAGCGCCTCGACGATCCGCACGTCCTGCAGACCTTCCTCGCCCGAGGGCTCGGGCTCGCGGTTCTTCCGGATGCAGTCCGAGAAATACAACAGCTGCGGTGCGAACTGATCGCGCTTGCCGATCCGCTTGCGGGTGCTCTTGCCCTCGACTGTGAGCTCGTATTCGAGGCCCTCCGCATACTCGTACGCCGGATCGACGTGGATCTGCCCCTTTGAACCCACGATCCGGTACGACGCGACATCGGTGGCGTTGAAGCTGGTCACGAACGCCGCCACGCGCTCGCCCTCGAAGCGGAGCAGCGCCCCCGTCGACTCGTCGATCTCGGCGAGCCTGGCGGTGCCGCTGTTCACCGAGATCGCCATGACCTCGCGCGGTTCGGCGTGGAACAGGTAGCGGGCAGCGTTGATGCAATAGACCCCGATGTCGTACAAGGAGCCGCCGCCCATGTTCTTCCTGGTGCGGATGTCCCCCGGCTTCACCGTCATCGCGAACGACGAGTTGAAGAACTTCGGCTCTCCGATCCGGCCACGGCGCACCAGATCGACCACCCGCAGGTTGATTTCCTCGAAGTGCAGCCGATACGCGATCATCAGACGGACCCGGTGCCGCCGGCATGCCGCAATCATCTGACGGCATTCCTGAGCCGTGACCGCCATCGGCTTTTCGCAGAGCACATGGACCCCGGCCCGCGCCGCCCGAATCGTGTACTCCGCGTGCAGCGAGTTCGGCAGCGCGATGTAAACCGCGTCGACCTGCTCGAGGCAGGCGTCGTACTCGTCGTAGGTGAACGTGTGCTCGACGCCATATCTGGCGGCCAGCGCCTTCAGCTTGACCCGATCGTCGCTGACCAGCGCCGTGAGTCGAGAGTTACGCCGCGCATGCGCGAACGCCGGCAGCATCGCGACCTGTGCGATATGTCCCAGCCCAACCACGGCGTAGCGGACTGCGTGCCCACGTACTGCCATTACTACCTCTTCTTGGCGGTGGACTTCCGGGCGCTCGAGCCGGAGGTCTTACGTGACGTCTTCCGCGCCGGAACCTTCGCTCCCTTCTCGCGCGCCTCGCTCAGGCCGATCGCGATCGCCTGCTTCCGGCTGGTCACTTTCCGGCCGGAGCTGCTCTTCAGCGTGCCCTTCTTCTTTCGCCGCACGGCCGACTCGACGCGCTTGTTCGCTGCCTTTCCATACTTGGCCATCTGTGTCCTCCGGGTAGGGTGCGTGCAAACCCCGGACCCAAATGCTAATCTTCGGCCCGATGATGCGGCGGTTGTGTACGGTCGTGTTCAGCCTGATCGCGGCTGGGTGCAGCGGGAAGGAACCGGCAGGGTTGCCAATCGGGACGGCGGCCCCCGAGTTCTCGTTGGCCGGGATCGATGGGAAGAGCCATGCCCTTCGCGACTATGCGGGGAGCCGGGCGCTGGCGGTGGTGTTCACCGGGAACAGCTGTCCCGCCTCGCAGGAATACGAATCGCGTATTCGCAAGCTGCACGAGGACTACCGCGGCCGGGGAGTATCGGTCGTGGCGATCAACCCGAATTCGCCGGCGGCGATCCAGTTGGCGGATCTCGGCTATTCGGACGTCGGCGAGTCGCTCGACGACATGAAAGTGCGCGCCGCCCACCGGCGGATCGACTATCCCTACTTGTCGGATGCCGATCAAAGTGTGGCGAAGAAGTTCGGGGTCGTCTCCGCACCACATATCTTCGTCTTCGATCAGGCGCGCACGCTTCGATACCAGGGCCGGATCGGCGATCGCGCCGCGGGCTCCGGGAGCGCGGACACCGACGCCCGCACGGCTCTTGACGCGGTGCTCGGTGGACAGACGGTGGCGACGGCACGGACCCCGGTCGAGGGCTGTCCGGTGAAGGGGCTCGCGACGCCCCCGGCAACGCCGGCCGCCGATGTCGACACCCCGGTCACGGTGGAGATGGCGGCCGCCGAGGATCTCAAGAAGCTCCGCCAGAACGGCACCGGCAAGCTGCTCCTGATCAATTTCTGGGCGACCTGGTGCGCGCCATGTGCCAGCGAGTTTCCCGATCTCGAAGCGACCTATCGCATGTACAAGGCGCGCAACCTCGAGCTCGTCACCGTGTCGGTCAACGATCCGGAGGAGCGCGCCGGCGTGCTCGAGTTCCTGAAGACGCACAAGGCGTCGCACCGCAATCTGCTGTTTGCGACGGCTGACGTCTACGGTCTGCAGGCCGCCTTCGACCCGAAGATGCCGGCCCCGGTGCCGTTCACGATCCTGCTCGCACCGAACGGCGACGTCGTCTACCAGGAGCTCGGCGAGCTCGACTTCATGAAGCTGCGCCGCGCCATTCTCGCGAACCTTCCCGAAGATCCGAAGTTCCCTGGACAGCAAGCCTACTGGTCACAACCCTGACCTTGAAGAGGACAACCATGAAGCGACTCGTCGGGACACTCGCAGCAGGTGTGGCGCTGATCGCGCTGCCCATCGGCACGACGCCCATCGTGGCTCGCGGCCAGGCGCCCGCGCAGGGCACCGGTCGTGGGATTCAGGCCAATCTCGAGCACCCGGTGCTGCCGATCGGCGCGGCGCTGCCCGATTTCAGCCTGCCGGGTGTCGACGGCAAGACTCACAAGGCCGGACAATACGCGAGCACCAAGCTGCTGGCGGTCGTGTTCGAGAGCAACCACTGTCCAGTCTCGCAGTTGTACGAGAGCCGCATCGAAAAGCTCTACGAGGACTACCGCCGCAAGGGCGTGACGCTGGTCGCGATCAATCCGAACAATCCCAAGACGGTCCGGCTCGACGAGCTCGGATACACGGACGTCACTGATTCGCTGCCCGAGATGAAGCTTCGGGCCCGGCTGCGCGGCATCGAGTGGCCGTACCTGTACGACGGCGACACCCAGGCGATCTCGATCAAGTTTGGCGCGGTGGCCACCCCCCACATCTTCATCTTCGACCAGCAGCGCAAGCTCCGCTACCAGGGCCGGATCGACGACAACCAGCGCGAAGAGCTCGTGAAGACGCAGGACGCCAGGAACGCGATCGACGCGTTGCTCGCCGATAAGCCGGTGACGGTCGCGGAGACCACCGCGTTCGGCTGCACCACGAAATGGCTGTCGAAGGCATCGGGCGTCGAACAGGAGTGGGCGCGGATCCAGGCCGAGCCGGTCAACGTCGAGATGGTCGGCGCCGAGGACTTGAAGAAGCTGCGCGCCAACTCCACCGACAAGGTCATGCTCGTCAACTTCTGGTCGACCAGCTGCGCCACCTGCGCGGGACAGTTCTTCGATCTCGAAACCACCTACCGCATGTACCGCAAGCGCGCCTTCGACCTGGTGACCATCAACACCAACCCGCCGGCCGATGCGGCGCCGGTCATGGCCTTCCTCAAGAAGGAATACGCATCGAGCCAGAACAAGCAGTTCGCCACCGCCGATCGCGCCGGCCTTCAGGCGGCCTGGGGCGAGAAATGGAACCCGTCGATGCCGCTGACGATGGTGATCGCGCCGGGCGGGGAAGTGCTCTACAAGAAGGAAGGCAAGATCGACATCCTCGAAGTCCGCCGCACCATCCTCGCCGCGATGCCCGACACCAAGGGCTACATCGGGTCGAAGGCCTACTGGGTGAAAACCGTTGCGGAGTTGAAGGGCAAGGCCAAATAGTCGCGCCAGCCTTGCTAGCGGCGCCTGCCTTTACAGGAGGGCCAGGAGATCAGGAGAAATTCATTTCAGAAGACAGAAGACCAAAACCTCCTGATCTCCTGGCCCTCCTGTTATTGCTGTCGCTGCGCTTTACCCGCGTCGCTGCTGAGAGCATTGGGCCGCAGGATCACATACGTGGGTAGCCCGATCGCCTTGAAGCGCGTCATCAGCGACTTGGCGGGTTCGACCTCTGGGTCCTCGGCCTGGAACTTGACCTTCACGTAGTTCGACAGCGCCGCCGTCACCGCTGGATCCGCCAGCGTCGTCTTGTCCATCGTCAGGCAGTTCTTGCACCAGGTGGCCCAGAAGTCGATCAGGACCGGCTTCTGTTCGCGCTCCGCGCGGTCGAGGCCGGCAGCCAGCGAGCTGGTCCAGCCGGCGCCGAGCTTCTCCTGGACGCTGCTGCTGACTTCCCCCGCGTCCACGCGAAGGTTGGCGAACAGCGTGTAGGCGACATAGCCGTAGTAGACCGCGGTCGCAAGGATCAGCACGCCGAACGCCTGCTTCACCCGCACCATCCACATGCCCGGCTTCGGCAGGGCCGCCAGGCCGGCACCGGCGATCGGCCAGGGGATCGCCATGCCCAGGCCGAGCACGAATGGCAGCGCCAGTGCCAGCGAGGTGCCGCTCGCGTAAAGACTGCTGGAGAACAGCACGACTTGAATGACGACCGGTGCGACGCACGCCCCGGCGAGCAGGGCCGCGACCGCGCCCATCGTGAAGGCCACCGCGAACGTGCCGCGCTGGGCGGGTCCGCGCATGCTGCTCGAGAAGCGCGAGAAATCGATGTTGACCACGTCGAACATCGCCAGGCCGAGCACGACGAACAGCGCCGCGATGCCGGCGTTGAACCACGGCGAGGCGTTGATCGTGCCGAAGGTCCCGGCGGTGAGAATCACGATCAGCCCGAGGACGCCGTAGACGACCGCCATCGCCGCGCCGTAGGTCGAGCCGAGCAGAAAGCCGCGGCGCCGCGATCCGGCCTGCGCCCCGGCGCCGATGATCGCCAGGTTGATCGGAATCATCGGCAGCACGCACGGGGTGAGGTTGAGCGCGAGCCCGCCGAGCAGGATCAGCACCAGGATCGCGACCGGGCCGCGTCCTTCGAAGATCCCCTTTCGCGCGATGCCCTGTTCGGCATCGTGGATGAACTCGAGGAAGGCCTGCGTCCGCAGGTAGCCGCCGGTCGTACCGGCCACCGTGAAGGCATCGAGCTTCGACAAGTCGCGCGGATCGACCGGCGGGGCCGGAGCCGGGGCGGTCACGGGATCGGCGGTGCGCGCCGCCGGCGGTCCGGTGCGGCGGCCCGCCGTGAGCCGCGTGAACACCTCACGATTGGCCGGGGTCACGGCTGCTCCCGCCGGCACCACCCGCAGCGTCCAGCCTGTCGTCGCGGTGATCGGCCGGAAGCAGACCTTGTCGTCGCACGCCTGATAACGAAGCCGTGCGGGGATCGCCAGCTCGCCGGACGGAACGCCACGCTCGATCTCGAGCTCGGCCCCGACCACGAACTCGTGCTCGAACACCCTCAGCGGCTGCGATTGCCCTTCCTGCGCGAAGTCGGTCGGGTGCGGGAAGACCAGCTGCGTGACTCTGACGCCGGGGGGCGCGTCGATCGTGAGCACGGTCGGGATCAGCGACGGGTCCCGCGGCGTGTCGGATTGGACGTGCAGCCCTTCGGGCAGTGTCACGGTGAGCGCCACGCGGATCGGCGAACCGGGACGCACCCCGTTGGCTTCCACGAAGGGTGCGATCGTCGCCTGCGGCGGCCGGGTCTGTCCGGAGGATGGCGCCGCAGCTAGAAGAAGGGCGATGCCGGCGAGAAAGAGGGCGCGCATGGCGTTGGTCGAACCCTCAGTGTAGCGGAGAAGCGCCGTTGCAGCCGTAGTTCTCCCTTATCCCTTTTGCCTTCTCCCTTGACACGCGGGATCTTTACCAGCCCGCTAACCTAAACCCCGCCCCGCGCAGCGAAATCGTGCTCCAGGCGCGTGCGCAGCCGTCCGAGCTGATCCGCGACGGTGCCCCGCGCTTTCGAGGCCACGAGCTTGCGCGCAAGCCCGCCGAACATCCCGCCGAAGATGTCGACCCGCGACCGGTTCAGGTAGGCCACATACGTGGCCGGCGAGGGAGACAAGGAATCGCGCACCAGAACCGTGAGGCCCAGCGACGCATCGAAGTAATGCGTGCCGTAGATCTGCTTGGACCCGACCGTGAACGCGGCCGGCGAATCCGTGGCGCCCGGAAGGATCGCAAGGTGCGTCACGCTCGCGACCGGACGCCGGCCGACGACCTCCTTCGACCAGTAAACCAGGTCGCGGGCCTCGGGCGCGGCCGCACCGGGATACTCGAACAGGTGCCGGCGCAGCGGCTTGAAACGTCCCCATCCCCCCGCATCCGAATCAGCCAGCGACAGGAACTCACCTCGCACGTTGGTGACGTCGGCGCGGTCGGCATACTGCATCGAGGCGTCCGTCCCCGCCTGCTGGTAGCGGCTGACATAGTCGACGAGCACCTGCCGCATCACGCCGTTCGCGCGCTGATGCGCGTCGGTGTGGGTCCAGTCAATCTCCTGGCGGAACCGGTTGATGGCATCGGCAGAGAGCTGGACTCCGCACCGTCCGACCCGGCAGTCGCGGAGGCTCTTGATGTCGGACTCGTCGAGCGTCAGACCTTCGACGTCGCGCACCGCCGGCGGCCGGCCGAACACCCCAATCTGCAGCACCGCATCGTCTTTTTTGAAGGTGACGATGTCGGCGAGTCGCTCGACGTAGAACGCCGGCGTGATCTTGACCCGGACGATGCCGAAGGTGGCGATGTCGCGCGCGTCGCCGGCGGTCGTGCCGCGCGCCACGACTTCGCCGGCGTCGATCTTGGTGAAGTCTCCCGCGCTCAGGCCGAACGTGCTGGACAGAAAGGCGCGCGCGGCCTCGCCTTCCGACGACGAACCGGCCGTGGTAAGGGTCAGGCAGAGCGTGCCGGTGAGGAGGAGTTGAACGCGCATGGACGCCTCTAGAGTGAGCCGGCGATCTTCTTGCCGAATCGAGTGAAAAATCTCGCGGTTGCCACTCCAGCCTGCCGCGATCCGCGTCCGACCGAAACGCCGCCGTCCGCGATCGCCGCCCACGGCGACGACCCGCTGTCCGATACCTGCACACGCGACGAGAGAAGCGCCGGCTTGTCGATGGCCGGCAGCGACGGCATCGACGCCGCGACCGGGACGAGAGCCCCACCTTCGCGCTCCGCGCTACGGTGGGCAAGCGGCGCCGTCACCACCGACTGCCCCGCGGTTGCTGCCGGCTGCGAAGTGCGTGCGATCGACCCGGGGCCGGTCGTCTCGCGGATCGTCCGTCCGCCTTCCGCCTTCGCCAAGGCTTCGGCGGACCGCCGTAGCTTTAGCGGAGGCTGGTTAGGCGGAAGAGCAGCGCCGGCGGCAGCCTTCCGCCTAAAGGCGGAAGCCACGGGTTCCGGGGGGGCGGCAGACGAAGCCCTCCCTTCCGAATTCGTCGCACCGGCCTCCGGCACTTCCACCAGTCGATGCCCGGCAAGCGCGAACGAAAAGGCGCTCAACAGCAGAATGGCGATCAGGGCCGCACTCGCAGACCATGCCCGCGACGCGAGCGTTCGGCTCGACAGGATTCTCATCACACGGCGGCTGAGCGCGGGCGTCGAAAGCACACCCATCGCGCCCATCTGCTCGATCGCCGCCGTTGGAAGACCGGCGATGGTCGTCAAGCACGCGGCATACCGCTTGGGGCAGCCGGTCACCGCCACCGCCGTCTCGTCACAGGCGATCTCACGCTCGATCAGCATGCGGCGTTCGAGCCACCACACGGCCGGGTGCCAGCCGGCGATCACGCGAACGATCGCGTGCGCGATCCCGCCGAGATCGTCCCGCCGCTGCACGTGAGCCCATTCGTGGATGACGACGCGATCGATTTCGTCGGGCGTGAGCCGGGAGAGCAGTGCCGGCGCCACCGCGACGATCGGTCGTCCGACGCCGAGCACGGCCGCGGCCCCCACATCCCGCGACAGTGCCAGGTGCGCGCGCCGGCCGCGTGTCCGCATCGCGGTCCAGCACCGCAACTGTGATTCGAGATCCGGCGGGAACGGACTGCAGCGGAGGCGTGAACGTCGAGTGCCCAGGATGTCTGCAACGACCCGGCCGATCGCCCACAGGAACCACAGACCGCCAGCGACCAGCGCCAGAGATGACGACGTCCACCAGGTGACCGGCATCGTCATGACCGGCGTGCCGAGGTCGCCGCCGACGCCGCGATTGGCACTGCCGTGGCCTCTCGCAGGCCGGCCGACAAGAGCGGCAGGGCTGCAGTCGTGACCAGCGCGAGCCAGCAGACCTGAAAGCGCGCGTGCGCGCGCGTGCGCTCCATCAACCAGAGCACGGCTGCCGCCATCGCCGCGACCAGCGCCCCCTGCCACACCCAATTGATTACGTGGTCCATGGCCGGCTCCTCAGGCGTCCGCGATCAGTTTCTTCAGCCGGCGCAATTCGTCCGGGTCCATCTCCTCGTCGTGCAGCACGTTCAGCACCAGCAGGCTCGGCGATCCATTGAAGAGCCGTCCCGCCAGATGCCGCAGCGCGCGCCGCCGCGCCTGACGCTCGTCGACGAGCGGGCGATAGAGGAACGCGCGCGCGACCTTGTCGTGCGCGACGTACGCCTTCTCTTCGAGGATGCGCAGGATCGTCTGTACGGTGCTGTAGCTGACCGGACGCTGCTTGGCCAGGCTGACGACGACGTCGCCGACGGTGGCGGTCTGCCGGTCCCAGAGGACGGCCATGACCCTGGCTTCGGCGTCGGTGAGGGCGGGGGAAGGTGTTCGCGGCACTGGTGACTACTCTTAAACAATTAAGAGATGACCTGAGGACTGTAGCAACCTGGTTCCGCCGAGTCAATTAAAGAATTAAGAGTTCGGCTGGCCGCCGGTGTACCGGCAGCCCGTGGTGATAATCTTCCGCCACCCTCGGTGACACTCGAACGCCTGTTCCTCGACCACCTCGCCGTCATCGATCAGGTCGCCCATTTCATCGGCCGGCGGCACCATCTCGACGCCGACGCGATTGCGGAGCTTCAGTCAGCGATCCGCCTCAAAATCATCGAAAACGACTACGAAGTCCTCCGCAAATTCGAACGGCGGAGCAGCCTGCGCACCTACCTGACCGCCATCGTCCAGCGCTACTTTCTCGACAGCCGCACCGCGCTGTGGGGGCGCTGGCGGCCCTGTGCGCTGGCGCGCCGGGCGGGGACCGCCGGGGTCCTGCTGGACCAGCTGGTGACGCGGGACGGCATGACGCTGGACGAAGCGGTGATGAGGGTCCGCGAGCGCCACGACGTCTCCGAAGCGGAGCTGCGCCGCCTCGCGGAGATTTTTCCGGTGCGGACGCCGCGCCGGTTCGTCGGGGAAGAGCACCTGATGGCCGTCCCTACCGACGGCACGACGCCCGCCGTTGACAGGGCGTTGCTGCAGGATGAGGCGGATCGGGCTCAGCTCGCGCTCGATGGCGCGCTCCGTGCGCTCGGCGACGAAGACCGCGTGATCCTCAAATACAGATTTGTGCATGGGCTGCAGATCTCGCAGATTTCGCGGCTGACCGGCCTCGACCAAAAGCCCCTGTACCGCCGGTTCGAGGGCATCATCAAGACCTTGCGCGGCGAGCTCGACGCGCGCGGCGTGAGCCGGGAACACGTGACGGCTCTGATCGGCACCCCCGGAGTCGAGATCGGAACGGCCGATTGGCCCGACGTGGAAAACCAGCCGCAGCGTCCGTCCCTGCTGTGATGAGTGGCGCTGCGAGCGGTGCGAACCGGCCACGAGAGCGAAATGCCTGACCTACATCTGACACCGCTGGGCGCCTGTCCGGATTCCAGCCTGATCGCGTCGTATGTCGACGGCCAGCTGGACGTGTCCGGCCGCGCTGCCCTCCAGGGCCATCTGGCGTCGTGCGACGCCTGTACCGAGCTGGTTGCTGAAATCGTCTTCACCAATGAGGCCGCGGTGGTTGCGGACGCGCCCTCACAGCCGGCTGCGACTCATCAGCTGCTCCCCTTTCGTCGCCGCCGGGTCGTGGTCGCGGGATCGTTGCTCGCCGCCGCCGCCGTGTTGGCGCTGGTGGCGCGCGTGTGGCTGCGGCCCGATGGCGCGGGGCTGCAGAACGAAACGGTACCCGCGACCAGTCGCGGTCCCTCGCCGGTCGATGTGCGGCTCGCCGGCGTGGTCGCGGCCCTCGGCGACATGCGCCCGGTCGAAGGCCGGCTGACCGGTGGATTCGCGTACGGCCGGCTGCGCACGCCGGACCGGAGCAGTTCGGCGACCGGCAATCTCGCGCTGACCGCGGCCGCCGGCGAACTGCAGAAGCGCGCCAACGCCGACCCCACCGCGGCCAACCTGCACGCCTGGGGCGTCGCCCAGGTGCTCGTGGGAGCGTACGACTCGGGCGTCGACACTCTGGAATCGGTGTGGATGCAGCAGAAGAACGCGCGCGTCGCTGCCGACCTCGGCGCGGCGCGCCTGGCGCGGGCCGAAGCCTCGGGTACGCCGGAGGATGTGCCGCGCGCGCTCGAAGCGCTGGAGCAGGCGCTCACCATCGAGCCCGATCTGGCAGAGGCCTGGTTCAGCAAAGCGATCGTGCTCGAGCGTCTGCAGATCCGGCAGCAGGCGCGAGAGGCGTGGACACGGTATCTGCAGCTCGACCCCGATTCCGAGTGGAGCGCCGAAGCGCGCCGCCGGCTGACCGCGCTCGATTCTCCCTCGTCTGCCAGGCCCTGGAAGGACTTCGATCGGGCGCTGCGCGATCCCGGCGTCTCGCTCGACACCGTGCGCGAAGCGATTCAGCGCGATCCGATGGAAGTGCGCGAGCTGGTGGTGCGCGACCTCCTGCCGGCGTGGGCGAACACCGGCGATGACGCCGACCTCACGCACGCGGCGCGCATCATCGACGCCCTGGAGGCGTCGGGGCCGGATCGTTCGCTGGGGCGGTCCATCGGGGAGATTCGCGGGGCGGTGGGTCCGCGCCGCGCGGCGATTGCGGCGGGCGTCCGCGAGCTGGCGGCCGGGCTGGCCGCGCAGAGCGCTGAACGGCCGGTGGTCGAGATTCGTCCGCACTTCGACGCCGCGCTGCAACAGCTCCGCGCCGGCGGCTCGAGCCTCGACGTGTGGGCGGGCTTTGCCCGGACGCGGCTGGCGGTGCTGCAGCAGCGCCACGCCGAGGTGCTCGCCGAGGGCACGGCCGTCCTGCGGCGCGCCGAGCGCCTTGATGCGTCGGCGGTCGCCGCGCGCCTGCACTGGCTGCTCGGCATGACCGCGTTCACCACGAACGACTGGTCCGGAGCGATGGCGCACTACGACGATGCGATCCGGTTGTGCGGCGAAACCGGCGAGACCACGCTCGCGTCGTCGGTGCATTTGAACGCGTCGGTGCTGAACCGGTTTCTCGGCAATGTCGGCGCGACCTGGCGGCATCGGCTGGAGGCCGGATCCAGCATGCCGCGTCACCGATCGGTGCAGCTCCACGCCTATCTCACGACCGGCGCGATCACTGCGTCGACCGAATCCCTGCCTCTCACCGCGCTGCTGTTTCAGAACGAAGTGGTCAGCAACGCCTCGGTGAACCTGCCGGTTGGACCTCGCGCCGAGGCCGCCATGAATCGCGCGCGGATGCTCGCGCGGCTGGGGCGCGCCGCGGACGCCACTCGCGATCTCGAGCAGGCCGAGCCATTGCTGAAGACCGTGGATTCGGACGCGTTGCGGACGCGCTTCTCGCGCGCCTGGCTGCTGGCGTCCGCCGAGGTGCGGCAGACCACGGATCCGGCCCGCGCGGCCCGCGACGCCGCGCAAGCGGTCGCGTTGATCGCGGCGGCTGGAGAGCCGATGCGGCTGGCCGAGGCCTCGCTGCTCGAAAGCCGGGCACTGGCGAGCCTGGGACGCACCGACGCGGCCAAGGCGTCCGCGTCGCGCGGCATCGATGCATTCGAGCAGGCGCTGCGCTCGATCGATCCGCGTGATCCGAGCCGCATCTCCGCGCTCGATCCGGTGTGGGCGCTGTATTCCGACAGTGCCCGTCTGCACCTGGTGGCCGGTCACGAAGACTACGCCGCCGCATTCTCGCTGCTGGAGCGCGGTCGCGCCCGGACGCTGCTCGACCTCCGTCGGGTGGCGCCGCTGACGCTTGCGGAGGTCCGGCAGCGGCTGCGGCCAGACGAGGCGGTGCTGCTCTTCGATCAGTCGGCATCGGGTCTGGTGACCTGGTGGATTACGTCGGCCTCGGTCCGCACCGCGGCGGCGGCCGCGAGCCTCGCGCGGGTCGAGGCGCTGGTCATGAGCCACCGCCGCGCCATCGATCGCGGCGAGCGGCGCACCGCCGCTTCCGCCGAGCTCTTCGATCTGGCGATTCGAAACTGGTGGCCGCAGTTGCGGGCCACCGCGACGGTGGCCGTCATCCCCGATGCCGCGTGGAGCCGGGTGGCGTGGTCGGCTTTGTGGGACAAGTCGTCCGAGCTCGAGCTCCTGTCGGGCCCGGCGTTCGTGGTCGCACCGAGCGCCTCCGTGGCCTTGAGCACCCGCTGGGATCCGGAGCGCCCCGCGCACAAGACGGTCATCGTCTCGGCGGCCGACGGCGCGGGCGGCGTGGCACTGCCCGCGGCGCGCCGTGAAGCGAAGGAGATCGCGGGCCTCTATGCCGGAGCGCGGTTGCTCGAGAAAGACGAGGCCACGCCCGCCAACGTTCTTCGCGAGCTACCCGGCGCCGACGTCGTGCACGTCGCGAGTCATTCGATCGATGTGCCCGGTTACCCGGAGCTGTCGCACCTGGTGCTGACCGGTGGTCCGACCGAGGGCCGGTTGCTGGTGCGCGACATCGCATCGAGGAATCTGTCGAAGACGCGGCTGGTCGTGCTGGCGGGGTGCTCGACCGCCGGCCAGCGCACGGTTCGGGGTGAGGGCTCCGTCGGAATCGCCTGGGGATTCCTGACCGCGGGCACGCGCCACGTGATCGGGACGCTGCAGGACATCGAAGACGGCCCGGCCGGTGCGTTGTTCGTCAGCGTGCACCGCGGCATCGCCGCCGGTCAGACACCCTCGAGGGCGCTGCAAGAGACGCAGCGTAAGCTGGCGGCCTCCGGCGAGTCGCCGCGGGTGTGGGCGACCGTCGCGATGTTCGGGGCATTGTAGGGCGGGGCTTCCGCCGCCTCGGATACGATCGGGCCGTTCTCGCTAGTGAGGTAATCGACATGATCACTCGGCGTGCGTTCGTTGTGACATCGCTCGCGGGATCGGCCGGCCTGCTCTCCGGATGCAGCAAAGAGGAACCACCGGCGGCGCCGGCCGCCGCCAATCCGGCGCCGCAGCCGCGCGCCCGCGCCAGCCTCGAGCTGTATTTCGTCGGCGGCACCGCCTTCAAGAAGGTCGGTACGTCGTACGTGGCGATCCAGCTGCGTGGCAAGGGCGTGGTTCATGACGGCCATCCGATGGACCATCGCAGCTATCTGGTCGCGCCCTCTGGAACGTTCGGCAAGGATGGGCATCAGTTTCCCGCCGGCTACGACATGACGAAGCTGCACCCCAACCTCACGCTGCCCCCGTCGTCTTACGAAGCGGTGTGCCTGGTCGGCAAGGACGTCGCCATCTCGCAGGTCAACGGCGGCAAAGAGGTCACCTACCGATCGAACGAGGTCGCCGACTACGGCGCCTTGTCGGCGAAGTACAAATGGGAGCCCAAAGGCGATTGGACGCCGAACGAGAACGGGCCGGTCTGCTCGCGGTTCGCGTTCGATGCCGGCGATCTCGTCAACGGCAAGGCCGTCAATCAGAAGGGCTACGCCGCGCAGTGGAAGATTGCCGAAGGGGAGGCAAAGACGCTGAGCGACGTCGCGATTCTGCAGCTCAAAGCGGAATCGATCTCGATCGGCGGCGTCGGGTCGAACCCGCTGCCGGTTCCGGCCGACAAGCCGCTCGCGCTGTATGTGTTCGGCGGTCCTGACTTCATGCACAGCGACCGGAAGTACCGCCAGATCAGCCATGCGCTGCTGCTGAAGACGATCTACGACGTCAAGGGCGCGAAGGACGACGAGATCATGCCGACCTCGCCGACCGATGTCGACGCCGAGGCGCCGGCCGATCTCCGCCATCCGTGCGATTTCAGCGACACCACCAAGAAAGTGGCGCGGCCGCGGGTGCCGCCCGACACGGAGTACTGCGTCAATTACGACCAGCTGCCTTAGGTTGGCGAGGCCTGAACTACGGCCTCGCTCGACAAGGGAGAAGGGACAAGGGACAAGGGAGAAATTCTCCCTTGTCCCTTATCCCTTCTCCCTTGACACGCGCGGTCGGACCCCGCCGCGCTCAGACCCCGCCGAGAGCCGTGCGGCTTGCGTGTGAAGGTAATTCCGCTCCGGCACGCTGGCCGTGCGGGCGGCGGCCGCGAGGTAATGGGCGATCGCACCGTCGCGATCGCCGGCCATCTCCATCAGGTGGGCGCGCACCGCGGCGAGCCGGTGACTGCCTGCCAGCCGCGCGTCGGCGTCGAGCACCGTCAGCCGTCGCAGCCCGGCCTGCGGACCGTGCACCATCGCGAAGGCAATCGCGTGATTCAGCGTGACCATGGGATTGTCGGACATCCGTTCGAGCAGCCCGTACAGGGCGAGGATCTGCGGCCAGTCGGTCTCCTCCGCTCGCGGCGATTCGTCGTGGACGGCGGCGATTGCGGCCTGCAGCTGATAGGCGCCGATCGATCCCTGCGTCAGCGTCGCGGTCACCAGCGCGACGCCTTCGGCGATCGCCTCACGATTCCACGAGCTGCGGTCCTGCCGGGCGAGTGGCACCAGTTCGCCGTCAGCGCCGGTCCGGGCCGGCCGGCGGGCGTCGGTCAGCAGCATCAACGCCAGCAGGCCCGCCACTTCGCCGTTCTCGGGAAGCTCCCTGCGGACCGCGCGGGTCAGCCGGATCGCTTCGTTCGAGAGATCGGCGCGATGCAGCGCCGCGCCGCTGCTGGTCGCATATCCCTCGTTGAAGATCAGGTAGAGGACGTGCAGGACCGCGCCGAGCCGCTCCGTGCGTTCGTCGGCCGTCGGCAGCCGGAAGGGCACGCCCGAGGTCCGGATGCGTTGCTTGGCGCGGCTGATCCGCTGCGCCATGGTGGCCTCGGGCACCAGGAAAGCCCCGGCGATCTCCGCCGTGGTGAGGCCTCCCACCGCCCGCAATGTCAGCGCGATGGCCGATGAGCGGGTCAGGGCCGGGTGACAGCACATGAACAGCAGGATCAGCGTGTCGTCCTGATCCAGCGCCGCGGCTTCGTCCGCGGCCGGCGCCAGTTGCTGGTCCGGTGGCGCCTCCATGACCACCAGCGTCTCGCGGCGCCGGCGCGCCAGCTCGGCGCGGATGTGATCGGTCATGCGCCGTGCCGCGACGTGGATCAGCCATCCTCGCGGATTGTCGGGCACGCCTTCACGCGGCCATTGCCGGGTCGCGGCGATCAGCGCTTCCTGCACCGCATCTTCCGCCGCGGCGAAGTCGCCGTAACGCCGCATCACCGCGCCGAGCACCTGCGGCGCGAGGTCGCGCAACATGTGCTCACCGGCGAACTCCTCCGATCCGCTGGTCACAGCTCCGGCGGCGGTGCGCTCATCACCTCGCGTACCTCGATCGGGATCCGGATCGGGACCCCGCCCGGCCCGGGCGCCGCCGAGGCCCGCGCCGCGATCGCATAGGCCTGCGCCGGCGTTTCGACGTCGACAATCCAGTAGCCGGCGAGAAACTCCTTGGCTTCCGCGAACGGGCCGTCGGTCACCTCCGGTGCGCCGTTGGTGCCGGCCCGGACCACGCGGGCGGCCTCGGGTCCGGCCAGCCCCTCGGCCGCCACCAGCTCACCCGACTCCCGCAGCTCGCCGGCGAAGCGCATCATGAACGCGATGTGCGCCCGGATGTCCTCCGGCGGCCAGGTCCCGATCCCGGCATCCTTCCACCCCGCCCCCGACGCGTGCATCATCAACATGTATTTCATCGAATCCTCCAAGTCAGTCCGCCAGACCTTTAGCGACGGCGGAGCCTCCGCGCTACGAACGCCGTCGTCGTCCTTCGCGCGTAGGTCGGAGCGGGGCGGGGCTTTTCGACAGGGGCCCGTGGCAGAAACATCACTCGCGCAGGAATTGGTGGACGAAGCTGACCGCGATCGATCCTTCGCCGACCGCTGAGGCGACGCGTTTCACGTTGCCGGCGCGCACGTCTCCGACGGCGAACACGCCGGGCAAGCTGGTCTCGAGCAGGTGAGGCGGCCGCCCGAGCGGCCACCGCGCCTGCCGGAGCTCGTCGGGCGTCAGGTCTGGCCCGGTCTTGATGAAGCCCTTGTCGTCGACCGCGACGCAGCCGTTCAGCCACTGGGTGTTGGGGCTGGCTCCCGTCATGACGAAGACGTGGTGCACGGGCAGCTCTTCGACGGCACCGGTCCGGTTGTCGCGGCAGCGCACGCGCTCCAGGCCGTCCTTCCCGTCGAGACCGACAATCTCAGTGTTGGTGCGCAGCGTGATCGCCGGGTTCTCCTCGATCCGGCGGATCAGGTAGCGGGACATGGTGTCGGCAAGGCCGGCGGCGCGCACGAACATGTAGACCCGCCGCGCCGTCTGCGCCAGGAACACCGCGGCCTGGCCGGCCGAGTTGCCGCCGCCGACCACGATGACCTCTTCATCGCCGCAGAGCTGCGCTTCCATCGCGGTCGCCCCGTAGTACACGCCAGTCCCTTCGAACTTCGAAAGATCCTGGACCGGCAGCCGCCGGTATTCGGCGCCGGTGGCGATGATCACGGTCCGCGCCGGCACCGCGGTGTCGCCGTCCACCGCCACCGCATAGGGCTTCCGCTCGCACGTCAAGTGGGTCGCGCCCTTCGCAATCAACACGTGCGCGCCGAACTTCTGCGCCTGCGCATAGGCGCGGCCGGCGAGCTCCTGCCCGGAGACCCCGGTCGGAAAGCCCAGGTAGTTCTCGATTCTCGAGCTCGACCCGGCCTGTCCGCCCGGCGCCGTCGACTCGAGCACCACCACGTCGAGCCCTTCCGACGCCCCGTACACCGCCGCCGCCAGCCCGGACGGTCCGGCGCCGATCACCACCAAATCCCGGACCAGGGCTTGATCGATCGGCTCGTTGAACCCCAGGCAGTCGGCAATTTTCTTGTTCGACGGATTTCGCAGCACCGTCTTCCCGCGGCAGATCAGCACCGGCACCTCGTCCACCGAGATCTGGAAGCGATCGAGCAGGTCCTGCGCCTCGGGAGTCCGGTCGAGGTCGAGATACGCGTGGGGGTGGCCGTTGCGGGTCAGGAACTCCTTGATGCGCAGCGTGCCGGCTGAATGATTCGATCCGAGCAGGACGACGTCGCCGAGGCCGTGGGCGATCAGCTCGACGCGCCGCAGGATGAACGCGCGCATCAGGATCTCGCTCAACTCGGAGTCGGTCTGCACCAGCGAGAGCAGATGGCCGCGATCGAGCTCGATCACGTCTCCCGCTTCGCCGGCGCGCGCCCGCACCAGCGACCGGCGGTTCGACAGCATGTTGATCTCGCCGGTGAACTCTCCGCGCCGATGCACGGTGATCACCGTCTCGCCGTGGTCCGACAGCTGCACGATCTCGATCGTCCCCTCACGGACCAGGAAGAACGGGACGCCCTGCTCGCCTTCACTGATCAGGATTTCCCCGGCCTGCACCCGGCGGACCTGCCCGTGCGAAGCGATGCGCTCCATCTGCGCATCGGTGAGCGTCGGAAACAAATGGTCGCGCCGGGCGGCGAACCTGCCCGTGCGAGGCGATGCGCTCCATCTGCGCACCGGTGAGCGCCGGAAACAAGTGGTCGCGCCGGCGTGGATCACGGCAAGGGGAGTGGCGTCGGTGGTCATGGGGAGTGACTATTACGTCAACTCCCAACTTCCAACTCCCAACTCCCAAGGGAAACCGCTCGAACAATCGGGCGGAAACCCGACGAAGAAGGCTTCGCGTGGGCCTTTCACCCCGTTGTTCGAACGGCTTCCCTTTGGAATTGGAAGTTGGGAGTTGGGAGTTGACCCCGCTCGACTCTCCCTATCGGGGGATCCCCCCAGCGACTGGCAGATCCGGCAGCGCGATCCGGGCGCGCGCGTGATCGTGCTCACCACCTACGACACGGACGAGGACATCACCCGCGCGTTGAAGGCCGGGGCGAAGGCCTACGTCCTCAAGGACATCACCGCCAGCGCGCTGATCGCCTGCATCCACGACGTGCTGGCCGGCAAGACCTATCTGGCGCCGACCGCCGCCGCCAAGCTCGCCGAAGGCGTGACGCGGGTGCAGCTGACGCCGCGCGAGCTGGCGACGCTGCGGCTGATGGCGGATGGCCGGAGCAACAAGGAGATCGCCGGCGAGCTCGGCATCAGCGAGCGCACGGTGAAGACCCATCTGGGTCATCTGTTCGAGAAGCTCGGCGTGACCAGCCGCACCGAAGCCGTCAAAGTCGCCGCGCGCCGCGGCCTGGTGCGGATGGAGTAGCTCTTCGGCAAAGGAGCTGATCCGGCGGCCTGTCAGCTGAATTCAGGGCTTGCTGTCGGTATCCCCCTGAAGGGCGGGGCCTTTCCAGGCCCCGCCGCGAACCCGCGAACCCGCGGCCCTTCCGTCCCACCACCCATCCCCGTTGTTTCAAGGCCGTCATGCGCCCGCCGCCGGCTTGTTCTAGACTGTCGGTTTCCATCTGGCGGACTAGCAATCAAGGAGTGTTTCGATGGCGGATTCTTCAGTGCACGGCCGTTTTCTCTGGTACGAACTGCTCACGTCCGACATGAAGGCCGCCGAGCGGTTCTATGGTGCGGTGGTCGGATGGACGGTCGCGCCGTTCGACAGCAGTCCCCAGCCCTACGACATGTGGATCCGGCCGGACGGTGCCCCGATGGGCGGCGTCATGACCCTCCCGGAGGGAATGAACGTCCCGCCGCACTGGGGGATGTATGTCGGCGTCACCAAGCTGGAGGACGGCGTCGCCGAGGTCGAACGCCTCGGGGGCAGCTCTATGTCGCCGGTGATCGAGGTGCCGACGGTCGGCCGGATGCGGACAATGAAGGATCCGCAGGGGGCGATGTTCTCGATTTACGAGCCGAGCTCGCCGCCCAAGGAGGCGGAAGGTGAGCCCAAGCTCGGCGATGTGTCATGGCACGAGCTGTACACCACGGACGGCGACGCGGCGATGACGTTTTATACGACATTGTTTGGCTGGAAGCCGACCGAATCGATGGACATGGGCGAGATGGGCAAGTACCAGATGTTCGGCCGCGCCTTCCCCCTCGGCGGCATGATGAAGTCGCCGCCGGAGATGGCCGGGGCCCCACCCGCGTGGAGCATCTACTTCCGCATCGACGACGTGCACGCCGGCGCGGAGCGGGTGAAGGCGAACGGCGGCCAGGTGTTGAATGGCCCGATGGAAGTGCCGGGCAGCGACTGGATTGTGAACTGCATGGATCCGCAGGGGGCGGCGTTCTCGCTGCACCATCGGAAATAGCTCCGCTGTGGCTTGCCGCGCCGTAGCGCGAAGCGCGAAGGCGGGTCCGCGGGTCGCCCGCTTGCGGCATCCGAGTGCTCTCAGCGGCAAATTGGGCGGTTCGATGGCCGGTGAGCTTCTTACAGGAGGGGCAGGAGGTCAGGAGGAAACCAAAAGTCTTTCTCTTTATCTCTTGGTCCTCCAGTGATCGCGAAAGCTGCAATTTGCCCCGGGTCGCCAGTCCAGGTGCCCGAGCGGGCCGCGCCATAGTCAGCACACTCGCAACGAGGTGACTCGTGATCAACCGTCGATCAGTTCTCGCTTCTCTCATCATCGCCCTGGCCATCGGCGGCCTGGTCCAGCGCATGCGCGCGCAGGCGCCGGAGCTCGCGCAGGGCTACGGGCCGGAGCTGGCGCTGACCTCCCGGCAGCTGCTGCAGCTCGCCGAAGCGACGCCTGCCGAGAAGTTCGGCTGGCGTCCCGCCGCGGGTGTCCGGTCGATCAGCGAGGTCTACATGCACCTCGTGCTCGGCAACTACTACCTGCTCGAGCGCGCCGGCGCGAAGACCGGCATCGACCTGGCCAAACTGGGCAAGGATCCCGAGAAATCCATCACCCAGAAGGCCGAAGTGATCCGGTTGCTCCGCGAGTCGCTCGACGCGGTGGCCAGCGGCTACAAGACCGCCGATCGCCAGAAGCAGGTGCAGATCTTCAACCGCGGCGCGGTCGCCGACGGGGTGTTCCTGCGCATCCTGCTGCACAACAACGAGCACATGGGGCAGTCGATCGCCTACGCGCGCATGAACGGCATTGCACCGCCGTGGTCGCAATAGCGGTGATTCCACATTGCCAACACTGCCAACAGTGCCAAGATTGCCAACATTCAAGCCAGGCGTGGAGGCCGATGAATGATGGTGGCAGTTTTGGCAGTGTTGGCAGTGTTGGCAATGCCGTCGGCAGTCCCTCAGCCTGAGCATCTCGACCAGCTCGCAACCAAGCTTCAGCAAGAGCTCCAGCGCCTCGCCACCGCCGCTCCCGGCGTGGTCGGGATCGCGATTGTCGACCTGGGGTCTGGCAAACGGTTTGGCGTCAACGAAGATCTGCTCTTCCCCCAGGGCAGTGCGATCAAGATCCCGATTCTGATCGAGTTGTACCGGCGTGCGGATCGCGGAGAGGTGAAGCTTGCCGATCGGTTGCGCGTCGGCCGCGGCGACCAGGTGGGCGGCAGCGGTCTGCTTCAGTATTTCGCTGACGGCGGATCCGAGCTGTCGCTGCACGATCTGGCGGTTGCGATGATCGTGCTGTCCGACAACTCCGCCACCAACATCCTGATCGAACGGCTGGGGATGGATCGGGTGTCGCAGACCATGGCGGAGCTCGGTGCGAAGCAGACCAGGCTGCGGCGCAAGATGATTCGCCCGGAAGAGAGCGCCAGGGGCAACGAGAACATCTCGACGCCCCGCGAGGCCGCGGACCTCATGGTCCGCATCTCACGGTGCGAGCTGCCCGTCTCGGCTGCCTCGTGCGCGGCGATCCGAACCATCCTGGAGATTCCGAAATCAGGCCCGTTTCGCGACGCCATCCCGGGATCGGTGTCAGTGGCGTGGAAACCGGGCGGGATCGAAGGGGCGCAGACCGCCTGGGGATTGGTGAGCCTGCCCGGCGCCCCTTACGCGATCGCCATCATGATCAACTACGGCCCCGACAGCATGGATCCACCCATCCGCGAGATCTCGTCCGCCGCCTACCGCTACTTCACGCAGATTGCCCGAACGACACCGCACGGAGCGCGCGTGCCGATCGAGTACATCAAGAAGGAATGACCCCGAAGTTCTCCCTTTTCCCTTCTGCCTTTTCCCTTGACGCGCGAAGCGCTCCCTAAGTTAGTCCCCCCGCAGCGCCAATACGGGATCGGTGCCCGCGGCCCGCCGTGCCGGGATGTAGCTGGCGATCAGCGCCACCGCCACGAAGACGGTCGCCATTCCGGCGTACGTCCGGATGTCCAGCGGGCTGACGCCGAACAGCCACCCCTGCATGAGGCGGGTGGTCGCCGCCGCGAGGGCCAGGCCCACGACAATACCGATGGCGCCGAGCCGCATGCCTTCGTTGACCATCATGCGCAGGACGTCGGCGCGGGCCGCGCCCAGCGCGAGGCGGATGCTGATCTCCCGGCTGCGGCGGCTGGCCGAGAACGCGAGTACGCCGTAGAGGCCGGCGGCGGCGAGCAGCAGGCCGACGCCGCCCAGCGCGCCCGTGACCACGACGCCGACGCGCTGCGGCAGCAGCACGATAGACGAGGCCTGCTGCAACGTGACGATGCGGGGTGGTGGCAGGTTGGGATCGATCGACATCACCGTCTGGCGGAGATCGTCGGCAAATCGCTCCGAGCCCCCGGTCGTCTTCACCAGCAGCGTCGGGGCCGCGCTCCAGATCTGCGCGAGCGGGAAGTAGGCGAAGGGCGGTGTCGTCTCGAGGAGCGTGGCATATTTCGCGTCGCGCGCCACCCCGACGATGGTGGTGGTGATGGTGTTGCGGAAGCGGAACGTGCGGCCGATGACGCTGCCATCCGGGGCGATCTTGCGCGCCAGTGTTTCGTTGACGATCGCGACGTTCGGCGCCCCGCGGCCGTCAGAGTGCGCGAACGCCCGTCCGGCCACCACCGGGATCCCGATCGTCCTGAAGTAATCCGTGTCGACCGGCGTGTAATGAATCGCCAGCTCGGCACCATCGACCGTCACGTTGTCGATCGAGCTGCCGGCCATCAGCGGCAGCCGTCCCGTATACGATGCGGCGGCGACGGTGCCCAGTCCTTCGACGCGCTCGCGCAGCGTCCGGAAGAAGACGCGGGCCCGCGCTTCGTCGTACCCCCACGATTCCGAATCGAAGGTGGCGGTGACGACGCTGGTCATGTCGAAGCCGGGGTGGACCTGCTGGCCCTGTCCGAGCGCCCGCGCGAACAGCCCGGCGGCCACCAGCAGCACCAGGGTCAGCGCAATCTGCCCCACGATCATCGCGCCCCCCAGCCGCGATCGACGCCGCCCTCCGCCGGTCGAATCGGCGCGCAGCCGGGCAGTGATGTCCTTGCGCACCGCGCCCAGCGCCGGGGCCAGTCCGAACGCCACGCCGGCCAGCAGCGAGATGCCGACCGCGAACGCGAGGACCCGTAGATCGGGCGAGAGCTCGAGCGAGATCGGCAGGTTGGCCGGCAGCGGGAGCTGCTCGAGCGCGGCGGTCGCAGCGACGGCCACCACGAAGCCGGCCGCCGTCCCGATCGCGAACAGCATCAGGATCTCGGTCAGCAGCTGGCGCAACAGCCGCCCGCGTCCGGCGCCGAGCGCGGCGCGCACCGCCATCTCGCGCCGGCGCGCCGTGTACCTCGCGGACAGCATCGCGGCGACGTTCACGCCGGCGATCAACAGGACCAGGGCCGCCGCGCCGAGCAGCACGCCGAAGAACCCGAGCAGCAGTCCCCCTTCGCCGCTCGGGAACCCGGTGAGCGGCGTCACGCTGACGGCGCGGACCGAGCGCGGCGTATCGGCCTGGCCCGACTCGACGAACCGCGCATCGGCCAGCGCCGACAGCTCGGCGCGCGCCGCCGGACGATCGACGCCGGGTTGCAGCCGGCCGAACAGCCAGAGCCACGACGCGTTGGTCAAATCCGATCGCGGCCGCAGGACCGGCTGCATCATCAGCGGCGCCCACGCGTCCGCCTGGAGGCCGGTGTAGACGCCGCGGAATGCCGGCGGAGCGACGCCGATCACGATGAAACGGCGTCCGTTCACCAGCACCTCAGCGCCGACCGCGTCCGGCGCCGCTCCGAGTCGAGCCGTCCAGAACGCGTGCGAGATCACGATCACCGGGTGCGACCCCGGGGTGCGGTCCTCGTCTGCGGCGAAGAACCTGCCCATCGCCGGCCGCACCCCGAGCACGTCGAAATAGTTGCCGCTCACCAGATTGGCCCAGACGATGCTGCTCTGGCCGTGAGCCGCGATGGTGAGCGTGACCCGGCCCCAGGCCGCGCTGCCGGCGAGCGTCCGGGTGCGGTCGCGAAGGTAGGTGTAAAACGAGTATGAGCCTTGCTCCGCTTCACTGCCGTCGCGGCGGGCCAGCCGCACCGTCACCACCCGATCCGGCTCTGAGACACCGGGCAGGGGCCGAAGCACGGTCGCGTTCATCGCGCTGAAGATCGTGGTGACGGCGCCGCTGCCCAGGCCGATCACGATCACCATCACCAGGGTGAAGATCGGACTCTTGCGGAGCATGCGGCCGGCGAAGCGCGTGTCGGTCACCAGGGTCGAGATGACGTTCTCCCAGCCGCGATCGCGCACCTGCTCTCGGACGCTGACGGTCGAGCCCATGTCGCGCCGCGCGGCGCGGCGCGCCTCCGCGGGGGAGTGCCCCCGCTCGATGTACGCCTCGGTCGCCTGATCGAGGTAGTGGCGCACCTCCTCATCGAGCTCGTCGTCTGCCGCCTCGCGGCGGGTGAGCACCCGGACGCCGCGCGTGAGTTGTCGCCAGAGTGACATTGATTACCCCTCCGATCGGAGCAACCGCGCCACGGCGGCGACGCGGCGGGACCAGTTGGCCGCCTCGACGTCGAGCTGCCTGCGGCCGTCGGCGGTGAGCGCGTAGTACTTGGCGCGGCGGCCGCTGTCGGAGGTCTGCCAGTCGGCGTCGATCCAGCCCGCCCGCTCCAGCCGCTGAAAGGCCACGAGCAGCGAACCGGGATTGACCTTGAACACTCCGCGCGAGGTCTGCTCGATGCGCCGCGCCACGCCGAACCCGTGCATCGGTTCGAGGCTCAGGGCCTTCAGAATCAGCATGTCGAGGGTGCCCTGGATGACGTCGGTGGTCGGTGAGTCGTCGCTCATAAGGGGTCTGACCATCTCCTCTTGACTGTCAAGATGTAGAAGACGGGGGAGGGCGCGGGTTTGTTCCAATTCCCGCGCGTGGTCCGCGGGTTCGCGGCTCGCGGGTTCGGGGGTTCGCGGACAGAGCCGATCGAGCCAGTTGGGTTGAAGGCGTTGCAACCAGCTCCTCGCGGGGTCTTCCACCCAGCTGCTCCGAACGGCCCGTAGTTCTTGCGAACCCGCGAACCGCGAACCGCGAACCCGCGGACAACGGTCAGAAGTTCTTGATGCGGATATTTCGATACTCGATCTTCATCGGCGGTCCGACATGCACCTGCATGCCGATCTCGCCGTCCGCCGGGCGGTTCGGACCGTCTTCGTCGACCACGACGCACATCAGCTGGCCGTTGAGGAGGTGGGTGAGGACGTTGCCGCGGACCATGATGTGGACCGCGTTCCAGTCGTCGGTGGCGTGCTTCGCGAGCGCGGTGCCGTCGGCAAACGTCGAGGTCAGGACCGGGACCCGGCCACCGACGATCCGGGTCATCTGGCCACGCAGGGCCAGGAAGAGCCGGCCTTTTTCTTCGTAGTTGTTGCCCACGTATTGCTTCCGTCCGTCGATGTCGAACTGATAGCCCTTCATCGCGAACTTGTTCGCCGGAGTGACCGGGTCGGGCACCTGCGCGCTGCGGTAGTTGATACCGCTGTTGCCGCCCGGCGTGATGCGGTAATCGAGCTTGAGATCGAAGTCCCGCGGACGGCCGCCGCGCCAGATGATGAAGGTGTTGCTCTTGATCACGGTCTCCGGCGTGATCTCGCCGACCAGGGTGCCGCTTTCGACCCGCCAGTAGGCGGGACTGCCGTCCCATCCCGAGAGCGTCTTGCCGTCGAAGATCGTCTGAAATCCCGGTTCGTCTTCAGTCGCCGGGGCCGGGCGGTCGCTTTGACGCGGCACGTAGGGAGCGGCCGGGGCCTGTTGGGCCGCGGCCGGCGTGGCGCCGCAGACCAGGAGTGCGGCACACAGGCAGGAGCAGAGCGTTCGCATGCGTCGTCTCACGGTGTCGGAGTTATTTCGCGCTTGAGCGTACCCCCGATGTGCCCAAAAGAGCCAGTGGGAGGCTCGCCGAACGAGGCCGCCGCTGATACCCTCATCGAATGACCGAACAATTGCCGCTGCGCGGCTTGAAAGTCCTCGACTTCACCCGCGTGCTGGCTGGTCCTCTCTGCACGATGCTGCTCGGCGACATGGGCGCCGAGGTGATCAAGATCGAAGATCCGCGGCACGGCGACGACACCCGCGACTGGGCGCCGTTCGTGGGGGGATGGAGCACCTACTTTCTGTCGGTCAACCGGAACAAGAAGAGCGTCGCGGTCGACCTCAAGTCCGCCGAGGGCCGGGCGCTGCTCGAGGATCTGATCCGCGCGGCCGATGTGCTGGTCGAGAACTTCCGGCCCGGGACGCTGGAGCGGCTCGGCTTCGGCGCCGATCGGGCACGGGCGCTCAACGAGCGGCTGATTTACTGCTCGATCTCGGGCTACGGCACCACCGGCCCCAGAAAAGACGAGGCCGGCTACGACATGGTGATCCAGGGGGAGTCCGGGCTGATGGACGTCACCGGCTTTCCCGAGACCGGACCGACCAAGGTCGGCGTCGCGATCACCGACTGCCTGGCGGCGCTCTACGCCGTGCAAGGCATCCTGCTCGCCCATATCCAGCGGATGACGACGGGCAAGGGGCAGTGCCTGGACATCGCGCTGCTCGACTCCGCGGTGTCGGTGCTCGGCCTGCCGGTCGGCATCGTCGCGGCCACCGGGCAGAGTCCCGGCCGGCTAGGGAACGCGCATCCGTCGCTGGCGCCGTACGAGCCCTATCTCGCGGCTGACGGGTACGTCGTGGTGGCGGTGGCGAACCCGCGGCTGTGGTCGCGCTTCTGCGCCGCGCTCGGCGCCGAGGCGCTCGAGCACGATCCGCGCTTCGCGAGCAACACCGATCGGCTCGCGAATCGCGCGGCGTTGAACGCCCGCATTCACGATCTCTTCAAAGACCAGACCGTCGACTCGCTGTTGGCGCGGCTTGGCGCGGCTGGCGTGCCCTGCGGCCGGGTGCGGACCATCGACCAGGTGCTTCGCGATCCTCAGCTGGCCGCCCGCCAGATGCTGATCGACATTCCGACCGGCGCCGGCGCCGTGAAGATGCCCGGCAATCCGATCAAGCTGTCGGCGGTGCCGGTGCTCGCGGATGCGCCGCCCCCCGCACTTGGACAACACACCGAAGACGTTCGCCGGTCGATCGAGCACACACGGCGCCCCGACGCCTAGCGCATGCTGACCCTGCTTGGGATCGGGACCGTTGCCGCGCTGCTGCTCCTGATTCTGTTCCGTGTCACGTCGGTGCTGGTGGCGTTGACGCTGGTCCCGTTGGCGGCGGCGCTGGCCGGCGGCTTCGCCGGCAGCTTCGGTACCTTCGCCATGGACGGCATCCGGGGCGTGACCCCGGTCGCCGTCCTGCTCGCGTTCGCGGTGATCTACTTCGGCGTCATGAACGATGCGGGCTTGTTCGAGCCGGTGATTCGGGTGCTGGTCAGGCTGGTCGGCACCGACCCCGTGCGGATCGCGCTCGGCACCGCGGCGGTCGCCTCGGTGGCGCATCTCGACGGCGCCGGCGCGAGCACGTTCATGGTGACCGTGCCGGCCATGCTGCCGCTCTACATCCGCGCCGGCATGAGCCCGCTGGCGCTCACCTGCATCACCGCGCTCGCGGCCGGCACCATGAACATGCTGCCCTGGGGCGGGCCCACCACCCGCGCCGCGACCGCGCTGCAGGTCAGCGCGACCGGGCTGTTCGTCCCGGTCATACCCGCGATGATCGCCGGCATGGCGGGTGTCTTTTTGTTGGCGATCCGAATCGGACGGCTCGAACGCCAGCGCATTTCGCTTGGGCCCACCCGGTTCGCTGCGGAAGCCCTGGCGGACTCCGCCGAAGCGGCCGCGAGCGTCCATGGAACCGCGTCTCCGCGCTTCGGCCGCCTCTGGTACTTCAACGCGCTGCTGACCGCGCTGACCTTGACCGTGTTGTTCCTGGAGCTGGTGCCGCTGGCGCTCGTGTTCATGATCGCGTCGGCCATCGCGCTGGTGGTCAACTACCCGGACTCGCACGCGCAGCGCGAGCGGCTGACCAGCCACGGCGCCGCGGCGATGATGATGGTGACGATCATCTTCGCGGCGGGCGTGTTCACCGGCGTGTTGACGAAGTCGGGGATGCTCGCGTCGATGACCAACGACCTGGCCTCGATCCTGCCAGCGGCCGCGCTGCGGCACTTCCCGCTCATCATGGCGGTCGTGTCGATGCCGCTCAGCCTGGTCTTCGATCCGGACTCGTTCTACTTCGGACTCCTGCCGGTCCTGGCGCACGCCGCCGACGCCGCGGGCGGCTCCGGCATCGAGGTCGCGCGCGGCGCCATCCTCGGACAGATGACCACCGGCTTCCCGGTGAGCCCGCTGACGCCGGCCACCTTCCTGCTGGTCGGCCTCGCCAACGTCGACCTCGCCGACCATCAGCGCAAGACCATTCCTTACGCGTTCGCCGTCACCATGGTGATGACGCTGGCGGCGCTGCTGACCGGGGCGCTGAGCTATTAGCGGCGACAGCCACCCGCCAAGATCCTTCCGATCATTCATCGCGTGCGATCGACGCCCTGAATCCGCCACCAGATATTTTTCTTTCCGTTTCCTCCGTTAGCTCCGTTGCTCCGTTTTTGAGATCCGGTACCTCCAAACATCTCCGCTGCCTCGAAAAGGAAACGTTCTTCGTCAGAGGTCCCGCGCGTCGTCGGCGATCAGCTTGGCGGTGTGGACGAGCGCTCGATCGTAGACCCGCGTGAGCTCCTCGCTGCTGCTCGCCGTGCATCGCAGATCCCGCAGCACGCCATCGGCGACGTCGTAGATCCAGCCGTGGACGGTGACCGGCTGCTCGCGGCGCCACGCGTCCTGGACGATCGTCGTGTGGCTCACGTGGCGCACCTGGTCGACGACGTTCAGCTCGCACAGCCGGTCGATCCTGGCGTCATCGTCGGCGGCCGGTTCGAGCAGGGTCTCGTGGCGGTCGCGGACGTCCTGCACATGGCGCAGCCAGTTGTCGATCAGTCCCAGCGACGACCGGAAGTAGGCCGCGCGCACGCCGCCGCAGCCGTAGTGGCCGCAGACGATGACGTGTTCGACCTTGAGCACGTCGATCGCGTACTGAAGCACCGACAGGCAGTTCAGATCGGTGTGGACCACCACATTGGCGACGTTGCGATGGACGAACATCTCGCCGGGCATCAGGCCGACGATTTCGTTGGCCGGGACCCGGCTGTCCGAGCATCCGATCCAGAGGTAGCGCGGCGACTGCTGCGCCGCGAGCGACTGGAAGAACTCGGGATCGCGCTCGCGGAGGCGCCGGGCCCACCCACGGTTGTTGGCGAACAGATGAGGAAGATCGCGCATGTCCTAGCTAGTGTCCCGAGTCCGAAGTTCGGCGCCAAAGTCGCGGGCGCGGCGCCCGGATCGCAAGGCGCGACGACCGAGCATTGTATCGGGAATATGCGAAGGTCGGCGAGACGCTCGCGAGAGCGCGGCTGCCCGCCGCCCGGGAGATTTGGTGGCGAACTTCGGATTCGGGACGCTGGTCCCCATCTTAGTTCGTCGGGCGGGATGGTAAAGTGGAACCCACCCTTGGCCGCCGACCTCGACCCCGCTCTCATCGATGACCTCGCGGCTGTTGCGAACATCACGGCCGTCCCCAAGATGCTCGAAGTGCTGTGCCGGGCCACCGGCATGGGCTTCTCCGCCGTCGCCGGGTCACCGACGACCGGTGGATCGCCTGCGCCGTGCGCGACGGATCGGCTTCGGCCTGCAGCCGGGCGACGAGCTCGACGTCGAGACCACCATCTGCGACGAGATTCGCGAGCAGCGGACGAGCTGGTCGTCATCGATCACGTCGCGGAGGACGACGGCCTACTGCGAGCACCCGACGCCGGAGCAGTACGGCTTCGAGAGCTACATCTCGGTGCCGATCACGCTTCCCGACGGCCGTTTCTTCGGCACGCTGTGCGCCCTCGATCCCAGGCCGGCGCGGGTCTGAACACCCCCGAGATCGATCGGCATGTTCACCCTGTTCGCCGACCTGGTCGGGCTTTCACCTGTCGGTGCAGGACCGGCTGGCGGCCAGCGAGGCTGGCGCTGCTCCGACGAGCGGCGGCGCGCCGAGCTGCGCGATCAGTTCATCGCGGTGCTCGGCCACGACCTGCGCAACCCGCTCGCCGCGATCCAGACCGGCGCCCGGCTGCTGGGAGCGATGTCGCTCGACGAGAAAGCGTCGCGGCGTGAGCGTCGAATCATCCAGAACAGCGCCTCGCGGATGGCCGGCCTGGTCGACAACGTCCTGGATTTCGCGCGCGGCAGTCTGGGCGGCGGGCTCGCCGCTCGACGCGCGGTGCCGACGAGCGATCTCGACCTGACGCTGGACCAGGTCATCGCGGAGCTGCGCACGGCGTGGCCTGCCCGCATCGTTCGAAGCGGAGATCGACCTGACCGTGCCGATTGTCTGCGACCGCGATCGGATCGCGCAGCTGCTTCTCGAACCTGCTCGCCAACGCCCTGACCCATGGCGATCCGGCTTCGCCGGTCGTGGTCGAAGCCCATACCGGCGACCGCGAGTTCGTGCTCGCGGTGGCGAATGCCGGCGCACCGATTCCCGCGGACATGATCGAGCGGCTGTTCCAGCCGTTCTCCCGCGCCTCGGAGCAGCCCGGTCAGCAGGGGCTGGGCCTCGGCCTCTATATCGCCGCCGAGATCGCGCGCGCCCACGACGGCACGCTCGAGGTCGCCTCGTCCGAGCAGGAGACCCGCTTTACGTTCCGGATGCCGCTGGAACTGAGCGAACTCCGGCCGGGAGGGCCGAAGCGCCGCCAGCGGTCAGAGCCGTTGATATTTCAAGGAGTAGCCAGCGCACGATAAGCAGACTGACGGTCGAAGCACCCCCGGCCAGTCATAACGTCGTTGTCGTCGTTGTCGTCGTGTCGTCGTGTCGTCGTCGGGCCGAAGGCCCCCGCCGGAGGCGCCGTGATCCCGATCGCAGCGTGACAGCCGCTGTAGCCGCACGTGCCATTTGACCGTCTCAATTTGCCCCCGCCCGCGAACCCGCGAACCCGCGAACCCGCGAACCCGCGAACCCGCGAACCCGCGAACCCCCGAACCCGCGAGTTCTTACGGCGATACCAGCACATCGATCGACTTCGAGAACGAGACGCCGTCGGTATCCTTGAAAGTCAGCTGCACGGTGATCAGGGCCTCGCGGCGCAGGCTCGGGACGTCGTACCACACGTCGAACGTCAGCGTGTTGGTGCTGTTCACCGTCGCGAAGCGGTTCGAGCTGGTATTGCTCACCACGTAGTCCGAGTGCTCGGTGTCTCCGCCGGTCGGTGGGGTGACGATCCCGCCGGAGGCTTGTTTGACCGTGACGGTCGCTGAAGTGAGGTCGACCGGGAACGTCAGGTAGTCGTCATCATCCGCTTTGTCGTTGAGGGTCACCGATGCCGTGAAGGAGGTCTTCCAGTCATAGGCCAGGATGTCGTCCGGCTGATTGTTGCCGCGGACGAGGCGGTAGGTGCGGCCATCGGTGGATTGATGGCCGGTGGCCGGGCTGGGTGTGATGGTCGCCGCCAGGAAATCGTCCACAGTTGGTGTGTCGTCCGGATCGGTGGGCGACTGGCAGGCGCCCGCGCCGGCCGCGAGCGAGACGAACAGGAGAAGAGAACGGAGTCGCAGACCTCGACGCATGGGTGCTCCAGATGAAGTGGGCTAGAAAGTGGTACCGACCGCGAATTTCAGCGTGCGCGCGGGCTGGAACGTGTCGCGGTAGACGTTCCACGCGTAGATCAGCCGGAACGGCACTCCGAGCATCGGGAGCGTGACGCGCACCTCGGCGCCGCTGGAGGTGCGGAGCTGCCGCAGGTTGATGGGATCGCGCTCGGAGAAGGCTTGGCCGGCGTCGTGGAACAGCATGGCCCTGACCTGCGGCGCGATGTCGAAGTCGTACTCGGCGTTGAACAGCACGAACTTCGAGCCGCCGAGCGGCACATCGTTGTCGTCTCGCGGACCGACGGTGCGGATGTCGGTACCGCGGATCTGCGTCTCCCCGCCCATGAAGTAGCGGAGGTAGTAGGGCAGTGGTGCCCGCGCGTAGTTCCAGAGCCAGCCGGCCTGGGCGCGCACGCCGAGCGCCGTGCGGCGGCTGACCGGAACGTAGAGAATGCCTTCGAGGTCCGGCCGGGCGAAGCTGGTGGTGCCGCCGAGCCAGCCGCCGGCGTACTGATAGCTCGCGGTGAGGCGCATGCCGCTTCGCGGCGCGTACGGATTGTCGACGGTGTTGTGGACGACCGAGGGGCTGATGCTGCTCTGAATGTGCCGCCCTTCCTCGAGGAAGAGCAGCCCGCCGGTGGTGGCGCCCGACGTCAGCAGCTTCTCGACCGCGGCGCTCGCCGCCGTGTCGATCACTTCGTAGCCGTAGGTGGCGTAGAGCCGTGAAAAGCGGCGCAAAGGCACACCGGTGGTGACGTTGAAGCCGGTCCGCACTTCGCTGTAGTCCACGTCATTGGTCGTCAGCCGGTAATCGAGCTTCCGCGAGAACACGCTGGTGCCCGCGGTGATCGCCCGTCCGAACAGATACGGCTCGGAGAACGAGACCTGGTAGTTGCTCGAGCGGGATCCCTTCTGCAGCGACAGGGTCACGCTCTCGCCGCGTCCGAGGAAATTGCTGGTCGTGAACGAGGCGTTGCCGAAGAAGCCCTCGTACTGCGATGCGCCGGCGCCGAACTGGACCTGGTTGCGGTTCTGCTCTTCGATCTTCAGCAGCACGTCGACGCGGTCGGCACGGCCGTCGGTCTTGTCGACTTTCACCGCGTCGTTGTCGAGCGTCTTGAAGTACCCGAGCTGGTTCAGCCGCCGGATGCTGTACTTCAGCGCCTCGGTGCTGAAGACGCCTGACTCGAGCAGCGCCAGCTCCCGGCGCAGGACCTCGTCCCGGGTGTGAGTGTTGCCCTGGAAGGTGATCCGGTTGACGAAGTACTGCGGCCCCTCCTGCAGCCGCAGGGTGACGTCGACGATCGGGTCATCGCGCCCAGCGGTCGAGGATTCGCCGGTGCTCGAGCCCTGGCGCGGCTGGAGATCCGGGAAGGCGGTGAACTCGTAATACCCGCCCGCCCCGTAGATCTCGCGCGCCTTGTCGAGCCCCTTCCGCACTTGCGCTTCGTTGTAGATGTCGCCGGACTTGATCTTGAAGACCGCGGCCAGCGCTTCGGCCTTCACTTTGGTGTTGCCGTCGAAGGTGAGCCGCCCGATGCGAAACCGGCGCCCCTCGGTGACCGGGATCCGCAACTGCACCCAACGCCGGTCACCGTCCCGGCTGTCGCCGAGCGGCCGCAGCTCCGGCTGCCCGACCCTGGCTTCGATGTAGCCGTGCTCGCGATACAACCCGGCGACCGCTTCGGCGTCCTCCGCGTACTTGTCGGTCTGGTAGACCCCGGTGCCGCGCATGAACGACAGCAGGCCGACCGCACGGTTGCTGGTGACCGCGGTCATCAGCGTGTCGTCCGACATCTTCTGGTTGCCGACGAACTCCACGTCGCGAATCGCGACCCGGGGGCCTTCTGCGACCACGAAGGTGACGTTGACCAGCTTCGGGCTGCCGTCGACCGGCCGGACCAGCGGCGTGACCTCGGCGAACTGATGGCCCTTCTCGGCGTAGAGCTCGCGCACCGCCGACGAGATGCGCTTCAACTGTCCCGCGTCGAGGAACGAGTCGAGCCGGATCTCGACGGCCTTGTCGCGCAGCCGCTCGTCGATCTTGCTGCGGTCGATCCTCGTGAGCCCCTCGTAGTCGACGATCTTGATCCGCTGCCGTTCCTCCATCCGGAACACGATGACCTTGCCCACCACGCCGTTGCTCAGCGGGAAGTCGAGCGCTTCGACCGTGAGGTCGTCGAGAAATCTGGTGCTCCAGAGCCGCTGGAAGTCACCCTTGAGCCCGGCCTCGGTCTCATCGGTGTAGAGATGCCAGATGTTGCGCGACGGCTCGCTCGGCTTGACCTGGATGTAATAGAGATAGGTCTGCGGATCGATCAGCGACGATCCGCCCTGCTGCTCGAAGCACAACGAGACCGCCAGCACGATCGGCGGCGACTCCGGAGACGGTAGTCGGGCCGGCGCCGGCAGCGGCATGCCGCAGACCGTTCCGAGCGGCGACTGACCCTCGGCGGGCAGACCTGGCTCCGCGCCGGCGGCGGCCGCGATCAGCAGCGCGACGAGAACTGCTGGCGGCATCATCGTCAGAACCTGAAGCGGACGCCGGCCAGCCCGACGATCCGGGTCTGCAGGTCGCCTTCGTCGCCGCGCCGCAGCCGGAGGCCGTATCCGCCCTCGACGAAGAACGAGGCGCGCGCGGACAGTGCGCCCTGCAGCCCGGCAATCGCGCCGGCGGATCCGGCGTCGCCGCTGAACCGGCGGGTGAGACGCGCCCGATATTCGCCCCCAGCGTAGAAGCTCCAGATCGATTCGGGCGTGAAGTAATAGAGCGCCCCGCCGAGGGCTTCGAGCGCGGTCGTCGACGTGGTCGCGCTGTCCTCGTCGTCGGCCACGCCGAAGGCGTCGGTCCCCACGACGCCGAACCGGAGCGCGACCTTGCTGAAGATGAAACGATGGGCATCGACCTGGACGGTATACGTGCCGGCCATCAGCTGCTCGGAGGAGAAGAAGCGGCTCATCGTGCCCGACGCGCCGAGGAGCGTCACGCCGGTGTGTCCGATGACTCGCGGCTCGATCTCCTCGCCAGCGGCCGCCGCCGGCGCCACGGAACTCTGCGCGAACGCGTCCGTCACGCATCCCATCGCGGCACCGAGGAGCACCACCATTCCGATTAGTCGCTGTTTGAGCATCATGTCGACGCCGGCTCGATGCTCAGTAGGACTTCGGATCCGCGCCGAAACTTCCATCGCGGATCCGAGGGCATCTCGCGCCGGCGAAATTCAAGCTTCTGACCGACGACTGCAATGGTTTCGCAACAGTCGCGGCGATCGAGAGGCGGCGAATCTTGCAGAGCGAGTCAGAGACGGCCATCGGCGCGTGCTCGACGTCGAAGTCATCACAGTGGGAGTGCAGTTGGAGGAGCGACCGAATGAAGGTACGCAAGCCGGCAGGCCGTGAGCGGCCGGACGAGGGCGACGTCGTTCGCGCACTCGTGAGCAGGGCCCGGCGCGGAGATCTGGCAGCGTTCGAGATGCTGGTGGGCCGCTACCAGCCGGTGGTCAGCCGGCAGGTGCGGTCGATCGTGGGCCGCCGGTGCCTCGACGCCGACGACATCACGCAGGAAGTGTTCGTGCGCGCCTATCGGTTTCTGGGGCGATTCCGCGGCGACAGCTCGTTCGGATCGTGGCTGTACCGCGTGACCGTGAACGTGACGCGCAGCCATCACGGCCGCCGCGTTCGTCAGCAGCCGGTGTGGGGCGACAGCGGCGAAGGGACCGCGGCCTCGGTGATCGACAGCTGCCAGCATGCCGACGATCTGGAGCGCGACTTCGCGCAGCGCGATCTGATCGACAAGGCGCTGGCCACGCTGCCGGAGGGTTTGCGGCGCTCGATCGTGCTACGCGATCTGCACGGGCTCGACTACCAGGAGATCGCCGCGGTCACCGGAGTGCCGCTCGGGACCGTCGAGTCGCGCCTGTTCCGCGCCCGGCAGCGGCTGCGTCCGATGTTGACCCCACTGCTGCGCCGGCCGCGCGTCCCCCTGTGAGCACAGTGGCGTCCTGTGCAGAGTACGTGGACGGCCGGCGCTCTTAACGAATTCTTAACAACTGGCTTGTTGCGGCTGCTTGTCACGGGCGCCTTCGGCGCTTTCGGCCTGCGGCCGAACGACGATACGAGGACACGACGACAACGACGTTGTGAGTCTCTTCGAAGAACTGCTCCCCGCCAGCGGGAAGAGCCGTTGATATTTCACCCGGTTGGGGGTCACCAACGACGACGTTGCCCGTATGTGCTTCGTGCCCGGTTGCGTTCTCAACGTCGTTGTCGTCGTGTCGTCGTGTCGTCGTTGAGCGGTCGAAGGCCGCGAACCCCGCCGGAGGCGCCGTGACAAGCAACAGGCGGTGGAACTTGGGGCGTTGACGAAGGCCAGCGTAAGATCCGTATCCGTCAGGAGAACCTCCCAATGACATCCTTTCTGCAAGACATCCGCTATGCGCTGCGCATGATGAAGCGCAGCCCCGTCTCGACCTTCATCATCATCGCCTCGCTCGCGATCGGGATTGGTGCCAACACGGCGATCTTCAGTGTGGTCAGCGCGCTCCTGCTCAAGCCGCTGCCGTACCCGAATCCCGATCGCCTGGCGGTGCTCTGGCTGCGGTCGCCGGGGATCAACATTCCCGAGGACTGGCCCTCGCCGGGGCAGTACATCGACGTGCAGAACGAGAATCGGTCGTTTCAGATGATGTCGATCTCGCAGGGCCGCAGCGGCACGCTGCTCGGACGCGAACAGCCGGAACGGGTCGAGGTGCTCCGTACCTCGTCCAGTCTGTTCACGCTGCTCGGCGCCAAGCCACTGCACGGCCGGCTGCTGCTGGCGGAGGACGACGTGCCGGGGAAGGCCGCGGTGGTGATCCTCAGCCACGGATTCTGGCAGCGGGTGTTCGCGGCCGACCCGGCCGTGATCGGCAGGAGTATCACGGTCAACGGCGTGGCGCTCGGGAACGGCGCCGACAAGAACCAGTACACAGTCGCGGGCGTGCTGGGTCCCGATTTTCTGCTGAACGCCGAGATCATGCCCACGGTGGCCAGCATCCGTCAGATGGATCTGTTCCTGCCGCTGCCGCTCGGCGCCGACGCGGTCACCCGGCGCGGCGACGAGAACTACAACCTGATGGCCCGGCTCAAGGACGGAGTCACGATGGAGCAGGCGGATGCCGACGTGGCGGCGATTGCCGCACGGATCCGCGAGAAGGACAAGCGCGATCGCACGTTCACCATCGACGTGGTGCCGCTGCTCGATCAGGTGGTCGGCAACGTGCGGCGCGCGGTGCTGGTGCTCCTCGGATCGGTGACGCTGGTGCTGCTGATCGCCTGCGCGAACGTCGCCAACCTGCTGTTGACGCGAGCGACCGCGAGGCAGAAGGAAGTCGCGATCCGCACCGCGCTCGGCGCGGGCTGGCAACGGCTCGTGCGGCAGTTGTTGACCGAGAGCGTGCTGCTCGGCGTGGTCGGCGGCGCGGTCGGGCTGCTGATCGCCAAGGCAGCGTTGTTCGTCGTCCACACCGTGAATCCCGGGAATATTCCCCGGCTCGAGGTCATCACCATCGATGGACCGGTGCTCGGGTTCACCTTCGGGGTGGCGATCCTGACCGGCATCATCTTCGGGCTGGCTCCGGCCTATCGAGCGGCGCGGCCGGATCTGAATACGGCGCTCAAGGCCGGCGGCAGGAACACGCAAGGCGAGGGAGGCTTCGGCAGCTCGCGCCGGCGGTTGCGCAGCCTGCTGGTCGTGGCGGAAGTGGCGCTGTCGCTGATGCTGCTGGTGGGCGCCGGCCTGCTGATCCGCAGCTTCGTCCGGCTGCAGCAGGTGACGCCCGGCTTCAACCCGGAGGGGGTCATCTCGATGCGGCTCGGGGCCAGCGGCCGCCAGTTCCCCAATCCCGAGGCCCGGATCGAGTACTTCCGCCAGTTCTCGGACCGCATCGCCGCGGTGCCGGGCGTGCAGGTGCGAGGCGCAGTCACCTCGCTCCCGTTCACGTCGTCGGTCGGCTGGGGATCGATCAACGTCGAGGGCTGGACGCCCCAGCCGGGACAGGAACTGCAGGTCGATCAGCGCGCCGTCACGGCCGACTACTTCCGCACCATGGAAGTGCCGCTCCGGCAGGGACGGTTCTTCACCACCTTCGACGCGCTGCCGAACGCGGAGCGCGTGGCGGTCATCGACGAGAAGTTCGCCCAGCGGTTCTGGCCCGGGCAATCGGCGATCGGCAAGCGCATCTGGAACGATCCGAAACAGCCGACGACCATCGTCGGCGTGGTCGGCACCGTCAAGCAGTACGGCCTCGACGTGGACGGCCGAATCGTCGTCTATCGCCCTAGCGTCGGGCTGCTCGGATATCAGGTGGCCCGGACCTCGGGCGATCCGGCGGCCGTCTCAGGGGCGATCGTCCGGGCGATTCACGAGATCGATCCCACCATTCCGGTGTACGACATCCGCACCATGCCGGACCGGATGAGCGACTCGCTGGCGCGCCAGCGGTTCGCCACGATCATGCTGGGCGCGTTCGCGTTGTTCGCGCTGGTGCTGGCAGTGGTCGGCGTCTACGGCGTGATGTCGCACCTGGTCAGTCAGGGCACTCACGACATCGGCGTGCGGATGGCCCTCGGGGCTCAGCGCAGCCGGATCGTCGGCATGATCCTGCGCCAGGGCGCCGAGCTGACCGGAGCCGGGCTGATTGTCGGAGTGATTGGCGCCGCGGCGCTGACCCGGGTGATGGCGACGCTGTTGTTCGGCATCGGCGCGCACGACCTGGTGACGTTCCTGACCGTGCCGATCGTGCTCGGTGCGATCGCGCTGCTGGCGACGTACGTGCCGGCGTTGAGAGCGACCAGGGTTGATCCGGTGGTCGCTCTCAGAGAGGATTGAGATAAATCCCAAGCTCCAAATCCCAAGCTCCAACCACCCCCAACCCCCAACGCCCAAATACGAGCTCAGGTGGGAGTTGGCAGTTCTTTGGGAATTGGGGATTGGGCGTGGTTGGAGCTTGGGATTTAACGCTTATCTGGCAATCGCCACATTGATTCCGGCCGCCAGGTCCTTCTGCTGATCGGGATCGGTGGTGCGAGCCAACCGCTCCGCGAGCACCCGTAGCGCGTCCTGCGTCTTGAGCCCGGCGATGCGCTGCACCATGAACGAGAACGTGCGCGGCAGCTTCGACTCCGCCGCCATGGTCAGGGCGCGCTGCGGATCGAGCTCGCCCAGCGGCTCGGCGGCGTACCACGCCATCAACGGCTGATTCTGATCGGTCCGATCGTCGGCGCGCGCCAGCAGGCCGGCGACGGCGTCCCAGCGCTTCTCGACCGCCACGCGCTGCAGGGAGCTGGCGAGATACAGCCGGACCAGCGGCGAGCCGTCCTCCCTGGCCATCGACGCGAACTTCGCCAGTGCGGCGTTCGACGGATTCCTGCCTTCGCCCAGGAGCTGCACCGCCCAGCTCCGCACGTACTCGCTCTCGTGCGAGAGCAGGCCGACCAGGTCCGCATCGCTCAGCCCGCCGGTCACGTGGAGCGCCCACACCGCGCGCAGCTTGCGGGTGACGTCCGGGTTGGTCTGGAGGATCGCCTTCAGCCGGGCGTGCACCTTCGGATCCGGTCCGCGCTCCTGCAGGATCCGCCGGGCGTGGCGGACGTACCAATCGTTGCGATGCAGCTGCAGATCGACCAGACGCTCCGATGGTTCCTTCTGGAGGTCGACCTTCACGAACCGATCGTTGACGTGGCTGATCTTGAAGATCCGGCCGAGGGTCTTGCTGTGAACGTCGGGATTGCTGCTGTGGCACTGGTTCTTGTCGTACCAGTCGATCACGTGCACCGAGCCGTCCGGTCCGTACCGGAAGTTCAGCATCTGGCTCCAGGTGTCGTTGGCGTTGAAGAAGTCCCGGCCGTGCGTGGCCGAGTAGCCCGACCCCGTTCGCTCGAGCACGTCCACGTTCGCGCGATGACCGTGGATGTTGTTCATGACGATGGCGTTGCGAAACTCCGCCGGCCAGCTGTCGCCGCCGAGATAGATCATCGCGCCGGCGTGCGCATGCCCGCCGCCGGCGGCATCCGATCGGCTGTTGCCCGCATGCGGACCCTTGTTGCCGACCCAGTGCACATGGTCGGCAATCGTCTTCACGTCGTCGAAGATGTACGGGTTGAAGTGCTTGCCGGCCTGCCGTTTGTAGCGGGCGCCAGGAATCACGTGATACAGGTGCTCGATCACGCAGGCAGTCGTGAACGCGTGGCCGTAGTCGTTGAAATCCAGGCCCCAGGGATTGCTGGTGCCCTCGGCGAAGACCTCGAAAGTCTTTCTGGTCGGGTGATAGCGCCAGATCGCGCCGTTCAGTTTCTGACGCTCGGCCTCCGGCGCTCCCGGCTTGCCGACGTTGGAGTGCGTGAAGACCCCGTGCGTGCCATAGAGCCAGCCGTCGGGGCCCCACGAGAACGTGTTGAGCATCTCGTGGGTGTCCTGATAGCCCCACCCGTCGAGCAGCACCTGCGGCGGGCCGGCCGGGAGGTCGGTTCCTTCCTTGATCGGAATGAACAGCAGATTCGGCGCGGCCCCGACGAACACGCCGCCGAACCCGAGCTCGATCCCGCTGACGAGATTCAGGCCTTCGGTGAAAACCTTCCGGCGGTCGAGCGTGCCGTCGCCGTTGGTGTCCTCGAAAATCAGGATGCGATCCTTGCCGTTCCCCTCCGGAGCTCGAGCCGGGTAGGTGTGCGCCTCGGCGACCCAGAGCCGGCCGCGGTCGTCGTTCGTGAACGCGATCGGCCGGACAACGTCGGGTTCGGCGGCCGCGAGCTTCACGGTGAAGCCTTTCGGCAGCGTCATCGCCTTGGCGGCTTCGATGCCCGAGAGTCCCGCATGGACGATCGGATCCATCGGCGGCATCAGCGTGATGTCAGCCGCGGTGAGCTCGTTCGGAAAGTACGGCTTTGCGTCGTGGAAGCGGAAGCGATCGAAATTGATGTGCGCCCAGGGGTTTTCCTTGAGGTAGGTCGCGGTCGACGCGCCGGTCTCTTCATCGACGACGCGGATGAAGATGTTCTTGCCAGCATAGGGGCGCAGATCGACGACCGCCGGGCGCAGGCGGGCGCTGTCGGTGCCGCTGATCGTGTAGATGATTTTCTGATCGTCGGCCAACACTAGTTCGACGCGCGTGCTCTTGAACGCGCCGCCCGATACCAGAAAGCTGGCGTACGGCTGGGTCGCCTGGAAGGGGGCCGACGCCAGAGCCCCTCTCCGGGCGCTGCCCTTCACGCCGCTGCTTACCCAATAGCTGCCCGACTGACCGCGGATGACGCTGGTCTTGTCGGCGCCCCCCTCCGGAAGGCCATCGCCCTTGACCAGATCGAACGCGTCGCCGGTCGCGGTCCAGTTGTCGAGCGTCCCCGATTCGAAATCGAGGTTCAAGGCGCGGCCGCCGGCTTCGGGCTTCGTCCCTTCGGACGACGGCCGCGAGTCGGAGACTTCGAGCCGGCCTTCCATGCCCGCGGCGCGGTGCCCGGGTAGCGAACAGAAATAGATGTCGGACGCCGTGGCTTTGAACGTGATGCTCGCGGTCGCGCCCTTGTCGAGGATCTGGGTGCTCTTGACCTCGCCCTTGTCGAGCGCGATGTCGTGCACCATCAGCTCGCCGTTGACGATGGTGATGCGGACGGTCTCGCCGGTGCGGGCCCACAGGGTGGGATTGCGGATCCCTTCGATCTCACCGCCGATGCCGCGGTAGCCCAGCATGGACGACTCGAGTCGGTATTCGCGATCCGGCGGGTCGCCGGGCCGCGCCGCCGATGCCTGACCGGCGATGTCGCCGCGGCTGAAGAGGAGCAGCAGCGCGAGCGCCGCCGCGAACGTGCCGAACCGTCTCGAATCAGTCATGGCCACCTTGCCAATGCGGCGTGCCCATGCCGCGCGCAGGATTATATGCGTCCCGCCTTCGCGCTGCCGCTACGGCGAGGCAGCCGCTCCGCTTCATCAGCAAGGAACGCGGCGCGACGACAGCGAATCACTCGGATGGGTTCGAAAGAGGGACGTGTCGGGAGGCACAGTACGCCTCCCGCCGGTTGGGTGGGACGATGTCGCTCTCCCAGAGTGGGGAGCGAGCGAAGTTGTCTTTTGTAACAGCAAGCACGGTGCCAAGATGAAGCGATGGCTCGCGGGGTAATTTGGTGGGATTTCGACGGCACATTGGTCAGCCGGCCGGTGATGTGGGCCGAGGTCGCGTTGCGGCTTCTCGAGCGGAACGCGCCCGATCTGCGCGTCACGACCGAGGAAATGACCAAGCTGGTGTTCAGCGGGATGCCGTGGCACCGGTCCAACCACGCGCATCCCGAGCTGAGCTCGCCTGACCTGTGGTGGGGAGCCGTCTACCGCCGGTATGTCGAGATCTTCTCAATGCTCGGCCGGCCGTCGGCGGCCAGCCCGCCGGCGCTCGCCGCGCTGCGCGCCGACATTCTCGACGCCGGCGCTTACGTGGTGTTCGACGACGTGCGTCCTGCCCTGATCCGGGCGCGCACGGCCGGATGGCGGAACCTGATCGTGTCCAACCACGTGCCCGAGCTCGAGAGGCTGGCCGGCGATCTCGGCCTCGCCCCGTTCTTCGAGTCCATCGTGTCTTCCGGCGTCGTCGGCTACGAGAAACCACACCGGCGTCTGTTCGACGAGGCGCTCCGTCTGACCGGTCCTGGCGGCCCGATCTGGATGATCGGCGACAACCCCGAGGCGGACTGTTCGCCGGTCTGCGCGCTCGGCCACCAGGCGGTGCTGGTCCGGAGCCCGGTCGCGGGCGCCTTCGCGCGTCAGGCCGACGATCTGATCGCTGCGCTCGACCTGATCGAAGCGGCGGGGTAGAGCGTCGCGCCTCACTCGTCGGGCATCGTTCGGCTATCAGACGTGCACTACTGGATCCGCGCGTCTTGCTTACAGGAGGGCCAGCTCTACTTCGTCCCTCGCGCTGGCAGCTCTTTGATGCGGATGTTGCGGAACTCGACGCGGGTGCCGTGGCCGAGGAAGCCGATGTGCCCCTTCGTGTTGGCGATGCCGCGCGAGCCTTCCGGCTTCGTCAGATCGCGGTGCGTCCGCAGCATCTCCGGATCCTTCACGTCGTCCAGGTTCGCGTCGACGATGGCCGTGCCGTTCAACTTGATGGTGATGTGACGGCCCTGCGCGGTGATCTCTTCGGAGTTCCATTCGCCCACCGGCTTCTGGAAGCCGCGCTTCGGGGGCACCATGCCGTAGATCGAGCCGTGGTACTGATACGGCTGCAGCTTGGTGTATTGCGATCCACCGTCGTCCAGTACCCTGGATCTCGATGCCGACGTACGCCGCATCCCCGGCCAGCGGTGCCCGGATGCCGATGCCGTTGTTGGCGTTCTCAGTCAGCCGGAAGTCGAATCTGAAGACGAAGTCCGAGTATTCCTTCTCGGTGTAGAGATTCCCGCCATCCTCCTTCGTCGAGAAGAGCACGCCGTTCTCGATCAGATACCCCTTGCCGGACTTGTTCTCGGCACCACTGGTGCGCTGGCCATAAACCCAGCCGGTCAAATCCTTGCCGTTGAACAGTCGGGTGAAGCCCTCTTCGACCGGCGGTTGAATGCCGGCCACGATCGCCGGAAACAGGGCCGCGGCCGCAAGGGCAGTGATCTGGACTACACAAGTACGCGGGGTCATCCGGGCCTCCTCAGCTGAAAATCAGGAGCTCACCTTATCGCGCTCGTCCGCCCCTTCGCCAGTCCCATTCGCAACCGGCTCGACCGAGAGGCGATCAGCAGTCCGCGGTCCGCAGCCCGACGGCCTCGCGGGAGCCGGGGCTCTCAGCCGCGGATGGGTTGTTCGATGGTCAGTGAACTTAACTGGAGGGCCAGGAGATCAGGAAAAAACAATGAAAGTTTCCGGTCCTCCTGTCGTCCTGTGATCGCGAGCCTTGCGGATTGCCCTGGTCGCCAGTCCAAGTGCCCCAGCGCCTCGCGGCGTGGGAATGCTTTCAGCGGCAACAGAAGTCATAGCGGGCTGATCAAAGACCCGCGTGTCAAGGGAGAAGGCAGAAGGGAAAAGGGAGAACCTCAGCGTGCGTAGCCGCCGGCCGCTGACCGCTTGCCGCCGAGCCGGTGCGCCTCATCGCTCAACGCGTGGACGCCGGAGGCATCGATCCACCGGTTGTAGAAATTGAACATCGCGCAGACGGTGATCGCGAAGTAGAGCTCTTCATCCGTCCAGCCTGCGGCCCTCGCCACCTCCAGGTCCGCCGCGGTCATGCGCGGCGAATCGTGGTTCACCTTGTCGATCAGACGGAAGAGCACCTTGTGCCGCTCGTCGAGCCGCGACGACTCGAGGTCGGTCATCACGCTGTCCACCAGCGCCTCGTCTTCGAGCAGGACCGCCGCAACTGCGGCGTGCGACTTCAGTCAAAACGGACAGTGGTTGCGCTGCGAGGTGTAGGCAGCGATCAGCTCCCGCAGTCCCGGGCTGAGCGGCGCCGGCCCACGAAGGATTTCCTGCGTGAACTTCGCGAGGTGCTGGGTGGCGGACGGGAGATAGGCGAAGAGGTGCCAAATCTGCGGATACTCACTCCCCTGCCTCTGCATCTGTTCGATGAGCGCACGGTACGGCCCCTCTTTGGGGTTCTGCTCGACCTTGGGGAGAAACATCGGATCCATGGGCACCTGCGGTAATCCTAATGAGCGACGACAGCCACTGCCAAGAGCTTTAACAGGAGGGCCAGGAGGTAAGGAGAAAACCAATTCTTTTTGGAACGGTGCCGATCCGAGCACCGATCCAAAGAAAAACCTCCTGATCTCCTGGCCCTCCTGTAGGTTTTTGGAGGCGGCTGTCGCTCAACTAGAAACTCACTTTCACCGCGAACTGCATCAATCGCGGTGGTCCGGCCGACAGGATGCGGCCGAAGTTCGGCGAGTTCAGGTCCGCGACCGGCAAACCGAAGTTGGGATGGTTGAGCACGTTGAACGATTCAGCGCGCAGCTGGAGGCGCGGGCCGTCTCCGAACGAGATGTTGCGCACGAGTGACACGTCGACGTTGGTGTAGGCCGGGCCGCGCCCGATGTTGCGGCCGGCGTTGCCGAACTGTCCGGCCTGGGTCACGGGATCGAGCCGCTGGAACGCCGATCGGCTGATCCAGGCGTCCACGGTGCGCGGGCCGGCGTTCGGATCGCTGACCAGGTTCGGCCGGCTGGCGGCAAAGCCGGAAATCGGCGGGCTGTTGGCCTGCAGCGAGACGTTGGTCGAGTCGGACACCGTAAAGGGCGTGCCGGAGTTGTGCGACACGATGACGTTCGCCTGCCAGTCCTGGAGCAGCGCCCGCAGCGCGGCCGGCACCGATTGGCCGACTCGTGGCTCCCAGCTGGCGCTGGCCACGAAGCGGTGGCGCGCGTCGAACAGCGACGGCCCATACTCCGCGCCGACATCGAAGGGATTCTGCGCGAGGTCGTTCTCGCCGGCGAGCGGCTTGGCCGCGGCTCCCGACAGGTTCATCGCCGACAGCTCGTCCTTCGCCTGCGCCAGCCAGTACGACACGTTGAAGCCGAGGCCATCGCCGAACCGTCGCGACCCGCTCAGCTGCAGCGAATGGAAGTTCGACCGGGTGATGTTCCGCAGCATCGCGATGGTCGAGAAATCGCAGGTGCCGCCGTCGGCCGGGCAGTTCGCGTAGAGGCGCCGGCGATCGGCGTTCTGCGCGGTCGCGCCCGGCCCGTAAACCGCCGGGTTCATCTCGACGTTGCGCGGCAGCCGCGACCCGCTCGCGCCGACGTACCGCGCTTCGACGAGATACCGGTTGCCGAGCGACCGCTGCACGCCGGCGTTCCAGTTCTGCGTGTAGGGCGGCTTCGCGTCGACGTCCATCCCGAACACCGTCGACGGCCGGACGAAGGTGTTAGGGGCCGGATACTCGCGGCCAAGGTAGGGGTTGGCGAAGTTGAGGCCGGCGCCGCTGTACTGGTTGAACTGCGCCGCCGGAATCGCGCTGATCGCCACCTGCGACGTCGTGCCCGCGCCGTTCTGGAACTGCTCGTAGAACAGACCGTAGCTCGAACGAACCGACCAGCGTCCGTCGCCGGCCGGATCCCAGGCGATTCCGACCCGCGGCATGAACCCGTTCGCCGATTGCGCGATGCCCTTGCCCACGCCCGGGTCGCCCGGGAACAGCAGCCCCTTCGGCGCATCCGGCCGGACCGTCGACTGCACCCCCGGAACGAACGTGTTCAGCCGGTCCTCGATCTCGGTGAGCGGATTGATGCGCTCGTAGCGCACGCCGTAGTTCACGGTCAGCGATCGGGCGGCGCGCCACTCGTCCTGCACATAGCTGCCGAAGTTCCAGAGCCGCACCCCGCGAGTGAAGTCGCCCAGTCCCTGATAGAACGTGACCGGCGCCGCCAGCAGGAGATTCGCGATGGCGTTGTTGGTGGGGAAGGTGCCGGCGAAGACGAAGAACGCGTTCGGCGCGATCGCCTGGACCATGTCGATGCCGGTGCGGCGCAGTTCACCGCCCACCTTCACCAGGTGGCGGCCCCTCGTCCACGACAACCCATCCTGCACTTCGAATGTGGTCTGCGTCGAATTCCTCGGGCCGGTGATCGCGCCGCCAATCGGGGTGTAGCCGCTGATGTTGAAGAACGGTGGCCCCTGGCCGATCTCGTTCGAGGACGGGTAGCCGAACCCGAGCTCGCTCGGCGGCTGGCGATTGAGGCGCTGGTCGAAGAGGAACTTGTGACGGAGGAACGTGGCGCGAACGGAGTTGGTCAGCGAGGCGCCCATGATTCTGGTGGCCGAGACCAGCGCCGAGTGCGTGGCCAGGTCGTCGCGCGTCGGATACCCCGGCACGTCGGTGCCGCGCACCGAGATCGGATTGAGGTTGTGGCCGCCCGAGTAGGAATACCGTCCGAAGAGCTGGTCGTTGGACGACGCGTTGAAGTCGAAGCGGGTGCCGGCCTGATTGAGCCGGTTCTCGCCAACCAGGGTGTCGCGGTAAATCGACGGCGAGACGTTGCCGAGCGGATACAGATTCACCACGTTCCGCGCCACTGGATGGATGGCGGCCTGCGGAATCTGGTTGCCCGGGAAGGGCACGCCGCCCGCGGCCAGGTTGAGCAGCGGCCCGGTCATGCCGGAGAAATCGCCCTGCCGCTCCCGCGCGGTCGGCACCGTCGCGCTGGTCGTCACGCCCTGCTCGTTCCGGAATCCTTCGTAGTAGGCGAAGAAGAACGATCGGTTGACACGGAGCGGGCCGCCGACGGTGGCCCCGAACTGATGCTGGTCGAGCGGCTCGACCTCGCGTGAAAAGAAGTTGCGCGCGTCGAAGGCGTCGTTCCGCAGGAACTCGTAGGCGCTGCCGTGGAACTGATTGCCGCCGCCCCGGGTGACCACGCTGGTGGTGGCGCCGCCGGTGCCGCCGTACTCGGGCGGCGCACTCTGCGTGAGGATCCGGAACTCGGCGATCGCGTCCACCGGAATCTTGACCGCGTAGCCGCCGTCCATCCGGTTCATGTTCTGGGCGCCGTCCACCAGATAGATGTTCTGCTCCGGCCGCATGCCGTTGACGGCGTAGGCCTGCCCCTGCCGCATCGAACCGCCCGCGGTCGCGACGCCGGCGGTCAACGGCGCGACGCCGGTCTGCAGGAGGCCGAGCTGGGTGAAGTTGCGGCCGTTCAGCGGCAGGTCGACGAGCTCCCGTCCGGTGATCACCCGGCCCAGGGCATTGGTGGAGATGTCGACCAGCGGGGCGCCGCCCGCCACCGTGACGTTTTCCACGACCGCCGACACCTCGAGCCGCAGGTCGAGCCGGATGGTCTGGCCCACCGTGACGTCGATCGCGTCGCGCACCGCGGAACCGAACCCGGCCGCGTTCACGGTGATGCGGTAGGTCCCGATCGGCAGCAGTTGCAGCCGATAGAGCCCCTCGGCGCTGCCCACCACCTCCCGCCGAAAGCCGGTGTCGCGGTGCTGCGCGATGACGGCGGCCGCCGGCACATTGCTGCCGGTGCGATCGGTCACCGCGCCTTCGATCGTACCGGTCGGGTCTTGCGCCCATCCGGCGCGCGCGGCCGCCAGCACGAGCAGCACTGCACACACGAGAGCACGCCGCTTCGAGCACGTCGTCACGGAGGTTCTCCAGAGTTGTAAGTGGCCCAGACGTCGAGGGGTTGGGCTTGGACTGTAGCGTCGCGATCCAGGAGGGTCAATACTCGGAAGGCACTAACACCACGTCCGTAGTCCGTGGTCCGCAAAACCTTACAGAGTCGTTCGAACGCATCGGGCTGAAGGCGTCGCTATCAGCTTGTTGGGGCGTCTTTGACCCCGCTGGGTCGAACGGCTCCGACGGACTACGGACTACGCGACTACGGACTACGGGCTACGGGCTACGGGCTACGGATCGCGGCTCAGTCCTGATGCAGCGCGTTGAGCAAATCGGTTCGCGCGGCGCGGGTTGCCGGCAGGAGGCAGGTGATCAGCGCGACCGAGCCGAACAGCACGGCGGCGATGATCAGCGACAGCGGATCGCTCGCCCGTACGTCGAAGAGGTAGTTTTCGAGCGCACGCCCGACGAAGATGGCCACGATGGCGCCGAGCAGGATGCCGACGGCGATCATCCGCGAACCCTCGCCGAGGATCAGCCGCAGGATGTCGTGGCGCTGCGCGCCGACCGCCTTGCGTACGGCGATCTCCTTCACCCGCGATCCCACCGACAGCGACAGCACGCCGTAGATGCCCACCAGCGCGAGTGCCGTGGCGAGGATGGCAAAGCCGATCAGCAGCCGCATCGCGAAGGTGCGCGGCGCGATCGAGTTGCGGCGGATCTGGGCCATGGTGATGAAGCGTTCGACCGAGGCGGTCGGATCGACCGCGTGCACTTCGCGCCGGACCAGCGCCGAGAGCGCGCCGGGATCGGCCGCGGTTCGGACGACCAGGTGCTTGGAGAACGCGCCGTTCTGCCAGAAGGACAGATACACTTCCGGCTCGGCGGTCGCGCTCAGCGCCTCGGTTCTCGTGTCGGAGGCGACGCCGACGATCTGGATAGTGCGCTTGGCGTCGCCGGCGAAGCGCATCTCCCTTCCAATGGCTGCCGTGCCCGGGAAGTAGCGCCGTGCGAATGCCTGGTTGACGACCGCCACCATCGGCGCCTTGTTCGTATCGGTGGGCTGGAACCCCCGGCCGTCGACAATCCCCATCCCCATCACGTCGAAGTAGTCGGGCGTGATCGACCGGAGCGGCAGGCTGAGCTGCCCGGCGGCGGTGCCATCGCCGGGTTGGCCGACCAGTTCCATCGTGCCCGGCCATTTGTTCCCGGTCAGCGGCAGTCCCCAGACGAACGCGGTCTTGAGGACCCCGGGCAGCGCCGCGACCCGATCGAGCACGCCGGTGTGAAACTGGAAGGAATTCCCCGGCGTGACCGACGTCACGGTCACCGCGAGCACGCGCTCGGTCTCGTAACCCGGCCGTACGTTCGCCAGCTTGCTGGCGGTGCGGATCAGCAGCGTCGCGCCTGCCAGCAACGCCACGGTGAACACGACCTGGACGGTCGCGATCGTCGCGAGCAGCCGGCGCTCGCCGCGCCCGGCGCTGGTGCGCGAGCCTTTCAAGGACGCCGCGTGGCGGACAGACGAAGCACGGAGCGCGGGCAGGAGTCCTGCCAGCAACGCGGCGAGCAGCGCCGCTCCGAGCCCGAACGCGAAGATCGGCCAGCCGACCGTCACCGATTCCGCGCGTGGGACGGCCTGACCGCCGATCGCTTTGAAGAGCCTGATGCCGCCGACCGCGACGGCCGCGCCGCCGACCGCGCCGATCATCGCGATCGCCGCCGACTCGGTCAGCACCTGACGGAACAGCCGCACCCGCGACGCGCCGAGCGCCGCACGCATCGCGTATTCGCGATGACGCTGCAGCCCCCGCGCCACGAACAGGCCCGCGACGTTGACCGAGGCGACGAGGAAGAGCAGCGCCACCGAGCCGAACAGCGGGAGCAGCAGCCGGCTGGCGTCGGCGTTCAGCGCCTCGGCGACCGGCCGGACGCCGATGGTCAGCGGCGCCAGATCAGGCTCGGTCGTGCCCTGGCGGACCGCAAACGCCGCGATTTCGCTCTGCGCCTGCGCGACCGTTGCGCCGTCGCGCAGCCGGGCCAGCGTGTTCCAGCCGCGCGCGCGGGGCTGGGTCTCGTCGGGCGTGAACGAAAGCCAGAAGTCCACCGGTGCGTCGACGTCGTAGTTCGGTTCGCTGGCGTTCGCGGGATCGGGCAGGAAACGGAGGCCCGGCGGCATCACGCCGACCACGGTCAGCGGCGTGGGAAAGCGGCTGATGCTGATGGACGAGCCGACGACTGCCGGGTCTCCTTTGAACTGGTGCTGCCACAGCTCGTAGCCGAGCATGATGCCGGTCGCCGGGACCTTGGGCCGCGAGGCCTCGGCCTCGGTGAACTCCCGGCCGTGGAGCGGCTTCACCCCGATGGTCGAGAAGAAGTTGCGGGTGACGACCATCCCCCCGAGCGACCGGCTGCCATCGGGGAGGACCAGGAAGTTGAAGGTCCAGCGGTAGAGCGCCGGCGTGTCCAGCGTTTTGCTCTCGGCGCGCCAGAGCAGCCACTGGGCGAACCACGTGCCCTGCGTATACGGGCGGCCGTCCAGCCGTTTCGGGGACACCAGCACCAGTCGGTCCGGCGCGGCGTACGGCGGCGGCGACAGCAGGACGCCATCGATCAATCCGAACATCGCCGCGGCCGCGCCAATGCCCAGCGCGAGCGTCACGATGGCAGCCGCCGCAAATCCCGGAGATTTCCGGATCTGGCGCAATGCGTAGCGGACGTCTTCCGTCATGATCGCCTCCTGTATCCTGCTGCCGGACTTGGACGGCTGCGGGGCCGGTTCGGTTGGCTGCGCCCAGCCCATAGTCCGGCGCCTAACGCTTGTCACGGCGCCTGCGGCGCGCTCGGCCTTCGGCCGAGGAACGACACGACGACACGACGATACGACGTAAATGCCAGTTCTCTTCGACGGATTGTGTCCCGCTGGCGGTGCCGCGCTTCGCGGTGCAGGAGTGAGGGTGGGCAGATCGCAAGCAGCCATTTCTTCGGCTTTCGGCTGCTTGCGATCTGCCCGACCCTCACTCCTGCGGCTCCGGCCGGGAGGCCGGAGCGCCGCCAACGGGAGAGCCGTTGATATTCGGGTGAAGTGGCCAGCGCCCGTCAAGCGCACCAGGCGGTCGAAGAGCTCCGGGCCAGGTCATAACGTCGTTGTCGTCGTGTCGTCGTGTCGTCGTGCCAGCGCGGAGCGCAACCGTGAACACGATTGCAGCGTGACAGGGGCTGCCGCCGGGTAGCCGTCATTCCGTGGACTAGAATGCCTCATGCCGTCCCTGACTCTCTCCGTGAAGCATTTTCCCTCCAACACCGAGCAGCCGTGTGCCGTGTGCGGCGCCCAGTTCGCCCCGTCCGAAGATTCGGGGTCGCGCGTGCTGTCGATGAAAACGGCGGACCAGCCTCCGGTCACGGCCCTGATGTGTGGCGGCTGCTACTCGAAGTGGTCCCACGGCACCACGGTGACCGCCCGCGTCTGACACCCAGCTGAACCGGCGCCTGATGTCACCACGGCGCTGTTCCCTAACGCACAGCCAAGCCTGCGGCACCCGGCCATACTCCCTGCAGCGGCTGCACCGGCTCACCCGTTCTCCGAACGACGGCGTGAGCGGCCACGGCCCGGCCAGGATAAGGAGACCGGAATGAAGACGACGAATTCTGCGGCGGCAATCACGGCCCTCTGCGTCGTGTTGAGTGCGGCCGTGGCCGGCGCGGCGCAGGACCTTCCCCTGCTGCAGCGCGACGTCTCGGGCGCGAAGGGTTCAACGGTGTCGGGCTGTGTGGCCCGAGGCGCCGGAACCGGCACCTATACGCTCGCCACTGCCGCAACGAAGGACGCGGGTCCGCCCGCGGCCGATGATCCGCTGTTCACCATTGTTTTGACCGGTATGGACGCGGATCTTGCGGCCCACGTCGGGCACATCGTCTCGGTGACCGGCAGCTACTCGCCAGCGATCGGCCCCGCCGGCACGGCCCTCGGTACGTCTGGAACCGCCAAGCCCGCACCGGGCACCGCCGCCGGAAAGGCCGCGAAGTCCGTGCGCACCTTCATGGTGAAATCGCTCAAGATGGTCGCGGCCTCCTGTTCGGAAGCCGCGGACTAGCTCATCGCCCGCCGGTCCAATCGCCGCGGAAACCGGGCTGAGGAGGCGGCGGTTCCGCGGAGGCAGGGGGCAAGTAGAATCCCGGAGTGCTCAAAGCTCTCGCCGCCGTCCTCTTTGCCTTCACCGTTCTCCCCGCGTTCGCCGCCGATCGCCCCAACATCGTCTTCATCATGTCGGACGACCATGCCGCGCACGCCATCGGGGCGTACGGGTCGCGGGTCAACCAGACGCCGCACATCGATCGCCTGGCGCGGGAAGGCATGGTGCTGCGCAATGTCTTCGTGACCAATTCGATCTGCACGCCGAGCCGGGCGGCGATCCTGACCGGACAGTACTCGCATCTCAACGGCGTCCCGGTGTTCAACCGTTTCGACAGCTCGCGGACGACGGTGGCGCGGCTGCTGCAGGCCTCGGGCTATCACACCGGGATGATCGGCAAGTGGCACCTGGGCAGCGATCCGGCTGGCTTCGATCGGTGGGAGATCCTGCCCGGGCAGGGCGCCTACAGGAATCCGGTGCTCTACACCGCCACCGGTGAAAAGACCTACACCGGCCGCTATGTCACGGACGTCGTCACCGATCTCGCGATCGATTTCATCCGGGAGCGGCCGCGCGACCGGCCGTTCTTCCTGATGCTGCATCACAAGGCGCCGCATCGGCCGTGGGAGCCGGATCCGGCGCACCGCGCCCAGTTCGTCGACCGGTGGATTCCCGAGCCAGAGACGCTGTGGGACAGCTATGCGACCCGGACCGATGCGCTCCGCGAGAATCTGCAGCGGGTCGCCGGCGATCTGACGCGGCGCGACCTGAAGCTCGAGCCGCCCGCGGACCTGTCGGGCACCGCGCTCGCCGCCTGGCTGTCCACCAAGCCCGACACCGTCACCATCACCCGTGACGGCCGCGAGGTCACGCTGACCGGCGAGGCGCTGACCCGCTGGAAATATCAGCGCTACATGCGCGACTACCTGGCGACGATTCAATCGGTCGACGACAACGTCGGCCGGCTGCTCGAGGCGCTCGACACCGAGCGCCTCGCGAAGAACACCATCGTCATCTACACCAGCGATCAAGGGTTCTTTCTCGGCGATCACGGGATGTACGACAAGCGGTTCATGTACGAGGAATCGCTGCGAATGCCGTTCCTGATCCGGTGGCCGGCGGCGATCAAGCGAGGGAGCCGCAGCGATGCGATGGCCCTGAACGTGGACTTCGCGCCGACTTTTCTGGCGGCGGCGGGCGTGCCCGTGCCTCCCGACATGCAGGGCCGCAGCCTGCTGCCGGTGCTGCGCGGCAAGCCGCCGGCGGACTGGCGCTCGTCGATGTATTACCGCTACTACCACGATCCCGGCGATCACAACACGCGCGCGCATTACGGCGTGCGGACGGCGACGCACAAGCTGATTCATTACTGGAAGAAGGATCAGTGGGAGCTGTTCGACCTGGTGCGGGACCCGCACGAGCTCCAGAACCTGTACGGCCAGCCAGGGTCACGACGAGGTGACGCGGTCGCTGAAGGCGGAGCTGCAGCGGCTCAAGCAGGTGGTCCGAGACGATGACCAGTTCGCGAACGAGCAGCTGCCGAACGGCGTCGACGGGGCGGTCGCGAAGCTGCGCGGGAAGTAGATCCGCAGCCCTGTCGTGGCGCCGCGCCCTCACGCCGCCCTGCCCACGGCGCCTGCGGCGGGCTCGCGGCCTTCGGCCGCACAACGACACGACGACACGACGACGACGACGTTATGAGTCTCTTCGAGGGACTACATCCCGCTGGCGGCACCGCGCTTCGCGCGGTCCGCCAGCCAGCGGCCGAGAGCCGTGGATATTCAGCGTGCAGTGGCCAGCGCCCGACAAGCACCCAACCGGTCGAACCACCCCAGGCCAGGTCATAACGTCGTTGTCGTCGTGTCGTCGTGTCGTCGTGCGCGGAGCGCAAGGCCGCGAGCTACGATGGCAGCGTGACAGTGGCTGTCGCCCCTCACATATAGACATCTTGACGAAGCGGCCCGGCTCGGCGTACGCTCCGCTCCACAAGATATCTATGCGAGACAACAAGAAGGACCAGCTGCAGGGCACCCTCGATCTGCTGGTGCTGCGCACCCTGGCGAGCGGCGGGTCGATGCACGGCTATGCGATCACCGAGCGGGTGCAGCAGGTGTCGCGCGAGGTGCTGCGCATCGAAGCCGGATCGCTCTATCCGGCGCTGCACCGCATGGAAGAGGCGGGCTGGCTGAAGTCGACCTGGGCGCCGTCCGACAACAACCGGCGCGCCCGGTTCTATGCCCTGACCGCCAAGGGGCGGCGCCGCCTCGCGGAAGAAGAAGCGCATTGGACGCGGCTGGCGAGCGCGGTCGGCCGCGTGTTGAAGCAGGCGTGATCATGTCCTGGCTCGGCCGCCTCCGGAATCGCTGGCGTGAACCCGACCTGGCGCGCGAGTTCGACGCCGAGCTGCGGTTTCATCTCGACAGCCGGGTCGAGGCCAACCTCCGCCGCGGCATGGCGCCGGACGAGGCGGCGACCGAGGCGCGGCGGCACCTGGGCGACCTCACCCGTGCCCGGGAAGGCATGCGCGAGGCGCGCGTGGCGACCTGGCTCGACGGCCTGGGCGGCGATCTGCGCCACGGCGTCCGGGTCTTCGGCCGGCATCCGCTGCTCACCGCGCTGTCGATCGTGACGCTCTCACTCGGCATCGGCGCCAACGCGGCAATCTACTCGGTGTTCGAGGCGGTGCTGCTGCGCCCGCTGCCCTACCCGGCGGCGGAGCGCCTGGTGGTCCTGTTGGACGGCCGGCGCGGCGCCCGCGAGGTGATGGCGCCGACCATTCCCGAGCTGCTCGACGTGCGGGAGGCGAGCCGCAGCTTCGACGCGCTGTCCTTCTTCGACACCCGTGACTTCCAGATCGACGGCGGCGACGAGCCCCGGCGGGTCGTCGGCGCGCGCGTCGAGGCGTCGTTCCTGTCGATGCTCGGCGCCCGCGCGGCGCTCGGGCGGATCTTCGACGCGGCAGATCGTTCGGGGAATGCCGGCATCGTCGTGCTCGGGAGCGGCCTCTGGCGCCAGAGTTTCGGCGCCGACCCGACCGTGGTCGGCCGGACCATCGCCATCGACGGCATCACCCACGAAATCGTCGGGGTGCTGCCGGAGACGTTCTCGTTCGCCTATCTGTCATCGTCACCAGTCGACCTCTACGTCCCGTACTCGACGTCGCCCGACTACCTGTCGCGCAGCGGCCAGTTCGCGAACGTGCGTCGCGTCAACGCCCTGGCACGCCTGGCTCCCGGCGTGTCCCTCGAGACCGCGGAGCCCGAGCTGGCCGCGATCGCGGCGTCGATGGTCGCGGCCCATCCGGGCCTGTATCGAACGAACGGCGCCGCTTCCGAGTCGACCTTCGTCATGCGCGCGAGGCTTCTGCGCGATTCGCTCGTCCAGAACAGCCGCCCGGTGCTGCTGATGCTGCTCGGCGCGGTCGTGCTGGTGTTGCTCATCGCGTGCGTCAACACCGCCCAGTTCCTGTTGGCGCAGGCGATCGAGCGGGAGCCGGAAGTGGCCGTGCGCAGCGCCCTGGGCGCGGGACGCGCCCGCTTGATGCGGCAATTCGTGTCCGAAGCGCTGCTGCTGGCCGGCGCGGGCGGCGTGGTCGGCGCGGCGCAGGCAGTCTGGCTGACCGGCGTGCTGCGCCGGCTGGTGCCGAGGGGGACGCCGATCGTCGGGGACATCGGCCTGGACGGCCGGGTGTTGCTGGTCGTGCTCGCGGTGACGCTCGTCGCCGCGATCGTGTGCGTCCTCGTACCAGCGCTGCGGTTCGCCCGCGCGGGTTTCCCGGGCCGCCTCGAGGTGCGCGGCGCGGTCGGCGGCGGCGGGCGGCTGCGGCTGGCGTTCATCGCCGTGGAAGTGGCAATGTCCGTCGTGCTCCTCGCCAGTGCCGGCCTGCTGCTGCGCAGCCTGCACGAACTGCAGCGCGCACAGGGCGGATTCTCGACCGAGGGAGTGGCGATCCTGCGGATGCGGGGAATGAGCGGCGGTGTCGCAGACGCGTTCACGCGGTACCTCGGCCAGGTCGGCCAGGTGGGCGGGCTCGACGCCGTCGGACTCGCGAATATGGTGCTGCCGGGGCGTCCCGGAGTGGGCTTCACGATCGTCGGCGAATCACCAGACGCCGCCGCGCTGAGCCGGCAGCAGGCCAGCTATCAAATCGTCAGCGGCGGGTACTTCGCCGCCCTGGGCATCCCGCTGGAGGCGGGCCGCGTGTTCACCGACGACGATGCGGGAGGCCGGCCGCCAGTGGCGATCGTGAGCCGTGAGATGGCGCGCCGCTACTTTCCTGATGCCAGTCCAATCGGCCGGCGGATTCGCGCCGGGGAGGGGCCCCGCGCCGCGACCATGACGATCGTCGGCGTCGTCGGCAATGTCCGGCCGCCGTTTCAGATGGGCGATGCGCCCCAGCTTTACGTGTCGTACCGGCAGCAGGGGGATCCGAACATGGCGCTGGTGGTCCGGACGCCGCCGGGCTCGCCGCCGCCGATTGCCGCGATCAAGCAGGCGATCTGGTCGGTCGATTCGAGGCAGGCGGTATTCGGGGTGGGCACGCTCGAGGAGCAGCTGGCGCAGTCGACGGCGAGCCAACGGGCGATCGCGACGCTGATCGGCGGCTTCGCCGCGTTGGCCCTCGCGATGTCGGTCTCGGGGATCTACACCGTCATCACCTATCTGGTGTCGCGGCGAGTCAAGGAGATCGCGGTCCGGCGGGCGATCGGCGCCACCAGCCGTCACGTCCTGCGATCGTTGACCGGTCCCACGCTGGCGTGGACGGTGGTGGGATTGGTCGCCGGCAGCGCCGGCGCGGTGGCGGGTGGACGCCTGCTGCAAGCCGCGGTGACCGGGGTGATCCCGCTCGATGCGCCGCTGATGGCAGCCGTCACCGGGGCTTACTTCGTCGCGGTCCTCATGGCGATCGGCGCCGCGGCGCGCGGCGCGTTGCGCATCGATCCGGCGGCCGCGCTGCGGAGGTAGCCGGCGTGCTGAAAACGTGTCGCCGGCAAGGGAGAAGGGGTAGAGCGAGCGCCTACCGGAATTCGACCGCGCCGCCGCGGTTCGGCATGGCGTCGACGAAGGTGCGCCAGGCCAGCTCGATCCGGCCGCTGTTGGCGGCCAGCTCCGCGCCGTACCAGGTGGCGTCCGCGCTGCGATCGGGCGGGTGGCAGGTCCACATCCGGCGCACGGTGACGTTCACGCCCAGCAGGCCGACCTTGACCATGAACAGCGGCGGTGGCGGCGTGCACTGGCGGCTGCGCGGGATCTCGAGGCGCATGCCTTCGTTGCTGACGTCGATGATGTGCGACGGCACCCCGGCGACCACGGCATCGAAGCGGTTGACGGGCTTCCGCACCGAGCGCCGCTCGGGCCGGCTCTCGAGCACCGCCATCTGCGCCATGCAGATCAGCCCGGCGCGATCGAGCGGACGGGTCAGGTACATCGCGTCGCGCTTGACCGCCAGCGCTTCCGCGGCGGCATCCACCGGGCCGATCACGACACAAGGCGATTTGGCGTTGCGCGCGCGCTCGCGGCTCAGCGCCTGCAATCCGCCGCGGAAGGCAAAGTCGGCGTCCGACACCAGCAGGTCGAACGGCCGTTCCGTCAGCTCCTGTGATGCCCGGGCGATGGTGGTCACCCTGACCGGCTCGAAGCCTTCAGCCTGAAGCCAGTCAGCAGCGGACGTGCACTCGAGCGGGTGCGGCGTGGCAACGATGATGCGCGGACGTGACGGCATGCCCGCCCGGCACTGCAGCGCGCGTGCCAGCCGTAAATAGCTGTGAATAATGATTGCGGCGCTTGCCCGCAGACAATTCTGATCATTGTGCCGCGCGAAAACGTGATCGCAGGATAGCGGCGCTGTTCGCTTGTCCACGCCGCCTTCGGCGGGTTCGCGGCCTTCGGCCGCTCAACGACGACACGACGACACGACGACAACGACGTTGTGATCGCGACTGGCCACGACGTCGCATATTGGGCAAGGTCGTCGTTGGTTGCCCCAACCAGGTGAAATATCAACGGCTCTCCCCGCTGGCGGGGACGCCGGCCGTCCGCCCGCGAAGCGCGGCCCCACCAGCGGGTTGCAGTCCGTCGAAGAGACTCACAAAGCTCTGCGTCGTGTCGTCGTGTCGTCGTGTCGTCGTGCGGCCGAAGGCCGCCGCGCCGGAGGCGCCGTGACAAGCGACAGACGCCGCGATCTAGCGTCCCCCGAGCGGGGTGTCGGCAGTCACGCCGCGGCCTTCGGTGATCACGTAGGCGCGGCCGGCGCGCAATCCGGTCAGGCGCTCCTTCGCGCCGCTCGGCCACGCCACGGTCACTTCGTCGGCGGATGCCGCGGCGCCCAGTCCGAAGGTCAGCGGCAGCTCCGACTGTGACAGGTAGCTCGAGCCGGTGCGGACCACCCGCGTCTGCCAGATGGTTCCCACTTTGGCGCGGACCTGGGCGCCGATCGCGTCGCGGTTCGACTTCACGCCGCGCAGGGTCAGGCGGAGGCTGTGCTTGTCCGGTCCGGTGTCGTTGCGATACAGCGCGGCCGGGCCGCCATTGGTCGTGATCAGCACGTCGAGGTCGCCATCGAGATCGATGTCGCCGTAGGCCGCGCCTCGCCCGACCTTGGGCGCCGCGAATCCGGCGCCGACGTCGCGGGCGATGTCGACGAGCCGGCCTTTCCCGCGGTTGTGGAACAGGTGCGGGGTTTCCGCGTAGTTGACGCGCCCGGTGGTGGCGACCCGGTCGTCGATGTGGCCGTTCACGACCAGCAGATCGAGCAGGCCGTCGAGATCGGCGTCGAAGAAGAAACAGCCGAAGCCGAGCGTCTGCCGGCTGGCTTTCCCGAGCTCGGAGCCCGGCGCGCGATCGGCGTAGACCCCGGGACGCACCGGACTGTAGAGCCCGAGCATCTCGCCGGAGAAATTGGTGACGACCAGCGACGGCGCCCCGCTGTTGTCGAAGTCGGCGGCGTCGGTGCCCATCCCCGCCCGCGCGCGGCCGTCCTCGCTGAACGCCAGGCCGGCCTGCACGCCGACTTCCTGGAACGTCCGATCACCCCGGTTGCGATAGAGCTTGTTCGGCTGGGTGTCGTTCGCCATGAACAGATCGGGCCAGCCGTCCAGATCGAAGTCCAGCATGGTGACCCCCAGCGCCTTCGAGGTCGTATCGAGCAGCCCCGAGACCGCGGTCACGTCTTCGAAGGTCCCGTTCCCCTTGTTGCGATAGAGCCACGACGTCGCCCCGGGATAGGCTTCGGGCGTGCAATACGACTTCGTCTTGCCGTCGGCGCTGCAGAAGATGTCGGTCTTGGGGGTCCAGCGCACGTAGTTGCAAATCACCAGATCGAGCAGGCCGTCGCGGTCGTAGTCGATCCACAAGGCGGAGGTGCTGAACCCGGTGCGCTTGCCCAGGCCCGCCTTGTCGGTGACGTCGACGAATCGGCCGTCGCCGGCGTTGTGGAACAACCGGCTCTGTCCGACGGCGGTGACCGCGAGATCCTGCCGGCCGTCGTTGTCGAAGTCGCCGGCGGTCGCGCCCATCGCATAAATCTGCAGATCCAGGCCGGCCTTGGTGGTGACGTCCTCGAACGTGCCGCGGCCGGCATTCCGGAACAGCCGCAGCGCGCTCGCCGGCGCCGGTGCACCGGCATTCCCCGACGCCGTCGGGCCGCCGGCGAGGCTGATGCCGCTCATGAACAGCACGTCCTGGCGTCCGTCGCCGTCGGCGTCGAACACCGTCACGCCCGATCCCAGGGTTTCCGGCAGGTACTTGCGGCCGGTGGCGCCGGTGGCGTGCTGGAAGCGCAGCCCCGCGGCAGCCGTCGCGTCCACCATCTGAAAGCCCGGCGCCGTTTGCGCGGCGAGCGCTGCCACGGCTGCCAGGGCCATCGCGCCCGCCCCGGCGATCGCCCGCACCTGCCGCGTCACTGTAGATTGACCAGTCCCTTGCGCACCGCGATGAGCACCAGTTCGGCGGCCTTGTGCGCGCCGAGCGTGGACATCAGGTTGGTGCGGTGGACCGCCACGGTGTTGGCGCTGACCCCGAGCAGCTTGCCGATCTCGCGGTTGGTCCGTCCCATCGCGATCAGCCGCAGCACCTGGATTTCGCGGGCGCTGAGCTGCGCGAACCGGTCGTCCTCGGCCGTCCCTTCCCCGTGGGACGGGCCGTCCACCGCCGCGGCGAGCTCCGGGCTCAGAAAGCGCTTGCCGGCGGCGACCGCACGGACCGCCCGAATCAGATCGGTCTCGAGCGCGTTCTTCAGGATGTAGCCGCGGATCCCCGCGTTCAGCGCGTTCCTCACGTACTGCACGTCGTCGTACATGCTCAGCATCAGGATGTGCCGCTCGGGGCGCTTGCGCAGGATTTCGATCGCCGCGTGCAGCCCGTTGATCTCCGGCATGTTCATGTCGAGCACCACCACGTCCGGCTCGAGCTGCTGCTCGAGCTCGATCGCTTCGGCGCCGCCGCCGGCTTCGCCGATGACCTCGATGTCCATCTCGTCTTCGAGGATCCGTCGGAAGCCCTGGCGCACCAGCGCATGATCGTCGGCGAGCACCACTCGAATCCGCATTGCTTATGCCACCTCCGGTTGGGACGCGTTGGCGAGACATCCAGGCACCCGCAGGTGCACCACGGTTCCGCCCTGCGCGCCGCGCTTCACCTGCAGCTCGCCGCCGATCAGCTCGGCCCGCTCGCGCATGCTGACCATTCCCATACCGCGCCCCGGACCGGCGGCAGATGGACTGCTTCGAGATCCCGGTGCCGCGATCTTCGACCGCCAGATCGAGATTGCCGTCGCCGCACGCGATGCGCACCCAGGCATCCGGCGATCCGGAGTGCCGCGCGGTATTGTTCAGCGCTTCCTGGACGATGCGGTAGACGTGGATCGCGCAGTCCTCGCGCACCGCGTCGAGCGGCCCGGATGCGAGGAGATGGGTCTGAATGCCGGTCTGCTTCTGGAACTGATCCACGCATCCCTCCAGCGCCCGCGCCAGCCCGAAGTCGTCGAGCACCCCCGGATGCAGCCACTGCGACCGGTGCCGGATTCGATCCAGCGCCTGCTGGGCGATGCCGCGCACCTGCTCCAGCTCCGACCCGAGCGGCGTGTCGGCGGCCGCATGCCGCCGCGCCCGTCCCAGCATCGTGCCAATCGCGGTGAGGATCTGCCCGAAGTCGTCGTGCAGCTCGCGCGCGAGCGAGCGCTGCAGATCCTCCTGCACCCGCATCATCCGCTGAGACAGTGTCCGCAGCTGCGCGTTCAGCCCTTCGACGGCCAGGAACGCGCGGCGGTTGGACGCCACCACCCATCCGCCGAGTCCCGCGGTGACGACGAGGATCACGCCGACCAGGAGGAGAATCTCGCGTCCGACCCGATCGTAAACCGCGCGGTTGGCCTGCGCGGCCTCCTCCTGCACCTGATTGTTGGCGATCAGGAACTGTGACACGAGCCCGTCGATCGCCCGGTGCTGCGGGATCAGCGTGGTCTCGACCGTGCTGCCGGCGGCCGCTTCGTCGCGGCGGCTCAGCGCGAACATCTCGGCGACGTCGCGCCAGTAGGCCTCCACGCTTTGCGCGAGCCGCGCCTGCTGCGCCGGCTCGCGCATCGCCGGGGCCAGCGCCTGCTCGAGCCGCGTCGCTTCCGCCAGATCCTGACGCACCCGCTCGAACGCCGGCTGCCATCCCGAGAGCGGATACGGCTCGGTGCGGTCGATCATGTCGCGCATCAGCACCGAGAGCGAGGCCAGATCGTTCTGGATCCGCAGCAGCTGGAGCGAGTCCTTCCGGTTGCGTTCGCTGATCGCGGTCTGCTCGTCGCGCAGCCGGCGGACCTCGGTGTAGGTGTACGCGCCGATCCCCGCGATCGTGCACACGCCAACCGCGACGCCGACGGCGAGCGAATGCCACGGCGAGCGGCGGGCTGGCACGGCTGAGGGAGCGCGCATGGGACGCTCACAGCTTACCGGGATTTAGCCGGGGTGGAGGAGGCGGCGGCTGTCCGGAGGTGGGTTCCAGTTCCCAGTTCGGTCTTCCTGCTACTGGCTACTGGCGACTGGCTACTGACGTTCCAGCTCGCGGATCCGATCGAGCGCGCGCTGTTTGAGCGCGGCGGCTTCGGAGGCGATGTCCGCCTCGCCGATCCGTTCGATGTGGGGCACGCGCTGATCGAGCGCCAGGATGAGCTCCCTGAGGTGCCGTATTTGATCCCGGAGGAGCGGGTTGTCTTGATCCACAGTGTGATTCACCCCATCTGCCCGCTCAGCCGCGGGCTCCCACCTTCGCGCTCCGCGCTACGGCGGGCAAGCGCGGTTCGCGGGCTCGCGGGTTCGGATCTCGGCTCGGGAACGGTCAAGCCGGCCCTCCATCGTATCGCGCTCCGGCGCCCCTCTGCACGCGCGGTTCGTGGCCGTCCGCTCGGGGCGGCTGGCGTCACTCGCCGGGACGCGGCTGTGCCGTGTCCCGGCCGTGCCGGCAGAGACGGGCGGCTCCGACAGAACTATTACGTTCGGTCTCCCCACCGGCTGGTATGGTCGGTGGCATGGCCACGGCGCTGAAGTATGGGCGGAAGCATCAGAGCGGACTGAACTGGATCACCGCGACGGCGATGGCCGGCTTCCACGCCGGCGCGGTCGCGGCGCTGTTCTACATCGATGCCGGCGCGATCCTCACCGCGCTGATCCTCTACGTCGTCGCGGGGATGTTCGGGATCGGGATGGCCTATCACCGGCTGCTGACCCACCGCAGCTACAAGACGCCCAAGTGGGTTGAATACCTGCTGACATGGTGCGCGACGCTGGCGCTCGAGGGAGGTCCGATCTTCTGGGTGGCGACGCATCGCATCCACCATCAGCACTCGGACGAGGAAGGCGATCCCCACAGCCCGCGCGAAGGGACGTTCTGGGCGCACATGGGATGGATCCTCATGGGAGACGGCATGCACCACGATGCTTCGGTGCTGGCGCGCTACGCTCCCGATCTGGTGCGCGATCGGGTCCACGTGGCGCTGTCGACCTGGCACTGGACGTCGAACGTGGTGGTGGGGCTGGGTCTGCTCGCGTTCGGCGGGATCCCTTACGTGCTGTGGGGCATCTTCTTCCGGACCACGCTGGGGCTGCACGCCACGTGGCTGGTCAACTCCGCGACCCACAAGTGGGGCTCACGCCGCTATGCGACGCGGGACGATTCGACCAACAACTGGTGGGTGGCGCTCCTGACCTTCGGCGAGGGCTGGCACAACAACCATCATGCCCATCCGACCAGCGCCCGTCACGGGCTGGCGTGGTACGAGATCGACTTCAACTGGATGGGCATCCGTGCCCTGCAACTGCTCGGGCTGGCCTGGGATCTCAAGCTCCCGGCCGCGGCGGCGCGCCGCGATTCCGCGGCGGCCTGACGACGCCTTTCTTCTCTTCGCGGCGACAGCCGCTTGTCACGGCGCCTCCGGCGCGGTCGGCCTTCGGCCGACGCACGACGACACGACGACACGACGAAGAGCTCTGTGAGTCTCTTCGACGGACTGCGACCCGCTGGCGGGGCCGCGCTTCGCCGGACGGATGGCCGGCGTCCCACCAGCGGGGAGAGCCGTTGATATTCCACCCGGTTGGGGCTAACCAACGACGATTTGCCCATATGCCATGTCGTGGCCGGTTGCGATCACAACGTCGTTGTCGTCGTCTCGTCGTGTCGTCGTATTCGCGGCCGAAGGCCGCGAACCCGCCGAAGGCGGCGTGACAGCGAATGGCGTGGGAAGGGCCCGTCTCGCGCTATGATTCGGCGGTCATCATCTCCGAGGAGTCCCATGCACCGACTGTCAACACACCTGTTCCGTTCGATCTGCCTTGCGCTGTGCGTCGGTCTGCTGCCGGCCGCCGTCCTCGCGCAAACCCCGCGCAACCGGCCGCTGCTCGCTGGCGAGCAGTGGGTGCAGTTGTTCAACGGCAAGGACTTGACGAACTGGGTCGAGGTCGGCAAGGAGAAGTGGACCGTCGAGGACGGCACCATCCACGGCCAGGGGGTCACCGGCGCCTACGGCTATCTCCGCACCGAGAAGCAGTACAAGGATTTCTGGCTGTCGCTCCGCTTCAAGTGCGAGGCCGACGGCAACAGCGGTGTCTACATCCACACCGACTTCAAACCCGGCACCGTCGACGTCAGCCAGGGCAAGCAGTTCGAAATCGACCGCGTGTTGAATCACCACACCGGCGGCCTCTACGGCGAAGGACGCGGCTGGTACGCATGGCCGGCTCCTGAATTCGAGCAGGTGATCAGGCCCACCGACTGGAACGACATGCTGCTGAAGGTCGAGGGGAATCACTATGTCGCCATTCTCAACGGCATCGAGATCCTGAACTTCACCGACCCGGCGCCCAAATCCTTCGACGGCTACATCGCGCTGCAGCTGCACTCCGGCGCCCTCGGCAACATGCGGTTCAAGGACATCATCGTGCGGGACATGTCGGTCAGGGAGCCGGCGGCGGCCAAGTAGTCTCTTGCCGCGCTGCTCGCGATCCGTTGTCCGGAAATCCGGACTCTGGGTTCGCGGACGACGGACCGCGGGCTACGGACCGCGGACTCCGGACGGCGGAGAGCGGTCAGCGGATTTTTGGGTCCGGGAGCGCGGTCTTGATCCCCTCGTCAATCGGCATGCGATCGCGGTCAGGGGTGAGGCCGCTCGCCGCCATCACCCGGGCCAGTTCGTCCTTCAACCGCTGCACCACCGGCGCTGAATCGGCGGCCCCGATCAGGTTGGTCAGCTCCCCGGGATCCCGTTTCAGATCGTAGAGCTCGGCGACATGGCGATCGGGCCCGCTGTCGCCGTGCGGGTAGCGGATGTACTTCCACTCCTCGGTCCGCACTCCACGCACGTTCGGCGTGTAGGGAAACTGCTTCTCGTAGTTGTAGTAGTAGAACCAGCTGCTGCGCCACTGATCGTCGCCGCGCGTGACCAGCGACACCCACGAACGGCCGTCGATGCCGGTGAGCGGGGCCGCGCCGGCGAGCTCCAGGAGGCTTGGCGCCATGTCGATGGTCAGCACCTGACGGTCGATGGTCTTTCCCACCGTGGTCAAACCTGGATACCGCACGGCCATCGGGATCCGGATGCTCGGCTCGTGCATCGTCCGCTTGTCGACCATGCCGTGCTCGCCCTCGAGAAGGCCGTTGTCGCCGACGAACACGACGATGGTGTTGTCGAGTTGCCCGGTTTCGTCGAGCCAGGTGCGCAGCCGGCCGACGCTGTCGTCCACGCTCAGGATCGTCGCCCAGTAAGCGTGCACCATGTTCTCGAAGTCCTTCACTGCCTCCGGACGGTCGTCGGGAAACTTCTTGCGCCAGTCGAACAGCGGCCCATGGATGCCGTGCCAGGTGGACCGGCGCTCCTTGATCCACGACGGCTTGCCGTCGAGCGCTGACGCGGATGCCGGATACCCGACGCGGACATCGTCGAAGGCGTGCGCGTAGTTCGGTTCCGGCGTGTAGAAGCTGTGCGCGGCCTTGTGCCCGAGGATCAGCATCCACGGCTTGCGCTGGTGATCGGTGCGGAGCCAGTCGAGGGCGATGTCGGTGACCACCGAGGTGTAGTAGCCGGGACGCTTTTCGTGGCGCTGGCCGTTGAAATTGAACTCGGTATCGAAGTATTGCCCCTGACCTTTGTGGGTGACGAAATAGTCGAATCCGGGCCGCGGCTGGTCGTTGCCCTCGCCCATGTGCCATTTGCCCACGTACGCGGTGTCATACCCGGAGCGCTGCAGGATCTTCGGGAAGGTTTCGAGCGTGGCGGGAAGCTCGGTGAAGTTGTCGGTGACGCCGTGCCGGTGCGCGTACACGCCGCTCAGCAGCGAGGCCCGGCTCGGCGAGCACAGCGACGTGGTCGAGAAGGCGTTGCGGAAGTTGACGCCTTCGTTGGCGATGCGATCGATCTGCGGCGTCCGCAGGTGCGGGTGTCCGGCATACCCGAGCGCATCCCAGCGCAAGTCGTCGAGCAGGATCACCAGCACGTTCGGGCGACCGGGCGCTTCGACCGCGGTCCGTGTGCCGCGACAAGCCGAGGCTACAATGAGTGCCGCCGCGATGGAGGCGAAGATGATGGCTCGTCGCTTCATGGCACTCATTATCGCTGCTTGTCTTTCCGGCTAAAGTCGGAAGCCACAGAATCCACTATTGTGGCTTTCGCCTTCCGCCTTCGCCCAGGCTCCGGCGGACCGCCGTAGCTTAGCGGAGGCTGGTCAGGCGGAAGTCGAGAGGAGGACCGATGAAAGGAACGCGCAGCCGGTGGGTGCTGTCAGTGGCGCTCGCGGTGTCGTTGTTGATGCCGGCCGGGATGGGAGCGCAGCAGCCACCGCCGCCCGGGAAGAGCGGCGGCGTCTTCCCTGCGACCGAGCCGGACGACACCGCCGGCTTCGTCCCGATCTTCGACGGCAAGACCCTGACCGGCTGGGACGGCGACACCACCTTCTGGCGCGTCGAGAATGGCGAGATCGTCGGCGAGACGACGCCCGAGAAGGTGATGAAGCTGAACAGCTTCCTGATCTGGCGGGGCGAGACGGTGCGCGACTTCGAGCTGAAGGTGGAGTTCCGCTTGAACGGCACCAACAGCGGGATCCAATACCGCAGCACCGAGCTGCCGTCGGTTGGGAAGTGGGTGCTGAAGGGCTATCAGGCCGACATCGACTTCGGCGGCCTCTACACCGGCAACATTCACGACGAGCGCGGCCGTGGCCCGGGGCAGGGGCACGCGGTGCTGTCGCGCCGGGGACAGGTCACCCGGATCGTCGACGGCCCGAAATACAAGGTGGTCGGCAATATCGGCGATCCGATCCTGCTGCGCGGCGTGCTGAACGTGAACGGCTGGAACAGGTATCACATCATCGCGCGCGGGCCGGTGCTGATGCAGTTCATCAACGAGCAGCTGATGGCAGTCGCGCTGGACGAGGACCCCAAGTCCAGCGCCGAAGGGGTGATCGGCTTCCAGATGCACGTCGGTCCGCCGTTCAAAATTCAGTACCGGAACGTGCTCTACCGCAAGCTCTGACCGCGGCCCACTATCGCCAGCTGAGGAGCGGCGAGAGCAGGCAGAGTGTCAGCGCCGCGAACAGGACCGCCCCCTGAGTCAGCGTCCGCGAGTGTCGCCGGTCGTCACTGCGATGGTTGACGTACGCGAAGCGCAACAACAGCACGACCATGACCACGACGCTGAGCACCAGGGCGTATTCCATCCTGGCCTGCACATTCATATTCGTCGCGACCCATTCCTGGCGATTCTGACGGGTGAGTTGGAAACCGCCCGATACGCGATCCGACCGACGACCTCGGTCATCGCCTTCGCGTAAAGCGCGGTTCCTAGCGTCACTGGAAGGAGGTGGATGCGGCCGCGCGGCTGGGCGAGGAGCAGCGCCAGCGTCCGGAATGAGTACTCGTGGCCGATTGAATGGGCGCCGAGCGAGACCACGCCCCAGCAGAAGACCGCGAGAACGAGCGCAGCAAGCTTCGTGTCCATCTGCCCGCCGGCGATGACCGCGCCCGTGGTGAAAAGGAACGTCGGCAGCAGCGCCCGCAGTTCTTTCTGAAGTGCCACGCCGGTGCGGTGCGTCGGAGTCATGCCGCGGCCCCGCTCGCCTGCACCGTCGTGACGAAGATCTCCTCCAGAGTCAGCGCCTCGGTCCGCAGCATCTCAGGTGAACGGGCTTTGAGCTGTTCGAGGATCTCGGCCGAGTTGCCGTCGGTGACTACTTCGATCTCCCGACCCTGCCGGCGGACCTGTCGCACCCGCCCGAGCGCCAGCTCGCCGACATCGCCGGCGAACCGCGCCTGGATCTTCTGATACCGGCCGCGGGCGTCGTCTGCGTCGAGCGACAGCAGCTCGCGGCCGCCGTCGATGATCGTGAACTCGTCGATCAGCCCCTCGAACTCGGCGATCAAGTGCGTCGACACGAACACCGTCCGCCGTCCCGGATCGGCGTCCTGATACGCGCCGATGACGGTCTCGATGAACTCGCGGCGCACAATCGGATCGAGCCCGGACGTGGGCTCATCGAGCACCAGCAGCTCGGGCTCCGGGCAGATGGCGCCGATCAGCGCCAGCTGCGTGCGCTGCCCCTTCGACAGGTGGCTCGTCTTCTGTTGCAGGTCGAGGCGGAACTGGCTGACGAGTGCCCCCTCCGTCTCCGTGTTCCAGCGGGCTCTGAACGACGCCGCATAGTCGAGCGCCTGGCGTACGGTCATCCAGGGATAGAACGCCACGACGTCCGGCACGTAGGCGAGCCGTGACTTCACCTCGACCTCCGCGCGCGCCGGATCCAGCCCGAACACCCGCACTTCACCGCGGTCGGCCGGAGCAGATTGAGCAGACACTTGATGGTCGTGGTCTTTCCGGCGGCATTCCGGCCGAAGAACCCGTAGCAGCGGCCCGGCGCGACGCGCAGGCTCAGGCCGTTGACCGCGTCGGTGCGGCCGTATTTGCGGACCAGTCCGCGGATCTCGATCGCAGCAGTGTTCTCCATCGTGTCAGGACCCCTCGGCGGCGCGCGCGCGCCGCGTCTGGAGCGCATCGAAGCGCTCCTTTGCCAGCTCGAGAAAGTCGGCTCGACCGACTTGAAGGTGATGTGCCTGAATCACCGCATCGTCCAGGGCGTCGGCCAGCAGCGTGCGGCGCACTTCTTTGCGGTAGGGAGACGTTCCCGAGCGGACGAAGCACCCTTTGCCGGCAAGGTTCTCGACGACGCTCTGGCGCTCGAGCTCGGTGTAGGCCTTGGCGACGGTGTTGCGGTTGAGGCGCAGCTCTTCGGCCAGCGGCCGGATCGCCGGCAGCGGATCGCCGGCCCTCAGCGCGCCGGAGGCCACCGCCGTCTTGACCTGGTCGACCAGCTGGAGATAGACCGCCTTGGCAGACTTGAAATTGATCTGGAAGAGCATGGCGTTCAACTGTCATATGACAATAGGACAGTTGTGACCCAATGTCAAGGGCCGCGTGCTACAGTGCGGGCCCATGATCAAGACATCGACCGTGGGCCTCACGATCCTCGTGCTCATCATCGCGTCGGCCATCCGCACAGCTGGTCAGGAGCCGGCAGGCGCATCGGTCGGGCCGACGGACACGCTGGTCTACGTGGGCACCTATACCGGCGGCAAGACCAACAGCCAGGGGATCTACGCGTTCAAGATGGCGCGCGGATCGACGGCGCTCGTGCCGCTGGGGCTGGCGGCCGAGACCGTGAGCCCGTCGTTCATCGAGATCGATGCCGCCCGCGGACTGCTCTTTGCGGTCAACGAGGTCGACGAGTACGACGGCAAGCCCACCGGCTCGGTCAGCGCCTTCGCGATCGATCGCAAGACCGGCAAGCTGACGCTGATCAACCGGCAGCCAACCCAGGGCAAGGCGCCGTGTCACCTGGCGCTCGACAAGAGCGGGCGGGTGCTGGTGGTCGCCAACTACACCAGCGGCACCGTGACAATGCTGCCGGTGGCGGCGGACGGTCGTCTGGGCGCGCCGACGGCGGTGATCCAGCACGCCGGCAGCAGCGTCAATCCGAAGCGCCAGTCCGGACCGCACGCCCACTGCACCACGTTCGATCCCGCGCATCGATTGCTGTTCGCGTGCGACCTCGGCCTCGACAAAGTGATGATCTACGAACCCGATGCGGTCAAAGGCACGCTGACCGCGCATTCGCCGGCGTTTGCCGCGGTGCCACCGGGTTCGGGGCCGCGCCACATGGAGTTCCGTCCTGACGGCCGGTTTGCCTATGTGCTCAACGAGATGACGTCGACGGTCACGGCGTTCGCCTACGACGCCAAGGCCGGAGCGTTGACCGAGCGGCAAACCGTGTCGGCCCTGCCCGCCTCCTTCAGCGGTTCGAACAGCGGCGCCGAGATTGCGGTGCATCCATCGGGGAAGTTCGTCTACAGCTCGAACCGCGGGCACAACAGCGTTGCGCTGTTCCGGGTCGACGCGGCGAAGGGCACGCTGACGTTCGTGGAGGCGCGGGAGACCGGTGGCAGCACGCCGCGCAACTTCGCCATCGAGCCGACCGGCCGTTATCTGTTCGCCGCGAATCAGGGCTCGAGCACGCTGCTGGTCTTCGCTATCGATCAGGCAACCGGACTGTTGAAGCCGGCGGGCGAGCCGGTGGCGGTGCCGACTCCAGTGTGCGTGCGGTTCCTGGCACCGGCCTCGTCTCGGTGAGGCTGCCCGGCGTCGGGTCTGAGATTTCGAAGGTACCGGATCCCAAAAACGGAGTAACGGAGGGAACGGAGATTAACGGAAAAGACAATTTAGGGTGTGGCATACTCACCGCCTTCTTCGTTCTTCCGCGGACAACGGCCAGCGGACGACGGACAGCGGACAACGGCTTGATCGGAGCACGATCATGCAGATCATCAATCCCGCTCAGGTGCATCCGGTCATCGTCATCGGCAGCGGCGCGTCCGGTGGGATGGCGGCGTGGAATCTGACCCGGCAGGGCATCGACGTGCTGCTGCTCGACGCCGGCGCGAAGTTCGACCGCTCCACGTTCTGGACCCACGTCCAACCCTGGGAGGCGCGGGAGCGGGCGGCGCGCGGCGAGAAGCCGCCGCAGTTCTTTCTGGACACCACCGAACAGCCCTACCTGACGCCCGACGGCCGCCCGTTCGCGCTGACCCGCGTGTGGGGACACGGCGGGAAGACCAACGTCTGGGGACGGGTCAGCCTGCGCTATTCGCAGATGGACCTGAAGGCGTCCGAGCGGGATGGCTGGGAGATCCCCTGGCCGATCGACTATGCGGAGCTCTCGCCCTACTACGACCAGGTCGAACAGCTGATTGGCGTGAACGGCGGCAACGACGATTCGGAAGTGCTGCCGGGCAGCAAGTTCCTGCAGCCGCCGCCGGCGCCGCGCTGCGGCGAACGGTTGATGATGCGGGGTATGGCCAAGCTCGGATTGCCGGTCGTGGCCGGCCGCCGCGCCAACATGACGCGCCCGACCCGCGGGTTCACCGCCTGCCACTACTGCGGCAACTGCGGCGCCGGCTGCGACACCGCCTCGTTCTTCTGCTCGGCCGACCACCTGCTGCCGTTCGCGCTCGAGACCGGCAAGCTCACCATCCAGTCGAACGCCGTGGTCGCGCGCATCCTGACCGGGGACGATGGTCTCGCGCGGGGCGTGCAGTATTTCGATCGGCAGACCGGCGTCGAGCGGCAGGCGCTCGCGAAGGTCATCGTGCTCGGCGCCAGCTGCGTCGACTCGACCCGTATCCTGCTGAACTCGAAGTCGAGCCGCCACCCGAACGGGCTGGGCAACGGGTCGGACGTGATCGGCCGGTACCTGTGCGAGCAGATCCGGTTGAACGTCACCGGCTATTTCCCGCAGCTCGAAGGCACACCGACCCGGAACGACCGCGGGATCGGCGGCGAGCACATCTACCTGACGCGCTTCAATCACTTGAAGGGCAAGGGGCGTGACTACCTGCGCGGGTTCGGCGCCCAGTTCTGGAACACCGGCGCGAGCATCTACGGCGCGCACTACGGCTCGGAAGCGATACCTGGCTTCGGTGCATCGCTGAAGCGGACGATCAAGCGGCGGCACCCGGCGTGGTTCGAGATCCATCCGTTCGGCGAGGTCTTGCCGTACGCGCACAACCGGATCACCGTCGACTCGTCGAAGGTGGATCGCTACGGCGTGCCGGTGCCCCGCATCGACTACCGGATCGGGGAGAACGAGCGGAAGATGACCGACCACATGGCCGACACGGTCGAAGAGATCGTGAAGGCGTCGGGCGGGGTGCTGGTCAACTACCGGCGTGGACAGCTCGACGCGATGGGGTCGGCAATCCACGAGCACGGGACCTGCCGGATGGGCGCCGATCCGAAGCGCTCGGCCCTCAACCGCTTCAACCAGATGCACGAAGTCCGGAACGTCTTCGTCGTCGACGGCTCCTCGTTCCCGAATGCGTCCGAGAAGAACCCGACCCTGACCATCCTGGCCCTGTCGTGGCGCGCCACCGATCGACTTGCGGAGGAGATGAAACGTGGCAACCTCTGATCGGCGCGGCGTAGGACGGCGGGCGGCGATTCGAACGTTGGCGAGCGGCGCCATGGCGACGGCGGCATCGGTCAGCTGGGGCGCGTCGCTGACCGCGCTGGCCCGGCAGCAGGCGCATGCGCACGCCGCGGCCGGCGTCATCGCGGCGCAGGACTGGACGCCGCGCACGCTGACGGCGCCGCAGAACGATCTCGTGGTGGCGCTGACCGAGCTGATCATTCCCGAGACCGATACACCGGGTGCGAAGGCGGCTCGTGTCAACCGGTTCGTGGACCAGGTACTGACCGATGCGCCGCCACCGGTCCGCGCTGCCTTCATGCGGGGCCTCGGCTGGATCGACAGCCGCAGCCGCGCGCTGTTCAAGAAGACGTTCCTGGCGGCATCGGCCGAGCAGCAGACCGCACTTCTGACCCGAATTTCCAGCGACGTCGAGCAGGAAGACGCGATCGGCCGCGAGTTCTTCCAGGCGATCAAGGGGATGACGATCAACGGCTACTACACCACCGAGATCGGCCTGAGGCAGGAGCTCGGCGACAGCGGCCAGCTGTTCCTGCTGCAATTTCAGGGGTGCGATCACCCGGAGCATCAATGACCCCCATCGGACGGACGGAGATGACCAGGGAGTGTGTCGGAGCAACCGGATCTCAACAACGGAGCAACGGAGGCAACGAAGAGAACGGAAAAGAGAATTTTGTTTTTCTTGTCCGGTTCCTCCGTTTTCTTCGTTACTCCGTTTTTGAGATCCGGTTGCTCCGTCCCTTCCCGAACGCGGGGAGTAGAGCAGCTCAGGAGCGTGAAGCATGAGAGAGATCTGCAGAATCGGCCAGGTGCTAGCGCTGGCCGTTGTGTTCACCGCTGTTGCGCCGGCGGGCATGCTGGCGACGCCGGCCTTTCAAGCCGCGCCGGCGCCACGCGATTTTTCGCAGTGGGAGAAGGACGTGGCCGCGTTCGAGGCCGCCGACCGTACGAGCCCGCCGCCCAAGGATGGGATCCTGTTCGTCGGTTCGTCCACGATCGTGCGCTGGAAGACCTTGCAGCAGGATTTCGCCGGCCAGCCGGTCATCAACCGCGGGTTCGGCGGTAACACGATTGCCGACTCGACCCACTTCGCCGACCGGATGATCGTGCCGTATCGACCCCGCATGATCTTCCTGCGCGCCGGCGGCAACGACATTCACAACGGCAAGACGCCGGAACAGGTGTTCCAGGACTTCAAGGATTTCGTCGCCACCGTGCACGCGAAGCTGCCGAAAACCGAGATCCTCTTCATCTCGCTGGCGCCGAGCATTGCCCGGTGGGACGAGCGCGACGCGAGCAAGAAGCTCAACGCGCTGGTGGCGGCCCACGTCAAGACCGACCGCCGCTTGAAATACATCGAGACCTACGACACCACGCTCGACGCCAGCGGCCAGCCCCGGCCGGAGCTGTTCGTCGAGGACAAGCTGCACTTCAGTCCCGAGGGCTACAAGCTGCTGATCGAGAAGGTTCGGCCGTTTGTGCCGCGGTAGGCCGGCGTTGAACTTCCGCCTGAAGGCGGAAGCCACGAGTCGCCGGAAGATCGCGACCCGCCTCCGCCAAGGCCCCGGCGCGAACCCCGAACCCGCGAACCGCGAACCCGCGGACCGCGAAGCCATCTTCTATTGCGTCCCAATACGAAGCATGACAGCATAGCTATTGGAATCCAACAGGAGCTGTCATGGCCGACCGATCGGACGTCAAGCAGGGCACCCTCGCCCTGATGGTGTTGAAGACCCTGGAGACGATGGGGCCGTTGCATGGGTATGGGATTGCCCGGCGCATCGAACAGATCAGCGGTCAACTGCTCGCCATCAACTACGGCACCTTGTATCCGGCGCTGCTCAAGCTCGAGCAGGAGGGAGATATCGAGGCGGAGTGGGGGGTGTCGGACAACAATCGCAAGGCGAAGTACTACCGGCTCACCCGGGCCGGACGCAAGCGCGTCCAGCAGGAAACCCGCGACTGGCAGCGGACGTCGGCGATTCTCGGCCGCTTCCTGGCCGGCGAAGAGCAGTCATGAGGACGCTGCGCCGGTGGCTGCATCGGAGCGGCGGCCTGTTTCGATCGCGGCCGGCGCACGAGCTGCGGGCCGAGCTGGACGCCCACCTGCAACTGCACATCGACGACAACCAGCGCCGCGGCATGAGTCCGGACGAGGCGCGCGCGACAGGCCCTGGTCGCGCTCGGCGGGGTCGCCCAGACCACCGAGGCCTACGCCGATCAAAGCACGCTGCCGCTGGTCGAGACCGTCCTCAAGGATGTCCGGTTCGCGTTGCGCCTGGTGCGGCGCAATCCCGCTTTTTCGGCGATCGTGATCGCCACGCTCGGCATCGGGATCGGCGCCAACAGCGTGATGTTCAGCGTGGTGAACTCGTTGCTGCTCCGGTCGCTGCCCTACGGCCATGCCGACCGGCTGGTCGCGGTCCAGACCATGGAAAGCGTGCGCTGGCGGCCGACCACCGCGGCGCCGCCGGATTTCTATCGCTATCGTGAGCGCACCCGCTCGCTCGATCGGGTCGAGGCCTACTTCTCGCGTCCGCTCAACCTGACTGGCGGCCGGGACCCGGAGCGGCTGTCCCACTCTGTTCGTCTCCAGCGGCTTGTTCGATGCGCTCGGCACGCCGATGGCGCTGGGGCGTGGCTTCGTGCGGCAGGACGAGCAGTGGGGGTCGCATCGGGTGGCGGTGCTGACCGGCGGTCTCTGGGAGCGGCGGTTCGGCGCCAATCCCGGCGTGGTCGGCAGCACCATCGCGCTGAACGGCGAGTCGTTCGAGGTCGTCGGCGTGCTTCCGTCGACGTTTTCCTTCCTCGGCATGGACGCGCAGATCTTCATCCCGATGTCGTTCGAGCCGGGCGACAACCTGAACACTCACAACAACTACTTCCTGCGGATGATCGGGCGGCTCGCGCCGGGCGTGACCCGTGAGCAGGCGGCGGCGGATCTCAACGCGATTCTCGCCGGCATCGTCGCCGAGAAGTCGGTGAACCAGGGCTCGGTGATGGATGTCGTGCCGCTGCGCGACGTCGTGATCGGCCGAGACGTCCGGCGCGCGCTGATCGTGCTGCTCGGTGCGGTCGGCGTTCGTGCTGCTGATTACCTGCGCCAACCTCGCGAACCTGCTGCTCTCGCGGGCGGCGGCGCGGCAGCGCGAGATCGCGGTCCGGCTCGCGCTCGGTGCCTCGCGCGCCCGGCTGGTTCGTCAGTTCCTGGTCGAGAGCCTGCTGTTCTCGCTGGCCGGCGCCGCGCTTGGACTGGTCATCGCCTACCTGTCAGCCGATGCCCTGAATCTGATCAGTCCGCGCGTGTTGCCGCGCGCCGGTGCGATCCGCATCGACCAGTCGGTGCTGCTCTTCTCGTTGCTGACTCGCGACCGCCACCGGCGTGCTGCTCGGGCTCGCGCCCGCCGCGTACGGCGTCCGCGATCACGTCAGCAGCGGGCTCAAATCCGCCACCCGATCGTCCACCGACGGTCCCGGCCGCAGCCGCATGCGCGGGATGCTCGTCGCCGCGGAGGTCGCGCTCACGCTGGTGCTGCTGGTGGGCGCCGGGTTGCTGATCCGCAGCATGTACGAGCTGCTGCACGTGCCCGGCCGGCTTCGACGCCGACGGCGTCCTCACCCTGCAGATCAACCTGCCGCCACAGAAATACATCGACCGCGGGCTCGATCGCCGCGGCTCGGCCCTGGCGTCCGCACGGGCGACCGCGTTCTTCACCGACGTCGTCGATCGGGTTCGCGCCGTGCCCGGCGTGGCCTCGGTCGGCGCGATCAACGGCCTGCCGCTGATGGGAGAGATCTGGGGAAAAAACCTGACGCTCTGGGATCGTCCGCTGCCGAAGGACGTCAGCGGCCTTCCGTCCATGCAATACCGGGTCGTCTCCGGCGACTATTTCAAGGCGCTGGGAATCCGGATGATGAGCGGCCGGCCCTTCACCAGCGCCGACACGCTGAGCGCCCCGAAAGTGGCGATCATCAATCAGGAACTGGCGCGCCGCTTCTGGAGCGGCGGCGATCCGCTCGGCAAGGTGCTGTCGGTGAATCCGCCGCTGTCGCTGCTGCCGAAGTCGCTGGTCGACGAAGCGCGGCGCGCGGGCACCATTCCTCCCGACTACGCAGCCCGACCGCTTCACCATCGTCGGCGTCGCCGACGACGTGCGCTACGCGAACCTCGAGACGTCGTCGGGACCGGTGGTGTACGTGCCGTACGCCCAGGGCTCCGAGGGGAGCACCAACATGTTCTTCGTGGTCCGGACCGATGGCGATCCGCTCGCGCTCGCCGGCGAGATTCGCCGGCAGGTGGCGGAGGTCGATCCCGATCAGCCAGTCGCCTCCATCCAGACCATGCGTGCTCGGGTGGAGAACTCGGTCGCGCAGCGGCGCATGCAGATGAACGTATTGGGGTTGTTCGCGGGCATGGCGGTGTTGATCGCGGTGGTCGGCATCTACGGCGTCATGTCCTACAGCCGTCGCGCAGCGTTCCCGCGAGATCGGGATCCGGCTGGCGCTCGGCGCCGCCAGGCGCGACGTGGTTGCGGTCGTCATGCGCCAGGGCATGGGGATGGTTGCGGCCGGCATGGCGGTCGGGCTCGCGGCGTCGCTGTCGATCACGCGGGTGCTTCGCAGCCTGCTGTTCGGCGTCAGTCCGACCGATCCGCTGGTCTTCACCGCGATCGCGGTGCTCCTCGGCCTGACGGCGGCGCTGGCGATCTACGTCCCGGCCCGGCGTGCGGCGCGCCTCGATCCGCTGGAGATGTTGCGAAGCGAATAAGAAATGCCAGAAGTGCCAAAAATGCCAAGAGTGCCAAAAATGCTAGCAACCGTGGTGACTTCGGCGGATGTCTGGCATTCAACTTTTGATTCTTGGCACTCTTGGCATCTCGCTCTTTACTTCGTTTTCAGATACTCCATGAGTGCCGTCTTCGACGTCGCGTCGAGCGTCGATCCATACAGGTGCCCGCCGTTGGCGTTGCCGCGGTCGCGGGTGTTGAACCGCACCCCTTCTTTCTCCGCCTCCGCTCCGCTCGACACGAAGCCGACGTTGGTCCAGTCGTAGACATCGTAGGCGCGGTAGAACTCCGCCGGCCGTTCGGCTGGCGTGAGCAGGGCGCGCAGGGTCGGCACCGAGCCGTTGTGCAGATACGGGGCGCGCAGCCAGAGGCCATCGAGCGGCATGTTGGCGTAGCCATCGGTCTTGCGGAAGTGCGAGAACTTCCACGGATGGCCTTCGCCGATCGTGTTCATGCCCTTGGCCAGCTCCGCGCTGAACGAATCGAGACGCTCGCGATCGGTGCCGATCTCGGCGATCGGCGTCACCTGGCCGACCTGCGGCGAGCCGGGCTCATGGCAGCGCGCGCACTCGCGCTGGTAGATCGGCGCGCCGGCTCTGCGCCAGGGAGGCATTGATGCGCTCGGCGGGATAGGCGGGCGGTTTGAGATCGAGGATCCAGTCCTCGATCCGCTTCATGGCGTCGAGGTTCAGCGAGTCCGGCGTCGCGCCGGCGCCGATCGCCGCGCTCTTGTTCCGCTCCTCGACCGAGTTGTTGTTGCCATCCCAGTGCAGCCACAGTCCCTCGCGGATCCGCTGATTCCACAGCGACGGCAGGTCGACGGTCCCGACCGTCCGATCGTTGTCGATCGGCATCTTGAGGAACACCTTGTACGGATTGAAGGTGTCGACGCGGCCCGGGCCCTGCGGCGGGCGCACGTCGAACCAGGAGTTCTCCTTCGCCCGCTCGAGAATGCCGTCGCGGGTCTGACGGATCGCGAACAGGCGATAGATGAGGCCCTCGAAGAAGCCGAACTTCGGGTTCTCCTTCTTGATCGCGTCGAGCAGCGTCGAGGCCGTGAACCGGGGATCGTTGGCGCACGCGGTCAGAAAGCGCGCGTATCCCTGCAGGTCCATCTGATTCGCGGGCATGCCGGCGACGATCTGCCGCGGCGCCCCCGGCGCGGCGCGCACCGTGCCGACGTGGCAGGTCGCACAATTCAATCCAACAAGGTTGGTGCGCGCCTTGTGCTCGGTGGTGCCGATCGGCCGGCCGTGCGAGGCCCCTTCGGGGATGAATCCCAGCCGCTCATACCCCTGGCCGGGCCGGTTCGGCAGCTTGTCGGCGAAGACGATCGGCAGCACCCGCCAGATCCAGTAGGGCAGGCCGACCCGGGCCTCGGTCCCCACCGATCCGTACTTGAAGTGACTGAGGATGTCGTCGCCGCCCCCGCCGCCTTGGTCCAGATTTGCCGTGGTCGTCGGGGCAGCCACCATCAACAAGCCAGCCGCCAGCAGCACGCCCAAGACCGCGCGCCTGTGCACGATGTTCATGCTCCGCCTCTCGATTGAGTCGGCACATTCTGCACCGGTCTGGGGCTCTAGGCAATGTGCCCCGGGGGCCGCGGGTTCGCGGTTCGCGGGTTCGCGGGTTCGCGGCGGGGCCTGAAGGCCCCGCCCTACTAATTCGGGGGTGAAATGCGTGGCGGGCAGCCTGGTCGCGACGTTTTCTCGGTCTCGCATTCGTGCTCGCAACCGCAACCGACCCGCGAACCCGCGAACCGCGAACCGCGGCCCGCGGCTCTATTTCATCCACTCATCGAGCCGCTCCGCGATGAACTCGTCGTCCATCAGGTGCGGATAGCGCGCGAGGACGCGGTCGATGGCCTCCATCTGACCGGGGCTGAGATCCTCGTCCGGGTTGAGGCACCAGCGGCCGGCGAGGAGGCCCTGGCGGCGGAGCACTTCGTGGATGCCGGCGATGCAGCCGGCGAAGCCGTGGTCGGGATCGAACAGCGCCGCGTTCAGGTCGGTCAGCTCGGCGCCGAGCGCCAGCAGCCGCAGGGTCTCGGGGCCGGCATCGCGCGCATCGAGCTCGCGGCGGACCAGCGCGTGGCAGCGGTGCAGCAGGCCGACGGCGCGGCGGGTGCCCACCGCCCACTGGCCGAGCAGGCCGCCCAGGAACGTCACCGCCGGTTCGCTGCCCATCGAAGGAAACGGCGTCAGCAGGTCCGCCACGATGGCATCGTCGTTGCCGGTGTAGAGCGCGACGTCGTGGCGGCCGCTCTCGGCGAGCGCGCCGGTGACGTCGAGGGTGCGGTAGCGATCGAAGGGGGCGACCTTCACCGCGACGACGCGCTCGATGTCGAGGAAGCCGCGCCAGAAGCGGCGATCGAGGATCCGTCCGCCGACCGCCGGCTGAAGATAGAACCCGACCACGGGGATGATCTCGGCGATCCGACGGCAGTGTTCGAGCAGGGCGGTGTTGTCGGCGTCGCGCAGCGCCGCGAGGCTGAGAAGGGCGGCATCGTAGCCGATGGTCGCCGCGAGCTCCGCTTCGCGGACCGCCTGATCGGTCGGGCCGACCACTCCGGCGACCGCGACCGGCGGCGGCTGCCGGGCGCGACACCAGCCGTGCATCGTCCGAAACGCGAGCTCGAGCACCGGCTGCAGCAGGCCGACTTCCGGTTTCCTGATCTCGAACTGCGTGGTGTGGACCGCCACCGCAATCCCGCCGGCGCCGGCGTCGCAGTAGTAGCGCGTGAGCGCGACCTGCCGCCGTTCGTCGAGCCGGCGGTCGGCGGTCAGCGCGAGCGGGTGCGCCGGAATCACCAGGCCGCGGAGGAACGCCCGGCGCAGCTCGATCAGCCCGCCGGCATCAGAAACGGCCATCGGTGACCTCGAAGTGGGTCGGCTTGTTCAGCGTGCTGCCTCCCGCCGCCACCCACTTCGCGACCCATTCCCGCAGCCGCCGGAACGGCACCATCGGTTCGCCGAGGCGGGTGCGGCACAGCGTCGAATCGCTGAGCAGCGCCACCGGGCCTTCCTCGCCGACGAATCGCGGCGTGCGCCGGAAGAACGAACCGAACCATTCCGCCGACTCGCGCGTGGCAATGCGCTCCGCGCCGGTGACGTTCAGTACCGCGGGCGGCGAGGCACAGAGCTCGAGGCTGCGCAGCGCATAGCTGTTGGCGTCGCCCTGCCAGATGGCGTTGAAGTAACCGACCGACAGGTCGATCGGTTCCGCCATGAACACCTTGCGAGCGATATCGACCAGCGTGCCGTACCGCAGGTCGACCGCGTAGTTCAGCCGGAACATCAGCGCGCGCAGCCCCTGTTCGCGCGACACGTACTCGACGACGCGCTCGCGGCCGAGGCAGGACTGGGCGTATTCGCCGACCGGTGCGGGTGCGTCGGCTTCGGTCGGCGCCGGACCGCTCACTGGTACCAGCGGGTAGACGTTGCCGGTGGAAAACACGACCACGCGGGAGTCGACGAAATGCTCCGCTACCCGGGCCGGCACGATGGTGTTGGTGGCCCAGGTCAGGTCGTTGCGATCCGCGGTGCCGAACTTCCGTCCCGCCAGGTACAGCACGTTGGGGAAGCGAGGGAGTCCGGTAATCGCGGGTCCGCTCAGGAAGTCGCAGGCGAGCGTGGGCACGCCGTCGGCCTCGAGGAGCGCACGCGCGTCGCTCGACGAGAACCGCGACACCGCGACGACGCGGCTGCCGGTGCCGGCGCGGGCCGCCGCCCGCTGCACGCGGCGCGCGAGCGACGGTCCCATCTTGCCGCCGGCACCCAGGATCAGGATGTCGGGCTCGAGCCGGGCGACGGCGGCGATGTCTTCATCCGATGGCTGCGCAAGCAGATCTTCGAGCTCGGCCTCGGAGTTGATCCGATCAGGCAGTGTCATATCAGCCAGACGGTATCAAATCCCAAGCTCCAAATCCCAAGCTCCAACCACTCCCAACACCCAATACCCAAGCCAACCTTGAAATCAATCTCACAGACCGTCCATTAGTAGCCGCGGTACTTGCCGACATCGACCCAGCGGCCTGCGACCATCACCCGCTCGACCGTGCGCACCGCCGCGATGTCGGCGGCAGGATTGTCGCGCAGGACGACGAGGTCCGCGTGGAAGCCGGGACGCAACGTGCCGAGCTCGCGTTCGCGGTAGAGGAAGCCCGCAGCAGTGCTGGTGGCGGCGGTAATCGCCTGGAGCGGCGTGAGTCCGCTGTCGACCAGCAGCTCGAGCTCGCGCCATGGGGCCTCGCCGCGCGCGGCGAAAGGTACCTCGGTGTGTCCTCCCATCACGACCCGTCCGCCCTCACGCGCGACCCGTCCGGTCAGCTGCTTCATCTTCGCGAAGCCGGCCGTCATGATCTTCGACATCTCGGCCGTGGTCCCTTCGGCCGGCTTGCCTTCGCGCCGTTCGAAGACGGCAAGCGTGGCGTCAACCCACGGACGCCGCTGGCGCAGCACCGCGTACAGCGCTGCCGCCTCCGGGCCGTCGAGGTCGGCGTCCGCGAACAGACGGTATCGGCCGTCACGCCGCGCATCGTTGTTGCGCAGCACCGCCTGTCGATAGGCTTCGGCTTTCACGCGCGGCACGAGGCTGATCCCGAACGAGGTGATGTGCTCGATCCCGTGCAGCCCGGCGGCGATCAGCTCGCGCGCGTCCAGAATCTCGAGGTGGGCGGTGCACGGAATGCGCCGCGCGTTGCAGACGTCGATCACCGCTCTGGCGCTGGCCATCGGCAGCCGGAAGTAGATCTTCAGCGCGGTCGCCCCTTGCGCCACCGACGTCTCCGCATGGCGGCGCGCCTCGTCTGGATCCCGCGCCACGACGGAGTCAGCCGGGTAGGCGGGGTTCTCGCCGTCGATGTGCGGGCCGGTGGTGAAGATGCGCGGACCGGGCAGCCCATCGGCCGCCGCCATCCGGCGCAGCTCCACGAACTTCTCGTTCCATTGCCCGGGATCGCGGAACGCGGTCACGCCGTGACTGAGTTGCCGCAGCGCCAGCCGTGGCTCGTTCTCGATGTGGAAGTGCAGGTCAATCAGGCCGGGGATGACCGTCTTCCCGGACAGGTCGACCCGCTCGGCCGCGGCCGGAGCGGTCGTGGTGGCGGCAGGTCCGACCGCGGTGATGCGCCCGCCGGCGATCACGATGCGGCCCGATTCAATCGGCGCGGCGCCGCTGCCGTCGATGAGCCGGACGTTGTCGAGCACCATCGGCGCCGACGCTGTCTGACCCGTCGTTCGTGCACCGGCTCCGGCCAGCGCGAGCGCCACGAGCAGCGTCAGGCCGGAAAGTCGATGGGCGCGCGGTCCGTCGGCGGTCGTTCGCCGGGTCATGAGAACTCCGGCCCCATCACCGCGAACTCCATCGTTCCGCCGTCGCGGCGCGTGGCGGGCGCAGGCGGAGTCGGGGCGCTGCCGGGTCGCCGCATGCGGTAGAGCGGCCGTTGCGGCTCGAAGCCGCCGGCGGTCAACCACGCAGTAAAGGCGCTATGCGCCTCGTAGGCGTCGACGACCAGCGCGCGGTCAGCGCTCTGGCTCATCGCGGCGGTGGCCAGCGCAATGGCCGATTCGGTGCGGTCGGCGACGATCGGCCCGACTTGATCGAACAGGCGGCCACCGCGGCCGAGGCAATAGCGCGGCGATTCGCCCGGCGGGTCGGCGATCCAGGCATAGTGCGGCGAGTCGGCGAAGGCCCAGCGGATTGCGCCGTGCCGATGCGCACCCGAGATGCGATCGTCGCTCCGCATCACTGCCGTGACGTCCGATTCGGTGAGCGGGCGGACCTCGCCGCTCGGCGCCGCCGGCGGCGGCGTGCCGGCCGGACGCACGTGCCGGGTCAGGGACGCTTCGAGCTCGAATCCGTAGTGTTCGTAGAGCGGCCGCCCCAGCGGAGTGGCGTCGAGGCGCAGTGGCAGCTCGGGCGGAACGCTTCCCATCGCCGCCTCGAGCAGCCGCGCGCCGACTCCCTGCCGCCGATACTCCGGATCGACGAGCATCATCGCAATCCAGCCGAAGCGGCCGTAGTCGATCCCGATCGCCGTGCCGACGATCCGGTCACCATCGACCGCGGCAAAGCTGCCGGACGGCGCGATCTGGAGGAGCATGTGCCAGTCAGCGGCGCGCTGGTTCCATCCGCAGGAGGCGCTCAGCCCGAGCGCGCCTTCGACATCGGCGTCCGCCAGGGGGCGTATGTCAATATCTGACGTCACGAGTCAATCATGCCCCGAACTCTCATCGCTTTGATCCTCCTGTTCCTCGCCGCTCAGGTCCAGCGAGACGGCTGGTCCAGTCCAGGCGGGGATCCTGGCGCGCGACGCTTCTCGGCGCTGACGCAAATCACCCGCGACAACGTCGGCACGCTGCGGCAGGCGTGGTCGTTCGACACCGGCGCCAGGAATCTGCAAGGGACGCCGACCGTCATCGATGGCTTGATGTACGTGACCGGCGGCGCCAGCCTCTTCGCCCTCGAGCCGGAGACCGGCAAACAGGTGTGGCGGTACGACGCCCGGACCCGGGTCAGTCGGCGCGGCGTCGCGCACTGGCCAGGCACCGGACCGCTGACGCCGCGCGTCTACGTGGGCGCGGACGATGGGCGGCTGCTCGCGCTCGACGCCCGGACCGGCGAACCGATCGCCGGCTTCGGGACCGCGGGCTCAGTGGACCTCAAGGCAGGCATCGGCGGCGTCGACGGCCCCTTCACGCTCGATTCGCCGGCCGTGGTGTATCGCAACGTCCTCATCACCGGCGGCAGCAACAACGAAGGGGAGCCCAGCACCGGCTTGTACGGCGACATCCGGGGCTGGGACGCGCGCGACGGGCGGCTGCTCTGGTCGTTTCACACCGTCCCTCGCGCCGGTGAGCCGGGCGTCGAGACCTGGGCAGGGGAGAGCTGGAAGAACCGGTCGGGCACGAACGCGTGGACCTACCTGACGCTCGATCCGGATCGCGGCCTCGTGTTCGCCGCGACCGGGTCGGCGACCTCGGACTTCTACGGCGCCGACCGCCACGGCAAGAACCTCTACGCGAACTCGCTGCTCGCCATCGACGCCGCCACCGGCCGGTTGCGATGGCATCAGCAGCTCGTGCACCACGATCTCTGGGACTGGGATCTGCCCGCCGCCCCGGTCTTGATCGACGTGACGCGCGGCGGCCGGACCATCCCCGCCGTGGCGCAGATGACCAAGATGAGCCTGTTGTTCATCTTCGATCGCACCACCGGCGCCCCGGTGTTCGGCCTGGAGGAGCGGCCGGTACCACCGAGCACCGTTCCTGGCGAGGCCGCGTGGCCTACCCAACCGTTCCCGCTTCGTCCAGCGCCGATCGCGAAGACCTCGTTCGATCCGGCGGCCGACATGTATGCGCTGACACCCGGAGCACGCCGCGTATTGCCGCGACCTCTGGGACAAGAACCGCCTGTTCGCCGCCCCGATGTTCACGCCGACGCCGCTGGATCGCACGATGGTCATGTTTCCCAGCACGCTCGGCGGCGGCAACTGGAGCGGTCTCTCCTACGATCCCGGCCGCAAGCTGCTGTTCACCAACATCATGAACCTCGGGCAGGTGGCGCGGATGGAAGCGCGCGATCCCGCGAACGGCCGCGGGGCGTATCGCCGGACCTCTCCCTGGGGCTCGGCCTACGCGCGGTTCTGGAATCCCGAAACCAAGGTGCCCTGTTCCTCACCGCCGTTCGGCGAGCTCGTCGCCGTCCGCGCCGACGACGCCACGGTGGCGTGGCGGGTGCCGCTCGGCGTCTTCGACGATTTGAAGGCGCGCGGGTTCGGCGCGACCGGCACGCCGAACATCGGCGGCACCATCGTCACCGCCTCCGGCGTGATTTTCGTCGGCGCCACCATCGACAAGCGGTTCCGCGCCTTCGACGCCGACAAGGGACAGTTGCTGTGGGAAACCACGCTGCCGGCCAGCGCGCACGCCACGCCGATGACGTTCATGGGACGCGATGGGAAGCAATACGTGGTGGTCGCGGCCGGCGGCGATGGACTGTTCCAGTCGGCGGTGGGCACACAGATCGTCGCGTTTGCGCTTACCGCTCGATGAACACTCAGGCGGACGCCATTCGCCCCATGCTTGGACGGGCGCCAGTGCAGATCCGCACGACGGTTTCAGCAGGAGGGCCAGGAGATCAGGAGAACTCTGTTTTTCAAAGGCATTCCTCCTGACCTCCTGGCCCTCCTGTAAAAGAGTTGCCGCTAGCCAATTTGGTCGCCGCTCCAAGCAGGAGGTGGCAGTCGTCAGAATCCCTGGGGCGCGACACAGTAACATTTGCGAATGCGCACGTACGCCGTCGCGGTCGCCCTGCTCTCGCTCTTCCTGGCTGGGTGCCGCAAAGCCCCCGAGCCCGCTGCGTCGAATGCCCTTCCCGCCGACTACACCGCGAGCGTCGAGCAGTGGCGTGCCAAGCACGAGGCCGACTACCGCCGCGACTGGTCGACCATCGCCGGCTTGTTTCCGCTGAAGGTGGGGCGTAATGCGGCGGGCAGCGGTCCGAAGAACGACGTCAAGCTGCCGGACTCGCTGCCGCCGTCGCTCGGGACGTTCGTGGTCGACGGCGAGGAGGTGCGCTATGAGCCGGCCGCCGACGCCGGCGTGCGGCTGAAGGATCAGCCGCTGACGCAGCCGATGACTCTGAAAGACGACAGCACCTCGGGCGCCGACGAGTTGCGGGTCGGCGACGTGCGGATGGTGATCCACCGCAGCGGCGGCAGCCGCTCGCTGCGGGTACGCGACCCGAATGGCCCGATGGCGAAGGGATTCCTCGGGTTTCAGTGGTTCCCCATCGATTCTCAGTACCGCATCGTCGGCCGTTTCGTCCGGGACCCCCAGCCGTCGCCGATGCAGGTCATGAACACCTACGGCGACATCGACACCTACCAGAGCGAAGGCGTGATCGAGTTCACGCTGAACGGGCAGCCGCTGCGGCTGCGCCCGTTCACCACGCGGCCCAAGCGGTTCTACATCGTGTTCCGCGACCAGTCGAGCGGCCGCGAGACCTACGAAGCGGCGCGGTTCCTCTATGCCGACCTGCTGGACGATGGCACCACGGTGCTGGACTTCAACCAGGCCTACAACCCGCCGTGCGCGTTCAATCCGTATACGACCTGCCCGATTCCGATTCCCGCCAACCGCCTGCCGGTGAAGCTCCTCGCCGGCGAGAAAGCGTATCCGGTCCACGTCCCGCTGTCGCGGAAGGCCGAGACGCCGGATCTACTCGTGCCGCAGCGCGACCAGCGGATCGATGCGGGACGCGCGTCGCGCCGGAAAGAAGGCGGCGGCCATGGCCATCCCGACAAGTAAGGCGACGGCGGCGGCGAACACCAGCGGATCGTGCGGCTGAATGCCGAACAACTGGCTCTCGACGATCCGCACGGCGCCGTAGGCCGTGGCCACTCCTGCGAGCGCGCCGAGGACGACGGTCCAGAGGCTCTCGCGCACGGCGAGCCAGCTGACCGATCCGGGTGAGGCCCCGAGCGCCATCCGCAGGCCGATCTCCGGCGTGCGCTGGATCACCGCGTAGCTCATCAGCCCATAGAGACCGATGCAGGCGAGCAGCACCGCGAATCCACCGAAATAGGACGCGAGCAGCGCGAGCAGCCGTTCGCGGGCGAAGGAATCCTCGGTCTGCCGCTCGAGCGTGCGAATCCGGAACAGGGTCAGCGCCGGATCGACGCGCGCGACGGCTTCGCGGGTCCGAGCGATGACGTCCGCAAGCGGACCGGCGAACCGCATCTCGAACGTCGGCACATCCATCGCTCTGCCCACCTGCTGGAAGAGCGGGAAGTACACGACCTCGCGCGGCACATCGCGGACGTTGGCATATCGGACGTCGCTGACGACGCCGATGACCTCCTTGGCGCCTGGCCCGCGACCGAGACGCTGGCCGATCGGCGATCCGTCGAAGTGGCGGGCCATGCGCTGGCTGATGATCGCCACCTTCGGCGATTCAGGCTGATCGCGGGCGTCGAAGTCCCGCCCGGCGATCAGTTTGATCCCGAACGTCGAAAAATAGCCGGGTCCCACGTTATTGAATGCGAACCGCACCCGCTGCTCTGGTGCCAGCACCTTGTCGCCAATCTCGGAGACGCCGCTCACGTAGTAGCGGTTGTCGCTCACCGGGCGCACCTCGGACACGGTCACGGCCCCCGCGCCTGGCATCGACTGCAGCGCATCGAGAACGGCGTGATACGTCGCTGCTATCGCGGGACCGGTTTTGCCCGCGAGCCGTGCGTCGACGGAGAACATGAGCACGTTCTCGCGCGTGTAGCCGGGATCCTGTTGCCACAGGTTGGCGAGCGTTCGCCCGAACAGTCCCGCGGCGACCAGCAGGACCAGCGACAGTCCGACTTGTGCGCCGACCAGTGTCCGATCGAGCAGTCGTCTCTGGCGTCCGCCTCCGACCTGCCGGCTGCCGGCGAGCCGGACCGCGGACGTGGCGCGAAGCGACGGGATCAGTCCGGCGATCAGACAAACGAGGAACGAGATCGACAGTGTGAAGACGATCAGCCGGAGGTCGGAGGTCAGCTCGATCGGCGGGCTGTCGAGTGACGGGGTCACGACCGCGAGCAGAGTGCGCGCGCCCCATCCCGCCATCGCCAGGCCGAGCGCGCCAGCTGCCCCGGCCAGGACGATGGTTTCGGTGAGCAGCTGCCGCACGATGCGCCAGCGTCCCGCGCCAAGCGCGACGCGGGTGGCGATCTCGCGTTGACGCGCATCGGCTCGCGACAGCAGGAGCGTGGCGACGTTGAGGCTGGCGAGGAGCAGCACGGCGCCGAGCATGACCATCACGAGACTCAGCCAGCGCTCGTACCCGTACCGGAGGTTGCTCAGGGCGCCGCGGGCGCCGCTTTCCAGCCGCAGGTGGTTCTCGCGCGCCATCTTCATCTGCCCCTCGCTGGCCGCCGCCGCCGTGCTCACCCGGGCGAAGATGGTCTTCAGCTCGCCCTCGGCTTCCGCCAGCGTGACGCCCGGCTTCAGGCGGCCCATCACGTAAATCCAGGTTGCGAACGCCGCGTTCCACGGCGGCCCGCCTTCGGCCAGCCGGTCGAGGGCGCGCATCGGGACACTGATGTCGTAGGGACGGCCGACTTCCGTGCCGGCGAAGCTGGCCGGCTCCACGCCGACGATCGTGAACGGCCGCTGTTGAGCATGCACCGCCGCGCCGATGACGTCGGTCCGCCCACCGAACCGCCGCTGCCAGTAGCGGTACGACAGCACCGCGGCCTCCGCACCCGGCCGGTCGTCCCCCGCCGCGATCAGCCGGCCCGCCGCCGGCGTCAGCCGAAGGGTCGTGTAGTAGTCGCCGCTCACGTAGATGCCCTGCGCGATGTCGGGCTCGCCGCGGAAGGTCACGTTGACCCGGTCGAACGTGCTGGTGGCGAAGACGCCGGCGAGGGTGGTGTTGCTGCGGCGGATCTCCTCGAAGTGGGGATACGGCAACGAGTTGTTGAACCGGCCGTTCGGCCCGCCGAACGACGCGAGCACCATCTGTCCGGGCTCGGGTACCGGCAGTTTCCGCAGCACGACCGCGTCGAACAGCTGGAAGATCGCGCCGACCGCGCCGATGCCCAGGGCGAGCGAGGCGACCGCGAACGCCGTGAACACCGGACTGCGCCGCAGCAACCGGAACGCCTGGCGGAAGTCCTGCGCCCACGCGTCGAAGGCCGCGCCGGCCTTCACATCGCGGATCTCTTCGACGACTCGATCGACCCGGCCGAATTCGATCGCCGCGGCACGCCGCGCCGCCTGCGGATCGAGGCCACTCCGCTCTTTCTCTTTCACGAGCAAGTCGTAGGCCGTGCCGACTTCGTCATCGAGCTCGCGACGCACGCGGTCGCGCTGGAGGAGATTGCGGAGGAGGGCTCTTAGCTTCATGGTGATCTCTGTTGGCAAGACCGGTGGGGATCATTCGTGTCGCAAGGCCACTAGCGGATCGATTCGGGTGGCGCGGCGCGCGGGGAAGAAGGCGGCGGCCATGGCCAGCGTCAGCAGCAGGGCGGTGGCGGCGGCGAAGACGGCGGGGTCGCGCGGCTCGACTCCGAACAGCTGGCTCTGAACGGTCCGGACGACGGCATAGGATCCCAGCATGCCGGCCAGCGCGCCCGCCAGGACGGTCCACGCGCTTTCGCGCACCGCCAGCCAGCGGACCGAGCCGGGCGTCGCGCCGAGCGCCATGCGCAGGCCGATTTCCGCGGTGCGCTGCGTGACGGCATAACTCATCAAGCCGTAGAGGCCGATGCATGCCAGCAGGACAGCGAACCCGCCGAAGTAAGTGGCGAGCAGGGCGAGCAGCCGCTCGCGGGCGAAGGAGTCCTCGGTCTGGCGATCGAGCGTCCTCACCCGAAACAGCGTGAGCGCCGGATCGACACGCGCGACAGCTTCACGGATCGGAGCGACGAGGTCCGATGCCGGACCCGCGACCCGCACTTCGAAGGTCGGCGAGTACCACAGGTCCTTGCCCTGCTGCTGGAAGATCGGGTTGTAGACGACCTCACGCGGCTGATCGCGGACGTTGCCGTACCGGGTGTCGCCGACGACCCCCACGACCTCCGCACTGCCGAGCCGCTGCCCGAGCGGCGATCCCGCGAAGTGGCGGGCCATGCGCTCGCTGATGATCACGACTCGCGGGGAAGCCGGCCGATCCCGATCGTCGAAGTCCCGTCCGGCGATCAGCGGTATTCCCAGAGTGGAAAAGTAGCCGGCCGCGACGTTGTTATACGCGACTCGCACGCCCTGCTCGCGTGGCAGCGCCTTGTCGCCGATCTGGCTGAACGAGTCGACGAAGTAGTAGTTGTCGGTCACCGGGCGGACCGCCGACACGGTGGCCGACTGCGCGCCAGGCAGCGTCTTCAGCGCTTCGAGGACGGCGCGGTGGGTCGCCGACACCGCGTCGCCGGTCTTGCCGGCGAGCCGCGGATCGATCGAGAACATCAGGACGTTCTGGCGCGCGTAGCCGGGATTCTGCGACCACAGATTCTCCAGCGTCCGGACGAACAGCCCCGCGGCAACGAGCAGCACGAGCGATAGTGCGACTTGCGCCGCGACCAGGCCGCGGTCGAGCAGCCGCCGCTGCCGCCCGCCGCCGACCTGCCGGCTGGCGGCGAGCCGACTCGACGACGTGGCGCGCAGCGAGGGCAGCAGGCCCGCGATCAGGCAGACGGCGAACGCCACCGACAACGTGAAGACCGCGAGCCGCCAATCGGGCACCAGCTCGATCGGCGGACGGTCGGCCGAGGGTGTGACGACCGCGAGCAGGGTCCGTCCGCCCCAGGCGGCCACCGCAAAGGCCACCATACCAGCCGCGGCGGCCAGCACCACCGTCTCGGTGAGCAGCTGCCGGACCAGGCGCCACCGGCCGGCGCCAAGCGCGATCCGCGTCGCGAACTCGCGCTGCCTCGCATCCGAGCGCGACAGCAGCAGCGTCGCCACGTTGAGGCTGGCCAGGAGCAGCACGGCGCCAAGCATGGACATCAGGAGACGCAGCCACCGCTCGTAGAGCTCGCGGAGATCGCTCGCGTTGCCGCGCGCGCCGCTCTCGAGCCGCAACCAGCTCTCACGCGCCCGTTTCAGCTGCGCCGGGCTCGCGGATGCCGCGGTGGTGACCTGGGCGAAAATCGTCTTCATCTCCTGCTCGGCCTGGACCAGACTGACGCCTGGCTTCAGCCGCGCCATCATGTAAATCCAGTGCGCGGATGCGGCGTTCCACAGCGGCGTTCCCTCGGCCAAGGCTTCGCGCGCCCGCATCGGCACGCCGATGTCGTACGGCCGCCCCACTTCAGTGCCGGCGAATGCTGCCGGCTCGACGCCGACGATCGTGAACGGGATGCCATTCAAGGTCGCGGCTGCGCCGATCACGTCATGCCGCCCTCCGAAGCGCCGCTGCCAGTACCGGTGCCCCAGCACCGCGACCGCGACGCCGGAGCGGTCGTCGTTCGCGTCGAGCAGCCGGCCCGCGGCCGGCGCCAGGCGCAGGGTGGTGTAGTAATCGCCAGTGACGTAGATGCCCTCCGCGATGTCCGGCTCGCCGCGGAAGGCGACGCTGACGCGGCCGAACGGGTTGGTCGCAAACACACCCGCGAGCGTGGTGTTGCGACGCCTGATTGCCTCGAACTGCGGAAAAGGGAGGGAATAGTTGAAGCGGTCGTTCGGGCCGCCGTACGACGCCACCACCATCTGACTCGGCTCCGGCACCGGCAGTGTGCGCAGCACGAGCGCGTCGAACAACTGGAAGATTGCGCCGATCGCGCCGATGCCCAGCGCCAGCGAGACCACCGCAAAGATCGTGAACACCGGACTCCGCCGCAGCCGCCGGAACGCGTGACGGAAGTCCTGCGACCACGCGTCGAACGCGGCGCCGGCCTTCGCGTCGCGGATCTCTTCGACCACGCGATCGATCCTGCCGAATTCGAGCCGCGCGGCGCGGCGCGCCGCCTTGGGATCGAGACCGCGCCGCTCGTTCTCTTTCACGAGCAGATCGAAGGCGGTACCGACTTCGTCATCCAGTTCCCGCGTCACGCGGCCGCGATGAACAAGGTTGCGGAGCAGGGCTTTCAGCTTCTGCATCGCTACTCCTGTCGCAACGCGGCGAGCGGCTCGACTCTCGACGCGCGCCAGGCCGGGACGGCGGCGGCGAGCAGGCCGACGGCGAAGAGACACAGGACCGAGCCGGCCAGGATCGCGGGATCGGTCGGCGTGACGTCGAACAGAACAGCGGTCAAGGTGCGCGACAGCAGCACGGCCGCGGGCACGCCGAGTGCCGCGCCGGCCGCGACCAGCAGGGTCGACTCCTGCAGCACGCCGCGCAGCACCTCGTGGCGGGATGCGCCCAGCGCCAGGCGCAGTCCGATCTCGGCCGTCCGCCGGGCCACCCAGTAGCCGAGCACGCCGTAGAGACCGACGGCCGCGAGCGCCAGGGCGATCACCGCGAACGCGGCGAGCAGACGACCGACCAGCCGTTCGGCGACGAGAGACCGATCGATTTGATCGGCGAGCACCGTTGCCTCGCCCAACCGCACGTGTGGTGCGATCGCATGCACCTCGCGCCGCACCGCCGCCGCCAGAGCCATGGGATCGCCGTGCGTCCCGACTGTCAAGGCCAGCCCGATCTGGTCGGCGGCCTTCGGCGCATACGTGTAGACGGTCGGCATGTCCCGCTCGCGCAGCGTCATGTATTTGGCGTTGACGGCGATCCCGACGATTTCGCTGCCGGTGCCGCGTCCGAGCGCAATGCGCTGTCCGATCGGATCCTGGCCGGCGAAGAAACGCTCCGCCAACGCTTCGTTGACGATGGCGACGGGTGTGGCGCCGCTTCCGTCCTCGCGGCGGAAGTCGCGGCCGCGCCGCAATGCCGTGCCCATCGCGCTCAGGTAGCCCTCGGAGACGCCGTTGACGTAGACCGTGACCGGCGGGTCGGACCGCCCTTCGACGCTCATCGAGAGGTCGACTCCACCGCCGGAGATCGGTGTGATCATCGACACCCCGGCGGCGCGTACGCCAGGGACGGCACGCACGCGATCGAGCACATCGCGGTAGTACTGGACCATCCGTTCGCCGGCATAGCCGGCACGGTCGTGACCGAGCGACATCATCAGAACGTGGTGCCGGTCGAAGCCGGCGTCGAACGTCCGCATCCTGTGCAGGCTGGTGAGGATCAGTGCCGCGCCCATCAGCAGCAGCAACGAGAGCGCCACCTGCGTCGCAATCAGCGCCCGGCTCCAGCGCGCCGACCCGCGCGCGATCGACAGCGTCCGCGGGCTGGCGTCGAAATCGGCGCCGATGTCTCCGCGTGCGGTGCGCAGGGCCGGAAGCAGCCCGGCAAGGATTGAGGCCCCAACCGCCACCACGATCGTGAACAGCAGGAGGCGGCCGTCGGGGGCGACGCGGAGTGTGACCGGTGTCGGGCCGTCCGAGACCAGTCGCAGCAGCAATGGCGCGCCCACCAGCGACAAGGCGAAGCCGGCCGCACCTCCGGCGAGTCCGAGTAGCGCCGATTCGGTCAGCATCTGCCGGATCAGCCGGCCGCGGCTGGCGCCGATCGCCACGCGCAGCGCCATCTCCCGTCGCCGGCCGACGCCCCGGGCGAGCAGCAGGTTGACGACATTGGTCGCCGCGATCAGGAGAACGAAGGTGACGGCGATCATCAACAGGAGGAGCGGCCGGGAGAACCGCCGTCGGAGGTCCGAGAGCCCGGCTCGGGCGGATTCCAGTTCGATGCGCTGCGATTGGTAGGTCTTCCGCGAGGCGGGATCCGCAATGGTGCGGCCGTACTCGTCCACGAACCCGGCGAAGACCGGCGCGAGATTGGCCTGCGCGGCGGGCAGCGTCCCGCCCGGCTTCAGCCGTCCGATGATCGCCAGCCAGTTGAAATCGCCTCGTTTCAGCCAGCTCTGACGCCGGATCGAGGGTTCGCTGGACATCGGAATGTAGAAATCCGCGGGCCGTCCCACGACCGGGTCGTCGAACGCTTCGGGGAGCACGCCGACGATGGTGAAGGAGGCGCGGTCGACGGCCAGGGATTGACCGATGACACTCGCCACGGCGCCGAACTGACGCTGCCAGAAGCCGTGACTGAGCACGGCGACGGTCGTGCCAGGGGCCGCATCGCCCGGGACGATCACCCGTCCGACCTGCGCCGGCACCTGCAGGGTGTCGAAGAAGTTCTCCGACACCACGCGGCCGACCGGCACCGGCGTGGTGTCGATCCGCGCTTCGACGAGACTCCTCGAGATCGCCACCGTGCCGCTGAAGGCGTTGTTGCCGTCGCGCAGCCGCTCGTAGATCGGGTAGGAGAAGCTGCCGCCGCGGCCGTACTGGGTGATCCGGCCGATCTCGACCAGCTGCTCGGGGTCGCCGACGCGAAGATCGCGCAGCATCAGGGCGTTGACCAGCGTGAAGATGGTGGTGGTCGCGCCGATGCCGAGCGCGAGCGAGACGATCGCGGTGATCGCGAACAGCGGCGCCCGCGCGAGCAGACGCACGCCGAACCGAACATCGCGAGCAATGTCGTCGAGGGTCGCGCCGGCGCGGACCTCGCGCACCTGCGCCGCGACCGCGGCGGGCCGTCCGAACTGGAGAGTGGCCAGACGCCGGGCGCGATCGGGATCGACGCCGCGGCGGATCTGTTCGGCGACCGCGAGATCGAACGCGGTCCCGACTTCCTCGTCGAGATCGCGGTCGGCGCGGCGGCGGTGCACCGTGTTACGCCACAGACTGCGGAGCCGGGACCACATGGGCGGTCTCCGTTCAGCCTTCGAGCGCGCGCGCGATGGCGAGCGCGATCCGGTTCCACTGGGCGGTTTCCTCGCCCAGCTGCTTCTTGCCGGTCCGCGTCAGCTTGTAGTACTTGGCCCGGCGGTTGTTCTCGGAAGGCTGCCAATCGGCTTCGAGCCACCCGGCTTCTTCGAGCCGGTGCAGGGCGGGAAACAGCGAGCCGGGCTGGACCACGAAGGTGCCACCCGTCAGCTGTTCGACCCGGCGCGACACGCCGAGCCCGTGCAATTCACCGGTGCTGAGGGCCTTGAGGATGAGGAGATCGAGGGTGCCCTGGAGAAGGGTCGCCCGGCGGTCGGCCATGCGCAGCTCCTTGTATCGACGCTCGATATGAGAAGCTCAGTGTCACGGTTCTCCTATCGAATGTCAATAGGGGGACTGACCCGCCTTCGCCAAGGCTACGGCGGGCAAGCGCGGCCGGGGGATCAGGCCGAATGGCTCTCAGTGCCCCTTGTGCAAATCCGACGGCACCGCGTCCTCATCGAGCGACGACATGCCGGGATCGGCGGCGGCGCCGTGCGCGCCGCCGGGGTGCAGGCGCGGGTCGCTTGGCTGGCCATCCTTCTCCTCGGCCTGGGCCTGCGTTTCGGGTGCCTTGGTCGACGAATAGTCGGTCGCGTCCGACGGTCCCCGCCTTGGGTTCCTTGGTGTCGTTGGCCACGATGTCTCCCCCGGATGTCTTGCTGTTAGTCTTCCCGAGCCGCGCTTGCCCGCCGTAGCGCGGAGCGCGAAGGTGCGGGCCGCGAAGCCCCCTGGTTATCGACTCGGGACGATCGCCTCGACATACGCCGAGACCAGGCCGGGCAGATCGTCGGCCGGGCCGTAGAGCGTGAACACCTTTTTGAATCGCGGACCCGTGATCGCGAGATCCCACCCCTGGCCCGACTGCGACTGGAACAGTGAGAAGCGCCACGCCTCGAACGACGGGCGCGCTTTTTTGACGACGTCGCGGATGGCCTCCTGCAGGCGGGTCCGGAGCGCTGGGTCGCCCAGTTGGGGACAGGTCACCGTCACGGGCATGCGGGTCGCCCCTGCGCACCCGGCGTCATTCCGCTCGACCGGGCTCTCGACTGGCTGCCGACGTCATCGTTTTGTTACCGTAGCGCGACCGGCGGGCCGGTTCAAGCTAGGCCGTTTAGAGGCTCCGCCTGGCAAGGACTCTCTGGCTCCGCGTGTCAAGGGAGAAGGGAGAAGGGAGAAGGGAGAATCTCCGACTCCCGTCGGACCACGGGACCACGGAGCACGGCCCACGGGCCGGCCGTGCTTGCCGTGCGCGGCTGATGTCCGTAAGCTCCTCCTTATGGGTGTGGCTCAGTGGATGCGTGTGGTCGACACGGTCGGCAATCTCATACAGATGTCCTCGCGGTTCCGCCGTCCGGACACCGAGATGGAGCCGCAGGCCGGGAGCGGCGTTCCGGCCGGTCAGCTCGAGACCCGTCTCGCCGGCGTGGTCGTCGCCGCGTTGAAGGAGGCGTTCGATCGCGACCGTGCGCGCATGGATTTGGAACGCACGCAGGTCGAAGGCGAACGCGCGCGTGCGGAGGAGGCGCTGCGGGCCGAGCTTCGGCGTCAGGCCGCGGAGCGCACCCTCGGTCAGTTGCGTCTGGTCGCCACGATGGCCTTTGCGCTGCTGATGGTCTCCGCGGCGCTGGGAGTGTGGCTGCCCGGGATGCGGACGATGGCGCCGCGCGTCCTGATGGGCATCGGCTGGGTGTGCGCCATCGGCGCGCTCGGCACCGCGCTGGTCGCCTGGCAGCAGGTCTCGGCCTGGACCGCGGGCATTCATCCGACACCCGACACCAGCAGCAATGCCGGGCCCGTCCATGCCGCCGGCGCCACGGCACCATGGCTGCTGCTGTCGGCGCTGGCGTTGACCGGCATCTCTCTCCTCACCGCACTGTGATCATCCTGCAGACCTCACATTCATGATTACCGTCTACGGTGCCGACTGGTGCGAGGACACGCGCCGCTCGCAGCGTCTGCTGCGGCGGCTGCACGTGCCGCACCACTACATCAACATCGACGAAGATCTCGACGGCCTCGAGCGGGCCAAGGCGCTCAACCACGGTGAGCGGCGAACGCCGACCATCGATCTCGGCATCGGCGGTCCGCCCCTGGTCGAGCCAGACAACGAGACGCTGGCGGGGGCGCTGATCGAGCGCGAGATGCTGACGCAGGAGGAAGCCCACGAGCGGCTCGGCATCCAGAACGTGGGGGACGTCGAGCGGGTGGCGCGCACCACGGTCGGGATCGCCTTGATCGCCGCGGCCGGCGCCTCTCCGACCCCGCTGCGCTGGCCGTTGCGGCTGCTCGGGATGGTCGCCGCCGCGACCGGCATCTCCGGATGGTGTCCGGCGTATCACGCCACCGGCACGACCTCGCTCGGCGGGCCGGGCGACCGCCCAGACGAGGCCGAGCGGCTCGAGTGGATCGCTTCCAAGCCGCGCGTTGGAGGTGACGCCGGCGAGACGGAGGCGACCCCGGCATGACCCCTCCGGTCACCAAGCCGGTCGATCCGTTCGCGCTGATCGCGGCGGCACGACATCCCGATCCGTTCTCGATCCTCGGTCCGCATCCCACCGATCGCGGCCTGGTGGTCCGGGCCGTGCTGCCGGGCGCCGAGCGGGTGGAAATCACGCGGCCCGGCGCGCCGGCGGTGATGATGGACGCCAGGCATCCGGACGGCGTGTTCGAGGGATTGCTCGAAGGCGTGCACGTCGTCTCCGACTATCGCCTGCGCGTGACCTACCCGGACGGGCACCGGACCGAGCTCGACGATCCGTACCGGTTCGGCCGCATCCTCACCGACTTCGATCTCTATCTGTTCGGCGAAGGGAACCACACCCGGATCTACACCAAGCTCGGCGCGCACCCGCTGCGCATCGGCGGCGCCGACGGCGTCCACTTCGCCGTCTGGGCGCCGAACGCCCATCGCGTCAGCGTGGTCGGGGATTTCAACGGCTGGGACGGACGTGTGCATCCGATGCGTGCGCTCGGATCGAGCGGGGTGTGGGAGCTCTTCGTGCCCGCAGCGGGCGTCGGGCATCGCTACAAGTTCGAGATCCGATCGCGCGAAGGCTACATCCTGCTGAAGATCGATCCCTACGGGTTCGCCTTCGAGGTCCCGCCGCTGACCGCCGCGATCGTGACCCGCTCCGAATACCAATGGCGCGACGCCGACTGGATGCGCGAGCGGGAGCAGCAGGCCGGGTGGTTCGCCCGGCCGATGTCGGTCTACGAGGTGCATTTCGGATCGTGGGGACGGAGCGGCGACGACAGCTCGCGCTACCTGTCGTACGGCGAGCTCGCCGAACGGCTCATCCCGTACGTCGTCGAGATGGGCTACACCCACATCGAGCTGCTGCCGGTGATGGAGCACCCGTTCTCGGGCTCCTGGGGCTATCAGGTGACCGGCTTCTTCGCGCCGACCAGCCGTTTCGGATCGCCGGACGATTTCCGCGCGTTCGTCGACGCCTGCCACGCCCAGGGGATCGGGGTGATTCTCGACTGGGTGCCCGGTCACTTTCCGAAGGACGCGCACGCGCTCGCGCGATTCGACGGCACCGCCCTCTACGAGCACGCCGACCCGCGGCAAGGCGAGCACCGCGACTGGGGCACGTTGATCTTCAACTACGGCCGCAACGAGGTCCGGAATTTCCTGCTCGCCAACGCGCTCTACTGGCTGCACGAGTTCCACGCCGATGGCCTCCGCGTCGACGCGGTGGCGTCGATGCTGTACCTCGATTATTCGCGGAACGCCGGGGAGTGGGTGCCGAACCGCTACGGCGGCCGCGAGAACCTCGACGCGATCGAATTCCTGCGGCAGCTCAACACCCTGACTCACGCCGAGCAGCCCGGCTCGATCACCGTGGCGGAGGAGTCGACGGCGTGGCCGTCGGTCAGCAAGCCGACCTACGTTGGCGGCCTCGGCTTCACCTACAAGTGGAACATGGGGTGGATGAACGACACCCTCGAGTACATCAAGAAGGATCCGGTCCATCGCCGCTACGACCACTGGCACCTGACGTTCTCGCTGATTTACGCCTTCAGCGAGAACTTCATCCTGCCGTTCTCGCACGACGAGGTGGTGCACGGCAAGGGATCGATGTTCGAGAAGATACCGGGCGACGACTGGCAGCGGGCCGCCACGCTCCGGACGCTGTACGGACTGATGTTCGCGCACCCCGGCAAGAAGCTGATGTTCATGGGCGCCGAGTTCGCTCAGGGGCGCGAATGGAACTACGACCAGAGCCTTGACTGGCACCTCGCCGAGTACCCGATGCACGCCGGCATCAAGCGCTTCGTGCGCGACCTCAACCGCACCTACGCCGCCGAGCCGGCGCTGCACGAAGTCGATTTCGATTACACCGGGTTCCAGTGGATCGACTGCAACGACAGCGAGAACAGCGTGCTGTCGTTCATCCGCCGCGCTCGCGATCCGAACGACTTCCTGGTGGCGCTCCTGAGCTTCACACCGGTGCCGCGTGACGGCTACCGCATCGGCGTCCCCGCCCCCGGCGCCTACACCGAACTGCTGAACAGCGACGGCGATGGGTACGGCGGCAGCAACCTGGGAAACGGCGGCATCGTGTTCACCGAGCCCATCGCCTCCCACGGGCATGCCCAGTCGTTGTATCTGACGCTGCCGCCGCTGGGCTTCTTGCTGCTCAAGCCCGCCAAATAGCGGTCTCTCGCTCAGGACTCCAGCCGCAGCGCCTGCACGGGATCGAGGCACACCGCCCGCCGCGCGGGGAAGTAGGCTGCCGCGACGCCCGTGATCAGCAGCAGCCCCGCCACTCCGGCAAACGTCAGGGGATCGGTCGGTCCGACGCCGAACAGCAATCGCGCGAGCTGTCGCGAGACGACCACGGATATCAGGATGCCGGCTGCGGCGCCGGCCCCCACCAGCGTCAGGCCGCGGCCGACCACGAGACGGACGATCGCGCCCCGTTCGGCACCGAGGGCGATTCGAATGCCGATCTCGCGCGTGCGCTTCGCCACCGATAAGGAGAGCACCCCGTAGACACCGATCGCGGCCAGCACCAGCGCGGTCGCCGCGAAGGCATTCAAGAGCGAGGTCCGGAGGCGCGGCTCGGCGACCGACGCGTGGATCGCATCTGACGCCGGTCCGAGTGGATCGACCGGCAGGTCCGGGCTGATCCGCTGGATCTCTGCCCGCATCGCCGACGCGAGCGAACCCGGCTCCCGGGACGTGCGAAGCACCAGCGCGAACGACTCCACCGGCGCCTGGCTGTAGGGCACGTAGACCTCGGGCTGCGCCGCCTGGTCGAGGCCATGGTGCCGCACGTCGCCGACGACTCCCACGATGCGCAGCCACGGTCCAGGGCCACCGCGCAGCATCAGCCGGACGCGCTGGCCGAGCGGGCTCTCGCCGGGCCAGAACCGCGCCGCCATCGTCGCATTCAGCATCGCCACGCGATCCTCGGAGTCCGCCCGATGTTCGACGCCGAACGTCGTGCCGTCGAGCATCGGAATGCCCATCGCGTCGAAGTAGCCGGGAGAGACGACGCGCCGATCGACGAGGACGGGCTTTCCGTCCGGCTGCGGTTTTCCCGCGAGCTCCACGTCCACCAGCGCGTTGCTGCCTCCGAATGGAAGGCGGTTGACCAGCGCGGCTCGCTCCACCCCCGGCAGTGCAGACAACCGCGCGAGCGCCTCGTCCACGAACCCGCGGCGCGCCGCCGGCTCGCCATACCTGACCGCGGGCAGCGCGACGCTGCCGGCCAGCACCTGGTCCGCCGCGAAGCCGGGATTGACGGAGGTGAGCGCGACGAAGCTTCGGGCGAGCAGGCCGCCGCCGACCAGCAGCACCACCGCGAGCGAGACTTCGACCACGACGAGCCCGTCGCGGACGCGAGCGGCCCGGCCGCCGGTGACGCGCGTCCCTGCGCCCAGGAGCTCCCGGGGAGCGCGCCGCGTCACCCGAACGATCGGGACGGCGCCGACGAGCAGCGTCGTCACGATCGCCGTCACCGCCGCAAACCCCGCGACGCGCCAGTCGAGTCCCACACGTGCACTCGGCGGCAGCCCCGCCCAGCCGAACGCCGATACCGTCCCGAGCGCCCACCATGCGAACAGCAGCCCGGCACCAGCGCCCACGATGGCGAGCATCGCGCTCTCGGTGAACAGTTGACCGGCGAGCCTGGCATGAGTCGCACCGAGCGACGTGCGCACGGCCATCTCGCTGTCGCGCTCCGCGGAGCGTGCCAGCAGCATGTGGCCCACGTTGGCACAGGCCACCACCAGCAGCAGGCAGACGGCTGCCAGCAGCACCATCAACGGCGTTCGGACGCCGCGGCTGACCAGATCGCTGAGCGGAATCGACAGGAGCTCGGCGCCGCTGCTCGCGTCCGCATAATCGCGGGCCATCGACGCGCCGACCGCGGTGAGCTCCTGTTGCGCCCGTTCGTGGTTCACGCCGTCGCCGAGCCGTCCGACGATGTGCATCACGGGTATCGCGCGCATCGAGTGATACGGGTTGAGCGAAAAAGGCAGCCAGATCTCGGCGCTGGTCGTCCGTCGCGAGACCGGGGAGGCGGTGATCGGCATCCGGAAGTCAGCCGGCACCGTTCCGACGATCGTGTGCGGGCGCCCGTCCAGCGGTATGGTCTGCCCGTTCAGCGCACTCGCGCCGAAAGCACGCCGCCAGAAGGCCTCGCTGACCATCGCCACCGCCGGCCCTCCGGGGACGTACTCGGCGGCGGCGAACGTGCGGCCGTGCACCGGCGTCATCTGAAAGAGCTCGAACCATCCGTCCGACACGTACGCCCCGGTCACCATCCTGGGCTCGCCGTTTCCGGTCAGGACGAACTGCCAGCTCGGTGAAAAGCCCGCGATGCGCCCGATCCCGCGCAGACGCTCGCGCAGGTCGACCAGGTACGGCGGCCCGAACGGCGCCGTCCCGAACCGCGGGTCCTTGCGCACCAGGGAGACGATGCGATCTGCGTCGGTGAGGCGCACGGGACGCAGCACGGCGGCATCGACCACCCCGAACATGGTGACCGCCGCGCCGATGCCGAGCGCCAAAGTGGCGACGATCACGGCGGTGAAGAGAGGCTGGCGCACGAACGCTCGACGCGCGACGCGCAGGTCCATCACGGCTTGGGCGAACATGGAATCACCTCGGGAACGGGGGTAACCGGGAACGGAACGGCGCGACCGGCGCAGGCTCGCCATGCGGCCCGCGAACCCGGCCGCAACGAGATCGGCCAGGCCGGCAACGCAGCAGACGACCAGCGCTGCACGGCCGTTTTGCCGGCGCGCGCGCTCGCACCTGGCCTGGAAGAGCGCCGTCATGTCGGCGCCATAGTCGGCACGGAACCGAGGGGGGCAGAGCACGAGCAGCGTCGTATACAAGCGCACGGCGCACGCCAGGAACAGCGGCCAGCGCATCAGAGGTCGCCAGTCCCGGGGAGGAGACGCCGAACCCGGGCGGCGCTCACCTGATCGGCCAGCCGGCGCGCCTCGGCCGCCGCGACTCGGGCCCCGAGCCGCGACAGTCTGAAGACTCTGCGCGGGTTCGTGCCAACCCGGCGCTCGCCAGACTGGAGCAGGCCCTGGTCCGCGAGGCGATCGAGCGCCCGGTAGAGGGTCCCGGGATTGAGGCTGATGCGGCCGTTGGTCCGCGCCTCGATGGCCACCATCACGTCGTAGCCATGCCGCGGCCCCTCGGCCAGCGCGAGCAGGATTTCGAACGAGACGGTCGTCAAGGGGAGAAAAGCGCCGGGACTGTCGTCGGTCATCTATTTGCCTGAAGCAAGTAATTGCTTTGAGCATGCTACGGCACACGACGGCCGCATGCAAGCGACTTCCCGGAGCGCCACCAGTGGGCGCGGCCCGGCGCCGTGATACCGTACCTGGATGTCAGAGAAGAACGGCGACAAGTCGAGATTCCAGATCAACCGCAAGCGCGCCGTGCGCGCGCCGCGCCGCCGCCCTGTCGGTCAAGGCCGTCGACCCGCCGCTCCGAAACGTTTCGCGAAGGCGAAGACGACGCCGCCGAAGTCGGCGTGACGAGGGACGTTCGCAGCGCGGAGCTTCAGCTCCGCGTCAGAGATCCCGGATATAGCCGAACGGGTGAGGTGAGCGTTCCGACGCGGGGCTGAAGCCCCGCGCTGCGAACGTCGCCGTTACGCGTGCACGCCCGGCGCTTCGTGCCCCGTCCGCTCCACGTATTCCACGTAGGATCCCGGATAGGCATGCGGCTGGGCCTCGGTGCCGCTCTCGCCGCCCAGCTCCAGCACCCGGTTGCTCAAACCGCGCAGGAACATCCGATCGTGCGACACGAAGATCATCGTGCCCTCGAACGCGGAGAGTGACGTCACCAGCATCTCCTTGGTCGCGAGATCGAGGTGGTTGGTCGGCTCGTCGAGCACCAGGAAGTTCGGCGGATCGAGCAGCATCCGCGCCAGGACCAGCCGGGTCTTCTCGCCCCCCGACAGGCTGCGAATCCGCTTCTCCACGTCGTCGCCAGAGAACTGGAAGGCGCCGAGCAGGTTGCGCAGGGCCCCGATCGACTCCTGGGGGAAGTCCTGTTCGATCTGTTCCCACACCGTGAGGTCGGGACTCAGCAGATCGAGCGCCTGCTGGGCGAAGTAGCCCATTCTCACGCTCGCGCCGATGGTGACGCTGCCGCGATCTGGCGGCAGCACCCCGGCAATCATCCGTAACAGCGTGGTCTTGCCGGCGCCGTTGCGCCCCATCACGCACCAGCGCTCTCCGCGCCGGATGGTGAGGCCGACGCTGTCGTGCACCAGCCTGGCGCCGTACGCCTTGGTGACCCCGTCGAGCACCGCGACCTGATCGCCGGATCGCGCCGGCTGCCGGAAGTCGAACTCGACCACCTTGCGTTTGCGGGGCGGCTCGACCTTTTCGATCTTCTCGAGCGCCTTGACCCGGCTCTGGACCTGCGCCGCCTTGGCGGCGTGCGCCGCGAAGCGCTCGATGAAGCGCTGCTCCTTCGCGAACATCGCCTGCTGTCGCGCGTAGGCGGCTTCGCGGTTGGTCTCGCGGAGCGCCCGCTCGCGCTCGTAGAAATCGTAGTTCCCCGAGTAGACCGTGATTTCGCCGGAGTCGATCTCGGCGACCCTGGTGACCAGCCGGTTCATGAAATCCTTGTCGTGCGACGTCATCAGCAGCGCGCCGGGCAGCGACTTCAGGAACGCTTCGAGCCAGATGATCGATTCGATGTCGAGATGGTTGGTCGGCTCGTCCATCAGCAGCACGTCGGGGCGGCCGAGCAGCACGCGCGCCATCGCCACCCGCATCTTCCAGCCGCCCGACAGCGCGCCGACATCGCCGTCGATCCGCTCGTCGTCGAACCCGAGTCCGTGCAGGACCTCGCGCGCCTGGCTCTCGAGCGCATAGCCGCCGAGGTGCTCGTACTCTTCCTGGACCTCGCCGAAGCGCTCCAGGATGCGGTCCATGTCGCCGGCGCGGTCCGGGTCGGCCATCGCATGATTGAGCGCCTCGAGCTCGTGGTGCAGATCGCCCACCCGCCCGCTGCCCGCAATCGCTTCGTCCAGGACGCTCCGGCCGGACATCTCTTCGACGTCCTGCCGGAAGTACCCCACCGTCAGCTTGCGCGGAATCGAGACGTCCCCCTCGTCCGGCACTTCCTCGCCGACGACCATGCGGAACAGCGTGGTCTTGCCGGCGCCGTTCGGGCCCACCAGCCCGACTTTTTCGCCCGGGTTCAGCTGGAAGGAGGTGTCGACGAAGAGGATCTGACGGCCGTACTGCTTGCTGATGTGCGAGAGGGAGATCATCGATTTCGCTTACGCTGTCAACTCCCAACTCCCAACGGGAGTCTCTTCGAAGAGATCTTCTTGGGAGTTGCGGAGTTGGAAGTTGACGTGGTTACCGGCTACTCATCGCCTCGATGCGGTCCCACTCGGCGTCCGTGACCGGCATGACCGACAGCCGCGACATCCGGACCAGGGGGAACGACGCGAACGACTGGTCCGCCTTGATCGAGGCCAGGGTGACCGCCGCCTTCAGTTTCTTCACAGGGACGACATCGACCGCATGGAGCTTGCCGTCGGGGTCGGCGGGATCGGGATAGGCCGCGCCGGCCGCCTTGGCGATGCCGACCACCGACTTCTCGTCACCGGTGTGATAGAAGAAGATCCGGTCGCCTTTCTCGATGCTGCGCAGATGTTTCTGTGCGAGCGCGTTCTTCACGCCGGTCCACGACGTCTTCTTGTCGCGCACCAGGTCGTCGAAGCTGTAGTGGGTCGGCTCTTCTTTCATCAACCAGTTCACGGCCTGTTCCTCCCGAGCACACATACGATGTCGAACGATTCTACCGTGCCTGACTGGTCAGCACTGCGGCTGCGGGACCGGATCGCCGGGGACGTGCGGGTGTTGTTCGTGGGAATCAATCCCGGCGTCAGGTCGGCAACGACCGGACACCACTTCGCGGGATTCTCGAACCGTTTCTGGAGGCTGCTCAGGGAATCGAAGCTGGTGCCGGAACCCATCACCTTCGAGGACGATGGACGGTTGACCGAGTGGCAGCTGGGGATCACCAACCTGATCGCCCGACCCACCCCTGGCATCAATGACCTGCGCCCGGCCGAGTACGTCGAGGGCTGGACGCTGCTCTCGAGGAAAATCCGCCGCTATCGGCCCGCTGTCGTCGCGCTGGTCGGCGTCACGCTCTACCGCGCGATCCTGCCGCTCCTGCCCGACGTCCCCCCAGCCGAGCGCCGCGCCGCCCGGAATGCCCCCGACCCGCCTTCGCGCGGTCTCTCAGCAGAGCGCTTCGGCGGGGCAGGCCGTGTGCTCGGCCTCAGACCGGAGACGGTGCACGGCGCCCGGCTGTTCGTTTTGCCGAACCCGAGTGGGAGGAACGCCAATTTCACGTACGAGGAGATGCTCGCCGCGTTCAGGAGCTTGCGGCGATTTCTGGCGTCGAGCAGGAGGTAGGAGGTAGGAGGTAGGAGGAGGCAGAAGACAGAAATAGCTCGAACAACGAGGTGGAAACCGCGGCGACGAGCTCGTTGCGGCGGTTTTCACCCCGTTGTTCGAAGCCTCTGTCCTGTTTTCTACCTCCTACCTCCTACCTCCTACCTCCTGTCTTCTGTCGACGCTCAGAACGCCCACTCCATTCCCACCAGCGGCGACAGCCGATCCGTCAGGCCCCCGTCGCCGATCGCGAAGCGGAGGTTGAAGGTCAGCAGCATCTGCGGCGCGATGTTGGCCTTCAGGCCGAAACCACCGGCCGAGGTCCAGTAGGACTCGCTCAGGAACCGGATGTCGTCGAGGGTGACCGTGCCCGCGACGCCGCTGCGGGTCGAGCTGATCCCGGTCAGCCGCGGCGAGCTCACCACGCGCTGACCGAACAGGTCGAGGACCACGCTCAGGCGGGGTGCGACCAGCACGTCGGCTCCCAGCGCATACACGAACTGATCGGGGAGATCCGCCTTGATACCTTCCCGGACGCTGCCGCCGATCAGGCTCTTGCCGTTCCATTGGTAGGCGGCGTTCGCGTGCGGAGCGAAGGCGCCGATCGAGGCGGACAGTGCGACGAAGGGCCGCACGCCGATCGCGCCGGAGCCGAGCAGGTTCTGCTCGTCGCCGGTCGGCATCCGGACGTCGAGGCCGGCCGCCAGCGCCCGCGAGCCTTCGCGCATCATCGTCGCCTTGACCCGGGCGACCAGATCGCCAACCCCGCCGGACGACCCCTCCGCGTAGTACTGCCGGGTCGACCCGTAGCCGCCGATCGCATCCGGATCCCTGAAGTAATGGATGCTGAGATCGCTGCCGGTCCCGATCCGGTGAATGGTGGCGTTCGAGAGCAGCGACAACTTGGTCCGCACCACCGGCACCGCGAGCGAGACGTCGACGCGATCCGACAACCCGTAGGTGAGGGCGCCGGTGAGCTGGGTGACCGTCGCCTCGATGGTGTTGTTGGTGGCGACGACGTCGGTGCGGCCGCCGCCGGCTTCGAAATTGTCGTGGGTGAAGACGGCGGGAATGTTGGCGAGGCTCACGCCGTCCAGCCGATCGTAGGAGTAGAACTGATACGAGTAGCCGAACGCGATCTTCCCGCGGCCGATCGTCTCGGCGCGATCCGCCAGGATCGGTCCGAAGCTCCGGGTCGATCGGACGAAGGTGCCGGTGCCGGCGTCGAAGTGATAGGTGAACCCAGAGGCCGGAGAGGGCAGCGGGACCGTGGCCAACTGACTCGTCAGCGCCACGTTCACCAGCCGGAACTCCGACTGGAACGCGCTGTTGAAGTGTGCCGCATGCGTGCTGCCGTCCAGCTGCACGTCGTCACTGTTCAACACCAGCCCGCGCGGCCCGTAGATGTCCTCGAACAGCGTCGAGAGCGTGGATGGCCGATCCTGTGCGGCAAGCGGCAACGGAACGAGGGCGAGGCACACGATGGCAAGCCTGACTCGCCACCCATTGTTTTTTCCTCCGTTCCCTCCGTTGTCTCCGTTGCTCCGTTTTTGAGATCCGGTAACTCCGTGACCTCCATCTCTGCCTGTTCCTGCCTCTGTCATCTCAACCCCTCGAACCGTACGCGCTCGATGACCCAGTCGTCGCCGTTCCGCCGCGCGTTGAGCGTGGTCCGGCTGTTGGTGAGAAGCCGCTGTCCGTCCACGGTCGACAGCTGGTACCGGCGGAGGAACGTGACGGTCGCGGCGTTGCCGGAGAGGGTGATGTCGGGGTTCGCAATCTCGACGTCGATGCGACGCGCGTGGCTGAACTCCTGCCGGATCGCCTCCTCCTGCGCGCCCTGGAGCGATGGCCACAGCCGTTTCAGCGCCTCGACACTTCGGGATTCGAGGGCCTGTTCGTAGCGCCGGACCAGATCCCTGACGCCATCTTCCATCGTCTTTGCCGTGTCGGCCGGCGGGACCGATGCCGGCGGCGTCCGCGAGGCGGGTGGAATCGGCGCTGGCGGCGTCGCGACCGGTGCCGGCGGTTCAGGTTGTGGCAACGCCGGCGTCGCCGGTGATGGCGATGCCGAGGCTGGTGGCGGCGACGGAGCTGTGGCGGCCGGCGGTGCGGCTACTGGCGGCGCGGACGCCGGCGCTGCAGGCTCTCCGCGCGGGGCTTCCGTCGTCGGCGGTGCCGCCGGGGACGCCTCGCCCGAGGTCAGCTCGGCGCTCCGGAAGAGTCCGGTCGCCTCGTAGAACTTGGCGGCGGCGTCGGCCATCCGCTTCCCTTGATAGAAGCGCAGTCCGTCCCGCTCAGCGGCGAGCGCCGCGGCGAACGACGGCGAGCGTTGAGCGCGGGTCCCGGCCTGGCGCGCCGCGCTCTTGGCGCGCGTCATGCGGACGCGAGCGTCCTCGACGGCTTGCCCATCGACTGTTGGCGGTGTCGGACCGCTGGCCACGGGCGCCGGTGCAGGCGCCGGCGTTGGCGCTGGCGAGGCGGTCTCGGGGCCGGACGCCGTTGGAGCCGGTGGCGCCGATGAGGTCTGCGGCGACGGTGCCTCAACGGTGGCCTGCCGCGCGGGCACCTCCTCCTGGCGCGACAGCCAGAAGACGGCGCCGAGCAGCGCGACGAGCCCCAGCACCGCACCCGCCATCAGGACGCGCGGCGAGGTGCGTTGACGATTCGGTGCGACCTCCGCCGGCGGCGCCGCGGCCGAAATCGTCGTCGCCTCGGGTGGAATCGTCGACCCAGCCGGATCGTGCGCACGACGCGTCGACGGCTTGACCGATTCAGGGCTGCGCGTCCCCGCCGGCAGCGTCGGCTCGTGGGTCAGATACGACGTCGATGCCGGCCCGATCCCCGTCGGCACATCTGCCATCGCCAGGTGCTTCCGCTGGAGCGCGAGGTCCTTCGACAACTCGGCCAGGTCCTGATAGCGGTCGTCCCGGCCTTTGGCGATCGTCCGCTCGACCATCCGCACGACTTCGTGCGGCAGCGTAGAGTCGATGTTCAGCAGCGGCTCCGGGACGTCCTGCAGGATCTTGAAGAGCGTGGTCGCGAACGAGTCCCCTTGGAACGCCTTGCGGCCGCTCAGGATCTCGTAGAGCACTACTCCGAAGGAGAAGATGTCGGCGCGGTGGTCGACCCGCTCGCCGCGCACCTGCTCGGGCGCCATGTAGTTGAGCGTGCCGAGCATCATATTGCTTGCGGTCAGCTCGGACGTGACCATGCGCGCGAGGCCGAAGTCGAGGATCTTCACCACCCCGTCGTCGGTGATGAAGATGTTGGCGGGCTTGATGTCGCGGTGGATCAGGCCGCGACGGTGCGCGTAGGCGAGCCCGTCGCAGATTTCCGAGGCGATCTCCAGCTTGCGGGCCAGCGACATCGGGTCGGGCCTGGTGAGGCGGTGCTGCAGGTCCTCGCCTCTCAGCAGCTCCATGGCGAGATAGGGTTGCCCCTCGTGCTCGCCGAGATCATGGACGGTGATGATGTTGCGGTGCGACAACTGACCGGCGGCGCGGGCCTCGCGAAAGAACCGTTCGCGGAGCTCGGTGTGGCCCTCGATGGACGCACTGATGATCTTGAGGGCGACTTCGCGTTCGAGCAGCGTATCCTGGGCGCGATAGACGACACCCATCCCTCCCTGCCCGACTTTTTCGAGGATCTGGTAGCGGCCGATCGTGTTGGTCAGTGCAGCCTCAGAATACAGGGATCATAGATCGGCGGGGCCTAACCGCCGCCGCCGCTCTTCCTCTTGTTCAGGCGGCGCACCTGCGGGCTCGAAACCCGGGCCAGGAGGTCGTAATCCCGATCCTCGTGCACCACCTCGAGGTGGTGGCGGATGGCGCAGGCCGCGATCAGGCAATCGGCGCCCGAGCGCACCGTGAATCCCGCGCGCCTCGCCGAGCGATACAGGTCGATGGCCTGATCGAAGGCCGCCTGAGGCATGGGGGAATCGACCATCGGCAGGGCGTACATCGCTTCGCGTGCCAGGCCGAAGGCCCGGGGCTCGCGAAAACCCTGCAGGACTTCCTGCACCACCGGCAGACACGTCACCACGTCGTCGTAATCGACAATCGATCCTCTGAAAACCAGCTCTATCGTCCAGAGAAAAAGGGCCCTCTGATTCGGAATCTCCGGCGCTGCCCGCGACGTCCTACCAACAAAGTCCATGGCGCACCCTCTCACGTCCCCGTCCGATCACGAATTACTCGACGCGTATTCGCGCGCCGTCACCGCCGCGGTCGAGCGCGTGGCGCCAGCGGTGGTCTCGGTCGACGTGCACAAGCGAGGCGCGGGGTCCAGCCGCCGGCCGCCGGCGCAGGCCGGCACCGGCTCGGGATTCATCTTCGCCGCCGACGGGCTGATCCTCACCAACAGCCACGTCGTCGAGGAGGCGTCGGAGATTGAGGTGATGCTGCCGGACGGCCGCGAGCGTGGCGCCGATCTGATCGGCCAGGATCCGGATACCGACGTGGCGGTGCTGAAGATCACCGCCTCGGATCTGACCGCCGTATCCTTCGGGCAGTCGCAGGCCTTGCGCCCGGGGCAACTGGTGATCGCGATTGGCAATCCCTACGGCTTCCAGCACACCGTTACCGCCGGGGTCGTCAGCGCGCTGGGGCGGACGCTGCGTGCCCGATCGGGACGGCTGATCGATCAGGTGATTCAGACCGACGCGGCGTTGAATCCGGGAAACTCCGGAGGGCCGCTGGTCACGAGCGCGGGACAGGTGATCGGCGTGAACACCGCGATCATCTCGGGCGGACAAGGCTTGAGCTTCGCGGTGCCGATCAGCACGGTGGTGTCAGTGCTGCCGGCGCTGCTGCGCGACGGGCGGGTGCGGCGCGGGTATCTCGGCGTCGCCGGCCAGGACGTGCCGCTGCTGCGGCGCGTGACCCGCTTTCACCGGCTGGCGCAGGCCACCGGCGTGCTGGTGATCTCGCTCGAACAGGATGGTCCGGCCAGGGCCGGTGGGCTTCGCGAAGGGGACATCATCGTGTCGCTGGACGCTCTCCCGATCCCGAGCCTCGACGACTTGCACCGGACGCTTACCGAGGACCGGATCGGCACGTTCGCGACCATGGGCCTGCTGCGGGACCAGCAGCGGCTCGACGTGACTGTCCGGATCGGCGATCGTTCGCGTTGATGACGCGGGGCTAAAGCCCCGACCCGCCTCCGCCGCCAGCTCAGGGCTGCGACGCACCGATCGCTTTTCCCTCGGCGTCGAACATCTCGACGGTCCCTTTCTTCTTCAGGATGTCGGCGATCTTCGCCGCGTCACCGACCGCCACGATCTGCAGGCGGCCCGGCTCCAGGTATTTCCGCGCGGCCGCCTGTGCCTGTTCGGCGGTCACCGCGGTTACCCGCGCCGGGTAGGTGTCCCAGTAGTCCGGCGGCAGGCCGTACAGCCAGTTGTCGATGTAGTAGCCCAGCACCTGCTGGGGGTTTTCCAGCGACAGAGCGAACCCGGCGACGATCGCCCGCTTCGAGTCCTGCAGCTCGCCCGCCGGTACCGGTTTGTCCCGCATCTCGGCGATCTCGGCGAGCAGGTCGGTCAAGGCCGGCTCGGTCACCTCGGTGCGGACGCTGGTGCTGGCGAACCACGCGCCGCGGTGCAGCGTGGCATAGAAGCCGCTGCTGATGCCGTAGGTGTAGCCCTTCTCTTCGCGCAGGTGCCGGAACAGCCGACCCATCGTGCCGCCGAGCACGCGGTTGGCGACGGTCAACGCGGTGTAGTCCTCGTCGATGCGCTTCATCGACTGCGTGCCGACGTAGAGCGTCGTCTGCACCGAGCCTGGCCGCGCGATCAGCGACACCTTCGGCGTCCCCATCGCCGGCGGATCGTCCACTTGCGGCTTGGCCGCCCCAGATTTCCTCCAGGCGCCGAGCTTTGTCTCCACCAGCTTGCGCGCTTCGGCCAGCGACAGATCGCCGGCAAACGCGATCACGGCATGGTCCGGGACGTAGCGCGATTGGTGGAACTCCACCATCGAGGCCGGCGTGATGGCGTCGAGCATCTCCGCGGTGGTGGAGACCCGGCCGGCCGGGTGAGCGCCGAACACCACGCGGTTGAACGTCTCGTTGGCCAGGAACCCCGGGTTCGCGCGCTGTTGCGTCAGCCCGGTCTTGGTGCGCGCCTTGAGGCGGTCCCACTCCTCGGCCGAGAACGCCGGGTTGAGCAGCACGTCGGCGGTCAGGTCGAACAGCTTGTCGAAGTTTTCCGACAGCGAGCTGCCGAAGACCGACGCCTGCGGTCCGGCGAAGCCGGTGTTGATCGAGAGCGTCGCGGCCATGGTCTCGAGCGCTCCCGAGATGTCCGTCGAGGTCCGGCTCTTGGTCCCTTCGATCATGAGCGCGGCGGTATAGCTGGCGAGGCCAAGCTTGCCCGCCGGATCGAAGACCCGCCGGCGCCGGGGATCAGGATCTGAAACGTCACCTGCGGCAGCCGCCGATCTTCCAGCACCATCAGGTGCAGTCCGTTCGGCAGGTCCGCTTCCTTCGGCCGTGGCAGCTTGACCTTGAGAATCTCGCTGGATACCGGCGCGCGCCCCTTGAGGACCATCTTGGTGGTTGACGGGACCTGCGGCGGCGGCCCCTGCGCGACCAGGCCCACCGCCGCCACCGCGAGCGCGGCCCCGATGCCGGCGAAGACGAGGTTGGTGCGATTCGACATCACAGTCCTCCCGCGGGCTTGGCGCCCTTGGGCACCGTCTGGACGACGGTGCGGCCGGTCTTGACCAGGTACTGCCGCGCGACGCGCTGGACGTCGGCGGCGGTCACCTTCGCAATTCGATCCGCCCGGGTGTTGATCCGTTCAGGATCGTTGTAGAACAGGGCGTACTGCGACAGGAGGATCGCCCGCTGCAGTGAGCTGCCGAGCGATCCGACCAGGTTCCGTCGCGCGCCGGTGCGCGCCTTCTCCAGTTCCCAGTCCTCGATCGGCCCGCTCTTCACCCGCTCGATCTCCGCGTCGATCGCCGTCTCGATTTCGGTCAGCGGCTTGCCGAGGGCCGCCGTCGCGATCACGTTGAAGAGTCCCGGTCCGCGGGTCTCCTGCGCGAAGGCGCTCACCTGAGTGGCGAGCTGCTTCTGGCGGACGATGTTCTCGTAGAAGCGCGAGCTGCGGCCGCCCGACAGGATGGTGCCGAGCACGGTCAGCGCATCGGTGTCCGGAGCCGAGCTGGCGGGAATCTTGTAGGCCATGTCGAGCCGCGGCAACCGGGCGAGGCCGTCTTCGAGGGTCAGCCGCCGTTCGGCGGTCTGCGCCGGCTCGGTCATGTCGACCTTGGGCGGCGGCGGCTGCTTGGCGATCGGGCCGAAATACTTCTCGACCTTGGCGAGCACCGTCTTGGTATCGACGTCGCCGACGATCGCCACCACCGCATTGTTCGGCGCGTAATAGGTCTTGAAGAACGCCGACACGTCGTCCACCGTCGCCGCGGTGAGATCGGCCATCGAGCCGATCACCGAGTGCTCGTAGGCGTAGTTCTCGTACGCGAGCTCTTCGAGCGTCTCGAACGTCCGGCCGTAGGGCTGATTGTCGACGCCCAGCCGGCGCTCTTCCTGGACGGCGTTGATTTGGTTCTCGAGGTTCTCCTTGGTGATCGCCAGCGAGGCCATCCGATCCGCCTCGAGGAACAGCGCGAGATCGAGCTGGTTGGCGGGAAGGATCTCGTAGTACATCGTGCGGTCTTTGTTGGTGGTGCCGTTCATGCTGCCGCCGTTCATGAACATCAGGTACGGATGCTCGTTCTGTCCGACGTTCTCGGACCCCTTGAACATCATGTGCTCGAACAGGTGCGCGAAGCCGGTGCGTCCCTTTCGTTCGTCGCGCGACCCGACGTCGTAGTTGACCACGATGGCGAACATGGGCGCGGCGTGATCTTCGGAGATGATCAGCCGCATCCCGTTCTTGAGCCTGGTGTCGGTGAACTGGATCTTGCGGACCGGCGTCGCGGCAATGCCGAGCGTCGCGACTACGGCGAGGGCGGCCATCCGGTACACGGGCAATTTCATCGTGAACCTCGGTGAGAAAAGGAATGGTGGGTATTCTTCTCGATTTCGCCAGCGCGTTCCAGGAAAACAGACGGACGCGCGTGGCAGATTCTGCATCACGGCTCGCGGCGCAGGATCGGCACTTCCCGCGTACTGGACGTCGCGATGCGGCAGTTCGGCCGCTTTTCCACCGGCACGACGCTCGCACTCGACGATGTAGAATGCCATGCGGAAACGGTCCTTCATGCCCGATCTCAGCCCCCTCGTCACCGCCGCCGAGCTCGCAAGCATTGCCGCCAGGGACGAGTACCGGTACGAGCTGGTCGACGGCCGGGTCATTCGGATGAGCCCGGTCGGCTGGCAGCATGGAGTCATCGTCGGGAGACTGCTTGGCATGCTCGTGAGCCACCTGCGCGGGCGGAATGCCGGAGAGGCGGTCACCAAAGTGGGCTTCACGCTACGGACCAATCCCGATACCGTCCGCGGGCCCGACGTCGCTTTTGTCCGACAAGAGCGCGTGCCGCGTGAGACCCTCCGCACTTTCTGGATGGGCGGCCCGGATGTGGCCATGGAGGTGATGTCCCCTGGCGACACTCCCAAGGAAATGGACGTCAAGGTCGCCGAGTACCTTTCAGCCGGCGTCTCGGCGGTCGTCGTCATCGATCCCGACGTCTCGACCGTGACCTTGCACGAGCCCGGCGGCTTGCGCTACATCTCGCGCCGCGGCGAAGAGCTGGACCTGTCGGACGTCATACCCGGGTTCCGCTGCACGGTCGACGACATCTTCGACTGACTACTGCGTCTTCGCGGGGGCGGCCACGAACGCGGCCGTGTCTTTCGCCGCCTTCGTCGCTTCTCCAGGCTTCCCGAGGAACCCCAGATCCCGGAACCAGTCGATGAAGCGGTACTGCCAGGTGCCGAACGGCGTGCCACTGCGATCCTTCAGGCCGTTGGCGTGCACGCCGTTGCCATAGACGTGCATCTCGAGATTGGGAATCCGCGCCCGGAGCAGGGCCGAGAAGAACTCGTCGGCCCAGATCGCGTGGACCGCGTCGCCGGAGCCGGCCGTGGCGATGAACGCCGGCGGCGTGGTGCGCGGGACGGCCGGTTTCGGTTCGCGCGCGAACGGGGTCGGGCCGGGATAGACCAGCGCCACGAAGTCGGGCCGTGAGCTCGCGCCGCCGGCGCCATCGGCTTCGGCCTTGTTGTCCGCGTCGAACTTGTCGAAGAACAGCGCCGCCGGCGCGACCAGCTCGGCGCCGGCGGAGAATCCCATCATCCCGATCTTCTGCGGATCGATGTTCCATTCCTTCGCCCGCGCCCGCACCATCCTGACCGCCTGCTGCGCGTCGTAGACCGCATCGGTCTCCGCCACGTAGCCATCCTGCCGCAGCCGATTTCGCAGGATGATGGTTGCGACGCCGTAGTTGTAGAAGAAGGGCACGAAGTCCGCGCCCTCGGTGCCGACATTCAGCGTCCGATGGCCGCCGCCCGGCACCACGATCACCGCGGCGCCGGTGTTGTTGGACGGATCGACGACGTGCACTTCGATCGAGGGATTGTGGATGTTGACGATGCTCTGGATCCGGCCGGGGACCGTCTTCTGCAGGTTGTTCTGTTCCGCTTCGCCGATCCGCTCTTTCTTCAGGTACTTCGACGCCGGCGGAAAGAGCGTGACAATCTGGCCACCAGGCGCGATTGGCTGCGGCACGAAGGGGGCGGTTGGACCCTGGCTCGCGCCCACAGCGCCGGCCAGGGTCAGAAAGACCAGGACGACCTTCGACGTTCTACGCATACCGCGGATTATCGTGACGCGCGAGGCCTCACGGCAAGGGGATGTTGAATCGAGCCTGGTCTGGTCGGCCCGGGTCTGAAGACCCGGGCCCCACACTCGGAGGGAGACCTGGGCCTCACAGTTGTCGGAAGGTAAGAGCCTGATCGCTGTGGCGGTCGGGTCTTCAGACCCGGAAGAACAACCACGACAGTTACTCGGTGCGCATCGCCACCATCGGCTCGACGCGCCCGGCACGCCGGGCCGGCACCCACGCGGCGAACATGGCGGCCGTGAGCAGCAGCGCTGCAGCGGCGGCCAGGCTAATGGGATCGAACGGGCTCACTTGATACAGGACGGTCGATAGCACACGGCCGAGCAGCGCGCCCAGGCCGAGGCCCAGGGCGAGCCCCACCAGCGTCAGCCCGAAGCCCTCGCGGAACACCTGGCGGACGATCCGCGCGGGTGTGGCGCCGAGGGCCTGGCGAATCCCGAACTCGCGGGTCCGCCGCGACACGATGTAGCTCTTCACGCCGTAGAGCCCGACGATCGCGAGGAATGCGGCGGCAGCGCCGAGGATGCCGAAGACCCGGGCGGCGGTTCTCAGGACCCACAACCCCACGCTGCCCTCGCGATGGGCCTCCAGTGTCGCCACGGTGAACAGCGGGAGCGCCGGCGCCGTGGCTCGAATCTCCCGCCGCACCGGGTCCAGCAGTTGTGCCGGTGAACTGCCGGCTGCGGCGCGAATGTGGACGTGCGTCTCCGACATGTACACCTGTCCCGAAGGCAGGTAGATGTGTGGCTCAGGCTCTCGGTCAAAAAAATCGTGCCGTGTGCCTCGTGCCAGTCCCACAATCTCGACCGCGCGATCACTGGCGGCGTCGTCATCGCCGGCGGCGAACTGGAGCCGGCGCCCGACCGGATTGACGTTCGGGAACAGGCGCCTGGCCAGCGGCTCGTCGATGATCGCGGAAACCACGCCGCTCGAGGGCTGCTCGTCCGCGGCGGTGAACTCACGTCCGGCGATCACGTCGATGTTCAGCGTCCGGAAGTAATCCGCGCCGACGATGTCGTACTGCGCCCCGACGAGCTTGTCGGTGGCTCCGGGCTCGTCGCCGCGGAGACGCGGACCGTCGGCCTGCACCCGGCGAGTCATCGAGGTGTTGCCGAACGGGATCACCGACGCGATGCTGGCCGCCTCGACGCCCGGCAGCGAGCGCATCCGTTCGAGCAGCCGCCGCTGCACCTCGCGTCCCCGCGTCTCGTCGAGCCCTGCGAGCGCCGGATCGACTTCCGCGTGTACGGTCCGATCGAGCGCGAAGCCCGATCCGCCTCCGCGCCAAGGAGCGCGGCCCGGACGAAGAGCGCGGAAGCGACCAGCAGCGCCAGGGACAGCGCCATCTGCGCCGTCACGAGCACATTGCCGGTGCTGAACCAGCGCGGCCGCCGCCGAGCCCACCGGTCTGATCGTTGATCGTGCGAACGGTATCGGTCCGCGACAGCCGGAGCGCCGGACCCAGGCCGAACACCATCGTCGCGAGCGCGGCGAAGGCCACCGTGGCGACGACCACGCGGATGTCCGGCGCCGGCTGCAGCGCAATCGTCATCGGCATGATGCGGGTCATGCTGCCAAGGAGGAGCGACGAGCCGAAGTAGGCGGCGCCGAGGCCGGCGACGCCACCGGCGAGCGCCAGGATGAATCCCTCGGTGAGCAGCTGCCGGAACAGGCGGGCGCGGCCGCCGCCGATCGCCTGTGGAATCGCAAACTCGCGGCTGCGGCTCACACCGTGCGCGAGCATCATGTTGGCGAGGTTGAGGCGCGAAATCAGCAGCACCACGCCGGCCAGGCCCTGCAGCAGCGCGACGGGGCCGTAGAGCTGATGGTCGTCGCTCGGCGCGGTACTGATGTTCAGACGGCTGAGCGGACGGGCGAGCAGCGTCTGACGGGCGTTCTCCGCCGGATACGCTTGTTCCATCCGTTGCGCAAGCGCCGCCAGCTCGCGGTCGGCCGTCTCGATGGTCGTGCCCGGACGAAGCCGGCCGATCAGCAGCAGCCGGTGGTAGTCGCGGCGATCGAGCGTCTTGTGATCGGCGGAGACGAGCTCCGTCTCCAGCAGGTCGTGCGCCGACAGCGGCACGTAGTAGTCCGGCTCGATCACGACGGTCGTGCCGGCGAAGCCGCGCGGCGTCACGCCGACCAGCGTGAAAGGCCGTCCGTTCAGCACCACCGTGCGCCCGAGGACGTCGTCCGCGAGACCGGTGCGCGCCCAGGTCGAGTGGCTGGCGATCCGACGAAGGCCGGCGCGCCGGGCTGTTCTTCCGCGGGAGTGAACGTCCGCCCGAGCACCGGCGCGACTCCGAAGGTCTCGAAGTAGTTGGCCGAGACGACGTCGACGATCGCGCAGGGTGATCCCGTTCTCGGCGACGCCGGCCATCGCCATGTTGTGCGCCGCCAGGCTGGTGAAAGGTCCGGCCGAGGCGTTGGCAGGTCAGCGTAGTTCGGATAGGAGAAGGACCGGTAGCCACCGGTGCTGTCGCGTTC
>CAVQXJ010000032.1:0-143572 GCA_963717745.1 uncultured Acidobacteriota bacterium
CAGGGCCGTCCCGAGCACTCTCGCGGCTGAAGCCGCTAACCACAGCGCTACTCGTGTCGCAGCGCGACGAGCGGATCGAGACGCGAGGCCCGCCGCGCTGGCAGGTATGCGGCGAGCTGCGCGGCAAGTGTCAGCAGCAGAATCGCGCCGCCGAGCGTCACGGGATCGGTCGGCGTCAACCCGAACAGCATCGACTCGACCCAGCGCGATGCGGCCCACGCCGCCGGCAGCCCAAGCGTGATGCCGATCAAAACGAGCCGGGCCCCGCTGCCGAGCACCAGCGCCACGACGCGCGGGGCTTGTGCGCCGAGCGCCATCCGGATGCCGATCTCCCTGGTGCGCTGCGCCACGCTGTAGGCCAGCAGGCCGTAGAGCCCGACACACACCAGCGTCAACGCCAGCAGGCCGAAGGCGCCCGACAGCGTCGCCATCATGCGCTCCCGGACGATGGTGGCGCCAACCTGTGCCGTCAACGGACGGACTTCGATCGGCGCGCCCGAGAGCGATGATTGCAGCGTCTGCTGGATCGCCGATGAGACCCGACCGAGCGGGCCGGCCGCCCGCACGGTCAGCGTCGTCGGCACGTCGCCGGTGAGCTGCGAGTACGCGACGTACACCGTCGGAGGCGGCGCTTTGCGGAGGCCGGCGGCGTTGGTGTTCTGAACCAGCCCCACCACCTCCAGATCCCTGCGCTGTCCCCTCACGCTGGCCGAGAGGTGCTGGCCGACAGGGTTCCGATTGCCAAGGAACCGCTGCGCGAACGCCTCGTTGACGATCGCCACGCCGGGACCGCCCGCGACATCGCGATCGGTGAACTCACGGCCGGCGAGCAGGCGAATCTGCACCGTCGTCCAGGAATCCGGCGCCGGCACCGATGAAGAAGGCGTTGTCCCGTTCCGGGATCGGTTGTCCTGCCGGCACCGCCGGTTCGCTCCAGACCCAGCCGCTCAACGGCGTATGGGTGGTCAGGCTGGCCGACACGACACCGGGCAGCCGCTGCACCTCTTCGAGGAGCGCTCGAGGCACGGCGGTCCGCCGCCCTTCGAGATCGACCAGCAGCACGCCTTCCGCGTTGAAGCCGGGATCGAGATTCTGCAGATTCCGCAGCGTGCGGACGAACAGGCCCGCTCCGGCGAGCAGCACCAGCGCCAGCGCCACCTGCGCGCTCACCAGCGCCCGGAGCAGCCGCGGCGGCGCACTGCTGGTTCTCGTGTCTGCCTGGAGGGCCGCGGCCGGTCCTGCGGCGGTCGTCTGCAGCGCCGGCGCGACGCCGAACAACACACCGGTCGCAATCGAGACCGCGCTGGTGAAGCCGAGGACGTGCCAGTTGGGCGTCAGATCGAACGCGATCTGATCGGGCCCGGTCGAAATCATGACTGACGAGAAAGCGCCCCGACGCCCAGGCCAACCCGACTCCGACCGCCGCGCCGATCGACGACAGCAGCGTGCCTTCGATCAGCAGCTGACGCACAATCCGGGCGCGACCGGCGCCGATCGCCAGGCGCACCGCGATCTCTCTGCGGCGCGCCGCGGCGCGCGCCAGCAGCAGGCTCGCGACATTGGCGCAGGCGATGACCAGCACCAACCCGACCACCGCCATCAGCACCAGCAGCGGCTTGCGGTAGATCTCTCGCAAGTAGGTCAAGCCCGTGCCGCCGGGAGTCAATTGAAAGACCGAATCCGCCATGGCCTTTCGTCCGGCTCGCTGGCCAGTGCGGCGCAATCACCGGGTCCGAGATCCGTGGCCACACGGCGTTGAGGCGGGCCGTCGCCTGCGGAATCGACACGTCCGGTCTGGGCCTGGCGAGGACGCGCAGCCAGAAGTTGCCGGGACCCAGCAGGGGTGCCGAGCTCGGGCTGACTTGCGGAAGAGTGGCCGCCGCCATGGTGATGTCGGCAATCGACCCCACGTTGGCGCCGACGAATCCGCGAGGGCTGACGCCGACGACGGTCACGGGAACGCCGTTGATTTGCAGGCTCCGGCCGACCACTTCGGGGCTGCGCCCGAGTTGCCGCTCCCAGTAGCCGTAGCTGACGACCGTCACCAGCGGCGCGCCGGGGGTGTCGTCCTCGCGGGTGAGCAGACGCCCGAGTGCCGGGGTCAGGCCCAGGGTGTCGAAGTAAGCGCCGGTGACCAGTGCGCCATGCACGCGGGCGACGGAACCGGGAGCGCCGACGTCGAAGGTGAAGGCGTTGAAACCCGGCCACGCCCGAGAAGATCTCCTCCTGCCTGGCGAGCGCGCCGACGATCGGGTAGGAGAGGGTGGCTGCCACCCGAGGCTCTGCGTCGCCAGGCGCCTGGAGCGCTGAGCTGCACCAGCTCCTGCGGATTCGGCACCGGGAGCCAGCGCAGCATCAGCGCGTCAATCAGGCTGAAGATCGCCGTATTCGCGCCGATGCCCAGCGCCAGCGTGAGGACGATGATGCCGGTGAAGCCGGGGGCCTTGACGCACATGCGGAATGCATATCGGATGTCGCGGCCCGCCTCGTCCAGCCAGGCGCCGTGACGGTAGGTGCGCACGCGTTCCTTCGTCTGTTCGACGCCGCCGAGCTCGAGGATCGCCAGGCGCCGCGCTTCCGCGGCCGGCAGCCCGTCGCGCATCCTGGCGGCCGCTGCCATGTCGACGAATGTCTGGAGCTCGTCGTCGAGGCCCCGCTCGGCGCGGTCTCGATTGAAGGCCCAGCGCAGCACCGAGGCCAGCCGATGCAGGAACGTCATGCGCCCTCCAGCACGCTGGCGATCGAAAACGCGATCCGGTCCCAGCGCCGCCGCTGCTGTTCGAGCTGCTTCCGCCCTGACGCCGTGAGCCGGTAGTACTTCGCCTTGCGGTTGTTCTCCGTGGGGCTCCACTCGGCTTTCAGCTTGCCATCCTGCTCGAGCCGGTACAGCGAGGGAAACAGCGAACCAGGGTTGACCAGGAAGGTGTCGTGGCTGAGCACGGCGAGCTTCTGGGAGATCCCGTAGCCGTGCATGGGCTCGCGGGTCAGGATGGTGAGAATCATCAGATCGAGCGTGCCTTGCGGAATGTCCAGCTTGTCCACCGCGGCTCCTTTAGGGCAACAAGACGAGAGGGGATGATAGGCACCGCACCTTTAGGTTGTCAAGATGAGGCCCGCGATTTCTCGTGGCTTCCGGCTTTAGCCGGAAGTGACCGTGAACTAGGATGGACGCGTGTCCCGTGCCCCGACCGATCGTCTGCTGTTGAAAGCGGCGCGCCGCTGGGCTGGTGGGGCGCTGATTGGTCTCCTGTGTACCGGCTCGTCTGTCCTGATTGGTGACCGGAGTGCTCAGAGTGCAGCCCGCAACCAGCCACGGAGCACCGGGCCTCTCTCGCCGGCACAGGCGCTGGCGAGCTTCGAGCTCGAGCCAGGCTATCGAATCGAGCTGGCGGCTTCCGAGCCGCTGATCAGAGACCCGGTGGCGATCGCGTTCGACGAGCGCGGCCGCATGTTCGTCGTCGAAAATCGCGGCTATCCGGGTCCGCTGGAAGGCGCGTCCGTTCAGCCGGCTCCCGAGGGCGTGATCGCGCGGCTGGAGGATGTCGACGGCGACGGACGCTTCGACAGGCGCACGGACTTCGCGACCGGCCTGGGGTACCCGAACGGCATCCTGCCGTGGAACGGCGGCGTGTTCGTCACCAGCGCGCCCGATGTCCTGTATCTGAAGGACACCAACGGCGACGGGGTCGCCGACGAACGTCGAGTGGTCCTGACCGGATTCGACGCGACGCGGACCGCCCAGCTCAGGGTCAGTCACCCCACGCTGGGGATCGACAACTGGGTGTATCTGACCAGCGGGCTGGCGGGCGGCAAGGTGACCGTGCCGGATCGGCCCGAGCGTCCGGCCGTGACGTTCGGCCCGAGCGATTCGCGCTTCAATCCTTCCACGCTGGCGTTCGAGCTGACCGGCGGCCAGGGCCAGTTCGGTCTGACCTTCGACGACTACGGCCGCCGCTTCACGTGTTCCAATCGCCGTCCGGTCATGCACGCGGTCCTGGAGCCGCGCTATCTCGAGCGCAATCCGCACCTGGCGTTCTCCGAGACGGTCGAGGAGGTGGCGCCCGCGGGAGCGCAGGCCACGGTCTGGCCGATCAGCGGCGACACCACGACGGCCTCGTTCATTCCCAGCCTGATGAGTGCGCCGCACGCCGGGACGTTCACCGCGGCCAGCGGGGTGCACATCCATCGCGGCGGCGCGCTGCCGCCTGGTCATCGCGACAGCATTTTCGTCTGCGAGTCCGCCCAGAACCTGGTGCAGCGGCAGCTGCGATCGGCCAACGGGGTGACGTTCACCTCGCGGCCCGCGCAGACCGGCCGCGATTTCCTCTCGTCGCGCGACACCTGGTTCCGGCCGGTGTTCGCCGCAAACGGTCCCGACGGCGCCCTCTACATCGTCGACATGTACCGCAAGATCATCGACCATCCGCAGTACGTGCCGGAACAGAGCCGGGCGCTGCTCGATTTCCAGGCGGGCAAGGAGCGCGGCCGGATCTATCGGATCGCGGCGCGCGGCTGGAAGCGCGATCGCCAGCCGATCGACCTCGGCCGGATGAGAGCAGACCAGCTCTCGCGGACGCTCGAACATCCCAATGCGTGGTGGCGGGAAACGGCGCAGCGACTGCTGGTCGAGCGGCGGGACCGCACGGCGATCCCGCGCCTTCGCGCGTTGGCGCGAGAGGGCCGGACGGAGGTCGCGCGGCTGCACGCGTTGTGGACGCTGGACGGCCTGGGCGGGCTCGAGGCTGCGGATGTGGTCAGAGCGCTCGACGACCCGCACCCGGCCGTCCGCGAAAACGCGGTGCGGCTGGCCGAACCGCGCGTGAGCGCGTCGCCCGAGCTCGTGGCCGGCGTGATTCGTCTGGTCGACGATGGCGAGGCTCGCGTGCGCTTCCGGGTGGCGCTCGCTCTCGGCGAGACCGATGACCCCCGGACGATTGGCGCGCTCGCGTCGATCGCGGGCCGTGATGGTGCGCAGTCCTGGATGCGGGCCGCGGTCCTCAGCTCCGTCCGGAACCGGACCCACGAGTTCCTTCGCACGTTCGTCGCGACGTCAGGCGGCTTCGCCCGGCGCGAGAGCGGCGGTCATGCAGGACCTCGGTCAGCTGTTCGGGGCAGGACAGCCGCCCGAACGCTGCCTCGATCTGATTCTCCAGATCACCGAGCCGGGCGAAGAGTCCGGGTGGCAGGCCGCGACGCTGTCCGGGATCGCCCGGGGCCTGCGTTCCAGAGGCCTCGGTGAGCAGAACCGGTCGGCGTTGATGACGCTCTTGTCCGGAGAGTCACCCCAATCGAGGGCGGCCAGGCCGCGCGTCGAGCGGGTGCTCGCCCGGACGTCGTCCATGGCGCTGGACGACACGACGCCGGCGGATCAGCGGCTGGCGGCAATCGAGCTTCTCGGCCATGCCGACTACGCCACCGTGGGAAGGACGCTCGGTGATCTGCTGGCGCCCCGGCATCCGTTCGAGATTCAAGTCGCGTCGGTCCGGGCACTGTCGCAGCTTCCGGATCCGGCCGCGGCGGCGAGCCTGGTGGAGCCGGGCCGCTGGCAGGCCTTGACGCCGCGGATTCGCGAGGCCGTGCTCTCGGCCCTGGTCGCCGACGAGGGGAAGACGCCGGTGCTGCTCGACGCGCTCGAACGTGGCGCCGTGACTTCGATCGCGGTGGGCGCCTCGCGGCGAAGCCGGCTGATGACGCACCGCAATGCCGCGATTCAGACCCGCGCCCGCGCGGTCCTCGCCGCCGTGGAATCCGGCGATCGCATGCAGGTCTACGAGCGGCTGCGTCCCGCGGTGCTGCAGCGCGCCGCGAATCCGGCCAGCGGCCGGCAGGTGTTCGCGGCCCATTGCGCGCCGTGTCATGCGGTGGACGGCAGCGGGGGACAGGTGGGACCGGACCTGAGCGGCATCCGCAACCAGCCGGCCGACGCGATCCTGCTCCACGCGCTGGTACCAGACTATGAAATCACGCCCGGTTATCAGGCCTACGTCGTCGAGACGCGGGACCGGCGGACGCTGGTCGGCCGCATGGAATCGGAAGCGCCCAATAGCGTCACGCTCCGTGATGGCGCGTCCCAGCGGCACGTGATTCTGCGGAGTGACGTGATTTCGATGGCGGGGTCGAACCATTCGTTGATGCCGCCCGAGCTCGAACGCGCGATGTCGGAGCAGGACCTGACGGATCTGATCGGCTATCTCAAGGCCGACCCCCGTCCGCGGTAATATCAACGCCCCTTCAGAGGAGGGTGGCAGCGCCGATATGCCGACGCAACGGATCGTACCAAGGCTCGCCGCGGCGCTGATGCTCGGCGCGGTTGTCGCGGCTCAGCCGGCGCCCGAGATCTGGCGGTTCGATCGGCTCGAGAACATCGGGGGCCATAAGACCACCGTCCTGGGGCAGCCTGCGGTGATCGAGTCGGTGGTGGGGAAGGCGGTCCTGTTCGACGGTGTGGACGACGCGCTCTTCGTCGATCATCACCCGCTCGCCGGCGCCGAAACGTTCACGTGGGAAGCGATCTTCCGGCCCGATGGCGGTGCTGCCGAGCAGCGCTGGTTTCACTTGAGCGAGCGCGACGCCACGACCGGTCTCGACACCGACAACCGGATGCTGTTCGAGATCCGGGTCACGGGCGACCAGTGGTACTTCGACAGTTTCAACCAGTCCGGTCGTGCCAGTCAGGCGCTGATCAACCGGACCGCGCTGCATCCGCTCGGCGCCTGGTATCACGTCGCCTCGGTCTACGACGGCAAGGAGTTCAGCAATTACGTGAACGGCGTGCGCGAAGGCGTCGCCGGGATCCGGCTCGCGCCGCACGGCCCGGGGCACGCTTCGGTCGGCGTGCGGATCAACAAGGTGTTCTATTTCAAGGGGGCGGTGCACCTGGCGCGATTCACGCGCCGCGCGCTGTCGCCGTCGGAGTTCCTGCCGCTGCCAGTCAAGCCATAGGCGCTGTTCGCTGTCACGCTGCCACCGTGCTCACGGCTCCTTCGGGGTGGCCGGCCTTTCGGCCGGCACGACGGCACGACGGCACGACGACACGACGACACGACGACAACGACGTTGAGAACGCAACCAGCCACGACGTCACAAATGGGCCAAATCGGGGTTGGTTGCCCCAATCGGGTGGAATGTCAACGGCTCTCCCCGCTGGCGGGGACGCCGGCCATCTGGCCGTCACCGCGCGAGGCGCGGCCCCACCAGCGGGCAGCAGTCCGTCGAAGAGACTCACAAAGCTCTTCGTCGTGTCGTCGTGTCGTCGTCTCGTGCTGGCGCGAAGCGCCAGCGCGCCGCAGGCGCCGTGGACACGGATGCAGCGTGACAGCGACGAGCGCTGCTGGATGGAACCGCCTCGCGTCTTGACAATCGCCACGGCTGGCATTGCCAGCCTCCCTACCCCATGTTAGAGTCCGCCCGAGCACGTATAGTGTGTTTCCACTAGCCGCCTGCCGCTGCGAGGGCCGGTTGCGTGCGCCTCGGTCCAGAAAGGAGTCAAATCAGTCCGCTCGGTCCCCGACGTAGGGAGCAATAGAGGCACGTTCTCTTTCAGGAGGAAGCCCAGTGAGTCAGCCCATTCGGCGCTTGGTTTCGCCGCCGCTGACAGTCCTCGCGGCCATTCTGGTCGCCGCTGTCATGGCAACGCCCGCGTACACGCAGAATCTCTACGGCACTCTCATCGGGAACGTCACCGATGCGCAGAGTGCGAATATTCCCGGTGTGACCGTCACGATCAAGGACGAGAACACCGGCCTCGAGCTGTCGGGCGTGACCGACGCCGAAGGCACCTACACGATTCGCAACATCACCGGCGGCACCTACACGTTGAAAGCCGCATTGCAGGGCTTCAAGGAATTCGTCCAGACCGGCATTCCGATCACCGCCGGCGGCATCGTCCGCATCAACGGCCGCCTCGAGGTTGGTGCGCTGAGCGAAGCCGTCACGGTCACCACCGAAGCCGTCCTCCTGAAGACGGACAAGGCCGACGTCAGCGTCGACCTGCGCCCCGAGGATGTGACGAACCTGCCGTTGAACCAGTACCGGAATTATCAGTACCTGATGAACCTGGTCCCGGGTGCCACGCCGCCCGAGTTCCAGAACGCCCAGACGGACACGCCCGCGCGCTCGCTGTCGGTCAACGTCAATGGCACCAACCGCAACAACAACGTCACGCGCATCGACGGCGCCGCGAGCATCAACGTGTGGCTGCCGCATCACGCGGGCTATGTCGCGCCGGTGGAAACCATCGAGAACGTCAACATCTCGACCAACAGTTTCGACTCGGCCCAGGGCATGACCGGCGGCGCGGCCACGGCGGTCCAGACGAAGTCGGGGACGAACACGTTCAAGGGCTCGGCCTTCTACTTCCGTCAGCAGGATGAGCTGAACGCCCGGCGCGGCTACTTCGATCCGAGCAAGGTCGATGCGAGCACGTCGATCATGGGCGGCACGGCCGGCGGACCGATTCGGCGCAACAAGCTCTTCTACTTCGGATCGTGGGAACGAAACGCCGAGCGTCAGGGCATCTTCAACTCCTACACGGTGCCGACCGCGAAGATGCGCAACGGCGATTTCAGCGAGGTGCTCGCGCTCAATTCGACCTTCCGCATCTACGATCCCGCGACTGGCACGTCGACCGGCGCGGGTCGCAGCGTCTTCGACGGCGCGATCATCCCGGCGAACCGCATCAACGACATCGCGAGGAAGATCCAGGCGCTCTACCCTGAACCGAACAACCCTGGCACCAACAACGGGCTCCAGAACAACCTGTTCGTGCCGCGCAATCCCAAGGCGGACCGCGACAACTACGACTTCAAGGTGAACTGGAACCGGACGACGGCGCACCAGATCTGGGGCAAGTTCTCGATGATGCAGGCGTCGGTGTTCGACCTCTTCTACCTGCCGTTCGACGAGGCCGGTGGCGGCGACACGCGGACGCTGGTGTTCACCGGCGGCCAGACGTGGACGCTGACCCCGACGCTGCTGTTCGATGCCAACGTCGGCGTGAACGGGATGCAGCAGAGCTTCCAGGGTCCCGATTACGGCACCAATTACGGGAGCGACGTCTGGGGCATTCGCGGACTGAACGTCGGTGGCGCGGGCGGCCCGGGCTCGTTCGATCTGGAGCGGTACAGCGGCATGCCGCAGGTCGACACGGGGCTGGCCGTGCTCGGCAACAACTCCACCTGGACGCCGGTGTGGCGCGACGAGCGGAGCTACACGGCATCGGCCAACCTGACCAAGGTGACGGGCCGGCACGAAGTCCGCACCGGCTTCGACTTCATCCGGCTCCGCCTGAATCACTGGCAGCCCGAGGTCAGCAATCCGCGAGGCATCCTGACGTTCGGCAGCGGCGTGACCGGCACTCCAGGCTACTCCGGCGTCGGCGGATGGAACGGCTATGCGGCGTTCCTGCTCGGGCAGCTGAGCAGCTTCAACAAGAGCATCCAGTACGAAGAGCTGAGCGGACGTGAGAACCAGTACGCGGTCTACGTCGCGGATCGCTGGCAGGTGAACCAGAAGTTCACGCTCAATGTCGGCCTCCGCTATGAGTACTACCCGCTGATGACGCGTCAGGATCGCGGCATCGAGCTGCTCGACCTGAATACGTTCAACGTCAGGCTGGGAGACCGGGGCAGCAACCCGGCCGACCTCGGCATCAAGGTCAGCAACACGCTGTTTGCGCCACGCCTCGGCGCCGCCTACCGTCTCAACGAGAACACGGTGCTCCGCGGCGGCTACGGCAAGACCTTCACTCCGCTGCCCTGGTCGAGGCCGATGCGCGGCCGCTTCCCGCTGACGATCGCGTTCGGCGACGCCGGCGTGAACGGCTTCACCCCGTACGGCAGCGTCACCAACGGCATCCCGAATGCGCCAAGTCCGGATCTCTCGACCGGAAACGTGCTGCTGCCTCGCGGCGTCGACATGACCACGCCGAACCCGGACGACGTCACGCGGGGCGCGACGCAGTCGTGGAACGCGTTCATCGAACGCCGCCTGCCGCTCGATGTCGGCGTCAGCCTCGGCTATGTCGGTACACGCACCGACGGGCAGTTCGCCACGCGGAACGCCAACTACGCGGAATCCGGCGGCAACGCCGCCAGGCAGCTGTTCACGCAGGCAGGTACGGCGAGCCATCAACGTCTTCGCGAGCACGGCGAAAACGCGTTACCACTCGCTCCAGATGGCGGTGAATCGTCCCTTCAAGAATGGCTTCATGGTCAAAGGGGCCTATACGCTGAGCAAGTCCATGAACGAGGTTGAAGACGATGGCGGCGGCTATACGTGGGCCCAGCCGTCACAATTCAGCCGCAATTGGGCGCTGGCGAACGCCGATCGCACGCACGTGCTGCAAATGGGCTTCGTGTACGAGTTGCCGTTCGGCAGGAACAGCTCGAACCCGCTCGCCGTGGTGATCAAGGACTGGCAGATCAACGGCATGGCGTCATGGCTGTCGGGCAGGCCGTTCACCATCGGCGGTGACAACGGATTGCTGCAGCAGCAGGGCGGCTCGCAGACCATCAACCTCAATGGCACGGCGGACGCCGGATTCGGCGAGGCGGGACCCGACGAAGAGTGGTACGACAAGTCGATCTTCTCCCAGCCTGGCAACGCCTGGGGCAACACGGGCCGCAACCAGTTCCGCGGACCGCTGACTTGGAACCTCGATGCGTCGGTGTTCCGGACGATTCCGTTCGGCCACTACCGTCTGGAGCTGCGAGTGGAATCACAGAACGTGCTGAACCACCCGCAGTGGGGCAACCCGGTGACCGGCTTCACCGATCCCAACTTCATGCGCATCCGCAGCTACGCCGGTGGAGGACAGGGAAGCTGGCGCGCCCCGCGCACCGTGCAGCTGGGGGTGAGGTTCGTGTTCTAAGAATGGAGTGGGCCGTGGTGCTTTCCGCCACGGCCCATTCTTTCGCTTCCAGCTTCCCGCGAACCCGTTACTGCTTCGCCGCTTCTTTCAACAACCCGATCGCCACCTCCACCAGCCGTTCGCCGCCGCCCGGCACGATCCGCGAATTCACCGTCTCGTAGCTGCCTTCCTTGAAAGCCTTTTCCGTCGGCAGGTACGCCGGGTTATCGTTGGCGAGCTCGACGACCAGCGTGTGTTTGAACGGCGATCCGCGTTTGATCGCCAGGCCCAGTTCGGCGAACACCTCGCCCGGGAGCAGGACGATCGCGACGTCCGGATGGAGGCGGAACACCTGCACCTCGGCGTCCAGCGTCGGGCCCCGCCGAAGGAGATCGAGCGTGGTCACGATCTCGACCTGCGCGAGAAACGGCGGGTCCTTGGATCCCACCTTGGACATGTTCGCCTTCGCCGCGGCCGCCTGCTCCTCCGAGACCTTCCGCAGCGGCAGCGCCACACGGGCCGACATCACGGCCAGTGCGGGCCGGGTCAGCGGAAGCCGCGAGGGAGCGGACAGGATCGTGACGCCGAGCTGCTGGCCGATCAGCCGGGCGTTGTAGCGCCGCCGCCCGGTGACGTCGATGTGATTGATGTCGCCGCACGTGCCCAGGCCGAAGACCGAGATGAAACCGTCGCCGAGCTCGCGGGTCAGCTCGGCGGCCAGCTGACCGGGATAGTCCGCGGAGTACTCCGTCCCGCCGACGGTGTCGGCGTGCAGCGCGAACACCGTCAACGAGCCCACCGGTTTCTTGTCCCTGGTGAACAGCAGGAACGGGAGCGCCGGATCGATCGGACCGGCGGCCCGCACGATCTCGGGATTCAGCACACCCGGGTTGAAGCGCACGGTGCCGTCCTTCAGATGAAATCGGCGGTTGAACGAGACCCGGTCTTCCTCGCCCGCGAGGAGCTCCAGCGCCGCCGGCGAAACCCGGGCATTCGCCGCGACGATGACCTCGACCAGCCGGTCCCGCAGCATCTCGGGGTATTTCACCGCCGCGAGCGGGTCGGTCCCGAACTTCAAGGCGGCCTGCTCGCTGAAGAGGCGCGCCCGCTCTCCGGCAAACAGCGGCCCGGTGTGGGTGTGGGTCGCGGTGACCGCGATGTTCGCGGCCGGAATGCCGGTGCGCTGGCCCGCCAGCGCCCGGACTTCGCTCGACATCGACTGCGGCATGCCCAGCAGGTCGCACACCACCATCGCCGCCCGGGTCGTCCCCTGCTGAAACACGATCGCCTTGGCCTTCAGCGGATCGCGCACGCCGGTGTTGAGGCGCTCGTAGAAGTAGCCGTCCATCCGATAGCCGGCGGGCGGAGTGATGTCGATCTCGGCGAGGCCCACCTGCAGGACCGGGTCCTGCGCCACCGCACTCCACATCACGAGAGCCGCCAGCCACGCTGCCATCCGCATCCGTCACCTCGAGGGGATTCTATCGTCGCGGTCGGCAGCGCCTGGGGGGCGGCGCGGGGCAGCTATGCCTTGCCGCGGACGACTTTCTGGAGCCACGGCTCGAGCACTTTTCGCGCGACATCGCGGGCTTCGCCGGGGTGTTCCTTGATCTGCGCCTCGCCGCCGGATGGATAGGTGATGTTGTACTCGTGGCTGTGCTGCCCGCCGCGCACGACGCCATCCGCGACCCTGAACTTTCCGTCCGACGCAATCGTGACACTCAGCACCGTGTTGCCGGCCTTGAGGTTGAGCGCCATCACGTCCTGCTGATGAGGTGAGATCAGCACGAGGGCCCGGCCGACGCGCGCGTTGAATTTCTCGACGATGGCTTCCACGGTCGGGCGAAATGCCGCCCAGAACTGCTGGTGGGCGGCAACACGGACCTGCTCCTGACTGTGAGACCGCTGCCGGTCGTCGGCTTCTTTCTGCTGGCGCTGGACGAACTCGCCGCCAACTTTATTGATCCAATCGTCTTCCTCGGTCATACCGCTGAGCTCCTGACTGTTGGTTTCACGCCATTCCTTCCGCACCGGCGAGTATGTGTCGGAACCTGGGTTCCTGCGTGACCGTTGTCCGAATACCACGGAACAGCTGCCGCCGCCGTCCCATCAGGTGGGCATGATCCAACCGAACAGATACCCTTAGGCTGCCCAATCGGAGACATCCGGCGGATAGCTCCTGCGTAACAATGTCCCCGCGGCCGTCCCACTTCATCGAATCCGGAACAAATCACTCGGCGGGACGTCGGTCGAGCTAGCGGTGGCATCGCGGTCGCAATACGACGCCCGGGGGAAACTGTGGACACTGCGAGGACGGGTCGATTCAACCGGTTGTTCGGTCGGACGCTGATGCTGGTGGTGGGGCTGCTGTTCGCCACCGCCGCCCCGGGCCAGGCCCAGGATCGCCTCTGCGATCCGGGCGACGAGGACTGCCGCTCCATCCTGATCAGCTACATCCGGAACGAGACCGTCGGCATCGACGTGGCGTTCTGGTTCATGGAAGACGCCCGCTATACCGCTGAGCTGATCAAAAGACACCAGGCCGGCGTGCCGGTTCGGGTGCTGATGGATCCGCGCGCGAACACCACCTATCCGCTGAACGCGTCCCGCCTGAGTGAGCTCCAGAACGCCGGCCTTCCGATGCGGAAGCGGCTCACCAGCTACATCCTGCACTGGAAGATGATGCTGTTCCACGGCCAGAACGTGGTCGAGCTCAGCGGCGCGAACTACAGTGCGAATGCCTGGCGTCCGGGCACTGCGGTGCCGTACGAGAACTACACCGACGAAGCGATCTACTTCACCAGCGATTCGGCGATCACCAACAGCTTCCGGACCAAGTTCGACGACCACTGGGTGAACGTCGTCGACTGGGCGGACTACGCGAACATCACCCAACCGCTGGTCCGCCGTTACGACATCTTCCCGAAAGATCCGTCGCTCAACTTCCCGCCGGCAGAGAACTACCGCACCCGATCGGTGAATGGCTACAAGGCCGAGCGCCGGAAGATCGACGCGATCATGTATCGGATCACCGACCGGCAGCACACCGACAACATCCTGGCCGCGGTCGCGCGCGGGATCCCGGTCCGGTTGTTCACCGAGCAGGCGCAGTACCGGCTCGGGAGCCGGATGTGGCATTCGTGGAACGTCGATCGGCTGTACATGGGTGGGGTGCAGATCAAGCACCGGGCGCATGCCGGCCTGAATCATCAGAAGTCGGTGATCCTCTACGACCAGAACGGCACCGTCGAGGGGGACCAGAGCATGGTCATCTTCGGTTCGTCGAACTGGACGAGCCCCTCGGCGTCGGGACAGGTCGAGCACAATGTCTTCAGCGTCAAGCCCGACATCGTGTCGTGGTTCGTGACTCAGTTCGAGCGCAAGTGGAACAACACCGGGGGCATGCCCGAGACCATCGATTTCGTGCCGCTGCCCCCCGACGCGCCGAAGAATCCAGTGCCGGCGATCGGCGCCACGGGCGTCGGGACCAACGTGACGCTCAAGTGGTATGGTGGCCCCTGGGCCCACCTCTACGACCTATATATCGACACCAGCTCCACGTTCACGTCGCCGGCCCTCACAGTGTATGCAGATTTGGCCGAGACGCCGTCGAAGACCGAAAAGAGCACGTTCAGCTACACCGTTCCGACCGCGCTCGCGCCCGCCACGACCTACTACTGGAAAGTGGTCGGAAAGACCATGGCCCTGAAGACGAAGTCGAGCGCGGTCTGGAGCTTCACGACCGACGGCGTGGCGCCGCCACCGCCACCACCGCCACCGCCACCACCGCCACCACCGCCACCACCGCCACCGGCGGATGGCGGAGGCGGCGAGATCCTGCTGTATGCGTCGGCAGCCTCGCTGCGGGTCGGAGCGTGGCAAGTGGAACCGGATGCCACCGCGGCCGGCGGCACGAAGATCCGCAACCCCAACGCGGGCGCGGCGAAGATCGCCACGGCGTCGGCCACCCCCGCGAACTACTTCGAGCTGACGTTCGACGCCGAGGCCGGCCGCGGCTACCGGCTGTGGGTTCGCGGCCGCGCCGACAGCAACAACTGGGCGAACGACTCGGTGTTCGTGCAGTTCAACAACTCGGTGACGAGCGCCGGCGTCGAGACGTGGCGCATCGGCTCGTCGTCGGCCACCGAAGTGAATCTCGAAGACTGCAGCGGCTGCGGGATCGCAGGATGGGGCTGGCAGGACAACGGGTGGGGCGTCAATGTGATGGGGCCGCTCGTCTACTTCGCCTCCACCGGCCCGCAAACGCTGCGCGTGCAGACCCGCGAGGACGGCTTTGCGATCGACCAGATCGTGCTGTCGCCGGTGACGTACGTGAACAGCTCGCCCGGCGCGCTCAAGAACGACACGCGCATTCTGCCGTAATTCGTCATCCGCGGTCCGCGATCCGTAGTCCGCCGAAATGCGGACCGCGGACCGCGGAATGCCGATTATTGGCTGAATACGTTGCGCAGTCGGACGTTCTCGAACACCGCCGTCGTCAGCGCTGAGTTGTTGTGGCTGGTCACCGCCAGGCCGGCTTCGCCGCTCCACGCGAGCGACACCGTTCCGAGCAAGTGCCACGTCACGCCATCCTCGGACGCATAGCCCTTGAACGTGCCGTCGGCCTGCGTGAGCCGGACCCACTCCGGGGCGATGCCGGCGCGCACCGCGACCTGCACGCTCTGGGCGCTGTGCTCTGGTCGGTACTGCATCGCCACACCTTTCCCCGGCGTGACCACCACCATCACGTGTGGTGAGGTTGCGCTCTCCGGTGACTGCCGGTACATCACGCCCGCCTTGGCCCAGGCATGGGTGTTGGCCACGCTGCGGACCTTCGCGGTGATCTCGCGAATGGGAAGCCCTGGGCTGCGGACCAGCCGGAACGCGTCCGCGGTGCCCCAGATGTCCGCGCCCGAGGCCTTCACTTCGTAGACCACGCCGTCGAACGTCGTGCTCCCGGGGATCCCGACGTTGCCGAGGTCGAAGGACGACGTCAGCAGCGCCTGGTCGACGCTGATGTTGTCGAACACCGCGGTAGCGAGCGTGCCGTCGACATGGCTGCTCACCGCCAGTCCGACATTCACACCCAGTGGCAGCCCCGGCAGCGTGTCGCGACCGACCAGGGTCCAGGCCGCGGTGGCGGACGGACGGTAGTAGGCACTGATCGTGTCGCCGATGCGGCCGAGCGCCAGCCAGCCGGGAGGGGCGACCGCAGGTCCGGCGGCATGGAGGCTGAGTCCGTTGGCCTGCCGGCGCCGCTGGAACGCGATCCCGCGCTCCGTGCGTGGCGTCGCGAAGAGGGAGACATGGCGCGCCCCGGCCGAGAGGTCTTCCCGGATCATCAATCCGGCTTTGACCCACCGGTCGAGATTCTCGATGCTGGCCACCCGTGCGACCGCCACGAAGTTGCCCTGCACGGTCCGCGATACGAACCGGAATTCGTCGGCTCTGTCCCAGATGTCCGCGCCTGATCCTTCGATCGTCCATGTGCCGGCGGAGAACGCCGTCGTGCCCGCCGCGCCCACCGCGCCGATGTCGCCGCTGGACCAGCCGGCCGGCATGTCGGTGATCGCCAGCCGGTTGGACAGGCCGATCCACTGCTGTCCGCTCCCGGTCGCGGTGATGCGCAGACGCACCACGTTCGACGCCGGTGCCGGATTCTGCCAGGTGCACTGGCCGTCACGCGGCGGCATGCCGCTGCAGCCCGGCACCGCCTGAAACGTCCTGCCGTCATCGACCGAATACCAGACGGCGAGGTTGGTCAGCGGCACCGTTCGTTCGGCGACGCTCCAGGTGATTGGAGCCGGCATGCCGCGTGTGATCGGCTCCGGCGCCGTGACGCTGAGGTACGGCTCGTCGTCTCTCCCGACGTAGATGGTGATTGAATCGCTCGACACGCCTCCGTGCCCGTCGTCCACGGTCAGGTGGAACGTGCGCGCGGAGCCAGGGAACGAGCTGATCTGTACGTTCGGCTGCGTGCTGATGACGTTGCCGGCATCGTCTCGCCACGAATAGGTGACCCAATGATTGTCTGGATCCGGCCCCTGACCCCGGAGGTAGATGCTGCCGTCGTAGTGCAAGTCGGTGTAGTCGGCGCCGGCGAACGCCACGGGCGGACGATTGGGTGCCGCAGGACGATTGAGCAGAATCGCGCCGGGGGAGCCAATCAGATCGGTCCGCCCGTCGCCGTTCAGATCCGAGGTGTTGAGCTGGTGGTGGCTTCCCTTGAAGGGGTCGTAATATTGCGATTCGCCGAACTCGCTCGCCACAGAGCCGAGCACGAAGGTGGTGGGCGCCAGCAGCCGGCCGGTGCCGTCACCCGGCAGCACTGTGATGCTGTCCCACAGCATCAGCCCGGCATCGCTGTCCTCGACGATGATCGACCGGTTGCCGGTCGCGACGTCCATCTTGCCGTCACCGTTGAAGTCCCCCGCCACGATTGACATCGTGCCGCGGACCTCCACGTCGTAGGCCACGGCATTCTGGAAGGTGCCGTTGCCGTTACCGAGCAGGACGTACACGGTGCCCGGCTCTATCCAGCTCTCGAACAGGTCCCAGCGTCCGGACGACGCGATCAGATCGAGTTTGCCGTCGTTGTTCATGTCGCGTGTCGTCATATCGGTGAGCTGGAAGCCATCGATCACCGTCCGGGTGAAGGCCGTCCCCCCCTGGTTGATGAACACGTCGATTTCGTTGGGACTGGCGACTGCGAGATCCCTGCGCCCGTCGCCGTTGAAGTCGCCGCTGGTCGCTTCAGCCGACTGATAGCCGCCGCCGCGGAGCGGAAGATCGACGGGCGGCTTGAACGTGAGGTTGCCGTTCCCGCGATACCACCGCACCAGCTCGAAGGGCTCAGGCACGACGATGTCGCGATGGCCGTCGCTGTCCAGATCGACCACGTAGCCCCAGGTGCGGACTTCGTCGGTGGCCCCCTGGGTGGTGGCCACGGCTCGAGGAGCGCTGAAGGTGCCGTCACCGCGGCCGGGGAGCACTTCGAGCGAGTCTCCACGCCGGACGATCACGTCGACGAAGCCGTCCTCGTTCATGTCGCCGACCCCGAGCGGGATCGCGGGGATGCCGAGCGGCCTGGCAGGGAAGAAGGAGCCGTTCCCACGGCCGATTGCCACGGTCAGCTGCGTCGAGGGGGGCAAGGTCCGACCGGTGGCGGCAATGAGATCGGTCCGCCCATCGCGATTGAAGTCGGCGGGCCAGACGTTGACCGCGAGGTCGGGCTCGAAGGCGACGCTGAAGTTGGGGACCGGTGGAGACTGCGCGTAGGCGGGCCACGCGAGCCCGGCCATTATCGGCAGCAGCAGGTGCGCGCGCAGCCTTCGCAGACATGACGCTTGGGACACGGAGGACTCCTTGAGGAAAGCCGCGATATGGACAGGGTTCGCAGGCCGGACGCTCTGTGCAACGCGGTTATCCCTTACCAAACTGACAGTCGAGACTTGCTGGTTACGACGGCAGCGCGCCGCGCGGGCGTTCGCCGGTTTTCGCCCCTTGCGGGTTTTGTGCCGATGTGGGTCGGCTCCAAGCTTTGAGCCATCTCTGGGAGCGAATTGAGCTCTCGCGCGAATGCGCGGCGGGCCGTGGAGGCAATCGCGAAAAGGGGTCGGGCGATTGCAGAGGTCTCAGCGCCTGCAGCGTCTGGCTCGCTGAGCGTCTCCAATAGGGCATCCCTCTTCCCAAAAAGGCAAAATGTCTGCTCGCACCTCACTGCTGACCTCGGCCGTCTTCACCCTCACTGCCGTCTTCGCGCACGCGCAGACGCTCGACTTCTCGAGCGCCTCCTATCCCGCGGCGACCGGAGCTCGTGACGCTGTCGTCCTTGATGTGAACCGCGACGGGTGGCCCGATCTGGCGACCGCGAACACCGGCCGCAACGCCGTCGTGATCTTCGAGAATCGCGGCGACGGCAACGGGTTCCAACCGGCGCGGGAGATCGCGGTCGGCGCGGGCCCCTTTGACGTCGACGCGGGCGACTTGAATCGCGACGGCATCCCGGACCTGATTGTCACCACCCCGGACGGCCGGGCGATCGAGGTGCTGGTGATGGGCGCCGGCGGACAGGTGGCCTCGAGGTCTCTCGTGGCACCGGGCAGTCAGGCGTGGGGCGCGACGCTGTCGGATGTCACGAGGGACGGCATCCTCGACCTGCTCTACACCGATCACGCGCGTGACCGGCTCGTGCTGTTGCCCGGCACCGGCGCCGGCGGGTTTGGTGCCGCCAGCGGCGAGTGGGCCGTCGGGGCGAAGCCGCAGGGCGTGGTCGCTCGTGACTTCAATCACGACGGTCTCATCGACGTCGCGGTCGCGGCGACCGGCGCCAACTCGCTGGACATTCTCCAGGGTGTCGCCGGCGGAGGGTTCACCCGGCGGACGGTTGCGGCCGGTCGTCCCCTGAATGTCCTGTCAGCCGTGGACATGAACGCTGACGGCTGGCTCGAGATTGTCGCCGCCTCGTCTTCCACGAACCTGGTCGTGATCTTCCGCGGCTCCTCGTCCGGCTTTGCCGTCGCGGGGACGCGGCCGGCCGGTTCGTCGCCGCGAGGCATCGCGACCGGGGACTTCAACCAGGATGGTCGACCCGATCTGGCGGTCGCCAACTACGGCAGTGCAACCGCCACGCTGCTGCTCGGCCGGCGCGACGGATCCGTGCTGCCCGACGACTGGGGCGACCTGCCGGCCGGTGCCGGCGCCCGCGCCGTCGCTGCCGCCGATTTCAATCATGACGGACGGCTCGATCTCGCGGTCGGCTCGCAGACCGCCGGACGGGTCTGGCTCCACGACAACACCACGCCGTTCGTTCCCCCGGCGTTCAGCTTCCGGGCTCAGAGCGGACAGTTCTACGGACTCGCCGTCGCTGATTTCAACGAGAACGGCATCCCGGATCTGTTGATGGACGAGGCGGTCCTGCTCGATGGCACCACGCGCGTGCCGCTCACGGCGAACGAAGGGAGCTATCTGGCCGGGGGGGATACCGGCGATTACAACGGCGACGGCCATCAGGACGTGGTCCTGGCTAGAGCCCGGTACGACGGGCAAGGCGGGGCCCTGGCGTCCTTCCTCGAGCTCTACACCGGCAATGGACGCGGGGGCTTCGGACCCGTGCGAACGATTGACGGCTTGCCGCTTTACCTGATCGGCATCCGTACCGGCGATCTGAATCGGGACGGCCGGCTCGACGTCGTGGCGTTCAGCGATCGGGAGGTGATGGTGGTGCGCAGTGTCGGCTTCACCGCCACGAAACAGGTCGTGATTACGGGGCTCGGCATCGGTGGCCTCGAGCTCGCCGACGTCACCAGGGATGGTGTACTGGACGCTGTCGTTTCCAGGGATGAGTACATCGTCTACTCGGGCAATGGCGCGGGCGGTTTCGGTACGGGCGTCAACGCGGGGGGCGGCCGCGTCTTCCAGTTTCGCACTCAGCGACTTGAACCACGACGGCCGTCTGGACATCGTCTCCGACGGCGGCATCTCGATCGAAGTGATTCTCGCAGCCGACGATGGGGGATGGCTGCCGGCGGTCGAGTATCCCTCGAACATCCCGTGGGATACCCAGAGCGGCACGATCCTGGGGGACTTCAACAACGACGGCCACCTCGACGTCCTGAGTTGGGGTGGAGCGATGCTCTTCGGCGACGGTCAGGGACGGCTCGGTCCGGCGATGGAGTTCGAGACCCGGCCGCGCGCCGGCCTGGCGCTCGACTGGAACCGTGACGGGCTGCTCGACATCGTCGAGTCCGGTCGGATTCTCCTCAACGAGCGCCGAGCGGTGAATCGTCCGCCAGTGGCGGAGGCCGGTCCCGATCGCTCATACACGTTCGACGAGCACATCTGGGATGACGAGTGGTGCGAACGGGGCACGGCGTCGGTCGATCCGGATCTCCACCGCGTCTCGTTCCAATGGCGCGACGAAACCGGCACGCCGTTCGGCTGCACCATGCCGCCGCACGCTCCCGGCACATACACGTTCACGGTCACGGTCCGGGATGGCCGCGGCGGCGAGAGCAGCGACACCCTGCGGGTGACGATCGCGCCGAAGCCGGAAATCGTGATCTACGCCGGCTACGTCTGGGATCTCCGAGCGCCATGGAGGACGGTGTACGACCCGACGTCGCCCGTTGGCGGGCGCTTGTACTACCCGAACCTCGGTGGGCCCAAGAGCACGGCGCCTGAAGCCGCCCCCGCCGCTTATGCCGATCTGTATGTCAACGCCGATCCCACCCAGACCTACAAGCTGTGGGTGAGGCTGAAGGCGGACGGCAACTCCTGGGCGAACGACTCGATATGGATGCAGTTCGACAGCGCGATCGCCTCCGACGGCAAGAGCTACGCGATTGGGACCACCAGCGGTCTGGCGATCAACCTGGAGGAGTGTTCGGGGTGCGGCGTGTCGAATTGGGGCTGGGAAGACGACGGCTGGGGTGCGGTCAATCGCAACGGGGTGACGCTGCGCTTCCCTGAAGGCGGCCGCCGTCGCATCCGGATCCAGGTGCGTGAGGACGGAGTGTCTGTCGACCAGATCGTGCTCTCGGCCGTGAAGTACCGCACCAGCCGTCCAGGGACCGCGAAGAACGATACGGTGATCCTTCCGGACGGGCAATAGGGCCCGACTCCCGAGTGTCGCTAGCGCGGATCGTGCTCCGGTTTCGCCTGTATCGCCGTTCGCCACGCGGACGACTGCTCACTCGCGCCCAATCCGAACGCCGCGGTTCTGACCAGCCGGTCGTTCTTGAACAGGCGGATAGACGAGGCACGCCATTGGCCTGCGGGGCGCCAGTACGCACAGCGCCACTGGCCGATTTGCCACAGGGTCGTCTCACAGCTCGGGTAGGGTGGATCCATCTCGGGTGATGACGGCTGGGTCTTGGGATTACTCACAGGGCGCTGCTCCTCATGCTTTGATGAGGGCGAGCACTCGTGAAGGCGCTCAGGAAAGCACACCCATTCTACCGGCTTCGGCCGGGATCCGATAGCGCTCCTTTGCACTCATGGAACTTTCGCCTGAACGCGCAGTGGGTTACGGCGGTCGGTGGTAATCCAATCCGCCGATCTCGGTGTCCAGTGTCCCGAAGCTGGATAATGCCCCGATGCGTTCTGTGCTCGGTTGTCTGGCCGGCGGCCTGCTGTTTGCTGGCGCGGCGCTTCACGCTCAGTGGCCGGAATTCCGCGGTCCCACCGGTCAAGGCCACTCCACCGAACAAGGGCTGCCGCTCGACTGGAGCGAGTCGCAGAACGTCATCTGGAAGCGGGAGGTGCCGGGCCGTGGCTGGTCGTCGCCGGTGGTCGTCGGCAACCAGGTGTGGCTGACGACGGCGGTCAAGTCGCCGGGCGGGGCGTCGCTCCGAGCGGTGGCGTTTGCGGTGGAGACCGGCGCACCGCTCGTCGATGTGGAAGTGTTCCAGAGCCGGCGCGCCGATGCGTTGAATCCGAAGAACAGCCTCGCGTCGCCGACCCCGATCGTCGCGGGCAATCGCGTCTACGTGCACTTCGGTCAGGACGGGACCGCGGCGCTGACCACGACCGGCGAGATTCGTCTGGAAGACCCACCTTCGATACGAGTCGCAGCACGGCAGCGGCGGCTCGCCCGTGCTCTATCGCGACCTCCTCATCGTCAACTGCGACGGTGCGGACGACGCCTACGTCGCGGCGCTCGATGTGCAGACGGGCAAGGTCAAGTGGCGGACCCACCGGCGGACGCCGTTCGATCAGGCTTACGCGACGCCGCTCGTGATTCGCGCTGGCGACACCGATCAGGTGGTCAGTCCCGGTGCCTACCGTGCGGTCTCCTACGATCCGCTCACGGGGAAGGAAGTCTGGCGCGTGGGTTACGCCGACGGCTTCTCGAACGTGCCTCGTCCCGTCGCCGGCCACGGCCTGGTCTACATCGCGACCGGATTCCAGCAGCCGACGCTCCTGGCCGTTCGCTCGGATGGGTCCGGCGATGTCACGCGCAGTCATGTGGCCTGGAGAGTCAGCCGGGGTGCGCCGCTGACCGCGTCGCCGCTGCTGGTCGGCGACGAGCTGTATTTCGTCAGCGACGGCGGCATCCTGTCATCGGTCGACGCCCGCTCGGGGGAGCTGATCTGGCAGCATCGGCTCGGCGGCAGCTTCTCCGCGTCGCCGGTGTTCGTCGATGGGCGGATTTACTTGCAGAGCGAGGATGGGGTCACGACGGTCATCGCCCCGGGCCGGGTCTTCCGGCAGCTGGGGACAGGCCGCGTCGACGGCGCGACGCTCGCCTCGCCGGCAGTGGCGCAACGGTCGTTCTTCCTCAGAAGCGACCGTCACCTCTATCGCATCGGGCTGCGTTCGATCCCGAGCTACTTTCCGGCCAGCTCCAGCAGCTCTTTCTCGGTCCACGGCCGCGTGCGCCCGGTCGTCTGTTTGCGGATGTCGGCGACACTGGCGGCATCCACCGCCGAGCCCTGGTTGCCCCATGACCGGCGCACGTAGGTGAGGACTGCCGCGATCTGGCCGTCGCTCAGGACCGAGCCGAGCGGCGGCATCAATCCGACCGGTCCTTCCTTGCCGTTGATCAGGATCCGCTCGGGCACGTGCGGCGCGGCGAGGACGTAATTGGATCCCACCAGCGTCGGAGCGACCTTGTCGATGCCCTGGCCGTTCTCCTGGTGGCACGCCACGCACAGACTGGTGTAGACCGCCTTCCCTGCGTCGAAGCGCTTCATTTCCTCCGGCGTCAGCGGCGCCGCCGCGGGGGCCGCGCCGGCTTCCACGGGTTTGCCGGGCCAGGTCAGGCGCGCCAGCAGCGCCGACGCGCGCTTGCCGCTCTCGCCGCCGGCGGCCGCGAGCTGCGTGAGCGCCGCCGGCTCGCGCGTCAACGGCACCGCCGCCTGCTGGTTGCCGCGGCCGCGGCCGCGGCCTGCCCCCGCGGGTGGAGCGTCGGATGGCCGGGTGCTGGGGAACGCCGGTGCGCCGCCGGGCCCTGCGCGTCCCCCCGGCGCGGTGCTCGCTGCCTCCGCGGGTGCAGCGCCGCGTCCTCCGCCGGCCCCACGGCGGCCGGTTCCGGGCAGCGGCCCGTTGAGGAGCGCCGCCTCCGCTCCGGCGAGCAGCGCATCACGCTGCCACGCCGGACGACCCGGCGCTGCCGCCGACTGAAAGACCTCCTGCAGTCGCGCATCTTCGCCGCTGCGCACCAGTGTCGCGGCAAGGACCACGACTGCACCGGTTCGCTGCGGCGTCTGCTCCGTCGCCCCGAGAAGGCGCTGGAGTACGACATGTTCGCTCCCGCGGAGTCCGCTGATCGCCGCATCAACCGTCATCGGATCGTCGCCGTGCCGCTCGAGCAGGGTCGTCAGCGTCGGGATCTTCGCGGCATCCTGCAGCGCACCCAGGCTTGCTGCGAGCTGACGGCGCACCGCCCAGTCCTTGTCGTCGATCTTCTTCAACACTGCTGCGTGGATCGGGTGCTTCGCATCGTTCAGCCAGCGCTCGGCAATCCGCACCGCCGACACCCGCACATCCCGCGACGAATCTTCCAGCGCTGTGGTAATCGTCGCCGGCTCGATGGCGTCGATGCCGTCGAGCGTCCACATCGCGTGCAGCCGCGTCCGCCAGTCCGGCGCGCGTTCGGCTTTCTCCTTCAGCGCGGGGATCGCCGACCGATCCCCGCGCTCGACGATGAGCTGCTGCGCCGCGTCGCGCCACCAGCCGTTCGGGTGCGAAAGCAGGTCGACGAGCTGCGGCCCCTTCATTTTTGACAGCGCCGGTTTCGGGCCGCGCTTCGTCGTGGTGTGGACGATCCGGTAGATGCGGCCGTGGCCCTGCGGCTGATCGAGCTTGCGCGCCAGGATCTGATCGCGCAGGTATTCAGTGATGTAGCCCTTGTGCTGGATGATCCCGTGATACATGTCGACGACGTACAGCGTCCCGTCGGGTGCGGAAGACAGATTCACCGGCCGGAACCGCTCGTCGGTCGAGGCGATGAACTCGCCGCGCTCGTAAGCCTTTTTCCCGCGCAGCATCGTGCCGTCGTCGGTCACGACGATCCGGCTGACCAGGTTGCCGGCTGGCTCGGCGAGGAACACGCTGCCGTACAGCTCCGAGGGCAGCCGATCGCCGCGATAGAACGTCGGCGCGCCCACTGCCGTGAAGGCGGCGAGCGTCTTGTCCGGCCGCAACACGCCGTCCTGATACCCGCGGTTCACGCCGGGGTTCGGCCGGATCGGCCACACGGTGTTGAGGTCGCCGGTGTCGAGCGTTTCGTAGCTGCCGCGGGTCCGCATCATCCCCGGATTGCGCGCGAAGTAGGGGGTGGGCACGACGTCCACGAACAGCGCCGCGGAGTTCGTGTTGCGGTAGACACGGCCGGCATCGTCCTGGGTGGCGCCCCACTGGCCGCGCGACAGCGTCGTGCGGACCTCGAAGGCACCGTCCTTGAGTCTCAGGAGCGTGGTCCCTTCCGAGGTGTACATCCAGTTGTCGAGCGCCCACAGCAGCGAGTTCTCGTTGTGCTCGACGTTGGCCGCGGGCTGGCCGTAGCTGCTGGTGACCAGGTCTTTTGTGTCTGCGACCATGTCGCCGTTGGTGTCGCGCGCCAGCCAGAGATTGGGCGGCTCCGCGATCAGTGCGCCGCGCTCGAGCACCTTGAGCGACCGCGGCAACACCAGCTTGTCGAGGAAGACGGTCTTCTTGTCCATCCTGCCGTCGTCGTTGGTGTCCTCGAGGATGCTGATGCGGCCGGTCGGCTGAAGCTCGGTCGTGGCCGGCATGTCCTCCATGTAGCCGGGCATCTCGATGACCCACATCCGGCCGCTCGTGTCCCAGTCGATCGCCACCGGCTCCTGAATCATCGGCTCGCTGGCGACGAGCTCGAGCCGATATCCGGGCGGCAACACCATGGTCTTCATCGAGTCGGCCGGGGAGAGCACCGGTGATGCAGCCGGCATCGTCTGGAGGGGCGGCGGCCAGGCCTGTTCGCCCTGTGATGCGTAAGCCGTGACGAGCCCTGCCGCCAGGGCCAGGGCAAGAGCGGTTGTCGCTCGATGTGTGAGCACCATTACACCTTTGCGGGATCGGGATGTACCCACGGCGCCCGGTAGGGGCGCCGCAGCAGCTTGTTGGCCTCCGCGTCGTTCACCACCACGCCTTTCGCATGATCCCAGGTGAGCGAACGGCCAACCTGAAGCGAGATATTCGCGAGAATGCAGGAGGCGGCCGAGATGTAGCCCTGCTCGATATCGGCGACCGGCGGCTTCCGCGACTCGATGCTGGCGAGGAAGTCCTTCATGTGCCCGCGGATCGCCGACGCCACGTGGCGTTCGAGGTCCTTTTCGGTTTCATCTTCGGGGAACTGCTTGTACTCGAAGACGGCTTTTTCGTGGAGCGGTTGCTCGCCCTTGGCCCTTGGCGTGAAGTCGTAGCTGTTGACGCTCGCCTTCAACGTGCCCTTGTCGCCGTAGAAGGTTGCGCCCCACGGGTAGGCCGGATCCGGTGGGTCGCCGTAGGACCGATGGATCCAGACCACCTTCAGGTTCGGATAGTCGAAGGTCGCGGTCTGCGTGTCGGTGATGTTGGCCTTGCTCTTCTTGTCGATCAGGATGCCGCCCGACGAGCTGATCCGCGTCGGCATGCCGAGATCCAGCATCCAGCGCACCATGTCGAGCATGTGCACGCACATGTCGCCGACGATGCCGTTGCCGTATTCCATGAAGGCGCGCCAGCTGCGGGGGTGGACCAGCTGGTTGTATGGACGCATCGGCGCCGGACCGGTCCACATCTCGTAGTCGAGGTTGGCCGGCGGCGTCGTATCCGGCGGGTTCGTGGTCGCGCGCATGTGGTAGTAGCAATAGATCTCGATCAGCCCTACCGTACCCAGCTTGCCTTCGCGGATCACGCGGTCGCGGGCGTTGATCAGATGTGGCGTGCTGCGGCGCTGCATGCCGACCTGGACGACGCGCTTGTATTTCCGCGCCGCCGCCAGCATCGCCTGGGCCTCGACCACGTCGACGCCGACCGGCTTCTGCACCCACACGTCGAGCCCGGCGCGAACCGCGTCGATCATCGGCAGCGCGTGCCAGTGATCCGGCGTGTCGATCAGCACCAGGTCGAGATCCTTGGCCTTGAGCATCTCGCGGTAGTCGGCGTAGGTGCGCGGCTTCTTCTTCGACTGCTGCCGGGTCGACACGATCTCGGCGGCATCGGCCACCATCGTCTTGTCGACATCGCAGAGGGAGACCACCTCGACGGGGGCGACCTGAATCAACCGCAGCAGGTCGGACTTCCCGTACCAGCCGCACCCGATCAGCCCGACGCGTTTACGCGTGTCCGCGAGTTGTTCCGCATAGGCGGGGGTGCCGGAAATGGCCAGCGCGGCGGCGGTGCTCTTGATGAAGTCTCTGCGATGCATGTAGGGGGAATTCTATGCGAATCCCTAATCCCTAATCCCTAATCTGGAATCCCTAATCCCGAATCCCTGATCAATCCCTGATCGGTGTGCGGATCCGCGCGTCGATGCTCGCGCGCCCGGTGGGGCCGCGCGGATTTGGGAGGACTCGGGATGGGGATTCGGGATTCGGGACTAGGGATTCTGGATTAGCGATTAGGGATTAGGGATTCGGAACTGCCGTCAGGCGCTGCGATATCCTGTTTGGTGATGAAGGGACTGTTTGCGGCCGTCGTGACCCCGACCCACCCGGACGGACGGGTTGACGAAGCAACGTTCGATCACATTCTCGAGTTCCTGTTGTCGGCAGGCGTGCACGGCATCTGCGTTGGCGGCGCCACCGGCGAGTACCCGCACTTTCAGGCTCGAGAGCGGACGGCGCTCATCCGGCGGGCCGCGCAGCAGATGCCCCGCAACCGGGCGCTGCTCGTCGGGATCGGCGCCGGATCGATGCGGCGGGTGATCAAGCTTGGTCAGGTGGCGATCGAGGAGGGGAGCGAGGCGCTGCTGTTACCGGCGCCGATGTTCTTCCGCTACGAACAGGAGGACCTGCGCGCGTTCTGCACGCAGGTCAGCCGCGAGCTCGCCGCCCCCTGCCTGCTGTATGACCTCCCGGATTTCACCAACGGGTTCGCGCCGGCCACCGTGCTGGGGCTCCTGCGGGAGGAGCAGTTCGTCGCCGGCCTCAAGGACAGCAGCGGCCGCCCGGAGAACCTCGAGCGGTTCGTCGCCGAGCGCCATGGCGACCCGTGGACGCTGCTCGTCGGCGACGACCGGTTGCTCGCGCGCGGGCTGCAGGCCGGCTGGGACGGGGGCATCTCCGGCGTGGCCGGCTTCTGCCCCGAGCTGCTGACCCGTCTCTACACGAGCGCGGTCGCCGGCCGCACCGACGAGACCGCCCGCCTGCACGGACTGCTCGAGGAGCTCATCGCTCATATTGCGGTGTTCCCGACGCCGTGGGGGATCCGGATTGGCCTGGCGGCCCGCGGCATCCCGACCGGCCCGCTGCCGCTGCCGCTGACGCCCCATCGGCGCCATCAGATCGAGGCGTTCAACGTGTGGTTCCCCGCGTGGCTCGAGCGGCTGTAGACAGCTTCCAGCTTCCAGCTTTCAGCTCCAGCCTGCCAGCTTCAGGCCCTCGCTGAACGCAAAGCTGGAAGCCGGAAGCTGGAAGCTCTTTTTCACGGCAGCTGCTTGATGTTTTTCGCGAGCAGCGCGTCCTGTGCGATGCCCTTTCGCGCCTTGTCGGCGTGCGCGCGGTAGGCGCTACGGTCCGCGGTCGCGGCGACCAGCGCCGCGGCGAACTGCAGTGAGGCATCGTCGGGCCGCATCGTGATGGCCTTATCCAGCATCGCCAGGCCGTCGGCCTTGCCGAGCACGCCGGCGATCGTGTCGGCGCGCTTGGCGAATTCACGCTCGCCGCGCAGCATCGCAATCTGCTTGTAGGTCTCGGCCAGATATCCCGCGTCGAAGAGCGCGGTCATCGACGATGCGTTGGCCCGCGAGGTGAGGGACGTGAGCAGATTCGCCGCGACCTTGCTGTCGAGGCTCGCATACAGCGCGGCGCGGCGGAGCGTCTCCATGCGAACGATGACCGGAGTGGACGGGGTGAGCAGCGCCTCGGTGTCGGCCACCAGATTCTGCAGCTTGTAGTCCGCCTTTCCCTGCCACCAGGCGTTGGTGCCGTCCCACGGCAGCGACCGCGCGCTGCCGATGTCGAACGGATGACACAGCAGCGGCGGACCGGCGAGCGCCGGAGACACCGTCGCGAACAGCACGAGCGCACCAAGCGGAATGGCATGACGTAGTCGCATGTAACCTCCTGTATTCCAGATGTAGTGGCTTCCGGCTTTAGCCGGAAGGCTGCCGCCGGCGCTGAACTTCCGCCTGCCCAGCCTCCGCGAAAGCTACGGCGGGTCCACCGTAGCCTTGGCGAGGGTGGAAAGGCGGAAGCCACGGACCCGCCGCGCAAGGGTTTAGTCACAGGCTCCTCACCCCCGCGGCGGCTGGAGCTCCCGGCCCTACAGAACGGAGGACGCGAGCGTCATCGGACCGTTAACTCCCGCTCAGCTCGAAGTGACAGAATGACGGACGTGCCGCAGACCATCTTCTGCATCGCGACCTACCGCAAAGGGGACGCATTCCTCGAGGAGTGCCGCCGCCAGGGGTGCCGGGTCCTGCTGCTCACCGAGGAGAAGCTCCGCGATTCCGACTGGCCGCGCGACGCGGTGGATGAGTTCTACTACGTCCGCCGCGACATGCCGCTCGAGGACGTCCGCAAGGGGATTGCGCATGTCGGCCGCACGGATCGGATCGATCGCATCGTCGCGCTCGACGATTTCGATGTCGAGCTTGCGGCGAGCCTGCGCGAATACCTGCGGATTCCCGGCATGGGGGAGACCACGTCGCGAGGGTTCCGCGACAAGCTGGCGATGCGCGGCCGGGCGCGGGCCGCCGGCATCAATTGCCCCGAGTTCGTGCACGTCCTCAACACCCAGGCGATTGCCGAATGGATCGAACGAGTGCCGCCGCCGTGGGTCATCAAGCCGCGGTCGCAGGCGGCGTCGGTCGGCATTCGCAAGGTGGGCTCGGCCGGTGAATTGTGGCCGACGATCGAGACCCTGGGCGATGGCTACGCCGACTATCTGCTCGAGCAGTTCGTGCCCGGCGACGTCTATCACGTCGACTCGATCTTCTTCGGCGGCCGGCCGCAGTTCGCCGCGGTCAGCCGTTATGCGTCGCCGCCGATGGCAGTGGCGCACGAGGGAGGCATCTTCGTCACACGGACGTTGGGGGAGGCCGACCCCGCGGTGCCGGCCCTACGCGAGATGAATGCGAGGCTCCTCGATGCCTTCGGGCTGCGCCGGGGAGTGTCGCACACCGAATTCATCCGCAGCGCCGCCGGCGACTGGCATTTCCTCGAGACCTCGGCGCGCGTCGGCGGCGCATTCATCGTCGACGTGATCGAGGCCGCGACCGGGGTGAACCTGTGGCGGGAGTGGGCGAAGGTCGAGATTGCCGGCGAAGATGGCGAGTATGAGCCACCGCCCGCCGCCGGCCTGAGCGCGGGAATCGTGCTCTCGCTCGCGCGGCAGGAGTACCCGGACACCAGCGCTTACACCGCGCCGGAGATCGTGCGGCGAATCCGCAAGCGCCATCACGCCGGCCTGATCGTCGCGTCCCCCGATGCCGAGCGCGTCACCCGGCTGCTCGACGAGCACGTGAGCCGGTTCTACGCCGACTTCCACGCCTCGGCCCCCGCGCCCGAGCGGCCGGTGGAGTGACGAGCGACGCCGGAGGGACGCGTCGCATGTCAAGGGAGAAGGGACAAGGGACAAGGGAGAAATTCACGCAGTTCAGGCAGGCTGCGGGTTCTTGTTGACGTCGACGCAGGCGCGTTGCGGCGCTGGACGTCGATCCTCTGACAGGATTCTCGCGAAGCGGCTTTTCATCCGTCCCCCCAGTTTCCTCGGCCCAGGACTGGAACCCGCACGCGTCTTAGAGTTCCGGCGACCCCCGCCAGCCGCGTCTGAAGCAGCCGGGTGCTGCGAGTCTGGGGCGCTTGGAGTAGCAACCGGGCAACTCGCAGGCCCGCGATCACAGGAGGTCAGGAGGTCAGGAGAAAGAATTGTGATTTTCCTCCTGATCTCCTGGCCGCCTGTAAGAGCTCACCGGCCGTCGAACCACCAACCGCGTCCGAAAGCATCCGGCTGCCGAGAGTCACGGGGCACCTGAAGCGGCTACAGGGGCAACTCGCATCGCCCGCGGTCACAAGAGCCAGGAGATCAGGAGACACTCGTGATACAACGCGCGCATGCGCCGCACAGTCGCTCAGACGTTCTTCCTGCTCGCCGCCGCGGTTGCGCTCGGGAGCTCGCTTGGTGCCGATCAGCAGGCGTCCGTGGGAGCGCCACCTCCCGTGCCTCTGCAGCCGCTGGCTCAGCAGGCACGGCGGCTCGAGACGTCGCTGCGGTATCTCGGCGAGCCGCTGGCGGATGCCGAACGCGACGCGCTGGACGCGGCGATTGGATTGAAAGACGAGGCCGCGGCGGTCGCCGGCATCCAGCAGGTCTTCGATCCGCGCGCCCTGATCACGGTGCACATCAGCCCCGAGAGCCGGGTGCGGGTGGAGCAGGCGGCGGCCCGCCCGCAGCTGGTGCAAGGCGGCACCCGGCTGTTTCTGGTGAAAGTCCTGAACGACGCGCGTGTCACCGCCCCGCTCGCGCTGCAGAGCCCGAACATCGGCAACGTCTTCGTGCCGACCAGCAATTCGCCCGAACCGAAGAAGGTGCTCACCGACGCGCAGGTGCGCGACCGCTGGGCCGACATGTCTTTCTACACCCAGCCGCCGATGCGGCCCCGGCTGTCGGGTCTGGCGATCGAGTACGCGGTCCTGCAGATCTCCAGCCGCGACGCGGGACAGCGCTCGGCGCTGATCGGCATCAACGTCGGACAGGGCAGCCAGGACGTGGGCTTCCGCAACGACGTCGAGGTCCTGTTCGACGCGCTCCCGTCTCACCCCGTCATGGTCCGAGTAAAGGACGAGCACGGCCGGCCGACGACCGCCGGGTTCCTGGTCAAGGACCGGCTCGATCGCATCTATCCCGCGGTCTCGAAACGGCTGGCCCCGGACTTCTTCTTTCAGCCGCAGGTCTACCGCCGCGACGGGCAGTCGATTGCGCTGCCGGCGGGAGACTTCACGGTCACGGCGACGCGCGGACCCGAGTACGTGGCGCAGACGAAGCGGTTCTCGGTCAAGGGGGCCACCGAGCTGATCTTCGACTTGCTCCGCTGGATCGATCCGTCGCAGTACGGCTGGTATTCAGGCGACCATCACATCCACTCCGCCGGCTGCTCGCACTACGACAACCCGACCGAGGGCGTCCGGCCGGAGGACATGTGGCCGCAGATCGAGGGTGAAGGGCTCGATCTCGCCTCGGTGCTGATCTGGGGACCGTCGTATTACTTCCAGAAGCAGTTCTTCAGCGGCGCCGATCACCCGCTCTCGACGCCGTCACGGCTGATGCGCTACGACCTCGAGATTTCCGGCTTTCCCTCGAGCCATGCCGGTCACCTGGTGCTGCTCGGCGTGAAGGAGCAGGATTACCCTGGAACGAAAAGACTCGAAGACTGGCCGACCTGGGACCTGCCGATCTTGAAGTGGGCGCGTGGGCAGGGGGCGGTGGTGGGCTTCGCCCATTCGGGATGGGGACTCGAGGTCAAGAGCGCCGACCTCCCCAACTACGACATGCCGGGCTTCGACGGCATCGGCGCCAACGAGTTCATCGTCGACGTCACCCACCCCGACACGGTCGATTTCATCTCGGCCGGCGACACGCCGTACGTCTGGGAGCTGAACATCTGGTACCACACGCTCAACGCCGGCTTCCGCACGCGGATCAGCGGTGAGACCGATTTTCCCTGCATCACCGACGACAAGGTCGGCCTGTCGAGGTCCTACGCCAAGGTCGACGGGCCACTCACGTATCGCAAGTGGATTGACGCCGTCCGCGCCGGGCGCAGCTACGTCTCCGACGGCAAGACCCACCTGATGGACTTCGGTGTGAACGGGACACCGGCGGGCACCGCCGAGAGCGAAGTCCGGCTCACCGCCCCCGGGCGGGTGAACGTGTCGGTCAAGGCGGCAGCGAACCTGGAGGCTTTTCCGAACGACGCGATTCGCCAGCTGCGCTACGACGAGAAGCCGTACTGGGATATCGAGCGCGCGCGGATCGGCACGACCCGCACTGTCCCGGTCGAAGTGATCGTGAACGGCGAGCGCGCCGCGGTGCAGAACCTGATCGCCGACGGGAAGGTGCGGACGCTGACCTTCGATCTGAAACTCGACCGCAGCAGCTGGATTGCGGTCCGCGTGCTCCCGTCGGCCCACACCAACCCGGTGTTCGTGATGGTCGGCGGCAAACCCATCCGCGGCTCCCGCCGCAGCGCCGAGTGGTGCCTCAACGCCGTGAACCAGTGCTGGACCCAGAAGGCGCGCCAGATCAAAGCCGCGGAGCTCGACGCCGCGCGCGCCGCCTACGACCACGCGCGCGAGGTGTATCGGCAGAGAGTCCTGGAGTCTGAAAGGTGAGGCGTCGGCGATAATTCGGAGGTACCGGATCTCAAAAACGGAGCAACGGAGATAACGAAGGAAACGGAAAGAAAACTATTTGGTCTTCTTCGTTCTCTCCGTTGCCTCCGTTGCTCCGTTTTTGAGATCCGGTACCTCCGCTCAACTCCAGCGCCTCTGAATGATCAGAACAGCGACCGGATCAAGTCCCTCACCACGAAGTACGCAAAGAACGCGTAGAACCCCGAACATACCAGCAGGCCGATCTCACGCCACAGGGGGGGCGCACCTCCCTCGGCAGGAAGCGGCGGTTGACCAGGAAGATCTGCACGCCGGCGATCATCAGGACGATGCCGGCCATGTTCGCCAGGATCTTGAACAGCTGGAACGGTGATGCCGAGCGGATCACGATCATGCCCCAGATCGAGAACACCAGCAGGATGCCGTAGTAGATCGCCCGGATGCCCAGCTTCCACTCGCGGGCGCGGCTGCTCGACATCCACACCGCGTCGGTGATGGTGCGGACCAGGATGTCGGTGTTGCCCAGCTGGGTCTTGAACAGGATCCAGAAGCCGTTGAAGAGCGTCAGGAACCAGAACCCCGACCAGATCTTCTGCAGGTATTCCGCCTGATACGCGCCCGCGGCCAGGCCCTGCAGATCGGTGCCGTGCGGGATGATCGCGGTGGCGAGGTTCACGTTCAGGAACATCCCCAGGAAGCAGAACAGGCCCCAGACCCAGATCTGATCGGCGTGCACGTAGCGCAGCCACTCGCGCCAGCGGGCGAGGTTTGCCTCGGTCGCCGGGAACACCGTGCCGACGTGACTCAGCTTGATCTCGCACGCCGCCGACCGCGCTCGGGATCGCGCCGACCAACGAGCCCATGCCGAACCCCTTGTCGCGGACCCAGTTGGTCACCGTCAGGTTGCCGAGCCCGCCGGAACCGGCGGTGGCCGCCAGCGCGCCGATCAGGCCCCAGTCGATCGGATGGGGCAGACCGGACAAGCTGAAGAACCCGAGGAAGGTCCGGCCCCAGTGCGCCATCGGCACGAACGCGATGTTGATCGCCAGCAGGAACGGTGAACACCACCGCCAGCATCGTCCAGGCGAAGTATTCGAGCATGCGCTCGATGGTGCCGCCGAAGGACAGGATCGCGACCACGCCGATGATCAGGCCGGTGGCGATCCAGGCTTGCGTGCCCTGGTCGGGGGCGCCCGGCATGCGTCCCATCCAGGCGCCGAACAGCGTCGCCGCGGCGCTGCCGGCGAGCGCCGGCCATCCGAGCTGGAAGAACCCAAGCACGGTGTAGAACGCCGCCCAGAACTTCGGCCCGGGCTTGAGCCGCATGATCCCGCCGTAGATCGGCTCGCCGGTGTAGAGCGTGTAGCGGATCGCCTCGAGATTGAAGATCACCTGCAGCACGATCGCGACGGTCGCGATCAGGAAAATCGACGACGAGTACTTCACGGCGGCGGCCGGCCCGACCAGCCATTCGCCGCCGCCGATCGAGGTGGCGGCCATGACCGCGCCAGGCCCGATCACCTTGAGCAGATTGCGGGTGCTGAACGGCAGCGGCGCCGGCAGGTCGGCGACGTCCCAGCGGGGAAGCTCGCCGTGAACGGCAGGGAGCGCGCCGCCGGCGCTGGGGACGGGTGGCGCGGCCGGGCCGCGTCCTGAACTGGTCATCCTCGTGGTCTCCTCGGTGAAAAGCGCGTCGGCGCCGTGCGCACTGCGCGGCGAGAGTGTACAGCTGACTCGGGGTCCCCCGGTCCCCGGCTCGGCTACGGTTCACGTGCTTGCGAACACGGCTACGGCGCGAACTGCGGCGAGCCGGACCTGCTATCCTCACCCGCATGCCCAGCCGCGTCGTCACGGCGATCCTCGCCGTCCTCGCCATCGCCCACGTCCGTGCCGGCGCGGACTGGCCGCAGTTCCTCGGGCCCGACCGCAACGGGTCGTACCGCGGCGCGCCGATCGTCACCACGTTTCCCGCCGGCGGGCCGAAGCGGGTCTGGTCGCGGAAGCTCGGGCAGGGGCTCAGCGGCCCGGTAGTGGTCGGGACCCAGGTGATCGTCTTTCACCGCGTGGGCGATCGCGAGGTCGTCGAGTCGCTCGACGCCGCCAGCGGCAAGACGCGCTGGCAGTACCGGCTATCCCACCGCGTATCGCGACGACTTCGGCTTCGACGAGGGGCCGCGCGCGGTGCCGGTGGTCGCCGACGGGGTCGTCTACACGTTCGGCGCGGAAGGACACCTGCAGGCGCTGTCGCTGGAGCGCGGCGAGCCGCTCTGGTCCGAACAGACCGCGCGCCAGTTCGGCGTGCCGAAGGGATTCTTCGGCGCGGCCGGCTCGCCCCTGGTCGAAGGCGGCCGGTTGATCGCGAATGTCGGCGGCTCGAAAGCGGGCATCATCGCCTTCAACGCACGCAAAGGCGCCGTCGAGTGGACCGCCACCACCGATGCCGCCAGTTACTCGTCACCCGTGGGTGCCACGATCGCTGGCCAACGCTATGCGATTTTCTTTACCAGGAACGGCCTGGTCGGACTCGACCCGGCCAATGGCGCCGTGAAGTTCCAGCGGGCCTGGCGGGCCCGCGCCAACGCGTCGGTCAACGCCGCCACGCCAATCGTCGTCGACAACCTGATTTTCATTTCCGCCGAGTACGGGCCGGGCGCCGCGGTGCTGCGGCTCGACGGCGCGACCTTGACCGAGCTCTGGTCGTCGAACGACGCGCTGTCGAACCACTACGCGACCAGCGTCTACGCGGACGGCGTGCTGTATGGCTTCCACGGCCGCCAGGAATTCGGCCCGAGCCTCCGTGCGGTCGATTTTCGAACCGGGCGGGTGCGATGGTCGGAGGAGAAGTTCGGCGCCGGCACCGTCACGCTGGCGGGCAATCAGCTGCTCGTGATGCGGGAGAACGGCGAGCTCCTGGTCGCGCCGGCAGCCGCCGCCGCATTCAAGCCAACCGCGCGCGCCACCGTGCTTCCGCCCACGGTGCGCGCCTATCCGGCGTTGGACGCGGGATTTCTCTACGTGCGCAACGACGACACGCTCGTGTGCCTCGATCTGCGGGGGAAGAGATGAGATCCGTGGTCCGTAGTCCGCGGTCCGACAGCGCCGATCGAGACAGCGGGGTCGAAGACGCGGCAACCAGCTCGTCACGGGATCTTCCACCCAGATGGTGCGAACGAACTCTGAAGGGTTTTCGGACTACGGACCACGGATTGCGGACCACGGAACCCGCGAGTCCGCCCCTCGGCCTTCAGCGTACAATGCGCCGGCCCGCAACCTGCCTTTGAACGAGGAGTCGGTATGCTCCATCTGCTCGTCGCCGTGCTCGTCCACGCTTGGAGTCATCCGCCTCCGCGCCCGGTCGATCCAAGCGCGCTGCGGCGCGATGTCTCGCCGAAGCCTGCAGGCGAAGGCGGACCACCGAGCCGCCAGTTGCGGAAATCGTCCAGTGCGGCGAGCCAGGCCGCAGCGCCGGCGGGGCCCGTGCGCAGCCGTCCCGCCGACATCGCGTTCAAGGTGCAGATGATCGACCCGGGCTTCAGCGAGAGCGTGGCCGTCGCCGATTTCAACAAGGACGGCCGCCTCGACATCCTCTCGGCCGAGCACTGGTATGAGGCCCCGGCCTGGACCAAGCACAAGATCCGCGACATCGCCTTCAACGGCAGCTATATCGACAATTTCAGCGATCTCGCGGTCGACGTCGACGGCGACGGATTCACCGACATCATCCAGATCGCCTACTTCGCGCGGCGGATTGTGCAATCCGCAACACTGGCTTGGCGTCCGACCAGTAATAACCGTATGCGACGGTCGCCGGCGTGGCTTCCAGACGATGAGTGCGCTGCTGCGCGTGGAGGGGAGTGAGGGTGAAGAGCGCGACGAGCAGGGGAAGCGCGAGCGAACGCATGGACTTCGAATAGTACCCGTGATCGAGGCGTTCGCACGGTCCGGGGGTTCGCGGCGGGGCCTGACTTCTCCGCCGTAGCTTAGCGAAGGCGGAAGGCCCCGCCCTACGAAGACCTTCTAGAGGCAACTGCCTGCCCTGATTGGCATCAGACCTTCTGATGACAACGGACCGAACCCGCGAACCCGCCTCCGCCAAGGCTACGGCGCGGCAAGCCCGCGAGCCGCGAACCGCGACTATCGGAACAACCCGTTGACCAGCGCGAACGGCACGGCGCGGCCGAGCGCGGTGAAGGTGCCGCTGCCGGCGATCTCGGCGGCAGCGTCGAGGAAGCTGCCCCAGGCGGCTCGGGCCAGCGCACCGCCCACGCTGATCCGTCGCACTCCGACTTCGGCGAGCGCCGCGACCGTGGTGAAGGGCGACCCCACCAGGACGTTCACCGGTTTCGGTGCCACGGCGCGGACGACGGCGGTGATGTCTTCGATCGACTGCAGCCCGGGCGCGTAGAGGCAATCGGCACCGGCATCGGCAAAGGCGGTGAGGCGGCGGATCGTCTCGGTGAGATCCGGGCGTCCGGCGATGAACCCCTCGGAACGCGCAGTCAGCACCAGGTCGAGGCCGCTGGCGTCGACGGCGCGCCGCGCCGCGGCGACGCGCTCGACCGCCAGCGCGAAATCCAGCAGCGGGCTCTCGGATTGCCGGGAGGCGTCTTCGATCGACAGGCCCGCGATCCCGGTCCGGGCCGCGAGCGCGACGTGGGCCTCGACCTCCGCGGGCTCGACGGCGAAGCCCCCTTCGAAATCGCCGGAGACCGGCAGGTCGACGGCCGCGGCGATCCCCCGGAAATGCGCCAGCGCCTCCTCCAGCGGCACGTGGTTGTCGGCGCGCCCCTGCGACCAGGCGAATCCGGCACTGGTCGTGGCGAGTGCCGGGAAGCCGAGATGCGCGAGGGTCTGCGCGCTGCCGGCGTCCCACGGGTTGGGGATCACGAAGCACCCGGATGCATGGAGCTCGCGGAAGACGCGGCAGCGTTCCTGCGTTCGATCGGTCATGAATCACCCCCACCGGCCACTAATACGATCGACGGGCGCGCGCAGTCAGTTTCCAGTTCCCAGTTGGCAGTTTCCAGTCGATCAGTGCCCAGACCAGCGCCTCATCTCTCAGATTCAGGCGAGCTGGCAGCTGGAAACTGGAAACTGGCCAGTGGCGACTGTCACGTCGCCCGATCAGCGACGGGTCGTGCTGTCCACCGCCGCGGCGGCTGGTTTGATCGCTTCGGTGAGGGCCCGTCCGGACGATCCCGACGGGGTCTGGACGTTGAGCAGCGTCGTCAGGGTCGGCGCCAGATCATTGAGCGCCACCGGATTCGAATAGGTGCCCGCCTTGATTCGCGAGCCCATGATCACCAGCGGGATGTGTGCGTCGTAGTTGTAGGGACTCCCGTGGGTGGTGCCGGTCGCCGATCGCATCCAGAACGGCTCGAGGATGATCTCGAGATCGCCGGAGCGCTGGGCGTTGAACCCGCGCACGACGCGACGGCCGATCCGATCGTCGCCGACCTGGCCGCGGAGCAGCTGGTCGCGGGTGTAGACCCGGGCGACGTGCGGCACCGCCGCGGCCGCGGCCGCCGCGACCCGGCGCACCTCCTCGGGATTCAGCTTCATCGTGTCGATCAGGGCGTAGTCGAGATACGGAGACGACCCCGCGGTCGACGCCAGCCACTGGCCGGGACCGAACTTCGCCTCGAGGCCGGTCTGGATAGCGCCGAACAGCTCCTTGTTGGCCATCCGTCCGCCCGGCATCGACCGCGCGGTCAGGCTCTCCGGCAGCGGCGCGACCCCGTGATCCGCAGTCAGCGCGACCAGCGTGTGCTGCAGGCCGACCAGCTTGTCGACCCGCTCCAGCAGCTGGCCGATCACGCGGTCGGTGCGGATCGCGATGTCGCGGACCTGCGGCGACTCCGGACCGTAAGTGTGTCCGACCGAATCGTTCGACGAGAAGCTGACCGACATCAGGTCGGTCTGGCCGCGCTGTCCCATCCGCTCGTGGGTCAGCGCGTTGCTGGCGAACTCGAGCAGCAGCTCGTTGCCGAACGGGCTGGCGAACACCGCTTCGTAGAACGGCTGGCCGAGCTCCTTGGGCATCTGCTTGAGCGCCGGCGCGGACGGTAACAGCGGCCTCCATTCCTCGCCCACGTGCGCATCCGCGAGATGGCGCTCGTTGAAAGTGCGGACCCACGTCGGCACGTCCGGCATGTAGTAGGTGCTCGACACGAACGCGCCGGACTTGGTGTCCAACCAGTACGCCGCATCCGCGCCACGGCCCGCCGGCATGATCGCCGACCGATCCTTCAGCGACATGCCGATGACCCGTGGAGCGCTCTCGGATCCTTTCGGCGCCGCCGAGCTGAGCTTCAATTCGTCGCCGACGGTGCTGACGAGGAGCCGCCGCGGCGAGGCGGTCGCCGCATCCGGCGCGCCGATCGACTTCACCGTCACGTCGGTGATGCTCTGCACCTGCCCCTTGGTCTCCCGATCGAACCAGTCGTTGCCGATGATGCCGCTCACGCTCGGCGTCGCCCCCGTCAGCATCGTCGCGTGCCCGATCGCCGTGACGGTCGGGTAATGCTCGAGATTGGCGTCGGTGAAGACCGCTCCGTTGGTGAGGAGTCTCTTGAAGCCGCTGGTGAAATCGTTCCGGAACCGCGTCAGATAGTCGTACCGGAACTGATCCACCGCGATGAGCAGCACCAGGCGAATCTCCGGGGGCGCGGGCCGGCGGGCCGGCGGCGGCGCCTGCGGGGCCGCAGCCAGCGACGAAAGCGCGAGGAACAGGGCGATCAGCTTTTTCATGAACCCTCGCCGCCGGGCGGCGGACTGGAGACGTCAGGAACGAGTGTACAACCTGAGCTTAAAGCAGGCGGCGGCAAGTTAAATCCCAAGCTCCAAGCTCCAAATCCCAACCACTCCCAAATCCCAAATCCCAAATCCCAAATCCCAAACCCAAGTCCGCAAAGCCCAAAGCCCAAAGCCCAAAGCCCACGGGAATAGAGACTTTGAGACTTTTGGGCCTTGAGATTTGGTGTGGGATTTAGAATTTGGGAGTGGTTGGAGCTTGGAATTTGGAGCTTGGGATTTGACGAGGTGCCGCAGGTCAGAGGCCTTTCAGTGCGGCCAGCACGCGGGCTGTCGTGAACGGCACGCGGCGCAGCCGGACGCCCGTGGCATCGAAGAACGCGTTGCCGAGGGCGGCGGCGACCGGCACCGCGGCGGCTTCACCGGCGCCCCACGGCGGCTGATCGCGCCGCTCGATCAGGATCACCTCGATCGCCGGCAGCTCGGGGAACCGCAGAATCGGATAGCTGGCCCAGTCGACGCTGGTCACCCGCGCGGTGTCGAACTGCACTTCTTCATGGAGCGCGCGGCTCAGCGTCTGCGCGATCGCGCCCTCGATCTGATTCTTCAGCGCGTCCGGATTCACCACCAGCCCGCCGTCGTGGGCGCAGACCACCCGCGTCACCGCGATCTCGCCCGACGAGGGATCGACCGCGACCTCCATGAACGTCGCGACGTAGTTCTCGGCCTGTTTGTAGCGGACGTAGGCCATGCCACGGCCGATCAGCCGGCCGCCCTGGGCGCGTCGTGGATTGGGCGAGGGGCGCGGCTGCCAGCCGAACGCGTCCGCGGCGCGGGTGAGGGCGTCGAGCGCGCGCGGATCGGCGAGCCGCTGCCGTCTGAACGCCAGCGGGTCGATGTTCGCCGCCGCCGCGATTTCATCGGTGAAGCTCTCCACCGCGAACACGTTCGCGGGCTTCCCCGGCGCACGCAGATTCGACGGGTTGAGCGGCGTGTCCCGGAGCCAGTGCGCGACCACGCGCACGTGATCGACGGCGTAGGAGGGGTCGCCATTCTCGTAGATCGCGGCGGCGTCGCGGCCGCTGTCCTGCGGGATGCCCGCCGCGTCGGCGGCCAGCAGGATGCGCGCGCCGCGGCGGTTCGTGGGGATCCACATCTCGGTCTGCCACCCGGTCAGCCGGCCGCGGGCGTCGAGGCTGGCGCGCAGATCGAGGAGCTGCTGCGGCCCCTTCGGATCCCAGGCGTGCTCGTCCTGCCGCGACCATTGCACGCGGACCGGGCGGCCGAGCGTTTTCGACAGCAGCAGCGCGTCGGCCGCCGCATGGTCGGCGCCGTTGGTCCCGTACGAGCCCGACCCCTCCACGAAGATCACCCGCATCGTCTCGACCGGCAGGCCGAAGACACGGGCGAGGGTTGCGCGAAGGCCGTAGGTCACCTGCGAGGACGTCCAGACGGTGGCGCCGTCGGTGCGGACATCGGCGACGGCGCACGAGGGGCCGAGCGACGCGTGGCTCTGACAGGGCCAGAAATAGGTGGCCGTCAGCGTCTTCGCGGCGCCGGCCAGGGCCTCGGTCACGCTGCCGCGGTCGACGAAGGTCTGATCCCGATCGACCACGCCGGCTCGCAGATACGGCTCGAGCCGGTCGTGTCCCGGCAGCTCGCGCGGCTCGGTCCACGTCGACTTCAGCGCCGACGCCGCCCGTACCGCCGCCCACTCATGGCTCGCGACCACCGCGAGAAAGCTGTCGATCCGGACCACGCGAACGTCGGGGAGACTCGAGACCGATGATTCGTCGACCGACGTGAGCCGCGCACCGATGGCCGGCGGACGGATCACCCGCGCGTGGAGCATGCCGGGAACGCTGAAGTCCTGGATGTAGGTGTAGCGTCCGGTGCATTTGGCGGGCACGTCCGGCCTGAGTGGTGAAGTGCCGACGACCGTATAGGTCGACGGCGCGGCGAGCGGCGCGGCGGGGTCGACGGCCACCATCAGCCGCTGTCCGCGCACCAGCCGGCCGATGCCAATCCCGCTTCTCGCCGTCCTGCGCCGGACCTCGCCGTCCGCGATCGTGAGATCGGCGATCGGTGTCTTCAACCGCTCCGCACCGAGGCGGAGCAGCGCCAGCCGCGCGGTGGCGGCGGCCTGCCGCACCGCGGTGCCTCCCCGGGTGACGCCGGTGCTGCCGCCGGTGCCGCCGTTGTTCGGGCATCGCCCGGTATCGCCGTCGACCAGCGTGATGCGTCCGACCGCCACCCCGAGCTCCTCGGCGGCCATCTGCGCGATGGCGATGCGCATCCCGGTCCCGACGTCGACTTTACTGGTGTAGATGGTGATCGCGCCGTCGGGGTTGATTTCCAGGAAGCTGTCGACTTCTTTGGGGTCGAGTGGACGGCCCGCCAGCGGCGCCGGCTGAGCCTCGCCGGCCGCGCGGTGGTTCGCCGCGAAGCCCACGAGGAGCGCGGCACCGCCGCGGGCGAGGAAGCGCCGCCTTGTCAAATCCCAAGCTCCAAATCCCAAGCTCCAACCACTCCCAACTTCCAAATCCCAATCGGAATTCGAAAGCCCGACCGCTTTGGGATTTGGGCGTTGGGAGTCCTTGGGATTTGGGCGTTGGGAGTGGTTGGGATTTGGGATTTGGAGCTTGGGATTTGACATGACTCACCCGCGCCCACGAGACGCGCGAAGCACAGCGCGCAGGATCCGCGTGTAAGCGCCGCAGCGACACAGATTCCCAGCAAGCGCCTGCTTAATGTCGTCCTCAGTCGGGCGCGGCTTCTTCAGCAGCAAGGCGCGAGCCGAGAGGATCATGCCGCCGGTGCAGTAGCCGCACTGCGCGGCCTGTTCGGCGATGAACGCCGCCTGGAGCGGATCCGGCTTTTCCGGTGTCCCCAGGCCCTCAATCGTGGTGATGCGGCGGCCGGCGGCGGCGCTGACCGGCATCGTGCAGGCGCGCGTGGCCTGGTCGTCGACCAGCACCGTGCAGCTGCCGCATTGGCCGAGCCCGCATCCAGGCTTGGCACCGGTCAGGCCGAGCGAGCCGCGCAGGGCATAGACCAGCGGCTCGCCGGGATCCCAGGCCTGGATCGTCCGCGCCCGGCCGTTGACAATTACGCGGAAAGTCGGCACTGGCACCGGATTTTACCCCCGCGTGTCATTGGTGGGCGATGATCACAGCGGCCCTGGAACCGGTTCGCCTCGAGACGGTGGCAATTCGCCGGCAGGAGGTGGTAAGGTGACGAGCGCAAACGTCAATTTTGTTCGATCTTTAACGGTGTTATCAGGAGGGGGACAGTATGAGTGAGGCATTGCTCCGACAGCGAAGGTTCGTTCGCGCGGCGATCGGAGCCTTGGTGCTGTTGGTGGCGAGCGCGACGACTGCCGTCGCGCAGTTGGACCGGGGCACGTTCTCGGGCACGGTCAAGGACGCGCAGGGCGGCGTCGTTCCCGGCGCGACCGTGACCGCGACTTCCACGCAGACGCAGCAGGTCCGCACGACCGTCACCGACGGCAGCGGCTTCTACACTCTTCCGAACCTTCTGCCCGGGCGCTACGACATCGTCGTCGAGCTTCAGGGCTTCAAGAAAGCGAATCGCACCGGCGTCCAGGTCGACGCCGCGTCCGCCTTCAACCTCGATTTCGCGCTCGAGACCGGCGCGCTGACCGAGGAAGTCACGGTCACCGCCGAAGCGTCGCTGCTGCAGACCGACGTCGCCGTCCGCAAGACGATCGAGGCGAAGGACATCGAGCAGCTGTCGTTCCTCGGCCGCAATCCGATTGGCGTGCCCGCGCTCAAGGCCGGCGTCATCGGCGGCAGCTTCAACAACGCCGGCGGCATGTCGCTCACCAACGGCGGCTTCAACATCAACGGCGGCCGCGCGCGACGAGAACGTCGATCTACGTCGACGGCGCGGTCGCGATTCGCACCCGATCGGCCGGCGCGATCATCGGCGTGCAGAACGCCGACGCGGTGCAGGAAGTCCAGGTGCTGACCGCCAACTACATGCCCGAGTACGGGCGCGCCAGCGGCGGCCAGATCCGGTTCATCACGAAGAGCGGCAGCAACCGCTACTCCGGCAACGCGTCGTTCTTTTATCGAGACGACGGCGCTGCAGGCCAACACCTGGGCGCGCAACCGCAGCGCGTGCGCGACGGAGAATTCCGGCCCGGCGCCGTTCGACTACAAGCAGTACGGCTACTCGTTCGGCGGCCCGATCCCGGTCGGGATGTTCAAGGACAAGCTGTTCTTCTTCGGCGCCCAGGAGTGGGTCGACTTCTTCCAGGTCCAGACCAATACGGCGACCGTGCCGACCGAGGCGATGCGCCGCGGCGACTTCAGCGAGCTGCTCGGGGCCAACAACGTTCTTCAGCTCGGCGCAGGTCATCCGCGACCCGCTGACCGGCCAGCCGTTCCCGGGCAACATCATCCCGACCGGCCGGCTGTCGCGCAACGGCATGGCGATCATGAAGCTGTATCCGCTGCCGACGCCGGGCTTCCGGCAGGGCACGGCCAACGCGATCTTCAGCAGCGACAACCCGCAGGATCAGCGGAAGGACAACATCCGCTTCGACTACCGCCTCAACGACAAGAACCAGTTCAACTACCGCTACTCGCGGTCGAACTGGGTGGCGATCGACGCGTTCCGCGGCACGTTCCCGTTCGCCCGCACCGACTGGGAGCGGCCGAACGCGACGCAGAACTTCAACTGGACGAGCACGCTATCCAACAACCTGATCAACGAGTTCAGCTTCACGCTACTCGCATCGACGACGTGTTCATCAACGTGTTCACGGAGAGCGGACTGCACAAGCGCAGCCGCACCGGGATCAACTATCCCGTACATCTTCCCGGTCGGCAAGGAGATCGACGACAAGATCCCGACCGTCAACGTCGACACCTTCAGCGGCTTCGACGGCGGCCCGTATCCGTCCTCGTCGAGCGGTCCGATTCACACCTTCTCGAACTCGACGACCTATGTGACGGGCCGCCACACCTTCAAGGCCGGCCTGGTCCTGGAGTACTCGGGCGAGGACGACTTCGACCAGATCAACGTGAACTCGATCCCCGGCGGCACCAACAACCAGAACGGCCAGTTCGCGTTCCGGAACAGCGGCGCCGACCGCACCGGCGTGGGCCATTGCCGACATGGCGCTCGGGCGTCTTCACCGACTACGCCGAGCTCGGGCAGCGCGCGTTCACCAAGTGGCGCGCGCTGGCGACCGACATCTTCATCCAGGACTCGTGGAAGCCCACCGCGAAGATGACGGTCGAAGGCGGCGTCCGCTATGTCGATCTGGCCGCCGTGGTATTCGACGACCAACAACATCGCGAACTTCGATCCGCGCTTCTACAATCCGGCCAAGGCAGCGGTGATCAATCCGGCCACCGGCCGGATCACCAGTGCCGCCGACCGCTACAACGGCATCGTCCTGGCGGGCGACGGCTTCGAGAGACGAGGGCAGCAGTCTCGGCGTGGCGCAGGATCCCAGGGTCCTGGCGCTGTTCCGCGGTGAGCCGCGCGGCTTCTCGAAGACGCACTACAACGTGTTCGAGCCGCGGCTCGGCCTGTCGTATGCGCTGAACGACAAGACCATCACCCGCTTCAGCACCGGCGTGTTCCACAACCGCGTCACCGCTGAACGACTCGACTGCTGCTCGGCGGCAACCCGCCGTTCCAGCCGATGGTCGTGGTCTCGGGCGGCAGCGTGGACAACCCGTCGGCGGCAGCGCCGCCGGCGGCTCCGACCTGCCGTTCGCGATGCAGGCGATGGATCGTCGAGTTCAAGCACCCGACGTCCTACATGTGGTCGGCGGGCGTGCAGCGCGAGATTCCGTTCGGGTTCGTCGTCGACGCGACCTACGTCGGCCGCCGCGGCCTCTACCTCCAGCGCGAGCGCAACATCAACCAGCTCCAGACCCCCGGGGTCCGGAACCCGCAACCGAACATCGCGGCCCTGCGGCCGTATCAAGGGGTACGGCGTCCTTCGCCTGGGCGAGAACGCCGGCCGCTCGATCTACAACAGCCTGCAGCTGAGCGCGGATCGCCGCTACAGCAACGGGTTGAAGGTGGGTGCGGCCTACACGCTCGGCAAGTCGGAGGACAACGCCAGCGACAAGCGCGACGTGCTCTGGAACGCCTACGACGACACCAACTACTGGGGGGCGTCGAGCTTCGACCGCAAGCACGTGCTGTCGATCTACTACATCTACGACCTGCCGTTCTGGCGCGCCCCGACCAACTGGATCCAGAACGCGCTGGGCGGCTGGCAGATTTCCGGCGCGACGTTCCTGCGCAGCGGCACGCCGTTCTCGATCACCCGCAACAACGACATCGCGGGAGTGGTGGGCGCCAGCGGCATCAACCAGCCGGTGAACGTCACCGGCGACCCGATGGCGGGTGCGAACGGCCAGCTCTCGACCGGCACCGGACGACAACTTCATGTTCAACCAGGACGCGTTCTCCCAGCCCGCGGCGCGGCACGTTCGGCAACCTGACCCGCAACACCCTGCGCAACCCAGGCGACCAGCAGTGGGACCTCGCGCTGTTCAAGAACGTCACGCTGGCGGGCTCGCACAAGATGCAGTTCGCGGGTGGAGATCTTCAACTTCTCGAATCACCCGAACCTGAGCGGACCGAGCACGGACATCACCAACGCCAACTTCGGTCGCAGCACCAGCAAGGACGGCAACCGCCGCGACGTGCAGCTCGCGCTCCGGTATCTGTTCTAAGTTCTGACACGCGAAGGCGGTCCGGCGGACCGCCTTCGCGTGGTGTTTTTCCGTCAAATCCCAAGCTCCAACTCCCAAATCCCAACCATTCCCAACTCCCAAATCCCAACGCACCTCCCAAACTCGCTTGGGATTGGCGGTTGGCGGGTGGGCGTTCCTTGGGATTTGGACATCGGGGTGCGTTGGGATTTGGGAGTTGGGAGTGGTTGGGATTTGGGAGTTGGGAGTGGTTGGGATTTGGAGCTTGGATCTTGGGATTTAACCGAGCACCACACGCACCTGGTGGGCGCCGGTCACGCCGGCGAGCGGGATCAGCAGGTCGGCCTGCTCGTGGCCATCGACCTCGACCCGGCGCACGCCGCGACAGACGCCCTCCCGGTTCTCGACGCTGATGTGGAACTCCGCGGTGGGCGATCGGAAGGTGATCTCGTATCCCTTCCACGTGCTCGGGATGCACGGGTCGATGCGCAGCGCGCCGCGCTGCAGGGTGACGCCGAGCAGCGCCTCGATGCCGACCCGGTACATCCAGCCCGCCGATCCCGTGTACCAGGTCCAGCCGCCGCGGCCGACGTGGCGATCCTGCGAGTAGACGTCCGCCGCGACGACATAGGGCTCGACCCGGTAGCGTTCGACGCTCTCCGGATCGCGCGCGTGGTTGATCGGATTGATCATCCGGAAGAGCGCCTCCGCGCGGTCCCCGTTGCCCAGGCGGGCGTGGGCCAGCACCGTCCACAGCGCGGCGTGCGTATACTGGCCGCCGTTTTCGCGGACGCCCGGCACGTAGCCCTGGATGTAGCCGGGGCTGGGCGTCATCTTGTCGAACGGCGGCGTCAGCAGCAGGATGATGCCGTCCTGCTCGCGCACCAGGAGCCGATCGGTCGACGCCATCGCCTGACGGGCACGCTCGGGCGTGCCGGCGCCGGAGATCACCGACCACGACTGCGCGATCGCGTCGATCCGGCACTCGGTGTTCTCCTTCGACCCGAGCGGCGTCCCGTCGTCGAAATACGCGCGGCGATACCATTCGCCGTCCCAGGCGGCGTCGAGGGCCGCGGTGAGGACCTCGGCGTGGGCGCGGTAGACGCGGGCGCGGTCGGCTTCGCCGCGCGCGTCCGCGACATCGGCGAACGGACCGAGTAGCGACACCAGGAACCAGCCGAGCCACACGCTTTCACCGCGTCCTTCGGCGCCGACCAGGCTCATGCCGTCGTTCCAGTCGCCGATCCCCATCAGCGGCAGGCCGTGCGCGCCAGTCGACAGGCTCAGCCCGATCGCCCGCACGCAGTGCTCGTAAATCGATGCCGACTGGCTCGACACCGTCGGCCGCTCGTAGACCTCGTGCTCGTTCTCGTTGAGCAGCCGCCCCTCGAGGAACGGCACGTCCTCGTCCCAGACCGCGTCGTCGCCGGTCGCTGAGACGTAGAGCAGGGCGCAGAAGATCAGCCACAGCCGATCGTCGGAGAATCGCGTCCGGACCCCCTGGCCGCCCGGCTCGTGCCACCAGTGCTGGACGTCACCTTCGACGAACTGTCGCCGAGCGGCCCGCAGCAGCTGGGCGCGAACCAGGTGGGGCGCCGCGTAGAGCAGCGCCAGCGAGTCCTGCAGCTGGTCGCGGAACCCGAACGCGCCGCTCGACTGGTAGAACGCCGAGCGTCCCCAGATCCGGCAGGAGAGCGCCTGATAGAGCAGCCATCGGTTCAGCATCAGGTCCATCGACGACTCGGGCGTCTTGACCTGAATCGTGCCGAGCATCCCGTCCCAGAACTCGATCGCCGCGGTCGCCGCGGTGGCCGCCGCCAGGGGCGCCCGGAAGCGCTCCACCGTGGCGCGGGCCTCGGCCGGATCGGCGGCTTCGCCGAGCTGCCCGATCAGCGTTCGCTCTTCGCCGGGTCTGAGGGTGAGGGCGAGTTGTACGGCGCCACAGGGATCGAATCCCGCGCCGGTCCGGCCGGAGAGACGCTGGCGGGCCAGCGCCGCCGGCGCCTGCAGCGATCCGTTGCGGCCGATGAACTCGGTGCGGTCGCCGGTGACGCTCCTCGCCGGGGCCGCCGACGCCCCGTCGTACAGATCGACGAAAGCGACGCGATCGCCAAACGGCTCGCGGAACGCGTTCACCGCCAGCACCGCACCGGTCGCCGGCTCCCGGCTGGTGACGACATGGAGGCGGGTGCGGGAGCGGTGCTCGCCGAGCGTCCATTCGACGTAGAGCGTGACCGAGAGCCGCCGGGTGCGGGTCGAGGCGTTGCGCAGCTGGAGCTCGTAGAGCTTGACGCGCTCGTCGCGCGGCACGCTCAGACGCAGCGCCGAGCTGATGCCGTCTCTGTTGTGCTCGTAGATCGAGTAGCCCTGGCCGTGGCGGACGGTGAACGGCTGCCCGGCGCCGGCCGGCAGCGGTGTGGCCGACCAGCTCTGCCGGGTTTCGTCGTCGCGCAGGAAGATGGCCTCGCCCGGGGGATCGGAGACAGGATCGTTCCGCCACGGCGACAGCCGGTTGTCGTGGCTGTTCTCCGACCACGTGAAGCCGAGTCCCAGATCGGTCGCGGCGAAGCCGAACCCGGCGTGCGCCACCACGTTGCACCAGGGCGCCGGGGCGATCGCGCCGGCATCGGCGTGCACCCGCATGACGTACTCGCGGCCACCGCGGCCGAACCCGCCGAGGCCATTGAACGCCTGCAGGGTCCCGGAATCGGCGGCGCTCGCCTTGACGTCCGCGTGGGGGCCGGCGGCGGCGAGGGCGGCTGGCATCGGTTCGATGGGCGGCAGCGGCCGTACCAGCTGCTGATAGAGGCCGCCGTGCGACCCGTCCATCACCACGCGCGCGGTGGCCCGCAGCAGGGTCTGATCCTCGGGCGGCATGAGATCGGCGCGCCGTAGAAACACCCCGCCCGGCTTGTCGAGCCAGGCGTGCTCGGGACCGCTCTGCAGGATTTCCTGCAGCGACTCCTGCAGATCCTGACGGTAGCCGGCGCCATGTTCGTTGAGGACCACCAGGTCGAACGTCAGCCCCTTGGCGCGGAGATATTCGTGGGCCTTGAGCAGATCGCGGAACAGCGGGAGCTCGGCCCCTTCGGTGACGCGCGCCAGCAGCAGCGGGGTGTCGCCGGAGATGCCGTATTTCCACAGCTCGGGCTGTCCGCGACGGTTCGCCGTGACCGCGTCGGCCGCGCGCAGCCGCGGATCGCCATACAGCAGCCGCCCGCCGAGCCGCTGGAACCGGATGGTGTCGTCGACCGTCAGGCCGAAGTGGCGCAGCTCGATCTGGCTGTGGGTGCCGACCAGCGCCAGTGCCCGCGCCACCGCGCGCCGGTCGTGGTACTTCTCGGCCAGGCGATGGGCTTCCGCTTCGGAGTCGGCGAAGCCGGTGATGAAGGCAATCCGCGCGGTCCCGCCGGGTGGCAGCCGCAGGAACTGGCGCAGCGCCACGATCGGGTCGAGGACGGGGCCGGTCGTGCCCGACAGCGGTTCATCGCTCGCCAGCGCGATCGGATTGGCCAGCGTGCGGCCCCGGCCGACGAAGCGCACGCGGTTGGTCTCGTACTGCGTCGAGGGGCCGACCCGCCCGCGCCCGCTCAACATGTGCAGCAGGTAGGTGCGATTGCCGCCGCTGCGCGGACGCCGGGCGCAGATCAGCGCGTCGCGCTCGGGCAGCGCCGAGGTCTCGATGAACAGATTCGAGAACGCGGGGTGCGCCAGGTCGGCATCCTGGGGTGCCAGCACCACCTCCGCATAGCTGGTGAGATCCAGGTGGCGGGTTTCGGTGCCGTGGTTGGTGATCGACACGCGGCGCAGCTCGACGTCGTCCTCGGTGGACACCACGATTTCGGTGCGCGTTTCCAGCCGTCCGTCCACCCGGCGAAACACGGCGCGATCCAGGGCGAACGTCACTTCGAACTCGTCGGCGTCGCGCCCCACCGGCTGGTGGGTGGTGGACCAGACCACGCCGGTTTCGAGATCGCGGATGAAGCAGAAGGTGCCCCATTCGTCGGTGGTGATGTCCTCCCGCCAGCGGGTCATGGCGAGGTTCTGCCGGCGGCTGTAGCCGCCGCCGGCATTGGTCACCATCACCGAATAGGACCCGTTCGACAGCAGGTGCGCGCGCGGGCTGAGGGTGTGGGGCGTTACGTAGCGCCGCACAGCCGGCGCCACCGCGCCGCGGGTCATCGGCACGTGCTCGCCGCGTTCGATCGGCGGGTTCTTCAGCGGCACCAGGCGCGGGATCCGCTCCTGGAGAAGGAGCTCCGCGGCCTCAATCCGCGGATCGGCATGGAAGCGCCGCTGCATCGGCCCGGCATTGAGCAGGTTGTCGAGCGCGAGCAGGCCCATCCCCTGGTGATGCGCCATGTAAGTCACGAGGACGACGCCCCCCTTGGCATCCGCCGGCACCCGTTCCGACGTGTAGTCGATCGCCTCGTAGTAGCCGAGGCGCCCATAGAGGCCTTCCTGGCGGAGCCGTTCGAGATTCGTCAGCGCTTCCTTGGGAGCGAGCGGTGCCGCCAGCAGTGTGGCGTAGGGCGCGATCACCAGGTCGTCGGCCAGACCGCGCTTCAATCCAAGGCCGGGCACGCCGAAGGCCTTGTACTGATAGTTGCCTTCGAGATCCTGCACGTTGTAGGCCGACTCGGAGATGCCCCACGGCACGCCACGGCCCGCGGCATAGTCGATCTGGCGGCGCAGGACCGCTTCGTAGGTCTCGTCGAGGAGCGTGCCGGCGTGCGACCGCATCACCAGCAGCGGCATCAGGTACTCGAACATCGAGGCGCTCCAGGAGAGCAGCGCCCGCGAGGTGCCGCTCGGAGTGAGCGAGCGTCCGAGCTTGAACCAGTGCTCGTGCGAGACCTTGCCGAGCGCGATCGCCACATAGCTGGCGAGCCGGGCTTCCGACGCCAGGATGTCGTAGTAGGAGTGGTCGAGCCGCCCGTCGTACACGCTGTAGCCGATCGAGAACAACTGGCGCTCGTCGTTGAAGAGGAACCCGAACTCGGTTTCCTCGAGCAGGTCGTCGGCGTGTCCGGCCAGCCGGTCGGCCCGCTCGGTCAGCTCCTCGGCATGCTGGCGGGCTGCTTCGATCAGCGAGCTGGAGGCGCGCGCTTTGCGGGCGGGTCGCCAGCGCGTCCAGCGCACGGCCACACCACTGCACCACCTCGTCCAGCGTGGGCACGGTCAGCGGCAGGCTGAGCGGCGACTGTGCGCTGAAGACGGTCATCCATCCGGTCAGGCGCTCCAGCTCTGCGTGCCGTCCGGCGATCGCCGCCTCGGCACGTTCGAGCCAGAATCCCGCCTCATTCCACGTCGATGCGTGCGGCGCCGTCGCGCTGATGTCGGTGCCGCTCGGCTCTTCGAGCTCGTGCAGCAGCAGCGCCAGCGAGGTCAGGCGCTCGCGCACCTCGCTGAGCAGCGCCCGCCAGTCGCTCAGGAGCAGCGGCCGGACGGCGATCATCGTCCGCAGCTCGCCGATCTGCTTGTCGACCCGTGCGCGCGCCGCGCGCCCGCCGCCGGTCGCTTCCGTCTCGAACAGGCCCAGCACGTCGTCCAGCCCCTCGAGCGCCGAGGTGTCGATCAGCGGCCTCGACCCGGTGAGCTCCGCGAGTCCCGAGCGAAGCGTCAGGAGGTAGCCGGCCAGGTTGCCGCTGTCGACGGTCGAGATATACGGCGGCGCGAGCGGGACCAGCGTGCGCGTGTCGTACCAGTTGTAGAAGTGCCCGCGATAGCGTTGCATCCGCAGCAGCGTGTCGAAGGTCGGCTCCAGCCGATCGACGACGTCGGTGATGCTGAGATAGCCGAAGTCGTGCGCCGCCAGCACGGTCAGGAGCTGGAGGCCGATGTTGGTCGGCGAGGTCCGGTGCGCGATGACGTCGGCGCGGTTCTCCTGATAGTTGTCCGGGATCAGCCAGTTGTCGGCCGGAGTCAGCAGCTCCTCGAAGAAGCGCCAGGTCTTGCGCGCGACCCGCCGCAGCGCCACCTTCTGATCGCGGCTGAGCGGCGGATGGCGATGCTCGAGTGGCAGACCGGTGGTATGGGCGAGCACGGGCGACAGCACCCAGAGCAACAGGATCGGCGCCGCCAGGAACAGCCGTCCCGGCGCGACGGTGGCCACCAGCGCCCCGAACGCCAGCCCGATCGCCGGCGCCATCCACATCCGCCGGACCACGCCGCTGAGCGTGGTGGGGACCACAGCGCGATCCGCGGTCAGCCACTGCAGCAGGTGGCGCCGGGTGACGAGCATGCGGAACAGCACGCGTGCGATGGCATCGAGCATCACCACGGTCTGATGCGCGAGCATCACCAGCGACAGCGCGGCTTGCCTGAGGCCGCCCAGGATGTTGGCGCGCTCGGCCCGGAAGTGCTCGCGGAGCGGAACGCCTGAGAGGCGGTTGGTCAGCGAGCGGCCGACCTGCGTGTAGGCGGGGAACGCGATCACCAGCAGCGCCAGCGTCGTCCAGAGCGCCGGCGACCCGGGCAGGAACATCCAGGCCCCGGCCAGCATCAGGACGAGCGACGGCGCCACCAGGCTGCGCCGCAGGTTGTCGAGAATCTTCCACCGCGAGATCGCCGGGAGGCGATTGGGCACGCGCGCGCCGCTCTCATCGGGCACGGTCCGCCAGATCCAGCGCGCGATCTGCCAGTCGCCGCGGACCCAGCGGTGCTGCCGCGCGGCGAAGCTCAGATAGTGGAACGGGTAGTCGTCGATGACGTGGATGTCGGTACACAGCGCCGCGCGCGCGAACGAGCCTTCGAAGAGGTCGTGGCTGAGCAGCGTGTTCTCCGGAACGCGGCCGGCGAGCGACGTCTCGAACGCGTCGACGTCGTAGATGCCCTTGCCGACGTAGCTGCCCTCGTGGAACAGGTCCTGGTAGACGTCCGACACCGCGGTCGTGTACGGGTCGATGCCGACGTGGCCCGAAAAGATTCGTGAAAACCGGCTGCGATTCGCGCTGACCACGCTGACCGCGACCCGCGGCTGGAGGATGCCGTAGCCCTCGGTCACCCGCTGTACCCGGGCGTCGAAGCGCGGCCGGTTGAGCGGGTGCGACAGCGTGCCGACCATCGCGCGGCCAGCCTCCAGCGGCAACTGGGTGTCCGTATCGAGCGTGATCACGTAGCGGACGAACCTGAGTACCGAGAGATCCCCGAGCTGGACGGAGTAGCTGGTATCGGTGGCGCCGCGCAGGAGCTGATTGAGCTCGTGGAGCTTGCCTCGCTTCCGCTCCCATCCCATCCAGCATTGCTCCTCGGCATTCCACCGGCGCTCACGGTGGAACAGGTAGAAGCGATCGGCGCCGTGCCGGTCGTTGAGGCGTTCGATTGCCCCCCGCGCGGCCGCGAGCAGCGGCCCGTCTTCGGGCGTGGTCTGGGCAGGCGCGTCGCGGAAGTCGCTGAGCAGCGCGAAATGGAGGTGCGGGTCGCGATTCGCCAGGAACCGCACCTCGAGATCGTCGATCAGGGTGCCGACCTGCGCCTCGGTCTCGATGATCGCCGGGACGACCACCATGGTGCGATCGCTCTCCGGGATGCCGCCTCGCAGGTCGAGCTTCGGGAGCTGACGGGGGGGCACGTGGGAGGTCACCAGCAGGTTCAGCAGGTTGATGGCCAGTTCGGTGATCGGCAGGAGCACCACCGCCGCGACCAGCAGCAGCTCCGGCCACGCGGCGCCGTAGCGGTTCGCGTAAGACAGAAAGCTGAACAGGATCGCCGAGCTCGCCGCCGCGATCGCGCCGAGGTAGCCGATCGCCGGATGGCCGTAGAGGAACCTGGAGACCCGTTCGCCGATGGCCGGCGGGTAGCCGAGATCCTGCTCGAGCCGGAACCGGCCGCGCGAGATCAGGTAGTAACCGACGTGGTGGCTGCGGTCGTTCTGCGGATCGGCGCGGCGCCCCTCATGCGCGAGCGCGACCGCCCGCGCGGCGACGGTGGGTTCCGACTGTTTCGCCCCTCGCGCCAGCTGTTCGACTGAATGGCGATAGCGGTCGCGGGTCGGGAAGTCCATGCGCGCGTAGGCGCCGACCGGATCCTCCTTCAGAATCCGCTCGACCACGCTGACCCGCTCGACGAAGACCGGCCAGTCGCTCGCCGACACCAGTCGCATCGTGGTGATCAGGTTGCCGATCGCGAGCTGGTTCGCCGCCTCGCGCTGGTGTTCCCGGCGCAGCATCGCCTCGGGCGAGTCCCCCTGCGCTTCGAGGGCGCGATGGAGCGCCTGCCAGGCTGGCGCGGCGGTCGACGGCTGATCGCGCAGCCACTGCAGCAATTCGACGACGAACGCCGGTGGCAGCCGCTGATGGTTCCGGGAGGTCGCGGCCACGACCTGCTCGATCATCACGGCGGCGTTCGAGGGCTCCTCCCCGATCCTGAGGCCCCAGCGGCGCGCCTCTTCCCGGTTCCGGCTCGCTTCGAGCACGTCCTCGGCCCGGCTCCGCAGCTCGTCGACCAGCGACACCCGCAGCATGATCGGGATCGCCCAGAGCTCGCCGATGTTCAGCGCGGTGCCGCGCTGGTAGGCACGGATGTAGCGAACCAGCGTGTCCATGTCGAAGCGGCCCGGCGGTGTGCGCGACCAGATCCCGCGACAGCGCAAAGACACGTGGATACCCGACGTACTCGCCGCCCGCCAGCTTGGGCAGCTGCAGGTAGTAGCGCCGCGGCAGATCCTGACGCACGGCGCGGACCTGATCCTGGACGACGTGATGGTTGTCGCGGAGCCAGTCTTCCGACGGAATCGGCTGGGCGGTGCGGGTCGCGGCGGACAGGAAGTTGAACGCCTCCTCCAGCAGCTGCGCGTCCTCGTCCAGCAGAGGGACCAGCGGCCGGCCGCGGCTCGGGTCGGACGCAAGCTGATGCGTCGCGGCGAGCGCCGCGGCGTGAGCCTCGAGCTGCTCCTGGCTGAGGAGGATGGGCGGTTCGGGCCGTGTGTCGACGGCGTCCGCCGTATCGGTGGTGGCGTTTACCAAGGCTGGCCGACGATTGACGGTGAGGAGCTAGCCCGGCTGTGGCAGGAGCGCATGAGACAGCTTATTCAACAGCTGGGCCAACTGTCTCAAAATCCCAAGCTCCAAGCTCCAAATCCCAACCACTCCCAACTCCCAAATCCCAAAGCGAAATCCCAACTCCCAAATCCCAAATCCCAAACGGACCCCCAACGCCGCCGGACTGTGGGGTTTGGGTTCTGGAAGTTGGCGGTTTGGGTTTGGGATTTGGGGGTGGTTGGAGCTTGGGATTTGGATCTTGGGATTTGACTAAAGCCACGTAAGCGAAGGCCCCGGTGGCGCCACGAACACCGTAGAAAGTTCACGTGCCGGAAAACGCCTCCGGTAGTCCGACAGCCAGCGCGCCGCGAAGTCGGACGCGCCGGCTGTCTCGACCAGCGCCCAGACGCTGCCGCCGAAGCCGGCGCCGAAGCTCGACGCGCCAAACGCGCCCAGGGTCCGGGCCGCACGCGCGAGGGCGATGGTTTCGGGCACTTGATTGCCCAGCAGCCCTTCGGCGTCGGACTGTGAATCGTCCGACAGCGTCCCGATGCGCGCGCGATCGCCGGCGCGGATGGCGTCGACCGCGGCGGGAATCCGCGCGTCTTCGTTGAGGAAGTGCGTCAGCCGGTCCAGCAGATCCGCCGCTGATGGCTGAGCGTGCCTGCCCTGAGCGTTGTCGAAGGGGGGACGGTCGCGGACGAGCGTCGCCAGTCGCTCCGGTGCCGCGGCGCTCGTGGCCAGTGCCGTGTGGAGCGACCGGGCCTGTGGCTCGGCGCTGTTCCAGAGATCGAGCAGCGCGCTGGCCAGCGAGGACAGCCGGTTGTAGGCCTCCCGGGCGCCGCCGGTCTTCTTGGCAGCCACGCCGCTCGACGCGATGACGAAGGTCCAGCCGGCGGGAACCGCGACATCGGCGATGTGGTGAATGGGAACGAATCGCCACGCGCTGACGTGACCGGCGCGTCCACAGATCAACGCGACGTGATCTTCGCTGCCGCCATGAGTCCCGACTCCGGCGTCGCCGCCCAGGCCGCCGAACGAGAGGCCGTTCTCGATGCACGCGTAGTAGCCGGCGGCGTCCGCCGGCGTCGCGATCGCGGCGCGCCACTCCGGCCGCGCCTCGATGTCGCCGAGGCGCACCAGCGTCGCCGCCAGACCCACCATCAATGCGCTCGAACTGCTCATGCCAGACGACGGCGGGAGGTCGCTGGCGAAGACGATGTCCGCTCCGACCACGCCGCCCGGGAAGTTGCGCTGCAGCCGGCGCACCGTGGTCGCCGCGTAGCGGCGCCACCCGGTTGCCTCCGGCTGGCCGCCAGGCGCCGGCGGGGCCTTGTCGCGCCGTCGCGCGAAGCGCGAAGGCGGAAGCGCAAAGGCGGACGGCCCGAGATCGATGCTGAATTGCTCGCCGCGCACCGCATCGGTCATCGACACGATCGGGTCGTCCCGGCGCCGTGCCACGAAGGCGAACCCGCGCGGGACCGGGCCGACCAGTGAGCGGCCGCCGCCGTAATCGGTGTGCGTCCCGAACACTTCGATCCGCCCGGGCACCCACAACGCCGATGCCGGGTCGCCGCCAGCGGCGCGAGAGAAGTGCTGCAGCGCCAGATCCCAGAGCGAGCGCTTTCGTGCCTCCTCGCTGGCGTCCAGTCCGTGCCGCGCGAGCTCGGCCGCCAGGCGCTCGCCGGTCATGGTCGCGGCACCGTTCCGGACAACCGGCGTGCGACGTCGGGCGCGTCGGCGCGTTGTGACAGATCGAGCACGGGACCAGCGGCGGGCACCACCTTGAAGCGTACCCCACGCTCGACCGCGAGCCCGACCGCGGCCGGCAGCTCGAGCTCGCCTCGCGCCGACGGAGTCACGGCACGGCAGGCGTCGAAGATCCGCGAGTCGAACCGCCAGCAGTTCATACTGACCCGGGCGGCCGCTCCTAACCGCTCGACCTCCTCTGTCGACGGTTTCTCGACGATCCGCAACAGGCAGCCCTGATCGTCCTGCTCGATCAGCGCGAACGCGCGCACCCGATCGGCGGGGATGTTGCCGGTCCGCACCAGATCCGCGGCATCGAACCCCAGCAATCCCGGCTGGTCGAGCCCATGCACCGCGGCAAGCGCCGCCGCTGGATAGAGATTGTCGGCGTTGAGCGACGAGGAACGCGTCGCCGTCCGTCCAGTCTTCCGCCGCCAGCACGGCATCGGCGGTTCCGCGCGGCTCGGCCTGCACGACGAAGTCGACGGCCACCCGCGCCGGCCGCGCGAGGACCTCGTAGTAATGGCGCAGATCACCGTGGTCCGGCGCCGAGACAATGGCGATGTGGGTGAGGCCGGCATCGGCGGCCGCGGAGAGCACGTAGTCGAGGAAGGGCCGTCCGGCGATCGGCATCATCGCCTTCACGCCGGCGTCGGCGGCGCGCCGCTGGTCGGGAGTGAGCGACACGCCGGCATCTGCCGCCTTCATCCGCGTACCGAGCCCGCGGGCGAGGATGATGGCGCGGGTAGTCACAGGATCGCTCGCGGGCTCGCGGGTTCGCGGGTTCGCGGGTTCGCAATCTGGCGGTAGTCAGGGGCAACACGCCGCTACTATTTGCCTCGGTTGCCTCTGAATATCCCGTCTTCCGAACCCGCGAACCCGCGAACTCCGTTTTTTAGAACACGAACCGCCCGCCGAACCGCACGCTTCGCTGACCGCCGGTCGTGCCGGTGACCTGGCCGAACGTGTTGCCGGTCGGCGATGCTGTACCCGGTGTTCGGGTTGCCCCAGCGCACCGAGTTGGTCACGTTGTAGGCATCGATCCGGAACTCGCCGTAGCGGCCGCCGCCGATGCGCGAAGCGCTTGAACAGCGAGCCGTCGAGCTGCCAGAAGCCCGGGCCTTCGGGACCGGTGTTGCGCTTCATGTTGCCCTGGACGCTGGCCGCCGGCAGCGAGTAGACGGTGGGATCGAAGTACAGGTTGCCTGGGCCGAGTCCGCCGAGAACGCGATTCTCACCGTTCAGGTTGATGAACGCGGTATTGCCTGGCGTGTTCAACCCGGGGTGCCCGCCGATGTTCAGCGGCGCGCCGGACTGGGCGGTGAAGATGCCGCTGATCTGCCAGCCGCCAATCAGACTTGCCGAGCAGGCCGTTGTTCAGCCACCGCTTGTTCGGTCCCCACGGCAGCTCGTAGACGCCGGTCGCCACGTAGTTGTGGGTGCGATTGAATCCGGCGCGTGCCCAGCTCAACGCGAAGTCGATCGGCGTGCCGATGCCGCCGTTCTCGTCGGCGTAGTTCATCGCGCGGCTGTAGGTGTACGAGTTGGTCAGCAGCAGGCCGTTGCGGAAGCGGCGATCGATCTTCGTCTGCAGGCCGTGGTAGGTCGTCTTGTTGTCGTTGGTGCGGGTGCGGTTGGCGCCCTGCCGGTTGAACCGGGCGAAGTACGGCCGCCCGTTGTTGCTCGAGCCGTAGACCATGCTCGCGTTGGTGTCGACGTCCATGACGATGTCGACGCCGCGGTTGCCGACATAGGCGGCCTCGGCGGTGAGCAGGTAGGGCAGCTGCCGCTGGTAGGCCACGTTCCACGAGTGCAGCGTCCCCTCGTGGAGGTCCGGAGAGATCACGTCGAGCGTGGCGTTCTGCAGGGCCGTGCCCGCGACCGGCACGATGCCGGTGTCGGGAATGTCGAGGAGCGCCGGGGCGGGGAAGCCGGCGGCCATCGAGCCGGCGCGCTGGAACGCGTTCGGCGACGCGCCGACGTAGTTCTGCTTCACCGGGTAGTTGAACGCGTAGCGGTTGTCGGGGAAGGGAATCGTGCTGGCGCCGTAGCCGGCGCGGACGACCGATCATCTGGCTGAGACGCCAGGACACGCCGGTGCGCGGCGAGAAGTTCTTGAAGTTCTTCTTCACGTTCACCGCGTTGTCCAGTGTCGCCGAAGCCGGCGACGCGAATCGCGTGGATTTCCGGGTCGTAGTTGGCGAGCGCAGCCCTTCCCTTCGAGCCCGATCAGCGGCTGGTAGTACTCCCAGCGCAGCCCGAGATCGACGGTGACGTTGGAGCGCGCCTGCCACTTGTCCTGCAGATACCAGAACGACGCCCAGTGCTTGGTGCCGGGGTTGTCGAAGACCTTCAGATCGCGCTGACATCGCGGACGGCCAATCGAGCAGGAACGACGCCATCGAGTTGGCGAGGCTGCCGGTCGACGCGGTCTCGGCGGGGCTGCCGGTGCCCGACGCGTTGAAGGTGAACGACCCGCGCGGTCCGCCGGCGTCCTGCGTCTGCAGCAGCATGTCGCGTGTTGTGGCGCAACTCGGTGCCGACCTTGACGGTGTGGGCGCTGAGCACGCGGGTCAGCGTCGCGGTGCCGTTCCAGGTCTTCTCCCAGCGATCCCAGGGCTGGCTGGCCGAGAAGCCGAGCAGCGGGCCGGTGTAGCTGTTGATGTTGATCGACGAGATGCCGCTGGTGAAGTCGTTGAGGTTGACTCCGGGGATGCCGAGGTCCTGGCTGCTGGTCAGGCCCTGGCCAGTGGTCGCCGTGACGTTGCGGTAGTAGTTCAACCCGCCGCGCACGTCGAGCACCGTCTTGGCGCTGATCACCCGCGTCCAGGTCACCGCGCTGCTGTAGCTGGTGTTGGTGCCGGTGCCGGCGAAGCCGCCGTTGGCCGGACCGCCGTACTCGCCAAAGGCGCCCGGATCGAACACCACCGGCCGCATGAAGCTGAGCCGGTACGACATCTGGTCCTTCTCGTTGAGCGCGTGATTCACCTTGGCGTCGAAGCCGTCGGTGGTCTTCTCGCGCTGCGCCGCCTGCGAGAAGTTGGTCTGGCCGAGGGTCGCGGCGGTGTTGGGCTCGGGAATCAGCGCCAGCAGCCGCCGCGCGATCGGGCTGATGCGCTCCGCCGGAATCCGGTTGTTCTCGAACCGCGTCCGGCCGTTGCCGTTGATGTCGCCGGTCAGCGGATCGTAGATGCCGTGGGTCACCGCGCTGAAATCGCCGTTCCGCATCGCCATCGTCGGAATCGTCGCGCGGACGACGTAGCCGCCGTTGTCGAGGGTCCGCTGATAGTCGCCGAAGAAGAACAGCTTGTTCTTGACGATCGGTCCGCCCAGCGTGAAGCCGCCGTTGAGGAACTGGTCGGCGCCTTGAGGTGCGTGAAGTAGTCGCTGGCGTTGGTCTTCTCGTTGTTGGCGAAGACGAACGCCGATGCCCTTCAGGTCGTTGGTGCCGGACTTGATGGTCACGTTGGTGACGGCGCCGCCGGCGCGGCCGAACTCCGCGTCGTAGTTGCTGGTCGTCACCGCCACGGTTTCGAGCGCATCGGCGGCCGGGATGATGACCTGCAGCAGGCCGGTCTTCTGGTTGTCGTCGAGCCCCTCGATCAGCGTGTTGCTCGCCATGCCCGGCTGCCCGTTGACTTCGAAGCGCAGCGAGTCCTGCGAGTTGAAGAACTGCGAGTGCTCGCGGTGCGGCCGGCTCACACCGGGCACCGTCTGCATCAGCGACTGGAAGTTGCGGTTGAAGGTGAGCGGCAGCTCCGCCACCATCTTGGACTCGATGATGCGGCCGGTGTCGGTGCGGTCGGTCTGCAGCATGCGGCGTTTCAGCCGCGACCGAGACCGTCTCCGTCAGCTGACCGACCTCGAGCTTCAGGTCGACGCGGACCGTGCTGTTGACGTCGACCTTGACGCCTTCGCGAAGGACTTTCTTGAAGCCCTGCAGCTCCGCCTCGACAGCGTAGGTGCCATTCTGGAGGCTGGTAAACGTGTAGTAGCCGGTTTCGTTGGTAACGGCGCTCCGGCTGACGTTGGTCTGGGTTTCACGGGCCGTGACGGTCGCGCCTGGGACGGCCGCGCCGCTCGAATCGTTGACATTGCCGAGCAGCGTGCCGGTCACAGCCTGCGCGCTCGCGAGCGACGGGATGGCGAGTACAAGTCCCAAGACGAGGGACAACGCCAGGCCGATTCGCCTGGACGAAGTCCACGAACTGCAACGCATCAGTTGCCTCCCTCCGAATTGTGTCGATGGTGCTGGCCGGAACGCAGGCACGCACTACCCATCTGGCCAGCGGGACATCTTATCAAATCCCAAGCTCCAAGCTCCAAATCCCAACCACTCCCAATGCCCAAATCCCAAGAACTCCCAACTCCCAAGGAACGCCCAACTCCCAGGAAGTCCACTCCCAAGGAAGTCCCAACTCCCAAGGAAGTCCCAACTCCCAAGGGACCAACCCCTGGTCAACTAGAGCGTGGGATTTCGACCCGCGAATACCGTTGGTATTTGGAGCTTGGGAGTTCTTTGGGCTTTGGAAGTTGGGAGTGGTTGGGATTCGGGATTTGGAGCTTGGGATTTGACGCGCCCTAATGAATCTCCGGCTCCCCGATCGGCGCCGTGCCCTCCAGAAAGTCGAAATCACACCCCCGGTCGGCCTGAGTGACGTGCTGCGCGTAGAGCCGGCCGAAGCCGCGCGGGTAGATCGGCTCGCGCGGTGTCCAGTCGGCGCGGCGCCGCGCCAGCTCCTCGTCCGACACCTGCGAGCGTCAGCGAGCGTCCGGGCACGTCCAGCTCGATGACGTCGCCGTCGCGGACGAACGCCAGCGGCCCGCCGACGAACGATTCGGGCGCGATGTGCAGGACGCACGCGCCGTAGCTGGTGCCGCTCATCCGTGCATCGGAGAGACGGACCATGTCGCGCACCCCTGTCGCCAGGATCTTCTTGGGAATCGGCAGCATGCCCCATTCGGGCATGCCCGGGCCGCCGAGCGGGCCGGCATCCTGCAGCACCAGCACCGAATCGGGCGTCACCGGCAGAGCGGGATCGTCGATCCGCGCTTCGAGGTCGTTGTAGTTGCGGAAGACCACCGCCGGACCGGCGTGGGTCAGCAGCCGGCGGTCGAGCACCGCGGTGTGCTTGATCACCGCGCCCAGCGGGCGCGAGGTTGCCGCGCAGCACGGCGACGCCGCCCTCGGGCCCGATCGGGCGGTCGCGCGAGGCAATCACCTCGGCGTTGCAAATGGTCGCCGCCTCCAGGTTCTCGCCGAGCGTCCGCCCGTTCACCGTGAGGCATCCGGTGTGCAGCAGATCGCGGATCTGCTGCATCAGCGCGGTCAGCCCGCCGGCGTAGTAGAAGTCCTCCATCAGGAACGCCCCCGACGGACGGATGTTCGCGAGGAACGGCGTGCGCCGCGAGAGCGCGTCGAACCGGTCCAGATCCAGCTGCGCGCCGGCGCGGCCGGCCATCGCGATCAGATGAATGATCGCGTTGGTCGATCCGCCCAGCGCCATCGCCGTCATCACCGCGTTCTCGAACGCCTCGGTGGTCAGGATGTCGCGCGGCTTGAGGTCTTCCCACACCATCTCGACGATCCGCCGGCCGACCGCGGTGGCCATCCGCGGGTGCGCCGAATCCGCGGCGGGGATGGACGAGGCGCCGGGCAGCGTCAGGCCCAGCGCGTCGACCGCCGACGTCATCGTCGACGCCGTGCCCATCGTCATGCAGGTGCCGAACGAGCGCGCCATGCCGTCTTCCATCTCGCGCCACGAGCACTCGTCGAGCGTGCCGGCGCGGCGCTCGGTCCAGTACTTCCACACGTCGCTGCCCGACCCGAGGATCTGCCCGCGCCAGTTGCCGCGGAGCATCGGACCGGCGGGCACCAGCATGGTGGGGAGGTTGGCGCTGGTCGCGCCCATCACCAGCGCCGGGACCGTCTTGTCGCACCCGCCGAGCAGGACCACGCCGTCGACGGGATACGAGCGGAGCGCTTCCTCCGCGTCCATGGCGAGCAGGTTGCGGTACATCATCGTGCTCGGCTTCATGAACGTTTCGCCGAGCGTCAGCAGCGGAATCTCCATGGGGAATCCGCCGGCCTGCCACACCCCGCGCTTCACTTCTTCGGCGCGGAGGCGGAAGTGGGTGTGGCAGGGATTGGCATCGCTCCAGGTGTTGAGGATGGCGATCACCGGCTTGCCGCTGATGTCGTCGAGGCTGAAGCCGGCCTGCTTGGCGCGCGACCGGTGGCCGAACGACCGCAGATCGTCCTTGCCGAACCAGCGGTGGCTGCGCAGATCGGCGGGCGTGAGTCGCGGGCGGCTCATGCGGCCTGCTCGCGCAGCGCGCGAGCGATCGGCGCGAGTCGCTCGAGCTGCGACGGTTCGAGCGGTGAGACGAACGGCGGGATCGGACCGGTCGGGGCGATCCCGGCGAGCTCGGTGCCGTGGTGCAGCACCCGCGCCGGTCCCCACTCGTCGCGCAGATCCTCGAACGGAATGAAGTGGGCGCGAATCTCCTCGGCGCGCGCCCAGTCCTGCGCCCGGCACGCCTCGAACAGCGCCGTGCAGAGCGACGCCGCCACGCAGCCCGATCCGGTCGTGAAGCCCGCCAACCCGAAGTCGCGCATGTGCACGACCGCCGGCCGCTCGCCGATCCCGCTGACCACACGACCTCGCTCGACCTGATGCAGCAGGCCGTCGAGATACGCGTCCTGGCCGGGGTCGTCGCGCACCACCGCGTACTTGATCGCGATCGCCACGCCGTCGCGCATCAGGCGTCCGACGGCTTTCAGTCCCGCCTCACGGTCCGCACCGAAGCTGTCCTCGGACTTCAGGTAGAGAATCAACGGCATGCCGGCCGCGTCGGCAATCTCGCGAATGCCCGCCTCGAGGCCGTTCGCATCGCGCGGATCGCTGCACGGCAGCATCATGCGCGGTCCGGAAGCGGTGCTGCCGAAGCAGCCGGGCCTGATCGATGGCGCGGCCGAACGATGGTCCGATGCTGGGGATGGCCCAGCGCGTGCCGGGGAACCCGCCCAGCCAGCCCAGAAGCGCCTCGTACTCGGCGAGATCGATGTGGTACAGGAAGGCGTTGCCGCCGTAGAGCAGCCGGGTGATGCCGCCGGCCTCGATGTGCCGCGCCACGCATTCGGCGGCGTCGAAATCGAGCGGCCGCTTCGCCGTGCGTTTGCGGGGCAGCGGCGGAACGGAGAACACGCCGGCGAGATCGTCGACTGGGATGGTGCTCATGTCCCGGAGATTGTAGCGCCAGAGATTCTTCGTGGGACAGCCGTCCAGAACCTTGAACTTCGGCGCCTGCGCTGGCTGGAGCAGCGACCGGGGCCACTCGCGACGCTCGCGATCACAGGAGGGCCAGGAGATCAGGGGAAAGAAAGTGTTCTGAAAGCCATTCTTCCTCCTTACCTCCTGGCCCTCCTGTAAAAGATCACAGGCCATCGAACTACCCCGGGTGCCGCTGAAAGCACCCATCGCCGCGAGGGCGGGGCGGCTGACGTTCTAAGGAACGCTAGACCCCGCTGCGATGGACCGCGGACCACCGACCGCGGGCTGCGGCTCGGCGATCGCGGGGGTCTTGGATGGCGCGTCCGGCAGCTTCAGGATGCTGACGAGGATCGCTTCGATGATCAGCGCGCCCGCGAGGACGAGCAAGCCGCCGCTGTAGCCGCCGGTGAAGTTCCGCAGCGATCCCATGATCGTCGGCCCGAAGAATCCGCCGAGATTGCCGATCGCGTTGATCATCGCGATGCCCGCGGCCGCCGCGGCGCCGCCCAGCAGCATCGGCGGCATCGTCCAGAACACGCTCATCACCGATCGCTGCCCGACCTGGCAGATCGTGAAGGCCAGCACCAGCCAGTACAGGTGGTTGCGGAACGCGACCGCGAGGAACAGGCCGATCGCGGCGGTGATCGCGCACGCGGCGACGTGCAGCTTCCGCTCGCCGGTCTTGTCGCTGTGGCGGCCAATCAGCACCATGGCGATCAGCGCCGCCACGAACGGCAGCGCAGTGAGTACGCCGACCGACCGGCCGGGCCCCGCGGCGTCCTGCAGCATCCGCGGCAGCCACAGGAAGATGCCGTAAGTGACCGTCGCGTTCATCAGGTAGATGACGCTCAGCAGCCAGACCCGGCCGCTGCGCAGGCTGCGACCCACCGAGACATGGCCGGCCTCGCCGCGCAGCGCCCGCTCGGCATTCATCGTCGCGGACAGCCACTCCCGGTCGGGGGGCGGCAGCCACGCCGCCTGCTCCGGTCGATCGGTGAGCACCTTGAGCGCGAGGATGCCGAGGATCACCGCCGGCAGACCTTCGATCAGGAACAGCCACTGCCATCCGCGCAGCCCGCCGATGCCGTCCATTGCGAGCAGCGCTTCCGAGACCGGTGCGCCGACGATCACCGAGACCGGCGCCGCCATCATGAACAGCGCATTTGCCTTGGCCCGTTCGGCCGCCGGGATCCAGTAGGTGAGGTAGAGCACCATGCCCGGGAAAGAAGCCCGCCTCCGCGATGCCCAGCACGACCCGCGCGATCATGAACGACCACACGTCGGTGATGAACATCGTGGCCATCGACACCAGGCCCCAGCCGATCATGATCCGGGCGATCCAGCGCCGGGCGCCGACCCGCTCGAGGATCAGGTTGCTGGGGATCTCGAACAGGCAGTAGCCCAGGAAGAACAGCCCCGCGCCGATGCCGTATTCCGTCGAAGCTCAGGCCGAGGTCCCGCTGCAGCTCGCGCTGCGCGAAGCCGATGTTCACGCGGTCGATGTAGGCGACGACGTAGCAGAGGAAGGCGAACGGGATGAGGCGCCGCGTGACGCGGCTCAGCACGGCTGCGCGATCGCTGGGAATCGAGGGCAAGGCGGTGGACGATAGCACACTGTGGGAGCTTGCCAAATCCCAAGCTCCAAGCTCCCCGCCTCCGCACGCTGACGGTCGCAGCGGCGCGCTACGGCGAGGCCTCGCCAGAGCTCGCCCGGCCATTCTCGTGCGAGGAGGCGGGCAAATCCCAACCACTCCCAACTCCCAAATCCCAAGGCCAACCCCCAAGGCCCAAAATCCGAACCCAGGGCGCAAGACGGCCGGGTGACTCGGGCGTTTGGTTGGGATTTGGCGCTTGGGAATTCTTTGGGATTTGGGCGTTGGGAGTGGTTGGGATTTGGGATTTGGAGCTTGGGATTTGACCCTAGCCCATCGAATCGAGCCCCTTGAACAGCTCGTCGGTAACGCGATCCGGCGGCTGCGCGCCATTCACGGTGATGAACCCGTGGCGCGAGCGATACAGCGAGATCAGCGGCTCGGCCAGCGCGGCGTAGGTGATCAGCCGCTTCCGCACCGTCGCCGCTTCGTCGTCGTCGCGCCGCACCAGAGTGCCGCCGCAGTACGGACAGTCTTCCGCCCGGGCCCATTCCTCAGAGACCGACTGCGTCAGGCCGCACGACTGGCAGATCCGGCGCGTGCTGAGGCGGCGGATGATCTCCTCGTCGGGGACTGCGATGTGAACGACGACGAGATTGGATCGCCACTCGTCGAGCAGGCGTGCCTGTCCGACGGTGCGGGGGAAGCCGTCGAGGAGAAAACCGTCGGCGGCGTCGGACCAGTCGAGCCGCGCCTTGACCAGGTTCGAGATCAGCTCGTCGCTGACCAGCGCCCCGGCGGCGATCGTCGCCGCCACCTCGCGGCCGAGCGGCGTCTCATCGCGGACCGCCTGGCGGAGGATGTCGCCGGTCGAGATGTGCGGCACCTTGCAGCGCCGGGCGATCCGGACGGCCTGGGTGCCCTTCCCGGAGCCGGGCGGGCCGATTAGAAGGACGTTGAGCATTGCCAGGTCAAATCCCAAGCTCCAAATCCCAAATCCCAACCACTCCCAACTCCCGAATCCCAAAGAATTCCCAAGCTCCAAATCCTAACCAAACGCCCGAGCCGGAGACGGTCTTGGGCCCTGGGCCTTGGGATTTGGCCTTGGGATTTGGGAATTGGGAGTGGTTGGGATTTGGAGCTTGGAGCTTGGGATTTGACATGGCTCTACCTGAGAGCCTGCTTGATCGCCGCCTCGGCCAGCGGCGCCATGATCGCGTAGCCCTGCGCGTTCGGGTGCAGGTCGTCGCCGCTCAGCTCGGTGCGGAACATGCCGGTCTGGTCGAGCATCGCGGAGAAGTAGTCGAGATAGATGTGCCCTTCCGCCGCGGCGTACTTCTTCATCCAGTCGTTGAGCGCGCGAATGCGCTCCATCGGCCGGGTGCGGGTCTGCGGCACGCCGGTCGGCCCGACGTGATAGGCACTGGTCGGCGTGATGCTCGAGAGGATCACCTTGATCTTGTGCGCCTTGGCGAGCTCGGCCATCGACATCAGGTTGTTCTGGATATCCTCGTTGGTCATCGGGCCGGTATTGCTGGCGATGTCGTTGGTGCCGGCGAGGATGACCACCGCTTTCGGATGCAGGTCGATGACGTCGGGGCGAAACCGCACCAACATCTGCGGCGTCGTCTGGCCGCTGATGCCGCGGCCGATGTACGACTTGTTGCTCGCGAACAGGTCGCCGTTGCGTGGCCAGGCGTCCGTGATCGAATCGCCCATGAACACCACCCGCGACTCGGCGGGCGCCGGCTTGCCCAGCGCGCGGTTCGCCTCCCGGTATCGCCCCAGCCGCGCCCAGTCGGCGAGCCGGGTGTCGTTGGCGAGCAGGCGGCCGATCGCGGCCGCGACCTCGGGATCGCCCGCCACGGCCGCCGACTGCGGCGAGGCGGTGGCCGGCGCGGCCGGCTGCTGAGCGGAGAGCGAGACGACCATCAGCGGGACGAGCAGAAATGCGGCGCTTCTGCGCATGCGGAGTGATCCTTTCAAGGAGAAAGATGACGAGCCCGAACGCGCTCACATCCGGGGCGTTGTGAGCCGCTTGTAGCCGCTGACACCCGAGCGCCAGCATCACGGCACCGCCGCCGAGCGGCGTGACCCGGATCTCCCCGGTCCTGGCGTAGCCGACCGCCACCGCCGCGAAGCTGAGCGCGGCGGCGACGAAGGCCAGGACGACGGCGAGTTTTTGAGTCGAGGTGGCCATGCGAAGTCGAAATCGTACCGGAGCATCCGCCGATTGCAAAGCGGCGACCCTTCGGAGGGGCGAACCCGTCTTCGCCAAGGCTACGGCGCGGCAAGCCCGCGGACCGCGACCGCGTTCGCATATGCTATGCGGCCATGCCGTTCACCGTCACTCGCGATCTCGTGCTTCCGAGCACCGTCACTGGCTCATGGCCGCGTCCGCGCTGGTTCGACACCAGCATGTGGGGCAAGCCGCTCGACAGCTGCATGCTCGACATCCGGTTCCGGGAGAAGTTCGAGGACGCGCTCGCCGTCGTCATCAGCGACGAGGAGCGCGCCGGCCTCGACATCCTCACCCATGGCGACTTCCATTGCGATGAGGACTTCGCCGGCCGGAGCTGGCACCACTATCCGCTGCAGCGCTGGGCCGGCTTCGAAGGCGACCACCTGCAGTCCGAACGGACCCGCAGCCCGTGGCTGCGCTATCCGCCCGGCACCTTGCTGAACGAGATCTACACCGCGTGGCGCTGGCCGCACGTGGTCGGGAAGATCGAGCACCGGCCGCTCGACTATCCGAAGATCTGGCGGCTCGCCCAGAGCAAGTCGCGCAAACCGGTGCGGTTCGGCACCTGCTGCTCGCAGGTCATGGGGCTGTTCCTCGACATCCACACCGACAAGTACAAGGATTCCCGCGAAGTGGTCTGGGACATGGCGGTGGCGATGAACACGGAGCTCCTGGCGCTCCGCGACGCCGGCTGCCGCTGCATCCAGATCGAAGAGCCGACCCTTCACTTCATGGCGAACACCTACGGCGCCAAGGACGAGAAGGTGAAGTTCATGGTCGACTGCTACAACCGCGAGGTGCAGGGCCTGGACGACGTGGAGATCTGGATCCACACCTGCTGGGGCAACCCCAACATGCAGCGGGTGATGGAGGACACCAGCTACAAGGCGTCGTTCGAGCTGTATCTGAACGAGATGCGGGGCGACGTCTGGACGATCGAGACCAAGGACCGCAATTTCACCGACATCGAACTGTTCGGCCAATACAAGGGGAAGCTGCCGAAGAAGCTGTGCATCGGCGCGGTCAGCCACCGCACCCTGCAGGCCGATCGCGCCGAGGACGTGGCCGGGTCGATCCGGACCGCCCTCGAGCACGTGGCGCCGGAGCAGTTGATCGTGTCGAGCGACTGCGGCTTCGGCCGCCAGGGCGCCAACCGCGAGATCGCCTTCTACAAGGCCAGCGCGATCGCGCAGGGCTGCAACATCGTGCGAAAAGAGCTGGGCCTCGAGCCGAGCTATGTCCCGGCCGCGGATCCGATGCTGCAGATCGATATCGTGCCTAAAGAGTGAATATCGTCAAATCCCAAGATCCAAATCCCAAGCTCCAACCACTCCCAACCTCCAAATCCCAATTGGCCGGGACTGGGGTCTGGGCTGCGTTGGGACTTGGAATTTGCACTACGTTGGGACTTGGAATTTGGGCTGCGTTGGGATTTGGGATTTGGAGCTTCGTTGGAATTTGGGATTTGGGAGTGGTTGGAGCTTGGGATTTGGATCTTGGGATTTGACACCTATCGCCCACACTCCCCGCAGGAATCGCACGGACGTTCTCGTGCATGATCCCCCGCACGTCGTCCTCGCTGTAGCCGCGGAGGCGCAGCAGGTCGGGGAGCTTCGCCAGGTCGGCGATCGTCTCGACGTCGGACGGGCATTGCTCGCGGCCGAAGGCGCCGTCGAGGTCCGAGCCGATCATGCAGTGGCGCGCGTTGCCGGCGATCTGGCAGATGTGATCGATGTGGTCGATCACCTTGGCCAGCGTCACGCCGGCTGATGCCGGCGTCGACGTGCCGCGGACCCAGTTCGGCACGATCATCCACGCATCGAAGGCGGCGCCGATCACGGCGCCGCGGGCGATGAGCTCGCGGATGTGATCGTCGGAGAACTGGCGGTTGTGGTCGACCAGGGTCCGCGTGTTCGAGTGGCTGGCCCAGACCGGGCCGCGGAAGTGATCGAGCGCGTCGCGAAAGCTGTCGTCGCACAGGTGCGTGGCATCGAGGATGATGCCGAGCCGCTCCATCTCGCGCAGCAGTTCGTGGCCGTGCGGCCCCATCCCGCCACACGCGTTCGTCCCCTGGGCGTACACGCCCGGGCCGTAGTGCGCCGGACCGACCGCACGCAGGCCCTGGGCATGAGCCCGCTCCAGGTGCCGCGGCGTGCGGATCGAGTCCGCCCCTTCGAGGCTCAGCACGTAGCCGATCGGCGTAGCCGCTGACGACGCCCCATCCGCCCATCGCGCCAGGTGGGCATCCAGCGTCGCAGTGTTGGTAATCGCGGTGAGCTCACCGCGTTCCTCCATCGCGCGATACCACGCCAGCTGTCCCTGCGTCTGGGCCCACGCCTGCTCCTGCGAGTGCCATCCGCTGAGGGGATTGTCGGGCGCCACGTAGCGGGCGATCAGGGTCGCGACGCACAGGCCGACCTGCCCCCGGCGCATCTCCTCGAACGAGACCGTGCCTTGTCCGCGATCGGGCTTGTCGGTGAGCGCCCGCTCGCGCGCCCGGATTTCGGCGATCGGCCGGGTCAGATCGCGGTTCCACTCCAGGGCATTCATGGCGAGATCGAGATGGGCGTCGACGATGAGCACAGCGCGACCATATCACGACGTTTTTCGAGCCGATTTGAGCTCGGCCTTTCCGACGCCTCTGTCTGTGAACGCGTGCAGATGTGAATGCTCCGGCCCTTCCGGTGCAGCGCCGGGTCTTCAGACCCCGGCGCAGGCGTGGAGGTCGTGATGAGCCGCAATCGCTGAACCTGTCGCCGTCCCCGGCGGCGGAACACACGCCTTCCTGTGGCGCAACGGCACCATGTTCGACCTCAACACGGTACTGCCGCCGGGATCGGGCTGGGTGCTGGAGCGGGCCACCGGAATCAGCGACGCCGGCCAGATCGTCGGCGTCGGCACGCTCGACGGCGCGACTCGCGGCTTCCTGCTGACGCCGCCTGCGGACCTGGCGGTGTGGCAGGGCGGGCAGCGCAGCCAGGAGGACAGCAACCTGCCTCGCGGCGTCGAAGTCGGCCGCAACATCCGCATTGTCAACAGCGTCATCGGCGCACCGGATCCGCTGACCCTCTACGGAGTGCGTTACACCGCGACGCTGACCGGCCCGGCCGAGTACGTCCCGCCGGCGCGCGGCTACGACACCGACGGAACCGAGTGCCAGGTGGCCGCGAAGACCATCACCTGCGACGTGCCGCCGATCGACACGATCGGTTTCGGCCGCGAGTACGGGTTCACGATTCGCACGACCGGTCCCGGGACCATCACCCACCATGCGTCGGTGACGAGCAATACGCCTGACACCAATCCTGCGAACAACACGCTGACCGAAGAGAACTTTGCGGTCGCGCTCTCCGCGCTCTCACTCACGCCGTCGACAGTGGCTGGTGGCAAGGCCTCGTCTGCGCGCGTAACGTTGACCGGCACCCCCCCTGGGGGTGATGCAGTGGTTCGGCTCTCGAGCAGCCGTCCCGACATCGCACCGGTGCCGGCGACCCTCATCGTGCCCTACCACAACAACAGCCCGACTCGCGCGTTCAACATCGTCCCCGCCGCCGTCTCGCAGCCGACGCCGGTGGACATCACCGCGATTTACGGAGAAGTGACGATCACGCAAACGCTGACCGTGGTGCCGGCCGCGCTTGCGCAGCTCTATCTGACCCCGACCACGATCGTCGGCGGCTGCGGGACATCGGCTGGGAAAATTGCGCTGACCGGCGCCGCGCCTCCGGGCGGCGCGGTGGTCACCTTGACCAACACCAACTCGAAGGCGACCGTGCCCGCGTCGGTGACGGTCCCCGCCGGTGCGCTGTCCCAGACGTTCACGGTGACCACGGCCACGGTGACCGCCAACCAGGCCGGATCGGTGACGGCGAGCTACGGCGGCGTGTCGCAGGCGCTGACGGTCACGGTCCGGCCGATACGAGTGGCCACGCTGGCGCTGTCGCCCAATCCGGTGACGGGGGGCGCCAACGCATCGGCATCGGTCGCGCTCGAGTGTGCCGCGCCCCCGGGTGGAACCGTGGTCACCCTGTCGAGCAGCAACGCGCCAGGTGGCCGCGCCGACCGTGTCGAGCATCAACATTCCGGCGGGGGGAGCGACCGGCACGTTCACCGTGCGGACGGCGCCCGTGACGGCGAACACCAACGTCAACATCTACGCGACGGTGTACGGCGTGAGGAAGACGGCTTCGCTGACGGTGAGGCCGTGAGAGTGAATCCCTAATCCCTACATCCCTAATCCAGAATCCCTAATCCCGAATCCCTAATCCCGAATCCCTGATACGGATTGCCGCATGGGGATTCGGGATCGGGATTCGGGATCGGGATTCTTGATTAGGGATTCTTGATTAGGGATTAGGGATTAGGGATTGATTACTGCAGCGAGCAGCAGCACCCCCCCCAGCCCGCAGATCGCGACGATGGTCTCGAGAATCGTCCATGTCAACAACGTCTGGGGCACGGTGGTGTTGAGATAGCCCTTCACCAGCCAGAAGCCGCCGTCGTTGACGTGACCGGCGATCAGCGAGCCGGCGCCGATCGCGACCACCAGCAGCTCGAGGTTGACGCCGGGCATCGCCGCGGCGATGGGCGCCATGATCCCCGCGGCGGTCACCACCGAGACGGTCGCGGAACCGACCGAGATCCGCAGCAGTGAGGCGATCAGCCAGCCCAGGATCAGCGGCGACAGCGCGAGTCCGCTCATGGCCTGCGCGATCGCCGTATCCACGCCGGCGACGTCCAGAATCCGCCCGAAGCCGCCGCCGGCGCCGACCACCAGCAGGACGCTGGCGATCGGCGGCAGCGACTCTTCGGCAAAAGTCAGAATGCGATCGCGGTTGAACCCGCAGGCGGCGCCGAAGGTCACCAGCGCGAGCAGCGTCGACAGCAGCATCGCCATCAGCGGCGTGCCGGCGAATTCGATCGCCCCGCGCAGGTTCCCCACCGGCAGCACCACCTGCGCGAGCGCGGCGGCGAGCATCAGCAGCACCGGCATCAGGATCGTCAGCAGCGTGACCGCGAGCGACGGCGTTCTCGCGGCCGTCGTGGTCGTCCCGGCGAGCTGCGCGGCAATCGCGCCCGGCTCCGCGGCGACCCGTTTGACGATGAACCGGGTGAACAGCGGACCCGCGATGACCGCGGTCGGAAAGCCGACGATCAACGAATACAGCAGGGTGCGGCCTGGATCCGCGTGGAGCAGGGCCATCGCCGCGACCGGGCCGGGATGGGGCGGCACCAGCCCGTGCGCGGTCGACAAGCCGGCGACCATCGGCAGCCCGAGCCGCAGCAGCGGCACGCCCGTCTGCTGCACCAGCGTGAACAGCACCGGCGCGAGCAGCACCAGGCCAACCTGAAAGAATACCGGCAGGCCGATGATGAATCCGGAGAGCATCATCGCCCAGTCCAGCCGCCGCTCGCCCATCACCCGAATCAGCGCGCCCGAGACCACCGCCGAGCCGCCCGATTCCGCCAGCAGCTTGCCGATGACCGTCCCCAGCCCGATGACCATCGCCACGAAGCCGAGCGTGTCGCCGACGCCGGACTGAAACGCCCGGGTGATCTCGGCGAACGGCATGCGGGCCGCGAGCCCGACCGCCAGCGAGCCGGCCGCCAGGGCGAGGAAGGCGGGAAGGCGAACGACGATGATCAGGACGACGACGAGAGCGACGCCTAGAGCGGCGATTGGCAGCAGGGGACACTCGGGGAGCTTACAATCGCTAAATCCCTAATCACTAATCCCTCATCCGGAATCCCTAGTCCCGAGTCCCTGATCCCGAATCCCGAATCGGAATCCCGAGTCCGGGACCGATTCGAGGGTGCCGCGATTCAGGATGGATAGGGATTCGGGATTAGAGGGATTCAGGGATTCGGGATTAGGGATTTGAGATTAGGGATTAGTGATTAGGGATTGAGATGCGATACACCTGATTGACGGCACCTACGAGCTCTTCCGCCACTTCTACGCCGTGCCCTCCGCGCGTGACGAGCAGGGGCGGGAAGTGGGCGCGACGCGTGCCGTGGTGAGCTCGGTGCTCGGCATGATCAATCGCGGCGCGACCCATGTCGGCGTGGCGACCGATCACGTCATCGAGTCGTTCCGCAATCGCCTCTGGCCCGGATACAAGACCGGCGCCGGCATCGATCCGAACCTGCTGTCGCAGTTCGGCCTGCTCGAGGAGGCGCTCTGGGCGCTCGGCGTGGTGGTGTGGCCGATGGTCGAGTACGAAGCGGATGATGCGCTGGCCGCGGCGGCGGTGCGGGCCGCGGCGGATCCGCGGGTCGAACAGGTGATCGTCTGCACCCCCGACAAGGATCTCGCACAGTCGGTCAGCGGCACCCGCATCGTCCAGTTGAACCGGCGGACCAACGTCGTTCGAGACGAGGAGGGCGTCGTGGCGAAGTTCGGGGTGCGCCCGGCCTCGATCCCCGACTATCTCGCGCTGGTCGGCGACGCGGCTGATGGCTACCCGGGGCTGCCGGGATGGGGCGCGAAATCGTCGGCGGCGGTGCTGGCGCGCTATCAGCATTTCGAGGCGATTCCCGAGGACTCGCGGAACTGGGGCGTCAATGCCGCCAACGCGGCCACGCTCGCCGCCACGTTCGCCCGCGAGCGCGATCGCGCGTTCCTGTTCCGCGATCTCGCGACGCTGCGCACGGATATTCCGGTGTTCGGCGACGTCGAGGAGCTGCGCTGGGGGGGACCGACCGCCGCCTTCGCGCCGCTGGCCGCCAAGATGGATCGCGCGCGCCCGTGGGGACACGCCCACCGCGAAGCGGCGATGATCGGGGCGCGGCAACGGGGTGCTTTCAGCAGCACTCGGGGTGGTTCGAAGGCCAGTGCGTTTACAGGAGGGCCAGGAGATCAGGAGAAAAGCAATGTTTTCTTCTCCTGACCTCCTGGCCCTCCTGTGAAGTCCCGGCCGTGGAGTTGCCCGTGTTGCTGCTGAAGGCACCCGGTTGTAGCGCGCCACGGGTGACTCGCGGCCGCAACAGGCCGCCCCGCGAGGACAAATGAACGACGAGCAGTTTCTGGTGACGTGTCCCTATTGTGGCGAGGAAGTCGAGGTCTACGTCGAGCCCGACGTTCGCGGCCAGTTCGTGCAGGACTGCGAGGTCTGCTGCAATCCGTGGCTGGTCCGGGTCGTTCGCCAGGATGGCGCTCGCGCGCTCGACGTGAGGCGCGGCGACGGCTCGGAATAGCGGTCAGCGTTTCCTGACCCGCAGCCGTGCCGCCGTCCCGGCGATGCAGCGATCCATCACGACGGCGAGCCCTCCCACGGCGGCGCGCCGTTCTGCTTCCTCGCTGACGATCCCGGTTTGCAGCCACAGCGCTTTAGCGCCGATCTTCACCGCAGCGTCGGCGATTTCGGGCGCCTGTTCCGGGCGGCGGAAGACATTGACAATGTCGACCGGAACCGGAATCTCCTCGAGCCGGCCATAGGCCGGCTGGCCGAGGACCTCGGTTTCGGCCGGGTTCACGGGAATCACGGTGAATCCCGCCGCCAGCAATCCCTTCATGATCTCGTGCGACGGCTTGACCGGGTTGGACGAGGCGCCAACCATGGCGATGGTCTGGCTGATCTCCAGAAGCCGTCGAAGCTCGATCTCGGTGTGTTCCATTTCTCTCCCAAACTTGATTTCGTGCCGATTCTCACCATACTACCGACCTACATGAATATCGCCTTGCTGCTGCTCGCCGCGATGCTCGCGCAGGGGCCGGCCGGCGGCTCGTTGCGACCGGCCTTCGATCTGCTCACGGCCGTGAAGCTCGCCGATGTCGGCCGGGTACGTGAGCTCGTGGCCGGCGGCGCCCCGGTTGACGCCGCTGATCGCCGCGGTTTCACCCCGCTGATGTGGGCGGCGGCGGGCGGATCCGTCGAGCTCACCACCTACCTTCTCGAGAGCGGCGCTCGGGTCGACTCGCGCGCCGGTGACGGCGCCACCGCCCTCTACTTCGCCGCCGCCAACGGCGCCATCGACGTCGTCAAACTGCTGCTCGCGCGCGGGGCGGATCCCTCGGCGGCTCGTGCCGGGAGGACGCCGCGCCAGACGGCGCTGGCGCGGGGGCATGCGGATCTCGCCGGGCTGCTCGAGCAGGCCGAGGCGCGCGGCGGCCGGGAGGGCGGAGCCCCAGGCGCCGCGTTGCGCGCCCCCATGCCGCCGCCGGCGCCGGCGATCCCCGACACGCTCCGTCGTCTCGGTGTGCTCCTTGACAGGGTTCCGGCGGCCGCGGGAGCCGCCGGTGACGCGCACCGGCGCGCCGCGTCGGCGCTGGCCGGGCTGCAGATGCTGGCGGCGAAGTGGCCGGCGGAATCGCCGGAGGACTACCGCGCCAGCCTTGCCGACCTCGCGGCGGCGCTCGAGGAGGCGATCGGGCGGAAGAATCCCGAGCCGGTCGGCGCCGCTCTGGCGGCGGTCGCCGACGATCTCGAAGCCAAGCTGGAACACTGTCAGCGGAGCGGCGGCAAGCTCGGGGGCTCGGTGGTCGTGCGGGTGCGCACGGTGCAGGCTGGCGCCGAGGCCGGCCGCTGGCAGGTCTTCTACATGCCGAAGATTCTCGAGGTCTCACCCTCGGCGACCGGCGATCTGTTCCCGCAGTTGAGCAGTCCGACCGAGGACCTGCTCGTGCCGGGCCGCTATCTGATGTGGGTCCGCAACCCCAGCACCGGCACGATCGGCGAGCGCACGGTGGTCAAGGTCGGTGAAGGCCGCAAGGAGCTGGTCGTCGACCTGCCGGTTCCGGCCGCTCCCGCCAAGTGATGGCATCGCTCGGCGCCGGTCTCAGGCGGCGATGGCCGACATGGCTGGCGGCCCTCGGGATCGCCGGGGCGGCCGTGGGTGCTGCCGCGATCACCCAGCCCGCGGCACTGTCGGCGACCGAGCCGTCCGGCCGCGCGGCCTATGCGGCGCTGGCGTCCGCCGCCATCGTGGCCGCGGCAGTCATTCCACTGGCCCTGAGGAGACGGACCAGCGGCCGCACCGTCACGATCTCAGTAGTGGTGATCGCGCTGCTGCTGGGCCTGAGCGCGTCCGTGCTCGCCGCCGCGATCCAGCGGCAGTGCACCGCGCAGTATGCGGGCCGCGCGGTGTTGATCGGTACGCGCCTGACGTCGCCCGGCGAGGCGTACCTGCACCGCAATCCTCAACACACGGCCGCCGACCTCCTGTTCGACGCCGCCGGCGACCCGGAACGTGTGTGGAGCCGGGCCTCGATCGCCCGCTGCCGCGTGATCATGTCCGCGACCTACTTCCTCTGGCTCCCCCTGCTGACGGTGTCGCTGGTCAGCGCCGTGCTCGCGGTGCCGGCGGGGCAGCTGTCGTTCGGGTCAGCGGCTCCCGCCGGGGTGGCGGGCCCCACGCCGGCCGCGCAGCGCTACGATGTGTTCATCAGCTATCGCCACGGCGGCGCCGACGCCGACGTCGCCCGGCAGCTGCTCGACTCGCTCGAAGCGGACGGCTACACGGTGGCGATTGACGCGCGTGACTTCGCCCCCAACGCGACCTTCCTGCAGGAGATGGAACGGGCGATCCGCGAGAGCCGCTACACCATCGCGATCATTTCGGAGCGCTACCTGCAAAGCGGGCACTGCGAGGAAGAAGCAATCGTCACCAGCGTGCTCGACATGGCCGATCGCCGGCGCCGGCTGATCCCCTTCATCATTCAGCAGGTCGAGATGCCGGCGTGGCTGTTCGGTCTGGTCGGCATCGACTGCACCAGCCAGGACGCGCTGGTCGATCCGATCGACAAGCTCAAGGCCACGCTCGGCGCCCCGTTGCGCGCGGCGTGAGCGGCGCGCCACAATGGCAGTCGTGTCCCGCATGTCCATCGCCACTGTCGCGCTGGTGATCGCCAGCTTCATCGGAATCGTCGCGTCGGCGTCGCAGGCCCCGGCACGCTCGCCGGATCGGCCCTGGCTGGTGGCGCATCGCGGCGCCTCGGCGTACTCGCCCGAGAACACCGTGCCCGCCTTCGTGATGGCGGCGGAGCAGGGGGCCACCTACGTCGAGTTCGATCTCCAGCTGACGAAGGACCGCCGGGTCGTGTGCCTGCACGACAACTCGCTCGAGCGCACGACCGACGTCGAGGCCGTGTTCCCGGATCGCGCCCGAACGGCGCCGTCCGGCGCCCGCACCTGGATGCTGGAAGACTTCACGCTCGACGAGATCAAGCGGCTCGATGCCGGTGCCTGGCTCGACGCGAAGTATCGCGGCACGCGAATCCCGACCTTCGGCGAGACGATCGACGCGCTGCGCGGCCGCAGCGGCCTGTTCATCGAGGTCAAGTCCCCCGAGCGCTACAAAGGGATCGAACGGCTGATCATGGCGGAGCTGAAGGCGCGTGGTCTGGATCGCCCCGGCGCGGAGCCGCGAACCCCGGTCCTGATCCAGTCGTTCAGCGCCGACAGCCTGAAGATTTTCAAAGACGAGTTGCAGACCGCGCTGCCGATTCACTTTCTGTTCGGCGCGCGCGATGCGGCGCAGTGGGTGACCGCCGAGGGCCTGTCGCGCATCAAGGCATTCTCCACCGGCATCAGTCCGGAAAAGGTGATCGTCGGGGAGCATCCGGAGGCGATGGAGCGCGCCAGGAACATGGGGCTGCTGATCACCCCATACACCTTCCGCGCAACCGCGGTGGCCGCCGGCTACGCGGACGTCAGCGCCGAGATGCAGCACTACCTGCGGACGCTGAAGGTGGATGGGGTGATCACCGACAACCCGGACAAGATGCCGCGGTGACTCAGTAGCCAGTAGCCAGTAGCCAGTAGCCAGAAGCGGGAACTGGGAACTGGGAACTGGCGACTGTCGCCTACCTGAAGAACCTCTTCGCGTAGGCCAGGTCCTTCACCGCTGCCGCGAGCGTGTTGGTGGTGCGCTCCTTCGCGGTCGATCCCGGGATTTCGTATTCGAAGTGCAGCGAAATCGGCCCGGCGAACTTGGCTTCGGCGATCGTCTTGCCGAACCACGCCCAGTCCACCGCCCCTTCACCCATCGGACAGTTCCGGATCACCCAGCCTTTGGCGGTCTTCTCCCAGTAGAAATCCTTGAGCGACATCATCTTCATCCGCGGCGCAACCAGGTGGGTCGCGGCCTTCCACGCTCCGCCGCCCCCCTCGGCGACGGCATGCCGGGGATCGAAGTAATACCCGGCCCATTTCGGATCCAGCCGATCCATCGCCGGTGCGATATCCCAGAGCGCGGCGCCAATGTAGGCGTTGTGATTGTGGAAGCCCAGCTCGATCCCGCAGTCGCGCCCGAGCGTGGTCAGGCCGGCGAGCGCCTCGCCGACCGCGGCGACCTGCGCGCGGACGTCGGGCGACGCCGTGTAGTGCCAGTAGCCGGTCTTGAAAAAGCGGACCCCGCTCTTGGCCGCGGCCTGCAGCAGCGGCCGGGCGAGCGGGTCTGACGCGGAGGTCAGCTCGGTGGTGATCATCGGCACCGTGACCCCCTGCGCCCGGATCGTCTCGATCGCCCGCGGCAGGTCGGCGGCGGCGCGCTCCGGCAGCACGTGCCCCTTTGCCCGCACGGTCAGATCCACGCCGTCGAACCCGGCGCCCTTCACCGCCCGTCCGAGGTCCGCCCAGTCCAGATCGGGGAGGTGTTTCGAGAAGAACAGGAACGGCGAAGTTCCGGCGGCCCGACTCGACCCCGGCGTCAACGCCGCGGCCGCGGCCGCCATCATCAGTTCACGTCGCGTGAGCATCTCGTTCCTCCAGAATCCGTGGCCTGTTGTCCGTCGCCCGGGGCCCGTGGTCCGTGGTCCGTAGCCCGTGGTCCGTAGCCCGAAAACCTCGCGAGTAATGCTCGCAGGCTCTTCCGGACTACGGACTACGGACTACGGACCACGGTTGTCAGATGTAAGCTGACCGAATGTTGACTGACGAGCATAAACGACGTCTGGACGACGACGGCTATGTCGTCCTCGAAGAAATGATGGGTCCCGCGCTGTTGGCCGAGCTGCGCGGGCGCATCCTCGAGCTGTTCGACGCGGAGGGGGAGCAGGCGGGGAGCGAGTTCCGAACCGAGGAGCACGCGCGGCGGCTCGCCAACCTGGTCGACAAAGGGGACGTCTTCCGGCAGGCGATCGCGACGCCAGTCGTGCTCGACGCCGTGAAGCACGTGCTCGGTCCGGCGATGAAGTTGAGCAGCCTCAACGCCCGATCCGCCGATCCGCACTCCGACGCCGGGCAGCCGCTGCACGTCGACATGGCGGCGATCCCGGACGCGCGCGGCTATTGGGTGTGCAACACGATCTGGATGCTGGACGACTTCACCACCGACAACGGCGCGACCCGCATGATCCCGGGCTCGCACAAATGGGGGACGCGGCCGCAGGACGTCCTCACGGATCCGAGCGCGCCGCATCCGGACGAAATCCTGCTGACCGGGCGGGCTGGCGGCGTGGTGGTGATGAACTCGCATCTCTGGCACGGCGGCACCGCGAACCGGACTGGCGCGCCCCGCCTGGCGATGCACGGATTCTACTGCCGGCGCGACAAGCCCCAGCAGCAGTATCAGAAGCAGCTGCTGCGGCCGGAAGTGCAGGCCGCGCTGACCCCCGAGCTGCGCGATCTGCTGGCGCTGGACGATCCGTTGAACGACGAGCTCAGCGCCAACGTCACGGTGCGCAGCGGCTTCATGAAATGAGCGTCAGAGCAGCAGCTTGACGACTGGATCGGCGCCGAGCGTTCCGTTCAAATAGACGTCGTAGTAGAACGTCTCCAGGAAATGCTCGGCCACCTTGGCCTTCGCCTTGATCTTGCCCTTCTTGTGGGCGTCGACGGTCACCGCCAGATCCGGCCCTTCGAACGGCGGCTGGGTGGCTCCCTGGTCGTCCCGCCAGTTCTCCAGCGAGACGGTGATCGCCGTGTCGCTGTCGTTCGTGACGTTCCAGGTGATTTTCTGCTTGCTGACCAGCAACGCCTCGGCAGGCTTGATTCTGACGCGGGGCGTGCCGAGATCGTCGTCGATCACGATGTCTCGTTCCTTCTCAGGCAGCTCGAGTACCCCTTGGCGAATGGCCCACACCAGCCCCGCGCCCGTCGCCGCACCGATCAGAAGTCCCGCAGTCTTCTTGTTCATGTCCGTCCCTGTAGGGTCCTGGTCGGAATAAGGTGGCCACCGTGGCCGCCGATGCATCCCGCCGGGCTGCGTTACTCGTCGCTTACATACGCCCGGTATGCGCGCTCCTCGCGCCTTGCCGGGCGGGCGCCTCGGCGCCCAAGCTGACCACCTGATTCCGACCAGGACCCTTTACTGGCGTAAGGGCACGAGCTCCCGGAACCGTGGCGTCTGCCGGATCGCATCCAGATCGTGGTCCCTGGCCGCGAGTGCGGCGCTGTAGCCATTCTTCAGTGCCTGCTCGAGGGAGGCCAGTGCGCGAGCCACGTCACGGTTGAGGGCACGCACGACCGCGGCATGATAGAGCACTTCGGCATCATTTGCATTGAGGGTCAGCGCACGGGTGATGTCGGCTTCCGCCGCGGTCCGGTTTCCAAGCTTGGCTTCCCTGGTGGCGACGCGCGCCAGCGTGGGCGCGTCGTTCGGGTTGACGGCGAGCGCCTGCCGGTCCAGCCGTACCGACTCGACGTAGGCCAGCCGGGCCCTTTCCTTGTGATTCAGCCGCGTCAACGCATCGCCGAGATTGCCGCGGAGCCCCCCGTCGTTCGGCAAGGCGTCGACCGCCTGCTGAAAAGAGGCGGCCGCCGCGCCGTACCGGCCTTCGATGTAATGGATGTTGCCGATGTTCGAAAACGTCTCGCCCCTCGGCTCGATCTCCAGCGCCCGTTCATAGAATTTCAGCGCGTTGGGATTGTCCCCGAGCGCGTAATAGACCGTGCCGAGGTTGTGAAAGCCCCGGGCGTTGTCCGGCTGCAATTCGGTGACGCGCGTGAACGACGTGACCGCCTCGCTGGTGCGGCCGGTGGCATAGTAGAAGCCGCCGAGCAGGTTGTAGTGCCGCCAGTAGTTCGGCCGCAGCGCCACCGCTTCGCGATAGTGTTTCTCCGCCTCCTGGTTGCGACCCAGTGCCTGCAGCACCTGTCCCATCAACCGATGGGCGTCGTCGCTGTTCGCCTGCAGCGTCAGCGCCCGGTTCAGTTCGGTGAGCGCCTCTTCCCGCCGGCCCGTGCCCTGGTGGATCAACGCGAGGGAAATCCAGACTTCCGGCTGATTCTGATCGAGGGTCAGCGCCTTGGAGGTGGCGGCGGTCGCTTCTGACGCCCACTTCGGCTCGCTGGTCTCCTGGTAGGTGGCCCAGAATGCCTCACCGAGCCGGGCCCAGGCCAGCGCGAAGCTCGGGTCGCGGTCGATCGCACTCCGCAGGAGGGACGCAGCGCGCTGCAGATTTCCTGGGATATCCGGCCGCTCCAGGAACCCCACTGCCTGGCCGTACTTCGACAGCGCGTCTACATCGCGGGTTCCGGATTTCTGGTCCTGACGCGGGCCCGTACCGGACGTCCCTATAGGATGGGCGCCGCTGACTCCCTGCGCGAGGCGCTCCTGCAGCGAAAAGATGTCTTTCTCCGGACCGGAGTACGAACCGCTCCAGACGACCAGGCCCGAGTCGCCCTGAACGAGGTGCACCGACACCATCAGATCGTTTCCGGAGCGTTGCAGGCTGCCGTCCACCAGGTAGGTGGCGCCGATGTTCTTCGAGAGCTTCCTTGGATCGCCGCGTTCGAGACTGTCTCCGCCGGTGGCGGACTTCGACAGCACGTTGACTCCCGGCACTCCCCCCAGGTTCGCAATGAGGACGTCGCGCATCGCCGCCGCGATCGGCGCATCGCCGGCCTGGGTACTGTTGTTGGCGAACGGCAGGATCGCCACGACGGGGACCCGGTCGTCGGGCTGCGGCGCCCGGGTGGCCCGCCACCACAGGCCGAGCGGCACCATCCAACCCGCGATGACCAGCAGGACAATCAGCGACGTGCGCCGCCATGTCCTGCGGCCGGCCGCCTCGTCTGATGTCGAGACCGCCCCGGTGACGCTGGTCGCCAGGTTCCGTGAGACGCGCCGGAGATCATCGCGGAAATCGTGCGCGGATGGATACCGGTCGTCGCGGTCGCGGGCGATCGCCCGTGCGACGACCAGGCTGACCTCCGCGGGCACCGACGGGTTCACCTGGTGCGCCAGCGTCGGCGTCTTGGTAATCATCGCGACGGCGAGCTCGAGCGGATCGACACCTGCGAACGGCCGGCGGCCGGTGAGAAGCTCGTACAGCAGGATGCCGAGGCCGTAGACGTCGTCGCGTGGATCGGCGGCGGCGCCGACCATCTGCTCGGGGGAGGAATAGCCAGGGGTGCCCATCGCCTGGCCCGCGGCAGTAATCGTCTTGAGCGGACCGGTGTCGACCGCGGCCTCCGCTGGGAGCGGACCTTTGGCAATGCCGAAGTCGAGGACCTTGGCGATCCCGTCAGCCGTCAGGCAGATGTTGCCCGGTTTGAGGTCGCGGTGCACCACGCCCCGGGCATGGGCGGCGACGAGCGCGTCGGCGATCTGCAGCCCGATTTCGAGTGCGCGCTCGACGGTGAGGGGACCCCGGGTGAGCACGGTCGAGAGGGTTTCTCCCTCGACGTACTCCATGACGATGTATGGGTAGGAGTCGACGTCGAGGACGTCGTAGACCGCCGCGATGTTGGGGTGCGTGAGGCGGCCGGCCGCACTGGCTTCGCGATGCAGGCGTTCCCGCGCATTGGGGGCACTGAGGAACGCCTCTGACGGACGTTTGAGGGCGACGCGGCGGCCGAGCCGGGTGTCCTCGGCCAGATAGACCTCACCCATGCCCCCGCCGCCCAGACGCTCGATCACGGCGTACGGGCCGACCTGCTGACCGATCACCCCTCCGCTGCCTCCTGTTTCGGCGAGCATAGAACAAATCCGATGCGGTCAGCGGTTTGGTGAAGTCAGCGCGGCCGTAAGCGGGTCGATGACATCGACGACCGGACCGTTGAAGATCGTGGCGAGGGGAAGCCGCTCGGTCCAGGTCGCGCCGGACGGATAGACCGCAGCCATATCCCACAGATGTCCGCGCCGATCGCAACACTCCTGAACGGGTTGCGGCGCGCGCGCATCCTTTTTCAGCTGTTCGGACACGAGGTGGTCGGGGTCCCAGAACTGCCGGACGCGGGAATCGGACATGCGGCCCAGCACCGCGGAAATCGGCGGCGCGATGTCGGTGATCAGAATCGGCTCCCAGACAACAAAGACCCGGACCCCCGTCCGCGCCTGGTTCGCCAACACGTCCTGAACTGCGGAGGCCCCCCGCAGGCAGTTGCTTCAGGTGGGCGCCAGCAGCACGACGATTCGGACGTCGGCGGCGTGCGCGTTGAAATCGGCGCGAAGCGTCTCGAGCGAGGTCTGCCGCAGATAGGTCAGCGGCGCCTGACCGGCGGGGACGCGACGCTCGCCCCACAGATACCACACGAATGCCGCGACGATCGCGACGAGCAGGAGGACCAGGACGGAACGTTTTCGCATCAGGATTCTTCCGGCTTATCCGAGCCAGTCCGCCATGAACCCGGCCAGCACCTGCGGAAACACCACGGTCGCGACGACAATCACCGCCGACACCCCGAGCAGAATCGCCGACACTCGCCGGCGCGTCGTCGAACAGCTGCGCCGGGCGGACCGCACCTGCCACGCGCCCATGGCGATCAGCAGCACCGAGGCGGTCAGGAACCACCCCTGATAATCCGCCACGAACAGCCCGACACTGGTCGTCGCGACCGCGGCGGCAAAGGTGGTCGGCACGCAGCAGAGGAAGGTCGCCAACGCCGTCACCGCCGCGGCGGCGGGCGTGAGCTGCTCGCTGTTCTTCATTGACGTCGGCCCTCATCTTAGTCGACAGTTCCGCGGTCCGCGGTTGCTGGCCTGCCGCGCCGTAGCGCGAAGCGCGAAGGCGGGTCCGCGGGATCGCGATCGGGGCATTGACGCACAAAATCAGCTCGGTGCACTAAGAGGCAATGCGATGAACCGAAGGACGTTTCTCAGAGCCATCGCCGCGGCGCCGGCCCTCGGGCTGTTCGACCCGTTCGAGGCCGCGGCCGATCTGCCGAAGGCCAGGATCACGCGGGTCCGGATCTACCGCCCGCCAAACTTCAACCCGCTGTTCAACCAGAGCAACATGGTGGTGACGGTCGAGACCGACATCGGGATCACCGGCATCGGCGAGGGCGGCGCCAAGGACACGCTCGAGCAGGTGGCCGGGACCCTGATCGGGAAGAATCCGTTCCGGATCGAAGCGATCTGGCAGGAGGCCTACATCGCGTGGTTCTATCCGCCGGGTCGCGAGAAAACGCACGCGCTCGGCGCGTTGGACCTGGCGCTCTGGGACATCAAGGGCAAGGCGCTGAAGCTGCCGGTGCACGAGCTGCTGGGGGGCTCGGCGCGGGACTACTGCGAGTGTTACGCCACCGGCGGCGCCCCGGCGCCGGCGGGCACCAAGCTGTCGATTGGCGAGCGGGCGCGGGCCACGATGGAGGCGGGCTACCGCGCGTTCCGCATGGGTGCGGCCGACGCGCCGATCGGCGGGGTGTTCGACACCCGCACCGCGATCAGGCGGATCGCCCAGGACTGCAAGGCGGTGCGCGAGGGCGTGGGTCCGGACGGCAACTGGTGCATCGACCTGCACCAGCGCTTCGACTTCAACGACGCGGTGCGCGCCTGCAAGGTGATGGAGGAGTTCGATCCGTTCTTCGTCGAGGATCCGGTCCGCGACGAGCATGCGCTCCAGGACATCCCCAAGCTGCGGCCGATGACCACCGTGCCGCTGACCCATGGCGAAGAGTGGGGGTTGAAGTGGGATTTCAACCGGCTGGTCGAGAACCATGACGTCGACTTCATCCGATCGACCCTGCCGAATGTCGGCGGCATCACCGAGATGATGAAGGTCGCGGCGATCTGCGAGACCCACGCCGTCGGCATCGTCCCGCACTTCACCGGGCCGATCGCCACCGCCGGCCTGGTCAACTGCCTGTCGACGTTTTCAGGGCCGGTCATGATGGAGTACAACTTCGGCGGCCGGCCAATCGACTACCTGCCCGAGTGCCTGGACTTCAAGAACGGCAAGGCGTACACGAACCAGCGCCCCGGGCTCGGCGTGACCGCGGAGATGAAGCTGCTGACGCAGATTGGCGAGGTGACGGAACCGGGCCGCCGCAACGTGTTCAAGCGGCCCGACGGCTCGCTGACGCATTGGTGAGCGAGCCAAATCCCAAGCTCCAAGCTCCAAATCCCAACCACTCCCAACGGCCAACCTCCAACGGCGCCAGGGATTGGGAGTTCGGGTTGGGATTTGGAAGTTGGGCGTGGTTGGGATTTGGAGCTTGGGATTTGGGATTTGACGACGACACGTCTTTTCAAGGAGACAGTCTTATGAATCGCCGCGACCTACTCGGCTCGATCGCCCTCGGAGGCGGAGCCACCCTGCTGGCGTCGAAGGATGCATTGGCCGGCGCGCTGGCCCCGGCGGCGTCGACCGCCGCGTACGCGCAGGCGGTGCGCGGGACTGGACCGGTCAAGATCCGCGACATCAAGACGATCCTGACCGCGCCGAACCGGATCCGTCTGGTGGTGGTGAAGGTCGAGACGACCGAGCCGGGACTGGTCGGCTGGGGCTGCGCCACCTTCACCCAGCGCGCGCTGGTCGTGCACACCGCGATCGAGCAGTATCTGAAGCCGTTCCTGATCGGGCGCAACGTCGACGAGATCGAGGACATCTGGCAGTCGAGTTACATGAGCTCGTACTGGCGGAACGGCGGGGTGCTGTTCAACGCGATGAGCGGCGTCGACATCGCGCTGTGGGACATCAAGGGCAAGCGCGCCGGCATGCCGCTGTATCAGTTGCTCGGCGGCAAGGTGCGTCACGGCGCTGATTGCTACTACCACTCCAGCGGCGCCAGCTTCACCGAGGTCGAGGAGAACGCCCGCCGCGGTATGGAGCAGGGCTTCCGCCACGTCCGGGTCCAGGTGTCGACGCCCGGATATGCCAGCTACGGCGCCCGCAGCACCACGCCGGCGCCGGCGGCGGGTGCGGCCGCCGGTGAGGCGATCGGCCCGACCAATCCGCGCGCGATCTGGGAGCCGGCGCCCTACGTGCGGATGCTGCCCAAGTTCTTCGAGCACATGCGCACCAAGCTGGGAGACGAGGTGGAGCTCCTGCACGACGTCCACGAGCGGATCACGCTGAATCAGGCGGTCAACCTGTGCAAAGCGCTCGAACCGTTCCGGTTGTTCTTCCTCGAGGATCCGTTCCCGCCCGAGGACAACGATCATTTCCGGCTGCTGCGCCAGCAGACCAGCATTCCGCTGGCGATGGGCGAGCTGTTCAACACGCAGCAGGAGTTCCTGCCGCTCATCAAAGAGCGGCTGATCGACTTCATCCGCATCCACATCTCGCAGATCGGCGGTCTGAGCCCGGCCCGCAAGGTCGCGGCGTTGAGCGAGTACTTCGGCGTCCGCACCGCCTGGCACGGGCCGGGTGACGCGTCCCCGGTCGCCCACGCCGCGCAGCTCGCGCTGGAGCTCGCCAGCTACAACTTCGGCGTGCACGAGGGCGGCAGCTTCCCGAAGGAGACGCAGGAGGTGTTCGTCGGCTGTCCCGAGGTGAAGAACGGCTACATGCTGGCGCAGGAGAAGCCGGGCCTCGGCATGGAAGTGAACGAGCAGCTGGCGGCCAAGTTCCCGTTCCCGCCGGGCCCGCCGAATTTCGACTATTCGTGGGGGACGACGCGGCGCAGCGACGGGACGGTCATCAGACCGTAGACCGTCAGACCGTAGACCGTAGACCGTAGACCGTAGACCGTAGACCGCAAAATCCCTCGAGTATTGCTCGCAGGGTTTTCGGACTACGGACGACGGACGACGGTCAATAGAGCTCGTCATGGACCCGCGCGCGCTCGCGGTCGATCTGCTCGGCGGTGGCGCCCAGACTCTCGAGGATGTCCTCGGTGAACGCGAGCGCCACCTCGCCCTCGCCTGAATAGATGCTGTCGGCGCCGGCCTGGCGCAAGGTGTCGAGGTCGCGGAGATAGGCCGCCCGGGCGAGCACTCGCAGATCCGGATTCAACTCGCGGGCGGCCCGGATCACCTCGCTGCTGTTCTCCATACCGGCCGACGTCAGGATCAGCGTGCCGGCGTTGGCCACGCCGGCCGCGGCCAGGGTGTCGGGTCGGGTTGCGTCGCCATAGACGGCGTCGGTGTCCTGGTCGCGCAGCTCGCGCAGCGTGTCGAGGTTCAGCTCCACCACCGTCGGCGTGACCTCGTTGTCCCGCAGCAGCCTGACGACGGTGCGGCCGGTGGGCCCGTAGCCGATGACCACGGCGCGATGACGCGGGCTGGCGGCCGGTCTCGATGGCGCGGCGGTCGCTCCCGGTTCCTCGATCCGCGGATTGAGCAGCCGTGCCAGCGTTGGCCTGGCCGCGACCCAGCGGTCGGCCGGCTCGATCGCGCGGTAGAGCAGCGGATTGAGGACGATCGAGACGATTGAGGCGGCCACCAGCGTGTTGGTCGCGGCCGCCGGAAGGATCGCGAGCTCGCGGCCGAGGGTCGAGAGGATGAACGAGAACTCGCCGATCTGGCCGAGGGCGATCGCAATCGTCAGCGCGGTCCTGAACGGATAGCCCAGCACCCTGACGGTGAGCAGCGCGATCAGCGGCTTGCCCAGCAGCACGACCGCGAGCGTGGCCGCGATGAGGCCGGGCGCCACCAGCAGATAGCCCGGATCCAGCAGCATGCCGACCGACACGAAGAACAGCACCGCGAACGCGTCGCGCATCGGCAGCGCGTCGGAGGCCGCGCGCAGGCTGAACTCGGAGCGGCCGACCACCATGCCGGCCAGGAACGCGCCGAGCGCCATCGAGACGCCGAACACCAGGGCCGACCCGACGGCGATGCCCAGCGCCACGACCAGCACCGTCAGGGTGAAGAGCTCGCGCGACCGGGTCTGCGCCACGTGACCGAGCACTCGCGGGATCACCCGCGTGCCGACGATCGCGGTGAACGCAACCAGGGCCGTCACCTTCACCGCCGTGACCAGCAGGACCATCCACAGGGGTGAAGTCGTCTCGTTCCCGCCGAAGAGCGCCGGCAGCAGCACCAGCGCCACGACGGTGAACAGGTCCTCGACCACCAGCCAACCGACGGCGATGTGCCCGCTCGGGGTGTGCAGGTCATTGTTGTCGGCGAGGACCCGTATCAGCACCACGGTACTGGCGACCGCCAGCGCCATGCCGAACACCAGACCGGCCGACCAGTCCCACCCGAACCCGCGCGCGATGACCGCGCCCAGCACCGTGGCGACCGCGCTTTGCAGCACCGCCCCGGGGATCGCCACCCGCCGTACCGCGAGCAGCTCCTCGAGATGGAACTGCAGGCCGACGCCGAACATCAGCAGGATGACCCCGAGCTCGGCCAGCTGCTCGGCGATCGAGCTGTCGGCCACGAACCCCGGCGTATGGGGGCCGACCAGTGTGCCAGCCAGCAGGTATCCGGCGATCGTGGACAGTCCGAGACGCCGGGTGATGTAGCCGAACAGGAGCGCCGCAGCCAGCCCGCCGGTGACCGTCAGGATCAGGTCGGAAGAGTGCATCGCCATCGATCCTATCGAGCCGCTGACCGCGCCGGAATCCGGTCTAGTGCGGATCCCGAGCCGCGGGTTCGCGGTTCGCGGGTTCGCGGTTCGAAAAACCCTCACAGAGTCATTCGAACCATCTGGGTGGAACACATCGCGACCAGCTGGTTGTGGCGTCTTCAACCCAGCAGCTTCGAACGGCTCCGTCCGCGAACCCGCGAACCGCGACCCGCGAACACGGACCGCGAACCGTAGGCAACGGTCCCAAATCAGTTGACTTGCACCTGTCGAAAGTCGACACTTGAACCTGTCGAAATTCGACATGTCCAAACACAAGACCGAAGTTCCCTACGGCGTCCTCGACCTGGTCATATTGCAGACTCTGGCCGCGATGGGGCCGATGCACGGCTACAGCATCGCCCGCCGCATCGAGCAGGTGGCCGACAACCTCCTCACCATGAGCCAGGGCTCGATCTATCCGGCGCTGATACGGCTCGAGCAGAAAGGCTGGATCGAGACCCAGTGGGGCGTCTCCGAGACCAGGCGCCAGGTCAAGATTTACTCGCTGACGACGGGAGGCCGGCAGCAGTTGCACGTCGAAGTGGGGAACTGGGAGCGTGCGACGGCGCTGGTCGCCCGATTCTTCGAGGCGAAATCATGATCCACCTCGTTCGGCGGGTGCTGGCGCTGGTCAAGGCGCGGCGCCTCGATCGCGAGCTCGAAGGCGAAGTGATCGCCCATCTCGAGCTCGCCGAGCGCGACGGCATCGCGGCCGGGCTGTCGCCGGAACAGGCGCGGCGCGCGGCGCGCCGCAATTTCGGGAGCATCGAATCGATGAAAGAAACCCACCGCGATGAGCGGAGCGTCCGCTGGATCGACACCTTCCTCCGGGACGTCCGTTACGGCGTGCTCCTGCTCCTTCGCGACCGCGGGTTCGCGGCGATTGCGATCGGCGTGATGGCGATTGGCATCGGCGCCAACGCCGCCATGTTCAGCCTGCTCGACGCGGTCCTCCTGAAACCGCTTCCGTACGCCGACCCGGATCGCATCGTTCGTGTATCCGAACAGCCCACCCCGTCGACCCGTAACGGCATCACCACGCTCAATCTGCTCGACTGGAAGCGTCTCAGCACTTCGTTCGAGGCGCTGTCGGCCACCCGCGGCTTGAGCGTCGCGGTGACCGGCGACGGCGAGCCGTCGCGGCTGAATGGGACGCTGGTCTCGGCCGATTATTTCAAGGTGTTCGGCGTCGAAGCGGCGGTCGGCCGCACGTTTCTCCCGAAAGACGAGGAACCGGGCGCGGCACCGGTCGTGGTCGTGAGCCACGCGGTCTGGCAGGACCGGTTCGGCAGTGATCCCAACATCCTCAATCGCCCTGTGATGCTCGACGGCGAAGCCCACCAGGTCGTCGGCGTGTTACCCCCTGGCAGCTTCGACCGTGAAGTGGCCGGCTTCTGGAAACCGCTGCTGTTCGCGCCCGAACAGCGAACCCGCGGCTATCACTGGCTGGGCGCGGTAGGCCGGCTGAAAGCCGGCGTGACCCTGGAGCAGGCCCGCGCGGAGATGCGTGGCGTCGCCGCCAGCCTCGCCGACGTGCAGCCGGCGTCGAAGCGCGACTGGAGCGTTGCACTTGATCCGCTGGCCGGCCTGTTGGTGGGAGACAGCCTCAAGCGGTCGATTCCGGTCGCGTTCGGCGCGGTGGTGCTGGTACTGCTGCTGGCGTCGGCCAACATCGCGAACCTGATGCTGGCCAAAGGTGTGTCCCGCCGGAAAGAGATGGGCATCCGGGCCGCGATCGGCGCCGGACGGGGACGGCTGATTGCGCAAGTCCTCACCGAGAGCCTGGTGTTGTGCCTGATCGGCGCCGTCGCCGGGATCGGCCTTGCCTATCTGATGATCGAAGCGGCGACGCCGCTGCTCCGCCCGACGCTGCCGGCCACCGCGGCGCTGTCGCTCGACCTTCGCGTCCTGGGCTTTGCCGGTGCGGCCGCGATTGGTGTGTCGCTCATCGTCGGCGTGCTGCCGGCGCTGCAGATGTCGTCGCGGGCGCTCGGCAACGCCGCCGGCCTGACCGCGCGCGGCTCGACTTCACGCGAAGGCGCCCGGCGCCTGATTGTCGCCGCCGAAGTCGCGATTTCGCTGGTCCTGGTGTGCGGCGCGGTGCTGATGTTCAAGAGCCTGCTGAAGCTGCAGCAGGTCGATGCCGGTGTCCGGATCGACAACGTGATTACGATGTCGGCCGACCTGTCGATCGGGACCTATCCAAACTCGGCGGCGGCGGCTCGCTTCATCGAGGCGGTCGGGCATCGCCTCCGCGCTGTGCCCGGCGTCGAGCGCGCCGCGGTGTCGACCGACATACCGCTGCGCGAGGTGCGACAGGCTGACGGCATGGACGTCCCCGGCACCGAGGGCAGCATCCTCGTGCGCTTCAAGCGGGTCGATGCCGACTACTTCACCACGCTCGACATCCCGCTGCTGGCCGGCCGGGCCATCTCCAGGAACGACCGGATCGGCGCTCCGCGCGTCGTGGTCGTCAACGAGTCGCTCGCCCGCAAGCTGGCGGAACGCTTCAAGGTCGCCGATCCGAAAGCGGTCGTCGGGCGGGTCGCGCGGCTGGTGAACCCTCAGTACGAGAACCGCGGTCAGCCCGGCAAGGTCGAAGACATCGAAATCGTGGGGGTCATCCGCAACGAGCGCGTGAACGATCTGGAGTCGACCACGCCGGACGTCTCCTACGTCTCGCTGTTGCAGTCACCGCGGCGAGAGATCAAGCTGGTGCTCCGCACGCATGGCGATCCGGCGTCTGTGATGCCGGGTGTTCGCGAGGCGGTGAAGGAGCTCGACCCGCATCTGCCGCTGGGCGACGTGCGGACGATGGCCCAGGTCAAGCAGCTGACGCTGGCGGGCCGCACGGAGCCGACCTGGGTGATCGGGACGTTCGCCGTAATCGCGGCGCTGCTCGCGGCGCTGGGGCTCTACGGCGTGCTGTCACACGCCGTGAATCAGCGGCGCCGCGAGATCGGGATCCGGATGGCGCTCGGCGCCCGCGCGCGGGACGTGCTGTCGCAGGTGCTGCGCAACGCGCTGACGATGATCCTGGTCGGACTGGTCGCCGGTCTCGCCGGCGCGGTGGCGCTGACCAGAGTGGTCAAAGGCCTGCTCTTCGAAGTGTCGGCGCTGGATCCGCTGGCATTCACGGTGGCCGCGGTCGGCATGACGGCCATCGGACTGCTGGCCGCGCTGATCCCGGCAAGCCGGGCAGCGCGGGTCGATCCCGTGACCGCGCTGCGCAGCGAGGCCTGACGCCGCCTCACGAAAGTTCACCGGCCTCGATTTTTCCCAATTTGCAGTTCAAGGCACCCGATGCCGCGAGGCATCGGGGCGCGTGGAGCCGCGACCGGGGCCCTTCGCAGCGCTGGTGATCACAGGAGGGCCAGGAGATCAGGAGAAAAGAGCTATTGGTTTCCTCCTGATCTCCTGCTCTCCTGTAAAAGCGCACCGGCCCTCGAATCACCCGGTTTGCCGCTGAAAGCACGGAGACCGAAACAGGAGACAGGAGACAGAAAACCAGAGCGGCTCAATCTTCTGTTCTTGTTTCTGTCTCCTGTCTCCTGTCTCCTATTTCTAATTCGTCCGCAGCGCCTCCACCGGGGCCAGCCGCATGCTCCGGCGCGCCGGCACGTACGACGCCACGGTCGCGACCACCAGCAGGATCAGCGCCGTGACCGCGAACGTCCAGGGATCGAGCGCGTCGACCTCGAACAGCAATCGTTCGAGCACTCTCGTCAGCGCCGCGGCCGCGGCGAGCCCGACCGCGACGCCAATCGAGACCAGGCGCAGCGCCTGGCCGATCACCAGGCGGAACACCGACCCGGCCGTCGCGCCGAGCGCCATGCGGACGCCGATTTCCTGGGTCCGCTCCCGCACCGAATACGACATGACGCCGTAGACTCCGACCGCCGCGAGCGCCAGCGCGACCAGCGCGAACACGCCGAGCAGCACCGAAATCGCGCGTGGACGCGCCACTGTGCTGCCGATCACCTCTTCGAGCGTCCGCAGCCCGACCGGCGCTTCCGGTTCCATCGCCTGGACCACTCGCGTCACCCCGGTCGCGAGCAGCATCGGCTCCTGTTCGGTCCGGACGAACAACGTCAGGGCGTTGTTGGGACGCTGCGTGGTCGGGACGAAGATGGTCTGGCGAACCGGCCCATCCAGCGACGACCTGATGTTGCCGACGACTCCGACGATCGTCCACTCCACATCGTCTCTGCCGTTGGCGTGATTGAAGTTGACGCGTAGCCGGCGGCCGAGGGGGCTGCCGTCGGGGAACTGCTGCCTGACGAGCTCTTCGCTGACGATCGCCACCGGGACCGAGTCCACGGTGTCGGCGTCGGAGAAGTCACGTCCCGCCACTTGTGGAATGCCAAGCGTCCGGAAGAACGCCGGCGTGATCGGCCGCACCTGGCTGGACGATAGCTGGCCATCCGCCGGCCGCGGCCGATCGACGCGCCAGAAGCTGGTGCCGATGCAGGCGAATGGCACCGGCAGGCACGAGGCCGCGGCCGTGGCCCGCACTCCCGGCAGCGCGGAGACCTTGGACAGTGACTCGCGGAAGAAGTGGCCGGCCTTTGCAGCATCGTATCGCGTGTCTGGCAGCTGCACTGCCGCCGTGAGCACCCCCTCCGCTCGGAAGCCGAGGTCGGTCCGCTGCAGCTGGAGCAGGCTGCGCATCAGCAGCCCGGCGCCGGCCAGCAGCACCAGCGACAGCGCCACCTCGGCGACCACCAGCACACCGAGGACGCGGTGCAGCCGGCGGCCCCCGCCATGACGGCCCCCGTCGCGCAGCGCCTCGTTGGCATGGCTGGTGGAAACGAAGGCCGGCACGAGACCGAAGGCCAGTCCCGTTGCCAGCGCCGTGACCATCGTGAAGGCGACCACCGGCAGATCGAGCGCCACCTGCTCGAGCCGCGGCACCGGGATGCGGTCGCCAATCAGCGCGAGCAGGCCGCGATGGCACAACGCCGCGACCCCGAGACCCGCGACGCCGCCGGCGGCGGCGAGCACCAGGCTTTCCGCCAGCATCTGGCGCACCAGCCGCCCGCGTTCGGCGCCCAGCGCGGTTCGCAGACCGACTTCGCGCTCCCGGGCGGCGCTCCGCGCCAGCAGCAGGTTGGCGACGTTGACGCAGGCCACCAGCATCACCAGCGAGACCGCGCCGATCAGCGCGAACAGCGCCGGCCGGAGCTCGCCGACCAGCTGTTCCTGCACCGAGAAGAGCATCACCGTGCGGCGGGCGTTCCGCTGCGGCTCTTCCTTCTCGAGCTGGGCGTACATGCTGCGCATCTCGCTGTAGGCCTGCTCGAACGACACGCCGTCCTTCAACCGCGCGATCGCATACGAACTGCCGCGGCCGCTGGTCGCCCGCAGCTGCTCCAGCGTCTGACCGTACGGCATCAGGAAGTCGGCCTTCTGACCGACGAGGGTGAACCCGGGAGGCATCACCCCGACCACCGTCCGCGGGCCGGCATTCGTGGGCAGCGTCATCGCCAGCACGTCGGCGCGGCCGGCCAGTTGTCGCCGCCAGAACTCGTGGCTGAGAACGATGACCGCGCTGTTGCCCCCGAAGTCTTCCTCCGGGGTGTAGCCGCGGCCGAGCGCCGGCTGGGCACCGAGCGTGCCGAACACATCGCCCGAGACCGCGAGCCCTGAGGCCTTGTATGGCTGGCCGTTGATCATCATGGTCAGGCCGGCGGGACCGATCATCCCCAGACCGTCGAGCGTGCGGGTCCGCTCGCGCCACGCCACGAAGTTGGCCGGCGCGATCACGTTCCGGACGGCGCCGCCGCGGTTGGTTTCCCACACAGTGACCAGGCGCTCGGGCTCATGGTAGGGCAGCGGCTCCAGCATCACCGCGCGGACGATGCTGAAAATCGCAGACGTTGCGCCGATGCCGAGCGCCAGGGTCGCCAGCGCCGCCGCCGTGAAGCCCGGCGCTCCGCGGAGCACGCGGAGGCCGTGGCGGAGGTCGCGTGCTGTCTCGTCGAGCAGTGTCGTTTTCATGATGCCTCAGCGGTCCCACGCCGCCCTCTCGAGCTCCATCGTTCGGGATGTCGGAGTGCTGGCGCGCTTGCCATTGGATGGGTGACGCACCCAAATGGTTGTGACGCTCCCGTCATGGTTTCAGGAAAGCCCTATGGTCTGGCGCACCGGTCCATCCAGCGTGGACCGGGTGTTGCCGACGACCCCGACCACCGTCCACTCCACGTCGTCCCGGCCGTTGCCGTGGTCCACGTTGATCGCGCAGGCGGCGGCCGAGCGGGCTGCCATCGGGGAACTGCTGCCTCACGAGCTCTTCGCTGACAATCGCCACTGGCGGCGACTCCAGCGGTGTCGGAGTCGGCGAAGTCACGGCCGGCCACCTGTGGAATCCCCAGCGTCCGGAAGAACGCCCGGCGTGATCGGCCGCACCTGACTCGAGGCCAACTGGCCGTCGGCCGGCCGTGGCTGATCGACGCGCCAGAAGCTGGTCCCGATGCAGGCAAACGGCACCGGCAAGCACGAGGCTCCGGCCGCGTGTCGGACCCCGGGCAGCGCGGCGATGCGCGACAGGGATTCGCGGAACACAGTGGTCGGCCCGCGGCAGCGTCGTAGCGCGTGGCCGGCAGCTGCACCGCCGCCGTCAGCACGCCTTCCGCGCGGAAGCCGAGATCGGTGCGCTGCAGGCGGATGCAGGCTGCGCATCAACAGACCGGCGCCGGCGAGCAGCACCAGCGACAGCGCCACTTCAGCAGAGACGAGGGTGCCGAGCACGCGGTGGAGCCGGCGGCCGCCGCCATGACGTCCGCCATCGCGCAGCGCCTCGTTCGCGTGGCTGGTGGAGACGAAGGCCGGCACGAGACCGAAGACCAGGCCGGTCGCCAGCGGCGACGGCCATCGTGAAGGCGAGCACCGGGAGATCGAGCGTGATCTGGTCGAGCCGCGGAATCGGGATGCGATCGCCCACCAGCGCGAGCAGGCCGCGATGGAAGAGCGCCGCAACACCCAGACCCGCGACGCCGCCGGCGACCGCGAGCACCAGGCTTTCGGTCAGCATCTGGCGCACCAGCCTTCGGCGTTCGGCCCCGAGGGCGGTTCGAAGCCCGACCTCGCGCTCGCGCGCCGCGCTCCGCGCCAGCAGCAGGTTGGCCACGTTGACGCAGGCCACGAGCATCACCAGCGCGACCGCGCCGATCAGCGCGAACAGCGCCGGCCGGAGCTCGCCGACCAGCTGTTCCTGCAGCGTGAAAAGCATCACGGTGCGCCGGGCGTTGCGCTGCGGCTCCTCTTTCTCGAGCTGCGCGTAGATGCTGCGCATGTCGCCGTACGCCTGCTCGAACGACACGCCGTCCCGCAGCCGCGCGATCGCATAGGAGCTGCCGCGTCCGCGGCGTCGGCGCGCAGCTGCTCGAGCGTCTGGCCGTAGGGAATCAGGAAATCCGCCTTTTGACCGACGAGCGTGAACCCGGGAGGCATGACCCCGATCACGGTGCGGGGCCCGCCATCCGTGGTCAGCGTCATCGCCAGCACGTCTGCCCGCCCCGCCAGCCGGCGCTGCCAGAATTCGTGGCTGAGGACGATGACCGCGTTGTTGCCGCCGAAGTCTTCCTCGGGGGTATAGCTTCGCCCGAGCGCCGGTTGCACCCCGAGCGCGCCAAACACATCGGCGGAGACCGCGAGCCCCGGCGTCTTGGAGCGGCGCGCCGTCGATGATCAGGGTCAGACCGGCGGGTCCCACCATCCCCAGACCGTCGAGCGTTCGGGTCCGCTCGCGCCACGCCACGAAGTTGGCCGGAGCAATCACGTTCCGGACGGTCGCCCCGCGGTTGGTCTCCCAGACGGTGACGATGCGGTCGGGTTGATGGTAGGGCAGCGGCTCCAGCATCACCGTGCGCACGACACTGAAAATGGCGGCGGTGGCGCCGATGCCGAGCGCCAGCGTCCCCAACGCGCCGGCGGTGAAGCCCGGGCGCCCGCCGCAGCACGCGAATACCGTGGCGCAGGTCGCGCGCCGTGTCCTCGAGCAGTGTCCGTGTTCATGATGCCTCTCAGGTCCAAGGCCGCCCTCTCGAGCTCCACCGTTCGGGATGGCGGAGTGCTGGCGCGCTTGCCATTGGATGGGTGACGCACCCAAATGGTTGTGACGCTCCCGTCATGGTCTCAGGGAAACGGCCCTCGACTTCCCCAATGTGCTGCTGAAAGCACCCCTATGCCCCGAGCAGCCGGGTGCTTGGACTCGCGACTTGGGCAACGACAACGCTCGCGATCACAGGAGGGCCAGAGATCAGGAGAAAATATTGGTTTCCTCCTGACCTCCTGGCCCTCCTGTTACGTTCACTGGCCGTCGAATCCACCCAGCCGCGTCTGAAAGACCCCTATGGCGCGAGCACCAGGGCGCTTGGAGCGCCGGGGAGCCCGGAAGCCGAGCCAGCCTATCTCTTTCGACACACCATCGTCTCCTTTGTGACATGCCTTGCGTCCCGCAGGTGCGATCTGCGGCAGTTCCCCCTGAGCGGCCTGGTGCCCTGCTTGCACTGACAGCTGACGAGGTCACACGGCCACTCTGACTCGGCTGTCTATTGCCCATTCTGGACAACTCCATGCGCACTCTGGTCCTTACCGCGATGTTCCTGGCCTCCGGCGCAGTCGCCGCCGCGCAGCCGGTGCTGGATTTCGCCAGGACGGACGTCAAGTCGGTGACGCAGCCGCGGGCGATCGCCGTGGCCGACTTCGATCGCGATGGGTTCCCGGACTTTGCGCAGGCCGGGACCGGTGGCGGCTCGGTGGGTATCTGGCTCAATCGACTCCAGACGACCGGCGGGTTCGTGCGGTCTCGCACAATTGCGGTCGGCGGGGGACCGTTCGAGATGGCCGCCGGCGATCTCAACCGCGACGGCTGGACCGATCTCGTGATTGCGAACGCCGATCTCGAAGGGGTCACGGTGCTGCTCAGCACCGGCCGCGACGGCGATTTCGTCCAGCGCGCGTATCCGATGCCCGGGGCGAATCCCCGCGGCGTGGCGCTGGGCGATCGCGATCGCGACGGTGTGCTCGACCTCATCGTCACGGAATACGCGACCGGCGCGTGGCGGGTTCTGTACGGCGACGGCGCTGGCTGGGTCGCGAGGGAGGAGCGGTTCGGTTCGATCAGCCATCCGCAGGGCGTGGTGGCCGCCGACTTCAACCACGACGGCTGGCTCGACATCGCCATCGCCGGCAGCGGCATCAACATCGTCGCGGTGTTCTACAGCACGGCCACCGGAGGGATGGTCCAGAAGAACGTCACCGTTGGCGGGGCGGTCAACGTGCTCGCCTCCGGCGATTACAACCGGGACGGCTGGCTCGATCTCTCCGCGGCCTCCTCGTCCAACAGCGCGATTTATACGCTGCACGGCTCGGCGAGCGGTCTCGCCTGGCGAGTGACCACTCCGACCGGCACGTCGCCGCGCGGCATCGCCGCCGCAGACATCGATCATGACGGGTGGCTGGATCTCGTCACCGCCAATCGCGCATCCAGTACGGTCGCGGTGCACCTCGGCATGCCGGCGCGCCCGGGAACGTTCACGGACGCTCACGTCCAAGCGGCGGGATCAGGAAGCCGGGCGGTCGCGGTCGCCGACTTCGATGGCGACGGTCTGCCGGATCTCGCCACCGCCAACGAATTCAGCAGCACCGCCAGCGTCCTGGTGAACACCACCGCGCTGGTCGCGCCGGGTCTCGTGTTCAGCTTGCAGAAGCTCCCGGCGGCCGACGATTCCTGGGGCGCGGTGGCGCTCGCCGATCTGAACCACAACGATCGTCCGGACGTCGTCCAGGAAGACGGCAGCATCCTCCTCGACGGCAGTACGCGGTTCCAGTTGCCCGGACCGGCCTTCTCGCCGATCGCCGTGGATGTCAACCGCGACGGTCATCAGGACATCGTCGCGCTGGACAAGTACGAGCTGCGGGCGGTGCGGGTGTTCTTCGGTGACGGCCGCGGGAACTTTCCGTCCTCGTCCTCCGCCGGCTCGTGGAATACCGACACCGAAGCACGCCATCTGGTGGCGGCCGACATGAACCGGGACGGCAGCGTCGATCTGCTGGTGACGCTGGCCGATTGGCGCACCCGCATCGCCGTCCTGCAGACCTACACCGGCCGCGGCGACGGGACCTTCACGCTCGGGGTGACGACGCCTCTGGCGCAGGGGACCAACGCGCTGGCGGTGAGCGATCTGGATGGCGACGGGCGGCTCGATGTGCTGCTGTCGATGGCGCGCGACGGCATCAACGACCTGGTGCTGCAGATCTTTTTCGGCGACGGCCGCGGCGGCTTCTCCCGCACCGTCAACCAGCCGGTCCCCGCGAACATCGTCGATCTCGAGATCGCCGATCTCGACCACGATGGACGACTGGACGTGATCGGCGTCACCTGGGAGCTCATGCTGGTCATGCTGGGCACCGGCGACGGCGGTCTGGCCCCGGCGACCGCTTCTGCAAAGCAACGCGTATCGGCTGGCGATCGGCGACCTCAACGAGGATGGCCACCTCGATGCCGTCACGAACAGTCCGCTCGCGGTCTCATTTGGACAGAGGCGACGGCACCTTCGGACCGCCGCAAGGGCTCGCGCCCTGGACGTCGGGCCTCGCGGTTGCCGACGTCAATCGGGACGGCGTTCCGGACATCGTGCTCGATGGCTCCAACGGTGTGCTGCTCGGCCAGCGCAGCCAGACCAACCGCGCACCGATTGCCGATGCCGGGCCCGACGTCACGCTCACTTACCGCGAGACGTTCAACGATGACGAGGAGGATTCGTTCTACTTCTCAGGGTGGAGCTCCTCCGATCCGGACCAGCACAGCCTCATCTTCGAGTGGAGAGATCAAGCCGGCAACGTGCTTGGAACCTATGGGGCGCTGCAGGTGCCGCAGTTTCGTCCGGGCACCTATGTGATCACGCTCCGGGTCTCCGACGGCCGTGGCGGGGTCGCCGAGGATACGGCGACCTTGACGGTCCTGCCGGTGCGCGAGATCGTGCTGCACACAGGGTTCGGCGGCGATGGCGCGGGCGAATGGCTGGCGACGTATGATCCGACCGCCGCCTCGGAATTCCGCACCTACAATCCCGATCGTGGCGCCGCCAAGGTGAACACGCCTGCCGCCGAACCCGAGCACTACTTCGATCTCTGGTTCATCCCGGATCCCACGCAGGACTACAAACTCTGGATTCGCGGCAAGGCCGAGAACAACCACTGGGCCAATGATTCGGCGTGGGTGCAGTTCGAGACGGCGATCGATGCCGCCGGCGCGCCCGTCTACCGAATCGGCACGACCGGCGCCCTGCCGTTCAACCTCGAGGAGTGTTCAGGCTGCGGCATCTCCGGCTGGGGCTGGGAAGACGACGGGTGGGGCGCGGTCAATCGGAACGGCGGAACGATCCGCTTCGCCGACGGTGGCTGGCAGCGCATCCGCGTTCAGACCCGCGAGGACGGGCTGTCGATCGACCAGATCGTGCTGTCGGCGGAGAAGTACAAGACGAAGCGGCCGGGCACGGCGAAAAATGATTCGACGATCTTGCCGATGATCCGCTGACGGGAGATCGACGGAGATCGACGGAGGTACCGGATCTCAAAAACGGAGCAACGGAGAGAACGAAGGAAACAGAGAAAACAAATATTTTTCCGTTTACTCCGTTGGTTTCGTTACTCCGTTTTTGAGATCCGGTACCTCCGTCGATCTCCGTAGCTCCCCGATCACACCAGCCCGAGGCGGTCCCGCGCGTAGCAAATCGATCGATCGACGAGCTCGTGCTCCAGCGCCAGCCGCTGATCCGGATCGAGGCCGGTGATCCGTGGCAACGGCTTGTCCGTTCGGCTGGCGCGGATGCGCGCGAGCGCGCGTGCCAGCGCGAGCCCGTTCACCCCCTCGAAGCTCGCCCAGTAGCGGTCGGTGAGGCAGGGGACGGCCAGCGGATCGCGAACGATCATTTCGAGCGAGAAGCGCACGTCCGGCCTTGCGCTGCGGATGATCTCGACGATCCGCGGCAGATCCAGGATGCCCTCGCCGAGCGGCACTTCTGACAGCAGGAAGCCGTTCTCGCATTCCTCCATCGCCATGTCCTTGAAGTGGACGTTGAAGGTCCAGCGCGCCAGCTTCTCGATCGTCTCCATCGGATCGTCCAGCACCGCCAGGTTGTTGCCGGTGTCGAGGCACACGCCGAGGTATTCGCTGTCGTAGTGCTCGAGCAGGGCGACCTGCTGATCGACGCGCCAGTCCTTGTGATTCTCGATGCCGAGCGGCATGCGGTGCCGCTCGACGATCGGGATGGCGGCCGCGATTTGGGCATGGAAGCCGGCGACCGCCTGCTTCCAGTCGTCGAGGCTGGCCATCAGCTCGTATCGGCGCCCGAGCAGACACACCGCCCGCAGGCTGGTGGCCCCGGCCTCCTTCGCCACCTTCACCGCATGCTCGAACTCGCCGGGATCGTCACGCGGCAGGAACGTCTGGATCTCCAGATACATGTCGAGCTCATCCTTCATCCGGCGCGTCCGGCGGGCCCACTCGAAGCTGATGTCGGGCATGCCGCCATGGGCGCCGGCGGCACCGACCTCCGCCGCCAGTGTCATCAGGCGATCCGCGCCGAGGAGGCGCTGTGGCGTGGCGAAGCGGATCGACTGGAAGGAGTCGGGCGTGAGGCCCATGCTCGTTCGTCTCTGCATGCGTGAATCTTGCCTCGAATGGCGTCCCGACACCGAGCCTGAAGGCGCTGCGGAAATCGACTCGGTACTGCAGCAATGGCGGTACACGGGACATAGGACGCGAATCAGACAGGACGGGTACCGCGCTGATTACCGCGGGCGCCATGATTGCATCCGCGTGGCGAGAAGCCTCGGAAGTGACTAGTCATGGGACCACCACCCTTCGAGATCCCACCGTCTCCAGACGACGTCAACGTGGTGTGGATCGTCGGGCCGTGGCGCTTTGAGCTGTGGGGCACAGCAGACACGGGCTGGATTGTGATCTACAACGGACCGGAGGTCGCGTTGCGCCGGCCAGCCCAGGGAGCGGAGGATGTCAGGGAAACGGCTGAAGCGTGGTTGAGCCGGGTCGGTGGTGGCGAAACGGCGGAGTTCCGGCTACCCGAGCCGTCGAGGCGGCACATCGATCATCGGCGCACGGCTGATCGTGGAGGCCGAAGAACGGCAGACCACGACCCTCCGGAACCCGACCGCACGTAGGCCAGGCGCTGACCGGTCCAGCTCAAAGCAGGGGCTGACGGTGAGAGTCCTGGTCGAGGTCCACGGATTCCGCTCCGCTGGAGGCGAACAGGCCTGGCCGCACGAAGCGAGAAAAACAGACGTCGCAGCGGAACAGACCGAAATGGTCCGAGTCCGACGACACGCCGGTCGTCAACACCGTCCGTCGTGATCCACACTTTGGGCAGGTCGCCGCCTCAGTCGCGGTGGCGGCGTGCCCCACGCTACGACGATCGGTGCTTCGCCGGTCAGAGAAAACGCGACGGTTTGAATATCGCCTGTCGGCCGCTGTCATCGTTCCTCCGACGCGTGCAAGAAAGTCACCACCTGAGCATTGCTGGATGCTGTCTCTCATCTCCTGTTATCGGTCGGCCGGGGAGAGGGAGTCAGGTCTGGAAATTGCTCAGCCGTAGATCCTCCGGCTGTTAGCGCAGGGTTCTCGAGCACTGTCTCTTCAGTAGACCGCAGCGACGCTCTCCAGCTCCTGCCGAAAAACTGCTTGAACGCACCAAGGGCCGCATGAAGTTCGAGAACGCCGCGACACTGCCGGCGGCTAACCCGGGACTGCCCGCACCCGTCAAAGGGCAACATGGCGACACTTGCCGGCGATCTTCGATATGCGGTTCGTATATTCCGCCGCGAGCCCGGTTTTACGCTTCTGGCGATCCTCGCGCTCGCGCTCGGCATTGGCGCCACGACTGCCATCTTCACGGTCGTCGACTCCGTCTTGCTGCGGCCGCTACCGTATAAGGACCCCGACCGGCTGGTTGTGGCGCTTCGCGGCCCCACCGCAAGCGGTCCGGTTTCGCCTGCCGACTACTTCGACTATCGCCGCGACGCCCGCTCGTTCGAAGGGCTGGGCGCCGCCCAGGCCTGGGGCGGCACGCTCGGCGGCGGTGAGCGCCCTGAAGTCCTCTCCGGGCTGCAGGTATCGCCGGATCTGTTCAGTCTGCTTGGCGTCCCGCCCCTGATCGGACGGACGTTCGTCGAAGGCGACGATCGGCCAGGGCACGAGAAGGTCGTGGTGCTGGCCCACGGGCTGTGGCAACGGCGCTTCGGAAGCGATCGCTCGGTGATCGGCCGCACGATTTCCATGAACGGCGAACCGTTCGTGGTCGTCGGCGTGATGCCGGCATCGTTCCGATTTGCGCCGTTCTGGCAGACACGAGCCGAGATATGGGCGCCGTTGTCCCTCGCCCGCAGACTCGAGGATCGCGACGGGCGGTCACTGCGGCTGTTCGCACGACTCGGGGATGGCGTCAGCGTCGCGGAGGCAGAGGCCGAAATGAGCGCGATTGCCGGGCGCCTCGAACAAGCGTTCCCGCAGACGAACACGGGCGTGGGAATCACGGTGCGGCCCTTGCTCGACAGAGTCGTGTCCGGCATCCGCCCCATGCTCCTGGCGCTGATGGCGATGGTCACGTTCGTGCTGCTGATCGCCTGCGCAAATGTGGCCAACGCGCTGCTGGCCCGCGCATCCGGCCGTCAGAGGGAGATCGGAGTGCGCGTCGCGATTGGCGCGACCCACGGCCGCGTGATCCGGCAGATGCTGACCGAAAGCGTTCTGCTCGCGGCGGCCGGCGGACTGGTCGGCGTGCTGTTCGCGTTCTGGGGGATCAACTGGCTGCTCGCCATGGTGCCGGCCGGCAGCCTGCCACGCCAGCAGGAAGTGACCTTCGACCTCCGCGTGTTCGCGATGGCGTCGCTGGCCACGCTTGTCGGCGGAATCGTGACGGGACTGGTCCCGGCGGTGCAGCTGATGCGGACCAGTGTGACGAGCGCTTTCCAGGACGGCGGCAAAGGCCTCACCGAGAGCGCAAGCCGGAAACGCATCCGGGCTCTGCTCGTGTGCGGAGAAGTGGCGCTGGCGATTGTCCTCCTGGCCGGTGCGGGTCTCATGGCGCGAACGATGTTGAAGCTGAGCGCCGTCGATCCCGGTTTCCGCGTCGATCACGTCGCCATCGCGAACGTGTCGCTCGCCGGTACGCCGCACGCCCAAGGTGCGGCCCGATCCCCCATGTTCCAGCGGGTCCGCGACCATCTGGCCGCAATGCCAGGCGTCACGTCGGTCAGCGCGATCAATCACCTCCCGCTCGCGGGAGATCTCTGGAATCTCGGCTACACGATCGAAGGAAGGCCGCGACCGGCGCCTGGTCAGGGATGGTCGGCGGTGTACCGCATCGTTCAACCGGGCTATTTCGCGACCATGGAGCTTCCGCTCCTCGGTGGCCGCGACATTTCTGAAGCTGACGGCCCCTCATCGCCGCCTGTTGCGATCATCAACAAGGCCATGGCCGATCGACGTTGGCCCGGAGCGTCGCCCATCGGGCAACGCGTAGTGCTCCCGGGCATGAGCGACGTCCAGACACCCATCACGGTCATTGGCGTAGCCGCGAACGCGCGCCAGTCGGACTGGACCAGCCCGCCAGACGACGAGGTCTACCTCGCATCTGCGCAGCGGTCGTCGGAGTTCGGGTTGACGACGATGACGTTCGTGGTGCGAACCGCGGTGGATCCAGAGGGTGTCGCGGCGGCGATTCCCCGGGCGCTGACGCTGCTCGATCGCGGCGTGGCCACTTCCAACAACATGACGATGACGGCCATCGTCGCGGAGGAGCTGTGGCGGGAGCGGCTGACGGCGCAGTTGACCGGGATCTTTGCCATCGTGGCGCTCGGCCTGGCGGCAATCGGGGTCTACGCGGTCGTATCCTATTCCGTCGCGCGTCGGACGCGTGAGTTCGGCGTGCGGGTGGCGCTGGGCGCGACCCGCACGAGCGTGGTCCGTCTCGCAGTCGCGGACGCCATGCTGCCGGTTTATGCCGGATCCGGAATCGGCCTGCTGGGCGCGCTGGCCGGAGCGCGGCTGATCCAAACCCTGCTCTTCCAGGTCAGCGCCATCGACCCGCTGGCCCTCGGCGGCGCAGTGCTGTCACTGGTGGTCGTCGCGGCGGCAGCCGCGTGGGTCCCGGCGCGTCACGCGAGCCGGCTCGATCCGGTGGCGGCGCTTCGTCGCGAATAACTCAAACATCAAAGTACCTACTCGCGTGGCCGGTACATGGCCTAAGATCTGCGCCAGCGGCCCATCAGGAACGTGGCGGACTGCCGCACGCTCGAAGCAAACCACATCACCGCAAGCCGCGGGCTCCCATGACCGCACGAGCGACTCGCTCCCGTACCGTTCTGATGATGGCGGCACTGACGTTGGTCGCCACCGCCGCGCAGGCGCAGGTGGTGAATAGAGCCACTCGCCACGACTTCAATCGCGATGGGTATGCGGATTTCGTCAGTTATACGTTTGGTGGTGGACCCGCGACGACGGATGCGGCCACCTGGCGGATCCGGGGCGGTCTCTGGATGACGGTTCAGTGGGGGATCGAAGGCGACCTCCCGATCGCCGGCGATTTCACCGGTGACGGCCAACCCGACATGGTGGTCTGGCGGCCATCGAATGGCACCTGGTACATCCTGCCCTTCTGTCAGCAGAACGGGCAGACGGTACCGTGCTACGGCGCCGTTCGCACGGTGCAGTGGGGCCTGAGCGGTGACGTGCCTCTCGCCGCGGATTTCGACGCCGATGGCACGCTGGACCTCACCGTCTACCGGCCGTCGAGCGGCGACTGGTTGGTGCTGCTGTCGTCGTCGGGCTATGACTACAGCCAGGCACTGCAGTTTCAGTGGGGAGTCCCGGGAGACCTGCCCATCGCCGCCGATTTCGACGGCGACCGTAAAACCGATCTCGGGGTGTATCGGCCGGCGACCGGGCAGTGGTTCGTCCGCGTCTCCAGCGCCGGCTATTCGTTCGCATCTTATGGTCAGTACCGACTGGGGCATTCCCGGCGATCGTCCGGTGCCCGGCGACTACGACGGGGATGGCCGCGCCGACCTCGCCATATTCCGTCCGACGACGGCGACCTGGCACATCCGGTTCTCGTCGGCGGGATACGGTTTCGCGACGGCGGTCGCCAACGAGTGGGGCATCTGGGGTGACGTGCCGGTCGTCGACGATTTCGACGGCGACGGTCGCAGCGACCTGACGGTGTGGCGGTCGGTCGCGCCGCGTGTGAACGACGCGGAGTTCCACGTCCGATATTCGGCGCAGCAGTTCTCGACCTCGGCAGTGCTGCACCTCGATCTCGAATCCCTGCCGCTGCTGCCGATCGGCGGCGGCGCGCAGGCGGGCAGCGGGTTACCCGGCTGTGTGTTTGCCGTGCCGAGCAGCCCGGCGGATCTGCGATCGGCGGTCGACCCGGATCCTCCGGGTGGCCGGTTTTCCTTTTTGTTCCGAGGAGTCGGCGGATGCGGGTGGACCGCGGACGTCGATCAGTCCTGGGTGACGCTCGAGCGGCCGTCAGACAGCGCCACCGGCGATCTGGAGGAGTTCGCCTACACGATTGCCCCGAACCTCACGACCACGAAACGGACCGCGCACATACGGCTTGCCGGCCGAACCATCACGTTGGTGCAGCCCGCGGCGCGCATTCACGCAGAAATCAACGGCGACCTGATTGGGGACTTGGTCGTCTTCCGTCCGACCACTGGTGAGTGGTTGATTCGGCGAAGCGTCGCCGGCAATGTGGAGGGAGCCAGGTACGCTGAAAGTCCCGTCGTGGTCTTCACACTCGGGGGCCCTGACGATACTCCGGTGATGGGCGACTACGATGGCGACCATCGCGCCGATCTCGCCGTCTGGCGGCGGACCACCGGCGAATGGCGGATCCTGAGAACCACGGCGTTGTTTCTCGGCGCGCCGGACCTGTACGTCCTCGGTCAACCCGGCGACATTCCCGCGCCTGCGGACTACGACGGAGACGGCGTGTTCGACCTGGCGGTCTTCCGACCGGCCTCCAGCGAATGGATCATGCGATTGTCGAGCGCCGGGTATGCCGCCGGAAGCGAGCGGCGAGTCGTCTGGGGATTGCCGGGCGACGTGCCGTTCCCGGCCGACTTCGACGGAGACGGACGCGCCGACATCACGGTGTTCCGTGGAGACGACAACGGGCATGACTGGTTCACGCTGCCATCCTCGGCGGACTACGCGCTGAGCGCCTGGCGAAGCTACGACTGGGGTGTCGCCGGCGACGTGCCGGTCAGCGGCGATGTCGATCGTGACGGACGCGATGATCTCGTGATCTATCGTCCCGCCACGGCGACGTTCTATTTCCGCTACTCGGCCGTCGACTTCAGTTACGAGGGATGGAACAGCGCGACGCCGCCCACCACGTTTCCGGTCGACCCGCAGCTGCGGCCGGTCGCTGCGGCATTCATCAGCCAGACTGGCCGCACTACGGTCGGCGTCTGGAACCCGTCGCAGCAGTGGCGAGGGTACTTCAACAATCGGTGGACGGTCATGGGGTCAGTCGGAGAAGCGGGCGACATCGCAGTGTCTGTACGCTGAGTCTGGAAGCTCGCACAAACACCCGGCGCCATCGGGACGGACCGCGTCGGTTACGGCTTCCGCAGCATCAGCGGCAGATCCTGCGGCACGCCCCACTGATACGTCGCCGTGGCGGAGTAGCTGTAACCGGCGCTCGAGTAGCGCACGAACCACTCGCCAGTGGCCGGCCGATACACGATCAGATCGTTGCGCTCGTCGCCGTCGAAATCTCCGGCCAGCGGGAGGTCGCCGGGCACGCCCCACTGGTACGCCGCCCAGTCGCCATACGAATAGCCGCTGCTCGAGAACCGGACGTACCAGGTACCGTTCGACGGCCTGTAGACCGCGAGATCGTTTCGGCGGTCGCCGTCGAAGTCCACCGACAGCGGCACGTCCGTGCTGAGCCCCCACTGGTACACATCGAAGGCATAGCTGTAGGCGCGGGAGGAGTAGCGGATGAACCACTGGCCCGTCGACGGTCGATACACCACGAGATCGGTGCGTCCGTCTGCATCGAAGTCCGCCGCGAGCGGGCGATCCCCGGGCAGTCCCCATTGGAAGACATCGAACGCATAGCTGTAGTTTCGCGACGAGTAGCGAACGAACCACTCGCCGGTCGCCGGGCGATAGACCGCCAGATCGCTGCGGCCGTCGCCGTCGAAGTCCGCCTCCAGCGGCACGTCGGTGGCGAGCCCCCACTGATACGTATCGAACACGTAGCTGTAGCTCCGCGACGAATAACGGATGAACCACTGGCCGGTGGCTGGCCGGTAAATCGTGAGGTCCATGCGGCGATCACCGTCGAAGTCCGCGGTCAGCGGCCGGTCGCCCGGAATCCCCCATTGCAGCGTCAGGAAGTCTCCGTAACCGTAATGGCTCGTTGACCGCCGTACGAACCAGTGACCACTGGCCGGTCGAAATACCGTCAGGTCAGCAAAGCCGTCACCGTCGACATCCGGCACGCGCCTTTGGGCACTGACGCCGGCCTGACGCACGAAGATCGTGTGTCCGGCGACGAGCAGCGTCCCGGTTCGGCCGGTGTCCGAGGTGTTCGGGTCGAGCGTGAACGTCACGGTGTCGTGGCCGCTCGCGACGGCGCTGCTCGTGATCGTGATGAAGGGCGACTGGCTCGTGGCGGTCCAGGTGCAACCGACTGACGCGGTGACCGACGCCGCCGAACTGGTTGGCGCCGAACCGAACACATCGAACGCCGGCGAGACGGCGTAGCCGCACGCTGGACCAAGGTTGACGATCGAGGCGACCGACGGCACGCCGGCCGTGTTGACGAGGAACAGCATGTAATGCCCCGGAGGCGCCAGGTTGGGCCCGGGCACGTCGATGGTGAGCCCGCCCGCTGTGACGGCGAAATGCAGGGTGAGCAGGCGCTGGTTCTGATCGAACGCATGCGTGACCGAGGGCAGCCGAATCAACGTGACCTTCGAAATCGCCGCCGGCGTCGGCGTCTGAATCAGGGGCGATTCGCCGTAGATCAGCCGCGACGGCGCTCCAGAGATGAGGGGGCGGGCGCCTTTGAACAGGTATGGCGGGGAGAAGACTTCGACGTTCTTCTGGTTCTCGTCTCCACCAGGAGGCGGCTGGCCGCCGCCGCCGGTCACGACGCGCCCGTCGGGGAGCAGCAGCGCGGCCGAATGATAGACGCGCTTCGTGGTCATGGGGGCGAGCGTCGTCCAGTCGCCTGTGTCGGGATCGAAGAGCTCGGCCTCGAGCACGCCCGCCGCCGCATCGTTGAATCCGGGCGAGCTCGTGCCACCCGTCACGAGCACCTGTCCCGTCGGCAACAGCGTGGCGGTGTGGTGCCGTCGCGCGAATTGCATGTCGTTCTGGAGGGTCCGCCACGTCGGGATCGCCTCGGAGAGATCGATCACCTCCGAGGACTTCGACGGCGCGACGGTTGGCTCCGCCGCCCCACCGCCGCCGCCGATCATCAGGACCTTGCCGTCGTAGATGACCGCCGAGCCGTAGTCACGATTCGCCAGGCTCCGGAACGGGCCGTTGGTCCACGTGCCGTTGCCCGCCGTATCGAGAAAACCGGTGAAGGCATCCGGTCCGGCCTTGAAGATGCGGCCGTCCGGCCCGAGAAACATGCGTGGATAGAGCTCGCTGCTCAGTCCCGTCCCCGCCGCGCCGGTCAGATTCCTCCACGTAGAGGTAGCGACCTGCCAGACTTGCGGAACCGTGTTTCGCTCGGTCGGCGTCACGTCGCCAGACACGACCAGGACGTCGCCGTTGCCGAGTGCCGTATTCGTCGGGTACCAGCGTCCTTTGTTCATGTCCGGGACACGCCGCCAGGTATCGGTCGTCGCGTCATACGCACTGGCATGCTCCCAACCGAAGCTGTTCATCTGATTGTGTCCGCCGGTGACGAACAGCCTGCCGTCGGCAAGCAGGGAATGACCACTGCAGAAGATGTCGTACCCGGGGAGGGCGACGGTCTGTACCGCTCCCGACGCCGGATCCCAGGATCGAATCTCGCTGAAATGGGCGGTGTGGTCGTTCTCGCCAGCGCCTTCCCAGAAGAGGACCTTCCCGGTCGGCATCAGACTCATGTGAATCGGCACGACGGGCCAATCCTGTCGCGGCTCCCAATATCCGGAGACGCGCGCCGCCTCATCGTCGACGAGCGTGACCACGCCGGTCGACGGACCACCGAGCACGCCGCCCACCACGTTGGCCAGGGAGACGGCGAACTGCTCGCCGCCGAGTGCCTCGGCACTCGAGTCGTTGTTGATGGCCACGCTGAACGTGGCGGCAACCTGGTTGGCCGCGAACGACACCGTACCGGAGATCGCCTGGTAGTCAGACGGCGACGTGGCGGTCAGGTCGCGGGTGGCGTAGGTGACGCTCGCCGGTCCCGTCGTGTTGCCGATACGGTTGACGGTTATCGCAACGGCACCCTGGCTCTCGACCGCGCTGAGGCCCACCGCACTCAAAGACAGCAGGCTGTCGGCGGCCGTCAGGAACTGGACGCTGATGTTGTCGAGATCGTGGTTCGCGCTCTCGCCCCCGGACCGCGCGGCGAAGTACGCACGCCCTTCGTAAGGATTGAAACCGTCCACCGCAACCCGGTCTATGACGGTGACCGGCCGGCCGCCTTCCGGGGTCAGGATCACGGTGACGTCATGCTGCTGATGTCCGGGGCTCAGGATGATCCGTGCATGAATCCACCGGCCGCTCGCGAGATCGATCGAGTCGGAGACGTCGAACTCCTGCTTCTCGATGCCATCGAAATGCACCGACAGGTGATTGTTGCTGACGTCGCCCGGATCGGCCGGCTCGGGATCCTTCTTGTGGATATCGAAGCCAATCCCGAGGGCGCCGCGGAAGTTCGGTTCCTCCGCGGCAAACCATGGCCCCTCAGGTGGGACGGAGCCGATCGTGTCGTAGATGGCCGTGGGCAGGAACGCGAAGCCGATGCCGTCCGCCCGCGATCCGACCGCATGCGTCATCCTGAAATCGAAGTCGACGACGACCGTCTCGAACGCGCCGGGACGGGAACGGTCGAACGCGATGCTGTTGTGCACAGGCACGGGGGTCTGAAACGCCAGGCGTATGAACCGGCCCGCGGCGGTCGGACCTCCCGCCAGCAGCGCGGATCCCGGCGCCGGCGGTAACGGCGGGAGGATGTGATTGCCGGTCGAATACGGCATCCCCGAACCCGACACGTCGAAATTCTGTTCGGTCTGTGCCGACGCGTCCGTGGCCAATCCACCGAGCGCGATCAGCAGCGCGGCATCGGCCATCCAAACGGAGAGCCAGCAGGAGCGGAGACGGAGCAAGCTCACTCCATTCCACGGGGTTCGCGCGCGATGGACCTGATGAATAAGAGGAGCCGGATGCTGGCATAGCACGCGGCCACTGTCAACCGTGCCCCCTTCAGCGTGTCAAAGCGCGGTCAGACGAGGGAGCTCCGCGGGGAAGGATCTCGAAAAACCGGGGTCCATACCGCCTGCAAACCGACATTCCCAATGCCTCGAGCGTCGCCGATTCCATGGGAAGATGTGACCGCCGGGCGGTTGGTGTGGGCCACATCAGACGCCGTGCCCAACCGGCGACAGCGAAAGCCGGCAACGCGAGCTTCTCGCCCGCGTATTGGGACTTCGCTTCTGCAGGAGAATGCGCCCCACGAACCGCGAGCGGCGCCGCCCTGCAGCCTCAGTCTCCTGCGCGGCCAGCGGATAAGGACCGTCAGTGAAAATCCTCATCGCCGACGATGACGCGGTCTCCCGTCGCGTGCTCGAGACGACGGTCACTCGGCTGGGACACGAGGCCATAGTCGTCACCAATGGGACTGATGCACTGGAGGTGCTGCTCCATGCCGAAGGCCCACGGCTTGCGATCCTCGACTGGATGATGCCTGGCGCGGATGGACTGGCCGTATGCCGCGCCGTGAGGGCACACGCCGGACCCTACCTCTACATGGTGCTCGTCACGGCCCGCAATCGCCAGGAGGACATGGCGGCGGCCCTGGAAGCCGACGTGGATGAGGTCCTCACGAAGCCACTGAACGTCGGCGAATTGCAGGCGCGCCTGCGATCCGGCGCGCGGCTCCTGGCGTTGCAGGAGACGCTGCTGCAGGTCCAGGGCACGCTGCGTCATCTGGCGACGCATGACCATCTCACAGGCCTCTGGAACCGCGCGATGGTCCGGGACCGGCTCACTGAAGAAATCAGCCGCGCGAGACGTGCAGGAACACCACTGGCGGTCGTGCTCGCGGACCTCGATCACTTCAAACAGTTGAACGACACGTACGGACACGTCGCCGGCGACGACATCCTGCGACACGCCGCGCGCCGCCTGCGCTCGGCGCTGCGCGCGTACGATTCGATTGGCCGCTACGGGGGAGAAGAGTTTCTGATGGTGCTGCCCGACTGCGACACCGCTGTCGCCGTCACCGTGGCCGAGCGCGCCAGGGTCGCTGTCGCGACTGGCGTCCAGGTGGCCGGCGCCGAGGTACCGTTGCGCGTCAGCCTGGGCGTCGCGGCCACTCGGACGCCAGACGACCCGGACCATCTGATTGCGGCGGCCGACCAGGCCTTGTATCGGGCGAAGGCGGCGGGCCGGAACCGCGTTTCTTCGTAGTCCTCCGCGTTGTGCACGCAGCGCTCAGGGCATTCGACATGAGAATGGCCTGCCACGAGCGAGGGGGCGAAGCGGCCGAGTCGAGTGGTGTGGAAGAGAGGATGCGCTTGCACTACCTGCAACGCATCAGTCGTGGCGCGACCGACGCGCAAGCTTCGCGGGCAGTTTCTCGGCTACGCTTGCAACGTCGAGATCCCGTTCATCGCCATCTAGAGACGTGCAGGACTTCAACGAGAAAAGCCTTGTGGTGGCGCGCCGCGTAGTGCCTCTTGGATCCGCCGCTCAAGATCTCGCTCGTCGCCTCGTGTGAATCCCACGGATCGCGAGAGCACTGTGCCCGTCGAGTCGAGGAGATAGTGGGTGGGCGTCGTCGTCACGGAATAGTCTCTCTGTGCTGCAGAGCCACCGAGAAGAATCGTCCCGGTGTATCCGTGCTCGGACCGCCACTTGCGAAGCAGTCGATCCTGCTCCGCCAACACGTTAATCCAGATGACGGCCAGACCGGACGCTTTGTACGTGTCGTGTAGCTTCTGGATCTCCGGAAGTGCGATGCCGCAGTACTGACAAGTCGGGAAGAAAAAGACGACGAGTGTAGCCTTGCCGAGAACGTCTGACATCGCGACGGTCGTGCCGTCGACGTTCTTGAACCGGAATGGTTTGAAGGCCTCTGCCGAGGCCCGTCCCTCCTGGCCCGCCGCGGCTCCAGTGAGGAGAGCCGCGGCGAGCACGAGGCAGGTAACATCGCGAATGGTTTTTGCCATGATCGTGGCACTCTGACGTTCGTTGGGTTCGACGTCGCGGACGTCGCGTCTGCCGTGCGTCCGTGCCCGGCAGTCGAAGGACTTAGTTGGTGTTCGGATCCTTACTCTGTCGCTTCGGCTGCTCCTGAGCGCCCGGATCGCCGGATTCGTTTGGGGATGGCGGGGTCATGATTTTGTGTTTCGGCTGCGGCTTGCTCAGCCGCATCGAATAAGTTGCGATGGACACGTACTCCGGGAACGTCGAATCGCCGGGAGTGCCAGTGTACGGGTTGCGGAAACGATTGAAGTAGTAGCCCACCGGCAGGTTGAACGAGACCGAGTGGCGCCCGGTGCCGATCGTGACGCCCGGTTCCCAGTACATCTCGACGCCCGGTCGCCGGAACCCATGTGAGGCGCCGAAGATGTCGTAGCGCGGCACGCCTTCCATCCGCCAGGCGATCGATGCCGAGATCGCGCGCGTGATGGCGACGGTGGTTCCGGCGCGAAACACGAACTGGTCCGAGACCGTGTTGATATTGGAGGGGTTGGTGTTGGTCAGGAGGTTGCCACGCGACGCGGTCCCAGTGTCGCGCGGGTTCGCCAGCCAGGTGCCCGAACCGAACGCCGTCACTCGCCCCATCGACTTATAGCCGGTCAGGTCGAAGATGAATCCCCATCCGCCATCGCCAGGATGGACGGAGATGTCGACATAGCGTTCGAGGTTGTTGTTCCCGTTGTTATCCGGAAACAGATCCGTCGCCCGATTGTTGCCGGTAGGGAATTTCACGCCGCCTCCCACCTGCAGATTCCAGGTCCGGAACGTGGTCATCGGATTGAACAACGCCACGCGGGCCAGCGTCGTGATGTCGCCGAGGCCGTGGGCATTCTCGTTCGCCCTGGCCGCCGGTCCACCTGACCGTGGCGACGGAATGCCCCAGGAGGCCTCGATGTACGGCACACCGGCGTTGAGACTGATGCGCGGCGATAGTTGGTAGCCCAGCGTGGCTGTCATCGAGTTCTGGCGGTTGACAACGTAGGTCTGCTCGGTCTCGCGCTGGCGTTGCCGCTCGGTGCCGTTGTAATGGATGTCGGCGGTGGAGCTTCGTCCAGTGAAGGTCAGCGTCCAGGCGCCGACCTCCTGCTCGGATGTGGTTCCGAACAGCGGCGACGTCTGTCGGAGAAGGATGCACCCCTGCGCAGATGCCGGGGGTGCGCTGGCGATGTGCCCGGTGACCACGAGGAGCACCGGCAGCCCGATTCCGAGAGTGCGCATGATTTGTTCAACTCCGTTGTGTGAAAGCCCGGGGCCGCTGACAACGGCGGCATCGAAGTAGACACTCGGAGTGGGGGGATTTGCGGACCGGCCACCGAAGATTGTCGCGCCGTAATCCGTTTGAATTAGAGGACTTGTTGGATTACCTGGATGGACTCAGCGGATTGAGTGGATATCGAGCAGGCGGAGATAGCGTCCATGCGGAGCCAGCCGTGGCATCGACGTGAGACCAGAAAGCCAGCGGATTGTCAGCGATTGTCCGACATCCGTCAACGGAAGGGTGGTGAACCGGCCGCCAGGCCGCCGGCACTCCGAGCCTTCTGGTCGCGCGACGTTCAATTGCAACTGGCCGTCACTCACCTGTCTACACTAGCGTCTCCGAAGCGACGCGACGTATCACCGAGGACAGACCATGGATGCGATGGCGATCCGCGACACTATCCGGCAGGCCGTTGCAAGAATCACCGGTATCCCGCCGGATCAGATCTCAGACCACGCCTCTTATACGGACGACCTCGGACTTGATTCGTTGTCGCTTCTGGAGATCGCGGTCGACGCGGAGATGTCTCTCCATGTCAAAATTCCGGACGAGCGACTTGCCGAGCTGCGCACTATAGACGAAACGGTACGCGTCGTACGCGAATACGCGTTGTCGACCGCGCGAGCGTAGGATGTCCCGACGTGTCGTCGTGACGGGGATCGGCGTCATCACCAGTATTGGTGAAGGGCGTGAGGCGTTCTGGCGCGGCGTGCTGGACGGCCGCTCGGGCATCTCCCCGGTCAGGAGCTTTGACACCTCCCGCTACACCGTCCACAACGGCGGGGAGATCCAGGGCTTCAGTCCGGACCGTTACATCCGTCGCCTGCCGGCGGCGTCGATGGGGCGGGCGTCGCAATTCGCCATCGCTGCGTCGAGGCTCGCGCTCGAGGACGGCAATCTGGCCATTCCGGACTGCGACGATACCCGTACCGGCGTCGTCATCGGCACCACTTCCGGTGAGCCGCAGTTCATCGAAGCCCTCGATGACGCACGGCAGCAGCCGGCTCAATCCGACCAGGCGGAGACGGCGTTCGTTCGGAAGTATCCGAGCCACATGCTCGCGGCGCACGTCGCGGCAGAGTTCCGGCTTCGCGGGATGTCGGTCATCGTGCCGACCGCCTGTGCAGCGGGCAACACGGCCCTGGCGTATGCGGCGGATGCCATTCGCTCCTGGTCGGCCGACGTGGTCCTGGCCGGCGGCGCGGACGCGTTTTCGCGGATCACCTTCGCCGGATTCTCGCGTCTCGGGGCGATTGCCCCCGAGCGCTGTCAGCCATTCGACAAGGGCCGGCGCGGCATGATTCCGGGCGAAGGCGGCGCCGTGCTGCTGCTCGAGGCGCTCGAACATGCTCGGATACGAGGCGCACGCGTCTACGCTGAACTGGCGGGCTGCGGCCTCTCCTGCGATGCGCACCATATGACCGCCGGGCATCCAGCGGGTGACGGGGCGGTCAAGGCGATGGAGAGGGCGCTCGCGGACGCGCGGCTGGGTCCGGATGATGTCTCTTACATCAGCGCGCACGGCACCGGAACGGTGCTCAACGATCGGCTCGAGACCACGGCGGTCAAGCGGCTGTTCGGCAGGCGTGCGTACCGCATTCCGATCAGCTCGATCAAATCGATGATCGGTCACTGCATGGGCGCGGCGGCGGCGATCGAGGCGGCAGCGTGCGCGCTGGCGGTCGCCCACGACCGCGTGCCTCCGACGATGAATTTCGAGGAGATGGACGGGCTCTGCGACTTGGACTACGTTCCCAACGCGGCGCGCCAGCATCGCGTTGATGTCGCCATGAACAATGCCCATGGGTTCGGAGGCAACAACGCCTGTGTGGTCCTCAGGAAGTTGGAGGCGGCAGCGTGACCAGGGCCATGATCACGGGGGCGGGAATCGTGACCCCTTTGGCCCAGTCGCCGGAGGCGCTGCACCGGGCGCTCTGCGACGGAGCCTCGGCGGTGACGGCGCTGTCGCGTTTCAGGTCGGCCGGCCTTCCGTGTGAGCTCGGAGCCGCGATTGGGTCCGAGGCCCTGGATGGCGAGCTCGCCGGAAGTCCACTCGCGGCGATTGACCGGGCCGGTCGGCTGACGCTCGTCGCGGCGCAACGCGCGGCCGCCGCGGCACGGATTCCGACCGACGGCACCGCTGAGGTCGGGATGGTGCTCGGCACGATGTTCTCCGGCGCCAGCACCATCGCAGCATTCGACAGACGCGCGCAAGCCTCTGGACCCGCATGTGCGAGTCCGCTCGATTTCGCCAACACGGTCCTCAATGCCGCGGCCGGCCAGACGGCCATCCGGCTGGCGCTGCGCGGGGTGAACGCGACGATTGGCGGCGGGCACGCGTCGGGCCTGCAGGCGATTGCGTATGGCGCCGATCTGATCGCGGCCTCGCGGACCGCGACCGTGCTGGCAGGCGGGGTGGAGGAGCTGTTCCCGGAGTCGTTCGTCGGGCACTGTCGAAGCGGTGTCCTCTGTGGAACGAACGGCCGTCCCGGGCACGTGCCCGTGCCGTTCGATCGAAGCCGCACCGGGCTGGCGCTTGGAGAAGCGGCCGCATTCGTCGTGCTCGAAACGCGGGCCGGAGCGGCGCAGCGAGACGCGCCGATCCTCGCGGAGGTCCTTGGCGCCGCGTCGGGGACCGATCCCGACGCCATCGAACGCGGGTTCTGCCACCGGCAGACGATCGCCGACGTCATCGTTCGCGCGTTGGCTCGCGCCGGTGTGGAGGCCGCACAGATCGACGCGGTCAGTGCCGCGGCCAACGGCAGCTTTGTACCGGATGAGGAAGAAGCCGCGGCGCTGGCGCTGCGTCTTTGCCGGCCGGGCGAATCCTCCGGCCGTGACCGCGATCAAGTCCATGACCGGTGAAACACTCGGTGCGTCCGGTCCGCTGCAGGTCATCGCCATGATCGAAGCCATGCGTGCGGGAGAGCTGCCCGGGATCCACGGGCTGTCGGATGCCGGCGACTGCCCGGTGGCCGCGGCGCTGAGCAGCGTCCCGCAGCGGCTGCCGATCCGGACCGCGCTCGATCACAGGCATCAGTCCCGACGGTGGATGTTGCGCGGTTGTCTTGCGCGTCGCGGGAGCCCAGCCGTGAGGGTCCTCCAGACATCCGCTGCCCCGTCGCGGGCGAGGATGATGCCGGTCGATCTCGTGCCGCGATATCGCGGTCAGGGCTACTCGGCGGCAGACGTCGCGCGCCGACGGCTCTGGATCGAGCACAAAACGGGTGTCGCCCTCGAACACGTCGGCGCCGGTTCGCTCGCCAGCGAGCAGATGCGCGGCAACATCGAAAACCCGATCGGCACGATCCAGATGCCAGTCGGCGTGGCCGGTCCTCTCCTGATCCACGGCGATCACGCGCGTGGGACCTTCTACGTTCCGCTCGCGACCACGGAGGGGGCTCTGGTGCGGTCGTACGAGCGGGGCATGGTCACGCTGACTCGTGCCGGCGGCGTGACCACCCGGGTCAACGTCGACGAGAACCGCGTATGCCCGGTTGTGGTCTTCGCTACCGTTGCGGATGCCAGCCGTTTCATGACGGAGCTGCCGGGACACGTCCCGTCGCTGCGACGCGAGGCCGAGGCGACGACACGGCACGGACGGCTGCTCAGAGTCGAGCCGCGACAGATCGGCCGCGAGGTGATTCTGGCCTTCTGCTACCACACCGGCGATGCGCAGGGCATGAACATGATCGTGAAAGCGACGGAGCGCGCCTGCGAATGGCTGCGCCGGCACGTCGCCATCGCGGCGTACGAGCTGTTCAGCGGATTCAGCTCCGAAAAGCGCGCCAGTACGGCATTGCTGACCTCCGGCAAGGGCAAGACCGTGATCGCGGGCGCGTGCGTTCCCGCGACGGTCGCTCGATCGTGCCTTCACGCGGCGCCAGGGCAGCTGGTGCAGGTCTGGCACCGCGCCGCGGTCGGACACACGCTGGCCGGCGCCGTCGGGTGCAATGCACAGTTCGCCAACGGGCTCACCGCGATGTTCATCGCGTGCGGCCAGGACGTGGCGAACATCGCCAACGCGCACGCCGGCATCACCAACTTCGAGGAAACCGGCGACGGCGATCTCTATGCGTCGGCAACCTTGCCGTCGCTGACGGTCGCGACGGTCGGCGGCGGTACGAATCTGGGCACCAGCCGTGAGTGCCTGGCGCTGCTCGGATGCGCCGGCAGCGGCAATGCGCCGCGCTTTGCCGAGATCGTCGCCGCCACGCTCCTCGCCGGCGAGTTGTCGATGGCCGCGGCGATCGCGAGTGGCGAATTCGTCAACGCGCACGAACAATATGGACGAAACCGGCCGGTGGAGTTATGCCGACCCAGCCGGCGCCGTACCGACGCTGCATCCAAAGATCTTGCGTGGCCGCCTGCGGGACGGTCGAGTGGCATCAGAAGCGCCGAAAATGCTAGAGAAACTTCAAAAGGCGGTTGCGGCGCACGACGAGGCCGCCGTCAGGGAAGATTCTATTCACATATGTTGCTGCCTGATTGAAGGCAGCTCCACATTGATCGAAACCTCTCAACATGACCAAACGGGCGCCGCTTCACAGGCGTTAGCAGCGATTCTCATGTGCACCAAGGACGGTTCGGCCTTTCTCGACGAGCAGTTGGAGTCAATCGCTGCGCAAATACCCTCACATTGACATTTGGGTATCCGACGACGGATCCGTCGACGCAACGCTCCAGATATTGCGCGCTTGGCGAGACAAATGGAGCAAAGGGCGATTTGAGATATTCTCGCGGGGCCGCATCGTGGCTTTGCGGAAAATTTTCGTTCTCTGGTCTGCAACTCCGCGATCGAGGCCGATTACCGCCTTTAGCGACCAGGATGATCTTTGGGGCCGGAAAAGCTAGCGACAGCTATCGAACAAATGTCGGTCTCGGTCCGAGCCGAGCCCAGATGTTCTGCTCGAGTACGCTGACGATCGCATCGAATGGGCAGGTGATCGGCCGATCACCGATGTTCTCGCGTCCGCCCACCTTCCTCAACGCTTTGGTTCAGAGCATTGCCGGCGCAAATACGATGGTGTTCAATCGTGCTGCTCGAGACCTTGTGGCACTTGCTTCAATAAGAAGCGGTTTCGTCAGCATGACTGGTGGGCATATCTAATTCTAACTGGCTGCGGCGGCACAGTCCACTATTCGGACAGTCCGCTTGTTCGATATCGGCAGCATTCCTCAAACACCGTGGGTCAGAACAACTCATTTGCTGCGCGACTTGACCGATCTCGCCGACTCTTCAATGGCGCGTTCGCTGACTGGATAAGCGCTAATCTGAGGGGTTTGTCGGTCAATCGAGATCTGCTGACCCAAGAGGAGTGCAAGCGTTTCGATCTCTTTTCGGGGGCGCGGAATTCAGGCCCAATTGCGAGGCTGCGGAAACTCTATGCTTCGGGAATTTACCGGCAAAGCCGATTGGGGACCGCCACTCTATTCTTGGCTGCCGTGATTGGAAAACTCTAGAGGACGCGCCACAAGGTGGCGCTCGGCCTCGGGCTCTCCCAACGTCGAACGGCCAAGCCCGAGGTATGTACCAATCGCACTGAGGGACAGAAACATTGTGTCCAATATGTCATGGCCGAGCATAAGGTTCGCCGAACCAATGCAAAGGTAAATCAGGGCGATAATGAGGAGGAGTAGCCCGCCGAACGTCTCAATCGGACCTCGGCTAGCACGGAGCGCCTCACACCCATTCCTGATTAAGACAGCGAAGATGCCAATCAATGCAAGAAGGCCGAGAATGCCCGATTCGACGGCCGCGGTGAGAAACCCATTGTGAAAATGGGTAAAGGTCAATGGTGTCTTGAATTGCTGGCGAAACCGTCGGCAATGAGGTCCGGTGTCGTCGCTTGCCCGTGGCCGAGAATCGGACCTCTCGAAAAAGCTAGTGCCGATTTCCCAGAGCGCTACCCGGACGCCCAGTGAAGTGGAAAAATCGCCTTGGGTCGATAGTTGCTGCCAGTCGACGAGAAGGATCTTGATTCGTTCCGTGACAGGCACGATGGCAACCAAGCAAATCAGAAATCCCAGAACCACCGCAATCGCGATGCTCCGCTTCGAGATCTTTGGCAGGATTTCACGGCGATTACCCACAAGACGACCACGCTCGCCACCGCGACGGCGAACCATGCGATGCGGGAGCCCGACAAGATGAGCGCGACTAGTCCCGCAGCAAACGCGGCGCAGAGAGCCGCGCTCCATTTGCGGTCCATGTAGAAGACACCTGCCAATGATATCGTGGCCGCAAGGCTGACGGCGGTCGCAAACACCAGCGAGTTTCCCGCGCCGCCTTCCGCTCGCATACCCAGCCAGTAGTATTGGACAACGGCAATGGCCAGCGCGCCCAGGCAGGACACCGCACTGCCCAGAATCGCGGCTGAAGCTACCTCGTCTTTCCGTGAGATTTGCCAGATCGAATAGGAAAAGGAAATCCCAGCAGCGCCAGACCTGCCACCAAGGACCAGACATAGTCGCGGCCGCCATTGGCCAGCGTGGAGATGGCGCCAATGAACGCGAAAATATACAGGACGACCGTCATCCGCAGCATCGCCCGGTCACGGCTGAAGGGTCGCTTGCCCGTCAGGATCGTGGCGGCGCACCATATCGCTCCGCCGTGATAGACGAAACTGACAACCGAGCCGAACACTGCGGGCAACGCGGTACAGGCGAACGTGAAGTATTTGTTCGTGGTCGCGTAGTCGGAAAGTCGGGCGAGCAATTCCTTACTCACGGTCTAGGCGACCTTTGATAACAACATAAATCCCCGCTGATTCTGCCGAGGCTTTGCGGCCGCCTTCATGTTATCACAACCCCATTTTTGCCGCATTGCCACGTCGTTGGCCGCGATTGCCCAACTTCGTGGCCTTTATGCATCAGGCAAGAACCTGCGACGCTTGGCACCTTACTGAGGAATGACATTCCACTAGCGGGCGGCTGCTGCGCAACTTAAGTCCCCCTCTGATTGCCGGCCGGGCACGTTCACTCTTGTGAATTGCGGCTTTTCTGACGGATTCCCGCGCATTCTGTCAGGGTTGGCCGGCCAGTTTTGAAGCGCGGTGGCTGACTTTGTTCGTTTCAAAGGCTCTTTCATGCTTGCAAGATTGTCTCATTTAGACCGGCTGGAGGCCGAATCGATCCACATTTTCCGCGAGGTTGCGGCCGACTTTCACCAACCCGGTCATGCTGTATTCGGTCGGCAAGGATTCTTCGGTTCTGCTGCATCTGGCGATGAAGGCGTTCTACCCGGCCAAGCCGCCGTTCCCGTTCCTGCATGTCGACACCACCTGGAAGTTCCGCGAGATGATCGAGTTCCGCGACCAGATGGCGCGCAAGCTGGGTTTCGATCTTCTCGTTCACATCAATCCCGACGGTCTGCGCGACAACATCAATCCGTTCGACTCATGGTTCGAACACCCACACCCATATCATGAAGACCGTCGGTCTGCGGCAGGCGCTCGACAAGTACGGCTTCGATGCCGCCTTTGGCGGCGCCCGGCGCGACGAGGAGAAATCGCGCGCCAAGGAGCGCATCTTCTCGTTCCGCAACGCGCAGCATGTCTGGGACCCGAAGAACCAGCGGCCGGAAATGTGGAAGATCTACAACACCCGCGTCGCGCCCGGCGAATCGATCCGCGTCTTCCCGCTGTCGAACTGGACCGAACTCGACATCTGGCAATACATCCTGCAGGAGAACATCCCGATCGTGCCGCTCTATTTCGCCAAGAAGCGGCCGGTGGTCGAGCGCGACGGCATGCTGATCCTGCGCGACGACGAGCGCATGCAGCTGCGCGCCGGCGAGAAGGCCGAGAAACGAATGGTGCGTTTCCGCACGCTCGGCTGCTATCCGCTCACCGGCGCGATCGAGTCCGACGCCGCAACGCTGGAGGACATCGTCGGCGAGATGCTGACGGCGCGGACCTCCGAGCGCCAGGGCCGCCTGATCGACAAGGACGAAGCCGGCTCGATGGAAAAGAAGAAGCGCGAAGGCTATTTCTGATTATGTTGCAAGTGAATGCCAGGACGATGACCGCAGCCGGCCGGCGAAGTACGCGCCTATCTTGCGGAGCAGGAGCGAGAAATCGCTGCTGCGCTTCCTGACCTGTGGCTCGGTCGACGACGGCAAGTCGACCCTGATCGGCCGCCTGCTCTACGACACCAAGCTGATCTTCGAGGACCAGCTCGCCGCGCTTGAGCGCGATTCGAAAAAGCACGGCACGACCGGCGAGGATATCGACTTCGCGCTGCTGGTGGACGGGCTGGAGGCCGAGCGCGAGCAGGGCATCACCATCGACGTCGCCTACCGCTTTTTCGCGACGCCTAAGCGCAAGTTCATCGTCGCCGACACGCCGGGCCATGAGCAATACACCCGCAACATGGCGACCGGCGCCTCCACCGCCGATCTCGCGGTCGTGCTGGTCGATGCCCGCCAGGGCATTCTGCCGCAGACGCGCCGGCATTCCTATCATCGCCTCGCTGCTCGGCATCCGCCGCATCGTGCTGGCCGTCAACAAGATCGATCTGGTCGGCATTCGACCAGGCGGTCTTCGACACGATCGTCGCCGACTATCATGGCGTTCGCCAAGGATCTTGGCTTCCGCTCGATCGTGCCGATCCCGATGTCGGCGCGCTACGGCGACAACGTCACGCGCGCGTTCCGACAGAATGCCCTGGTATACCGGCCCGACGCTGCTCGATCATCTGGAGACGGTCGCGCTCGACGACGACGTCGCCGAGCGGCCGTTCCGCTTTGCCGGTGCAATAGGTCAACCGGCCCAATCTCGATTTCCGCGGCTTCGCCGGCACCGTCGCGTCCGGTTCGGTCCGGTCGGCGACGAGGTCGTCGTCGCCAAGTCCGGCAAGCCGTCGACGGTCAAGCGCATCGTCGCCCAGGACGGCGACCTCGAAGCGCGATCGAGGGCCAGGCCGTCACGCTGGTGCTGACCGACGAGATCGACGTCTCGCGCGGCGACATGCTGGTCGCGCCGGCTGCCGCCCGCAGGTGGCCGACCAGTTCGCGGCGCAACATCGTCTGGTTCGACGAGCATGCGCTGCTGCCCGGCCGCGCTATATCCTGCGGACCGAGACCGACAGGTCAGTGCGACGGTCACCGACCTGAAACACAGATCAACGTCAACACACTTCGCGCATGAAGCCGCCAAGATCGCTCGACATGAACGAGGTCGGCATCTGCAAATCTCGCTCAGGCGCCGATCGCCTTCGAACCTTATGCCGAGAACCGCGACACCGGCGCATTCATCCTGATCGACCGCGTCACCAACGCGACCGTCGGCGCCGGCATGATCGACTTCTGCGCTGCGCCGCGCCGCCAACATCCATTGGCAGGCGCTCGACGTCGACAAGACGCGCGCGCGCCGACTCAAGAACCAGAAGCCGGCGGTGCTCTGGTTCACCGGCCTGTCCGGCTCCGGCAAGTCGACGATCGCCAACCTGGTCGAAAAGCAGCTGCACGCCGCGGGCCGGCACACCTATCATGCTCGATGGCGACAATGTCCGCCACGGCCTCAACCGCGACCTCGGCTTCACCGAGGCCGACCGCGTCGAGAACATCCGCCGCGTCGCCGAAGTCGCCAAGCTGATGACGGACGCCGGCCTGATCGTGCTCGTCTCGTTCATCTCGCCGTTCCGCGCCGAGCGTCGCATGGCGCGCGAGCTGATGGGCGAGGGCGAATTCGTCGAGGTCTTCGTCGATACGCCGCTCGAGGAGTGCGCCAGCGCGACCCCAAGGGCCTCTACGCGCGGGCGCTAGGCCGGCGAGATCAAGAATTTCACCGGCGTCGACTCGCCCTACGAAGCGCCGGAAAACGCCGAGATCCATTTGCAGACGACCGGCCGGTCGGCCGACGAGATGGTCGAGGAATCGAGGCTGGCTGCGCGAGCATGATCGAAACCTGACCTGCAGGAATCTGACGACGACATGATGCTCAAGGTGTTCGAGACGTGGCGATCTAGGCCGGCAGGGCAATCATGGACGTCTATCAACGGCGACTGCGTCGTGACGCGCAAGGCGGACGCATCGCCGGTCACCGCAGCCGACCAGTGCGCCGAGACGATCATCCTGCGCGGCCTCGCGCGGCGTTTCCCGACATCCCTGTGTTGCCGAGGAAGAAGTGGCCGCCGGCCGTATTCCGCCGCGATTCGGGCGGCGCTTCTTCCTCATCGATCCACTCGACGGCACCAAGGAATTCATCAACAAGCGCGACGACTTCACCGTCAATATCGCGCTGATCGAGAACGGCATCCCGGTGGTCGGCATCGTCTATGCGCCGGCCAAGGGCGTCTGTATGCGGCCGGCCGGGAAGGGCGGAATGTCGTACTGGCTCAGATCGGACGACAAGCCAGGCGACCGCCAGCGCATCGAAGATCGCGGGCATGCGGCGACAAGCCGACCGTGGTGGCAAGCCGCTCGCATCGGACGCCCGAGACCGAAGACTATATTGCGAGAAGGTCATGAAGTCCGACCAAGTCGGTCGGCTCCTCGCTGAAATTCTGCCTGCTGGCGGAGCGGCGAAGCGGACTACTATCCGCGCTTCGGCCGCACGATGGAATGGGACACGGCAGCGGGCGACGCCGTCTTCCGCGCGGCAGGCGGCATGACCCGCACGCTCGACGGCAAGCCCTTCCGCTACGGCAAGCGCAAGCAGGCGCACGACAGCGACTTCGCCAACGGACATTTCATGCGACGTGCCGACGCCCGACGCTAGGCCGCCTGGGCATTCTTGCCGGCGAATTCCCGAATGGCGGCGATAACCAGATCCTGATCGGCTTCGGTCAGATAAGGGTGCATCGGCAGACACAATATCCGGGTCCGGCAAAGCTTCAGACACGGACAAGCCGGTGGGGGTGCACGGGATACTTGTTGTAGGCAATTTGCTGATGCAGCGGCTTCACAAAATAGATGACCGATGGGACGCCACGGGTCTGCAGATGGGCTTTCAGGCCGTCGCGGTTTTGCACCTCGATCGCATACTGCGCCCAGGCGGAGCGCGATCCCGTCGGCTATCTCAGGCACCTTGGCTACGCCCTTCAGGCCTTTGTTGTAGCGTTGATAGACGAGTTGGCGCGCTTCCATCTCGTCTTCGAGAATGGCCAGCTTTTCGATCAGGATCGCCGCCTGGATCGTGTCGAGGCGCGAATTGAGGCCGACGTGTATGTTGTCGTATGCGTCTCGCCCTTGCCGTGGAACGCATAGGAGCGCAGCTTTTCCATCAGCGCATCGTCATTGGTGAACATGGCGCCGCCGTCGCCATAACAGCCGAGCGGCTTTGCTGGATAAAAGCTGGTCGAGCCAACATGGCCGAAGGCGCCGCACATCTTGCCGCCGGCCTTTCCGCCGATCGCCTGCGCGGCATCCTCGATCACCATCAGGCTTTCACGCTTGGCAATGGCGTCGAGATCGCCGCGTAGTCCGCCGCCAGACCAAAAAGGTCGACCGGGATGATCGCCTTCGGCTTCAGCCGGCCTTCCTTCTTCACCATGTCGATGGCCGCCTCGAGGCTGGCGATGTCGATGTTATAGGTGTCGGGGTCGACGTCCACGAACACAGGTTCGGCGCTGCGCCAGCGCGACAACTTCGGCCGTCGCAGCGAAAGTGAAGCTTGGCACAAAGACCGCATCGCCGGGGCCGATACCCGAGGCAAGCAGCGGCAGCAGCAAGGCATCCGTGCCGTTGGCGCAGGCGACGACATGCTTGACGCCGACATAGGCCGCGAGCTTCTGCTCGAATTCCGCGACTTGCGGTCCAAGGATGTAGCGGCCGTCGCTGACGACCGTGTCGATCGCGATCCTCAGTTTGTCGGCAATGCGCTCGCGTTGTGCGCGGAGATCGATGAACTGCATGACTGCTCCAGTGATTTCAGGAGACGCTGTCTCCACACCCGTCACGCCTGTAGCAGAAGGTGCAAAAGGCGGAAAAGCCGCGCTGGCCGCTGGACCGACACTTCAGCGTTACCGGATACGATCCCAGTCCAGATAAATAGGCAAGCCAAACCAATAGCTTGCAGCGCTCTTGTGAATCGGAATATCAGGCGACCCGGATTGGGAAACACAAAGTGATCGTTCGTCGGCAACCCGACGGGCCACGAGGCATGGCAATCATCCCAATTCGTGACGCCAGGGAGGATTGGCGCCCGCGCGCGACACTGTGATGGCCGCCGACTTGGCGCTGAACGACAAAACTGCGCGAGATCTGGTCTTCGGACAATCGCGCGATCGAAGGCTTGCTGAGCAAACCCTGGTCACGCAATGATGCAAGAATCCCTGCATTGATCGTGTCGCCGGCGCCGACCGTATCGACCACCTTGACGCGATCGGCGGGCACGGAGACCTTGTGGTCTTGTGTGAAGGCGACGAGCCCGTCTGCGCCCTTTGTCACGACCATCAGTTTCGGCCCGCACCGCCAGCCAGCGCGCGGCGATCTCGTCGGTCGAGCCGGTTTCGCCGAACCAGTCGAGATCTTCGTCGGACAGTTTGACGATGTCCGCCATCGCCAGCATGCGCTTCATACGCGCGAGATGCGCGGGCTTGTCCTTGATGAAGTTCTTGCGGATGTTGGGGTCGAACATCATGACGCGGTGCGCGCTTCGCGCCGCATCAGCGCCTCATAAGTCGAGCCGCACGGCTCGGGGATCAGGCTGATGCAGGAAAAATGCATAGCTTCGACATCGTCTCCCAAGGCTGGCAGGTCGTGCTTCGTAGAGCATGCGCCCGGCGGTGCTCTCGTCATAAAACAGATAGCTTGCATGGCCGTCGACAAGCGCGACGAAGGCAAGTGTCGTCGGCAGATCGGAGAACTTGACGAAGTCGAGCGCGACCTTACTCGCGGCGCAGCGCATCGCGCAGCATCGTCGCCGAAAAGGTCGGACGAAAGGCCGGTGAAGAAACCGACTGGAATGTCGAGGCGCCCGAGCGCAATCGCCGTGTTGAAGACTGCGCCGCCGACATAGGGCGAAAACGCGGGCTCGCCCGCCTGGCTCTCGCGCGGCAGCATGTCGATCAGCGCCTCGCCGCAACAGACGATCAAGATTCCGCTCTCCCTCGCGTCCCTCTTTCCGGTCAGGGATAGTCACGCCCTTCCGGACGATCACATTCGCATAAAGGCGCGGTTCGCTTGTTGCAACCACGGTGTGGGCGGCTCTGACACGTGCGTAGAACGCGTCCTTGGCCAGAGCGGTACGCATGCCGTCCCGGCGCGCGTCTGCGCACAGCGGCTTCGATCTCGTGATGTACCGGATCGAGCCACGGCCGGATTGCCCTTCACTGACGCCCGGAAAATCGCATCCGGCACGAAGTCATCGACCGGCATCACTTGCAAAATTGCGTCGAGCAGCGGGATCAGGTGATGGCCGTCGGCCCTTATCAGACGACGAGCGTGCTCAGCGCCGGATAATTGCCATCCACCAGTGCGATCTCGTCCTATGTCCCATGGCGCGCAGCGTCGCAAGCAGATTCCGGTCCCAGGATCGAGTGGTATTCCAATGAGCATTGCTAGCCTCCATTGCCGCTGGTACCGGCCCGCAAGGAAGCGCTCGGAAAGCGGCAGGCTGGCGCCACCGATCGCCCTTGCATGGATGCCGACCGTGCCTTCGCGGATCGACGGGCACCCGCAAACCCTCGACGTCGATCTCTTCGAGTCGCGGTTTGCGTCGCGTCCACCAGCGCGGCGCGAACGCTGTCGGCATCCAGCCATCGATGATCGCCGCCTCGAAGTCGATGAGGGCTGCGCGGCGACGATCGCGTAGGCGAGAGCGCGGCCTGAAATGGCCAGCCAATCGTCGCAATCCTGGCCGAGATGGCCGGCCCAGTCGTCCGGCGACGTCCATAAAAAGGACGCCTCCGCGCCGTTCGCGTTGATCGCCGTTCCAGGACGGCCAGCGAGGCGATGTCGATGAGCTGAACCGGCCGGCCGATCGGGTCCAGGCACCGGCATCGAGCCTAGCGCGCCTGCATTGCCGGTCGGCCCGACGTGGAGCCTGCCGTTCAGCACGATGCCACCGCCGGCAAACGCGCCAATGTAGAAATAGATGAAGTCGCGCGGTGCGCCGATCTTGCCGAACACCAGTTCCGCCCCGCAGGCGGACGAAGCGTCGTTCTGCAGGTAAACAGGGAAGTGCTGCGCATCTTGCAGGTCGGCGCGAATATCGCGCGGACGCCAGCTTCCAGGGCTTCGCGGGGCGCTCCGGCAGTGTCGGCCCAGTTCCACAGTTCGAACGGCATGGCGATGCCAAGGCCAGCGATCCGCTTGTCCTGTTCCGCTGTCAAGCCGGCGCGCAGATCGCGATCGCCGCGCTGACGAACCCGACCGTTTCGCCGGCGTTGGGTAGCATAGGACAACTGCCGCATCCCACGGACTTTGCCCAGGAAGTCGATCAGCACCAGTTCGGCGCTGCGGCGGCCGATCTTCAGTCCAAGAAAATAGGCGCCATCCGGATTGAGCGACATCGGGATGGACGGCTGGCCGACCTTGCCGCGTTGCGGCTCGCCGCGCACCAGCAGACCATCCTTCTCCAGTTCGCGCATGATAACAGAGGCGGTCTGCGCAGAAGGTTCGTCATGCGGGCTATATCGGTTTTGGCAGGCTGCCGTGATGCCGCACGAGCGACAGGACCACACGTTGATTGTGGTCGCGCATGCCGCTCTGGTTGGTGCCGCGATGCAATGGGGCGGAGCTCAGTTCGGCGAACCGGTCTCGCGCTCCTGCCTTCCAATGCGATCCTCCTGTGCCCATCTTATGCGAGGCAATTTTTGCGCTAGAATGCGTTTCGAGCCTCCTGCTGTCAATAATAAATAAGAGTGATTTAATTATTGACAGCGCTCCGGCATGGTGTTCTTTGAGGTCCGTGCAGGGCGACCCGGGAGGCGCCATGTTCATCATCAACCGTGCCGCATCGCGGCTTTCGTAGCGTTCCACTGGGAGGAATGACGTGAAGACCACATTTCTGAAGTCAGCCATATTCGCCGCGCGGCGGCTGCCGTGATGGCGTTCGGCAGCTTCGGCCTACGCCGCCGACACCGTCGGCCTGATCACCAAGACCGAAACCAATCCGTTCTTCGTCAAGATGCGCGAGGGCGCGGAGGCCAAGGCCAAGGAGCTCGGCGTCACTCTGATCACCGCGGCCGGCAAGTTCGACGGCGACAATGACGGCCAGGTGGCGGCGATCGAGAACCTGATCTCGGCCGGCGCGAAGGGCTTCGCGATCGTGCCGTCGGACTCCAAGGCGATCGTGCCGACGATCAAGAAGGCGCGCGATGCCGGCCTGATGGTCATCGTGCTCGACACGCCGCTCGACCCGATGGACGCGGCCGACGCCACCTTCGCCACCGACAACCGCAAGGCCGGCGAACTGATCGGCGCAGTGGGCCAAGGGCACGCTGGGCGACAAGGCGGAGGACGCCTCGATCGTCTTCCTCGACCTCGCCACCAACCAGCCGACCGTCGACTTCCTGCGCGACCAGGGCTTCATGGCGGGCTTCGGCATCGACGTGAAGGATCCGAACAAATACGGCGACGAAGACGACAAGCGCATCTGCACGCATGAGATCAGCCAGGGCGACCAGGAAAAGGGCCGCACGGCGATGGAGAACGCCCTGCAGAAGTGCCCGAACGTGAACGTCGTCTATACGATCAACGAGCCCGCCGCCGCTGGCGCATGGGAAGCGCTCAAGGCGGTCGGCAAGGACGACGGCAGCGTGATGATCGTCTCGGTCGACGGCGGCTGCCCGGGCGTCAAGAACGTCGAGGCCGGCGTGATCGGCGCGACCAGCCAGCAATATCCGCTGAAGATGGCGGCGATGGCGCTCGAAGCGATCGTCGTCCGGCAAGCTGCCGGAGATCGATCACGGCGGCCGGGCTTCCTTCGATACCGGCGCGCAGCTCATCACCGCCAAGCCGGTGGATGGCGTCCCCTCGATCAACGTCGAGGAAGGCCTGAAGCTCTGCTGGGGCTGAGCGGCTTCAAACGGCGTGGCCTAGACGGCTATTGTCTGCATGTGAAGGGACGCCGCTTCGGCGTCCCTTTCAATCGGCGCTCGGGGAGGAGCAGCGGATGAGCGACGATGCCGCAGGTTCGTCCAATGCCGAGCGCGGGCTGGCCGGCAGCCAGCAAGCGGTCGCGAGTTTCGATGAGGAGCACCAGGGTCTCGTGCGGCAGGTGCAGGGCTTCCTGCACAAGTATCCGACATCCATTCCGCTGATCGTGCTGCTGCTCGGCGTGGTGATCTTCACCATCGCCGCGCCGGGCAAGTTCCTGTCGCCGCTCAATCTTTCGGTGGTGCTGCAGCAGGTGACGATCGTCGCCATCCTCGGCATGGCGCAGACGCTGGTCATCCTCACCGCCGGCATCGATCTCAGCGTCGGCCTCATCATGATCCTGTGCTCGGTGGTGATGGGCCGGACAGCCGTGGTCTACGGCGTGCCGGTGATCATCGCCTTCCCGCTCGGGCTGCTGGTGCGGGCTCGCCTGCGGCTGCTCAACGGCCTGATCGTCACCCGGCTCAGATTGCCGCCGTTCATCGTGACGCTCGGCACCTGGAGCATCTTCGGCGCGCTCAACACCTGGTACTCCAACAGCGAGACGATCCGCTCCCAGGACATGGAAGCGGCGGCGCCGTTCCTCCTGTGGCTCGGCAAGCTCTTCAAGCTCTACGATCTGGGCATGGCCGTCGGCCTCGACCTGCCGTTCCTGCAAGGGCTGGGTGGTCACCTACGGCTCGGTGCTGATGATCGTGCTCGCGATCATCCTGTCCTACGTGCTGTCGCGAACGGCGTTCGGCCGCCATGTCTATGCGACCGGCGACGATCCCGACGCCGCGCGGCTTTCGGGCATCAACACCGACCGCACGCTGCTGGCGGTCTACGCGCTCGCCGGCCTGATCTGCGCCATCGGCCGCCTGGGCGCTGATCGGCCGCATCGGCGGCGTCAGCCCGCAGGCCGGGCCAGACGGCCAACCTCGACTTCGATCACCGCCGTGGTGATCGGCGGCACCAGCCTGTTCGGCGGGCGCGGCTCGATCGTCGGCACGCTGTTCGGCGCGCTGATCGTCGGGCGTGTTCCGCAACGGCCTGGCGCTCTCCGGCCTGGCGCTGCTCTGGCAGGACTTCGCCGTCGGCGTGCTCATCATCGTCGCGGTGACGATCGACCAGTGGATCAGGAAGATTTCGGCATGAGCGACAGCGAATCGTCCTCGAGGGCAAGGGCCTCCACAAGCGCTACGGCCGCGTGGTGGCGCTCGACAACGCCGACTTCGAGCTGCGGCGCAACGAGATCCTCGCCGTCATCGGCGACAACGGCGCCGGCAAGTCGACGCTGATCAAGGCGCATGTGCGGCGCCGTCATTCCCGACAGGGCGAGATCATGCTGGAGGGCAAGCCGGTGCATTTCAGGTCGCCGATGGACGCCCGCGATGCCGGCATCGAGACCGTCTACCAGAACCTCGCGCTGTCGCCGGCGCTGTCGATCGCCGACAACATGTTCCTCGGCCGCGAGATCCGCAAGCCGGGCTTCCGGGGGCAATGGCTCCGCATGCTCGACCGCACGGCGATGGAGAAGCGTCGCGCGCGACAAGCTGAGCGAACTCGGCCTGATGACCATCCAGAACATCAACCAGGCGGTCGAGACGCTGTCCGGCGGCCAGCGGCAGGGCGTGGCGGTGGCGCGCGCCGCCGCCTTCGGCTCGAAGGTCGTCATCATGGACGAGCCGACCGCCGCGCTGGGCGTGAAGGAATCGCGCCGCGTGCTCGACCTCATCCTCGACGTGAAGAGGCGCGGCCTGCCGATCGTGCTGATCTCGCACAACATGCCGCACGTCTTCGAGGTGGCCGACCGCATCCACATCCACCGGCTCGGGCGTCGTCTGTGTGTCATCGACCCGAAGGAGATATACGATGTCGGACGCGGTGGCGTTCATGACGGGCGCGAAGAAGCCGCCGGAAGTGGCATTGGCGGCCTGACTGTCTGCAGTATTGAGCGCATACGCGAATCTCGGCCTAAGTCGATTGCGACATAGGCCGCATTTCAATCGATTGAGACGCGGCATTGCTGAATTGGCCTATTGCTCGGGAGGAAGCTACTTGATGCCGTCGCGTGGCAACTGGGCAGAGCGTCATTTTGCGGACTCATCGAGAGTGTAATGACGCGGTGAAATGAGCAAGACCTGCCACGGCAGCACCCTGAAGTCAACGATCCAGATCCTGAAACCTGGCCGCCGAGATCTCAGGGCCTGACCTACCGGGTCGGCAAGGATGCGACGGTCGCGACGCCCTACGACTGGCTCGCCGCCACGATCCAGGTGGTGCGCGACCGCGTCATCGACCACTGGATGAATTCGACCGGATGCCTATGACCAGCAGGCGCCAAGCGCGTCTATTATCTGTCGCTGGAGTTCCTGATCGGCCGGCTGCTGCGCGACGCGTTGTCCAATCTGGGCCTGTTGGACGAGATGCGCGCGGCGCTTGAAGTCGCTCGGCGTCGATCTCGACGTGATCGAGGGGCTGGAGCCCGACGCTGCGCTCGGCAATGGCGGCCTCGGCCGGCTCGCCGCCTGCTTCATGGAAGCATGGCGACCGTCGATATCCCGGCCTACGGCTACGGCATCCGCTACGTCAACGGCATGTTCCGCCAGCAGATCAAGGACGGCTGGCAGATCGAACTGCCGGAGACCTGGCTCGCCCATGGCAATCCGTGGGAGTTCGAGCGCCGCGAGGCGCCTATCGAGATCGGTTTCGGCGGCGCGGTCGAATCGGTCGACGAAGCGACGGTCGCCTGAAGCGCCACTGGAAGCCGAGCGAGCACGTGCAGGCCGTCGCCTTCGACACGCCGGTCGTCGGCTGGCGCGGCAAGCGCGTCAACACGCTGCGGCTGTGGGCGGCCATGCCGCTCGATCCGATCCGGCTCGATGCCTTCAACGCCGGCGACCATGTCGGCGCGCTGGCAGGAGAGCCGGGCCGAAGCGCTGTCGCGCGTGCTCTATCCCGCCGACTCGCACGCCGGCCGGGCAGGAATTGCGCCTGCGGCAGGAATATTTCTTCTTCTCGGCGTCGCTGCAGGACATCGTCCGCCGGCATCTCAGAGCAGTATCGGCGACGCTGCGATCCCTGCCCGACAAGGCGGCGATCCAGCTCAACGACACCCATCCGGCGGTCGCGGTCGCCGAGCTGATGCGCCTCCTGATCGACGTCCATGAGCTCGATTTCGACGATGCCTGGGACATGACCAAGCGCACCTTCGCCTACACCAACCACACGCTGCTGCCGGAAGCGCTGGAAAGCTGGCCGGTGCCTCTGTTCGAGCGGCTGCTGCCGCGCCACATGCAGATCATCTATGCGATCAATGCGCAGGTTGCTGCAAGAGGCGCGCGACGTCAGGCAAGTTCGATGACGAGCAGATCGGCCGCATCTCGCTGATCGACGAAGATGGCGAGCGGCGGGTGCGCATGGGCAATCTCGCCTTTGCCGGCTCGCACAGCGATCAATGGCGTGTCGGCGCTGCATACCGAACTGATGAAGGAGACGGTCTTCCCCGACCTGCACCGCCTCTATCCCGACCGCATCAACAACAAGACCAACGGCATCACGCCGCGCCGCTGGCTGTTCCAGTGCAATCCGGGCCTGACCGAGCTGATCCGCGAGGCGATCGGCGACGAGTTCCTCGACGATGTCGAACGCCTCGAAGCAGCTCGACAAATTCGCCGACGACGCGGCCTTCCAGCGAACGGTTCGCCGCGGTCAAGCGCGCCAACAAGGCGCGGCTGGCGCGACACGTCCAGGAACGGCTGGCGCTGCAGGTCGATCCGGCCGCCCTGTTCGACGTCCAGGTCAAGCGCATCCACGAATACAAGCGCCAGCTGCTCAACATCATCGAGGCGGTCGCGCTCTACGACCAGATCCGCTCGCATCCCGAACGCGACTGGGTGCCGCGGGTCAAGATCTTCGGCGGCAAGGCGGCGCCGAGCTACTGCAAGGCCAAGCTGATCATCAGGCTGGCCAACGACGTGGCGCGGGTGGTCAATCCCGATCCGGCGGTGCGCGGCCTGCTCAAGATCGTGTTCGTGCCCAACTACAATGTCAGCCTGGCCGAGATCATCATGCCGGCCGCCGATCTGTCCGAGCAGATTTCGACCGCCGGCATGGAAGCCTCGGGCACCGGCAACATGAAATTCGCGCTCAACGGCGCGCTGACCATCGGCACGCTCGACGGCGCCAATGTCGAGATGCAAGGAGCATGTCGGCGCCGACAACATCATGATCTTCGGCCTGACCGCCGAGGAGGTCGCCGAGCGCCGAGCGCAACGGCTACAATCCGCGCGCCGTCATCGAGGCGTCGCCGGAACTGTCGCAGGCTCTGACGCGATCGCGTCCGGCGTGTTCTCGCCCGAGCGACCCGGCCGCTACCGCGAGCTGATCGACGGGCTCTACGACAGCGACTGGTTCATGGTGGCGGCCGATTTCGACGCCTATGCCGAAGCGCAGCGCCAGGTCGACGCCGTCTGGGGCGACCAGGCCGGCTGGCATGCGAAGGCCATCCGCAATATGGCGCATATGGCCTGGTTTTCGTCCGACCGCACGATCCGCAATATGCGCGGGAAATCTGGAACGTGCCTGTGCATGTAGGAGAAGGATGTGCACTGAAACGCGGCAGCTGAGATGGGAGCTTCAGAATGTCACCGTTCTCCCGCGACGGCAAAGGTGAGCCGAAGCCGGCGCATGCGGGCGCAAATCACAAGGCCGCAGCTGGCCAATGACCGAAAACCTGCCGGTGTCAAAAGTTGGCCTCGTAATCTCACCGGCTCGGAATTCCAGTACCGCGTCGAAAGCCTGCCACTCAGGTCGGATGCCGCATGACCGCGAATCCGTGAGCACCTCGAACCGGCGGAGCATCGCGGCACTTATAGCGGGCACCCATGGCGATCCGTTCGCCGTGCTGGGCGTTCAGAAGACCAGTCCGGCTATGTGGCCCGCTGCTTCATTCCGCACGCCGGAGAGGTCGCCGCCTTCAGCCTCGACGGCAAGGCGCTGGGCGAGCTGACGCGCCGGGATGAAGCGGGCTTCTTCGAAGGCACGATCACATCTCAAGCGCCAGCCGCTCGAGTTATCACGTGCTACGAATGCCGGCGGCGACTGGTGGGTCATCGATCCCTATTCCTTCGGTCCCGTGCTCGGGCCGATGGACGATTATTACGTCGCCGAAGGCACGCATCTGCGCCTCTACGACAAGCTGGGCGCGCACCCGATCCCATGAAGGCACCGCCGGCGTTCATTTCGCGGTCTGGGCGCCCAATGCCAGGCGCGTCTCGGTGGTGGGCGATTTCAATCACTGGGACGGCCGGCGCCATGTGATGCGCATCGCCGGACACCGGCATGTGGGAAATCTTCATTCCCGAAATCGGGCCGGGCGCGCCTACAAATTCGAGATCATCGGCGCCGGACGGCAGCCGCTGCCGCTCAAGGCCGATCCCTTCGCTTTCCGTCCGAACTGCGGCCCGCGACCGCCTCGGTCACCACCGCGCCGCTGGCCCATGAATGGGGCGACGAAGCGCATCGCGACTTCTGGCGCGAAGCGCGGATCCGCGCCGCAGCCGATCTCCATATATGAAGTGCATCTCGGCTCATGGAAGCGCAACGACGACGGCGAGCTTCCTGACCTAGGATGAGCTGGCCGAACGACTCATTCCCTATGTCGTCGATATGGGCTTCACCCATATCGAACTCCTGCCGGTCAGCGAGCATCCCTACGATCCGTCCTGGGGCTATCAGACCGACCGGCCTTTATGCGCCGACCGCGCGCTTCGGCGATGCCGCAGGCTTTGCCCGCTTCGTCGATCGCGCGCACGCGCCGGGCTCGGCGTCATCCTCGACTGGGTGCCGGCGCATTTCCCGACCGATGAGCATGGCCTCGCGCCGTTTCGACGGCACCGCCTTTATGAGCATGAGGATCCGCGCCGGGGCTTTCATCCCGACTGGAATACGGCGATCTACAATTTCGGCCGCCGCGAGGTGTCAGTCCTTCCTGGTCAACAACGCGCTCTTCTGGGTGGAGCGCTATCACGTCGAGGCCTGCGCGTCGATGCCGTCGCCTCGATGCTCTATCTCGACTATTCGCGCAAGAGCGGCGAATGGATCCCCAACGAGGAGGGCGGGCGCGAAAACTCGGAAGCCGTCGCATTCCTGCAGCGCATGAACGCGGACGTCTATGGCACGCATCCCGGCATCGTCACGGTGGCCGAGGAATCGACCTCCTGGCCCGGCGTCTCGCAGCCCGTCCATGACGGCGGCCTCGGCTTCGGCTTCAAATGGAACATGGGCTTCATGCACGACACGCTCGCAATACATGGCGCGCGAGCCGATCCACCGCAAGCATCATCACAACGAGCTGACCTTCGGCCTGCTCTATGCCTTCAGCGAGAATTTCGTACTGCCGCTTCAGCCATGACGAGGTCGTGCACGGCAAAGGCTCGCTGCTGCGCAAGATGTCGGGCGACGACTGGCAGAAATTCGCCAATCTGCGCGCCTATTACGCCTTCATGTGGGGCTATCCCGGCAAGAAGCTGCTGTTCATGGGCCAGGAATTCGCCCAGCGCCACGAATGGAGCGAGGCGCGAGCGCTGGACTGGGACCTGCTGCGATCACGCGCCGCATCAGCGGCGTGCGCAGCTGGTCCGCGATCTCAATATGCTCTACCGCGCTCGGCCCGCGCTGCATGCCCGCGACTGCGAAGCGAGGGCTTCGAATGGCTGATCGCCGATGACAAGCGAGAATTCGGTCTTCGCCTGGATGCGCAAGGCGCCCGGCGGACCGCGCCGGTCGTCGTCGTCTCCAATTTCACACCCGATCGCCGCGACAAGCTTATCGCGTGCCCGCTGCCGGCCGTCGGGACGTGGCGCGAGATCGTCAATAGCGACGCGCACGATTATGGCGGTGCGGGACGCGGCAATTGTGGCGCGGTCGAGCGGTGCAAGCGACGGCAAGCGCTGCGGTGTACGTTGCCGCCATGGCGACGATCATGTTGAGTGATCGCATGGAGCTGCCGAAGCCGATGACAGTGCGGATCAGGTTGCCGCCACTGGCGAGCTGTCCTGCGAAAGCATGAGTGGGAGGGAGTCATGGCGGAATCGAAGCAGAACAGCCACTGGCGCGCGACGCGATGGCCTATGTCCTCGCCGGCGGGCGCGGCAGCCGCCTGATGGAATTGACCGACACGCGCGCCAAGCCCGCGGTCTATTTCGGCGGCAAGACGCGCATCATCGACTTCGCGCTGTCCAACGCGATCAATTCCGGCATTCGCCGCATCGGCGTCGCCACCCAATACAAGGCGCACTAGCCTGATCCGCCATCTGCAGCGCGGCTGGAACTTCCTGCGGCCCGAGCGCAACGAAAGCTTCGATATCCTGCCCGCCTAGCCAGCGTGTTTCGGAGACGCAATGGTATGCCGGCACCGCCGACGCCGTGTACCAGAACATCGACATCATCGAGAGCTATGGCCCGGAATACATGGTCATCCTGGCCGGCGATCACATCTACAAGATGGATTATGAGCTGATGCTGCAGCAGCATGTCGATCCGATGCCGACGTGACCGTTGGCTGCCTCGAAGTGCCGCGCATGGAGGCGACCGGCTTCGGCGTCATGCATGTCGATGACAAGGACCGCATCATCGGCTTCGTCGAGAAGCCGGCAGATCCGCCGGGCATGCCGAGACAAGCCCGAACATGGCGCTGGCCTCGATGGGCATCTATGTCTTTCAGACCAAATTCCTGATCGAGCAGTTGCGCCGCGATGCCGCCGATCCGAACTCGAGCCGCGATTTCGGCAAGGACATCATTCCCTACCTGGTCGAGAACGGCAAAGCGGTCGCGCATCGCTTCTCCAAATCCTGCGTGCGCTCCGGCAATGAGAAGCCAGGCCTATTGGCGCGATGTCGGAACCGTCGATGCCTATTGGGAGGCCAATATCGACCTGACCGATGTGGTGCCCGCAGCTGGACCTCTATGATCGCAATGGCCGATCTGGACCTATGCCGAGTTGGCCGCCGGCCAAATTCGTGCATGACGAGGACGGCCGGCGCGGCATGGCGGTATCGTCGGTCGTCGCGGCGGTTGCATCGTTTCGGGCGCCTCGATGAAGCGCAGCCTGTGTTCACCGGCGCACGCATCAATTCCTATTCGCGCTGGACGAGGCGGTGGTGCTGCCCTATGCATGGTCGGCCGCAACGTCAAGCTGAAGCGTGTGTCATGGACGCGGCGTCAACATCCCTGAGGGCCTGGTCGTCGGCGAGGATCCCGAGCTTGATGCGAAACGCTTCCGGGGCAGCGAGAACGGCATCGCCTGATCACCCAGCCGATGATCAACAAGCTGCAGTTGTAGGCGGCACATTTGATTTGAAGATTACCCCCTCTCCGGCTCGCTTCGCTCGCCACTTCTCCCCAGAGGGGCGAGGGACCCAAGTTGGATAGGCGCCGACATCGCGGCAGCGGTTCCTCGCCCCTCTGGGGAGAGGTGGCGAGCGAAGCGAGCCGGAGAGGGGTGATCGCAAAGCCAACCGACGAATGGTGACCACCATAAAGTCCTTTCCGTCACGCCGGAAATCTTTCCGCTGATCAAGACCGGCGGGCTGGCCGACGTCACTGGCGCGCTGCCGCTGGCGCTCGCCAAATATGGCATAGAGATGCGTTCGCTGGTGCCCGGCTATCCGGTCGATGATGGCGGCGGTAAAAACCGCGACGCCGGTCAAGCAGTATGACGACCTGTTCGGCGGCCGCGCAGCGTGCTGGAAGCCAATGTCGCGGGCCTTGATCTATTCGTTCTCGATGCGCCGCATCTCTATGAGCGCTCCGGCGGCCCCTATGGCGATGCCACCGGCGCCGACTGGCCGGACAACTGGCTGCGCTTCGCCGCTCTCTCGCGCGTCGGATCGGACATCGCCGAAGGCCAGGTGGGCAGCTTCCGGCCCGACATTGTCCACACGCATGACTGGCAGACGGCGATGACTGTGGCCTATATGAAATTCGGCCCGGCGCGGCGAAGTGCCGAGTGTGATCACCGTCCACAATCTGGCTTTCCAGGGACAATACCCGGCCGGCATCTTCCGGCATCTGGGCCTGCCCGGCCAGGCGATGACCGTCGACGGCGTCGAATATTATGGCGGCGTCGGCTATCTTCAAGGCCGGACTGCAATCGGCCTGGGCGCTCACCACGGTCAGCCCGACCTATGCCCAGGAAATCCGAAGCGCCGAGGCGGCATGGGCCTGGACGGGCTGATAATCTGCGCTCCGCCGACCTGCATGGCATCGTCAATGGCATCGACACCGATATTTGGAATCCGGCGGCCGATAAGCATCTCGCCTCCACCTACACCGCAAGCGCGCTCGAAAAGCGGGCGGCGAACCGCCAGGCGGTCGAGGAACGTTTCGGCCTCGACGACAGCGAAGGGCCGATATTCTGCGTCGTCAGCCGGCTGACCTGGCAGAAGGGCATGGATCTGTTGGCGCAAATCGCTGACGAGCTTGTCGCGGCCGGCGCCAAGCTCGTCATTCTCGGATCAGGCGACGCCGGGCTCGAGGGCCAATGTTGGCCGCCGCCGCGCGCCATCGCGGCCGCATCGGCGTCGTGGTCGGCTATGATGAGGCGCTGTCGCATCTGATGCAGGGCGGCGCCGACGCGATCCTCATCCCATCGCGCTTCGAACCCTGCGGGCTGACCCAACTCTACGGTTTGCGCTATGGCTGCGTGCCGGTCGTCGCCCGAACCGGTGGACTGGCGGATACGGTGATCGACGCAAACGAGGCTGCCGTCGCGGCAGGTGTCGCGACCGGGTTCGTGCACGAGCCGAACAGCGCACCGGCCTTGCTGCAGGCCATTTACCGCGTCGTCGCCATGCACAAGGACGCGGATGTCTGGACTTCCCTCCAGCGGCAGGGGATGAAGGCCGACGTTTCGTGGGAACGCAGTGCGAAAAAATATGCCGACCTCTACAAGAATCTTCTCGCCCGAAAGACGCCAGCCGCAGAGGCACCGCAATCCATGATCAGGACCGTCAAGACCAAACCCTATGGCGACCAGAAGCCCGGCACATCCGGCTTGCGCAAGAAGGTGCCGGTGTTCCAGCAGGAGAACTACGCTGAGAACTTCATCCAGTCGGTCTTCGACTCGCTCGATGGATTTCAGGGCAAGACATTGGTCATCGGCGGCGACGGCCGCTTCCTCAACATCGAGGTCATCCAGAAGGCCATTGCCATGGCTGCCGCGAACGGTTTCGGCAAGGTGATGGTCGGGCAGGGAGGCATTTTCTCGACGCCGGCCGCCTCGCAACGTCATCCGCAAATACGAGGCCTTTGGCGGTCTCGTCCTGTCGGCCAGCCACAATCCCGGCGGTCCGCACGAGGATTTCGGCATCAAGTACAACATCGGCAATGGTGGTCCTGCGCCGGAAAAGATCACCGACGCCATCTTCGCCAACACGAAGAAGATCGGGGAATACAAGATCGCCGACATCGGCGACGTCGACCTGTCGCGTATCGGCACGTTCGAGGCCGGCGGCATGACCGTCGAGGTCATCGACCCGGTGAAGGATTATGCCGAGTTGATGGAGCAGCTGTTCGATTTTCTGGCGATCAAGAGAATGTTCAAGGGCGGCTTCCGATGTCGCCTTCGACGCCATGCATGCCGTCACCGGGCCTTATGCCAAGGAGATCCTGGAAAACCGTCTCGGCGCGCCGAAAGGCACCGCGCGCAATTTCCACCCGCTGCCGGATTTCGGCGGCCACCATCCCGACCCGAACCTCGTCCACGCCAAGCATCTCTACGACGAGATGTTTTCCAAGGACGCGCCGGATTTCGGCGCAGCGTCAGATGGAGACGGCGACCGTAACCTGATAGTCGGTCGCGAAATTTTCGTCACACCATCCGACTCGCTGGCGGTGCTTGCCGCCAACGCGCATCTCGCGCCAGGCTACAAGTCGGGGCTTAAGGGCATCGCACGCTCCATGCCGACCAGCGGCGCCGCCGATCGCGTCGCCGAAAAGCTCGGCATCGGGATGTACGAAACGCCGACCGGATGGAAGTTCTTCGGCAACCTGCTCGACGCCGGCATGGCGACGATCTGCGGGGAGGAAAGCGCCGGCACCGGTTCCGATCACGTGCGCGAGAAAGACGGCCTGTGGGCCGTTCTACTCTGGCTCAACATCCTGGCTGTCCGCAAGGAAAGCGCCAAGACGATCGTCGAAAAACACTGGAAGGAATTCGGCCAGAACTACTATTCGCGCCATGACTACGAAGAGGTCGAGACCGACAAGGCCAACGCGCTCATGGACGCGCTGCGCGCTAGCTTCGACAAGCTGCCGGGCAGGAAGTTCCAGGGGCTGACCATCGCCAGCGCCGACGATTTTGAGTATCTCGATCCGGTCGATGGCTCGATATCGAAGAACCAGGGCATCCGCATCTTGTTCGAAGGTGGTTCGCGCGTCGTCTTCCGCCTGTCCGGCACGGGTACGTCAGGCGCAACCCTGCGGGTCTACATAGAACGCTACGAACCCAACCCGAAGAAACACGGCAAGGATAC
>CAVQXJ010000033.1:0-92283 GCA_963717745.1 uncultured Acidobacteriota bacterium
GCGAGTTGGAACCAGCTGGACCGGTGGCTGCGGCAGGTTGAGGGACTTCGACGGGTGGCGTGAAGCCCCGTCGGGGGGTGAAACCCTCACGCGCGCGCGCTGCAGGGCGGTCGGCTGCCGTCCGCGCAAGGCACGTGCCGGAAGGATCCCTCGCCGACGAACGCTTGCCGCCTGTGCCCGAAACCCGTAGAGTGAGCACATGAGCCCTCTCCGAGCGCGCGTCGAAAACGGGCGGCTCGTCCTGGACGAGCCGACAACGCTGCCCGAGGGGACGGTGATCGAACTCGTTGCCGACGATGAAGGTGACAATCTTGCGGACGACGAGCGCCGCATTTTGCACCCGTCGCTCTCCTCATCCTGGTTATCCGCTGAAGCCGGTCGGCTACGGCCAGCTTCGGAGATTCTCGACGAGCTCCGTCAGCGGCGGTGAGCCGGCAGGTTCGCACTACGCCCGAGGCCGACGCGCAGATCGGCGCCATCGACGATTGGTGGCGCCGGAATCGGCTCGCAGCGCCTGACCTCTTCCTCGACGAATTGGCCGCTTCGTTCGATGTCATTGGCTACACGCCACAAATCGGACGTCGGTATCGGCAATCTCCCGTCTCAGGAACTCGTCGCGTTCTGCTGAAAGGGTCTCGCTTTCACGTCTATTACGTGCCGCTTGACACCGAGGTCAGGGTGCTTGCGGTGTGGCAGGCACAGCGTGGTGTCGGGCCTCCTTTGCGAGTGGGATAGGCCGAGGACGTCTACACGGCGGTGTTGGATGCCGATACCCGCTAACGTCCATGGGGTGCACCGGAGGAGTGCTGCTCTCAGCCCTCTACGGTGGCTTTGACAAACCATTGAAGGCCCAGAAACATCTGGGCCTTCTTCACAGATAGCCCCGACAGCTACCGCACCAGCTGGGGCTGGTTTGCCGCGAGCGGAGCAGCCTCCGCCCGCGACACGATCCATGCAACAAGCCGATCATCCGGCATCAGGGCGCTCGTGGCCACTTCGTGAGCGAGCCCCCGCAGCTGTTCCTCGATCGCGGCTTCCGTTCCTCCATAGGACGTGAGCACCGGAACAACGAGGATCCGCCTCTCCTTCGCGATTTCGACTGCGATCAGCCGCCGCAACCGTGCGACGTCTTCCGGTGAGTCTTCGGACCCCGCGGGCGGGAGGGTCGTCGTCAGGATCATGGCGAAGCGACGCGTGCGATTCAGCTGCCGCGCAGCAGCCGGGAGGTCGGGAACCCACCGTTGGTCGTTGCCGGCCGTTGAGCGATGCGAGACGAGCACAACGACTTCCGCGGCCGAGTTCGTGCTGACGTCACGCGCGCGGTCGAGAACGATCTCGCCGGCGACGGGATCGCCATTCAGACCCGCCGTGATCCGCAGCGGCACCGAGGACTTGACTCTCCCACCGAAATCAGACGGCAGCGCGGCGATGAACAGCGGTACGGCCACGATCTCCGAGACGCCACGCTGGACGAGCCGATCAACCGCCGCCTGGATGTTCGGGTTCGTGGCTGACCAAAACGCCAGTTCCGTTGCCTTCTGCTTGTCAACGGCCGCGGCGAGTTGCGTCACGCGATTGCGCCACTCGGGTGTCCCTTCGTCGGCCAGGAGCAGGACGCCCTGCGCAGCGACCACCCGGCCGGGCAGCGTCAGCCCTAGAAGTACGACGCAGACTGCAATTCGAATACTCATCTCGAGACCTCCCCGTTGCGACTGTCCTACGCACTGCCGCAGCAAGTTTTCGTGACCGTGGAATTCGCTATTCTGGCTATCGCCGACGAGGCGCCGCCTTTTTCGAGATGGCCGCGGGCAGCCGCTGCGCTTCTGCGGGGGTTAGAGAAATCTCCGGGTTGTCGAAGGTCGTTTGCAATGTGCGGTAACCCTCGGGTACTTGAAACAGATGCGGCGGCGGGTCGGCACGACGGATGTTCGTGAGCTGATACTCGACAACGCCGGTGCGCGGATCAGAGTGACGACCGGAGATCAGGAGTTGAAGCTCGCTGGACTCCCAGCGTTCATCGATGATTCGAAACGGCCGGTCGTTCCCGACACGGCTGCCGCCCGGAATCGTCGTTGTAATACGTCGTCCAGTCGCTGCGACTCCTGCGATCCGCTGGGTTCCGAGCGACTCCTCATAGATCGCATTGCTGTCGATGCCGTAGCGTTCGAACGAGTGGTCACCACGACCGAACGTGAGGAAATACGGCCCGCCGAGCGACACGGCGAAACCGTCCCCGCCACCCACAGCCTGCGAAGACGACCACCGGCCCCCCAATGCCACTGTGCGTGCGACAGGATCCAACGTGAAGACCCCACCCTTCGCCGGGTCAGGGTAGATTGTGATTCGCGTCTGGCCCTCGGCCGCGGGGTTCAACCCCTCCAGCCCCAGGATCGTCTGCTCGACACGCACACGACCGGTCCGGTCGCGGTAGTAGCGGGCTCTCCCGATGCGCTCGATGCGTGTGCCGTCTCCCAGCACTTGCCGCACCGTTGTGGTTGCGTCCGCGGAAAAGGGCGCATTCGCGACTGGAGGCCCGAGCGGCCCGCCCATGGGCTCCGGCGGCGCCTGAGCAAGTGCCACGGTTGGACTCGCCACGGACAGGCAGAGATACACGCCCGCCAGACTGAGGCTTTGTTTGACCATCACCGCTCCGATTCTTTTCGTTTATGCGATCTCAAGGGGCGCACGAACCGGACGGCACGCGCGAGCCCATCATCGCCCACCATCACCTCGGCAAGAACCAGCTTTGGCACCTGACCCGGCACCGTTTCAGGCCCCTCGATGCCGAAGGAGGTCATCGCCTCTGCAGGGACCTCGAGACGAACGAGACGGCCGCCGCTCATCGGAATCGTGCTGTAGGGCAACGGGAAAAACGCCGTGACCAACTCGCTCTCGGCCGCGGCGGACGGGCCATTGCCGGCTGATACTGCTGTGCCACGATCGAGCGTTGCGAGCTGCCAGATTGGCAGCGCGGCAACCACGATGAGTCCCGCCGCGAGCGCCGCCATCGTCCCCTGCGAGCGCCGCCGCGCGAAGCGCACCCGCCGCACTTCCTCGACCAGTCGCGTTCGCACCGCAGCCGACGTGCTGTGCGCCTCGTCGTCAGCCGCAAGAGTGCGCAACGCTGCCGTGAGCGGGTCTTTCGGGGCCACTTTATCCATGCCTGCGAGGGTACCCATCTTGTTGCCCCCCATCCGCCATCATCGTCGCGAGCAACGCACGCGCGCGGTGCAAGCGTGAGCGCACCGTGCCAATCGGCCGCTGAATCACCTCAGCCACCATCGCGTAGTCCATCTCCTGGAGCTCGCATAGCTCGATCACCTCGCGGTGCATCGGCGGCAAGGACGCCACCGCCGCTCGAATTCCGGCGATTGTTTCGGAGCGCGCGAAGACGTCATGGGGCGTGTCGTTCGGAGTTGGCACGTCCAATTCATCAACGTTCGTCGGTTCGAGAGGGACTCCCTGTTTGGCAAGCCGGCGGATGACGAGATGGCGCGCGATTCCGAACAAGTAGGCCGCCACCGTCCCCTTCGACGGATCGAATCCGCGCGTCTTTAGCACGGCTAGAAACGTCTCCTGGACCACATCATCGGCTGCACCATATCCGCACATCCGCCCCGCGTAGTGGTAGAGACGGCGCTGATAACGGTCAAAGAGCTCGGAGAACGCCGATTCATTTCCCTGGCAAGTGCTGCGGAGCAGTGCGGCGTCATCCACCTCGCTAATGTATTGCTTGCCGGGGCCGGGAAAGTTCCATCGCGTATTCGAGGGCCGTTAGATAGCTCAAATCCAAGCAACAGAACAGCTGGGGACCTGTAGGCGACGAGAGGTGGGGGAAGCGGCGATGCAAATTCAAAAAATCTGACTGAGCGGCCAAGCTAGATCGATACCGAGAGTCGGGACCGCTTGCCACGTCGTCCCCGGAGGCGTATAACGTCTGAATGCAGCCTTCTGGTCGGCTGCGGCCCCGTTGCGTCGTGTCAAGCACGCGGGCTGAGTCCATAGCTCGGCGCTCCAAGGGCCCGAACTTGGACTCACACCACGACCACGCCCCACACGCCGCGGCGCCACGCCCCGGCGTGCCGGCGCCTTCCTGAATCACCCCTCGCAGCCACTGCCAGGGCGTCTTCACGGACAACCCAAAGCAGCACCCACGCAAGGAGGGGCGATGTCTGACGCTCGATGGGGTGATCCGCGCGAATACGGCGAGCGGGATCGCGGCGACGAACGGCCGCGCGTGTACGACGAGCGCGACCGGGACGACCACGATCCGCGGGACGGCCTGATGCGCGACCTCGACCTGCCGCGCGGCGAGGAGCGCGAGCTGGTCGTCGACCGTGACCGTGTCTACGAACTGAACGGCGAGGACAGCCGTACCTTGGCCGCCGTCGGCACCTTCCGTGTCGTGCCCGACCAGGACCTCGACATCGAGCACGACACCCTCGGCCATCTACGCGCCGAGGGGCTCGTTGAGGCCGTCGATCTCGGCGGCGACGAGCGCGGTCTCGTCCTCACGAAGCAGGGCCGTGACCTGCTCGATTCGCACACCCTGGAGCGCGACGACGAGGCTCCGCAGGCGTTCTACGCCGGCGTGAGCCGGTCCCGCGAAATCGACCACGACTCGAACCTGTATTCAACGTACCGGCAAGAGGAGGCCCGGCTCCGGGACGAGCACGGCGGCCTCGACATCCGGCGCGTCATTCTCGAGCAGGACTTGAAGCGCGAGTATCAGGAATTTCTGCAGGACCACAACCGCAACCGGCCCGACAGCGATGGCCGCCCGGACCGCGACGACGAGGAGATCCGCGACTGGGCGCGCGAGCACGACCTGCCGTACTTCGACGGCCAGGTGCACTTCCCGGATTACCGCATCGAGTACGAGGTCGACGGGCGGGAACGCCACGAGGACGTCGAGCTGTTCACGGAGCACTACCGCGGCGCCCATGCGGCCAGCCACGCTCAGACAGGTTTCCGGATCTACGTCGTCGGCTCGCGCGGCGGCGGCGGACGTTCAGGGCCGCGTCCGCGCGGCATGGAGGAGTTCCTGTGACGCACGAATACCCACGCCACCCGCTGTTCGACAGCGTCACCGAGGAACGTGTGACGCGCCCTCGCCGGCTTCGGATTCACGGAACGGCAGCGACAGTTCCTCGTGACCGTGATGATCCACGCCGGATGTTTCCTGGAGCGGCAGTACCTGCGCCTTCACCGGCACCGTGCGCGGCCAGAACAGTCGCGAGTTCATGGCCCGCCTCGTGGCGCGAGGCTTCGCCCGTGCCATCGAGCCGGGACCGGTTCGACGGGGCCGGCTGTACCACGTCCACCACAAGCCGCTCTACGAGGCGATCTTCCAACCCGACGACCGGAATCGACGCCTGCACACCGTTGGCCGGATGGTCGAGCGCGTGATGATTCTGGATGCCGTGCTGGGCGACCGGGCTGCTGGTGGTTGAGCCCGGAAGGGGACAAGCGGCGGTTCTTCGACCGCGCGCAGGAGACCGGACTGCGGCCGGAGGATTACCCACACATCGCCTTCGGGTCTGGTCGCCAGCAGACGATCCGCTGCTTCCCCGACAAGCTGCCCATCGGCATCGAGAAGGACGGACACCAGTCGATTCATCTTCCTCTACCTCGTGAACCGCCGTCTCCCGGTGGACTTCCGCCAGTTCCTGATCCGCCACGCTGAGCTGTTTCGCTTCCTGCGTACGTGGACGGTCCGGCTGCTCGTGCCACGGCGCTTCAGGAAGGCCGTCGCCCTGTACAAAGCGGCGCTTCGCGAAGAGCTGTGGACACCGCTGAACCCCAGCGTCACCAAAGCGCTGGAGACGTACTTTCCCGAGCGGCAGGCACAGGGGGGACACCTCGGCGATCCAGACGATCGCGCCATCAGGGCCGAGTTCCGCAAGCAGGGGATGCCGAGGATCCAAGCCCTGTATCGCGCCTGGCGACGACAGGGAGACCGGGTTCTCTGGCACGCTCACTCGACCTGCTTGCGTGACGATCGATCACACGGCTGTTCGGCGGTCGAGGTCGCAGCTGCTGAACCGCCAGTACCTGCAGCTCGCCGCCACGATGGACCATGACGCCTGGGCCAAGAGGGGGGCTAAGCGAAAATCGCGTCAGGTTGGCCCCCCCATTTCGACGGCCTCTCCGGATGCTCCCTCACTCCTGGTGGCCCGATGACGGCGAACCCTGTGCAAGTGTCTCTATCGCAGCAGTTTGCCGCGAGCACGACATGGAGGCGGCGCTCTGTGCCGCCGTCACTGCCAGAGCCGCTGTCGCAGTCGCTGCACCAACGATGGCGTGAACGACCCCGGTGTTCTGCCCTGAGGGTGGCCCCAGCCTCTGGAGACGGGGTCGTTCACGCCATCGTTGGTCGTGCCAGCTGTCGCTGTCGCCGCGCACGTGTCGTGCAGGACGAACGCGCCCTTCGTGTGCACGTGATCATGCACGGATACGCCGGAACAATGCGGGGACGGATCGGAGAGAAATCGGTTCGTGCGCATCGCAGGGGGTCCCGGCCGGAACATCAGGTGTCGGATCGATTCGGGCATCGCACCATCGCGCGTGTGATGCTGGCGCCGTCCTCGGCGTCGTCAATGCTCGTGTCGTGGGCGTGTTTCTTTCAGAGAACCAAGCGACAACCACACGCGCGCATGGTCACGACGCGCACTCCTTCTCGAGGATCCGCGCACACACGGCCGCACCACAAATGTGCGCCTGCACCATCGCGTGTTCGATGTCTGGTGCCGTGCTCGGCGTCGTCAAGACGCGGGCGACATTGTGCCTCCTCAGGCTACACCTCAGAAAGTCCAGGAATTCGGAGGGTGCGATCATCATCATGCTCGTTTTACCCGTCGGCGCTCGCTCAGCGCACGCAGCGTTTCACGAAGTTGCGGCGTGTCGAGGGCCGCCGGATCGACCCACCACATACTGCCCGGGACGGCTTGCGTGCCCGGGATGATGCCGCGCTTGAGCAGCAGGCCGGCGTACGCGGGACTGATCCCGAGGTGCGTGGCCGCGCCCTTCGCGGTCAGCCAGGCGGGCTGCGTGGGATCACAGGCCGGCAGATTCCAGCCGACTGCGCAGCTCGCGCACGCGCATCCGCGTCCAGTGATTGCCGGTGCCGGTGCGCCAGCCGAGGAGATTGAGTTGCATCGCGATCGCGTCATCGTTCCAGCGGCCGGCCATGCGCCGCACCAGCGCGATCGCCTCGGCATCGGTACACCGTCTCGTGCGCCCGCTCCAGGGCCGGGCGACGCGCAGCTCGGTGTGACGGCCGCCGTGCCAGTGCAGCACGAGCACGATCTCGCGCGACGCATCGTCGATGTCGACGATGATTTCCTGGATCAGGATCCGGACAATGCGCTGCTTCAGGCGCATGTCGGTCGCGGCGTCGTTCCAGAGCGCCGGCAGATCCTGCGCGAGCGCCTGCAGCGCGCGGGCATCGACCTGCTGCGCGGGGACCGTGCGCGCATCGAAGGCCGCCAGCGCGCGCTTCCTGCTCGCGGACGCGTTCCAGCGCGCGCGTTCCAGCGCGCTTCGAGTGCCGCCGCCACGAAGCGCTGCTCGGGATCGACGTGCTCGTAGCGGCGGGCGGCGAGCTGCGCGTCATAGCGCGCCTGGTCGAGCTCGAGCTGCAGCGCCTGCCGCTGCTCCCGATGCGCGCTCGCCGGCCCGCTGCGCCGCGGCGATCGCCGCGTCGATCGCCTGCGGGGCGATCGCCTGCAGGATCTGCTGCGCTCACCGCGTCGTCGACGGCCTTGCCGGAGCAGGTCACGCAGGCCGCGCTGCCCGTTTGGTGATGGCGGCGCAGACAGCGAAAGTTCGGAGACGCGCTGTCACGGCCGCTGTAACTGATTTGGAGCGTGTGGCCGCAGCGGCGACACCGCAGGAGTCCGGCGAGGAGACTCCGACCGCCGCGCGCCGACTTGCGCGCACCCGGCTTCATGTAGGCGTTGGCTTCGATCATCGACAGATGACGGCAGATAGCTCGCCCAATCAAGGTAACCCGGATGATGGTCCGGAATCACGACCTGCCATTGATCGACCGCCACCTCGTGCCCCGAGGTCCGGCGGATCCGGCCCGTCGACAATCGTCGTGCGGCTCTCGCTCTTGCCGTACACGTACGCGCCCGCGAGGAAGGGATTCGTGACGATGGCGTGCACGCGCGTGTAATTCGGGGGCGCCCATTCGGTGACGCGTCCGTGCTTGCCGCCACGGGTCACGGGGACCGAGACGTGCTCGCGGCGGAGCCACAGCAGCACTTGTCGGGTGCTGCCGAGTTCGTCGAATTTCTGCAGCACGAGTCGAATCGCCTGCTGCACGCGCGCGTCCGGATCGAGCTCGATGGTCTCCGTCGGCCCGTACACCAGGCCCACGGGCAGGTGCATCCACAGCTCGCCACGCTGGGCCTTCGCGCGCTGGGCCTCGAGCGCGCGCTGCCGGAGCGTCGCCATCTCGAAGTCGCTCATGATCCCCTTGAGCCCCAGCAGCAAGCGATCGTTGACCAGCCGGGGGTCATAGATGCCATCGTGATCGATCAGCACGACCTTCGTGATCGCGCCGAGCTCCACGAGCTGCGACCAGTCCCGATCGTTGCGCGCGAGGCGCGACGCTTCGAGCGCCAGCACGGCGCCGGCCGCGCCCGAGCCGACGGTGGTCAGCAGCCGTTGAAAGCCTGGACGCTCGGCGAAGCCACTGCCGGAGATGCCCAAGTCATCGTCGATCGTTTCCACGCGGCGGAAGCCCAATGTCGCGCGCGACATCCGCGAGCGCATACTGACGCCGCTGACTCTCCGATATGCCCGCGGACTTGGCCGGGCGTCGATTGGCGCACGTACACGAGGGCCGTCCGCTCGAGATGATCAGCGGTGATCTTCGCGCGCATCGTCCCGCTCCTCATCGTCGTCGGCCTCGCCGCGCTGGCCAGCAGCAGATCGGCCAGCGCCTGCACCAGCGTCCTGCGCGGTCTTCGTCGGCAGCACGACGGCCGGCAGCTCGCGGTCGAAGGGCATCGGGCAGTTGTCTCGGCGGTCGATGTCGCATCAGGGTCCTCCTGCGGAAGATCGGTGATGCGATCGTGCGCCGAGCGGGTGGCGGTCGACCAGTGACGGCCAGCTCGGTGAGGGCGTCGACCGAGACGAGGACGGGACCGAGTGACAGCGCGGCGCAGGCCGCGCGATCCGTCATCCACACCGGAATCGCGGCCGTGTGCTGATCCTGCTCGCAGAGCCAGACGTCACGGCCATGCCGCACGCTCCGCTGCACGACGAATCGTCTGGCCATGCAGCGGATGCCAGCGGATAGTGAACGGTGACCTGCTCAGTGTGGTGGGCAGAATGTGACTGGCGCGAATGCTCTTCGCTTCGCTTCGACCCGGCCGGCGGCCGGGCCTTCGGGCATTGACGACGCCTCCGCGCGGCACGTGTCGGCTCTGACGCGATGGTGGGTGGCCTGATGACCACTCGAACGACACTCGAAGTTGACGCGCGAATGGCGCAGGAGTATGTTGGCGTCATCACGTCAGTGCCGCGCCACGGCACTTCCTCCGTTCGCCCCAAGGGCCAATGGAGCGCGCATCCGGTCGTCGCCCTCAGGGCACGACATCGGGCGCCATCCCTCAGTGCATCACAGTTCGTCGCACGACGACCGACGACGGTTGGTCGGCACACTCTTGAGCTGTGAACCTCGTGACCTCTCGCGCGGCAGCGTCCTCAGGACCACGCGCCGAGAAGGGGATGCGTTCACCAGCGCCCTGACTGTGCGCTGGTTCTGACTGAACGCAACGGACGGTCGAACCACACACGATCGTCGCCGAGCGGAGCACAGCTCCGCCGGGACGGTGCCGGCTCCAGGCCCGCATCCGCGCTCACACGGAGATCGGCGCGTCGACCGCCACATCGACGCGCCAGAGCGCGCTACCCATCCAACACGAATCGTTGCGACTCATGTTCAAGGGGGAGCGCCATGGACGTACCCGATCGCACGGAACGAAAGCCGGAACCGATCTCCGTCGAGCGGTGCCGGGAGCTGCTCGGTGGTGACGCGGACACACTGTCGGACGAAGACGTTCTCGCAGTCGCGCGCCACGCTGAAGCGCTAGCGCATGTCGTGATCGCCCTGGCCGTGCAGGACGGTCGTATCCACTGAGCCGCCGTGCCGAGACGAATGTTGCCGCCAGCCGCTCATGGGGTTAAGCTGCCAGAAATGGTCGGCGCGGTGATCTACGTTCGCGTCAGCACGAAGGAGCAGACGGAGAACCTCAGTCTGCCGACCCAACTCCGCGCCTGCGAGGAGTACTGCCGCCGCCAGGGCTACGAAATCCTCCAACGCTTCCAGGAAGAAGGCGAGAGCGCCAAGACCACCGACCGGCGCCAGCTCCAGGCGCTGCTGAAGTACCGCCGCACAAATAAGGGCCGGGTCCACTTCGTGGTCGTGTACAACCTCACGCGGTTCGCGCGTGAGAAGTACGATCACTTCGCGCTCCATGCCCACCTGAAATCGCTCGGCATCTCGCTGCGGTCGGCCACCGAGCCGATCGACGACACGTCCACCGGCAAGTTGATGGAGGGCGTGCTGGCCGCGTTCGCGCAGTTCGACAACGACGTGCGCTCGGAACGCACGCTGGCAGGTATGAAGGCCGCGCTGTCGCTCGGACGCTGGACCTTCCAGGCACCGCTTGGCTACCTGAACGCCCCGAAATGGTCGAACAGCAGCCTCGTGCACGACCCGGAGCGTGGCCCGCTGGTGAAGCAGGCGTTCGAGGATCTCGCGACGGGACGTTTCACGACGCAGGAAGTCATCCGTCGCGCCACGGATGCCGGCCTTCGCACGCGGCGAAACCGTCCGCTCTCCCCGCAGACCTTCGGCAACGTGCTGCGGAACCGGATCTACATCGGCCAGGTCGAGAGCCCGGACTGCGGCGTTTCAGCGCGCGGCGATTTCGAACCGCTCATCGACGAGGCCACGTTCTACCGCGCGCAGGCGGTCCTGGACGGGCGCGTGACGGTGGCTGCGCCGCGCCAGCGAAACCATCCGGACTTTCCGCTGCGTGGCTTCGTGCGTTGCGAGACGTGCGGACGGCCGCTCACTGGCAGCTGGTCGAAGGGCCGGACCGGCCGCTACGCCTACTACCACTGCCCGCGCCGATGCCGGGCGATCAACGTCAGCAAGGCCGTGATGGAAGGCGCGTTCGTCGATGAACTGGCGCTCCTCCAGCCGACACCGGGCTACATGCGCCTGGTCAAAGACCGCATCCTCTGCGTCTGGCAGCAGCGGTGCGCCGAGGCCGGAGAGCGGACGGCGGAGCAGGAGCGACGGGTCAAGGCGATCCGTCAGAAGCTCGACCGGCTGGACGAGGCGTTCCTGTACTCGGAATCAATTGACCTCGCCACCTACAGCCGCCAACGCGACAGGCTCCGCGAGGAGCTCACGCTGTCGAAGATCGACCATCACACCGAGGCCGTCGACGAACTCGACGTAGAAGGCATCCTGGCGTTTGCAGAACGCATCCTGCCGCGTGCGTCAGACCTGTGGGTGCAGGCGTCGCTCGACTACAAGCAGCGACTGCAGCAGCTGTTTTTCCCGGAAGGAATCGCGTTCGACGGAAATCGATTCAATCGAACCGCCGTAACCGCACCGCTTTTCAAGTACTTGGCGCCTGGTGAACAGGCCGAGGAAAATTTGGCGTCCCCAGCGGGATTCGAACCCGCGTTTTGGCCTTGAAAGTGAGAAAGAGGCGGATCCGCCGGAGGAATGATCTGCCCAACAAATCGACGCATGATGCACAGCGTGAGCGGCTTAGCCGCGGATCCGGACATCACTGACTATCACGCTAAATCACGCTCGAAACCCACAGCACCGGCACAAAAACCGGCACAGTGTTGTTGTGGCCCTGCCCATCGCTAACCGCTCTAGACGCTTGACGACCGGTGGCACGAGCCGTCGTGTTCAGCTGGCCTTCTGAAGGGCCAAGAGTTTCCGTCGGACGGCTTGGGGAAGGTCGACGAACGCGAACTGCGCCCTCGAAAACAGGTAGTCCTCACCGCTCTCGTCAACGACGCGGACCATGTCGTCCTTCGCAGCGCGCGCGTCTGGCACGGCACGATACACCTTGCCGAGAATAAGCGAGGCCTCATTCCCCGTATTGTCAAGGCACAGCGCGAATTGGATGGTCGGGCGTTTCATGGTTGGTCCAAATACGTCTTGATCTTGAAGTCCCGTCTACCAATACCGTGGGCCTCGTACCAATGAAGCTCAACTCGACGGAGTTGACCGTTCACGAGCCGCACGGTTGCCACACCCTTGCGCTTCCGCCATCGCCCGCGACCGTAGACCTTCCGAAGCAGCGACCGAACCTTGACGCCGCCGCCCGACGCGATCGTTTCAGCCTGCTCGATCTCGCCGACGATGTCGAATTTCACTGGTCGGCAAAGAACGCGTGGCGCTCGTCGACTTTTCGGCGGACCAGCGCCTCAAGGCTCTTGGGGACGGTCATCTCTATCGAGTCGACTCTCCTCGGATGACGATACCATGTCAGCCGCGAGGGGCGCTCTCAGCCATTCTGAACCAGCTCCACGTGCCCGCCAGCGTAAAATGGTTCAATCATGAGCACCGAGGAACTCGAAGTCGAAGCGCTCAAGCTCGCGCCACAGGAGCGCGCACGTCTCGCGGAGAAGCTGCTCGAGAGCCTCGAGAATCTCTCCGAGGACGAGAACGCCAAGCTCTGGGCTGAGGAAGCGAAACGCCGTGACCAGGCATGGGACGCGAAGCCCGAAATGAGGCGACCCGCCGTCGACGTTTTCGGTGATGCCAGAGCTCGCCTGAAGTGATTGTCTCGTTCCAGCCGGCTATGCCCCGACGACGGGTGCTGAGAGCGGCCTGACTGAAGCTTGACGGCTAGGCTGATCCCCAAAGAGCCAGCTTAAGCGTCCATCGGGTTCTCAACCATAGCTCTGGGCGTGCAAAATCTTGGCAACGAGCTCTCGCTCGCTCCACGGCGGCACGCACCGCGCATTCCACTCACTGAGCGCCGCGAAAGCCCCAATTCTGATGTACCCGGTTGCCCGTCGCTCTTGCTGGTGCGCCGCCGCGCCTCCCGCGGTGTCTAATCGTGCAATGTTCAGCCGTTGGTATGTCCTGAGCGCGCTCATCCTGTCTACCTCAGCCACTGCCGCGCCCGACCAGCTCCGACTGAGGGATACCATGCTCGACGTCCCAACGCAGAGCGATCTCGTCGACGCGATTGGTAGCGAGGACGCCGCCCGGCGCATTGCGCGGGACGTCATCGCGGAGTGGATGTTGCGGCCGATCCGCCAGTCGATGGGGCGAGTTGGGACGGGGACCGTCATTGCGGAACAATTGCCGGCGGCGTGGCTGCCTGCTTTGCCAGGGGTGCGCTTCGAGCGCCTTCCTGTGGCGCAGACGCAAATCCCCTGGGCGACCGGATGTCTGCCCTTGCTGTGGATCGACGCACACGCCTCAGGCGGCCTTCTCGAGGTATCTCTCACGGAGGGCAACCGGTGCCTTCGCGTGGGCCGTCGTCTCGAGTTCGAGAAGAGCGCCAAGGGTTGGGTTCGTCGCAGCCCGCCCGGTAGCGACTTCACCGTCACGGGCAATTGTCCTTGCCAGTCGATGACTGTTGCAGCCCCTCCTTCGCTCGGCATTCCAGGGGTGAAACGAAGCGCGGTCGGATTTTCGAGTGACGAGCCCTCGTCCGTCCGACATTGGGTGGCGCACGCGGATGCGATTGTTCGTGTTCGTCTGACCGGCCAGTCTGCGTATGAGGATCGGACGAATCCGTTCGAGCCATATGTGATTTACACGCGCCACGAAGCCACGGTCCTGGAAGTCTTCACGGCGACGCCGAAAATCGAAAAAGGCCCTGGCTGGCACTTCAGCCAATTCGGTGGAACGCTGGAACGGGAGGGCGGACCCGAAACACACATCGCCAATCAGTGGAAGCCTCTTCCAGTCCAATCGGAGTGGATCCTGTTCATGCGATGGGATCCGTATCGCGCCTTCTTTGCCGTGATGAACATGGAGCGCGGTACCCTGGGCATTGAAGATGGCCGCATCGTCGCGAAGGCAACCACGGCGTTCACGCGGACGTGGCGGGGGAGGCCGGTGCAGGAGCTGGAACGGGCCATCAGAGCCGAAGTCGTTGGGCGAAGGACGACCCGAGACCGGTGATGCGGCGCCCGCTTGCTTATCCGAGGATGGGTGCCATCTGGCGGCGCACTCACTCACGCGCGGGCAGAGTGGGGAACCGATGGCGGGGCTCCGGACCGAGCGAGCTCTCTGCCACAGGACCGTTGCTCGTTCCGCTATCCTCTGTTAATGAGTCATCGGGCGCGTCTCGCAGGTCTCGCCTTGATCGTCGCCGGCTCAGCGGCCACAGCCGAGGCCCAGGTGTGGCAAGCGCCTCGCGCGCCGGTGGATGAGACGTCGCAGATGAGCGATGCCACCAAGGCGTCGTTTTATCGCTTGCAGACCGCTGATGCACAGTGGAAGGCAGAGGATGTCGACGCGGCCGTGATGACCCTCGACAGGGTCGCCGGCGCAGGCGGTCCCTTGGCTCCTCTCGCATACCTCGCCGCCGCAAGGATCCGGACCGATTACGACAACCTGCGCGGTGCGGTCCGGACCTACGAAGCGATGCTGCGCGCGCTGCCTGACTACCGGGTCAGCGAGCAGACCTGTGACGTGAACTCCCTTTTCCGGAATCAATACGTCTGCAGCGGCGACCCATCAATCGCGACGCGACTGGAGGCCGCGCGGCGGCTGCTGCAGGTTCGGGCCACGCTGGAACCGAGAATCGCGGACACGACGCGTCCCGCCGTCGAACGCGCGGAGAGTGCCGTCCGGCTCGCTGAAGCGTGGCTGGCGAAGACGGAAATCGATCCCGGACCCTATCCGGAGACCCACAAGCTATATAGCGCGGCTGCCGCACGCCTCTACGAGCGTGCGATTCAACTTGCCCCGCGATCCACACCCGCCGGAGATGCTGCCTGGAAACTGATCGAGTTTTCAGAACCGTACGAATGGGAAGGCTTCATTGACGAGATGTACTCCTGGACCCTAAAGCAGTACAGCCCTTTCGTCGCCAGATACCCCACCCATCCATACGCCGGCGACGCGCTTTTCGAGCTCGCTCGGGTCAGCTGGGCGTATGGCGGCTATCCGCAAGCCGTCGGCTATCTCCCCCCCGACGGTCCGAGCGGCAGGGCGGCGCATAGGGCGTTTCAGGAGAAGGCTCTGGAACCCTGGTTCGACACTAGCGGATTCGGCTCAGAAGTCGACATGGGGCCGCCTGATTCGGCGCAGGCGCGCGCGGCGCAGGCGACGTTCCAGCGCATCGTCGACAAATACCCCACCTCCAGGTCCGCGCCGATGGCCAGGTATTGGGTGGCGGTGATTTACGACTACTGTTTGGAAGACGCTGCGAGCGCCGTTCCGGCGTATCGGTCGTTTCTCGCCAGGCATGGCGCTCTCGAGCCCTATGCGGCAAAAGCAAAGCGCCGACTGGCTGCGCTCGCAAAGTAACCTCAGCACAGGTCAGTCTAACCATCGCTCACTGACCGTCCCCCCATTTCATCAGCGCGTCAAATTGGCGGCGCTCGGTCCGTGTCATCTTCGCGACCCGATGTTCCACGAGTTCGGCGAAGCCGGTGCGCGCCCGGAGCGCCGTCAGCTCGGCCTCCCATGGTTTCGTCACGAAGGCATAGCCCGCGCCGGCCGCCCAGGCCGACACAAGGGCAAAGATCAGCGCGACGGCCCAGCGCCGTGCCACGCCGGCCAGAACTGCCCGGCTTCTCTTCCCGCCACTCGCGCACTTCAGCCACGGTGCGCTCGGCTTGCTCGAGCCAGCTCTCCTCGCGCTGGAGAACGGCGCGCAGGTCGTCGTTGTGCGCGATCGCATCGGCCTCCTGGCGAAGCCGCGTGAGAAGCTCGGCGATCTGCTGCAGGCACCCGTGAATGCCTTCAGCAGCCTCGCGCTGCGCCCGAAACGTATCGATGGCACTTGGCATGGCTACCTCCCGGGAGACAGGTCGTCGTCGCGTCCGGGCGTGGCCCGGTCGCGTTGTTGTCGTGGTCGATCGCTTTCATGTCCCACGGCGCCTCTCCCGCCGCCGTTGCTGCTCTCCAGCACGTCGATCTCGCGGTCGATAGCGCGAATGGTGTCCTGGCGGTCGATATGGGCAACGGCCTCTTCGAGACGGTCGTGCTCACGTCCCCTGGCGGTCATGTGGGCTGCCGCAGGTCCATAGTGGCGGCCGGGATCGCGGTCGATTCCCTGGCGCTCATAGCTGCGATGGTCGACGCGTTCCCCGCGCCCACGCGCGCGGAGCATCTCGTTCGTCAGTTCAGCCCATCGCTCGCGTGCACGTTCCATCCATTCGCGTCCGTGAAATGTTCGGCTCTTCGGCGCGCCGCCCCGATCCGGATGCGCGGAATTCGCCCGTCGAAACCACTGCGCGCGGTCGCGATCGATGCCGTCGTTCTGCCGCTCAGAGATCATCACGTGCGCATGCGGATTGTGTTCGTCGCCGTGGGCGTCACGGCCGGCATGGATCGCCAGGGTGTAAGGGAGCTGCTCGTTGTCGGTGAGCTCATGGGCGAATGAGCGCGCCAGGGCGATCTGATCGTCTTGGTCCAGGCCGCGGGGGAGGGCGAAATCTGCGCTGACATAGAGACGCCCGTTCGCACGTTCGTAGAGGTCTGCGCCGTCCCAGTATTCGCGCGCCTCGTCTTCAGCCCAAGACGGCATGTGATCCGACTCCGTGTAGATGGCGGGATCCCGCTCCGGATCGTCGTACGCCTCGCTCCGGGTGATGTAGTCGTGCGCGGCGCTGGCGCACGAGCCGCTGGCGCGCGACCCTGATCGGAATGACAGGTGGTAGCAGCCGCCGCTCCCGCGCGCGCGTCCGCCGCCGGGCATGCTGTCGTTGCGTTCGAACCACTCCATCGCTGCACCTCAGGTCGGCCAAAGGCGCACGCGGTTTCGCAGAAACGCCAAAGTGCGCCTTTGGCCGACTGCCGTCGTCCTGCAGGCTCCATGCCCGCACGCGCCAGGGTGTTATTTCACACGCGCGCGTCACGCTCGGTCGTCTCTGGCACTCGGGCTGCAACGGCGGCTCCGCATTTGGAGGTCCCGCATGCCGCAGTCCGAGAAGATCCAGGCCCGCATCCAGTCGCTCGACGAACGACTCGCGCGGTTGCGGATGAAGAAAGGGCGGCTCCTCGCGCGCGCCGGTCATGTCGAACGCAAGCGCGATACCCGGCGGAAAATCCTGATTGGTGGCGCCGTCTTGGCCGCCGTGGACCACGAAGGTGTGCCGGCGCTTCGGACCGCCAGCGACCTCCTGCAGTGGCTCGACGCGAAGCTCCGGCGGCCACACGATCGCGAGGCCTTCGACCTGGCGGCGGAACCGCGGCGGTCCGGAGAATCCCGTTCGGCCATCTAAGCCAGCCGGCCCGCAGCGGAGCGGCGGTCAAGGAGGCCGACCAAAGGGAGGCACCGCGAGGCGGCGCGCAGCGTCCTTGACGGCCGCGCGAGCGAAGGGCATCGTGCCTGGTGCCGAACGAGAACAGTCAACGGTCTCTCTCTCAAAATGAGGAGGCCTATCAAAATGAGAGTGCTGCGGCGCGACACCGTCCAGCAATCGTGAGTGCCGAATTGTCACGCTGTTGTTCGTCGCTCGAATCAGCTGAAGTCGCCTGAAACGCCGGGATGGAAACCCATTCTCTGACGCGACGGCGCTTACAGCGATGACGATGACCGGCGAACACCCTGGGGTCGATACCGTAAGACAGAGCACGCGTTTTGCTGATGCAGCGATTGGCCCGCGCGAGCCCCATCAGCTCGGATTCAGTGTGGAGACATGAGGATCAGCCCAGCCGCCAAGGACGGTCGTGTCGGTCGGCTGCTGTCGGTCGAGGAAGCCGCCGAGTACATCGGTGTCCGTCCGGGAACCCTGCGCAACTGGCTCAGTGCGCGGCGCATCGCCTATGTTAAAGTCGGTCGACTCACACGCCTGTCGTCCGACACGCTGAATCGATTCATCGCAGAACACACGGTCGCCTCGGTCGAAGAAGTCGAGCCATGAAGCTGTACAAGCGCTGCGATTGCGACGCCGACGCACGCTGCGATCATCACTACTGGTACCGCTTCTGGCTGCATCACCGGGAACACCGGGCCTCGACCCACACCGCCAATCGGGACCTCGCGCACCGGATCGCCATCAAGCGCCAGGGGCAAACACTCGAGAGCCACGAGAAGCTGCGAAAACCGAAGACCGTCAAGCTCTCGGACCATGCGACCGCGTACGCGGAATGGGCCGAGAAAACGAACCGCAGTTCGTTGCTCAAAGACCGGCGCGTCCTCAAGGGCTTCCTGGAGACGGTCGGCGATCGGCCGCTGGACGACATCACCGCGTTCCACGTCGAGCGCTGGAAGACCTTGCGCGCGAAAGAGGTCAGTCAATCGAGCGTCAACCGCGAGCTGAACGTGATCCGCGGCTGCTTCTCGCGCGCAGTGGAATGGGGCCGGCTCATCGTCTCGCCGATGAAGAGCGTCAAGCCCTATCGCGTCGACAACGTGCGCATGAGAGTGCTGTCGCCCGACGAGATCACGCACCTCCTCGAATCCTGCCCGCCGGCGCTCCAGCTGATCGCGAGAACCACCCTGGAAAGCCTTCCCCGGCTCTCTGAGGTGCTCAATCTGCGCGTCGAAGACCTCGGGCCGGACTACGCGACGATCGTGCAGACGAAGAGCGGGAAGAGCCGTCGGGTGCCGCTGACGTCCGAGCTGAAGGCCGAGCTCGTCAAGCAGGCGCACAAGAGCGGCTATGTCTTCGGTCAGGGCAAGGACGGAAAACCGCCGCAACAGGCGGCCATCAGCGTCGCGTTCGGTCGACTCATGCGCGCCATAGGCCTGGAGGGCGTGACACATCACGTCCTGCGGCACACCGGCGCCTCGGCGATGGTCGCGGCGGGAATCTCCTTGCGCGTCGTGCAGGATATCGGGGGCTGGTCAACGCTGCGGATGCTCGAACGCTACGCGCATCCGAGCGGCGCGGAGATGTCGCGCGCGGTGCGCGTGCTCACCGCTTACACGACCGGCACAAAAACCGGCACAGCGGCGAAAAACGGGGATGGGGACGGAGAGCGGACCGGCGCCGCAAGTGCTGTGAAGAGAAAGGTTAGGAGGTGGCGTCCCCAGCGGGATTCGAACCCGCGTTTTGGCCTTGAAAGGGCCACGTCCTGGGCCTCTGGACGATGGGGACGCGCGAGGGAGCGGCCGCGGCGGGCGGCCGAACACCCGATGATAGCATGCAGCCAATCCGGCCAGGCCTTCGGGACCGTTCGACTCTCGCGGGCCACCAACGTCGGCTCGGTCGCGTCGCCGGCGCACACCGGGCACGCCGGCGCACGCTGTCAGTAGACGATTCGCAAGTTCACGGGGACCGGCGGCAGGGTGCTGTTGACGACGCCGGTCTGAGTAACGGTGACGGGCTGGCCGGCCACGGTCAGTGTGCCGGTCCGCGGAAAGGCCTCCAGGTTCGCCGTCACGCTGAACGTCACCGGGCTCGCACCGGAGCCGGTGCCGGGGTTGGTGACGGTGATCCAGGCCGCGCTGCTGGTCGCGCTCCACGAGCACAGCGTGCCGGTAACCACGCTGAGGGTCCGGCTGGTGCTCAACGGTCCGATCGACACGCTGGTCGGCGACACGCTGATGGGGCAGCTTCCCCCTTCCTGGCTCACTGACACGGTCTGGCCGGCCACCATCAGCGTGCCGGTGCGCGGGCCGGACGACGTGTTCGGCTCGATCAAGATGGTCGTCCAACCGAAGCCGGTCCCGCTCGCGCCGCTCGAGATAGTGATCCAGCTGGCCGTGCTGACCGCCGTCCACGAGCACAGGGTCCCGGTGACGATGCCGATGGTCCGCGTGCCGGATGTGGACGGGGCGGTAAACGAGGTGGGGGTTAAGGTATAGACGCACTGGGCTCCGGCGGCAGCCGCGTCGAGGAGCCCGATCAACGTGACGAACGCAGCGCAGCGCGGGATGGCCATGGTCGTTCCCTCTGCTGGGGCAGAGGGTCTCGGTGCACAGGTCGGGCCGCATCGGGCCGGCCCGTAACTGGCCGTGTCTCCGCCAGTTCCGGGTGCGCCGCCCGGCCGGGCGGGCCGGATTCGTGAGGGGAATGACGACTCCGTCGCCGCGGTCCCCGATGCCCTGGCCTGAGCCTGAGGCTAGCCGCGTGCCGCCTTCATCCGCCGCTCCAGTTCCTCCTTCGGCACGTCCTCGACGTGCGTCGAGATCCACCACGTCACGCCCGATGGATCTTCGACCCCGCCGCTGCGGTCGCCGTAGAACTGCGTCGTCATCTCCTGCACCGAGGTGGCCCCGGCCGCGAGCGCCGCGGCGTAGGTGGCGTCGGCGTCCGGCACGTAGAGCAGCACGGTGCCCGGCTGCGCCTTCCATCGCTCGTTCGCCTGCCCCAGCATGATGTGCGAGTCGCCGATCAACACGTCCGCGTGCACGACGCGGCCCTGCGAATCGCGATGATCCTCGACGGTCTTCGCCTGGAAGGCGGTCGACACGAACCGCAGCAGCGCGTCGGCGTCCGGCACGATCAGATAGGGGATTGCGGTGTGGTAGCCCTCGGGGATCGGCTTCACGGCCATGGTGCGGCGTCCTTTCGTAGACTTCGAAAATACTGACGACAATGACGGCATTCAGTGTAGCGCCGCCGTCCCGGCACTCGCCGAGATGGGGACGCGCGCGTGGCGCCGGGGTCGACTCGCGCCCCGGCGCCGGAGCACGATGCGTTGACCCCAGCGCGCGCCTGCGGTACAACCGCTAAACCTATGTCTTCATCCGCCAGCCGCTGGCTCGTGCTGCTGTTCGCAGTGGTCGGGCTCGCCGCCGCCGCCACTTCCACGTACGTTCACCATCAGCTGCTGACGGTGCCGAATTTCACCAGCTTCTGCGACGTCAATTCGACGGTGAGCTGTACCCAGGCCTACCTGAGCGCCTACGGCGAGCTCGGTGGCGTGCCGGTCGCGATTTTCGGAGCCTTGTATTTCGCCGCGGTGCTCGCGCTCGCCGGGCTCGCCTGGCGGCCGGCCGCGACCGGGGCCTCCTACGCGCCCGTCTACATCTTCGCGCTGTCGGTGCCGGCGCTGGCGTTCGTCGGCTATCTCGCGTTCGCGGCGTTCTTCATCCTCAAGGCCTTCTGCATCCTCTGCGCGATCACCTATGTCGCGGTGATCGGCATCATCGGTCGTGTCGTGGCGCGCCTCGACGGTGCCGTTCGGCACGGTCCCGGCCCACGCCTCCCGCGACGCCGCCGCGGCGATCCGCAATCCGCTGGCGCTGGCCGTCGTCGCGGTGCTGGTCGTGGCGACGGTCGTCGCCGCCAAGGCCTTTCCCGCCGGCGGGGCGCCGATCGTCGCCGCCATCCCCGTGGAGGCGCTGCCGGTGGTGCCCGACGACGTTCGCGCCCAGCTGGCGGAATGGTGGGAGGTGCAGCCGAAGGTCGACGTCCCGGTCGACGGCGGCGGCGCCAAGGTCGTCGTGGTGAAGTTCAACGACTATCAGTGTCCGTTGTGCGGCGTGACCTACAACATGTACAAACCGGTGTTCGAGAAATACCCGGGGGCGGTCAAGGTCGTCACCAAGCACTATCCGCTCGAAGCCGAGTGCAACCCGGCCGTCCCTGGCGGCAACCATCTCGCGGCCTGCGAAGCGGCGGCGGCGGTGATCATGGCGCACGGGAAGGGGACTGCCCCGAAGATGGAGGACTGGCTCTTCTCACACCAGGGCCCGCCGATCCTCACGCCGAAGCAGGTGCGCGACGCCGCGCGCGACGTTGCGGGCATCACCGACTTCGACGCGCAGTATCCCGCCGCGCTGAAGGAGATCCGAGCCGACGTGGCGCTCGGGGAGCGCCTCAAGGTCAACTCGACGCCGACCTTCTACATCAACGGCCGCCTGCTCTCGCGAGCGGTCGAACCTCAGTTCATGAATGTGCTGATCGAGCTCGAGCTGAAGCGTCCGTAGTCAGCCGGGCTCCGGCCGTTGGATGTGAACGTTCCTGATTCACGCCGCGGCGGCATTCACAACGCAGCCCGTGTGCCCTCGATTCAGATCAGGACCTGGCGGCGGAGACCCGCCAGCACGCGGAGTGGGACCCGCCGGCGCGCGCGCAGGCACAGGACCGGCGTCTGAGCCGTGACCGGGCAGATGGTGAGCAGGCGAGCGGTCTCGGAGACTTCGACCTCGCCCAGCGATTCGTCGAGGACGATGAGGTCCGGCATCTGGCAGGAGGCTTTGACGATGGCTTCGAAGCCGGTGCGCGCGGTCAGCACACGTGCGCCCGCCGCGCGCAGATGCTGCTCACGCTCCTGCCGCGATGCCGGGTCGGCGTCGGCGACGAGCACGTGCGGCGTGTGGCCGGTGTTGCTGAACCGGTCCGTCATCAGACCGACATCGGCGCGCGCGCTTGTTGGTATTTGAGACATCTGGCTCGGCCTCCTGGGTCTCCGGGTCCAAACCAGCAAAAGCGCTGCCGCTCAGCCCCGCAGCAGACGATCCAGCCCGATGCCGCCGAAAACGCCGACGGTGATGGCCGCGGTATCGATGTGTGTGAGCTGGGCGCCCGGGATCCACGAGCGCGACGACGACCAGCGCGGCCAGGCCGCCGGCGATCGCAGCGAGCGTTATCTCAGCCGCGACCTTGCCGCGGCGACGAGGACAGCGGTGGGTATCGGTGAGGTGACCGTGGCAGCGTGGACAGGTCGCCATTCGAACGGGAAGAGACGCGGCGACAATAACATACGGACCCGGCTACACGAAGGCGTTCTCGCGTATCATACGCGGCGTTTCCCTTCATGGCACATCTGCGGCGGTTCGCCTCGTTCGCCCTGCTGATTCTGGGCGTCACGCTGGTCTTCCTGGGCCTGACGCGGTCGCTCGGGGTGACGCCGGCCAGCGTGCTCGCGAGCGTGGCGGCGATCGCGGCGTTGCTCTACACCGGCGGGGTCTGGTTCGGCTCGGCCGCGCCGCGACCGGGAGTGGTGGTCATCGCCGCCCGGCGCGGCAGGGCCGATCCTGTTCGATCGGGACGGCCGGTTGATCGCCGGACCGGCAGCGGGGCAGCCGGTCGCCTCCCAGTTCCCCGACAGCCTCCGGCCCGACATCGAACGGCATTGCGCCGCGGCCCTGGCCGGCCGGACGGCGAGATTCCTCTGCACGCGGGATGGCCGGCCGCTCACCTTCGACGTCCTCCCGGTGCTCGGCGCCGACGGCACCATCGTCTACGGCGTTGTCGTTTCCATCGACGCGGACGCGGCGCTCGCGGCCGCTATCGTCTGACCGCGGCCCGGAGATCGCTCATTTGAATGTAGGCGAGCGACAGAACGGTTTTGCTTGAGCCGGTCCACCGTCGCGGCCGGAGCTGACGCTGTGCCGCTATAGTGGAGAACCTCCGTCTGGCCTGGTGAACCGCTCGGTGTGGTTGGACGACCCATCCTCGATAGGACGCGAAGGGTGGCTTGCCCCACTCTGACGGGACTTCCATGGACGAGCGCTGGGCCCGACGTCTGCACGGGCACGGCCGTGAGCTTGTTCTCCCGGTCGAGGTAAAACAGCTCCCGTCCGTTCCGCGCCCACCGAGGTCGTGAGCCGCCATCCGTTGACACCTGCCACGACCCGTCGGTGACCCGCGGGACGGCCGTACATAGAATCTCACTCGCCGACCTGTAGGCGATGTAGCGCCTGTCCGGCGACACGTCGGCGCTTTGTTCGATGGCGTTCGTGTGAACCAACCGCTCGACGAGCAACGGACCAGAACTAGGTGATGTGCCCTGCGCAGATTGGTTCGAAGCACGCTTGAACCAAACGATATCGCCGAAAGTGTGAGGCGAAATCTCAGTGCCGATGATGCCTGTCCCGTCTGGCAGAACAAATGCGGGCGACTGCCTGTCGGGCCCGGTGGTCAGCCGTTCGGCGGCCCCTGTGCCATCTGCCGCCTGGACCCATACATGCTGGGCGCCCGCGCGGAGCGACGCGAACACAATGCGCTGCCCGTCGACGGTCCAGATCGGTTCATGATCAAGGCTCGGATCGATGGTAAGTCGGGTGGGCGGCCCTCCCACGCTTCAAATCCCACAACCAGATGTCGTTGGGCCTGGTCTGCGATGGCGAGGGCGATGCGACTGCCGTCAGGCGACAAACGCGGTTCGATGTACATGCGAGCCGGAGCAGGTATCGGCGCTTCCTGCCCCTTGCGATCTACCCACACGAGCGACCTCGCAATCTGCGGGCGCGACGGAACGTAAACCAGTCTGCCCGTCCGGGAGAACGCGTATTGAGCTCCTCACGCAGCTTGTCGCGTTGCCGGCCGTAGGCCGTGAGCGTCTGCCCTCCGACAGCAGTTGCTGCAGAAGTACCGGGTGCGTCTGACGAGTTCGAGCAGGCGCGAGCCCGACTTCGCACAGTTTTCTACTTTCATGTCGAACGAGGGGCCCCGAATCGACAGGTTCAGCTTCTTTTATTGGCGGCGATGGCGGAATTTGTCGATTCCGAGCTTCCGGATGCGGAACTCCAGGGTCGAAGCGGGCAAGCCAAGCCTGCGTGCGGCACCATCGGGACCCGAGACACGGCCGCGAGCTGCCGCAAGGGCCGTCTCGATTGCCTCTCGCTCGCTGGCCTGGAGCCGATCGGCCAGCAGCGGAGCGCTCGCGCCCGCGCCGGGCAGCGCGTCGCGGTCGATGCGCAGCGTTCCTCCGCGCGACAGTATGACCGCGCGCTCGATGACGTTCTCCAGCTCGCGCACATTGCCGGGCCAGTGGTACGCCGTGAGCGCCCGTAACGCGCGGGCATCCACGCGCGCCACGGTGCGTCCCATTCGCTCGCCGTATTTGGAGGCGAATGCCGCCACGAGCGGCGCGACGTCATCGGGGCGTTCTCGGAGGGGCGGCACGTGCACTGGAAAGACGTTGAGACGATAGTACAGATCGCTGCGGAACCGTCCCGATTGCACATCTGCAGCGAGATCCCTGTTCGTGGCCGTGACGATGCGGACATCCACGTGGACTGTCTGCACGCCGCCCAGGCGTTCGAACTCGCGCTCCTGCAGCACCCGCAGAATCGTCACTTGCATGGCCGGAGGAAGCTCGCCAATCTCATCGAGGAAGATCGTGCCGCTGTGGGCCTGCTCGAATCGTCCACGACGGCGCTCGATGGCCCCGGTAAAGGCGCCGCGCTCATGGCCAAAGAGCTCCGACGCGAGGAGGGTCTCTGGAATCGCCGCGCAGTTGACTTTGACGAGTGGCCCCTTGGCTCGCCGTGACCGCCGGTGAATCGCGCGCGCGATGAGTTCTTTGCCTGTGCCGGTTTCTCCCGTGATGAGGACCGTGGCATCGGTCGGGCCGACCTGCTCCACGCGGTCGAGGACGGCGCGCATCGCCGCCGAGCCGCCAACGATGTCCGCGAACCACGGCGCGTGACCGAGCTGTGCCTTCAGCTCGACATTCTCGGCCGCGAGCTCGTCGCGCAGCCGTCGGATCTCGTCGTTGGCCAGCGCATTCGCGACCGCGACTGCCAACGCGCGTGAGGCGGCTTTCAGAATCGCCAGCTGCGCTGGCGAAAACGCGACCGGCTCGATGCGCGTGAACACCGCCGCTCCAATGCGCGCGCCGCGGACGACGAGCGGCACGGAGGCGTACGCGCGGATCCCGGTCGACTGGACTATTTCTGCACGGTCAGATCGATTCGCTTGCTCTCCGCCTCGGCGAGCGACAGCCGCTGCGCGCGGGGCCGCAGCTCCGCAAGGAAGTCCGGGTCGTACCACTGTCCGTCCTGTGCGGAGTCGACTGTGGCAATTAGATAGGTGCCGGCCGGTAGCCCTCTGAACAAGAACTCGCCACGCCGTGTAGCGCGGACGGTCCGTGAATCCTCGCGCCAGCGCGACGTCTCTTCCGGGAACACCACGACGGTTCCATCGGCCGGTTGTTTCTTCTCATCCAGGAGGACGCCCCGGATCTGCGTGGGCAGGATCGGTGACGTGCGCCGGTGCGCGGACCAGAAGACGGTCGATCACGTCCGCCATAACGACCGCAGAGCCGATGCCGACCGCCAGTGTCAGCATCGCCCCGACCGAGAGGAGAGGCGTCCCCGCGAGACGCCGCAAGGCCTGGTGAACCTCCGCCGGAATCAGTTGCATCGCCGCCACATCCTTAGGAAGCCGGGCGTCGCGCACGACGTTCGTAGACGGCAGATTATACAGAGTGATCGGCGAAGTGCCTTGAGAAGGCAGCCACGTCGCCGACCTTGGATGGGGACGCTTCCAACATTCCTAAGGGGTCGCCAAGGAATGGGAGGGGAGAAGGGCGTCAGGGCCGCGTGCTACCTATTTGTTACCTTTGGATGGACCCATCAACCAAGAATGAAGCAAATACTAAGCATTTATGGTGGGCCGCCCGGGGATTCGAACCCGGGACACCCTGATTAAAAGTCAGGTGCTCTACCACTGAGCTAGCGGCCCGGCAGGAACGCTCATCCTACCATGCGATCTCGACCGATCCGGGCCCCGGCGGGCGCACCCGAAACCGACTTCAGACGCCCAAGCGGCGGAGTCTGAAGACCCCGCCTTACAGAGAGAAACGGTGCCGCCGGGTGCACACTTCTTCAGCACTTCGCCAGTCCGGACGAGGTGGGCGCCGGCGCTTTTACCGATAAGCATCCGGAGCGCCGTTTGAGACAATGCCCGAGGAGGTCCGCATGAGCGCGGTCAACAGCCATCGCCCCCTTATCCTCGTGGTCGAAGACGACCGGGCGGTGCGCGCGCCGCTCGAGAAGTTCCTGGCGCTCCAGGGCTTCGACGTCGCGGTAGCCGAGTCGGCGGAGGCGGCGCTCATCCGGCTGCGGGTCAAGCCGATTCAAGGCGCGATCATCGATCTGCGGCTGCCGCAGGGATCGGGCAGGGAAGTGGTGCTGTCGATTCCGCCGCCGACGCCGGTGATCATTTTCTCGGCGGTGCCCGAGGAGTCCGGCGGGCTCGAGCGCATGCGGCCGAACACCCGGCTGATCCTCAAGCCATACTCGCTGGTGATGCTGATGGAAATGCTGCAGCGGATGATCGATGCCGCCGCGCGCAACGATCCGGACACGCGGACGATCTCAGCGTCAGGAATGTAGCCGTCACCACGGGCTGCGATGCGCCCGGCTACAGGATCCGCTGTCCCAGCGCCGACGCCGCGAGCTCGACGCCGAGGATCGCGGTCATGTTGCGGTCGTCGAGGATCGGGTTCACTTCGACGAGATCGAGCGCGCGGAGCAGCCCCGAGTCCGCGATGATCTCCATCAGCATGTGCGCCTCGCGGTAGTCGAGGCCGCCCTTCACCGGGGTTCCCACGCCGGGCGCGATCACCGGATCGCACACGTCGAGATCGAACGAGATGTGCACCCCTGAGGTCCCCTCGCCGGCAAACGCGAGCGCCTGTTCGATCACGGTCGCGATGCCGCCGCGATCGATGTCCTTCATCGTGAAGACCCGCACCCCCGAATCGCGGACGATCACCTTCTCGCGCTCGTCCAGGTTGCGGATGCCGATGAGGACGGTGTTCTCGGGCCGCAGCTTGGGTGCAAACCCGCCAATCTGCGCCAGCTCCGCCGGCTCCTGACCGAGCAGCGCCGCCAGCGGCATGCCGTGCACGTTGCCGCTGCCGCTGCTCGCCGGCGTATTCATGTCGCCGTGCGCGTCGACCCAGATCGCGCCGATCCGCTCGCCGCGCTGCCGGGCATCGTCGGCCGTGGCCGCCACCGAGCCCGCGGCGAGGCTGTGATCGCCGCCAAGGACGAGCGGAATCGCTCCCGTCTGGAGCACCGACAGCGCCTTCTTGTACAGCGCATCGCAGACCCCGGCGATATCCTCGATGTACTTCTTCCGCGGATCCCCTTCCGCCCTGATCTCAGGAATCGGCGCCACCAGGTCGCCGTCGTCCACGACGCTTCTGCCGAGGGCGGTCAGCCGTTCACCGAGCCCGGCGATCCGGAACGCGGACGGTCCCATGTCGACGCCGCGGCGGTTGCCGCCGAGGTCGAGCGACACCCCGATGATGTGGATGGGACGCACCGGCTGGCACTCTAGCACAGCGTTTCAAGGGGCTGCCGGCGCGCCGTCGTCATCGCGCCGAATGGCGTCGAAAGTTGACGGGCAACGTAACTGTCAGATAGTCTTACATTTGCGGCGGCTGGTGCGGCTTGGCGGGAGGAGACTGATGAAGCGGTTCGAGGTGGGCTCGCGCGTGGTGGAACCCACGTATGGTTTGGGTTCAGTGGTGGCGGTCGAAGATGCGTACACCCGCGTCCAGTTCGATGAACACGGCATCAAGAAGTTCCTGACGAGCATGTCCAAGCTCGAGCCGAGCGACGAGCCTGCGCCGGCAGGAGCCCGCGGCGCGAAGACGCGCAAGAAGCGCGTGACCAAGAAGGTCGCAGCGGCGCCCGCGGCTCAGGCGAGCGCCTCCGACGAAGACTGACGGCGACTCACTTCATCCGCATCGACACCGACATCCCTTCCCCGGACGGAGACACGATCGTCGTCCACAGGTTGGGATGCTTCAGCACGACGTCGAGAAAATCCCCCATCTCGTTCCGCTTGTTGATGACGTTGTGCGCGAGGAAGAGCCCTCGCGTATCCAGCCGCGGATAGACCATGTCGAAGAAGCGCTTGTAGTCCTTCTTCCAGGCGTCGAGAAACACGAAGTCGAAGGTCCCCGTCACTTTGGGAATCTGCTGGAACGCATCGCCGCTGACCACCTCGACGATGTCGGCGAGGCCGGCGCGTTTGATGTTGGCGGTGAGCTCCTTGGCGCGGACCGGGTCGTACTCGATGGTGACGAGACGGCCGCCGGTCGCGCGTAATCCCATCCCGATCCAGATCGCGCTGTAGCCGCTGGCGCCGCCGATCTCGAGCGCGCGCCGCGCGCCGCGCGACGCCACCATCAACCGCATGAACCGGCCGTCCTCTTCGGAGACGGCGAGCTGTCCCTTGTCTTTGGCCTTGATCTCGGCGAGCAGCTTCACCACCGCCGGATCGATGGCGGGGGCCGGCGCGGTCTGCGCCTGCGCCACGCCGGTCGAGCACAGCACGGCGATCATCGCAACGAGGACAGCGGTTCGTATCAACGAGACATCCTTCACGAGGGTCACCGTTCCATCCTAACGTAATCGTGGGCCGCGGTCGCGATGCGGCGGCCGTTTGCCACACAGTCGGGAATGCCGATCGACTCGAATCCGCTGCCGGCCACGAACAGTCCGGGTAGGGACTGCAGCCGCGCGGCCAGACCCTCCATGCGCGCCCGGTGCCCCACAGTGTGCTGCGCGCCGGCGTTCCGCCATCGGAACACGCGCGCCAGGATCGGCGGCGCGGCGATCCCCAGGACCGCCGAGATATCCCGGCTGGCGATATCGATCAGCTCGGCGTCGCCGAGATCCGCCGCGTGCGGATCGTGAACGTTGCCGATGAACGCGCGCAGCAGGACCTTTCCAGCCGGCGCGCGATCCTCCCATTTCGAAGACACCCACGTGCAGGCAGTGATTCGCAACGCGTTGTGGCGCCGGGCCACGACGAACCCGCTGCCGGACAGCGGATGCGTGATGTCTGCCTGGTTCCATCCGAAGGCCACCGTCACGGTCGACACGTAGGGCACGGTCGCACAGATGCGCGACGCGCTGTCGTCCACGGGCCGCAGCAGTGTCGAAGCCACGGGCGCGGGCGCGGTCACGATCACGCTGGCCGCGTCGAGGACGTCACGCCCGGCGGTGACCGTCCAACCGCTTGGCGTCCGTCCGATCGCCGAGACCGGTGTGTCGAGCCGCATCGCGCCAGGCGGCACCTTGTGCACGATCGCGTCGACCAGTTCCGACATCCCGCCGCGAAGCGCGCGAAACAGGCCGTCCGGCGCCGCCGGAGACGAGGTGGTGCGAAGGACGCCGCCGCGCTGGTGCTCGGCCGCCGTGAATCGTGGAAAGAGCGATGGCATGGACAACTGCTCGACGTCGCCGGCATGGATCCCCCGAGCAGCGGCTCGGCGATCAGGCCGACGGTCGCGGCGCCGAAGCGCCGGCGGAAGAAGGACGCGACCGATTCGTCGGCGACGCGGCGCGCGGGAATCAACGGTTCGACCGCCACGCGGGCGCGCGCGCGCCAGTCGAGGAGCGAGTATTTCGCCAGCGCCGGGATCGTTGTCGGGATGCCGAGCACCGACGGCGAGGGCAGTGGATACAGGCGGCCATCGCGGGCGACGAAGGCGGTGCGCGGGGTTCGCGTCGGCATCAGGCGCCCCGCCAGCCCGAGCTCCTCACACAGCGTCAGCGCGGCCGGCTTCTGCACCAGCATCGAATCGGCGCCGGCGTCGATGGTGAACCCGTCGATCCGTTCGGTGTGAATCAGGCCGCCGGCCCTGGGGCCGGCTTCGACGAGCGACGAACGGCACGCGCCGGTGCGCGAGCTCGTAGGCCGCGGAGAGTCCGGTGATGCCGGCGCCGATGATGATGATCACGTCGGTCCTGGCTATCAGCTATCAGCGGTCTTTGGTCGAGCTTTCTCGTCGAATTCGCTCACGAGTGTTCTGACAGCTGACAGCGTCAGCGCGCCGATGTGCGATGCACGTAGCGCGCGAGCTCCTGGACCCGCTCGAGCGATGTGCTCGGCAACACCCCGTGGCCCAGATTGAAAATGTGCCCCGGCCGGCCATCCGCCCGCCTGAGCACGTCGTGTGCGGCACTGAACACGCGGTCGCCGGGTCCCAGCAGGAGCGTGGGATCCAGATTGCCCTGGATCGCGCGGTCGTGCCCGATCCGCTCCCACGCCTCGTCCAGGGGCAGCCGCCAGTCGACCCCGATCACGTCGCCCCCGGCGGCCACCAGGTCCGGCAGGATCGCCGTGGTGCCGACGCCGAAATGAATCATCGGCACGCCGGTATCGGCGAGGCGTTCGAAGATGTGGCGCGTATGCGGAAACGCGAACTCGCGATAGTCGGATCGGCTCAGAGCGCCGGCCCAGGAGTCGAAGATCTGGATGGCCTGCGCGCCGGCTTCGATCTGCGCCCGCATGTAGTCGGCGATGAGGGTGGCGAAACGATCACACAACCGGTGCCACGCGCGCGGATGCGCATACATGAAGGTCTTGGTCCGCATGTATGTCGTCGACGGCCCGCCTTCGATGGCATACGCCGCCAGCGTGAACGGCGCGCCGCCGAAACCGATCAGCGGGACCCGTCCTTCGAGCTCATGCCGCAGGATCCGGATCGTCTCGAGGACATGGCCGAGCTCGACGCGCGGATCGAAGGTACGGAGGCGCTCGACGTCGGCCGCGGACCGGATCGGGTTCTCGACCGCCGGGCCTTCACCCTTGACGAAATCGAAGTCGAGGCCGAGCGGCGTGAAGGGCAGCAGCAGATCCGAGAAGAGGATGGCCGCATCGACTTCGATCACGTCCACCGGCTGCAGCGTCACCGCGACCGCGAGGTCGGGCTGGCGGCAGATCTCGAGCAGCGAATAGCGCTCGCGCAACGCCCGGTAGTCCGACATGTAGCGGCCGGCCTGCCGCATGAACCACACGGGGGTCGCGTCGACCGGCTCGAGTCGGCAGGCCCTGAGGAACCGATCGGTCACGCGTTGATCAGGGTCTTCGCCAACGCGATCAGGTCCTCCAGCCAGAGCGGCTTGAACCTGATGGAGGCGCCGAGCGAGCGCAGCTCGTGCTGGATGGGCTCGGCGAGGAAATAATCCCCGGTGACGATCGCGACCGGGACGGCGACCAGCGTCGGAACGGAGCGGACCTGCCGCAGGAACTGGAGCCCGTTGGTAATCGGCATCCGCATGTCGAGGATGATCGCGTCAGGGGTCGCGAGCGCGGGCCGCGATCAACCCGGCGTCCGCCGAGAGCGCGGTCACTACCCCAAATCCTTCAAGCTTCAGCATCCGGGCGAACGTGTCGGCCACCGACCGGTCGTCGTCCACGATGAGGATCGTCCGCGTCGCAGCTTCGAAGCGGTGCGGCTCGGCTGGCGCAATCACCGTATCATTCTCAGCCCCCGAGGTTTGTACGTCAAGCGGACCCGCGGGAGGGGCGCTGCCCGAAATTACACAGATTGACAGCGCGGCGCCAAAATCACCGTTTTCATCAAACACTGATTCGGGGTACTGTCTGGGGCCGGAGGCGAAGTGAGTCCAATCCTGGTACGGCCCGTCCGTGAGCAGCTCGAGCACGACCGTGTAATCCGGATTCTGCAGGTCAAGCTCAAGCGCAAGCACGACGTCGTCGCGAATATCGGAGAGGACCAGACAGTGCCGGTCCGCATCGGGCAGGTCCAGATCTTCCCCGATCTGGTGCTGACGTCAGCCGACCGGGGCAAGAAGTTGATGGGGACGGTCGAGGTGGAGACCGCCGAATCGGTCAATCACCTCGAGGCGATGGCGCAGTGGGCGCACCTCGGCCGGGCCCGCGCCCCGTTCCACCTCTATGTGCCTGCCGGCTGCGTCGACATCGCGCGTCGACTCGCCGCGGAGAACGGCGTCAACGTCGCGGAGATCTGGAGCTTCCACACGATCGGCGACCAGACGCGCTTCACGCTCGTGCACCGGGCGCCGGTCCCCGAGCCGCGCAGGGCCGCCCAGCCCCGGCCCGCGACGCGAACCGCCGATCAGCCCCGCGCGCCAGAGGCCAAGAAACGCCGCGAACCCGAGCCTCCGAGACGCAAGGCCGCGAGCCCGCGCGGGACCGCCAAGGCCGCACGCCCCAAACGCGCGACCACTCCAAAGGCAGCGCCGGCGCGCGCGCAAAAAAGGAAATAGCCTCTGCCGACGCTGCGCATCACACGCGACAAGCGTGGATACGAGAACACCTACGTCGTCCATACCCCGCGCCGGCGGACGCGCACCCGTCCACGGATTCTCTATTGGTTCCGGTCGCCGCCAGGTGTGCGCGTCGGCCGCGCGGCGATCGACGCGGAGGCCATCCGGCTGATCGAAGCGCACCACCCGCAGATCCGCTTCGATTGGCCACAGATCCTCAACGGCGAAGAGGAAGCCATCCCGCCGGAGCCGCCACCGCCACCGCCGCGCCGAGCCGAACGGGAAGGTCCCCCCGCCGCAGCGGCACCACCCCGCCCGGCCGAGCCCGTGGCGTCGCGCGCCAGACGAGCCGCCAGGCCCGGCCCACGCACGCCTCGGGTCCGAGGGCCTGGCGCGGCTCCGGGCGCGGCACGCCGACGTCCTTGCCAGCATCGACCGGCGGACGCAGGACGAGCACCGCCGCCAGCAGCTGTACGAACAGGCCGCACGCCTGAACCCTGACAACTGGAGCACGGACGCCGACGTCGCGCGGGCGCTCGAGGACTACGAGACGGTGCTCGCCTCCCTCCGCGACGCGGTCGGCAGACGACGGCGGAGGAAGCGGCCGCGGGCGCGAGGGGCAAGGGAGGCCCGAGGCGGGGGAGGGACCGGCTTCGCCGGACGGCAGCCCGGCGCCTCCGGAAGACGACGCGGACGAGGAATAGCGGACCGCCGGTGCTCATCCGAAGGACGGTGCGTACCTGGGGACGCAGGCGGTGGTTTATAATCGCCCTCATGCGAGTAACATCCCGGCGGCAGGTGAGGTGTGCTTCCGCCCTGATTCTCACGATGATCGGCGCCGTGGTCCAGGCGCAGGATCAACGCAGGCCCGATTTCACCTCGCGCGTTGAGCTCGTCACGACCGACGTCGTCGTCCGCGACAACGGCGGCCAATTCATCGCCGACCTCAAGAAAGACGACTTCGAGGTGATCGAGGACGGGGTCATTCAGAAGGTCGTCTCGTTCTCACTGACCCATGGCGGCCGCAGCTACAACATCGCGGCCCCGCCACCGGCGCCCGTGGCCGAAGGCATCCTGCTGCCCCCGTCGCGACCAGTGGGCGACGCGGCCGGCCGCATCTTTCTGATCTTCGTCGACGATCTTCACCTCGACTTCCGCAACACCGGGCGGATTCGCGATCTGTTCAAGAAGATCTCCGACGAGCTCGTACACGAAGGAGACATGTTCGGCATCGTCTCCACCGGCCCCTCGTCCATCTCCATCGACTTGACGTATGACCGGCGCCGTCTGACCGAGGCGATCAAGAAGATTTCCGGCGCCGGGCTCGCGCCGAAAGACATCCTCGATGTGCCGCAGGGGTCGCAGGGACCGCCGGAAGTGCGCCACCGGGCCCATGTCGCGTTCTCGACCGCGTCGGACATGATGCGGCAGCTCGAACAGGTCCACAACCGCCGGAAAGCGTTCATCTACGTGAGCAACGGCTACGACCTCGACCCGTTCGCGAAGACCCGGGCGAAGAACGAGGCCGAGCGGTACGGCAGCCTGCGCAACAGCGTCGACAACAACAACGGCGACGGGTCCAACAATTCCCAGGACCCCAACGATCCCGCGCTCCGGGGCCAGGGCAACCAGTTCGCGTTCGCGGATCTGGTCGGCGAGCTGGCGGAGCTCACCCGCGCCGCGGTCCGGGCGAATACCACGATCTACACCATCGATCCGCGCGGCCTGGTCGGCGGCCCGGACCTCGACGAGAAGATCGACATGATGGAGTATCTCGACTTCGTTCGAAACTCCCAGGACAGCCTGCGCGTGCTCGCAGACCTCACCGGCGGCATCGCCGTCGTCAATCAGAACGACTTCACCAAAGCGCTGAAGCGTATCGACCAGGAAACCAGCGACTACTACGTGGTCGGCTACTACTCGACGAATCCGGATCCGACCAAGAAGCGCCGGGCGATCGAGGTGAAAGTCACGCGGCCGGGCGCCAATGTCTGGCACCGGACGTCGTATACGCTCAAACCGCCGCCGAGCCAGACTCGCTAGCGTTTACGCGGGTTTTACAGCCGAGCTGGCTGCATCCCCTGCTATACTGTCTGACTGTCGCGACTGACCGGTCGCGGCCGTATTGATCTCTTGACTCTGCGTTTCCGTTCCTCGCCATAGCACCTGGAGAAAGACCGATATGACTACGAGCGTCGTACCGTCACGCCGCCGTCGGCTGGATGCCGCCGGAGCGTCCATGACGGCTCTGCGAACCGCCATGGCCCTTGTGGCCCTACTGACCAGCACGGCTGCCTTTGCGCAGGGCGTGACCACCGGTGCGCTCGCCGGCGTTGTAACGGACGACAAGCAACAGCCCGTCTCCGGAGCAAGCGTCATCGCGATTCACGAACCGTCCGGAACCACCTATGAAGGTTCGACCCGCGCCGATGGCCGGTTTGTGATGGCCGGCATGCGCGTTGGCGGTCCCTACTCGATCACCGTCGCGCACACGGCGGCGGCGGGCGCCGCGTTCGTGCCGCAGACGAAGTCGGATGTGACGGTCAACCTCGGCGCCGCTACCGACGTGAACTTCACCATCACCGCGGTCCAGGTCGCCGAAACGGTGACGGTCACCGGCTCGTTCGATCCGGTGTTCAGCTCGAGCCACACCGGCGCCGCTACCGCGATCAGCCGACTCGAACTGTCGACCATCCCGACGGTGTCCGGACGCCTGACCGACGTGACGCGGCTCACGCCGCAGTCGAACGGCAGCAGCATCGCCGGGTCCGATGGACGCATGAACAACATCACGGTCGACGGCTCGTCGTTCAACAGCTCCTTCGGCGTCTCGGCGAGCCAGCCGGGCGATCGGACGGGTGTCGCGCCGATCTCTCTCGAGTCAATCGAGCAGGTGCAGGTCAACATCGCCCCCTACGACGTGCGGCAGGGCTCGTTCATCGGCGCCGGCGTCAATACCGTCACGCGCAGCGGCGGCAATCGTTTCAGCGGCTCCCTCTTCCATCGGTTCCGCAATCAGGATTGGGTCGGCACCGAGACCAAGGGCCAGCCGTTCAATCCCGGAACGTTCAAATTCCGCAACACGGGCGGATGGGGCTCCGGTCCGATCGTTCCGAACAAGTGGTTCGTGTTCGGCAACTACGAGGACGAGCTCGATACGCGGCCGCTGACGCTGTGGCAGCCGCGCCGGGGCGGCGAGGCGATCACCGGCAACGTGACGCGCGTGCTCGAGTCGGATCTCACCACGCTCAGCCAGTTCCTGGCGACGAACTTCAACTACGAGACCGGCCCGTTCACCGACCTGCCGGACGAGACGCCGGCCAAGCGATTCCTGCTCCGGAACGACTACAACCTGAACAACAGCAACAAAATCAGCTTCCGCTACAACCACCTGAACTCGTTCACCGACATCGGGATGTCCAACTCGACGTCGGCCCTTCGCGGTCGCAATGCCGGGAGCTCGAGCTTTCTGACCTTCCAGAACAGCAACTACCAGATCCTCGAGAACATCCGTTCGGGCATCGGCGAGTGGAACTCCGTCTTCGGCACGATGACGAATTCCTTCCAGGCCGGCTATACCTACCAGGACGAGAGCCGCGACACGCGCGGCGGCGACGTCTTCCCGTTCGTGGAGATCTACGAAGGCGGCCAGGCGTACACGGCATTCGGGTACGAGCCGTTCACGTTCAACAACGAGCTGCGCTACAAGACGCTCCAGGTGCAGAACAACTTGACCCGGTTCGGGACCAAACACTCGCAGACCTTCGGGGCGTACGTCGAGCGGTTCCAATCGGAGAACGTCTTCTTCAGCTGCTGCCCGCAGAGCGCCTACTCGTACAATTCACTCGCGGATTTCTACACCGATGCCAACAACTACCTGGCGAATCGGAACCGCACGACCTCGCCGGTGACGCTGCGCGCAGTTCCAGGTTCGCTTCAGCAACATTCCCGGCAACGACAAAGCCACGCAGGAGCTCGATGTCTGGTACACCGCCGGCTACGCGCAGGACGAGTGGCGGGTGCGGCCGAACCTGTCGCTGACCTCGGGGATCCGCTTCGACGTCACCCGGTTCAAGAACGAATCGTTTGCCAACCCCGCGGCTGACGCACTGTCGTTCCGCGACGAGACCGGCCAGTCGGTGCGGTACAACACCGGCAAGATGCCGGATCCCAAAGTGCTGTGGTCGCCGCGTGTCGGCCTCAACTGGGATGTCAACGGCGACCAGCAGACCCAGGTGCGCGGCGGGACCGGCATTTTCAGCGGCAAGCCGGCGTATGTGTGGGTGTCGAATCAGCTGGGGAACACCGGCGTCCTGATCGCGGAGACCAGGAACACCGCGCCGGGCAACGCGTTTCCCTTCCACCCCGATCCGGATCACTACAAGGCGGCGCCCACCGGCGCGAGCGCCGCGAGCTACACGTTGAACGTCACGGATCCCGAGTTCAAGTTCCCGCAGGTGTGGCGCACCAACATCGGCCTCGACCAGCGGCTGCCCGGGGGATTCGTCAGCACCACCGAGTACTTCTTCGCGAAGAACCTCAACGGCGTGTACTACATCGACGCCAACCTGCCGGCGGCTCAGACCGCTTTCTCTGGCGCTGACGCCCGTCCGCGCTACACCGCCAATCGCCTGAACACGACGCCCGGAAACGTCGTCAACAACGCCTTCGTGCTGAAGAACGGCGAGGGCGGCAATTCCTGGAACTTCGCGCAGACGCTGTCGCGCACGTTCCGGTCCGGTCTCGCCCTGCGCGCCGCCTACAGCTACGGCGAGTCGACGACGCTCGTCGATCCGGAGTCGACGGCGGCGACGACCTTCGCTCGCGTGACGCATTTCAGCGATCCGAACAACGCCGGTGTGCAGAACTCGATGTTCTTCCCGGGACACCGCGCTTACGCGCTCGTGACCTTCAGCCGCGAGTACTTCAAGTTCGGCGCGACGACGATTACGGCGTTCTGGGAGACGCGTCCGTCGACTAACTCGGGCTCGACCCGGCTCAGCTATACGTTTGCGAGTGACATGAACGGCGATGGCTCGACCAACGACCTGATCTACATCCCGCGAGACACGTCCGAGATGAACTTCGCGCAGTTCTCGGTCGGTACCCGAACGTTCACGCCGGCAGAACAAGCGGCGGCGTACGAAGCCTACATCCAGCAGGATCCCTACCTGAGCAAGCATCGGGGCTCATATGCGCAGCGCAACGCGCTGTCGTTCCCGATGCTGCGACGGCTGGATCTCAGCGTCGCGCAGGACATCTTCAAGGGGCTGGGCGGGCGTCGGCATGCCGTCCAGGTCCGGGCCGACATCCTGAACTTCGGCAACCTGGTGAACAGCAACTGGGGAGCCGGGTCGCGGACGCTGGCGGCGGTGAATTCCAACAACCAGATCTCGATCCTGACCAATCCCGGGGTCGACGCGTCGGGACGGTCGACCTATCGGCTCGCGGTGGTGAACAACGAACTGGTCAACAAGACGTTCCAGTCGTCGGCGTTCACCTCCGACGTGTACGAGTTCATGCTCAGCCTCCGCTACACGTTCAACTAGGCCGCGGTTCGCGGTTCGCGGTTCGCGAACCAGCCGCTACGAAGAACAGCCCGGAATCCTCTCGAGGGTTCCGGGCTGTTGTTTTTTGGGGGCTGGCTTCGAGCCAGAGGAGGTATATCGAGGTAACGGATCTCGCTCCGTGGCCTGCCCCGCTCAGGCCTTGGCGCCGCCGGCGGCTTCGCCGGCGCCGCCCGGCCGGCGACTCGAACAGGCCGCGCTCGTTCAATTCGCCGTTGACCCGCTGGATGCCGGCGGCCAGGTACTGCTCGTCGATCTCCACGCCGAGGAAATCCACGTCCAGCCGCGCCGCCGCGACCGCGCTGCTGCCCAGGCCGAGGAACGGGTCCATCGCCCGTGTGATCCGCTCGAGACCGTGCAGGCGCAGGCAGTACTCGGCGAGCCGGGGAGGGAAGGTCGCGGGATGCGGTCGATCGCGATCGCGGAACTTGATGGTGTCGTAGGGAATGAACCAGGCGTTCCCGCGGCACCGCCGGTTCGCGCCGCCGGTGCGCCACCGGGCGATATTGGAGGGGTCCTGATACTGCACGCCGATGCTCCGGCGGTCGAGCGGGGTGCGGCCGGCCGGCGTGAAATGAAAGACGAACTCATGGCAGTCGTTCAGGAACCGGGGGCTGTTGATCGGCTTGTAGTGCCCGACCGCCAGGTCCTTCTGGAGCGCGGCCGCGCCGGCCGAGTCCTGGTCGATGGCGATCGACTTGATCCAGTGAATCGTGTTCTGGAGCTGCAGGTGGGCGCGCGCCGCCTGCGCGATGTCCATCGCCCCCCAGGGATCGGTCGGCTTCGCCCCCAGGTTCAGGAACAGCGACCCCTGCGGCTCGAGACACCGGGCGGCGGCGGCCGTCCAGGCGCCGGTCCATTCCAGGTACTGCCGGCGGGGAAGCGAATCGTCGTACGACCGGTACTCGACGCCGAGGTTGTAGGGAGGCGAGGTGACGATGACCGAGAGGGAGGCGTCGGGAAGCGCGCGAAAGACGTCCAGGCAGTCAGCCTGATAAAACGTGAGGGTCGAACGGTCGGTCCGGATGACGGTGTGCGGCGAGGGCTCACTGGCGCGCGTGCCGGGACGAGGCATGGCGCACCAGTCTACTGTGTTCCCCGATGGAACACTCTACGACGCTTTTATCGCGGCGACCGCGAGGCCGAATGCGCTCGACGTGAGGGTGTGGTTGCGGCGATGCGCATGGTGCTGGCAGCCGCGGCCCTTCTCCTCGACGTAAGTAATCTCGCGGTTGGTCGCCACTTCGCGATACCGACCGGTGACGCATCCGCATCCGAGCGTGGTGAATCCGAGTAATCGAACTAGGCTCATCATGTGGGGCTCCGCACCAATGGTTGAGCAAGTCCTGTACCGCAGAGGTTCAGACTCGCGAACGCCGCGTCGAACGGTCGTCGGTCGCGTCCTTTCCCGCGAGATTCTCGCGGCGTCGATCGATCGGCCGGCGTCGACCCGCCATCGCCGATGGCCACCGCGCCCTCATCGCAGTTCTTGTCCTTGAATCGCGCGACCAACCGCTTGGATGGACCGTTGGCGGCGGCGACCGTGGGCCACGGTGATCGACGACCACCGGCGTCGAGCATCTGAAGTCGCGTGACGCAGTGGAGCGTGACCGGGCGGCGCACCGGCCAGGCGAACGAGCGATCAGTCGTTTGGACGCTCGATGTCGGGTGTGGGTCCCGATTCGGCGCCCGCGGCAGGCGGCGCAGATCGGAGTGCTTCGAAGCGTTTCAGATCTTCGGCGCGAAGCGCTTTGGCGGCGCCCTGCGCGCGGCGAACCCGGTAGATGAAGGCAAAATGACAGGCTCCGATGGCGATCACTTCCATCGGCAGACCGCTGAGCGCGGCGGGGAAGAAATTGACGGAGGCCCCGAAGATGAAGAGGCGCGCGAACAAAGGATCGCTCCCGCCGCCAGGAAAGCGTTCGCTATACGCCATCGCGACGTGCTCCCACCCCTCGTCTGTTGTCTCGTGAAAGGTCTGGATGTATCGGCCGAGACGTTCGACGTTCAGATGGAGCGCGAACACCCCTTCGAACGCCGCCGCGAGCACGAGCAGCGGCACGAGGGTGCCGAGCGCCGGCATGGTGATCACGGCCGCCTGGCCGATGACGAGCGCCGCCCAGCCGACGAAGGCGGCCGGGACCAGGAGCATGCGGGCGGTGCCGCGTTCGCGGATGGCGGCGCGCAGCGCCTCGGTACTCGGCGCGCTGGAACGGCGGCTGGTGGTTCGGCGAAGTCATCGTAACGGCTGACTAAATGTTCGCGAGTCCGGATCCGACGGACTATGTATCGGCCCCTTCGCGAGAACCACAAGGCAGATTCGATACAGATGTGGTGGCACCCATTTTGGATAGAGGTGGAGCCCCAAACGGGACAACCTGATGAATTCCGAACGAATTGCGGTCCCGTTAACAGTCGAGTTACAGTTCTCGTTGCGTGATGAGGACATTGCTGCTACACTGAGTCTGTTCCAAATCACTACAACGGTTGAATCCCAGCCAGCCGGTGTCGTATCGGAGGATACGTGCGTTTGATCCGCCCTCTGTACGTAGCTCGACTGCTCGTGCTGCTGCTCGCTTGTGGTGTCTTCGTTCCGGCGTCCCTCGAAGCGGCGACTGCCAGGAAGAAGACCAGCACGGCGAGCCGCCGCGTGGCGAGCAAGCCTGCCTATTCCGCCGCGGCCTCGCGAGCGCGGAAGGCGCGTCTGGCGAGGGCCCGTGCGGCCGCCCGGGCGCGGGAAGTGGCCAGGGTCGCAGCTCTTCACGAGGCGATGCGGCCGCGGTTCAAGACCGACGCGAACGGCGCGCTGGTCCCGGACATCCGCGCGGCTGCGGCGATCATCTTCAACCCCGAAACCGGCCAGGTGCTCTGGGAAGAGAACGCGCAGGACAAGCGGTCGATCGCCAGCATCACCAAGGTGATGACCGCGCTGGTCTTCCTCGAAGACAACCCCGACCTCGCCCAGGAAATCACCGTCGAGCGTGGCGACGTCTATGCCGCCTCCACCACCTATCTCCGCGCCAACGATCGCATCACGCTGGACAACGTCCTGCACCTGACGTTGATTGCATCCGACAACGCGGCTGCGCGCGCGCTCGCCCGGGTCTCGCACGGCGGCACCGCGTCGTTCATCGAGCGGATGAACGAGAAGGCGGTCGAGCTCGGCCTCGAGAGCACCAGCTTCACGGATCCCTCGGGTCTCAATCCGGCGAACATCTCGTCGGCGTACGACCTGTCGCGGCTGATTTCGTTCGCCTCGGCGAACGAGACGCTGGCGCCCATCATGCGCACCGCGAGCTACACCGCCCGAACCTCCCGGCGCACGATCACCATCCGGAACACGAATCATCTCGTGCGCGGCGGTGAAGTCGACGTCCTGGGCGGGAAGACCGGATTCATTTCCAAGGCCGGGTACTGCCTGGCGACGCTGCTGCGGCTGCCGCAGAGCAATCATCAGGTGGCGGTGGTCGTGCTCGGCGCCGGCTCGAACAACGGGCGCTTCTGGGAAACCCGGCACCTGTTCAACTGGCTCGCCGACAAGGCCTCCGACGTGTTCGCGAAGGAACAGCAACAGGAAGAGAAGTAGACCTTCGAGCCCGTTTCAGTCGCGGCTTCACGGACGCCGTCAGCCACCAGCTGACGGCGTTTCTATTTGTACCCCCGCTGCATCGCCGCTGCGTCGAGCGGCAGCGTGGCCACCGAGTCGACGGGCGGCATCACCGGCCTCGAGGCGCCGCGCGCGTCGTAGGCCTTGATGTAGCGCTCGCAGACGTCGCAGGCCGACAGCCGGTAGCGGCCGTCACGGCTGGTGAACGAGGTGATCCGTGACCGCTCCGCGTTCCGGCAGAACGGACACATGATCTGATCGAACCGCCAGCGGGCCAGGCACCGGCTGCAGATCAGCAGCCGTTCGGCCGCCGGGGTGATCACCGCCAGGTCGGGCTCGCCGCCGCACACCGGACAGTGACCGTGCACCCAGCCGGAGAGGTCGACGCGCGCCAGGATCGCGTCTGCGCCGCGGGTCAGGATCGGCCGCATCGCCTGCAGCAGCACGGTCTCGAGCCCTTCCACTTCGGCCGGCAGCTCACCCGATTGCCCGGTCCCATCGAACCAGGCCCGGACGATGAAGGGGAGCCGCTCGGCATCACGGGTGATGACGTCGATCTTCCGGAGGTCGACCGCCTCCAGGGCCTCATGCGTGCGCATCGCCGCCGCGGCGGCCCGGACCAGGAACCGGACATCGCTCCAGTCGATCTTCAAATGATCGAATCGGAGAATCGGTCCCGCCGACAGGAGGGCGCTGAGGTAGGTGCCGTCCAGGTTGATGCCCGGGAGCGACACGCGAGTCTGGACCCGGCGCTGGAGTTGGAGCAGTTCGATTTGAAGATCGGCCGCCGACGAGAGATCGGGTTGTTGTTCCTTGAGCCGCCGGAGCTCGACGATTTCTCGCGGTTCGGCGCGCGGCTGCTGAGCTTCCGTCACGGCCGGAATTGTACTGGAGCGCAGCGTTGACCGCCATCAGGAGATCACCGGAGCTCGCGCGATGCCTCCGTTCGACAGGGACCCTCGCACTCGCCGCGTGCCGGCGAGGTCCAACCGGTGCGACGGCCGTGCTAGACTCAGAAGTTTGCGGCGCACCCTCACGCGCCAGACAGATAGATGGCAAAGAAGCGTTCTACACCGTCCGGGTCCGACCCGTCTCCAAAGCCCCCTCCAACGTCTGCTAAACCGCGCGCCGGCGGCGACTCCACCGTACCGGGAAAGTCTGCTAAACCGCGCACCGGCGCCGACTCCACAGGACCGGGAAAGCCTTCAAAACCGCCCGTGGGTGCCGACACCACCGTACCGGGAAAGCTTGCAAAACCACCCGGCGGCGGCGACTCCACAGTACCGGTAAAGGTGGCGGCATCACCCAAGAAGCCAGCCGCCGCGCGGGCCAAAGCCGTGACGCGGCCGAAGCCAGAAACGAAGGCCAAGGCGCCGGCGAAGCCCCGGGCTGCGGTCAAGCCCTCACGGCCCGCGAGCGGCGGCCCCTCACAGCCAGCGAGCGCCCCAGCAGCGGGTCCGCTGAACATCGTCATGGTCGCCTCCGAGATGCACCCGTTCGCGAGCAGCGGGGGGCTCGCTGACGTCGTCTCCGCGCTTCAGTCGACGCTGGGTCGCCTCGGCCACACCGTTACGGTCATCGTGCCCAGGTATCGCCGCGTCCAGGTCTCGCCCGGGATCGCCGTCGACAACCCGACTCCGCACCGATCGCAGCCGGATCCGGACGCCACCGCGACGTTCGAAATGGGTGAGCGCGACCAGACCGTGAGCTTCTATCGGCGCGCCCTCACCGACCAGCTGACGGCGGTGTTCGTCGACGCCCCGGAGTTGTTCGACCGCGACGGCCTGTATGGCGACGACCAGGGGGACTATCGCGACAACGCGTACCGGTTCGCCGCGTTCAGCCGGGCCGCCCTCGAATACATCCGCCTTCGCGGGGTGCGCCCTTCGGTCATCCACGTGCACGACTGGCAGGCGGGGCTTGTGCCGGCCTACCAGAAGATGCTGTTCTCGCCCGACCCGGTCGTCGGCGGCGTTCCGGTCGTCTTCACGATTCACAACCTGGCGTTTCAGGGCGTCTTTTCCGCCGGCACCTTGAACCAGATTGCGCTGCCCCCGGAAGTGCTCCATGTCGAGGCGATGGAGTTCCACGGCCGCATCAGCTACCTCAAAGCCGGCATCAACTTCAGCGAGCGGCTCACCACCGTCAGCCCGACCTACGCCAGGGAAATACTCACACCGGAGATGGGCTTCGGCTTCGAGGGGATCCTTCGCCGCCGCGCCCACGATCTGGTGGGGATCCTGAACGGGATCGATACCGAGCGCTGGAATCCGGCGGCCGACCTGTTCGTGCCGGCCTTTACAGCGGCCGACCTCTCCGGGAAGCGTGAGGCAAAGCGCCTGCTCCTCCAGACCAGCAACCTGGACGCTGGAGACGAGGCACTGCAGCGGCCGCTGATCGGTCTCGTCTCGCGCCTGACCGACCAGAAAGGGTTCGATCTCATCGCCGCGGCGATTGATGAGTTGATGGCGCTCGATGCGGCGTGGGTCATGCTAGGAAGCGGCGAGCGCCGTTACGAGGCGCTCTGGGAAGAGCTGGCGGAGCGGTTTCCCGGCCAGGTCAGCGCGCGGATTGGTTTCGACCAGCGGCTGGAGCATCTGATCGTCGCGGGATCCGATGCGTTCCTGATGCCGTCTCGATTCGAGCCATGCGGGCTGAACCAGTTGAACAGCCTGCGCTATGGCACCTTGCCGATCGTCCACGCCGTCGGGGGGCTGAAGGACACCGTGGCGGACGCGTCCGCCGCCGGCGGGACCGGATTCACGTTCGACGATTACCGCCCGGTAGCCTTGGTGCAGACGGTTCGGCGGGCGCTCGAGGCGTACGGAGCCCCTGAGCGTTGGACGCGCATGCAGCAGACGGCGATGGCGAGGGATTGCTCCTGGGACGTCTCGGCCCGGGAGTATGTCAAAGTGTACAGCGCGAATTCCTGAGGACTCCAACTATGGCATCCGAAAACGTCCAGACCCTGACCGACGCCAACTTCGAACACACCGTCAACCAGACCCCGCAGCCGGTACTCGTGGATTTCTGGGCGGAATGGTGCGGCCCCTGCCGGCGGCTGGCGCCGACGGTCGATGAGCTCGCCAACGACTACAACGGCCGGATCGTGGTAGGCAAAATGAACGTCGACGAGAACCCGGCGACGCCGATGCGGTTCAGCATCCGCGGCATTCCGACGCTGCTGCTCTTCAAGGGCGGTCAGCTCGTGGAGCAGGTCGTCGGGCTGGCCGACAAGGACGCGCTCAAGAAGCTCATCGACAAGCACGTCTAATCGGACGCGCCTCGTCATCATGGCTGCACCTCGCAACGTCATCGTCATCGGATCCGGTCCGGCCGGATTGACCGCGGCGCTCTATTCCGCTCGCGCCAACCTGAAGCCCCTCGTCATCGAAGGACTCGAGGCGGGCGGGCAGCTCATGATGACCACGATGGTCGAGAACTGGCCCGGCTACCGGAACGGAATCGAGGGTCCCGAGCTGATGGCCGAAATCCGCGCCCAAGCGGAGCGGTTCAGCGCCGAGATCATTCGCGGCGACGTCACCGAGGTCGATTTATCCTCGCACCCGTTCACGGTGGTGACCTCGGAGGAGCGGTACACCAGCCGGTCGCTGATCATCGCCACGGGGGCGTCCGCGCGTCTCCTCGGTTTGCCGTCCGAGCGCGCCCTGATGGGCCGCGGCGTCTCCACCTGCGCGACCTGCGACGGCTACTTCTTTCGCGGAAAGCCGATCGCCGTGGTCGGCGGCGGCGACACCGCGATGGAAGAGGCGATGTTCCTGACCCGCTTCGCCTCGCAGGTCACGGTCGTCCATCGTCGCGACTCGCTGCGCGCGTCGAAGATCATGCAGGACAAGGCATTCGCCCACCCGAAGATCGCGTTCGAGTGGAACACCGCGGTCGACGAGATCATGGACACCGGCAAGGGGGAAGTCACCGCCGCGCTGCTGTCGAACCTGAAGACGGGCGAGAAGAAAGAACTGCCGGTCGAAGGCGTGTTCATCGCGATCGGGCACACCCCGAACACGACGCTGTTCAAGGGCAAGCTGGAGATGGACGCGAACGGCTACCTGAAGACCCACGACGGGACCCGCACCAGCGTGCCCGGCGTGTTTGCGTGCGGCGACGTCCAGGATCACGTCTACCGCCAGGCGATCACGGCGGCTGGCTCAGGCTGCATGGCGGCGATCGATGCCGAGAAATATCTGGACGGCGTGCCTCAGCACCTGGGAGAGGCGGAACTGCACGCGATCCCAGAAGTTCAGCTAGCCGAACTCGCGGACTCAGTTCTTGCTTCAGGCGGAAGTCGATCCATCCTCCCCCCAGCACGATCTCTCCGTCGTAGAAGACGACCGCCTGTCCCGGCGCCACGGCGTACTGGGGTTCGTCGAACGCCGCGTGCACACGGCCGCCGTCCAACGCCGTAATCGAGACGGACGCCTCGCGATGGCGATGGCGGATCTGGGCAGTGGCCCGGGCGCCGGGGGCGGGGGGCGTGCCCGCGATCCAGTTCACCCCTGACGCGGTGAGCTCGCAGCGCTCGAGCGCCTCTCGAGGTCCGACCGTCACCGCGCCCTGCTCGGCGTCGATTCCAACCACATACAGCCGCACCGGTGAGGAGAGTCCCAGTCCTTTGCGCTGGCCGACCGTGAAGCGGTGCACGCCGTCGTGGGTGCCGACGACGCGGCCGGCGACATCGCGGATGGCGCCGCTCGCCTTGGCGACGCCGTGCTGCTCGAGAAACTCCGCGTGATCGCCGTCGGCGACGAAGCAGATCTCGTGGCTGTCCGGCTTCTCCGACACCGTCAGTCCAAGCTCCCGCGCCAGTGCCCGGACGGCCGGCTTGTCGAGCGCGCCGACTGGAAACATCGCGTGCGACAGCTGGGCCTGGGTCAGCGTGAACAGGAAGTACGACTGATCCTTGCCCGCGTCGAGGCCCCGCATCAGCAGATAGCCGCCGCCGTCATCGCGCACGACCCGAGCGTAGTGTCCGGTCGCGACGCGGTCGGCGCCAAGCCCCTCGGCGCGCGCCGCCAGCGTCGCGAACTTGAGGTCGCCGTTGCAGTGGACACACGGGATCGGCGTGCGGCCGGCCGCGTACTCGCGCACGAAGTTCGACACCACCGCCTGGTCGAACTGCCGCTCGAAATTGACGATGTAGTGGGGGATGCCGAGCTGGCCGGCGACGCGCCGCGCATCGTGCAGATCGTCGATCGTGCAGCACGATCCGAACCGCACCTCGCCATCGGCGTGCGACCCGGAGTGGTCGTACAGCTGCATCGACAGGCCGATGACCTCGTGGCCCTCGCGGGCCAGCAGGGCGGCGGCGACGGAGGAGTCCACGCCGCCGGACATTGCTACGACTACCCGCATCTCACTCCATTGCCAAGAATGCCAAAAATGCCAAGAATGCCAAGAATGCCAAAAGTGGAAGGCCCCTCGAATTTGCCCGCCAGTTTTGGCATTTCTGGCACCTTTGGCATTCTTGGCATTCTCAGCGACGCGCTCCGGTCAGCGAGCGCAGTTTTTCCACCGCGCGCGGCAGCTTTTCCATCAAGTAGTCAATCTCCCCATCGGTGTTGCCGGCGCCGAGGCTGAAGCGGATCGAGTTCTGCGCCCGGTGCGTCGGCAGGCCCATCGCGCGCAGGACGTGTGAGGGCTCGAGCGTCCCCGACGAGCACGCGGCGCCGGTCGAGACCGCAATCCCCTCGAGATCGAGCGCGATCAGCAGCGACTCCGCTTCGATGCGCTCGAAGCTGATGTTGGTGGTGTTCGGCACCCGCGGGTCGCGCGCCCCGTTCACCACCGTGCCCGGGATCCGATCGAGCACCTCGCGCTCGAGGCGGTCGCGCAGTGCGGCGACACGGGCGGATTCGCCGGCCATCTTCGATTGCGCCTGCGCGGCGGCCACGCCCATCCCGGCGATGGCGGGCACGTTCTCGGTGCCCGCGCGGCGGGTGCGCTCGTGCTTGCCGCCGGTGAGAATCGAGGCGATTCGGGTGCCGCGCTTGATCCACAACGCACCGGCGCCCTTCGGGCCGTTGAACTTGTGCGCGGAGAGCGACAGCAGATCGACGCCGAGCGTCCGGGCGTTCACCGGAACCTTGCCGACCGACTGCACGGCGTCGGTATGGAACAGCGCCCCTTTGGTGCGCGCGAGCGCGGCGAGGTCGGCCACCGGCTGCATCGTGCCGAGCTCGTTGTTGGCGTGCATCACCGACACGAGTGCGGTGTCGTCGGTCAGCGCCTCTTTCAGGGCGTCCACCGATACGATCCCGGATTCCCCGACCGGCAACAGCGTCGTCCGCCAGCCGCGGCGGGCGAGCGCCTTGAGGGTGACCAGCACCGCTTCGTGCTCGATCGCGCGTGGCGATGAGATGCTTCCGGCCCGTGGGTTCGAGGGCTTCGGCGGCCCCCCGAATCGCAAAATTGTCAGCTTCGGTGCCGCCGCTGGTGAAGACAAGTTCTGACGGCTCTGCGCCGATAAGAGTGGAGACCGAGGTGCGGGCCTCATCCATGATGGATTTGGCCTGTTGACCGAGGCGGTGGACGCTCGATGCATTTCCGTAATTTTCGCGAAGGACGCGTATCATTGCGTCAGCGGCAGAAGCGTCCACCGGGGTCGTCGCGTTATGGTCGAAGTAGACGCGCATGGGTCGACCGTCGATCATAGCATTGACGCTAACTCTCAGCAGTAAAAGGACTAGACAGGGTCGAAGGGCCTTGCATATACTCCGGATTGCTGCGCTGGAGGGCGCGTCAGACACCCTGCGGAGGATATTTTTCGGACACGTGGAGAGTGCCACATGTGGAAACGGGACGAAGCGGCTAAACCGGGTGGGCAGTCACAGCCAGCGGCGGCGCCGGCCCAAGTTACGCCTACGCCGGCCGCACCCCCGGTAGCCGCGGACGCGGCCCGGCCCATCACCAGCGTCGACACACCCCGCGGACAGGAGAAGACCGTGAATATCGGTAAATCCGTGGTTATCAAGGGCGAACTGAACGGTAGCGAGGACCTCACCATCGAGGGCCAGGTCGAAGGCAAGATCGAGCTTCGACAGAACGTGCTGACCATCGGCCCCAACGGAAAAATCAAGGCCCAGGTATTCGCCAAGTCCGTGATCATCCTCGGTGAGGTCATCGGGAACGTCACCGCAACCGAGAAGGTGGATATCAGGGACAACGGCTCGGTCGACGGCGACATCGCGGCGCCGCGCGTCGCGATTGCCGAAGGGGCGCATTTCCGCGGCAGCATCGACATGCAGCGCGCGGGAGGCAAGCCTGGCGACACCAAGGCGGGCGACAGCAAGTCGAGCGAGAGCAAGGCGAGCGACAGCAAGCCCGCCGAAACCAAGGCCGAGCAGAAGCCGCGCGGCCGCTCCGACTCAGCCCACGCCGGCTGCTGCCTCACGGTAGCGGATTCCCGGCGGTCAGCGCACGAACCTCGTTCGCGCCAGGAGTCCCACGCCCCACACATTGAGGGCGTTGGCTCCTGGCAACCGTTCTGACCCGTCTGGTGTTCCTCGTCCATGCTCACCGATCTCCTGAAGTGGGGCGGCAAACGCTCGGATAGCACCGGCCGCAACGGCGACGCGCCGGCGCCCCGTGACGAGCCGGTTGTCGGCTCCAAGGCGTTTCCGAAATTCGTGGCGACGCTATCCCAGAAGGCGTCGCCGGTCCTGTTGGACCTGGGCCCGGTGATTGGGTCGAACGTCGCCTTCTGCGGCGAGCGGCTCGGTTGCAAGCTGTTCATCGAAGATCTGGTGGCCGACGTCGATCGGTTGCTGCGTGGCTCTGCCAGCAGCGCCGACCTCGCGGCGTCGATGCCGGCCCGGTTCTCTCATCCTGATGCCAGTATCGATGGCATCCTCTGCTGGGATCTCTTCGATTTCCTCGACAAAGCGACCTCGCAGGCCCTGGCGAAGCAGGTGGTGCGCATGCTCCGGCCGGGCGGCGCAGTCATGGGCTTTTTCTGCTCGACCGGGGTCGAACGCTCGCCGTTCACGAAGTTCGAGATCGTCGACGAGCAGAGCCTCCGCCATCGCTATCATCCCGGTATCGGCGGCAAGAAAGTCAGCCTGCCGAACCGCGACATCATCAAGATGTTCGACGGTCTGGTGGTCGCGGATTCGTTCCTGCTGAAGAGCAATACCCGCGAGATGCTGCTGCGGAAAAAGGCCTGAAGATCGGCGGGGCCTGATCGTCTCCGACAAGGCTACGGCGAGTCCGCCAAAGCTTGAGCGACGGCGGAAGGCCCCGGCGATCACCGCCGCGTCACCGCCACCACCCCGCCTCGCGCCAGCTGCAACCGGTCCGCGGCACTCTCGGAATTGGCCGCCAGCTCCAGATGATCGGTGCTGCCGAACAGGGCGCAGATCTCCCCCGGCAGGATATCCGCGTAGGTGGCCACCAGCTTTCCAATCGACTGTTCTCCCACCGTCACTTCCATCGTGCCGGTCTTGGCGACCGCCTCGAAGGTCTTGCGATCGATGTTGGTCACCACGTTGCCGAATCGATCGGTGCGAAGGACGATCCCGGTAATCGAGCTGTCGTTCACCGACGGGGTGGGGATCTCGAGCTTGTGATAGTCGGGCGCCGGGCGCCCGAGCGCCGTCAGCTGCGTTCCCTTCGCCAGCCACGCCGCGGCCGGCGCGAAGCGATCGCGTCCTTCGAAAGTCCGGCTGACCGTGGGCCGGGCGTAGCGGCGATCGGTCAGCTCCACGATCTTCTTGGGTGCCCATTCGCGGAGCACCGCGGTCAGGACGCCGTTGTCGGGTGCGACGAACCGGTAATCGCCGGCTTCGGCGGCGATGCCACGCCGCACGCTTCCGACGCCCGGATCGACCACGGCCAGAAAAATGGTACCGGCGGGGAAGTAGCGGGCCGCCGCGGCCAGCTGGAGCGCGCCGTCGAGGACGTCGTGCGCCGGCACTTCGTGTGTGATGTCCACGAGAGTGGCATCGGGACAGATGTTGAGAATGACCCCTTTCATGGTCCCCGCGTAATGGTCGCGGGAGCCGAAGTCACTGAGGAGCGCGATTACGGGTCGCATCACCCCAAGAATACAGGAGTCAACTGGCCCTCGCAGCCCGTGGTGAAAGTCTGGCTGCATTCGGCGGGCGATGCATCCCCGCCGGCGGCGTTGCTCCTCCACATACTCCGGTATGCTCGGTCGTCGCGCCTTGCCGGCGGGGCGCCTCGCCCGCCTCGGTGCGACGCCAGACTTTCACCACGGGCTGCCAAGGGCCGCGCGGCGCCGGGGACGGTGAATTACAATATTTTGTTTATTTCCTCTCGAGGGCCCGTTCATGATCGATTTCGACCTCACTGACGAGCAAGTGCTGCTCGAGAGCTCCGTCCGCGAGTGGGGCGCCCGCGAAGTGGCGCCGCGGATTCGCGAGCTCGATCGCCAGCACCGGTTCGACCCGGCGATCCTGCCGCAGATGGCGCAGATGGGCCTGCTCGGCTGTGCGGTGCCGGAAGCGTACGGCGGCGCCGGCATGGACTACATCAGCCTGGGCATCATCAGCGAGGAGCTCGAGTACGTCGACACGTCACTGCGGGTGATCATCTCGGTCCACGCCGGCTTGAACTGCCTCACCCTGCTGACCTGGGGCACCGAGGACCAGAAGCAGCGGTATCTCGTCCCGCAGGCGCAAGGCACCAGGATCGCGACGTATGGCCTGACCGAGCCGTCCGCCGGCAGCGACGTGCGCGGCATCCAGACCGTCGCGGTCAAGCGCGGCGATCGCTACGTCCTGACCGGCGAGAAGATGTGGATCTCGCTCGCCGATGTCGCCGACAACTTCCTGGTCTTCGCCTGGAGCGACCTGGAGAAGAAGAAGCAGCGCGACACCTCCGGCATCAGCGCGTTCATGGTCGAGCGGGCGTTCAAGGGGTTCTCGAGCGGCACGCTGAAAGAGAAGTGGGGGATCCTGGCGGGGAACACCGGCTTCTTCAAGATGGAGGAGGTCGAGGTTCCTGAAGAGAACCTGGTCGGGCGGCCTGGGCGAAGGCTTCAAGATCGCGATGTTCGCGCTGGATCAGGGCCGCTACACCGTGGCCGCCGGGGCGACCGGCCTGATCCGCGCGTGCCGGGACGCCAGCAGCGCCTACGCGAAAGAGCGGAAGACGTTCGGCGTGCCGATCGCGGACCATCAACTGGTCAAGGAGATGATCGCGCAGATGGAGTCCGACTATCAGACGTCGCGGCTGCTGTGGCTGCGCGCCGGTTTCCTGAAGAACCGGGGCCGCCGCAACACCCGCGAGACCGGGCTCGCGAAGTGGTTCGCCACGGTGGCCTCCGAGCGCGCGGCCGGCGACGCGGTCCAGGTGCACGGCGCCAACGGCTATTCCGACGAGTACCCGGTCGGCCGCTTCTACCGCAACTGCAAAGGGGCGGTGATCTACGAGGGCACGCGCGAGATTCACAAGCTGATGCAGGCCGACTACGTCCTCGGCTATCGCGCCGACAAGGCCACGCGCTGCGAGCTGCCTCCCGTGGACGGCGCATCAGAATAGCCAGGCACGTTGTCATCCTGGCAGCGGAACGTCTTCGCCATCGCGACGGCAAGCTTCGTCGGCTTCACGGGCTTCACGCTCGTGATGCCGTTCCTGCCCCTGTACCTGCAGCAGCTGGGCGTGCGTGACGTCGGCGAGGTGGCGATGTGGTCGGGCGTCAGCCTTGGCGTCACGCCGGCCATGACCGCGCTGCTGGCGCCGGCCTGGGGCCGCCTGTCGGATCGCTTCGGCCGGAAGATCATGGTCGAACGGTCGCTGGTGAGCTTCATCTGCCTGATGGCCGGCATGGCCTATGCGACCAAGGCGTGGCACATCTTCGCGCTGCGCGCGGTCCAGGGACTCTTTGCCGGCTACGCGGGCATCGCCCTGACGATGGCCGCGGAATCGGCGCCGCGCGATCGCACCGCGTACGCGATCGGCACGGTGCAGACCGCGCAGCGGCTCGGCCCGGCGCTGGGGCCGATCATCGGCGGTGTGGTCGCGCAGATCGTCGGTCTGCGTCGCGCGTTCCTGGTCACCGCCGTCTTCTACGTGGTCGCGCTCCTGGTCGTGTTCTTCATGTACGACGAGCGGCTCGGCCACCTCGACCACCGATCACGCGATCAGCAGCCGGTGCGCTTCCGAAGCGTGCTGGCGTTCGAGAACTTCGTGCTGCTGATGGCGGTCGTGTTCGGGCTGCAGATCGTGGATCGCAGCTACGGGCCGATACTCCCGCTCTATGTCGCCGAGCTCGGCACGCCGGTCGACCGGGTGCCGCTGGTCGCGGGGATTCATCTTCTCGACCGCCGCGGCCGCCGGCGCGGTCGGCAATCAGCTGTGCGCGCGGCTGCTGCGATCCCGGACGCCGCGCTCGATCATTTCCGGCGCCGCGTGGCTCGGCGCCGCCGGCGCGCTGATCTTCCTCATCGCGCCGCGCACCGCTCTGGCTGTTCGCCGGCACGCCGGTGCTGGGCGTCGCGCTCGGGCTGGCGACGACCACGGCCTACACCGCCGCCAGCGGCGTGATGCCAGCCGCGGCGCGCGGCGCCGGGTTCGGGCTGCTCACCACCGCCTCACTGACCGCTCTCGCGCTCAGCCCGATCCTCTCGGGATTGCTCGGGGCGACCAGCATCCGCGCGGTGTTCCTGCTCGACGTGCTGGTCATGCTGGCGATTGCCGCCGCCGTGCCCCGCCTGATGGCGACGCCGGCACTGGAGAAGCCCACGACGCCAACGCACGAGGAGCTCTGATGCGTCGACTGGTCAGCGATCCCGCCGTGCCGGCCGAGGCCGTTGTTGCAGAAGCCGCCGAGATCCTGCGCCGCGGCGGCATCGTCGCCTATCCGACCGACACGCTGTACGGCCTCGCGGTCGATCCACGGAACGACGCTGCCGTGGGACGGCTGTTCAGCCTGAAGGGCCGTGACGCTGCCGCGGCGATCGCGCTGATCGCGGCCGACACGTCGCAGGCCGAGCGCGCTGGACGATTCGGTCCCGTCGAACGACGGCTCGCGGCCGCGTTCTGGCCAGGCCCGCTCACGATCGTCGTGCCGGCTGATGCCAGGCTGTCGAGAAGGCTGGCGCCGCGCGGCACGGTGGGGGTGCGAGTGCCCGCGCACGCGGTCGCCCGCGCGCTGGCCGCGGGGCTCGGCGAGTGCATCACCGCCACCAGCGCGAACCGGTCCGGCGCGGCCGCGCCGGCGACGCCGGCGGACGTGGCGCACGCCTTTGCCGATGGCCTCGACCTGGTGGATCTGCTCATCGACGCCGGACCCGCACCGGGCGGTGCACCGTCGACCATCGTCGAGGTGATCGAGTCGGCTCCGACACTCCATCGCGCCGGGGCGATCGCGTGGGAGCGCGTGCTAGAATCCGTCGAGTAATGCGCACCGCTTCATCCCGATCGGGCGCGCACGAGCCCCGGGAGCGTGCGGCACTCGTCGGCCTCTTCACCGGTCCTTCCCGCACCTTCGACCCCGAACACGCGCTGGACGAGCTCGCTGGTCTCGCCGCCGCTGCCGGCGCCGACGTGCGGCTGCGAATGCTGCAGGAACGCGCCAAGCCCGATCCGGCGACGTTTCTCGGCAGCGGGAAGCTGACGTCGCTCGCCGCCGCCGCAGACGAGGCCTCGATCGACACCGTGATCTTCGACAACGAGCTGTCGCCGGCGCAGCTCCGCAATCTCGAGACCGCGCTGCAGCGCAAGGTGATCGACCGCACGCAGCTGATCCTGGACATCTTCGCGCGCCGCGCGCGGACCCGCGAGGGCAAGCTGCAGGTCGAGCTCGCACAGCTGAAGTATCTGCTGCCGCGGCTGGTGGGATCGGCGACCGCGCTGTCGCGGCTCGGTGGCGGAATCGGCACGAGGGGCCCCGGCGAGACCAAGCTGGAGACGGACCGCCGGCGGATCCGCTATCGCCTGAGCATGCTGTCGGACGAGATCGACACCGTGCGGCGGCGCCGCACGCAATTGCGCGACCGGCGGCAGAAATCGGCGGTCCCGACCGTCGCCCTGGTCGGCTACACCAACGCCGGAAAGACCACGCTGTTCAACCTGTTGACCGGCGGCGACGCGGTGGCATCGGACGCGCTGTTCGTCACGCTCGATCCGCTGGTCCGCAAGGTCAAGCTGCCGGATCGGCGCGAGCTGCTGGTCTCGGACACGGTCGGCTTCATCGAGCGGCTGCCACACTCCCTGGTGGCGGCGTTCCGGGCGACGCTCGAAGAGGTCGCCGGCGCCGATCTGCTGCTGCACGTGGTCGACGCCGCGTCTCCGGACCGGGACCGGCAAATGGACGCGGTCGCCGCGGTCCTCGGCGAAGTCGGCGCGGAGCGGGTTCCCGTCGTGGAAGTGTTCAACAAATGCGACCGTCTCGACGCCGCGGAACGGGGACGGCTGCGCGCGCTGCACCCCGGCGCGCTGTGTGTGTCGGCGCTGACCGGCGAAGGGCGCGACGAAGTCATTGCCGCGATGGAGACCCGTCTGGGCCTCGACACCGCGCGGATCAGCGTGAGCTTTCCCCTGAACGGCGAGGAATCGCGGGCACGTGTCGCCGAGCTGTATCGCATCGGCCGGATCCTGCGGCACCTGGCCTCGGACGACGAGGTGTCGATCGAGGCGGAGATCCCCCGGCGGCTTCTTCCCCGGTTCCACGACTTGCGGAGCAGTGGGGCATGAGACGCGTCCTGGTCATGGGGTTGCTCGTGCTGGCGGCGACGGCCGCAGCGTGCGGCGCGAAGAAGGTCATCGACCCGCCGGTGGTGACGGCGCCGAAGTTTCCGGATTTCATTTTCCCGGCGGCGCCGAACGGGGTCGGGACGCCTGCGGCGGTCGAGCGGCACCAGGTCGGGTGGAACTGGCTGCAGGCCGGCGATCTGCGCGCCGCGGAACGCAACTTCAACGCCGCGCTCAAACAGTCGCCGCCGTTCTATCCCGCCGAGGTCGGGCTCGGCTACGTGGCCCTGGCGCAGAAGAAGCACAAGGACTCGCTCCAGCACTTCGACCGCGCGGTGCTGATGAACCCGCGCTACGCGCCCGCGCTCGGCGGCCGTGCCGAAGCGCTGCTCGCGCTCGGCGAAGAGCGGGAAGCGATGCAGAGCATCGAGGCGGCGCTGCAGGCGGACCCGTCGCTCACCGGCCTGCGGACGCGGATTCAGGTCCTGCGGTTCCGCGGGCAGCAGCAGGAGATCGAGCGCGCCAGGGGGCTGGCCGAAACGGATCGCTTCGACGAGGCGCGTGCGGCCTATCTTGCGGCGATCCAGTCATCCCCGCAGAGTCCGTTCCTTCACCGGGAACTGGCGGAGGTGGAGCGGCGAGCCGGCCGGCTGGACGAGGCGCGGAATCACGCACGACAGGCCGTGGAGCTCGAACCGGACGAGCCTCGCACCCATGTGATCCTTGGCGAGATTTACGAGGCGCAGGGGGATTTCGTCAAGGCTGCGGAGGAGTTCAGCAGCGCGGTGGCGATGCAGCCGGATGGCGCGCTGAGCCTGCGGATCGAGAATCTGCGGTCGCGGGCCGCTTTCGCGGCGATGCCGCCCGAGTATCGCAACATCGGCGAGGCCGCCATGGCGACGCGCGGCCAGCTCGCGGCACTGCTGGCGGTGAGGCTCGAGCCGATCCTGACCGGGACACGTACCGTGAGCGCGGTGGTCATCACCGATACGCGCTCGCACTGGGCCTCGTCCTACATCCTTGCCGTGGCCCGCGCCGGAGTGATGGAGGTCTATCCGAATCACACCTTCCAGCCGGAGGCGATCGTGCGGCGCGTGGACATGGCCCGGGCGGTCAGCAAGGTGCTCGACCTGATCGCGCGGCGCCAGCCGCAGCTGGCTGCGACCTGGCGCAATGCGCGGCGGAAGTTCCCTGACGTGGGGCCGGGGCACCTGAACTATCCGGCGGCGTCCCTCGCCGTCGAAGCCGGCGTCATGACCACTGCTCCCGACGGCAGCTTTCAGCTGACCCGGCCGGTCACCGGATCAGAAGTGGTCGCGGCCGTCGACAAGCTCGCCGAGCTCGGAGACCGTCCGGTCCGATGAACCTGACCACTGCGAACCAGCTCACCATCCTCCGGATGCTGCTGATTCCGGCGTTCGTGATCATGCTGATTTACGGCTATCGTGGCTGGGCGCTGGTCACCTTCATTGTCGCCGGGCTCACCGATCTGCTCGACGGCCTGATCGCCCGGCTCGCCGGCGAGAAGACCACGCTCGGCGCCTGGCTCGATCCGATGGCCGACAAGCTGCTGCTGGTCACGATGTTCATCGTGCTGACGCTGCCCGGCATCGGCTCCGCGAACCAGCTGCCGCTGTGGTTCACGATTCTCGTGATCAGCCGGGATGTCGCGATCGTCGCGACGGTGGCGGTGGTGAATCTGGCGGTGGGGCCGCGAACGTTCCGTCCGTCGATCTTCGGGAAGATCGCCACGGCGACCTTCATCCTGACCGGGGTCGTCACCCTGTACTTCAACTACCTCGGACGGAAGACGCCGATCGTCGACGCGTTCGTCTACGCGTCGCTGGCCATCACGGTGGTCTCAGCGTTCCACTATCTGATTCAGGTAGTGCGGATCGGGCCGGCGCCGCCGCGCTAGCGTCACTTCGCTTCGGCGGCCACCTGGCCCCTGAAGTAGTCGAGCGTCTTCGTCAGCCCTTCCTCCAGGCCGACCTTCGGCTCCCATTTGAGCAGCGTACGGGCGCGGGTGATGTCGGGCTGCCGCACCTTCGGATCGTCCTCGGGCAGCGGCCGGTGGACCAGCTTGCTGTTCGAGCCGGTGAGCCGGATGATCGCGCGCGCGATCTCTTCGATCGTCATCTCGTGCGGATTGCCGATGTTCACCGGATCGTTGACGTCGGATTCCATCAGCCGGATGATGCCGTCGACCAGGTCGGTGACGTAGCAGAAGCTCCGCGTCTGCTGCCCGTTACCGAAGATGGTGACGTCCTCGCCGCGGAGCGCCTGCGACATGAAGGCCGGCACCGCCCGCCCGTCATGCAGCCGCATCCGGGGGCCGTAGGTGTTGAAGATGCGGACGATCTTCGCGTCGACCTTGTGATACCGGTGATAGGCGGTGGTCATCGCCTCGGCGAACCGCTTGGCCTCGTCGTAGACGCCGCGGGGCCCGACCGGGTTCACGTTGCCCCAGTAGGTCTCCTTCTGAGGGTGCTCGAGCGGGTCGCCGTAGACCTCGGACGTCGACGCGAGCACGAACCGGGCCTTCTTCTCCTTGGCCAGTCCCAGCGCCTTGTGGGTGCCGAGCGCGCCGACCTTGAGCGTCGGAATCGGCAGCTCCAGATAGTCGATCGGGCTCGCCGGGCTGGCCCAATGCAGCACCGCGTCGACCGGCCCGTCGACGTGAATGTAGTTGGTGACGTCGTGCTTGACGAACACGAAGTCGCGGTTCACGAGATGCGCGATGTTCCTGACCGATCCGGTCAGGAGATTGTCGATGCCGACGACGGAATAGCCGCGATCGAGCAGCGTCTCCGACAGATGAGACCCGATGAAGCCGGCGGCGCCGGTGATGACGACTCTAGGCATGGGAGGAGACCGACTGCATTGCCAAGAATGCCAAAAATGCCAAGATTGCCAAAATGAAGGTTGGCTTCGAAGTCAATCTCAGCGCCAGTCACATCCCGGCGCTGAAGCTTCTATTTTTGGCATTTCTGGCACTTTTGGCATTCTTGGCATTCTAGCGAAGCTCAGTAGGCGTGCTTCTGGAGCCCTCGGATGAGGGTGAGCCACATGATCTTCAAATCGAGGCCGACCGACCAGTTCTCAATGTAGTACAGATCGTATTCGATGCGCTTCTCGAGCGAGGTATTGCCGCGCCAGCCGTTCACCTGCGCCCAGCCGGTGATTCCGGCTTTCACCTTGTGTCGCAGCATGTACTGGGGGATGCGGTGCTTGAACTGCTCGACGAAATACGGGCGCTCGGGGCGCGGTCCGACGATCGACATGTCGCCGCGGACGACGTTCCAGAGCTGAGGCAGCTCGTCGAGATCGAAGCGGCGCAGCCAGCGGCCGACCGGCGTGCAGCGGGGATCGTTGTCACGCGCCCAGATCGGGCCGGTTTCGTCCTCGGCGCCCTCGTGCATCGACCGGAACTTGAGCACCTGAAAGGCCTTCCCGTCGAGCCCCATCCGCTCCTGTTCGTAGAAGACCGGGCCCCCCGTCGTGCGCCGGATGAGCCAGGCAATCAACCCGAACATCGGCGCGATGATGACCAGCACGCTGCCGGCGATCCCCACGTCGATGCAGCGCTTGAGCAGGCTGTTGAAGCCGCGCAGCGGCACGTCGTTGAGGCTGATGATCGGAACGCCGTCGAGGTTCTCGAGGCGGGCCCGCAGCGCGATGAACTGCAGCAGATCGGGCACCACGTGCAGGTCGACCCCTTCGCGGTTGGTGACCTCGACCAGGCCCAGCATCTTGACGTGCTCTTCGAGCGGCAGCGCGACGTAGAGGTGGTCGATCCGCTCGCGGCGGATGATCTCGTCGACGTCATTGAGCGTCCCGAGCAGCGGCAGGCCGCGATATCCGATGTGATCGCCCACCGCGCGATCGTCGATGAAGCCGAGCAGCTTGAAGCCGAGCTCCCGATGATCGAGCACCTTGTCCGCGACCATGCGCCCGAGATCGCCGGCTCCGGCAATCAGCACGCGCTTGAGGCCGATTCCTGCTTTCCACCGGCGCTCGAACACTTCGCGCACCAGCTCGCGCGACAGATAGGTGAGAAGGACGTTGGTGACGAGGAAGACCGCCCAGCCGACCTGCGAGACTTCGGAGACCCCGGCGTCTTTCAGGTGCTCGGGCAGGTAGTAGGTGCCGACGACCAGGGTGCCGAACACCCCGAGCACGACCGCCAGGATGCTGCCGACGAAGACCGCGAAGAAGTCGTCGAGCCGAGTGCGGCCGCGGCGCAGTCGATACAGCCCCTGCATGTGGAAGGCGACCGGCACCAGCACGGCCACGAACGGCAGCATGTAGACGTACCACTTGAAGGGGGGGATCCCCTTGACCGGCGGGATCAGCTGCGCGATCGGGCCATGGAACCGCAGGAAATAGGCGAGCGCAAAGGCGACCATGCCGAGCCCGGCGTCGGCCAGCAGGTAGAGCACGACGAGCAGGCGGTTGAAGCGCCTTACCATTTCCGGTTTTCGCGAGCCTGCGCTTCCCGCTTCTCTTCGACGGCGTCGTCCAGCGCCTGCTTGAACGACGCGATGAACTGCTGACGCGAGAAGCGGAGCGCATTGGCCCGGGCCGCCGCCGGGTCCATCGGGGTCGCGAGCAGCCGGTTGAGGCCGTCGGCAAAGGCCTCCACGGTGGGCTGGTCGACCAGCACACCGGTGGACCCGTCGCGCACCGTTTCGCGGGCGCCCCCGTCGTTCAGCGCGACCACCGGCGTCCCGCACGCCTGGGATTCGACCGGCACGATCCCGAAATCCTCGGTCCCTGGCAGCAGCGTCGCGGCCGACGAGCGATACAACGCCCGAATCTGCTCATCCGACTGCCAGCCCAGGAACTGCACGGCCGGGCCGGCCAGCGCGCGCAGCCGTACCTCTTCCGGACCGGTACCGACAATCGTCAGTGGCACCGACGCCCGCCCGCAGGCCTCGATCGCGACCTCGAGACGCTTGTAGGGGACGAGGGCCGACACGATCAGGAATCCTCTTGAGCTGGAGCGGGAGTCGGGCGTGTAGAAGTCAGTGTCTACGGGAGGATACACAATGGTCGACCGACGATTATAGTATCGGCCGATCCTCCCCGCAACATATTGAGAGTTCGCGAGAAAGCGGTCGACGCGCCCCGCCGTGGCCCGATCCCAGCGCGCCATCTGGCGCATCACCGGCCGCATCAGCCGGCTCGTCAGTTCCCCTACCTGAGCCGGGCCGAAATAGGCGTCGAATTGATCCCAGGCGTACCGCATCGGCGAGTGGCAATAGCAGACGTGAACCGCCGAGGCAGGCACCTTGACCGACTTCACCGCACAGTGGCTGCTGCTGATGACCAGGTCGTACCCGGAGAAATCGAACAGCTCGACGGCCAGCGGATACAGCGGCAGGTAGTGGCGGTAGAACCGGCCCGGGCGGGGGAGCCGCTGGACGAACGACGTGTGGATCGGCCTGGCTTCGATCCGCGTCGACACGCTGCCGGGCACGCGGACCAGCGTGTAGAGCGGCGCAGCCGGAAAGATCTCGCACAGCGCGTCGAGGACCTTCTCACCGCCGCGCATTCCGGTCAGCCAGTCGTGGACGAGCGCGACCCGGGGCGCATCGTTCGCATGACCCGCGGTCACCCGGCGAGCACCTCTTCGTAGATCTGCTTGATGCGGGCCACCGAGCGTCCCCACGAGAACTCCCGCGCCCGCACCAGGCCGCGCTCCCGCATGTCGTCGCGGAGACGGTCGTCGAGCATGACCCGGTGGATGGCGCCGGCGATCGCGTCGGGCTGATACGGATCGATCAGCATGGCCGCGTCGCCCACGACTTCCGGCAGCGACGACAGGTTCGAGGTGATGACCGGCGTGCCGCTGGCCATCGCCTCGAGCGGCGGCAGGCCGAAGCCTTCGTAGAGCGACGGGAACACGAAGACCCGCGCCAGCCGATACAGGATGGCCAGCGTCGCGTCGGGCACGAAGCCGAAGAACCGCACGTGCTGGTGCAGCTTGTAGCGGTGGACGGTCCGCCGCAGCGCCGCGTATTTCGAGATCTCGTCGCCGATGATCAGCAGCTTGACGTGTTCCAGCTCCCCCTTGCGGATGATGTGGAACGCTTCGATCAGCCGTTCGAGGTTCTTGTGCGGTTTGATGTTGCCGGCATACAGGATGAACGGGTCGTTGAGCTGATAGCGTTCCTTGACCCGCATCACCTCGTCGGCGGGCGGCTCCTCGCTGAAGCGGTCGTCGATGGCGTTGTAGATCACCGCGATCTTCGACTCCGGCACGTCGAAGTATTCGAGGATGTCGCGCTTCGATGCCTCCGACACGGTCAGGACCCGCGCCGACCGATGGGTGGCGATCCACAGCGAGCTGCGCGCGTAGGCGTAGCCCAGCTTGCTCGGCAGGTATTGCGGAAACCGCAGATGGATGCAGTCGTGAATGGTCACGACCGATCGGCACGGCGTGAGCGCCGGCAGGACGTAGTGCGGGGCGTGGAACAGATCGGCGCGCTGGCGGCGCAGCTCGAGCGGCAGCGCCAACTGCTCGCGCACCGAATACTGCAGCGAATACTCGGGAACCGCCCGGAAGTTCTCGCCGAGCTCGGACACGAACGTGAGATCGTCCTCGCGGCAGAAGACCACGTACTCGTTGCGGTCGTCGAGCCTGGGCAGGTGACGCAACAGATTACGGATGTAGGTGCCGATCCCGTAGTCGCGGAGCTTTCGTGCATCGATGGCAATTCGCACGCGGAGTGGATCTTATCGCGCATCGAGGCCACGCCAAGACGCCCGAGAGGGATCGAGGAACCGGATCTCAAAAACGGAGCAACGGCGATAACGAACGAAACGGAAAGAAATCTATCTATTCTTCTTCGTTCTCTCCGTTGGCTCCGTTGCTCCGTTTTTGAGATCCGGTTCCTTCGTAACCTCCCTGCCCTTTCAAGCGCAGGTACAGACGCAGCACCGATGCCCAGCGCGGATGATGCTTGTCGTAGAACGCCAGGTGGCTCCGCCGGTACGCGGCATTCATGCGCTCCCGGCACGGTCGCCCGCGAACGGCCCCGCAAATGGGTAACCGTAGCTTCCGGCGTGAACAGGATCCGCCGGCCGCGCGCGCGGATGGCCGCGCAGACGTCGACATCCTCGGTGTAGAGGAAGTAGCGTTCGTCGAGGAGCCCAACCGCCTCCAGATCCGCCCGGTAGACCAGCAGCGCCGCGCCGCTCACCCAGTCCACATAGCGCTCGCGGCTCGTCTCGGACACGATCCGGCGTTCCATCCAGCCCACGCGCCGCTCGTACAGGCGCATCCTCCATTTCTGGCGGAGCTCGGCCAGCGGCGAGATCATCGGACCGAACGACAACTCGGTGCGGCCATGGCCGTCCACCAGTCTCGGGCCGGCCGCCGCGGCGGTGGGATGTGCGGCCAGCCGCGCCAGCAGCGTATCCACGGCTCCGGCCGCGACCACACAGTCACTGTTCAGGAGCAGAAGCATCTCCCCCTGCGTGCTCCGGATGCCCACGTTGTTCGCCGCGGAGAAGCCGGTGTTCCGCTCCTGTTCGATCACCTGCACCGATGGCCATCGCGCCCGCACCGCGGCGGCGCTGCCGTCGCGCGACGCGTTGTCGACCACGACGATGTCGTGGGGAACTGAGGGTGGTGCCTCGAACAATGACGCGAGGCACCGCTCGAGATCCGCGCGGGTGTTGAAGCTGACGATGACAATCGAGAGGCGAGGTGCCGTCATCGCCGTCCGGAGGCCCTCTCAATCGCGTCGAGCGTCCGGCTCGCGGCCTCGTCCCAGGAATAGCGCGCCAGCACCGCGGGTGCGACCGCCATCCGTTCGCGTGCGGCGCTCTTGTCGATGAGCGGGCTGCGAATGATCCAGGCGGTGTCGGTCACCGAAGCGGCCGCGGGCACGTAGGTCGCCGCCGGCCCGTAGACCTCGCGCGCGATCGGCGTGTCGAGCACCACGATCGGAACGCCCGCGGCCAGTGCCTCGAGGGGGGTCAGGCCGAAGCCTTCGTATTCGGAGAGGAAAACGAACACCGATGCGCGTGCGTAGAGCGACGCCAGCTCGGCGTCGCCGACGTAGCTGCGAACTTCGACTTTGCTCGCGACGCCGAGCCGCGCCGTGAGGGCGCCGAGGTCCTGGGCCGGCCAGGTGCGATCGGCGCCGACGATGACCAGGCGCGCGTCCGGGAGATCCGCGGCTGCGACCGCGAACGCGTCGATGAGCTGGGGAACCCGCCGGCGATTCAGCAGCGTCCCGACGAACAGCACCAGCCGCTCGCGTCGCGGCGGCGGCGCTCCCGGCCCGGCGTGCCGCGCGCTGAGGCCCGGCGGGATGATCCGCACCCGCGCGGCGTCGAGGCCGGTGTGCTTCACGATCTCATCGCGGGAGAAGATGGAATCGGTCAGGACCACCGCCGCCGAGCGTGCCGACTGTTTCGTGAGCCAGCGGCGGCGGAGCCGCTCCCGCGGCCGGAACCATTCGGGGTGCGCCAGGAACGACACGTCGTGAATCGTCAGCGCGAGCGGGATCGTGAGTCCGAGCGGCGCGGTGTAAGCCGGCGCGAAGAACCGATCGAGCCGCTCGCGTCCAACCGCCTGCCGGAGCGTGGTCTGCTCCCACCAGGTGCCGCCGTGCGGCCGCTGGCAGGACCCGCGTCTCGACGTGATCGCGAGACAGCGGCAGGGTGATTTCCCCGGGTGCGAACAGGATGAACCGGCGCACGGAAGCGTCGGGGCGGCAGGTCCACCGCGTCAGCAGCTCCGACAGGTAGCGCCCGACGCCGGTGGTGTCGCCGAGGATCTCGCGCGCGTCGACACCGATGCGTGATCACCTGGCGTCAGCCCTCCAGCCGCCGGCGCGCCAGTGGCCTCGCGGTAGGCGGCCACCAGCGCCGCGGCACTGGCGCTCCACGAGAACTGTGCCGCCTGCGCCCGTCCCGCTTCGGCGCGCTGCCGCCGCTCGTTGGGGTCCCTGAGGAGCCGTTCGATGGCCGAGGCGATGTCATCCGCACGGGTCGGGTCGATGGCGACGCCGGCATCGCCGACCACTTCCGGCAGCGCCCCGCGGGCCGCCGCAACGACCGGCACTCCCGACTGCATCGCCTCGACGGCGGTCATCCCGAAGCCTTCCTCCAGCGACGGCAGCACCAGCATCGACGCCTCGGCGTAGAGCCGTTGGCGGTCGCGATCCGTGATGTATCCACGGTAGTCGACCCGTGAAGCAATCGCCGGCATGCTGGCCAGACGTTCGAGGATGGCCGCGGACTGTGCGACCCGGCGGCCGGCGAGCACCAGCGGCGGCGCCGCCGGCATCCGGCTGACGACCTGCTCGTAGGCCTCGAACAGCTTGAGCAGGTTCTTGCGAGGTTCGAGGGTGCCGATGAACACGATGGGCCCGGGCGCCGCCCTGAACGGATGGAAAACTGCGGGCGGAGCGCCCGGCCGGCACAAGACGAGGCGGTCGGCCGGCACCGCCAGCCGCGCCGTGACCTCGCGGGCGGTGTGCTCCGAGACCACCACCACCAGGTCCGCTCGACGGGCATGGCTCGCGGTCAAGCCTGGATAGTCGCGCCGGATTTCCGCGGCCGTCCGGTCGGGGTGATCGAGGAAGTCGAGGTCGTGGATGGTCACCACCTTGAGCGCCCGCCGCGCCGGCAGCATCAGCGGGTGCGCGGCGTGTGCGATGTCGACCGGTCCCGCCAGCCATTCCACCGGCGGCCACTCCAGGCGATGCCAGGCGAAGTTCAGCACGCTGACCGGGATCCGCCGGTCGACGACGACGGTGCCGGGAATGAGATCGGGGGACGCGCGATCCTTCCACGAGCTCGAGAAGAGGACCAGGCTGTCGCCGGCGGCGAGGGCGTCCGGAATCGCGTGGGCCAGCTCGTGCACGTACTGGCCGACTCCGGTGCGCTGCCGGAGCGCAGGGCGATAATCGAGCAGAATCCGCACGCGCGCGGCATCGTAGCATGCCCGCTGGAATTGCGCTTGCGCCGCAACTCCTTGCGAATCAACGGCTTGACTATTTCAATCGCTGTGCTAGCCTTGAGGGTTCGTATCGGCAGGAGGGAGAGAGCGGATGAAGATCGCGGTCGTTGGAACCGGTTACGTCGGCCTGGTGGCCGGAACGTGCTTCGCAGAGAACGGCAACGACGTCATCTGCGTGGACAAGGATCCCGCCAAGGTCCGTCTGCTGCAGCGAGGAAAGGTCCCGATTTACGAGCCCGGTCTCGAGGAGCTCGTTCGCCGCAACCGCTCGGAGAAGAGGCTGACCTTCACGACCGCGCTGGATCGGGCGGTTCGGCAGTCGCAGATCATCTTCATCGCCGTCGGCACGCCGACCGGCGAGGACGGGTCGGCGGACCTGCAGCATGTCATGGCGGTGGCCCGTGACATCGGCAAGGCGATGAACGGCTACAAGGTCATCGTCAACAAGAGCACGGTCCCGGTCGGCACCGCGGCCAAGGTCCGCGAGGTGCTGCGGCGCGAGACCACGCATCCGTTCAGCGTGGTGAGCAATCCGGAGTTCCTCAAGCAGGGGGCGGCGATCGACGATTTCATGAAGCCGGACCGGGTGGTGATCGGCGCCGAGGACCCCCGCGGCGCGGAGATGATGACCGAGCTCTATGCGCCGTTCACCCGGACCGGCGCCCCGATCATGCTGATGGACTGTGCCAGCGCCGAGCTGTGCAAGTACGCGGCGAACGCGATGCTGGCCACCCGCATCTCGTTCATGAACGAAGTCTCGAACGTCTGCGAGGCGGTCGGCGCCAACGTCGACCAGGTCCGGAAGGCGGTGGCCTCCGACCGCCGCATCGGCCCGTCGTTCCTGTTCCCGGGCGTCGGCTACGGCGGCAGCTGCTTTCCGAAAGACGTCAAGGCGATGCTGCAGTTCGCCAGCGCGAAGGACTACGATTTCAAGATTCTGCACGCGGTCGAAGACGTCAACGACACCCAGAAGACCCGGCTGCTCGACCGGCTCAAGGCGCACTTCGGGTCGCTGAAGGGCAAGCGCATCGCGGTCTGGGGCCTGGCCTTCAAGCCGCGCACCGACGACATGCGCGAAGCGCCGGCGGTGCCGCTGATCAAAGGGCTGCTCGCCGCGGGCGCGGAGGTGCAGGCCTACGATCCCGAGGCGATGACCGTCGCCAAGAGCATCTTCGGCAAGCAGATCACCTACGCCGACAGCAGCTACGACGGCGCTGACCGGCGCCGACGCGCTCGCGCTCATCACCGAGTGGAGCGAATTCCGCGAGCCCGACTATCGCGCGCATGAAGAAAGTGATGCGCGGCGCCGGTGATCTTCGACGGGCGGAACATCTACAACCCCGATCAGATCCGCGCGCAGGGGTTCACCTACTACTCGATGGGGCGGCCGTGAGCACCGTCCTGGTCACCGGCGGCGCCGGCTACATCGGCAGCCACGCGGTCAAGGCGCTGGTGAAGGCCGGCAACCGGGTCGTGATCTACGACAACCTCTCGGCCGGGCATCGCGAGGCCGCGGCGCTCGCCGCCGGCGACGCCGGGACGCTGATCGTCGGCGACATCGGCGATACGGCGCGCGTCCGGCAGGTGATGGCGGAGCACGCGATCGAGTCGGTCATGCACTTCGCCGCCTGGCTGTCGGTGGGCGACTCGGTGCGCGATCCGGCCGGCTACTATCGCAACAACGTGATGGGCGCGCTGTCGGTGCTCGAGGCGATGGTGGCGGCCGGCGTGAAGCACTTCGTGTTCTCGTCGACCGCGGCGGTGTTCGGCAATGCCGATTGAGACGCCGATCACCGAAGCGCATCCCCGCCGCCCGATCAACGCCTACGGCGAGACGAAGCTCGCCATCGAGCTGGCGCTGCCGCACTACGAGCGCGCCTACGGGCTCACGTCGATCTGCCTGCGCTATTTCAACGCCGCCGGCGCCGACCCCGACGGCGAGCTCGGCGAGGATCACGCAGCCGGAGATGCACGTGCTGCCCGCGCGCCATCGACGCCGCGCTACGGCCGCGCCGACTTCCAGGTGTTCGGCGAGGACTACGACACGCCGGACGGCACCTGCCTGCGCGACTTCGTCCACGTCACCGATCTCGCGTCCGCGCACATGCTGGCGCTCGACGCGCTGCGCAACGGCGCGACGTCCACGATCTACAACCTCGGCAACGGCCGTCCGACCTCGGTCCGCGACGTCCTGAATTCGATCGAGCGCGTGACCGGCCGGCCGGTCCCGTACACGCCCGGCCCGCGCCGCGACGGCGATCCGCCGGCGCTCTACGCCAGCGAGCGAGCGCATCCGGCGCGAGCTCGGCTGGGCGCCGCAGTTCGAGGACGTCGACACGCATCGTCGAGACCGCCTGGCGGTGGCGGGAGCGCAATCCGCAGGGCTATTCGTCGAGGTGAGCGGAGCTAGATGTCGCGGCTGCTCGGAGTGATCGAGGATCCCCTGCTCTCGGTGGTGATGCCGTGCTACAACGAGCGCACCACGATCGAGGAAATCATCCGGCGCGTGCTCGCGGTGCCGGTGCGGGTCGAGCTGATCGTGGTGGACGACGGGTCGAAGGACGGGACCCGCGACATCCTCACGCGGCTGGCGGAGGAGCTGAAGTTCAAGCTGATCTTCCAGGCGCAGAACGGCGGGCAAGGGGCGGCGCTGCGGCGCGGCTTCCAGGAGGTGACCGGCGATCTCGTCGTCATCCAGGATGCCGACCTCGAATACTCGCCCGAGGAGTATCCCGCAGCTGATCGAGCTGATCTGCCAGGGCCGCGCCGACGTCGTCTACGGCTCGCGCTTCCTCGGCCGGCACCGCGTGTTCCTGTTCACGCACTACGCCGGCAACCGGTTCCTGACGCTCGTGACCAACGTGCTCTACAACACGATGCTGTCGGACATGGAGACCTGCTACAAGGTGATGCGCAGCGAGGTGCTGCGGTCGATGACGCTCGAATCGGACGGATTCGGGATCGAGCCCGAGCTCACGGCCAAGATCTTCAAGCGCCATTACCGCGTCTATGAAGTGCCGATTACCTACGACGGCCGGGGCTACGACGAAGGGAAGAAGATTACCTGGCGCGACGGCTTCGTCGCGCTCTGGGTGCTGCTGAAATATCGGTTCAGCGAGTGAACCCGCTTCCGCGCCTGCTCGGCTATTCGCGCCGCTACAAGGGACGCTTCGTCGTCGCATTCGCCGCGATGCTGCTGTACGCCACCGCCCATGCGGGCGTGGCCTACCTGATCAAGCCGATCATCGACGAGGGCCTCCAGCCCTCGGGCGCGCACGCGGCGCTGCCGGACCGGCGGACGCTGGTGTTCTGGTCCACCGCGATTCTCCTCGCCTACCTGGCGAAGGGGCTCGGCGCGTACTTCTCCGCCTACCTGATGACCGACATCGGCCAGCGGGTGGTGCGCGATCTGCGCGATCAGCTGTTCCGGCACATCCTCGATCAGTCGGCCGCGTTCTTCAGCCGGTGGTCCACCGGCTCGCTGATGTCGCGGCTCACCAACGACGTCGGACAGGTCCAGCAGGCGGTGTCGGAGACGGTCGGGGATCTGCTGCGGGAAGGGCTGGCGCTGGTCGGCTACGCCGTGTTGCTGTTCTACTGGGACGCCCGGCTGGCGCTGGTCTGCGTGACCGGGGCGCCGCTGGTGGTGTATCCGCTGGTCAGGCTCGGGCAGCGGGTGCGGCGCAGCACCCGTCGCAGTCAGGAAGAGACCGAGCACCTGTCGCACATCGCGGCCGAGGCGTTCTCCGGGCATCGCATCGTCAAGGCGTTCGGCGCCGAGCAGCACGAAGGCCAGCGCTTCAAGCGCGCCTCCGAGATGCTGTATCGCACCAACCTGAAGATCACCAGCACGGTCGCGATGCTGCCGCCGTTGATGGAATTCCTCGGCGGGCGTCGCGGTGGTGGCGCTGATCTGGTACGGCAGTCAGGAAATCTCCGCCGGACAGACGACGCAGGGCGACCTTTCTCGGGTTCATCTTTGCGGCGTTCATGATGTACACGCCGATCAAGAAGCTGAGCCGCGTCAACGCGAACCTGCAGCAGGCGATGGCGGCGTCCGAACGGATCTTCGAGATGCTCGACACCCATACCGAGGTGCAGGAACGCCCCGGTGCGCGGCCGCTGCCACCGCTGCGGGAACGGGTCGAATTCCGCAACGTGGCCTTCACCTATGAAGGCGCCCAGCCGAGCTTCGTGCTGCGTGACGTCTCGTTCAGTGTGGCGGCCGGCCAGATGGTGGCGATCGTCGGGCTGAGCGGGGCGGGCAAGACCACGCTGGTCAACCTGATTCCGCGGTTCTACGACGTGACGTCGGGCGCGGTGCTGATCGACGGCGTCGACATGCGCGAAGTGACGCTGCGATCGCTGCGGCAGCAGGTCGGCATCGTGACGCAGGAGACCGTGCTGTTCGACGACACCATCGCGGTGAACATCGCCTATGCGTCGCCCGGCAGCACCGCCGAGGAGATCGAGAGCGCGGCCCGCGCGGCGCACGCGCACGAGTTCATCCTGGCGCAGCCGCATGGCTACGAGACCCGGATCGGCGAGCGCGGCCAGCGGCTGTCGGGCGGGCAGCGGCAGCGGCTGGCCATCGCCCGCGCGCTGCTGAAGAACTCGCCGATTCTGATCCTGGACGAGGCGACCTCGTCGCTCGACGCGGAATCGGAGCAGCTGGTGCAGGAGGCGCTGGCCAACGCTGATGCGGAATCGCACCGCGTTCGTGATCGCGCACCGGCTGTCGACGGTGCGGCGCGCCGACAAGATCGTGGTGCTCGAACGCGGCCGGATCGTCGAGATCGGAACGCACGACGAACTGCTCGGGCAGGCCGACAGCGTCTACGCGAAGCTGTACGCGCGCCAGGTGTTCGGACGGCCTCGAGACGGACGCGATCGATGATCAAGAGCATGACCGGATTCGCTGTCGCTGACGCAGGACGACGAGGCGGCCACCATCGCGGTGACCGTGCGCTCGGTGAACCACCGCTTCCTGGACCTGCAGCTGCGGGTGCCGCCGTCGTTCGCGGCGCTGGAGGCGAAGCTGCGGACCCTGGTCCAGCAGCGGGTGGCGCGCGGCCGGGTGGAGGTGACCGTCTCGGTGCAGCAGCGGCGCACGGCGACGCTCGACGTGGAGCTGAACGAGCCGTTTCTGCAGGCGCTGAGCGCGGCGCTCGATCGGGCACGCGAGCAGGGGCTGATCCAGGGCGCGATGACGCCGGGCGATCTGCTGCGGTTTCCGCAGGCCCTGGCGATCAAGGAGCGGCCCGAGGACGCCGCGGTCGAGGAACAGCTGGCCGCGCTCAACGTGCGGGTCGAAGAAGCGGTGGCCGCGGCGCTCGAGGAGCTCGATGCCATGCGCATCCGCGAGGGAGGCTTCCTGCGCGCCGAGCTCGACAGCCGGCGGCAGCTGCTCGGCGACCTGTTCGATCGGGTCGCGGCCGCCGCCGACCTGGCGCTCGACGCGCTCCGGATCCGGCTGGGAGAGCGGGTGAAGGAGTTGCGCGCCGACGGCGCTGGCCGACGAGGCCACGGTGGCGCAGGAAATCGCCAGATTCGTCGGCCGATCCGACATCACCGAAGAGGTGGTGCGGTTCCGCGGTCATCTCGAGCATTGGCAGGCGCTCAGCGATTCGGCCCGAGCCCTGCGGCCGTAAACTGGACTTTCTGCTGCAGGAGATGAACCGCGAGGTGAACACGACCGGCTCCAAGGCCGAAGGGCCCGGCCGTCTCGGAACTGATCGTGACGTTGAAGGCGGAGCTCGAGAAGATGCGCGAGCAGGTGCAGAATGTCGAGTGAGGCTGCCGCCCGGCGCGCCGCCGCGGCCTGCTGTTCGTGGTCTCGGCCCCGTCCGGCACCGGCAAGACCACGGTGGTCGAACGGCTGGTCCACGTGCTGCCCGATCTGGCGCTGTCGCGCTCGTACACGTCACGGGCGGCGCGGCCGGGCGAAGCCGACGGCGTGGACTATAATTTCGTCATCCCGGCCACGCTTCGAAGAGATGATGGCGGCGGACGCCTTCATGGAATGGGCGGACGTGTTCGGGAACCTCTACGGCACGAGCGCGGCCGACGCCGAGCGCGTTCTCGAGCAGGGACGCGACCTGGTGCTGGTGATCGACGTCCAGGGGGCCCGGCAGGTCAGGGCGCGCTATCCCGGCACGGTCGGCGTGTTCGTGATGCCGCCGTCGTTCGCGGTGCTGGAGCAGCGGCTGCGGGGCCGCAGCAAGGACACCGAAGCGGCGATGCAGCGGCGGCTCGAAACCGCGCGCGCCGAGGTGGCCGCGTTCGCCGAATACGAGTACGTGATCGTCAACGACGAGCTCGATGCCTGCGTGGATCGTCTGCGCGCCATCGTGCTCGCGGAGCGCACCCGCCTTCGATCCGCCCGCACCGAGGCGGAACGGATCGTCGCCACTTTCCGATAGGACCAGGACACTCATGGCAGAGAAGACCGACATCAAGAACAAGTTCGAGCTGGTGGTGATGGCCGGCGCCCGCGCGCACCAGCTGCTGCGCGGCTGCACGCCGCGGATCGCGGCAGCGAGAAGCCGGCCCGGCTGGCCACGCAAGGAGATCAAGGAAGGCAAGGTCACGAAGCAGGCGGAAGCTCGATCGGAGCTCGACTAGAGCATGGCTCTGATCGCCCTCGGCGTATCCGGCGGCATCGGCGCCTACAAGGCGGTCGAGGTCGCGCGCGGATTGCAGAAGCGGGGCCACGAGGTGGCCGCCGTGATGACGCGATCCGCCCGCCGGTTCGTCGGCGAGGTCACCTTCGAGGCGATCACCAGGCGCCGCGTGATCACCACGCAGTGGTCGCGGGGCGCGAACGCCGACATCGAGCACATCTCGCTCGCGTCCGACAGCAGCCTGCTGCTGGTGGCGCCGGCGACCGCCAACATCATCGGCAAGTTCGCCGGCGGCATCGCCGACGACTTTCTGAGCGCGCTTGTACCTGGCGACGAAAGCCCCCGTGCTGCTCGCGCCGGCGATGAATACCCACATGCTCGAGCATCCGGCGGTGCAGGCCAACCTCGCCACGCTGGCGAGCCGCGGCGTACGCTTCGTCGATCCGGGCGCCGGTTATCTCGCGTGCGGCTGGATCGGCAAGGGACGCCTCGCCGAGCCGGAGGAGATTGTCGAAGCCGCCGAACGGATCCTGACGCCGTCGGGCGCGTTGCTCGGCCGGTTGGTGATCGTCACCGCCGGCCCGACCTACGAGGATCTGGACGACGTGCGGTATATCGGCAATCGTTCGAGCGGACGGATGGGATACGCCGTGGCCGCCGAGGCGGTGCGTCGCGGCGCGCGCGTGATCCTGGTCTCGGGACCGTCCGCACTCGCGCCCCCGGCGGGCGCCGAGCTGGTGCGCGTACGCAGCGCCGCCGAGATGCAGGCGGCCGTGGAGCGCCACGCGTCCGAGGCCGACATCGTGGTCATGGCCGCCGCCGTCGCCGACTACACGCCCGAGCGGCGCGCCGCCGGGAAGATCGAGAAGACCGACGCGCCGCTCGCGCTGACCCTGGTCCGGACGCCGGATATTCTCGCCGCGCTCGGCCGTGGCCGTGGCGCAAAGCCGAAGCCGGTGTTGATCGGATTCGCTGCGGAAAGCGGCGATCCCGTGGAGCGCGGCCGTCAGAAGCTGCTCCGCAAAGGAGCGGATCTGATCGTCGCCAACGACATCACCGCCGCCGGGTCGGGATTCGACTCGGAGCTCAATGCCGCGTCCCTGATCAGTCGTGACGGGGTCGAGACCTTTCCGCTCGGCCCGAAAACCGCACTGGCGGCGCTCATCCTCGACCGCGCCGAAGCCCGGCTCGCGCCGCTGACGACGTAGTAGTCACGTGGACCCGCGCGCGCTGTCGGAACATCTCCGTTTCTACCAGGAGCTTGGCGTGACCGGGATCAGCCGCGACCCGGCGTGGCGCCGGCGGGCGGGTGCGGCTCCGCCGGCGGGGCCGCCCGGCCCGGCCGCGTCGCTCGACGATGCTCGAGACGGCACCGAGTCTGTCGAAGGGCCGGACATCCCGGCGGACGAGGCGCCGGTGGAAGCCGCGCCCATCCAGCTGATTCGCTCCCCCGAGGCGCTGGCGGCAATCCGGCACGAGCTCGGCGACTGCACCCGCTGCAAGCTGCACGGGCAGGGGCGCAAACAGATCGTGTTCGGCGTCGGCAACCCCGCGGCCGACATCATGTTCGTCGGCGAGGCCCCAGGTGCGGACGAGGACACGCAGGGCATTCCGTTCGTCGGCCGCGCCGGACAGCTGCTGACCAAGATGATCGAGGCCATGGGCCTGCGCCGTGACGAGGTCTACATCGCCAACGTGCTCAAGTGCCGGCCGCCCGGTAACCGCGACCCGGAGCCGGACGAAGTCGGGACGTGCGAGCCGTTCCTCTTCCAGCAGATTGCCTCGGTGCAGCCGAAGGTGATCATCGCGCTCGGTGCCTTCGCGGCGCGGGCTCTGCTCAAAACGCAGGATCCGATTTCGCGGATGCGCGGCCGGGTCTACGACTACCGCGGCGCCCAGCTGATTCCCACCTTCCACCCGTCGTTCCTGCTGCGCAGCCCGGGCTACAAGCGCGAAGCGTGGGAAGACCTGAAGAAGGCCCTCGGTCTGTTAGGCCGCCAACCGCCAGGGGCTTAAAGAACAAGGGACAAGGGAGAAGGGACAAGGGAGAAGAGAGAAGGGACAAAGCAGAATAGGATGTTGCTCTTTCTCCCTTGTCCCTTGTCCCTTGTCCCTTGAGCCCGTCTCCCCCAATGCGGCACATCCGCGTGGCGGTGCCGGTGCCTCAGCTCGAGGCGCTGACCTACGCCGTTCCCGAGCCCCTCCAGCTCCCCGTCATCGGCGCCCGCGTCGTCGTGGCGCTCGGCCGTCGAACGGTGACCGGGGTCGTCACCGGCCACGCCGAACAGGCACCGGCCGGGGTCGTGGCGAAGGAAATCACCGAGGTCCTCGACGGCGACGCCTTCATCCCGGAAGACATCATCACGCTGGCGCAGTGGGTGGCCGAGTATTACGCCTGCGGCGCCGGCGATGCGATCGGCGCGGCGCTGCCGCCGAGGGCCCTGGTGGTGGGCCGGCCGTCGGCCTTTCGCACGGTGCGGGTCGCACACCTGACGGCGCAGGGCCACGACACCGCCGGCGGGCCGATCGAGGGCGCGGTGTCCGGCGAACGCCAGCGGGGCGCGGTGGCGCTGCTCGCGGCCGCGCCGGAGGGGATCGACACGGCGTCGCTGGCCCGCCACGGCATTGCCGCGCCGACCTTGAAGCGCCTCGCGGCCGCGGGTCTGGTGTCCTTCACACGCCGCCAGGTCGATCGCGATCCGTTCCAGCACGCGGCGGCGGCGACTGCGCGGGAGCCGGTGACGCTGACCGCCGAACAGGTGGTTGCACTCGACCGGCTCGAGGCGATGACCGCGGCGGGACGCTTTGCCGCGGCACTACTGTATGGCGTCACCGGCAGCGGCAAGACCGAGATCTATCTCCGGCTGTCGCACGCGGTTGCCAGGGCGGGACGCGGCGTCGTGATGCTGGTGCCGGAAATCGCCCTGACGCCCGCGGTGTCAGGCGCCTTCCGTGCCGTGTTCGGCGATCGCGTGGCGATTCAGCACAGTGGTCTGTCGGACGGCGAGCGGCACGATCAATGGCACCGCATCCGGCGCGGCGACGTCGATGTGGTCGTCGGCACCAGGTCGGCGGTGTTCGCGCCTGTCCAGCGCCTGGGTCTGGTGATCGTGGACGAGGAGCACGACAGCTCCTACAAGCAGGAGGAGAGCCCGCGCTACAACGGCCGCGACGTCGCGGTGATGCGGGCGCGCGCCGCCGACGCGGTGGCGGTCCTCGGCTCCGCCACGCCGTCGCTCGAAAGCTTCCACAACGCGCAGGCCGGCCGCTATGCACTGATCACGCTCGAGAAGCGCGTGCTCGATCGGCCGATGGCCAGCGTAGCGGTGGTCGACATGCGGAGCGAGTTCGCGAGCTCCGGGCCTGACGTGATCGTCAGCGGTCCGCTGGCGCAGGCGATCGGGGCGCGCCTCGAGCGGGGTGAGCAGGCGATGGTCCTCTTGAACCGCCGCGGCTTCGCCACCAGCGTGTTCTGTCGTGAGTGCGGTGAGACACTGGAGTGTCCCAACTGCAGCGTGACCCTGACCGTCCACCTCGCGGCGAAGCGGGCCCGGTGCCACTACTGCGACTACGCGGTCCGGCTGCCGTCCGCCTGCGGCCACTGCGCCGGATCGTTCCTCGAGCACATCGGCTTCGGCACCGAGCGGGTGGAATCGGAGATTGCGGCGCTGTTCCCGCAAGCCCGGATCGCCCGCGTCGACCGCGACACCGTCCGGCGGCGCGGCGCCATCACCGCGGTCCTGAAGCGGTTCGCGGCCGGCGAGATCGATGTGCTGGTTGGCACCCAGATGATCGCCAAGGGGCACGATTTCCCGCAGGTCACGCTGGTCGGCGTGGTGTCGGCCGATGTCGGTCTCGGGCTCGCCGATTTCCGCGCCGCCGAGCGCACGTTCCAGCTGCTCACGCAGGTGGCCGGCCGGGCCGGACGGGGCGAGGTCGCCGGCGAAGCGATCGTTCAGACGCTGCACCCGGCGCACTACACGATCAGGCACGCCTGCCGGCAGGACTACCGCGCGTTCTATGAGGAGGAGATTCGGTTTCGCCGGGCGATGCACTATCCGCCGGCGGTCGCGCTCATCAACGCGATCATCAAGGGACCGTCGTTGTCGGCCGCCCTCACCGACGCGGCGACCATCGTTCGCGCCCTGACCGCCGGGGTCGAGTCATTCCGCGTGCTCGGCCCGGCGCCGGCGCCCCTGAGCCGCTTGAAGGGCGAGCACCGCGCCCAGTTCTTCATGAAAGGCCGCCAGCGCGGGACGATGCGCCGAGCGCTGCTCGCCGCGCTCGACGCCCGCCCCGAGATCAAGCGCCGGACGACGATCGACGTCGACCCGATGAGCGTGTTGTAGGGGCTTCGATGTCAAGGGCGTTCTCCCTTGTCCCTTCTCCCTTGTCAGCGTCAGTTCGTAAAGCGCAGCGGCACCGGCGTGAAGCACAGGATCAGGATCACCAGCGCCAGCACCGCGACGATCTGGCGGGTCCGGCCGATCGGCTCGTGTTCGTAGATGGCCCTCGGATGGCGGGGGCCGAACAGCACGAGCATCACCACCATCATGATGGTCATCACCAGCCAGCTGGTGGCCAGGAAGGTCATGACGACCGCCGTGCTGACGGTCGCGATCGAGATCGGCGTCGACCACTTGCCGAGCGTCGCGTAGGTGATGTGGCCGCCGTCCAGCTGGCCGAAGGGCAGCAGATTCAACGCCGTCGCGAGCATTCCGAACCAGCAGGCGAAGACGATCGGGTGCATGTTGAGGGTATAGCCGTCGGCGACCGTGCCGAACACCAGATGAGCGGCCCATTGGAAGAGCAGCGGCTCGCCGAGGTACACCAGGCTGACGTTCTCGGGCGGCGCCGGTACGATCGTCGACAGGCTCAACCCTAGGAACAGTGCCGGAACCAGCGTCAGGAACCCGGCAATCGGCCCTGCCACCCCGATATCGAACAGGATCGCCTTCGTCGGGAAGGCCTCCCGGATCCGGATCACGGCCCCGAGCGTGCCGGTGAAACTCGGAATCACGTAGGGTATCGGTGGAAGGGGCAGGAAGTACGGAAGCGTGGCATCAACGCCGTACCGGCGACAGGCGAGGTAGTGGCCCATCTCGTGCGCGCCGAGAATCGCGAGAATGGTAACGCTGTACCATAGACCGCCCACGAACATGGTCCAGCCCGCCGTGATTTGAACCCTACCGAACGCCGAGAGGAAGGCAGCATAATGGTCTGCTCCGACCAGCGTGGTCGTCGCAAGTGTCAGCAAGAAAAGGAGAACGTGCTTCCGGACACGGTGTTGGAATCGTCGCGGCGGCGTCGGCGCATGCCACATCGGCCCTTCCCCGAACGGAGTGGAGGGTTCGGCCGCGGACAGGAGCGGAGCGGAATTCAAAAGGTCGTTCGACAAGGGCCGGCGGCGGGGTTACCCGCCGATATTCTGCAGATCTTTCCCGGGCTTGAACCGGATCGTACGCCCGGGAGGAATCCGCACTTCCTTTCCCGTCCGTGGGTTACGGCCGATTCCCCGCTTCCGAGGCTTCACCTGGAAGACGCCAAAGCCACGCAGTTCGATCCGCTCGCCCCGCTGCATCGACAGCCGCATCGCGTCGAACACGGCATCCACGGCCACCTCGGCTTTCACCTTGGTAATGTCGGCCACCTTGGACACCTCGTTGACGATGTCAACTTTGATCATGCTTAGGCGCTCCTGGAAATTACTAAATAGCATAGATAGAAACACTTACACTGTCAATCCTGGTCCTAACTAGACTTTCGACATGCCTTCGAAACGCGCCTCGTCGGCGCCTACGGTCGTGCTGGCTGGTCGCCCAAACGTCGGCAAATCCACACTCTTCAACCGCATCACCAATTCCCGCCGCGCGATCGTCACGGCGATTGCCGGGACCACCCGAGACGTGAACTCGCTGCCCGCCGAATGGCAGGGGGTGAATTTCCGCCTGGTCGATACCGGTGGAATGTTCGGCGCGAGCCAGGATCCGCTTCACGAGCTCGTCGTGGTGCAGGGCCGCAAGGCGCTGAAGGAGGCCGATGTCCTTGTTTTCGTGGTAGATGGCCGCGACGGGCTGGTCTCCGGCGACGAGGAGATTGCCGACGCGCTCAGGTCCGCGTCCGCGCCGGTGGTCGTGGCGGTCAACAAGACCGACGACAAGCGGGCAAAGGGCCGGGCGCTCGAGTTCTATCAGCTGGGATTCGACCCGGTGGTCGAGGTCGCGGCCGAGCATGGTGAGGGGGTGGGGGATCTGCTCGACGAGATCACCGCACGCTTCCCGGCGCGTCGCGACGGGGCTGTCGCCGAAGTCCCCGAGGAAACCGCCGTCGCGATCGTCGGCCGGCCGAACGTCGGCAAGTCCTCACTGCTCAACAAGTTGTTGAAGGAGGAGCGCTCGATCGTCAGCGACACGCCCGGCACCACCCGCGACACCGTGGACGCGGTGCTCAAGTGGCACCAGCGGACCTTTCGCATCGTCGATACCGCCGGGATCAGGCGTCCGGGCCGCGTGGGGCGGTCTGGTCAGCTCGAATCGCTGTCGGTGATCGTCGCGAAGCGGGCGATCGAGAAAGCGGATGTGGCGGTGCTGGTCATCGACTCGGTCGAGGGGGCGACCGATCAGGATGCCGCGATTGCCGGGGAGGCCGACAAGGCCGGCTGTGGGATCGTCATCGCGGTGAACAAGTGGGACCTGATGAAGGGGAGGGGCACCGACTACTCCAAGGAGTTCGACGACAAGCTGCGGCAGGGATTGAGATTCCTCGACTACGCGCAGATCCTGCACATCTCGGCGATGACCGGCGAGCGCACCGGCAAGGTGCTCGAGACCGTCGACAAGGTGGCGGACGCCAGGAACCGGCGCATCCCGACCTCGGAGCTGAACCGCTTCGTGGCGGCAGTGACCGCCGTCCATCCCCCCGCGAGCCCCGGCCGCCGCGAGGTCCGGATCCTCTACGCCGCCCAGATCGGCGTCGGCCCGCCCACGTTCGTGTTCTTCACCAACGTCGCGACCGAGTTCCACTTCTCCTACGAGCGGTTCCTGATCAACCGGTTGCGGGAGTCGTTCGGGCTGCTCGGCACGCCAATCAGAATCCACGTGCGCAAGCGGGAGCGCTAGGCATCAAATCCCAAATCCCAAGCTCCAAATCCCAACCACTCCCAATCACCAACTTCCAAGCGACTCCCAATCTCCAAATCCCAAAACCAAACCCCAATCACCTCCCAAGTTGGACGTCTGAGCACCTTGGGAGTTGATGATTGGGAGTTGGTTTTTGGGATTTGGGAATTGGGAGTGGTTGGGATTTGGAGCTTGGAGCTTGGGATTTGTTTCTAGTCAAGCACGCGCCGCCCCAGCAGCGGCTCGCCTCCTCTCGACGCATAGAAGCCGTAAAGCGCCAGCGCCCCGATGATTCCCATGACCGTCGCGGACGTGGAGAAGAACCACCGCGACGAGTCGAGGGTCAGCACCGCCGAGTGCATCAGGAAGTTGACCGCGAAGAACGTCATCGTGGTGAGCAGGCCGAACCGCAGCATCACGTAGACGATCGCGCTCAGGATGATCAGGGCCGTCGAGAGCCGGAGCCAGAGCGGCGGCGGACCGTCGGTGCCCCCGAGACCGGTCAGCATCAGGAAGCCCACCATCACGATCGCTGTGACCCAGACCCGCCGCACCAGAAGGTTGACGGCGACCAGCGCGAAGATGATCCACAGCGAGTTGAACGCGGCGTCGAACACCACCGCGAGCGCCAGGGCCAGCACCGGCAGTGCGCCCGAGAGGGTCTCCAGGTTCGGGATCACGGGCGGCAGCGCGGGATAGCCGAGCACCGGCCGCAGAAAAAAATCGAGGCTGCCCACCAGCAGGACCGCGGTGGCCACGAAGACGCCGATCAAGACGTCGCGACCGACCTGTGAATCCCGGTATCTGCCGGCCAGCAGCCGGCTCCACGAAATCAGCGTGCTCGGCCAGAACTTCCGGACATAGGGTTCCAGTGCCAGATACAGCACAAAGAGCGCGCCGGCGGAGAACAGCGCCCAGCCGATCGCCGTGAACACCCGATCGAGTTGAACGTTCGGGTCGGAGAAGTGTTTCGCGCGAACCAGCCAGTCGCCGAGTGTCGCCACGAAGATGACGGTCGAAATCCGGAACGCGCCGCGCACGTCGCCGCGTCCTTTCCGGAGATTGCGCCGCGCCACTCCGGCTGCGACGATGAGCACGACCAGGACCACGATCGCCACGAAGCCCCGGGTCCAGCGCTGGGCGCGTGACCGCGGCTCTTCGCGCATGGCGGTCGGCTCGGTCCACGGGTTCACCGTCTGAAAGAACACGATCCGCCCGCGGTACGCGCCCGCCTCGAGCCTGACTGTCTGCTCGGGCCAGCCGGGCATCGGTCCTTCCCAGGCCATCCGCTGGTCGGCAAACGTGGGTGGCGTCCACTGTGGCCCGACGGGATGGAAGTCTCCTGGCGCCAACGAAGCGAGATCGAACAACCGGCTCCAATCGGGGGTGGCATGGGTCGCGTCGGTTGCGGGATCCAGCTGCGGAGGAACCGCGTGGAACTCGACCAGCCGACCCTCGCTGTCGAGGACCACCCTTCGCATGTTGGTGATCGTCATCGGCGGGTCGGAGGTCGTCACCCGCTCCTGGCCGCCGGTCGGCACCATCGGCCGCGGGCTGGTGCGATGCCAGAACAGCAGTCCGGGGGGCCGGCCCGTGCGCAGGCGCTGCCGGGTCGCCGGTCCCTCGCCCTTCTCGCGCGCATAGCGAAGGTAATCCGCGGCGACACTGAAATTACGTGCGAAGTCTACCGGCGCATCGTCGTAGCCGAGCCGCCGCGACACCTCACTGGCGCGATCCGCGAGCACGTCCGGTGACTTCTCCAGCGGCAACTGGGGGGTGACCAGCGCAATGTCGGAGAGTGCCGCGTAGCCGACGAGGAAGAGCAGCGTGACCAGCAAGCCGCCGATCGCCACCACCGGCGACAGCGCGCTGGTTTCTCCGGCTGCCGCCACCATTTCCGGCGAAGGCGTTTCGCCGGCCGCCAGCGCCGCGGCCAAGGGATCGCCACCGGGCAGCGCCGCCGCTACTGCGAGCGCCGAGGAGGGGCGATCGCGAGGGTCGTGCTCGAGACAGCGGAAGATCGCCCGATCGATCGCCGGATCGAGCTCGCGTACGAGCTGCGACGGCGGCGCGATTCCCGCCTCCCGCTTCCGGAGCAGCTCCCCGACGTTCTTCGCTTCGATCGCCCGCTGCCCAGTGAAGAGCTCATATAGAACCAGGCCGAGCGCGTAGATGTCGCTCTGGATCGTCACCTCGGCGCCCGCCAGCTGCTCGGGGGCCATGTAGCCGGGCGTGCCGGCGCGAAGCGTCTCGCCGCTGACGCCCGCCAGCCCGAAGTCGGTGATGCGGACGCGGCCGGTGCCGTCGAGCATCACGTTCGCCGGCTTCAGATCGCGGTGGAGCACGCCGCGCTCGTGCGCGGCGGCCAGGCCGGCGCAGATCTCACGCGACAGCTCGAGCGAGCGCTCCACCGAGAACCGCCCGACCCGCCGGAGCAGCGACGCCAGCTCCTCGCCGTCCACGTACTCCATCGAGAGGAAGGTGTGGCCGTCGACTTCGTCGATGTCGTACACGCGGCAGACGTTCGGATGCGACACCTGACGCGCCATCCGCACTTCGTTGTGGAGCTGCATCAACCGCGACGGATCGCGATCGACCTCCGGCGGCAGGAACTTGAGCGCGACCGGCTGCGCCAGCTTCAGGTCGTCGGCGCGGTAGACCTCGCCCATGCCGCCGCGGCCGAGCCTCCCAACAATCCGGTATCGGCCGCCGAGCAGCGTGCCCGGGGGAAAGCGGCCATGGTCGATCGCGTCAGACGAGGTCAGCCAGCCGGACGACGAAGTTGCCTGGTCTCTCGACTTGCTGCTGGAAGGGGCCGACGACGAGAGACGGGACTCGCCTGCCACGAGCCGGGTCTCGTCGTCAGGCGGCGTCACGTGGTTCGCTCCTGAGGTCGGATGCGCGTCGGACCGCGCCGCCATGTGCGATGTAGCACGGGCGCGGCGTCAGTCGAGTCAGCTCGTCGTCGAATTTCACGGCAGGTGGGGATTCTACCTCCCGGTGGAGGTTGGCCGGCCCTCCCGGATGATGATTGACCCCACCGGCATGGGTTGCTGTAGCCTATGCGGATGTTCTCAGCCGACCAACTGCTGTCGCTGATCAACGCGCTCGGCGGAGTCGTCTGGGAGGCCGACCCGGAGACCTTCCAGTTCCTGTTCGTCAGCGAGGAAGCCGAGCGCATTCTCGGCTACCCGACGCAGAACTGGCTGGGTGAGCCGGACTTCTGGCGGCGGCACACCCACCCAGACGATGTGGAGCGGTGCACGGAACTGTGTCTCGCCGCATCGCGGCGGGGCGAGGATCACGAGTTCGAATACCGCATGATTGCCGCCGACGGCCGCATCGTGTGGCTGCGCGACATTGTCACGGTGCGGAGGGCTCCGGACGGCGCGACCCGTCTGGCCGGCATCTCGCTCGACGTCACCAGTCAGAAGAATGGCGAAGCGGACAAGCGTGAGATGTCGGAGCTGTATGCCGCCCTGGTCGCGAACTCGTCCGACAGCATCTCATTGCTGCGTCACGACGGCGTGTCCGTGTATCAGAGCGCCGCGGTATCCCGTCAGCTCGGATACGCGCCCGGCGAGGTGGTCGGCCGGAACAACTTCGACCTGGTCCATCCCGACGACGCGGCGCTGACGGGAGAACAGTTTCAGAGGATTTTCGAGAAGAACGAAGCGATCGGGCCGGTCCGCTATCGGTTCCGCCACAAGGATGGGAGCTGGCACGATCTCGAGACGGTGGCGAGGCCCTTCACGGGCGCCGACGGGACCATGTTCGCGGTCGCCAACACCCGCGACGTGACCGAGGTGGTGGTGGCGCAGCAGCAGCTCGAGGCCACCCAGCAGCAGCTGGCCGAGGCCGTGAAGATGGACGCGGTCGGACGGCTTGCCGGCGGCGTGGCGCACGATTTCAACAATCTGCTGACCGTCATCGCCGGGTACGCCGAGCTGGTGTCGGCCACGCTCGACACCGCCGACTTCAGGTCCGAGGATCTCGGCGAGATCAAGCGGGCGGCGCATCGGGCCAGTCTGCTGACGCGACAGCTGCTGGCCTTCAGCCGGAAGCAGGTGCTCCGCCCCGAAGTGCTGGACATGAACAGCGTCGTCCGTGAGGTCAGCCTGTTGATCAGGCGGATGATCGGCGACGACATCGAGCTGATCATCGAGCTGGCGGCGGTGCCGCTGCCGGTCCACGGCGATCGGTCGCAGCTCGAACAGGTGCTGATGAACATCGCGGTCAATGCCCGCGACGCGATGCCGGTAGGGGGCCGGCTGATCATGAGGACCGCCAGCGGCGAGTCGACCGTGTTCGTGATCGTGACCGACAACGGGAGTGGGATGCCGCACGACGTGATGGAGCACCTCTTCGACCCGTTCTTCACGACCAGGGATGTCGGAAAGGGCGCCGGGCTCGGGCTCTCCACCGCGTACGGGATCGTCAAGCAGTCGGGCGGGGACATCCAGGTGCAGAGCGAAGTGGGGAAGGGGAGCGTGTTCACGATCTCGGTGCCGCTGGCGCGTGAGACCGTTGCGGCGCCGGCGCCGCAGACGGACGACCCGCCGGGGGGAACGGAGACCATCCTGTTGGCGGAAGACAACGAGCAGGAGCGCGAGCTGATCGAGCAGGTCCTGCTGCGGCTCGGCTATGACGTGCTGACGGCGACCGACAGCAGCGGCGCGGTGGCGATCTGCCGGCGGCACCAGCGGAAGATCTCGATGCTGATCACCGACGTGGTCCTGGCGCATGAATCAGGTCCGCAGCTGTATGCGCGGGTGTCGGCGCTGGTGCCGGACATCGCCGTCCTGTTCATCTCCGGCTACACCGGCGAGAGCGTGCTGGCGCGCGGGAGCCGCGAGGAAGGGGTCGCGTCGCTCCAGAAACCGTTCACGCCGAGGGGGCTGGCGCAGCGGGTTCGCGAGGTCCTGGACGAGGCGCGGCGCGAAGCGCGCACCGGATGAGCGCGGAGTGGTCTGCTATACTTTGCGGGCGCTCTGATGCCCACAGTGGACCCGGTGGAGATACCCAACCGCTCGCTGTTCCGGCAGCCTGAGGTCTGCGAGATCGCCAAGGTCCAGCCGTACGTCCTCCGATCGTGGGAGGCGGAGTTCCCGGATCTCGGCGTCGCGAAGACCGCAGGTGGTGCGCGCGTGTATCGGCGCGTGGACGTCGAGCGGGTGCTGCGGCTGAAGCACCTGCTATATGTCGAAGGGCTCACCTTGGCCGGGGCCCGCCGGAAACTGAGCGAAGAGCAGCCCGACCCGGCCGCCGCCAGCGCCGCCCTGACCGAGGTGGCGGAGCTGCTCGGCACGGACGCCCGCGACCGGATCCTTCACGTCCAGCGCGGCCTGCGGGAGTTGTCGGTGATGCTGGCGAAGTCGCCGTCGGCGTCAGCCGGCGAGGCCGCGGAGTTCGAACTGAAGGTCACACCGGTCGCGAAGACGCGGCGGAAGAAGAATTAAGAACGGGATGTAGCGCAGCCTGGTAGCGCACCTGACTGGGGGGAAGACGATCTCCTTCTCTCGCTTCCTTCGCGTTCGACGCTTTCCTAAGATTTCTAACAATTCGGGGTATCTGCTTTCGCTCAAAACAGAACCCGAAACAGGTCAACACGATAGGGTTCTGGGACAGTTTCGCGACAGTCCGTCTGTGGTCGGCGCACCTGCTTTTTGTCGTCGCGGGATACGGGATGTAGCGCAGCCTGGTAGCGCACCTGACTGGGGGTCAGGGGGTCGCAGGTTCGAATCCTGTCATCCCGACCAATTTTTTCGCTTTCGAGGCCTCCATGGTAACATCATGGTAACAAAACCGTGGTGCATGGAGGTCCCTCGTGTCCAACGTTGCCCCCTTCCCTTCACCGGCGGTCGGGGACCCCAGCGCGGGAACCAAGCGTCGGATTCTGAACGCCTCGACGCTGAAAGCCTGGTTCCGCCCCCGACCGGCAGCGTCGATCATTTCGATGACCTCACCCCGGGCCTGAGCCTCCGCGTTACCAGTAACGACGTCCGCAGCTGGACGGTGTTTTTCCGCGACAAGAACGGGCGCCAGAAGCGCCTGACGTTGGGTCGCTTCCCAGCCGTGACGCTGGCCGACGCGCGCGAACTGGCGCGCGAGGCGCAACGCTCCGTGGCCAAGGGCGGAGATCCCGTCGCCGAGAAGCGCGCCGCCCGCGAGGTGCTCACGTTCGGCGCGCTCGCCGAGCGGTACATCGAGGACCACGCCAAGCCGAACAAGCGGAGCTGGGCCGAAGATCAGCGACAACTCGATGCGAATCTGCTGCCGAAATGGAAGAACCGCCCCGCCGCCGAGGTCACGGCTGAAGACCTCTTGGACGTGCTGAACGCCAAGGTCAAGGCCGGCGCGCCCGTGGCGGCGAATCGCGTTCGCGCGCTCGTCTCGCGCATCTACACCTTTGGGGCGGAACAACGGCTCGTCCTGCGCCAACAGTGAATCCCGTGCTCGGCGTCAAGAAGCCGACGAAGGAGACGACGCGCGATCGCGTGCTGACGGACGATGAGATTCGCCGGCTTTGGGAGGCGTGTGCCACGCAGAACCGTACGTCTGTGCCTGGTTCCGCTGCGGCTCGTCACGGCGCAGCGGGGCGGGGAATTGCTCCAGATGCGATGGCAGGACATCGATCGCGATCGCATTTCTGGACGATCCCGGCGGAGTTCGTGAAGAACGCGCATGGCCATCGTGCGTACCTGAACGAGACCGCGCGCAAGATCCTCGAGGAGGTGCCGCGCGACGATCGCGCGGTGTGGGTGTTCCCGAAATCGGTCATGGGCGACTACAAACACGTTGGCCGGCGTCTGGCGCAGCGCACGCGCGCCAACATCGTCACGGGGCCGAAGGCAGACGGGGCAGGCTCGTGATCGCGCCGACATTCGCGGTCATGATCTGCGCCGCACCGCGGCGAGTCTCATGGCCAGCGGCGGAGTGCCGCGCTTTGTGATCAGCCGGATCCTGAATCACTCCGACGGACAAGGACATCACGAGCGTTTACGATCGGTACAGCTACGACTCCGAGAAGCGGGCGGCCATGGAGTTCTGGAATCGCCAGTTGTCGGCGATTCTGAAAGGCAAGGCCCGCCAAGCGCGTGCGGCGGTTTGCGATTTGAGCACATCCTCCTTGGAGCCTGGAATGAGCATTGCGGTCAGCGTTGAGCATCGGATTCAGCGCGTCGACGTGAGCGACGAGACGATCACGGTGTACCTCGTCGACGGGCGCGTGATCAGCGTCCCGCTCGCATGGTCATGGCGGTTGTCGGAAGCGACACCGGCGCAGCGCGCCAATTGGGAGCTCATCGGCGACGGCCATGGCGCGCATTGGCCCGATGTCGACGAGGACATCAGTGCGGAAGGCATGCTGAACGGCATTCCCGCACGCCGCTCGCGGGCGACGCGGCACGTTCGAACGAAACCGGCTAGCAGGGCGTTGCAGCCGAAGAGGCGCGCGAAAGCCAAACCCAAATCGAAGCGGCGTGCAGGCGCGGCTCGCGGCTGAACGCCGGAGCGCGCGGGCCGAGCGCCACGGAGCGCCGCTTCGGCGGCGTCAGCGTCGACCTTTCGACACAGGCACGACCGTCAAGCCCTCGTGGCGCGCCGCCTCCGCGAGGCGATCGTCAAACACCACGAAGGGCAGGGGCTCGCTCATCTCGCGTTGGAGATAGAGGCAACTCGCGAGTTGCACGGCGTCACCGGCGCGCAGGCGGTGGCGGAGCAGGAGCGCCCGCGCATCTGCGGTAATGTCCGGGGTGAACTCGACAATGATCAGCGTGGCCAAATCGTCGGCGAGGGAAGCCAGCGCCCGGTCTCGTTCCCCGACCGTAAACGCCCCTTCTCGTGCCCGGCGCACCAAAGGCAGAGGCCACCTCGACCTCAGAGAGGCGGCTCGCCGCGCCCGCGTCGGCCTTGAGTAAACGACGGACAGCCACGGCACCTGGTTCTCGCACATACCGCTTCACCAGGGCGCTGGCGTCAAAGTAACGGGTCAGAATCGGTCCTCGCGGTCTTCGCGGATCGCCTCCGACAGCGCGCGTCCCCGGCTCTGGATCGGCCTGAACGCGACCATCGCCTTGCGGGCCGGAAGAGTGACGGTCCGCTTGCTGGACAGCTTCAGCAGCGCCGCGTTCACGCTCGTGTCCGACGGCAGCGGTCGTAGCTCCGCAATCGGCTCGCCACGATCGGTCACGAGAAGCGTGCGGCCTTCCCGCACGCGGCGGAGATACGTGCCGAGCCTGGTCTTCAGTTCGCGAGCGCCGACGACACTTCGGTCCATGTAGTCATTGTGCCCACATCAGAAGACGCCGTCAACTGGAGGCAGGCGGGCAAAATTGCCCGAATACGATCAGTCACTGCGACGTCTGACGGGAACGCTGACTCTTGGTTCAATTCTTCTCCTGAAACAACGCCGTGTCGGTTGTGGGCCAGCTGTCATTCGCTCGGCTCCGCGACCCACCCGGAGCACGGGTCTGCACGACTTATCGAGCACCCATCCTGGCGACTTGCCAATCAACCTCGCGCGTGGGGCGGCCTCGCGATTGTTCTCGCGAATAGTTACGTGATGCGGCGCACGATTCGCCAAGGAGCCGGGCGGTTTGTTCGCTGCCATCGATGCCACATCGTCAGTGGGTTGGACACGAAGTTGTGACGCGTTTCTCGCGTCCTAACAGAACTGCGACTCAGACAATTTGCGGCATCGTTCGGTCGTCGACCTGTCAGATAGACAACGACTCCGCGCGACAAACAATGAAGAACGATCGGTCGCTCCAGTAGACAAGCCTCCCCGTGCCGTCCGTCTATTGGTCTGTCTACTCGGACCGTCGCCGTAGTGGCAACTAGGGCAGGAGCGACCCCCCGCGGGGTCAGAGCCGGGGCCGCATAGCGGCGCCGGCGGGGGGGTCGCTCCTGCCCGCTCTGGGGTTTCTGCCCGCGCCTGTCGGGCGGCACAAAGCGCCGCCTTCTCAGAACGCGCGGCGTGCGCTCGCTCGAGCGAACGTCCACGCCGACAACCAGATGGCGCGCCGCGAAAGGCGCGCCGCTGAGAGGACGCACGTCGTCGCGCGGCGAGTGCGGCGAGAGGCGAGGGGGGCCAAGCCTCCCCTGGAGCGCTGGCCCCACCTTTGGCTCCCCCCCGCGGCGTGAGTCCGCGACTCACGCCGTCGCCACGGCCAGCGCGAGATGCTGATACTGATGCGGGAGCACATGCACGCGAGGTCATCTTGGAAAGGTCGGTCCGCGCGGGTTCAAGCTGAATGTCAGCAAGCGCGGGATCCGCCAGACGGTCAGTATCCCCGGGACGGGCATCTCCCACTCGGAAATGGTGAGCGGTGCCGACCGGACCGCCCCGAGCCCGCGCCTTTTCCCTTCTCCATCCCCACCAGCCGGAGCCGACTCGCCCCGCATTCGCGTCCGCGTCACCTAACAGATCAGGCGGTCGCCGAAGCTGTTGCTGGCTAGGCGCGCGGCGAATTTCCCATCCTGGGCCGAATGCTGCCCACCGTTGTGACGGACGTTCAGCGCCATGCGGTTAGGCCAACTGAACGTCAGCTGCACCAGTGCCCGCCGGGTCACTGTCCTTACAGAGGCCTTGTCACGGAAAGTCAAGGCTCAAGGGGCCGCTCCCCGATCCAGCGGCCTACGACCCTTGGGCCGAGAACGTCTGCAACCGAGGTCCTCGACCGCACGAATGTGGCCGGTGCCTTTGGACGGCCAGTTCGATTATGCTGCGTCCGAATCGATGTGAGCCCCGGTCGGCTTTTGACAGGAATTGCATCCATGGACAAACCCACCTGGCGGGGAAGCGGCGAGCAAGTGGTGCGTGATCTGCGCTTTGGCATCCGCGTCCTGCGCCGCAGTCCGGTGTCATCCCTCGTCGCCGTGGCGTCCATTGCGCTCGGCATCGGCCTGACGACAGCGATATTCTCGATGCTCTACGCGATCGCCTGGCGCCCGCTGCCGGTGGCCAACCCCGAAGCGCTCGTCCAACTGCAGGCGCTCGAGGCTGGAACGGGAAAGGAAACCAGCCTTCCGGCGCCAGTGCTTCGCGGACTTCGCGAACAGCGGCAGATCTTTGCGGGTGTCGCGTTCGACAGTTCGGACGGTCTCGCGGGACGCATCGGCGATCGCACAGAGCGCGTGATCGGCGAAGTGGTCACGGGGGACTTCTTCCGGGTGCTCGGAGTGCCGCTGTTCCTGGGGCACGACTTCTCTCCGAACGCAGACGGCGCGGCCTGGGAGCCGTCGGCGATCATCTCGCACGGCTTCTTCACCCCGTCTGAACGCCGATCCCGCGATCCTCGGACGGACCGTTCTCCTGAACGGATATCCGTTCACGATCATCGGCGTATCGCCGCCAGGGTTCTCCGGGTTGAACATCGGACAGTCGCCTGACGTTCGTGTTCCCATGATGCTGGAGCCAGGGATGCAGGCGCAGCGGATGCCGGCGTCGAAGCTGCTCGATCAGAGTACGCGCGGCTTCGGGCGCGCGGTGGCCCGCTTGCAGCCGGGAGTCAATCGCGAGCAGGCCGAAGCGGCCGTACAGTTGACCGTTCAACATCTGTGGCCCGGCGCGGGAAGAACAGGCGAGGCGCCGCCCCTCGTTCGTCTCCTCGACGGGAGCCGGGGGCGCGTTGCGGCGCCTCAATGGATTCCGCGCGTACTGGCGGCCACGCTTGCGGCCACCGGCCTGCTCCTCCTGATCGCGTGTCTCAACGTCGCAAACCTGTTTCTCGCCCGTGCCGCCGCACGCCGGCGTGAGTTCGGCGTGCGCCTCGCGATTGGCGCGAGCCCTTCTGTCCTCGTCCGACAGCTCCTGACCGAGAGCGTCCTGGTCGTCGGGCCGGCGGCCATACTCGGGCTGCTGATCGCGCGATGGGGATCCCATCTGCTTCTCAGCTTGCTGCCCCAGACCAGCACCCCCATGGTCCTCACGATGGATCCGGATGCGCGTGTCCTGGTGTTTGCGGCCGCCGTGGCGATCCTCACCGGACTCATGTTCGGCGTCGCCCCTGCGCTGCAGGCTTCGCGTGTCGATGCCCTGGTGTCGATGAAGGCCGGTGCCGGCGGCGCACGAAGCGGCGGACGACCGGGGTCGGGCCGCCGCGCCAGCGTCGTGGCCCAAGTGGCTTTGACGCTCGTGCTGCTGGCCGTTGCAGGCCTTCTGGTCCTCACGGTTCACGGCATCCAGGCGGCGGATCCCGGCCATGACGGGAGGCGTGTGCTTTTTTTTCCATGAAGCCCGTGCGCGACGGCAACGTGCGCTACACCGAGGCCAGCGTGCGCCTGTTGCTGCGGGATCTGGTCCAGCGTGCGGCGACATTACCGGGCGTTGCCGCCGCGAGCCTGATCGGGAGTGGCGAGGCCAGCGCGGTTCCGGGCACGACAGTCTGGCGCGGCGGCCAGACCATCGTCCAGAGCGGCGCCAATGCCGCAATTCGAGTGGATGCACTTCATTGACGAAGTGAGCCCATCCTTTTTCCAGATGTTCGATCTGCCGCTCCTTGGCGGCCGGACGTTTACTGATGCGGATGACGCGCGCGCGCCGAAGGTGGTGATCGTGACCGACGCGCTGGCGCGCGATCTGTTCGGCGCGGCAAGCCCGGTGGGAGGAAGGGTTCGCTTCGGCGCAGGCCGGGAGGCGAGCGAGTACGAGATCGTCGGCGTCGTGTCGGGCCGGCGGTTCGATACACGGCAGCGGCCGGGCACGCGCGCCTACTTCCTGCCGTTCGGGCACGAGCGCGCGCCCGTGATGCCGACGCTCGCCGTCAAGATCCGATCGGCGGATGCGGCCGCGGCCATCCGCCACGTGCAGCGCATGGTGCACGAGCTCGATCCCAACCTGCCCGTCTTCAACATTCGGACCGCCGAGACGCAGCAGGACCGGGCGCTCGCGCAGGAGCGGCTCGCGACGATCCTGTTCACGGCATTTGGCGCACTGGCGCTGCTCCTGGCGGTGCTCGGCCTGTATGGGACGATCGAATGCGAAGTCGCGCGGCGCATCCCCGAGATCGCGGTCCGGATCGCGATCGGCGCGGAGCGCCGCGCGCTTGTCCGGATGGTCCTGAGTGATTCCCTCCGCCTCGTGGCGATCGGCGTCGCGCTCGGGTTGCCGCTGGCCTATGCGGCTGCGCGGCTTTCAGCCGACGTTCTGCAGCTGGCCCCTGGCAATGTCGTCGTCTTTCCCATGACCGCCCTGGTCATCGTGGTCGCCGGAGCAGCGGCCGCCTGGCAACCCGCGCGGCGTGCGGCCCGAGTCGATCCCGTGTCTGTCCTGCGCGGCCAGTAATCACGACAAGGGACTGGGGCCCCACAGATTCATCAGCGGGTAGGAGCTGGTCAGCCGCAGAGAAATCGAACGGTCGCATCAGCATCCAGGGCCGACATTCGGCTACGTCGTGACCATCCACAGCACGTCCGCGAACGCGAGCGCCACCGAGCCCGCCGTCATCTCGGTCGTCATTGTCGGTAAGACCGGCGAACCACTGTCGAAGCCCGCGACGCCGCGAACGCCGTAGCGTGATGCGCCAGGCCGGATTGCACGCGGTGCGACAATGGCTCGCGCCCACGGGCGCCGATCGCGCTGCAGTGGACCAAGGCGAACCGGCACCCGGCTTCAGACGATGTCCCTATGATTTAGAGGGTCTGCTGTGGTAACACAGTGGTAACAAAATCGCGGCACAACCTGCATTTCGCTGGGGGCGGGTGAACGGCGTCAGGGCCAATCGGCCCAATGTTTATGCGGGTGGCGAGACGTCCTGAGGCCGCTGCCGCCGGGTGAAAAAGGGCGAGAATCGGACTGGGGGTCAGGGGGTCGCAGGTTCGAATCCTGTCATCCCGAC